>CAVUWE010000004.1:0-10071 GCA_963745145.1 Vulcanimicrobiota bacterium | reverse complement strand
AGCCGTCGTGATGCGCGACGAAAATGCTAAAGGACGTTGTCCGGGCTGACGGCCAAGGGCCAAGCGTTATTTTCAAAGTAACCCGTGACGATCTTATTCGTCAGCTTCGTGCCGTTCGGGTAGTCGAGTTGCTGGATGATCCACCGATTCGACGGAGCCCCCAGGCTTTCACTGACGTAGAGTGTTTTTTCGTCCTCGCTCAACGAAAGAAAGAATCCGCCGTGCGGGAGCCCCCAATTGTGCGACGGCTCCGTCTGGCCGGGCGGGAAGACCTCGATCGACTCGCCGTTGACCAATGCGATCACGTTTCCGGCGCGATCTACCTCGATAGCGCTTGGCCAACCCACCGTGATGCCGAGGTCCTTGCCTTTCGTCGATCCCGGAACGAACTCGACGATGCCGCTGCCGGACGATCCGCCCCCAAGATAGAGCACGTACACGTCATTCGATGCGTCGAGCGCGATGTTTTGCGGCTGATCGTTCGCAGGCATGGCGATCGTCTTCGACGGCGACACCTTGCCCGCTGCGTAGACCGTCACCATGTCGCTCCCTGCATTTCCAACGTACACGTTGCCGTCGCTTCCGGCAACGATCCCGGTCGGCCGGTTGATTCCCTTGGTGATAGTCAGGCTAGGTGTGCTCGTGCCCTTCGCGTAGACCGTCACCGAGCCGTTATTCGAGCCATCGTTCGAGACGTACAGATTCTGACTCTTATCGACGAAGAGGCGCTCGGGCGACGTGATGCCGTCGGTAATCTTCCCGATCGGCTGACGGTCGACGCCATTCGCCGGATAGATCGTGATCGTTGACGTCCCGAAGTCGCCGCTGTAGATCACACCGCCCTTCGCTAGACCAAATCCGTTCGCGACGCTCGCTCCTTCGGGTGCGACGACGGGCGCGTCCGTCCCCGTGCATGCCGCCGTCCAAAGAACCGCGAACGCGGCCGACCAGCAGGCAATGCGCCTGACGTACTGCGAGTTCATGAATCCTCCGTTAGTGGCGTTAGGGTCCCGGTGTGACGGCGGGATCGGCAGCGACGCCAAACGAGCTCGAGAGCGGGTTGTGGAACTGATTCGAAAGGAGCGTACCGAAGCCGCGTTTGGAGACCTCGTTAACGACGTTATTGCTGCCTTCGCCGAGGTAGAGGCGGTTGTTTTTCGCGAGGGTCATTGCCAGCATGCCACCCGTCTCGAAGAAGGTCGATTGGCGCAGCTTGTGCGACTGCGCCGTGTAGACGAAAATTTTGTTGTAAGAGTAGTCAGAGACGTACACCAAACCGGTCGGCCCGACGATGATGCCGAGCGGCTCGAGCAGATCGTGCGCCCCGAACTCTTTCGACGGCTTTGTGGCGCCCGGCGGATACACCGAGACGAACGCGCTAGAGTCGTTGTAGTTCTCGACGTACAAGTTGCCGCTCGAATCGACGGCGACGCCCAAGGGATTCAGACCGCCGATGATCGTCGACGGAGCCGTTTGGCCGGGCGGAAACTCGACGACGCTGCCTTCGTTACTGCCTAGCTCGTTAGATACCCAAACGTTGCCTTTCGAGTCGACGGCTACCGCGGAGGGCGTCGTAAGATCTTGCGACAACGTCAGCGACGGCGACGAGCCGCCCGGCGGATAGATCGTGACGGTATTATTATCGGGGTTGGCTACGTAGAGTTTACCGGCGGCATCCACTGCGACGCCCTGAGGCCCTGAGACGCCCGTGGTGATCGAGCCAACGGGATTTGATTTCGACGAACCGGCCGGGAAGATCCACACCGCGTTTGCATAGGCGTCGCCGACGTAGATGTAGTTCTTGCCGGCACTGGGCACCGGCCGCCCGTGCGTCACGCCGGACGCGGTTGTCCGTACGCCTGAGGGAGCGACGGGCGGTGTTCCCGCTGCCGAACAGCCCACCGAAGCCATCCCGAGCGCGATCGCCGCGGAAAGCAGCCGATGCGAAGTCATTGTAGAACCTCCAAGATGCAAGACGATGTTTGGCGCTGATGGTAGCGCCTGGAGTGCCGGGCCGCAAGAGTAATTACTCTGGGTAGATGTGACGATCGCCAGCCGTTTCCGTGAAGCAGACATTCTCTATCAGCTCGGCGCCGTCGGGCCGGCGGCGGAGCGCGTCGCGCGGCTCGCCGACGCTTCCGTAGAAGCGAGCGTGCGCCTCGCCGCTCTTTGCCGTCTCACCGAGATCGCGTGCGACAACGGCGAACTCGACGCGGCCTTCCGGCATCTCGGCGAGATGCATCGCGTCGCGACGATCCTGCGCGACGGGCCGGCCCTTGCCGATCGCGCAGAATTGAACTACGCGCTGGCGCGCTACGCCTTCTCACGCCGTGACGGCGCGGATCTGGAGCGCCGTGCGCACGATGCTCGAGTGCTGGTGAAAGAGGCGGCCGGTAGCGATCGCCTCGCGTCGCTTGCAATACGGATCAACTCGTATCTCGCCGTCGACCGGTACCATCGGCGCAATCTCGCGGGGGCCGGCGAAGCTGCCGGTATCGCCGCAAAGCTCCTGCGCGACGCGCCCGGCGCGCCTGCGTTCGTGAAGACGCACGCTCTGACGACGCGCGCCGTGATCGATCTGCACGATCCGGCCCGGGCGCATCTTGCCACCGGCGAGAACGTCGATGCACTCGAACTCGCTCTCGCAAACGGCATGACGTCGACCGCACAAGACGCCCTGTTCAATATCGTAAACCAATGGTTTTACTGCGATGACTACGACACGTCGGCGTACGACGTACGAGTCGTCCGCGAGAGCCTGGATGACGCAATCGTCGCGCCCTTGCGAGGGGACGATCCTGTGCTGGCGGCGCTTTCGCTCTGCTTCTACGGCCGCTACGCCGAAGCCGCCGATCTGCTCGAGGGGCTAGGACCTCCTTCACGCGAGAAAGGATCGGATTGGCTTCCGATATTCTTTGGGCCGGTGACCGCGACAAAGCGCGCACGAATTCTCTTCAAGGCCGGAGAATTCGCCCGGGCGGAAAGCGCCGCTGCCGAGGCTCTGAATGCGTGGGAGCAATCGCAGCTGGGCGGGCACGGCACTGCCCTGCGCATCCGCGCCGAAGCATTGGAGGCGCTCGGCAAGTTCAGAGAGGCGACTGCGGCAATCGAAGACGCGATCGGCGCCCTCGCGCCGATGCAGCCGCTGCATCACATGGTCGGCGCGTATCAATGCGCGTATCGGTTGACCAAAAAGCGGACGCATCGAGACCACGCGCGCGATCTCCTACGCTCGCTCAATAAGACGCCGCGACAAGCGACGCGGCTGACGCCGCGCGAGCGCGAGATCGCACAGCTCGTTACGCAAGGCTTCAGCAACAAGAACATCGCGGTGCAGCTGAACCTCAGCGCACGGACCGTCGAAAACCGAATCGCTTCGGTCTTTGCGCGGCTCTCGATTCGCGCACGCTGGCAGCTGACGCCCGAACTTTTGTCATCCCAGAACGGCTAGCTCCGGGAGGCGTCAGATCACGTTCATTGCCTTGAGGCGAACTAACTGGTCGACGCTTAGATTTGCGAAGCCATGGGCTTGCACGCGTTTGACGTAGGCTGCGTCGATGCCGAGGGCGCGCAGTCGAACGAGTCCATCGGACGACAAGTGCGAGAGGCCGACGGCCGCCATGGAACGCACGTATGCGGCGTCGACTCTTAGTGCGCGCATCCGTATTGCATCTTGGGCGGTAGCGATCGCGACGCCGGCGGCGCGCATTTCCGCAACGTATTCCGGCGTTACGCGAAGAGCTTGCAAGGAGATGACCTCGTCTGGAGTGAGGCCGGCAGAGCCGAAGGCCGCGCGCATCGCACGCACGTAGGCGCCGTCGATTCTCAGCGCGCGAAAGGCGATCAACTTATGAAACGGCAGATGTGGATATCCTGAGGCGGCAATCGCTGCGACGTAGCCCGTGTTGATGTCCAGCATGGCCGCCACCATTTGATCGCGCGGCGACGTCAGATCGTAGCCGGCGGCGCGCATCTTTGCCAAATACTCCGGACTCGGTGTGAAGGCAAACGTGCCGCCTCCCTTGCCCCCCGATAGCCTGCCCTTACACGCGAACGATCCGGCCTCGCGCGCCCAGGTAAATGCGACGTCGCCGCTTTGCGAAACGAGTTGAACGGCCGAGATCCCGAGTTCTTGCGCGCTCACGTCGAAGGAGCTTTGAAAATCGTCCTTTCCGCTCTCATCCGTGCTGCGGAACTGGATGTTCACCATGCCGGCGGAACGCGCGGATTCGAGCGACCAGGTTCCGTCGATCGGCGATTGTGACGTCGCGGCCACGAGCGCGAACGCACCGGCGAGAGCGATCGCGAAGCGAGAGATCATAGGAGCCCGGTCGCCTTCAGGCGGATGAGCTGCTCGACCGTGAGGTTGCGCATACCGTGCGACGCAGCGAGTGCGATATAGCTCGAGTTGATGCCCATTGCGCGAAGCCGCGTAACCTCCTCAATGGTCAGATTCGGATAGCCGGCGCTAGCGAGGTCGCGCATGTACGCGTCGGTAACGCCGACGGCCCTCAAACGCGCGATTTGTTCGAAAGACGTCGCGGCGCCGAAGCGTGCGCGCATCGCACGAATGTAAGTCGGGCTGTACGCCGATCGCGCGAAGGCGAATCAATTCTTGAACCGACGGATGCGGCAGTCCGGCGTCTTGAATTGCGCGTATGTAGTCGGCGGTGACGCCGACTGCCTTGAGCCGTATGAGGTCGTCGATCGAGAGATTCGAGTATCCGACGCTTGCCAGCGAGTCGATGTAGTCGGGCGAGTTGGCCGCGACCTGAATCGCGTGCTCGATCGAGGGGTCGGCGCTGTTCGGTCACGGCAACGACCGTTGGCTGGTGTGGCGGAGCGAGCAGGACGCGGTAGGCGTCCGGGCTGCGCTCGCCGTCTTGACGTCTCTGCGCCGGTGCCGCCGTGAGCGCGCGGCGATGCCGGCTTCGCCGCAGGCGCCGACTCGTGGGGATGCTGCGCGCGGCGATTGTGCCGCTGAAGATTTGTACGACGGCGTCGCCGGCGCGGCGGTCGCGCGTGGCTTGGCGCTGACCTTCGGCTTTGCCGGCTTCGCGGTCGCCGCGGCCACCGGACCGACGGCGTCGCTCGTGGTATACGCGAAGGATGGTGCGACGAAGGCCGCACCGATACAGAGTGCGCCAAGCGCGGCGATCGTCGCCCCGGTCGGTCCGAGCGACGTACGCACGCGCACGTCGCGGTGCGACGCGAGCAGTCGTTCGATACGAACCGACATTCCGCGGCGGGTGACGAACGCGCCCGGAGCCGAAATCGCGTGATATGGCCAGGAAACGCTCTCGACGATTCGCGCCAGGCAGCGTTGCATAAGGCAATGCTTTGTTCTGCTGCAGAACCCAATCGTCGCAGGCCACTTCGCGCTCGAGGTCGAGCTGCGAGACCAACCACAAAATACCCGGGCTGAAGAACAATGCCGCTTGCGCGATCCGTTCGACGGCGTTGATCCAATCGTCGCCGCGCCGTAAGTGGGCGAGCTCGTGGAGTACGATGCTGTCGATGTCGTCGGGCGCGAGCTCTTCAAGCAAACGATCGGGAACGAGAATCATCGCGTCGAACAGCCCTACGGCGATCGGAACGGCGATCTCGCTCGGAGCGGCAAAGACGGACGTTACGCGACCCTTTGGTGACGGCCGACCAACGGCGGAGCAGGGCGCGATACTCGATCGGGACGGGAAGTGCGTCGCTCTTGAGGCGCTCGAGGTGACGCAGGCTCAAGATAAGCCGCAGTAAAACGACGGCGACGCCGAGCAGCCAGATTGCGACGATCGCGAGCGCCAACGTGCGCGGAAGCGCGAAGTTGGGCCGCACGAGAGCCGGTTGGGCCGCCGCCGCCGGCACGGCGCCTCGCGAAGCGCTTTGATGCGACGCCGGGCCGGCAACGTGCTGCGACCGCGCCCCAACGATTGCCGGCTCCGGTAGAAACCGCATTCCGTGAAACGCGGTGGAGTGCGTTTGCAGCGTCGGAGTTCCGTGGACGTGCGGCAGCGTCGTGAGAAGCGCCGCTACGATGGGAAGGATCAGGCTTGCGTACAGGGCGGCGGCCAACACCGAGTGGCGCGTCGTCGCGTTGCCGTTGGGCATTGCGCGCAGCGCGAGCCACGCCACGATCGCCAGCAACCCGGCGACCCATAGGCCGTTGAACAGTACTTCGATGATGAATCGCACGGCGGCATCGACGAACGGCATCATGGGTGCTCCTCTTCGTATCGAGCGATCAATGTTTTGATCGACTCGAGCTCGTCTTGCGACGGTCGTTCCTCGGCCATCAAACGTACCGCCAACGCGGTTCGGCTATCGGAAAAAAACGAGCGCACGAGGTCGCCGATGGCCGAAGTGGCGGCGTCGTCGCGCTCGATGAGCGGCAAGTAGACGTGAGCTCGGCCGTTCGTACTGTGGCTGACGACCTTCTTCTGCTCCAGAATGCGAAGCATCGTCAAAACCGTGGTATAGGCCATGCGCGGCGGCGGGAGCGCGGCAGCGACGTCGGCGACGGTCGCGCGCCGCTTCTCCCACAGGACTTCCATGATTTTCAGCTCTGCCTTGGTGAGAGGCTTGGGTTTCCTACGCGGCATCCTCATTCCCTACTACTAACAGTTTAGTAGGAGAATACTGCGCGGCCGCGGCTTTGTCAACTAGGGCTTTAGTAGATGCGCGCCTCCGCGCTGGGGCGAGGCCGCCGGCGCCACGGAAAGACGGGATCCTCACCACGACGTGCGGCCATTCGTTCGGTGAAAGCGCGCAAAAGAGAACGGCTGCGTTCCAAAGAACGGAAACGAATGGTTAGACAAAGCATCGATCCAACCGTGCCTCCGAAACGCGAGTAGCGGTGATGTGGGAAATCGTTAGCGCGGTTGCCACCGCATTCACGGCCATTGTCATATTTGTGACCGTCGTACTGGGTTCTCGCCAGTTGCGAATAACGAATCAGCAATTGCAGCAACTGCAACGTGCAACTCAACTCGAGGGCACGATGACGATCTTTGAAATGCTTCGCGGACCGCAATTTCAAGAAGTCTGGCGTTTTGTGGCAAGCGATCTCGAAGAACGGCTTAAAGACGAGCAATTCCGACACGAGGCAGAACGGGTTTCGGGTGTAGACGTTTCCGTTCACAAAGAGAGATTCCTCATGCGCACGTACGAGGAAATAGGAACGTACGTGCGGCACGGGCTGGTGAGCGGCGAGCCTTTTTTTGAATACGGCGGCGCCGTCATCGTGGAGGCATGGGATCGTTTGCGCGTCCTGGTAGCAATAATTCGGAAGTATGGCGACAAAAGGCTATGGGTGAACTTTGAATACCTGCACACTCAGGCAAAGCGGTACGACGAGGCGACGACTCGCGATCGAGCCAGCCCGTGATAGCTTGGCGGCGCAAGGGGTCTCGGCGTTTTCGCTCAGAACGTGACTCGAGCGTTCCCCGTTACTTTGTATCAACGGAAGGATGTTTGACAGTTCATGAGCTTCAGAAAAATCGCGATCCTAGCGATCGCCTCGCTCGCGGCGGCGTGCGGTGCTCCGTCGCAATCGGTGAATCCCGCGGCGCTCCAATCGGCGGCCGTTTCCAGCGGCCGCGTAAGCCCTGACAATCGATGTAACTACCTGAAGATGGAACCCTTCATGAAGACCATCCGGGTCCACGAGCAAATGGGAATCACGCCGGTCTTGCGAACGGGACATGCTGGTTATTGTGAATCCTCTTGGGAGGCAGCCGAATGGCATCACAGTGGCGGCATACTTTTGATTCGTAAAGAGGGCAAGGAGGCAATCTTCTCAGCCACGGGATCCGGCATGTATACCGTGACGGCCAACGTCGCCGGCTACGTCGGGCAGACCACGATTACCGTTAACCATTAGCGAGAAGCTTTTTTCTTTTGAAGACTGTGTGTCTGAGAATGCGCGCCCTTGTGCTCTTCGCAAAACTGATGGTTGCAGTTGAGTTGCTTGCAACGTTGCCGTGCGAATACAGCACAGCCGGGCGCTTCGCATAGGCGCCGCTCCGCAGAGGGAACTTTTGACCATTTTCGTTTTGACTGGCGCATGGCAGTGAGCGGATATGATTTGCTTGGCATCAACAAGTTGCTGGCGACGTTACAGGAGCAGGCACAATATATCAGGGCAGGCACCGTATTGTATGTCGTTTTGCTGACATAGCGACCTGGAAAAAGACTGGTTTTATGGATGCGAGTTGGATTGCCGCCATTGCTTCGGTCGCTTCGGCTTTCATCGTAGGCGTTGCGGCCATCGCCGCCGTGCGACAAATTCGTCACGTTCGCAATGCAAACGACATCACGACCTATCTGCATCTCGTCGACCGGCTCGAATCGGCCAACGCGACCACGGTTTTTCAGGGCATGGAAGAGTTTCGGTGGCAACTGGCGAGCGACGACGCATTGCGCGAGCGGATGACGCAAGCGCAGTCCGTGCCCGAGTTCCAGGAGATCGAAACGCTGATACGGTTCCTCGACAACCTCGCTATGCTGACAATAACCGGAAGCGTAACGGAGCGGCTAATCCTCACGAAATACGCGGACGAGATCAACCTGCTCTGGGATCAGGTTTCCGACGCCGTCTACTTGCGCCGCTCGGTTTGGCCACATTTTGCGGCAACGTACGAGCATCTCGCAATGCGCGCAAAGGCCTCCCGCGGCGACATCGATCGCTTCTATAGCCGCCTTTTGCGCGATTCGCGAATGGCACAAAACCCCTAGATAGAGGGAAGAACTGAACTTTCGTCAGTGAAATGACGACACGCCATTCGCCATGAGCGCGGCGCAGCGCGGAGGAAGGAGCAAGAGGCCGATCTGGGTGCCGATCAAGGTGCGTAACCGCCGGTGTTCGGCGTCGTCGAGCGTGATCGACCCGTCGGCATCGAGGCGCCGATTCCAGTGCGAGAACGCACCGTCGGCGCGACCGAGACGAGGGCAATCGCTACGAAGATCGCCATCTTCGTTCAAAAGACGATTACGTAAAACCCGACAGCGCCGAGGCGCGAGCGTTCGCCGACGGCGCACGATTCCTGCGGTGCCGGCTTTGTGGCGTGCTATTGCTGCTGCCAATGTATTCGCGGGATACCGCTTGTGGAGCGCATGAGCCCTGGCGTAGGTGGTTTAACGTCAACTAACGGTCGAATGAGGTGCTGGCCGAAACCATACAGATTCCTTCGCGCCTTAAATAGCGTGCTGCGACCGGATTACTCATCAGAGCACCCAAACGCGTTAACGCTTCGTTAACGACGCGTTAACGCGCTGATAGCCTGTCGGATGGCGCTGAATGAAGGAGAACCGGAGCGCCACAAGTCAACGTCCATCGTGTGGGGGACGCGTTCCGTTGGAGCGGGGCGTATTAGCTATTTTTCAGCTTAAAAGGAGCAGTTATGCGACTCTCAGTTCTTTATACTGGCGGAGCGCTCGCAGCGAGCCTTGTGCTCTCGGCGTGTGCTAGCGGCGGCACTTCTCAAGGGATACCCTCGGGCGATGCGTCATCGGTGGTACACCCGATGCGCCTCCATCGACCGCCAGCGGGCATGTTCAAGGTACGCAACCTACACCCGGATAGCCGGAATCCTTGCTCGAATTATGAGTACGGCTGTATCGACGTCAACCAACAATCTGCGGGCGGACCCTATATCGAGAATGCGTGCACAGCGAGCGGGTATACGTGCGCGCCGGAATACTGGCTGACCACCACAATCACGAACCTCAATGGCAAACCCAACAAAAGATGGAGCAACTCCTGGTCTCCCAACCCCTTCCTTACCGACCCTTCAGATAACCTGAGCTACCAGTACATCACCCTAACCGGGAAACCATACAACCTTGGGAAAGTCACCGACGAGGCCCGCGCTAGTCTCTCATATATTCAGTGTGACGGCGGCCCTGGATTAGGCAACTGCTGGGGCCCGTGGACATTTGGGATCATACCCGTCAATAATTAGCCGTAGCATCTCGCGGCAACGCAAAAGGGGTCCTGGCGACTGCCGGGGCCCCTTAGCCGCTTCTGGTTAGTCCGAGTCGAAGACTGATTCTGGCGGGAGCGTGTAGGAGAGGGCGCGT
>CAVUWE010000003.1:0-1344337 GCA_963745145.1 Vulcanimicrobiota bacterium | reverse complement strand
GCGACGTGCCTGGAGCGCGGCCGCTGTTTGCGGAGGCATTAGCGATGTTCCGCTCGGTCGGCGCAGAGCGCGTGTGTTCGCACATTGCGGGAAATCTCGCCGAAGCGGAGTTTCACGAGGGCAATGCCGCCGAGGCGCTACGGCTGGAAAACGAGGTGCTCGCAACCTATCGCACGTTCAATCACAAACTCGGCGCAGCGATTTCGCTGTTCTAACATTGCGGCACTATCGAATTGCGCTGGAACGCTACGAAGATGCTTGCGTTTTCGCCCGAGATGGGCTTGCAGCCGCACTTCACGCAATCGGAGGCTGGCATCTATGGGTCTGCAGCATGTCGCGGCGATCGCTGCGATACGCCCGGCCGACGATGCGGAGCATTTGCGCGGCAATGGGGTCGGCGCTGCGCGGCTTTTAGGCTACGTCGATGCGCGTTTGGTAACGCCATTGAGGCGTTGCGCCAGTACACCGAACGGCAAGAGTACGACAAGATGCTCGCCGCACTGCGCGACGCGCTCGGCGAGGACCAGCTTGCAAAGCTCACGGCCGAAGGCGCTGCCTGGAGCGAAGATCAAGCCGTAGCGCAAGCCCTAGCGATCTAAGCTTTTCCGGGCGCCGGAACTCGTGCCGGTCGCCCAAAGCGAATGGTCAACGAGTGCGCGCTTCATGTCACATTTTGTCACGGACGGGTCGGAAATGGTCGGCATGGCGAGGGATGGCTCGGGAACGGTGCGGCGGAAAAGCCTGAAAGAATAACACTTTTCGGTAACGGATAACGGAGCGGTCGGGAAGGGTCGGGAATGGACGGGATCGGTCGGGAACCGAGTGACGAAAAAGCCTTGCAGAATAAAACGTTTCGGGATTGGACGGGACTACCCGGAACCCCCGAGTTTAGGTTCGACTCCCGGCCATCCCAAGAATTCTGCCTCGTTTATTGGTCCTTACGCAACGGGAACGGTCGCATTTGCCATAGCCGCCTTTGCGCCAGCACGGGACAAGGCGCGCTCGGCGTAGATTTTGAACTATCAGGGATGGCGCTGGCGGCTCCAATTCCGACGGGGACGGTAACGCTGCTCTTCACCGACATCGAGGGAAGCACGCAGCGTTGGGAAGAGCGGGGCGAGGCAATGGCGCAGGCGTTGCGCCGCCACGACGAACTGCTGCGCGGCGTGATCGAAAGCCACGGCGGTCATGTGTTCAAGACGGTCGGGGATGCCTTTTGCGCAACGTTCTGGCGTGCGGCGGATGCCGTTGCGGCCGCAATCGATGCGCAATGCGTTTTCGGAGTCGAGGGTTGGAGGGCAATCGGTGGGCTGCACGTTCGCATGGCGATGCATAGCGGCGTGACCCACGAGCGCGATGGCGACTACTTTGGCCCGGTCGTGAACCGAGTCGCGCGGCTGTTAGCGACGGCGCACGGCGGCCAAGTCGTCTTATCCGGAGCAACCGCATTGTTGTTGCGCGATTTGATGCCCGAGCGCGCGCAGTTGTACGATTTGGGCGAGCACCGGCTTGCGGATCTCGCCGAGCCGGAGCACGTTTGGCAACTTGTCGCTCCGGGTTTAGCCGAGACATTCCCACCGCTGCGTTCGCTCGAATCGTGTTGGAGCAACCTGCCCCGTCAGCTTACGCCGCTCATCGGCCGCGACGAAGTGCTGGCCGAGATCGAGCCGCTGATACACAAGCATGCGTTGGTGACGCTCGTAGGCACCGGCGGAGTTGGCAAGACGCGCGTCGCGCTGCAAGCGGGTGCGGACTCGCTCGACGTTTCGGGCGACGGCGTGTGGCTTGTGGAGCTGGCGTCGGCGAGCGATGCTGGTTTGGTCGCCAGTACGATCGCGTCGACCCTGGGTTTGCGCGAGCAGCCGGATCGCTCAGTGCTCGGGACGCTGCTGCACTATCTCAAGGATAAGCGTCTGCTTTTAATACTCGACAACTGCGAGCACGTGATCGATGAGGTCGCAAGGATCGCCGACGCAATAATGCGCGCGTGCCACGACGTGCGGTTACTGGCGACCAGCCGCGAACCTCTGCGCATCGACGGCGAGTACGTTTATCGCTTGCCGTCGCTAGCGTTTCCGCCGCAAAGCGATACGCTCGCGGTCGCCGACGCGTTAGGCTACGGCGCCATCGCGCTCTTTGTGCAGCGCGCCGCGGCCTCGGATGCGAAGTTTGGGCTGACCGACGAGAGCGCGCCGATCGTTGCGGAGATCTGCCGACGCCTCGACGGCATCGCGCTGGCGATTGAACTGGCGGCGGCCCGAGTAAAGGTGTTGACGCCGCGACACCTTGCCCAGAAACTCGACGAGCGTTTTCGCGTGCTTACCGGTGGGAGCCGCACTGCGCTGCCGCGTCAGCAGACGATGCGGGCGCTGATCGGTTGGAGCTACGATCTGCTGTCCCCCAAGGAGCAGACGTTGTTCCGGCGGCTGGCGATCTTCGCCGGTGGATGGACGCTCGAAATTGCCGCCGCCGTTTGTGCCGACGGGGAAGCGTCAGAGGATGCGATCGAGCAGTGGGAGATTCTCGACCTGCTCTCAGCGCTTGTCGACAAGTCGTTAGTGCAGGCCGAGATAACGGGCAGCGGAATGCGTTACAGGCTCTTGGAATCAACGCGACAGTATGCGCGCGAATGCCTTGCCGCGGCCGAAGAGGACGCCGCCGTTGCGCGAGCGCACGCGGTTGCGTACCTGGCGCTTGGCGAAGACCTCGATGGAATCTTTGAAACGACACGCGAAGACATATGGCTGCGCCGGGCCGAGCCAGAACTGGAGAACTTCCGCGCAGCGCTGCGCTGGGCGTTCGGAGCACAGGGCGATGTCCTGCTCGGTCAACGGCTGACTGCCGCGCTTCGACCCGCGTGGACGCGGTTTGCCGCGGCGGAAGGACAGCGGCGCATCCGGTCTGCACGCGAGTTGTCCTCTGTGCAAACGCCCGAGTCAGTGGCAGCTGCACTCGACCTAGCTGAAGCGGCGATCGCGACAGCGCTTGCTCAACGGAACACGGCGCGCGAGCGGGCAGAACGCGCGCTTGCGCTCTATACGGAACTCAGCGTGCCCTTGCGCGTTGCACAGGCGCGACATCTAGTCGGACGTGCCCTCGTCGATCTCGGAAAGACCGAGGAGGGCGAAGTGGCGCTAACCCAGGCCGTGAAGGAGGCCAGAGCACTTGGCCTGCCCAGCGTTATCGGAGACGTTTTGCAGAGCCTCGCGATCGCGCGCAGCCACGCCGGCGACGTGCCTGGAGCGCGGCCGCTGTTTGCGGAGGCATTAGCGATGTTCCGCTCGGTCGGCGCAGAGCGCGTGTGTTCGCACATTGCGGGAAATCTCGCCGAAGCGGAGTTTCACGAGGGCAATGCCGCCGAGGCGCTACGGCTGGAAAACGAGGCGCTCGCAACCTATCGCACGTTCAATCACAAACTCGGCGCAGCGATTTCGCTGTGCAACATTGCGGCATATCTAATTGCGCTGGAACGCTACGAAGATGCTTGCGTTTCCGCCCGAGATGGGCTTGCAGCCGCACGCGCCACGCAATGGGAGGCTGGCATCTTATGGGGTCTGCAGCATGTCGCGGCGATCGCTGCGATACGCCCGGCCGACGATGCGGAGCATTTGCGCGGCAATCGGGTCGGCGCTGCGCGGCTTTTAGGCTACGTCGATGCGCGTTTGGACGCCATTGAGGCGTTGCGCCAGTACACCGAACGGCAAGAGTACGACAAGATGCTCGCCGCACTGCGCGACGCGCTCGGCGAGGACCAGCTTGCAAAGCTCACGGCCGAAGGCGCTGCCTGGAGCGAAGATCAAGCCGTAGCGCAAGCCCTAGCGATCTAAGCTTTTCCGGGCGCCGGAACTCGTGCCGGTCGCCCAAAGCGAATGGTCAACGAGTGCGCGCTTCATGTCACATTTTGTCACGGACGGGTCGGAAATGGTCGGCATGGCGAGGGATGGCTCGGGAACGGTGCGGCGGAAAAGCCTGAAAGAATAACACTTTTCGGTAACGGACGGGACTATCCGGAACCCCCGAGTGTAGGTTCGACTCCCGGCCATCCCAAGAAAAACGCGCCTTATTTTAGGCCAGTTTTAGTGGGAGACTGCCACGGCTGCCAAACCGTGGCTCACAGACTCGACAAGCACCCCGGCCACCGACTCCGCGAAGCGGAACGCGTTTAGTCCGTGTCGCGGGGTTACCGCCCTTTAAGACAACGTACGTCCCGTTGTTGCACCTTTCGATAAACAGTTTAGCCATATCGAGACGCTACCCGTAAGCGGCTTCCCGCCAATGCGCTAGACCGAGGCACTCCCTTGCCCGTCAGACGGGTAGCACTCGGCGGGCAGCGAATCGCTAGCTTCATAGCGGTCTTACGCAGTACTCGTTGCTATAGGAGGCTGGATATGCGCCCACGTTTTTCTGTTACTCTAGCAGCTTTTATTGGTGTAGCTCTCGCCGGATGTGCAGGCACGAACGTAACCCCTTGGCACTCTGCCCCAAATCCGGCGTCGCAAGCCGTGGCGAGCGGACTCGGAAGCACGGCATCAGACAACTCCAAGTTGGTGGGAGCGGCACATCGAGGCGCTCCGGGGCTTGCGGTTAAACCCGACAAAGCATCGTACAAGAAAGCGCTGTACGTTTACGATGCTACCGCCAACGCCATAAAGATTTTCACCAATACCTATTATCGAGAGATCGGCGTGATAACTAATGGTCTATCCTATCCGGTTGGCCTGTCTATGGATCAACTTGGGAATCTTTACGTGGCGAACTCAGTTGGTCCGGGCTCTTCGACCGGCGACGTTACCGAGTACGCCTCCGGAGCTACCTCGCCGTCGTTCACTTACAACGCAGGCATGAAAGACTTCAGTCGCTGTCGCGGTGAATCGCCATGGCGACGTTTACGAGAGCGACGCGGACGGCTCCAACTATTACGTCAATGAGTATTTCCAGGGAGACAATGCCGTCACCGCGTCCTGTCCGTCACCTAACGGCTGGGAAATTACTGGCTTGGCAGTAAACGCTGCCGGCGACATGTTCGCATCGACTACCTTCGGTTATTACGAATTCATTGGTGGCCTGTCTAGCTGTGATGCTGTTCCTTTGCCTTCGCTCAGCTATTACTACAATAGCTTTGGTCTTGCACTTGACGCCAGCGGTAACCTTATCACCAGCGCGTACTTTGCATACGCGAGCGCCTACGTTTTTGCCCCTCCGTACTATAACATTGTGAGGACCATTGGCTCCCAAATTGGCGACTACGGACTGTCTCTAAACAAAAAGAATAAGCTGCTCTTTATAGCGCATCCCAATCAGGGCGAAGGGCCCGGAAACGTCTCGGTTTACGACTATCAAACGGGAGAACTACTCAAAGTGCTCGACACGACGTACGGGATCAAGAACCCCACTGCAGTCGTCGATGCTCCCAATTACGTCCCTTAGCTAGCGGCGCCACTCTACTGACCCGCGGCGAAAAAGAGGCGGGGTCCTTATTCTGAGGGCCCCTTTCCTTTGCATCGCGTTAGGATCGCGAGCTTCGCTTCGGAATTCGCGCTGGCCAATACTCGACACCGTTCAGCGTGATGCGGAAGTTCGAGACGTGAAGCAGGCCCTGCTCATTTACCGTTACGGCCGCGAGGGTTCCGGTGGCGGCGTGTTCGCCTCTTCGAACATACGGGTGTTGCGGTCGATTACGTCCAGTTGCCGCCGACCGAAAGGTCAGCGGCAACTGGACCCTTGAGCTGCGGTGTTAACCGCCTAATGCGTTGTCCGGACTGACCGCGATCGGCCACTCGCCAGCGTTGCCCGTAAGCTTGGTCGTGAACGCGCTGCCGTTGGGATAGGCAACACTCTCAATGACGAACGGGATGCTGACCTCAGTGCTGACGTAGAGCTGCTTCTCGTTGGCGCTCAGCGACAGCGCGAACGGCGATCCATCGACGCTGATCTGCTTCGATGGGGTGGTTTGACCTGCCGGGAAATATTCGACCGTGCTGCCGTAGAGCACGATGAGGTTTCCCGAGCGATCGACCTCTAAAGCGCCAGGATAAGGCGGAAGGCCGAGATCCTTGCCGCTGGTAGAACCCGGTGCAAATTCCTCAACGCGGCTGCCGGCTGCGTAGAGGTTATCGTGCGCATCGGTCGCGAGGTATTCTGCAAAGTACGGTATCGTGAGCGACGGAGACGTCTGCCCCTTTGGATAGACGGTAATCGTGTCGTTGCCGACGTTGGCACAGTAGATGGTGCCGGCGGCATCCACCGTGATGCCGGTTGGCGAGTTCACGCCGCTGCTGATCGTGATGAATGGTGAGGTCTGACCGCGTTTGTACGCCGTGATCGTGTTGTTGCCGATGTTGGTCGCATAGACGCTTCCCTGCTTGTCCACGAAGAGCCGCTCTGGATTGGACAAACCAGTGGTGATCTGGCCCTTCTCCTTACCATTGACGCCCTTCGAAGCGAAAATGGTGATGGTGTTGTTGTCGTAACTGCCCCAGTAGATCAGGCCTTTGCGACTTTTGTGTCTGCGATCGGGGGAAATCCAACCCCTCGACTGCGAGCGCGTGTTTTGCGAATGCGGACCGCGGCCTTGCGCAAGCATCCGATTTTGCGCGACACTTCGGCCGGCATCCGGGCCACTGGCGGGAAAATTCGCGCCGAAAATGCCGGAATCCGAGCAGCCTGCGGCCAGTGCGCCAAGCAAGGCGATCGGCGCCCAGCGCCGTGCGAACGAGACGATGGAAAGCAATGAATTCCTCCTTAAGCAACTGAGATTATCTAGATGGCCTGACAATTCGCCGACTGGCGCACACCTCCCCGTTGTCCTGGCGCCGGGGCCACGACGCTACTGCCCACCAGCGAGCAAACTTACCAACTCCAATGGTACCAGCGCCAGTTTGGTGGAGCGACTGCCTTTGAAAAGAAGGGTGCCACGATCACCAGATCACCGAGCGGAAAGCGTGGCGTGCGAGTTTACTTGTCACGCGGAACTCTTGTCACCCGAAACACTTGTTTCAACGCGTCCCGCAGCCGATTTGCGCTATCCACTCGTCCGAACGGTTTCGATTTAAAGGCACGCGCAAGAGACGGTGATTATTTGTCTGCTGCCGTCACGCCGAGCGGCTCGGGTAAACCGCTTCCCAGCACCGCAATCGCCGAACCGCCGGCCGGGTACTTGAAAACCTCACCGTCTCCATTACTCGCGTCCCCACAGTAGATAATTCCCTTAACGATCCAGGTCTGCGCGCAGTCTCCGGCACCCAAGTACGAGACGGTGCTCTTCAATGTCGCCTTCGTCCCGCTGACGGTGTACCGATACGTCGCGTTCGCTAGCTGATCGAAGACGGTGAGGTACGTGCCGTCCCACTGCACGGAGCCAGGGAACTGCACTGAGTTGCTTGTTGTGATAGTCTTGAAGGTACTGCTCCCCTTCCGGAGCTCAACGAGCGCGAAGTAACCGCTGCTGTTTTGGCCATCGGCGAACAGATTACCCTGGTTGTCGTACCCGTCGAAGTACTCTGCGGCCAGCGGCGTGCTGTAAACCTTGCCCGAACCGCTTGCATTCTTAAAGATCACAACGTCGCCGCTACCCGGGCCGGACTCAAAAAAGATGCCGACTGCAAGATCGCCGCTGGTATTCATGGCGCAACTGGTTGGAAAAGAATAAGCGACAGACAGCGTCTTGATCGGGGTCTTGGGAACCTTGTACTCCGTAATCTGGGTCTGGCCCCCGACGTTCCAGAAGATTTTCTTCCCATAACCGTAAAGGACGTTCGTGCACCCTTGCCCCCCGTCGCCGGCAATCTCACCGATCATCTTGGTGCTCTTTGGATAGTGGAAAATTGCGGCGTAGCTGCCGTAGATGTTGAAGACGTATTCAAAGTGCTTCGACGCCAAATGGTGGTCAGGCACAATCTGCGTGTAACGCGGCGGGGCGCCTAGACGGGCTGCCGTTACCGGCCTTCCATTCACGAAAAGCGTCCTACCGACGTATGTGCCGTTGAGCGCTGCGGTCGACGCCGTGCCGGGCGAGCCTCCGCCGCACGCTGAGCATATCGCGAGCGCGACCAGGGCCGCGTACTTTACCAAACCGGTCGGATTCATGAAGCTACCCCTTTCTGAGCAGACGCGCGTTTGCCTGACTTGTTCAGGCGGCTAAAAAGCGGGGGAAACAGGTTCAAGTAACCCGCAGTTGACCGTCTTTTCTGCCTGCGCCTGCCAATGTTGCGGCAGTAAACAAGCTTCCGCTGCGTCCGTGCGGAGCGGCGGGCCACGACCGCTAGGAAATCGCCGATGTAAACGACACGATCGCATGGTTGTTGCGATCGGCGGTCCAAAACCGCTCGCCGTCGTAGGCGACGCTACGCGGTTTAAACGAAAACGATTGGAGCGTTTCGATCGATGACGCGGCGGCATCGACGCCGAGCCGCTGGAGCTGACCATCGACCCAATCTTCGTCAACAGTCGCCAAATAGAACGCACCTTCAACGATCGTCATGCCGACGGGGCGCCTTTCGAGCTGCACTTCGCGTACAGGCACGCCACCCTCGTTGAGTTCGATCAGCTTCTTATCCCAAGCTTGTGAGAGATACAACGTTCCGTTTGCATACGCAAGAAACGATCCGGAGAAATCCGGACACGGGAAGCACAGGGTGAATCCCCTTTCGGGCGTAAACGAGTAAACGTACCGCCGGTCGCGTTCCAGGTCGGGCTCGTCGATCGCTGGAGCAAGGACCACCCGAAAGTCCGAGCCGGTGTAGGTCACACCTAACGATTCATGCGGCGGAACGAATTCGCGCCGGACGTTCCACGTCTTCGGATCGAGCGCATATAATCGACCGTTCGCTGCGCTCGTCATCCACATCGACTCACCGTCCCAAGCCAGACCCTGCGGGCCTTGCAGCGGCGAGGGGTAGCGGACGAGGCCGCTCATGCCGTTCCACGTCCGTGCATCTTAGGCTTCCTCACGATCTATTCGCCGGCGCCTCCCTTGCTCGCGCTTCGAACTGATTTTCGGCATCGCGCCCGCCGTGATGGCGGACTTTTTCGCCGACGCAAGGGAGGCTGCGCTCTTTGTCCTTGTCATCGTCGCGCCTTCGAGCGTAGCAGAGTCCATAGACCTTGCGCTGAGACCGCGAGCGACAAAAGAGAAACAACCGCAAGCGCGAGGAGCGTCCAGACGAAGAAAAAGGCTCCGCTCATTTTGCCGATCTCGATGCCTTGGAGGCCTCCGGTGCCGGTTACGTGGACCAAGAAAATGGTCAGCCCGAGTAGCGATCCGAGCAGCATGATAATATGCCCGGCCCGGCGTTCGGGCAGCATCAGCGTTCCGTACAGCCAAACGCCAAGAATGGCTACCATCAGGAGGTTTAATGCCACGCCTTTGTCCGACCCGTATACGATGTCATCCACCAGATGGAATGATGCGAGAAGGATCGAGAGGAGCGACGTTACCGGCAATACGAGGTTTCGCTTCACGCAGAAGGCTGTCTCAACCGGGATTCCCATATGACCATCCGTTTCGAGCTGCTACCGGATGATTCCGGCCGCTTTGCCAGGGGTTGAGCAGACTAACACGTTTCGGTAACGGACGGTAGCGGCTGGAATCTCGTCGTTATTTTACAGGGTTCGGATTCCGCTGGCATTAGCACTTCACAACCGTTGGCATCACGCGCGCGCCGTAAGCAGCGTTGCCGCAATCGGCACCCGCCGCGCCGGCGAGCCGTCGGGTGGCAGCGGTTTGTAAAACCGGGCGGCCCGCTTTATAATGCAAGCCCCCGGAGTTATAAAGGAGTAGGCTTATGAAGGCGCCCGTGCTCACAGGTTTGATTGCGGCGGTGGTCGCGATGTACGGCTGCGGCGGTGCCCAGCAGCTCTCGCCCCCCGCGCCGGCAACCCATTCCCAGGATGTAAGCCTATTGGAGCCCCCGGACCAGGTGACGAAGAGTTGCGGAGCCGGGTTCGATCCTGGTCAGCAATGCATCTGGTGGGTTCCAAAGTCGGGCCCCTGGGACATAGATGTGGTCTACGAGGAAACTTACTCCGATGTCAGCGGGCTTTTCTACGCTAAGAATACCCTCTACGAGGGCAGTGGGCAGATTGTTTACGTCCTCCTCAAAAGGAAATACCAGTATACCCTCACCGGCCTGACCGGGACGTCCTTGGGCATCGCGGCCGATAGTAAAGGCACAGTTTGGGCGAGTAACACCCCGTCGAACGTGCTTAGCGAATTTCCGCCGCATAAGACCAAGCCCGCAGCAACGTATACCGATGCTAATCTGACCAGTCTCTCTTACGTCGCCGTCGATCGTTTCGATAACGTCTACGTCGAGGGCCAAGGCACCTACGGGATTGAGGTCGACGAACTCTCGCCCGCCAGTGGCAGCTTCACGCCGATCGGTTCGCCGGGAGAACTTGGCGACACGGCGGGCGGCCTGGCATTTCAAAAGAGCAAGACCGGTTCATATCTCTGGATCAACGACCAGGGTACTTCGAGCGCGTCGGGGAGCATTACGCAGTGGTTGTTTCAAAACGGTGGTTTAAAGAAGATCGGTTCGTTCGGGTACGTCGGTACGAACGGCGCGATCTGGGCCGACCCCGCCGGCAAAGATACCAAACGAGTTTTTGCGACGAATAACGTGGCTTCCGGCTCATATTTCGAGAACAAAGGCGCCGAGTACGCCATGCCGAGTGGCGACATCGTGAGCGAGTCGAATTCCAGCATGGAAGCCGCCCTGGACGTCGGCATTGCTGGGGCACGTAAGTATTAAGTTCGACTCCCGGCCATCCCAAAACTCTTATTTCACGTGCGCGATCTCGGCGCGGGTCATGTCGACGAGCTGCGAAACGTTTGCCTGCGATGCATCGAAGCCGGCGAGGGTCGCCCGACGATGAGGTTGCCGAGCAATACCCCGATGCCGACGTGGCTTTCATTGCCCATCGTCACCGTGCCCGCGAATGGCTTGTCGCCCAGATTCGACACTTTGAGCGGTTTGAATCCGGGGATTTTGCTTTTTTCGATCGCCGTGGCGCAGGCCGAACTGGCAGCACCGGCGTCGGCGTAGGAGTCCACGGTAATCGTTGGGCGCTTCGAGCCGCTCCCGTTCTCGAAGAACACCGCACGCATCGCATTCGGGGTGCCTTGGGCCGTCGTGTCGCGTCCGGCTCCCGGCCATCCGCAGGGAAATGGGGAAGTCGATCGGCTCGGGCCATAGTCCGCGACTTTCTTGTGCGTTGCTGGCCTCCGCGTTTTCCCCTTAATTGTTCTCTCATTCTAGCTTAATGAGAGCCTAATCGCGACTGGATGTTCCTTACAAGCGGATTCGGCTTCAATAAAGCTTGAGGGATAAAGCAATGACAACGAAGTCGATCATCAGCGTGATTTCCGTGACCGTGATTTCCGTAGCGGCGCTCCTTGGGCTTATACTCTCGAGTGCGCTTCGGACTCCGACCAAGCAGGCACCTGACAAAAACGGATCAGGCGTGGTCAGAGTGAGCGTCGTCGAAGGTTCGGCCATCGTCCAGCGCGGCGATAGTCACGTCCAGACCAGGGCGGTACCCAACGCGCCAATGCTTCCGGGCGATTATATCTCGACCGGGGCGACGTCGCGCGCTGAGCTGCAGTTCGACGGCTACACAGCCATTCGGCTGGGAGGGAACGTCCAGGCGCGCATCGTCAGCGACGACCCGAATAACCAAAAGGTACAGCTCGCGGACGGCACCATAGAGGTCGGAATGGTGCGCGACGGTCAAGCGATGCAGGTCGACACACCCTCGGTTAGCGTTCGCATGCGTCAAGCCGGCGACTTTCGGATTTCGACCGCTGCGGACGGCTCGAGCTGGATCACCGCGCGGCGCGGTGGCGTCGACGTGGTCACGTCGCAACGCACGTACACGGTCAGCACGGGCACGACGTTTATTGCCCGGCGCTCCGGATCCAGTCCATCGATTGCGTACGGCCCCGAAATCGCATTCGACTCGTTCGACGATTTCAACGCGCAGCGCGACAAGACGACGGTCGCCGCGCTGAACGCAAGCCCCAACTTGAATCCTAGTATCGCTGGTTACGACGACCTGAATACCTATGGCCAGTGGCAAGCCGTGGCCGGCTACGGACAGTCTTGGGTGCCGAACGAGCCGGCCGGTTGGGTGCCCTATCGTAACGGATCCTGGTCCTGGGAGGGCGGATACGGTTGGACGTGGGTGGGCTCCGAGCCGTGGGGCTGGACCCCTTATCACTACGGCAACTGGTACTACTGCGCGTGCAGCGCTGCGGGGTGGGCATGGTTGCCGCCGGCGAATGCGGCTACACCGAAGTGGTCGCCTGCCCTGGTGGGGTTCTTTGGCTTCGACACCGGGGCGGTCGCCGATAATAACTGTCTGGGTAACTACGGTTACGCCCCTGGCAGCTACAGCGGTCCCGTCGCACAAGCCGGCAACCCCGTTTCCGGCGCCCCGTATGGCTCGGGCGCTCCCGCTCCGTACGGCGTTGGAGGCCCTGGCCCTAGCGGCTCCGGGGGTCCCGGGGGCCCTAATGACTATGGCTACCCCACGAGTCCGGGCTACGGCTCTGAGGGGTATCCAGCTTCATACGGCTACCCTTATCCGTATATCGGGTGGGTACCGATCGCGCCCTATGAACCTTTCTACCCGTGGTATCCCGGCTGGGGGTCAACCAGAATCATCCGCATCACAAACATCACCAACGTCAACAGGATCTATCGTAACTTCCGCCACGGCGGCGCGACCGCGACCACAATGCGGAACTTCCGCCACGGAAAGGTTTCCGGACACACGCTTGCCGTGACAACCCATGACCTCGGACGTCGTTTCGGAACGATTCACGGAGCGCTGCCGATTGCCCCGACGCGCGATAACTTGGCCTTCTCGCATGGTATGGTGCACGCGCCCGTGGCCTTCTCTAAGGTTTTCAAGTCGCCACGCTTCGCATCTGACAGGGCGCTTACCGCACGGACCTCGTTCGCGCAGCGGCAGAAGGATGTAGCCCACGGCATTCACGCCGGGCTCACCGGACATGCCACCGCGCACGCAGCGGTCGGGCGTGCAAGTGCTCCGATATCTCGCGTGAATGTGCCCGCAACCCGCACGAACGTGGCCATGACTCATGCGAATGCGTCAGAAATGCATGCGAGTGCCTTCCAAACGCGTGGGAATCCGCCATCTCGCGTGAATGTGCCGCCAACTCGCGCGAGCGCGACCATAACTCATGCGAATGCGCCAGAAACGCATGCGAACGCATTCCGAATGCGTGGGTATGCGCCGGTTACGCGCGAGAACGCGCCGGTAACTCATGAGAATGCGGCACGGGCGGCGCGTGCGAATGCGGCACCGGCGGAGCGCGCAAATGCCGCGCCGACGATGCGCGAGAATAACGGGATGAGCGAAGGTCCGGCAGCATCGGGGCGAGTCGAGGCTACCCGCAACGAGTTCGCGCCATCCGCGCCGTGGAACCGCTTCGATGAAGCCCGCGGCGAGGCACGGTCGACCGAGTTCCCGACCGGGTCCGAGCGCCGGAGCCCAGCCACCGACACGCGCAAAGGCGAGCTCTCGGCGCCGAGTGGAGCGGGGCGAGAAGAGCAGGCGCCATCCGATTCATGGGGCCGCTTCTCCGCTTCGCGCGGCGCAGCGAACGGAAGCACGCGCAACCCGTACGACGAGCGGGGATCGAGTCCGTCGTACGCGCATGAAATGCCCTCGTACTCGCGAGGCTCGTACGGATCGCCGTACTCGCGCCAATCATACCCCTCATACTCGCGAGACTCGTACGGATCGCCGTACTCGCGCGGATCGTATCCCTCGTACTCGCGCGGTTCGTACGGCTCGGGTCCTTCATACTCGCGTGGCAACGCCGCGCCTTCGCGCCCATCGGGCGGTGGTGGTGGCGGCGGTGGCGAGCGCCACGGAGGGGGAGGCCGACCGCCTCGGTAGCTGGTTCTATCGGCAGCGAAGAAAAAGGCGACGCTAAGCGGCGCCCTTTTCTTCGCCTTCCAGGGCGCGATATTTACAGCCAACGCAAATCGCCCTCGCCTGGGTTCGACTCCCCGCCCATCCCAAAATGAAATCGGCCGGCCGGCAATGAACGGAGGCCAGCATGGTTAAGGATTTAGCGTTCGTCGCTTACTCGGTATGTGACATTCCTCGCGCCGCGGCATTTTATCGCGACGTCGTCGGATTGCAACCTGGTCAGGCATTCGGCGATCATTGGGCCGAGTTCGATCTCGGAACGACGGCCTTCGGAGTCGGAAACGGCGAGTCGCTCGGCTTCATCCCTGGGCGATCGAATGGCGCCATGTTCGAAGTGGATGACATTGACTCGGCGCGAAAACGGTTGATTGCCGGCGGCGCGGGTGACGTCAGCGAGATCAACGAGTTTCCGAGTAGTTGTCGTTCGTGTTTCGCAAGCGATCTCGAGGGGAATCGTTTCGGCCTACACCAGCGACTCTGAGTTCGACCGAGGCAGCGTCACGACGTTGTTTCTCGCAAGTGACGAATCTGAATAAAACCCCCAATCGTGGTCGATTGAGAGTCGGCATCGATCTGGGCGGGACGAAAATCGAAATCGTCGCGCTCGCGGAGAATGGAACCGAGTTGAGCCGGCGGCGCGTCCCGACGCCCGCGGGCGACTACGAGGCGATCGTGGATATCATCGGCCGCCTCGTGGCGGACGTCGAGTCGGAGTTCGGAGCGAGCTCGAGTATCGGCATCGGCACGCCCGGCGCGATCGTGCCGGCGACCGGGCTGCTGAGAAACTCGAACAGCGTTGCTCTCAATGAAAAGCCGCTCACTCGAGACATCGAAGGCCGGCTTGGTCGCGCCGTTCGGATTGCAAACGACGCGAACTGCCTGGCGCTCTCGGAAGCGGTGGACGGAGCCGGAGCGAGTTACAGCGTCGTTCTTCGCTGCGATCCTCGGAACGGGCGTCGGCGGCGGCATCGTAGTCGACCGGCGCGTGATCGACGGCCGCAACCGTATCGCCGGCGAGTGGGGCCACAACGCGTTGCCGTGGCCCAAGCCGAGCGAGTTGCCAGGCCCGGCCTGTTACTGTGGGAAACACGGCTGCTTGGAGACCTTCCTCTCGGGACCGGCATTCACGCGTGCGTTCGACGAGATGAGCGGGCGCGTTTTAGCACCTACCGAGATCGCGACCGCCGCCGAGCGAGGCGACTCGGATGCCGCCTCGGCGATGGCCGCATATGAGGATCGGCTCGCTCGCGGCTTAGCGCACGTCGTCAACATCCTCGACCCCGACGTGATCGTCGTCGGTGGCGGGATCTCTAAAATCGCGCGGCTCTACAGGAACGTGCCGTCGCTCATTCAGCGCTACGTTATCTCGCAACCAGTCGCCGTTACTATGGTTCCCGCGCTGCACGGCGACTCGAGCGGAGTGCGCGGCGCCGCCTGGCTCTAGAACGTCGGCATTCGGTGCGGTGCTCGGCGTCGAGCCGGTAGACGCGCCGCTGCATGCGGCAACCGCCAAGAGCGACGCCGCGAGTCCCAAATCGCGCACGAAAGACATTTGAACCTCCTTCGAGTTGCTGGATCCGATCTTCTAGCCACGCAGGAGGGCGCAGCGTTCCGGAAGCCGTGAAGAATCGATTAAAGCGAAAGTAAAGCGCTCCGAGGCGCTTGGTAAATGAGCTTTCCGTCGCGCAGCGTGCAGCGTACCGAAGCAAACGCCTCAACGCTTTCGGAGGGGTCGCCGTCTAAGACCACGAGATCGGCGGGACCTCCCACATCGATGCATCCCGATCGCCCCGGCGCGCCGAATCGGCGAGCGGGGGCGGTAGTCAACGCCGCAAGGATTTGACGGAACGTCGCGCCCGCCGCGGCCATGAGCGCGTATTCGCGAGAGGGATCCGCTTCCACCGCACCCAGATCGGTTCCAAAGAGCACCTCGCCACCGCGTTCGAGCCAGGACCGCAGCTGATCGACGGCGCCGGCCACGACGTGCTCACGCGCTGAAATCCGGTCATGACGCATCATGCTCTCCCAAACCATCAGCGTGGGAATCAGCGCGGTTCCACGGGCGGCCATCGCCTCCAAGAGCGGTGCGCTCCATTCACCCGAGCGCGGCGTCGTGTGCGCGACGACGTCGACGCCGCCGTCCAGCGCCGCCGAAATGTCGGACGCGGTGTTGGGATGCGCGAAGACCGGCTTTCCGGCGCGGTGCGCCTCATCGACGGCGGCGCGAATCACGTCATGCGAGAGCTGCCCTGCCGATGGCGCCGATACGAAAAGCTTGATGCCGTCCACGCCGGCGGTCAGAAGATTCCTAGCCGCATCGCAAGCCTGCTCCGAGCTCGCAACGTCGCATAGCGCGGTCTCCATGAGGCCGAGCACGCGAAACACCTCGTCGGATGGCCGGCCGCCCGCCGGAATCAGCCCCTCGCCGGTCGAGCGAATGTGCGGGCCGGCAATCTCGCCGGATTCGATGCGATCGCGAATCCGCCGCGTGTTCTCCCACTGCGACGAAAGGTCGAAGACGCCGGCGAAGCCGTACCCCGTTAGTTCCGCAAGCTGGCGTTCGAGCTCGGGCGCCGGTATTTCTGCGGCGTTTGCCCACTTGCGCTCGTGGAAGTGGACGTGGCTGTTCCAGAAGGCTGCCGTGATCGTGCGCCCCGAGCAGTCGAGCACGGCGGCTGCGGGCGGAACCGGCACCTGCGCGCGCGGACCGGCTTCCGCGACCCTGCCGTGGCGAATAAGAACTACAGCGTCGCGCACGGGCTCGGCCGCGGGGTCGGCCCACAGCGTCGCGCCGATCATCGCGAGTTCGCTTACGTTTTCCACGCGACGTGGCACGCCCGGATCCCGTCCGCAATGCCGGCGGCGATGGCGGGCGAATTGTTTGGCGTCTCCGTGCGCCGGTTGTCGCCGCTGTCGTCCCACGCATACCAGCCGATATACGTCGCGCCGAATTCGCAGAACGCCTTGGCTTGATCGAGCATTTCGCCGCGCGTCAACCCCGGCTGGTAGTAGTGCTTGTCGTACGAACCGCCCCACGCCTGACCGATGCCGTAGAGCGGGGTTTGGGCGACGCGCCAGCCGCGCTTTTCCAGGCTGCGCTGCATCGCCGGCAGGAGCGCCTTCATCGTCCAGTCGAGCCGTTTACCGTTGGATGGATGGCGTCGCCCAAACGGCGAGTAATTATACCATCCAACGACGTCGCAGCCGTCGTTGGAATAGTTCGCGGCGGTGCCGGGATCCCAATCGACCTTGCCCGGCTTCGCGACGCCGGCGCCGAAGCCGCAGATCGCCGGTAGTCCCGGGGTTTTCTGGGCGATCAGCGCGTGCACTTTCCGCAAGAGCTCGCGCGCGCTCCCGTCATCCCACCAGACCCAGTCGTCGAGCACCCAATAGCCGACGACGTACGGTCGCTTCGCGTCGTGTTGCAGAATGTCGGCGATTCGTTGCAAGGCGACGGCTTCCGACTTTATTCGCGGGTCCTCGTCGGTGCGGCAGTAGGGGTTGTAGCCGTAGCTGCTGGGTGGAGGCTTGACCGTATGCGTGCGGTGGCACTCCCAATAGAAGAGAATATCCGAAACCTTCGCATCCACGACCGAGATGCCGTTTGCCTGCAGCGCTCTTTGAAGAGCGCTGCCCGGCGCCGGCGACCCGCCGTAAAGAATGGTCGTGTCGATGCCTTGGCTCGCCGCGGTGGCGGCACGTTTCGGCGTGTCGACGCTGAATCCGATGATCGCGTGGCTCTGGAGGCGAGCGCCAATCGCGACACCATCGTCGCGCAGCGGCGGTACCGGGCCACGCACGGCCGTGCAGCCGGCGATCGCAACTGAGGCCGCGAGAAGCGGCGCCCAGTTGCGACGTCGCCGCGCCATTACTTGTGAACGAACGTCGTCGTATCGGGGCCGATGCCGCTGATCTCGATCACGACCGGACCCTTGGCCATTGCGTAGTGGTGCACGCCGGCCGGAACCGAAACGGCGGTGCCGGAGCCGAGCGGCCTCATCGCCGCGACGTTCATCGTGTCGCCCAGGCCGACCATGAACGTCCCGCTGATGACCACGACGGTCTCCGTGTTGCGATGGAAGTGCGGCGCGACGCGCGCCCCGCCGCCGCCTTTCAGAAAGTACGCGTAATAGGCTCCGGCCGTCGCAGGGTTGCCCACGACCGTCGCCACCTGCCAACCCGTGAAGCCCGGAACGGGCTTCCAGGCAGCTGTATCGGGCGAGACGATCGCTGGAGTTGGGGCCGCTGTCGCTAAGGCCGAGACGGCCGCAAATGCGAGCGCCGTCAGGAATACGCGAGAGAGTAGCATCTTAATAACCTCCAATGCCGTGACGCGTTCGGCCGTCCGTCCGCGGAGTCCTCACTTAGGATCGGTTACTTCGCGTGCGGGGCGGCGATGGACGCGAGCATGTCGGTCGTGCTGGGGATCCGCTCGAGGTGCGGATAGCGAAGGCCGTCATGATAGTCGAGCGAGAGCGTCTGATACCAGCCGGTCTGCGTTACGATGAGCGTGATCGGTGTCGTCGAGTGCTGCGCTCGTTTCACGGCGTATTCCAGCGTGTCGGATGAAAACTGCTGACCGTCGACCGCGAGGACGCGCATGCCGGGCGCCAAACCGGCGCGCCACGCCGGTGACGCCTCGCGCACGTCCTTCACTGCGCCCTCGTCGGTCAAGTTGGCGCCGTAGGCGTACCAACCGGTGACGGTGTGTTCGCCTTCGCCGCCGAGAAACTCGTTGCGCTTGGAGCTGTAGGACATGCGCCAACCGGCTCGCGCCAGCTCGTCGGTCGGGGGGTGGAGTTGAGGGCGGTAGACGTACTTCTCGAAGAAGGCGTGCCAATCGTACGGCTCGACTTCGTTGAGCAAGCGCTCGATATCGGCCCGGGTGTACGTCACGACGATTGGCCCGGTCGTGCTCGGTTCGGTGTAGCGATGAAGAAAAGTATCGAGTGAGCGGGCGCCCTGCGAGCGCTCGCGGATGATCGTGTCGACGTCGAGCCAGAGCATTTCGCCTTCGTCGTAAAAATCGTTCGAGTTGCGGCGAATAGCCGAGTAGTCGCCGCGCGCCACGTAATAGTAGGGCGCGCCGGTCGTGAGGTCGATGATGGGCGTCGTACTCCTCCCCGTTTCATAATCCAGGTCGGCGTAAACGCTCGCGAGGTACTCGGGGTAGAGCTTCGGCTCCCGAATGCCGGCGCGGAATGAGAGCAGGTCACCGAGATATTGGTTCATGCCCTCGTACACCCAAAGCAGATCTGTGAGCTGCGGCTCTTGGAAGTTGGGTGTGGTGAGATCGGCGGGGCGGCGGTACTTACCGTTCCATGAGTGTGAGAACTCGTGCGTGATCAGGTCGCCCTCGGAAAGCGAGGCTTGCGGATCGGTCAAGAAGTCGTTGGACGCTCGATCGTCGCTCGACTGATGATGTTCGATCCCCTCGGACCCGACCGCGTCGCTGAGCGTGAGCAGAGCGCGGTAGTCGGCGAAGTGGCGCGATCCGTACATCGCGAAGGCCTCCGGCGGAACGTGGTCGTAGGCCTTGAGCAGGTTCGCGGGGATCTCGAGATCCTGCGGATAGTCGGCGAAAGCGTCGAGCTGCACGAACGCGTCACCCTCTTGCCAAAGGTCCCACTTCCGCACGTAACGGCCAAGGTCGAGCGGCGAATCGACCAGCATGTCGAGAGCGGTCACGGCGAAGTCGATGCGGCTGCCGTTGCGAGCGGCCCCGCGCAGCGCCGTCGCGCAGTCCCAGCCCGGCGGCAGCACGATCGACGGCTTCACGTAATAATGATGTGAGTCGATGCCTTCTTGATAGAGCAGCGCGCGGTTCCAGTTGATGATGGCAAGCGAGTGCGAGGACATCACGTCCCCCGGAGCGTTCATTAGCACGTCAAAGTCGACGTCGATCGCAGCGGCGCCGGGCGGGATATCGAGGTGAAATGCGTAGAGGTCGATGGGATCGCGACGCCAGTCGAGCGTAGCTCCACCCGCGGTGACCTGCAACGCCGCGAGATCGTTGAGCGGTCCGGTCGGGCCGTGCTCGCCGGGAATCCATTTAGGATAGACGATCGTAAAGGCTCCGGCCGGGGCCGGGATCCGCTCGTGCACCTTCATGATGCCGTCGAACGCCCTGGAAGCGTCCAGCACGAGCGTCGCCGGCTGCTGCTGGGTCGCGTACGGGGTCTTGGCAACGAAGGTCGCAGCGGCCGCCGCGCACGGTGCGAGCGCAGCGCAGAGAATCAGGGGCACGGTCAGTCGGCGCATGTCCGCCCGGTTCTCAGCGGGGAGAGCGCGCCCTGCCGTGGCAGGTCTGTCGGCAGCGGACCACCAAATGCCCACGGTTCTTCCTTATCATCCCCGCATTCCGACGGAGGTCGCTATAACCACGTGAAGATCGTGGTGACAGTTAAGCTCGTTCCGGACCCCAACGCCGACAAAAGAATCGACCCGCAGACAAAGCGACTCGTTCGCTCCGGCGTCGAAACGGTGCTCAATCCCTACGATGAGTACGCTCTCGAGGCCGGCTTGCAGCTCAAGGAGCGCGCCGGCGGCGAGTCGCGCGTCACCGTCTTCTCGATGGCGCCGGAGCCGCTGAAGGAAACGCTCCGCAAGGCGCTTGCGATGGGTGCCGATGACGCCGTGCTCCTCACCGACACGGGGCTCGAAGGCAGCGACGTCTGGGCGACCGCCTACGCGATCTCGCGGGCGTTGCGCAAACTCGAGTTCGATCTCTTGATCGTGGGCGGCCTCACCGACGACAGCAGCACGGGCGCCGTGCCCGGCGCACTGGCCGAACATCTCGGGCTGCCGTGCGTGACCAACGCGCGCAAGGTCGAGATCGCCGGCGATGGTTTGGAGGTCGAACGCGAGACCGACGCCGGCTACCAAACCGTCCGCACGCCGCTTCCGGCGCTCCTGACGACGGCGCTGACGTTCGGTGAACCGCGATACGCGTCGCTCAAAGGCATCATGGGCGCAAAGAAAAAAGCCATCGCGGCATCGTCGCTGGCCGATCTGGCGCTCGAGCTGCCGGTCGGCGCGAGCGGATCGAAGACCGAGTTGCGGAGTTTCGCGCCGCCTGCCGCTCGCGGCAAGGGAAAAACGATCGAGGCCGCCGACGGCGCGTCCGGAGCACAGGCAATTTTCGACTTCTTGCGCGAAAAGAAACTCGTCTGACCGTGAAGCACGTCATCGTTTACGTCGAACATCGGCAAGGGCAAACTCGGAAAGTCACGTTCGAGCTGGCGACCGAGGCGCGCCGCCTCGCCGATCAGCTGGGCGGAAACGCCTACGCGGTGGCGATCGGTGCGGGCGCGGCGCAGCTGGCCGACCAGCTGAAGGCGTATCCGCTCGACGCGATCTACGTCAACGAGGACCCCGACGTCGATCGCTTCCTGCTCGATCCGGCGGTCGACTATCTTCAGGCCGCCGCTGCAACCGTCGGCCCGTCGCTCGTCCTCATTCCGAACACGCTCTCGGGGCGCGACGTCGCGGGACGTCTGATGGTGCGTCTGTCGGCCGGAATCGTCGCCGACGTCGTCGAGGTGCGAATCGAGGACGGCGCGGCCGTCTGCGTTTCGCCGAAGCTCGGGGGGGCGCTCGTCACAACCTGCGCGTTACGGCCGGCAGACTACGGCGTCGCGACGGTCCGACCGAATTCGTTTGCGGCAACGGCCGGCGGCGCGGGCGCTGCGGTCGTGCCGTTGGAGAAGCCCGCGAAGAGTTACGCGGCGGCCGTCGAGCGCGACGTAGAGGAAGGGGCCGGCGAGCTGGCGCTCGAGGAGGCGCCCGTGGTGGTTGCCGGCGGGCGCGGTCTGGGCGGACCCGAGCCGTTCGAGAGCCTGCTCAAACCGCTTGCTGCGGCGCTCGGGGGAGCCGTCGGCGCGTCGCGCGCGGCCGCCGATGCGGGCTGGGTGCCCTATAATCTGCAAATCGGACAGACGGGGAAGACGGTGACTCCGAAGCTCTACATCGCCGTGGGCATTTCGGGTGCGATCCAGCACAAGGTCGGCATGCGGTCGGCTGGAACGATCGTCGCGATTAACAAAGATGCGGCGGCCCCGATTGCCGAATTCTCCGATCTTCTGGTCGTGGGCGATGCATTCCGCATCGTTCCCGAACTGACAAAACTCATCGAAAACGCTAAAGGATAGCTCTCTTGAAACGATTTGGACTCATCGCATTGATTGCAGTCGCCGTTGCGCTGGGCGTCGCGACGACGACCCCGAGCGCTCAGGCCGGAATCTTCGGCGCTAAGAAGACCGGAACACCCAGCCCTTCGCCTTCGCCGTCGGCGTTGCCGACCGCAAGCCCCGAGCCGCCGTCGATCGCGATTCCGCGCTTACAAGCGAAGCTGAAGGCGAACCCAAACGATCAACTCGCGATGGCGCAGCTCGCCGCCGAGTACTTGCAGGTGGGCCGGCCGGACATCACGCTGCAGTTCACGCAGCATCTGCTGCAGATGGGCGATAAGACTGCCCAAGTCTATTACTACGACGGCTTTGCCGAGGAGCAGCTCAATAACTTTTCGGCAGCCACCTACGACCTCGAACAGGCCTCGAATCTCGACCCCACCAATCTCGGCATCCTTGCGCAGTTGGCCGACATTTACATTCGCACGAATCGCTTCAACGACGCCGAGCGTATCGCCAAGCGCGCGGTAACGTTCAATAAGACCGATCCGGCCGCGCTCTCGACGCTCGGCAGCGTCTACGCCGCCGAACAGCACTTCGACGACGCGCGAGCGCAGTTTGAGGCTGCGTACGCGCTGAATCCAAAAGATACGTCGCCGCTCTTCCAGATCGCCACCACGTACGCGCAGCAGGACAACATCCCGATGTCGGTGCAGACGATCGGACGCATCCTGGCCGTCGATCCGCGCAATATCCAGGCGCTGGTGTTCAAGGCCGACCTCTATTCGCGACAGCACGACGATGCCCGCGCGAGCGCCGCGTACGACGACGCGATCGTCGCCGCGCCAACCGACGACGAGAAGGTCGCGATCATGGTGCGTAAGGCCGGCTATTTCATTCAGGAAAAGAAAGACGCGCAGGGCGTCGCCATCCTCCAGCAGATGACCACTCAATTTCCCAAGATTCCGGCGGGCTTCGTCGCCTCCGGCAACTACTATGCGACGCAGCGGCAATACGACCGGGCAGTGACCCAGTGGCAAGCGGCGCTGGCGCTCGACCCGAATAGCTCGGGCGCGCTGCTGGGAATGGGCGAGGTCGCGATGCAGAGCGGCAGGCTGAACGACAGCATCAACTACCTCAAGCATTACACTCAGCTCTCGCCGGACGCGCAGGGGTATGCGCTGCTGGGTCAGGTGTATTCGCGGATGCACGATTACTCGGGCGCGCGGGACGCGTGCGGCAAGAGCTTCGAGCTCCAGCGCTCCCCCGAAACGTTGGGATGCGTTGCCGGAGCCGACTTCGAGCTGAAGAACTATAAAGAGGCCGCCCAGATTTTTGATGCCCTCGACAAGGCGGCGAAGGGCTACCTCGACGCGAACCCGCAGATGCTGTACATAGCCGCGAAATCGTACGTCGGATCGAATCAATGCACGAAAGCTGCTGCGGCGTATAAGCGCCTGCTCCCCCTGATGAAAAAGGGCACGAAGGATTACGACAACGTTCGCAAGGGCGTCTCCGATCCGTGCAACCCCTCGAAACACACCGGCTAAATCGCTGAAGTTCGTCACCGACTCGCTCTATGGCGAGCACCTGCGGGGCGTGGCGCACCCCGAGCGGCCCGACCGGGTCGAACGCGTCGCCGCGCTCCTGCGAGCGGAGGGCGTGCTCGAGCACAGCATCGCCGCGCGCGACGCGAGCGACCAAGAGATCGAGCGCGTGCACGTGCGCGCCTACCGCGAGCTCGCCCAACGTGAAACGGAACGGCTAACGCAGGCGCGATATCTCTCGACCGGCGATACGGTCGTCGACGCCACGTCGTACGCCGTCGCGAGACGCGCCGCCGGGGGCGCCCTCGCCGCCGTCGAGACGAGCGTCAGGGGAGGCGAAGCCGTGTTCGCCCTCGTGCGTCCGCCAGGCCATCACGCCGAGCCGGATCGCGGCATGGGGTTCTGTCTGTTCAACAACGTCGCGATCGCGGCCCGGGCATACCAGGCGTTGTGCGAGGGGGCGCGCGTACTCGTCGCCGACTTCGACTATCATCATGGAAACGGCACCGAGGCCGTCGCCGGAGGCGGTCTCTCGTACGTTTCGACGCACGCACATCCGGCCTATCCGGGAACCGGCACCAACAGCTATCGTCGCGGGGACGACCTCGTCGTCAACGTTCCCTTGCCCGTCGAGGGCATATCGACCGAAGCGTTCGTGGCGGTCTGGGAGCGGCTCTTGCCGGCCGTCGCGCGAGCAGTTCGCCCGAACCTCCTCATCGTCAGCGCCGGGTTCGACTACGTCGCCGGCGACGACGTCGGCGATCTCGGGGTGGGCGTCGAGGCGGCGGCGCCGGTCGCGGCGGCCATTCGCCGCGTGGCCGGTGAGCATTGCGCCGGTTCGGTGGTCTACGTACTCGAGGGCGGATACGGGATCGACGCGCTCGCTCGCTCCATCGCGGCGATCGCGGAAGTGAGCGACGGCGGTGCGTCAAGCTCGAACGCCGACCCGCGTGCCATGCCCAATGCGGTTCGGCAGAGCGTGGAGACAGCCTTAAGGATTTCTCAAGGAACGCCCTAAGGAGTTTAGAAGAAGCCTGCTTTAACCGGGCAACGGCCCGGCGTGGCACGCTTTTTTGAAAACTTCAGGAGGTACGAATGGTACGGAGATCGCTCCGGCATTGTGGGGCCGTACTGATGCTGCTCGTCGCATTCATCTGCCAGGAAACATGGGCACTGGCCGGCGTGACGGGCGGGCTGACGGGAACCGTCACCGATGCCAATACGTCCGCTCCCATCGCGGGAGCGCAAGTCACTGCTACGAGTCCCTCGCAATCCGCGACGACGACGACTGACGCGGCGGGACACTTCGGGTTTTTGACCCTCGCACCCGATACCTACACGGTTACCGCCTCCAAGATGGAGTACCAATCCACGAGCGTCCCGGGCGAAGTCGTCTTCGCCGATACCGTCCAGATCGTCGCGGTGCGGATGCCGAAGGCGCTCAAGACGATCGCGCACGTCACGTCCGCCGCCGGAGGAGCGCTCGTCAAATCCGGCACTACCGCGGATGTCTACTCGATCAACGCGGCCACCCAGAGCGCAACGGCGGCGCTCGGAGGCGGCGGCCTGATCAACCAAGCCTACTCGGCCATCTCAACGGTGCCGGGCGCCTATGTAATTCCAAATCAGACCGGCTACTACGCAACTATCAACATCCGCGGCGGCGATTACGACCAGGTGGGCTACGAGTTCGACGGCGTCCCGGTCAACCGTTCGTTCGACAACTACGCGTCGAGCTCCGCGTCGTCGCTGGGCAATGCAGAAGTGCAGGTCTACACCGGTGCGAACCCAGCGACGTCCCAAGGCCAGGGCCTTTCGGGCTTTATCAACCAGGTCATCAAGACGGGCACCTATCCTGGCTCTGCAACCGCCTCGCTCGGCATCGCCACGCCGTCGTTCTACCATCGGGCCGCGATCGAAGTCGGCGGCTCGACGCCCGACCGGATGTTCTCGTATTACGTCGGCATCTCCGGATTGAACCAATCGTTCAACTACATCAACAACAATAACGGCTCGGAGTACGACAACTGGCTCGGCCCGGTGGAAGGCATCATCGGGGGCCCATACGGGCAGCCGTTTGCCCCCGGCTGGTCGCTCTTTTACGGCGGCACCGGCAACTCGTACTTTCCGCTCGGGCCGGTCAGCTGGCCGAACAACGATGCCTCGCTCGGAACGGCGACGATCTACGGCCGCGACACAGTCGTCAACTTCCACATCGGCATCCCGCATCGTAACGATGCGGGCCGCGACGATGTCCAGCTGCTGTGGGACGACGAGGCCCTAAAAAACCAGTTCTATTACTCCGCCAACGATTTCGCCTCGCCGTATTGCACCGGTAAGGCGGCGTCATCGGGAGCGGCCTGCATGTACGCCGTTAACGGCGAGACGCTCTCGACGCTGACCGGCGGCGGCATCCCGTTCGGTACGTCGCTACCGGTGACGTTTACAAACACCAACACGTGGGGCTGCGCGTCGGCCGTCGGTAAGGTGTTCAACAACACGGCGCTCAACGCGATTCAAAATTGCGTGCGTCCGTACGGCTTTCCGAATGGCCAGAACGTCGGCTCGCCGGCGAATCCGTCGGTGATACCGCCCGCAGCTCGCGACCAGTCGTATAACGACACCGCGATCACGAAGGTCCAATACACGAAGAACTTCGGATCGTCGGCGTATCTCCGCCTCTACGGGTTCACGTTCTACAGCGACTGGTTCCTCAACGGTCCGTATAACACGGGCTTCTGCTATTTCTTCTGCCCGCTCGCACCGGACTACGAGCTCAACGCGCACACGCGGGGCCTTAGCCTCGAGTTCCAGGATCAGCTCAACGAGCAGAACCTACTCACCATCGCGGGTTCGTACACGACGTCTCGCGTCGTTCGCGATAACAACGGCTTCTACACAGTCGGCGGGAACACGGCGGTCGTCGTTAACTCAGCCGACCCGTACTCCGGATACTGTTACACTGGGGCGGGAGGCAAGACAAGTACCGTTGTAAACTGCCATCAGAATACCGTGGGGTTAGGTCCTGGGTATGGTGGCAACGGCACCCCCACTAATCCCGGTTTGGCGTCGGTCGCCGGCGGAAACTGTTCCATTCCAGGCAGACCTCAAGACGGGTCGGCATGCAGCTACATGGTTGCCGAAAACGGACTGGCCGGAACCTACAGCGGCACCATCCCGAACTTTTATGGGGCCTCCATCACCGACCAGTACCGTCCGACGGATAAGTGGTTGCTCAACGTCGGCGTTCGGCTCGACAGTTTCGGCTTCGTCGGCCAGAACACGCTCGTTCCGCCGCTCGGCGGATCCGCCGCGGCACGCCAGTTTTGGTTCAATGCGTATAATCTGGACAATTGCGTGAACAACGCGACCGGTGCGCCAGAAGCGAATCCGACTCCGGGGGGAGGGTGCCCGAAAGGCTTCCATACCGCCAACGTGCAGAACGTTCCCGCGAATTTCAACTTTAACATCTATCAACCCCGCATCGCCGGCACGTACACGTCGAATCCGAACGATGTCTTCCGGTTCTCCTACGGGCGTTACACGGAAGCGCCGAACACTGCGTTCGAGCAGTACAACACGCGCCAGGAGGACTTAGCGGATTACATTGGGTCGCACTTTCTGCAGTTCGGCCGCAATAGTCCGGGATATCCCATTCAGCCGCCGACCTCGATCAACTACGACCTCTCGTGGGAGCACAAGTTCAGGAACACCGATTTGTCGTTCAAGCTCACGCCGTTTTTACGGCAGACGCAAAATCAGATTCAGCAGTTCTTCCTCAATCCGCAAACCGGGTTTGTCTCGGGACTGAACGTCGGCAGCCAGCGCAGCGAAGGCCTCGAGTTCCAGCTGCAGAAGGGCGACTTCTCGCGCGACGGGATTTCCGGGCTCCTCTCGTTCGCCTACACAAACTCCTACGTCCATTACGGGCCGATCGCCGCGGGCGCGTCGGGATCGACGGTGCTCGCGCCGATCAATAATGCGATCGCCCAGTACAACGCCTACACGAAATACTGCGCGAACCATCCGAGCGGTACGAACACAATGTGTGGCGGTACCACCAGCAACGGCGTTACGGCAAACGCCTGTTACGACAAGAGCGGTAATCCGGTGGCGGCGCTGCCGGGTGGAGGCTGCCCGGCCAAAGACATCGCCAATCCCTACTGGAACGCACCCCCGCAATCGCTCATCAACACGCAGCAGAACTTCCCGACGTACTCCACGTTCCCGGGTGCAATCGGTTTGGCTGGGCAGGGCTTCGGGTCGCCGTACGTCGGAACGCTCCTAGTGAACTACAAGCACCAGAAGTTCGCGATCACGCCGTCGCTGCAGTTCCAAGGCGGCGGCAAGTATGGTGTACCGATTACCGAGGGCGGAATCGACCCCGCCAGCGGCTGTGGTAAGCCGCTCTTCGGGGATCGTTACAACGCCTCGACCTGTCCCGGCGTCGTCGACATCCCGAATCCGTACACGGGAGGCTTCGATCCGATCGGTGCGTTTACCGAACCGAACGAGTTGGTCGCCAACTTGCAGCTCTCGTATGACGTGAGCCCGCGGATTCAGCTCATCGGGCAGCTAACGAACATCGTTAACTACTGCTGGGGTGGTTCGCAGATGCCGTGGACGTTCAACGACGGCAACATCTGCTCGTACAGCAACCTCCAAGGCACAGTCTATCCTGTCGCCCCGTACGGGACACCGGGAGCGATCGTTAATCCGCCGGGGTACTCCGGATCGCAAATCCAGCCGTTCCGGAAGTTTCCCTACGAGCCGCAGTTAGGACCGGCGATCATCTCGGCGTTGAACGGTTCGTATAAAACGCCGCTCCAGTTCTACGTCACGGCAAACCTCAAACTGTAAGCGATAGCGCGCTTAGGAGCTGCGAGGCCCCCGTCGCATGGCGGGGGCCTCGTTCTTACGGCGCGACCGACGCGGCCATGCGGCGGAGGTCCACTAACCCGAACTCGCCGACCAGCGTGTAGTAGAGGCTGCCGTCGCTCCATGCGATCAGCGCCGTCGAGCCGTCCTCGGCATACTCGGCGCTGCGTCCGGCAACCTGGATGGTTTGGGGCTGGAGGCGCGTCACGTCTACCGTGGATGCCTTAGCATTCTCAAAGAGCGAGACGGTGCGAATGCCGTCGGAGTAGAGCACGTGCACGGTGAGAACGCCTCGCAGCTCGACGAGATTGCCGCCGACGGAGGAGAAGCCGCCCGGCAGCGACCGCGGTTCGTGCGCCGCGAAGCCGGCGCTGCGATCGACGCGGTCGAGATCCTCCGAAGGCTCTCCGAAGATGGGACCGCGGACGAGCGCGTACGGTTTGGGGAGCGCGAAGTCCGCTGCTGGAGCGGCCGGCCCAAAACTGACGTCGTCGAAGCGCAGCTCGCTGACGAGCGAGCCATCCGGAGCGAACTCTTGCTGGTCGAGCACGATCTTACTCACCTGATCGATGCGAACGAGCATCGTCGCGCGTCCGGTGTGCTTGTTGATCAGCATGAGATCGATCGTGCGGCGGCCGTCGAAAATCTGGGCGCCCTTCCGGACGACCCGATAATTGTCGCGCAGCAGCACGAAGTTGGCGTCGTGCGCTATCGAATCGTCGGCCGCGTCGTTGCGGGTCTCTACGATGCGATGCCGGCGGGCGTCGATGGCGAAGCTCAGGTCGCCGTTAGAGACGACCGAGTCACCCGCGAGCGACGACGGCGAGGTGTAGACGCGCCGGGTGAGATCGGGCGCGCGATGCTCTATCCGGTAGACGGACGCTTCGGCCGAGCGGCTGCCGATCCGCATGACTTCCACGGTCCCGGTGTAGGACACGGTTGCCGGAGCGGACGCCGCTTCGAATAGGAACGCGTCCGGTGAACCCGCCGGCAGCGATGGGGAGGGCTGACTCGCGTTCGCGAGCGTGAGGGTCCCCGCGAGCAGCGCGAGAGCGATGACGCTAGTGCGTTTCATCGACCGGACGTTCGTCGGTAAGCGGAGCGGTTTCGGACGTCAGCATCGCGGGCATCGGCGCGTCCTGGGCGAACGGGGCGGCCGCCGTGGATGCAGCGTGGCTGTCCACGTAGTAGGCGGCGTCGATCGATGTGGCGCGAGCCGGGCGGTGCGTCGCGCTGAAACCGAAGAAGAGAGCGATGGCAATCGCGGCGGCGGCGGGGAGCAGGAGTACCGGGCGAAACTGCGATTGCAGAGCTCCCCAAACGGACGGCCGCCGTGCCACGCTTTCGCGAATCTTTGCGATCACGCTCTCTGGCAGCTCGCGCTCCTCGGTACGCGCGTGCGCGCGCAGCAAGTCGGTCAGGGCGGTCTCTTCGGCGTACGCCCGCGCGCACAGAACACACGCGGTCACGTGCGCGTGGACCGCGGCGTCTTGTGGGGGCGGAAGCTCGCCGTGCAGATAGTCGACGAGTTGTTCGATGCTTGGATGCGTTTCGTTCATGATGACGATTTCATATAAGTTGTGACGAGCTTACGCAGTTGTCCGCGGGCACGGTGCAGACGCGAACGGACCGTTCCGACGGAACATCCGACGATCTGCCCGATCTCCTGATAGCTGCAGCCCTCCACGTCGGCGAGCAGCACGATCTCGCGCTGCTCCGACGAGAGCCCCGCGAGTGCCTTGGAAACCGGTTCGCTGAGATAGCCTTCGATATACTCCTCTATTGGTTCGACCGCCAGCTGGCGGCCGCCGCCGGATTGCTGCGGCTCGTTGTCTTGGGGGATCTCCTCCTGATAACGTCCCTTATGCCGCCGAAGTTCGTCGCGATGGAGATTCGTGACGATGCGATAGATCCAAGAGAGGAAGGAGGTACCTGGTTTGAAGCTCTGCCAGGCCCGGAAGACGCGAAGAAACGCCTCCTGGGTTAAGTCGCGGGCATCGGCATCGTTGCGCGTCAGGCGATATGCGAAGTTGTAGGTTGCCTTGCCATACTGCTCGATGGCACGCTCCAAGAAAGCCTGTTGTTCCATGCCCTGCTCTCCACGCTTCCTTGCTCCGCTCGAAAGGTCATGCTAGCGGCGTCAGGATGACGCGTCGCGCCGGGCCCACAGCACGCGCGCGACCGCCCACATTCCGAGCAGCGATGCGACCGTGAGCAGCACGAACAGCGAGAGCTCGAGCAGCGCGATGCCGGTCGATTGGCTGCCTCCGCAGAGCGCGATCGCGTTGGCAATCAACGCCAGCTTGAAGCGCTCAAACGGATTGTTGGCAAGACCGGAGACCGAACGCGCTTCGGCCGCCACGCCGCCGGGATCCCAGCCCTCGGTTTCCACTATGTCGGCGACTCGTCCATCGGGCGCGACGATAAAGAGACGGTCGTCGTGCAGAAAGGCACTCGTGCTCACTCGCATCGAGCTGATTCGGAACTCGTTGAGCAGGCGCTCGATCGATGATCCCGTCGCGGTCAGTAGACTCCACGTCTCGGCCCGCGCGCCGAAAGTGGCGCCGTACGCGCGTAGCACCGCGGGCGAGTCGTATTGCGGATCGAGCGTGATCTCGGCCAGGGCGAATCGTCTCGGGTCGAGGTGCTGCTGCAGGTAGGCGAACTTACCGCTGATCGCCGGACAGAGCGTGCGGTCGGGGCAGCGCGTGAAAATGAATGAAAGCAGCAGCGTCCTCCCTCGAAACGCCGACTGCAAGCGCACGATTCGTCCGTTTTGGTCGACGAGCTCCGCCTCCGGCAGCACGCCGCCGAGCGCGACCGGAACGGCCCGCCCGGCGTCGGGAAGGCCCGGGGCGAATGCCGCGGCCGGCACCGGTTCGCGCAGCGTCGGGGGGCGGGTGGAGCTATCGAGCAACGCATCGATCGTCGTCCCCGTAACGAACGCCGTGGCCGGAGCGAGACGATACCGTCGTATCTGCGAGGGACGCATCGCCTGCACGGCATCCGTGCGCACGATCGCCGATCGATCGGCGAGTGCCTCGATCACGACGCCGTGAACGGGAATCACGGTCGCCAGGGCGACGGCCAGGAGCGCGATCATAGCATCATTCTACCAGGGGTTCGCGTCGCCGGGGCGCAACGGTTGGACCCGATGGAAGCTGCGGTTCTTGTCATCCGCGTCCTTTTGGGCGCCCTCTTGATGGTTGCCGGCGCCTTGAAGGTCGCGCATCCGGCGAGCCTCGCGCAAGCGATAGCCGGGTTTAGGCTCCTACCGGCGGCGATCGTCGGGCCGCTCGCCTTGGCGTTGCCGTGGCTCGAGCTGCTGCTCGGCGGATATCTCATTGCCGGCCTGTTCACCCGCGTCGTCGCGTACGTCGCCGCGGCCCAGTTCGTCGCCTACGCTTTAGTGGTCGCATCCGCCGTCGTGCGGCACATCCCGGCCGGCTGCGGGTGTTTCGGTCCGAACGACACGGCCGTGGCTGACTGGCCGCACGTCGCCTTCGACCTCATGCTCGCCGCCGCAGGCGCGTTCGTCGCATGGCGCGGGCCCGGCGCGCTGGCGGTCGATCGCAGGATGCACACCGCGTGAATCGCCGTGCGCTCGCCGCGGGGACGATCGCGATCGTCGCCGTCATCGCTATTGCCGCGGTCGCGTACTACTTCTTCGGGCCGGAGCGCCGGCGGGTCCAGACGGCGTCACAATCGCCGGTCGTCGGAAAGGCGCAGGTCGGCCAACCGGCGCCGCCATTCGAGGTTTCCACGACGGCAGGGCTGTTCGATCTCAGCAAAGCGGACAAGCCGGTGTTCCTCGAGGTGTTCGCGACGTGGTGCCCGCACTGCCAGCGCGAAGCCGCCGTCGTCGACAAGGTTTACCGAAAATATCGCAACGCCGCGGATTTCGTCGCCGTGTCCGGGAGCGACACCGCGATGGACGGCACGTCGGCGTCCTCGCAGCGCGACGTCCTCGACTGGGCGCGGCGCTTCCACGTGGAGTATCCAGTCGGATACGATCCCGTGCTCAACGTGGCCAACCTCTACCTCCAGGGCGGCTTTCCGACGTTCGCGGTCATCGCTCGAGACAAGCGCGTCACGTATCTCGACAGCGGCGAAGTCTCGTACCACGACCTCGATTCGGCCGTGGCAAAAGTCGTTCGCTAGACGCCGGCGGGGAAGGCGTAGTTGGGAGGCAGCACGACTGGCGTTCCGATCTCGAGCGTGATCTCTTGATGCGCTCCCAACGGAATCGCGCGTAGATCGCCGTCGTATCTCATGCCGTTGACGTATGCCGTGACCGGCCCCTGGAATCCGGCGACGTTATCGCGCATCAGCGGCTGGCCCCAGATGTCGAAGAGCATCGCGAGCGTATAGGGACCGCCCTGCGGCGGGTTGATGTCGGGCGCTTCGATGTGGATGATGCCGCTGCCGTCGTGCGTGTGGATCCAATAGAGACAGCCGCTCGCGAGGCTCGGCGCGAAGCCGATGAACTCGGGAACCTGCATCTGCTTACCGTTGTAATAAAGCGCGAGGTGCGTGTGCACGTGAAGCGTCGCGTACTCCTGCGTGCCGCAACCGATGCCGTCGACGACCTGACCGCGGCCACCTTGCGCGGTGTCCGGATACTTGCCTTTCGAGAATTTCGTCCCGATGTTCAGGCCGTTGGCGAGCTGGATCGGCTTCGCGCTCGAATTCGGACCGGGTGTCGGCGTCGCATTGGCCTGTTCGACCGTTCGCTTCTGCCACCAATTGAAGCCGAGAAAGACGGCGATGAGCACGGCAATGGCGATGCCGATGCCGATGTAGATGGGGATCATCGGATCGCGGCGCGGCGGCGGAGCGGCGCCCCCGCGCTCGTGGCGGCGGCGTTCGGCGCGACTGGGTTGTGACATCGGCTTCTTTCTAAGAGATCGCTCTTAAGGGTGGCGCCACCGCGGCATCGTCGAGCTCGAGTCGCCGCTGAGGAACCAGATAGTTGGTGACGTAATCCGTGACCCCGTCGGCCAGCGGCGTCGGCGGCCGGTCGTAACCGGTCGCATAGAGACGCTGCATTCTCGCGCAGGTATAGTACTGATACTTTCCACGTAGGTGCACGGGCATCTCGACGAACTCGATGCGCTCGGGTAGTTCGAGCGCGTGAAAGATCGGGCGCACGAGTTCCAGCCACGTGTGCGGCCGTCCCGAGCCGACATTGAAGAGGCCGGTGGCACCCGATTCGGCGAGATGGATCGTCATCTCGATCGCGTCCTTCACGTAGATGAAATCGCGCTGCTGTTCTCCATCGCGGTATTCGGGCCGATAGCTCTTGAACAGACGCACGCTGCCGGACTCGCGGATCTGCTCGTACGCTTTCTGTACGATGCTGCGCATCTCGCCCTTATGATCCTCGTTTGGACCGAAAACGTTGAAGTATTTCAGGCCGCAGATTCGGACGTCAAGGCCCGTGCGCTGCGCGTACAAGTCGAACAGATGCTTCGAGTAGGCGTAGGCGTTGAGCGGGCGCAGTGCGTGCAGGTCGGTTTCGTCGGAGAGATCCATTTCGAGAGCGCCGTACGTGGCGGCAGACGAGGCGTAGACGAACCGCGCTTCCTGCTCGATCGCCCACAGCGCGAGGCGCTTGGTGTAGTCGTAGTTATTCCGCAGCAGGTAATCCGCGTCGGTCTCAGTCGTCGAGGAACAGGCGCCTAGATGAATGACCGTACGCACGTCGCCGAAAGTGCGCCCCTGCGCGGCCGCGCCGTCGAAGTCGTCAGCGTCGATATAGTCCGCGAAGCGAAGCGGCACGAGGTGCTTCCACTTCTCGGAACGGTCTAAGCGGTCGACTACTAAGATATCTTCGAGCCCGCGCCGGTTGAGAGCCCAAACGAGGGCGCTGCCGATCAGGCCGGCACCCCCAGTAACAACGGTTCTTCCACGGCTAATATCGTGCATCGCTCCGAAAATTCTAATCCATCGGCCCGGAGGTCGAGTCCTTCGGATCAGGACTCGACGCTCCGTCATTGGCAGCCGAAATACGTAAACTTGCGAACGAATCGCAAATAGCGCCATGCGGGCCCTCCTTACGGTTCGCCCACTTGCACGCCGGCCGTGAAGGTCCGCGGCGGCGCGTAATGGTTCCCTTGCGCGTTGAGCAGCGTGACGTAAAAGCGATCGTTTAGAAGATTTTGGATGCCCAGCGTCAGGGCGGTTCGCGCTCCGATCGGGATGCCTTTAGCGAGGTTGAAAATCGTATGGGGAGTGGCCGCGCAGTCGCCGGGCGTGCCGCTCGTGCAGATTCCCGACGATAGGCCGCTGCCGTATTCGGCGTCGGCGGAGAACCAGCCGCCGTGCGCGTCGTTCGTCAGCAGTCCGGTTGCGACGCTATAGGCTTGGTTGTGGTCAGCGGGCGTAAAATCGTCCGGCGAACCGAAACACGGAGCGAGCAGCTGCGTTTCGCATCCCTTGTTCAATGAGACCGTATGCGCGACGGATAAGTAGGCTCGGCCGTTGCGGGCGAGGGGCCGCACGTAGTTGAGGGCCTCCTGCGAGAGCCGGCCGAGTACGTAGTTGATGTCCTGATGCAAGAGGGTCACGCCGACCTGCGTATCGTCGATGAGGTCGTTGGCGTTCTTTTGCCACACGCGGAAACCGAGTTCGCCTGGTCCCAGCGGAAGATGCCCACCCAGCTCTAGCTGCGTGTCTCGTTCGGGCTTGAGGTCGAACTGCGCGACGCTGCGTTGCAGCGGAAGATTGAGCAATCGCGCCGCCGTCGGTGAGACGTTTTCGAACGAGAAGGGCTCGAAGAAGCGCCCGATGTACGCGTAGACGTTAGCGCGCTTGCCGAGATACCTGGTCAGTTTCAACCGCGGACTGAAGGCGCCGAACCCCTGAGAGAACTCCGTGGACTTGATCGTGAAGAAATCGTAGCGTAACCCGTAGTCGGCTTCCCAGAGCCTGCTCATCCGCCAGCTGTCCTGAACGTAGGACTCGTAGGTGTTACCGACGTTGGGTGCATCGTCGACCACCGCTGCCGGCGCGTCCGGGGTTCCCGGCGTCAGGATCGGGGCCAAGAAGTTGTTTGGCTGCAGTGTAAACGCATAGTCCTTGTCTATGCGAGCGAGATCGTAGGAGACGCCCGCGCGGACCTCGTGCGGCCCGAATCGCTGCGAATAGTCGCTCTGCACGATATAGTCGATCGCGGTGCGCGTGTCGGAGAGCGAGTACGCACAGGTGATCGGGCCGAAGTTTCCAGTCCGGACGGCGTCCGCACAATCGGTAGGTGCTCCTCCGTTTCCGAACGGCGGCGGCTCGACGTTGAGAGCCTCGCCGTAAATCCAATCGTTGGCGGGGTCCCCGAAATCCGCGATGTGGGACACCTTGAGGGCCGGACCAAACGTAATTGCGCCGGAGTCTCCCAGCACGTGACGGAACTGAAGGCTGAAAAACGTGTCCTCTTGGGTCTCGTTGTCGTCGGTTGTGGCGGGCTCGCCGTGAGCGACGTCGTTCGGGATTTGATACGTGTCGAAGCTGTGGACGAACGTTAGGTTCGTGAAGTTGTTGCCGCCGGCAGGGATCCCGACGTCGGCATACTGGTTGGCGCTGCTGGCATTGTTGTGTGGCGAACTGAAGTCCGGCGGATCGAGCCCGCGCGTGGTCTGCCAGCCGCCGAGCGATACGACATAGCCGCCACCCCCCGCGACGGGGGCGTGGTAATCCAGCGTCGAGTTGAGGGCGGTATAGGATCCGACCGTCGAAACCTCGTCGAAACCCGCGGGGCCGGTGCCGGATTTCGTGGTAAGGTTCAGGATAGAGCCGAATTTCAGGCCGTACTGGGCGGGATAGGCGCCTTCGATAACGTCGACGTACGACAGATCGTTGAGATCGATCTCGCTGCCGATGTCCCGGTTCAGCCCTTGGGGAAGCGCGACGCCGTTGATCTGATAGTTGATGACGCCGTGGTCTCCGTTGATGTGAACCACGCCGTTGGCGCCGCGGACCGCGCCCGGCAGCTGAATGAGCATCTCCGGGAAGCTGTTGTTGAAGGGGAGGCGGGTCAAATCGGTGCCGTTCAAAGTGACGTCGCTGCCGCTGCCCCGGATGGGGAGCGAACGCGAGACGGTGACTTTTCCGATCTCTTTGAGGGGCGCGAGCGAGAGCGTCACGACCGCGCCGTCGCCGCCGAGGTCGACGCGCAGTCGTGCGCGCAGGTCGCCGCGATGTGCCTCGACATCGTACGTTCCGAGCGCGAGCGGCGGAAACGAAAATCGCCCCTTCGCATCCGTCACCGTTCTGACGGTCGCGTTCGTCCCGGAGGCCGTGACCTCAACCTGGCCGGCCAGTGCCCCAGCGATCGATACCGTTCCGCTCAGGAAGGCGCTCGCGTTGGTCGCGCCCGACGGGACGGCCCACACCAGACTCACGGCAATGCCGGCGATGGCCGCGCCGATAGTGCACCGCACCAACTGACTCATCGTCTCCTCGGAATAGCAAGCTAGATGAGAATGCCTCTACATGATAATAATGTATCATTATCAAATAGTCAAGTACAAACCGCTCGGGGGAGCCGCCGTGCGGGAACAAAAAGAATGGAAATTAAGTGGGGACGTCAGGTGTGAACGACAGCAGCCGCAACACGAAGCAAAGAAACGCGCTTCGCGAGACGCTCGAGCGGGCCGAGCGGCCACTGAGCGTCGCTGAATTGCTCGAGGGAGCGTCGCTACGCGTGGACGGGCTGGGCGTGGCGACGGTTTATCGGGCAGTCGGAGCCTTGTTGGAGGCGGGCGTCATCGACGCCGTGGAGATCCCCGGGGAGCCGACTCGGTACGAGCGCTCCGACAAGGGACACCACCACCATTTTCAGTGCGAGAAGTGCGAGCGCGTCTTCGACATCGCCGGGTGCCTGGAGAACGTGCGCAAGCTGGCGCCTCCGAAGTTCCGCGTCAAGGAACACGCCGTGACGCTCTACGGGCTGTGCGCCAGCTGCGCGCGTTAGAACGGTTAGCCTAAAACGGCGCCGACAGCTGCAGCAAGAACGTTCGGCCGTTCGAGATCTGCGTTGTGTTGAACCCGTTTGCGACCTTGATGGGGTACTGATGGTTCAGCACGTTGCTCAGGATCAGTTGCACGCCCAGGCCGGTGTCCTGCCCGGATCGCCCCGGCGTGAGATTTCGCCCCGCCGCGACGTCGAACGTCGTGTGGGCGGGCAGACGCCCGCTCAGGCTGACGTTTGCCGCTTCGAAAGCGACCGGAAAGCCGCTGCCGTAATTTCCCTGTAGGGTGGTAAACCAGCTTCGGCCGGCGCCGAAGCGCCACGTATAGGCTGCGCTCGATACGACGGTCTCGTCGTGATCTTCCGGCGAGAGTTGCGCGACGCACGCAACGCCGGGTTGATTCGTGTTCGGCGGGAACAGAAAGGTGGCGCCGGAAACGCAGGCCGCGTACGACCCGGAATAGGTCATGGTAAACCACCAGAGGTCGCCGTTCTGTAGCTTGTCCTGAAGCCGCAACTCTGCTCCGCTATCGATGCCGATCGCGTTGTTGAAGACGGCGAAGAGCGGCGTGTTCAAGAGCTGAGTCGTGTCGAGGATGTTCACGACGGTCTTTCTAAAGACGTTGAGCGATCCGGTGAAAGCGGGATTGAACGCGTACTCCCAACCCGTCTCGAAATACGCGTCCCGCTCGGGCTGCAAGTTGTAGACCGGGACCCCGGTACAGCCCTGCAACAGCACGCAGTCTTGGCGGACGTCCTCGAGCAGCGGCGCCGCGTAGAAGCGTCCGTAGAAAACGTGGTACGTGTTCTTACCGCCGTCCCAAAGATTGACTCCGAGGCGCGGGCTGAACATCCAGCCGCCCGTATAGCCGGTCGAGTGATCGTAGCGCAAGCCGTAGTTGAAAACCACGTTGTTAGAGAGATGCCAGCTGTCTTCGCCGTAGATGCCGGTTTGCGAACCGGCTTGGGCCTGTTCCGGCGGCGCCGTCAGATAGAACGGCTGGTCGTGCGTGCCCGACGTCGCGCCGCAGCCCTCCGCGTAGTAACACGCGAACGCCTGGCTCGCGACGAGGTTCTCCCGGTTGACGTCGACGCCAACCTTCCACGCGTGATTCTTGGTGGCGCGGAAGTCGGAGACGCGCAGGCCGACGTAGCTGGCAAAAGTATTCGAGAGCAATCCAACGTTGTGCAGCTGGCCGGAGCCGTCGGCCGGGTGCGCCGCAGTCGGAGCAGACCGTGCCCGAACTGAAGTTCGGCGTAATACCGAGGACGTCGTTGTAGAGATCGCCGTCATAGTTGATCCGCGTCGAGCGCCACCACGGAATGACCTGAACGATGCCATTGCCGTCTTTGGACGTGAGCGTGTAGTTGAGGTTCGAGAACCGGTCGTACTCGCGCTGCACGTCGTCGGTTCCGGCCGGCGTGTAGATAGGATCGTATGGGTTGTTCGGATCGGTGTTGATGGGAATCTGAAACTGGGCGAGCTGGTTGGAATAGTCGAAGGCAAGCGTGCTTCGCGGCGTCAGTTGCGTGATGAACCGAAAGAATTGGTCGCTCTGCGACGAGTTATCGTGGATCGCATCGAACGTGGGTGCGTCCAGGCCGCGGGCGGTGCTCTGGGTGTTCGCGTCGAGAAACGCCTCGCTCGAGCCGAAGCGCGAGGCCGTGTCGAGCTGCCCGATCCCTTGGGACTGGTTACCGAAGCCGCCTTCGAGCGTGCCGTAAACGCCGGGCGGCACGTCGGTGGGCCGGTTACTGATGATGTTGACGACGCCGCCCATCCGGTCGCCGCCGAACTCGGCGGGAATTGCGCCCGTGTAGAGCTCCAGCGAGTCGATGATCTTAGGGTCGATGATCTCCGCGAAATTCGATGTAGTCGCCAGCGGCAGGGGCGCTCCGTCGATATTGTAGGTCACGCCGTGAAACCCGTTGATTACCGGCTCGTTGTACGAGAAGGGAACCACGCCAGGAAGCGTTTCCAGCGTTTGGTCGAGGCTGTTCTGGACCGGCGAGGTCTGGATCTGCGCGCGGTCGATCTGATGAACGGAGGGCGGATAACTGCTCACCCCGGCGTGGGCCGTTACGACCGTTTGAGCGATTTGCCGCAATTTCGACAGCGGGAGGTCGACCGTTGCGACCTCGCCGCTGGTCACCGTTAGCGTCAGCTGGATCGGCGAGATTCCCGAGAGCGTGGCGGTGATGCGATACGCGCCGAACGGCACGTTCGAAAAGACGTACTCTCCGGACGTCCCGGACTTAACCGTGAATTTGGAGCCCTCGCCCTCGAGGGTGACCGTGGCGCCGCCGACGGCTTTGCCGTCGAGCGTGACGGTGCCGCGAACGAGCCCGCTCACGGCGGCGGCGGCCGGGAGCACGCATGAAAACGCCAAGAACGCGGCGACGATGGCCGCAATGAAACGAGACATGAGATCCTCCGATTTGATACGGTGCGATCGGTGTGCGGGTCAGCGCCCGCTTACGCGCAGGCGATCGCGATCGGAGGAGGACGGGCAAAACGGCGCGTCGCCCGAAGCGCGCGGCGAAACACCGGACGGGAACGGGGGCGGCGCGCCCAAGATGGCGTGCGGGGAGTGAACGACGGGCGGAGTACGGCGATGGCCGCGCCGGCCAATGCGTCGACAACGGCGCGGCTGACCAGGGAAACGAGCAGCGCCGCGACCGCGATGGTCAGCACCAGCAGGGCCGGGGCCGCACCCGCGTGATGCGGTTCCGTCGCCTCCGCAGCCGCGTACCAGAGCGACGTGCTGACGACGAGCGCGCCGAAATCCGGAAGTCGTTCGCGCAAACGAGCCGCGAGCACGCTGCCGTCGGTGATGCCTCGCGATCCGCTCCACGCCAAGGCCCCAAAGAAGAGCACCAGGCTCACGACTCCGGCAACGGCGGCTTGCACGAGCAGCGCGTGATAGCTGCCGCCGACCGCATGGCCTCCGCCGTATAGGGCCGCATGGGCCGCCAAGCAGGCGAGCAAGCCCAACGCCAGCGCTCCCGGAACCTTCCGTAGGGTCACCCGGGTCTTTTCTAGGCGGCGCCAAGGGGAGACCTTGGGGTGGCGTCGTACGACCCTCCCCCTTGGTGAATCTAACCCCCGCGGGATTGGAGCCCGAAAGCAGAGCCTATCGTGATGACCACGCGAGCACTCGTCGAAAATGCCGACACCGTTAGTCTGGTCTGCGCACTCCTCGTGCGTTTTCCGGAGCTCGCGTCCATTCGCTCCGGCCCGGTCGACCGCACCCTTCGTTTAACCTTCGCGATTCGCCAGCGCCTCGACCGGTCCGCGCAGACCGCGCTCGTCGAGGCACTCGAGGAGCACGTGAACAGCTTCCTCGCGCTCGGGAAGGAAGAGCCCGGCGTTCTGCGCGTCGAGTGCGAGTCGGATCGAGCGTTGACCTTCATGCACGTCACCCGCGACCTGGAGAGCTTCTCGAAAGAGGAGCTCGAGCTCCACGTGGGCTTCTTCAGCGATCGTTGCGGCGAGGCGCTCGTTCGCAATCCCCATCCGGACGATCATCTCGAGGTCGATCCGGCGGCCGAGGACGAGGCCGCGCTCTACGCCATCGAGGCGCTTCGCGACCCCGAGCAATCCAAGAGTTTGGTGGGCTTTAGAGAAGAGAAGCGCGTACTCGTGTACTTTTTGAAATCCCAAAAGAAAGCGAAGGCCTCGGCGCGCCGGTAGAGAGCCCCCTGAACCTGCTGATCGTGGGGGACGTGGTCGGTTCCCCGGGACGCGACGTATTAAAGCGCTGCGTCTCTCTGCTACGCGAGCAGCATCGGATTCACGCCTGCATCGCCAATGGCGAAAACGCCGCAGGGGGTTTTGGTTTGACCGCCCAGACCGCCGAAGAGATGTTCGGCAGCGGGGTCGATTTCATCACCGGCGGCAATCACATCTTCGACAAGCGCGACTTCGCCGAGTATCTGGAAACCAGCAACCGAGTCATCCGCCCCGCCAACTACCCGCCCGCCGTGTCCGGGCGCGGCGCGGGGACCTTCGTCGCCAACGGCGTGACGGTGGGGGTGCTCAATCTCATGGGTCGAACGTTTATGGCGCCGGTCGACGATCCGTTCCGGTGTGCCGACGTGTACGTTTCAGAGCTGCGCCAACGTACCCCGGTCGTCATCGTCGACGTCCACGCCGAAGCGACCTCGGAAAAGATCGCGCTTGGACGCTATCTCGACGGCCGAGTCTCTTGCTTGTTCGGGACGCACACGCACGTCCAGACGGCCGACGAGCAGATTCTCCCGGGCGGGACCGCGTACATCAGCGATCTGGGCATGACGGGCCCAACGGAGGGTGTCATCGGCATGGACTCGGGTGCCGTGCTCGATCGGTTTCTCACCGGTCTCTCGGAGCGCTTCAGCGTTCAGAAGACCGGTCCGAAGCAGTTCTGCGGTGCCGTTGTGGCGATCGATCCGGCCTCGGGAAAGGCCAACGAGATTAAGCGCATCTTTTTGAGGGGAATCGCATGAGCGTGGACGTGACCTTAAAGGTCTCGGCAAAAAGCAATCCCAACGCTGTGGCCGGTGCGCTCGCCGCGGCCCTGCGCGAGCGCGAGAGCTCCGAGATGCAGGCGGTGGGAGCCGGCGCCATCAACCAAGCGATCAAGGCTGTGGCGATCGCTCGCAGCTACCTGCGCAGCGCGCATCTCGACCTGGTCTGCACGCCGTCGTTCGTCGTCGTGGCGATCGGCGAAAGCGAGCGCACCGCCATCTCGCTGCTCGTCGAGCGGCGCAAATTAGAAGAGAAGGTTGCCGTTGAAGATTGACCTCCACTCGCACACCCGCATGAGCGACGGAACGCTTAGTCCGCAGGAGCTCGCGGATTTCATGGGCGAGCGCGAGGTCGAGGTGTTCTCGATCTCGGACCACGACACGCTGGCGGCGTACGGCAACTTCGAGGCACCCCCCGGCGCCCGGGTGATCACCGGCATCGAGATCAACACCACGTGGCGCGAGAACGAAGTACACGTCCTGGGATACGGCGTGCCCTTGGGTCCCTCGCCGATCACCGAGCTGCTCGAGTACAATCAGACGCAGCGCCGGCTGAGGGCGGTGACCATGGTTGAGCGGCTGCGCGAGGCGGGCTACGACCTGACGCTCGAAGACGTGCTCTACGAGTCGGGCGGCGCGGATGCCATCGGGCGTCCCCACGTTGCGAAGGCGCTCGTGCGCAAGGGCGTCGTCGACAGCGTCGACGCCGCGTTCCGCCAAGCCTTGAGCCGCGGCAGGCCTGGCTACGTGCCGCAGATTTACACCACTCCGCAGCATGCGATCGAGACGATCGCCGCCGCGGGCGGGTTTCCGGTGCTTGCCCATCCCGGACGCCTGAAGGACCGCGGGCTGATCAACGAGATTGCCGGGCACGGCCTGCGCGGCCTCGAGGTCTTCTATCCGCTTCACGATGCGGCCGACACACGCGAGTTTGCGGAGACGGCGAAGCGCTACGGTCTGGTGATGACCGGCGGGATGGACTTCCACGACATCCGCTACCACACGGCGGGAGTGGGAATGGAAGTGGACGCCGCCGACATCGCGCCGTTCCTGGACCTCGTCGAAGTCTTGGCGTGATTGCCCCGGCGGCTCTTGCCGTCGCGATCAACGCGCCGGCGCTCACACCGCGTCTGAACCATTCGGTCGTCGCCGGCGAAGTCTACGACCTGGACACGCATCGAGTGCTGTACGCGCGCAACGCGAGCACGCTCATGATCGCGGCGTCGACGACGAAGCTTCTGACTGAAGGAACGAGCCTCGCACTCCTGGGTTCCAGTTTTCGCTGGACGACGCCCGTCTATCGGACCGGACCGATCGATGCGCAAGGCGTTCTCGACGGCGACCTCGTGCTGGTCGCGAGCGGCGATCCAAACTTGTCGCAGCGGATCCAGCCCGACGGCACGCTCGCGTTCGAGAACGAGGATCACGCGTACGACGGGTCTGCCGCGACGCAGGCCGTGCCGGGCGACCCGCTTGCGGTGCTTCGCGACCTGGCCGGCCAAGTTGCAAAAGCCGGAATCAAGCACATCCACGGCCGTATCCTGGTCGATACGTCGCTTTTTCCCGATCAAGGGCCCGAAGGCGGGACGGGCGTCGTCGTCTCGCCGATCGTCGTCAACGACAACGTCATCGACGTCACGGTCACGCCGGGCGCCCACGCGGGCGAACCAGTCAGCATCACCGTCTCGCCTCGGACGGATTACGTTCAATTCGTGAATCAAGCCACGACCGGCGCCCCCAAGAGCGATGCGACGATCGACATGAGCGCGGACGAAAAGCTCTGGGATAGCCGGCACCGGGTAACCATTACCGGCACGCAGCCGATTGGCTCAAGCGTGCTTTACGCCTATCGCGTTCCCGAGCCGAAAACATTCGCGCAAGTCGCCTTCCGCACTGCCTTGGCAGACGTGGGCATCACGCAGGATTTCTCGGGAACCACATCCGCCTTGCCGCCGTCACCGGCCTCATACACGCCCGCTAATCTCGTCGCGAAGCACGTTTCGCCGCCGCTTTCCGAGGATGCGTACATCACGCTGAAAGTCAGCGACAATCTCCACGCGGCGCTGATGCCCTACATGTGGGCGATCTACAAGGCACACGCAAAAGCGGACTATCTGAAGGCCGGCTTCGCGCTCGAAGGCGAGCTCCTGCGGTCGGCCGGTCTCGACGTGAACCAGGCCGCGCAGCAAGATGGCGAAGGCAGCAGCGCGTTCTTTACGCCCGATTTCATGGTCCGGTACCTCGCCTGGATGCGGGCGCAAGCGTGGTACGCCGTGTTGCTGCGCGGTCTCCCGATCATGGGCGTCGACGGAACGCTCGTCAACATCCAGCGAAAATCGCCCGCGCGCGGCAAGGTGTTCGCCAAGACCGGCACCGACGGCAGCACCAACTATCTCGACGGCGGGGAGATCGTCGAGAAGGGCCTAGCGGGCTACATCACCACGCGGGGCGGCCGCCACGTCGCGTTCGCCTTCTATATCGGCGCCATGCGGGGTCCGAAGGACGAGGATACGGGCGAGGTCGCCGGGCAGGTGCTCGGAGGCATGGCGGCCGCGACGTACCTGAACTTATAGAGCGGCGCGCACGCGCTCTACGATTTGCGACGCCTCCTGCTCGAGGCGCGCCAGCGCCGCGGCCTGTTCGCGGATTACGCCGTCATCGCGCATGTAACGGTGGTTGATGCGAACGTTGTAGGCGCATGCGGCGACGGCGGCGCGCGCGAACTCCGCGGCGCAGGCGACGTCGCTGGCGAGAGCGCCGCGGGGCTTTTCGCTCAGCCGATCGCTTAGCCTCAAGACGTTCAACGCCAGTTCCGCGGCGTGCAGCGGCGCCTCGGCCGCGCCGCGCAAGGCGGCCTCCAGCGCGTTGGCGCGGACTGCTTTCTCGGCTTCGTCGCGCTTCGGCAACGCCTGCGCGGAGACGACCGCCGCGTAGGCAGCCTCGTCGCGGCGGCGCGCATCGCCGAGTTCGGCGCGCAAACGATCGGCGTCGGCGGCGAGGCCGTCGAGCGGCGGCGAAACGATTCGCCCGACCATCGCCACCAGAGCGGCGGCGACGGCGGCGGTCAACGCTGCGGCGCTGCCGCCGCCCGGAACCGGGTCGCTCGAGGCGAGCCGGTCGAGGTACTCGTCGATGCCGTCCACATGATTCTGGTTAGCGGATGGGTTCGGCGAGCCTGCGGCGAAAGGCCCGCGAGCCTTTTCTTAAACGCGTAGGAGTAATATTGAGAGTGCCCCTTTTGGACAGAACCCCCGTGGAGGGCAGCGTCAAGGACCTCGGACTCGCCGAGGCGGGCCGTTCGCGCATCGCGTGGGCCGCCGGTTATATGCCGGTGCTCGCTCAGATTCACGATCGCTTCGAGGTCGATAAGCCGCTGCGGGGCCTGCGCATCGGCGCTTGCCTGCACGTGACGACCGAGACCGCAAACCTGATGCTCGCGCTCCAAGCCGGCGGCGCATCCGTCGCGCTCTGCGCCAGCAACCCGCTTTCGACCCAAGACGACGTGGCCGCCGCGCTCTGCGAGTACGGAATCGCGACCTACGCCATCAAGGGCGAAGACAACGCGACCTACTATTCGCACATCGAGTCGGTGATTGCAACGCATCCGCAACTCTCGATGGACGACGGCTGCGACCTCGTGACGACCATCTTCACCAAGCACCAGGATCAGCTCGCCGAGCTGATCGGCGGCTGCGAGGAGACGACCACGGGCGTCATTCGGCTGCGAGCGATGCAGCGCGATGGAGTGCTGCCGTATCCGATCGTGGCCGTGAACAACGCGTTGACCAAGTATATGTTCGACAATCGCTACGGCACCGGCCAATCGACGCTCGATGGCATCGTACGCGCCACGAACGTGCTGCTGGCCGGGCGCACCCTCGTCGTGGTCGGGTACGGCTGGTGCGGGCGCGGCATCGCTTCGCGGGCAGCAGGCATGGGCGCGCACGTCATCGTCACGGAGGTCGATCCGCGCAAGGCGATCGAGGCGGTCATGGACGGCTATCGGGTGATGCCGATGAACGACGCGGCGAAGGTCGGCGACATCTTCGTGACCGTCACCGGCAACTATCACGTGATACGCGAGGAGCACTTCCGTCTGATGAAGGACGGCGCCATCGTCTGCAACTCCGGGCACTTCAACGACGAGCTCGATCTCGAGGCGATCCGGCGACTCGCCCGCGCCAAGCACGAGCCGCGAGCCTTCGTTGAGCAATACGAGCTGCACGACGGCCGCAGAGTCTGCATTCTCGCCGACGGACGTTTGATCAACCTCGCGGCCGCCGAGGGGCATCCGGCCGCGGTTATGGACATGTCGTTTTCGAATCAAGCGCTGGTTACGGCATATCTCGTGGCGCACCACGACGAGATGGACAAGGGGCGCGTCTATGACGTGCCCGTGGAGATCGACGAAGAGGTTGCGCGGCTCAAACTCTCCTCGATGGGCGTGGACATCGACGTGCTGACTCCGGAGCAAGTAAAATACATCGCTTCCTGGAGCGAAGGAACGTAGCGAATCACATGGCGTATAAGCGGCTGTTCACCAGCGAATCGGTGACGGAGGGCCACCCCGACAAGCTGGCAGATCAGATCTCCGATGCGGTGCTCGACGCGCTGCTCAAGGACGATCCGTACTCGCGCGTGGCGGTGGAGACCTTCGCGATCACCGGCCAGATTCACATCGCCGGCGAGGTGACGACGAAAACCTACGTCGACATTCCGAAGCTGGCTCGCGAAGTCGTGCGCGACGTCGGATACACGCGCTCGGCGATCGGCTTCGATGCCGAAACGTGCGGCGTGAGCGTGTCGATCGACGAGCAATCGCCGGACATCGCGCTCGGCGTCGACCGCTCGTTCGAGGCTCGCGCCGGCGACGACGAGGAGTTCGAGCGCCTCGGAGCGGGCGACCAGGGGATGATGTTCGGATATGCGTGCCGAGAGACCGACGAGCTGATGCCGTTACCCATCGTGCTCGCCCACAACCTCACGCGGCACCTGGCGGCCGTGCGCAGAAACGGCGACATTCCGTATTTGCGGCCCGATGGGAAGTCACAGGTGACGATCGAGTACGACGGCGACCGTCCGGTGCGCGTAGAGGCCGTCGTAGTTTCGACGCAGCACGATCCCGAGATTCCGCTTGAGGAGATTCGGCGCGAAATGACCGAGAAGGTCATCGACCACGTCATTCCGGGCTCGATGCGCGACGTGCACACGCGCATTTACGTCAACCCGACCGGGCGCTTCGTGATCGGCGGCCCGAAGGGCGACGCCGGCCTCACCGGGCGCAAGATCATCGCCGACACGTACGGCGGCATGGCCCGCCACGGTGGCGGCGCGTTCTCCGGAAAGGATCCAACGAAGGTCGATCGCTCCGGCGCATATGCGGCGCGCTGGGTCGCGAAGAACATCGTAGCCGCTGGCCTGGCCGATCGCTGCGAGGTGCAGGTCGCGTATGCAATCGGCGTCGCTCACCCGATGAGCGTGCTGGTCGAGACCTTCGGCACGGGACGTCTCCCCGAGGAGCGCATCGCCCAGGCCGTTACCGAGATCTTCGATCTTCGGCCGGCTGCGATCATCCACCATCTCAACCTGCGACGCCCGATCTATAAGCAGACCGCGTCGTACGGCCACTTCGGCCGCCCCGACCTCGATCTCCCCTGGGAACACGTCGACCGCGTCGACGCGCTGCGCCGAGTTACGTCGTTTAATGGAGAACAGCTGCGTGTACCAAACTTTGCAAACTAAGTTCTCGGCATCGGCAATCGCGATTGCGCTGTGCACCGTTTCGATCGCGCCCGCCGAGGCGACGACGCTCGTTCCGTCGCAGACGTTCAAAGCCGGAACGAAGCTCGCGTGCGTCGTCGACCAAACGATGAGCTCGGCGACGTTGCAGTACGGCGACAAATTCCACTTGCGCGTGGTCGATACGTCCCAGCCCGCGTTGGCGGGATCCGAGGTCGTCGGCTATATCGCCGAAGTCACGCAACCCTCCGGAATGAATCGCGCGAAAGTCAGTTTCTTCTTGACCTCGATTCATTTGCGCAACGGCACCAAGAAGTCGATCAGCGCCTACGTCGTGAACAAGGGCGTCACGCCTTACAACCCGGCGGCGATCCAACAGTATCGTCAGCACATGGCAGCGGCGCCGCCGATGCCCAACGGGGTCGTGACACCGGGTCCGGTCGCGTGGCAGATGAAGATCGGCAGCAGCGGTCCGGCGACGATTTCGACTCGTCCGGGCGGCCTATTGGGCGGCACCGTCTACGCCGCCGGCCCCCACGAACCGATCGTCGTGGCAGCCGGAACGCCGGTTACGATCGAGCTGCAGCAGCCGCTCACGATCCCGTAGGGTGCAGTAATTGGTCCATCGTGCACTGACGAGGCGGCTTCTCGGGACGCCATCGCAGTAAGCGCGTGGCGTGGCGAAACCGTCGCGCCGTTACGTGATCGAAGGCGACTTCCACGACGATCGTCGGGCGGACGGGAAACCACGGCGAGTCTTTCCCGCGGCGCCAGCGGCTCGCTCCGCTCGGCGCCGCGCCCGTGAAGCCCGGCGGCTCGACGATCGGGCGAAGCAGGTCGCCCGCGCGCCGGCGCTCGGCAGCGCTCATCGAACCGACGAAGCCAACGTGGTGCAGCTTGCCGTCGTCATCGTAGAGGCCCAGCAGCAGCGATGCGATGGATCCGTCAGCGGAAGCGCGGAAACCGCCGACGACGCAGTCGGCGCTATAACTGCGCTTGATTTTCACGACGGCATCGCGGCTGCCGAAGGCGTAGGGCACATCGCGCTTCGCGATCACGCCGTCGAGGCGGGCGAGGCTGCCATCGAGCCACTGCCTTGCGAGCTCGACGTTCGGCGTCGCGGGGGAAAGACGCACGGTCTCGCTCCGCGCGAAGTTGCGATCCACGAACGCTTCGAGTCGTTCCCGGCGAACGTGGAGCGCACGTTCGTAGAGCGCGCTCCGATCGTCGACGAGCAGGTCGAAGAGCACGTAGACCGCGGGGGTTTCCCTCGCCAACATCCGGACGCGGCTTTCCGCGGGGTGGATCCGCTGCAGAAGAGCGTCGAAATCCGCGGCGGCGCCGCTCGGGATGAGCAGCTCTCCGTCCGTCACGAACTTTTGCCTGCCGCAGTTTTCGAGTGCGGCGACGATCTCGGGGAAGTAGCGCGTTAGCGACTCACCCGATTTCGATTGCAGCTCGATCGAGCTGCCTTCGCGAAAGGCCACGCAGCGGAAGCCGTCCCACTTCGGCTCGTAGATCCACTCCTCGCCCTCCGGGATGCGCGGACCTTGCCGGGTCTCCATCGGCTCGATCGGCGGGCGCAAGAGCAGCGAGTCAAACAGCAAGGTTGAACCGGCCGCGGCTAGAGAGCAGCGGCTTCCACAGGTCGCCCAGGCGGCCGACGCGCTCGGGAACGTTGAAGATCGTGAAGTCGCCCAGTTCGCAGCCGGCCTCGAGCTCGCTCCACTCGATGGGGGTCGAGACGGTCGCAGCTTCGTTAGCGCGCACCGAGTAGATCGATGCGAGCGTCTTGCCCCACGCGTTTTGATTGTAGTCGACGAGGACGTGGCGTTTGGGCCGCTTTGCGATACGATACTCGGCGGTCAACACGTCGGGGTGCGCGCGTGCGATTTGGTGGCCGATCTCTTTGGAGATTTCCCACACCTCGTGTTGCGTCGGGCCGCTGCGAATCGCGACGTAGATGTGGACGCCTTTGCTTCCGGTCGTCTTTACGAAGGGTGTCATGCGAAGCCCGCGCAGCACGTCACCGACGATTAACGCACTCTCGCTCACGACCGAGAAGGGCGTTTCCGGAGTTGGGTCGAGATCGAAATGTAGATAGAGCGGCCGATCGGGATCGTCGCAGAGCGAGTACCACGGATTGAGATCGATGCAGCCGAGATTGATCATCCAGAGGAGCGACGCCCGATCGTCGATGACGGGGAAGTCGATCACGTTGCCCGACCGATGCTCGATCGTGCAGGTGCGCAGCCAGGGCGGCCGCGGCGAAGGCGTGCGCTTCATATAGAAGAAGTCGCCCGTGACGCCGTGGGGATAGCGCTTCATGACCATCGGGCGGTTCGCCACGTGCGGCAGCAGCGCGCCGGCCACGCTGAGGTAGTAGCGCAGCAGGTCGCCCTTGGTCAACCCGAGCGTGGGAAAGTAAACCTTGCGCAGGTTGGTCAGCGCGACGCGGCGCCCATCCACTTCCACGGTCGCGTCGTCGACGTCCGTAGGAATGACCGCCGCCGTGCGGCCGCGCCCCGTTTGCTCCGCCACCACGCCCCTATACCCCCTGGGGAGGGTAGCGTTCCTGGCCGTGGAAGCCCCGTCGGCCGGCCACGAGGGTCGCGGAGCATTCCGGATTAGCTCAGTTGGTAGAGCAGCTGACTGTTAATCAGCGGGTCGTTGGTTCGAGTCCAACATCCGGAGCCAGGTAATGAAAGCGCCACCCACAAGGGGTGGCGCTTTCGTTACTTCCGACTCGTACGGTGCACGAGAACCGTAATCCTGAGCGAAGCGCGGGATGCGCGAGTCGAAGGACGAGTCCAACATCTGGAGAGTAATGGGCCCCCTGCAATCTAAATCTCTTGCGAGGGGTCTGGCCTTGTGTGAAGTGACTGCCTTGTGTACAGGCGCCACTTCACGCTAGACCGAACGCTGTTCAGTCGAATCCCAATTGCGCTTGAGGAGGCACCGTATATGAAGACTCTGAGCTTGAGTCGTTATGCATTGGCCGGCATGGTTATCGCCGTGCTGGCGGCCTGTGGAGGGGGCGGCGCCGTAAACGCCGTTAGCACCGTTCCCGCGGTGCCGGCAGGCTACGACGTGCTTACGCAGCACAAAACGTTTCGCTATACGGGCAGCAGGCAGTCGTTCATCGTGCCTGCCGGCGTCAAGAAGCTGACGGTCGTTGCACGCGGCGGCATGGGCGCGGGCCCGGCTTCGAGCGGCGGCGGCCGCATGGGCCGCGTGTTCGCCATTATTCCGGTCACGCCGGGAGAGCAGCTTTACGTGTTTGTCGGCGGTGCCGGGTCGGGACAGGCCGGCGGCTTTAACGGCGGCGGTAACGGCGGCCCCGGAGCCTATTGCGACTGCACGGGATACGCGGGTGGCGGCGCGTCGGATGTACGGCGGGGCGGATATAAGCTGACCGATCGCATTCTCGTTGCGGGAGGCGGCGGAGGCAACGGCGCCAACGGCGACGAGTCGTACGACGTCGGGGGGATTGGCGGAAAGGGAGGCGGCAGTATCGCCGGCTCGGGAAGCGCCGGCGCCGGCGATGGGACCCCAGGCGGTGGTGGTGGCGGAGGAACGCAAAATGACGGTGGAACCGGGGGCGCAGGCGGTTCAGGCGCCGGAGGTTCAGGTATCGTCGGATCGCTCGGCGTAGGCGGAGACGGCGGCGGCAGTTCGTCAGGATCCGCTCTTGCCGGAGGCGGAGGTGGCGGCGGCGGCTATTATGGCGGCGGCGGCGGCGGCGCTGGGCAGGACGAGTCCTCCGCTGATTCTGAAGCCGGCGGCGGCGGCGGCGGCGGATCGTCTTACATCGAGACCAACGCCATAAAGTTCCGCGGCTGGGAAGGCTGGAAGAGCAGCACTCCAACCGGGCTCGTGGTCTTCAGTTGGAAATAAACTCGGCGGCTCGTTGAGTCGAGTCCGAAATCCCGAGCTAAATAACGAAAGCGCCACCCGCTAGGGGTGGCGCTTTCGTACGTCTCCGTCAGTTGGCGGCGGAGCTCAATGGCACGTCCACGTTTTACTCGTCGGGAAGCCCCCCGCCCTTAGGGTCCATCGGGGGCTCCCAGACTACCGGGTCCCCAGGGATTCCGCCGCTTTTGGGGTCGCGCGGTGGGACGTACGAACCTTCAGGCTTAGGTTGCTTCTTAAGCCGACGTTTTTTCTTTATGCTCTCGGGCGTCTCGCCGCTCACGGACTCGATATTCGGCTCACGATCAACCATGTGCAGACTCCCTTGGCACAATAGCTACTTACGGGATGCTATGCGCCGGCACGACGCTGTTCAGAACTAGTAACACAGCTCCCAGAACGAAGAAGAATTGAGCATTTCTTAGCATTCTTCCTTTATCAAGGGCGTCTTGGAACACGCCTACAGACTGTTCGATTCCCATGTAACACGTCATCGCGGCCAGCCGGCCGAGATTGTCGGGATCTTTCAGGAAAGAGGCTTCACAATAGTTGTCGAGTCCGTACTGTAACTGTCGAGGCTTGCCCCAGAGTACGGCCAGCGAACATATCAACGCTGCAAGTAAAGCCGCCACGCCTGCCACCAGCCCCGCGGTAATCGGAGGAGCGTCACCGCTCGCTCGCGCGAGGACGGCCAAGACACTCACGCCGCCACCCAGGAAGCCTAGCATGGTCGAAGCTTTCGTATCCAACGTGCTCCGCGCTGAATTTATGTCGGTGTTGAGTTTGTCGACGCGCTGAAGCAGCAACGCCGGCACGGCTTGGTCCGTAACGTTTTCAAGCCCCCTTGCAAACTTGTTAAACGTCGGCCACTTCTCGTCTAGCGCGATCGGATTGAGGGTCTTCTTTGAGGTCGCGACCAGATAGGCGACGGTGCTTAACACGCCAAGGAAGGCCAACGAGAGTTGAGCGACAGACATTAGATCCTCCGCAGGACGAAACACGGTCGTTGACTACCGTCGATTCGGCACGCGGACCAGCCAGTACTCGACTCCGTCGATCGCGATGCGCCGCCGGCGTTCGGCGATCTGCGCCGAAAACATCGAGCCGTCATCCTTGTAGTAAAGGCAGAGCCACGCCAGGGCCTGAGCCCGGGCTTCCGGGCCGAGCCGCTTGATGGCCGCCCTGACGGCCCTGGCATCGTCCCACGGCTCCTCACGATGTTCGTACTGAGGCGGCCTAGCCATAAGGCGAACAGGTGTTCGCATACCAGGAATCACCCCCTGCTGAGTCCCCCAACGGTGTCGCGCCTCGTGAAGGGGCAAAGGCCGAGTCCCAGGGGTGATGCAATAGTCAGCGCAGAGGACAACCACGTCTCGCGGAGTCGAGAGATCGCGCACCGGGGAGGTTGGATGCGGTGGCTCTACTAGCGAAGTATTGGGCAGCGTTGCTAGCGCTCAGCGTGGTATCTCTTTGTATCGCGGCCCTCATCTTCGTAAGCATGGGGCTCGCGCAGCCCAAGGTCCCACCGACCGACATAACCCAGCCAAACTTTGCCCTAACTGTTGTGGCGACTCCGCAGAAAATACGGCTGACGGAGTCGTTCGCCATCAAGGCGTGGATCCACGCGGATGCGGCGTTCGACAAAAGCGACTTCGATTCTGAGTATTTTCGCTACGATGGCCACGATCTGAAGTGGATGGATTATCAGTTAATCGCCCCGAACGCGGCGGTGACTCCTGAGTCACAGCAGTACACTTTTTCGCTGCATGCCGATCCCGCGCAGGCCGGCCTCGATGGCCCGTACGATGTGGGATGGACGGTCGTCCCGGACCACGGTGGCTCGTTCAACGCCACGGTAATCGTTTCGAGCAGATGGGATCATACGGATGGCGCCCACGATCCACGATTCCACGTTCACACCATCGCCCGGCGTACGACGGTCGTTAACGTAGTACCGCCCGTCCCGTGGAAGGACGTCCTTTCGTCGATAGCTGCTCTCCTGGGCTCGGGCGGCGTAATCGGCCTTATTACTGCACTTTTAGGTCGGCAGAATCGCGTGAAAACGTCAGGGTAACGATGTCGAGCACTCTACGATTTCGCGGCCGCCTCGTACAGTGGGTCGGCCCCGCTTCGCGCCGCTGGCGATAGAACGCTATCGCTCCTCGGTCGGCAAGCCGGCGTCGACCCAAGCTTTGTAGCCCCCCTCGAGCGCGACCGCGCGGTACCCGCGCTCGCGCAAGGTCTCGGCGATCCGGCTGCACGAGTTGCCGCTGCCGCAATAAAGTACGACCTCCTCCTCCTTCCCGAACGTCAGATCGTCGCCGGTTTCGACCGCGGCACCATCGGCTCGTATCGAACCGGGAATTTGGCGATCGTCGGGATTCTTGCGGATGTCGACGAGTGTGACCCGGCTCTCGCGCGCTTGAAGGTCGGTTGGCTTAATCATCGGTTCTTTCTTCTAGGGCCCGTCGGCTTCGACGTTAAGCGATATGGTAACCGTGTTGGCTACGATCAGCGGACCGTAGGTCATTCCCCATTGCGTTCGATCGATCGTCGCGGTCGCCGCATAAGCGATGATGGACCGGCCGCGCGGCGATTTGCCCGAGGCTACGACTTGCGCGGCTAGCACGACCGGATGCGTTTGGCCGTGCATCGTCAGGTTGCCCGCGATCGTGAAATGCTTGGGGTCGTCGCCGGAAATCTTAGTGCTGACAAAGCTTACGTCCGGCGTTGCGGCGACGTCGAAGAAATGCGCCGACCGCAGGTCGCCGTCGCGCGTATCGTTGTGCGTGTCGAGCTTCGAGGCATCGAGATTAGCGGAAACGGCAACCGGAATCTGAGATCCGGAGTCTAGCGTCACCGCGGCGGTGCGTATGGGAATTGTGCCTATCACCGGCACGATGCCAAAGTGGAGCGCGGTAAACTGCGCGGTGGAATGAACCGGGTCGACGGTCCACGTTTCCGTCTGCGCGGCAAGCGCCGGGCCGGCTATCAAGGCCACTACAATCGAGCATGCAAGCGCGAGAGAACGTTTCATTCGGCGGACCATCCTTCCATCGTAGAGGAGCCCCTAACTATTCGGATCGCTCGGCGAAGAAACTGCCGGAATCGGCGGACTTCCGTCCGAACTGCATGCGTCGTGCGACGTTTCGTGAGCGGACCGATCGTGCCCACCGGCGAGGGGTTCGTCACGCCCGCAACCGGTAGCGAGCCGCCGGTTCCGCGCGCCTTCGTGTGGGAGGGAAGAACGCTGTCGATAGGCGCCGTCCTGCGCAGCTGGAGGTCAACCAAGACCGACCGCGGCGACGCCTACCTCAAGCGGCACTGGTTCGAGCTCGAGACGACAGGTGGCGAGAAGATCGAAATCTACTACGACCGGGATACCCGCCGTGGCGCCTCGCAGTGGTGGCTCTACACAATCGACGAGTAGAGCGGCACGTCTACGCCAAGCAGGGCTACCGTGCAGGGGCACGGCGGCGCCGGCGGAAGCAAATTCAAATGGAACTCGCGCGACGTCCGACACTCGTTCTTGCCGTTGCGGGCCTAATGGGGGCCGTCCCCGCAACACCGTCCGCGGCGGTGCCGGATGCCGCCACGATCCTGCAACGGAGCGAGAGCCGCTGGCAGGGCCTCAACGCGTATCAAGTGCCGGTCGCCATTAACGGCAGCCTGCGGGTTGCGATCATTTCGGTGCCCTTCAAAATGACGGGAACGCAGTACTATCAGGCCCCCGACAAACAGGCGCTTCATCTCGACAATCCGCCCAGCATCGCGCGTGGCCTAGGGGACACGCTCTCGACGCTGGGCACTCCTCAGACGTGGCTGCGCGATTACACGATCGCCATGCCGGCCTCGCAGCCGCACGGGCACCACACGTCCTACGTCCTCGTTGGGACGCCGAAGCGCGCGAGCCGCGTCAAGACGATGACGATGTCGATCAGCGCTACCACGTACGCAATCGAAGCGATCACGTTTTCATATACGAACGGTGCGACGCTCGTCGTGACGTTCCATCGCCGTCCGGGCGTCACGCAATTTCACCTCCCACGCACCGCGACGCTGACCGCGAGGTTTCCCGGCTACAGCGGCAACGCCACGATCACTTACGGCGACTACCAGCTCAATCAACCCATCCCAACTTCAGTCTTCCAGGCGCATTAGCTCGCCGGCGCCCTTACGCCCAGGACGCACCCACGCGTCGGGGAATACTCCCTTTCAGTTCTTACCATCGCTACCGGGAGGCATTTATGTCCGTTTACACGCGGAATAGTCTTTTTTTGTCGCTGATCGTCATGCTGGCGGCGTGCTCCGGCGGGGGCGGACGCCCTGCGACGCCCGTATCGGATGCGAGCCTTGGCTCGGCACCCGACGTCGCAGGGGGTCACGGAGTGTTTCACCCAATGTCCATTCACCCGAACGCGAACTCACCTGCGATCCTGATCAACTTCGTCTCGAACGGCCCCGCGCAAGGCGGCGTGCCGTGCATCAACTGCGTTAGCGGAGCGCAAAGCTCCGACAACATCGGTTTGACCGGCCCGTCGAGCTACGTTCCGAGCGGAGCGAACTGGCAATACTCGCTATCGTTCACCGATCTTACGTATAAAGGGAAGTGCAAGCTCGCCTGGACCATAGCGTCCGGCAAAAAGACGATCGACAGCTTCTCTGCGACACTCAACCTCACGACCTCGGGAGGCTTCGTTCTCTACGCCCTAAACCGGAGCCGGCCCAAATACTCGGGAGCGGCCACACTAACCGGAAAGGTGACGTGCGGTAAAGAGAATCCGTCGCTTCAAGTCCCGTTGGAGTTCCAGTAACGTAGGCGCGTCACTCGCTCGGGCTTCAGCGGGACGGAGCGGTGCAGGCGGCTAGCATAAAAACGTAAAGAAAAAGTAAAGACCGCATGGCAAAAACTCCGTGCGGTAAAGCGCTCGTATTCATTCCGTAAGGCCTGCCTCCCGCTGCCGCGGATGTGCTATTATCGCTGCCAAGAGGTACGCACTATGACGAGCCTGCGCAGTTTCTTCCCCGTTGGGCGCTCCATTCTCGGTACGGCCATTCTGATCGCTGTCGCTGCAGCGTGTTCGCCTACCGGTTCCTCATCCTTTGCCTCCACCGCGACGGGGCAGTCTGCCGTACACCGCGATGCGTCGACGTGTCCGGCCTCGGTCGTTTCGTGGTCGGCGGCAGCACGAGCTCGATCCAGATTTACGATGGCGTCCAGCGCGGTGCAAAGCCCTGCGGCAGCATTATCGGGTTGCAAGAACCCCAGGGCCTCCTTAGCGACTCGATGGGCAACCTATGGGTGGCGGACGCAGGCGCTCAAAAGGTTTATGAATTCATGCCGGGAGCGAGCACGCCGACGATCACGTTGAGCGACCCCAACGGCATGCCGAACGCCGTGGCGATCGATGAGGCTTCGCATACCGTCTACGTCATCGAATATCAGAACAAGGTTAACGCATCGACGCTCGTCGAGGTTTACGCGAATGGCAGCACGACGCCGACCGGAACGTTGAGCGATCCTGATGCTCGCAACGGCGGCTTCGGCGCGGTGGACGATCAGGGCAATCTGTACGTAACGTTCATGACGCAGGCGAACCTCGCGCAAGTCGACGAGTGGACCGGCGGAGCCGGCACTCCGAAGAATCTCGGACTCAAGCTGATCTCCGACGGCGCGATCGTCACCACGAAACCGGTGCGCTCGCGGTCTGCGATCCGTTTGCGTATCGCTGCGGCGTGTTCGCGCGGGGGTCGACGAGGATGTCGCACGTGTTTGGCCACATGGGCCGTCACCGCGGCGCCGGCATCGCGCCGGACAAGCGCCCCTGGCTCCACCCGGACGCGATGGCGCTCGACCGCGACGAGCATCGTGCCTACGTCGTGTCAAACACGCTCTCACAGTGGAATTTCCCCGGACCGTCGCGACGGCCCAGCCACCGTCCGCAGGTCGAGATCAAGGTGCCGGGCGGCGCGGGAAGCGGCGTGGCGGTGAACCCGGCCTCTAAGCCCGGAGCTCCGTACTACTAGCAGGGCTACCAGCGGCGCGCGCTGATCGGCGTGTCCGAGTCGGCTCCACGCGGAATGAGAAAGTAGACGACGAGCGCTAAGTACGCGCCGAAGCTGACGAGCGGCAGCACCAAAGCGATGAGCGTGGCGCCGATGTACACCATTTGTCCGATTCGATAGCCCTTGACGGTGGTCGCGATCGCGTCCCTGCTCACCTCGGGCTCGAACGCGTCGGAGCGAACCAGATGCCACAGCATAAGGTTGAAGAAAGTGGCGCACGCCGAGAGGACGACGCCGTACAGAAACGTAGACGGAGGTCGCGTCGGATACGCGCCCAGTGTGGTGGTCGCAAATGGAATCAAAACCGTTCCCGCCAGGAGTTGGAGGTTCCAGAAAACCGTCTGACGGTCGACCTTGCGCACGAGGCGGAATAGGGCGTGGTGATTCTGCCACATCAGCCCGATGACGGAGAAGCTCAACGCATACGCTATCAAGTTGGGCCAGAGGCGCAGCAGCGCGGTCGCGAGCGCGTGATTCGACGGCGCGCGCATCTCGGGCAGTACGAAGCCCAGCGCCAGCAGCGTGATCGCGAAGGCGAATACACCATCGGAGAAGGCTTCGAATCGCGCTTTGTTCATGCGGAACCGGGGTTCGGCGTGTCATGTCGCGCTACCGCCCGCGAGCCGTTCGCTCCACCGGATTCGCCCCGTCGCCTGCATCACGACGAAAAGCGTAACGATCGCGCCGATCGTAATAGTGAGGCCGCTCCAACCCTCGTTGAACAGGGCGTAGGAGAAGAGGACGAGGTACACGAGTTGCGCGAGACCGCTCTCGACCGCCGCAAACCGCCAGCCCACGACCAGCCGTAGGTACGAGATCGTCAAAAACAGAGAGACCATCGAACAGATGGTAAAGGCCGCCTCGATCGGGATTCGATCCACCAAATACGCGAACAGCAGGTGAAACGAGAAGAACGAGGCGGCTAAAAAGAAATAGTTGACGGGATGCAAGTCGATGCGGCGCAGCGTCGTGATGACGAGCATCACGAAGAAGTAGAAGAAGAGTGCGACGGGGGCCCAAAACGTGATCCGCTGTGCGAGGGGGCCGGGTTGAAGCGGAGAGGGGAACGCCATGCCGACGCCGTTGCCCGTTACGAGCGTTCCGTAGCGCCATGCCAACCGCCGTCCTAGATCGAAGGGCCGTTCGCTGGTCGGCAGCAGCGTTTGCGGTGGAAAGTCGATCGCGGCGAAGTTCGTCGTCATCGTTAGCGAGAAGTCATTCACCGACGCGACGTCGCTGCCGAAACGATAAACCCAGGTTCCCATTCCTCGCGAGCGGTATCCGATGTCGATCGATGTCTCTCGACCAGGCGGGAGATCGAACGTCACGCAGCCTTGGTCGAGCGCGGTCGCGTCGGTAACGCGCCGGCCGCCGATGAAGGCGCGGAAATCCGCGTACGTTCCGTCGGTTGAAGGGAACGGAAAGTGCACCGAGAGCTGCCGCCCGCTCGTGCCGTTGCGAACCCGATAGCGGCCTTGAAAGTCGACGCTATAGAGGTTGTACCAAAGGAGCCCGTCGCGCCTCTGCTCGAGATCGAGTGCGACGTCGATCCGGCTGCTTCGAATAGGCACCGTTACGGTCTCGTAGCCGCGCTCGATGCGTTTTTTGTCTTTGTTGTACGTCTCGACTGCTACGCGCGCGCTCACTTGCGGTGCCGATTGCGTCTGAGCGCTGCCCCACTGAGCGGTCAGCTTTCCGCGCTGGCCCGAATCCGAGCCGTCCGTTCGCTGAACCAGCGTCGCCCCCAGGATCATCCAGGCCACGCTGGCCGAGCCGAATATAAACGTGATCGCGATCAACCGTCTGAGCATCGAGCACCTCGTACGCCTGTGAATCTAGCTTTGTTTTGCAAAGTTCATATACTTTGTATCACAAAGTTTGACCCCGCGCAAGCGTGGCATCAGGAACCTCGCTCGCCGCCGTCGCACTGTTTCCGCATGACCCCTCGAGGGGGCGTGTCGCGCGCGGTGACGCTCTGTCTGCTCCTGACGACGGCGTGCGCACGCGGGCCGGCCCCGCCGATGATCCCCGCCATGGATACGGCCGCCGGCCGGAAGATGTTGGATTGCCGCCCGATTTTCTATCCCCCGAAAGGCGCGCGCAATCCGCGGCCGATTCGCCTCCACGGGCCCGGCCTGGTTCTCGGAGGCGGTGGAACCGACGTCAACGCCGAGTTTGTGTGGATTCACGACACGATCGTCGGCGAGCACGCTCGCCGCGGCGGCGACCTGGTCGTGCTGCGCGCGAGCGGTGACGCCGATTACGACCGATACATCTACCGTCTCGCGCCGTATCACTCGGTGCGCACGCTATTGCTTCCGCCCTGTTCCTCGCCGGCAATTCTGCGCGCGGCCGCCGCGATCGTCGCGAACTCGTCGGCAGTATTCTTTGCCGGTGGTGACCAGGCAGATTACGTCGTCTGGAAGGGTACGCCGATTCAAGACACGGTTGCGCGGCTCTACGGTCGCGGCGGCGTCGTGGGCGGAACGAGCGCGGGTGAGGCGATCCTCAGCCAGTATGTTTTCAACGCTCTCCACGACGACCGGCGTGACGCCACATCGGAGAATGCCGTCAGGAATCCATACGAACGGCTCATCGGCTTCACCTACGACTTTCTCCAGTTCCCGCCGCTCGACGACGCGATTGCCGACATGCATTTCGTTACGCGGGACCGCTTCGGACGCACGGCCGTCTTCATGGCGCGCCAGATCGCCGACGGAAAGGTGCGGCGACATCCCGCGCTGGTCTTCGGTGTCGGAGTCGATGAGCGCAGCGGAATCGTCGTTGACAAGCACGGGGTCGGGACGCTCTTATTGCGAGGCGGAGGCGGATCGGCGTTCCTCATTCGGAGCGGTTCGGCGCGTCAAATAGCTCCGGGCTTGCCGTTCGTCTCAGGCTTGCTCACGGTGACCAAGATGAGCCGGCAGGGCGAGCGGTTCGATTTCAACGCTTGGTGCGGTCGCGAGCCAACCTACGACGTCACCGTCGACGGGCGGCGGCCGGCCCGCGACATGTACTCGCCGCGCGATCCGTACGATCCGCCTCCCGGCGCGCGGATCCCCAAGTGTTCTTGATCGATGGCATCGAAAGATCGTCCGACAGCTATGCTCGAAACTCCGGACTGGACGGCCGCGCTCACTGCCCGTGCGGCCGTGGTTACCGCGGTGGGCACCTCCCTGCTGGCGGCCGGTGTCGTCGTTGCTGCTCTGCAGTTTCGGGATCAGCGCCGAACCAGTAGAATCGTGCAAACGCCGGATCTCATCAAGAGTTGGGCGAGCCCGCAGCTGGCGGCGATGCGAGCGCTGCTCGACAAGAACGCCGACATGGAGCGCAATCGGCGGCGGGCCAACACTGTTTTCGCGCGTACTAGCAACTCGCCGAACGCCTCGTTATTCGGAAAAGTTCGCCAGGCGCTCCTCGCCTTTATCCATTTAACGGCCCGCTCGGCCGAAAATATCGAGGTTTACGTCCGGCGAGGTGCCGCCGACGAGGGCATCATAGCCGAGCACATCGGCTACGGCATCGTGATGATGTACCTGACGTTGCAGGACGTGCTGGCAACGTTGGCCCTGACGGAAAACCGCGACTACGAGGGCTGGCGGTTGCTGGGACTGCGCTGCCAGGCGTATTCGAAGCTCCACCAGGGCGATACGAACATGCTCGACGTCCTTACCTGGACCGAGCTTCCGGCGCTGCTTTACTCAAAACGGCGCCCCGCCGCCGCACCGCGCGTTGATTGGTGGAATGGTTTCCGCTTACGCTTCGTCAAGCGCCCGAAGTCGGTGGGTTAGGTGCCTTGAATGTCTCGCGCGAATGCCTCCACTCCGGCGCTGCTCCTGAGGTCCCCGTATTGAAGGCTGGCGAGGCGGTAGTCTAAGTCTTCCGGACTGGTGCCGTCCAACAGGACGGGAACGATTCGGCGGTCCTTTCGATGGTTTTGGCCGATCGCGAAGGCGAAGTTGATCTCGTCGCGTAGACCTCGCGCCGCTACGGCATTCGCCGATACGACGACGACCACCCGATCCGCGTTGCGAATCGCGGTCGCGATCCCTTCGCTCCACTGCTCGCCTGCCTCCAGCTTCGTGGCTGCGAGGAAGACGTTGGCGCCGGCCCGCTCCAAGGGCTTGACCACGCGCTCTTCGACGTCGGCGAGATCTTTGTGAGCGTAGGACACGAAAACGTGGGGCTGGCGGGCCGGTTGAACAACCGGCTTGATCTCTTGTAGGCGCTCGCCATGCTGAATCCTAAGCGCTGTGATTTCATGCACGCGATACCAGTGTGTGACGACTTGATTGGGCCGACCGATATTAAACCGCTGCGGCTCTTCTGAACTTTCGACGATTTCTCGCGCGTCTACGAAAGTGTGGTTGTCACAGAGCACGTGTTTGCCGTCTCGCGCCGACCATTCCAATGCGGCTGCTAAATTGACGGCGGTGCCGATCACCGTGAAGTCTCGAAGCCGATCGTTTCCGGTCATTCCCAGAATTACTTCATCGGTGGCAATCCCCACGCCGACGTCGAGGAAGCTCAAGTCTTCGTTTTGTGCCTCCGTCCAATCAGCATGGAGCTTGCCGAAATCGCTCAGCATCTCAAAGGCGCAGCGGAGCGCCCGTTTTGCCGATGAGTCTCCGCGGAAGATCGCCATGATGCCGTCGCCCATTATCTTGTTAACGATGCCGTCGCACCGATACGCGTTTTTGACCAGGAGATCGAGAAAGTCGCTCAGCCGTTCGTGAATTCGATTGGGCTTTCCGATGAGATGCGAGAGCTGCGTGAACGATCGAGGAGCGCCTCTAACGACAACTGCGACGTCAGCTGGTCGGCGCAGTCGAGCAGCGCGAGCAGCTGAGTCGAGTTCAGACGCGATTGCACGACGCACTTCTGTTCGAAGAAGGCGTGGTGCCGCCCTGGGGCTTCGGGCGCGGCGAAAAGCATTTCATGCGACCCGGCGAATCGTCCGATATGCGTTCGACAATTCGGCTTTTTGTTGCGGTCCTGTGCATTCCGGCATGGACGGCGGCCTCGGCGCCGTCGGGGATCTCGTCCGATACCGCTCTGGTCGGATGGGCCGCCGGCCCGGCGGTCGCGGGCGAGCTGACGGCGGAGAAGACCATGATGCGAGTTCCCACCGGGAGCAACGCCATGGAGATCGAGCGCCATCTCTCGTCGGTGCCGCATCGCGCGGGTTCGGCGGCCGACTATGCGACGGCGGTCTACGTGAAGCAGCGTTTGGACCGCGATGGCTTCGCGACGCGTATCCAGGAATACCAAGTGCAGTTTACGGGGCCGCTCGAGCAGAGCTTGACGGAGCTCTCACCGCGTCAGGTCGGCTTCAACTTGCTCGAAGGCACGCCCGGGCATCCCACCAAGTGGGAGATAATGGCCGGGCCGCCGTTTCTCGAGGAATCGGGAGACGGTGACGTCACCGGTCCGGTCGTCTACGTCAATGCCGCGACGAAGGCCGATCTTGCGGAGATCGACGCAAGGCACGTCAGCCTGAGAGGGGCGATCGTCCTCGTGCGTCTGGGCGCACCGGGAGGCGGCGGGTTTCGCGCGATCGACCCGAGTTGGATCACCTACAACGAGCTCACCAAGCGCGGCGTCGCCGGCATCTTGGAGTTCATGGAGCCGGCGACGACCGGTTACGGCGGCGGCGTCATGTGGCCCAACGGAAACTTCAAGAACACCAACATGGCCGAGCGGATGGGCGGGATGTCGCCCCGCGGTTTCATGATGTTTCCGCCGGGCGATCCCACCATGGCCGGGAAAGTGCCGGCCGTAGGCGCACCGCACGAGAGCTGGAGCGACATTCCGCACGCGACGATCCCCGAGCTGAGCATCACCCAGAGCACCGCGCGCACGCTGCTCGCCGGTTTGAAAGGCGCGGCAGTTCCCCCAGCGTGGCACCCGATGTTTGAGTTCGTGCAACGCTTCGGCGGCAACGAGATCGTGCGCGTCCACACCAGATTCGAGCGAAAGGTCAAGACGATCTGGCTCGTGTTCGGCGACATGCGCGGCAGCGAACGGCCCGACTCGATCGTGATGATCGGCAGTCATCGGGACGCCATGACGTTCGGCGCAATCGATCCCGGAAGCGGAACGACCGTTTTGCTGCAAGACGCCGATGCGTTCCACAGAATGGCTCAGGAAGGATGGAAACCGAAGCGGACGATCGAGTTTGCATCCTGGGACGGCCACGAGCTCGGACTCTTCGGCTCCGCGGCCTACATTTATGAGTATGGCCCCGCCTTGCGCAAGAACGTCTTTCAGTACATCAATACCGATCAGTTGACCACCGGCGATCCGTTCGTCGTGAGCGCCTCGCCGGGGCTCTACGCGTTCATGAAACAGATCTGCGACGTCGTTCCGGCCGCTTCGGGTGCCGGTATGCTCGGGAAGCGCGACGAACGCGTGGATCCGCTGCTGAATCCGATCACCGGCGGTTCCGATCATCAGAATTTCTCCTACATGCTCGGCGTGCTCAGCACGTCGAACGGTTACTATGGACCGTTCGGTGCGCACCATACCGCGGAGGACAACCTGGACGGTTTACGCACCTACGATCCGGAAATGCGGCAAGCCGTCGTGACGGCGCAAGTGACAGGAATCCAGGCGATGCGCGCTGCCAACGCGACCGTCGAGCCGTTGCGCATCGAAGAGATCCCGGCGCAGCTGCTGAAAGACCTGATGCCGGTGCAATTAGGTGCCTTCGAGCGCAGCAACGGCTCCATAACGATGGGCGGCTTGCGTGACGCGCTCGACGTTTACCAGAGCGCCGCGCACGCGACCGACGTTGCGATGCAGAAGGCCGAGGAAAGCGGCGACGTGGCTGTGATGCAAACGATCGCCGCACGCGAGCAAGCTTCGCGCGATGCATTCTACATCGAGGGCGGGCTGCTCGAAAACGCCTACTATCACACGATCGATCGCGTGTTTACGAGCTTTCCCGAGCTCGTCTTCTCCGGCGGTAAGCCGGACGTCGCGAAGAGGGGTTACGACCGAATGACGACCGCCGTTGCGAACGCGACTGCCGCGCTCAAACCATCACCGTAGGCCGGCGGCTAAGCCACCAGGCTCGTAAGCGACTCCAGCGCATCGTCCATCGCGGAGATTCGCGCGTCCATTCCGGTGACGCCGTAGCGAGCGGCGATCTCGGACATCGGCACGTACGCAACGTGCGCCAAGCCGCTCTCCTCCCAGACTAACACCTTGAGCGGAAGCTCGAGGGCGACTCGAGGGAAGGCGTCCATTAGGGGAGTCCCGCCCTTGGGATTTCCGAAAAGGATGAGGGTCGTGGGCCGGAGCGTCAACCCCGCTCTGCTCGCTGCTGCCGACTGGTCGATCGTCGCAAACACTGTGTTCCCCGTGGTCGCGATGGCCTGCGTGAGCTTAGCGATCGTCTCGGAGTACGGATATCGACTCTGCTTTACCATGGCTGGTCGCGTACTCGTTCGACATGCCGGTTCCTGGAGGTGCGTTTGCGGTAGCCAGACCTGCGGTAGATAGCCTGGAACACGATGGATTCTCAAGCCGCAGCCCGCGAGGCGGGTCTCCGATACATTGACGACCGGCAACCCGGCATAGCGCGGCGACGCCGGGGACGGCATTTCGCGTACGCCTATCCGGATGGCAGCCCCGTCCGCGACGAGCGGGAGGTACGGCGGATTCGCGCCCTTGCCATTCCGCCCGCGTACACCAACGTCTGGATCTCGCCGATATCGAACGGCCACGTCCAGGCCACGGCCCGCGACGCGCGCGGTCGAAAGCAGTACCGGTACCACAAGCGCTGGAGCGAAGTGCGTGACGGGGCGAAGTACCATCGCCTCGTCGCGTTCGGGCGCGCGCTCCCAGCCATCCGGTCCGCGGTCGCGAAGGATCTCGCGGCCAGCGAACTCTCGCGCCGAAAAGTGCTTTCGGCGATCGTCGCCCTGCTGGATGCCACCGGCGTGCGCGTCGGAAACGAGGAGTATGCCCGGGCCAATGGCTCCTTCGGACTCACGACCCTGCGCGGTCGACACGTGCGTTTGAATGGTTCGCAGGTGCGCCTGCGATTTCGCGGCAAGACGGGCCGCGAACAGCGCATCACGCTCGACGACCGGCGGCTTTCGCGCATCATCAAACGCTGCCGCGATCTCCCCGGTGAGGAGCTCTTCACCTACGTGGACGAAACGGGCGAGGTAACCGGCGTCAGCTCGGATGACGTCAACGAGTACATTCGCGAGATCGCCGGTGACGAATTCTCGGCGAAGGACTTCCGCACGTGGATCGGCACCGTCGAATGCATCGCGGCGCTCTCCGAGCCGGCGGAGCATCAGGCGCATGCAAAACAGCGAATTGTCGAGGCACTCGCTCGAGTCGCCGCGCGGCTTGGCAACACACCGGCCATTTGTCGGAAGGCTTACGTGCACCCGGCGGTCATCGAAACCTACATGCGGCTGCACCGTCTGCCGACGCGACGCGCAAACATGGCGGTGCGTCGTCGCCCCGGAACCCTTTCGAGCGAAGAACGTTTTGCGCTGCGCTTCGTCGAGAAGTGGGACTCGCGGCGGCTTCCCGGCGAAACCTGACGTTACTTTAGTGCCACGTCGAGCGTGACGTCGGCGGTGGATGCAATCGTCGGGTCGAGGCGCGTGACGCTCATGCCGAACACGCGCCGGTCGATTTGCGTTGTCGCGTGATAGAAGGGGTTTGTTGGACTGCCCTTCGCCGACACGCTCAGCCGCTCGGGCTGCGTGACGCCGTGGATGGTGAGGTTGCCGTCCATCTCGAACGCGCTCGGGCCGCTCGGCACGATCTTCGTGCTGACGAACGTCCAGCGCGGAAACTTGCCGGCATCGAAGAAATCCGGCGATTCCAGCGACCGATCGCGGTCGGGCTCGTCCGTCAGGATCCTCGTAGCATCGAGCGTCGCGCTGACGCTTTTCGGAATCATCGAGCCGGGGTCCAAGATCACAGATCCGCCCAGGATCGGTACCGCGCCCTGCACGTTCTGGACCCAGATGTGGCCGATGCTGAACCGTGCGCTCGATTTCGCAACGTCGATCGCTCGCGGCGTGGGCGGTCCCGCCGCGAGAGCGGCGACGAGCACGAGACTGAGAATCGGATTCATAGAAATCAATACCCAAACGTGAGCTGCAGGTTCATGGTGTTCGAAGTCTGCGGTGCATGCGCGATGACGTCTTCGATCGTAATACGCGTGTTTTCGGTGGGACCGTAGCCCAACAGCACCACGCCGTCGCGGGCGAAGCCGTTGGTTGGATCGTTGGTGCCCTCGTAACGCGCTTCCGCGAACAGCCGGCGGTTGAAGGCGTACCGGAGCTGCTCGAAGCCGCCGCTCGACTTGCATCCGACCATTCCCGGCGTTGCGCAATTGGAATCCCAGCCTTCGATCAGCACGAACTCGGTGGAGAAACGCGACCACTGACCGTAGGTCAAGCCGAGTCCCGTGCGCTCGAAGCGATCGTAGGGCTGGCCCGCGATCGGGCGCAGGCCGTCGTAGCGGAATGCGCTCAGCGTGAACGGCCCCATGGCTTCTTGCAGATACGTCTCGGTGTCGACGCCGGTCGCGGCAAGGCCGCTCTGACGCGTGTATCCGGGGCCGGCGAAGAGCTGCCCGCTCAGGCCATGGAGCGGATCCCCAATGCCGATTCGCACGCCCATCGCCGGATCGAAGAACGTGAACGGATTTCCCCCGACGGTCTGTTCGTAAGGCGTATACGCCTGGTACGTGTCGCGGAACGTTTCGGGATCGACCGGCAGCGGGAGCGTGAATTGGCCGCCCTGCAGCGTCACGGGAATCTTCGCGTTCCACGGATTGACTCGATCGTTGATCCAGGCGTCGCGCAGCAGCCCCGGCTCGCCGCCGTCGACGATGTACTGCTCTACGAAGTAGTTTGCGCGTGAACCGAGGGTGGCAGACGAGAATGCCTCGATCTCATCGACGATGGCCTTCGGCAGCCCTTGGCCGTCCGGACCCTCGCCTTGGTACTCGCTCGAATCGACGAGATTGACCTTGACCGACAGCGGAATCGCCGGCCTGAGCTGATTCCCGGGAAGCGTTCCCCGTTGGCTAAGAAGGCGGCCCCGAACTCGTTGAGATGCGGGATGACCGAATGGCACTTTTCGCAACTGACCCCATATTGATGCGCGAAAAGCGGGATCGCGGGAGCGCTGACCGGCCGCAGAAACGCAAACAGCAGGAGCAGCCAACCGAGCTTCGCCCATTTAACCATGCCTCAGAAGGTATTTAGGCGCTCCTAATAGTCTCCTGCCTAAGAAGTCCATGGAAAATCTTGTCGTACTATTAAGGCGCTTCCCGGATCCAGCCAGGGCCCGGGTAGCGAGGGGAGGGGATCGGTTCGTCCGGTCCCCTCTTTCCGAGGCAGAACTCTGGTTGACGCGTTATTGTTATGAAGGCAGGATCGGAGCCGAGGATCCTGTTGCCGGAGAAAGGCCGTGGTAATCAGAGAATGGCAGAGTTGCGCATCGAGCTGAACGGGGAATACGACCTCGCTCGAAAGCAGGAACTGAGTGCGCTCTTCGACTCGCTCGCGGGCGACGATCCGGTCGTGATCGACATCACCAACGTGACGTACATCGACTCGACGGCTCTGCGCGAGCTTTCCACGTTACGGCTTCGCAATCCGGACCGGGCGATCACATTGTTCGGCCCCAATTCAAACGTCCGCCGCGTCTTCGCGCTTGCGAGCTTCGATCGAGTCTTCGATATCCGCGACGCCGACCCGAGAGCGTAGCGATCAGCAGGGGAAGGCGGCGTCGATCTCCGCGAGATAACGGCGCTTGGCCGCGTCGTCAATGAACGAAGCTTGAAACGAGTTCTTGGCGAGCTCGATCAGCTGGTCGTCGGTGAGGGCGAGTGCTACGGCGGTCTCGCGGAAATTGTCGCCGACGTAGCCGCCGAAGTAGGGCGGGTCGTCAGAATTGCACGTCACCATCAAGCCGGCTTCCAGCATGCGTCTTAGCGGGTGGTCCGCCAAGGCCGGCACGACACGCAGCCGCACGTTGGAGAACGGGCAAACCGTGAGCGGTATCCGTTCGCGTCGCAGGCGCGCGACGAGCGCCGGATCCTCGAGGCTTCGCACGCCGTGGTCGACGCGCGACACCTTCAGCACGTCGAGCGCCTCCCACACATAATCCGGTCCAGCCTCTTCCCCCGCGTGCGCGACTGTAAGAAAACCGTGCGATCGCGCGCGGTCGAACACTGCCTGGAACTTCGACGGCGGATTGCCGCGTTCGGCCGAGTCGAGCCCGACGGCGACGATCCGGTCCCGGTACGTCAGCGCGCTCTCGAGCGTCGCCATCGCCGATTCCGCCGAGAGATCGCGCAAGAAACACATGATTAGGCGCGACGTTATCCCGAGGTCGCGTTCTCCGTCCTTTAGCGCGTGCGTGATGCCCTCCACGACCACCGCAAAAGCGACACCACGATCGGTGTGCGCTTGGGGATCGAAGAAAAGCTCCGCGTGGCGCACTCCTTGCCCGCTAACGCGTCGAAGATAGGCCGTCGTCAAGTCGTAGAAGTCCTGCTCGACACGCAGCGCCTTCATCCCTTGATAGTACACTTTCAGGAACGACTCGAGGTCGGCGAAGTCATAAGCCGCGCGCAGCGCCTCGACGCTTGGGTACTCGATTGCAACGCGGTTGCGCTCGGCGATCGTAAAGATTAGCTCCGGCTCGAACGTCCCTTCGACGTGCACGTGCAGCTCGGCTTTAGGGAGCGCCATGATGTCCACGGGCGCGACCTTCGGCGTACGGCCCAGTGCCTACTTCCGCTAAAGGTCTTCCGACGCGTGCCCAACCAACGCGTCGCACTTCGCCGCGAAGATGAAGTCGCTCTCCGTGAGTCCCCCGATCTTATGCGTCCACACGTCGACGGTCAGGCGTCCCCACGAAACGTGGAGGTCGGGGTGATGCTGCTGCTCTTCGGCCATTGCCCCGATTCGCAACGCCGCCTGCATCGCAGCGGCGAAGTCCTCGAACCGGTACGAGCAGGTCAGAACTTTGACGGCGCCGCGCTTCGCATCGGCTCGTTCGACGACGTGCCACCCGGGGCCGAGCTGCCGGAGAAGCGGCGCGATCTGGTCGTCGTCGAGCGGCGGCACGCCCCCACGGCATGGCACACAGGCGCGCTCTGCCAGCTGGCTCATCGCGACGGGACCGTCTTCGTCATATGCATTGCAAGCTCGTACCCATCTCAGCGTGCGGGAGTTTCGCCACGGTGTGCAAAGAGCCGCTCGATGGCTCCCCTCCCCCGCAACGCCGTGCTTTTGGCTTTCGAAGGCCCCGATCCGTACTCTATGGTCGGCGGTCTCGGGACTCGAGTGACCGAGCTGAGCGCGGCTCTCGCGGACGCCGGCGTGCGAACGACGCTCGTGTTTGTCGGCGATCCCGGCCGTCCCCCGGTGCAGCAGGTCACGCCGACCCTCGAGTACCGCCGCTGGTGTCAGGGGGTCTCGGGCGACTATCCGGCGGGCGTTTACGCGGGTGAACTAGGCAAAGTGAACGACTACACCGCGAGCGTGCCGCGTTTCGTCGCCGAAACGATCGTGGCGCCGGCCGCCGGACGCGACGAGTCTGTGCTCATCGTTGCCGAGGAGTGGCAAACCGCGGCGTGCGCCATCGAACTCGACGCGGTGCTCTCTCAGCGCGACCTGAAAAGCCACACGATCCTCGGCTGGAACGCGAACAACACCTACGGCTTCGACACGATCGACTGGACCGCATTGGCGCGGGCGGCGCGGATTACGACGGTGAGCCGCTACATGAAGTTCGAGTTGCAAGCGTACGGCATCGAAGCACGCGTCATCCCAAACGGCATTCCCGAGCGGCTGCTGGCGGGCGCCCCGGAAGAGCTCGTGCGTTCGGCCGGCGCGCTGCTGCGCCGCCGCCCGCTGTTCGTGAAAGTCGGTCGTTTCGAGGAAAACAAACGTTGGATGCAGGCGATTGAGGCGTTCGCCGATTTGCGCGCGCGGCATCCCGAGGCGGCGCTCGTCGTACGCGGGGGCCGCGAGGGATATGGTGACGCGATATTCGAACGCGCGCGAGCTCTCGGCTTGGGAGTGGAGGACGTAACGATCGCAGGGCGCGATCCTGGAACCGCGCTCGAGGCGATCGCGCACGCGTCCGGTCCGATCGTCAACGTGCGCTCGTTCTTGCCCGAAGAGGCGCTCCTGGCGCTCTATCGCGTGGCTGACGCGGTGCTCGCCAATAGCGGGCGGGAGCCGTTCGGCCTCGTCGGCCTCGAGGTGATGGCAGTCGGCGGTATCGCCGTTACCGGATCGACGGGAGAAGATTACGCGCAACCTTTCGAAAACGCGATCGTCTGCGATACCTCCGATCCGCGGGAGCTCGCCGATGCTCTCGACGAGCTCGTTGCCGATCCCGCGCTCGGGGTGGCGATTCGAGCCGGCGCGCAAACGACGGCGAAACGCTATGCCTGGCCGCGCATCTTGGAGGTGATCTCGCGCAAACTAGAGGTGACCGGATGACGCGCCCGAGCGAACGTTGGGTCGTTCTGGCCGCAGGTTTCATCGTCATGTCGGTTGCCGGCACGATTTTTTCCTGGAGTCTTTACGCACGGCCGCTCATCGCGTTCTTCGGTTGGAGCAGCATCCAAGTCGCGCTGGTTTTCTCACTCGTCATCGTGTTCTTTGCGGTCGGCGCGGTGATCGGCGGCTTCGCGCACGATCGCTTCGGCCCACGCGGCGTCGCGTGCGCGGGAGCGGCGCTGTGGGGTTTGGGGAGCCTCCTTGCCGGGCTCGGACTCCAACGTCTAGGATTGTGGTGGCTCTACGTCACCTACGGCGGAATTGGCGGCCTGGGCTGCGGCATGGTCTACGTCGTGCCGGGGGCGTGCATCACGAAGTGGTTCCCCGAAGAGCGGGGGCTCGCGAACGGCGTGATACTGGGCGGCTACGGATTGGGATCGTTCGCGTTCAACCTCGTCGTAGGCTCGCTCGGCGCGTTCAAACGCGTCGCAAACTCCGCCGACGCCGTGGTAGCTGCACGCAACGCCGCGACGGCGGCGGGTCGCGCCTTCGTCGTGCCGGCGGGGGCTCACGTCGACATCGCGATCATCGCGCAGGTGTTCCTTTGGTCGGGCGAGATCTTTCTCGTCGTCGGGGGCTTCAGCGCGCTGATGCTGCATCCGCCACCGCCCGGGTTCAGCATTCCGAAGGCTTCCGCCAAGCTGGCACTCGAGCGCGATTTCAAGCCGCGCGAGATGCTGCGAACTCGCGCTTTTTACATGATGTGGTTGGTGGTGTTCGTCAACGCCACGTGCGGCCTCGCCCTATTCAGCAACGCCGTACCGATCTATTCGAAGGTCAGCGGACTATCGGCCGCGGGCGCGACCGTGCTCTTCGGCGGATTGTCGGCCGCCAACGGCGTCGGCCGGTTCGTGTGGGCGTGGTGGTCGGATTTCCTCGGCCGCCGCGCGTCGCTTGCGATCTGCTTCGCTCTCCAAGGCGTCGCGCTGTTTTGGATCGCGCGCGGGACCGGTGCCGGTTCGGCGCCAATTGCGTTCGCGTTGATGATGCTTTGCTTCGGCGGGATTTTCGGCATCGCGCCCGCCGTGATGGCGGATTTTTTCGGAACGCGTTATCTCGGTGAAAACTATTCGTTCATCATCACGGCCGCCGCCGCTGCGGGATTGATCGGGCCTCTCGCCGCAGCTTGGTCCGAGGACGTAACCGGCTCCGTCACCACCTGGCTGCTGCCCGCCGCCGCAATCATGCTCGCGGCGTCGATCGTCCCGCTGCTCGCGCGAAAACCCGCGGCGCCCTGAGCGGCGCTTCACGGTCTGGGAGCAATGCGCGCTTCGATGGCGGCTTCGAACGTGCGGTTCCAGGGGAGGCCGATCGATAGGCTCTCGACACGATATCCGGGATCGAGCTGCGTCAAAATCGGTCCCGCATACGCGCGCAGTTGCACGCTTGCGGCCGCCGTCGACGACGCGAGCAGCTTTGGTCCCAGCGGTGTTTCGTCTCCGATCCCTTGCGCCGCGAGGGAGGCGTTCAGCGCCGGTCGGACTCGGTCGTGGAAAGCGTAGTCGTCCAGGAACCGCACGAAGGTGAACGTCCGATGAGCGAGGTCGTCATAGGTTCCCATCCGGCGCCCGGCGCCGGCGGCGATCGCTTCGGCCAGCGCGGTGCCAACAGTGTTGGCGTTCGTATTCCAGGAGGCATAAGCGTCTAGCCGCGAGGCGAGACGCGATGCCAAGATGCGCTGCGCGAATGCGGCCTGCTCGCGATATGACGCGAAAAACGATAGGTCGGCAAGCGCGACCGAACGGCCGGCGGCAAGATCGCTGCCCATCTTAGCGAGGAAGGCTTCGTCGCCGGCGGCGGTCGTGCCCGGTACGCGAACGTACAGGACGACATCCGGGTCGTTGTCGTCACCCGTGCCGCCGGCCGCCGCGATCAGGCCATTGATCGCGGTTGAGATAGGCCCGTATTCGAGCGGGTCTCGATATGACGCACCGCCGAGAGCCGAATAACGTACCTTAACGCGCGGCGACCACTTCGCATCGTGGGCGAGGGCATGAGCGACGAGGATCATGCCGAGGTCGTCGGCGCCCGGTTCGATCGAGGCGTGCTGCGCAAGTAATCCCTTGGAAAGGTCGGCCTGCAGCGAGCGCAGTTCCTTAACGTGAAGTCCGGCTATGCCGGCGTCATCCTGGCCGATTACGAGCTGGTCGATGGTGCCGCCCCGAGTCATTTGCAATAAGAGACGATCCATTGCGAGATTGCGTGCGCGCGTGGCGAGGTATGCATCGAGCGTCGCGGATCCGATCGATACCCGTAGATTCCGTGCCAGCGTCGCCTCGCTGGCGAGCGGCGGGTCCGTAAGATTGGCGTATTGTTGCAAATACATCCAGGCCGGATAGGCAGCAAAGAATCGAGTTCCGGAGGAGACGCTGGTTGGAGCGAGGCGCATGAGCGTACCAAACACCGAGATCCACGCACGGGGATTCTTTGTGCGCGCGCGGCTGAGGCTCGCCAATCGTAACGAAGCCTCCTCGTACGTCGGGCCCGGAACGCGCGACGCAATCAGCCCGCCATATGCGAGCATATCCGCCGATACGACCAACGAGTCGACATTCGGGTCCGCGGTTGCATCGGTGAGCCATGTTGCGACGGCATCCGGCCGCCCGGGCGTCAGAAACTTTCCGAGGAAGGTGCGCGGAGGCGTTTCGATCGGAACGCCGGCGATTCGCCCCAGCATGACCGGAAGTTGTGACGTTACGGGGCGATCGTCGAGTGGCACGAAAGCGATCACCGCGAGAACGAACGAACAGAAAATCACCACGACGACGCCTTTTTACGCACGTCGTTGAATGGCCCGCCGGTAGGAAGGCAACCGCCGTTCGGCCAAGACCACACCATCCACCCGTCTTCCGCCCGAGGGCGGGCTGCAGGGTTACGATAGAGGTAATGTCGCATGTCAGGTTTCGTATCGTACGCGATCATCTATGCGATAAGCGGTCTCCTCCTGGCCGTCCTCATGTTTCTGACGGCCGGACGAATTAAAGCCGTCGGAACCAGCGCAGGGACAGCGCTGACCATCGATTTCGGCAAATGGAAACTGGAGACCGGCAGCGTGATCGTAGCGCTGGGGTTCTTGTCGCTCGTAGCGATGATCGCGATCCCAGCGTACTATTTGTATTTAATTTCCAAGGTCGACGATAGTCCCCTAACGCTGACAGTCCCGTTTGACCCTTCGGAGACGATTACCGTGGATACCGGGTCTGAGACATTTTCGGGAATGAAAACGCCGCAGATCACGTTCTATAAGACAAAAACGCATCAGACGTTCGCCTTCGAGGGCAGCAAGACGGAAGTGCCCTTCCAGATCGAAGTCTGGTTCGAACCCGTCGAAAAGGTGGCGATGGTAAGCGTTCGGCACGGTCAACCTAAACCATATCCAAACCTGGCGCTTCCGTTGATGCGCTTCGACCGAGCCAGTCAGCCAGGTTCGCAAACGGGCCCAGGAACCCTTACCAAGCCACCCGCAGCAAACCGTGAGGAGAGGCTCTCGGATCCCCAACCGATTGCCCAGGCTCGAGGGTCGGCAACCTCACTCGCCGGCGGTTCCGTTCCGTGAGGACTGGGATAAGCGGATGCAGGCGAGTCAGGCTCACTGTTCTCGCGGCCCTGCTGTGGCCTCTGTGTTTTTGCGTCACGGCAGCGCACGCCGACACACCGAGCGTTTCCGGGTCGCTCTACAAGCTTCGACTGGGGGATAAGAACTCCGCGGCGGTCGTCGGCGCGAGCGCTTACATTCACCCGGTGGGAGACGCTTCTAGTCCGTGGATCGGTCCCAATCTCACCGACCGCTTCGGCCGATTCGTCTTCTACAACCTCCCGAGCGGCACGTACGTCATACGCATCTTCTCGTCGACGATTCGCCTCTGGCAGCAGACGCTGAACGTCAATCCCGAGGCGAACCTCGGATCCATCGTCATTCCCGACGTCCGTCTCGTCTATTTCACGAAGACGAGCGATCCTCCCAACATCGCCGAGGCACTCTCGGACGTGCAGCTGCCCTACGACTCCGAACCCGGCAAGCGAAAAGACGATCCTTCGAACACGATCTGGTTCGGCGACGACGTTACACCAGCGCAGGTGAAGAAGGTCGCGATGGCGCTGCTGGGCGCGCACGCGAGCCTTCGCGCGATCCGGAAGTTTTCCGTGAGCAACGACTGGCACGCCAAGATCATCGAGGTAGGATCGACACCGGGCCTCACGAGCGGGAAGGTTCTGACTCCGGCCGACGTCGATCGCGACAATTTTCCGCGTGCAAGCGGCAAATCCGAGGATCAGCTATAGGGCTTACGCGCGGGCGAGTTCGCCGATGCGCGTCGCGATCTCGTCCGCGTAACGGTTGGCTTCGTCTTCCGAGCGGCCTTCCGCGTAGACGTTGAAGAGCGGGTCTGTCGCGTCGGGGAGCACCAACACCCAGCCGCCTTCGCGCGCGACGCGAATGCCGTCCGTGAGCTCGACGTCCGCGCCGTTCGTCTCGTCGAGCAGGCGGCGCATGATCTGGCCCTTGCGCTCCCACGGGCAGCGATCGCGGCGCGATGCGAGGTGCGACGCCGGCAGCTCGTCGACGATCTCGCTCAAGGCGCGTCTCTGGCCGGCGATGAGCTCCATCACCTTGGCCGCGCCGTAGAGCGAATCGAAGACCGGCACGAACTCGGGGAAGATCAGCTCGTAGTTGGCGCCGCCCGCGAAGGCGAGCGATGCGCCCTCGCGCGCCGCTAGCGCCATCAACGAGCGCCGGTCCGTGCGCGTTCGCACCACCGTCGCGCCGCGCTCCGCAGCGACTCGTTCGATCGCCGCCGGCGCCATGACCGGCACGGCGATGCGGGCGTGCGGCACCGCGCTCGACACCAACGCGGTCAACAGCGCGAGCAGCCGGCTCCCCTCGATGATGCGTCCTCGGTCGTCGACGAGAGCCAGCGATTCGCCGCGCTGATCGAGCAGAATGCCGAGCCCGGCTTCTAACGACGTCGTGACGTTGGCGAGCTGCTCCAAGTGGCGCGCCCGGTTCGCCGCGAACGTCAATGCTTTCGCGTTGTCGAAAAACGCGTTGAGCGCGATCATCTCGATCCCTAGGTTGCTCAAGATGCGCGGCAGGATGAGCGAGGCATCTCCGAAGGCGTAATCGATCACGACCCGCAGGTTTGCCGACGAGACCGCCTGCGGCGCGAGCGCCTGCAGAAATCCGCTGCTGTACGCCTCGATCGTCCGTTCCGGAAAGTCGAGCAAGCCGACGGCTTCCATCGGCGTCCGGCGGAAATCCTCGCGGAAGAAGACGTTCTCGATCTTTCGCTCGGTGTTCGTGTCCAGATTGACGCCGTGCGCGTCGAAGAACTCGATTAAAAACTGATCCGAGTAGTAGGGAGAGATGCCGGTGTGGACGCCTGCGTCGCCGGACATCCGCACGGCGTAGCGCGACACGGGCATCGGGGTCTCGCGAAGGTCGTGCACGTTCGCGCCCACGGAGAGCAAACCGGCGATGATGCAGCGGTTCGTCAGGCGGGATGCCGGGTGCGCGTCGCGGCTCGTCATGACGTCCTGCCCGGGCCGCAGCACCGACCCCAGCGCCTGGCCCAGCTTCAACGCGAACTCCGGCGTGATCTCGATGTTGGCGAGACCGCTCACTCCGTCGGCCCCGAAGAGCGATCCCGGCCATTTGATGCCGTAGATGAGAGACATGGACACGATCGATCCGGATGCCACCGACTTGTCCGGCCAGAGCTTGATGTCCGACGGCACGGTCGATCCGCTCCCCAGCGTGCTTCCGCGACCGATCACGGCGCCTTCCATGATCGTGACACGGTCCTTGACAATTACGCGGTCGGCCAACGTGCAGCCCGTGAGCGACGCCCATTCCCCGACATAGACGTCCTCCCAGGCGACGCAGCGATTGATGCGCGCGTTTGCCGCGACGATCGACGACGCGCCGAGGGACGTGAGCTCCTCGACAACGGCGCCGCGCTCGATCGTCACGTTTCGCCCTATACAGACGGGGGAGCGCACGTCGGCGTCGGGCGAAATGCGCGCATTCTCTCCGGCCCAAACGCCTGGCCGAATCTCGACGCCGGGAATCTCCACGTGGACCGCTCCGCGAAGAGCGTCGTAGTTTGCCTGCAAGTACTGCTGAAGGTTTCCAATGTCGCTCCAGTACCCTTGGGTAACGTGACCGAAGAGCCGGCGGCCGTCGCGCAGCATGAATGGAAAGATGTCTCTTGCAAAGTCGTAGTTCTTGCCGGCCTCCATGTACTCGAAGACCTCCGGTGCGAGCACGTAGATTCCCGTGTTGATCGTGTCGGAAAAGATCTCGCCCCACGATGGCTTTTCGAGAAAGCGTGTGATGCGCCCGTCGTCGCCGGTGATGACGACGCCGAACTCGAGTGGGTTCGGAACGCGCTGCAAGGCGATGGTCGCGACCGCTCCACTCCGGTCGTGAGCGGCGATCAACTCGCTGAGATCGATGTCCGTCAGCGCGTCACCCGAGACGACGACGAAGCGCTCTCCGGCCAAGCCTTGTTGAGCGAGTTTCACCGCGCCCGCCGTTCCCAGCGGCGTGTCCTCGACGACGTATTCGATGGCCGCTCCCAGCGTCGAACCGTCTCCGAAATAGTTTTCGATTTCGTCAGCGAGGTAGTGAAGCGTCGCGATGACCTCGCGAATGCCGTGGCGGCCGAGCAGATCGACGATGTGGTGCATCACCGGCTTGTTCGCAACCGGCACGAGCGGCTTCGGTCGGCTCGACGTCAACGGACGCAGGCGCGATCCTTCCCCTCCGGCCATTACGACGGCCTTCATACGCTCTCGAGCACGAGCGCGCTCAGCGGCGGCAACGTCAGGAGCAGCGATTGCGGGTGTCCGTGCGCGGCAACGTCCTGTGTCGCGATCGTCGGCCGAGCGCCGCCGCCGCTCCCGCCGTAGCGGCGCGCGTCGGTGTTGATCACCTCGCGATACGACCCCGCGCGCAACGCGCCGACTCGATAATCGGGCCGCTCGTCCGGCGAGACATTGATTACGATGACGACGTGTTCGGCGTTTTCCTCGGCGGCAGTGCGCGCGTAGGCGAGAAGCCCTCGCGTTCCGTCCCCTGCGTCGATCCACGTGAATCCCGACGGCTCGGCCTCGCGCCGGTGGAGCGCCGGCGAGGCTCGATAGAATGCGTTGCAGTCACGAACGAGTTGCTGCACGCCCGCGTGCAGGCCGTCGTCGAGAAGATGCCAGCTTAGCTCCGTGTCGTGCTCCCATTCGCGCGTGTCGCCAAACTCGTCGCCCATGAAGAGCAGCTTCTTGCCCGGCTGGGTAAACATCAGGGTGAGCAACACGCGCAGATTCGCGAAACGCTGCCCGCGGTCCCCCGGCATCTTTTGCAACAGCGAGTGTTTTCCGCGCACGACCTCGTCATGCGACAGCGGGAGCACGTACTTCTCGCCGTGCGCATAGGCCAGAGTGCCCGCGAGCGACTCCCAGCGGTTCGGGCGGTCGGCGAAATCGGCGGTGAAATACGCGAGCGTATCCCGCATCCAGCCCAGATTCCATTTGTACGAAAAGCCGAGGCCTCCGGCCGCGGCCGGAGCCGTCACCTTGGGCCAAATCGTCGATTCTTCGGCAAACGTCGCCGCGCCGGGATACCGCTGCGCGATCGTCGCGTTGAGTTCACGAAGAAACGCGATCGCCTCGATGTTTTCGTTTCCGCCGTGGACGTTTGGTTCCCAGCCGCCTGGTCCGCGGGCGTAGTCGAGGTAGAGCATCGATGCGACTGCGTCGACGCGCAGCCCGTCGACGTGGAACTCCTCGATCCAGTACGCGGCACTCGCGACTAGGAATTCTCTCACCTCCCGCCGGCCGTAGTCGTAAACGAGCGTTCCCCATTCGGGTGCGAAGCCGCGCCGCGGATCGGCGTGCTCGTACAGAGGCGAACCGTCGAAGGCCGACAAGCCATGTGGATCGTTCGGGAAGTGTCCGGGAACCCAATCGAGGATAACCCCGAGTTCGAGCTCGTGCGCGCGCTCGACGAAGGCGCGAAGATCTTCGGGCGTGCCGTAGCGGCTCGTCGGAGCGAACATGCCGGTGGGCTGATACCCCCACGACCCGTCGTATGGATATTCCGCGACCGGCAACAGCTCGACGTGCGTGAACCCAAGCTCCCGCGCGTATGGAAGGAGGAGGCCGGCGATCTCGCGATACGCTAGGGTGCCGCCGTCGGCGCCACGCCGCCACGAGCCGAGATGCACTTCATAGATGGAGATCGGCGCGTCGCTTCGATTCCGAGTGGCGCGGTCGCGCATCCACTCGTCGTCGAGCCATCGCGCCGCCGGCCTCTCCCAAACGATCGAGGCGTTGCCGGGGCGGGCTTCGGCATAGCGCGCGAGGGGGTCGCTCTTGAGCGGCAACCGGTCGTGGCGCGCCCCTTCGATATGGTACTTATAGCGCGCGCCGGCGCCGGCACCGGGGACGAATGCCTCCCACGTTCCGTCCTCGGCGCGCCTGCGCATCGGATTCCGAGTTGCGTCCCAGGAATTGAAGTCGCCGACGACGCTCACGCGCCGCGCATTCGGCGCCCACACTGCGAAGCTTACGCCTTCGACGCCCTCGATCGTTCGAACGTGAGCGCCGAGCTCGTCCCAGAGACGCATCGTTCAAGCTACGGAACCTCGGCCTCCATCTCCTCGGGCTCTTCGATCGGTTTGAAGAGCGCCTGAGCGATCGCCGTGGGAACGATCGCGGTCAAGATGACGACGGTCACGAGGGACGTATATTGAGCCTGATTGATGTAGTGGTGCGTCAATCCGTAGAGGCTCGAGATCGTACCGAAGGTCAGGCCGGTCGCCATCATCAAGGTCAAGTAGTTGGCATTGGCCGCACGGTATCGAAAGAGTATCCGCGCGGCCGGCAGAACGCCGAGAAACTTCGCGCCGACCTTGACGAAGAAGAGGGTCACGATGAGGGCGAGGTTGGAGAATGCCGCCCCGAATTCGACGTACGTCCCGGCCTTCAGGAAATAGAACGGAGCGAGGAGCGCCATCGTCATGGTCTGCAAGCGGCGTTTGACATCCGGCATCGCCGTCATCATACCCGCGCAGGCCAGCCCCAAGAAGTATGCGGGGAGCACGCCCTCGCTCTTCGCGTAGGTCGCAATCGCGGCCAGCAGAAAGATGATCGCAAAGAGAACGCGCAATGCCGGTTCGCTCACATAGCGCCCGGTACGCTCGATTGCACGGGGAAGAACCTTTGGAACGACGACGACGGACACTGCGATCGCCGCGGTCAAACCGGCCAGCCACAGGTTGTAGTCGGCGAAGAGGAGCCCGAGCGCGACGACCGTTCCCAGGTCGGTGAAGAAGCACGCAGCCAGGATCAGCTGTCCGAACTCCTTGCTTGCAAGGCCCGATTCGATCATGACCGCGTAAACGACGGCAACGGACGTCGTCGACATCGCGATGCCGGCGATTTTGGCGGCATCGGGCGTCCAGTGGCCCACCCAATACGCAAAGGCCATCGCCGCTAAGAACGGAGCGCCGAACGAGACGGCTCCCAGCACCGACGAGGGTACGAGCTGCCGGCGCAAGACGGCCGGATCGATCTCGGCGCCCGCGAGAAACGTGAGCAGAATGCTGCCGAATCCCGCGACGAAGTCGATCCAAGCGTTCGTTCGCAGTGCAATGAGATTTCCGGCCAGCATGCCGACGACGATCTCCACGAGTGCCGCCGGCATCTTGAGGCGAATTGCCAAGAAGCCGCTCGCCGCTGCCAAAGTCATCCAGAGTCCCGCGGTCAGCCACATAAAAAAATCCCGTCAAAGCAAAGTTTGAACAGGAGCCATCAGCCTATCGGCGGTTAAACGGGAGCTCCATCCCGCAGCGTTTTGTCGGCAGTTCTCAGTCCAAGGGATGCTTTCCTTGTCCGCAATACTCGCCGTGCTGCTGGATGAATTTGGCGACGAGCGCCGTCCAGCCCGTCTGGTGGCTCGCCCCCAGCCCCGCACCGTTGTCTCCGTGGAAATACTCATAAAACGGAACGAAATCGCGCCACAGCGGGCTGCGTTGAAACGTTTCATTCCCTCCGAAAACGGGTCGCCGCCCGTCCGCGTCACGCGTAAAGAGACGCATCAGCCGGTGTGAGAGCTCCATCGAGACCTCCCAAAGCGTGAGTTGACGCCCCGATCCCGTCGGACACTCGACCTTTAGGTCGTCGCCGTAAAAGTAGTGGAACTTCTGCAGCGCCTCGATGATGAGGAAGTTGATTGGAAACCAAACCGGCCCGCGCCAATTCGAGTTTCCGCCGAACAGTCCGCTCGTCGCTTCGGCGGGCTCGTAGTCTATGCTGTAGTCGATTCCCGCAAACTCGAGCGAAAACGGATGGTCGGCGTGCTCTCGCGAGAGCGACCGAACGCCGTACGGCGAGAGAAAAGCCGTCTCGTCGAGCATGCGGGTAAGCAGCCGAAGGAGCTGCTTGCGATCCACGATGGAGAGAATGCGCCGAGTCCCATCGCCGCCGGCGTTCATCCCGGCGATATTCTCGATCAAGTCGGGACGGTTGCGCGCAAACCACTCGACGCGCTTGGCGAAATTCGGCAGTTTCTCGCGCACCGTTCCGTCGAAAGTTTCGACGGCCAGCAATGGGATCAGACCAACGAGGGACCGGATCTGCAAGGGGATCACCTTGCCGTCGACGTGCAAGTAATCGTAATAAAAGCCGTCGTCGTCGTCCCAGAGCCCGCGATCTTCTTGGCCGCCGATCTTGTTCATGGCGTCGGCAATCAGCAGAAAATGCTCGAAGAATTTCGAGGCGATGTCTTCGTAGACGGGCATCTTTAGCGCGAGCTCGAGCGCGATACGAAGCATGTTGAGCGTGAAGACTCCCATCCAACTCGTACCGTCTGCCTGATCCAGGCGTCCGCCCTCCGGCAGCGGCGCGCTGCGATCGAAGAGGCCGATGTTGTCGAGCCCGAGGAATCCGCCTTGGAACACGTTGCGGCCTGCGACGTCCTTGCGGTTAACCCACCAGGTAAAGGTGAGAAGAAGTTTCTGGAAAACGCGCTCCAAGAAGAAGTAGTCGCCGTGTCCGGTCTGCTTGCACTCGATCTTGAAAACGCGGTACGCCGCCCAGGCCTGCACCGGGGGGTTCACGTCGCCGAACGACCACTCATAGGCGGGGATCTGCCCGTTTGGATGCATGTAGTACTCGCGCGTCAAGAGAGACAGCTGAATCTTCGCGTACTCCGGGTCGACGAGCGTCAGCGCGATGCAGTGAAACGCCAGATCCCAGGCGGCAAACCACGGATACTCCCAAGTGTCGGGCATAGCCAGCACGTCGTCGCTATAGAAATGGTCCCACGCGCAGTTACGGCCGTGATCGCGCGAAGCCGGCGGCGGGGGCTGCAGCGGATCGCCTTGCAGCCAATCGTGAACGACGTAGTTATAGAACTGCTTGCTCCAGAGCAATCCGGCCAGGGCCTGGCGCTGAACGGCGCGTTCGTCGTCGCTCACGGTGAATGGGTTGAGGTCGCGATAAAATTCGTCGGCCTCGGCGATTCTGCGCTCGAAGACATCGTCGAAGTTCCGAAACGGCTGGGGCGCCGCTTCGTTGCACAGCCGAAGCTTCACCGTCCTGCTTTCGCCCGGCGACAGGTCAAACTCGTACCGGACCGCGCATTTCGTACCGATTCCGCCGGGATTGACCGTATTTTGCTTTCCCGCAACGATGGAATCGTTGATCCCGTCCTTCACGTACGGCGACGAGTTCGGCGTGCCGAAGAGCCGCTCGTAGTTCGTTTCGTTCTCGGTGAACATCAGCTCGTCGGCCCGGTCGCAGTAGAGCCGGAACGTACCGAGCCGCTCGTGCGTTGCTCGTACGACCTTCACTTCGCGCTCCGCCGGTTCCGTGTCGAGGCAAGGCTTGCCGACTCCGGCCTTCCAAGACCAAACGTTGCGGAACCAGATCGTGGGCAGGAGCGTCAGCTTCGCGTTCTCAGGGCCGCGGTTGATGGCCGTAATGCGCGCCAGAATATCGTCGGGCGATGCCTTGGCGTACTCGATATAGACGTCGAAGAACCGGTCCTCGTCGAAAATGCCGGTATCGATCAGCTCGAACTCCGGATCGAGGCGCGTGCGGCGGCGACTCTCGTCGAGCAGCTGCCCGTAGGGGTATTCCGCCTGCGGATAGCGGTAGAGCATCTTCATGTAAGCGTGCGTCGGAAGGCAATCGAGGAAGAAGTAGTATTCCTTGACGTCCTCGCCGTGGTTCCCCTCGGGGCCGGTCAGGCCGAAGAGCCGCTCCTTGAGAATCGCATCCTTGCCGTTCCAGAGCGCGATCGCGAAGCAGAGCTCCTGATAGCGGTCGCAGATGCCGCCGATGCCGTCTTCTCCCCAACGATACGCGCGCGAACGCGCTTGATCGTGCGGCAAGTACTCCCAGGCATCGCCGCCGGCGCTATAATCCTCGCGGACCGTTCCCCACTGCCGTTCGCTGAGGTAGGGACCCCAGCGGTGCCACGACGTTTTTTGGCGGCCCTCTTTGAGCCGCCGGCGTTCCGCGTTCACCGCGCCACGAAATCGCGTATCAGTTCCGCGACCGCTTGCGGCCGCTCGACGATCGCATAGTGCGCACAGCCTTCCAGCACGACGTGGCGCGCGTTGGGAAGCAAGGCCGCGACCTTGAGCGCTGCAACCTCCGGCGCGTCGTGCTCGGGCGCGACGACCAGTACCGGCACGTCGATTTGTTTGGTCGCTTCCGCGAAATCTGCGAAGGCCCACGACTCAAACGATTCCAGAGCTGAATTTCGCGGCGTTTTGCCGGCGGCCGAGCAGAGCCGCTCGAGCGCGGCTTCGTCGGGCGGCGACACGAGCGTCCGTGCCAGCCACGCTTTCACCGCTGCGGGATCGCCCGCCGTCGCACGCAGATAGGCCTCGCCCTTCGGCGAATACCCACCGCCGCTCGCAGGGACCGGCGAGACCAGCACGAGCGCGCTCACGGCTTGGGGTGCATCCAATGCAAAGCGCAGCGCGGCAGTGGCGCCCATCGAATGGCCGACGACGACGACAGGGGCGATGCCGAGCGCTTCGACGAGCTGTCGCAGGTCGGCGGCGAAGCGCTCGAGGCGATATGGTCCAGCCCCGATCGACGCACCGCCTCCGCGCAGATCGACGGCCACGCTGCGCACACCCGCTCCGAGCGCGCCGATGACGTCTCGCCAGACGGAATGGTCTCCCTGCCAGCCGTGAACGAAAACGAACGCCGGCGTGCCCGATCCCGTGTCTGCGAAGGCGAGTTCGGCGCCATCGCTTGCGCGAAAGTGCTGCATCGCTTCGGAAACGTGCCGATCGCTACTTTGAAACGGCGGCGACTTGGCCGGCCGTCACCGGGCTTGCATTATCGCCCCAAGACGAGCGCACGTACGTAATCGCCGCGGCGATGTCGGCGTCGGAGAGCTGCGGACTCCAGGCCGGCATCATTCCGTTGTACCTCTTCGCCGACACGACGACTGGGCCCGTTAGCCCGTATTTGACGATGCGAATCACTCTGACCGGATCGCCGGCCACGATCGCGCTGCCGGCGAGCGGTGGAAACGTGCCCGCCACGCCTTTCCCATCGGCTTGGTGACAGCTCGCGCAGTTCGCCATGAAAACCTTTGCGCCGGCCGCTGAGGCCGACGACGATGCGGAGCCGTTCGAGGAGCCTCTCGAGCACGCCGCGATTGCGAACGCCGCGATCGCCGCGAGCAGAAGAGTCCTAAAGAAGCGCATGCGGAAGATTTCGACGCTGATGCCGTGCCACCCTGATTGTCGGCACCTGGGATGTCGGTCCGCCACGCCGAAGAGACGCTGCATGAAGTGGTATTTCGAGCCTGGACACTCCGCGGCGGAGTTCCGCGCCCGTCACATGATGGTGACGTGGGTCCGCGGCTCATTCAAGAACGTCGAGGGGCAGCTCGAATTCGACCCGGCGAATCCGCGCGAACTCTCCGTGGAAACCGCGATCAAGGCATCGACGTGTTGGACCGGCGTCGACGCGCGCGATGGCCACCTCCGGAGCCCCGATTTCCTCGACTGCGAGCGATTTCCGGATATTCGCTTCAAGAGTACGGCCACCGAAGAGATCGGTCCGGTCGACTATCGAGTCGCCGGCGACCTCACCATCCGGGACGCGACGCGCCCGGTGACGCTCCGCGTGCGCTACCTCGGAAGTTGGCAGACGCCGTGGTGGGAAGACGGTGTGGACAAAGGCCCGAAGACGCGCGCCGGTTTCGTCGCTCGCACGCGCATCGACCGATATGATTTCGGCGTCAACTGGAACGATTCGATGCCCGACGGTGGAGTCGTCGTCAGTCCGCAGATCGACATCGTGATCGATGTCGAGGCAATTCGAGAGTAATAAATCGCGCGTGCGCGCCTATTGCCGTAGAACTTGATGGACGAGGGAAATCGCGATCGAACCCTCGCCGACGGCCGACGCCACTCGCTTGACGCTTCCTTCACGCACGTCGCCGACCGCAAAGATGCCGGGCAAGCTGCTCTCGAGCAGATACGGCGGCCGTAGAAGGGGCCAATTCGCCGCGCTGAGGTCGTCCGGAGTCAGACCGGGACCGGTCTTAACGAATCCGTTCGCGTCGACCGCCAGACACCCATCGAGCCACCCGGTGTTGGGCACACCGCCCGTCATCACGAACACGTGCCGAATCTTCCGCTCGTCCTCTTCGCCGGTTTGACCGTTTCGCCAGCGCACGGACTCTAGATGATCGCCGCCCTCGAGGCCTACGATCTCCGTGTGCGGCCGCAACTCGATCGCCGGAGTCTCCTCGATCCGCGCGATGAGGTATCGCGACATGCTGTCCGCCAATCCGCCCGCCCTGATCAGAACGTGGACGTTTCTCGACGTTTGTGCTAAGAACACGGCCGCCTGGCCCGCGGAGTTTCCGCCGCCCACGACGATAACTTCGTCGCCCGCGCAAAGCTGTGCCTCGACGAACGTCGCGCCGTAATAGAGCCCTGCACCATCGAATTGGCTAGCGCCGGATACCGGCAGCCTGCGATATTCGGCGCCCGTCGCGATGACGACGCTGCGGGCCGGAATGGCCGCGCCGTCGCTTGTTTCCACGACGTAGGGTTTACGCTCGCAGCGCAAACGAGCGACGGTGCCTACCAGCATCTGCGCCCCGAATTTCTCGGCCTGCGTGTAAGCCCGAGCCGCAAGCTCTTGGCCCGAGATGCCCGTCGGAAAGCCGAGATAGTTTTCGATTCGCGAGCTCGATGCTGCCTGGCCGCCCGGCGAACTCGCCTCCACGATCAAGACGTCGAGGCCTTCCGATGCGCCGTACACCCCGGCCGCCAGCCCGGATGGACCGGCTCCCACGACCACGAGGTCCCGAACGTGCGTCGCGTCGATCGACTCGTTGAAACCCAGGCATGCTGCGATTTCGGCATTCGTGGGATTTTGCAGCACGATCTTCCCGCGGCAGATCAACACCGGGATCTCGCCCGGGGTGATGTGAAACATCTCCATGACCTTACCGACCTCGGGATCGCGTTCGAGGTCGATGTATGCATATGGGTGCCCGTTGCGCATCAAAAACTCTTTGATCCGAAGCGTCTGCGCCGAGTGCGTCGACCCGACGAGCGCCGAGTCGCCCACGCCGGCGGCAACGAACGAGACTCTCCGCAGAATGAACGCGCGCATGAAGAGTTCGCCCAGCTCGGCATCGGTTTGCACCAGGGTGAGAACGCTGCGACGGTCGAGCTGCAGCAATTCGCCCGGTCCTACGGAACGGACGCGAAAGAGTGCTCGGCGCCCTGAGAGCGTGTTGATTTCGCCCGTGAACTGGTGGAGGCCGATGGATGCGACCAGAGTTTCGGCGGCGTACAATGGGCGCACCACCTCGAGCTCTCCCGAGAGGACCACGAGAAACGGAACGTTGCTGTCGCCCTGGTCGATCACTACCTCACCCGCGCGAATCGGGCGAACGTGACCGTGTGCGGCGATCCGGTCGATCTGGGCCGACGTCAACGTTGGAAAGACGTGCTCCGGAGATCCGGCCAAGGGAATTCCGCTAGGGCGATTCATCGAGCTGCTCTCCTCGCAAGCCATAGCCCGCGAACCAATCGTGCGAATGGTCCCTTGTAAACGTACGCTTGATCCAAAGCCGAGATAGTTGGCGCTTGTAAACGCGTTAAGCGCGTGTTAACTCGCACGCCGTTCTTTTGTTCGCGTGCCGGCAGGTAAGTCTCTTTCGGAAGCGTGAACCTTATTCGTCCCTACACTCATCGCCACCGAGCATCGAATGGAAGATAATCTGAGATTCGAGACGGCCGCCCCCGACGTGCGGGATCGTCCGTCGGAGAAGGTTCGGCCGGCATGGATTGCCGCCGCGCTGCTCGCCGCACTCGCCGTCGTATTCCAATTCTTCTTGCGGTACGAGTACGTCGCACGAGGACCGGTCCTCTGGCGAATCGACCGAGTCACTCGTCAAGCGTGCCGCATCGTCCGCACGCAAGTCGATTGCTCGGACGACTCGCACAGCTCGAGCCCGAGCACGAGCACGAGCGTTAGTACGAGCACGAGCACGATAGTAGTTCGAATTCCTCGCAAGCAGGGGCATTAATTATACTACGTTCTCGGCGTGAGGCGCAGCGTTGCCGCGCCGTAGTCGAACTGCACGACGAACTGCTGTAGGAACGCGGCCCCGAGGTGCCCGAAGGCGGTGCCTTGCAGCGTCTGGGTAGTCCCGATGCGCTGCGACCCGGTTCGGTAATCGCCGATTCTCACTTGCGGAATCTCCCCGATCATCTCGACGCTGTTTCCGCCGATTCCGCTGACCGACCGCCGCTGAGTAATGCTGAAGAGCCCGGGATGCTTGACATAGAAGTCGTAAGCGAGGTTGATGTTCGACTCATCACCGGTATCCACCGCCAGCTCGGTCTCGATCGAACCGAGCCCCACGCTGACGACCGGTATGAAATTCTCGAACGTGACCGGTAGCGCGATCGCGCTTCGCGCCGGCGCTGCGCCCAGGCGGATGACGTGGGCTCCGCCGTCCACTTCGACAACGGTCGATCCGAGGACGTCTGCCCCAAGCACGACGTCATAGCCATAGCGTCGAAGGTCGTTGAGCACCGCATAGTAGGCGTCTGGGTACGCGGCGTTCCCGATGCGCAGCGGTCCCGCTCGGACGACTTGCGTCGTGTATCCGCCCAAGCCGCGTATTTGATAGGTGCCGACGACCGGTGCGCCAATTTCGACTCGCCAACTCGGAGCTCATCGAGAGCCCCGAGTTGCCCGTGTCGAGCAAACACCGAACCGAGACGCCGCCGATGCTGCAATCGGCGATCGGCGTCACAGCCCTCGGATCCGTCGGTATCGCTTGCGGAGAGCCCCGGAACGACGGCGTCGGTCCGTGCGGCGGATAGAAGGCCGACGAGACTGCGGCCCGATCGTCGTAGCGCTCGAAGATCTGACCATCGTGCATTACCAAAAACGGCACCGTGACGCCGTCGACTCGACGGTAGTTTCGATACTCGAAGGTCTCCCTGCCGTCCACTTCGCGCGCAAGCCGTATCAGCGCCGTCTGCGGGTCGACGTAGAGGCGCAGCGGCACGGAGTTGACGTCGCCCACCACGATCGTGCGGTAGGGCTTGCCGTCGAACGTCGCGTTGCCGGCTCCGCCGAGCCGGCCGCCGCGCGCGATAAACGCCGGCGAAAGAAACTCCAGCGACGCGACCAAGCGAAGCGAGCGGAGGAAGGGCTCGGGTTCGAGCGATCGCGCCAGGGTCGTGCCGTTCATGTTGACCGAATAGAGATGTGCGCCGTCGAAATAGGTGCCGTTGCAGAGTTCGCCGGTGCAATGCCGGACGGTGATGCGCAGCCCCTGGCTCTCGCTCGAAACGACGTTCTGCTGAGCGCCCAGCGTTAGCCGCGACACGGAGACGAAATGAGTCTGCCAAACCGGGCCGGAGGCGTTGCGCATTCGCTCGAGCAGCTGCACTACGTCGCCGTCGTTGCGGCTCGCCCCCAGTGTCGCGAGGACCAGCGCGAAGAGCAAAGCGACCCGTGCGGCGAAACCCATGTCGATGGACTTCGAGTCGCTCGACGGCTATCTTCTCGACGGTGTGCCCTCGAAAGCGGAGGTCGTGCGCAAAATCCTCGACGCTCGGCCCCCCGCCGACGGCGCCGCTGCTTTCTACGAAGGAATCCAGCGGCTCGGCGCGCGCACGCCCGATTTGGCGCTGATCGCGCTGCGCCTGGTTCTGGCCGGCAGAAAGGCCGACGATGCGTCGGTGACGTGGCTGCGCGCGGTCGTCGACCGGGCCCGCGCCGGCGATGCCGCCGCTCGCGACGAGTACCGCACGGTCGACCGGCTCGAAGGATAGTGCTCTCGACCCACGCGCTCGTCGTCCGATACGCGGGAGGTGCGCGGCGAGCGCTCGACGACGTTTCCATCGAGGTCGCGGACGGCACGACGCTCGCCGTGGTCGGGCCGTCCGGCGCCGGGAAAACGACGCTGCTTCGCATCATTGCAGGGCTACTACGGGCGAGCGGCGGCGACGTCCGGGTCGACGGCGTCTCGGTCTCCGCCAAACCGCCGCAAAAACGTCACATCGCCCTCGTCTTCCAAGACGACGCGCTTTTCGTCAATATGACCGTGCGCGAGAACCTCAGGTTCGCGCTGCGCAGCCGAGGGCCGGCCGGAGATGCGCGCATCGCCGTCACGGCTCGCGTGCTGCACGTGGGAGAACATCTCGACCGCTGGCCGCGTCAGCTCTCCGGGGGCGAACGTCAGCGAGCCTCGATTGCGCGTGCGTTGCTTTCCGACCCGGCCGCGCTGCTGCTCGACGAGCCGCTCGCCCACCTCGATCCATCGTTGCGCCGTTCGGTGCGCGACGAAGTGATCGGCGTGCGTCAGCGGTTCGCTGGTCCGATTCTTTACGTTACCCACGACCACGTCGAGGCGATGAGCGTCGCGAACCGTCTCGCGGTGCTCGTGGGCGGCAGAATCGAGGACGTTGGCGAGCCCGAGCGCGTGTACGACTCGCCCGGGACGCTCGACGTGGCGCGCTTTCTCGGCGAGCGGCCCATGAATCTCTTCGAATTCGGGGGCGCGATCGTCGGCATTCGGCCCGAGCGAGTCGCGGTGACGGCCGGCGGAGCGCTCGCCGGAAGCGTCGCTCGGCGCGAGAATACCGGTGCCGACGCTTATCTCGACGTTGCGACGGAGCGAGGCACGATCGTGGTCCGCGTGCCCGCCTGCAGCGATGCTCGCGCCGGTGACCGCATCGGCTTGGAGCTTCCCGACGATGCGATTCGCCGCTTCGACTCCGCGACCGGGAGGGCCATCGCGTGAAAGGCATAACGGAGCTGGCGCGCGGCGTCATCATGGTGGGCATCAGCGGAACGAATTTCGACGAAAGCCTGCCGCGTTTCGGCGGTTATCTGCTGTTTGGCGGCGATGGAGTTTCGCTCCAGGCGATTCGCGATCTTACCGCGACGCTGAGAGGCCAGACCGGCGTTTCGCCATTGATTGCGATCGATCAGGAAGGCGGCCGCGTGGCGCGCTTGCGCGAGGGCGTCGAGCCGATGCCCTCCATGATGGCGTTGGGCGCGGCGGGTGACGTGGAGTTGGCGCAACGGGCGGGCGAACAGATCGCATTCGACCTGCGACGCGCAGGGTGCACGCTCGACTTTGCTCCGGTGCTCGATCTGGCGCTCGACCCGAGCAACACCGTCATAGGCACGCGCGGTTTCGGTGCCGATCCGCAACGCGTCGCCTCGCTCGGCGCGGCGTTCGCGCGCGGACTGCGGATCGGGGGGATCATCCCCTGCTACAAGCACTTTCCCGGACACGGCGCAACCGGCGTCGATTCGCACGATGCTCTGCCGGTGGTCGATGCCGATGAGACGACTCTGCGCGCCCGCGATCTCGTACCGTTTGCGGCCGTCGCCGGCGATGCCGAGGCGATTATGGGCGGACACTTGCTGGTGCGGGCCTTCGATGCAGAGCGTCCCGCGACGCTCTCCCCGCGCATCGCCGGAGACCTGCTCCGTGGCGAACTCGGATTTCGCGGTGCATACGTAACCGATTGTTTGGAGATGGGCGCGCTCGCTGGGGGCGCAGGCCGCGACCGTGCCGTCGACGCGCTCGCTGCAGGCGCCGACCTTTTGGTCTTCAGCCACGACCTCGCGCGGGCATTCGATGCCGCGGCGGCAATCGAGGAGGCCGTCGAAGAAGAACGCGTCCCGCTCGCACGATTGGTGGAGGCAGACGCGCGCGTTCGCCGTCTGCGAGAAGCGGGGAGTGCGCCGCTGGCGTTCGATGCGTTGCCGCCGCATCCCGCGGTCGGTCGCGAGATCGGCCGGCGCGCCGTTACGTTGCTGCGCGGCTTTCCACACGCCGATCCCGTTGCATCGATTGCAGTGTCGTTTGGCAGCGATCGGCCGATGCTGGAGCGCGAGGCTCCGGTGCTCGAAGAGTTTCTCGCGAGCAGCGACCCCAGTCGCGACGAGAGCGATGCCGTCCTCGCGGCGCTTGGAGCGCGCCGGCGCCGGCCGCTCGTGCTGTCGTGGCGCGCGCACCTCCATGCGGGGCAAGCGCAAACGATCGCGCGAATACTCGACGGCTATCCCGACGCGCTCGTCGTCTCGCTGGGCGAACCGTTCGACTTGCCGCTCCTTTCGAACGCGCGTCATCTCCTTGCGGCCTACGGCAACGACGAAGCATCCGTTGGCGGGCTGGCCGACGTCATCTTCGGCGGCAGCATGCCTACGGGCGAGCTGCCGATCCACCTGCGGTGAGACGAGTGCACCGCATCCTGCAAGACGCTTGCGGCACGCAGTTCACCGCTGCGGTGGCGCGCATCGAACATCGCGGGCGCGTGATTTTCGAGCGAGCCTACGGTGTCACGCGCACCGATGCGCTTGGGCGGCCCGTCTACGCAGATGCGAGCTTCGATCTCGCGTCGCTGACGAAGCTCTTCGTCGCGACCCTTGCGTTGGAGCTCGTTGCCACGGGCCGCCTCGCGCTCGACGAACCGCTCTCGCCGATCGTCTCGGAGTGGCGGCACGGACCGCAAGCCCGCGTGACCGCTCGCATGCTCCTCGCACATACGTCCGGAATGAACTCAGGCGCCGATTACCGCGCGATCATGGACGAAAACGTTGCCGATTTCGCGGTGCGCTCGCCGCTCGTCGGTTCGCCCGGCGAACGTGTGATCTACAGCGACCTCGGCTTCATCGCGCTCGGCGTCGTCCTCGAGCGCATCACCGGCCGGTCGCTGCCGGCGCTCGTGCGACGTTCGTTTTCGACGTCCCCGGTTTTCCGGCCGCGCGCGCAACGGCGGCCGCAGATTCCGGCCACAGAGCAAGACGGATGGAGGGGACGCGTGCAGGGCTTCGTTCACGACGAGAAAGCATTTCTAATGGGCGGCGTGGCGGGACACGCGGGCCTCTTCGGCACAGCCGCGGACGTCGCCGCGCTCACCGAGCGCTATCTGGGGCCGCTGCACTCGCGCGGTTCGACGCTCGTGCCGGGCACGCTCGCGCGCGAGGCGGTCGCCGAGCAAGCCGGCGATCCCGTCTTGCGCCGCGGCCTCGGCTGGGCGCTCAAAACCAGCGACGAAAACTCGTGCGGCCGCCTCATGCACGCCTCGTCCTTCGGCCATACCGGTTTCGTCGGAACGTGCGTTTGGGCGGACCCGGTGCGCGATCTTCAGGGCGTCCTGCTGACGAACGCCGTTTACTTCGGACGCGACGAGGAGACGCGCGATCTGCGAGCCGCCTTTTACGAAGCAATGGTCGACGCGGCGTGTTAGCAGCCGGGTTGATGAGCGGCACGTCGCTCGACGGGATCGACGCGGCGCTGGTCAGGATTCTGCCGCGTGAGTCCGCCTATTCTCTAGAGCTGCTGCGCTTCCAAACGCGCCCCTTCGAGCGCGACCTGCATCTGCGGTTGCACGGTGCGCTTCCGCCGAATGCCGGCAGCGCCGCCGAGCTCGCGTACCTCCATCACGCGCTCGGCCACGCGTTCGCGGACGCTGCACGCGAAGTCTGTGGTGACGAACAGATCGGCTTCGTTGCCTCCCACGGGCAGACGCTATGGCATGACGGCCCGGCCGGCGTGACGCTCCAGTTGGGCGATGCATTCATCATTCGGGAATCCGTCGATGCAACCGTGTGCTACGATTTTCGCAGCGCCGATTGCGCTGCCGGCGGTCAGGGAGCGCCGCTCGTCGCGTATGTCGACGCGATGCTGCTCGGCGATGGCGCTGAAGATCGAGTCGCGCTGAACTTGGGCGGTATCGCCAACGTTACGCTGCTTCGCCGCGGCGCAAAGCCCGACGAAGCGATTGCGTTTGACGCCGGTCCCGGCGGCATGCTCCTCGATGCGTTCGTTCGCGGGCGCACGCGGGGCCGGCAGGGCTTAGATCGAGGGGGCGAGCTGGCGGCCGCGGGTTGCGTCGACGAACGGCTGCTGAACGCGATGCTCGGCGACGCATACTTCGCCGCACCGCCGCCGAAGACGACCGGACGCGAGCGTTTCGGCGAGCATTTCCTCCTGCGGTTCCGGGAGGAGTTGGATCGTCTCTCGCTCGAGGACGGCGCGGCAACGCTCACCGAGCTGACGGCGGCTTCGGTGGCAACGGCGATCGATCGATCGGGATTCGCGGGGTCGCGTGTAATCGCCGCCGGCGGCGGCGCGCGCAATCCGACGCTGCTCGCGCGGCTCGCTGCACGGCTGGAACGATCGAGTGTCGAAACGTCCGATGCAATGGGAATGCCGGCCGAAGCGAAAGAGGCGATGGCGTTTGCCGTGCTCGGATACGAAACGCTGCGCGAACGCGCGGCGAACGTACCCGCCGCGACGGGCGCACGCCGCCCCGTATCGATGGGCGCGATCGCTCCGCGTAACCTCCGCGAGTTGCTCGCTCGGGTCGCCGCCGAAATCGGATATTCGCCGTGAGTTCGCAGCTGCCGCCGACCGAAGCCGCGAACGCTCGCAGCGCCGGCCTCGATCTTCTGGCGACGCTCCCCCTCGTCGAACTTCTCGTTGCCGAACAGCGTTACGCCGTCGAAGCAGTTCTGGCGCAAGCAGAACCGATCGCGAGAGCGGTCGACGAGATCGTCGCTCGGCTTTCTCGCGGCGGCGCGTTGCATTACGTCGGCGCCGGAAGCAGCGGGCGCATCGCCACGCTCGATGCGGCGGAAATGCCGCCGACGTTCGGCACGCCGCCGGAGCTGGTGCGCGCGCACGTCGCGGGAGGAGCGGCGGCCTTGGTGCGCGCGATCGAGGGCGCGGAGGACGATGCGGCGGCGGGGTACGCCGCAGTGCACGCCGGTGCGGACGATGCCGTCGTCGGCATTTCGGCGAGCGGCCGGGCGGCTTTCGTGATCGCCGCGATCGAACGCGCGCGGCATTCCGGCGCATATACGCTCGCCCTCACCAACGTGGCCGGCTCGCGGCTCGCGCGAGCGGCCGCGAACGCGGTGGTCCTCGGTACGGGGCCCGAGGCGTTGGCCGGCTCGACACGGTTGAAGGCCGGTACCGCGCAGAAGATCGCGCTCAACGCGATCTCCACGGCGGTAATGGTGCGCTTGGGAAAGGTTTACGACAATCTCATGGTCGATGTCGTCGCCGGCAATGTAAAACTTCGCGAACGAGCGCTTCGGCTGGTTGAGAACATCGCGGAAGTCGATGAAGGACTCGCACGCGAGCTGCTCGCCGGTGCGAACGGGAGCGTCAAAGTAGCGATCGTGATGGGCCGCCGGGACATCGGCGCCGAAGAAGCCGGCGCGCTGCTCGCGCGCCATGGCGGTTCGCTGCGACGGCTTTTGTGACCCACCTCGCCGCCCTCCTCGCAGCAGCCATCGCGTTCGTTCCGATGGACGATCGTCCCGTAACGTCGCAGCTTCCCGTTCTACTGGGCCGGATCGCGGGAGTAACGGTCGAGGTTCCGCCGCCTGCGCTGCTCGGGAAGTTTCTCGATCCCGGACGCTCCGACGCCCTCGCCGCATGGCTGAATCGCGAGGCCTCCCGGCGGCCCAGCGCGTTCGTCGTCTCGACCGACATGCTCGCGTACGGCGGTTTAATCGCGTCGCGCGTGCCGGGCCCGTCCTATGCCGATGCTTACTTCCGCGTGCAGCAGCTCGCTCACGTGCGCGAGGAGAATCCGCCGGCATGGATCGGCGCGTTTGGCACGATCATGCGCCTCGCGCCGACAGGTGTCCCCGCCGGCACGGCGTTCTTCGCCGCCTATCCTACCTGGACGTACCTTCAGGAGTACGCGAACCTTCACGACCCGCCGCTGCCGAGTGAGGTGCCGCGAGCGCAGCATCTGCGCGAGCTCATCGGGAGCGTAACGCTCGATGCCTATCTCGCCACGCGCGCGCGCAATCTCGCCGTCGACCGCCTTCTCCTCAAGATGACTGCGAGGGGAACGATCGACCTGCTCGTGCTCGGGCAGGACGACGCGGGGCCCGTCGGTTTGCACGTCCCCGACGTTCACCTGCTGCAGTCGGAGCTGACCGGCGAGGACGTCGCCCAACGAGTGTCGATCGAACCGGGCGCCGACGAGTTGGGCACGGCCCTCGTCGCGCACGCGATCGCGCGCGCCGCGAATTGGACCCCGCGGATTGCCGTTCGTTATTCGACCCCGGACGGCGCTTTGTATCAGGATCCGATCGAGTACGCGCCGATCGCGACGGCGATCGACGCGTTGATCCGCGTGTGCGGCGGAGTTCGCGACGACGACCATCCCGATATCGGGCTGTACGTCCGAGTTCCCGGCACGGGCGCCGCGCAAGACGAGGCGTTCTCGGGTGCGATGCGCGACGAAGCGAATGGCGGCCGCTCTATTGCGCTCGCCGATCTTTCCTATCTGACGTCATATCGCGATCAGGCGGGCTTCGCGCGGCGCATTCTCGGTTCGGGCCTGGCGGCGCGCTTGGACGCTTATGCCTCTTGGAACACGAACGCGAATACGGTCGGCACCGCGCTTGCCGAGGCCATCGCCTCCGTGGCCGGCCGGCGCATGCGCACGTACGACTCGCTGGCACACCGCACGTTCACGTTCATCCGCTTCCTCGACGATTACGCCTTCCACGATGAGGTTAGGCCCGATCTCAACGCGACGCTCGCAGCGGAGGGCATCGCCGACCACTCGCTGCTCGCGCCCGGCGTCGCGGTGGCGATCACGCGACGCGACCGCGCGCTGCTCTGGTACTATGCAGGCACGATCCTCGATCAGCTCGACCCCGGCTATCATATCGCGGCGATGTCGATCGGTTTGCCCTGGAGCCGCACGTTCGAGACGTCGATCGACGTGGGCATCGCCCCGAACCTCTGAAGTCTCAATAAAAAGAGAACAGGATGGCCGGCCAAACCGGTCATCCTGTTCGTGGTTACCCTTACGTAGGGTTGTTTGTGGCTGTTACTGCCTCGAACGCGGGTTGTACGCCGCACCCTCAACGTCATCGCTGGCGCCGAGACCGTTGTTGAAGCTGTACCAGTACGTGAGCGAGGTCGGGCTGTAGTAGTAGACGTCGATCTGACCGAGCGTGTAATCGCCGCAGGCGAACGTCATCGATTGCTTGTTCACGTGTCCGAATACGCAGTCGTTGAGAAGCGGGAACGGACCGCCGACTTGCGTGCAGGCCGGGTTGCAACCCGAGTAAACGCGCAGTGCCGGAGTGAACGCATCGATCGCGACGAGGTTACCGTTCGCATCGATGTCGAGGCCGCCGTAGTACGTGTTCGCCCAACCCGTCGCGGCAACACCGGATCCGGTGCAGCCCGCGAAGTAGGTCAGAGTAGCCGTACCGAGGCTATTGGTCGCCGAAGCCCAGCAATCGCCATTATTGGCCATCGCCACGCCTGCGACTTCGTCCATGTTGGAGTTCGTGAGATTCGCGGTGCAGCCGCCCGAGATCGTGCAGAGCGAGATGCTGCCTGCGCCGCTGGTGTCGAAGATGTTGCCGACGGCGATCGTGCCGGTAGCCGCGTTGGCGCTCGAAGCGTCAGCCGGCTGGCCGTACGGGTCGCTGATGGAACCGATTTCGGATCCGCACATGCCCGGACCCTGATAGACGATGACCGAACGGCTGCCGCCGTCGGGATCGATTAGGTTGCCCTTACCGTCAACGGCGATGCCGTTGGGGTAGCTTGCGCCAAGCGTGCAAGTCGGCGGACCGTTCGACGTGTTCTTATGCGGATATCCCGCGATGAGACCAGCGAAGAACTGGCTGCCGTAGATACCGCCCGAGGCGGCGCGTTTCTTGGCATCGGGTGCGAAGCGCGTTTTCAGCGCCTGCCCGCGCATACCGATTTGACCCTTCGGAATCGCACTTGCCGGATACGCCCAATGCGGTACGAACTTGCCGTGTGAATCAAGCTGGGATTGCGTCTGCCCAGCGGTGCTCGGTCCCGATGTACCCGGTTGGGACATGGTTCCTGAGCAGCCCGCGAGTAACGCCACAGCGACTGTCGTGCACAGCGCTGTTGATAACAATCGCATAGAGTTGAGTCTCCTTAGCAGTAGCTGGAGTATATCCGGGGATCCCCCGGGTCTATGGGTCTTTCGGCAGGGCCGAGGTTGCTCCCCCATCTTGGCGGCCCAAGCGCGAGTCAATGATGGCGAGGGCAGGCCAGGTCGAGCGGGGCCGGAGTTACCCTCCCCGATGCAAGGCAGGTTGCTTGCCCAGGTCCGCGGCCGGGGCGGCATCCACCTGCAAATCCGTGGCGTCAATCCAATCGCACGTACGACCGGTCGAGGGCGCCCACATCGTGACATCCGAGCAGGCGCAAAGTACGGACGATATCGCTGCGCAGAATTTCAATTGCTCGCGCGACGCCGGCGCCGCCGCCCGCGGCCAGCCCGTAAGCATACGCTCGGCCGATCAACACCGCACGAGCGCCCAAGCACAGCGCCTTGACGACGTCGCCGCCGCGACGGATCCCGCCGTCCAAGAGGACTTCAGCGCTTCCGCCGACCGCCTCGACCACCTCGGACAGCGCGCGGAGGGTCGGCGATACGCCGTCGAGCTGGCGCCCGCCGTGATTGGATACGACGATCGCGTCGGCTCCCGCGGCTACCGCGCGCCGGGCGTCGCCGCCCGTCAGCACGCCCTTGATCACGATCGGCCCCGGCCACTCCGCGCGAATCCAATCCAAGTTTTCCCACGCGACCGTCGACCGCTCGAGCGCGCCGCCCACGTCGTCGTACGGCATCGCTTCCCCGTTGGGTAACACGACGTTGGGAAATTTCATCATCCCGCCGTCGCGCAAGAAAGCCGCGAGCCACCGCGGGCGCGCAAGGAACTGCGACAAATACGGCAGCATCCGCGGCCAGCGTCCGTCCACGAGCTCCTTGGCCCCGTTTCGAAGATCGCGTTCGCGCAGCCCAGCAACCGGGGTATCGATCGTCACGACGAGCGCCGAAAAGCCCGCGGCGCGCGCGCGCCGGATGGCGGCCGTCGCGACGTCGCGGCCGCCGACGAGATAGAGCTGGTACCAAACCGGCCCGCTCGACGCCGCCTTGACCTCCTCCATCCTGCACCCCGACAGAGTCGAGAGAACGAAGGCCGTTCCCGCGGCGCCCGCCTGCGCCGCCGCGACGCACTCGCCGCGCGGGAAAAAGAGACGGCTGCTGCCGACGGGAGCGAGCATGAAGGGAAGCTCGAGCGTGGTTCCGAGCACCGTCGTGCGCAGATTGCTCGGCGTCGCGGCAACGGCGTTGCGCGGACGGAACGTTACGGCTCCAAAGACTTGGGAGTTCTCGCGCAGCGTCCGCTCGTCGTCGGCACCTCCATCGATATAGTCGAAGATCACTCGAGGCAGGCGGCGCTGCGCCATGCGACGCAGATCGCCGACGTTAACGGCGCTCTTCACGCACTTGACGTTTGCCTTCCCAAGGCGATACCCTGTCGTCGCATCATGGACGTTCGGTTTGTCGCCACGGCATTCGCAACGGCGTTTACGATCATCGATCCGATCGGCATGATCCCTATGACCCTCGGCTCGACGGCCCGCGTGTCCCCGGAACGTCGAAAACAGATCGTCGATCAGGCGGTCATCGTTGCGGCGGGCCTGATTCTGTTCATGGGAGTCGTCGGTCGAATCATTCTCGACTATCTCGGCATCACGCTCCCCGCGTTCATGATCGCCGGCGGAATTCTGCTGTTCCTGATCGCGATCGACATGCTCTTCGCGCGTCCGACGCGCGCGAAGCGCACCCAAGAAGAAGAACGCGAGGCCGCCACGGCCGAGAATCCGGCGGTCTTTCCGCTCGCGGTGCCCATGATCGCGGGGCCCGGCACGATCGCGACGGTCTTGCTGCTGGTGAACTTGTCGCGGGGAGACCGGCTCGAACTCGCGGTCGTCGCGGCCGCCTACGGCGTTGCGCTGTTCGTCACTTGGCTTTGCATGCGCGGCTCGTCGTTGTTGCAGCGGATTATCGGCACGACGGGCATCCACGTGGTGAGCCGGCTCCTCGGCATCATCCTTGCGGCGCTGGCCGTGCAGTTTGTCCTCAACGGCCTCGCGCAGACTCCGCTGCTACGGCGCTGAGACGCCTGGATTTGCCGCCGCCCACGCCTGATAGACCTGCTTCTCTATCGGCGGCAGTTGTGCGTCGGCGGGCAGCTTGAACCCCAGCAGCGGAAGCGGAAAGGGGATCGGATGCGGAGGCTCTTTGAACGGATCGGAGCCGGGATCGAAGCAGAAGGGCCAAACGATGTCGCCCGTCTCCATCGCACCGTCGGGGTACGTGAACTCGTAGTGGCCGTAATAGCAGTCGAGTCCGCGATCGTGCCAGCTGCGGACCGGGGTGATGATGCCGTTGCCGTGCTCGTCCCCGCGCATCGAGGACGGAATCTGAAAAGCGTAGCTCTTCGTCGTAGATTCTTGCGACGAGGGATCGATCGTCGGCATCGTGTGGGGGTCGTTCTGCCGGTTGAGTTGTGCGACTTCTCGCGCGAACCCGGCTTCGTCGCGCTCGAGCTTCGAAGGCACGTCGGTATGGTGCAGGGGCGGCTCGGGCGAGGGGGCCGTCGCAACTTCCTTGACAAGCTCGTGGCGCGGCGTCGTGGCGGGCGCCGACTCGTGCTGGCGGATGCGATGGGCGCGACGCGGCGGTGCCGGCGTCGGAGGCGAGGCCTTTTGAATCGTCACGGTGTTCGTTTGCGTCACGACTTCGCGGCTTCCGCGCGTCACGAACAGCCGCGCTACCGCGTAGAAGAGCAGCGTCAAGACGATGAGGTGAAAAGCGGCCGAGGCAACCGTCGACCAAAAGAGCGCCCGGCGGCGCCGATCGAGCTTTTCCGAAATCAACGATGGCAGAGTTCTATGCGGTCTCGGTGGGTTGCCTTCGGCTCATTCGATCTTCATGTAACCGGCGAACAGCATCGGAATTCCTCGACACCTCAGGTTACCAAGCGAAGTGGCGCAGGCTCGACCTGGTCGCCCCATTGCGCCCAGCCCGGGCGATAATGCCGCGCGAAGAGCTCGAGGCGAGGGCTCGAAGAGCACCGCTCGATCAAGTGCCACATTTCATCGGGTTTCTGCGAATGCCGCCGCTTGCGGGCGCCGATCAGGTTTACCTGCGTGCGGCCCGCGCTGAGGGTTCGGTTATCGTTGCCCCTGACTCCGAAGAGAACCAGTTCGGTCACGTTGCGAAAGTAGAAGCCAACCCCGCGACCATCGGGACCTCCGTCTTTTCGTATTTTGTACCAAACGAGGTTTGATTTGTAGTCGAATCCCCAGCGGCGCATCGTCTTGAGCCCTTCGGCGATTAGCGCGTTCGGGCACCATAGATAGAGATGCGATTTGTCTGCGGCGATCGTGGCGACTGGTAGCTCGAGGATTTCGTCTAGAGTCATCGTTGAATAGCGCGAGAGGCGCTTGTGCTCGGGGGCCATCTTGCCCGCGCGGTTTTGGAAGCGCCAGGGCGGGTCTGCATAGATGGTCCTGAATCGCCGCCCACCCGCGAACGCCAAGAGCGATTCCGCCGGCGAGAACCTCACCGCAACGGATGCGGCTGGCAGAGCTCGATCAGGACGCCGTCGGTGGCCTTCGGATGGAGGAACGCGATCAGGTTCCCGTGCGCTCCCCTGCGCGCATGTTCGTCGATCAACCGGACGCCTTGCGCCTTGAGCTCGGCAAGCTTCGCTTCGATATCGGCGACGCGGTACGCGGTGTGATGAAGCTTCGTGGCGGCATCGCCTCGATACCGCGCGATCGGCGAACGCTCGTCGAGCGGTAACAGGAGTTCGACGAACGATCCGCCCGCCTCCAAGCCCACCGCCTCGACGCCTTGATCGTCGATCATCTCGCGGTAGGCTTGCTTGAAACCGAGCGTGCGCGTATAGAGGAGCAGCGTCGCCTCGAGATCTTTTACGACGATCGCAACGTGATCAATTTCCATTGTTGTCATCCTGAGCGGAGCGCCGCAGGCGCGCAGTCGAAGGGTCCACTAGGCGACCACTTCGCGCGAGCGATAGGTCCCGAAGATCCTCCCGCAGCACGTCGCAGATTTCCCCTAGCGTGGCGCCCGCGTCGACGGCATCGACGAAGAGCGGCATCAGATTCTCGTCGCCGGCCGCGGCGGCGCGTATCCGCGCGAGGTGGCCTTCGATCGAGGCCGCATCGCGCGCCGCTCGGAAGGCCGCCAGCCGCGCGGTTTGTTCGCGCTCCACGCTTTCGTCGATGCGCTGCAGGGGGATCTGACCGTCGCTCGCGCTCTCCGCGAACTTGTTGACGCCGACCACTACGCGATCGCCGCGTTCGATGGCCTGCTGTGCGAGGTAAGCCGAATCGGCGATCCGGGCTTGCATCCAGCCGCTCTCGATTGCGGCCACGCTGCCGCCCATCGCGTCGATCTCCTCGATGCCGGCGCGTGCGCGCCGCACGAGCTCGCCGGTTAGCGCTTCGACGTAGTACGAGCCGGCCATAGGATCGACGACGTCGGCGACGCCTGACTCGTACCCGATGATCTGTTGAGTTCGCAGTGCAGTCTTCGCACTCTCCGCCGTGGGCAAAGCGAGAGCTTCGTCCTTCCCGTTGGTGTGCAGCGACTGCGTGCCGCCCAGCACCGCAGCCAAGGCCTGTAGCGCGACGCGGACGACGTTGTTCTCAGGTTCCTGCGCCGTTAGGGTGGAGCCGCCCGTCTGGGTGTGAAAGCGCAACATGTGTGAACGTGGGTCCTTGCAGCCGAACTCGTCGCGCGTGATGTGCGCCCAGAGGTAGCGCGCCGCGCGGAATTTGGCGACTTCTTCGAAGAAATCGTTGTGTGCGTTCCAGAAGAACGAGACGCGCGGGGCGACGTCGTCGAGTGCTAGGCCCGCGTCGCGCGCGGCTCGCAGATAGGCCTTGCCGTTGGAAAGCGTGAAGGCGATCTCTTCGACGGCGGTCGACCCGGCCTCGCGGATGTGGTATCCGGAGACCGAGATTGCATTCCACTGAGGAACCTCGCGCGCGCAGAACGCCATCACGTCCGTCACCAAGCGCATAGAGGGCACCGGCGGGTAGATGTAGGTGCCGCGCGCGACATACTCTTTGAGCACGTCGTTCTGCACCGTGCCTCCGAGTTTGTCGAAAGGGATGCCGCGCCGCCGGGCCACCGCCAGCAGCAGCGCGAGCAGGATCGACGCCGGAGCGTTGATGGTCATCGAGACGGTGACGCGATCGAGCGGGACTCCTTCGAGGAGCGTCTCCATGTCGGCGATCGAGTCGACGGCGACGCCGACCTTTCCGACCTCGCCGCGTGCCCGCGGCGCATCGGAATCGAAGCCGAGCTGCGTCGGGAGGTCGAAGGCTACGGAGAGGCCGGTCTGGCCGCGCTCCAGCAGATAGCGATAGCGCGCGTTCGATTCCGCCGCCGTTGCGAAGCCGGCGTATTGGCGCATCGTCCAGAGGCGCCCGCGATACATGTCTTTGCGAATGCCCCGTCCGTACGGAAAGCAGCCGGGCTCGCCGAGCTCCGGCGGCGCACCGTCGCCGGCGTCGTAGACGGGCCGTATCGGAATACCGGAGTCGTTGATTTCGCGCGGCATCTTGCTGGTACTACGCCGCGCCGCAGCAGGGCGCCCGCCGAGGGTACGCCAAGGCGCAGGAGTGATCGCGATGGCCGTTGCCGCCGCAGCGATTTCGCTGCAATCCGCCCTCGATCGCCGTGTCGCGGGCGCGCCCGGAACCGGCATTGTGGTGGGCATCGTCGATCACGGACGGCAGCAAGTCTTTGCGGCGGGCAGCGCGGGCAACGGCCGGCCGGCCGACGAGCATACACTCTACGAGATCGGGTCCGTAACCAAGACCTTCACCGCGACGGCTCTCGCCGCAATGGTGCTCGCAGGCCGCGTACGTCTCAACGACCCGATCGCCGAATATCTGCCGTCGGGCGTCCGAGCGCCCGGCAAAGATGGGAAGCCGATCACGCTGCTCGACCTCGCCGAGCAGCGCTCGGGGCTGCCGCGGTTGCCGTCGAACATGCAAGACGTGTACGGAGACGATCCGTATGCGAACTAGGCGTCCGCCGACATGTACGCGTTTCTGAACGGGTACACCATGATGCGCGTTCCCGGGACCGCCTACGAATATTCGAACTACGGCGTCGGCCTGCTCGGGCAGTTGCTCGCCCGTCGCGCCGGCGGCACGTATCCGCAGCTGGTTCGCCGCAGCGTGCTCGATCCGCTCGGCATGAGCGCGACGTCCTTCGCGACTGCAGGGACGCCGGATCCGGCGGCGCTTGCCGTCGGCCACGATCTCGCCGGTCAGGCGTTGCCCGCGTGGCACTTTCAAGCCATCCTGGCTGCCGGCGGCATCGTCTCCAATATGGACGATATGATGAAATATCTCCGTTGCAACATGGGAGAGGGACCGCTGGCGCGCGACTGCCTCTTCGCGCAAGAGCCACGTGCGCAGGGAGCGCCGCACCACGAGATCGGCCTTGTATGGAACGTGAATTCTACGACCGGCACTATCGCTCACGACGGAGACACCAACGGCTTTCACACCATCGTCGCGATTTCGCGCGATCGGCAAACGGGGGTCGTCGTCCTCAGCAACGGTCCGGCCGTTGCCGACATCGGTGCGCATGTCATAGACGCGGACTACCCGATCGGATCGTGCCCCGCGGTCGTGACCGCGGCGAAGACCGATCCGGCATCGTACGCCGGCGTCTACTGCACCGCGAGCGCCGGATTGGAGTTTACCGTCGATGCGGTGCCCGGCTCCGACCGGCTCTCGATCGCCCTTTTGCCGCAACCTGCGGTGCCGGTCGCGCGAACGGACGTCGACACGTACTACGGCGCGGCCTTCAGCGCGACGTTCAAGTTCGTTCGTCAGGACGAAAATATCGTCGGCCTCTGGCTGATTCAGAACGGTCAGACGTTGCCGGCCATCCGGCTGGGCGCTCGCGGCCAAGCGGTCGTAGCGCGATTGTCGCCGCCCTTTCCGGCCGCGATCGGCCTCGATCCGCCGGTGTTGCGCCAGTACGTCGGAGCATACTCTTCAGATGTAGCAACGTTCACCGTCACGCTGACCGGCGATGCTCTCTACGTTCAGGTCACCGGCCAGCCGGCGGTTCCGGTCTATGCTTCGGCCAAGGATCGGTTCTTCTATAAGATCGTCGACGCGCAAATACGATTCGATCGCGACGCCTCGGGCGCCGTCACCTCCCTTACGCTGCACCAAAACGGGGCCGACATCCGAGCGACGCGCGCGAAGCCGTAGCTCAGACGAGCGTCATCAACGGCGAGCCCGCCTCGATCGTCGCGCCGGCCGCGGCGTGGGCCCGGGTCACGACCCCGCTCCTGTGCGACCGGATCTCGTTCATCATCTTCATCGCCTCAATGACGGCGACGATCTCGCCTTCGTTCACGCGATCGCCTTCGGCGACGCGCAATTCGACGACGAGGCCGTGCATCGGCGACAGGATGGCGTTTCCTGACAAGCCCGCCGCGTCACGGCGTAGGGATCCCAATCGCGGCGCGATCCGCCGCGGCGCGGGACGCGACGCCGAAGCGCGCGATTTGGGGGCCGGCGGCGGCCGCCACGTGCGTGCGAACGCCTCCAGGGTCGCCGTGCCGTACGTTGCGTCGGCCACCGCGGGTGCGTCGCAGAGTCCCCGCAGCAGCGCGAGCGTCGTCGGCACGCCGTCGATCGCGTATTCGTCGATGGCTCGCCGGAGGCGGGCGATCGCACCGTCGCGAGTGGGCGCCCACACGACGAGCTTGGCGATCAGCGAGTCGTATTCCGATGGAATCGTCCAGCCCGCATATGCGGCGGAGTCGACGCGGACGCCGATGCCGCCGGGCTCGCGGTACGCCGTAATCGTTCCCGGCGCGGGGCGAAAGTCCGCAGCCGGATCTTCCGCGTTGACACGCGCTTCAATGGCGGACCCTCGAAGGATAATCTGGTCTTGCGCGTACCCGAGGCGCTCGCCCGCGGCGACTCGGATCTGTTCGCGGATCAGGTCGACGCCGGCGATCATTTCGGTAACCGTGTGCTCGACCTGAATGCGCGTATTCATCTCCAAGAAGTAGAACTCGTCGCCCGAGACGAGGCATTCGATCGTGCCGACCGAGTCATAGCCGATCTTCTTGGCCGCGCGCACGCCGGCATCGCGCATCGCCCGGCGAACGCCGTCGGAAATCGTCGCCGGCGTCTCTTCCCACAGCTTCTGATGACGGCGCTGCAGCGAGCAGTCGCGCTCGCCGAAGTGCACTACGTTGCCGTGCTTGTCGGCGAGCAGCTGCAACTCGACGTGCTTGGGATTCTCCAGATATCGTTCGGCGTAGATCGTCCCGTTTTTAAAGTAAGCTTCGGCCTCGCGCCGCGCGGTCTCGAAGGCGGAGGCGATTTCGTCGAGTGACTCGGCCACTTTCAAGCCCTTGCCGCCGCCCCCCGCGGACGCTTTGAGCGCGAGCGGCAGGCCGTAACGTTCCGCCGCACGGCGTGCGGCCTCGACGTCGGAAATCGCCTCGGTGCCGCCGGGTACGACTGGAACGCCTGCTTCCTGCATCGCGCGCCGAGCGCGCAGCTTGTCGCCCATCGCGTCGATGGCGCCGGCGTGCGGCCCGATCCAGACCAAGCCTTCCGCGACGACGCGCCGCGCAAAATCCCCGTTCTCCGCTAAAAAGCCGTAGCCGGGGTGGATCGCCTCCGCCCCGGACCGGCGCGCGCATTCGATCAGCTTGCCTGCGTCGAGATAGCTTTGGCTCGGAGCGGCCGGCCCCAGCCGGTACGCTTCGCCGGCCAGCTCCACGTGGAGCGCGTTACGATCGGCATCGGAGTACACCGCGACCGTCTCGATTCCCATCTCGCGAGCGGTGCGAATGATACGCACCGCGATCTCTCCGCGGTTCGCAACGAGGATCTTCCCGAACAACAGTCAGCCTGCGTCGAACGAGGGGGGGTACATTCCCATCGCGTGATAACCGGCGTCGACGAAGTGCACGTCGGCGGTCACCGCGCCGGACAGGTCCGACGCGAGAAAAACCGCGACGTCACCGACATCGTCCGGAGTGACGTTGCGCCGCAGCGGCGCGACTTTCGGCACGACGTCGAGGATCCGCGAGAAGCCCCCGACCTGCCGCGAACTCGCCGTCTTGATCGGCCCGGCGGAAATTGCGTTGACGCGAATGGCGCGGTCGCCCAGATCGAACGCGAGATAGCGGACCGTCGCCTCGAGCGCCGCCTTTGCGATGCCCATCAGGTTATAGTTCGGAACGATCTGCGTCGCGCCGAGATACGTCATCGCGACGATCGATGCGCCGTCGTTGAATGTTTCGCGGAGCGCTTGCACGAGCGCGATCAACGAGAAGGCAGATACGTCGAGGGCCAGCGCGAAGCCGGGACGCGACGTGTCGAACACCTTTCCCGCCAGGTCCTCCTTGTTGGCGAACGCGATCGAGTGAACGAGCGTATCGAGCTTTCCGACTTCCTTCTCGAGGCGGTCGCGCATCGATCCGAGCGAGGCGTCGTTCGAGACGTCGCATTCGAGCGCGGGGCCGCCGAGCTCCGCGGCCAGCTTTTCGACCTCCGCTCGGACGCGCTCGCCCTGATAGGCGAGGGCGATGGCTGCGCCGTGCTCGTGCAGCTTGCGCGCGATTCCGGTCGCGATCGACCAGCGGTTCGCGACGCCCGTAACGAGGGCGCGTTTTCCTTCTAAGAGTTTCACTGCCTTGAGGTTCCTTTGTACGTCGTTACAGTGGAATGTTGCCGTGCTTGCGATCGGGACGCGGCACCTGCTTATCGCGCAGCATCTCCAGCGCGCCGGCGATGGCACCGCGCGTTTTTCGCGCCTCGATCACGTCGTCCACGTAGCCGCGTTGTGCCGCGATGTATGGGTTTGCGAATCGCTCGGTGTACTCGTCGATCAGTTCTTTCATCTTCGCTTCCCGATCGGCGGCAGCCGCGATCTCTCGGCGAAAGATCGTCTTGACCGCGCTCTCGGCCCCCATCACGGCGATCTCGGCCGTGGGCCATGCGAGATTGACGTCGGCGCGAATGTGTTTGCTGGCCATCACGTCGTACGCGCCTCCGTAGGCCTTCCGCGTGATGATGGTGATCTTCGGAACGGTCGCTTCGGCGAACGCGTAGAGCAGTTTTGCGCCGTGCAGGATGATGCCGCCGTACTCCTGATCGGTGCCCGGCAGAAAACCCGGGACGTCCACGAAGGTCACTAGCGGGATGTTGAACGCGTCACAGAAGCGTACGAAGCGCGCAGCCTTCACGGAAGAGCGCGTATCGAGCACTCCGGCGAGCACGCTGGGCTGATTTCCGACGATGCCGACCGACCGTCCGTTCACGCGCCCGAATCCGCAGATGATGTTCTGTGCGTAGAACGGTTGGATTTCCAAGAAATCGCCGTAGTCCACTATGCCGCTGATGACCTCGTGCATGTCGTAGGGCTTGTTCGGCGAGTCGGGCACGAGATCGTCGAGCGCTTCGACCGTACGATCCGGATCGTCGTCGCAATCGAACGCCGGCGGGCTCTCGCAATTGTTCTGCGGGATGAAGGAAAAAAGCGCCCGGGTTAGATCGCAGAGATGCGTTTCGTCGGTAGCGACGAGATGGGCCACGCCGCTGCGGGTGGCGTGCGTGGCGGCGCCGCCGAGTTCTTCGAACGAGACGTCCTCGCCCGTGACCGTCTTGATGATTTCGGGTCCGGTGATGAACATCTGCGAGATCTTTTCGGTCATCAGGATGAAATCCGTGATCGCCGGCGAGTAAACGGCGCCGCCTGCGCACGGGCCGGCGATCAGGCTGATCTGCGGAATCACGCCGCTGGCTTGCACGTTCCGCCAAAAGATCTCGGCGTACCCTCCGAGCGAAACGACGCCCTCCTGAATGCGCGCGCCGCCGGAATCGTTGATGCCGACGAGCGGCGAGCCGGTGCGCACCGCTAGGTCCATCACCTTGCAGATCTTCTCGGCAAAGGCCTCGCCGAGCGATCCTCCCAGCACCATGAAATCTTGTGAGAAGAGGAAAATCTGGCGGCCGTCGATGGTTGCGCGTCCGGTGATGACGCCGTCCCCGAGAAACTCCTTTTCGTCCAACCCGAACGCGTTCGTGCGATGGACGACGAAGCGATCGAACTCGACGAAAGAGCCCTCGTCGACGAGCGCTTCGACGCGCTCGCGAGCGGTGCGCTTACCTCGCTCGTGCTGCTTAGCAACCGCGTCGGGGCCGGCGGGCGCCTCCGACCGATCGCGTTTTGCGCGCAGCTCCTCGTACCTTTCGGCGCGGCTCTTCACGACGCCACACTTTGCCCGGAATGACACCCCCGTCCTTCGTAGAACGTAATTCGCATGATGCGTTCCGTGTTTTTTGCCGTCATCGTCGCCGTCGCACTGGCGGCGCTCCCGGCGATGCGAGCCGTCGCACCCGCGGCGCAAAGCTTTCCGACTCCGCCGCCCGTGCCGCGGACCCGCCCGGTCGCCGTGACCGAATACGGTACATCGGTCACCGATCCGTATCGGTACTTCGAAAACATGGAGAACCCCGTGGTGGCCGCGTTCTTCAAGGATCAGAACGCATACACGCGGGCCGTGCTGAGCCGGCTCGGGCCGGCCCGCGATCAGCTCTTCGAGCGCATCAAGGTGCTGGATAACGCGGGCGCGTCGGTTTCGGGCGTGACGCTCGACGGTCCGTATTATTTCTATGAGAAACTCAACCCCGGCGATAACTCGCCGAAGCTCTACGTTCGCAACGCGGGCGGCGGCGACGAGCGCGTGCTCGTCGATCCGCAGAGCCTCGCAGCGGCCGGGAAGCATTATACGATCAACTACTTCGTCCCATCGCTCGACGGCAAGTACGTCGCGTACGGCATTTCGGAGGGCGGCTCAGAGGCCGCGGTGATCCACGTCGTCGAAACGGCGACCGGCAAGGCGTTGCAGGATGCGATCGACCGCGCTTACTACATCGGCGTGACCAGCTGGCTCCCCGACGATTCGTTTTACTACGTACGCTTTCCGAAGCTCGCCCCCGGCGAACCGGAGGTCGACAAAGAAACGCGTCCCGTTGCCTACGTGCACGCTCTCGGACGAGATCCCGACCACGACGTCGCCGTCTTCGGCTACAACGTCGATCCGAAGATCACGTTCGCACCGACCGACTTCCCACTCGTCATCTACTCGCCGGCGTCGCCGTATACCATCGGCATGATCGCGCACGGCGTCCAGAACGAGCGCACGATCTACGCGGTGCACGCGTCGGCACTCGAATCGGGCAACGTCCCGTGGCAACGGGTAGCCGACGTGAGCGACGGCGTCACCAACTTCGACGTCAAGGGCTCGACGATCTACTTGATCACGCACCAGAACGCCCCGACGTTCAAGGTCGTTTCGACATCGCTGGCGGCGCCGAATCTCGCGGCGGCGCGGGCGGTGGTCGCAGCCGGCCAACCGGTCGTGGAACAGCTGGGCGTCGCCGCGGACGGGCTCTACGTTCTCTCGCGCGACGGGGGCTTCGGCCGGATCGCACGGATCGCGCTGGCAGACGACGGGTTGCCGGGCGCGATCACGAACGTTACGCTTCCGTTCCAAGGCTCGATCAACTCCATTTCCACCGATCCGCGCGTCGCGGGCACGGTGTTCGGGCTCACCGGCTGGACGCACTCGCTGCTATACTACGCGGTCGATGCGAGTGGAAATGTCACCGATACGCAGCTGAAGGCGCTGGCGAACGTGGACATGTCGGCGTATACGTCATCCGAGGTCAAAGCGCGCAGCGCCGACGGCACCATGGTTCCGATGTCGCTGATCTATCGTAAGGGGCTCGCCCTTGACGGATCCCATCCGGCCTATTTGAATGCGTACGGCGCCTACGGAATAACCATCGCGCCCACTTTCAGCGCGACGCGCGTTGCGTGGCTCGAACGCGGCGGCGTATACGCGATCTGCCACGTGCGCGGCGGCGGATGGTACGGCGAGGCCTGGCATCGCGCGGGCATGATCGCGACGAAGCCGCACACCTGGCAGGATTTCATCGGCTGCGCCCGCTGGCTCATCGCGAACAAGTACACCGCGTCCGCGCATCTCGCCGGCGAGGGGACCAGTGCGGGCGGCATCACGATCGGCCGCGCGATTACGACGCAGCCGCATCTCTTTGCCGCTGCTCTCGACGTCGTGGGCGCCAGCAATGCGATGCGCATGGAGTTCTCGCCGAACGGCCCTCCGAACGTCCCCGAGTTCGGGACGGTGAAGAACGAGGTTGGATTCAAAGCGCTCTACGCGATGGATGCCTACGAGCACGTCGTTCCCGGCACGGCCTATCCCGCCGTCATGCTGATTACCGGATACAACGACCCTCGCGTCTCGTCGTGGGAGCTCGCCAAGTTTGCCGCGCGGCTCGCGCGGTCGACGACGAGCGGCCGTCCGATTCTCTTGCGGGTGGACTACGATGCCGGCCACGGATTCCTCGCCGCGTCCCGGACGCAGAGCGAGGAGCTGCTCACCGACGAATATGCGTTTCTACTCTGGCAGTGTGGCGACCCGGCGTTTGCGGGAATCCCGACGCACGTCTACCCGCGCCCGGCCAACTACACGTCCCGCTGACATCGGCGCGGCTCGCTTAGCATAACGACGCAGATCTCGGTCCCTTGACGTAATGCCGAAGAGGCTCGGACCGACGAGCGGAGCCATGGATGGCGAGAGCGAGGAGGCCGGGCAGCAGGAGCGCAGCCCGGAGGGCGCAGCGAGGAGCGTCTCTGAGGCGTTACGTCAAGGGACAGAGATCTGCGTCGTTACCAGAATCCCGAGCATTGCCTTGACGTCGTCGGAGGCCATGGTCGCGGGATCCCACGGCGGGGTAAACGTGATCTCGACGTTAGCGATCTCCACGCCTTCGATGGCGAGCACGTGATCCTCGACGGACTTCTTGAACATGGGGCCGACGGGACACATCGGCGACGTCAGCGTCATCATAACGGTGACGTTCTCGCCCTTCTCGCCTTCCGTGGTGATGTCGTAGACCAAACCGAGCTCGAGGATTCCCAGATTCAGCTCGGGGTCTTTCACCTCGACGAGCGCTTCTCGAACTTGTTCGACGGTCGGCATGGGAGCGAGGTTCCTCGGCGTGTACGGCAAACCTCTGCTCGATGGAGGCGCGCCAACCCAGGCAGGCGCGGCGAAGGATACGCAACTGCTTGCCGGCGGGAACGATTCTAGAGGGTTGTAGGTAAAGGAAAGGAGGAGCCAGAGCGATGTCGATGTGGGAGCCTTTCACCGAGCGAGCGCGGCGCAGCATCGTGCTGGCTCAAGAAGAAGCCCAGCGCCTCGGGAACAACTATATTGGAACCGAGCACATTCTGCTTGGCATCATCTCCGAGGGCGAGAGCCTGGCGGCGAAAGTCCTCGAATCGCTCGGCGTCAATCTCTCGAAGGTCCGTCAGGAGGTCGAGGCGATCGTGGGACGCGGCGGCCAGACGGTGCAACAGGAGATGGTCTTCACGCCCCGCGCGAAGCGCGTGATCGAGCTCGCGTTCGAAGAGGCTCGTCAGCTGAACCACAACTATATCGGTACCGAGCACTTGCTCCTCGGCTTGATCCGGGAAGGCGAGGGCGTCGCCGCCCGCGTGCTCACCAACCTTGGGGTCGATCCGGCGAAGGTGCGCGTGCAGACCACGTCTCTGCTCGGCGCGGAAGGTCAACCGACTGCTCCAAAAGGTAAGAGCAAGACGCCGACGCTGGACGCCTACGGCCGCGACCTCACGCAGCTCGCTCGCGACAACAAGCTCGATCCGGTCATCGGACGGAACACGGAGATCGAGCGGGTCATCCAGATTCTGTCACGCCGGACGAAGAACAATCCGGCGCTCATCGGAGAGCCGGGCGTCGGCAAGACTGCAATCGCCGAAGGGCTTGCGCAACGCGTTATTAAGGGCGAGATCCCCGAGCCGCTGCGCGACCGTCGCGTGATCACGCTCGACCTCGCCGGCCTGGTCGCCGGGACGAAATACCGTGGCGAGTTCGAAGAACGCATGAAACGCGTGATGGACGAGATCCGCGCGGCCGCCGGTGAGATCATTCTCTTCATCGATGAACTCCACACGCTGGTCGGGGCCGGCGCCGCCGAAGGCGCCATCGATGCCAGCAACATCATCAAGCCCGCGCTCGCGCGCGGTGAGCTGCAGTGCATCGGGGCGACGACGCTCAACGAGTTTCGCAAACATATCGAAAAGGACGCGGCGCTCGAACGCCGCTTTCAGCCCGTTATGGTCGGCGAGCCGACGGTCGAGGAGACGATCGAGATTCTCAAAGGGTTGCGCGATCGCTACGAGGCGCACCATAAGGTGCAGATCAGCGACGAGGCGCTGGCAGCGGCGGCCAAGCTCGGCGACCGCTATATCACCGATCGCTTCCTGCCGGACAAGGCGGTCGACCTCATCGACGAGGCCAGTTCGCGCGTTCGCTTACAAGCGACCCTGCCGCCTCCGGCCATTCGTGAAGCCGACGCTGCGCTGCGCAGGCTCATTGCCGAGAAAGAGGCCGTCGTCAAGAACCAAGAGTTCGACAAAGCCGCGACGATACGGGACCGGGAAGAGAAGCTGCGGCTCGAAAAGGCGAACCTCGAGCAAGAGTGGCGCGACCGCAAGTCCGCGTCCGATCGCGTCCTGCGCGTGACTGCGGAGAACGTCGCCGAGATCGTCGCCGCCTGGACGAAGATCCCGGTGAGCCGGCTGGCTCAAGCCGAAACCGAGAAGCTCCTCAAGATGGGTGAGCTGCTCCACAAGCGGGTCGTCGGTCAGGAAGAGGCGATCAACGTGCTGACGCGGGCGATTCGCCGCTCGCGCGCCGGCCTGAAGAATCCGAGCCGCCCGATCGGGTCGTTCATCTTCCTGGGACCGACCGGCGTCGGCAAGACGGAAGTCGCGCGCAGCGTCGCCGCATTTCTCTTCGACGACGAAGAGTCGATGATTCGCATCGACATGTCTGAGTACATGGAGAAGTATTCCGTGAGCCGGCTCGTCGGAGCGCCTCCCGGATACGTCGGGTACGAAGAGGGCGGACAACTCACGGAAGCGGTGCGCCGCCGGCCGTATTCGGTCGTGCTGCTCGACGAGATCGAGAAAGCCCACCCCGACGTCTTCAACCTGCTGCTCCAGGTGCTCGAGGACGGCCGCCTCACCGACTCTCAGGGGCGTCAAGTCGATTTCAAGAACGCGGTCATCATCATGACCAGCAACGTCGGCGCGATCGGAATGACGACGACCAGCGACATCGGTTTCCGGCCGCAGAAGCTTTCGAGTGAGGACGAAGTCAAAGCCTACGACCGGATGAAGGGTCGCGTTATGGAGGAAGTCAAGCAAACCTTCCGGCCCGAGTTTCTCAACCGCGTCGACGAGGTCATCGTCTTTCATCAGCTCACGCGCGGACAAATCGAAGAGATCGTCACGCTGGAACTCGAGAAGGTCGTCCGCGAGGTGCGAGCTCAGGAGATGGAGCTCAAAATCACCGACGCAGCCAAGGCGCTGCTCGCGAAGAAGGGATGGGATCCGCAGTTCGGCGCACGTCCGCTGCGTCGCGCTATTCAGCGGATGGTCGAAGACGAGCTCGCCGAAGAGATGCTCAAAGGCGCCGTCGTTTCGGGCGATCACATTCTCGCCGACGTGGACTCCGAGGATCCGGAGAAGCTCAAGTACTCCAAGATCCCGTCGGTCGAGCCGCCGGCGGCCCAGCCGCCCGAGCCCGCAGTTACCTAAACCCGCGCTGCGTCGGGGCTAGTCTCGAATGCACGCCCTCCTATTAGGGATTCTCCTCGCGCAGGCGGCGCCGTTGGGCGTCTCGGTGACGAGCGTCGCCCTCAATCCGGCGCAGCAGCAGACGATCGCGGTGACCGGCGCAACGGCGCCGCTCGAGGCAACGCTCGACCGTAAGCTCGTGAACGTGGGAGTGAGCCCCGACGCAACGGCCGTAACGGTGACCGCGACTCAGGCAACCGGCAGCGACGTCCTGCATCTCGTCGACGCGAACGGGTCGCAGGTCGATGTCGCGATTCGCGTCGCGTTCAACGCGGGGACGATCGCGCCGCAGGCGACGCTCACCGTGACGGGCGATCCGGCCGACCCCGATTGGCTCGCGCAGCGGGTCGCAAGCGAGGTCGCCCGCCTGACGAAAGCGCAGCCCGGCGCGCAAACGACCGTCGGAACGGTGAGTCCCCCGCCGGCGCCGCTCTCGCCGGGGCAGAGCGTGCAGTTCGTCGTCCCGGTGCAGATCGCGGGTAACGCCCAATTCTTCGATCAGTCGGCAACCACAACCATTACCGTGCAGAATCTCGCCGTCGATCCCTTCGCGCCGGCCCTGCTCTTCTACGACGACGATCCCGAGCACGTCGGGCAAGATGGAGTTCTGTTTCGTGGCACGGTCACCAATGCCAAACCGGCGCGGCTCTTCTACTACCACGACGACGGGGCCGATCCGCGCACGCTCGTCGTCGCGCTGACTGGAAACTCCCAGGATCCGACCTCGGTGCAGCTCGTCGACGCGTCGGCCGGTCCGAACATGGATGTGATGCACGTCGGCCAAACGGTGACCAAGAAGTTCCTGGTCACCAAAGCCCGCGGTGAAGGCGTGGTCGTTACCCTGGCGCAGGACGAGCCGTATCTGCTCGCCGCAGTTCCGATGACTGCGCGTCAACTGGTGTCGGGAACCGTCGACCTGCGGGTGCTCTCCGGCGGCCCCGTCGTCGTAACGGTGCTGGCGGTCTCGCCGGGCGTCGACCCCCGCACGCTGCTCGATGCACCCGCGCTTCCGGGCGACGGACACCATCGCACCGGAGCGTTCGACATCGGGGACTTCGGGGCGCATGCCCTGAGCTACGCGGCGGGAGCGTCGGACGCAACGCTCGTCATCGGGGATGCCGAGCCGACGCCCAAAAGCGTCGATCCCGCGGCGGAGGGACACGACTACGGCGACTACGGCGTCGTGCATGCGATCGATCTCACGCTCACCAACCCCGGGGCTGCCCCGGCGGCCGCATATTTCTTCTTTCGGCCTCTCGCCGGGCCGGCGCGAGGGAGCTTCCTCATCGACGGAAATCTCGTCGACGTCGGCTGCGTTCGTCTCCCGATACCCTACCAGATCGCGTCGTTCAACCTCGCTCCCGGGCAAACGTATCGAACGGTCGTGCGGACTATGACGGACGGCGGGTCGTTCTACCCCGCCGAAGTGGGGGTGAGCGCGACGGCGCCGCAGCCGACCGCGCCCCCGATCTCATCGCCCGACGGATGCTTTCCGAAGCCGCAATCCTCGCCGGAGGCCCAATGAGCGCGCCCGAAGGCGAGTCCAAAGTCGTGCTGCTCGTGCGTTTGCTCAACGCGATCGATCAGGGGACGCACTCGTTCGAGAGTTTGAAGGAGCACATCGCCGAAGCCGGCCGGCGTCCGAGCACCCGCACGTTGCGGCGCTACCTGGCGATCCTCGCGGATGCGGGCTTTCCCTTGTACTTCGATCGCGTGCCCAACGTCTACCGGTTTGCCGGCGGCTACAGCTTGAAGCGACTCGATCTGTCGAGCGGAGAGCTGTTTGGGCTCGTGGCTCTGCGCTCGCTCGGCGCCAGCATCGGCGGCACGATCGGCGCATCCATTGACGAGGTGGCCGAGAAGCTGGTCGGCAGCTCCGGCGGCACCGCGCGTGCAAAAGTTGAAGCGGCGTCGCCGGTCGCGTTCCGGCTTTCCGAGATCCGCCTCGATCAGCGGGGCGAGCGTGCGTTCGCGCGGCTCTCTGGGGCGGAACGAGCGTCGCGGAGCGTGCGGTTCGCCTATTCGGATAAGGAAGGGAACCGCACGCGGCGCACCGTCGATCCGTACGGCTTCATTATCAACGCGGGCCGCGTCTACTGCGTCGCCTACGACCATACGCGGCGCGATAAGCGGACCTTCGCCGTGGACAGCGTGACCGAACCCGTCGTCCTCGCCCAAACGTTCGTTCGTCCACGCACGTTCAACGTCGAAGAATACGCGGCGGCTTCGATCAGCGGCGTGTTGCATGCCGATCACACCACGGAGGTCAGAGTCGTCTTCGCACCGCGCGTCGCCAAGGCGGCGGCGGCGGCGCGGGTCGTTGCCGAGCGCGAAGTCGAGCACCGCGAGGATGGATCGGCGCAGATCGCTTATCAGGTGGCCGACGTCGACGAGCTCGTGCGCTGGGTGCTCGGTTGGGGCACACAGGCCGAAATCCTCGGTCCGCCGGAAGCGCGAGAGCGTATCGCCGAGTTAGCTAAAGAAATCTCCGCTAAGTACACCTAACCCCCACAACCCGAGCGAGGACGGGCCGGAGCGACGGTACGGCGACGAGGCGGTGAGAAGCCTCCAAAGTGGAGGAGTAGGAGCTCGCATGGATGCGAGCGACGGGCGTTTCGAACCGTTTCGTCGCCGTGCCGGAACGTAGCGCACATCCGAGCAACCAATAACGAAACCCGCCGTGGCGATTGCCGCGACGGGCTCCGACGTATTCACTCACCTACCTCGCCTGTTTGGCTACCATGCGGAAGCCCCACTGACGCCGGCTTGGCGGTTTGACCGTTGCTGCGGAAGCATCACTTGTGGCAATATTTCGCGCGTTGCATTGGTCGCGAACGATACGTTCGTCGCACTTCGAAAATCAATTCGAAGCTTACAAATCGTAACACGCTGTTGGCGGAATCGACAAGCGGCCGCTTGAGAAATTCACAAGCTGTCCACAACAAATTTTCGTTATACACATCGGCCCGCGTTGCCACCGATTCGAGGGTAGGGCCGCGAGGCGCAGCGAAGATGGAAAGCGATGCTATTGACGGCAGTGCTCCTCGCACAGAGCTTCTTTGGCGGTTTGCCGATCGACGGCATACGCTGCGACCGGGTCGAGGGCGCGGTGGAGCACGTTCACGTTTCGCTGCAGCTCTACGATCGCGGGCGAGCGGTCGGGGTTCCGGCCAACATCGGGATCCCCCAGACCGCCGGATGCCTCTACTGGATCCACACGCACAGCGGCGACGGCTTCATCCACATCGAGTCGCCGGTCAAACGTGCGTTCGACCTCGGCGAGTTCTTCGACATCTGGGGCCCCGACCTGAGCTGGGCGAAGGCCGCGAGCGTGACGGCCCCGCACGGGCAGCGGCTCTCGATTTGGATTGACGGGAAGCCGTGGCACGGAAGCAACCCGCGGGTTATCACGCTCCGCGACCGGGAGACGATCGTCATTCAGTATGGGCCGCCCTTCTCGAAGCCGGCTCACCCGGACTGGTCGCAATTTTGACCGCCGTCGAGATCGACGGCCGGCATCTGACCCTCGAGGAGATTGAAGCGGTTGCCGCAGGCGCGCCCGTGCAGATCGGCAGCGCGGCGCGCGAGCGCGTGGTTCGCGCGCGCGATTTCGTCGACCGACGGTTCGCCGGCGGCGAGGTAATCTACGGCGTCACGACCGGATTCGGCCGCCTCGCGAACATCTTGGTCGATCCGGCCGACGCGGTAACGTTGCAGCTCAATCTCGTGCGCAGCCACGCTGCGGGAACCGGGCCGCCGCTCGACATCCCGGTTGTGCGTGCGGCCGGCGTATTGCGCGCGAACTCGCTCTCCGCCGGCCATTCGGGCATAAAGCTGGAAACGCTCGAGCTGATCGTCGCACTGCTCGAGCGCGGCGTCACGCCGGTTGTGCCCTGCCAGGGGTCGGTCGGCGCGAGCGGCGATCTAGCGCCGCTCGCGCACATGACGCTTACCCTGATCGGGGAAGGCGAGGCGTTCTATCGGGGAGAGCGCCTTCCCAGCGCCGTCGCGTTGGAGCGCGCAGGCCTCGTGCCGGTCGCGCTCGGTGCTAAGGAAGGCCTGGCGTTGATCAACGGGACGCAAGTAATGACCGCCGTTGCGGCACTCGGCGTTCTGCGGGCCGAGCGGCTCGCTGCGGCGGCCGACGTGATCGGGGCGATGTCGTTGGAGGCCTATCTCGGCACGGAGCGCGTGTTCGATCGGCGATTGAACGACTTGCGTCCCCACCCCGGCCAAGAGCGCGTCGCTTCGAACCTGCGCGCCTTGCTCGCGGGCTCGGAGATCGTGCAGTCGCACGCGGAGTGCGATCGCGTGCAAGATCCCTACTCGTTCCGGTGCATCCCCGTCGTGCACGGCGCCGTCCGCGACTCCGCGGCGCACGTGCGCCGGGTGACGGAGATCGAAGCGAACTCGGTCACCGACAACCCGCTGGTCTTTCCCGAGGACGAGGAGTTCGTCTCGGGCGGCAACTTCCACGGTGAGCCGATTGCGTTAGCGCTCGATTTTCTCAAGCTGGCCGTTTCGGAGCTTGCGTCGATCGGGGAACGAAGGCTCTACCTCTTGCTCAACGCCGAAGATCGCGGCCTACCGCTCTTCCTCACGCGGCGGTTGGGCTTGCAGTCCGGCCTAATGATCGTGCAGTATACGGCGGCGGCGCTGGTTAACGACAACAAGGGGCTAGCGTGGCCGTCCAGCGTGGACTCGATCCCCACCTCGGCGGGCCAGGAGGACCACGTGAGCATGGGCATGACCTCGGCGAACAACCTCGTCCGCGTCCTCGACAACGTGGAAGGCGCGCTCGCCTGCGAGCTGCTCGCTGCGCTCGCGGCGACGGATTTTCGCCGCCCGCTCAAGTCGGGGCGCGGCACGCACGCCGCGCACGACCTCGCGCGGAAATCCATCGCGCCCTGGACTGACGATCGGCCGCCGTCCCCCGACATCGCCGCCGCGCGCGAGCTCATCGCTACGCGGCAGCTGGTGCGCGCCGCGGAGGCGGCGATCGGGCATCACCTCACAGCGTGACGTTGAACTGAAGGTAGGCGTTGAACGGGTTCGGCAGCACGAACGCGTTCGTGTCCGCATACGCCGGAATGAAAGGCTGCTTGAACGCGGGGTTGAGCGGCACGCCGTTGGCGCCGCGGTCGTTCGGCGACGTGCCGTTGTAGAAGTTCGAGACGTAGTAAAAGTTCGACTGATATCCGCAGGTGTAGCCGTTCGGCGGGAACTGCTTGGTCCACGGCTCCGACGAGCCGCCAAAGCACGCGTTGAACAAATTCGCGAGCAAGCCGCTGACCTTTATTCGCGGGGTGAGCTGGTAGCCGAGCTGTAGGCTGAAGTTGATCTGATTCGGCTGACGGAACTCACCGAAGCCGTCAAACGTGCCCGTCTCAGGGTTGGGGATATAGAGCGAGCCGGGCGACGTCCCGCTTTGGGTTGCCGCCGAGAAACAGGTCGTGTAGTCGGCTTGCAGTGGATTCTTGGTATGAATCGGCGAGTTGATGAAGCCAGCCGAATTGCTCTTGCAGACACGTGGGTCGTTCCCGAAAACGTCGGATGGATTCCCGTAGGTGGACCCTTCATTAAACGTTAGCGCCGGCGTCACCGTGAACCGATTGTGCTTGTAATTTACTGAGGGCGCTAACCACGTTCGGCGAGATATAGGCGAAGTCGAGGCCGACCGGATACCAGCCGTTTCGGTCGAAGAGCGGCTGCGGCGACATCGCATAGTACGGATTCCAGATCGGCGGATTGTAGTTCGGTTTGAGCCGAACGCACTTCGGATCCGGGTAGACGCTGCCCAGGTGGTTCTCGTAGCACTGCGAGCCGCCGCCGGCCCTGGTGAGGCCGTTGAAGTTCTGGATATCCTGGTTGTAAGGGTCGATTGGGTTGATCGAGGTGCCCGCGTAGTTCGCCCAGCGTTCGGCCGCGTTTGTGTACGTGTAGGATATCAAGAACGAGAGGCCGTTCTTGGTAAAGTCGCCCTTGGTAAACTCCGTCTCGAAGCCGTCGACGCGCTCGATGCCCGTATTCAAACCGCCGGAGAGGCCGAAGGGCAGGCCGATGCTGTAAACCTGGTTCGTCGCGTACCGGTAATACGGCGTCACCTTGATCGACATATCGGTGCCCTTGAAACGCCGCTCGTACGAAAGGTCGTAGTTGTCGGAGTATTGCACGAGCGGATCGTGACGCGGCGTGGTGTAGCCGTACTGCCAGAAGGCTTGGAAGAGGTCGTAGGCCAGGTTGTTGTCCTTCGCGTCGTACTGAACCTGATACGTCTCGGGCTCTTGCGCGTAGCGCCCGGCCGATAAGCGCAGCACCGTGTCGGGGTTCACCGTATATGTCATGCCGAGCTGCGGCGTGAACGCGTAATCGGTCACCGTTGGATCGTAGAGGTTGCTAAGTAGCAGGTGACCGTCTTTCCCGTCAGGGTGGACGGTCTGCACGGGATGCGCGGGAATGGAGTTGTCGATGGGGCAGTTGAAGCCGACAAACGGGATCGGCGGCCGGCCGCTCGCGGGCGGCGTGGGGATGAAGTACGGCGCGAGCGTCGCGGGGTTGTAGCAGAACTCGCGTTGACCCGCGAGGAACCAGAAGTTCTGCCCGTTGTTCGACGTGTTCGCAAGATCGTACCCGTAGGCTTCTTCGCGAAGGCCGAGCTGGAGGTTCAGCTTGTCGGTGGGATTCCACTGGTCTTGGAGCGCGATCGCAGTGAAGTTCGGCTCGACGGTGTTGACGAAGCCGGAGTTTCCGGTGTAGGTGATCTGCCAGTTTGCGCCCGCCGCCGTGGGCCCGGGCGCCGGATCGACGAACGTGCCGCTTGTTAGCGCGCTGTTGCAGGGAGCCGGCTGACCCTGCTGGTAGACCTGGCCCCCCTTATAAATGCTGCCCGTGTAGTACGCGAAGCATTGCTTCCCATTGGTTAGGTTCGTCGCGCTGGTGAACGGCGTGTTGTTGAAGTTGGTGTTGTTGAAGCGGTTCGTCGTCGCCGTAATGTAGTTGGCGTCAAGCGTCAGCAGATGCTGGGCGCTGAGCTGATTGGCATACGTGAAAGATAGGCCGCGGGTGTGCGACTCGAGTTCGTAGTCGTAGCTGAGGCCGCCGAAACCAAAGAAGGGCGTGCCGTAACTTAGGGCGCTGGTCTGAAGCCAGTCCGAATAGAACGTATATCCGTAGATCCTAAAGTACGCATTCGAGCCCATGTTGTGCTGGTACTGTATTTTGGCGATCGACGCGTTGTTCCAGTAGGAGTCGCGATTAGCGGGCGGCACGGCAGAAAAGGTTCCCTTGGCGCACTCGCCCGTGATCTGGATCTTCCCATAGAAGCCGTATGGATCGATGTTCGCGCAACGGCTGCCGGGCGAGCCCGGAGCGAAATAGGGAATCGGCACTTTCCCCGAAGCGCTCTCGCCGAAATGCGTTCCCCCCGGCCATGTCACGAAATCGGGCCAGACTTCCGGGACCGTTTTGCCGTAAACCACCTGGCTAAGCTGCGTGATCACGTTGGGACCGAGGTCGTTCAGCGAGCTATAGAACCCCGTCTGGAGCGTTACCACGTTGTAGAGAACTTGGACGTCGTCGCGGCCGGCATCGTGCCGGTGAGGAATGCCGATGTGCAGGTTGATCACGTTCTCGCGGTCGGCGAGATTCGAAACGCCGAATGCGTTGTACGCCGGGGTGATCGTCTGATAGCAGCCGGGGTTGTGACCGAGATCGCCCTGGTTGAGCGTGTTGACCGGAAGCGGGATGCTGCCGGGCATGTTCTTGTACCCGAACGGGTTGTAGACGGGCGACGGGTTCGGGCCGTTGTAGAACGCGGGGTTGCCGGCGAAGGAATAGCTGCACGTTGGGTAGACCCCGCCGAAGAATTGCCGGGTGGTGTTGAACGCGATCGCGGGATAGCCCCAGACGTCGCCGAGATTCGAGCCGTTGAACTGATCGAGATACCGGAAATCTTGGTTGTAACCGCCGATGCCGACGTAGTAGGAGAACATCCGGTCGGGGGTCGCGCCGCCGACTTCAACTTGCAGACTATGGTAGTAGGTCGTGGAGCCGATGCCGCCGCTCGCGGAGGCATACCCCGGATAGCTTCCGGTCTTGATGACCTGATTGATGAACCCCGCCAACCCGGAGGTGCTCTCGCCCGCCGTTCCGCCGCCCGCGTAGACTTGCAATTCTTGTTGACCGAGCGTACCCGCCGTGCTGCCGGGGTAGTTGTCGAACGAGCGGTTGACCGGTACGCCGTCGAATTCGTAGCCGACTTGATCGAAGTTGCCGCCGCGGATGTAGACGACTTCGTTCCACCCCTGCTGGTTCGGGGGCACGAACGTCCCCGGAACCGCCGCGATCGCGGAGTACGCGTTGTTCAGGTTTCCGCCGCCGCCGATCCCGGCCGCCGCTTGCGTTACGGCCGAGTTGACCGAATAAACGTCGCTCGTCGTGCCCGATTTAACGAGATCCATCGTGGAACGGGACGTTACGTGCGCAATCGTTCGGAGTGACGACGCGAGCGAGACGCGCAATGTCTGAAGCTGGTCGGCGAAGACCGAAATGCCGGTGAGCGACGAGGCCTCAAAGCCCGCCTTGGTGACGGCGATGGCATAGGTGTCCGGCGCGAGCGAGAGCAGGCTGAATCGCCCCGCCGCATCGGTCGTTACCGTCTCGGTCTGCGACGGGCTCACGGCGACGACGCGCGCACCGGCGATCGGCGTGCCGGCCGTGCTGACGACGGTTCCGGTAACCGCGCCGGTCGTCCCGGCGAGTGCGTGCGTCGCCGGCGCTGCGAATGCTGCGGCGAGCGCGAGAAGGAAAAGCGGCCGCTTGAACGAGTGGTGCATGCGCGTCCCTTAAAAGCAGTGGGCTACATGCGTTGAGTTTATTCGCGAGTCGGTTCGGTTTGTCATCCTAATAGGGAAGCGCGCAGCGCCGCGGTTGGGTGACGCGCAGGCGCGAAGGAAGGCCGAAAAGAATTCATCCCCGCATGAGCGTTCTTACCCGCCCGCATACGGTTCGGGCGCCGCGCGGTACCGAGATTTCGTGCCTGGGCTGGCCCCAAGAAGCGGCGTTGCGGATGCTGATGAACAATCTCGATCCCGAGGTGGCCGAACGGCCCGACGATCTCGTCGTCTACGGCGGAAACGGCCGCGCCGCGCGTTCGTGGGACGCGTTCGATGCGATCGTGAGGACGCTGCGCCGCCTCAAGGGTGACGAGACGCTCATCGTGCAGAGCGGCAAACCGGTCGCGGTATTCAAGACGCACGCGCGAGCACCGCGCGTCTTGATCGCCAACGCGAACCTGGTCGGGAAATGGGCCGATTGGAGCATCTTTCGCGAGCTGGAGGCGCAAGGTCTAACGATGTACGGCCAGATGACGGCCGGCTCGTGGATCTATATCGGAACTCAAGGAATCGTTCAGGGGACCTACGAGACCTTTGCCGAGCTCGCCCGCCGGCATTTTGGCGGATCGCTCGAAGGGCGGGTCACGCTGACGGCCGGCGTGGGCGGCATGGGCGGCGCGCAGCCGCTCGCGGTCACCATGAACGGCGGCGTCGCGTTGATTGTCGACGTCGACCGCGCGCGCTTGGAGCGGCGGCGCGAGCTGCGTTATCTCGATCGTGTTGCCGATTCGCGGGAAGCCGCCCTTCGGGAAGTCGAACGCGCCCGCGCAGCGGGAGAAGCGCTGTCGATCGGCTACGAAGGAAACGCTGCCGAGGAATTCCCGCGACTGTTCGAGCTGGGCTTCCGCCCCGACGCCGTCACTGATCAAACCTCGGCGCACGATCTGCTCGACGGCTACATTCCAGCCGGGCTCTCGCTCGGGCAGGCCGCGGATTTGCGAAAGAGGGATCCCGACGAATATCAGCGCCGTTCGCTGGAAAGCTGCGGCCTTCACGTCGAGGCGATGGTGCGCTACCTCGACGCGGGCGCGGTCGTCTTCGACTACGGCAACAACATACGCGCCCAGGCGCAGCGCGCCGGATTCGCGCGCGCATTCGCCTTTCCCGGCTTCGTTCCGGCGTTCATCCGGCCGCTGTTCTGTCGCGGTTCGGGTCCGTTCAGATTTGCGGCGCTCTCGGGCGACCCGAGCGACATCGAACGGTGCGATAGTAAGCTGCTCGAGCTGTTTCCCGAAGATGCGGCGCTGGCGCGGTGGCTTAGGCTCGCGCGCGAGCGCGTGGCCTACCAAGGCCTCCCCGCGCGCATTTGCTGGTTGGGCTACGGAGATCGCGCAAAAGCCGGCCTGGCGTTCAACGATCTCGTCCGTGACGGGGCGGTGAAGGCGCCGATCGTCATCGGGCGAGATCATCTCGACACCGGCAGCGTCGCGTCGCCCTATCGCGAGACGGAGGCGATGCGCGACGGCAGCGACGCCATCGCCGATTGGCCGATTCTCAACGCGCTGCTTAACACCGCCGCGGGCGCACACTGGGTCAGCTTCCATCACGGCGGCGGCGTCGGAATCGGCTACAGCCTGCACGCCGGCATGGTCGTGGTGGCGGACGGAACCGACGACGCCCGCGACCGGCTCGAATGCGTGCTCACGACCGATCCCGGGATGGGCGTCGTCCGCCACGCCGACGCCGGCTACGAGCTCGCGATCGAAACCGCCGACGCGAAAGGCATCGATTGGCGTCTCTGATCGTCCGCGCCAAGACGATCGTTACCTGCGACACGGAAGCTCCGCAATGCGGAATTGCTTCGACGCGCTCGGCCGCGTCGATGACGCGGCCCTGCTCGTCGAGGACGGCACGATCGTCGCGATCGGAAGCGCGGGCGCGATTAACGCGCCCCGTCACGCTGAGCTTGTCGAAGAATGGCGCGACTGCGTGATCGTCCCGGGCTTCGTCGACGCGCACGGGCATCCGCTCTACGCCGGCGATCGAGAGCCCGACTTCGCCGCGCGAACTCGCGGCCAGGCTCCGCCGCTCGGAATGCTCCATACGATCGAACGCACGCGCGAGGCGCTGCTCGATCCCGGGGCGTTCTATGAAAACACGGTTCGCCCGCGCCTTCGGACGATGCTCGCGCACGGCACGACGACGCTGGAGACAAAAACGGGCTACGCGCTGCACAAGCCGGGGGAAATGGAGCTGCTCGACCTGATAGCGCGTCATCGCGACGACCCGGACGTGCCGAACCTGGTAGCGACCTTTCTCGGCGCCCACGCCTTGCCGCCGGAGTTCACGCGCGAGGGTGCCTTCGTCGACTACCTGATCGACCAAGCCATACCCGCCGCGAGCGCGCACGGCGCCGTATATGCCGACGCATTCTGTGAGCCCGGTTTCTTCTCGGTGAACGAGACGCGCCGCTACCTCGACGCCGCGCGCTTGCACGGAATGCGCCTGCGCGTCCATTGCGACGAGATGGCGGCCGGCGGCGCGGCGGCAATGGCCGCGGACATGCGCGTCGATGCGGTGGACCATTGCAACTTCATCGGCGATGCGGACGTCCGCGCGATTGCCGAGCGCGGCATCGTCACGGTGGCGTGCCCGGCGACCATCGCGTATCTCGACCTGCCGCGGCGCGCGCCGGTTCGCGCCCTGCTCGAGGCCGGAGGCGCCGTCGCGCTCGCGAGCGACTACAATCCCGGAACGTCGCCGTGCTTCAATTTGCAGACCGTGGCGTACTTCGGCCGAAAGCTCTTCGGGCTCTCCGCGGCGGAAGCACTGTACGGCGTCACGCGTGCGGCGGCGCACTCGCTTCGCGCCGACGCCGGGCGCATCCGTGTCGGCGGGGCGGCCGACTTCGTCGCGCTGCGCATGGAGTCGCCCGACGAGTTCGGCTGGCAGTTCGGCGGAAACCTTGCCGCGGCCGTTTCAAGAGCGGCGAGCGAGTTTATCCTGAGCTTGTCGAAGGATGACCGGCGAGCTGGTTCGGTGCGCTCGGGCCATCGTCTCGGGCAGCCTGCGCGAAGATTACGCCTTCGTCGTGCGCGACGGCACGATCGTCGCGGCGGGCGATTTCCGAAGCGTGCGCGACGGCGCGCCCGACCTGAGCGCCCGCTCCTTTCCCGGCGATCGGCTCGTGGTGCCGGGATTCATCAACGGTCACAGCCATGCGTACCAGATCCTGTTGCGCGGCTGGGCCGACGATTGGCCGTTCGCCAAGTGGCGCAGCGAGGCGCTCTATCGCGTCGTGCCGCAGCTGACGCCCGACGACGTCTACTGGACGTTCGTCGCGGCCTTCGGCGAGATGCTCGCGGCCGGCATCACGACGGTCGCCGAGTTTTTTTACCTCAACGGCGCGGGCAACGAACATGCAGAGGCGGCGATTCGCGCGGCACGCGACACGGGTATCCGGCTCGTCTTTGCGCGTACCTGGATGGACGCCGAGTATGCACCGGCGGCATTCCGCGAAAGCGCCGGCCTCGCCGCCGAGCGCACGCGCGAACTAATGCAGCGTTTTCCCGATGCCAACGTCTGCGTCGCGCCGCATTCGCTGCACGCCGCGTCCCACGAGATGATTCGCGCCGCGGGCGGGTTCGCGCGCGAGTTCGATTGCATGCTGCACGTGCACGTCGCCGAGGCGCCCTACGAAGGCGAAGCGACGCTCGAGCGCTTCGGGAAGACGCCCGTCGCGCTGCTCGAGAGCCTCGGCGCGCTCGACGAGCGTACGGTGGCGATCCACGCCATCTACCTTACCGACGAAGACCGCAGCGCGATCGCGCGAGCCGGCGCCCGAGTGATATACAACCCGATGACCAACCAATACCTCGGCGACGGGATCTGCGACGCCGTGAAGCTCCAAGCGCTCGGCGTCACGATGGGGCTCGGGACCGACGCCGACGTGCGCCCGTCGCTGATCGACGAGATGCGCGAGGCGGCGCTGTTGCAGAAGATCCTCTATCGCGACGGCGCAGCCTTTGGGGCTGCCCAGGCGTTCTCGCTCGGCACCGAGCAAGGCGCTCGAGCGCTGCGCGTCGACGGCGGCGATCTCGTTGCCGGGACTCCGGCCGATTACGTGGTGCTCGATTCATCGAAGATCGATCCGTGGTCGCCGGCGCTCAACGCGCTGATCTATCGAGGTGAAGACGGCTGGGTCCAGGCGACGTTCGCGCGCGGTCGGCGCGTCTACGTCGGGGAGGCGTCGCCGCTCGCACGGCGTGCGGGCGAGGTAACGGCCGCTATCGCCCGGCGCCTCCTCGGGGGACCTGCCTAAGGAGACGGGTGCGTGCAACCACTTGCATTCAGCTTGGCGCGGGTGGTAGACTCTGCGTGCAAGTACCCACTTGCAGCATGCTTAACCCTCGCGAGGCGCCCAGCTTACCATGGAATCGATCGTCATCGAGTACCGCCTGGAGTCCCTCCGGGCGATTGAAGCCGCCGTAGAAGCGGTAGCAAAAACCGGCGGCCGAGTGATCCTCGATCTCGACGTCCTCGACAGCCTCGGCACGGACGGCGTCCGCGGGCTGATCGGTTTGCTGCGCCTGACGCGCGCCGTCGGGGGCGACCTCGCGCTCCGATCCACGCGAGCCGAGGTGCTGCGGACGCTGTCCGTGACCGGCCTCGACAAGCTGTTCCCGCTCGTCGAGACGCAGGCGGCCTAGATGCGATCCGTGTTAGCGTTCATCGCTTTGGTCACGCTCGGCGCAGTGCCGCTCGGCGCTTCGTCGCCGGACGAGACGTCCTTCACCGTTCCCGCCAGCGCCGGCAGCGTCATCGCCCGCATGGCCGACCGCAACCCGACGCTCCGCTCGTACCGGGCGCGCGTGCACGTGGACGTACGAATGCTCAATTTTCCCTTCCTAGCGCCGAAGCTCGACGGCACGTCGTATTTCGAGCGTCCCGATTACTACGAGGTCATCTTCGACCGGATGCCGAGCTACGCGCGCGGCTTCAGTCGGCTCTTCGACGACGTCGGGAGCCCGCGAGCCTGGCAGAAGAATCAGAACATAACCGTCGACGGAACCGCCTGGCTGGGCGGTCGGCCGATGATCGTCCTGCGCCTGACGAAAAAGATTCACAGCGACATCTTGGACCACACGCTGGCGTACGTCGACCCATACAGCTATGCGCTCGTGCAAATGGAGTGGTACTACACGAGCGGCGGCAAGATCACGATGTCGGAAGGCTATCGCCAGCAAGGCGGCTATTGGGTGCTCGCGGAGCAGCACGCCACGATCGACATCCCTCACGTTCGTGCGGTCGCGGACGCGACGTACGGAACTTACGAGACGAACGTCCCGATCCGGGCGCAGGCCGGTGGGCAGTGATCGAGGCACGCAAGCTCGTCGAGAGCGTTAGATCCGCCTCGCCCGAGGAGACGCGCGAGCGAATTCTCGTCGCGGCACGCGAGGTAATCGGCCGAAAAGGCAAGCGCGGTGCGACCACGCGCGAAATCGCCGACGTCGCCGGCGTGAACGAAGCCACGCTCTTTCGCCATTTTGGGACGAAAGAGGCGCTGCTCGTCGCGTGCGCGCAGCATTTCTGCGGCTACATGCAGCTGGCCGACGTCGCAGCGCAGCTCACCGGCGACCTCCCCGGGGATCTGCTGGTGATCGCGCGCCTGATGTTCGCACGCTTCGAATCGCTGCAGGATATGATCCGCTGGTCGCTCGTCGAGCAAGAGTACGAACAAGACATCTTCGCTCAGACCGCCTGGCGCCCGCAACTCGCGCTCTTGTCGATTTTGACCGAGTTCATGCAGCGCCGGATCGATGCCGGCGAGCTGCGAGGCAAGGGCGAGAAGCTCGCCCTGATCTTTCTCGGCTTCGTCTTCATGCACGCCCTCGGGCGCAAGAAGTTTCCCGACTCGTTGCTGCACCGCGGCGAGCCGGATGAGGCACTGCGGTTTTATATCGACGTCTTTCTCAATGGAGTAAGGAACTCGTAATGGATACGCGAGAGGTAGATCAGCAGAAAACCGTCACCGAGCGTAAGCGAAACGGACCCGGCGTGGCCGCGCCGGTGGACGCCGAGGAACTCGATTCCACCGAGTCGCCACCGCGTCCCCGCAAACGAATTGTCTTTCTGATCGGCGCGGTCGTCCTCATCGTCCTGGCGCTGGTTTGGGGCGTGCCGTGGCTGACTTACCTGCTGTCGCACGAGGGCACCGACGACGCGCACGTCGCGGCGGATGAAGTGGCGATCACGAGTAAGATCCCGGAACGCATCGACAAGATCTTGGTCGACACGAATCAGCAGGTCCGGCGGGGCCAGCTGCTGATCGTGCTCGACAACAAGGACGAGCTCGCGAAGCTGCGCCAGGCGCAGGCGCAGTACGATCTCGCGGTTGCCAACCAGCGGGCGAACACGCAGCAAGGGCAGGGCGGCGTCTCGCAGGCAAGCGGTGAGGTGGGCAACGTGTCGGCACAGGTACCGGGCGCACAAGCCGGTGTGGCTCAGGCGACGGCGCAGCTGCACGCGGCGCAGGCGCAAGTCCCTGCGGCGCAACAGGCGTACGACAAGGCGCAGGCCGATTACTCGCGGATTAACTCGCTGGTCGGCACCGGCGACGTCGCGTCGCAGCAGCTCGATGCCGTTCGCGCGCAGAGCGCGGGCGCGGCCGCGCAACTCCGGGGCGCGGAAGATCAAGTCGGCGTGGCGCAGGCGGCCGTCGAGGCAGCGGAAGCGCGCGTCGCGGCCTCGCAGGCCGGCGTTTCGGCGGCCTCGGGCGCGCTGACCACTGCGCGAGGGAAGCTGTCGCAGGCCTCCGATCCCAGTCAGGTCGAAGCTGTTGCGGCGCAGCTCTACCTCGCGAAGCAGAGCTTGAGCTACACGCACATCTACGCGCCGACCGACGGTTTTATCGGCGAGAAGAGCGCCGAAGTCGGGCAAACCATCGGCGCGGGCATCACGCTCATGACGATCGTGCCGCACAACGTCTACATCACGGCGAATTACAAGGAAACGCAGATGGGCAAGATGCGCGTCGGGCAACCGGTCGACGTTCGCGTCGATGCGTACCGCGGCGTGACGTTCCACGGCCACGTCGCTTCAATCAACCCGGCCTCGGAGAACACCTACGCCCTCGTTCCGGCGCAGAATGCGAGCGGAAACTTCGTCAAGGTGACGCAGCGGATTCCCGTCCGGATCGACGTGGACAATCCGCCGGCCGACCTGCCGCTGCGGCCCGGGATGAGCGTTGAAACCTTCGTCAACGTGAAGTAACCACGTGATTCGTAGCAGCTACGAAAGCCCGGTCGTCGAGCACGGCCTGCGCAGGGCGATCATCAGTATTGCCGTGATCACGGCCACGCTGCTCGAGATCATCGACGTGACGATCGTCAACGTGTCGTTGCCGAACATCCAAGGCAACTTCGGCGTCGGCGTGGACTTGGGAGCGTGGATCGTCACGGCGTACCTCATCGCCAACGTCGTCGTTATTCCGCTCAACCCCTGGTTCGCCGCACGCTTCGGGCGGCGCCAGTATTTCTTCACCTCGATCATCATCTTCACGATTGCGTCGCTGATGTGCGGCCTTTCGAACTCGTTCGGACAACTCGTCTTTTGGCGCCTGATCCAAGGCCTCGGCGGCGGCGGCCTGATCGCGACGTCGCAAGCCATCTTGCGCGACACGTACGGCATCAAGGAGCAAGGCAAGGCGCAGGGCGTGTTCGCGATGGGCGTAATCGTTGGCCCCGCGCTCGGGCCCGTGATCGGCGGCTGGATCACCGACAACTGGAACTGGCACTGGATCTTTTTCATCAACATCCCGGTGGGCATCATCGCGGCCACGCTCATCTGGAATTTCTTGCGCAACCCCGCCGAAGGACAGTACCGCCGTCTTGATTGGGTCGGACTGATTTTGATGTGCGTCGGGTTGGGCTCGATGCAGTTCGTGCTCGAGAACGGGCAGCAGTACGACTGGTATGACGACGCGCGGATTCGATGGTTCACGTTCTTTTCGGTAACCGGCCTCGCGACGTTCGTCTGGTGGACGCTGCGCTCGACGATTCCGATCGTGGATCTGCGCGTTCTAAAGCTCCGGCAAGTGGCGGCCGGCAGCATTCTCGGCGCCGTCCTCGGCGTGAGCCTCTACGGATCCATCATCATCTTGCCGCAGTACCTGATCAACTCGCTCGGGTTCACGGCGACGCTCTCCGGCGCCACGGTCATGATCCGCGCCGGCGCCGTGATGCTGTTCACGCCGTTTACCGCGATCCTGACCCAGCGCGGCCTCATCGATCCGCGGCTTGCCGCGGCGATCGGCTTCGTGCTGCTCGCACTCTCGAATTGGATGTTGGCCGGCATCACGACTCCCCAATCGGATTTTCACGCACTGATCCTGCCCTTGATCATCAGCGGCATAGGCCTTTCACAGATATTCGTGCCGCTCTCCGTCGCGGTCGTCGGCAGCGTCCCCGATAAGGACGTGCCGGCGACCGCGGCGTTCTTCAACCTTTCGCGCCAGATCGGCGGCAGTCTCGCCGCCGCGATATTGATCACGCTCTTGGTCCGGGGCTTCACGATCCATCAGACCGAGCTCGCCAGCACGCAGACGCTCGATCGTCTGCCGACCCGGCAGTACGTGTTGGCCGGCGGCGGCGTGCAGAATCGGGTCGCGATGGACCGCTTGAGAATCTTGGTATCGGCGCAGTCGGCGGTGCAGTCCTATGCCGACACGTCGCGTTGGACCGCGGTGATCACGATCGGTCTCGCACCGCTCGTACTTTTGTTACGGAGGCCGCGCATCGGCGTGGCCCTGGGAGAATAGCCATGCAAAAACCACGAACGCTCTCCGCGCTCGTCGCCGTCGCGGCGCTCGCGACGGCCGTCCTGCCGCTGCAGCGGATCTCCGCGCAGCCCGACGGCGCGCTGCCGGCTCGCGTCGTCATTCCGACCGCGATTCCCACGCTCGTCATGCCGCCCGTTCCGAGCGTCGCGCCGGGGTACCGGGCGCCGCAAGTCGCACCGAGCGCGGCGCAGATCGTCGGGGTCACGCAACAGCCGTTCGTGGGAATCTCGCTGCAGGACGCCATCGCGATGGCGCTGCTGAAGAATCCGAACCTAGCGATCTCCGCGTCGGATTTCAGGGTGGCTCGCTACAATATCGTCGAGGCGAAAGGCCAGTTCGACGTCCAGCTGCACCTGCAGCCCTCGTCGAATTTCTCGGTTAATCCTCCGGTGAATTTCCTCGAGGCCGGCCCGGGGCTTCAGGGCAAGTACACTCCGGGGCCCGTCTACACGACCGGACCGGGAAACATCGTTCAAAACCAATCGTCATTCCAATACGGGGTCGGCGGCCAGGCGATCAACGGCACGACCTATACGGCGGGCATCCAGCAGAGCCGCACGTATAACAACACGGTTTTCAACGCATACAATCCGTACTACCTCGCGACGCTGAATCTTTCGGTGACGCAGCCGCTGCTGAAGAACTTCGGCACGAACGCCGCCAAGCGGCGCCTGAAACTCGCCATGGTCAACGCCGACGCCGCGACGGCCCAGAGTCTGATCGACACGTCGACGGCGCTCGCTCAGGTCGAAGACACGTATTGGGACCTGGTCGCTGCCTGGCGTAACGTCGCGATCCAGCAAGAAGCCTTGAAGGAGGCGATTGCACAGCAGCAGAGCAACGTGCGCCTCGCCAAGCGTGGCGCCGGGGCGCCTATCGACGCGGTCGAATCCGAAACGCAGGTCGCAAATTTTGCGGATGGCGTCTTCGCCGCACTCCAAGAAGTGTCGCGACTGCAGAACGAGCTCAAAAGCCTCATCGTCGCGGACGCGGGCGACCCGATCTGGCAGGCGAACCTCGTGCCCTCTTCGTCCGTACAGCAGCTCCCCAACGCAAACGACCTCGCAACGGTCATTGCCGAAGGGCGGCAGAATCGGCCGGAAGTGCGGCAAGCGCAAGACAAGCGTCTGCAGGCGGACCTCGACCGCGCTTTTGCGCGGAATCAGTCGCTGCCGCAAGCCGACGTGCAGATGCAATATCTCAGCAACGGGTTCGCGGGCCTGCTCGCGCCGACTCCGGCTTTTCTGACAAACGTTTGCACCGGCGAGAGTCTGCCTTCATGTCCGACGCCGCCGCCCCAGACGCAAGGCAAGATGGCCTTCGCCTACCACAACATGTGGGCGGCCTACTTTCCCACGTTCAACATCGCGCTCGTCGTCGGCTACCCGATTCAAGGCAATCTGGCGCGCGGGATGCGCGGCGTGGCGAGCGAGGAAGAAACCCAGGCAAAGCTGCTGCTGCAGGGCGTCGAGGAGCGTATCGGCGCAGAGGCGCGCAACGCGCTGCAGGGCTATCAGTCGAGCCTCTCGCGGTTGGACGCGGCGCGCAGGTCCCGGGAGGCGGCCGACTCCGTCTACGCGAGCGAGCTGCGCAAATTCCATAGCGGGGCCTCCACGACGTTCCTGGTGCTACAACGCCAAGTCGAACTCGAGCAAGCGCGCGGGTTGGAGCTGCGTGCGCAAACCGATCTGAACCGGGCCGTCGTCGAGATAGAGCGAGTGCAGGGCACGATCCTCACCGCGAACGGCGTCAACCTAAAGACCCTCGGCTCCGAGGCGCTCGCGCGCTAGGCATCGCCTCCCGATGAAAGCTCGCGCGCTTCCGGCGGTCGTCGCGGTCGTCGCCGTCCTCCTTGCGGTGTTGCCGGTGCAACGTACGTCCGCGGATCCGGGCGATACCTTGCCGCGCCGCGCGACGCTTCCCACGGAGATTCCGTCCCCGCGGATGGCGGTCGTTCCGAGTGTGGCCCCCGGTTATCGCGCGCCCGCGGTCGCGCCGAGTGCCGCCGAGATCGTCGGCGTGACGGAGCAGCCGTTCGTGGGGATTGCGCTGCAGGACGCTGTAGCCATGTCGCTCTTGAAGAACCCGACCCTCGCCGTATCGGCCTCGAACATCCGGCTCGCGCGCTATCGCATCGTGGAAGCGAAATCCAACTTTGACGTGCAGCTCAAGCTCGAGCCGTCGTCGAGCTTCTCCGTGACGCCGCCCGAGAACGTTTTCTTCGCCGGGCCCGGCGAAGTCGGTCACTACCTTTGCTACGACAGTTTCACGGGACAGTACTTCCAGTGCGCCACGGAGGGTCCCGGGAACATCATCCAGCACCAGTCGTCGTTTCAATACGGCATTAACGGCCAGAGCGTCAACGGAACCAGCTATTCGGCCGGCATCGTGCAGACGCGCACCTTCAACAACACCATCATCAACACGTACAATCCATATTATCAGGCGTCGCTCACGCTCTCAGTGACGCAACCGCTCCTCAAGAATTTCGGGATGAACCTCGTCAAGCGCCAGCTCAAGCTCTCGATGATCGACGCCGATTTGAACGAGGCGCAGTCGCTCCTAGACGCGTCGAATACGATCGCGCAAGTCGAGGATTCGTACTGGAACCTCGTCGCGGCCTGGCGCGCGGTGGCGATCCAGGAAGAGGCGTTGAAAGAGGCCGCGGACCAGGAGCAAAGCGTCGTTCGGCTCGCCCGACGCGGCGTGGCGCCGCCCTCCGGCGCGGTCGAAGCGCAGGCGCAGGTCGCAAAATTCCAAGCCGGCGTGTTCTCGGCGCTCCAGACGGTCTCGCAGCTGCAGGTTCAGCTGAAGAGCCTGATCGTGGCCGATCCCAACGACGAGATCTGGCATGCGAATCTCGTGCCATCGTCACCCGTGCAAGAGCTGCCCGGCGCCGGGGATCTCGCCGCCATCGTTGCCGAAGCGCAACAAAACCGCCCCGAAGTGCGCCAGGCACGAGACCGCCAGCGGCAAGCCGACATCGACCGCGCCTACGCGAAGAACCAAGCGCTTCCACAGGCCGACGTTCAGGCGCTCTACATGAGCAACGGCTTCGCCGGTCTGCTCGCACCGGTCGCGAAATTCCAGCGGGACCAGTGCAACCTTCCCAACCTCGGTTGCCCGACGCCCCCGCCGGGCTCGCAAGGCACGATGGCGTACGCTTACCACAACTTGTGGGCCGCTCGCTATCCGAGCTTCAACATCTCGCTCAACGTCAACATTCCGCTCGAAAACAACACGGCGCGTGGCTTGGAGCAGACGGCAAACGAAGAGCAGAACCAGGCCGCGATCGAGATGCAGGGAGTCGATCAGCGCATCGGCTCGGAAGCGCGTGACGGGCTGCAAAGTTATCAATCCGCGCTCTCCCGCCTCTCCGCCGCGAGCCAGGCCCGTGCATCTGCCGAGGCCGTGTACGCTAGCGAAGCCCGCCGGTTCCACAACGGTGCGTCGACGACGTTCCTGGTTCTGCAGCGTCAAGTGGAGCTCCAGCAGGCGCGCGGCCGCGAGCTACAGGCGCAGACCGAGCTGAACAAGGCCGTCGTGGAATTACAGCGCGTCGAGGGAACGATCCTTACCGATAACGGAGTGAACCTCCAGACGCTGGGCTCGAAGGCGCTTTCACACTAGTTCACGCGGCTGCGGTTAGTGTTTTGATTTAAGCATCCCGGCGGCGAGCTCGTCGACTAGCCAGATCAGCCGGCCCGAGACCGGGTGGACGATCTGTGCGGGATATTTGACCGGATCGATCGGCCCCTGATAGACCATCGCGAAGGCCGCGGCCTTATCGGGGCCTTCCAGCGCAACGACGACGGTGCGCGCGAGGTTGATGACTTTCGGCGTGATCGTGACGCGCCACATCATTTGGGATTTTGCGTAAACGGCCCGCACGAGCGCTTGGTCGTCGACCTCCGGCGAGGCTCCGGGGAAGAGCGAGGCAGTGTGTCCGTCCGGCCCGAGACCGAGCATCACCAGATCGAACTGCGGCGCGTTGCCGAGGTCGGCGCGCAGCATCGAAGCGTATTCGTTGGCGGCGTGCCCCGGATCGGCTTCTCCGGCGATTCGGTGAACGTTGGCCTTCGGAATAGGAACCGAACGAAGGAACGCCTTTTCGGCCATCCGATAGTTGGATTGCTCGTCGGTCGGCGGCACGCAGCGTTCGTCGCCGAAATACACGAAGACGTCGCTCCACGACAGTTGCTCTCTGCGCGGCTCCAGTGACAGTAGTTCGTAGGCGGCGCGCGGAGTGCTCCCGCCGGCAAGCGCCACGCGAAACGCACCGCGATCGGCCATCGCGAGGCTGCCGGTCGTTATGAAGAGATCCGCCAACGCCTCGGCGAGCACTTCCGGATTGCGACAGACCTGCAGTTCCCCTCGACCGGACATTGCTTACTCCTTTGCCTTCGCGAGTATCTGGCCGGCGGAGGCCAGTGCGTGCTGAAAGACTCGGTCGTTCTGGCCCCAGAGGATGGCGCGTTCGACGAGCGCGGCGATGCCCGGGTTCTTGATCGCGCGATGCCGAGGCGTGTGCCGGCTCGAGCCGGTCACGCTCAACAGTATCGTTTCGGCGCCAGCGTCGACCTCGGCGATGAAATTCGACTGCGGCGTGCTCAGCGCGACGCGCCGAACTCGGCGCGGCTCGCCTTCGCGCCGGATCGCGAAGGCGACGGAGTTGCCGGTTCGGTTCAGCAAATCGCCTGCGGAGTGCGGCGTCCATTGCAGCCGGCTGGCGAGCCAGCCCAGCAAATAAAAGGCCTCCGGTTCCGAGCCGCAGGTGATCTCGACCGACTTCAATTCGAAGAGTTCCTTGAGGTCCTTTCCGTCGAAGAAGATCGCAACGCTCTCTTGCCAAGGCGCTAGGCGCAGATAGGCGATGTCGGCCAACGGAAGCGCCGGGTGCGCCTCGACGTAGTCGACGAGTTCGCAGAGGGCCCCGTGACCGGTGTCGAGCAGCGAGCTGTTGTAAACGACCGTTTGCGCTAGTTCGGAGAGCGTGGCGAAGCGTGCGTCGCCACCGATGCCCGAGGCGATCCAAAGCAAGACGATCGGAGCATCCGGAAGGCGCAGCGCGCTGACGGCCGCGTGCAGCATCTCCGGGCCGCTCGTTTTGACGCCGAGCTCGATCCAGTCACCCGCCGCCACGCGGTGCAAGCTCTCGTCGCGGCAGGCGTCGAGCACGATGACGCGAGACGGATGTTTCGCGGACAGCGCGCGAATCCGTTCGCGGGCGAGTTCGCCGATCGCCTCGTCCTCGAAGAGCATCACGAGCGTCATCGTCGCGACGTTCATGTCGCCGCCACGCTCGCGGTTCCATTCGGAAAGCTCGCCGAGTACGGATGCGATGTCCAGCGTCACAGATGGCGCCAGTCGGGGAAGAGGGCATGCGCGCTTTCGGGGCCCTGGCTTCCCGCAGCATAGTTGGGGAACGAGAAATCCTTCGTGTTTTGCCACACCTCTAGGATCGGCGTCACGATCTCCCACGCGCGCTCCACGGCGTCCCACCGCGTGAAGAGCGTTTGGTCGCCGAGCATCGCGTCGCCGATGAGGCGTTCGTACGCCGGCGGCGACACGACACCAAAGCCGCTGCCGTAGCTAAAATCCATGTAGACGCTTCGAATGTGATCCTTCGGTCCGGGTACCTTCGCCTCGAAGCGCATCGAGATTCCCTCGTCGGGCTCGATTTTGATGACGAGCACGTTCGGCTCGATTCCATCGGTCGACTCGCCATAGAAGCGGTGCGGGATCGGCTTGAAGGTGACGGCGATCTCCGAAACCTTTCGGGGCAACCGCTTTCCCGACCGCAGATAGAAGGGAACTCCGGCCCAGCGCCAGTTCTCGATGAAGAGCTTTACTGCCGCGAAGGTTTCGGTGTTGGAGTCGGGCGCGACGTCCTCTTCTTCCCGGTAGCCCTTGACGGGGCCGCCGTCGATCGTCCCCGGGCCGTATTGGCCGCGCGCCGACGTCGACCAGACCGCCGCGTGGGCGGGCGGCCGGATCGCCGACAGCACCTTATACTTCTCGCCGCGAATGTCGTCGGCGTCGGAACTGATCGGCGCCTCCATCGCGACCAGCGCCAGCAGGTTGATGACGTGGTTTTGGATCATGTCGCGCAGCGCGCCGGCGTGGTCGTAGTATCCGCCGCGTTCTTCGACCCCGAGGGATTCTGCCGAGGTGATCTGCACGTTCTGCACGTAGTTGCGGTTCCAGATCGGTTCGAAGATCGTGTTGGCAAAACGAAGCGCGATGATGTCTTGCACCGGCTCTTTTCCGAGGTAGTGATCGATGCGGTAGATCTCGTTCTCGGGGAACACTGCCTCGATCGCGCTTTGCAGAGTGCGAGCCGTTTCCAAGTCGGTACCGAACGGCTTCTCGACGATGATGCGGGTCCAGCCGTCAGGGCTCTTATCGAGGCCGGCGCTCTTGACGTGCTTGATGATCTCGGGAAAGACCGGCGGAGGCGTGGAGAGGTAAAAGAGATGGTTGCCGGCCGTCCCGAGCTCCTTGTCGTTTTGGGCGAGACGGTCTTTGAGGTCGACGAAGTGACGCGTATCGTTGAAGTCGGCCGTGATGTAGCTGATGCGCCGAGCGAAGTCGTCCCAAAGCGCTCCCTGCGGCTTCGAATCGGCGGGCATGAAGAGATCGAGCTGCTGGCGGCAGTACTCGCGAAACGCGTCGTCGCTGTATTTCGAGCGGGCAAAACCGACGATCGCAAAGTCCGTCGGAAGCGTTCCGCCCAGGTGCATGGAGTAAACCGCCGGGAGCAACATCCGCTTGAACAAGTCGCCGCTCGCACCGAAGAAGACGATGCTGCACGGGCTGGTGATGCGATCCGCGGCCAGGCCCTCGCGCAGCGGATTGCTCGCGGCTCCATCACTGGTTGCTTGCGCGGTCGGCGCAATCGTTTGTTCAGGCATTCGTCGACCTAGGCTTGGACCGTCAAGGCTTCGTCGACCGCCGCGACGAGCGCCCGCAGCGCGGGCTCGACGTCACCCTTGAGGTGGACTCGTACTCCACGGCGATGACGCTTATCGAGCGACATCCAATCGCCAAGCGCCTGCGCGGCGAGCAGCGTGCGGAAGCCGACGTTCATTCCGGGAATGACCGGGTCGTCGGGGTCGTCTGCGGTGATTTGCAAGACGACGCACGTGTCGGGGCCGCCCTTGTGCAGCTGTCCGGTCGAATGGAGGAATCGCGGGCCGAAACCGACGGTCGTTGCGACGCGGTGTGCGTCGCGCACCTTCACGCGGAGTTCGGTTAGCAGTGCGGCGTGCGTTGGATTGCGCGCGACGTACGCCGTGATCGCGTTGTAGTCGTGCGGGTCAAGCTGCGCGAATAGCCCGGCGAGCGCCTGCACAACGTTCGTAGCATCTATGTCGCGGCTCCCTGAGAGGTAGGTCACGGTGAACGCCGGACCCTCGACGTCGGCCTTCGGCTCGTCGAAGCTTCCGTTGCGTGCGTACTGGCCGAGTAGCGCGACGGTGTTGTCCTTGGATTCCTGGACGTTGGGCTGATCGAACGCGTTGATGCCAAGAATGACGCCCGCCGCGGCGACGGCGATCTCCCAGAGGTAGAACTGTTCGCCGATGTCGTAGCGGTCGTTCATGTCGAGGCGAATGACCGGGTGCCCTGCCGCCTCCAGCGCGCCGAGCTTCTCGTCGCTGCCCGCCTCGGGCTCAGGCAGGTTCGCGCCGACGTAGACGAACGTGCGGTCGTCGGAGTAGTCGGAGGGATCGCCGAGCGGCTCGCCCTCAATTGGGACGATCCCCTTCCCGAGCTTTCCGGTCGATTCGGCGATCAGCTGTTCCGCCCACGCGCCGAAGGCCTTGACGGCCGGGTGCGTGACGATCGTGAGCTTGTCGCGCCCATTGACGGCGAGCCCGCCGATCGCCGCGCCGAAGCGCACGCCGGGGGCGCTGCGGGGATCGACGGTGCGGTCGTTGGCGTGCATCGCCCCGAGCGCACGGTCCAGCAAGAGGTTCACGTCGTATCCCGCAATCGCGGCGGGGGCGATTCCGACGAACGAAAGCGCCGAGTACCGGCCGCCGATATTGGGGTCGTTCTCAAAGTCGGCGCTGAACGACTCCTGTTGGGCTTCCTTGTCGAGCGTAGTCCCGGGGTCGGTGATGGCGGCAAAGTTCCGGCCTGCCATCGCCGCGCCGCGTTCCTTCGAGACCTTCTCGTGAAAGTAGGCGTAGAACGCGTTCGGCTCCGTCGTCGTGCCGCTCTTGCTCGAGATAATGAAGAGCGTCGAGGCGATCTGGATCCGCTCTTCTAGCTCTTTGATCTGCTGAGGGCACGTGGAGTCGAGCACGAGCAGCTGCGGATAGGCGCCCGTCGGCCCGAACGTATCGGCGAGAATGTCGGGCGCGAGCGAGCTCCCACCCATGCCGCAGACCACGGCCGAGTCGAATCGTTCTTTGGCGTCGTCGGCGAACGACTTCAGCGCCGCGACCTCTTCGAGCATGTTCTGCTGAATGTCGAGCCACCCCAGCGATTTCTTGATGATGGCGACGGCGTCCGGATGATTCGACCACAGCGTCGCGTCGTGCGCCCAGATTCGCTTGAGGAAATCGGCCGTTGCGAGCCGATCGAGCGCGGCCTCGTACGCGGGCTCGGATTTCCCGAGCGAAAGACGCACGCGTTGCGCCCCGCCTGAAGCGAGGAGCTTCTGTTTATATACGATCGCGCCGAGCAGCGCGGCGAACGAATCGGAGAAGAGCTTTACGCCCTCGACCTGCAGCTGGTGGGTCACCTCGAAGAGAGAGATCTTGGCCTCCTGTAACCCGCGAATCACGTCCGCGGCGCCGTGGAGGTCGCTCTCGACGGTGTCCGGGACGATGGTTCCATGATCGAGCAGTGCATCGAGCGTCGCCGGGGGCATCGTGTTCACCGTGTCGCGTCCGACGACCGTCTCCACGTACATGAGGTCGGGATAGTGGGGATTCTTCGTGGAGGTAGATGCCCAGAGCGGCCGCTGGACCGCCGCGCCCTTCGCCTTGAGCGGGGCGAATTCGCTGCCCTCGAAGATCTCTTTGAACTTTTGATACGTGAGCTTGAGGCCGGCGATTCCCGTCTTGCCGAGCAGATGGTCGAGCTTTTCGCCCTTGGCGATTTGGTCTTGCAGGAGCTTGTCGACCGCCGTGTCGATGCGGCTGACGAAGACCGAGTTCACCGAACGAATCTTGTCGATGGGTTTCCCCTCGTCGGCGCGGCGCCGCAGCCCCTTTACATACGCCAGCGCGGCGCGTTCGTACATTTCGACGCCGAAGATCAACGTAACGTTGATGTTGTAGCCGCGGTAGATCGACTCTTCGATTGCCGGCAGCCCCTCTTTAGTGCCGGGAATCTTGATCATGACGTTCGGACGGTTCACGCGTCCCCACAGCTCCTTGACCATCGCGATCGTGCCGTCGGTGTCGTGGGCCAGCAGCGGCGAGACCTCGAGGCTCACGAAGCCGTCGTTTCCCCCCGACGACTCGAAGACGCCGGCAAAGGCGTCGCACGCGTTCTGAATGTCTTGGATCGCGAGGTCCCAGAACAAGGCATCTGCGCTCGTTTCGGAGCCGATCAACGTGGTGAGCTGCTCGTCGTAGTCGGTGCCCGCGCCAATGGCCTTCTCGAAGATCGTCGGGTTGCTCGTCATGCCGCGCAAACCGTTGTCGATGAGACGTTTGAGCTCGCCGGAAGCGAACATGCTGCGGCGCACGTTGTCGAGCCAAACGCTCTGCCCGGCGTCGAGCAGCTGCTGAACTTGGTTCTTCATCATCGTCTCCTAACGAGCGGTAAGGGCAAACTTCTGGAGTGCCAGGTCGGCGACGTTATCCGGCGTGAAGCCGTAGGCCTTGGCGATCGCCGCGGCCGGCGCCGACGTGCCGAACTTGTCGATACCGAAGGCGAAGCCGCGATCGCCGACATATTTCGACCAGCCCATCGTAGCGCCGGCCTCGATCGACATCCGTGCGCCGATTGCCGGGGGCAGGACCTCGTCGCGATACGATTGCGGCTGTGCGTCGAAGAGCTCCCAGCACGGCATCGATACGACCCGCGTGGGAAAGCCCTTTCCGTCGAGGATCTTCTTGGCCTCGACCGCGAGCGAAACTTCCGAGCCCGTTGCGATGAGAATGAGATCGGGTTTCCCGTTCTCCGCGTCGGCGAGCACGTAGGCCCCCTTGTCGACGGCTGCATCGCGCGCGCCCAAGAACGGCAATTTTTGCCGGGTGAGGACGAGCACCCAAGGCGACCCCTTGCCGGCGACGGCGAGCTTCCACGCCTCCAGCGTCTCCAACGAGTCGGCGGGGCGGACGACGTAGCAGTTCGGCGTCGCTCGCAGCGTCGCCAGCTGCTCGATCGGCTCGTGCGTCGGCCCGTCCTCGCCGAGAAAGACCGAGTCGTGCGTGAAAATGTAGATCGAGCGTATTCCCGTCAGGCACGCGAGCCGAAGCGCCGGCTTGAGGTAGTCGACGAAATTGAAGAAGGTCGCGGCGAACGGCAGCAGCCCTCCGTGCAGCGAGATTCCGCTCGTGCACGCCGCCATCGCGTGCTCGCGAACGCCGTAGTGAATGTTGCGGCCGGCGTAATCGTTCGGCTCGAAGTCGCCGCAGTTCTTGAGATAGGTCTTCGTTGACGGATCGAGATCGGCCGACCCGCCGACCAACTCCGGAAGCGCCATCGCGATTGCGTTCATCACCGTCCCGCCGGCGTCGCGCGTCGCTACGTTTCCGTTCTCCGCGGTAAACGCCGGCCACGGAAGGCCGGCCGGCAGCTCGCCGCGCAGTGCCCGCTCGAGCTGCGCCGCGAGGTCGGGATTGCCGCGCTTCCAGGCGTCGTACGTTGCCTGCCACTGCGCCTCGAGGGCGGCACCCTTTTTGCCGACCTGACGATAGAACGTGAGCACGTCGTCGGGAACGTAGAAGGCTGGCTCGAGCGGCCAGTTCAACTGCTCCTTCGACTTCTTCACGTTGTCGGGCCCGAGCGGCTCGCCGTGCGCGAGATAGCTGTCTTGGCGCGGCGATCCGAATCCGATATGCGTTCGCACCGCAATGAACGAGGGCCGGTCGGTGACGTTCTTGGCGACCTCGATCGCTTGGTCGATCGTCGCGACGTCGTTGCCGTGATCGACGTCGATAAACTGAGTGTGCCACCCGCTGGCGTCAAAGCGCGCGACCGCGTCGTCGGAGAACGCGACGTCGGTGGGGCCGGCGAGCGACACCAGATTGTCGTCGTAGAAGACGATCAGCTTTCCGAGCTTGAGGTGTCCGGCGAGCGAGAGCGTCTCCTGGCTAATGCCTTCCATCAGGTCGCCATCGCCGCAGAGGCAATAGGTAAAGTGATCGACAATCGGCGCGTCGTCACGGTCGTATACTGCGCCCAAATGCGCCTCTGCGATTGCCATCCCCAAGGCGTTGGCGATGCCTTGACCGAGCGGGCCGGTCGTCGCCTCCACACCGGGCGTCCGCTCGGCCTCCGGGTGCCCGGGTGTCTTGCTTCCGAGCTGACGAAAGTTCTTGATGTCATCGAGCGTCAGATCGTAACCCGTCAGATAGAGCAGCGCATAGAGCAGCATCGAGCCGTGGCCGGCGGAGAGCACGAAACGGTCGCGGTTGAGCCAGTGCGGGTCCTGGGGGTTGAAGCGCAAGTGGCGCGTCCACAGCGTGTATCCCATAGCAGCCGCGCCCATCGGCAAGCCCGGGTGGCCCGAATTCGCTTTCTGGACGGCATCGACCGCAAGAAAGCGGATGGCATTGATTCGTTGCTCGTCGGCGGGCGAGTTCGGCACGGAACCTCCTTATTAATAGGTGGCGCTCTCTGAGGGGATGGGGGGTTTCGCGTTCGGCGGAACTTTTCTTACCCAAAGCTAAAGATCGAACGATGACGGACGACGCAATACGCGAACGGATCGAGGCTCTGGGTCGAGGCGAGGGGAACCCCCGCGGCCCGGAAGGCCGGGTCGTCGACCTCGTGGTCGGACGGCTCGACGACGGGACGTTGCGCGTCGCGGAACCCCACGACGGTGATTGGGTCACTAACGCTTGGGTAAAGGAAGCGATCCTGCTCTACTTTGCGCGCCGCGAAATCGAGTGGATGGGCGACCGCGATCGTGATGCGGTCGTCTACTACGACAAGCTTCCCGTCAAGCGAAACTATAAGAAGCTCGGAGTACGGTGCGTGCCTCCTGGGGTCGCGCGCTACGGAAGCTTTCTCGGACGCGGCGTGATCTTGATGCCGGGCTACGTCAACATCGGCGCGTACGTCGGCGAAGGCAGCATGATCGATACGTGGGCGACCGTCGGCTCGTGCGCGCAGATCGGCAAGGGCGTCCACCTCTCCGGCGGCGTGGGGATCGGCGGCGTGCTCGAGCCGCCGCAGGCCGCACCCGTCATCGTCGAAGACGGCGCCTTCATCGGATCGCGCTGCATCCTGGTGGAAGGAGTGCGCGTCGAGCGCGAGGCGGTGATCGGCGCCGGGGTCGTGCTGACCGCCAGCACTCCGATCGTCGACGTGCGTGCCGCCGAACCGGTGACGACCAAAGGCCGCGTCCCGGCTCGGGCCGTCGTGATTCCCGGCACGCTCCCCAAGAGATTCCCAGCCGGCGAGTTCGGGACGCCTTGCGCTCTCATCATCGGAACGCGCGGCGCGTCGACGGATCTCAAGACGTCTCTCAATGCGGCACTGCGCGAATACGAGCTCGCGACGTGAACCCGCGCGTTCTGCAGATCGGCCCGTCGCTGATTCGTGAGATGTCGAGTAAGAAGAAGCCGAGTTCCGTCGATCTCGGCCTGGGCGAACCGTCGCTGCTGCCCAACCTCGAGCACTTCGATGCGGCGATGCGGCACGTCGCCGAGCGTGGCGTCAAGTATACTCCCAATGCCGGCGATCCGGCGCTGCGCGACGCGATCGCGAGCTGCTACGGTTATCCGACGATGCGCCACGCTCGAAACGTCTGCGTGACCGTCGGCTCTCAAGAGGCGATGTACGTCGCGATCAAGACGTTGCTTGACCCGGCTCACGACGAGCTCTTGATCGTGGAACCTGCGTTTCCGTCGTACCAGAAGATGGCAATGCTCGAAGGTATCGCCGTGCGAAGCGTGACGATGCGCGAAGAGGAAGACTTCGAATTCGATGCCGAGCGGATCGCAGCCGCGATCGGAGCGCGGACGCGCGTGATCGTGATCTGTTCGCCGTGCAATCCGACCGCCCGCGTGCTCTCGAATGCCGCGGCGGAGATTCTCGCTTGTGCGTTGGAACGCCGCGGCGGCGAACCGATCTGGCTGATACACGACGAGATATACCGCGAACAGACCTTCGTCGAGAACGCGGCGGAGGTCGCGCGCCGGTATCCGCACACGATCGTCACGAATTCGCTCAGCAAGAGCAACGCACTCACCGGGTTGCGCCTGGGATGGATCCTTGCGCCCGAAGTCGTTATCGATCAGGCCGTCAAGGTGCACGCCTGGGCGACGTCGTGCGCCGATACGTTCGCGCAGCAAGTGGCGCTGCACGTCTTTCAAACGCCCGGAGCGCTGCGCGAGCACGCCGCCTGGTATCGCGACCGCCGCGACGAGCTGCTCGACGCCCTGCGCCAATGCGGTCTCCGCTTCGTACCGGTCGATGGAACGTTCTACGCCTGCGTGCGCCTGCCGCAGGGAGTCCGGTCGGTCGAAGCCGCGCACGACCTCATCGACCGCCACGACGTCGTTGCGATACCGGGCGTCGCGTTCGGCGACGCCATGGAAGGCTGGCTTCGCTTGAGCTGGGTGGGCGCGCCGGATAACGTCCGCACCGGCCTCCTGCGCATCGCGGAGTACTGCGCCTCTCTATAAACCTACGCTATCCGATCCAGACCGTTTGGACGTTGACGAATTCGTGGATGCCAAACGACGAAAGCTCTCGCCCGTAGCCGCTTTTCTTGACGCCGCCGAAGGGCAAGCGCGGATCGCTCGCGACCATCCCGTTGATGAAGACGGCGCCGGCCTCCACTCGCGTTGCAATCGCTTCTGCGGCGGCGACGTCGCTCGTCCAGACGCTGGAGCCCAGCCCGTACTGCGACGCATTAGCGAGTGCGAGCGCATTCTCGCGGTCGTCGGCACGTACGACCGCGGCCGCCGGCCCGAAGACCTCCTCGTCGAACATTCGTGTGCCCGGAACGACGTCGGAAACGATGGTCGGCTCGTAGAAGAAACCGGCGCCGCCGAGGAGATGTCCTCCTAGTGCGAGGCGCGCGCCGCGATCGATCGTGGCTTCAACCTGCTGGTGCACGGTCTCGCGCAGGTCGCCGCGCGCACACGGCCCGAGCTGCACGCGTTCCTCCATCGGGTTGCCGACGACCTGTGCGCGCGTCCGCTCGACAAAACGAGCGAGAAAGTCATCATACGCGGGTGCCTCGACGATAAACCGTTTGGCGGCGATGCAGCTTTCGCCGTTGTTCTGAAAGCGAGCGGTGACCGCCGTCGATGCCGCGGCGTCGAGATCGGCGTCTGAGAAGACGACGAAGGCGTCGGAGCCGCCGAGCTCGAGCACGCATTTCTTGAGGTTCTCGCCGGCCGCACGCGCGACCGCCGCACCGGCGAGCTCGCTGCCCGTCAGCGTCACCGCGGCGATGCGCGGGTCGGCGACGACTCGGCCCATCGAGTCACCGCGCGCGATGAGCACGCCGAAGAGGCCGTCGGGTGCGCCGGCGTCGCGGAAGACGCGCCCGAGCTCGAGTGCGCACCGGCTCGTGTTCGCCGCGTGCTTGAGCACGAGCGCATTGCCGGCCATCAGCGCGGGCGCTGCGGCCCGCACGACCTGCCAGTATGGAAAGTTCCACGGCATGATTGCGAGCACGACGCCCAGCGGCCGAAACGCCACGTAGCTGCGCGCGGCCGACGAGGCCGCCGGTTGAGGGGCCAGCATCGCGGCGCCGTGTTCGGCGAAATACTCCAACGCCCAGGCGCATTTCTCGACTTCGGCACGCGCCTGAACGATCGGCTTGCCCATCTCGCGCACGGCCGTCGTCGCGAGGGCTTCCCGGTCCGCGCGCAACCGCGCCGCGACCGCGCGCAAGAGCGATGCGCGCTCGTCTAGCGACGTCGCGCCCCAGCCTCGCGCGGATCGCGAGGCCTTCTCTAAGGTCGCGTCGATTTGCTGCGGATCCATCAGCGGGATTCGTTCGAGCACCAGCCCGGTGGTCGGATCGATCGTTTCGATCATATCGCGTGGAACGCCCACGGGCCCGACGGCCCGGCGTAGACCTCGACGAGCCGGCCCGGGCGCAGATACTCTCGCGCGACGCGCTGCACGTCGGCCGGCGTGATGCGGGCGAAGCGCTCGTTGAGCGTGCCGTAATAATTGAGGGGAAGATCGTTCGTTCCGATGTCGAGCAGCTGTTTGGCCTGTCCCGTGGACGACGCTTCCTCGAGCAGCGCGTTGCCCACCAAACGGATCTTCGCCTCCTGCAGCTCGGTGGCCGAGACCGGCTGGTTCTGTAGCTCCTCGAGCTCTTGCCGCACGAATCCGACCGCTTCGACCACGCGTTGCGGCGATGCGCTCAGCTCCACGCGGAAGTTGCCACGGTCGGCATCTGCCTCGAGCGAACTGCTGACGCTGTACACGAGACCGCGCTTTTGGCGGAGCTCCTGCCACAGGCGCGATTCGAAGGCGCCGCTGCCTCCGAGAATCTGATTGAGCACGAGAAACGTGTCGTAGTCCTTGTTCGATCGCGATAACGCGGGCTGGCCCAGGCGGATGAAGACTTGATTCGCTGCGGTGCCGATGTAATCGTGGCCACTCGTCGCCGGCGGCATGGCCATCAGGTGCGCGTCGGGTTTCGGGCCGCTCACCCTCCACGTACCAAACGTCGACTCGAGGGCGCTCTGAACTCGTGCGGGCGAGACGTTACCGACGATCGCGATCGTCGTGAGGTCGGGTCGCCAGTAGGTCGCCGTATACGCGATCAGGTCGTCGCGCGTAATCGCGGCGACGGCTTGGGGCGTGGGCTGGCGCAGCGTCGGGTCGTTGGTGGCGAGCAAGAGCCGGTCGTAGGCTCGGTCTATCTGGACGCCGGAGATGTTGCCTTCCGACTGTAAGCTGTTGGCGAGCTGCGACCGCTCGACGCCGAACCAGGGATCGGCGAACGTGGGATGCGCCTCGCCGTCGGCGAGGATCGCGACGATCCGCTCGAAATCGCTCGGGATACCCTGTGCCGAAAAACTCTCGCCGGTCTCCACGAAAGCGCCCATCTCGTCGGTCGCCTTACGCCGCTGCGCGAACGGATACTGTGCGCTGCCGTAGTCGGCCGCCGACGACGCGAGGCGGGCGATGCCTTCCTTCCCGGGGGATTCAAAGGCCGGCGACGACGCAATCTTTCCGCGCACGACGAACGTCGGCCGATCGCTCTTTACTTGAACGATGACACGCAGCCCGTTTGCCAGCCTGAACTCCACCGGCGCTAGCAGGCTATGCGCGGTGGTGGGCGTCCTGATTGCCTTGGCGATCCAGTCGGGCTCGACGATCGGACCGTTGGGAACGCGCTTCGAGAAGTCATCGCTTGCCTCTGCGCTGGTTTTCTGCGAGTTGCCGCGCGGAGGGCTCTCGTTGGGCGTCAGATGTCCAACCACGGTCGGCCGGCGAAGATACGTGCGCGTTGCCGCGACGAGATCGTCGCCGGTGAGCGCCGCAAGCCGGGCGTCTTCGTTTGAGATCTTTTCGCCGACGATGCCGTAGGTATATCCGGCCAGGCTGCCTATGCCGTCGATAGAGTCCGCCGAGTACAGGCGTTCCGCAATCGTCAGCCGCTTCGCCGCAATGACCAGGTCTGGATCGAATCCGTTTTGCAGCACGGAGTCCAGCGTCGCTTGAAAGACGGCTTGCGCCTCGCTGCCGGACCTCCCGGGATTGAGGACGATGAACACGTGAAGGAGTCCGCCGCGCAACTGGGTGTCGGCGTTCGCCTCGATGGCAAGAGCGATGTTGCTTTGGACCAGCGCCCGGTAGAACGGCGAGCGCTGATTTTCCAGCAACGTCGCGAGCGTGCTGATGGCCGGCTCGCCGTGCTGCGTGTCGCCCGGGATGGCGTAGGCGAGGTCGATGATTTCGAACGGGAAGGGAAACTCCGCTTCGACCGTCTTGCCCGGGGCGGGAACCGGATTGAGCTGCTCGCGGGCCGGCAGCTTTTTCGACGGCACCGCCGCGAAAAAGCGCGCCGCCTTGGCAAAGACGGCTGCGTGCGCGACGTCGCCCGCGACGACCAGCGTGGCGTTGTTCGGGGCGTACCACTCGCGATAGTAGCGCGCGATGTCGGCCACCGTGGCCCGAGCGACGTCCTCGCGCTCGCCGACCGGCGTCCGTCCCTCAGGCTGGCCGGGGAAGGCGGCGGCGCGAACGCGCGAAAGCAGGTTGAAGAACGGCGAGCTTGCGTCGCCGTCGATTTCGTTGAGCACCGCGTTTCGTTCGATCGCCCAATCGGCTGCACGCAACGCGGCGTGCTGCATGCGGTCGGCCTCGATAAAGAGCGCGACGTCGAGCTTGTCGGCGGGCATCTCGAAGTAGAACTGGGTGTAGTCGTAGCTCGTTTCGCCGTTCATCTGGGCGCCGAGGCGGGCGGTGATGTCGTCGAGGCCGCCGCCCGAGATCTCGGGCGTGCCGCGAAAGAGCATGTGCTCGAGCGCGTGCGCGAGACCGGTCTTGCCGGGCGTCTCCTGCAGCGATCCGAAGCCATACCATACGGAAGTCTGGACGACCGGCGCCGCGCGATCCTCGACCACGACTACTCGCAGCCCGTTACGCAGGGTCGTGGTGAAGATGCCGGCGTCGCCGGGGCCGCCCTGCGCCGCGGCCGCGGCGGGAACGAGCAGAGCGAGCGCGAGCGCGGCGACGGCTATCGGGGATTTCACAGATCGGTAACTCCTAAGTAATACGCGGCGGCTGCTTCCACCGCAGCCCAAGGAAGACAGCCGACGAGCTCACAGCCCGCCAGCTCGACACCGCGCTCCGCGGCGAGCCGGCGAATCAGCTCCACGACGCGATAGAGCGGCGTTGCAGCATAATCCGTCACGTTGAGCGAGACCTGCACGCGGCCGGCGTCGCGAGGCAGAGCGAGCGCACGAAGCGAGCGCAAGCCTCCGCTGCGCTCGCGGACGGCGCGCGCGATCTCGTCGGCCACGGCGAGATCGGCCGTTGCCAGTTCAACGTTAAACGCAATCAAGATGTCCCGCGCCCCGATCGCAATAGCTCCGGCGCTGGGGTGACGCGAGATGTCGCCTTCGTCCGGCGACCAGTCGACGTTTCGGCGAACCTCGGGCAGCGTCACGCGCTCCGAACGCTTCGCCGCGGCGCCGTAGTAAAAGCACGGGATACCGTGTCGCTTCCAGATTGCGGCTCCGGCACGGTGGGCGAGAGCGGTCGCGTCGGACAGCGCGGCGCCGCGCAGCGGAACGAACGGAAGCACGTCGAGCGCGCCGATCCGCGGGTGCACGCCCCAATGATCGCGCAGATCGATGCGTTCGAGCGCGACGCCGGCCAACGCGACGGCGGCATCGAGCACCTGCGCGGCGTCGCCGACAATCGTCAAGACGCTGCGGTGGTGAACCTCGTCGCTGCTCCGGTCGAGCAGCTGTGCGCCGGTTCGCACGACCGCGGCGCACGCCGCATCCACCGTCGCCGTTGCGCGGCCCTCCGAAAGATTGGGCACGATCTCAAAAAGCGCCATAAAGGCGATGTCTTATCCGAGCCCGTTTGCGATCGCTTCGGCGACGTCGCGCGTGTTGGCGGGCGAGATGACCTGCGTGTAGCCGAGCTTGCGCGCTTCCGCCTCGCGCCGGTCGGCAGCCCCCACGGTGCGCACCTCGCCCGATAGGCCGAGTTCGCCGAAAACCGCGACCGACGCCGGAATCGCGACGTTGCGAAACGACGAGGCGATCGCGAGCGCGATCCCGAGGTCGGCGGCCGGCTCGGCGACGCGCAGGCCGCCGGCCACCGAGGCGTAGACGTCGTGCGCGCCGAGCGAGAAGCCGGCGCGCCGTTCCAAGACCGCCAGTATCATCGCTAGGCGCTGCTGATCCAGGTTGTTCGCGAGCCGCCGCGGCGTGCCGTAGCTCGTCTCGCCGACGAGCGCTTGTACTTCGATCAGGACCGGTCGAGAGCCCACGATCGAGGCGACGACGCACGACCCGCTGGGACGTTGCGTCCGCGTCCCCAAGAATAGCTCCGACGGATTAGCGACCTCGCGCAGCCCGGTATCGTGCATCGCGTAAACGCAGATCTCGTCGATCGAGCCGAAGCGGTTCTTATACGCGCGCAAGATGCGGTAATCGCCGCTCGGCTCCCCTTCGAAGTAGAGCACCGTGTCGACGAGGTGTTCGAGCAAACGAGGCCCTGCGATCGCTCCGTCCTTGGTGACGTGCCCGACGATGAATGTCGCACACCCGGTCCGCTTCGCGTACGCCATCAGTGCCTGCGTGCAGTCGCGTACCTGCGTCACGCTCCCCGCATAGGCTTCCGACTCCGGAAGCCACACGGTCTGAATCGAATCGACCACGACGGCGAGCGGAGGGCGGCGCTCGAGCCGATCGAGCACGGCCCGCAGATTCGTCTCGGGATAGACCAGTACGTCGTCACCGTCGGAAAGCGTCCGCTGCGCGCGCAGTTTGACTTGCGCCGCCGACTCTTCGCCGCAGACGTACACGACCTCGCCGCGATGCGCCAGGCGCGCCGCGATCTGGAGCAGCAGCGTCGATTTGCCTGCCCCGGGTGGACCGCCGACCAGCGTGAGGCTCCCGGGAACGATCCCTCCGCCGAGCACGGCGTCGAACTCGGGAAAGCCGACGCGCAGGCGCGCGATGCCCGCAGATCCGATCGCGTGCAGCGGCAACGGTTCGGCAGACTGCACGCCGGCGGGGCGAGCCTCGCGGCCGCCGCGCGCCGAAATGTTGAATGGACGTTCGTCAAACGAGTTCCAGGCGTCGCACTGGGGGCAACGGCCCAGCCATCGCGCAGATTCGAAGCCGCACGCCGAACAGAAGTAGACCGATCGCGCCTTTGCCAACGTCGCGGCTAGCCTTCTACGGGCCGGCGGGTTGGCCTCGCCCCGCGGCGTTTTCGAGGAGCGCCCGCCGCGCGCGTCCAACGGACGCCCTACTCACCCTGCGCTTCACGATAGGGGATCTAGCGCGCACCTGCAGATTGCCATCGACGGTCCCGCCGCGTCCGGAAAAACGACCGTAGCGCGCGCAACGGCCCGGCGGCTGCACGCGCTCTATCTTGATACGGGGGCAATGTACCGCGCGATCGCCTTCCTCGCGCTGCGCACGGGTACGGACGTCGACAACGGCGCCGCCTTGGCGCGCCTCGTCGCCGACGATGCGATTCGAGTCGCGCTCGACGAGTCGGCGTCGCTGGGCTTTCGCGTTTTCGCCGGAGAGCGCGAGCTCGATGAGGGCGCGCTTGCGAGCAGCGAGGTCACCGCGATCGTCTCGACGATTGCGGCGCACGCCGAAGTCCGAACCGCGATGGTGCGTGCGCAGCGCGAAATCGCGCGCGACGGGGCCGTTGTCATGGCCGGGCGGGACATCGGCACCGTCGTTCTGCCCGACGCGCCCGTGAAGATCTACCTCACCGCGACGGTTCCGGCTCGCGTCGCGCGGCGGCGCCTGCAGCTCGCGCGAGCCGGAGTGGACGTCGATGCGCATAGGCTCGCGGAGGAGATCGAAGAGCGCGATCGGCTCGACCGCACGCGGGCGGTTTCGCCCCTCGCGCCTGCGCCCGACGCGCATATCATCGATTCGAGCGAGATCGACGCCGAGCACGTCGTCGACCAGATCTGCGCAATAGTTCGTCGAGGCTGCGCGAAGCGCAGTCCTGAGCGAGGCGCCGGCGCCGAGTCGAAGGGATGAATGCCGGGTTCTACGACTTCTCGAAGTTTTTCGTGCGTCTTTTGGCCCGTACGATCTGGCGCGCGCGCGTCTTCGGCAGCGAGAACGTGCCGGCCCACGGGCCGCTGATCGTCGCGTGCAATCACGTTTCGTACCTCGATCCGCCGCTGATGGGATGTCTCTGCCCACGCCGAATCAGCTACATGGCCAAGAAGGAGCTCTTCGGGATTCCGCTGCTCGGGCCGATGATCGGTGCACTGGGTGCGTATGCGGTCGATCGCCGCGGCAGCGCCACGGCCGCGATCAAGCGCTCGCTGCAGGTGCTGGAGGGGGGCGGGGCGGTGGGGATCTTTCCCGAGGGGACCCGGAATCGTACGGGGTCCGTGCCGCCGCAAACGGGGGTCGCCCTGCTGGCGTCGCTCGCGAACGTGCCGGTGGCGCCTGCGTGCATCCGCGGCAGCGACCGGGCGCTGCGTCTGGGGCGAATCGACGTCGCGTTCGGAGCGCCGCTATCGCTCCCGGCCGGCCGGAAAGCAACCCGCGACGATTTGGCGAAGTTTACCACGGAGATCATGAACGCAATCGAAACGCTCGCGGGGAGTATGGGTGGAAATTCGTAAGGCATCGGTCCAGGGCTTTTGTTTCGGGGTTGCGATCACCGTCAAGAAAGCCGAGGAGGCGATCGCCTCGCGCGGCGACGTGACGACTCTCGGCCACGTGGTGCACAATCCGCAGATGGTCGAATCGCTCGCTGCTCGCGGGTTGAAGAACGCGCACGCCGTCGATGAAGTCGATGCCGGTGCGCTCTTCGTCCGCGCCCACGGCCTGCCCGTCGACGTGTTCGAGAAGGCCAAGGAGAAGAACCTCGAGATCATCGATGCGACCTGCCCGATGGTCACCAAGATTCACGTGCAGGCCGAGAAGCTCAAAGCCGACGGCTATAAGATCGTCGTGATCGGAGATCCGAACCACCCGGAAGTGAAGGGTACGCTCAGTCACGTGCCGGGCGCCTGGTGCATTCAGAGTCCGGCCGACGTCGAACGGCTGCCGCGCTCGAGCCGCGTCGGCGTCGTCGTGCAGTCGACCTGGTCGGGCGAAGGGTTCACCGAAGTCGTCCGAGCTCTCTCCGCCAAGTATTACGAGGTGCGCGCGGTCAACACGATCTGCACCGACACGCACAATCGACAGAACGAAGCGCTGCGCCTTGCCAAGGACGTCGAGGTTATGGTCGTGGTCGGCGGTAAGACCTCGGCAAACACCAAGCACCTGGCCGATCTTTCGGAATCGCACGGCGCGCGCGCCTACCACGTCGAGGGCCCCGACGAACTGCAAGCGCAGTGGTTCAACGGAGTCGAGGTCGCCGGACTTATGTCGGGAGCGTCGACGCCCGGCTGGCTCGTTGATGAGGTCGAGTCGCGCATGGAGGAACTGGCCGCTTCTGCATAACCCGGCAACGCTTTCCGAGCGTTTCGAGAGCGCGCTCGAGGAACGGATTACCGGATATCGGGGATCGACAGAGATCTCCGATATGCTTTTACGCCACTTCGGCTATGCGCCATACGGCCCGGCGCGGCGCGGCAAGCGGCTGCGCCCACAGATGGTGATGCGAGTTGCCACCGGTGAGACGGCTCCGATCGAGAACGCGCTCGACGCAGCCGTTGCGGTCGAGATCTTCCACAATTATTCGCTCGTGCACGACGACATCGAGGATCGCGACGAGCTGCGTCACGGCCGCCCGACGCTGTGGAGTGCGTACGGCATCGCACGGGCAATCAACGCCGGCGACGCGATGTGTGCGCTCAGCTTTCTCAGCCTCGAACACGCGGCCGCGCACCTCGATGCGGGGCGGGTTTTGGCGATGCTCGCCCTGCTGCACGAGGCACATGCGGTGATGTGCGAAGGACAATCGCTCGACCTCTACTTCGAATCGCAGCGAACCGTCGACTTACCGGGCTACTATCGGATGATCGAATGTAAGACCGCCCAGCTCTTCGATGCGTCCTGCCGGCTCGGCGCGCATGCGGCCGGGTGCGACGAATCTGCGGTCGCTGGCTACGGAGCGCTGGGGCGCGCCTATGGGATGGCCTTCCAAATTCGCGACGACGTCGCCGGGATTCTGGTCGACCGTCGACGAGACGGGCAAGACCGTCGCTGGGGACATCGCCAGGCGCAAGTGGACGTTTCCGGTGGTTTGGGCGATCGCGCAACCGTCGTCGCCGGCGCGGCGGACCGTCGCCGGCGCGTACGCGCAGGGCGATCCGCTCGACGCGGCGACCGTCGATCGCGTGGTCGAGGCGCTCGATACGCTCGGCGCGCGCGACGCCGCGACGGATGCCGCGGCCGAACACCTTGCGGTCTTAGAGAACCATCGCAATCGCGAGCTTCGCGAGTTCTTGTGCGGCACGCTCGGCCTCACCGCCGCGCGTTGAAGACGCGGAGCGAAACGTGAACGCTGACGATACGGTGCGGGCCCCGGCCCGGCAAGACGCCCTGGTCTGGGCGCTGCCGGCCTTGCTCGTCGCGGGACTCGTTATCCGGTTGCTGTTCATTACGAACGAAGGCTTCAAGACCGACGTCTCGACGTACACCGCCTGGGCGATCGCTCTCAGCCAGCACGGCTTTGGCTCGTTCTATTCCACCATCGGCTTTGCGGACTATCCCCCGGGTTACTTCTACATCCTCGCCGCCGTGGGGCATCTCTGGCAGCTTCTCTTCGCGGCGCACGATCGCGGCTTCACGCTTCTCCGCGCCTTCGTGAAGGTTCCGGCGATCCTCGCCGATCTCGGGGTCGGCGCACTGCTTTATTACACCGTCCGCCGGTTCGCGGGCGCGGGTTACGCGCTCGGTGCGGCCGCTCTCTACCTTCTCAATCCGGCGACGATTTATATCTCGGCCCTGTGGGGACAGGTCGATTCCATCTCGGGGGGGCTCGCGCTGCTCGCGATCTACGCCTTGCTGCGCAGCTCGTCCTTCGACTCCGCTCAGGCTGACATGTCGAAGGTAGGCTCGGTTAATCAGCGTGCTCAGACGGCATGGATCGTTTTTGGGTGGCTCTCCTTCGCGTACTCCCTGCTGATCAAACCGCAGGCCGCGGTGCTGCTGCCGCTGCTCCTGGCGTTCGCCTTCGCGGACCCGAAACGCCGGCGGACGCGAATCGTGGCAAGTGCGATCGGGATCGGAGCCGCGCTCCTCTTGACGCTGCTGCTCACCGAGCCGTTCCACCCCGGCAACCCGATTGCGGCGCTTTCCTGGCTCTTGGAGCGCTACGCCTACGGTTCTAACGTCTATCCGTATAACAGCGTCAACGCCTTTAACTTGTGGGCGCTGCGCGGCACGCTGTGGGTGCCCGACAGCCAGCCCATCTTCGTGCTGCCGCAATATCTGTGGGGCATCGTCCTGCTCGTTGCTGCCCTCGCGCTGGTCGTTTGGCGCTACCTCCAGGACCGCACGTCGCAGGCGTTCTTGGAGGGCTGCGCGATCGCGGCGATAGCGTTCTTCGTTCTGGCGACACGCATGCACGAGCGATATCTCTTCAACGGGCTGCTCTTTACGATCGCCTGCGTTCCCTTCGCGCGGAGGTACTTATGGGGTACGCTCACGCTTTCGGTCGTGCTGTTAGCGAATCTGATCTACAGCTTGCAATACCTCAACGTCGTGACGAACAACGTCGCGGGGGCCAACGCGCAGAATCTCTGGGGCCTGTGGACGACGGCGTTCTCGTTGCTTGCGGTCGGTACGTTCTTCGTTTTGGGCTATCAGTATCTCGGTGCTACCGAGAGTGCCGCTCCCGCGCCGAGCGAACCCCGCGCGGCCGCGACCTCCGCGACCGACGCCGGCGCGCGCCATTGGTTCGACCCGCGCGAGGGCCTCACGGCAATGCGCGCTCCGCTCGACTACGCGATCATGGGGGCGCTGGGAGTCGCGAACTTCATCCTGTCGTTCATCGGTTATTGGTGGCCGCCCGGAAAGGTGTTCGACGAGATCTATTTCGCGCGGGCGGGCGAGGAGTATCTGCAAAACCTGCGCATCTACGAGAACACCCATCCACCGCTGAGCAAGCTGCTGATCACGTTTTCGATCGTGCTCTTCGGGGGCATGCCGAAGGGCCACGGCGCGGGCGGGTGGACCTTGCTCAACGCCGTGATCGGCCACCTCGCGAACGGCGATAACTCTTACGGCTGGCGGTTTCTGGACGTCGTGTTCGGTGCGCTCGTCGTCATGCTGCTCTACGTATTCGCAAAGCGGATCACGGGCTCAACGCTCTTTGCTACGATCACCGCGCTGCTGCTCAGCTTCGACGGCATGCACTTCGTGCAGTCGCGGATAGGAACGCCCGAGGGCTTCGTGGTGTTTTTCGCCACGCTGGCCGTCTACGCGTTCTACCGCTTCTGGATCAGCTCGCAGGTCGGCGAGCGTGCCCACGTCGACGTTCCCGGATGGGGATTCGCGGCGGCCGCGGCGGCGGCGCTGGCCGCAGGCATCGCGCTCGGTCAGGCCGGACGCCTGCTCTTTGGCGTGGACGCCTCGTCGTCCGTGGTCGTCACGCTCTACTTCGCTTGCGGCTGCTATCTGCTCTTCCGGTACGCCGTCTTTCCCCGGTTCTTCGGCGACGGCCGGCGCGAGTTGACGTACGGCGAAGGCTCTTACGCGCTCGGCGGCGACGACACGACGGTCTTTGCGGCGGACGGCGGGACGATCGACGCGCGCGGCCGCGTGAAGCGCGGCGCGATCTCGCAAGCCAAAGGCGGCGCGCTGGTCTATCGCGACGAGCCGCTGACGATCGAGTACGGGCGCGATGCGAGCGTGCGTTACGCGACGCCCGAAGGTAGCGCTACCTACTCCGACGACGAGATCCGCGCGGACTCGGCGGTAGAGAAGGGGCGCTCCTCCAAGCTCTGGCTGATTCTCTTTACCGTCGCGCTCGGGCTGCTCGTCAGCACCAAGTGGTACGGAGTCATGGGGTTCGGGGTGAGCTTCTGCGTGCTCATCTTCGTTTGGCTCCAGCGCTATTTGTACCAAAAGGAGCCGACGCTTTGGGGCAATCCGCGCGGATTCAGGCTAGACGCGGCGCTGGCGACGATCGTCTTTGTGAGCGCCACGGTTTACGCGCTCGTGTGGGTGCCGGACCTGGTGCGCCAGGCGCCGGATCCCAACGAAATCCATAACCTCAACGATCTCGTCGGACGCCAGGCGTCGATGTACGATTACCACGACACGCTCAAAGCCACGCATCCGTATTCCTCGAAGTGGTGGGAGTGGCCGATCGACTACGTGCCGATCGCGTATTTTTACGAAGACCATCGGAAGAACCCGACCGATCCGAAGGGCTGCTGCATCTACGAGATCACGTCGTTGCCCAATCCGGTGATCCTGTGGTTCGGACTGCTCTGCGTCCCGTGGGTCGGGGTCCTGGCTTGGCGCGAACGAAACAAGGGCTACGCGTTGATCGTCGCGACGTATCTTCTGCAGTGGCTGCCCTGGATGCGATCGCCCCGCATCACCTTCGCGTATCATTTTTACGTCGACATTCCGCTCATCTGTCTCTGCAACGTCATCGTGCTGCAGCGACTTTTACGGTGGTCGAAGGGCCGGGAGAGCGCGCGCTGGGTAGGTGCGGCCGGGGTAACCGCCTACGTGGCGGCCGCGGCCCTGGGCTTCGTCTATTTCTATCCGATTTTGGCGGCCTATCCGATTAGTTGGGACGCCTGGCACCAGCGAATGTGGTTCCCCACCTGGATTATCGGTCCGGGCTAGCGAAGAGGCCGGCGAGGAACTTCAAATGTCGGGACACTCGAAGTGGCATAACATCAAGCTGAAGAAGGGCAAGGTCGACGCCCAGCGCGGCGCCCTTTTCACGAAGCTGAGCAAAGAGATCATCCTCGCGACGAAGGGCGGTTCGCCCGATCCCGAATCGAACTACCAGCTGAAGATGGCGGTCGAAAAGGCGCGCGAGTTCAACATGCCGCAGGAGAATGTCAAGCGCGCGATCGCGCGCGGCACCGGGCAGAGCGACGCGGCTCAAATCGAGGAGATTCGCTACGAAGGCTACGGACCGCACGGCCTCGCGGTGGTCGTCGACGCCGCTACCGACAATCGCAATCGCACGGCGGGCGAGCTGCGGTTTCTCTTCAGCCGGCACGAAGGCAGCCTCGGTGAAACCGGCAGCGTCGGCTGGATGTTCGACGCAGTCGGCGCGATCGAGCTCGACCCCGCCGGGAAAACGGAAGAGGCCTTGATGGAAGAGGCGCTCATCGACGGCGTCGAGGACATCGATTACGACGAGGAACTCGCCGTGATCTACACGCAGCCCGCGAGGCTCGCGGGCGTTCGCGACGACCTGCGGGCCGCCGGAGCCAAGATCTCGGACGTCTATCTCGGCATGCGCCCGAAAACCAAGCTGGAGCTGCAAGGCGGCGAACTCTCCGCCGCGCTGGCTTTCCTGGACGCGCTCGAGGAGCACGAAGACGCGCAGCGCGTCTTTAGCAATCTCGATTTCAGCAGCGTGCCGGCGGAGGCGCTCGCCTGAGGTCGTCGCTCCAAGCGTACGTGCCGCGCGATTGGCTCTTTCCGATCGTCCTCGTCTTCTTCGTCGCGGTCGTCGTGTGGTTCGGCCGCCAGATCTACGATTTTTTGCTGCCCTCCTCGGCGACGGTCACGCTCCCGTCATTCGTGGGGCAAACGCTCGCCGATGCGAACGCGGAGATCGCGCGGCTCAAACTCAGCTCTGCTGTCGCGGATCATACGACCAGCGATCGCTATCCGCAGGGCGTCGTCATCATGCAGCGGCCCGAAGCGGGCGATCAGGTGCGGCAGGGACGCCAAATCTCGTTCGTGATCAGCGACGGGATCGTCGCGCGTTTGATGCCCGATCTGCGCTATCAGTCGATGCGCGAGGTACAGCTCGACCTCTCGCGGACGCGCTTGCAACTGGGGAAGATCGCGTACGCTAGAAGCGATGTGGTTCCGGAGGGGCACGTCATTTCGCAGACGCCGGCGCCGCTGGTTAGCGTGCACGAAGGCGACGTCGTGACGCTCGTGGTGAGTCGAGGCGGCCGCCTCAACATCGTCGTGCCCAATTTCGTCGGGCTGACCATCGATCAAGCCCGGACGCTCGCGACGAGCGCCGGAATCAAAATCGGCCAAGTCGTTTGGACGCCGCTCGGCAAGGAGGGACCGCCGCACGGCATGGTTGCGCGTCAGGTTCCGCCGCCGAAGGCCAAGATTGCGTCGTTCGATCCGGTCGCGCTGCAAGTGAGCGCGGGGCCGAACGAGTCCGGCTACATCGTGCGGCAGGTGCACGTGTTGGTCTCGGTCCCCGAGCCCGACAACGCGCAGAGCGGCCAACAACTCGACGTGCGCCTCTCGTTGAGCGATGCGACCGGACGCTACGATCTCTACCACGCCTTCGCCGAACCCGGGCAGAAGCTCGATCTTAACGTGACGGCTGTCGGCACGTCGCTGTTGGACATGTACGTGAACGATACGCTCGTTGGCGAGACGCGTCTCGGCACCGAGCCGCCAAAGGTCTACGGGGCGAAGCCGTCGCCGTCGCCGTCCAATGACTTCTAACGATCGCGCGCGAAGGGCGGCCGGATGACCATCCTCGCGCCGTCCTTGCTATCGGCCGATTTTGCCCGCATCGCCGAGCAGATCGCCAGCGTGGAGCGCGGCGGCGCCGAGTACCTGCACCTCGATGTCATGGACGGACGATTCGTGCCGAACATCACGTGGGGACCGAAGATCATCGGCGACCTTCGCAAGCTCTCGCCGCTCGTCTTCGACGCGCACCTCATGATCGTCGAGCCCGAGCGCTACGTCGACGATTTTCGAGCGGCCGGGTGCGACCGCATCACATTCCATTTGGAAGCGACGTGCCACGCGCAGCGGCTGCTCGCGCACGTGCGCGAGATCGGTGCGAAGGCCGGCATAGCGATCTGCCCGCAGACGCCGGTGGCGATGCTGCAGGACGTGATCGAGGATTGCGACACGGTTCTCGTGATGAGCGTGAACCCTGGGTTCTCGGGGCAGAAGTTCGTCGGACGCGCGATCGACAAGGTCCGCGAGGCGCGGGCGCTGATCGACCGTCGCAACCCGGATTGCCTCATCGAAGTGGACGGCGGCGTGGGTGCGGACAACGCGCGCGTACTCGTCGAGGCCGGCGCGAACGCGCTGGTAATGGGTTCGGCGATTTTCGGCGCGGCCGATCCCGCGGCGGAGCTGCGCCGCATCCGCGCGCTCGTGGCGTGAACGAAGACGAAGTAGTCGAAGCGATTCGCCCGTTCACGACGGGCATCGGTGACGACGCCGCCCTGTGGCAGCCCTCGCGTTCGCATCGTAGCGCGATCTCCAGCGACATGCTGGTGGAAGGCGTCGATTTTACGCGCGATGCGATGACGCTTGAAGATGCGGGCTGGCGAGCCATGGCGGCCAACGTCAGCGACCTGGCCGCCATGGGCGCCCGGCCCGTGCTCGCCACGGTAGCCTTGGGCCTTCCCGAGGCGGTGACGCTCGACGAAATAGTGCAGCTCTATCGAGGGCTAGCCGCGTGCGCCGAGCGATGGGGGCTCGCGATCGTCGGCGGCGACCTGTCGCGCGCCGGCGCGCTCACGATCGCGATTTCCGTCGTGGGCGAGGTCCGGGCATCGAACGTAAAGACGCGCGCCGGCGGGCGGTCCGGCGATGTGATCGCGGTCACCGGGGAGCTGGGGGCCGCGCGCGCGGGCCTCGAGTTGACGCGCAAAGCCGAGCCGATCGGCGAGGCCGCGGAAGGAGAAGCGCTGCGCGCGTTTCGCAGGCCGGAGCCGCGGGTCGCCGAGGGCCAGTTTCTCGCGGCGAGCCGCAACGTTACCGCAATGATGGATTGTTCGGACGGGCTTTCCACCGATCTGCGCCGCCTGGCGTCCGCAAGCGGCTGCGGCGCGATCGTGGAATCGATTCCCGTCGCGCCCGCGGCGCGCGCGGTTGCGCAGGCTCTCGCAGAGGATCCACAACGGTTTGCGCTCGCCGGCGGCGAGGATTTCGAGCTGATCGCGGCGATCCGGCCGCGTGCCTTCCGTCACCTCGCGGCGCGCTATGCGGCCCGATTCAAGCGCGAGCTTTTCCGAGTCGGCGTGCTCCGCGAGGGCTCAGACGTCGTTTGGAACGGATCCGCGCTGGAACGCTTCGGCTGGGATCACTTTGCCTAGCGGGCTAGGCCCGGCGCGTCACTCGGTTGGAACGCAGGCAGCGCGTGCAGACGCGCGCGGTACGGTGGACGCCCTGATCGTCGATTCGGACCGACTGCAAATTGGGCAGCCAGCGCCGCTTCGTCTTGTTCATCGCGTGACTGACGTTGTTACCCGCCTTGGGCCCTTTACCGCAAACATCGCACCGCTTCGCCATAGCCGGCCGATAGTACCATGAGGCCCGACCGCCCGGCAACCCCAAAAAGTTGACAAGAGGCAAGGATTCCCAGGGTGGCTCCCAAAGACCGGCGGCCATGAGCCGCGCACGCATCGCGGTCGATGTGATGGGAGGCGACCACGCCCCCCAAGAGATTGTCGCGGGCGCGTTGCTCGCCGCCGCGGAGTTCGACGCCACGATTCTGCTGGTCGGCGACGAGGCACGCGTTCGCCCGCTTCTACGCGGTCCGGGAGCCGACCGGGTCAGTGTCATTCACGCCCCGGAGGCAGTCGCGATGGACCTGATGCCCTCGACGGCGCTCCGCTCCTGCGAGCGCACGTCGCTCGGGATCGCGGTCAACCTGGTCAAGAAAGGCGAGGCCGATGCCATCGTATCGGCCGGCAACAGCGGCGCGTTCCTGGCCATCGCGATGATCAAGCTACGCACGATCGAGGGTATTTCGCGTCCGGCGATCGCGACGGTGTGGCCGGCGCTCAACGGCCCGACCGTCTTGCTCGATTCCGGCGCCAACGTCGATTGCCGGCCGGAATGGCTCGAACAGTTCGCCATCATGGGTTCGGCGTACGCCAAAGGCGTGCTCAACGTCGCCGAGCCAAGAGTCGGCATCCTCTCGGTGGGCGAGGAGCGAACCAAAGGAAACCAGCTGGTGCTCGAGGCCGCGCGGCTATTGGAGAGGGCGCCGGTGCGATTCATCGGTAACGTCGAGGGCGGCGATCTCTTCCACAACGTCGCGGACGTCATCGTTGCCGACGGCTTCGTCGGCAACGTCGTGCTCAAGACCGGTGAGGGCATGATTGCCGACCTGGCGCGCGTTATGCGCGACACGCTCTTGGGCGGCGGCTTCCTCACCAAGCTCGGGACCGCCATGCTCGCCCCGGCGCTCAAGCAGTTGCGCCAGCGCTTCGATTACGAAACCTACGGTGGCGCGCCGCTGCTGGGTCTCCGCGGAAACTGCATCGTCACGCACGGCAGGGCCGGACGCAACGCCATCAAGCACGCGATCGGAGCGGCCGCTCAAGAAGTCCGCCACGACGTCGTCGGCAAGATCACCGAGCTAATCGCACCGCATCTCGCGCCGACGTAGCCGGCGCCATGGTCGGCGTCTACGTCCACCTGCCCTTCTGTCCGTATCTCTGTCCGTATTGCGACTTCGTAAAGTGGCCGCTTCGGGCGACCGCCGCTCGCGGTTATCTGAAGGCGCTTCATGCCGAGATCGAACGGGAGCCGCGGACGCCCGCCGCCACCGTCTACCTCGGGGGAGGGACGCCGAACGCATACGATCGCGGCGACGTCGGCGACTTGCTCGCGCGGATTCGCGAGCGTTTCTCCGGAACGGGCGAGATCACGATCGAAATCAACCCTGAGCTCGTTCGAGACGGCGATCTCACCGCGTATCGCGCGGCCGGAATCACGCGGTTATCGATCGGAGTGCAATCCTTCGAACCCGGTGAGATTCAAACGCTCGGGCGCAAGCACACCGTCGAACAGATCCGTGCGGTCGTCGCCGAGGCGCGAGCGGGCGGCTTCGATTCGGTTTCGCTGGACTTGATGTTCGCGGTGCCCGGACAGACGCCGGCGAGCTGGCGCCGAACGTTGCAAGCCGCGATCGCACTCGACGTGGATCATTGCTCGGCCTACGGTCTGACCGTCGAGGAGGGCACGCCGTTTGCGGCCTGGCGTGCCCGAGAGCCGGCGGCGTTTTTCGACGACACGCGCGAGGCCGAGCTCTACGCGATTGCCATCGAGTCGCTCCAAGCGGCCGGCTACGAGCAGTATGAGATCAGCAACTTCGCGCGCTCCGGCCACCGCTGCGCGCACAACCTCAATTACTGGGCGAACGGCGATTATGTCGGGCTCGGCGTTGGCGCCGCGTCGTACCGCGGCGGGCTGCGCAGCGTACACACCCGCTCGCTGGAGGAGTATGCGTCGGCGGCCCGCGGCAACCGGCCGATTCCATCCCAAGCCGAGCGGCTGGAAGGTCGGAAGCGCGTCGGCGAGGCCGTGATGCTCGCGCTTCGGACCGCGCAGGGGGTTGGCCTGAGCGAGTTCAAAGAACGATACGGTATCGACGTGATGGAACATTACGCTCCCGTCGTTACGCGATTCGCACGGAATGGATTGCTGGAGCGCGTCGGAGACACCGTGCGGTTGACCCGGCGGGGTATCTTTCTTGCCAACGACGTTTGCGGGGCCTTCGTAACATTCGACTAACACCGGCCAGCCTCTCGGGGACCGTCTTACGCTCGGCGTTCATCATCGTCTTCGGCGTAGCCGGCTTTCTCTTGGGGCGCGAGGCGTATTTCAGCCTGCTCTCGCCGCACTTCGCGAACGAAGCTCTGCAAGTTTCGTTCTTGATCCTCTCCCCGGTCGTCGGCGCGCTGGTCGGTGCGCTGATCGCGCCGTTCGCTCAGGCGCTCTTCGAGGTACAGCTGCGCCAAGCGGAGGGAGCGATGGAGCGGCTGACGCCGGCGGAGATTGCCGGCGGTGCGGTCGGGCTCGTCGTGGGCTTGCTCATCGCCTTTCTCATCAAGGGCATCGTCTTCGAGCTGATATCCGATATCGGCCGCGCCGGAACGTACGTCGCCATCGTGCTCTACCTGATCGTCGCGATCTTCGCGGCGTACCTGGGCGCGCGCATCGGCGCGAAGATTCGGATCGTCCCGGTTCCGCGCGGCGCCGCCGGGAGCGCGGGCGACGGCCTGCCGAAGGTCGTCGACACTTCGTCGATCGTCGACGGGCGGATCGTCGAGATCGTGGAGAGCGGTTTTCTCGAGGGTTCGCTGATCGTGCCGCGCTTTGTCTTGCGCGAACTGCAGGCGATCTCCGATTCCGTCGATCCGCTCAAGCGCACGCGCGGTCGCCGCGGCTTCGACGTGCTCAGCCGGCTCCAAGAGCTCTCGATCGTGGAAATCAGCGAGCGCGACTACAACGACATGGCGCCGGGAAACGTCGACGCGCGCCTCGTCCGCCTCGCTCAAGAGCTCGGCGCGAAGCTGGTGACCAACGACTACAACTTGAACCGCGTCGCTCAGGTCGAGGGCGTCACCGTTCTCAACGTCAACGAGCTGGCTAACGCGGTGAAACCGGTCGTGCTGCCCGGCGAGGAGCTGCACGTCGCGGTTATTCGCGAGGGGAAAGAGTTCCATCAAGGCATCGGGTACCTCGAAGACGGCACGATGATCGTGGTCGAACACGGACGGCGGCTGATCGGCGAAGAGACCGACGTGATCGTCACGAGCGTGCTGCAAACCGTCGCAGGCCGAATGATTTTCGCGCGGCCGAAGCGCGAGGGCGTCGCGTCGTGAAGTGGGCAGCGGTCATCGTGGCCGCCGGTCGCGGGACGCGCTTCGGCGCGCCCAAGCAACTCGTCGAGATCGCAGGACTGCCGATGGTTGGATGGTCGATCCAAACGTTCGCGGCGATGCCGGAGATCGCCGAGATCGTCGTCGCGACGGAGCCGGAATCGATCGAGGCGATGCGCGCCGTCGTCGCGCAGCTCGCGCCGCGGCGGGCGGCGCGCGTCGTCCACGGCGGTGCCACGCGGCAGGAAAGCGTTTACCAAGGCATGAGCGCGATATCCGCACGGTGTGACTGCGTGTTCGTCCACGACGGGGCGCGGCCGCTCGTGCTCGCCGCGGACGTGCGCGCGGGAATGGGCGAGGTGCGCGCCGGGCGTGCATCGATGCTGGCCTCGCCGGTGGTCGATACCGTCAAGTCGGTCGATCCGGATTCGCTGCTCGTGCGCGCCACGCTCGATCGCCGCACGCTGTGGGCCGCGCAGACGCCGCAGTTCGCCACGATCCGCGATCTGCGCGCGGCGCACGAACGAGCGCGCAACGATGGTTTCGCCGCGACCGACGACGCCGCGCTCCTCGAGGCGCATGGCGTCGAGGTGGTCGCGGTTCCCGCGACAAGCGAGAACTTCAAGGTGACGTTGCCCGGGGATGTCGCGCGGGCGCGAGCGATTCTGCATGGGCGCGCGTCGCCGGCCGGCGTCGGCTAATGCGAATCGGCCACGGATTCGACGCCCACCGGCTCGTCGAGGGGCGCGCGCTGCTGCTCGGCGGCGTGCGCGTTCCCTACGAGCGCGGGCCGCTAGGCCATTCCGACGGCGACGTGCTCGCCCACGCGCTTGCCGACGCGCTGCTCGGCGCGGCGGCGCTCCCCGACCTCGGCACGCGCTTCCCCGCGAGCGAGTCGCGCTGGAAGGACGCCGATTCGATGGAGCTGCTCGCGCGATGCGCCGCGGCGGTTCGCGAGGCCGGCTTCGCGATCGTCAACGTCGACGCGACGATCGTCGTAGAGCGGCCGAAGCTCGCGCCGTTCGTTCAAAGCATGCGCGAGAGCGTCGCTGCGCGCTTGGGCATCGGCGTCGGCGCCGTGGGCGTCAAGGCGAAGACGAGCGAAGGCATGGGCTACACCGGCGACGGCACGGGCCTAGCGGTGCACGCGGTGGCGCTGCTTTCCGAAATGCCGTCTTAGGGGCTCATCTCGACCGCGACGAACTGGAAGTTTTCATCCGAAAGCAGACCGCTTTTGACGTCGAAGGTATTGACGTTAAACAACTGCTGTCGAGCCGGACAGTGACGCGGGACGGCGAGGCTGAGGATCGGGAACAACGACGTGCCCTCCACCGTTATCGCAGCGCAGCCCGTTCTGAAGATCCCGTGCTGAAAGGTTATCGCGTATTGGCCGGGGCCGCGCCGGCGGACTGTGAAACCGGCTCCGTGCAGGACCTGCCCGTCGAGGCTGACCGCGCCCGCGACCGAAGTCGCCATTCCGGTCTCCGGCGCGCCGTTCGGGAAGACGCCCTGCGCCGAGGCAGGGCACGCCAGGCCGATTGCGAGAGCGATCGCTAAGATCGAGAGTCGATTCATTCTGCGCTCCTTCGAGCCTCTCTTCACCCACGGCCCAGGGGCGCACCCTCCCGTTGACCCGCCGGGTTAAACTGTTGCAGGATGCCCAGCTTCTTTGAAAGTGTCGGAGCCGACCTACGTGCGCCGCTGGAACGCGATCCGGCGGCTCGCGGTTGGCTGGACGTCGTGCTCTCGTACCCCGGCTTCCACGCGCTCGTCGCACACCGGCTGCTGCATCCGCTGGAGCGCGCCGGTATTCCGATACTGCCCCGCTTTTTCGCGAACGCGGCCCGTTTTTTCACCGGGATAGAAATCCACCCGGGTGCGACGATCGGAAAGGGAATCTTCATCGATCACGGCAGCGGCGTGGTGATCGGCGAGACTGCAGAGATCGGCGATGGCTGCACGATCTATCAGGGCGTCACGCTCGGAGGCACCAGCCTCTCGCACGGCAAGCGCCATCCCACGCTGGGACGCAACGTGACGATCGGGGTGAACTCCAGCGTGCTCGGCGCCATCGTGCTCGGTGACAACGCGAAGGTCGGCGGAGGCTCGGTCGTCGTCAAAGACGTCCCCGCGAACGCGACGGTCGTGGGCGTGCCGGCGCGAGTCGTCGCGCAAGACGGCAAGCCGATCCGCATCGTTTCCGACCGGCCTCAGGTCGAGATGCCCGACCCGACGTCCGACGCGATCGTACGCCTCCAGCGGCAATTCGACCGGCTCGAAACGCGCTTGCGCGAACTCGAGCAGGGAGAGGGGTCGGAAGACGAAGCCTGGAGCTGGGTGATCTGATCCTTCGACTCCGGTCAGGACTGCCGTGAAACTCTATAACACCCGCACGCGCAGCGTCGAGGAGTTCGAGCCGCTGCACGCCGGTGAAGTGCGCATCTACGTCTGCGGCTTGACGCCGTCGGCGCAGGCACACCTCGGACACGCGCGCTCGTTTCTCTTCTTCGACGTGCTGCGGCGCTATCTGGCGCACCGGGGCTACCGCGTGATATACGTGCAGAACGTCACCGACATCGACGACCGCAGCATCAACGCCGCGAAGGAAACCGGCGAGGATTACCACGCCATCATCGACCGTTACTACGGCGAGTTCAAGGCGGCGATGCGAAAGCTCGGCGCGCTCGAATACGATCGCGAGCCGTATGCGACACGGTACATCGAACCGATTCAGGCAATGATACGCGAGCTCGTCGCCGGCGGCCACGCATACGTCACGCGAGACGGCATTTATTATCGCGTGTCGACGTTTGCGAGCTACGGACGCCTCGCGAATCGAAACGTCGAGGAGCTGGAATCGGGCGCGCGCGTCGACGTCGACGAGAATAAGGAAAACCCGCTCGATTTCGCGCTCTGGAAATTCGCGAAACCCGGCGAGCCGCGCTGGACGTTCGAACCCTACGGGGAAGGGCGGCCGGGGTGGCACATCGAGTGCTCGGCGATGGCGCGCGCGCTGCTCGATCCGAAGGGCGAGGGCTTCGACATCCACGGCGGCGGCGCTGACCTAATCTTTCCGCACCACGAGAACGAGATCGCGCAGAGCGAACCGCTGATGACGCGACCACCGATGGCGAACTTTTGGGCTCACGGCGGCCTGTTGCTCTTCGACAACCGCAAGATGGCCAAATCGCTTGGCAACTTCGAGCCGCTCTCCGCGCTGCTCGAACGTCACGATCCGCAGGCCATTCGCTGGCTCTTCCTGCAGACGGGGTATCGCAAGGTGATGAACTTCACCGAGGAGTCGATCGCCGCCGCCGGGCTTGGGCTGTCGCGCGTAAAGGCGGCCTATCGGGCTTTGGCAGGCGCGGCCGATGCGGCTCCGAGCAGCGGCAGCGATCTCGACGCGCGCATGGAAGCGGCTCTCGACGACGACATGAACACCGCGGCGGCGCTCGCCGTGCTCTACGAGTTTGCGGGGCGTTCCGACACCGATCGCCAGCGGCTGGGCTATTGGCTCGGCGTTCTCGGCGTTGCGCCGAACGAGTCGTGGCTCGAGGAGCCGGCTGCCGAACTCGCTCCCAATTTCGTCGAGCGGCTTCAGCGTGCACTGCACGACGCGCGGATCGCCACGCCGGCCATCGAGGGAGCCACGGCGCAAGAGGCAATCCAGCGAGTCGTCGTCATGCGCGACGAGGCTCGCCGCGCGAAGGATTGGCCGGCGTCGGATCGTCTGCGCGATGCATTGCAGAGTTGCGGCATCGAAATCAAAGATTCCAAAGAAGGCACGTCGTGGACCATCGCCGCCGCAAACTAAAGAAGCATCGCCCCGCCAGGCCCGATGGAACGGCACCGCGCGTCACGCCGAGCGAAGCGCCAAAGCCGCGAAGTCGAAGAGCGAGCGCGGGGAAGCCGCTCGATTTCGACGATCTCATCTACGGCATTCACGCGGTCGGTGAAGCTCTCGTCGCCGGCGAACCGTTGCGCGCGATTCACGTGGCTGCCGACCGCGCGAAGGATTGGGCGCTGCGGGCGCTGCTCGGGCAAGCGAAGGAACGTGAAGTGCCGATACGCTTCGAGCAGCGCGCGTTCTTCGACCGCGTTCCGTTCAAGGCGCATCAGGGCGTCGTCGCGATCGGGCCGCCGTTTGTCTACGCGTCGTTGCACGAGATTCTGGCGCGGCCGCGTTCCGACGGTGTTCCGCGCTTGATCGTGATGCTCGATCATCTGACCGATCCGCACAACGTCGGTGCGATCATCCGCACGGCCGAGGCGGCAGGCGCCGACGGCGTCGTTCTGCCGGATCGGCGATCGGCGGGCGTGAACGCGACCGTCCGCAAGGCCGCGGCCGGCGCCGCCGCTCACGTGCCGATTGCACGCGTCGCGAACATTGCCGAGGCCGTCCGGGCCGCAAAGAAGGCCGGCATCTGGGTGGCAGGCGCCGACGCCGGCGCCGCCGTCGAGTTGGCACAGGCCGATTTCAACCGCGACCTGGCGATCGTCATCGGAGGGGAGGGGACGGGCCTCTCTCAGCTGGTCAAGCGAGAGTGCGACTATTTGGTTCGGCTGCCGATGCGGGGCAAGGTCGCCTCGCTCAACGCCTCGGTGGCGGCCGCTATTTTGATTTACGAGGCCTTAAGGCAGCGAGAGGGCTCGCTTCGTCCTTGACGAGGGAGGGGGAACCTCCTATATACTAGCCTCGACGTGCCGCGCCCGACGGGCTGCGGCCTGCGCATGCGGCTCGTCTTATCCACGAGGCAAATAGAAAATTATGGCAATAACCCATCCCGTGTCGGATGGAGTCGAGTACCAGCAGCGGGTCGACGAGGACCTGGTTGCCATCGCGAAGACCGGCGACAACCTTGCGATGGAGTACCTCCTCAACAAATATAAGAATTTCGTTCGCATTAAGGCCAAGAGCTACTTCCTGATCGGTGCGGACCGCGAGGACATCATCCAAGAGGGTATGATCGGCCTCTATAAAGCCGTGCGCGATTTCAAGGCAGACAAGCTCTCGAGCTTCCGAGCCTTTGCCGAACTCTGTATCACCCGCCAGATCATCACAGCGATCAAGACCGCGACCCGCCAGAAGCACATCCCGCTCAATCAATACATCTCGCTCAACAAGCCGATCTACGACGAGGACAGCGAGCGGACGCTCCTCGACGTCATGGCTTCGCAGAAGACGTCGGATCCCGAAGAGCTCGTCGTCACGCAGGAGGTCTCGGACGACATCCGTCAGCGGATTCGCCAAAATCTTTCGGAGCTCGAATCACAGGTGCTCGAGTCGTACTTGGAGGGCAAGAGCTACCAGGAGATGGCGCGCGATCTCGGCCGCCACGTGAAATCCATCGATAACGCGCTGCAGCGCGTCAAGCGCAAGATCGAGAAAAACCTCGCGGAGTTCGAGTTCCAGTAAACATTTGCCGCTTCACATCGGCATCGTCGCGTGTTCGGCGCCGGGCGCCGCGCTATGCTATCAAACGATCTGCGCCGGGGCCCCAAGCGTTCTCGGGCCGCACGCGCACCCCGAAGTGTCGATGCACTCGCCCTCGTTCGCCGCGTATTGCGAGTGCATGGACCGCGACGACTGGCAGGGCGTGGCCGCGATCATGCTCGACTCCGCGCACAAGCTTGCGACGGTCGGAGCCGACTTCCTGATCTGCCCCGACAACACGATCCATCGAGCGCTGCCGCTGATCGAGTCCGCGTCGCCGCTACCCTGGCTGCACATCGCCGAGGTCGTCGCCGGCGAGGCGGCCGCGCGAGGTTTTCGGCGGGTCGGCTTGACCGGAACGCGTTGGCTCGTCGATAGCGACGTCTATCCGTCGAAGCTCGCGGCGCGCGGAATAGAGTACGAGCGCCCGAGCGCAGCGGATCGCGACGAGATCAACCGGATCATTATGGACGAGCTAGTTTACGGCGTTTTCAAGCCCGAATCGGCAGTCTACATTGGGCGCGTCGTCGAGGGCATGAAGGAGAGCGGTTGCGACGCGGTCGTGCTCGGCTGCACGGAGCTCCCCCTGATCGTCGACGACGCCAATTCGCCGCTGCCGGTGCTCGACTCGACACGGCTCCTCGCCCGCGCCGCACTGCAACGCGCCGCGAGCGCCGATCAGCCGAGCTTTTCGACGATCGCCCGATAGACGGCTTCGCGATCGGCGACCGGATCGACCACCATCACGGTCGTTTCGCCGTCCTGCGGCTCGATACAGACCGTGACGCGGCCGCGCGCGCAGACGTCCATGCAGCTGGTACTGATGGCGCGGATCGCTCCCCAACGGCCGTCTTCTTTCAACCTCTCCTTTAGCCAATTGCGGAGATGGAAGTCGCCGATCTGCGCGGCGATATCGGGATCCTCGCCGGGAATGCGCTCTTTGAAGCATCGCTCGCACACGAGCACGAGGCCGGATACAGCCCACTTGGGCTTGACGTTTTGCAAGTTCGCCGTTCTTATTCGACCGGCTGCATCGTTCCGAAGATATTGCCGTCGGGATCTTTGAAGTAGGCGAGTAGCCCTACTCCGGGTATCTCGTGCTTCTCGACCGCGATCGATCCGCCGTTGGCGAGGATCGCACTCTGCGTTTCGTCCAGAGAATCGACGCCGATCGTACACACGTACGCGTTCACGGCGGCGCCCGGCTGCGCTGCCTCCCCTATGCGCCGTACGATGCCGCCGTCGATGCCGCGACCCTCTCCGGTGGCGACCAGCCAATAGTCTATCGGTCCCTCCCACTTCGTGACGGTCCAACCGAAAACTTTTGAATAGAACTTAGCAGCTGCCTCCGGATCGGCAGCGTGAATCTCGAAGTGAACGACTCGTGCCATGATGGAATCGACCTCTTTAGCGCAAGAGTGATGGAGCCGACGGTGGGATTCGAACCCACGTGCCCTTTCGGGACCACCTTACAAGGATGGTGCCTTCAACCGCTCGGCTACGTCGGCGATAGCAGTTGCAGTTGCATCAATGACTCGCTGAACACCTCTTGAGTGATGGCCAGTTCGAGTTCGGTGAGGGCCGCCATTCGGGGGCTGATGGGATTCTCGCGCCCGCCGCGCCGATGAGCCCTTCCTTTGCCCCGGTTCAGCCCACGGAACGTGGGAGTCAGCGCGTGGCAGTTGGGACAGAGCAGGATAAGATTCTCGAGTCGGTTATTTCGCCAGTCGCCGTCGATATGTTCGACTTCGACCGGCACTCTGCCCGTATTCTTATGGCGTTCGGCCCATCCACATTGCACGCAGCGTTCGCCATAGAACTCTCCAACACACGACCCAGAAAGTGCAAAGGAACATGGCCTTTTACACCGCCCTGCAAAATGAAAGCTCGCGCTCTGCAAGTATGTCGGTGAGCGTGCTCGCATTTGAAGGAGCAGTAACGTTTCGCGCTCTTTTGAAGTTTGCGGCCGCAGCCATTCAGACACGATCGATGGAATATGGTTTCGTTCATTGCTCGATGTTACGCTGTGAGAGTGCCATACGCATGGCAGATTTAGAGACGGGACTCGTCGCTCATTCGCGTCGCGCACCCGCTTTTGCGCTCCCACAACACTCGCGTATACAGCGTGCTGAATCCGCAGCGATGAAAGTTGTGTTCGGAGCTGCTCGTGGGGCGAGCGGTCGCGCGTAACAAGGTGGCGCCGGCGTCGCGTGCTCGCGCGATGCGATCGCGGATCATCGCGAGATGCCAACCGCGACCGCGATACCCGGGCATGGTCGAGCCGGCGAAGAGCGCCGCGCATCCGTCGCGGACGTCCATCGCCGACGTTGCCACAATCGCGTCGCCCTCGCGCGCCTCGATCGGCACGACGCCTTTAGACGATGCGAGAATCACTGCGATGGTATCCTCGCCGGGCGACAGCGTGGTCGTTTCGATAAATGCAAGCGCCGAGGCACGCGCCCACGCGCGCAGGTCAGAGGCGACTGCGATCCGCTCGTCGCGTAACGCCTGCGCGTCGAGGTCGCGCGACGCGAGGACGTTTTCGTATTCGCTCGGCGTGTAGCCGGCGGCGGCCAGACCGCTTGCGAGCGACGGATCCGACTGCGGCGTCACGAAAACGCGCGGCACCGCTCCTCGCGACTCGTAGAACTCGGTGATGCGGGCAACGTCGCCGCTGCTGACCGGCACGCCGATCCCGACGCCCAACGCCTGCGAAAGCGGCGAGTCGGTTCCGGTGAAGCGGGCGAAGCCGCCCGCGACGTCGATGCTGTCGGCTCCGACTTCCGGATACAGGCGCTGCACCGTTTCGAGTCCGCTGCCGGTTCCTGCGAGCTCGGCGCGCAGGATCGTTTCGTCGAGCTCTCGCGTAAGCAGCACCGCGCTAGCTTCGGACTCGCCTCTCGAGCGCCCGCCCGACTAGCGCTCTAGGTTCCGACGACGATCCAATCGGCGATGACGTATTGCGCGCCGGTGCTGGTAATCGTAAGGGTGCCGTTGCCTCGGGTGTCGGTGCGGAACGCTGCGAGCTGCGTGGGTCCGCTGCTGATGGTGCCGTTCACCGCGATTCGCGTGCGGTTCACCTCGGTCGCGACGTACAGGCCCTGGCCGTCTGAGAACCGCGCCCCGCTAACGGTGACGTTCGTAAGCGCGCCGCGATGGAACGCCATCGAGATAGGAATCGAGAACGCGCTGGCCGATGCAGCGCCCTTAACGACGAACGGTGGCACCGTCATCGGGCAGGTCGCGCCCGAGCCGCTTCGCGCGACGGAGAGGCCGCCGATCGCTCCTTGCACGACCGCGCCGGTCGCGTTGGCCATCCATGTGGCCGATCCGCGCCCGTCGATCGTCCGCGAGCCGCCTGAGAAAGCACCGCTCTCCCACCCGAAGGTCGCGTCGAGCGAAGGGATCCCGCGCGTGCTGTAGCCGGCCGAGCCTTGGCAGTATTCGGTGACGTACCCGGCGGACGGGTGAATCAGGAGGGTCGACCGCGAGACGATCTGCTTGGCTCGGGCGGAACTCGGCGCCCGCCGCGAACGGGCGATGGAGCGCTGCTGGGCGTTGATCTCGCGAATATAGGAGCCGAGGGCGTCGGTCACCGCGATGGCCGATTTTGCGCTCACCGAGGCCGAGCTGCGGTGGGCGTCAAGGGCGTCGGCGGCGTCGCTCACGGTCTGCACGTCGTCGGCAATTGGCAACGAGACCCCGGTTTGCCCGAGGCCCCCGCTGCAGCCGGCGAGGGGAAGCGCTATGAGTGCGGCAACCGCCAGGGCCGCCAGACGAGCCATTGTGTGAAGACTCCAAAGTTCGTAGGCGAGTTTGCTATGGCTTCCATGGTAAGGTACCCACTTAGGGGGCACATGAGAGGTTCATGAGGAGGCCCTTTGGGGATAACCGGCGTCACCTAGCCGAGGAGCCCACAGCCCCACTATCGTACCCAGGTGAGCCGCCCGTGCCAAGGGGCGGGGTCGCGGGTAGGTGGCCGAGTGGTTAATGGCACCAGACTGTAAATCTGGCGCGCGAAAGCGCTACGCTGGTTCAAATCCAGCCCTGCCCAAAGTCGCGGGCGTTGCATAGTGGTAATGCCCTTGCCTTCCAAGCAAGAGATGCGAGTTCGATTCTCGCCGCCCGCTCCAGCCTCGAACGCTATTACGCGGATCGAACTGACTGTTTAGCGTATTGCCTCCGGAATGCACGTCGAGCGGCGTTCCCCGGGGGCCAAGAAAGTCAAGATGGCAGGGCCGGAAGGCGACGGTCGCGGTTGGGCAACGACCCGTTTCCAGCCCGGTTCTTATAGTAACGCTAGGCCCGGCCTATGGTCCTGAAACAACCCTGGGAATGACAATGGCATACGCGAGGATTCCGTCATTCGCCGTTACTGCCCGCTCGGTGCGGGACAGGATGTCCGAAAGCCCGGGCGAATCGGCACGACTCGATCCAGAGCTGCTCGGGGGTTGCCATCGCATGCGAAAAGGCTCATCAGTAGCTGCTTTTGCGTCTGTTACGGCCGCGGCCGTCTTGCTTTCCGCGTGCGCGGACGGAGGCGGAAACGTCATCGCCGGTCGCGCGCAATCGGTCCTGTCCCCTACCGGCATCGCGAACTTTCACGGTTTTCGCGGCGCGCCGGCGTCGGTGCATTACGCGATTCACCAGCGCAAGGTCGGCCCGAAGGTCTTATTCGTCGACGATTTGATCGCGAACCAGGTAGAACTCTTCGCGAACATGGGGTTCACGAGCGACGGCAGCATCACCCAATCGATCGACGGGCCCGACGGCAACTGGGTCGACAAGAGCGGCAACCTCTACGTCGCCAACTATAAAGCCGCCAACATCAGCGAGTATGCACCCGGCGCAAGCGGGCCGACCTTCACCTACGCGAGCGGCATGCTCGATCCGGTAGCGGTCACGACCGACCGTCAAGGCGACGTCTACGAAGCCGACTTCGCGGGCAACTACGTCAACGAGTACAACCAAGGCACCGATGCGGTCGTGGCGACCTGCACCCTCGGCGGTTCCGTCGAAGGCGTTGCGGTCGATGCGACGGGTGATGTTCTTCGTGGATTACTACACGGGCAGTCTCGGGGAGATCACCGAGTTTGTCGGCGGCCTGAGCGGCTGCGTTGGCACCGTGCTCGGCGTGACGGTCGGCTACCCCGGCGGCATCGTGCTCGACAAGAACGGATACTTGGTCGTGTGCGATCAGACCGCTCCCGCCGTCGACGTTATCAAGCCGCCCTATGGGAACGTGAACTTCCAGTTGGGGCTCGGCTGGAAGCAGCCGTTCCACGCAACGATCAGCCGTGCCACGAAAGAGATCTACGTCGCCGATGCGGGCGCGGCGGACGTGCAGGTGCTCAAATATCCCAGCGGCGCCAACGTCACAACTTTGAATTCCGCCAACGGCATCACGCTGCCGATGGCCGCAGTCGACGGCGAGAACTTCACTCCGTAAAGACCGGGTCCGATCGCGCCAAGCGAGCGAACGATCGTGGGGACGCCAAGCGACGCTAGCGGTTTTTATTCATCATAGTAGCCATGTGAACGCCAGAACGTTCGGCTAGAGTCGTCATCGAGCTCGCCGGGCCGAAGAAGTATCGGTTTTTCTGCCTATCAAGCGGAGGGAGGGGACGCCCGCTGCCGAATCCACCGGGACGCTTGCTTCAGACCACGCTATCTAGAGTGATAGCGCTGTCTGTTCTTTCATAATAGGAGAAACTCGACAACATGCGCTTATCAATGGCGACCGCAATCAGTGTTGCCCTAGCGGCTGCACTGTTCGCGGGTTGTTCCACCTCGCAGCAGGGCTCAACGGCCCTGCCCGGTTCGTCCTCCGTCTCGCAGCCAATGGGACATGGCGGCGGCGGTGCCCCCAACAAGTACATCCATCTCAATGGCAAGGTCGGTCCCCAACAGCTTCTCAAGTACCAAATCGCCGGGAAGCTGCCCGGCCCGGTTACCAAGGCGGCCCTGAAGTGGCAGCTTAGCCAAATCCAAGGCAAGGCTCGTCCGCAATACCACATCCGCCCCGACGGCGGCGCCCCCAAAGCGTGGGCCGGAGACAACAACTTCGGCTATCTGCTCGGGATGAGCAAGAAATTCAAGACCCTCACGGCCGTCAACACCGAGGACAACGGCTGCTACTACCCGGTCACCGTCAAGGTGGACCACGCACACAACGTCTGGACGGCCTGTGAGTTCGGTTCGTCCTTCGAGGCGGGTGCTGCGCAGGAATACAGCAGCACCGGTAGCGTGATGAACACCTACAACGTTGGCTGCCCGAGCAACATCGGTCCCAGCCAATGCTTGTACCTGTACGGCGAAACGTTCGACACGGCCGAGAACAACAGCAACGTCTTCGCAAACAGCGTCTACTACGAGAACTGCTCCAGCTCGTATTGCTACTACGTCCCGGGCGGCGGCATAGAAGTCTGGAACGCCGGCAGCCCGTCGTCGCAGCCTATCCTGATCACGGCGACCGGCGGTCTCAGTCCCAGCCAGTGGTTCATGGAAGGCACCGGTTACTTCGATGCAGACTCCAGCAACAACGTCTACTACACGTTCGAAGCCTGCGAAGATACCTATCCGTATGCGTGCGGCTTCGGACTCGCCGAGATTGAGAACGCAACGAGCCCCTCGGCCACGCAAATCAACTTGATACCTCCCGGCGGCCTCGGCTTCTGGGGCGGCGTCAACGTCAACGGCGCCGGAACGGTGCTGAGCGTCACGGACCAAGATGCCCGTACGGTCACGCAGTACGCGTTGCCGTGGACCGGCTCTCCGTCCGCTACCTGGGGACCCACGGGCCAGAACTCGTTCGGCCTGGGTGACCCGGTTGCCGGTGGCTATAACAGCGCAAGCTCCAAGATGCTCCTCGGCGATGCCTACGGCTGGCTCGACACCGCTACGGCGTCAGGGGCGCAGCTCCACGGCACTGTCGACTGCTCGGACGGCTGCGACGGCGCGGCTTTCACGCCTTCGAACAAGTAAGCATCGTCTAGCGATCCACATCGCTTAGCACGGTTAGAGAAGAACGGGGTCCTCTGCGGAGGGCCCCGTTTCCATAGGCGGCGCAGCGGCCCGCGTCCGATTGAGGCCAAGCCCCGGGAACATGTCTCAGGGAGGGATAAGAAACCAGCTGTCATCCGAGCGCCGCTTGCCGGCGTTACGGATTTAAGGGGCGAGTTGCCCTAGCACTTTTTCTTTTACAGCTATGGAGAACTCATGAAAACAATAGCAACGGGTCTGATGTTGGGTGCGTGCTTGATGTTCGCGGGCGCGCAACCCGGCCTCGCGCAGGGCATGGCTTCCGCGATGATGCCGACGTGCGCGTCCGGCGATTCGGTCGTGGGCGTCAATATGACGTCGAAGATGTACATGACGCAGTCTCAAATGAAGGCAAAATCGGCCGGGATGACCGCGGCACAGAAGCAGGCGATGATGAAAAAGAACAACGTCAAGTTAATGTGCAAATCGCAGGCCACTGCGATGGGCGCGAAACCGATGACGGCGCCGCCGATGTAGAAACGGCGCGATCGCCGTCGTCCACAACGCCGGCTGTCGAGGGGCGTTCACGCACGCGTGGGCGCCCTTAATCGTCGTCGGGTTCTTGGTTCGAGGGCGGCTGGCGCAGGAAATACTCTCCCGAGAGCTGCGTCGGGATGCGCTGGAACCGACGCGGCGGGGAGTGGAAGTCGAAGCAGTCGCGCAAATCGTCGGCCCGCGCATCGGTCGTGCCCAGGGACGGTAACCCGAATGTCTCTTCGGTAAACTTCAGGATGCTGGCGAGCTCGTGGTGCGTGTGCGACACGTGGCCCCGCTTCGCGTAGGGAGAGATGACGAGGAGCGGCACGCGGAATCCCAGCTCGAAGGAGTTGTAAATCTTGGGCGGTGCATGGTCGTACCATCCGCCCCAGTCGTCCCAAAGCACGAAGATCGCGGTCGAATCCCAGTATTGGCTCCTGCCGATCGCGTTCACGACCGACGCCACCCACGACGGGCCGGTGCCGTCGGTGATGCCGGCATGATCCGATGCGCGCGCGGTCGGCGTGACCCAGACGATGCTCGCAAGCCGTCCGTCGGCGACGTCGCTGAGGATTCTGAGCCGACGGGGCGACGACGTTATCGAACGATACGCTTTCGCGGATGGGCCTCACGGCGTCCGGAGCGTGCCACGCGCCGGCCTCGGGGCGCGCCTGATAGTAACGCCAGCCGACCGACGCCTCGTTGGCGAGCGCCATGAGCGACGTTCGGTCGAAGCAAGGATAGACGCTCTGATTCTCGTTGCCTTGATCGTCGATGACGCCCACAAGCGAGCCCTTCGGCGAGTCGCAGCCGCCGGTGAACTTTCCTTCGGGCGTGCGCGGCTCTTCCGACGCGCGCAAGGTCGAGTCGTCGGTGATGGTCGAGGTTCCGCTCACCAGATACTGGTGCGCCGGGAAGCTGGGGCCTTGATTCGTCTCGAACATCTCGTCGGCAAGCGTGTATCGTTTCGCCATGATCCAGTAGGGCCGCACCTCGCTCCTGGGAACGTACGCGTAGGCTCGCTGACCGCGCGGCGGGCACTTTTGCTGGCCGGCATGATGCGTGCAGTTGGAGTGGGCGAGGTCGAACCCGTTCATATTGCCGTTTGCGTACTCGATCTCGAACCCCCCGTGGGAATGAGAGATGTCGTACGGAGCCGTCATCGAGACGGGGATAAGCGGAACTTGCCGGCCTTTCGAATTCTCTCCCGACTGCGCGGTATCGGCCCCCGGAAAACCCTTGAAGAGGTTATCGACGGTGCGGTTCTCCTGAATGATGATCACCACGTGACTGATCTGGGAATTGCCCGGCCGGCCCGACGGCGGATCGACGGGAACCGACGAGCCCGATCCGCCACCGCACCCGGCTGCGAGCGCGGCGATCGCCGCCGGCAATAACCAGCGAAGCATTGCGGGGAGGCGGCTAACGGGCGATCGCGGGTATAACGCTTATCGGCCCGGTCAACGCGAGGCGATACATCACATTCCGCCCGGCATCATGTTGCAGTCGATCATCTTGTTCAGCAGCGGGCCTGCGACAATGTTCACGAAGTCGGTGCGCGCTTGCGAGTTCGCCTTGAGCTTGGACGACATTCCGCTCGAACTCGACCCGGAGCTCGACCCTTGCTTCATCTGCGACATCGTGCTCGCAAATTGGCTGCAGCTCTCGCCGCCTATCTTGGTGACGAGCTGATGCGCCGCGTTCGTGGCGATCTTATCCGCCATCTGCTGACGCACCTGAGCGCTTGCCGGGATGACGATTGACGCCAGCGCGAAAGACGCGACGGCGATCGTGCCGATCCGGCGCACGAGCATAGAAGAAAGAAACATCAAAAAATCCCTCCTGCGTGCCCGGATTTCGGCCCGTGAAGTGACGAACCCTTGGCCGCCTTCTCGAGCGCAAACGGCCACCCAGTGGGCGCTCGCAGCGCATTCCTATACTATACGCAAAGCGTATTTAACTATGCGTTTTAGAGAACGCGTCTCGCTTCTTCGCGATACAAAAACCATCGGCAATCTTCCCCGAGCAGCTGCGCGTGCGCGGCCCCATCTGATTTCCGCCGACCGATTCCGAGCTTGGCCGTAAGTAGGGGACGAGCCGCCCGGCGGAGTAACGATTTGACCTGTTAATGCCGTCGTAGCTTAGTGGTAAAGCACCGCTTTGGTAAAGCGGAGAGCACCGGTTCAATCCCGGTCGACGGCTCCAGCTTTCTCGCACCGAGCGTCAGGAGTCGCGTTTCATCGCCTTCTTGATGAACGCTGCGGCGGCGTCGCTCCACGGCCGCGTGAAGTCGGTCGGCCAATGCGTCGAATCAGACCACAGACGATTGAGGCCTTGTTGAATCTCCGCGCTGCCTTGCGTGAACTGCGCCATCATGTCGCTCCAGCGTTCGGCGAGCGCGCGGGCAGGATCGCTCGATGGGTCGACGCCGCGCGACGCGGCCTCCTCGACCTCCGCCAGCAGCGAGGTCCACGCACGCTGACCCTGTTCGATCAGTTCTTGCGAGGTGTCGCGCAGCCGCTTTTCGAGCTCCGCGCGCGCCTCCTCGGAGTAATACTTCTTCGTCCAATCCCAATCGTTCGCCACTCTAAATACCTCTATGACGGGTTGATTTGACCGTTCTGCGGGGCTTCGCAACCGTTGTTTGCACAGCATTCCCCTCGGCCCTAGCCTATGCCCTGACCCTGTTTCAACGTCAAGTACCGCTTCCCGGCCGCTTGATCAGCGAGCCGAGAGAGCATCTTTTTGCGCGTTTTCTAACCCCGGCGGCCTCGGCGCGGCGGTATACTATTAAGTGATATGAACCGCCGACGCTTCTCGACCACCGCAACGACTATCGCCGCGCTGAGCGCGGCCGTCTGCCTCGCGTTTCCGGCCCTGGCCGCCGCGCAGCAGGAGCCCTACCCGCAGCAGCAGCAGCCCTACCCGCAGCAGCAGCAGCCCTACCCGCAACAGGAACCCTATCCGCAACAGCCGCAGCAGCAGCCGTCGTACGCGCTGCCCGCCCCGAGCTACGCATACCGGAACGCCATCAAAGGCGTGGTCAACGGGTTCGACGGACAGTGGGTCCTCTATATGCGGGATGAAAAGGGCTACAACGACCACATCTCGCTGCGCCAGGGCACGATCATCAATCCGACCGGCATTCGGCTGATCGAGGGCATGAGCGTCGCAGTCTTCGGCCACGCCGATGGCTCGACGTATCAGGCCGATCGCATCGACGTCGTTCAGTCGCCCTACTCGCCGTACTACGGCTACGGCGGCAACCCATACGGTTACGGAGGCAGCCCGTACGGCGGCGGCTACTATGCGTACGGCGGCGCCTACCCGTACGGCTACGGTTATCCAGGCTACGGCTACCCGGGCTACGGCTACGGCTGGCCGTGGTTCGGCGCAGGCGTCAACTGGGGCTGGGGCTGGGGATGGGGATGGCGCGGAGCCGGATGGCACGGAGGCGGATGCTGCTGGGGCGGATGGCGTGGAGGTGGAGGCGGTGGCCGTCCTATAAACGGCGGCACGATCCACGGGACGGTCCAGGGCAGACCGCCGCGATAACGGCGCCGGTGGGCGCTCGCTACCAGAGCGCCCCCTCGGCCACCAGGATGTAGAGAATAGGGCCGAGCCCCCACACGATACTGACGAGGAACCAGACGAACTTCGTGAACCCCGTCATATCGCCGCGCGCGATCAAATTGATCCACATGAGGATCATCGCGATCGGGTGCAAGATGATCGAGAGCAGAATTTCAAAGAAGAGCTTCATATAGGGGTATTGCCCTCCGCATCGCTTTCGCGCCTTCGCGCGTTTATGGTAGCGCAAGGAGCACGCGATGAAACACGACGTCACCCCGGAAGTCCAAAAGAGCGAGCAGGAGTGGAGGGATCAGCTCGGCGGCGAGCGCTACCACGTTCTACGCGAGGCGGGCACCGAAGCGCCGTTCTCCGGGAAGCTGCTCCAGGTCGACGACAACGGCACGTATCACTGCGGCGCCTGCGGTCAGCAGCTCTTCACGGCCGGCGCGAAGTTTGAATCGCACTGCGGCTGGCCGAGCTTCACGCAACCTGAAGAACAGGAGAACGTCCGGCTGCTCGACGACCACAGCCATGGCATGCAGCGCATCGAAGTGCGCTGCATGCGTTGCGATTCACATCTAGGCCACGTATTCGACGATGGCCCGGGGGCGGCGGGCACCCGCTACTGCATTAACTCGGCATCGCTCGACTTTACGCCGGCGCCGCGAACCTAAGCGAGCCGCCCATGACGGTCCAGGCGCAATTCCCCGAGGAACAGGCGACCGACGGAAGCTTCGAACGCCAAGAGGACGCATTTCGCGACTGGGTTCGCGCCGACGGCAGTACCGGCTATCCCGCGCAAGCGGGGCGCTACCACCTCTACGTTTCGCTCGCCTGCCCGTGGGCGAGCCGCACCGTCATCGTGCGAAAGCTCAAAGGCTTGGAAGGCGCGATCGGCATGACGGTAGTCGATCCCATTCGCGACGAACGCGGCTGGCGTTTCATGCCGAGCGAGCCGGATCCGATCAACGGCTGGGCGTTCTTGAGCGAAGCCTACTTCGCCAGCGATCCGGGTTATCGTGCGCGTGTCACCGTGCCCATACTCTGGGATAAAGAGCGCAACCGCATCGTCAGCAACTCCGACGACGACATCATGCGGATGCTCGAGACCGAGTTCGATGCATTCGCCGAGAGACCGCGCCTTGATCTCTATCCGCGCGCGCTGCGTGGCGAAATCGACGAGCTCAACGGCTTGATCTACGAAACGGTCAACAACGGCGTCTATCGCGCCGGCTTTGCCACGCATCAGCAGCCCTACGAGCGCGCGGCCCGCCGCGTCTTCGAAACGCTCGATGCGATGGAACGCCGCTTGGCGCACCGGCGCTATCTCTGCGGTGCGCAGCCGGTCGAGTGCGACTGGCGCTTCTTCGTGACGCTCGTTCGCTTCGATCCGGTCTACTACGGCCACTTTAAGTGCAACCTCCGCCGCATCGCCGATTACCCGAATCTCTACGGCTATCTACGCGACCTCTATCAAATCGACGGCATCGCCGAAACCGTCGATTTCGATCAGATCAAGCGCCACTATTACGCGACGCACGACGACATCAACCCGACTCGAATCGTGCCCATCGGTCCGATCATGGACCTCACCGCGCCCCATGGCCGCGGTCCGAGTCTGCGCGAAGTGCAGTCCTGATGTAAGTTCCGGGAGAGCCTTGACAATCGAACATATGTTCGATTAGCATGAATCTCCCATGGCGGCGCTGGCACCCTCCGAAGCCTGTCCTGAGCGAGCGCATCGAGCCGAAAGGTTCGAGCTCCTCAAAGCCCGCTTGAGCGCGAAGCCCACCCTCCCCGTCGAGGGGCTCGTCCCCACCGCCATCCCGGAACTCGACCGTCTGCTCGACGGTGGATTTCCCGCCGGAATCGTGGCGACGCTCGAGGGCGGGGGACGCTGGAGCGTCGCGGCCGGCCTCGCGGCCCGGATGACCCGCCGGAGCCTGGTCGCCGTCCTCGACGACGGCGGCCTTTATCCGCCGGCGCTAGCCGAGGCGGGCGCCTGCCTCGAGCGAGTCCTGATCGTTCCCGCCCGCAAGGCGCTCGAGATGGCCCGCGCGGCCGACATTCTGCTGCGCTCGCGCATCTGCCGGCTGGTGCTCATGCCGGCCATCGCCCTCCGCGATGCGGTCTGGACGCGGCTGGCAACGCTCGCGCATCGCAACGGAGTGCTCTTGATCGTAGTCGTGGCGCGCGCGGGTGCCGCGCTGACGGCCGCGGCGGGCGTGCGTCTGCACTGCGCGCTGGAGCGGATCGTCACGCACGGTGGGCGCGGGCTTTGGGGAACCATTGCCGGTTTCGAGCTCTGTGTCGGCGTGCGCAAGCATAAGCTGATGATGGCGGGACGGACGGCTCGCGTTCGCGTTGGACGCGAGGAGATGCTCGATGCTGCTCTGCGTTAGCGTTTTGGGGGATTGTTTCGAAGGCGCGCAAGCACGCGTGCTCTGGGAGGAGATGCTCGACGCCCTCGATGCGGTCTCGCCGCTCGTCGACGACGTTCGTCCGGGTCTCGCCTTTCTCGACATGCACGGTATCGCGGGCGGCGCGCCCGAGTGGATCGCGCAGGCGCGCGGAACGCTCCTCTGCTTCGGATGCGCGACGCGGATTGGTGCGGGTCCGAATAAGATCGCCGCGCACGCGGCGGCGCACTTTGCGGCTGGAAACCTCTGCGAACCCGGTGCGGAGCGCGAGCTGCTCGCGCCGCTGCCGCTGACGCTGCTCGAAATCGATCCCGCGATCGTCGAGCGCCTGCGGCTGCTCGGCATCGAACGGCTCGGCGATCTGGCTCGATTGCCGCACGGTCCCTTCGTGCGCCGTTTCGGTGCGGCCGCGGCGAGCTGGCACGAGCTCGCCCGCGGCATCGATCGGCGCCCCTTCGTTCCGCGCGGCCACGCCGTTGCGATCGAGGCGTCGATCTTCGGCGAAGGGCGCGCCGCTGACGAGGCCCAGGTATTTTTTGCACTGCGCATGCTGCTGGCACGAATCTGCGCCGATCTCGATAGTTGCGGCAAGCGCGCGGGCGCGCTCCGCTTGGCGATCGAGCTGGAAGACGCCGACGCCTGCGATTTCGACGTGCCGCTCTCAACGCCGACCGCGCACGAGCGCACGATGTTCGAGATGCTGCGCGCCAAGCTCGAAGGCACGGCGTTTGCAAGTGCGATCGTTGGGCTGCGCGTCGCGGCGTTACAGCTCGAAGAAGGAGGAGAAGCACAAGCGCTCTTCTGTGCCGACGAACTCGATCCGGAGCGCGTCGCGGTTACGATCGCGCGCCTCGAAGCGGCGCTCGGCGCCGGCGTCGCGCGAGCCCACACGCGCGACGCCCATCTGCTCGAGGAACGCTTCGTCTACGAGCCATTCACGCTGCCGCCGCGCGCGATGCTGCCGCAACGTCACCCCGAGCGCGAGCTCGTACCTCAGCTACGCCTTCTCGAAGTGCGCGAAGTGCCCGTGCAGCTGCGCGGCGGCGAGCCGGCAATCGTCGACCGGCAAGCGGTGTGCCAATGCGTGGGCCCGTGGCGCATCTCCGAACGTACCGCTAAGCTGAACTGCGCCGAAGGGCCGGTGACGCGTGACGAATACGACGTCGTGCTGGAAAACGGGACCTTCGCACGCATCTACCACCAGGGTTCGCACTGGTATCTCCGCGGCATCTACCAGTAATTTTGTGTGGAGGGATATGCGGAACTCCACGTGTGGTCTAACTTCAGCTTCTTGCAGGGAGGCTCGCACCCCGAAGAGTTGATAGAGGTCGCGGGGGCGCTCGGATTATCGGCGATCGCGTTGACCGATCGCGACGGCCTCTACGGAGCGGTGCGCTTCTCGACCCACGCGCGTCACCGCGGATTGGCCGCGATCCTCGGCAGTGAGCTCACCTTCGAAGACGGCTCGCGCATCCTGCTCTTGATCGAGGACGAACGCGGCTACGCCCACCTCTGCGAGCTGATCTCGCGCGCGCAGATGCGGGGGAGCAAGGGCGACGCGCGTTTGCAATTAGATGACTTCGACGGTCGCAGCGACGGATTGATCGCGCTCTCCGGCGGTCAGTTCGGTCGCGTCGAGCTCGCGCTCGAGCGCGGCGGTGCCGGGGCGGCGGCGTGTGAAGCGCGACGCCTTGCGGCGCTCTTCCCGGAACGCTTCTACCTCGAGCTCCAGCAGCACCTCACGCAGCAGGAGACGCAACGCAACGTGCAGCTCGTTCGGCTCGCGCGCGAGTGCGGATTGCCGTGCGTTGCGACCAACGCCGTGGTCTATGCCGTGAAAGAAGACGCGCTCGTTGCCGACGTGCTCGCGTGCGTGCGCGACGGCACGACGCTCCATGCGGCGCGAGCCGCCAACAAATTCCGCCCGAACGCGGAGTTCCACCTCAAAACTCCGGCCGCCATGCGGCGGATCTTCGCGCAATATCCCGAGGCGATCGGCGCGAGCGTCGCCATCGCGCGCCGCTGCCGTTTCCGGCTGGACCGTTTAACCGGGCAGTTTCCGCTCTTTCCGGTGCCGCAGGGCAGCTCGCCGCAGCGCTATCTGCGCGAGCTCGTCTATCAAGGCGCCTCCCGGCGTTATCCGTCGCCGCTCGAAACGAGGGTGGAGCGGCAGCTGGAATACGAGCTCGGCCTCATCGCCAAGATGGATCTGGCCGGATATTTCTTGATCGTCTGGGATATCGTGCGTAAGGCCGGCGAGCTCGGCGTCCTCTGCCAGGGGCGAGGTTCGGCGGCAAACTCGGCGGTCTGCTACGCGCTCGGCATCACCGCGGTCGATCCGATCGCGATGGACTTGCTCTTCGAGCGCTTCATGTCGGAGGAGCGGCGCGAGATTCCCGACATCGACATCGATTTCGCCCATCAAGATCGCGAGCTCGTCATCCAGTACGTCTACGAACGGTATGGCCGCTCGAACGCGGCGATGGTCGCCGAGGTGATCAGCTACCGGACGCGTTCCGCGATCCGCGACGTCGGCAAGGCGCTGGGGCTGAGTCTGGAACAGGTCGATACGGTCGCCCGCGAGTTCGATGCGCGCGAATCCCTACCCGAGGATGCCGGCCCCGAGATGCTCTTCACGATCTGCCGGCGGATCGCAAACTTTCCTCGCCATTTGGGCATTCATTCCGGCGGGATGCTGATCACGCGCGATCCGCTGGTGCGCGTCGCGCCGGTCGAATGGGCGACGATGCGCGATCGCACCGTCGTTCAGTGGGATAAAGACGATCTCCAGGACATGGGCTTGATCAAAATCGACCTGCTCGGGCTGGGAATGCTCTCGCTCCTGCGTGAGGCCTTCACGCTCTACCGGCGCTCGGTCGCCCGCGAAGATCCGTGGCTGCCCCCGGCGGTGGCGCGCGATCTCGAACTGCATACGATCCCGGCCGGTGACGAGAAAACCTATGCGATGATGCAGCGCGCCGATACGATCGGCGTCTTTCAGATAGAGTCGCGGGCGCAGCAATCGATGCTGCCGCGTTTAAAGCCCGCCTGTTTTTACGACATCGTCATGCAGGTCGCGATTATCCGTCCCGGTCCGATCCAAGGGCAGATGATCCATCCGTTTCTGCGCCGGCGCTCCGGCGCCGAACCGGTGACCTATCCGCATCCGAAACTCAAGCCGGTTCTGGAACGAACGCTGGGGGTGCCGCTCTTTCAAGAACAGGGAATGCGATTGGCGATCGAGGCGGCCGGCTTCTCTCCGGGCGAGGCCGACCGGCTGCGCCGCGCGATGGGACACAAGCGCTCGCGCGAGCGAATGGAGGAGATACACGCCAAGCTCGTCGACGGCATGATGGCCAACGGCATCGAGCGCGCGGCCGCGGAGCAGCTCTTCCACATGCTCGAGGGCTTCGCCGACTACGGCTTCCCCGAGTCGCACGCCGCCAGCTTCGCGCTGTTGGCCTACGCATCGGCCTACCTGAAGTGCCACCTCCCGGCCGTCTTTGCAGCCGCCATCCTCAACGTGCAGCCGATGGGCTTTTACTCGACCGAGGTGCTGGTCAACGACGCGCGGCGCCACGGCGTGGCGATCCGTCCGATCGAAGTCAACGCCAGCGAGTATTGGTCGCGCGTCGAATCCGGCGGCGCGCTTCGGCTGGGATTCCATCTCGTGCGCGGGCTGGGCGAGGCGCAGCGCAAGCGCTTGGAAGAAGCCATCGCGGCCGGGCCGTTCGACGACGTTTTGGCCTTCGCGCAGCGTACGCGGCTCGAGCGCGAGACGCTGGAAAACCTCGCCATCGCCGGCGCCTTCGCGCCCTGGTATCCGTCGCGCCGCGAGGCGATGTGGGCGCTGCGCGGACTCGACGAGCGCGAGGCCCGCGGGGAGCTCGGGGCGCTCATGGACGTGGACGAGCCTTCGGTTCGATTCGAATCGCCGGCGCCGAAAAAACTCGTAGCCTTCGATCTATGGTCGACCGGCGTCACGCCGTCGGGGCAAGTGATGGAACACTTCCGCGAGCTGCTCGCGGCGCAGCGCGTGATCCCCGCCGCGCAACTGGGAACGCTCCCGCGCAACAGCGCGTGCCGCGTCGGCGGCCTGGTCGTCACCCGTCAGCGCCCCGGGACGGCCAAGGGCTTTGTCTTTCTCACGCTCGAAGACGAGACCGGGTTGGTCAACGTTATCGTTCGTCCGAACGTCTATGAAACGTTTCGGCGCCCGATTCGCTCCTCGTCCACGCTCATCATCGAGGGAACGCTGCAGAAGGAGGGCGGCTGCATCGACGTCCTCGCACAAAAGATCTGGAGCTTCGACGACGAGGGCATCACCCGAACTCTCGCCATCCACAGCTTTCAGTAGCCGGCCGGTTTGACCAGGCCGCCTCGGCGCGACGGCGAAGCCGACGCGACACCATGCGAAAGGTCAACACGAACGAGCTCGAGCCAACGACCTGGACGTCTCCAAAGGGCACGTTCGCTGGCGAAGGCATCCAGATCTCCGAGGCGCTCGGCCGAAAGCGCGAGTCGACCGATCTGCTCGAACGCCATCCGTTTGACGTTGAGATTCTCCGCATTCCCCCGGGCAAAGCGCCCTACCCCTATCATTCCCATAGCGCGCAGTGGGAGTTTTACCACGTCATTTCGGGGAGCGGCACGGTACGCGATGACGAGGGGACGACGAGGATCGCGGCCGGCGACGCCTGCGTCTTCAAGCCGGGTGAGGCGCATCAATTCTTCAACGACGGCGCCGAGCATCTCGTGATCTACGTCGTTGCCGACAATCCGCTCGGCGAGTCGTGGCACTATCCGGACAGCGGCAAGTGGGGCGTCCAATCGCCGGAGCGGCGGCTTCTGCGTTCGCACCATCACGAGTATTACGACGGCGAGGAGTGACCGTCCGAAAAGTCGGCGGACCGCGCTCGTGTTATAAGGACAACGGCGCGCCGAAAGCGGCCTTCGAAACCAAAAAAACCGCCGAACGAGCGATCCCGCGCTCGGCGACCGGTTTGAAACCGTATCGCTGCGAGAAGCATGGCTGGCACTTGGGCCACTAGGGCAGGGGTCCGTTTCTGATCGTGAAAAATGCTCGCCGAATGGCGACGCGGATCCACGCCCCCTTGATCCTGACGCTCGTGCTGCTCGCGATCTTGGTCGCGACGCTCATCGTGGGAGGATGGTTGTTGCGGACGCTCGTTGCCCAGTCGTTCCGAAACGCCGAGGCCATTCGGACCGCTCGCATTTACGCGGCCCACGTGGTCGGCGCGCAGCTCGACGAGGAGACCGCAATCAGGGGATACGCGACCATTCACCAAAGAATTTTGCTCGGCCGGTATTACGTCGGCCGTGCGGCCTTTCCGGGCGCGGTCGCGCGCCTTCGCCGTTCGCTCGAAGCGCGCCACCTGCGGCAAGCCCTGATCGCGCTGGACGATGCGGTCTACGTCAATCGGCGGTGGAACCAGCACGTTGCCGCGCCTTTGCGAGCCCGGCGGCGAGGCACCACCTATCTCGAGCTCCATGGAAAATGGCTGGTCGATCGTTTTCGCATCGATATTGCGCGGATCGACGCCGCGCTGGCGAACGAAGAAGCGCTGACCGACCAGCGGACCGAGGCAGCGACCCTGTCCGTCGGAATGTTCGCCGCAGCCGCCGTGGTGGTGGTCGTTTTGGCTGCGCTGCTTTTTTCGGTTCAGCAGTACCGGCTCAACGTACGGCTCGAACAGCAGCGCGCGCAGTCGGAGCACCAGCGGAGGAAAAACGCGGAGACGCGTACCGCGCTCGAAACCGAGCGCCGAATTGCGGACACGCTCCAGGAGGCGTTTTCACAGCGCATCTTCCCGACGTTGCCGACCGTGAGCTTCAGCGCGGCCTACGTTCCAGCGACCGAAGACGCCAAGGTCGGCGGGGATTGGTACGATGTGCTCCAATTATCGGAAGATCGGGTGCTCATCGCGATCGGCGACGTCACGGGGCACGGCATCGAGGCCGTGATCGCCATGAACAAGGCCCGGCAGCTCTTGATCGCAGGCGCCTTGCTCGACTCCGACCCGAGGCGCGTTCTGGAGCGAGTCAACGAGGTGCTCCTGCGCGATGAGGCATCCCCGATTACCGCGATCGCCGGGGTGATCAACACGCGAACGTACGAGTTCGAATACGCTGTGGCCGGACACCCGCCGCCCGTCTTGCTCGAGCCAAAGCACCACGCGAGGCTGCTCGAGTTCGGGTCGTTGCCGTTGGGGGTGCGGGCCGAGACGGCCTACGACACGCATTGCATTCGAACCGGTCCCGGAGCCATGATCGTGCTCTATACGGATGGCGTGATCGAACACTCCCGTGACCTCGCTGCGGGCGAAGCCGCGCTGCTCGAGGCGGTCGAATTAGCGGCGAAGCGGCCTGGTGCCGAAGCGGCGGAAGATATTCGCGACCGTATCTTCAGGAGCCGGGACATCTCCGACGACGTCGCCATTCTCACGATTCGGTTCGCTGACGCGCCCGGCGGCGTCGCAGTCGTCAACGAGTATCGAGAGCCGACGTTTACTGCGCCCGGCAAAATGGGAAAGCCCTCTGAAACGGGCCCACATGCACTTTGGAGGATTGCGTGAACGAGAGCGATCCAATACATACGATTCGGTTGACCGGCGAACTCGAGATAGGCCGCAAGAACGAGATACGCGACGCGCTCCGGCTTTCCGAAGACGTGGGCGCGGTTCTGCTCGATCTCGGTGAGGTGACCTACGCCGATTCGATCGCGCTAACCGAGCTGCTGCGCTTCTGCGTCAACGCCCAGCGCGACGATCTGCCGGTAGCCCTCGTGATTCGGACGCCGCAGTTCGCTCGACTCGTGCAATACGCGGGGCTTGCGGGCGCCTTCAAGATCTTTGGCGAACACGGCGAGGCCGTGGAGTATCTCATGGAGCGGGTTCGGCGGTGAACTCGGCTTCCGAGCTGCGGCTCTGCTGCCCGGCGCAGTCGCGCTACGTAGCGCTGATCCGGCATGCGCTCGAAGCCTTCTTGCAGGCGCTCCAATTCGACCGGGATTACTTGGAAGACGTGACGACGGCTGCGGGCGAGGCGCTCGCCAACGTGGTCGAACATGCTTACGCGCGCCGGCAGGCGGAAACCGCGGGATACCTTCAGCTCCGGGCGAGGATCCTTCGCAGCGGAAAGCTGGCCGTCGACGTTTTGGATAACGGCGCGTTTATCGAGCGCGAACCCCTTCCCGGACGGGGCTTTGGGTTGCGTATCATTCGCGCTGTTGCCCGGCAGCTTACGATCGATACCGCAGAGGGCACGTGCGTCCGGATGATGTTTGACGGGCTGGCGCGTCAACGGCTGCGGCAGCCGGAAAGATGATGCTCGTCATCGTTGCTCCGGGGGATTCGCCGTTCGCGCTCGCGTAAGGCTGTTCAATCACCCTGCTATTCCAAAGGAGATCGCGCATGCGTTGTAATTGGCCGCTGGGACTCGCGGCACTCGCGCTCTTCCTCTCGGCTTGTAACGGAAACGGTAACCTTGCCGGCACGACGCCTACGCTGCCGGCCGCAAATATTCCCCCGGCGGCGGACTCGGGTCCGGCGCATCCGCCGCAGATCGGCGCGATGACGCGGGCTCGCCGTTCCTCCGCGAGCGGCAAAATCAAGCACGTCATCATCATCGTTCAGGAGAACCGTTCCTTCAATAACCTGTTCTACGGCTTCCCTGGCGCAACCACAGCCACGTACGGCTACAACTCGTCCAACCAGAAGATCACGCTCCAACCGGTCGGGCTCGAGACCACTTGGGATCTCGATCACAGCTCGGGGTCGTTCTTCGCGGCCTGCAACGGCACGGGTAGTTTTCCCGGCACCGATTGCCAGATGAACGGCTTCAATAACGAGTACGTCGGCTGCGGTCACGGCGGGCAACCGCAGTGCCCGAACCCCAACCCGCCGTACAGCTACGTCCCGCACACCGAGACGAAGCCATACTTCGACATGGGCAAGCAATACGTGCTGGCCGATCAAATGTACGCGTCGAACTTCGACGCGAGCAGCTTCATCTCGCATCAGTACATCATCTCGGGACAGGCCGAGTCCGCAGTGAACTACCCCTATGGAGCCTGGGGTTGCCCGGGCGGATCCGGCGACCTCATCGGCAAGGTAACCCAGCAGCGGCAGCTCAGCGGCACGGAGGTCGTCTGCTGGGATCCGACGACCCTGGGCGACGAGCTCGACGGGGCCAAAATCCCGTGGGGCTTCTACACCGCGACCATCAACGGAGACGGCAATATCTGGAGCGCCTATCAAGCGATCAAGCACATCTACTACGGTCCCGACTGGAACAAAGACATCATCACGCCTCAGACGCAGTTCTTCAACGACGTCTCCAACGGCAATCTGCGTCCGGTGAGCTGGATCACGCCGACCTGCGAGAACTCCGATCACGCGGGCTGCGGCTCGAACACCGGCCCACAGTGGGTGGCGTCGCTGGTCAATGCGGTCGGGCAATCGCAGTACTGGAACAACACCGCGATCTTCATCTTCTGGGATGACTACGGCGGCTGGTACGATCCGGAACCGCCGGCCCTGATGGACTACGACGGTCTCGGCTTGCGAATCCCGATGCTTATCGTCTCGGCCTATGCGAAGAAGGATCACGTCTCGCATACCCACTACGAGCACGGCAGCATCTTACGCTTCGTCGAGAACCTCTTCGGCCTCGGGCAGCTCGCCGCCAGTGACGCGCGGGCCACGCCGCCGGACGATGCCTTCAACTTCAACAAGCCGCCGCGGAAGTTCAAAGTGATTCCGACGACGCTGGGCAAGGATTACTTCATGCACCAACCGCTCGATACTCGGTGGCCGGATACCCAGTAACAATCTACGCATAAGGAGAGCGCATAATGCGTTGTATTCAACTCGGGAGCAGGCTGCCGGCGATGGCAGCCATTGGGGCCTTCCTCGCAGCTTGCAACGGCAACAGCGGACTCACCAGCACGCCGCCGGCGGTTCCGGCGCCAAACGCGCCGGCCGCGGCCAACTCGGGGCCGGCGCATCCGCCGCAGATCGCCGCGATCAAGCGGGTCCACCGTTCCGCCGCGAGCGGCAAGATCCAGCACGTCATCATCATCGTTCAGGAAAACCGCTCCTTCAATAACCTGTTCTACGGTTTTCCCGGCGCAAAAACCGCGAAGTATGGCTACAACACGTCCAATCAGAAGATCACGCTCCAACCGGTCGGCCTCGAGACCACATGGGATCTCGATCACAGCTCGACCTCGTTCTTCCAGGCCTGCAACGGCACGGGCAGTTTCCCCGGCACTGATTGCCAGATGAACGGATTCAATCAGGAATGGGTGGGCTGCGGTGGTCGAAGCAACCCGTGCCCGAATCCGAACCCGCAATACAGCTACGTCCCGCACACCGAGACGAAGCCATACTTCGACATGGGCAAGCAATACGTGGTTGCCGATCAGATGTATGCGTCGAACTTCGACGCGAGCAGCTTCATCTCGCATCAGTACATCATCTCGGGACAGGCCGAGTCCGCGGTGAACTACCCGGGGGGATCGTGGGGTTGTCCCGGCGGTTCCGGCGACTTCATCAGCATGGTGAACCAACAGCGTAAGATCAACGGCTACGAGGTCGTCTGCTGGGATCCGACGACGCTGGGCGACGAGCTCGACACCGCCGGCCTCTCGTGGGGCTTCTACACCGCGACCATCAACGGCGATCTCGGCATCTGGAGCGCCTACCAGGCGATCAAGCACATCTACTACGGCCCCGACTGGAGTAAAGACATCATCACGCCCCAGACGCAGTTCTTCAACGACGTCTCCAACGGCAATCTGCGTGCCGTGAGCTGGATCACGCCGACGTGGGAGAACTCCGATCACGCAGGCTCAGGGTCGAACACCGGCCCGGAGTGGGTGGCGTCGCTGGTCAACGCGGTCGGGCAATCGCAGTATTGGAACAACACCGCGATCTTCATCTTCTGGGACGACTACGGCGGCTGGTTCGATCCGGAACCTCCGGCCATGTTGGATTACGACGGTCTGGGCTTGCGAATCCCGATGCTCATCGTGTCGTCGTACGCGAAGAAAGGCAAGGTCTCGCATACCCACTACGAGCACGGCAGCATGTTACGGTTCATCGAGGACCTGTTCGGTCTCGGTCAGCTCGCGAACAGCGACACGCGCGCCACGCCGCCTGACGACGCCTTCAACTTCAACAAGCCCCCGCGGAAGTTCCAAGTGATTCCGACGACGCTGGGCAAGGATTACTTCATGCACCAGCCGCTCGATACGCACCCGCCCGACACGCAGTGAGGGCGATCGCGGCCGCGGGGGTCGCGCTCGTCCTCTGGTCGTGCGGCGGTCATAACGGGCAAGCCGGCGGCACCTCCGTGCTGTCGGCCGCGCGCCGCGTGTCGGCACGCGACGCCGCGAGCGGCAAGATCAAGCACGTCGTCATCATCGTTCAGGAGAACCGATCGTTCAACAACCTCTTTTACGGTTACCCCGGCGCCGAGACCGTAACCTATGGCTACGACAGCTCTAACAAAAAGATCAGGCTAAAGCCGATCGGGCTCGCGACGGCGTGGGATATCGATCACAGTTCTACCTCGTTCTTCCAGGCGTGCAACGGCGCGGGGAGCTTCCCGGGCACCGATTGCCGAATGAACGGCTTCAACTTGGAGTACGTGAGCTGTGGGCACGGCGCGCCGAAGTGTCCCGAACCCGAGCCTCAGTACGCCTACGTTCCGCACAAGGAGACGAAGCCGTACTTCGCGATCGCCGGGCAGTACGTTTTGGCGGATGAGACGTACGCGTCCAACTTCGATGCAAGCAGCTTCATCTCGCACCAGTACATCATCTCGGGACAAGCCGAATCCGCCGTCAACTATCCCGCCGGAATCTGGGGCTGTGCGAACGGTTCGGGCAACTTTATCGGGATGGTGAACCAGCAGAGGCAAGTCAAGGGTACCGAAGTCGCCTGCTGGGATCCGACGACGCTCGGCGACGAGCTCGACGCGGCCGGCATCTCATGGGCGTACTACACCTCGCCCGTCTTCGGGGACGGCGACATCTGGAGCGCTTACCAGGCGATCAAGCACGTCTACTACGGACCGGATTGGAAGCAAGACGTGATCACGCCGCAGACGACGTTCTACGACGACGTCTCTAATGGCAAACTGCGCGCTGTGAGCTGGATCACTCCCACGTGCGAGAACTCCGACCATGCGGCTTGCAACTCGAGCACGGGGCCGCAGTGGGTGGCCTCGCTCGTCAACGCGATCGGCGAGTCACCGTATTGGAATTCGACCGCCGTTTCATCTTTTGGGATGACTACGGGGGTTGGTACGATCCCCAGCCGCCGGCGCTCGCCGATTACGACGGGCTCGGCATGCGGATTCCCATGCTGATCGTCTCCGCCTATGCGAAGAAGGGGCATGTCTCGCACGTGCACTACGAGCACGGCAGCATCCTCAAGTTCGCAGAGGACGTATTCGGCCTCGGGCGGCTCGCGGCAAGCGATACGAGGGCCACCTCTCCCGAAATGGATGCATTCGACTTCAACAAGCCGCCGCGGAAATTCCACCAGATCCCAAGCGCGCTCGACAAGAATTACTTCCTACACAGGCCGCCGGATCTGCGCCTGCCCGACGCGCAGTAACGCGCGTCGAATTGCGATATAGCCGGCCGACTAAGACGTTACCGATTTTAGCGAGGCGTACCTGACCACACGCGAAGACGTCGGCGGGGATCTACCCCGTACGATTGGGAGACCTTCGCCCTCGAGTTAGTTTACTTCCCGGTTGGCATCGCCAAGAATCCGTTCGTGTTGCCTCCACCGTCGACGTAATAGCCGACGAGGTCGTGATGGTTTTGGATTCCCGTTACGATCGTCGTCCCGTTCGCGTTCGGGTCGTCGACCGGTGCGACCCACTCCGGTGTGCCCAGCAAGTTGTCGAGCACGAATCCGTGAATGGTGCCCGATGAATCGGCGTACGCGCCCGCGATTTCGTCCTCCCAGTTGATGCTCGTCGCCTCGGTCATATTGCTGCTGCCCTTGTAGGCGAACTCCGTGTAGGAACCACCCTTTAAAAGGAAGCTCTCGATCGACCCGTCGGACTTGGTGAAATATCCGACGATGTCGCCCTTGCCGTTGATCGCCGTTGCCACCGCGCTGGTCGAGCCCGGAGGAACGATGCCGTGGAACTGGCCGGACGGTTGAATGAGCTCGAACGCGTGCTTGACGTTGTTCGAGTCGATGTAGTAGCCAACGGCGAGGCTGGAGTCGCTGAGCCCGAGCAGTTCGGTGACGTTGGTCGCGCCGTGCGTGTGCGGGTCCTTGTAGCTGAGCCAGATTCCGTCGACGGTCAGAATGAAGCCGAACGTACCCACCTTCGTGTCGTACGATCCCGCGACGTCGTTGTGATTGTCCAGCGCCGTCACCCGCGTGTTCACGGCTCCGGGATAGAGGATCGTGCGGTAATGCGAGTTCCCGTACTTGCGGATGATGTAGCCGACGCTCGGATCGGCCGGCGTGCCACTTCCGTAATAGCCGCCTATTTTTCCGAGGTTGTTGACCCCCAGGAGCTCGTTGAAACCCGGATCGTCGGAATCGTCGAGCGTCTTGTAGGTGTAGGCGGCGGCGTGCTGCACACCGCTGGGAGCCCCCGTGCCGCCGGATGCCGCCGAGGGCGTCATCGATGAAGACCCGCTACACCCCGAGATCGCCAGGATGAAGACACCCAGCGCCGCGACGGTCAACGTCTGCTTGAATGCGTGAGAAAGAGAGTAAGACATGTGGAGTTCCCTCACTTGAAGAGATAGAGAACGGGTTGTGGCCTCCTCCACCGAGACGACAGCAAGCGAGGGGCTGCTTAAACTAGTCAGCGCGCCCTCACCGTGGTCCCGTGGCACCCCGATCCCGCTAGGTTTATTGTGAATAGATGCAAAGTTTGCCAAGCGGCCCTATCCTTGGAGGCTATTTGGTACTAGTATATTCGTACTACTAGTTATGCTTCCTGGCGCCCCCAGGCGCTGAAAGGCAATGATAAATGCGTAATTCGATCGTCGTGGCCACCCTCGCGTTAGCCGCTGCAGTTCTCGGCGGCTGCGCCGGCGGCGGTCTCTCCGGCGGTTCAATGCTGCCAAACACGAGCCAGAGCTCGATGCACTCGTTGGAGATGATGGGCGGCGGCCCGGCTCCGGCGCGCATGCATGGGCAGGAACTGATGGGCGGCGGCCCGGCTCCGGCGCGTATGCATCGGCAGGAACTGATGGGCGGCGGTCCGGCTCCGGCACGCATGCATCGACAGGAACTGATGGGCGGCGGTCCGGCTCCGGCGCGTATGCATCGGCAGGAACTCATGGGCGGCGGTCCGGCTCCGGCACGCATGCATCGGCAGGATGTTGTTGGTGGTGGTCCTCCTCCGGTGCTAACTCACTAGCTAGTATTGGAAGGGACCAGGCGGCCGATGTGGTACAATGAGCGCCTGAATGTCCGGCGATGGAAAACGCGGGGCCCTAAAATCATGCTTTTAATCACTTAGACGGGGACTATGTTAGCAAGCGCGATAGTTAGCCGCTCCGGCTTCAATGCCGGAGAATTCGAAAGATCCTTCACGGCTGCGGACTTTGACCGCTGCCGTGAGTTGGTTGACGCCGGTGGCGGCTTCGACGCCGTGCTGGCGGGAGCGCGCCTCGCGATCCGCGAGCGCCGGTACATGGAGATCATCGCCACGTTGTCGGACGTTCCGAAGGGTTCCGCCGGCGACCGGATCGCGCGCGACGTACTGCTCGGCGCGGCGCTCGGATTTACCAGGGATTACACCGGTGGACGCCGCCTCATCGAGCGCGCCCTCAAAGAGATGAAGGCCGACGATGATTGGTACTACGACGCGATCCATTATCGCGGCCTGATCGCCTGGATGAAGCAGGACCATCGGGAGGCGGCCGAGGCCGGCGAAGAGCAGCTTCTGTCGGGCGACCCGAATAAACGCGCCCGGGCGCGGATCCTGCTCTCGTGGGTCGCCTTGCGCCGCGGCGAGATCCTACGCCAGGTCGACGAGCTGCAAAAGGCCCTCGACGAGCTGGACTCTGCTGAGACTCCGGATGAGTTTCTCAGGGCCAACGCTCTCACGACGCTGGCGCTGCTCTGCCGCGAGCTGCCGCTTCACGAAGTCGGCGATCGCGTCCGCAGCGTCTACGAAGCGCTTCCGTGGACGTCGGGTTTGCGTCTCGACCGTTTCCACGTAACCCGGTTCCTTGCCGCGATCGACGAGCTCGACGGCAACGAGCTCGCGGCCTTCGCGGGCTTCAGGAAAGCCGCCAAGCTGGCGCCGTCGGACCACTGGAGCGTCCTCTGCTTCCTCGATCGGGCCCTGCTGGCAAAGAATACCGGGGAGCTGGCGTTCGCGACCGAGCAGCTGATGGAAGCCCACGAGATCGCGCAGCGAGTCCCTTGGAATGAAGCCACCGGTGAAGAGCGCGCGGCGCTGCTCGTGCTCGCCGAGCTCTTTGCGCACGACGATCCCGCGATCGCGGAGCAGTATCTCGCGCGCTTCCGAACGCTCGCAACCTCCGTCATCCCGATTCTCTCGTACGGCACGGACCCCCGCGTTAAGGGATTTGAGTCGTACTCGCAAGGCATCGCGTGGGTTCATCTCGGCGACGCTGAAGAAGGGAAGGCGGCGCTCACCGAGGCCTGGTCGATCTTCGAAGACTTTAACTACGCGTGGCGTGCGGCGCTTTGCGCCTTGGCACTCTACGAGTGCACGCACGATCGTCGATGGGTGCAGCGGGCCGCTCGCCAAATCGAACCGTGGCCGCAGAGCTGGATCGCGCGCCGAGTCGCCGAGGCGACGAGCAACTCGGTGCTCCGACTCGATCGAATCCCTCCGGCGAAGCGCGAGGTGCTCGAGCTCGTTCGCGCCGGCAGGCGGAACACCGAAATCGCGCGGCAGCTCGGACGCAGCCCGAACACCGTCCGCAATCAGCTCTCGCAGCTCTTCCAGACCTTCAACGTCAAGAGCCGAGCCGAGTTGGTGGCCGTGCTTTCGAAGCCGGTCGTGCCGATCGACGCGTTTTTGCGCCGCCAGCACAACTAACCGTTTCCCCGACTGGGGATGACCGCTCGTCACCGCCCTACCGGCACCGTCGTCTTCTTGTTTTCGGATATCGAAGGCAGCACGCGCCGCTGGGAACGCTACGGCGACGCGATGCGCGATGCGCTCCGCCGTCACGACGAGATATTGCGCGCTCAAATCGAGGCGCGGCGCGGCTATATTTTCAAGACGATCGGCGACGCGTTTTGCGCCGCGTTTTGGACGGTCGGCGAGGCGCTCCAAGCCGCCGTCGAAGCACAGCGCGGAATCGGGCGTGAAAACTTCGGCGCGATCGACGGGCTCTCGGTTCGCATGGCGATGCACGCCGGAGAGACGGACGAGCGCGCCGGCGATTATTTCGGTCCTGCGCTCAATCGTACCGCGAGGCTGCTCTCGGCGGGTCACGGCGGACAGATCCTGCTCTCACGGGTCGCTGCCGACCTAGCGCTGCAGGCACTTCCCGACGGCGTAACGCTGCGCCACCTCGGCACGCTGCCGCTGCGGGACCTCGACGAACCGGAGAGCGTCTACCAGCCGATCGCGGCGGATCTTCGGTCGGAGTTCAAGGCGTTGCGTGCGCTAGAAATTCCGCCGAACAACTTGCCCCGCCAAAGCACGAGTTTCGTCGGCCGTCGGGACGACTTGGCTCGTGTCGAGGCGTTGCTGGAGGGCGGCGCGCTCGTGACGATCGTCGGCGCCGGCGGCATCGGTAAAACCCGGCTCGCGCTCGAAGTCGCGGCGAGCCGTCTCGCCGACGAGCGCGATGGGGCGTGGTTCGTCGACTTGTCGTCGATCGCGACCGATGCGTCGATTTCGGAGGCCATGCTGTCCGCACTCGGGGCGCCGCACTCACCCGATCTCGCGCCGCTCGACGCGCTGCTCGCGCATCTCGAGAAGCGCGAGCTGCTGCTGATTTTGGATAACAGCGAACACGTCATCGCGGGCGTTGCCGCCGTCGCCGCAAGGATCGTGGCGCGCTGTCCGCACGTGACGGTGTTCGTGACGAGCCGCGAAGCGCTCGACGTTTCAGGCGAGCGAATCCACCGTTTGGCCTCCCTCGATCTCGCTTCAGCGGTGCAGCTCTTTGCCGATCGCGCCCGCGCGGTCGACGCCGGGTTTCGCCTCGATGAGAAGGCGGCGATCGTCGAAGATATTTGCGAGCGGCTCGACGGCATCGCCTTGGCCGTCGAGCTCGCCGCCGCGCGCGTTCGCACGATGCCGGTCGAGACGTTAGCCGCGCATCTAGAGCTGCGGATGCTTGCAGGCGGCCGCGATCGGCGACCGCGGCAACAGACGATGCGGGCGCTCATCGACTGGAGCTACGACCTGCTGATGGAGGAGGAGCGCCGCGTCCTCCGCCGGTGCGCCGTGCCGCGCGGATTCACGTTCGCGGTCGCCGCCCGCGTTTGTGGCGATCCCGACACGAGCGAGGCGGCAGTTTTTGACGCCCTCGTATCACTCGTCGACAAATCGCTCGTCGTCTCCGGCGCGTTCGACGGCACGGCGCGATATCGCTTGCTGGAGCCGATTCGAGAGTACGCCGCCGAGAAGCTCGCGGAAGCCGGAGAGTTGGCGGAAGTCATGCGCCGGCATGCCGGCGCGTTTGCATCGCTGCTGCATGCGGCCTACGAGGAATGGGATCGGGCTCCCGGCGCAGATTGGCTGGCACGCATGGAACGGGATCTGGCGAACGTTCGTATCGCGCTGCGCTGGACGATCGACGAGGTAAACGATCGAGATCTGGGCGCGCAGTTGGCTGCCGATGCGTCGTTGATCTTCGTGCGGCTCGCGCTGTTGACGGAGGGCATCGAGTGGTGCGAACGCGTCCTGCACGACGTCGGCGTGCTGCGGCCCGCGGTGGAAGCCCGCCTTCGTTACGGCTTGTCGATGTTGTACGGCAATCAGGGCGCCGTGAAGAAAGTCCTCGACCTGGCGGTCGACTCGGCCGCACTCTACCGTGAAGCCGGAGACGCGCGCGGGCTGAGCCGCGCGCTCTCCCAGGCGGCGACGCGTTACGCCGCCGGGACCCGCTACGACGAGGCTAAAGCCGCGGCACAAGAAGCGCTGCAGCTCGCGCGCGACACCGGCGACCGGCGGCTCTTGGCCGATACGCTGCGGCGGTGCTCGTCTGCGTTTGAGCCGGACGGACCGGATCGCGTGCGAGAGCTCTACGCCGAAAGCGTCGACCTTTTCCGTTCGCTCGGTCGCGACGAGGAAACCGCGCGCGCGCTCGAGTGGTGGGGTCAGTGGGAAGCAGAAGCCGGAAACTTTCGCGGCGCGGCGGAACGTTTCTCGAGGCTAAGCGCCTCGAGCGCGGCGACGTGGCTGCAATGTATTACGCGAATAACCTCGCCAGCTTTTACTTGGCGATCGGCGATCTCGGCCGCGCCGAGCCGTACGCGCGCGAATCGCTCGCGTTGGCCGCGAAGGCCCGCCATCCGATCCTCGCGCCGGCGGCGATAGCGTACATTGCGGTCGCTTCGAGCGCGCGAGACGCTCGCCGCGCCGCGCGACTATTGGGCTACGCCGAAGAACGCCTGCGCGCGTCCGACTGGCAGATGGTGGCATACGAGCAAACCATCCTCGACCAGGTGCGCGGCTCGCTCGGAGATGCGCTGACCGAACCCGGACTCACGAGGTTGCTCGAAGAGGGTGCAGGCTGGAGTGAAGACCAAGCCGTTGCGCTCGCTCTCTCGCACTGACGGCGCTAGCACATCTTCAGGCCGCCGACCTCGGGCGATGTCCCGTTGGGCGCGTAGTAGCACTTTTGCTTCATCGTGAACGTCCCGGATTGCCCGGAGCAGCCGTTCACGGCCGTGTACGAACCGCTCAAGTGATGGCGCGCCGCGTCGTACTTGCCCTGGACGCTGTAAACGCACACCGCGCTTCCGACCGTTCCGGCACCGCTCCCCGTCAACTCGTCGGCATTCGACAGCGTCAACGCTTCGGAACTGGTGATCGAGCCCGTTCCCGTGGTAGCGGTCAGGGAGCCGCCGACTGCGTCGGTATACTGCGCGAGCGAGGCCGTCAACCGCCCCTTACCGTTTTGGCTGTCCTTGATGGTGCCCGCGTATTCGCCGCTGACGTTGGGAGTTTTCGCGTCGCCGATGCCGCGAAATGCCGCCCCTGCCTGCGCCGGCGCGGCGGCCCCGACGGTGTTGCCGCCGCCGCAGGCGGTCAACGCGATGGAGACGGTCAAAGCAAAAGCAAAGCGAGTAGTTAAGTTGCTCATGAAGGATGATACGGCTCGAGCTAACTAAGAGCCTCTTTGGGACGTTGCTCGGTCGGAGGAGGATGCATGAGGAGTTCGTTGCGGAAACGCGCCGGTTGCGCGTTGGTTGCAGCCGCGCTGCTATCGGTTTGCGCCCCAGTTATCGCGGGCACGACCGGCACGATCGCCGGAACGGTCGTCGACGCGGTGACGCGGGCGCCGATCGCGGGAGCAGAAGTCACGGCGACGAGCCCGTCGCAGATCGGCCGCGTAACGACGGACGCCTCGGGCAGGTTCCTCTTTCTCTCGCTAGCGCCCGACACGTACACGATCTCCGCGCAGCACGCGGGGTTCAGCACGGTTTCGATCGCCGGCATCTCGGTCTTTGCCGATCAGAGCCAGACGGTTCCGATCGCGCTGCAGAAGAGCCTCAAGGAAATCGCGCGCGTCTCGTCGCGGTCGTCGCTCAGCCCAGTTCGCCCCGGAACGGGCACCGACGTCTACTCCGTCAATCCCGCATTGACCAACGCGGCCTCGACCTTGGGCGGCGGCGGAGGGCTGAACAACGCCTACTCGGCGATCGCGGCGATGCCGGGCGCGTACGTGCCGCCGAATCAAGTCGGCGTGAATCAGACCGTCTACATTCGAGGCGGCTACTACGATCAGATCGGTTACGAGTACGACGGCGTGCCGATCAATAGATCCTTCGACAACTTTCCGGGGAACTCCGAATCGACCCTCGGTCAGCAAGAGCTGCAAATCTACACCGGCGGCGGTGAGGCCGATGCGAATGCCACGGGCCTGGCCGGCTTCATCAATCAGGTGATCAAAACCGGGACGTATCCGGGCTATGCGACGGGCGCTCTCGCGCTCGGCACGCCGACGTTCTATCACGATGCTCGCGTCGAGGCCGGCGGCTCGACGCCCGACCGGATGTTCTCCTACTATGTGGGCGTCAGCGGGACGAATCAAGAGCTGCGCTATTTCGACCAGTACAACGGCGCGAGCCTGATCGACGCGATTCCCTACGGGTATTGGCCGTCATACGTCACGACACTGCTACCGTTCTGGCCGGCGGTCTATCCCGGCTGCCGGAACAACTCGACCCCCAGCAGTCAACCCAAGGACGTCACGAACGATCCGGGCTGCTTCGGGTCGTATCCGTCCAACTACGGGCAGCCGTCGGCCGTCGACAGCCGCGACGTGGTTGCCAACTTCCACGTCGGTATTCCCCACCGGCACGATGCCGGGCGAGACGACGTCCAGTTTCTGTACATGTCGTCTGCGAACTACACGCAGTACTACTCGAGCCTCGACGACGCCGGGCCGCTCGGCATGGGTATTGAGAACGACGGACTGCTGGGGAATCACCCCGACTTCTACGCGGGGAATATCAACCAGTGGCCGGATTACTATACGTTTCCGAGCAATACTCCGTGGCTCGCGCCCGCTTCGACGGCGCCGGTCGCCTATTACTATCCCGGCTCGCCGACGGGCCGCTGCGCCAATGTGACGGGCGTAAGCAACGCCTGTCCGCTGAACGCTCATGGCTCTCAAATCGCGCAGCTCGTGCCGGCAAACTTCCGCGACGCGCGCTGGGATACCGCCAACATCGCGAAGCTCCAGTATCAGAAAGACATCGGCTCGTCGGCGTACGTCCGGCTCTTCGGCTACACGTTCTACTCGAACACGAACCGCGCCAGCCCGAACGGCTGGGGAAACAACGTTACGCTGGGTGTGACGAACTATCAATACGAGGTCGACTCCCACACCGGCGGCCTCGAGATGCAGTTCGCCGATCAGATCTCGAGCCAGCATCTGCTCGAGGGCATGGTCTCGTACATCACCTCGAACACGCTGCGTTACGCCAACCGCAACTACGACAACACCCCCTCGCAACAGGTCAGCAACTTTACCAACGGCTCGCAATGCTTCGCCACGGCGAACAGCCCGCGGTACCACATCGGCGATCCCGCGCCGTGCAATAAATACGTCTCGCAGGGCAGGTTCGACGCCCCGTACGGCTACTTGAGCAGCCAGGATCCGTGCGCGGACGGCGAGGTCTCCCCGACGTCTCCGGCCTGCTCCGACGGCGCGTCGATGCAGCTTACCTACCTCGGAAACAGCGCCGATATCAACGCCGTGGTGCCGAAGCTGACCGACGCCTCGCTCAGCGACCAGTGGCGCCCCGGAGACAAGTGGTTCGTCAACGCGGCGGTCCGCTTCGAGAACGACGCGTACGGCTTGGCCGACACCAACAATCCGGCGACGAACTTCTGGTTTGCCGCCGCCCAGCGCGAGTTCTGCGTTAACCCCGTAACCCGCCAGCCGATCTTCGTGCCCCAGCCGCCGCAGAGCATCTACGTCTACACGCCGTACGTGTCGTTCAAGTGTCCGGTCGACAAATCGACCGGAACGCCGGTGCAGACCGTGCATCCCAACGGAACCGACGGTATCTTGCTCACCAACGTCTATCCGTCGTCCTATGCGGTCTCCTACGGGCTGCCGCGCATCTCGGCGACCTATACGGTGAGCCCCGACACGGTGCTTCGCGCGTCGGCCGGCCGCTACGCCCAGCAGCCGCAGAACTACGAGATTCAATACGATACGCTGCAGCCGAACCTCGCCTCGAGCCTGCTGGGGTTCATCCCCTTCGGTTACTCCTCGCCGCTCCACGAGGCCCAGCCGCAGTTCTCCAACAACTATGATTTTTCGTTCGAGCACCACTTCAAGGGCACGGACTTCGCGATGAAGCTCACGCCGTATTACCGGTACGGCACCGACCAGCTCTACGAAACTCCCAACCTTCCGAGCCTCGGCGTGTCGCCCTCCTTCAACGCCGGCACGCTGAGGGTCGACGGCATCGAGCTGCTGGTCACCAAAGGCGACTTCACGAAGAACGGGTTATCGGGCACGTTTTCTTACACGTACACGAGCGCCTCGGAGAAGTGGAACGACTATCTGAACAGCACCGTCGGCCCGGTCGATCAATACAATCAGGACATCCAGGAGTTCAACGCGCTGACGCAGGCCGGTGGCGGCGCCCAGTGTTATAAGAGCAACGGCAAGGGCACTCCCGCGCCGAAATGCGGAGCCGCGTCGATTCTGAACCCGTACTATGCGATGTCGCCCGAGCCGACGCTCGACGCGCAGGGCTGGTACGCGCCCGGCTTGGATTTTCCATACATTTCTCCGAACACGTTCGCCCTCGTTTTGAACTATCGTCACGGCAAGTTCGCCTTGACGCCCGCGATGGAGCTGCAAGAGGGCACGACCTACGGAACGCCGGCTGACGTTCACGGGCTCGATCCCCGCAGCTGCAGCGCGAACCAGGGGAGTCTCGGCATCAAGAACGTCAATCCGCTGACCGCCGACTATACTTCGTGCGGTCACGCGCTCACCAACGATGGGACGACCCCCGGTTACCTTTACATTCCGAACCCGCAAACGGGCACGTTTGACACATTCGGACAGTTTCGCCAGCCGTGGGAGTTCAATCTCGGCGTGCAGATGTCGTACGATTTCACGCCTCGGATCTCGGGGCGCATGATCGTGACCAATTTGCTCAACGAGTGCTTCGGCGGATCGAACACGGCGTGGACGCGGGCGTATGCGCCCAGCACCGTCATCTGCGGCTATACGACAAACACGTTCTACAACGGCGGACACTTCTACAACGGCAGCAGCCCGAACGACGTCGCGGCCAACGGCGTCCCGGAGAACAAGTATTTCTCGCAGAGCTTCGTGCCGTCGTTCGGCGACCCGTTCTCGTCCAACTTTCCGCTCGCGCTCAACCTGTACTTCTCGCTGCAGGTCAAGCTGTAGCGTTCGGCGCCGTGCTTCAGGGCGACTCCAGCATCTCGCGAGCGACACCGCAGGACCTCGTCGCGCTCGTTCCGCTCTTCGATGCGTACCGCTCATTTTTCGCGGGTGGTCAAGACGTCGACGAGTCGCGGCGGTTTCTGGAGGAGCGGCTTGGCCGCGACGACTCCGTGGTTTTCATCGCGCGATGCGGCACGACGGCGGAGGGTTTCATTCAACTCTATCCGCTCTGGTTTCTTGGTACTGTCGGCGCATCTGGTTCTTGAGCGATCTGTACGTTAGGGACTCCAGCCGCGGACGCGGCGTTGGGCGCCGGCTGGTCGAGCGAGTCATCGCGTACGCGCACGAAACCGACGCGTCCAGCGTCATGGTGGAGCTGCCGCATGCCGAGCCGCACTTGAAGGAATTCTATGCCCGGCTCGGCTTCCACGAAGACCGAGTCTTCGATCTCGCTCGCTATACAGGCCGCCAGGATACGGCTCGGCGAAGGTAAAGACGGCGTACGCTTCCCACCTGTGAAGGAGTTCGATTATGCGCAGACTTTTTGGTTTCACGGCCGCGTTCGCGGTAGCAGCCCTTCTCGTCGGCACGACCCCCGCGATCGCGGCCGGTGAGTTGACGGGCAAGATGTCGGCGTTCGGCTATCTGTTGGGCGCGGCGTGGAATTGTTCGACCAGCGTACCCGCAATGGGCGACATGCCCGCGCACACCGATCGAGGCACGGCCACGTTCGAGGTCGCGCCGGGCAACACGGTGCACAACCACGTCTCGACGCCGAACTACTCCGGCGATTTCTACTTCGGCTACACCGATAAGATGGGCATGTATTGGCAGGTCGACAGCGACAACATTGGTGGTCACGCCTTCCTGACGTCGAGCGACGGCATCACCTACAACGGAACGTCGTCCATGGGACCCCTCTCGATGCAGGATACGGTCACCTACGCGAAGCTGGCCCCGAACAAGGTCACCGTCCACGAAGTCCTGACGGGCTCCGCTCCTACGGCGACCTTCGACAGCGTCTGCACCCGCTGACGCCGGTGGAACCGCTCGACCGCCGGGCGTTTCTCGTCAGCACCGCTGCGACGGCGGCGCTCGCGGCGAGCGCCCCGGCGCCGCTGCGAGCGGAGTCGAGCGGCCCGGTATTTCTGACGACGTGGGAGTGGGGCATCGAGGCGAACGCGCGCGCCTCGCAAGTGGTGGCCGTGGGCGGATCGCTGCTCGACGCCATTGAGAAGGGCATCAATGTCGTCGAGGACGACCCTAACGTCGACAGCGTCGGCTACGGCGGGCTGCCCAACTCGCAGGGCGAGGTCGAGCTCGACGCGGGAATCATGGACGGAACAACTCATCGCGCCGGGTCGGTCTGCAACCTTCACAAGGTCAAGAACCCGATCTCGGTCGCGCGGCTCGTGATGGAGAAGACGCGCCACACGACGATGGCCGGCGAGGGGGCGCTGCAGTTCGCGATCGAGATGGGGTTCGCGCCGCAGCAGCTGCTCACGCCGAAGAGCCTCGAAGCCTGGCTGAAGTGGAAGAACACGCCCAACCACGAGACGTTCTGGATAGATCGCGAGCATCACGATACGGTCGGCATGGTCGGAATCGACGGCAAGGGTCACGCCGCCGCGGGATGCTCGACGAGCGGACTGGCTTGGAAGATACCGGGACGCGTCGCCGACTCCCCGATCGTTGGATGCGGGTACTATGCCGACGACGCCGCCGGCGCGGCCTCCGCAACCGGGAACGGCGACGTGATGGTCAACTATTGTACTTCGACGTTCATCGTGCAGCGAATGTCGCAGGGCGCACATCCGCAAGATGCCTGTAACGAGGCGATGGCCTACATGGCGAAGACCGCTCCGAACCTGCACGACGACATGTATTGCGTGATCGCCATCGATTTGCGCGGCGAGATCGGGGCCGTCTCGATGAACTCGAAGCAGCCGCTCACGTACGCTCTCTGGCGCGGCGGCAGCGGCGCGCTTCATACGGCGCCCGTCTTTCTGAGCTGACGTCGGAGCCGGCGTGAAGGTCGGAGTCTGCTTCGCGGCGCTGGCGCTCGGACTTGCCGCGGCAGCGTGCGCGCGGTTCCCTGCGTCCGCCCAAACGCTGAACATTCCGGTGGAATCGGGCATCCGCCCGATTCAAACCGAGACGCCATTTCACGAACTGTTCGCGGACTTCTTTAGCGAGTCCGACGGCACCACCTACGTTCAGACCGGCGACATCCCGGCGATGTGGCTGCGCGACTCGGCTGCGCAGACGATACCGTACATCCGGTTCGTGAGCCGCTACTCTGCGTTGCACGCGGCCTTCTTCGGCGTGATACAGCGGGACGCCAAGAACATTTTGGTCGATCCGTATGCCGAGGCCTTCAGCGCCGACTATCACGTCTGGGAGCGCAAGTGGGAGATCGACTCGCTTGCGTGGCCGGTGCTGCTGGTATTCGTGTATTATGCGAATACGCACGATCGTTCGATCTTCACGCCCACGCTGCACGAAGCGTTGCAGCGGATCGTCGCCACGCTCCAATGCGAGCAGCGTCACGCTTCGTGCAGCCACTACACCTGGCCGGATCCCGTGCCGACGCACGACACGTTCAATCCAAATACGGGCATGATTTGGAGCGCCTTTCGCCCATCCGACGATCCGGTGACCTATCGCTTCAACGTCCCGCAAAACGCCATGGCGGTGGTCGCGATGCGCCTGCTGGCGCGCTTCGCACGGGATGCTTTCAACGACGACGATCTCGCTCAGCGCGCCACCACCCTGGCGGCGCAGGTTCAAACCGGCGTTCTGCGCTACGGGAAGACCTTCAACCCTCGGTACGGCTGGATGTACGTCTACGAAACCGATGGTTACGGCCACGATAACATGATGGACGATGCGAACATTCCGAATCTAACGGCGCTGCCGTGGTACGGCTGGTGCGGGAACGAATGACCCGGTGTATCTGGATACGCGCCGCTTCACGCTGAGTTCGGACGATCCGTACTATTACACCGGCAAGTACGCGACAGGCCTCGGAAGCCCGCACACACCGAAGGGGTGGGTCTGGCCGCTCGGTATCATAGGCGCGGCGCTGACGGCTCCGCAGCGCCAAGACGTCGTCAATGCGATCGACATGCTCGATGAGAGCGACACCATCGACGGACTGATGCATGAATCGGTCGACCCCAACGACCCGTCGCGTTTTACGCGCCCCGAGTTCGGCTGGGCCAACGCCTTTTGGGCGGACCTGCTCTTTCGAACCGTCGCCGGCTACCGGGCGACGCCGCTCGGTCTCTTGACCTCCGTGACCCCGGGCGAGCGGCAGAGCGAGATTCCGGCGATTACGCCGGTATGGTCTCAAATCTCGGATCGCGAGGAAATTATCCGCACGCTCGGGCGTCTGCTCGCGCAGGCTCCGCGCTCTTGGTGACCGCGAGGGCCTTCCCTCGACAGACTCGAAGTTCAGCGCGGATGAAACGAATCTTCGCCGCAGCATTCGTTGCTTTGGTTCTTGCCGCTTGCTCTGTAGGGCGTGAGGGAGCGATCCCGCCCAGCGCCTTCTCGGGCGACGCGGCGGACGGCGCCGGGCGCCAGAATCCGCTCGCCAACGGAAACGTCTACGTCGCCAACTGGTACGGCAACTCGGTCACCGTCTACGGTGCCGGCGGTAAGCCGATGCTCAAGACGATCACCAGCGGCGTCGCCTTTCCCAACTCACTGACGTTCGACAAGAGCGGGAGCCTCTACGTCGGCAACTACGGTAGGGCCAGCGGGAGTTTCACGAGCAGCGTTTCGGTGTACGCACCGGGCCACTCGCAGCCCTCGCGCGTAATCACCGACGGCGTGGGCGGCCCGTTCGCGCTCGCGGTCGCGCCATCCGGCAAACTGTACGTGGCCAACTACGGCCCCGGGACCGTCACGGTTTACGCACATTCGTCGACGCAGGTGCTCCAGACGATTCACAAGGGTATCAGAGGCCCCGAGGCTCTCGCGTTCGATGCCGGTGGAAATCTCTACGTAGCGAACTGGAGCAATAGCACCGTTACGGTCTACCAGCCCGGTAAGGGAGCGCCGCTGCGAACGCTGTCGAAAGGGATCGCGACTCCCGATGCGCTCGCGTTCGATTCCGCCGGGAACCTATACATTTCAAATCATCACAGCAACTCGGTGACGATCTACGCGCCGGGTCGAAAGACGCCGAGCGGGCAGATCAAGAAGGACGTGCGCGAGCCGCTCAGCCTTATTTCGACGCCTTCGAAGCAGCTCTACGTCTTAAACTATCTCAACAACACCGTTTCGATCTACGACGAAACGACGCTCAAGCCCGTCGGCGTCATCTCGAACGGCGTGGCGTGCCCGACGACGATGGCGATGAGCTCGTCGGGCCTGCTCTACGTTGCGAATGCCTGCCCCAGCTCGGTCTCGGTTTACGGCTCCTCGCGGGGTAAGCCGCTGCGTTCGATCGGCCACGGGATCGACGGACCCGTGGCGATCGGCATCGCTCCCTAAATGTCTCGTCTGCGAGGCGTAGTCCCGGCCGCGTGCTTGGCGCTCGCGGCGTGCGGCGGCGGCGCATCGCCGGCACCGAACTCGGGTTTGCCGTCCGGCGTGCCCGTCGGCGTCCTGCGCGTTTCGCCGGAGCAATCGTCGTCGAAGATCACGCACGTGGTCATCATCTTTCAGGAGAATCGGACGACCGACGATCTCTTCAACGGTTTTCCCGGCGCGGACACCGCACGCAGCGGCATGAACTCGAAGGGACAAGTCGTCCCGTTGCAACCGATCAGCCTGAGCGCGCCGTACGACATGGGCCACAAGCACGCGGACTTCAAGCTCGAGTACGACAACGGAAAGATGGACGGATTTGATAAGGACTCGTCCAACTGCGAGGGCGCGACCGTTTGCATCCCCAAGAACCTCCGCACGTACGGCTACGTGCCGCACGACGAAGTGAAGCCATATTTTACCATGGGCGTGCGCTACACGTTTGCGGACCGCATGTTCCAGACGAACCAGGGCCCCAGCTTTCCGGCCCACCAGTACATCGTGAGCGGTACGTCGACCGTCACGAACGGATCCGCGCTGCGTGCGGCGGATAATCCTTTGAGTCCGCAGCAGGGCCGGGTCGGCGGCTGCGATTCCGTCCCTGGGTCGCTGGTGCCGCTGATCGACACGGCGGGTAAAGAGAGCGCGAATGCTTACCCTTGCTTTAACCGCATCTCGCTCATGGAACTGGCCGACCACCAGTCGGTGAGCTGGCGCTACTACCTGGCTAACACCGGCGCGGGAATCTGGAACGGTCCGGACGCGATCCTTCACATTCGGACGAGCCGCGAGTATTCGACCAACGTCGTGTCGCCGTCGTCGAAGGTCCTCACCGACGTCGCGAACGGACGGCTCGCGGAAATCGTCTGGGTGACTCCCAGCAACGTGGCGTCGGATCACGCGCGGGCGACCAACGGCTCGGGTCCGTCGTGGGTCGCATCGGTCGTCAATGCGATCGGCGAGAGTCCGTATTGGAGCGATACGGCGATTTTCGTAACATGGGACGATTGGGGCGGATGGTACGACCATGTGCCGCCACCGCTGTACAATTCCTATGAGCTCGGTTTCCGCGTACCCCTAATCGTCATCTCTCCGTATGCCAAGACCGGTTACGTGTCGCACGTCCAACACGAGTTCGGCAGCATCCTGAAGTTTACCGAAGAGGTTTCGGCTTGCCCTCCCTCGGCACGACCGACACCCGTGCCGACGATCTCTCCGACTGTTTCGACTTCTCTCAACCACCAACCAAGTTCAAGCGGATTCCCGCAAAGTTTCCGCCCGCATACTTCTTGAAACAGCGCGTCTCGGATGAGACGCCGGACTACTAGGAGGCTGCAGGCCGTGGTGCGCAAGCCGCTCTTCGCGCTGACCTCCCTCGCGCTCGCCGTATGTGCCGCATGCGCCTCCGGCGGGGGCACGTCGAGCAGCGCACCGTTCGTCCCGCCGGCGCCCGGGCCCAGCTCCGGCGCCCCCGTCGGAAAGTACATCAAGCACGTCGTCATCATCGTCCAGGAGAACCGCAGCTTCGAGAACTTCTTTTCCGGATATCCCGGCGCGGATGCCCCGGCGTACGGCTATGCTATGGGCAAGGACGGACGGCGCAAGATCGCACTTCGCGCGATCACATTTAACGGGCCCGACCTGCGGCACGACTGGTACGCGTCGATGCACGACTGGGACAACGGAAAGATGGACGGGTTCGACGACTTCGGGACCAAGAACCCGCACAATGGTCCGGATCCGGCGTACACGCACGTCGAACAACGGCTGATCGTTCCGTATTGGACGATGGCGCAACAGTACGTGCTCGCCGATCATATGTTCCCGACCGAATTCGGCGGGAGCTTCACCGGGCACCTGACGCTGATCGCCGGCACCGACGATTTGAACTCAACGAAGGCCGAGGTCGATTTTCCAACCGAAACCCCGGACGACTGCGACTCGCCGCCGGGCACGATAAGCGCGGTCGTCGGGCCGTCGCGGACGGTCAGCTTCACCGGGCCGTTCCCTTGTTTCACTCAGTTCAACACCATGGCGAAGACGCTCGACGCCGCGGGCGTGGGGTGGAAGATCTACGCCACGCGCGTGCTCGACGGCGGCATGTGGGAGCCGTTCGAGGCCATCAAGAACGTGAGGTACGGCCAGGATTGGCCGTCGCACATCGTCGCGCCTCAGAATCGCATCTTAACCGACGTACCCCACGGAAAGCTCGCGCCCGTGACGTGGATCACTCCGAGCCGCGAAGACTCCGATCATCCCGCAGCCCACAGCGACCGCGGCCCTTCGTGGGTAGCTTCCATCGTGAACGCGATCGGCGAGAGCTCGTACTGGAAGTCCACCGCGATCGTCGTGGTGTGGGACGACTGGGGAGGCTGGTACGACAACGTGCCGCCGCCGCAGCTCGACTTCCGCGGACTCGGCATCCGAGTTCCCTGCCTCATCGTCTCTCCCTACGCCAAGCAAGGGTTCGTCGCGCACACGCACTACGAGTACGCGAGCATCTTGAAGTTCGTCGAGGAGTCCTTCGATCTGCCGGCGCTCGGCCCGACGTCGGAGGGGTACACCGATACGCGTGCCGCGAGCATCGCCAACGGCTTCGATTTCACCCATGGCCCGCGCGCCTTCTCGCCCATCCCGTCGAAGTATCCGGCGTCGCTCTTCGTCTCCGAACCGCCATCGGACGAGCCGGTTGATACGCAGTAGGCGGGCGTTCCGCGCCGGCGCGGCGCTGCTGTTCGTCGCGCTCGCGGGGTGCTCGCACGGCGGCCTTTCACCGATCCCTTCCGGAGCGCCGGGGCACGCGCCGCCGAGTTTTAACGGGTACCGCTCCGGCACCGCAGCGTACAAGTCGATCTATAGCTTCGGTAGGAAATCGCAAGACGGTTTCGATCCCCTCGGCGACCTCTTGACGGTCGCCGGGAAGCTCTACGGCACCACGCAGTTTGGCGGCAAGACGACCGCGCAGTGCTACCTCGGCTGCGGGACGGTCTTCAGCGTCACGCCGCCCGGAGCGGAGAGCGTCACCTACCGTTTCCAAGGCGGCGCGGACGGTGAAGCGCCCGTTGCCGGCTTGGTGTCGTTCGGCGGCGCGCTTTTCGGCACGACGAGCGGGGGAGGCTCCGGATGTTCGAGTGGGTGCGGCACCGTCTTTGAGCTGAGCGCCGGCGGAAAATCAGAAAAGGTGCTCTACGCGTTCAAGGGCGGCACCGATGGCGCACAACCGGTAGCGGGCCTGGTCGCGATGAACGGCACGCTCTACGGGACGACGCAGTACGGCGGCAAACGCACGCGGCTATGCGCGGAGGGATGCGGTACTATTTTTTCGCTCACCACGAGCGGTGCGGAAAACGTGCTCTACCGTTTCAAGGGAGGCGCCGACGGCGCTCTGCCGGCAGCGGGCCTCGTCGCCATTCGCGGCGCGCTTTACGGAACGACGCAGTACGGCGGCTCGACGACCGCGGTCTGCTCGACCGGATGCGGCACCGTATTTCAAGCCGGCGCCACCGGGACCAAGAAAACGTTGTACAGTTTCAAGTACCAGCCGTCGTCGGGCGACGGCGCGTATCCCGCGGCCGGCGTCGTCGCCGTAAACGGTGAGGTTTTCGGCACGACGATGGGCGGCGGCAGCTTCGGCGACGGGACGGTCTTCGCGGTGAGTGAATCCTCCGGCGCCGAACGCGTCGTCCACAGCTTCGACTGCTGCGTGTCGAGCTCGGACGGCCAATACCCGCTTTCGCGGCTGATCGCGGTGGACGGCACGCTCTATGGGACCACGCGCCAAGGCGGCACTTCCAACGTCGGAACGATCTTTAAGGTGACCCCTGCCGGCGCGGAGAGCGTTCTCCACAGTTTCGGCGGAAAACCCGACGGCGCGTTGCCCGAAGCAAGCCTGACGCTCCACGCCGGCGTGCTATACGGGGTCGCCTCGTCGGGAGGCAACTCGTCGGAAGGATCGATCTTTAAGCTAACGCCCTAGAACTGACGCTCGAGCGCCAGGCAAGGAAGCGGCTCTGTGCCGCCGAACGTTTGTTGGGCTTATGAAAGGCAATTCTAAAAGATGAAGCACCCAGTACTGTTGGGGCTCGGCTCCGCCGCTTTCGTTCTGGCCCTCGTGGCCGCGCCGGTCGTCTCGTCGGCACAGCCCGCCCCGGCCCCTACGATGGTTCCGATGACCAAGCCTGACTTCAGTTCGATGATGTTCCTGACGGGAACGTGGAACTGCACGCAGATGCTGCGCGGAAAGCAGCGCCCGGATACCAGCACGACCACCATGGACAAGAGCGGAATGTGGATGGTTACCCAAGACGTCGCTCCGCCGTTCGACCAGTATCGTACGTTCGCGGTCAACAGCATGAATTGGACGACGTACGACCCCACCATCAAACAATGGGTCACGATCGGTACGGACGACACCGGCGGCTACTTCCTCGCTTCCACGCCGGGCTGGCAGGGCAACGCGATGACGTCGACCAGCAAGGGTCTCGACGGAAGCAGCGTCAGCGACGTGTTGACGAAGCTTAGCGACACGGCGACGAGCGACGTTCAAACGGCCACGGACGCGCAAGGAAAGGTCACGACGGCTTCGATCCACTGCACCAAGTCGAGTTAGAGAAAGGGTAGCCCAGCTAGCCGGACCGCGCCGTAGACGAGGGCGACGATGCCCAGGGCGACGACGATCGCGTGCCGCGGGTACGCCATCTTCGTGCTGATGCCAGCCAAGAAAGAGACGGCGGCGAAGATGACGGTCAACAGAACGAAGTCGTCGGCGTGACGGTTCGCGACGACGGCCGCGTTGAAGCTGGCCGTCGCCAGCGCCTCGTCTTCGCGCGCCTCGGTCCCGGTCCGCAGCTTGTACTCGGGCATCACGAACGGCGACGAGGGCGCGTGCGGGTTCGTTAGCGGCTTGGAAGCGAGCCAGTCGCGCAGGGCGGGGCGCATCTCCGGGCGGAATCGCTGATAGAGGAAGCGGGACTTTCGTAGGTCCTCCGCGCCGACGGCATTGACGTAGTCCAGAAAGAGCGCGACGTCGATGATGGTCAGCGTGTTTGCGCGCGCGGCGGCCTCGCTCGCGTGCGTGCGGCTGGCGTTGGCCACGTTATAGAGCTGGGTCTGCTGGCTGCCCCAGCGCGTGGATTGATAACCGCAGAGCGCCGACAGCACCGCCGCGACCGAGATGAGTACGACCGATGCGATGTCGACCGCGCGGTCGACCGCTTTTGGTTCGAACATGGCGCTCCTTACAACTTAGCGTTACGGATTGGCGCCCAAATGCCGGAGCGCCTCACGCAGCGGTGCGCTCGAGATCTGCCCGAGGCCTTCGAACGGGGCGTACATCGCGAGCGTCACGTAGATCGCGCCCGAAACCGCTAGCGCGCAGAGGCCGAGCGCGACGATCACGGTGGCATTCTGCGGCGAGAAGAGGCCGAAGCCGATGAAGGTGATCGTAAACCAAAAGATCAGGACGGCGAGAAGCGGCGCCGAGATAGCGGTTCCGCTCTGCTCGAACATCAGCCACCGGATCTGCGCGAGGTTGACTGCGAGTCCGACGGCATCCGCCTTGAGCGAGCGCTGGCCGTCGCTTGCGGGGGATAGTTCTTCGATAGAATCGAGGACCGCCTCTCCGCGCATGGACGGATCCAGGCGCGATCTCCTCGACCCATCCCGCGGCCACATTCGGTCGATCGTTTGCCGCACCGCGACCGCCAGCTCCCGGCGCGAGGCGCCGGCTTCCGGCCCATAATGCGCGAGGATGCGGTCGAGCAGGACCACCTTCGAAGCGACGTCGACGAGCTCGCTGCGCTGCGCGTTGTACGAGCCCGTTGCGGCGCTCACGAGGAGTCCGAGGACGAGCCCGGCCATCGTGCCGATGATGCCGAGCCCCATTCCGAGCAGGTGCCGCGAGTCGTCGCTCAGGTGGTGCTCCGGCAGCGCATTGCGAAGGCGGATGCCGAGCAACGCCCCACCGAACAGGCAGACGAAGGTGAGCGAAGCAATTTCGAGTGCGTACATTTGGGGTAGTTGGCATCAGTTTACACCAGATCGCAAACGGCCGGTATCCCAAGAGCGCAAGCCGTTTTTGGGCTCGGGGAGCAGCAACGCGCGCAGCTCGCGCCGAAAAGCGGCAGCAGACATGAACGTTCCGATCCTCTACGCGCTCCCGCTCTTCGCGCTCGCCTTCGCGGCGATCGCCGTCGCGGCGCACTCCGTGCTGCGTTTGTTCCTCTCGCCGGAGAAGCTGAGCGAGCATCACGAGGTCGCGGGGTTTCTCATGGGCGTCGCCGGCGTTCTGTATTCGGTCGTGTTGGGGTTTCTCGTAGGTACGGTTTGGACGGGGTTCGCTTCCGCGCAGCAGACCTCGGATCTGGAGGCCGGGTACGTCGCCGACGCTTTCAACTACGCGGGTCAGGTGCAATACTCTGGGCAGCGCGAGGAACTGGAACGTCTGATTGCGCGCTATGCGATTGACGTTCGCAACGGCACCTGGTCCGAAGCGCAGCGCCGGCAAGATCCGACCGCGATGCTGCTGTACCGCGCGGTCCACCTCACGCTGACCGTTCCCGCGCCGGCGAGGAGCCCGAGCGCCGTCACGCTCCTCAAGGGCGACACGATCCGGGACGCACTCTTACAGTCGCTTCGCAGCCTAGCCGACGCTCGAAGGCTCCGCGCCGTCCAATCCGAGAGCCGATTGCCGCCCGGAATGCTGGAGGCCCTGGTGCTGGGGGCGATCGCGGTTATCTCGTTCACGTTTTTCTTCGGCGTCAGAAATTATTTCAAGCAGATGGCGATGACGGCGCTTTTGGCGGGTTCCATCGGTCTCTTCTTCGGCCTCATCCTCGAGCTGAGCAGCCCGTATTCCGGAGCGGTGCAGGTCTCGCGCGACGCGTGGACCTACGTGATCGAAAACAACCATCTGGCCGAGTTTGCGCGGTAGCGGGGCGAAGGAGCGTGCGATGACGAAGGGGCGTGTCTTGGTATGAGTCCGGAAAAATTGGTTGCGGTGGTCGTGCTGGTCGCATTGACGTTCGGCGCCGGCATGCAGGTGGAGCGGGATCACCTCGTAGCGCTTCTCAAGAACGTCGGGCTTCTCGGGCGGGCGCTGCTCGCAAACTTCATCATCGTTCCGATCCTCGGCGTGCTGCTCGCCAAGGCCTTTAGCCTGGCCGACCACTCGGAGCAGGTCGCCACCGGTTTTCTCTTGATGGCGATCGCTCCGGGCGTTCCGTTCGTCCTCTCGTCGGTGCGCAAGCGGGGCGGCCGGCTGAGCCTCGCCGTCGAGCTGGCGATCTTCCTGCCGCTGCTCTCGATCCTCACGGTTCCGATCACGGCTGCGTGGGTGCTTCCCGCCGGCGCCGAGGCACGGCTGCCGGTCGCGCAGTTTGCGACGACCCTCGTGCTCTTCCAGCTCGCGCCTCTGCTGATCGGGATTTTCGTCGGCGAACGTTTCCCCGCCCTTGTGCCGCGACTCTCGCGTCCCGTGCAGCTCGTATTCTTCGGGGCCCTGCTCGTGCTGGTCGTCATGCTGGCTCCGAAACTCGTCCAGGGCGTGGAGTCGGTCTACGGCTCGAACGGCATGTGGGCTATGCTGTGCCTCGTCCTGCTGTCGCTCGCCGTTGGCTGGGCGCTCGGGGGGCCGGCGCGCGAAGATCGGCGCGTGCTGGGGATCGGGACGGCGCTGCGCAACATCGGGCTCTGCGCCGTGATCGCAACGGCGAGCTTCGGACCCGGTGTGGTCGCCGCGGTGTTGACGTACTTTCTCGTTCAGGCCGTCGTAACGACGATCTTCGGAATCTACTTCACGCGGACGGCGAAGGGGGCCACGGCATGACGCCGCTGATCATCTCGCAGTTCGGATTCAGCAAACTCAACCTCGTCGACTATCTCTCGCTGATCGCGGCGACGACGAATGCGTTCAACGGCGCGCTCTTGGCTCGTCGTCCCGATCACTACAAACATTTCACCCTCATCGGGGTCGTCATCTTGGCGTACGCGGGTGGGATCGGCGGCGGCATCGTGCGCGACGTCCTCGTCAACAAGATCCCATCGCCGCTCATCAATCCGTGGTACTTGATCGCGTGCCTTACGGCCGCGGCGATTGCGCTGCTCATCGACTTCGCCAGCGCGCAAAAATTCAAAGACGGCCTATTTCAGTTCATGACGGCGTTTTCGCTGCCGTGGTACGCCATCGTCGGGGCGCAAGCCGCCCTGGGCGCGCATCTCGGCTACGGGGCGGCGGTTCTGATTGGGATCATCGCCACCACGGCCGGACGCTGGATCATCGACGTCGCCTGCAACGTCGTTCCAAAGCAGCTGGTACGCGGCGAGTTTTTCGTGACGGCCGCGGGGCTGACCGGCATCGCCTACGTCGTCTGCAATCAAGCGCTGGGGTGGACGGTGATCTCGTCCACAATCCTGGCGTTCTTCGTCGGCTTCGGATTCCGCCTACTATCGCAAGTGTTCGGCTGGGAAGAGTGGGAGCCGTGGGAGCCTGAACCATCGACCCAGGGAGAGAAGGCGCGAAAGACCCTCGGGGAAGGGTTGAGCGCCGAGTTCAATCGCAACGCAGAATAAGAAAGAGAGCAGACGCAACCCATGAGCAAGTCGGAAGAGAAATCCAAGGCGGCTTCACTGGTAACCCACCGGGAATTCAAGCTGCTTCTCAAGCCGGAGAAATTTCCCAGTCGCCGTGCCTTGCTCGAATTCAACGAGCTGCTCGCGAAGAGCGCGAAGAAGCTCGGCGTCCGCTACGAACCGGTCGAGTCGCTCGACTCGCAGCTGCGGATCGTACAGTTTTACGATACCAAGGGCGAAGATCTTCGTAAGAACAAGTTGATCTTTCGAGTCCGGCAAATCCGCGAAGGCGGCTGGCCCGACGAGAGCTGGGAGCTCACGTTCAAGTGCCGAGCGCCGGAGTACGAGAAAGCTGCCGGATTCGACACGGACACGACGCTGACGAAGCTACAGAAGAAGAAGTTTAAAGAAGAGCTCGTTCGCGGCGATAGCCCCGGCACGATGGAGAGCATCTACTCCAACAACGTCATCGTAGAGTATCCGGAGATCCAAGTCGAGGTCCCGCTTTCGCGTCTCGCAGCCGCTCTGCCGCACCTCAAGACGCTGGGACTGAACATGGACGAGACCCTTTCGATCGTCGCCGGCGCGAAGGTATTCGAGATCCAAAGCACGCTCGGCAACTTATTCTTCGGGCACGGCGTCAGCGCCCACGCTACGCTTGCCCTTTGGGCCCGTCCGGTGCCCGACCGCTTCGAGCCGCTCGTCGCGGAGTTCGGCTTCTCGACTCACGTGCTCGGCACCGACAAAGAGAAGATCGGTCAAGAGGCGGCGGACGAATTCTTCAAGGCGCTCCAGGTGCCGCTGAAAGACTTTCTCTCAGACGGCACGACGAAGACGGCGCTGATCTATGGCGACTCTGGCGCCTAGTGCGGACGATGCCGTCGACGAATCGGTCCTGCGGGATCCGCTAGAACGCCCGATTCTGCTCGCGTCGATCGCGGGAAACTTCGTGCTGATGGGCCTCGCGATCGCGCTGGCGTTTTACCAGCCCGGCTGGCTCAAGGGGCACGCCTTTCTCAGCAAGGAGATTGGGTTTCTTCGGATTTTGGCGATCACGGCACTGATCGGCATTCCGCTCTTAGTGTTGAACCGAAACCGTCGCGAGTCGTCGATTCGAGGAAATTCGGTGCGCCTTTCGGATACGCAGTTTCCCGAAGTCTACGCGATCCTCCGCGACCATTGCCGAAGGCTCGGGATGGTCGAAGTCCCCGAGCTGTTTATAACGGGAAGCACGATTGCCCCGTTTTCCCAGACCTTTTCCTCGTGGCGTGAGAAGTATATTGTTCTCCATCAAATTGTTTTTGATATTGACGATCGAAAAACGATGGACGTGATTTCATTCATCTTGGCACACGAACTCGGCGCCCTTCGGCTGAACCAAACGTCCGTCTGGAACGAAATGCTTCTGACATACATCTCGTCGATCAAATGGCTTCGCAATCCGCTCGAGCGCATGCGCACCTACTCGCGCGACCGTTACGGCGCCGCGTTGTCGCCTACCGGCTTTCGCGGGTTGCTGATCAACGCGGTCGGGCGCCGCCTGATGGATCACGTCGACATCGCCGACTATCTTGCGCAGGAGCGGCGCTACGGCGGGTTCTGGTCCTCCGTAAACGTCTTCTTCGAGGGGAAGCCGCAAGTGTTCACGCGCTTGCGCAAGCTCCACGACGCCGGTTATACCTACAAGCCGCGCGAATCGCCCGGCCCGGCACCGCTCCATCCCTCTTAGTCCCTAGGCGCCCGCGTGCGCGGCCATGGCCTTTTGGATCCTCTCCTTGACCTCCTCAAGGTTGAACGATGCGCCTTTCTGCATCGGCGGGAATTCGATCGCCGTTTCGGCGAGCTTCCCGACGACTTCCTGGACGAGCACGAATCGCCAGAACTGGTAGACGAAGAAGTGATAGTAGTTGAGCGAGCCGGCCATGCCGGTACGCTCGAACGGATCGAGTCGAAGGTTCGTCAAGATCGGCCAATCGACTTTGATCGTGCCGCCCAGCCAGCCATTGGGCTGATCGACGAAGCGATACTTGAAGTCGTTGACGCGCACCGCTCCGAGCGTGCCTTCCGCGAAGTAGAAGATCTCGTGCCGGTTCGACGGCCCTTTCCCCATGATGAGGTCGAGCTGGTTGTAACCGTCGAGGTGCACTTTATAGGTGCGGTCGCCTAACTGCTTACCCTTCTTGAGTTCGTCGACAATGTTCGGATCGCCGGCCGCGGCGACGAACGTCGGATACCAGTCTAGACTCGAGAAGATTCCGTTCTCCACGCTTCCCGCCGGAACTTTACCGGGCCAGCGGAGGATGCACGGCGAGCGAAAGCCGCCCTCGAGCACGGTTCCCTTGCCGCCGGCAAAAGGCGTCTGACCGCCGTCCGGCCACGTGAAATTTTCCGTGCCGTTGTCGGTGGTGAACATGACGATCGTGTTTTGATCGAGGCCGCCGTCTTTGAGCTTCTTCATGACCGCTCCGACGATGTCGTCGAGCTGCGCCATTCCCGCTTCCGATTCCGACCACCCGTTTTCGGGCGTTCGCATGGCCTCGTATTTATCGGAGAGATGCGTCACGACGTGCATGCGCGTGGGATTGAGCCAGACGAAGAAGGGCTTGTCGTTGGTCTTTGCGGCGTCGATGAATTTGAGCGCGTGATCCAGGATCTCATCGTCGACGGTCTTCATGCGCTCGGGGTAGAGCGTACCCGCGTATTCGATGCGCTGCTTACCCACTTTCCCCCACCGCGGATCGACCGTGGCATCGTCGGTAGCCGTCGCCCAGCTGTGCACCATGTTGCGCGGGCCGATCTTATCTTTGAGCGCTTGCGGATAGTTGGGGTGCGCCGGATCCTCCATCGCATCGAGATGGTACAGGTATCCGAAGAACTCGTCGAACCCGTGGAGCGTCGGCAGATATTGATTGAGATCGCCGAGATGATTTTTCCCAAACTGACCCGTGGCGTATCCCATCGACTTGAGCGCCGTCGCGATGGTGGGCGCCTCGTCGGGCATCCCGACTTTCGCACCCGCCTGACCAACGGTGGTCAAGCCGGTTCGAATCGGAAGTTCGCCGGTGATGAACGCCGCGCGGCCGGCGGTGCAGCTCGCCTCGGCGTAATAGTCGGTGAATCGCATCCCCTCGGCGGCAAGCCGGTCGAGGTTCGGAGTCCGGCTCGCCATCATTCCCTGGTGATAGGCTCCGATGTTGAACCAGCCTATGTCGTCGGCCATAATTGCGACGATGTTGGGTGCGCCTTGAGCGGCCATACCGCTGTCCCCTTCTCGCATTTCGCGACGAAAAATAGAGATGAGGGAAGTTCGACGCCACCGTTTGCGTCCTTCCGGCTTTCCGACCACGGGATCACTCGCAAAAACCAATTGCTTAAGGCGGGCTTAACGGGGCGACGAGGGCCCGCCCTCCGCCGCGAGTAAATTAGCCGCTATGGTGGCTGCGATGCGCGACAACATGGTACGAATCGACGGCGGCGTCTTTCGCATGGGTTCGGACCGGTTCTATCCTGAGGAGGCACCGGTACGCGAGGTTCGCGTCGAGAGTTTCTGGGCCGATACGTACGCGGTGACGAACGCCGAGTTCTCGAAGTTCGTTCGAAAGACCGGGTACGTCACGGTCGCGGAGCGCCCCCCCGATCCGGCGGATTTCCCGGGTGCGCCCATTGAAAACTTGGTTCCCGGCTCGCTGGTCTTTCACATGACCAACGGACCGGTCGACCTGAGGGACTACTCGCAGTGGTGGTCGTGGGTTCCCGGCGCGTGGTGGAAGCATCCCGAAGGCCCGGGCAGTTCGGTCGACGCGCGACCCGATCATCCCGTGGTGCACGTGGCCTTTGAAAACGTCGAAGCGTATGCGAGCTGGGTCGGCAAGCGGCTGCCGACCGAGGCTGAGTGGGAGTTTGCCGCCCGGGGCGGCCAGGACGGCAAGAACTTCGTCTGGGGCGACGACATGGAGCCGGACGGGAAACCCGCCGCAAATACTTGGCAAGGCGAGTTCCCTTGGAAGAGCACGCATCGTCACGGGCCGCGTACTATGCCCGTCGGTGCGTTCGCTCCCAACGGATACGGGCTCTATGACATGGCCGGTAACGTTTGGGAGTGGACCACCGACTGGTTCGCTGCCGACCGTGCCGCGGTGACGTCGCCGTGCTGCGCAGGCGACGCGCGCGAACGCAGCTACGATCCGTGTCAGCCGGAGATCCGCATTCCGCGCAGAGTGCTCAAGGGCGGTTCGTTTCTCTGTTCGCCCAGTTACTGTCTGCGTTTTCGCCCGGCCGCGCGCTCGCCGCAAGCGATCGACACCGGCATGTCGCACCTCGGCTTCCGCTGCGTGAGCGGCTAAAATTCCTTCGCCCGATCCGGAGATACAGATGACGCTGCCCGACGAAAAATCAAAAGTACAACGCGAGGTTTTACCGATTCCGGATAAGCCCTACGCCGGCTTCATCGCTTACGATGCGAAGAGTCCCGATTCCAAGTTCCCGCCGATCGAACCGTTGCGGCCGCCGCAGGCCGCGCCCAACGTGCTCATCGTGCTGATCGATGACGTCGGCTTCGGTGCGTCCAGCACGTTCGGCGGGCCCTGCGAGTCGCCGACGGCCGAACGTCTCGCGAAGGACGGCTTGCGCTTTACGCGGTTTCACACGACCGCTCTCTGCTCCCCAACCCGTGCCGCGCTCCTGAGCGGCCGCAATCACCACACGGTCGGCATGGGCGGCATCACCGAGATCGCGACGTCGGCTCCCGGCTACAGCTCCAAGCGGCCAAACTCGATGGCCCCGCTGCCGGAGATCCTTCGGCTCAACGGCTACTCGACGGCGCAGTTTGGAAAGTGTCACGAGGTGCCGGTGTGGGAAGCGAGCCCCGTCGGGCCGTTCGATCGCTGGCCGACGGGATCGGGGTTCGAATACTTCTACGGCTTCGTCGCGGGCGAAACGAACCAATGGTACCCGTCGATTCACGAAGGCACCAAGCTCGTGGAGCCGCCGAAGACGCCGGAAGAAGGCTATCACTTCATGGAGGACATGACCGACCGCGCGATCGCGTGGGTGCGCCAGCAACGCTTGCTGGCGGGTGATAAGCCGTTCTTCATGTACTTTGCGCCCGGGGCTACGCACGCGCCGCACCACGTGCCCAAAGAGTGGGCGGACAAGTATAAGGGGAAGTTCGACCAGGGATGGGACAAGCTCCGCGAAGAGACGTTTGCGCGGCAGAAGCAGCTCGGCGTTATTCCGGCGGATTGCGAGCTGACGAAGCGGCCCGATGCGATTCCGGCATGGGACTCTCAGACGCCGGAGTTCAAACGCGTGCTCGCCCGCGAAATGGAAGTTTATGCGGGGTTCTTCGAGTTCGCCGATCACCACATCGGGCGGCTGATCGACGCACTCGATCAGATCAAGGCGCTCGACAACACGCTCGTCTACTACATCATCGGCGACAACGGCGCGTCGGCCGAAGGCACGCCGCAGGGCACGTACAATGAGTCCATTCCGTTCAACGGCATGAACGCGCTCGAGACCGCGGAGTTCCTCACCGCGCGCATCGACAAGCTCGGCGGCCCCGAATCCTATAACCACTACGCGGTCGGCTGGGCGCACGCGATGGACACGCCGTATCAATGGACGAAGCAAGTCGCGTCGCATTGGGGTGGCACCCGCAATGGAACAATCGTCCGTTGGCCCAAGGGCATCAAAGCCAAGGGCGAGGTTCGCCATCAGTTCCATCACGTGATTGACGTCGCGCCGACGATTCTCGAGATCGCGCAGCTTCCCGAGCCCTACATGGTGAACAGCGTCGGCCAAGTTCCCATGCAAGGCGTCAGCATGGCCTACAGCTTCGACGACGCCGGCGCACCAGAGCGCCACGAAACGCAATACTTCGAGATGTTCGGCAATCGCGGAATCTACCACAAAGGTTGGACGGCGGTCACGCGCCACCGCACACCATGGATATTGACCGGCGAGGTGCCGCCGTTCGACGACGACGTGTGGGAGCTCTACGATACGACCACGGACTGGTCGCAAGCGCACGATCTCTCGAAGGACATGCCCGACAAGCTGCACGAGCTTCAGCGCCTGTGGCTGATCGAGGCGACCCGCAACAACGTCTTGCCGATGGACGATCGCGGGGCCGAACGGTTCAACGCCGATCTCGCCGGCCGGCCGGTACTCGTTCGCGGACCCTCGCAAGTGCTGGCGAACGGCATGGGCGGGCTCAACGAGAACGGGGTCGTCAACGTAAAAAACAAGAGTCATTCGGTGACCGCGCAGGTCCTCGTTCCGGACGGGAAGGCCGCGAACGGCGTCATCCTTTCCCAGGGCGGAATCGGCGGCGGATGGATGTTCTACGTGAAGGACGGTACGCTCACGTATCACTATAACTTCGTCGGACTCCGCCACTTCGTCGTGGCTGCAACGGAGCCGCTCCCCGCGGGAGACCATCAGGTGCGGATGGAGTTTGCCTACGACGGGGGCGGTCTTGCGAAGGGCGGAAACGTGACGCTCTTCATCGACGGAAAGGCCGTCGGGCAGGGGCGAGTCGAGCAGACCGCGCCGATGGTCTTCTCTGCCGACGAAACTTCCGACGTGGGTGTCAAACACGGCTCGCCGATGACGCCCGACATGCCGCCCGAACACAGCACGTTCAACGGGACCGTTATGGCGGTCGTCATCGAGACGAGCGGGGAAAACCTCGACCACCTGCTTTCGCGCGAGGACGTGCTCAACATGATCGTGGCGCGACAATAGCGGAGCGTCCCGGCCGGCGATTCGCTCGGGCCTTCGGCCCGGGCCTGGTCTCCGGAGCGTCGGCGAACGACCCGACGACGGTCGGAGCGATCGCCGCGGTCGGCGCGGCGACCGGCTACGGCATGGCGTGGCTCGTCGTCCTGCTGCTGCCGATGCTTGCACTCGTCCAGGCTATCGCCGCGTCGGTCGCGGCCGTCTCGCGGATGAGCCTGCAAGAAGCGATCGTGCAGACGTACGGCCGCGGCCCCGCGCTCGTCGCTGCTGTTGCGATTGCCGGCATCAGCCTCTGCACGCTCGGCGCCGATATTCAGGCCGGCGCGCAGGCGCTGACGCTGCTTTCAGGAGTTCCCTTCCATTACTTCGTTCTTCCGTTCGTGGCCGGTGCGGGCTGGCTGCTTGCGACGAAATCGTATCTCAAGATCGAGCGCGCGCTCGCGTGGCTGACGCTGATCTTCTTGTGTTACGTCGCAAGCGCGATTTACGCGCGACCGGACTGGGGCGAAGTGCTCCGCGGGATCTTGCTGCCTCGCATCCAGCTCTCGCCCGTTTTTCTAACGGGTGCTCTCGCGCTGCTCGGAACCACGCTTACGAGCTACGTCTACTTTTTTGAATCGATCGAGGTGGCGGAGCGGCGTCCGCCCGCGTCGCAGCTCGGCGCAGTCAATGCCGACGCCGTGCTTGGGATGCTCGTCGCGGGTTCGAGCTTTCTCTTCATCTTGGTCGCTACCGCCGCCACGTCGGGGCGGCACCACATCGCCGTGCGAACGGCGGCGGAGGCGGCGGCCGCACTCAAACCGCTCGCGGGGCCATGGGATCGTGCTCTTTTCGGTGTCGGACTGCTCGCGTCGGCTGCGATCGCGATTCCGGTGATCGCCGCCACGAACGGCTACGTCGTCGCGCAAACGTTCGGGCTGCCCGCGGGGTTGGCGCGGAGACCGCGCGAAGCGCCGCACTTCTACACGGCCATCTTCGCCTCGCTGGCGATCGGCGGTCTCGTCGCCTTGTTACCGATACCGACGATCTCGCTGCTCTACTGGGTGTCGGTTGCCGCCGGACTGGCGACTCCGGTAACGCTGGGATTCGTGCTGCTCGTCGCGCGAAACCGCGCTACGATGCGAGGCCACCCAATCGGCGTGGCGCTCGCGTGCGCCGGGTGGGCGGTGACGGCAACCGTCGCCGCCGCCGGGGTCGGCTTCCTTATTTCAGCCGCGCGATCGCTATAGGTTGAACGTATAACCCAAGAGCGGACCGGCAAGGCTGAGCTTTTGGGTGTGCGATGTCGGCGGAAATGAGTTGTAGTTCAGCGCCCGCCAGAGCGCGACGAATGTCTGACCGTGCGGGAACGCATAGCCGGCTCCGGTGTAGGCTTCCCACGACTGGTTATTAGTGCCTGTCCCGAAGTCGAAGTAGTACGGAACGTACAGGCGATCGCCGCCGAAGAATGCCTTGCCGCGTAACCCCCAGATTATGTCGTTGGTATAATCGGCCGTCGTAATCGAGCCGGACGGGGCGATGATATTTCGCTTGCCGACCGTCGCCGTATAGTCGACGTTGAGGTTCACCGGAAACTCGCGTATGCCGGCAAAGATGCTCAAATCGGCGTTGTGGCCGTGTGCGACCGAGTAGCCTGCGGCGGCTTCCCAAATCGCCGTCGTGAGGTGCGCGGAGCTGTCGATGGTAAATGGAATTTGGACCTTGTGAAAAGGGCCGCCGACCGTGCCGAAGATCGTCGCGGTGGTCGTGGCGTTGAGATAGATGCCGTCGGCGAATATATCGAACTCGCCCTTGCGGAGATCGAACGCCAGCATTCCGGCGCTGTTGAGCTTCGGCAGGTACTGGCTCGGTCCAACCTGGATGCTGCTTTGGAGGACCCGGGCCGAGTCGACACCATGCCGGCGAAGCGTCGGAATAGAGAACTGGAAATTCCCCTTGACCGTGGGGCCCCAGATGTACGGCGCGACCATCACGTGCGTGCGGCCGTCGTACTGCCGGTCCATAAAGGTCGGCTGCGACGTGACGGTCGGAGTGGGGGACGCGGGAGTCTCTTGCGCGCGAGCGACCGCGGATGCGGCGACAAATGCAAACAGGGTGGCCGCCAGTGCGGAACAGCGCAGGGTCAGCTTCATAGGTGTAGTTTCGAGCCCCTTTCGAGCCGATTTTTCCACGCGGCTAACCTACTGTCCTATTTCTAAAGGGCGCAAGCAGGCGCTAAGGCTGCAGGCCGAAGATAAAAAGCGTAGGTTTCCCGGTGACTTTCCATGCGACAAAAGACGTGTTGCCCGCTGCCGCCGCCACATATTGTTTTCCGTCCGCGCGATAGGTGATGATCCCGCCCGCGATGGCATTTTGGGTATTGTTATCGGTACATAATCTTTCCACTGGTCGCATCGAGTGCGATCAGGTCGCCGTTGAGGTCGCCGGTGAAAACGATGCCGCCCGCTGTGGGAGTGAGTGCCGCGACCATTGGGGTTGCCATCTTGACGTGCCAGCGCGCGGTGCCGGTCTTCGGGTCGATCGCCGTGATCCAGCCGTGCGCCTTCGTCATCGGGTCTGGTATCGGGATGCCGCCTCCAAAAGCCGCCGCTCCCGATTCGGCTCTTGCGGCCGCGGTGATATTCGTGATGCTGGCGAGTTTCGACAGCTTGACGGTGACACACCAATCCACCGAGTTCACGTACACGAGACCGGTTACCGGAGACCATGCTGCCCCGTTCCATTCCGAGCCGCCCGTTACGCCCGGGCAATAGTGGGTCCCCGACGGCGTGATCGGAGCAGCGGCGTTTGCGATCGTGGTCGTTGCGGTCTTGGTTAGCAGACTTCCGTTCGTTACGTCGATCAAGTGCAGAAGGCCGTCTTTGCTCGTCGCGGCGAGAATTCGCTTACCATTGGCCTCGGCGAATTCGGAGCTGCCCGTCGCGTCCCAATCGTGATCGTCATTCGGCTGTGTTTGGTAGGACCAGCGCAACTTTCCCGAATTCGCGTCGAGCGCGACGATGCCCGTCGTAAACAGGTTCGCGCCGGGTCGCACGGCATTGCTAAAATCGGGTCCGGGATTGCCGACGGGCACAAAGATCGTGCCGGTTTTGGGATCGAGTGAAAAGTAGGTCCAAACGCCGCCACCGCCGTGCGATGCCGTTGCGGGCTTTTCCCAGGTATGCGCGCCCGTTTCGTTCTTCGTCGGGATCGTTGAAAAAGTCCAGACTTTGATTCCGTCGCTCACGCGGTACGCCGAGACCTCCCCCGCACGCCGACGTCGCCGCCGGCGGCCCCCATGAAGACCAGATCGTGCCAAATGAGCGGAGCCGCCATAGCGGATGCACCCCCGCTGGAGTCCATGATCCTGCGATCCCAAAGTAAGTCGCCGGTCTTGATGTCGAGAGCGATTAAATGGCCGTCTGCGGTTCCACGGATGACGCGGCCGCCGCCGATTGCGACGCCCTTGTTATTGGCGCCGGCTTCGATATCTGGGATTTACGCTGTACTCCCAGACCTTCGCGCACGTACGATCGTCGATTGCGAATGTCGCATCGGTCGTCGTGACGTAGAGCGTGCCGTTATACGCAACGGGGCCCGCTTCGAAGGATCCCGGCGGACGAGAGTTCGATGGAGCACACCAGCTTGATGCGCGACACATTTGCCGCGGTGATATCCGAGAGTGTCGAATACCGCGAGCCGCTATAGCCCTTTCCGTAGGTTAGCCAGTTTGCGGCGTCCGTGTCGGCATTCTCGAGTTCCTACTGAGACGGAAGGTCCGTCGAGGGCTGTTTCACGACCATCGGGCCGGGTGCGGCCCGCGCGGCCTCCTCGGTTGCGACGCCCGAGCCCGGCGCGGATGTCGGAACGACGCGCGTGATATCGTAGTGCCCGACGATCGGCGAAGGCCCCGCTGGAAACCCGTTCTTCTGAAGGATAAAGGCGACCAAGGCGAGGGACTGCGGCCCCGACAGCGTTGACGGCGCGTTCAGCGGCATCTCGGTGTGTATCGTCGACCATAAGAGGCTCAGCGGCGCGCCGGATCTTCCGCGCAGGCAATGGCACTTTTTGCCTAATCCGGAGGGCGCTGAGGTTGCGGGCGTTGCAAGCCAGGGAGATGAGATCAAATGTGTGAACCTTACTCGACCGCCTAGCGACCATCCCGTCAGCCAATTCATTACGAGGAAAGCAGACTAGAAATGCCAGCTAAGAAACCCAATATTCTCATATTATGGGGCGACGACATCGGCATCTGGAACATCAGCAAGTTCAGCAACGGCATGATGGGATACCGGACGCCGAACATTGACCGGGTAGCCAATGAAGGCGGCCTGTTCACGGATTACTATTCGCAGCAGAGCTGCACCGCGGGCCGCGCCTGCTTCATCACCGGCCAGAACCCGATCCGCACCGGCCTCACCAAGGTTGGCATGCCCGGCGCCACCGTCGGCCTACAACCGGAGGACCCCACCATCGCCGAACTATTAAAACCGCTGGGCTACGCCACCGGTCAGTTCGGCAAGAACCATCTGGGCGACCGCAACGAGTTTCTGCCGACCGTCCACGGCTTTGACGAGTTCTTCGGCAACCTCTACCACCTCAACGCCGAGGAAGAGCCCGAACTGCCCGACTACCCCAAGGATCCGAAGTTTAAGGCGATGTTTGGGCCGCGCGGCGTGTTGCATTGCACAGCCACTGACAAAGACGATCCGACGGTCGACCCGCGCTTCGGCCGTGTCGGGAAGCAAACGATCGTTGACACCGGTCCGCTCACCAAGAAGCGCATGGAGACCGTGGACGAAGAGATCACCAACGCCGCGCTCGAATGGATGGAGAAGCAAGCCAAGGCCGACCAGCCGTTCTTCCTCTGGTACAACACAACGGCCATGCACTTTCGGACGCACGTCGCTCAGAAGAATCTCGGTAAGAGCGGCCAGGATCCGTATGGTGACCGGATGGTCGTACACGACGAGCATATCGGGATGATGCTTGACAAGCTCGACGAGTTGGGACTCGCCGACAACACGATCGTTATGTACTCCACCGACAACGGTCCCGAAAACGACACGTGGCCCGACGGAGCCAACACGCCGTTCCGTGGACAGAAGGATTCGAACTGGGAGGGCGGCTGGCGCGTACCGTGCTTCATGCGGTGGCCCGGCACGATCAAGCCGGGTTCGGTCTACAACGGGATCGTCTCGCACATCGACATGTTCCCGACGCTGCTTGCGCCGCCGGGCAATTCCGACGTTACCAAACAACTGCTCGATGGCTGCACGGTCGGCGGCAAGAAGTTCAAGGTGCATCTCGACGGCTACAATCAGATCCCGTACTTGAGCGGGGCGGTGAAAGAAAGCCCGAGGAATGCCATCGTGTATTTCAGCGACGACGGCGACGTTATCGCGGTCCGAGTCGGCGACTGGAAGTTCAATCTGTCCGTGCAACGCGCAAACACGATGGCAGCAATGGGCCGAACCGTTCGTGAAGCTCCGCCTGCCGCACATCATGAGCTTGCGCCGCGATCCGTTCGAGCGGGCCGACTTCAACTCGAACACGTATTGGACTGGCTGGTCGATCACGTGCCGCAGATCTACCTGATGCAGGCGGTAATCGCCGGACAGATCGAGGACTTCGAGAAGTTCCCGCCGCGGCAGAAACCCGCATCGTTCAACCTGGATTCCGTGATGGAACAGGTAAAAACGCCGACACGGCTCAGAGCTTCCGACACCCGTGCGGTAGGAAGGCTGGCGTTCTGATCGACGAAAGCCACCCCGACCTACCCGCCGGGCCGGTGGACGTTTCTGGATGCCTACCGCCCCGTCGCGCCTGGCGTTCAGCGAGCCTGGACGATCGCACCGGCGCGCCGATTCGCACCTCTTCTGGCCCGCCGAACCCTATCGGGAAGACCGAAGCATACTGGTTGCCGGCTGCGGCACGATGCAAGCGGCCCATTATGCCGTGCGCTGGCCTCGCGCCCGCGTCGTCGGCATCGACGTCAGCGGGAAGAGCGTCGCTTTCACGCAGGAGCTGAAAAGGAAACACGCGCTCGACAATCTCGAAGTGCGTCAGCTCGCGGTAGAGCGTGCCGCCGAGTTGGAGCAACGCTTCGACTCCGTCGTCTGCACCGGCGTGCTGCATCACCTATCCGACCCCGATGCCGGTTTGCGCGCGCTGCGCGACGTGCTGCAGCCGGCCGGCGCGATGCACGTCATGCTCTACGCGCCGTACGGCCGCGCCGGCGTCTACATGCTTCAGGATTACTGCCGTCGTCTCAGAATCGGCTGGAGCAGCGCCGAGATCAGCGACCTTGCCGAAACCCTGAAGGCCTTGCCGCCCGATCATCCGCTCGCGCCGCTTCTACGCAACTCCCCCGACTTCGCGAGCACCGCCGGACTTGCCGATGCACTGCTTCATCCGAGACGACCGAGCGTACTCGGTGCCGCAGGTATTTGAGTTCCTTGGCCGCTCCGGTTTGGTCTTCGGCCGCTGGGTGCGACAGGCGCCCTATCTTCCTTGGTGCGGAGCGCTCGCCGCGACGCCGCACGCGTCGCGGCTCGCCGCAATGAGCGCCGAAGCTCAATACGCGGCCATCGAACTCTTCCGCGGGACGATGCTCCGTCACAGCTTCATTGCTTATCGTAACGACCGGCCCTCGGTCCGGTCCGTCGACTTCGCCAACGATGAATGGCTCGGTTACGTGCCCATTCGCTTGCCCGACACGCTCGAGGTGCGCGAGCGGCTACCGACGGGCGCGGCGGCAGTGCTCATCAATCGCAATCACACCTATACCGACCTGTATCTGCCGATCGACGCGGCACAGGAGCGGCTCGTGACGGCGATCGACGGCAAGCGGAGCATCGCGGAGATCTGCGGAGATGGTGAAGATCGCAGCGCGGCGCGCGACTTTTTCGAACGGCTCTGGCGCTGGGATCAGGTCGTCTTCGATCTCTCGCGGTCGGGTCGCGCGATCGCCTCATAAATCGCCCCGACGCCGACGATGAGCGTCATGACCAAGAGCGTGATCCAGCCCGTAGTTGAAGATCGCCCGTCCGCTCGACAGCGCGCTCGGCCAGACGATGTCGATGAGCATGAGCAGCAAGTAGACGGCGCCGCCGATCGTGACCGGCACTCCCCACTTGCCCAGCGTGAATACGCCGCTCGGTTTCCAACCCCGAGCTCGCGCGACGAGCGCGCCCACGACGGTGAGGAAGAATGCCAAGTAGATTCCGGACGTCGCGAAGGAGACGAGCGCGTAAAGGGCGTTGACGTGCGCCGGATAGTCGAACCACAGGATGCGCACCGTCTTGCTCGGATTGATCAGCACGAGCAGGAGGAAGAGAAATGGAACGATCGTGCCCACCAAGATCGCCGCGCCTGGCGTATGGTGACGGCGCGAGATCGCCCGTATCTTGCGACTCATGGGGAGAGCGCCGTCGCGCGCGAGCGCGAACGCCACCCGAGCGCCCGCGCCCTGGACCGCCGTGCCGCAGCTGAAGAACGCGACGATTACCATCACCAAGAAGAAGTCCTGAAGCCAGCTGGGGAGCTCCGCGAGGATCGTGTTGATTCCGCCCGTCACCACGCCGCCGATGCCCGGCGCCGGCGTCGCGAGCAGAAGACCGAGCACGAGCACGAACGACGCGATGCCGCCGTAGAGCAGCGCGCTGCGCATCGCCTTGGGGACCTGTCTCTGCGCCTCGAGCGTTTCCTCCGAGATGTCGCCGGCCGACTCGAAACCGTAGAAGATGTAGACGTTGGCGAGGATGGCGACGAGCGCCGCACCGGTCCACCAGTTGCCGCCGAAGTCGAGGCCGAGCGGGCTGCTCTTGACGTGCTCCACGCCTTGCGTCGAGAATACGAAACCAAAACCGTGGTGAAAGCCGACGACGGCAAGCGCGATGAATACGCCAAACGTTCCGATCGTCTCGACATAGACACCGAAACGGGCGACGTACCCCATGATCTTGGCGCCGATCCAGTTCAGGAGAGCCGACAGAACGATGATGCCGCCGGCGATGAGAAAAATCGTCCGATGATCGGCGGGATCGAGATGCGTCCCCAACCAGATGTTCGAGAGCGACGTGACGTAGCCGACCGCGCCCGAATCGACCGATGCCACCGTCGCGAGCAGCGCGAATCCGTAGATCCAGCCGATGAACCAGCCGTAGCGCGGGCCGACGCTAAATTTTCCGTATTGATAGAGCGCGCCCGAGAGCGGATACTCGCTGGCGAGCTCGCCGAACACGAGCGCGACGAGCATCATGAGCCCGACCACGACGGGAATCGTCCAGATGTAGCGCGGGCCGCCAGTCCCCAGCCCTAAGGTGTAGAGCGAGTAGATCCCCACCATCGGGCTGAGGTAGCTGAAGGCGACGGAGAAGTTATCGAAGAGCGAGAGAACTCGCGAAAGCTCTTGACGGTAACCCAGGGCGGCGAGTCGGTCGCCCTCGTTCGAGCTCGTCAGAGTTCTTTAGTTCCCCGGCTCTACATCTTGACTTTGGCGGAAGTGATCATCGTCTTGCCGCCCGACGTCGTGATCGTCACCGACGTCTGCCCCTGGCCCGGGTCGCCGATCATGAAAACGGCGCTCTCGATGGGCGAGGTTACGTGCGACTTCTCCGAACCGGCCGGCATGTTCTGTTGATACCACTGGTAGACTTTGTCGAACGAGTCGTCCGTCGACATCACGCTTCCGGCCGCGCTGCCCATGGTGTTGGAGCTGCTCCCCGCCGCCTGCGTCGTCGCGCCCGGATAGCTGGGAATGGTGCCGGCGGCGGAGCTGGCAGCGGGAGCGGCGCTTGCGCCCGAGGTGTCCGCGGGAGCGGTCGTGTCGGCGGGCGACGCCGCCGCGGAGCTTGAGTCGGTGGACGAGTTCGACGAAGAACTTGCCGTTGCAGGCCGAGACGGTCAAAAGCGCCAGTACGACGGCGAGCGATGTGACGAGAAAACGCATTGAAAATCTCCTTGAAGTTAGAACTGCATCCGCAGGATTTTCAGCTGTGGGGTAACTACGGCCACCGGCCGCGCTCGGGCGGATTCAAAGTAGATGTACTTCCGGTCGTCGGGCCCGATTCCGCCGAACTCCCACTCGATGACGCGGGCGTCGGCGTAGTTCGACTTGGCGATGGCTTCACGGATCGTAGGCGTGAGCCGCGCGAAGGCAATCGCCTTGGGATCGAACGCGCGGGCGTCCACGTCGGAGGTCGTGATCGGGCCGCCGTTGAGCGACATCAGCTTCTCGGGGGTTGGACCAGAGAGCGTCCCGTCGGGCGCCATCACGTACCGGTCGACGTTCACGTGTTTTGCGGGCTCCTGAACGTCCACCATCAGCCCGTTGGTTTGGTCGGCGCTGATGGACGTGATGCGCAGCGGTCTGCCCGAATGCGCCTCGATGGCGTCGAGCGCGCGAAGAACCGCCGTTCCATCGCTTAGAAACGGATCGATCGGGCCGCCCCCCGGGTTGGCCGCCGCGAGGCTCGGATCGCCCGGGCCGTAGGACCCGCCGTGCCCAGAGGACGATCCCGAACACGCCGAAACCGCCAGCGCGGCGAAGCCCGTAACGACGGCCGCGCTCATTAGTCGCATCAACACACTCATATGCTTTGCTTACCGGAGCGAGCATTCGAGTGGATGCCGGGGCGGGCCTCCGGAGGTCGGGGCCGTGCCCGAGGGTAAACCTTCGCGTCCCAGACCCACTGCAATAAAGGAGCATTCGTTTGAACGCCTATCTCAAGTTTGCGGGGCCGCTCGCTGCGGCGCTCGCTTTGGCCGCGTGTAACGCAGGCGGCTCGTCCAGTGTGCCGGGGGCTGCCGGCCCTTCTACGTCGCAGTCGCAGTCGAACGTACGCGAACTGCAGGTCAAAGGGTACGGGCAGCCGGCTTGCGCCCAAATCGTCGGGAGGCCGTCGTGTTTGGCTCTGATTCAATCGAAGAGCGGCATCAGGCCCGCCGTCGCCGGTTGGGCGCCGATCGATTTCCAAACGCGTTACAACCTGCCGTCCGGAACCAAAGGATCGGGACAGATCGTCGCAATCGTCGACGCCTACGACAACCCTAACGTCACATCCGATCTCGCGGTATACCGCTCGAACTTCGGCCTTGGAACGGCCAACTTCACGAAATACAACCAAAAGGGTCAGACGAGCAACTATCCGTCCGGAAACGCGGGCTGGGGCGTCGAGATCGATCTCGACGTCGAGATGGTTTCGGCCGTCTGCCCGAACTGCACGATCTATCTGATCGAGGCGAACAGCTCCAATTCGAGCGACCTCGATGCGTCTGAGGCGGAAGCCGTGAAGTTGGGCGCGCACATCGTCAGCAACAGCTTCATCTGCTACGACTCGAACAGCTGCGACGACGTGTCCGATTTCGACATGCCGGGCGTCGTCTACCTCGCCGGTTCCGGCGACGGAGGATACAATCAAAACGGCAATCCGGAGTCGTTCGCGTCGGTCGTTTCCGTCGGCGGCACGAATCTCTCGAAGAGCGGTTCCACCTACAACGAGACCATCTGGCACGGCGCCGGCGGCGGCTGTTCGTCCAACGGCGGCAGCTCGGGCGTAGCGAAGCCGTCGTGGCAGCACGATCCCGACTGCACGTACCGTACCACCGCCGACGTCTCGGCGGTCGCGTCGGGCGTTGCGGAATACGACTCGTATAGCTACGGCGGTTGGTTTACGGTTGGGGGCACGAGCGTTGCGACGCCAATGACCGCCGGCGTCTTCGCGCTCGCGGGGAACGCGAGCAGCCAGAACGCCGGCGAAAAGTTCTGGAAACTGAAGAAGAAGAAGCGCAACAAGGAGCTTCACTACATCAGTTCCGGGAACGACGGCACGTGCGGCAGCGAATATCTGTGTCAGGCCGGTACCAATCAGTTCGGTACCTATTCCGGTCCGGGCGGTTGGGGTACGCCCAACGGTCTCAAGGCATACTAGAAACTCGAGTTGCCCAATGCGAAAGGCGGTGCGTGCGAGCGCGCCGCCTTCTCGTTTGCGAGGGTGCGCTTTACCTACGTGCTGGGGTCCGCGCCGTTTGCGGCCGCGATGCGGCGCGCCATCGCCATGATCGTCAGCATCGGATTTACGCCGCTCGACTGCGGAAAGACCGAGGCATCGGCGACGAGCAAGTTCTCGTAACCCCACACGCGGCCGGCCGGATCGACCACCGAGCCCTTTGAGTCGGCGCCCATGCCCGCGGTTCCCATTTGATGCGCCGAGAAGAAGAGTTGACGGTTCGGAGCGATCCCCGCGGCGCGCAGGCGCCGCGCGAAGCGTTCTCGATAGCGCGCCGTCCACTGCGAGCGCTCGACCTCGATCGGCTTCGCGTGCAGCGTCGAAACTCGCACGGCGCCAGCGGCGAAGGCGAGGTCGAAGAGCGCGGCGAGCCCAGCGAGCACGTTCGCGCCGTCGTAACGCGAGACGCGGTAGCGGATGTACGCCTCATCGTCGAGATCGATTGAACCCGGATCGCGATCGCGCGTGAGCGCGATCATCGTCGCGACGTTGCGAAGCCGCTCCATCAGGCGCGCGTGCTTCGCGCGGCTCTCCCACGGAAGCGCGAGCGCGGCCAGCCCCGGATGCGCCGGCGCGGCTTCGATCTTTGCCCCGTAGTTGCCGGATCGGTAGTTGAAGGCGTCGCAGTGTACGCTCTGCATCGGTCCGCTCCACGCTTCGATCGGACGATCGAACTCGGCGATCGCCGTCGCGACGGGGTGCAAGAACAGGCGCCTGCCGAGCAACGGATGGCGAACTCCGCTCCGCGCGAGGATGCCGGGAGTGCGCAGCGCGCCCGCCGCAACGACCACGAGGCCGGCCGCCACTTCGAACGCGCGCACGTCGCCGGGAGCGACGGCCTGGCGAGCGATCACGGCTCGCGCGCGTCCACCGAGCGTTTCGACCCGCAGCGCGGTCGCGCCGGCATAGATGGCGCCGCCGTTCGTGGCGACGTCGGGAAGGAACGCCGCCGCCGTCGAACGCTTTTTGCCGTAGGCGCAGCCGTAGCCGCAGTACCCGCAGCCGGCGCCGCAATCGCACGACGCGTTTCGCGGCGTGACGTCCGCGTCGACGCCGAGCGCGCTGGCTCCGTCTAGAACGACGCGGTTATTGGCATTATGGCCGGCCGCGGCTCGGACGTTCATGCGTTGCTCGAGCGCCGCGTAGTGGGGCGCAAGCTCCGCGCCGAGTCCGACGATTCCGCTGCGTTCCGCCCACTCCTCGGCGATGCGTTCGGGAAGCCGCAGGCACGTGCACCAGTTGACCGTCGTTCCGCCGCCGACGGTCGCGCCCGCGAGAATCGCAATTCCGAGATCGGCCGTCGACGTAAGGCCGCCGTCGAGATAGAGCTCTGCCGTCATCAGCTCGCGCTGGGTGAAGGAACGCGCGTCGTGGGCGCCGCCCGCTTCCAGCACGACGACGCGTTTCCCGGCGCGGGCGAAGGCCGACGCGATCGTGCCGCCGCCGGCACCGCTTCCGACCACGACGACGTCGGCGACGACGCGATCGCCGTCACGCGCCGTTGCGAGCGGCAGCGGCGTGCATGCGGCGATTGCGTCGTTGCGCGGCCCGGGATAGCCGATGCGCGGCCATGTAGGGTTCTCGCTTCCCGCCTGGCTCTCGGCGTAGGCCAGGAACAGCGTGAGCCGCTTGAGTGCGGCGAACCCGGCGCGCAGCTTCGCGGCAGGCGCGTGCGCGAACGCACGGAGCATGCCGGCGCGGATGGCGTCGTTCGTTTCCATCGGCAGCCGAAGCAGATCGAGCAGCCCGTGCAGCTCGGCGCGGCGCCCCGGCGTCAGGCCGTCGATCGCGCCCGCGGCGAGTTCGGTGATCCGCTCGATTCGCCCATCCAGCGGGGCGAAGGTCGCGACGACGTTACGGAGCGTGCCCCGCCGGCGCGGATCCAAATACCGATCTCCCTTCCTTGAAGGTCTCGACGACTTTGATTTCCTTGATGTCGTCGACGGCCACCTTCGTCGGATTCTTGTCCAAGACGACGAGGTCGGCGAGCTTGCCGGGTTCCAGGGATCCTTTCTCGCGCTCTTCGCCGTATTGAAACGCCGCATCGATCGTGAGCGCGCGCAGCCCCTCGAGCGGAGTGATCCGCTCGGCGGCACCGATGACCTGGCCGGAGCGCGACGTGCGGCTGACGGAGGTCCACAGAATGAACATCGCGTTGAGCGGCGTTACCGCGAAATCGCTGTGATTCGAGAAGGGGATCCCTCGGTCGATCGCCGAGCGCGTTGGGCTGAGGAAGTACGCGCGCTCCTTCCCCAGGTTCTCCACGTGCACGTCGCCCCAAAAAAAGGCGTGATTGGTGAAAAAAGACGCGACGAATTCATACCTTACGTATTTGTCGAGCTGATCGGGCCGGACGAACTGGGAGTGGATGATCGTCGTGCGCTTGCCGGGAGGGGCGCCGGCTGCCTCGTGCGCCTCCAGCATCATGTCGATCGTGGCGTCGCCGTTGCAATGCGTCCACACGGGGACGCCGTTGTCGTACGCGAGCTTTACCAAGCGGTTGAGGCCCGCTTGACTGATGTTAGGCTCCCCGCGCCAATCCTTTTCGCCGGCGGGTCCCGGCGTCAGCAGCGGTTTGCTCCAGAACGCCGTCTTACCCTGTGGCGAACCGTCGGCCACGATCTTCACGCCGCCGACGCGAAAACGCTTCGCGTACGCACCCATCAACGGTTCGCTCTTCGTCTCGAGGATCTCCGGAAACTCGAGCCAGTTCACGAATCCGACGAAGTCGATAAAGAATCGTCCCTGCTCCGCGGCCTTGTGGTAGAGCGGCCGCGCTGCCGGCTCCATCGGCGCGTCCTGCGCGGTGGTGTAGCCGTTGCTCGCGTAGGTGTTCTGCGCGGATTCGAACGCGTCGAGCTGCTCCTCCTCGGACGGCGCGGGCATGTTCATATAGACCGGCAGAAACGAATGCTCCATCAACAAGCCCGCGGCTTCGTCGGTGCCCGGGATCCTCGCCGTCATGCCGCCCGCGGGCGTCGGCGCGTGTACGTCGAGCTTGACGGCGTCGAATGCGGCCGTGTTGAGCACGGCCCCGTGGAGCGAGACGTGCATCGCCACGACGGGATTGTCGGGAAAATGTGGGTCGAGATCGGCGCGAGTGAGTTCGCGCCCGTCTCGGAGCGCCGTGCCGTCGTAGCCGTACCCGACGAGCCACTGCCCGGGCCGCAGACCCAGTCGTTCCTTGGTCGTCGCGAGCGTCGCGATCAGATCGGCGATGCACGTCACGGGGCCGACCGGCGGCGCCGACAGATTCGCCCACGACGCCATGCGAACCGCATTGATGAAGTGGCTGTGGCCGTCCAGAAACCCCGGCAGCAACGTTTTGCCGGCGAGATCGATCATTGTGGTTCCTGGTCCCTGCGTCGCGAGAACTTCCGTCGCCGTTCCTACCGCCAGGATCCGGCCTCCCGCGACCGCAAGCGCCTCGGCGGAGGGCGCGGCCTCGCTCATCGTGATGATGTCGCCGTTCGTGAAGATGGTGTCTGCGATGCTCATAGCCGTGACGCTTCGATTACGGGCTGGAGTAGAACTCCTTCAGACCAGCGAAGCAGTATTGCATGCAGTATCTGCGTTTCGTTACGATCGCCGCCATCACGCTTCTGGCAGCTCCCGCCGCGGCCGCGAGCCCGGCGCCCAAGACTGCGACGGTTGCAGCAGCCCTCCGAGCCGACTTGCAGCAGTACTTGACCGACCGCAAGGGCGCCGAGCACATCTCGGCGGCATCGTTGAGCGTGAGCCTTCCGAACGGGCAGTTCATCGACGTTGCGGCCGGTACGACGGCGTACGGCGGCGGCGAGCCGGTGACGCCGGCGAATCTCTTTCAAATCGGCAGCAACACCAAAGCCTTCACCGCCGCGCTCATGCTGAAGCTTCAGTCCGCAAAGAAGTTGACCGTAGCGGACTCCGTCGGCCGGTGGCTCCCGCAGTATGCCGGCTGGAAGGACGTGACGATCCATCACATGCTCGACATGACCAGCGGCATCGGGACCTACGACGATACGGCTGCCTGGATGAAGGCGATCACCACCGGCCCGTATCACTTCTTCGGTTTCCCTCAGCTGGTCGGCTACGTCAGCCCGGCGAAGCCGCTCGCATCCGGCTGGCACTATAGCAACACCGGGTACGTGCTCTCGGCGATGATCGCCGAGAAAGCCTCGGTCGGAACGTCGTATACGGACTTGATTCGCAGTTTGGTCATCGAACCGACGAGTATTCGCGACTTGTACTACTATCCCGATATCTATCCGCGCGAGCTTCGGCTGAGGACCGTGCAGGGTTACTACTATAACTCGGACGCCGATTCGAAGGGCCTTGCGCCGCTGCTCGGCAAGAGCGTACGCGATTACAGCACGTCGTGGGCCGGTCCGGCGGGCGGAATCGTCGCGACGCCGCACGCCGTGGCGCAGTGGGCGCGCGACCTTTACCGAGGGCCGATCCTCACGCAGAACGAGCGCGCGCAGATGGAAACGCTCGTTTCGAACAAGACCGGAAAGCCGATCGCGGAGGCGACATCGGACGATCCCGCCGCATTCGGACTAGGCGTCGCGCAGGTTTACAAGCCCGTCGTCGGCCGGATCTGGTTTTACGAGGGGATGACGCTCGGCTATCGGTTGATTCACGTCTATTTTCCACAACAGAACGTCGTCATCGCCTTCGGGCTGAACAGCCAGCCGAGCGGCGCTCAAAATCATTCGGGCGATCTCATCATGGCGGTGGCCAAGACACTCAAGCAAAACGGGCTCCTCTAGTGCTTAAGCGGTGCGTGATCCTCGCTGCGTTCGTCGTCGCCGGATCGGCGGCGCTCGCAAAGAACGGCGCCATCGTCGTGCCGAACGGCTGGGTGATCGCCGAACCCTCCGGCGTGATGACCGAGACGGATACGATGCCGCAGGGCGCCGCCGCCGCGAGCGACGGAAAGACGCTGGCCGTCGTCGAGTCGGGATTCAATCCGCCCTCACTGCGGCTCTATAGCACCGCGGATCTCAGCCAGACCGCTCAGATTCCGCTACGCGGCGCCTTCGGGCGCCCGCTCTGGATCGATGCGAGCCACGTGCTCGTCGCCGGCGCGAACGCCGACGCGCTGTTCGACGTCGACGTCGCGTCGCAAACGATCCAAACGATCGCGATGCCGAAGCACTCCTACCCGACTGCGGTGGCGATGGCCGGCGACACGACGTTTGCCGCCGGGACCGATGGGGACGGATCGGTGCGGATCGGAACCCTCGACGGGATCGCGAAAGCCAAAGCGGTTTACGTCGGGCCGCACATCGGCGGGCTGGCTTTTTCGCCGGCCGGCAAGACGCTCTTTGCTTCCAATCGGGCCGGCAGCAGCGTCGAAGCGATCGACGTGCAATCGCTCGCAGCGCGCAGGATCGCCGTCGGGCTTCATCCCTCGGACGTTCTGCCGGTGGGCAACACCGTCTACGTCGCGGAGAGCGACGACGATCGCGTCGGCCGCTACGACGCCGCTAGCGGTAAGCAACTCGCGGCCCTCTTCGTCGGCGACCCTTCCGCGGCGCGGCCGCTCGATGGAACGTCTCCGAACGCGCTGGCCCGGCAGGGCGGCACGATCTTCGTGAGCCTCGGCGCCGCCAATTCCGTTGCGGTCATTCGCGATCAACGCGTGATCGGGCGGATCGCCGCGGGATGGTATCCAACCGACGTCGTGCCAATCGCGCGCCGGCTCTTCATCGTCGACGGTAAAGGCGAAGGTACGCGTCCGAACCCAAACTTTCCCGCGCAGCGCAGCGGGAGTTTTTACGACTACGTCGCCGCGATTCAATATGGCTCGATCCGAACCTACGATCTCGCGCGGCTCGGCACATCCGCCGGCAACCCGCAGGGCGCCCGCGGCTGGGAGACGGTGCCGCGCGATTCCGTCATCCGCGCGAACGGCCCGATCAAACACGTCTTTTTCATCTTGAAGGAAAACCGCTCGTACGATCAGGTGCTCGGCGACGTGCTGCAGGGCAACGGAGACGCGAAGCTGACGTGGTTCGGCGACCGAGTAACGCCGAACCAGCACGCGCTGGCGGCTCGCTTCGGTCTGTTCGACAACGCCTACGCCAGCGGCGAAGTCAGCGAAAGCGGACACAACTGGGCGGATGCGGCATTCGTCAACGACTACGTGGAGCGCAACTGGCCTCCGACGTACGGCGACCGGGGGAACGTCGACGACTCGCTCTCCGGCAGTGGCGCCGGCGTTCCACGAAACGGATACGTTTGGCAGGCAGCGCGGGCCGCGCACGTCTCGTTTCGCGACTACGGCGAGTTAACGAACGTTCCCAATCTCACCGGACCGGCGCAGACCTCCGCCCCCAGCCTGTCGGGCTTGTACGACCCGCGATACGTCGGGTGGAACCTCGATTACAGCGATCTCGACCGAGTCAAGGAGTGGCGCCGCGAGTTCGATGGGTTCCTCAGAAACGGCGACGTGCCGCAGCTCGAGTACATCTGGCTCCCCAACGATCACACCTATGGGAGCCGCGCCGGCAAGCTCACTCCGGTCGCCTACGTAGCCACCAACGACTACGCCGTCGGCCTCATGGTCGATGCGATCTCGCATTCGCGGATCTGGCGATCGTCGGCGATCTTCATCACCGAGGACGATGCGCAGGACGGGCCCGACCACGTCAGCGGTCAACGCACGACGCTGTTCGTCGTCTCCCCGTACGCGCGCGGCGGCGTTACCCACACGCAGTATTCGACGGTTGGCGTGGTTCGCACGATGGAATTGCTTCTCGGCCTCCGGCCCCTGTCGAACTACGACGCCATGGCCGTGCCGCTCTACGGAGCCTTCTCGAACGTCGCCAGGCTGCAGCCCTATCAAGCCATGCCGCCGAGAGTCGGCACGACGGCCAGAAGCGCGCGAACGGCCTATGGGGCCGAGCTGAGCGCGAGGCTCGATTTCGGCCGGCCGGACGCCAACGCCGGCCGCGTCCTGCGGGACATCATCGCGCACAATCGCTGAAGCGGGGCTTGCACCTCGCAAATGCCTGTGGTATAGTCGCCCACAACATGTTCTCAGTTATTGGCAATGCGTATTATTATTACGGCCGCTACGATCGGAGCCGGCAAGGTACGCCATTGCTTTAACGAGATACTTCGTAAAAATGCAAAGCCGCCTCGCCGACGCGAGGCGGCTCTTTTTATTCCCAGGGAGGGCAGTTATGAGCGCAACGATTCATTCAACGACGGATTTCGCGGAGTTCGAACGGGGGGTGGCGACGAGCATCGACCGGCACCCCATCGTGAGGGACAACGCGTACACGCGATGGTTCGCGCGCGGCGAGGCGAGCGTCGGCGAGCTTCGCGACTTCACGCGCCAGTTTTCGGTGTTCAGCCACCTCTTCATCGAGGCTCAGCTGCGCAAATGCATCAACGCTCCCGACTTGCAGAGCTACCGCGCGGGCAAGGAGATTCTGCTCAACGAGCTCGGCGTTTCGTTCGCGCCCTCGGGCAGCGTCGACGGCGGGACGTTCCGCTTCACCGCCGGTCATTTCGAGTGGCTCGCTCATTTCGCCGACGCGCTGGGCTTGGGGTGGGACGAGATCGGCAAGCGCCGCCACGGCCGCCCGTCGACGCTCGCCTTTTGCGATGCGCTGATGGACTGGTACAGCTCCGAGGACGAATCGACGGCGGCCGGCGCATCGTATGCGATCGAGCATTGGGCCGCCGCCGGCTTCTGGAAAGAACTGATCGCCGGACTTCGGGCCGTCAAAGCGCGCCGCATTCCCCTGCTTCCGCTGGGATTCTGGACGTGGCACGACGCCCTCGAAGAGAACCACGCGGCGCACACCAGCGACGAGATGCGCGAAGCGCTCGCGAAGCCGGGCTTCTCGGCGGAGCGGTTTCTCGCGGCGGGAGAAGCGATGCTCGACGCCGTAGCCGGGTTCTGGAACGGACTCGATGAAGCTCGTCGCGACATCTCCGACATTGCATGGCACGGCGCGGCTTGAGATCGCGCTACTCGTCGCAGCGCTTTTGGCGGCAACGGTTGGCACCGCCCGCGCGCAGCTCGCGGGTGATGCGAGCCGTGCCAACCCGAAGAACGTCTACGACGAGGCGACGACCACGCTGGGGCAAGATCAAGACTTCTCGCCCAAGGATTCCAAAGAGGAACAGCGAGCACGCAGCGATCGCCTCGGCAGTCCCGGCCAGCCGCAGCCGCACGAGATCGATCGGTTCAGCGCCACCGCTTTCCTCAACGGCGGCGTCGCGCCGTACGTCATGTCGAACAACGCCTTCGACGCGCCGTTGGGAACCATCAACTCGGGACTTCCCGTCAATCCCGGCTGGGCCGAAGCCTACGTGGAACCGGGTATCACCGCGAAGTACCGTCTGACTTCTCATGCCGACCTGTACGGAGGCTTCGCATACATGGAGAGCGCCACGATCGGCACGGATTTCACCGGTAGCCCGTACGCGTGGTACGGCCTGCCCGAGGAGCTCTACGCGGGCGTGCACGTTTCCAACCTCTTCGGAAGTGCCGCGACGCTCGACGCCTCGTACGGACAACAAGATTACCAGACCGGCAACGGCATGCTGCTGGCCCTGGGTGCGACCAACGGTTTCAATCGGGGCGCCGCCTACACGTGGCCACGCACCGCGTGGCGTCAGGCCGGATTGCTGCGCGCGAGCGACGGCGACTGGAGCGCGCAGCTCTTTTATCTCCGCCCTAACGAGGCGCCCGCTGCATTCGATAACACGACGCTGGCGGGCATCAACGTCGTGTGGAATCCTCCGGGTCAGCTGCGGCTCGGAGCGCAATACATCTATTCGACGTCCGACATCGTGACGCGCAACCAGATGTCGACGTACGAATTCCGCGCGCGCCTGCACCCTTTCAAGCAACACCCGAACTTTTGGCTTCAAGGCGAGTACGCCGTCGAAGGGAAGCCCGAGCTTTCCGCGGACGGCTGGATGGTCCAGGCGAACCTCAACTGCAGAAAGATGTGGTGGGAGCCGCTGATCGGCATCGGCTACTACAGCATGTCGGGTGCGAAGCCGTCCGACGCCGTCTGGCGGGGCTTCGACCCGTTCTATTTCGGCGGGTCGGTGCCCGCGTGGTTTCCCGGCTTCGCGCTAGAGAACCAGCTCGTCAATACAAACGTGCGTTACTTCGACGCTTCAATTACGTTCTCGCCTCAAAAACACGGCTCGCTGCAAATCAACTACATCGCAGCCGATGTCAATCAGCTCAACTCGATCCTCACCACCGTTCCTCCCGCGACCGTGCCGTCGGCCAAAGGGGGACTTCCGGACTTCGGGTACGGTCGTGAGATCGGGGCCAGCTACACCGACAATATCAGCGCCGCGCTGAGCGTGAATCCGTTCTACGCGTTCGCGTGGCCCGGCAGCGGCATCGTCGCGAACTATAAGACATACGGCGGCGCCGCCCGCAACTGGTCGTTCCTAGGGATCGCGTTGACCGCGACTTATTAAGGACTTCCGAGGATGTTGATGGCCCGAGCGCCCACCGCGATGACTGTCACCAACGCGATGATGCTTTGCGTGATCATGAGCAGTTTCGCGCGCGGCGTCAGCGGCAACACGTCGGTGGGGCTAAATGCCGCCGACGTGTTGAAAGCGAGCGATAGATAGTCGACAAAAATCGGCTGCCAGTCGGCCGGCACTCCGTCCTCCGGATCGCCGCGCGGAAACGTGAAGTCCGCCCTGCCCTGCCAGCCGTGCGTGCGACCCGCGGGGCCGCCGCGGTCGAGCTGCCAATACGTGAGGGCAAAGACGAGCACGTTCGTGGTCCAGATGCCGACGGACGTCGTGAGCAGCGTGACGCCCCCGAGCCCGGAGTGAACCTTCGCCATATCGCGCAGCAGATGGGTCAGCGTGATCAACTCGACGACCGTCGCGAACGGAAGTATGATTGATGCCGCGTAGCGCTCGATGCGCCTCCACGGCGAAGTTGGCGACGCGAATCCGGCGACAAGCATGGGCATCGCGAGCGCCGCGGCAGCGATGAAACCGACGGCCCTCGGCACCAGTTGGTATCGCTGCGGAAGGAACGCCAGCATAGCGGGGAGCGCCAGCACCGTGAGCGCCGGGAATATCCGCGACTCGGGGAGCTTGCCCGCCGTCATCCCGCCATTCTAACATAGGCGTGGTAGAATCAAGGCGGGAGAGCCAACACCATGAATGCCACGCTCCTGAGATAACCTGCTTTACCTCGACGAAGAAGAAGTTCGAGCGCGGCTGCGCTGGGACGATCTGATCGCCGCGATGGAGCGCGCCCTCGCGGAGTTTTCGCGCGGGACTGTGATCAATCCGGTACGCAGCGTTTTGACGATCGAAGAACGCCGCCGCTATCTCGGCCTCATGCCCGCCGTCGCCGGCGACGTGATGGGGCTAAAGTTCGTCACCTTTTATCCGGTCAATGAAGGCACGGCGCTTCCTACGCACAACGCGACGATCGTGCTCTATCGGACCGATACTGGCCAGCCGCTGGCGGCCATGGACGGTCGGCTCATCACGGAGATGCGTACGGCCGCCGTTTCCGCCGCGGCCACGAAGTATCTCGCCGCGAAGGAAAGCCGCGTGCTCGCGCTCCTCGGCAGCGGGGTGCAAGCGCGTTCGCATCTGCAGGCGCTTTCACGCGTTCGCGAGTTCTCGGAGGTGCGGGTCTGGAGCCGGGCGCCCGAGCACGCCGAGCGGTTCGCTCGAGAGCACGGCGTCAAGGCCGTCGAATCGGCAGAAGCCGCGGTGAGCGGCGCAGACGTCGTCGTTACCGCGACGGCGTCGCGCGAACCGGTTCTTAAAGGCGCGTGGCTCCGGCCCGGCGCCCACGTCAACGCCGTCGGAAGCTCGCGGCCCGATTGGCGCGAACTCGACGACGAAGCGATGCGCAACACCGTCTTCGTCGATTCGCGCGAAGCCGCTGCGGTAGAAGCCGGCGACGTGATCGTTCCGGGAGCGCGGGTCTACGCCGAGATCGGCGAGATCTTCGACGGCGCCAAACCGGCGACGCCGTCGGCGACGACGATCTTCAAATCCGTCGGTCTCGCGTGCGAGGACGTCGCGGCGGCGCGACTCGTCATGGAGTCGCGGCCGAGCGTATCGACAGCGTAGTCGAGGGCAGCACGGCGTTTCCCGGAAGTTGCGTCGGCAGATCGCACGCCCCGGCGGTTTGACCCGTCACCGAACTGCCGCTTACCAAGATCAGCTCGATCGTGCAGCCGCGAAAGCGCGGCGGATCGCTCCGCAGGTCGACGCTCGAAAGGTGCCCGTGTTCGAACTCGACCTCCGAATTGGCGGCGAGCGGAGCGCCGAAAACGCGCAGGCTCGGAGCGACAGTGCCCGTGCGAAACCACACGAGGTCGCCGAAGTCGGTCAGTTTCGTTTGGGCGCCCCATACGATGCCGTAGCGCGGATAATCGCGCGACAAGACGCACACCACCCCCACTTGCAAGTCGACATCGCCGGAACAGGGGATCCCACGGATTCGACTCGGCGCCGAGAGCCGGCATTCTACCAACCTGCCGGATTCGAAGCGGGCGCCCTCTCACGCGGAGCAGCGGGCATCGCCGACGCGGCTGTCTCGCGCGAGCGTCACGTCGCCGTCCAGGGCGCCGGCGTTGAGCGGAACGTGGCCGATAACGGGGACGCCGCGGATCTCGACCGATGCGGGAAGATCGATCGCGACGATCTCGTCCGAGCCTTCGTCGCTACTACGAGTCAACACCGTCCCGCCCGGCAACAGCATGCCGGCGACGACGGTGCTGCGCGGGAGCGTGCGTTGCCGCGCTCGCAACGACGCCGAAAACTGGGCTCCCTCGTGCAGACGCGCAACGATCGCGAGCAGGTTCGTAGCGCCGGAAGCTGCCCAGAGGCCGATCGCGACGAGCGCAGCCACCTGGGCTAGCCGCGAAGCGCGTTGCCGCCATACCCAAAACGCGGCGAGCGCTGTGGTTGCGGTTAGCGGCCAGAATCCAACCGCGAGTAGGCCGAGCGCCAGTTGCCACCACGTGAAATGCAGGGAGATGTCGCTCACGTGGATTCGATTTCGGCCCTGACCCGCAGAAGGCCGTTTTGCAGGCCTTCTACGGGCGCGCTCGATTGAGGGCTGCTAGAGTTTGTTGACGATTCTCAGCGTGCTGCCGCCGTTGCGGCCGTTGCCGTCGTCGTTGCGATTACCGTTGTCGTTGAACGTCGCGGTGCACGAACCGGCGGTAGCTCCGGCCGTGGCCGTATAGAGCCGATCGCTATCCTTGGTAACGGCTGCGATACCGCGCGATGCGCAGTCATCGTTCTCCTTGATCGCGTGATGGTTGCCGCCGCCATCGCCGTCGCGGCTTACGAGCACGTCGGCCGGTCCGGGATCGTTGGTGTCGAAGGTGACGCGGCATGGCATTACGTGAATGTCTCCGTCGTTCGGGCAGCCTTGGTGATTTCGTCCGTGATCCGCCGGTGTTGCCATGGAGTTTGAGACCGAGGGGAGGCCGGCGGCTGCCGGCATTTGCGAGGATCCGCTGCAGCCGGCGAACAGGGCGCAGGCTCCGAGAATCATCAGCGCACCGTAGGTTTTGTGTAAGGTCATGTGTGGTTGCTCCTTTCGTTGACCAGTTGCGGCAGCATGACACGCAGTTCTGAAACGAATGTAAAGGCCGATATTCATGAATTCAACGCCAGGCGCGGCCGGTGGATTCCAGGCACTTGACGCGTGCGCGAGCGCGTGCTATCGTTCGGCTCATGTCCGGAGGCACTCGTAGGATGGCGTTCTCGATGAGCTGTATGCCCATGCATGCGGCGGGGTCGTCGTGAAGCGTTAGAGGTAATCCGGTAACCGAAATGCTTCACGCGCCCCCCGCCACACGGCGGGGGGCGCGTCGTATCCTTGCTTTCCCATCGCAACAGGAGGCTGAAGGGGTATGAAACTGACCGTTGGGGTCGCTTTGCTCGGGTGCGGAACGGTTGGCGCTAGCGTCGCCGATCGTTTGCAGCGCGAGCGCGACGCGATCGAACGCCGCAGCGGCGTGCGGTACGAGCTTCGAGCGATCGCGATTCGCGATCCGCAGAAGCGCCGCCCTGATTCGCTCGATCACCGCATCTTCACTCGGGATGCGCGCTCGATCGTCGACGATCCGAGCGTGGACCTGGTCGTCGAGCTGATAGGTGGGGCCACCGACGCCGCCGATCTCGTCGAGCGCGCCCTGGAACGCGGACGTCACGTCGTCACCGCGAACAAAGACTTGCTCGCTACCCAAGGGCCGCGGCTGCACGCGCTTGCCGCCTCGCGGGGCGCGGCGCTTCGCTTCGAAGGGGCCGTCGGTGGAGCGGTTCCGGTCGTGCGTACGCTCGAGCATGCCTTGGCAGGCGATGAGGTTCTCTCCGTAGCGGGCGTCGTCAACGGGAGCTCCACGTCGATTCTCTCCGCGATGGAGCGCGGCGCCGGGTTCGGCGAGGCGCTCGCGCGCGCCCAGCGCCTGGGCTATGCCGAGGCCGATCCCTCTAACGACATCGAGGGAACGGACGCCGCCCACAAGCTCGCGCTCGTTATCCAGTTGGCGTTCGGCCTCGCCGTCGTCTCGCCGCGCATCCGGCGCGCAGGCATCGCGACCATCTCGCGACGCGACGTGGCGCGCGCGCAGATGCTGGGATTGAGGATCCGTCTCGTCGCTGCCACGGTTCGAACCGCGAACGGCATCGCGGCGGAGGTCGCGCCCCTGCTCCTGCCGCACGATCACGAGTTCGCGCGCACCGAACAAGCCGAGAACGTGGTCGAGATCGTCGCCCGCGATGCGGGTCGGCTCGTACTGCGCGGTTCCGGCGCCGGCGGACCTGCCACGGCCTCGGCCGTGCTAGGCGACGTCGTCGGCGTCTTGCGCCAGCTTGGCGGGCGTCACGACGTGACGTTGCGCGGCCGGGCGGCCTCGCTAGAGCCGGCGATCGTCGTCGACCCGCTCTTCGCGCGCCTGCCGTGCGCCGCGGAACTGCCGTACCTTCGGAAATGGGACGACTCCCTGCTGAACGTTCCGGCGCAGGCCTTGGTGAACGCATAGTGCGCGAAGAGACGGTTTCCGTCGGGCCGCTCGATTTGGAATGTGGCGAGAGGCTTCCCAACGTCGAACAGCGCGTCACCGTGTACGGGACCCCGCGAAGCGACGGCACGAACGTCGTGCTGGTAGCGCACGCCCTCACGGGCTCCGGCCGCGTGGCAGACTGGTGGCCGGGCATCGTGGGCGACGGCGCTCTCTTCGATACGCGGCGCTGGTGTGCGATCGGCGTCAACGCGCTCGGCGGCTGCTACGGTTCTAGCGGACCGTCCGCGGGCGGCTTCCCGCGCGTCTCAGTGCGCGATATCGCCCGGGCCGAGATGCGCGCGCTCTCCGCGATCGGCATCGAACGCATCGAGGTTGCGATCGGGGGATCGCTCGGGGGCATGCGCGCGCTGCAGTGCGCGCTCGACGCGCCGGATCGAGTCGGTCGCGCGATCGCGATCGGCGCTCACGATCACCACAGCGCGATGGGCATTGCCCTCAACGCGCTGCAGCGCGATGCGCTGTCGCTCGATCCGCTTCGCGGCCTGCGTTTGGCACGCAAGATCGCGATGTTATCCTACAAGAGCGAAGAGCTCCTGACGCGGCGTCACGCTCGCCGCGCCGATCGGCGCGGTAGGGACCGCTTCGACGTCGAGGGCTACTTGGAGCACCAGGCCGACCTCTTCGAACGGCGGATGAGCGCCGCAAGCTACGCGACGCTGACACACGCGATGGATTCGTTCGACGTGCGCGGCGTGGCGGCCACCCGCGTGTCGCCCGAGCTCGTCCTCGTCGGTATCACGTGCGACTGGCTCTTTCGTCCGCAGGACGTTCGCGCGGCGGCCGAGCGCTTCGCGCAGCGCGGCTTCGCGGCTCGATACCTCGAGCTAAGGAGCGATCACGGACACGACGCCTTCTTGGCCGAAACGGCGGCGTTACGCGAACTGCTGGCGCCGATCGTATCGCCAGCCGCTGCTGCGTGCCGCTGAGTATGAGCCGTTCGTCGCCGGGCTTCGCGACGCGCGCGATTCGGAGCGGACAGGAGCCGTGCGCCGCAACGGGAGCGACGATCGTTCCCGTCTATCAGACGGCGACGTTCACCTTGCCGCAAGTCGGTGTGACGAAGGGCTTCGACTATTCGCGCACGCTCAATCCAACGCGGTTGGCGGCGGAACGCCAGCTCGCCGCGCTTGAGGAGGGCGAGTTCGCCTGCGCGTTCGGCTCCGGCATGGCCGCCATCGCCGGCGTCACCTCGTTGCTTTCGAACGGCGATCACATCGTCGCGACGCGCGACGTCTACGGCGGGACGCACCGCCTCTTCACCGAGGTTCTCGGGCGGTACGGGATTGGCGTTACGTTTGTGGATGCGAGCGACGTGACGGCGACGTGGGCGGCGGCGCGGCCCGGCACGCGGCTGCTATGGCTCGAAACGCCCAGCAACCCGACGCTGAAGATCTGTGACATCACGGCGCTGGCGCGTCGCAAGCCGCCCGGAGTACTCGTCGCCGTAGACAACACCTTCGCGTCGCCCTTCTTGCAGCGGCCGCTCGGCTTGGGAGCGGATATCGTTGTGCACTCTACGACGAAGTACATCGGCGGCCACAGCGACGTCGTGGGCGGCGCGGTCGTCACGAACGATCGCTCCGTGGCCCAGGCAATCGCCTACCATCAGAATTGCGTCGGCGCCGTGCCGGGCCCGTGGGATGCGTATCTTACGCTGCGTGGCGCGAAGACGCTGGCGCTACGCATGCGCAAGCACGTATCCAACGCGCAGGCCGTGGCGGAGTTTCTCGCCGGACGCGACGACGTTGACGAGGTTTACTATCCCGGCTTGCCGGCGCATCCGCAGCACGAGCTTGCGAAGCGTCAGATGCACGGCTTCGGCGGCATCGTGTCGTTCCGGCCCGGGGGCGGCGCGGCCCGCGCGCACGCGATCGCCGCGGCGACCTCGCTCTTCAACTTGGCCGTCTCACTCGGGGGCGTCGAATCGCTCATCTGCAGCCCGGCCAAGATGACCCACGGATCGCTGACCCCGCAACAGCGCGCCGACCTCGGCATCACCGATGATCTGCTCCGCCTCTCGGTGGGGATCGAAGAGGTCGAAGACCTGATCGACGACTTGGGGACGGCCTTGGATTCCACGGTCCGCAACGGGAATCGGCAACGACCGTCGAACGTTTCGCACGTAATCCTCGGAGCCTCGCACTTCTAGTAAGGAGCGGCGCTTCTATGTCGCGGAATGGAAATCAGGAGGTTAACGTGCGTCACCGTATAGTCCGGATCGTCGTGGCGGCGTGCTTAACGTACGCCGTTGCGGCATGCAGCTCACGATCGGTTCTTCCGGTGCCGCAAGGCGCGAGCAACGCTCCGCTGACGCCGGCCTCGGCCCAGGGGCCGGCGATACCGAAGGTCGGCGGCGTCTACAACGGCACCGTGATCGAGAGCTCGCAGGGCCGAAGCCTGAAGGCGAAGCTAAAAATCACGATCAAGCAGTCCGGGGACAAGTTCACGGGCATCTTCGACGTCATCCTCAAGACGGTTCAGGATGAATTCCCCATCACCAAGGGTCAAGTGGTCTCAACGCACGGCCGGACCATCTTGCACTTTACGATCGAGGGCAGCCCCGGCCGCAACGCTAAGGCCACCGCTCGGCTCGTCGGAAAGACCATCAAAGGAAAGGCCAAGGTCCCGCCGCACGGCGGCCCCGCCGTTCGGTTCAAGTACTCCGCGACGGCGTAGGCGCGAGCCGCAGCGCGTCGTCGAGCTGAGTGCGCGAGGAGATGTGCAGCTTCTGATACGCGGATCCGAGATGTTTCTCCACCGTCTTGTGCGTGATGCAGAGCTGATGCGCGATCTCCAAGTTGGATCGGCCGCGGGCTGCCAGCGTCGCGATTTGGAGTTCGCGCTCCGAGAGTCGTCGAGAACCCTCGAGGCGGCGTACGTCGTAGATCGCCCCGCACCGGCGAAATATCCCCACCGCGGCTTCGGCGTCGCCGGCGATCTCGAGCGCTTGCGCTTCTAGAAGCGGAAAGCGTAGGCGCCGGAAGCCATCCGCGGCGCTCCGCGCAAGCGGGCGCGCCTCCTCCGCCCGCCCGTTCCGAGCGCACACGATCGCGTCGAAGAGCGCCAGCCCCGGACGCTCGGGCAGCTCCATCGCGCCCTCTGCCGCACGCTGCAAGTACGCGCGTGCCCGATCGCGGTCGGCCGCCGCACCGTAGCGGCCAACGGCGAGCAGCGTGAGGACGTTACCCCGCAGCAGCTCGCATTCGGGCAGCACGCGATGCAGCAATGCTGCGGCATCCTGGCGACGACCGCGGCGCACCATGATCTCCGCGAATCCGCCGCCGCATTCGACTTCCGGGGCGCGCCAGATCGTTTCTTCGAAACCGTCGAACCACGTCTCGATGAGCGATCGATCGTCGAGAGCCGCGCCAGCCACGGTGCCCCAGGCGGTGGCGAACGTAATGTTGACGCGATTCTCGCTCGTCGGCGCTACTCGCCGAAGCTCAGCCCGAGCGAGCTCGAGGTCGCCGCGCAGCAGGTAGCACATCGCGGCAAAGGCGTGTACGCTTTCCTCGCCGTGGCGGCTCCGTGCCTGACGCGCAAGCTCGAGCGCTCGGTCGATATCCGCCTGGGCTTCCTCGTGTAAACCGAAGAAAGCGCGGCACATGGCCCCGTTGGTGTACGCTCCTGCGAGCGTCTGAATCGACCCGCTCGATTCGGCTGCGGCGACCCAGGCCGCGTGTTCGCGGCGAAACGTTTCGAGATCGCCGACGGTCATCGCGACGAACGCGGCGACGTTGTGGAATCGGAGGGGGATGTCGGCGATCTCTGCGAGGGCGCGACGGTCGACGCGCTCGAGATGGTGCAGGGAGCGGGTCGGAAACCCGAACGTGGCCGCGAGCCACGCGAGCCCGAGATGAACGCGGCTTCTCGCCAAGTACTGGGAATCTTCGAGTCGCGCGAGCATCGCCTCGAGGGGCGCCGTCGGGTTGGGTAGCCCGATGCCATAGGCAGTAATTGCCGCCGTGACGCGGCATCCGGCTTCGCGTTCGTGAGCCGCGGCGGCGCGAAATATATCAGCCGCGGAAGCGTACGTTGCCTGGGCTTCCTTTGTCGAGCCCGTCGCTAGGCGACGGTCGGCGATCTTTCGTACGATCGTGCCGCGCGTAAGCGCATCCGTCTCGAACTCGAGCGCGCGTTCGTAGAAGGCGATCGCGTCCTCGTGCGCGTGGATGCCGGCCGCTTCGTCACCAGCGAGCGCGTTATATTCCGCCGCTTTTGCGGGCTCTTTGGTGGCCCACCAGTGATAGGCGAGCGCCGCGAGCGATTTCTCTTCCGCCGGCGCGCGTTCGAGGGCGAGGGCGATAGCGCGATGCCGCGGCTGCAGCTCCGCGCCGAGAAACTCCCCGTAGATAGCATCCCGCGTCAAGCCGTGGCGAAAACGGAAGACTTTTGGTCCGAGTTCTTCGACGAGCTGAAAGTCGCGAGCGCGCCGCAGCGCCGGAAGCAGAGCCTCGGCCTCGAGCTCGAGCGTGGCGGCGAGCAGATCCAACCCGAAGGTCCTTCCGATCACCGCCGCTTGCATGACGATTCGGCGTTCGGCCTCATCGAACGGGCGCAAGCGTTCGAGCAACGTTGCGCGAACGCCCCGCGGCAGGTCCGCACGGCTTCGCGAGCCGCCGCGCGCGGCGCTTCGCTCGACCGCGCTCTTGAGCAGCTCCTCGGTGTAGAACGGGTTTCCATCCCCGGCCCGAGCGATCGCGCGGCGCGTTTCATCGGAAAGCTCGATGCCCGCGAGTGCCTCGTTTATGAAAAGCTCCAGCTCGGGGCCTTTCAAGGGCCCCAGCTCGATGCGACCCGCGCGCGCCTGACGCGTGATGTTGGAAAACGCGCGCGTTGCGGGATGGCCGGGATGGAGCTCGTCCGCCCGCACCGACGCAACCACGAGCACGCGCATGTTGTGCAGCTTGTTACCGAGATAGGAGAGCAGATCCAGCGTGGCGGCATCGGCCCAGTGGAGGTCTTCGATCACGGCTACCAGGCCGTTCCGTGTGGAGATCTTGACGAAACGTTCGGCAATCGCGTCGAACTGCTCGCGCTTCGTGGCGGCGGTGCCGATCTCGAACGGATCGGGACCCACGCGCGACAAGACCTCGAGAATCGGGCCAAACGGCCGGCTCGCGAACTCAAGGCACGCGCCGGTTCCGGTTTTCCAGCGCGAGTAGGCCAGCGAACTGCAGAACTCCGCGATCAATCGTGATTTGCCCACGCCGGCCTCGCCCTCGATCAGCACCAAGCCGCCGTGGGATTTGCCCGCCTCGAGCCGGCACTCGCGAAGATACGCGAGCTCCTGCTGACGGCCAATAAACGGCCGGCATAGCACGGGCCGCACGATCACGTGAAGTGCCTTCTTCAGAGCCGAGGTAGGGTTCCCCCCATACCGCCGACAGATGGCCGATGCTAGCATGTCCTCATCCAATCTGCCCGTAGAGGAGGCGCAATGACTTCCACACCGTGCCGGGGGACCATCGGCATTCTCATCGCCACGTTGCTCGCGGGATGCACGGGGCACCCAGCCATGCTTCCGTCGGATACGACCGCATCGTCAAGCGCGGTCACCGCCGCGTCACTCGGCATGTCGCCCGACGCGTGCAGCGATCCGGCGAAACTGAAGGTCTGCCTAAAGCCTGGAGGGACGTATAAGCTCCAGCTCACGCTGACCTGCAAGATCGGCACTCAGTCTGCGAGCTGCGGCACGACCACGTGGTCGACGAAGACGAGCAATAAGCTCTTAGGGGGCAAGTTCAAGCCCAATCCGGGGGACCCAACGACTGAGACCGTGACCGCGGCAAAGACCATCAAGATCGGGCATTATTCGCAAACGATCTCGGTATCGTGCACCGGGGTTCCGAACTGCAACTATAAATCGAACGGCGCAATCTGGATCGTCAAATAACGGCGGCTCCCCGCAGGCTGCGGGGGGAACGGCATCAAAATCGCGATCTGCATGTGCCGCAACATCAGAACCCTGCATAACTTCGCGCCGCCCGCCACGGACGACGAAATACGCGCGTCGGCGCTCCAGTTCGTCCGGAAGGTGAGCGGTTTTACGCAGCCTTCGAAGACCAACGAAGCGGCCTTCGAACGCGCGGTGGACCGCGTGACCGACGTGACGCACGAGCTGCTCCTCGCGCTCGTCACCCACGCGCCGCAACGCGACCGCGACGTGGAGGCGGCCAAGGCGAAGGAGCGCACTCGCTTGCGCTACGGGCAGGCCTAGCGGGCGGAGACTTGGAGCGCGTTATCGAGACCGCACGGCTCGTGTTGCGCAGGTGGCGGGACGGTGACGACGTCGTCGCCGCGCCGATCTACGCAAAGGCACAGGTTATGCGCTACATTCCGGGCGGCACGTGGGATCTGGACCGCACGAAGGCGATCGTTGCACGAATGCGCGCCCTCGAGGAAGCTCAAGGGTACGGCTTCTATCCGGTCGTCCTCAAGGAATCCGGCGTTATCGCCGGGCACGCCGGCCTGGGTCGTCTCGAGGCGACCCCCGAGGTAGAGCTCGCGTACATTTTCGACGAGCGGCATTGGGGCAAGGGCCTCGCGACGGAGGCGGCGCGCGGAATCCTCGCACACGGCTTTGCCACGCTCGGTTTGGAACGCATCGTCGCGGTCGCCTTTCCCGAGAACCGGCGTTCGATCGAGGTCATGCGACGTTGCGGCATGACGTATTGCGGTCAGGCGCGGCACTTCGGGCGCGACGTCGCAAAGTATGAGGCTAGCTCGCCGCAGCCGTAGAGAGCTGTTACCTCCCGCTGCTCTCGGCCGAGTAACGGAACTGCCCGGGCTTCCACGCGCAAACGCTCCCGTCGTTCATGATAAACGACTCGAATCCGTCGACCTCGGAGTTGAAGTTTTCGTTGAGCCGTTTGGTCGCCGGCCAGTTCACGGCGGGCTCCTGACGCGCCGCGCCGCGCGCCTTCGAGTTTGAAAACTGCCGATCGTTCACGATCGCGTTGAGCGTGGCGGCCAGCCTTCGAGCGTCGTCCATGGTCGTGAGGTGCTCCTTTTTGGGTATGCGGATGAACGTACGCCGTCGGGCCCGGCGAAGCCCGTCCCGCCTGGGGAGCGGCGAAAGACATAGGAGCGATAGCCTCTTGAACTTAATGGGATCGCGTTATGACCGGCAATAAAAGTCAAGCGAACCGCGTGGAGGTTGCGTTCATGGTCAACGGAAAGCCGGTCGAGCTCAACGTCGATCCGCGCGCAACGTTGCTCGACACGCTGCGCGAGACGCTCGGCCTCACCGGCACCAAAAAGGGCTGCGACCACGGTCAATGCGGCGCTTGCACCGTGCACGTCGACGGACGGCGGGTCAACTCGTGCCTTTCGTTTGCGGCGATGCACGAGGGCTCTGCGATCGACACGATCGAAGGCCTGGGAACGCCGGACGCCTTACATCCCGTGCAGTCGGCGTTCCTGGAGTGGGACGGCTACCAGTGCGGTTACTGCACGCCCGGTCAGATCATGTCGGCGGTCGCGCTCCTGGCCGAGCTGTGCGGCCCATCCGACGCCGACGTAGCCGAATTCATGAGCGGAAACATCTGTCGCTGCGGCGCCTATCAGAATATCGTCGGCGCGATACAGTCCGTGCGGCGGCCGAAGCCGGCGTGAACTCGTTCGTCTTTACCCGTGCGCGCAGCGTGGCGGATGCGCTTCGCGGCCCCCACGGCAACGTCAAGTACGTCGCGGGAGGTACGACGCTCGTCGATCTGATGAAACTCGACGTCGAGCGCCCCGGGGGCGTCATCGACATCAACTCCCTTCCGCTCGCCGAAGTGATCCGGACGCCGGACGGCGGCCTGCGCATCGGCGCGCTTGCGCGGAACTCGGACGTCGCGCATCACCCCGACGTGGTGCGCGATTATCCGCTGTTGTCGCAAGCGTTGCTGTCAGGCGCTTCGCCGCAGTTGCGCAACATGGCGTCCACGGGCGGCAACCTCTTGCAGCGTACGCGCTGCGTCTACTTTCGCGACACCGCTATGGCGTGCAACAAACGTTCGCCGGGAAGCGGCTGCGCCGCGATCGGAGGGTTCAATCGCAACCTCGCGATCCTGGGGACGAGCGCGCATTGCATCGCTACGAATCCCTCCGATCAGAACGTCGCGCTCGCGGCGCTCGAGGCGACGATCCACATCACTGGTTCGAATGGCGAGCGACGCGTTCCGATCGAGGGCTTCTACGTAGTGCCCGGAGACGCACCCGAGCGCGAAACGATTCTCGAAGCGGGGGAACTCGTGACGGCGGTAACGCTTCCTCCGCCGGCAGTCGGGGCAAAATCCGTCTATCTGAAGCTGCGCGATCGGGCGTCGTATGAGTTCGCGCTCGCGTCGGCCGCGGTCGTCGTGACGATGAGCGACGGCGCGATGCGGCGCGTGCGTGTGGCGATGGGCGGGATCGGCACGAAACCGTGGCGCGACGTCGGCGTCGAGGCGGTGCTCGAGGGGCACGCGCCGGCGTGCGAGCGCTTTGACGAGGCAGCGCTCGTGCTTCTGAGAGATGCGAAGCCGCAATCGCAGAACGGCTTCAAGGTCGAGCTTGCGCGGCGCTGCCTCGTACACGCGTTGGGCCTGGCGACGGGGGTCGCGTAGCCATGGCCACGACGATCGTTGGCCGGTCGCTGGCGCGGATCGACGGCCCCCTCAAAGTGAGCGGGGCTGCGGCATATACGGCCGATCGCACGATGGAGCACGTGGCGTACGCGGTGCCCGTCGGCAGTACGATCGCCAACGGGCGGATCGCCGCGCTCAACCTTTCGAAAGCGCGACAGATGCCGGGCGTCATCGAGATCTATCACCGTGGAAACATCGGGGCGCTCTATAAGCCATCGCCCGACGCGGGCGCGATCGACGAGGCGCGGCCGCCGTTCGCCGACGACGTCGTGTCCTATTACGGCCAGTTCGTGGCGCTCGTCGTGGCCGAGACGTTCGAAGAGGCGACGGCCGCGGCGTCCCTCGTGGAGGTCGAGTACGCGGACGTGGCGGCTCCCAACGTCGAGCTCGAGCTGGTCGGGGACGACGAGCCGACCGAGGTGAGCCGGCGCGGCGATCCGGAAGCCGCCTATGACACTTCGCCCGTCAGGATCGATCGCAAGTACGTGACGCCGGCGGAGACGCACAACCCGATCGAGCTTCACGCATCGCTCGCGACCTACGACGGCGATTGTTTCACGCTCTATGAGACGACGCAAGCGGTCGTCAACCATCGCAACGTCATCAGCGAGATCCTGGGCGTGCCTCGCGAGAACGTGCGGATCGTAATGAAGTTTCTTGGCTCGGGATTCGGCGGCAAACTCTGGCCCTGGACGCATGGGACGCTGGCCGCGGCGGCCGCGCGCAATCTCGGACGTCCGGTCAAGCTCGTCGTCACCCGGAAGCAGATGTTCCAGACCGTGGGCCACCGCGCACGCACGCAGCAGCGCGTCCGGATGAGCGCGCAGCCCGACGGAACGCTCACGTCGTTGCGACACGAGGCGATCAACGACGCCGGCATGCTGGACGAGTACGACGAGAACTGCGGCGAAGCGACGACGTATCTCTACGGAACGACGAACCTGCTCGTGACGGCCGCCCAGACGCGGCGACACGTCGGTTCGCCGACCGCGATGCGAGGGCCCGGGGCGGTGCCCGGTTTGTTTGCAACCGAGTCGGCATACGACGAACTGGCGATCGAGCTCGGCATGGATCCGGTGCAGCTTCGCCTCCGCAACGAGCCGGACCGAGATCAGGACCTCGACGTTCCGTTTTCTTCGCGCCACTACGCCGAATGCCTGACGCTCGGCGCAGAAAAGTTCGGTTGGTCCCAACGCTCGGCCCGCATCGGATCCATGCGCAAGGACGGGACCGTTCTCGGATGGGGAGTCTCGGGCTGCTCCTGGATCGCCGGCCGTTTCGCCGCGGAAGCGCGCGTCGAACTTCACGCCGACGGTTCCGCCCGCGTCGCGATCGGCACGCAGGACATCGGCACCGGTACCTACACGGTGCTCGCGCAGATCGTCGCAGAATCGACGGGAATCCCGGTCGAACGCATCGTCGTTGACTTGGGCGACACGCGGTTACCGCCGGGTCCCACCTCCGGAGGCTCGTTGGTGACTTCGTCGGTGATCCCGGCCGTGCTGGAGGCTGCGCGGGCGGCGATGAAGTTGGCCATCGGCCTGGCGACGACTCAAAAGAAAACGCCGTTCGAGGATTGGTCGCCCGACGATCTTTCGTTCGAGCGCGGCAAAATCGTCGCGCGCGAGGGTTCCGGGGACAGGCAGATCGATTTCCACGAGGTTTTGCGAAATGCGTCGGTCGCCATGGTCTCGGGCACCGGGAAGGCCGCCCGGACCCTCGGCGAAGAGCGTCCGAAGTATTCGTTCCACTCCTACGGCGCGCAGTTCGTGGAAGTTGGATGGCAACCCGAAATCGCTCGCCTGAGGGTCCACCGGGTCGTCACGGTCGTCGACGCCGGCCGGATCGTCAACCCGCGCACCGCGCGCAACCAAATCGAGGGCGCCGTCGTGATGGGCGTAGGCATGGCGCTCTTCGAGGAAACGCGCTACGACCCACGCAGCGGCGCGCCGATCAACGCCAACCTGGCCGACTACATCGTCGCGACCAACGCCGACACGCCGAAGATGGACGTCACGTTCCTCGACTATCCCGACACGAAGGTGAACGAGCTCGGCGCCCGCGGCGTCGGCGAGATCGGCCTCGCGGGGGTCGCATCGGCCATCGCGTCGGCCGTCTATCACGCGACCGGGGTGCGCGTCCGCGAGCTACCGATCGAGATCGAGAAGCTGCTCGAGTAGCCCAGAGCTCTTCGGGTCGACGACGGGCCCGCAAGATTTGCGGGCCCGTGTCACGTGCCTGAGGTCAGTTGGCGGCGATGCCCGCCGCTGGCATCGTCTTGCTGTCCTTGGGGCGGAACTTGGACTTGAGAGTCAGACCAGGATATGCGTAGTCGAGTATCTCGCCGGTGGAATAGCGCGTGACCCACAGATCGGTCCCCGCACTGTTTAATGACAGGTCGAAGAAGTTGTGGCCCGGTATCGCGACGTTGCAGTTTGACGTTCCAGCGCAAATGACGATGCCGCGCTTTTGATCGATTGTGATGAGGTTGTCGTGCTGGTCGAAGATTACGCCGCCGGCATAGTGAATCTTGATATTGAGCTGGGTATAGTTGCCCGCACACTTCTTGTACATGACAAGGTAGCCGCCGGGCCCAGATCCGAAGTAAGAGAACACACAGTCCCCTTTTGAATCAAACGCAACGCCCAAACCGGTGAAGTACGCTTGGTACCGGCAGCGAGTAGGACGGAAAAGTCGCGTTGCCCTTGTAAACAACTGCGCTGCCGGGCCCCGAGTCCGGAGATCCGTTGTTCGCAACGGCGACGAGTTTAACCGTGCCGTTCTTGCCATAAACGGCAACGTCTATCGGATAGGCGCTCGGGTCGCTGAGCGTCTCGACGTATTGCGGCGAGGCGCCCTGCGTGTACACTCGGATTTGCTCGAAGCCCTCGTTTGCTATGTACCAGTTCCCGCCGAACAGCGCCGTGCCCCATGGATACAACAGCCCGTCATCAGGCGTCAGCTGGGCGAGGACATGTCCGCTGGTGTCGTACACGCTGCAGTTTCCCTTTCCCGACATCCTGTAGGCGGGCGAACACGTGTAGACGTAGGCGGGAGCGGTATTAGGCGGCTGGTGTATGAAGGCGTGCACGGCGGTTGGGCGCTGCGCCGTTGCGGAGGGCTGCACGCCGGCACCGGAGCATCCGGTAAGCAGACCTACTGAGATCGCCGCGACGACCTTCGCAGGCGCGATCGTTCGGAAGCGCATGGTACGGATTTTCCTTTCTGGAGAGTAACGCTTTGGCACTAGTAGGGCCGGGCGGGCGATCAGTTGGCGGCGATGCCCGCCGTAGGCTCCGTCTTACTGTTCGCCGGACGGAACTTGAACTTGAGAGTCAGACCAGGATACGCGTAGTCAAGAATCTCACCGCTGGAATAGCGCGTGACCCATAGATCGGTTCCCGCACTGTTTAATGACAGGTCGAAGAAGTTGTGGCCCGGTATCGCAACGTTGCAGTTTGACGTTCCGGCGCAAATGACGATGCCGCGCTTTTGATCGATCGTGATGAGGTTGTCCTGTTGGTCGAAGATTACGCCGCCGGGATAGTGAATCTTGATATTGAGCGGCGTATAGTTGCCCGAGCATTTCTTGTACATGAGAAGGAAGCCGCCGGGGCCGGATCCTCCGTAAGAGAACACGCAGTCGCCTTTTGAATCAAAGGCGATGCCTAGGCCATATAACTTGCCGGCTGGTAGCGTCAGCGAGTATGACGGAAGGGTTGCATTGCCCTTATATACAACCGCGCCACCCGATCCCGAGTTGGGAGACGAATTGTTCGCAACGGCGACGAGTTTGACTTTTCCCTTGGCGCCATAAACGGCAACGTCGATAGGGAAGGCGTTGGGATCGTTGAGTGTCTCGACGAATTGCGGCGAAGTACCCTGCGTGTAGACGCGGATTTCCTCGAGGCCGCTGTTCGCGACGTACCAGTTTCCGCCGAATAGCGCCGTACCCCATGGATACGAGAGGCCGTCTCCGGGCGTTAGCTGGGCGAGGACATGTCCGCTGGTGTCGTAGACGGTGCAGTTGCCCTTGCCCGAAATCTCGTGGGCAGGGGCACACGTATAGACGTAGGAGCCGCTGGTATTTGGAGCGTGGCGCGCGTAGGACTCACTGGCTGGGAGCTGGCCGATTGCGGAAGGCTGTACATTTGTGCCCGAGCATCCGGGAAGGAGAGCGGCTGAGATTGCGGCGCTAAGGATTGCAGGTGCGATCGTTAAAGAGCGCATGTCCGGGTTTTCCTTTCTGGAGTTTAACTCTCGACCGGTGAGGTCACTTCAATCATGCCGCCGAACGGGCCGCCCGATAACGTACAATCACACAACAGGCTCACACACTTGGCCGGTGGGGAGGTGAGGAGGCCGCCGCCGAGCGCGCGAAGGCTCCGGGCACATGGAGGAACGGGGGCGAGTGCCCAGCTTTGGGACGCTCCTCCGGCAATACCGTCTCGCCGCAGGGCTTTCGCAAGAGGCCCTCGCGGAGCGAGCCCGGATGAGCATCAATGGCATCAGCGCGCTCGAGCGTGGCTACCGGCGCACCCCACAGCACGAAACGCTCGCGCTGTTGGCCGGCGCTCTGGCGCTCGATGCGGAGCAGCGCCGCGAGTTCGAAGGGGCAGCCGCGCGATCCGGGCCGGTGCGGCGCGGGAACTCGGTCACCGTGGGCCCCTGGCCCACGACGCCAACTTCGAATTTGCCGCTCGCGCTGAAGAGCTTCGTCGCGCGAGCGGCGGAGCTCGAGGCGATCGCGTCACTCGTGCGCGACCATCGGCTGGTGACCATTGCCGGTGCGGGCGGGCTGGGCAAGACGCAGACGGCTCTACAGGTCGGACGCACACTGAGTAATTCTGCTGACGGCGCGGTTTGTTTGGTCGCGCTCGCGCCCATTGCGAACCCTGCGTTGGTCGTGGCGGCGATCACCTCGGCGCTAGGCTTACAAGAAGTGCCCAGCAGGCCTCTGCTCGAGACCTTACTGACGTATCTCAAGAGCAAGACGATGCTGCTCATTCTCGACAATTGCGAGCACGTGATCGAGCAGGCTGCCATCGTCGCGGAGGCGCTCTTGGGCGCCTGCCCGCGCGTTCGTATCCTCACGACGAGCCGTGAATCGCTGAGGGCTGCCGGCGAACACACCTACCGCCTGCCTCCGCTGAGTGTCCCATCGGTCGAAGCAGCGCGTCGCGTGAACGCGACGAACGCCTCCGAATACGCGGCGATCCTGCTCTTTAGCGACCGCGCGCGCGCCGCGGACAATCGCTTCGCGATCACCGACGAGAACGCGCCGATCGTTGCGGAGCTCTGCCGGAGGTTGGACGGCATCCCGCTGGCGATCGAGCTGGCGTCAGCCCGCGTAAACCAGTCGTCGCTCGAAGCGCTAACCGAAAAGCTCGACGACCGTCTTCGAATTCTGACCGTCGGCGAACGCACCGCCCGGCCGCAGCAGCAGACGATGCGTGCGACGATCGACTGGAGTTACGATCTGCTCACCCCGCCCGAGCGGCGCATCTTTGAGCATCTCTCTGTCTTCGCGGGCGGCAGCACGCTTGAAACGGCGGTGGCAGTCTGCGGCGGTGAGGAGGCGTCGGACGCCGACGTCTTCGACGTGCTCTCATCGCTGGTCGACAAGTCGCTTGTGGTGCTCGACCTAGAAGAAGGCGAGCCGCGTTATCGGCTGCTGGAGTCGTTTCGACAGTATGCTCGCGAGAAACTGAAGATGCTCGGAGAAGAGGACGTCGTTGCGCACCGTCATGCGGTCGCGTATCTCGCCCTAGCCCAGCGCCTTAACCGCGCCTTTTACGACGTACAAGAAAACTTCTTCGTGTGGGCTCGCGAGGAACTCGACAACTGGCGAGCGGCGCTTGAGTGGGCGCTAAACGACCGCGGAGACATCCTTTTGGGGCAGCGGCTGGTCGGGCAACTGGATGGACTATGGAGAAGCGTTGCTCCGCTTGAAGGGCGGGGTTGGCTGCGTTGCGCGTTGGAGTTGGTTGACGCGCGGACGCCGAGCAGCGTCCTCGCGCAGCTCCGTTACACGGAGACGGTCATAGCGGCGGCGCTCAACGAATATGAAGCAATGCTGGCGAGCGCCAGGGCCGCAATCGAGCACTACCGGGTTGTCGGCGACTCGCGTGGGATTGCCCTCGCACAATATCATGAGGCCAGCGCGCTGCTTGAGACTGGACGAACGGCTGAGGCGCAGCTGCTGCTGGAGGAGGTCCTTCCGGTTGCTCGCAACGAAGGCAATCGGTGGCTCACCGGTGCGATACTGACCGTTTCGCGGCGATCGTTATGGAGGCCGGCGACTTCGACGCGGCGCGTGCTTACGTCGCCGAAGCACTACAGGGCGATGACGGTTCTAAGCTGAGCGTCGGCTGGCGCATGCTGACGCTTCTTGCGATTGAATCGCGCACGGGAAATGTGGAGCTGGCCCTTCGATATGCGACGGATGCGCTCGAGGTTTTTCAGGCATTCAACCTTGCTCGCGGCGTCAGCTATGCGCTCAACTTTATGGCAGAACAGCAGATCTTGTTGAATCGGTACGACGAGGCCACGATAAGCGCACGGGACGCATTTAACATTGCGCGCGAGCACCATTTTGACGCAGCCGGCGCAAATGCCCTACAGCACCTTGCGGCTATTGTAGCGCTGAGACCGCGAGACGCAGCAGAACCCACAACTGCGTCATACGTGCGGGCCGCGCGGACCTTGGGATTCGTGAACGCTCGATTGGCACGGATAATGGGGTCGGGACGGCGGGACAGGGATCAACAGCCGGAATACGATCGAGTGCTAACGGTGCTTCACGGTGCGCTGGGATCCGATGTCGTCGCAAAGCTGATGGTCGCGGGCAGTGCGATGACGGAAGAGCAAGCTGCCGAAGAGGCCTTGAGCTAGATATCCCATTGCCAAGCGCTCCAGCTCGCGGTTGGACTGATGCTGTAGTTGCGCAGATCCGACGAATGCACGATTAGGCTGCGTCCCCCGTACACCGGCACGTACGGGACCTCGGACCAAATCAGGCGACTGGCTTTTCGATAAAGCGCGGCCCGGCGCGACGGATCGTCGCTTTGCAGGCCGGCGCGCTCGAGCGCATCGAGATGCGCGTCGCAAAACCGGTAGATGTTTTGGCCGGCCGGGTACCAGCGATCGCACGCTAAGAAATTGTAAAGGTCGGGGTCCCAGTTGAGGAGGCCGCCGAATAATGCAAGGTCGAACGACCCACCGAAGATCGGCCCGTTCGGTGCGTCAAACATCGTGCGATATGCAGACGGCTTGATCGCGAGCTCGATTCCCACCGTTTTCAGCGAGGACTGCAGCAGCAATGCGATCCGGCCGAGACTCGTGAAGCCTGCGATCGTTTCGAGTGTGAACGTAAGCCGCGTGCCGTTGCGCGTTCGAATTCCGTCCGCGCCGAGCCTCCATCGAGCTCGCTCGAGGATGGCTCTGGCGGCAGTGGGGTCGTACGTGCGTCGCGGCAGCGGTTCGTAGCCTAACGCGGTCGGCGGCAGAATGTTGCGCGGCTCGCGTTGGAGATCGCGCTCAACGTCGTGCAAGATGGGCCCGTACGGCACTGAGATGGCGAGCGCGCGCCGCACGGCGAGATCGTCCAAGCCAGGCTTGCGCACGTTGATGACGAGAGACGCCAGGCCGTTCAGCGGCGCGGTTCCCACGGTAATTCCCTCGATAGATCGGTATTGATCGATCAGGGAAGATTGCGGCGTGGCGAGAAGGTCGATCTGATGCTTCTCGAGTTCGGTGACGATGCTCTGCGCGTCTGGAATGAAGCGTAGCTCGATTCGCGATAGCTTCGGGCGACCTTTGAAATAGCGGTCGGATCGTGTCAGTACGATGCGGTCTCCGCGAGCCCAGGAAACGAAACGGAATGGTCCCGTTCCCACCGGGTGCGTGGCCAGCTCCCCGGCGTTGAAATCTTCGCGCCGAGCGAGAATATGCGCCGGCAGCACGGGTTTACCGCCTTCTTGGAGCGATGTAAAAAATCTCGACACGAAGGGAGGGTATCGCCCTTTAAGACGTACCACGACGGTCGCTGCGCCGGCGGCCGCGACCGACGTCACGCGATCGTAGCCCTCGTGCTCGAACGTGTTGTTATGCGGATTCATGACCGCTTGCCACGACGCGACGACGTCGCGCGCCGTAAACCGCACGCCGTCGTGCCACATCACGTTCCGATGCAAGTGGTACACGTAGGTACGCCCGTCAGATGAAATTCCGCCGTTGGCTAGAGACGGCACGGTGACTGCCAGGTCGCCCACCATTCGCCCTCGACTGTCGGCGATAACCAGGTAAGAATAGACGAGCGACGACAGGTCGGACGTAACGGCCATGTCGGAGAGGTAGGGATTGAGATGATCCGGATCAGACAGTTCCGCAATGCGAAGGACGTGGGGGATCGTCCAGGGATGTCGTCCCGCGGCCGGCGCCGACGGCGCACCTCGCGCACACCCCGCGAGGGTCGCGCAAGCGGTAAGAACCGAAACGGTGACGCGAGCTGCTGATACCAAAGCTGCCTTCTGATCCTAGCCGAGCATACACCACATTGTGAAGGAGACCAAGGGGCGCCGGTCCTTCCCGGGCTACGTTGCTTAACACGCCATTAGTATCGCTCACGCGGCGAAGGCTGCGCGAACGCCCGGGCCAAACGCTCTCCCGGTGATCGCCGGCCGCATCGCCGTTGCTTTGCTCGCATTGCTCCTCGCGGGTTGCAGGGGTGGCGGCCCGATCGTGCCGGCGCCGAACCCGGCCTTTCCGGCGGCGCGGTTTTCGCTCGACGTTGGGTTCGTTCCGGCGCCGCGCGTCGAACGCGTGTACCAGCCCGACTGGGCGGGCCCCGTGCTGTTCGCGCCCGGCGCGAAGCCGTTGCGGATTCCGGCACATCGGTTTCACGTCGTCGCGGGCGAGTGGATCGTGCCCGCGGCAAAGTCCACGATCAATTGCTCCAACCCGAAGGAGCAGACCGACGGGTCGTCCATCTGGATCGCGCTCGACGGCTGGATGTCGACGTTCAAGGCGCACGCGAAGGGCAAGAACGGCAAGTATCACACCTACGATTCCACCGACATTCTGCAAGCCGGCTCCGAGTCGGACGTGCCGTGCTATCACGGCGGCCCGCTGAAGAATTATCGGACGACTGCCTATTTTTGGATCGAATGGTCCGGGAAGCAAAACATCGCCGTGACCCGGCATTCGAGAAACCTGCCCGTCCGGCCCGGCGACAAGATCTACGTGCGCATTGACGCCGAAACGGCCGGCCCGCACGCCTGGCGCCAGGCGACGCTCAGATTCGTGAACGAGACGACCGGCTATTATCTGCCGCAGCGAACGTTTCATTCCGGCTGCATTGACTGCGGGACGCGGTTCGCCCGGCCTGCGACGCTGTTCGGCGATACGGCGGAATGGATGACCGAGGCGACCTTCTACAGCAGCATCCGGCGATCGCTGCCGAATACATTGAACGATTTCGGTAAGGTCGAAATGTCGAAGGCCTTTGCGATCGACCAGGATGGCGTGCTCTACGATCCGAGCCGCCCGAAGGATGCGACGCCGAACATCGATTGGATGACCTGGAATGGGAAACCGCTCTCGCAGAACGGCACGCTGCTGGCTTGCAGCGCTATTCTCGGATTCCGCCGCGTAACGTTTGCTCGAGCGCCGTACGTCATTGCGACACCGGGCCGACAAGGCGACCTCGAGCCCAAGCCCAAGAGCTGCCGCACCGCCAACGTACCGTAGCGCGGTGACCCGGACGACGGGCGACCGAGCACCGGGTCCCCAGGGATGAACGGTGCGAACGAAAAGACTCGGTTCTCGGATTGGAGGAGCGCCATGTTTCAGCGACGATCGCTTTTAGCGGCTTTTGTTGGTCTTCTCGGCGGAGGTCTAGCGCTATCGAGCTGCAGCGGCGGCTCTAGCGGCGGGGCGACTCCCGGATTGCAGTCGCCATCGATCTTACGGTCGCTCGAGCGGCACGCGACGGCGAAGGCGCTGTACGTTAGCGATTGGTACGGTAAGTCGGTCTTTCGTTTTACGCGAAACACGGACGGGTCGCTGGCGACGCCGCCGGGGTCGTCGCTCGTGCTGCCGTACAATCCCGGTCCTATCGCGATCGGTGCCGGCGGCAGCCTCTTCGTAACCGACGAGAACGCCGAGTCGCTGTTCGTCTACGCGAAGGGCGCCACCGGCTACGATCAGCCCAAGCGCGAGCTGGTGCTTCCCTTCGTGCCGAGCTGCGTCGCGGTCGACGCCGAAGGACACGAGTTCGTCGGCGGCTTTACCAACGGCTATGTTGCCGTGTACGCGCCCGGAGCGCAAGGCAACGCGCAAACGCTACAGCGGATCGCGCTGCCCGACGGCCACCCCGACATCAACGGCGTGACGATCGGCGCGTCCGGTAATCTGTACGTTTCCGATTCTAACGAGATCAGCGAGTTCACGACGCCCGTGACGAATCCAACGCTCGATCGAGCGATCGTCGGGACGGGCCAGCAGAGCACGCCCACCGGCATGGATCTCAACGATAAGACGGGCGAGCTGTACGTCGCCAACGCCGGCGACAACAACGTCCTCGCGTATTCGCCGACCGCCAACGGCAAGAGCGGCCCCGACCGCACGATCAGCTCGAGCGGTCCAGCGCTGATCAATCCGGTGGGCGTGGCGCTCGCCGGTTCGGTGCTCTACTCCACCAGCGGTACGAGCCTGAAGGGACCGCCCTCGATCTTCGTGCTCGATGCGCGCAAGAGCCAGCAGAATCCGAAGCAGGTGGTCACGGGCTCGTATTTAGCGCTGCCGATCGGCGTGGCACTGGGTCCGTAGCGAAACGTGCCGGAGGGCTGACCGTCACGGGGTCGAAGCCCGGCCCATGAATCAGCGTTTCGTTTTGGCGATCGGCGCCATTGTCATAGCGGCGATCGCCTTCGTCGCCGGATACTTCATCCCGCATACGAGCGACGTCAATCCGATCGGTTTCCACGCTCGCGGCCAGGTGCAGATGGACAAGAGCACCGCGCTCGACCCATCGAGCTGTTACAAGAACGGCTCATGCACGCTCGTGTTCGACTTTTGGACCAGCGCGGGCGGTAACACGCCGGCGGATCTGCCCTGCTCCGCGAGTTCGAACTGCATGTCGTTTCGCGGCATAAACGCTTCCGTTGCCGGCAGCCCCAGCGGCATTCAAAGTAGCGATACGATTACCGGCAGAGTCCTGGTAGCTCCGTAGCGCCTAGGGCCACCTTCCTAGGCTGACGAAGTAAGCTTCCGGCCGCCGCCCGCTCGGCGGTCAGGGAGCTTGGGACATGAACGAGCGTATTACTGCGATTATCGGCGCGCTCATCATCGCGGCCATCTTCTTCGCTGGGGGAGTCCTCATCGAAAAACAGCGGGCCGATGTCGCGCTTCACGAGTGCCAGCGTCAGTGTCATCGGAAGGCTCAAACCGACGTCAATCCGATAGGCTTTCACGCTCAAGGCCAAGTGCAGGTCAACTACAACAAGGTCAACATCCAGAGCTGCAAGCCCGACGCGTCCTGTACGTTTGCATTCGATTTTTCGACGGACGCAAACGCAGCCCAACTTGGAGCTCTAACGTGCGAAGGCTACGCTAATTGCATGTCCTTTAGCGGCGACAAGGTCTACGTTGCGGATGCCCCTGACGTTATCGGGACGATGCAAAAAGTGAATGGTAGAGTCGTTAAACTCAATAAGAGAGAGAGCCACAAAGGAGACGGCGGACTAGGCTTCCACGCAAAGGGGGTCGTGCAGATCTACGATAATTCACTTAATCTAGACAGCTGCAAGCAGGGTGAGAAATGCACGATCAGCTTTGATTTTTCGACGGATGGGGACGGGAACGAGCCCAAGGAGTTAGACTGCGCATCCTCGCAACCTCATTGCCTAAATTTCGACAGCCTCGCTGTTGCAGTCGCGAATGGTCCCATCGGAATTCGGAACGAGGACGAAATCACTGGTCGAGTCGTGCTAATCTCGCAGCCCTAACGATTTCCATTTCCGAACCCTCGGCCTGAAGTTCGGCTCGGCGCGCTGCGGGTAGCGCCGCGGCGATAGACTGCGAAGCGATCTCGTAGGCGACGCCGTCGTGGAGTTCGCGACCGCTCTCGGCCGATAAGCGGTCTGCTAAGCCGAGAAGGCGCGCGGCACGCTCGGGATTGCCGGTGAGGGCGTCGACCGCCGCGAGCCCGTGAAGCGCTCGGACGGCGTAATCTTTGAGTTGCAGCTCCTGCGCAATCTGGAGAGTGGCTTCAAATTGCTGGAGCGCCTCGTCGTGACGGGCTTCCTTTAAGGCAACGGTTGCGATCGCGTGACAAGCGGCACACTCGCCGTAGCGATCGTGCGCGGCGCGTTTCTCGGCGAAGACGCTCTCGAAAACGGAGCGTGCCTTCGCAAAGTGCTGAAGTTGAAGGGCTACCCACCCCATCGTGATCGTGAAGTCGCTGGCGATGCGCGCGTCGCCCAGCGCCTTTGCGCGCTCGATCGCCTCCCCGATCAGCTCGGATGCGCGGGGGAAGTCGCGACGGTGGAAGCGGATCGTTCCCAGGTTTCCGAGGCAGAGCATTTGCCCGCGCGACTCTCCGGAAACGTTGAAACCGTCGAGCGCCTCGCGATACATCGGCTCGGCCTCGTCGAGACGGCCCTGCCGATGCTTTGCCTCGGCGATCCGAAACACGGCATGAGCGATGCCGCCGTGGTCGTCCGCATCCCGATAGATTCGAAGCGCCTCTTGCGAAAAAGCGAGCGACTCAGTCAACGCGTCCTGTAGCGTCGCGAAGCTCGCAGCGAGACATAAGAGCGCCGCGCGCTCGCGTGGATCCGCGAACTCCATTTTAAGCGCTCGCGCGATCCACGACCGCGCCTCGCTGACCGCGCCGCGGGCGCGCCAATAATTTGCGAGCGCAAGAATGAAGCGCCCCGCGGCGACGGCATCGTTGGAGATGTACCATTCCAGCGCGGCGCGGACGTTGGGGACGTCGTCGTCGAGCTCGAGGTACGGTGGGCGAACGGCGGTCACGAACGCGCCGTAGTAATCCGCATGGCGCTGTTTGGCGATGCCTTCGGCGGCCTTGACGACGAGCTGCTCGCGCGCATAGTCGCGAACGACCTCGAGCAGGCGGAACCGCTCTCCGGATTTAGAGGCATTGACTTGAAGCAGCGACTTGTCGACCAGCGCGTCCAGCACGTCGTCGATCTCAGCAACGCCGGTAGCCACTGCCGTTACGCCATCGACAGCGCAGCCGCCCCGGAAGACCGAACATGCCTCGAGCGCGGTCCTCTCCGGCGGCGACAGCATGTCGTAGCTCCAGCGCACCGTTTCGCGCAGCGTCCGGTGGCGCGAGACCTCGGTCGAGTCCTTGCTCGCGAGACTCAAGCCCGACGTCAGCCGGCGACGCAGTTGCTCGAGCGGCATCGAGGAGAGCCGCGCGCACGCTAGCTCGATCGCGAGCGGAATGCCCTCGAGCTGATCGCACAGCGCCGCGACCTCGTCCCCCGCGAATTCACCGAACCTCGCCGACGGCGCGGCGGCGCGAGCGCGTTCGAGGAACAAGCCCGTGGCGTCCGTCAGCGAACCCAGCCGGTAGACGTTCTCGCCGGCGACGTGGAGCGGCTCGCGGCTGGTCACCAGGATCGTCGCACCCGCGCACCTGGAAAGTGCGAGCTTTGCGAACGCGGCGACGCCGGCGAGCAGATGCTCCGCGTTGTCGAGGATCAGCAAGATTTGCCGCTCGCCAATATGCGCGAATAGGGTTTCGTCGATCGCTTCGCTCGGCAACTCGCGAACGTTGAGCACGCTCGCGACGGTGCCCGCGATCGAGTCCGGATCGCGCAGCGCGGCGAGGTCGACGAACCACGCGCCGCCGGAATAGCGATCTCCAAGAGCGTCGGCGGCCGCCTGCAGTGCGAGCCTCGTCTTGCCGATCCCGCCGGGGCCAACGATCGTGAGCAGGCGCGATACTTCGAGCAGCGCGTCGACCTCGCGCAGCTCGCGCTCGCGGCCGACGAAGCTGGATATCTGCGAGGGTAAGTTGTTCGGCCGGGAATCGAGCGACGCGAGTGCCGGGAAATCGGCGCGTAGCCCCGCCGCGACTACCTGAAACGTGGGCTCGGATTGCGCGAGATCCTTGAGGCGATGGAGTCCGAGCGAACGCAATTCGACGCCGTCGACCAGCGCGTCGCGCAGAAGCGCGGCGGTCGCCGACGAGACGAGGATCTGTTCTCCGTATGCGAGCGACGAAAGGCGCGCGACGCGGTTCACGGTTGGGCCGAAGTAGTCGCCGTCGCGCTCCGTGCAGGCACCGCTGTGCAGGCCCATGCGAACGCGAATCTCACCGATCTCGTTCGGCCACGCATAACCGTGCAGGGCACGTTGGATCCCGATGGCCGCATCGAGCGCGTCTCCGGGAAGCTGGAACGCGCAGCAGCTCGCGTCGCCGACGGTCTTGAAGACGACTCCGTTATGATGCGCCACCTCATCGCGGCAAATCGCATCGTGGCGGGCCAGCGCGTCGCGCATTTCGTCGGGGCACCGCTCCCAAAGCCTGGTGCTGCCCTCGATATCCGTGAACAGTAACGTCACGACGCCCGTCGGAAGCGCTCCGAGCACGATTCAATGTATTCGGCGAGCGAGCCGCCGATGCCCCACCGCTCGCAAGGGCGTTGACGACAACAAGGCGATTCACCGGTTCGCTCCAATCGAGCAGAATGACACGACCGGCGCATCCGGCGATCGACCTGCGCCCGCTGCGCCAGGGGCGATACCGGCTGCTCTTTACGGCGCAAGTCATCTCGGCGCTCGGCTCGATCGTTCTGATCGTGGCGCTTCCCTACCAAACCTACGTCTTGACCCGCTCGTCTCTAGCCGTCGGCTTCCTCGGATTGGCCGAGTTCGTCCCGATCCTCGGGCTGTCGCTCATTGGCGGTGTGCTCGCCGATGCGCACGATCGCCGGCGGCTCGTGCAGGCGGGCGACCTGGCATTCGGGCTCGCAACGCTGGCCCTGGCAGCTAACGCGCTGCTGCCGTCACCGCGGCTGTGGCCGCTATATCTCGTCGCGGCCGCGACCGCCGGTCTCGATGCTCTGCAGCGGCCCGCGTTGGACGCGTTGATTCCGCGCCTCATGCCGCGCGAGCAGCTTCACGCCGCGGCCGCGCTCTCGACGCTCCGCTACACGGTGCTCGGGGTCCTCGGTCCGGCGCTCGCGGGCGCGGTTATCGGGGCTTTCGGGTTCCAAGCAGCGTACATCGTCGGCGGGGGTGCCTTCCTGGCTTCATGCGTGCTGCTCTTCCGTTTGCGCGTCGATTTGCCGTCCGATGCTTTGCCGCCGAGCGCCGCCCGCGTCGTCGAAGGGCTGCGCTACGCATTTGGACGGCGCGATCTGCTGGCGATCTATTTGGTCGACTTCGTGGCGATGTTCTTCGGAATGCCCAACGCGCTGTTCCCTGCGCTGGCGTCGCGCTTCGGCGGCGCGATGGTGGTTGGGTCGTTCTACGCCGCACCCGCCGTGGGTGCGATGCTCGCGGCGCTGGTCAGCGGTTGGACGGGCCGGATCCGGCGGCACGGTCGCGCCATCGTCGTGGCGGCACTCGTTTGGGGCGTCGCCATTGCGTTCGTCGGCATCGCGCCCGTGTTGGTGATCGCACACGTCTCGCTGGGCGTCGCCGGTTTTGCCGACGCGATCAGCGGCATGTTCCGCCAAACGTTGTGTAACCAAACCGTACCCGACGCTCTTCGCGGCCGGCTCGGGGGCATCGAGTATCTGAGTTACGCGAGTGGTCCGACGCTCGGCAACGTGGAAGCGGGTGCCGTCGCTGCTGCCTTCGGCGCGCGGGTTTCCGTGGTTTCCGGCGGCGTCTTGTGCGTGCTGGGCGTGGCGATCACGGCGTTCGTTTTACCGGCGCTCTGGCGGTATAATGCGGAAGACGCTAACGCGGCTTCGGCCGATGCAGCGAGCACCAAGTAACGCTCGCGAGCTGTTCGGATGCCTTGCGCGTCGCGACGCACCCGCAACCGAACGTATAAAGGCTGTGCTCCTCGTCGGAGTACGTTTCAACCGGCACCTCCGAGAGGTACATGAGGAGGGCCTCGGCGGGTAGGTCGTTTGATGGGGGATGTAGCATGGTGCTGTTCGCCAGAATGCGAGTCGGCCGCCATCCCAATCCGCGGTCAAAACGTATAGAGGAAAGCTCATCATATCACGCTTTAGCATCCTTGCGTATGGAACGGATGCAAATTCGAGCGCGCAGATGGGCCGAATTGCCCACCGATGCGCCGTGACTGGTTGTCGTGTAACGCAGAACAAGCGGGCAAATCGGAAAGCGTCGCAACAGAGCCGTGTTAAAAGCGTTCAATAATCCCGCCTAGCGCCTACGGCCAGAAACATTCCCAGGCGCTTGAAAATCAAGCAGGTTGCTTTGCCAGTACTCTAGGCTGGGCGCCTCGCGTCGCCCGTGCGGCTCGAGCGTGCGCGAACACGATGCCGTGGCCGATGAGGAAGAGCGGCACGAGGACCGTCGGTGTAAGCGACCACGGTAGAGTCTGCATCGCTGCAGTCCCCGCGCCCCCGTGAATGAGCTGCAGCGGCGAGCCGTTAGCCGACACGATCCCTAGGAACAATGCCACAACGAGGTCCAAAGTCCCGAGCACGTTCCACGCGATTATCCGCGGATCGTTCGCAAGGACGCGAGTGGCCAGGATTGCGACCGGAATGGCCAGCGCGCCCGTGATAATGTCGCCCCAACCTGCGGAGAACGGAAACGGCCCGCCGAGGCGCCCCACGCTCGCCATCATAAGAAACATCACACCGATAAGCCTGAAAACGTTGACTCCGATAACGAGCGGTACGGGAATCGCGAGCAGGGCGGACCGCACTGCGGCAGATGCCAGAGCGAGCGCGGTGGTGACGATGAGCGGAAGGGTAACGAGCACGCCCAGTATCGCCACCTCAGCAAGTTTTCCCGCTGCTGCCATTGCGATCGCGAGACCAATCCAGGCGCCGAGAACGGCGGCCACCGCGAGCTTCAAAACCCGCTTTTCCGGCATTGTGCAAATCAGCACGAGCAGCACGGCGCCGGCCGCCGCCACCGCGATCGTGTCGATGAAGTCGATCATGATAACTCCTTATATATGTATCGACACGTTTTAGTCGTAAAAAAAGAGAGGATCTCGTTTTCGTAACCCTAGCGTAGCGCGGTCTCGGACAGTGCGTGTAATGCTGCGAGTCCGGATTGGCCTACCGCAGCGGCGGCCGCAGCTTGAGCTCGCCGCCACGCCGGCAGCGCCGCGCAAACGGCCTTACGGCCCTTCGGGGTGGCCTTGACGACGCGCGAACGCCCGTCGGTGTCTCCGACGTCGATCTTGACCCAGCCCTGATGCTCGACCACGCCGAGGTTCCGGGTGAGCGTTGTCCGCTCGATCCCAAGCGCCTCGGCAAGTTCGCCGATCGTCGTTGAGCCGCGTTCCATCAGCATAACCAGGATTGAAAACTGCGTGGCCCGGATACCGTACGGCCGAAGCCGACGGTCAAACGCCCGCGTAATGGTGCGGCTGGCCCGCCGCGAGGCAAGGCAGAGGCAGTCTCGGCAGGCGAGTAGGTCCGGTTCGGGCTTTGGTATCATAATATGTACATACACCTATTACCGGGAGAAAGTTGCACGAGAACATTTCGCCCGATTTCCAGACGTTCGCGGATGTGCCGAAGCGGAAAAACAGGTTGGCTTGCCCCAAGAAGGCGAAGCCTTGCTTCATGCTGACGGAGGCGCGCCGGCGATCTGCAGCCGCTGCTTGCGAGCCCGGCGAGGTGCGTCGCGTCGGCATCCCGACCGCCGCGGTACGTTTGAGTGTCGCACTTTCTGTCGCGCTATCGTCGGTATCAGCGCTCGGGGTGCCGGCGCGCGCCCAAGCGCAGACGGTCGTTTCCGTGCCCGCGACCGGCGAGTGGGTCGACACAGGAGTGAACCTGCAACGAGGGGACTCGCTGGTCGTTAGGGTTCTGCCGCGTGCTGCGGTGAGTATCACGAGGTCCGCGGTTCAACCGTCCGAGACACTAGTAGGCCGAATCGGAAGGGTCTCGTTTGATGTTGGAACCGCCTATCGCGGCGAGGCGACGGCTTCGGGAGAGCTGTTCCTACGCGTGAACGCTCGTGCAAGTGACTACAATGAAAACGTCCCAGCCGTTCGCGCTAGCATATACCACGTTTCGAACGTCTTGCCCCGGCCGACTTCCGAACCGCTGCCTAACTTCGTGGGAACTCGATTCCGTGTGGCTGCAAGGTATCTGACCAGACTTGGCCTCGTGCCTCAGCGAGAGCCGCTTGCCTCGGACCTCCCGGCGGGAGAAATCGTGCGTCAACGCCCCGAACCGGGTGTCGACGTCCATACAATCAAGACCGTGATCCTTTCGGTCTCCAATGGTTCGCTCGCGTCGTCCGGCGGCAAAACGCTCAGAATGCCGAATCTCGTGGGGCGCAGCGATGCGTACGCCCGGAAAGCTGTCGCAGCAGCTCGCCCGATCGAGCCGACATTCCTAAGCGGTGTTTCGAACTTTCCCGCAGGCGAAGTCTATCGCCAGATTCCCGCTGCCGGAGTCGACCTTCGCACCGTGAGCTCGATCGTGATTTATGTCTCAAACGGTCCCCCTCAACCTAGACCCACCTTAACCCCGATCGTGCGACCAACGCCGGTCGTGCGACGAACGCCGATCGTGCGACCAACGCCGATCGTGCGGCCAACCCCAGTCGTGCGACGAACGCCGATCGTGCGACCAACGCCGGTCGTGCGGCCAACCCCAGTCGTGCGACGAACGCCGATCGTGCGACCAACGCCGGTCGTGCGGCGAACGCCGATCGTGCGACCAACGCCGATCGTGCGACCGACCCCGATCGTGCGACCAACGCCGGTCGTGCGACCGACCGAATCTGCGCCGTCAACGCAAACTCCGCAACCAACTTCGCCGGCATCGTCAACCCCGGCTGCGTCGCCGACCGTGGTCGCGACGTCGACCTCAACGTCCCGCGTGCCAACGAACCTCCCCACCACGCTGCCGCGTGTTGCTGCGGTGCCGTTGGTGATCGGTCACAGTGAGCAAGACGCAGTCGCGACGATCGACCGAAGCAATCTGCGTGCCGTAAATCGAGGCCCGGTGCCGAGTCGACTGGCCCAGGGACAGGTTACGCGAACGGAACCGGTCGCGGGGCGCGCACTCGAAGCGGGCTCGCTAGTGGGCTATTGGGTTGCCGACGGAAGGAACGTCGTTCCCGATTTGACCGGTCGGTCGAGTACGGCTGCTGCTACGATATTGCGGGAAAGCGGGTTCCGTTTGGGCCCGATCGAGGGCCAGTCACGCGGTGAAGACAGCGTCGCGCATCAGGACCCCGCTGCGGGAACGTTGGCTCTGCTTGGGTCTGCCGTCACCATTACGGTCGGTAAAAGTAATGGCGCGTGGATGCTTCTGCTAATCCCCGCCGGCCTGCTCGTGGTGCTCATAGGAGCCATCATCATACCGCGCGCGCGCTTGGCCAAGATCACCCGCTCGCTCCTGTCGATTCATCCTTCGGTCGACTTGGACGGGCCAACGACATTTGCCGACAGCATCCGCAGTGCGGGGCCGATTGTGAGCCTACAGGCCAGCGTCGAGCCCGGAGAGCCCTCGACCGAAGGAGATTTTCCCATCGTAAAACGCGAGGTACGTGATGACTGAACAGAGTGCCCTGCAGGTGCGCGACCTTCTACCCGACGGACTGCAACTGGAGCAAACCGTGAAGGACGCCCTTGGCAGCCAACGCGACGTCGGCGCGGCCAAGCTGGCGTGGGGAGTTATCGGATCGGAAGCGTCGGGCGCCCTCAAGGGCGTCCTGAACATTGACTTGTTTGAAATCGTTGCGCAGGTCTGGTGTACTGCACGGGAGTTTCATGAATACACCGACCGCTCTAAACACCCGAGCACCGAGAGATCGGTCGTGTATCTAGGCGAGCACGCGTTTACCAAAGAAATTTACCCCACCCTCGCGGTCACCATCGGTCCGTATAAATGCCCGCCCCTGCGCTTTACGCTGGCGCTTGCGACGACCATCCGTTCGATAGCGCTAGTAATCTGCGATGGTCGCATCACGAGTCTCGGGGCGGGAGATGGCGATATCAGCGGACAGCTGAAGTATGGCGACGTCGATTTGACCAAGAAGCAATCGCGAAAAGTACCGTTTCCGGGGCACTTCGACTTCAAGGCACCTGGTCTCGCGATAATCTGACGCGCCATGCCGACATCGTAGGCATCGCCCGACCGCCAGAGGTTACTGGTCGTCGGGCAAGTGATGATCCGGCGGTTGACGCAGAAAGTAATCCTTACCGAACACGGTGGGGATCACTTTGAACGGGCGCGGCGGCTTTTTGAAGTCGAAGGCATCCTTCGCGGGCGAGTTTGCGCGCTTGTCGCTGGCGGAAAGGCGGCCGAGGCCGAACTGATCCTCGATGAATCTCAGGATGCTTCCGTGCTCGAAATGGACGTGTGAGACGCGGCCCTTCTTTGCGTAGGGGGAAACGATAACCATCGGGATGCGCATTCCGAGTCCATCGTAGTCGGCGTACGCCGGCGGCTCCGGGTCGTACCAGCCGCCGTAGTCGTCCCAGAAGATAAACACTGCGGTCGAATCCCAGTACTTCGATTGCCCGATCGTGTTGACGACGGAAGTCACCCAGGACGGTCCGGTATTCGAGCCTGAGCCCGCATGGTCCGAATTCGTCCATGTCGGCGTAACCCAACTCACGGTCCGGAGATTTCCGTTCGTAATGTCCGTCAAGATCTGTGATGGCTGGCTGATGACGTCTTTATCCCAATCGGGGCCGTTGTAGATATGCTTGACCGCCTGGTAGGCGCTCCAGATGCCCGGATTCGAGCCACCGTACGCGGTAGCATAGAACGCCCACGAAATCCCCGCGTTGTCGAGCTCATCGCCAAGCGTGGTCGGGTTCCAACAAACGACTTCGTGACCGTCCGGAATTTGGCGCTGCGGCCCCACCTTGCTGATGTTGTCGCCGGAGCCGCCGGGGCAGCCCCACGCGCCGTACGGGAAGTTGACCGCCGATTCGGCTTGGGCCGATATGATGTATTGATGCGAGATAAAGCTGCTCGCATCGAAGTTCGATGCGTACATTTGATCGGCCAGCACGTATTGCTTCGCCATGTCGAAATATGGCTTCGTCTCGGTGGGTGGCACGTAGCCGTACTGCGGGTGGGTGTATTTACAGTTTCCGCTGTAACAGCCGGTCCACTCGTTGTTGAAGCCGTTCATCTTGCAGTCCGTGCCGCGTATGCTCCCGGTGCCGTTGCAGGCCGCGAAGAAGCCGGACGAATCGTGCTCGAGATCCCACGTCGTTTCTAGCGGGATGGGCGTGAGGTCGATCTTGTTGCCGCTACTGTCGTAACCGTAGGTCGCGGTCGTGGCTCCGGGAAAGCCGTAGAATAGGTCGTTGAATGAACGATTCTCTTGAACGATGATGATGACGTGCTGAATCTTGCCGGAGGTTTGACGGCGTGTGCCGGTGCTTGGCGCTTGTTCGCGCGCGGAAGGAGCTAGGCTAGTAAGCGGCAGCCCGGGTGTCGAATTCGTCGTGAGTCCGTTATTGCCACCGCAAGCAGAAAGAAAAATGCCAAAGACCGCGATCGAAAAGGCAGGAATCGCGAGAGACTTACAACGCATTTGCGTTCTCCTTAGAATGTGAGCGAGACCTGAGCCTTAATACGACGCGAAAAGCAAAGGTCATCCGTTTATGTAATGACGTGAATCATCTTTTGCTTTTGCCAGGTGCAACCAAACGCTGCTGCTGAGTCGAGAGCCGGGGCGATTGACGCGACCTGGACGGTCCACGCGGTTGCCCCGGCTTACGAGTCTTGTGCCGACCGCGCTATGGCTGAATGAGCATCCCGTCGGTGTTGCCTGCGGCGTCGGTGTAGAAGCCGACCATGTCCCCGCTGTTGTTGAGCCCGTTGATCACGGTCGATCCGATGCCGTTGGGATCGTCAATCGACGTCCATTTGGCGTGCGAAAGCGGGTGCGATAAGAGGAATCCGTGCATCGTGCCGGCGCTGTCGGCGTAGCTTCCGACGATTTGATCGTTGTCGTTGACGCCGAACGGCTGCGTATTGCTTCCACCAGGAAACGAGAAGGCCGAGAAGTGGTGCCCTTGACGAAGGAATCCCGTGCTTGGACCGGACGTTGTTGTGATGAAGCCGACGACGTCGCCCGCAGCATTGATCCCGGTCGCCACGACGCTACCGCCGCCGGGAGGAGACACGGGACTAAATTTCCCGGTCGCTTGATTTAAGGTAAAGCCGTGGTTGACCCCCGCCGCATCGGTGTAAAAGCCGGCCGCGATGCCCGCGCCGTTGAGGCCTAGAATCTGATTGACCGTGCCGCGGTGCGTCCTCGGATCCGAGTAACTGGTGAAGACGCCCTTCCACTCGACGAACCCGCGGTTCGCTCCCTTGGCGTCGACCCAAAAGCCGGCCGTATCGCCGCGATCGTTGATCGCCGTTACCTGCGTCTGGACCGATCCGGGGTAGTTTTCATTCGTGTAATTGCCCTGACCGTAGGGCTTTGTGAGCGTGTATCCTTGGTTGGGGTGGCCGGCAGCACCGCTGCCGAAGTAACCGGCGATCTTCCCGCGATCATTGATTCCGAGCAGCTGATTGAACGTTGGGTCGGCCTGGTCGTCCAGGGTGTCAAACTGGAGCGTCTTCGCCGGCGCGGCGTCAGACAGGATGTTGGCGGCGCGCGTGCTGCCGCCGTTAGGGGCCGAAGCGGCGGGTATCGCGCCAGAGGGCATCGAGCCGCTGCACGCGGTGACGAGCAGTAGGGCCCCGGCAGATAGCGCCGTTGAAAGAAGCGATCGAGCGGTCGATCCGTAGAGGATGGGCATGGTTTACTCCTTTAGGTGTAGGTGATGCGTCAGAAGAGCACGCATCCAGCCTATCGACCACCAGGCCTCATCGCCATGAAGTTTCTAGAGTTTTGGACCGACCGACGCCTCGAGCGTCGAGCTCGGGTTCACACGCGACGGTTAACCCGATACCCGCTCAGGAGATCGGCGAGAATCCACGCCGCTCCGGCAATCGCGAAGGTCTCGGCGGCTTCGCTCCAATTCACGTGACTGTGGGGGGCCGAAAGAAGCAACGGCGCCCAGACCACTACTCCAAAGAGCACGATCATCACCGTTAGCAGGCGAGTCGCGAGAAGTGCCATTCGATTCGTAAAGAGAGCCACGGCTGCGAGTGCGAACGCGCCGGTCGTGGCTACCGCCCAAAACATTTGACCTGGCGGAATCCATTTCGGAACGAGACCGGCGGTTGGGGCAAGATAGAAGGCCTGTTCGAGCGCAAACGAAGTGACACAGACGCCCAAGAGGATGCGGCCGGTTCGATTGAGCGTTTCCGGTGCCCATGACGACAAGCTTGCATAAAGGATTGCCGCCCCGGTAACGAGGGAGAACTGCTCGAAGAAATTGCCCCAGCTATTGTAAATAAGAGGTGCGGTGACGATTCCCGGCACGCACAGTAACGCGAAGACAAGATACGCCACGCCAAGGACGAGGGCGCCCGGTTTCGTGATCCGAGGGAACTGAATCGCAGCGCCGCCGACGATCTGGGCAGCGGCCGCGGCGTAGACGAGGTAACGCAGCTGAGGCCACTCGTGGTAGTTGTGCCAGGCCAGCGTAACGACGCCGGTGGCTAGAGTCGCGATTCCAAACACATGACGGCCGAGGCTCGAACTCAAGGTCTGTGCGGTCCTTTTCGGAAGGCCGAATCGTCGGCCGAGCATAGAGGGCAACGAAACGGGCTTAGCACTACGCAACGGACGGGCCAAAGGTATTGTGACATGCCGGCCCTGGCGGCGCCTGAAAGCCCGGGCTGGTAGTCCGGCGGGAGCCTTTCTCGGGCGCCCCCCGCGGGCGGCATTTGGCAACGGCACCGGCGATCAGCGATGTTGGACTACACGGGCAGCGGCGACGATACAAAGATCGGTACGTTTTCCCAGGCACTATACGACGGGGCAAAGGCCAAAGGTTGGGTCGTGATCAGCATGAAGAACGACTGTAAACGCTTCTTCGCTTTCGAACCCTGAGGCTTGCCGTTTCTTGCGACGTACGCATTGCAGCATCGCGGGCACTTTTCATTAACGTTGCTTTTCGTGGGCGTGCTACTCGCGAGGCGTCACAGGACGTTTTAGAAAACGTGCTGAACGGCGGCACACAATGGACGGTTGGGGAACGTGGGGCGCGAGCTGGGCGTGGAGCCTGGCGCTGGTCGCGCTTACGATTGCGTTTCACGCGATCGGAATCGTTGTGATTGGTTCTGCGAGCAGACAGGCCAGAACCAAGCTGCTAAGCCGAGGCGTAACTTATGTAGATAGCGCGCCCGCAACGTTCGTCCTTATCGTCGCCGTGGCTCTCGCGCTGGCAGTCCTGCACGCGATCGAGTCCATGGCTTGGGCGATCGTCTACGTATGGCTTGGCGCCTTGCCGTCTCCAGCGGATGCGGCGCTTTATTCGGTCGACTCGATGACGACGCGCGGGGCGTCGGGCCTCTTTCTCGTTCCGCAGTGGCGCATGATGGGCGCGACGGAGGCCGGCGACGGAATGCTTCTCTTTGGAATCAGCACGGCGTTCTTATTCTACGTGATGCTGCATCTCTGGAAGGATGAAGCGCAGAACGCGGGCTAGTGATACGCGCGGGGTTTCTTGTAGGGTATGGTGTTATCCCAAGGTGACCAAGGGTCTTTCGGCGACCAGTGGTGGACCGGAGCGAACGAGTGTTTATTGAGGTGAACGCGCTTGCGCAGGTACTGCGCTTGGCCCTGCAATGCCCAGGACGTGATCGTTCCGTCGGCCGCACTCACGTAGACCATTCCGTTGGCTACGACCGTGCCGACGCTCCCCCAACTCGAGAGCGGATCGGTCCACAGTAGCGAACCCGATGCGGCGTTGAACGCAAATTCGGTGTCGCCCGTATAGTTGCTCACGTAGACGACGCCGTTGGCGATCGAGATCGGCGAACGAGGAGTTTGGCCTCCACTATCGCCATCGGGGCCGAAGCTCGCGGTCCACGCCGGCGTTGGATTCAGGGTGCAGTTGGCCTGCATGCCAAACGCCGCGAGCCCCGGCTGATAGCTGCCCTCCGTCGAGGGCATCCCGACGTAGACGTAACGTGTGGCCGGATCGTAGGCCGGGACCCCGACGAAACTGGCGCTGTCCGTCGGAATGGACATCGCGATTGCTTGAACCGGACCGGAGCTGATCGAGGACTCGTCATAGAGCTCGAACATTCCCGATTTGTTCACCGCAGCCACGAGCGCCGGACAGTAGGGCGGCTGGAAAATCAGCGGCGTCGCGCCGAAATCGAAGTCGTCATCGCCGGAAATGTTCGGAATATTCGTTGGGTAGTTGTTCGCCAGAATGGAGCCGAGCGTGGACGAAAGCTCCACGACCTGTTCGGCATAGGTCGCGTTCTGCGACGCGCCGCCGCTGGTGTCGGCATTGCCGGTAGCTACAAACACGTTGCCATTCGACGGATCGATCGATGCGCCGCCAGGTCCCCATATGCCGCCACCGCTGGTACCTTGCATCGACGTGCCGCTCATCGTAAAGAACTCGCCGGCAATACTTGGACCGGCGGTGTTGATGGCGGCGATGCGGCCGTACCACGGCGAGATGTCGCACGTGGAGCCGGTGACGGCGTACAGTAACCCGTTCGCCGGATTGTAGGTCAGACCACCGTGCATGAAGTTGTGATCCGGCGTATAGTCCGCAATCGTCAACGGCCATCCGGCGGCCTCTTTCCCCGTTGCCAGATCGACGGCATGCACCTGATTTTGCCCGTCGGCGAAATAGAGGAGATTCTTGCCGCGATCGATTGCCGGCGTCTCGCCGATCGAAAACTGCGACGTCGACCTCCCGCAGTTGTAGGTGGACGAGGGAACGGGGTCCTGCCACACGGTTGCACCGGTGCTCGCATTGATCGCATACATGGTCGAGCCGTATTCCGATCCCGCATAGATGATGTTCGTCGGCTGCCCGTTCACGCTGACGCCGTAGGCGTACACGGGTTCGTGGATCATCGACGAGCCGACGTTGTAGGTCCAGACCTTTTGCAGCGCACCGACGTTACTCGGCCCGATCGCCGACTCGTTCGGGTTGTAGCCCGAGCGATTCAAATCGAAGCCGAACGAGTCCCAATCGGTGGCGGACGCCGGCGTGGGTGTCGCACTCGGCGAGGGCGACGGCGTCGCTCCCTGCCCGGTCGTTCCGGCGACGTAGTGATTCTGAACTTGGGCAGCGGTCAATACTTTCCCGGCGTACACGGCGACTTCGTCGATCGTTCCCCCAAAGGCCGGATCGCTGTGCGCCGCATCATCGCCGATCGCAAAGCCGTAGCCAGCGGCATAATTCTTGAACTTGCCAGATATCGTTCCAGTGGCGTTTTGAACGCCGTTGATGTAGAGACGCCCGGTCGTGCCGTCGTAGGTTGCTGCGACATAGTATGGTGTGTTTATTGACAGGTGGATCGTCGACCCGACTTCCAGGACACCGGCGGTTGTGTAAAACTGCGCGAGGATCTGGCCATTTGTTCTGAAGAAAAATCCGTAGGGAGCGTACGACGAATCGCTGCCGTATCCGACCGCGAAGGTGTACGTCGCGGGCGTTTTCGGGAAATCCAGCCATGCCTCAAAGGACAATGCCGAAGCGGGCTGTAGTTTGCTGGTCTGAGGAACGGAGACGGTGCCCGCCGCGCTGCCGATTCCGGGGAAGCTCATAGCGGTATCGCCGTACGCCGGGAGCAAGCCTCCAACCGCAGTCGCCACCGACGAACCGATCGATCCGGTGAGTCCATTTCCGCTGGCATCGGCAGCGACAGCTCCGGTATCATCGAGGTGGTAGTATGCCGTCGGCCCGTCGCCGAGAATGACGCTGGGGTAGTTGCCGTTGCCGAGCGTGGGGGTGGGCGCCGGCGTAGGCGTAGGTGGGGGGGTCGGGTTTGGGGTTGAGGTCGGTGGCGGCGTCACGTTGGTTGTCCCGGCGGCGTAGTGGTTGGCAACCTGCGCCGCCGTCAGCGTTTGGTTGGCATAGATGGCCACCTCGTCGAGCGTACCGTTGAAGGCCGGATCCTCGAGTTGCGCGTCGTCGCCAATGGCGGGTCCATATTTCGGAGTGTATCCGGTCAGCGCGCCGGACTTCGTGCCGGTTGCCACGAGCACGCCGTTCAAATAGAGGCTTCCCGTTGTCCCGTTGAACGTGCTGACGACGTGATACGTGGTGTTCACGGCCAGCGGATTCGGACTCTTGACTTCAAGGACGCCGGCCGTCGTATAGAATTGTGCGACGATCGTGCCGCCCGATGTAAAGAAGAGGTCGTACGGCGCGTAGACGCGATCGCTGCCGTACGCGACGGCTACCGTGTAAATCTTCGGCACCTTGGCAAACTGCAGCCAGGCCTCGAGCGAGACGTTCGTCGTTGCCTCCATGGCTTTAATTTCTGGGAAGCCGACGATGCCCGCAGCCGTTCCGGTGCCAGGGAACGTCATGGCGGTGTCACTGCCGACGATCAGTCCGGCCACGCTCTCCTGGACCGACACACCCACCGTTCCGATATAGCCGTTGCCACTGCCGTCGGCGGCGACTGCGCCCGTATCGTCGATGCGATAATACCCGGTCGGATGGTCCCCCAGTATGACGGCTGCGTAGTTTGCCGACTGGTCGTGCGCGCGAACGTGTCGTCCACCGGGCCCACTCGGGAGCATGGTCGTTCCATGCTGACCTACACATGCACTGACAAAGGCCAGCACCGCGAATATGGACGTACGCTTGCCGACGTTCGTCACGGCACAAGCGTAGCTTTGGCGCCGCCAGTATTAAAGAGCAATGCGACCCACCGCATGGGCCTTTAAGCCCGCCGTGCTAAGCCGTTGGCGATATCCTCGTCGCACGTCTGGCACGATGTGTCCCCGCACGACCTCGCATCCGTGAGGTCGTTTTGTCTCGGCAAGGTCACACCCACGCTTGTGTTTAACGAAATGGTTCGTGATCGAACGGCGGCGGTTCGTATTCTCGCTAGGAGCCTCCGCGCTGGCGCTGCCCCTGCTCGGCATATCCGCCTCCGAAACGGACGACGAGCCGCTGGACCGCGCCCTCGTTCTGAGCGGCGGAGGAGCGCGCGGCGCGTACGAGGCGGGCATCGTCGGTGCGCTCGCGGCCATCGGCGGCCTAAACGATGGTTCGCCGCTGCTTCCCTACGAAATCGTCTGCGGAACCTCGATCGGGGCGCTCAACGGCTGGTTCGTGGCGACCGGCCAATATACGAAGCTCCGAGAACTCTGGTACACGATCAGCAGCCAGGATCTCATACGCCCCAAGCGGCGGTATGCCGCCTTGCGCGATCCCGAGAGCGGGCTATTGGATCGGGCCTACTCGGCAGTAAGCTTGATCGGGCTGATAAAAAACCAGACCGCGCTCTTAGAAAGCGAACCGGTTTACGACTGGATCTCCCGTCACATCGACCCGACGACGCCGCTGCTGATGCCGCTGGTGTTTGCGGCCACGAATCTCACGCTCCAACGCCCGGAATATTTTTACGTGCGACCGCAGAACCGAGGCGAAAACTTACCGCAACGAGTCGCCCACGCTCTGCAGCTGACTCTGGGGGCAAGCACCATCGTGCGCGAGGCTACGCCCGACCTGTTGCACCGCGCGATCTTTGCGTCGGCCGCCCTTCCGCTCGTCTTCGACCCGGTTAAGATTCCCAATCCCAGTGGGACCATCGACGAGTATTGCGATGGGGGAGTCGCGAGCAACTCGCCGGTCGGCATCGCTCACGCGGTGTCGAAGGGAGCCGATGTCATTCTCTTGGACCCGCCGTTCGAGCCGGAAACGGGCTACGCCGATGCCGTCGAGATCCTCTTCGGCGCATACGGCACGATGCAGCGAAAGATTCTAGAAACCGAGATGCGCAACGCCTACTTTCAGTCGATCGGCAAGCGTGCGTTTACGCAACTTCCGCCGCAAGAGCTCGCCCACGCGTCGCTGGCCAACCCCACGCTCGCGAGGTTGTTGCACTCGGTTCCGGTGACCGAGTTGCGCTATATCAGACCGGAGAAAGTGCTTCCGCTGGGCGTCGCAGGGTTCAACGACGAGGTCGGCATCGGCAAAGCCTATCGGATCGGCTGGGAGGACGTGGGCCGGGGCTTCACGCCATATGACTGGCAAACGTTTCAGCTCTGAAGAAGGAAAAAACGAGCGTGATCCGGTGTTCTTACTAGAACGTTCTGGCTAGGAGGTCTTTGAAATATGCACCATCTTCGTCTAGCAGCGATCGCGCTGTTCGTTCTCCCGCCCTCGATCGTGGCGGCCGCCACTCCTTCGTGGCAGCCGGCAACGGCTACGAGCGTCACTGCCGGCGTTGATAGCAAGTCAACATTCGTCATCCAGGCCTATCTAACACTGCCGCAACAATGCGATGCCGCTCGTATTCAATCGTCGATGGTCACTCTGCACGGGCATCGGTACTTTGTCGTCGAGCAGCTGCCGCAGTCTTCGCCGTGTACCCAAAAGACGATCTATAACTGCACCGTTGTGAGCCCCTCTTTCCCGTTGCCCATACCTCACAAGTTCGAGGTGAAGTCCAAAGGCAAGACATGGGAAGTCCAGCTCGCCATGCATCCCCCGAACCCGATCGAACCCATATGCCGTAAGGGCTAGCGTGACCGCGTCCGCCAAACAGAAAAGCCCGCGAGTAGTCGCAGGCTTCTCACCCCGTGGAAGGGGGATCGCGTACGTTACGCTTCCGAGCGGCGACCCCTGCAAGGAGTCGAAAAGCTCCGCACCCTTCACTTGCCGTCGATCGAAAAGGCGAGGAGCACATTTCCGGGCGCGCCACCGAGATACGCATAGCCCAAATTGACGTAAAGCATTCCGCCCGCGACGACGGCGCCCGGACCGTCGAGCGAACCGCCCGTTCCGGGGGCGCCGTTGACCGTGCGGTACGCACGTTCCGTGTCGACGTCCCAAAGAGTCCGACCGTCAATGACCGAGTAAGCGCGCAAGTGTCCATCGAGGCCGCCCGAAAAAACGACGCCGGGTATCGTTGTCACTGCAGCCGATTGCGCAGGGCTGCAACCCGGCTTGGTGCATGGCGGATGCGACGCGTGCCAGACGACCTTCCCGGTAGCGAGGGCGAGCGCGAAGAGGCCGCCTCCGGAGTTCGGGCTCAGTACGAACGCCGGCCCAAAAATCGAGGCTTGCGCCCCGGCGGTGCCGGCCTCAGCCGGCCGCATCTCGACGTCCGACACTGCAACGTACACGTTGCTGCTGTCGGCAGCCGAGCCCCATTGCACGCCGCCAAGCGATCCACCCCGAGCGACGCGCCGTTGCCACAGTATCGCGCCGTTACGGTCGGGATCGATCGCGTGCACGACGCCCGACTTTTGTCCGGCGACGAGCGCGCGCCGTCCGTTTGGTAGCTGCACCAAAATCGGCGAGGAGCCGAAATCGAAATCATGTCCGGGATGCGGCGAGCAATTCGAGCGCATCGCGGCCGGCAGTCCGCAATCGATCGTATAGACGTCGTTAGCGGTCATTTGCCGGTACCATAACCGTTTTCCGGTTGCCAAGTCGAAGGCAATGAATGCATCGGACGTCGGCGCCGCCGGATCGGAGTAACTATCACCGGTTGTTACGTACAACGCACGCCGTTGGACGTCGACGGTTGGTGAGGACCACACGGCCGCTCCGGAGGGACCCCAGAGTTGCGTTCCCGACTTGTTCTTCCGAGTCGCCTGCAACGGTTCGGCGATCGTCGAATTCTTCCAAATCACCCCGCCGGTTGATGCGTCGAGTGCGGAGACGCTCCCCCGAAACGTACAGCACGGATAGGAAGCACTTGCTCCGAGTGCTTCCTCGTACGACGAGAGCGGCACATACAAGACTCCCTCGTAAAGGATAGGCGCGCCGGTGACGATCGCGGTCCGATGGGAATCGAGATGAACTTTCCACAGCAGCCTACCGGTGCTTGCATCCACGGCATACGCGTTGGCGGCTTGATCCCCGAAGAAAACCGCCCACCCCGACGGTACGGGTCCGATGCTGATCGCAGTCCGCACCTTGGTGGCGGCGCGGAACTCCCAATAGGTGCATCCGGTGCGTGCATCGAGCGCGTAGACGCTACCGTTCGCGCTGCCGACGAAGAGGCGTCCACCGGCCACCGCCGGTTGTGACGAGGCCTGATTAGCGCCGGGAAAGGCGAAAGCCCACTTCAACCGCAAACGTCCGACGGTTCGTGGATCGATACCCGCCGCAAGCGCCGATTGAAAGCGACGCTGTTGCAGATCGTTCCCCCATCCATTCCAGTGCGGAGAGTCCCCGAGCCGGAACGCCGTTGCGCTGCACGAACCTGTTATCGCCGGCGAAGGCAATGGCAAGGAGGACGATGCCGGGGGAGCGACGAGAAACGCCGCGAGCGCTGCAAGCGCAAATGTTCTCGAGACTAATAAGTGCATTGCCATCTACCGTTGCCTTAGAAAACCTACCAAGAGTTCCGCTGCGTGTTTCTGCCTAAAACAGGCCGGCTTCGTCGAGGTACCATAAAAATTCGGCGGAATCGCCTCGAAGCGATCGCCGGCACAACTGCGCCGATCCGAGGAACCAAGAAAATCGGGCTTCGACATTCGGAATCGCAATCGTCGACATCATAAAGGAGCTCGAAGCGGGGCGCAGGTGCTAGGTCGGGGTTGGTGCCGGAGTTGTCTCGCGGGCCATATCTATGAGCCGCTGATTATGCGCATAAGCAGTCCGCGCAAGTTCCCTAACCTCGGCATATCTCGTTTCAGCAAATAGATCGCTCAGCCGATCTTGGATTACTTTTCCTTTCATTTCGAACTGCACCGGGTTGCTAATGGTACCCCACAGATCGACGTCATAAATCAAAAGCGCCGAATCCCGGACGCGCGGATTTGTCGTCTCAAGCGAGCACGCGTATGCAGCGTTAGCAGCCTTGCCGGCAATCACGTATAGATTCTTGGCAAACACTTGCAGCGCCGCGGAATAGTCTCGATCGGTCGACCGAACCTCCGCCGCATTGGGGCACCTTGCGTACAGCGTGTCTATGACCGTTGTATCCTCGGTGGGCGTGGCCGCCGCCGTGACTACAACGACGCAAAATAATATGGCCAAGCGCTTTGGCCGACGCGAAGGTATGCGCATCAGTACTCACCCGATAGGTCGATCGACGTGGCAAACGAGGTCACGCGCTTCCTCCTAGACCAAGTTGGGTGTTCGCTATTGCGACGGTCCCTTCCGGCCGTCGAGCTCTTCGGCGCTGTTTTTCGGAGGAATCGAGATATAGGGCAGCGTTCGATAGTGGAAAATCGAGGCCGCGGCGAATCCGGTGGTCACATGCGCGCCATCTCTCGTATTGTTGTAGCAGCGCTTATCGTTGCCTGGATGGTGCTGCCCGACGCGGCGTCGGGGCAGTCGGCGCCTCCTCTCGACGTGCTCGAGGGGCTCGCGCCGTTTAGCTTGCTGTTGAGCACGCCTCAAGGGCGCGAAGCTCTCGCAGGCAATCGGCGCGTCACGTGGGATGTCCAGCGCGGCGGAAGCGGGCGGCCCGACGGTACGGAACAGCCCTTATTGCAGCCCTTTCCGCAGCAGCAAGCGCAGGCGCTCAAAGACGCGTTTATCACCAGTAATAACGCGTACGGTTTGGCCGACGGACTCGGGTCGGGCCTGGCGTTCGCGTACCGAAGTCTTGTCGGTTACGACAGCCGCGACGACGGCGCGAGCGCCACGGCGACGGGAAACCTTCCGGCACTCGAGATGGTGCTAGGATACGCGAATGGGGTTACCGCCGCCAATGCAGCGACTGCGAAGTACTTTTTCGCCAATGGCGATTCCCCAGATGTACCAAACGTATGCAAAACTGCCGCGGTTCCCGGAGCGGCTGCCATCCTCGCGCGATCGGGCGCGACCACCGACGTGTACGGTCAGGCATATCTCGTTCGACGCGGTGGCAAGAATCGCAGCCCGGGTGCCGACCCGTGCGGCGATTCACGGCCATTTCAAACTGACTATCGCCTCCTCATGTACACCGGAGACGATTTTTGGGGAGCACGCTCGGGTAACGCGCTCTACCTCGATGGGCCGACACAGGATCTGCGAATGAGCCCCGCGTTCCCCAGCGGCCATACGACCTACGGCTACGCGGAGTCGGTACTGCTGGGCATCCTCGTGCCGCAACGCTACGCCCCGATGGTCGCGCGCGGTGCGGAATATGGTAATGACCGCATCATCCTCGGCGCACACTATGCGATGGACGTGATCGGCGGACGTACCCTCGCGCTGCACGATCTGGCGCATCTGCTTGCCGACGATCCACCGTATCTCAATCAGGCGATCAGAGGGAGCGCCTCGATCGCGGACGTCAAGCAGGCCGTAGCAGCGGCACGCACCGAGCTGCAGGGTGCACTTCGGGATGCATGCCGCCGGTCGGGTGAAATCTGCAACGAGGATACGAGCCGCTTTCGCGATGCCGACGCAAGCGCTGCGTTCTACGAATCAACGCAGACGTACGGGCTGCCGGTTGTTAACCAAAACACGGCACATGTCGTCGAGAATGTTTCGGTTGTCGCACCCGACGCCGGCTACCTCTTAACCGCGGCCTTCCCGAAACTGTCACTCGAGCAGGCCGATGACATCCTTACAGCGACCGAGGGCCCCGGCGGCGGCTTTCTCGATACCGGCGGCGAGTTCGGTGTATACTCGCGCATAGATCTTTATAAAGCGGTCACGTCGGCGTCAACGTACTCCCGGTGAGGCTGGATTAATTCGCCAGACGACGCCGCCGTTATAGTTGACGAGCCACACCGATCCAAATCCGAAGTGGACCGCGTCGCCCCCGGGCCCATACCATTGTTTGACGACGGCGTTTCTGGAGGCGTCGATGTTCGTTAGCGGGGTACCGACGAGCGTCGCCCACACGGAGCCCGAACCGAAGGTGATGTCGCCGCCGAAACCGGGGATGTTTGCGCGAATCCTCGCGACAACACGCTTCGATCGAAGGTCGACCTTGCTGATGGACCCGTCGGCTTGACCGATCGTCCACACGGCGCCGCCGCCGGCCGTAATAAAGTGCGGCTTCGACGCGATGGGAATCGTCGAAATCTGGCGACCGCTCTCCGCGTCGAGGGTAGTCAGAAGATTCGCGGCGCCGCTGGTTATCCAAATCGTTCCCTCGGCGTAGACCGGGTTCTGCGACCCGCTTGCGACGCGGATCTTTTGCCGTACGGATCCGGTCGCCGGATCGATGCGCGAAAGGATGCCGTCGGCCGTCGCAATCCAGACGCTATCCGGACTCGTCGTGATTCCGCCTTCGGAGTTTGCGGGAGTGATTGGCAGCGTCGCCGCGACTCGGTTGGTCGCCGCGTCGATCCTGACCAGCGAGCTTCCCGCACCGTGCGGTCCGCAGATCGGCACCCATACGCTCCCGAATCCGTATGCGATTCCCGAGCACGGTACGCCGGGTAGCTTTATTCTCGAGGTAACCGTATTGGTGGCCGCGTTTATCCGCTCCACCTCTTTGAGCGTAATGTTCGCGATCACAGCGCGTTGGAACCGCTGGTCATCCAGTCGGGCGCCCCGCCTATGACAATGGTCGTGCGAGGTAAGCCGGCAATCGTCGGCCGTGGCTGCATGCCGTTCGCCGCAGAAACGGTCAGGGCCGCGCTGACCGTCAGCGCGATGAAGAAGAGAGGCCGCATCAGAGGCGTTCCTTTCCTGATCAACGCAGGGTGTAAATCGTCGACACGGAGACGCTCTTCTTAAAGCTCAGCACGCTCATCCAGTATGCGCCATCTGCGGTCTGCGCCATCTCGATCGGCATCAGATATTTTTGTGGAAGATCGTACTCGCGCGTCGCTCCCGTCGAGCTGACGCTGACCAGGGCGCCTTGACCGTTGCGCTTGATGGCACCGATCAACACGCCGCCACCTTTTCCGCCGAAAACCGCGCCGGTCATGTAGGTACCGCTCGGGAGATCGAACTCCGTGAGCTTTCCGCCGGTCGTCATCCGGCCGACCTGAGACTCTTGCCCGAACCAAAGCGCGTTGTCGGTTGCTACCGTGAGGCCGCCGCTCAAGCGCTGCGACCCAGCATGAAAGTGACGAAGGGCGCCCCCCGTCGTCAGTCGTCCGATTCGCTTGACTCCCGCCTCCGTGAACCAGAGAGCGCCGTCGGGGCCAGCGATGATGTCGAACGGTTCCGTGCCGGCTCCAACCGCGTACTCTTTGATCGCTCCATTTGGTGCGACGGTGCCGATCTTTCCCGCCGCCATCTCGGTGAACCACATATTACCGTTGGGTCCGCGGGTGATGTCGAACGGGCCGCTGTGGGGTGTCGGAATATCGAACTCGTTTATCGTTCGCGGCGAGCCGATCGTTGCCACCTTGTTGGCTGCGGATTCGGTAAACCACAACGAATAGTCCGGCGCATAGTTTATGGAACCGGGTTCTGAGCCCGTTGTGGGCGTTCGATACTGATTCGCTCTGCCGCTCGTCGTCAGAAAATTCACGATGCCCGAGGTACCGTCGGTTGTGCGGTTTGTAAACCACAGCCCCATTATGTTGCCGTGTGGGTTGAAAACGATCCCGTGAGGGACTCGTTCGGCGACCGGGTAGGCGGTAAAGGTTCCGCAAATCGTTGTCGTCGACGGGGTGCAGCTCGGCGACACGGCGCCGGCGTTTTCGACCGTCCAGCCGAATATCGCTAATGCGAGCGTTATCCCAACCACTAGGGCGGACGTCGAGAAGCGCACCCGGCTGTATTGGCGGTTGAGGGGCGGCGCGCCCCCCAAACGCAGCTGGAAAACGCCGAGTGAAAAGTTCACCGCGTCACCCCGATGAACCGAGGGGTTTGCCCGGCGTAGCCAAACAGAACTGAAACAAGCGAGACCTTTTTAGGAGGAAGAGCGTTGAAGAAATGCCTTTTGTCGATCGCGGTTGCGGCGCTCGTTTTTGCCCCAAGCGCTGCACGGGCGCAAACGATGCCGGTATCAATGTATGGCGCCGGTCCAAACGGCTTTGACTGGGCTGTGGGGACTTGGGCTTGCAGGAGCACGAGTCACATCACTAGTGCCACTCTGAAGGTCACGCGGACCAGCGATGGCTCACTCTTCTATCGCAGCTCCGGGAAAGGCTTCGATAACTCTTGGTACGCCGTGTATTTCCCGAAACGAAGAACATGGGTAGCCCCATTCATCGTCTCCGACGGCAGCTACGGCACCGAATCGACGACTCAGACCGGGAAGAAAATCGTCTGGACCGGCACCGGGTACTTTGCCGATTCCGGTAAGACGCTGCCGATTCGGGATACGAACGTGAATGGTCCCAACACGTATGCGGATTTGGGCGAAGTTCGATCCAACGGGGCCTGGAAAACCGAGTACAGCGTGAGCTGCACAAAAACGTGAACGCTCACGGTTGCAGCTTGAATACCGTCCCGTAGCCAAACGCACCGCCGGCTAGGGTTGTGCCGTACAACGCGCCCGAGCGCTTCAGCAGCGGGGCCGCGTCGGGGTTGCTCCCGTCGGCCTCGTCGAAGCTCAAGACAACGCGCTCGGTGAATCCCGAACCCGAGGGCGTCAATGCGAAGATGCTGCCATAGTTCTGCGTGCCACCGAATAAGGAGGTGCCGTAGAGCGTACCCGCCGAGTCCGCAGTCAGTCCGCCATTTGCCGGATAGCTGGCATCCTGCCCTTTACCGAAACTCCAAATTACGTGCTCCGTTGGACTCGAGCCCGACGCTGTTACCTCAAACGCGGTTCCGACGCCGTAAGCACCCCACGAATACGTCGTTCCGTAGAGCTCGCCGCGCCGCATGACCAGCGGCGAGTAGACACACGCACCGTCGCCGGCGCCGCCAAAGCTCCAGACGGCGTGCTCGTTATAGCCGCTCCGAGAGGGTCTCATCTCGAACACCGAGCCGCCACCGTACTTTCCACCGCTCTCGGTCGTGCCGTAGAGCACGCCGCGCTTCCCTGCGATAAGGGATGTGAATGGACACTGGCCGTCGGGCTTCCCTTTGAAACTCCAGACGATCTGTTCCGTGTACGTCGACCCTGATCGCGTCAGCTTGAAAACGGTGCCAAGGTCGTGGACGCCGCCGAAGATGGTCGTGCTATAGAGCGCTCCCGTCGAATCCGCGAGCAGACTGCCGTATGGGTACGTACCATCTGGGGCGCCGCTGAAAAAGTGGAGGATTTGCTCGGTGTACGTCTCGCCTGCGGGCGTCAACTTGAAGACCGTGCCGAGGCCATCGACCCCGCCGTCATAGGTTGTGCCGTAGAGCGCTCCGCTCGCGTCTTCAATGAGTCCGGCGTCGGGCGACTCACCGTCGGAACTCCCGGCGCCGAAGTTCCAGATGACCTGTTCTTTGTATGCGAATCGCGAGCGCTTCAGCTTAAAGACGGTACCGTAGCCGAACTGCCCCCCCGTAGCCGTCGTTCCGTAGAAGGCCCCATCCCTGCCCGCGATGAGCGGGGCCTGGGGATAGCGGCCGTCGTCGCCGCCGCCAAAGCTCCAAATCGTGCTCGAATACGACGCTATGCGCGCTCGCGCAGACGCCTCGTGCATTTGCCGGGTCACTACGGCGATGAGGTTCTCGCGGCTCGATCCGCACGCGCATGTCTGCGTAGGCGCGAATGCCGGCACGTCGGTCCATCGCAACGTCGGCTGCGGCGTCGAACCCCACGCGTCGATCGGCGGCTGCGATCCCGCGCACCCCGCCAGCATTGCGGCAGCGACGCCGATCACTAAGGTGTAGCGATTAAGTCCCAAGCTCTTCATTTCTGCTCCTCGGTTCGTGAACGACACGGCGCCCAACGTCGATTCGCCGCGGCGGGGCTCAGTTCCAGCCGCAGCGGCAATGCACTTCGAGGATTGCTTGAGCTTGCCGGCATCATTCGTTATTTCGAACGACGCGTTAGCGTTGATCAAGACACCCGGCAATCCGACAAAGGGGACAGTATTAGTTGCTTTTCCCTGCCTCGCGTTCGTGCTATTCTAATTCTAATGGACAAATGCGCGGACGCGCAGAAACATGCGAATGGACCACGGCTAAAGGCCGTATGCGCCGGTAAGCTAGTCACTCGTAGTTCTTCGACCAGTGGAGAATTTCATTAATGCCTACCCCATCTCGGCTTAAGTACGTCTTAAGCGGAACCGTTTCTCTTGCACTTTTAGCGGGTTGCTCGGGCGGCGGCGCCGGAGCTCCCGCGGCAAGCTCAGCCTTTTGGCAACAGTCCGTCGGCACGCAGAGCACGTCGCCCGGCCACCAAGTTTCACAGAGCTCTAGCGTTCTGCGTCCGGGGATTCCGGAACTGCACTCCAACCTTCCGGCTGCTGCTTTCGTTAGCAATGAAATCAATGCTAAGGGTGGCGCCTCTATCATTGTTTCCGATGCCTCGGACAACGTGGTCGATATTTTCAACACCAAGGGCGTGCAGACGGCGCAACTGACCGGCTTCTCGGAGCCACAAGGCCTCGCGCTCGATACAGCAGGGAACCTTTACGTGGCCGATACGCACAATAGCCGCATTCAGGTGTACGCCGCGGGCTTCGAGGGTGCGCCGACGACCATTGACGATCCGGGCGAGTCTCCCGCCAGCGTCACGATCGATGGCGAGGGTAATCTCGGGGTGGCGAACATCCTCACGACGAGCGGCGGACCCGGAAGCGTCAGCTTCTTCAATAAGGGTGGCACGCTCCTGACGACGCTTTCGAACTCCAATTTCGCTAAAGTCAGTTTCGACGCGTTCGACGACAAGGGGAACCTCTACATCGACGGCACGAACGCGTCCGGCGCCTTCGTCGCTGGAGAAGTCGTCGGCGGCGTCAGCGGTAAGGCGATCACGATCCTGGCTACCGGCAACTCCATCGGGTACCCGGGTGGCGTCGCAATTTCGTCGACGGGCAAAATCGCATTGGACGACCAGCAGAACGTCACGATCTTCACATACAACGCACCCGTGAAGGGCTCGCTCGGCATGCCGATTGCGACGACGCCGCTCACGGGCGCCGGCGATCCGATAAGCTTCGCGTTCACCCGCACGAATAAGAACATCTGGGTGGCCGATGCGGCTCGCGGGATCAACGGCATCCGGACCAGGCGAGCCTAAGGTGCTCGTAAGTTCGGCCGATAAGTATCCGTACTCAAAGGGCGGCGCGTCGAGCAAGGATATCCTCTTCATGCATGGTGCCCAGCCGGACGGCATCGTGCTCACCCGACACGCGCAGCCCTAAACCGACAGCCTAGCTTGCCGGCTCGCTCGGACCGTCGGGTACGCCAACGAGGCGCTGTCGGTTAGTTGCTTTGACAACGGACCCTGGGGGCTGAGGTTGCTTTCCGGCACCGGGTTTGGGTGCTACGATGGAGGTGTGCTAGGCAAAACGAAAGCTTGGCGCGCCTTCGAGGGCATCGCCGCACTCAAATCTCGTCTCGGACGAAAGGATTCAACCATGAAGCCAGTTGGGCTGATCGTCATCGCGTTGGTGCTCATTTTAAGCGCACGCGCGTCGGCTACAGGGAGCGTCCGCATCCAGCAGAGAGACGGCTCCGTTCAGACGTACACCGGCGTAACCTTGAAAGCGGCCAACAAGTCGCTGACTTTAATATCGGCCGACAAGGTCACGACGGTCGTCATCAGCGGGGCTGATTGTGCTCACGACGGTGCTATCGTTCGTTGCATGGGCGGAGGGTTTTCGCTCCTTCAAGATGGGAAGAGGCACACCGTCGCATTTAAGACGGCCACGTTCTACTTCAACCTCACCGATCAAGATCAACTGCTGCCCCTTTCGACTACGAGAATCGCCGCCCATTCGGTGACCTTCGCCGTGCAGACGGCGAAGGGAACGTACATAACCGGAAATGGCAAGCTCGACCAGGAGCCAAAACAATGAAAAGCTTATCGATCATCCTCGTCGTTGCACTCGCGACTGCTCCGTTGGCAGCCTCGGCGCAGCGCGCCGGCGGCGCGTCCCGTTCGACATCCAACCAGGGTCGCGGTTTCAACATGAGCAACGACGTACCGAGCCAGGCCGCAAGGGGCAGCAACGGATCCGCAGCTTACAATAAGAACACCGGCAACGCTGCCGCTTATAATAGGAACACCGGTACCGCAACAACCTACAATAAGAGTACGAACACCGCGACGCAGTACCATACGAACACGAACAGTTCTACCACATACAACAGGAACAACGCCAACTACAACAGCGGCGCTTACAATGGCCACAACTCCGCGGGTGCTTACAATAAGAACACCGGCAATGCTGCGGTCTACAACAAGAATACCGGCAACATGACCGTGTACAATAGGAACACCGGCACGACCTCAAAGTACCACTACAACAGTAGCGGCAAGAACGGCTACTACTACACCGGGCGCGTTGTCGTGAACCCTGTGCACTATCCAGCGTGGGGATGGAACCGCGGAGTCGTTTGGGCACCAGTTGGAGTCTATTGGGGCGGTGGATTTTGGGGGGCATTTGCTGTTGGGGCAGCGACGGCCGCGGTCATGGGTTCCATCTACTACAACAATCAGACATATACGTCGTACCAAATCAGCGGCAGCAGCCCGGGTGCGACCTTACTATCAAATTATGGCCTGCGGCAGGTGCCGTGCGGGCCACCTGGCCTGGTCGTCATCTACGGCCCCAACTTTGGTGTCATTTGCGCGAATCCGAATTCCCGCGTCGCTGCCGGCAATTACGCGGTCAACGTCGACAACTTGACGATTCAATCACAGTAGCGAGGGCCGCGGGCTCCGGTTCTTATCCCTAGCTTCCGCGCACACGGCTTCGCATCGGCGAGGCCGTTGTTGTTTTACGGGCCACAGGGGGATCGCAGGCGCGCTCATCGCGCATGGACGCGCCTGCGACGGTGGTCTAGAACGTCAGGGTGTAACCGCGCTGGTACATGTGGCAGTTCATGCCGGCAGTCACGTGAAAGCGGAACGTCAGCGTCGTCGATCCGGCCGCCGATTCGGACGCCCGAAGCCAGGCATACGTGAAGGTGTAAGTGCCGCCCACCGTAAGCGGCGGTATGCCGCGCGAGTCCAACTTTACTCCGGTTTGCGCGTCGTAGATGTCCACGAACTGCAAGACGTTCGAGGGTTGCGACTCACTGCCGACGTTGGTGACCGTTCCGACCAATTGGTAGCGGGTCACGCCCCTGTTGTTGTACTTGTTCTGTACGGCGACGTGGGTAATGGAGGGATTCGGGCCGACGCAGCTTGCGGTTGCGGCCGACGCTCCCGCCGGGACGAGCGAAAAGACGAGAACACCTGCGAGGATGAGGATACGAGTCACTTTCAAGCTCCTTCCTGTTTTGCTAGACGTTAATGCGAGCGTCACCTTGCTGGCTCCTCTACCCGCCCGAGCTGCCGAGCGAGACCTTCGACCCTCGGTCCGACAGAAGCGGTCACGGAACGTCTTTTTTGCCGCTTTGGCGGCCGCCGTACAAATGAACCCGCTGTCTAGAGCGGGCTCGTGTCGATGTTCTTGCTGCCTGTTGCGGCGCTCGACCAGGGCCGCCATTCATTCCAGGTGATGACGGCTGGACAATGCATTACGAGGGCCGCTCTTTCAATGACTTACAACCACGCCGTATGCATCCTTAGCCGCCGTATCGATGACTTTCGAATACGAGTCCGCGTGGGGATAGCCAAATATCTCGACCCTGTTATAGCCGCTCGAGGCGACGACAGTGGACCCGTCGATAAAGTAGCCTACCATCTCCCGCGTTTTTGTAGTCCCCACTTTCTGGCCAGAAGTGCCGTCGACGATAAACCGATTGATCTTACCGCAGCATCCATACTCGTACGGGTTTTCCCGCCCGATGGTGAGACGATCCTGAAACCATTGGACGCCTGCCGCCGGCATTTTAATCTTGACGTCGAGATCGAACGTGGTAAATGCGCTGCCCGTAGCAAAAAGCTCGGCTACAACGACGTCGTAGTGAAAGCCCTCGGCAAATAGGTTTCCCATGTTGTCGTACCCTACGAACCACACGGGCCAAGGGGCCGCATAGATAGTTGGCTTTCCGCGGCCACGCTTGTAGACGCTAACGCTCCCCACATAGTTCGCCACGGCAAGATCGCCCGAGTGCTGGTCTACGGCACAGGCGGCCGGCGAATCAGTATCGACGAAAGTTCTTATCGGCACAGTTCCGCCGTGGAGGTACTCGAAGATCTTTCCGCCGTCGGTGTCGGTAACAAATACGCGACCAGCCTTGTTCGCGCAGAGACCTCTCGGTCGGGTGAATCCGGTCAGCGTCCCCACCAACGAACCACTCGGGTAGGAATAAACGTAAACATAGTCATTGTAGTCGTAGTACGACGCATCAGAAACATAGAGAAGGCTCTCCGTCTTGGTTTGCGCCAGCATCCAGGACTTGCCGTGCGCGCTCTGCTCGGCGATCGCCGAGCCTTGCGGCATTGCGCCCGCCTCACCGATTGGGGGCTGCGATCCACCGCAACCTGCCAGCAACGCGGCTGCGGCCACGCAGCTGCTTAGCGCGCAGCGTATAAAATCCAGGCTCTTCATTATGAGTCGCTCAGTGAAACGCGAACAGGATTAGCAAAAGAGTTGCGCGTCATTTATTCCTCTACTTCCAGCTAAAGACGACTAGTCCGTTGCCGTTCGCATTTTTCCAGCCTCGCCAACTGTGAAAGCTCGTCGCACTCGGCTCGATATACGACGACCCGCCGCCTCCGCCGGCACCCGGCTGGCCAATGTCGAAGGCGTTCACGCCGCCACCGCCACCGCCACCGCCGTAGTAACCGCCGCCACCGCCGCCGCCGCCTCCGCCCTCACATCGGTAGTTGGAGCGGTTGCAGTAATGATAGTAGGCCGCGTCGCCCCCGCGGCCGCCCTGACCCAACAGGCCGGGAAACCCGTCTTGGCTGGACCCGGAGCCGCCGGAGCCGCCGGCTCCCCCTTGGCTTTGCGTTCCGCCGCCGCCGCCGCCAACGCCGTAGTAGGTACTACCTCCCGCCTCGCCTACATCGGAGCCGCCCTTGCCACCAGCACTGCCATCGTAAAGGCAGCATCCTTGGCCTCCGCCTCCCGCCGCGACCAAGATGCGGTAACTTAACGAATCGCCGCCCTCTCGTATGTCCGAGGCTCCGCCGCCGCCGTAACCATAACTGAAGCTGGGGCTCGTGCCTGGGTCACCACCACCGTTAAAGCCACCCGTTGTCGATCCTTGGCCACCGACAAAAACGTAGAGTGTCTCGCCAGGATGAACCGGGATGACGGCATATACTCGGCCGCCGCGCCCGAAGTATCTTTTACCGGACTCTCCCGCGCCGGCGGCACCGCGGGCAACCATTTCGATCTTCGTTACGCCACTCGGAACTTTGAACGACTGTTTCTTGCCGGCGTACTGAAACGTTTTGTGAAATGGAAGCGCATCGCCGTTATTGCTTGCTACGGACGACGCACCGATCGGCGGCAGCGATCCGCCGCAGCCTACCAGCAATGCCGAAGCCGCGCCGATCGTTAAGGCGTAGCGAGTAAGTCCCAATGTGTTCATATGCTCCGCTCCCCGCTCCGTGAACGCCACGGTGCGCCGCAACGTTTCGCCGTGGCTTGGAACAGTTCCAGTGCGGCGGCCAAGCCGCCCCGACCAAAGGCGCCTCGGGCCGGCGCCTGGACTAGCGAAAGGGGCTCGGGACGCCTCCGCCGCGTGCGTGAGACCTGGGCCGGCGCGACAGGAATCGAGCGCCCATTGCTGCTACTTGTGACCGGAAGCGCGGCGCCTCCCCCGTTCGCCGGCGCCTCCCTCGCCGGTTGGAGGAATAGTCATGAAGGTATCTTACAAACTCGTGCTTGCCGGCGTTGCAGCCGTGCTCGCAGTGGCATGCTCGAACTCCGGGGCGCCCAATGTTCCCCAAGTCGCCGGCGGTGCGGCGCAGTTCCGAGGCCCAACTCCGAACATCGCGCGCCTGCAGTCCTGGCGCGCCGCGGTCGCGCACGCGCCGACGCCCGGCAAAGGATGCTACACCGCAGCTTATCCGCTGACGACATGGACAAAAGTCGCGTGTGTAGCGGCGCCCAATCGTCCCTACATTCCGCGTAGCGGCGCGGGCAGCTCGCTGACCGTTGGCGACGGCAATGACTATGCCGCCGTGACCTCAACGTTCACGTCGAACGCCGTCGGCTCGTTTCCGAAGGTCAAGCATCTCACCTCCGAGACGGATGATGGCAGGGCGAACGTCTATTCCATCCAGCTCAACTCGAACTTCATGTCGGGAGACCAGGCCTGCGCAGGCGCGAACAATCCGAGCCAGTGCCTTGGCTGGCTGCAGTTCGTCTATTCCAGCAGCTCGCACGCGGCGTTCATGCAGTACTGGTTAATCCACTATACGGGCGGTACCGTTCATTGCCCGGCCGGCTGGAACTCATTCAGCAACGATTGTTACAAAAACAGCTCGGCTGTTTTTGTGCCACAGGAGCCGGTCACGGACCTGCGCCGGATGAATCTCTCGGGAAACGCCGTTAACGGGGGCCTCGACACACTGGTGTATACGGATGGCGCAAACGCCTACAGCACGACGGGGCAAGACAGCGTCATGTACCTCTCTGACGGCTGGACCGGCTCCGAGTTCAATATCATCGGCGACGGCGGCGGATCGCAAGCGGACTTCAATGCCGGAGCCGCACTAACTGTGGAGATCGATCTAACGGACGGAACGACCAACGCACCGACCTGCCAGGCCGATGACGGCACGACGGGCGAGACCAACAACCTGAACCTGAAGAAGTGCACGGCGACGGGTGGATCCGTCCCCCTCGTCAGGTTCAGGGAATCGCTGAAAAAATAGCGTCGGCGGGGCGCGTCTAGCGGCGCGCCCAGCGCTCCCCGAGCCGAAGTTGGCAAAACTCTGCGCCGGTTTGCTTTGATTGCAGCCAGCCGGCAATGCCAAGGCCGCACAGCTGTGTAGCTCGTAGCGGCTAACGCGTGGATCCATGAGCTAAACTGACGGTTGCACCGAGGGCAAAGGGCAACTTGATCTTGTTTGTTTCGTCGCCGTTCTTCTGGATACGGCCAAAAGCCAGCGTCGTTGTTGCGGTAATCAGGACGAGCGTCTTTGTATTAGATCTAAAATGGAGCGGTCTTTCACTCTTTAATTAGCCGGGAAGGCCAGCCGATGCGGACAAGAAGACCGTCCGGTCCGCATATCCCAACTTCATAGAGGCCCCATTCGCGGTGGCGCAAGACGCCGCCCGGACGGATAATCAGGTTTTCCACCCGCGCGGCGATGGCATCAACGTCGGGTGTACGGATGAAAACGCCAAAGGGGTTGTTGTCTTCTGGGACGCGCCAGGGGCCGATCCCCGCTTGGGTCAGGTGCACCTCGCAGCCCCATCCAGTCATGATAATGTAATTGGCGTCGCCACCCGTTCGAACGAAGCCCAGGCGCTCCCAGAATGGGATCGCGGCAGGCAAGTCGTTGCTCGGAACTATGGCGAAAGCGCCGACGCGCCGGGTCTCGGTCATTCCTCCGCTCCGTGGGCGGCACGGAATACGCTAGGGCTGCCGTCGATCGGTTTTTCGCAAGCTATGAGAACCGGAATTCCGCACCAACCTAACATATCTATTGACCTCATCATCCCGTGAATACGACACACTTCGATGCGGGTTAAGAACCGCCCTCAACGGCTCACCGCCGGAATTCGCGCCGCACTCTCAGGAATAAGGCTGCAAAATGGACCGGTCGCGGTGTGTCTGGGCGCAGTGTGGAAGATCGGCTTGTTCTATAGATTCGCCCTGAGCCCGGCTACCAGCGGTAGTAGGTCTAACGGCAGAAAAAACCGTGCGTGTTCCCCACATTGTCGAAGTAATTTCCGACAACGTCGCCGCGATCGTTGATGCCGGTCAGGATCGCGAAGCCAAAGCCGAGACGTTGACGCGTAAACACGGCTCGCACGTCGGGTTAAAATAAAGGCGGCCGCTAACACGTGTTTGTTGCCGACCGCTCCGTTAGAAAATGTTAGAAAATTCGCTCGTTGAGGCGGACTCACCCGCGAGCTGGCTGCCCGTCAATGCTAGTGCGCCTAATGGCGTCGCGGCGAGCAGGTGCTTGGCCGCCTGTGGCCTAAAGACCTAGGCAGGGGCGAACCTTTGAAATCGAGGCTGTTGATGACAAACTCGCCGGTCGGCGCTGCGAACGGTCGCATCGTTTTAGCGCTGTCGTTGCTTTTCTTGGCCGCGTGCGGAGCGCAAAATGTCGGCGTCATTCCGCCGCGCGACGTGCTGCAAGGGCAGGCTCGCATCGTTTCGAGCGTCGTTAATGCCGGCGGCAAGTCGTACATCGTCGATCAGCTGTATACGCCTTCCGAGAACAACCTGCAAGGCATAACCGCCGGTCCGGAGCGACATATTTGGTTTACGGGCGATGCGCCGCTCGTCGGAAAGTCGTCCGTCAAAAGCGATATGTTGGAGTTTCCCATACGGACGTATGGCAACGCGACCTCGATCGCCGAAGGACCCGACCAAAATCTCTGGGTTACGCTCTATCCCGGTGCCATTGGGCGAATGTCGCCCGACGGTCATTTGACCACGTTTCCGCTGAGCCACAAATCAGGCAGCAGCCCATTTTCGATTACCAATGGTCCGGACAAGGCGCTCTGGTTCCTCGTCGACGCCTCAACTAGCGAAATCGTGCGCATCACATTGGACGGCCAAATGAGGGCGTACCGCATGAAGGCAGCGGGCTCCAAACTTCAAGCGGCCACCTATGGCAACGACGGAAACCTTTGGTTTACGGACGCGGGAACCAACAAAATCGGTCGCATGAGCGGGAGCGGCGTCTTTAGGGAATTCACCGTGCCGACATCAAACGCCGGATTATCGGGAATCTGCCAAGGCCCCGACGGAAAACTGTGGTTTCTCGAGCAGAACGCGAACAAAGTCAGCAGTGTTACGCCCTCGGGATCGTTCAAAGAGTACGATATCCCGACGCCGGCCAGCGGACCGATCGCCATCGTGGCGGGGCCCGATGGAGCGCTGTGGTTTACCGAGGATTACGTCGGCAAAATCGGACGCATCACGACGTCGGGGCAGATTGCCGAATTGACGCTAAAGGGCACGTACCCACGACCCTATGACATCGCGGTAGGAAGCGATAAGAACGTTTGGTTCACCGAGTCGGCGTCGTACGGCATCCTAGGGCGCGTCGATTTACACGAGGTGCCGCACTCCGATCCAACCTACTCTGAGATCTCGTTGTCGTTAGGCAACGCCCATCACCAGCTCGGCGTTCCCAAGAGTTTTGCGTTATCGTTCGCCGTTCACGATCTCAAACGTCACGTCATCCGGGGGCAGTATCCAAACGCGATTCATCTAACGAGCAGCGACCCTAAACAGGCATCGCTCTCTGAAACCGTTTTAACATCGTCCACCTCAAAAGCGAGCGTCGCATTCTCGGGGCACTATACGGATGCCGTCATCAGCGCAAACGCGGACGGCGGCGGGGACGTTCAAACGGCCAGCGTGCTCCCGTCGGCGCCGCGCGAAAAGAAGCTACCGGATCCGGGTTACGGCCTCACCGCGGATCCGAACGATACGCTTTGGATATGCCTGGCGGACGGCTCAATTGCGACGTACTCGAAGACCGGCAGAGTGAAGGTCTACAAGGCAACGTCGTCGTTCACCGAAGAGGGGTGTTCTATTCTCGAGGGCCCCGATGGTAATGTTTGGTTTACCGACTACTCGAATGACCGGATCGGAAAAATAACGCCGCAGGGTCAGGTCACCTTCGTCGCCCTAGGCAGCAACGTTTCGCCCTACTCGATGGCGCTCGGTCCGGATGGAGCTTTCTGGTTCACGGAGTCTCCGAGCCAGATCGGAAGGCTTACGACCGACGGGCAGCTCACTACGTTTAAGGCACCCTCGATTCCCTACGAGATCACCGCTGGTCCCGACGGCAACTTATGGTACAACGCCTCTAACGACAGCATCTACAAACTTACAACGAGCGGCAAAAGCAGCCGTGTGCGGAGCGTTTACCGGTTGGGCGCCGGGTTGTGGGCGGAATATCAGCATATATGGTTTTATGATGCACTCAACATACAGCTCGACGAGATGACAACGACGGGTGCGATCGTTCGCAAGTATTCCGTTCCCAACTACTGTCTGCCATTCGCGCTAACGAGCGGACCGCAGGACAGCCTGTGGTACGTCGATTCCGCGAACTATTGCGTCGCTCGCATGACACGTTCCGGAAAGTTTACGATCGTACCAACCTACAGTCAGAGAAGTAACCCGGGATTTTTCACAAAGATCGTCGTCGGCCCCAACAAAGATTTTTGGTTTACCGAGACCGGTATAAATGGCCTCGGTTGGATAGACCCTACGACGATGTAGTCGCCCTCATTATATCGTTAGGGTACTGGGTTTTGACGCGGTGCCCTGCACGATGACGACGCGCGTGGTCGCGTCGGCGTCGATTGCCGCCCGAACGTCAAAATCAATCGAAACGATGACAATATCGAGCGCCACTATCTGACTTATCTAGGTGGCAACCCACATGGTTCGCAGGCATTGGGCCTCCGTAAGCAGCTCAAGGTCTTTGTCGCAAAACGGGAATCTCATCGCCGGGCAAAAGCCCGGGGGCCGACCCGTGGCGAAGTAGAAAGGGGTGAGACCTGTGGGCGAGTCATGAGTGCATATCGCGATGAGTTGTCAGACGCGGAGCGGAATGGACTAGCGGCATACGAGGCGATGGAGCAGTGGGTAAGCAGGCCGCGCGAGGCGGACGACGACGTGCCCGGCGCGGTGCTGGAAGGTTACGCGCGGGACTTGCGCGAGAGCCGCGAACGATTGCTAAAGCTGCTGGCCGGTCACGGTAACCGCGACGACATCGTGGAGGCGATTACGAAGAACGAACGATATCACCGCAGCCTAGGACTATCGATTCGAGATAAGCCGGAACCAATTGAACTGGAATGAAAACAAGCTCCGAGCTGTCGGAGAAAACTCCTATAATCGGTCCGTACCCACTCCTCGATCATCCCACCCTGATCGTCAAACCGAAAAATGTTCAGTAGGTCCCAGACGACGCGTTGGCGGTTCGGAGGTAGAGCGCCCGCCGGTGACTGGGTGAACAGCCTCGTTCTACTCAGCCGTTGCGATTGCCGGCAGTCCGTTTGCAAAGTTATCTAGCGTAGGTCTGATTTATTCGGAGGCGGGCGTGATTCCGTGTCACTCTGAGCGGAGTCAAAGGCCGTCACACTCATCGCTTCCGCGATAACCTCCATATCACTCTCGGACACTTCAACGAGCCCGCGCCGAAACGCCATGCCCCAATGGTCCCGCGACCGAATGAAGGACAACTTGTCCAAAAGCGGCTCAATACGCGCAGCCTGCGCATCAAAATAAGCAACATCCCGTCGGATCGGCGCAAGACTCGCCGTCTGTTGGAACAGATACGGCTCCCGATCGCAAACGCTCCCAATCGCGGTAAAACTCTGTACCGCCGTCCCAGCACGCATCTGCGTCCGAGGCGAATACAGCGCTAACACATCCTGGCGCTAACCGCCGCACCGGAGCGGCCTTCCCATGCCCAAGCTGCACAAAACCACCGGCGACCGCAGCCGCGACATGATCCGCCGAAGCCACTCCTATCCAATATTTCAAGGCGCACTCGCATGGACGGTGACGACAAACCCACTAGGCGCCACAAAGTCAAACATTCGCCCGAACGGTCCGGCGCGCAATTCTCCGGGTGGGCTCTGCGGCGCCAGGTTCAGCCGGGCCACATCGCGCCAAAACCTGCTGGCGGCGCGTCGATCACGGCCGGTGTGGGCTATCTCGTCAAACGCGTCCAAGCCGCCTTGCGCGCAGCAATGGATGACGCGCTCCGCCCAATTGGTTTAAGCGTCTCCCAGTACGCGATACTTGAAGCGCTGCTCGATGCCAACCACTCTGAATCGACAAACGCCGCGATCGCGCGCCGCTGCTTCGTCACCCCACAATCCGCGAGCGCAATGATCGCAAATCTAACGGAAAGCCAGCTCGTCATCCGCGGCACCCGCACAACCGTCCCGCGACTGTCCCTAGCCCTAACGAGACGCGGCCGGACGAAGTGTCTTGAGGCGCGCAAGCGTGTACTGGATATCGAACAGCGAATGCTGATCGGCCAAACGGAAACCGAGCGCAAGCAATTGGCGACCCTCTTGGAACGCTGCGCGAAAGCTCTAGAGGCCACCTCCACGTTACCGTGAGCTTGACGAAGGCCGGCTCTCAAGGCGTCCCGCCGCACGTCGGTGAGCATACCAATGGGCCAGCATCCGACCGGCGGCTCGCCCGCATAATGACAAGAAAAAAGCAAGAAGCGCTCCAAGGCTCGACGCGACCGAACGGCTCGAGCGCGTATTCGAGGTCACAAAGTTTCATGTAAACCGTTATTGCCTATGTGCGATGCTTCACGCGCGTGCATCGCTCTACGACCAGTGGTTCGGCTGTCCGTTTCGAGGGCAGGGTTCGCGAATCGCGGGCAGCGTCGAACGCCTTCCCAACTACTTTACTACGTCGCCAAGGAGAGTTATCGCATGCGTTTACTTACTTCGGCGGTCTGTACGGCGATCGCCATGAGCCTCCTCGCCGGTTGCGCCAGCAACATGGGGTCTAACAGCACTTCGCCGTTGGGTCTTAGCCCACAAGTGCGAACCGCTCCGCTAAGCGTCTTCGACGACGCTGCGCCACCGCGCCTCGTCTCGGTCATACATTCACTGATGCTGCCGGATAAAAAGACGAAAATGCCCAAGAAGGGTACATACGTCAGCGAATTCGACACGACATCTGTTCTCGGCTATGCTGCCAACAATAAGAAAAACAACGGACCAATCTGCGCGATTCAGGGAGTTGCGTTCGTTAACGACGTGGGGGTCGACGGCAAAGGCAACCTGATGCTGCCTAACCCTGGTAGCGCATCAGCCAACACTCTCGACATTCACCAAGGCCCAACAATGTGCGGCAAGCTGATCGGTTCGATTGCCGATCCGTATGGGCAGCCCTCGGACGCCACAAGCCCGAATGCCGTAACCGGCCAGATCGCTCTGGGCAACCTGGTAGGCAACGCGTCAAGTGCCGGCAGCCTTTCGATCTGCACGTTCAAGGGCGGCTGCACCGTGAATCTCACCAACACCGCTTACTTCCACGTGGGCGGCGTTGCAATGTCGAACGCCGGCGACTGTTGGATCGACGTAAAGACCAGCGCCTCGGGCGGTGCAGAGCTGGTATACTATAAGGGTTGTGCCGGCAACGGCGCCGTGGCCTCGGGTTTTCAGCAAACGTACTACGGCGGCATTGACATCGACAAGAGCGGCAATCTGGTGATTATCGATGATATGGCCGAGGACGTTTATATTTATAGCGGCTGCGCTCCAACGTGCACGGTCGTCGGCGGCCCATTCGCCCTTAAAGGCGAAAGCTTCTGGGGAAAGCTCAATCAGTCGAATAATGAGTTTACGGCAGTCGACCGAACCGACGGCTTGGTCGACGTCTATTCATACAGCACGAAGAACATTAAGTTCCTATACAGCTATAACAACGGTCTCTCGGCAAGCGTACTGCCGAACGGTGTCGCAGAGAATCCGCGTTCAAAGCAATAGTATGATTATCAAAGCTGTCGCATAACCTACGTCGCCGCGGAACAGGGGTGGGAACCGCCCCTGTTCCGTGTCAGTCCAGCGTATTGGAGCAGAAATACAGGATTACGCGGATTCCTTCACCCGCACCTGGATATTAGATATTATGGCGAAAGCGAATAGACCGTGCCGCCATTCTCTTGTCGATTAGCATAAACTCCGCCGCTTTCCGTTACGCCGAAGAGGCGACCATTCTTGTAGGCTAAGTCGCCGACGGGACCAACGCCATCGGTTCCTTTGCCGAAGTTGTGCAAGACTTTTAGCGAGCCGTTCGTGGTGATGCTGAAGACGATTCCGCAGGCACCGGACGAAGGGCAGTACTTGCCACCACCGATCGTCGTCCCGTACAACGTCCCGCTTACGTCAGTTAGGCCGCCGTAGGGTTCAGAGCCATCGGTGCCCTTGCCGAAGCTGTGTAGACTTTTTTCCGAACCGCTCCGCGTGACCCTGAACACCGTGCCCAAGTTTTGCGTGCCGCCGAACCAAGTCGTGCCGTAAAACGCGCCGTTCACGTAGATCAGGCCGGCCTCAGGGAGTGCTCCATCGAGTCCTTCGCCGAAGCTGTGCAGCACTCTCTCCTTGCCGCTCGGCGTGATGCTGAACACCGTGCCCCATTTGCCGGGGCCCTGCTCGCCGCCGTAACCCGTCGTACCGTAGAGCGTGCCGCCGACGTTAACCAATCCGGCAAATGGAAACGAACCATCGTGTCCCTTGCCAAAGCTGTGCAGCACTCTTTCGGAGCCATCAGGCGTGATGCGGAAAACCGTCCCACACCCCTCGGAGGGGATGCAAGGGCTCGCGCCGCCTTCTTGCGTCGTACCGTAGAGCGTGCCGCCTACATCGATCAGCGTTGCACCAGGATATTTGCCATCATTTCCCTTTCCGAAACTGTGCAATACCTTTTCCGAGCCGTCTGTCGTCATGCTGAAAACCGTGCCATCACCGAATGCACCGCCGTCCGCAGTCGTGCCGTAGAGCATGCCGTTTACGTCGATAACCCCGGCGTAGGGGACCCGGCCCTTAAAGCGCTCGTCGAAATTGTGCAGCGTTTTCTCCGCGCCGCTAGCGGTGACGGCAAAGACGGTGCCCTTGCCGTATACACCGCCGCCGGCAGTTGCGCCGTAGAACGAGTCACCGCCGTCGTTCAAGTTCACGGGGTTTTCCCCGTCGTGATCGGCACCGAAACTATGCAGGACGCGGTAACCCGGTGGACGGGCGCCGCGTTCAGAAAAGCTGTTGACGGTTGGCATGTAGTGGAAGGGCGAGAGCTCGGTCGTTTGCGAGCACGCCGCGATAGCGGCGCCGCAGACAAATAGCGCGTAAAGCCTCAAACCTGCAGTTTTCATCTACTCAGCTCCTTTCGCAGATGCGCGAACGGCTCGGAGTCTCCGACGCCGCTTACGTTTGATTCTAGCACCCAAGCCGCCGCGCTGGAACCGACCGGCGGGCGTTCCTGTCGAAGTGGACCGGGATGCAAGCGCTAGCTGGAGCGATGTACGCGGCACAAGCTTTGACTTCACGCGAGGCGCGTACGCACCCGAGTCGCTCGCGGAGGCTCCTCCCCCGCGAGCGATGGTCAAACCGAGAGGCAGCTACTTCTTAGTGCTTAGTGCCGCACCGTCCGGTTGCGTGAGTCCACTAATAATCATCTTCGTCGCCATACCGCCGGCCGGATAGTTCCAATAGCCCGCGGTGGGAACGCTGTTTATGAAGGTTGGCGCGATCACGCGCAGTCCTTTGTGCTTCTTACTACCGAGATTGTTCGTAATCCAGAACTGCCAAACGGCACTGGCGTTGCTCAGCGTCGTCGAGCCAACGACGCTTCCCGTCGATCCGGAGAGTTGTATCTGATAGAGCGTCGGCCCGGCGCCGGCTCCAAATGCCAAGTCCGTCCCGTCCCATTGGATAGACGCCGCCGTTAGGCCGCTCACGCCGCTGACCGAGATCGCCGTTACCGTCGAGCTCCCCTTGGGAAGCTCGAAAAGCGCAAAGGCGTCACCCGCCCCGTAGGCGTCGCAGAAGAGGCTGCCGCTGTTGTCGTAGCCGCAGCCGGGAAGTCCAGTTTGGCCCGACGGCGTGTAGACCGTGGCCGTTCCGGAGCCGCCGGCGAAGACGACAAAGCAATCTCCGCAAGTGCCGCCGAGCACTCCAAGTGCGAGGTTCCCTGTCGTTGGATCGACGGAGCAGTTGAGTTCCGGATAGCCCGGGAGATCGAGCGTCCGGATCGGCGAAGAGCCGCCGTGCGCGTAGACTTCGACAGTCGTACCGTTGCCGTTGAGAATGAAAACGTCGCCGGCTTTGTTCGAACAGACGCCCGACGGCGTTTGAAATCCGGTTAACGTGCCTTTGAGCTTACCGCCGGGATACGAATAGACTTCAACGTCGTTCGCGCCCTGGTCCGCGACGTAGAGCAGGCTCTTGGACTTCTTCGCATCGGGCGCCATCCACGAACGCGCTGCGTTCGCACCCGCCAATTTGAATGGATATGCCGCGCCGGCGCCGCCCAAGTGTCGTAACTGCGCGACGGTGCTCTGCCCCGTAGCGCCGAGCTGCGCCGGCGACATGCCGCCTCCGCATCCCGCGAGCAGCGCGACCACTATGGCTGCCGCCAGAGTTTGGTGCCCCAGATGTAAACGCATTCTTAAGAACGACCTCCTGATAAGCAGTGAAGGAAAACCTTACTTCGGCGCTTTGCTTATCGCGCCCCCGGACGGATCCGTGAAGCCGGTGAGCGTCATCGTCGGGACGCCGCCTTTGGGATACTCCGAATCCCGACGTTAGCGGAATAGACGTTAGGCCCATCCACTCTGTTGCCGTCGATGAGGGAGTGTTGTGATAGCCCCAGCGGGATTCGAACCTCTGCTGCTGGGTCCCGGCCCGAACCGCTACGTACGCAAAAGCTTATCCTGTCGGGGGCTCAGTGGATCGCGATAGCTGACGGCCCGTCGACGCCGGCGCGAATCGTCGGCCGCGTCCGGTCTCCATCCGGCTTATATGTCGTGACGGACGACGAATAACCACCGTGCATACTCGCAAGGTATATCTTTCCCTCGGCGTCCAGCGCTACGCCGCCGGGGGCGCTCGGTCCGGTTCGGATCCGTTCGAGAGGCCCGGTCCCGTCGGCGCCGTACGTCGAGATCGCGCCCGCTCCCGTGCCGTCCGGTCCTCCCGGCGTTACATTGGCTACGTAAATAGTTCCATCCGCGCCGATCGCTACGCTCACAGGGTCATGAAGCCCGCGGGTAATCGTCGGCGTCGTCGGGGTTCCATCCGGCAGGTAGGTTGTCACCGACCACTGATGGCGCCCCGTGTCGTTGGTCACGTAAATCTTGCCGTTCGCATCTATGGCGATGCTGCTCGGGTTGACACCGGTCTTGAAGGTCGGTTTAGTTGGTTTTCCATCCGGCCGATAGGTGCGTACGAAGCCGGGCGGGCCGTAGTGAGAGCTGTTCAAAATATAGATCTTGCCTTGCCGGTCGACTGCTACGGCCACCGGCGAGCGATAGCCGTTTTCTTTTATCTGGATGGTCGGAGTCGTTGGGGTTCCGTCCGGCTTAAAGGTCGTCAGCGTTCCGGAACTGTTGCTCCCTTCGAGGCTATAGAAGTTTAGCGCGTAGATCTTTCCGTCGGGCCCGACGGCCATCCCGAACAGATAATCGGTGTCGCTGCTTCCGGTCTTGATCGTTGGCGTCGTCTGCGTTCCACTCGGTTCGTATGTCGTGATCGTGCCGTTACCGATATTCGCGACGTAAATCTTGAACGAGCGCGGCGCCTGCACCGCTCCGTATCCGGTTACCGTTACGGGCGCGCTGTCGCTGTAGTAGCCGCCGCACCCCGTCAGAAATGTCGCGGCAGCGCCGATGCTTAACGTGCAGCGGCTCAGTAGTTTGGCCATCTGCTGCTGTCTCCTCTTAGGCGAAAGAATCGCGTAACAATAGTAAGCTTAGTTCGTACAAGTTGAATCTCCGCAACGTCGCTCGCTCGCCTCGCTCCGTACCTGACACTTGTTTTAGACACCATATGCACTTGACACTATGCGGACCGCAAGGACAGCGCCACCGACAATCCGTACAGTTTGTCCACTATCCAGTGAGGACAGGACTGGGGTCGCAAGCGTGAGTTTAGATTCCGACGCTCTCGGCTTTGGACGGTTACTGCGGCGGCACCGTCTTAAGCGTGGTTTGTCTCAAGAAGCACTCGCGGAGCGAGCTTCTCTAAGTACCGACGCCGTCGGCATGCTCGAGCGCGGGGTTCGGCGTAAGCCCTACGAGCAAACGGTCGATAGCTTAGCGCGGGCGCTGAAACTCCGCAAGCACGATCGCGCGACGTTTTTGTCGGTGGCTCGGGGCTGCAAACGCTCCCAGCCAAGCCGGCATCTTGCGCGCCTTCCGGTTCCGACGCCGCTAACACCGCTCATCGGTAGGGAATGTGATATCGCGGAGATTCGAGAGTGGCTGCTAGTTCCAGGACCTCGGCTCGTAACAATTACGGGCCCGGGCGGCGTCGGAAAAACGCGGCTCGCGCTGGCTCTCGCCCACGATCTGCGCGCGTCATTCGAGGGCGAAGTCGTATTCATTAGTCTCGCGTCCCTTCACGCTCCAGCAAACATCGTGGCTACGATCCTGGGCTCTCTTGACCGAAAAGATGATGGATTGCCGGCATCCCTCGCCTTGCTCTGCGCGCTCGTAGGCAACCGCCGCGCGCTTTTCGTGATCGACAATGTCGAACATGTTCTTGCGGGAGGAGCGGCGATTAGCGACTTCCTCGAGCGTTGTCCCGAAGTCGTCGTGCTAGCCACTAGCCGCGAGGCATTGCGGTTGCAAGGTGAGCATGAATTTGCACTTCAACCGCTCGGCATTAGCTCTGCAGTCGAGCTTTTTCTTGGGCGAGCTCGTACCCTACGGCAGCATCTGTCGCGCGAGGATGAAGAAGAGGCCGTCATCGAGATCTGCACGCGGCTTGACTGTCTGCCGCTGGCTATTGAGCTTGCGGCAGCGCGGCTCCGTTGGGAATCCGTTCAAACGCTGCTTGCGGAAGTCGGGTCGCCCCTCGCCGCGCTGGTCTTCGGAGCGCGTAGTGCGCCGGCGCGCCAGCGGACTATGCGCGCCACCATTGATTGGAGCTACTACTTACTGAGCGAGCAGGAGCGCACGACCTTATGCATTTGCGCCATGTTTGCGGGCGTCGGTTCGATGGAAGCCGTGCGTGCGGTCGCCGCTGCAGCCGGTGCGGGGAACACCGACAGTGCGATGATGGCGCTCGCTGATAAACACCTGTTGCGCTTGTCGAAGCCAAACCCCTCGCAAGGGCGTTTTGAAATGCTCGAAGTAATCCGTGAATACGGACGCGAGTGTTTCGATTCGTTTTCGTATGCTCGCGCTTGTGAACGTGCATTCATCGCCTATTACTCTGAACTCGTTTGGCGCAACACCCGCAGCGGAGGTTCCGTCGGGTCGGACCGCTGGATCGATTTTGTTTCTGGCGAATACATGAATATCTGCACCGCTCTTCGTTGGTCGGTCACGCACGATCGTTTCCTCGGGCTGCGGATCGCGCTCGCTCTTCCCGGCTTCTGGGAGCGCAAGGGACTGTTTGCCGAGGCGCGAGCTTGGCTGGAAACGCTCGCAGAGCCATTGGATGAGACGATCGAGCGTGAGGGTCCGCTCGATGCATGGCGTGCGGTCACGGCGCTCGCCCTTTCCTACCACTGGACAGGTGATAACGCCCGCGCGTGCGCACTTCACCGGCAGGCGCTCGCAATGGCCCGTTCGCTGAGCGATTCAGGCCTGATTTCGAAAAGTCTTAACAATCTGGGCATCGCGCTGCTCGGCCTGCGTCGGCAGGACGAGGCGAGACGAGTACTGGAACAAGCGCTCGCGCTAAAGGAAGGATGCGACGACGCATGGTCGATCGGCTCGACGGTGGGAAACTTGGGGATTGCCTTCCGCATGGGCGGTGAGTACGATAAAGCCTTGAAGTGCCATCGGCGCGCGCGCAGTCTTTTTCATTCGATCAGTGACGAATGTGGCGAAATCGAGGAATTGAATCTCATCGGCGACGTTTACCGCGACCGCCGCGACCACCGAAAGGCCGCCTCGCACTACGCGGCAAGCCTCAAAGCGAACGTCGAAGGCATCCGGACCGCAGTTGCGCATAGCCTCGAAGGGTTCGTCGCGATCGCCGCGATGCGGCGCGAGTTTCGACGCGCGGCGATGCTCGCCGGTGCGGCCACGCGGATCCATCGCGAAATCGGTCAGCCGGACCCGCCGGCCGCGGCGAACTTCGAAAAGGCTTGTGCGGCGGCACGCGCCTCGCTCGGCGATTTATGCTTCGAAGACGCCCTAAAGATCGGTGCCGAGATGGCGATTCCGGCCGCTATCGAGGCGGCGCGCACGTTCTAATCATCCTCGCAACGGGTATCCGACTGCCTACGACCTAAGCATCGAATGGGAAAAGCTGCTTCCAATCGTCTTTCATACTGATGACAACCCAGCCTTTTGCCTTCGCTTCGTCGTAGAGCGCCTGAGTGAACGCGCCGAATTTCGTGTCCGCCTGCGGGCTGCTCGGGCCGTAGGCATACTCGCGCTTCGCCGCCTGACTGCGTGTACTCACGCATCTGCTGGTCTCCGGCGCTATTCCCGAATGCCGCACGGGGCGGCGTCCTAGGAAGAGGTAGATGTCCTGAGACTTGCCTGACGAGTCGTCATAGAGAAGCAGTTTCGGAGGGCGCATGAGGACGGCTTTTCCATCGGCATCGTATTCGAAGTGCGTTTCGAGCGAGGATCCAATGACCTGCTCGGAGTCATGTATCCGTAAGGCTTTGTACGCTACAGTACAGAGAACGGTGGCTACGTTAGCGAGGGCGCAGCGCAATCGCTCCGGGATACCCATTGTCATTCTTGACCGATCTGTGTGGCGCGCGTTCGCCCGCCAGGTAGAACCTGGAGTGCCCAAGGCTGCCGCCGTTCGAAACGTAAAGGTTATCGTCTTGGTCCAAGAGTAACGCAGCGGGTTCGTTGACCCCGTCGGTAATCCGGTAGGCCTCGTGCGTCTCGCCCGGCCGATAGACCGATATCCAACCGTGTGATGGGAGTTGGCTTGCGTTAGCCACGTAAAGCGTGCCCCTCGAGTCCAGCGCGAGTGCGTCGACGCTCGAGACGCCATGCGTAATAGTGCGGACTACCTTACTCGAACCCGCCGCATACTCCAGGATGCCGTCGGAGCCGGTATTGACGAAGACGTTATCCGCTTTGTCGATCGCGATGAGGCTCGGCCTCCTGAGGCCGCCGGTCGTTATCCTGCGAAAAGCCGAGGTCGTTCCGGGTTTGAACACGCTAATGGACGGTCGAAGGTAGTGGTATTCGGCAGAGCCGTTCACTACGTACAGATTCTCGTGCGAATCGAAGGCGATGGCGTGGGGGGCGCGCACGTCCCTGCTAATCGTTCGCAAGAGTTGCTTGCCTCCCGGGCTGTAAACATCGATCTGATCGCCCTTCGTGCCGGGTTCCGCGCCGCCGCTCGGAGCCGCGCCGTTGATTTGGCACGACTCGCAATCTATTGCGTAAAGGTTGCTTTGAGCATCCGTGGCGACGCCGACGAGCCGGCTGTACCCGGTTAGCTTGCGCGCCGGCTGGCCGCTGCCCCGATCGTAGACCGTGATTTGGCTCCAGCCGTCGACGACGTAGAGTCTTCCGTCGCGGCCCAGCGCCATGTAGCTCGGATTGCGCGCTGCGATGGTTTGTGCGATGCCTTTGAGCCCAGCGTTATACACTGTTATGTCCCCGTAACCGGCGCAGCACTCGAGAACGTACACATATTGGCCCGCTGCTGCATTGGGCACGTTGCCCGGCAGCACGAACGTTTGAGTTGCCGGCATCGTGCCGCCTTGCGTACAAGCGGCGAGTGTTGCCGTGAGTATGGGTGCCGCGAAGATACGCATCGGTCCGAGCGCTCGTGACGTCGAAGAGAATGGCACGTGCATGGCCTCCCTCATTAATCGTCCTCGGTGACACCAGGTCCATTCTTTACAGGCCGGCTCAAGCTCCTGCCCCACGCTGCCTACTTGTGCCCTTACGGCTAAAAAACTGGCCTTCACTTGCGGAATGGCTAAACAACTCAATACGTAGCGATAGTTGTACGCGAGCGTTTATCGCGGCAGTGATGGCTTCCAGCTGTACAAAGCTCGCCATCCCGTGAAAAACTGAACCTTGCACTCACCAGGGTCTAGGTCCGATGTTTCAAGTCTCCAAGCCATCGGCAAGCCCAGTGGCGCGTTCGACAGGAGCCGCACTCGCTCGCCGGTGCGGTCACGCGGATCCATCGCGAAATCGGTCAGCCGGACCCGCCGGCCGCGGCGAACTGACGGGTATCCGCCTGCCTACGACCTAAGCATCGAATGGGAAAAGCTGCTTCCAATCGTCTTTCATACTGATGACGACCCAGCCTTTTGCCTTCGCTTCGTCGTAGAGCGCCTAAGTGAACGCGCCGAATTTCGTGTCCGCCTGCGGGCTGCTCGGGCCGTAGGCATACTCGCGCTCCTCATCGTCGTGCATCACCAGCGCCATTAATCGCACTCCGCCGCCTGACTGTGCGTACTCAAGCATCTGCTGGTCTCCGGTGCTATTCCCGAATGCCGCATGGGGCGGGCGTCCTAGGAAGAGGTAGATGTCCTGAGGCTTGCCTGACGAGTCGTCATAGAGAAGCAGTTTCGGCGGACGCATGAGGACGGCTTTCCCATCGGCATCGTATTCGAACTGCGTTTCGAGCGAGGATCCAATGACCTGCTCGGGAGTCATGTCGTACACGCGCTCCGCATAGGCGCGCACGAAGGACTGGCCCCCACCGGTGACGATGTAGTTCGTGAAGTCATTGGCCTGGAAATACCGCATGACCTCCAGCATCGGCTGATACACGAGTTCCGTATACAAACGATCCCAGCGTGAGTGTTTTGCTTTGGAGATCCAGTCGGCGACGATGCCGTGAAACTCCGCCGTGCTCATGCCTGCGTGCGTCGCAGCAACGAGAGCCTCTAGGTCGTTCATCGTAAACTTGGCGAACGCAGCCATATCTCCGGCGAGCGTGGATTTGAACGGCTCGGTCGTTTTCCATTCGGGATGCTGCGGCGCTAACTCGGCGAGCCGGGCCAAGGCGAATTCAAGTTGCGTGTACATGGGGTGCTCGACCCACATCGTGCCGTCCTGGTCGAACGTCGCTATTCGATCTTGGGGACGTATGAAATCCTTGCTCGCCGGGTCTGTCGTCGCACTAATGAAGGCTACGATCGCCGCTTTGGCCGGTCCGTCTTTCCACGAAGGAAGGGGATCAGGCATGGAAACTCAGCGTCTTGAGATTCTTGCGAGCGGTGCCGAAGTCGCCAAGCTGATAGACGGACGTCCCAGCCGGGGAGAACGTAAATTCCTCGAACGGCGCGGCGAGCATCGCATCCAGGAAGTCTTTTAGGCCGACGCCGACGGTAACGTGCGGCATGAAGTTCTTGCCGGAATGTTCCGGGACGAACGCTCCAACGTACTCGACCAAGAGTGGCACCTCGTGAAGTGGAGTCTCAGTCGGCAGCTTGAAGAACGCGTCCGCAGTCGCCGTCGCAACGGAAAAAGGGGCGACCGCGTCGATGAGCTTCTGCTGGAGCCTTAACAAGTCGTCGGTAACCTCAACGACGATGCCCGCAAGGCCGATCGGACCCGCCGGGATGTAGTAGTACTTGTAGGCCCTGAGGTTCCACGAGGGCGGGTTCTCGGTCGCAACAGCCCCGGCGATCGCGGCATACACCTTTTCGAGGTCCGCCTCGCGGACGAAACGTAGGAATATTGAAACGTGTGCGTGATGCGTTTCGTCGAGGGTGTACCCTTGCGGGACGTTTTCACGCAGGCGGGCGTTATCGGCCAACGAGCGCTGCACCATCGCTGCATCCGGTTCGATTGCAATATCGATCGCGACGAGTGTATCGGTCATGGCGTAACCGTCCATTCCTTGAGCTTCTTGCGAGCCGTCCCGAAGTTGCCGAGTTGATAGACCGACACGGCTACGGGCGAGAACGTGAACGGGGTGAACGGTTCGGCTTCCAGCGTTTTCACGAATGACACGGAGGCAACGCCGCACGTGACGTGTGCGATATAGTTCTTGCCGCTCCATTTCGGAACGAACTCGGCGACGTACGTCATGGTCGACGCGTTGATGTCGGGTTCGGTAGGGGTCGTATCGAACGCAGCCGCCGTGCCGGTTGCGACGGTATAGGAGGCGATCGCGTCGATGAGCTGCTGCTGCGCTGTTACGACCTCCGCCGGCGGTTTGGCGAGAATGACCGTAAGCGCCAGGCCGCTCCAAACGGCATGGTCGATTTTGAATGCTTGAAGCTTCCACGTTGCCGGATTTCTTGCGTTCATGATTTTTTCAACTGCTGCGTACACTTTGGGGAGATCCGCTGTGCGGACGTAGCGTTGAAGCATTGTTACATGCGGGCGGTGACTCGCGTCGAGTGCATATCCTTTTGGAAAACTCTGTCGCAACCGCGCGTTGAGTGCCGCCGCGTGCTTGAGCATCGTCGCGTCCGGTTCCAGCGCGATGTCAATCGCTGTGAGAGAGGGTTGGGCTCCGCTCGTTGTTTGAGCATAACCGGGTTGTGTTTACAAAACCGAGAATGACTGCGGTAAAGAGGGCAAGATATTTGAGCATGCTGGACTCCTAGAATGCTGCGGAGCAACGTATTCACGCCAGAGCGTTTTTAACCGGGATTCCCTACATGACCTTTGGTACTGCCTTGCCGGCCGCTGCATCAAAGGCACCCGGCAAGGAGGCCTCACAGCTCATCTGCAATGCGAGCAAAGCGAACATCGGGCGCGGGCCGGCGGGGGGCCACTGCCGCGCCATTATCATATTGAGTACCTGTTCACGGTCGAGAAAGTGGCGGTGGCTTTCACCAGATGTTTCGATAGGAGTCGTTGGCGCTTTCTCATCTGAAGCGAAATGTTCCGGTCGCCGGCGCGCTTTGGTTCTAGATTATTGAATCCGGCCTTGGGCGATTATCTGAGAGGAGTTGGTCGAATGGCGACGCTTCACCCGCCTTTGAACGGGCTATCAGCCGGTCAGCACGATCTCCAGGCGCACGTTCTGGGCTGGCGCACCGTGGGTTCCTGCAGCGTTACCGTAAACGATCCATTTCACTTTGCCGCTTCAGGAAGTTACAACGTATTGGGACGCAGCGGAACCTTCGATCTGAGGTTAGATCTTACGGACGAAAACCCAGCTGCACGCAGCGGCCCCTGCACCGTCACAAACGTGGGCCAAACCTTTAACGGCACGTATACCCGCAACGACATGGAGATTTCATTCGCCGCCAAGGACCATAATGTTACAATTTCGCCCGACGGCCTGAACGTGATCCTTCAAGTAAGTGGATATCCGAAGGTTCGCATTCTCGCCTGAGCTAGCCGATTCTCGGCACGCCGGAAACCCCGCGCGAAGATGGAGTTATCGGACGATAGTGAGTTTCAGCGGGTAAACGTAGCGCTCGCCGAACGCGGATTTGACGGCGGCGATGATCGAGAATAGCCAGTCGAACGCGAGGACGATCGCGAAGAGCCAGAAGGCTGGCCGCGGCGCCACCCAGCCAGCCATCGCGCAGACACAAAGTGCAGCCGTCAAGGTGTATTGAAAATTGAGCGCCTCCTTCGCCTGGTGGGCCAGCCACGAGTCTACGGGATCGCTGCGTGTTCGCAGCCAGACGATGAGCGCGGGGACGAACAGGAACACTGCACCGCCGATATGAGTGAAAATGGCAGCGAGTCGCTGCTCGGCCGGAACTTCGCTTGCGTGGTGATGATTATGGTGCGATACCGACATATTGCCTAGGGTACGGCGTCTCGGTCGGCCGAGCCTGTTCGCCGCACGTGACCAGAGGCGGCGATTCGGTGGATGTACAAATCACCGTGCTCGTTTCGCCGGCACGATTAAGACGGTCACTTTCGACCTGAACGCGCCTATCCCCAAAAGCCTATGAAAGGGTCGTGTTCTTGGTGGAGATCGGGGATAACTCGAACTCGGGCCCCTTGCAGATTGTGCAAGCAGGTCGGATGGGTCCGTGACTTCGGCGGCGGGGAACGCCGCTACGTAAGACCAACTGCCTTGTGAAATAAGGACGAAAAAAACAGCCCCAGCGGGATTCGAACCACTTCTCGGGGGTTCCGGAGAGTCCCGTCCGCTACCGATCCGTGTTATTTTGTAAGGCTCTTCCGCCCACCGGTTCCCGACTGATCTCGTCCATTCCCGACCGTTTCCGACTGCTCCGTTAGAAAATGTTAGAAAGTAAGCAGCTGCAACCCGAGCTGCACCCGCCGACGGGCGTCAGCGCGCCGGTTTTCGCATTGATGGCGGGTGGCCGGCGCGGCCTCACTCAGAAATCGCCGGTCCGCAACGCCACTACCGTGCCGCTCCGCCGACGCCGCTGGTGATCGCGTGGGCGTATTTCCGCACCAGGTTGGTGCCCGCGATCTGATCGAAAATCCACAGCCAGCCGCCGGTGATGCCGCATTGCGTATGCCAGTTCTTCATCGCCGTCTTTACCTCCGCCGGCGTCAGATCGGGCGGCGCCGAGCGTTGGTCCGATACGCCGGGATAAACCGGAACGCTGCCGAAATTCCAGGACCCCGAGCAGGGACTGTTGCCCTCCCCCCCGGCATAAGTCTGCAAATGAATGGCATCCACCGTGCCGGCCCGCTTCTTGTTGATTTTCGACACGACATCCGTCCAAAAACCGGAATCGGTATAGGGGTCCATGGTGACCTCGTAGCCAAGCTTCCCCAGCATTACTGCGAATTTGATCGTTGAAGATTCGTCGTAGCCGTTCTCTTCATCGAAATCGATTGCGTCTAGCGGCAGCGCCGCCTTCAGCGCGGCGAAATCCTGGTAGAGAATGCTGTCCGGTCCGGTTCCCTGCGATTCGATCAGCGCTTCGATATTCTCCCAATCGCCGTAGTTGGACGACCCGATGCTGAGCGTGACGCGCGTGACCGTGCCCCGCTTGATCTTCTTCAGGTCGGCGGGGAAATCGGGGTATGTTTCATTCCCGATATACTCGCCATCCGATGTCAGCGGAAATTCGCCGTTCAGATTCAAATCGCCCGTGCTGCCGACCTCGACGCTCCAGACGATCAGTTCATTGAAACCCGAATTCTTGAGTTCCCTGATATTTTTCGGGATGTGTTTGTAAACCGGCCCTCCCCCCAGAATGCCGACATAGCCTGTCTGTGCAGTGGCCGCGCCGGCGAAAGCGCCTTTATGGCCATGAACCGCCGTCAGGACTTGCGGGCCCGAAGAACGACGGCGTATTCGCCGACGAGCCGATATTGCTGTTGCACGCTGAAAGTACCAGGCCTGCGGCGAGCGCGGCGCTAGCCCCGAGAAGGCTTAATCGCACGTTTGGAACTCCTTTCTATAGCGGCTTCTTGTAAGCACGCCCCGTCATGCGGCGGGTCGCCCCTAAAGCGATTATTTCGGCGGATTCTTTGACGATGCTCTTTGTCGATGGAGCTTTTTGTGCCGATTACCCATCCGTTACCCAAACGAACACGCGTTAACAGTGAAAACTATTGCAAAATAAGCACTTTTGAATTAGCCCCAGCGGGATTCGAACTGTCGTACGGCGGTCCTGGCCGAACCCGCCCACTACTGAAACGTCCGAATCTATCAGGGTTTCCCGACACCCGAAGGTCTGACTGTTCCTGTCCAAGACGGACCTTTGCTAGCCTCTCTGTTGCACGGCTGTTGCACGACTCCGTCTGGACCAGATGGGGCGCCCTACGATCGCGTCCTCAAATACGAGCGGTGCCACGGCACCGCTTCGGTGGGGGGTATAGGGGAATCGCCGAAAACCGGGCGCCTTCCCTCGCTGCGACCGTCGCACCCGCAGACACACCAAGAAGATTGAAGTCGCACTGCGTAAGTTGACTCAGCACGACAATCGCGCACGACTCTAGGGTGCGCGGAGAGCTTACCGTGTTGCAATAGACAGCTTTGGAAATCGTTGGTAGTGTCTAACGAGGAAGCTAAGGGTCACCTAGCTTATGCGTGTCGCCTTTCGAGTCTCTTCGGTTTCGAAAAACCGCTCGATCTTCTCGAGCAAACGCGCTAGCCGGTTCTCAAATGGTGCAAACCAACGTCCTAAGCTCGCGCGCCTCGATGCCCCATCACGCAACCGCCGGCTAAACACTTTTAAGTCGTCTGCCTGCCCCGCCATTAGGGCGGCTTCAAGTCTCCAGAGATCGACGTCGGCGCCGGGGTGTAGGGTATAACCTTGATCCAGGCGTTGAACGACGCGCGGATCTCCGGCGTGTTTTCGCAAACGATGCAAGCACACGTAGAGCGCATTGCGGGCTGCGTCGCCGTCACTCTCCGGCCAGAGAGCATCGCAAAGTAGGTCACCGTTAATCAAACCGTCTGACGCGGCTACTGTAAAGAGCAGCGCGCGCTCTTTGTCGGGTAACTCCAGGGCTCGCCCCAGCACTCTGACTTCTCCAGTAAAGAAGGCGATCTCGACAGCTGGGCATATCGGACGCACCTTTCGCATTCTCACATCGACAAAAGCCTGTAGCAACCCAATGTCGCGTTTTCCCGAACGTAACGCAGCTAGGGAATCCGCCAGCACCAGCGATCCGCTGTCTCGCGCTATCGACTCCGCTTCGCTCAGGCGATCAGCGGCCGTGTAAGATACCGACTCCGCGAGGGCCACGCGAGTCAGAACGCGCAGCCATGGCTCCTCGCTCTGGTCCGCGTGGCGAACGGCACGCAGCGCATGTTCACCTGCACGCCTTGCGTCGCGAGAGCGACCACACCGCAGGAGGGAAGCACGAGCCAGCCACTCCGAGAGGTCGCTGGGATCGAACTCAGTTGTAGATTCCTGTGAGCTTGCCGCCATGCTGAACGTTTTAATCCCGCGCAAACCTCGTGTTCCTAGCGCACGATGCAACGCATTGGAGTGCTGCTCGAAGGCCGAATCATCGCCGTTGACCCACGCGCTAAACGCGCATCGCGCTCGAACTTCAGCGATCAAGGTAGCTTGCCGTGTACGTTCGGCGAGTCCCAGGGCGCGCACGAGCGCGTCGCGTTCATCGGCGGTGCGCCCATTCATCGCCACAACCGGGGCGTCGACCGCCGCAAGTGATAGGGCGCTTGAGACATCGCGAAAACCGCTGAACCAGTAGCCGATTGCAACGGCGGCGAAGATTTCGAGGGGAATGGCGACTGGAATGTCTGCCAGCACAGGTGCGAAAGCCCAGTTCACCAGGGCAAAAGTCGCAAGAGCAGCGATTACGGTTGCCCCGTAGCCGAGGATCCGGCTTCTAACCAACCCGATGTCCACGACTCGGTTGCGCACAATGACATATGCGGCAAGAACAGAGGCCAAGAAAGCCGTCATTGCGGCAAATTCCCATAGCGACGCCGCTCCGCTTAACGCTTGCGGGACACGGTGCATCAGCGATAGCGTTTCGATCAGTTGATACGAATGCAGAAACAGTAACGCGAGGCCCGCGCCTGCAAGAAGGGCAGCGGTCAATCGTTCGCCTGCGGCGGTCGTACGGCAAAGAACGGTCCACACTAGGATCAGTATGCCGGCGACCAGGATGCACAAGAGTCCGGCAAGTTCAGCGGTATAGAGTGCGGACGCAGGGAGGCCGAGGTATACGAAAATCTTGTACGCTGCCCAGAGGACCGCAACAATCGCGAAGAGAGCCATCAGAGAGCGGCGTAGGGGCGCGCGTAAAGCTCGGCTGAGACTAAGCGCCAGCGCGAGGAAGCCGATCGCGCCGGCCGCCGCGAAGAGCCCAACCGTGATTTCAAGGCCCATGTAAGCCAGTGCCGGCAAAAAAGCGTAGAACGAAGGCTCCACGCTCATAAGTGATAGGGCGAAGAGAGCCAGGCTACCGCTCAGCGGTGCTGGTTTGATGAGAAACAGAGCCGCGACCAGGACGACCAGGACGATCGTTGCGACTTTCTTCGCAAGGAGGACCAGCAGGTCAAGGCCTGCTGCGAAGTCGGGCTGCGCCGTAAGCGTCGCCGTGTATTTCGCGTGACCGCGCTCCAGCGGAAACGAAACTCTCCGCCCAGCTGGCGGCGGCCGCTCTGAAATGAACTCTCCATACCGGTCGTCCATGGCCAGGGCGCGAAGGTTCAGCCGATCACCGAGCCTCATCCCCGCCTTCTTCGCTTCCCCCTCTATATAGCAGACGATTCCGTCGCACGTAAAGAAGCCGAAGGTGCCCACGGTCTTATTAATATTGGCGTACGCGTTGGGAAGCGAAATGGCTAGCCCGATTGCGCCCATACCCGCCACCAGCATCGCTCGGCGGTGTGAAACCTTGGGCGCCGGCCGCATCTCCCTCGCCTCGAACGCCATTGCTTTGGTTCTCCTGACCGTAACCAAGCGGAAGTAAGGGCGTTGTAAGGCCCCACGGGCTAAACTTCCTTTAGATCAGCTCAAGTAGATCAGCTCAAGGCTGGCAGCGGGTTCAAAAGGGACGGAGGGCATTTCTGAGAGCTTTCGAGGATCGGCGCTGTGCGCTCTGTGGGCTTCCGGGGGCTGCCGCCGCGATTGAAGGCTGCGGCGCTGCCCATCGCCCAGCTGGGCGGGGAGTGCGGCGCCTGGGGCGAGTCACTTCACCACTAAAGTGCCTTCAGAACAGAGGCCTATAGACGAGGACCATTGCTAGGGAAAGCCACGTCTCCGTGACGCGCACCGTCTTTTACAATAGGAGCATTCAACAAAATGAGAGGCTTTCGTTTTGGGATTGGTATTTTTTCTGTGCCGATTCTCGTGCCGGCGGTTTTGCTTGGAGCGTGTAACGCGGGAACGGCGACTAACCCGCTCACAAAGGCGCCTACCGCGAGCAGTAGCGCGCTTCAGAGGGAGAGTTCCCCTGCCTCCAAGATCTATGTCGCAAACCTAGGCGGGGACAATGTAACGGCCTACGGCCTGGACGGGAAGCCGGCAATGACGATCACCGCCGGCATCGTTGCGCCCTTCGGCGTGGCGGTCGATAAGGCCGGCAAAATCTACGTTACAAACACTCTCCCTCATACTGGCGGAAATGTGACCACCTACACGCCGGATGGGAAGCAGAGTACACCAACGATCACCGATGGGATAGCTTACCCGGTAGGCGTTCTGGTGGACAAGCGCGGCAAGATCTACATCAGTAACTTCAACAACTATAGTGGCTCCGGCTACGTCTCGGCGTACAAACCAGATGGAACGCGAACAACGCCGACGATCACAACTGGAGTAGACGGGCCCGCCGGCCTGGCTATCGACTCAACCGGCAAGATCTACGTCGTAAACGCTTTCAATAATACGGTGACGACGTACAAACCGGACGGAACGCGGACGACGCCGACGATCACAGGTCTGGACTCGCCATACGACGTCACCGTCGATGCGAACGGAAAGATCTACGTAGCAAACCATGATGGCGGAGCTCATAACAGCGGATTCGTAGCCACGTTTACGGCAGATGGAGATCAGACAACACCGACCATCAGCGCCGGGGTAGTAAACGCTTCCGGCGTAGCAGTCGATATAAGCGGTAACATCTACGTCGCGAACCAATTCGGCCCAGGTGACAAGGGCGGTTTCGGCTCAGTCACGACCTATACGGCCGATGGCAAGCGTACGACGCCGACGATCACTCAGGGGATCGGCGTGCCGGGACTCATCACACTCCACTGAAGGAAGAACTGCAATGCAACGTTTACGGGTTTTGTTCGCAGCGGCCGCATCTGGAATTTTGCTCACGTCGTGCGGCGAAATCATCCCGAGCATGACGCAGCAACCCGGCGCGGCGAACGGGGCAACCTCCCAGCGACAGGCTAGCCCACCAGGACGGCGGGCCTGTCCGCAGCCCAGTCAGGATGCGTCGCGGTGCGAGGTCATCATTATCAAAACGGGAGTGCGGCCGGACCTAGCGGGCTGGGGCCCTTCCGATTTCCAGGCGGCGTACCACTTACCGTCCTCGTCGAAAGGCTCGGGTCAGATCGTCGCGATCGTCGACGCGTACGACAACCCGAACGTCGCTTCGGATCTGGCAGAATATCGTTCGTACTTCGGGCTGCCGCCGGCAAACCTTACAAAATACAATCAAGAAGGGCAGCAAGGCAACTACCCTCAGGAGTGCTATGGCAATCAGAGTGGCTGGTGTTTCGAAATCGATCTCGACGTGGAGATGGTTTCCGCCGCCTGTCCGAACTGCACGATCTATCTGATCGAGGCGAACGATAATAGCGGTAGCAACCTCGGTACGGCCGAAAACGAAGCGGTTACGCTTGGCGCACACATCGTCAGCAACAGCTGGACATCGGGCGCGGTCACCGAATCCGAATTTGACAGTCCAGGTGTAGTTTACGTAGCCGCCGCGGGCGATTCTAACTACGGTTCATTTGCGCCCGCAGAGTTCCCTAATGTCGTTTCGGTCGGCGGCACGTATCTCGCGAAGAAGGGCGCGAAATACAAGGAAATCGTCTGGCCTTGGACCGGTGGCGGTTGTGCGACCGGTGTTGCAAAGCCGTCATGGCAGCACGATCCGAGCTGCACCTCACGGACGCAGAACGACGTCGCCGCCGTCGCGTACGGCGTTGCGGAGTACGACTCATACGGCTCACGTAGCGGCTGGTTCACGATTGGCGGCACCAGCGTCGCGACACCCCTGATCGCCAGCGTCTATGCCCTCGCCGGCAACGCCAGCTCGCAGCATGCCGGCAAAGAACTTTGGACGCTAACGACTCAGGAGCGGAAGAACCAGCTGCACACCATTAGCGAGGGTGCCAACGGGCGCTGTGGCGGAAGCTATCTTTGCACCGCCGGAACGGGACAGTATTTTACTTACTCTGGGCCGGCCGGATGGGGCACTCCCAACGGCCTCGGCGCTTTCTAGTTACTCTCGGCGCGAGAACGGACGCAACAGCTTCCAAAGAAGCAACGGCATATGAAGAATGTGAATCTAAGTCCCTATGCGTTGAGTGTTTGCGCAGCCGCTATATTGCTTGTTGGGTGTGGCGGACCGCAAGCGGCATCGCCTCCGGCTAGCACGCATTTGGCACAAACGAGCCCCTCAAGACCGATCGTTAGCGACGGATCAGCCATGCCCTCGACGAAAAGGGCGGACCTTGTTTACGCCGGCCACAGTCTCGGTTGTGGCACCTTCTGTTTCACCGCCAGCATTAACGTCTACACATTTCCGGAAGGTCGATTTGTCGGCTCGTGGATGGGCGCCAAAGGGTCATACGTTTCCAGCGAGTGCGCCGACGGTGCCGGCAATATCTTTGTTACATACAGCTACAGCTTCAAGGGCCGTGTCTGGAAGGGAGAGATCCTCAAGTTTGCGCATGGTGGCACAAGTGTTGTCGCAACATTGAAGGTTGGCAATGAACAACCACAAGCATGCTCGGTCGATCCAAACAGTGGTGACCTGGCCGTCGTCAACGTCGGCAACTCCAACACGGGCACGTTGTTGATTTTTAGCGGCGGTTCGGGGAGCCCGACCGCTTTCAGAGATCCAGGCGTAAACTTTTACGGCGTCGGCTACGATGATATGGGAAACGTCTTCGCGGACGGTGTGTTCAGGCACGGCGCCACGTTCGCCGAACTGCCGAAGGGGGGGTCCTCGTTCAAGCAGATCACGGTCGATAAGCCGCCTGAAGCTGTCGGCGAAGTTCAGTGGGACGGTCGTTACGTCACGCTGGGGTTTGGCATACACCGCGACGCGGGCGACGGGCTCCAGATCGATCGACTCGACATAACCGGAAGCTCTGCGCAAGTGGTTGGCGTCACGCGGCTGAAGCGCACGCCTTATGATGCTATTTCGCAATATTGGTTCGCGGGCAAAGAGATCGTGGTAGCGTGGCATTTCCAGCCTCGCGGCTGTCCCGTCTCGGGGTGCGGCGCGGAGCCAGGGGGAGTGGGAGATTGGAGCTATCCTACTGGAAGTATGATCGTGAAACACGTTACGCGCGGGCGCGCTCATCTCGCAGAGCCGGGCGGTGTAGCACTCAGCCTAGGGCAACCTCGATGAATGCGCAGTAAACGGCACCCACGTCTGCTAGCACTGCCGCCGCGGTTGGTAGCGGGCTAAGCTAACCCATGACGCGACCAAAACTCCGAAGCCCCTGACGCATCCACGAAAGGAGCAAAGCAGATGAAGCGTTTGGGTTTGAGCGTGTGCGCGTTATTCGCCGGCTGCATCCTCGTAGCAGCATGCTCGCAAGCGCCGGGAGCGGAAAGGCCCCGGATGGGAGCACCCCTCTAGCAAGCGTGATCGACCGAGGCGGCACGCTCTACGGCACGACGGAGAGAGGCGATGCGTATGGCTACGGTGCTGTCTTCAGCATCACAATGGCCGGTCACGAGAAAGTTCTGCACAGCTTTGATGACGGCTACTATCCCGCTTCAAATCTTATCGACGTCGGCGGTCTCCTTTACGGCACCACGGAGGAAGGCGGTGCGCACCGTTGTCCAGGTTCATTAGGACAACAAGGGTGCGGGGCCGTCTTTAGCATCACGAGGAGCGGCACTGAAAAAGTGCTGTACAGCTTCGACGTCACGGACGGCGCTATTCCGGCCGCAGGCTTGATCGACGTAAAGGGCACGCTCTACGGCACGACTTCCGCTGGGGGCGAGTACGGCTGCTATCCCTTTACATCATGTGGAACGGTCTTTAGCATCACGACGGCAGGCGTGCAGAAGGTGCTGCATAGCTTTGGCAAAGGCACCGATGGGCTCGCGCTCGTCTCAGGCTTGATCGATGTAGTGTCTTTAGCATCAGCTTGGTAGATGGCAAGGAAAAAGTGCTGCCACAGCTTCGGCAGGGGTACCGATGGCAAAGGGCCCAGAGCAAGCCTAATTGACGTAAAAGGCACGCTCTACGCTACAACGGGGAACGGTGGCGCGTACTCTTCTTGCTTAACTTCCTACTCGTAGCTTAACTGCGGAACGGTATTTAGCATTACGACGGGCGGTAGAGAGAAAGTGCTGCACAGCTTTGAAAGAACCGACGGCGCTTTTCCCGTAGCGAGCCTCATTGTATGGCATACTGACCGACGGCGGTCCGGGTACAGTGTTCAGCATCACGACGAGCGGTAGAGAGAAAGTGCTGCACAGCTTTAAGGGTACCGACGGGCTTCCCCGTCGCTGGCTTGATTGACGTAGACCGCACGCGCTACGGTACGACACTTAACGACGGCTCCTACACTCAAGGTGTCGTTTCGCGCTAACTCCTTGACGCCACGCGCCGCGACGGCGCAAACCCGGATGCGGGCGTGAGACCCTTGTAAATATAAGGACGATTTTGGTAGCCCCAGCGGGATTCGAAAACTGCCACCGGGGTTCCGACCGCTCCCGAGCGCTACCGAAGAGTCCCGTTTGGTGAGGGATTTTGCACTTTCAGGTGCCATGCGCTCCCGCTTCGTTCCGGCCGTTCCCGACCGCTCCGTTAGAAAATGTTAGACGCGCGGCAGCGAGGCGCTCATTCCGCGGGTCACCTGCCTCTGTCAGATCGCAGGCGCCTAGCGTTTCAAGCCACGGCCACGGAGCCCGCCGCGAGGAAGCGCCGGGACACGTGCAAAACCTGCAGGTTCCGCGGAGTTGTTCGGGCCAGTGCAGCTCTGATTTCCCCGTCTAGCACACACAGTTCGCTGAAGCGGTCGCCTAAGTCGATTCCGATGGAGCGAGACGTTGCCCACGTTTTGCGCGTCTTTGGGTTCGTGCTGCTATGCTTGGTCATGAGGGTCGGTCTCCTTTCATTGCACCTTGAGTGCGTCACGAATACTTCGATCAGAAGTCCGTCTTGGGGACCGGCCTTCTCATCCCATCTAGAGGGCGTCCGTGCAGTGAAGCCCGAAACGCAACGGCCTTGAGAGGACGTGCATGAAATGAAAGCGCTTAAACAAAGAATCAAAGTAAAGCCAAAATGAAAACCGTACAGAATATTCTGATCCTTCTTTTTACACTGGGCTTTCTGGCATCGTTGTTTGTCATCGTCCAAGACGAAATTCGATCGGCTGGCGTCGGAGCGCAATCCCTTGTCCTATTGGTTGCGATGACTGGCGCGCTGCTGTTAGTGGCGATATTGCCAAACGTGACCAATTTAAAGTTCGGACCCCAAGGAATAGTCGCATCAATCGATCGTCTAGATCGTCTAGAAGGGAAAGTTGAGGACCAGGGCCTAAAAGTGACCGAGACATCCGCGAAGACCAGTGAAACGTCGGAGAAGTTAGAGCAGCAACAAAAGATTGTAAACGATCTCGTAATCTATTCTGTGGCGGCGCAGCCGTACAAAGCGTTATGGGACTTGGCAAATCTGCCTGAGTACAAATACGACAATACAGACAACTTTCGTAGATGGATGTACTTTCTACTAGACAATGGGCTTATTCAGCCAAAGACTCTCGATGGCTGGCTGGATTTTGACGAACGGATTCAGGACAGGAATCTTGCCGAACTCGCGAAGCCAACGCCAGCAGGGAAGCTTCTAATGAAATTGCGCCGTGAACCAAGGTAACTGTATATCCAAAACCAACGGGAAGAGTAGGCAGAAAGGCTCATTACGGGTCAAGATCGCCAGCAGTCGCCTGAACACCCTTATGGGGATGGCGCGCTCGCGCTCGTTCAGTACACTCTTTGATCGCCGTTTGTCAGTTGGGCGATAGCATACTCAGAACTCCCTGAGCATCCCTCCGCAGGAGAAAAGCACGCGGCGCAGCTCGATTCGCTAGTCGGCGGCGCAGTTGTTGAGGCGCTCGCAGCAGGTCCCGGCCCACAGCGGGCCCACAGGCGCATCCAGACAATGAAAACTCCTTATGCTATAAGGACGAAATAACTAGCCCCAGCGGGATTCGAATCCGCCCGTGCGTGGCCGAGCGCGGTCGCCGACAGGCAAAAGACCGCGTAAAATATGGGTTTTCGCCTGGGTGCATGGTCGTCAACGGGCGAGAACGGTTGCCATTGACGGCAACCGTTTGGCAACCGCGCCGCGGCGAACCGAAAGCAGGCCGCGTAGCGCGCTTGATTCGTTCCGATGAAGCCGCAGCCGTGCGCCGTTGATCACGCGCCCGCCAGGCCGCGCAATGACCGCGCAGCGGCATTCTTGCACGGCGCAGTCGGCTAGACTGAGCAGCCATTTCTGCCGCCGTTGGCAATCTGACGCGCCCAGAAGCTATCGGAGGCGCATTACAGCTGCTGCACGTCCCAGTAAAATGCACCTGCGATCGTTGTGCCAGCAGCGACTTGACCGCAGAGCGTATCGCCGGCCGGTACGACAAACGCCGGGTACTGGAAACCGTACGGCGTTGCAGTCCCGATGACGGCGGTCGTGTTCGGTGCGCTCGCTCCGACGCCGATCGCTATTGGCAGAACTTCCGTAACCGACGTGCACGACGAGCTCGCCGAATAGCCGATATTCACTTGCGCGCCACTATTTGTCGCCGTGTTTTGCCAGCCGGCATAAAAGACGCATATATTCTCGCCGCCGACGCCAGTGACGAGCGCCGTTTGACCCATGGCGTTAATCGTCGCTGTAAAGCCGGACGTGACCGGCATCGCGATCGAGCATTTGGAGGCCGCTTGTGCGCCGCCCGCAGCGATCGCGCTTGTACATGTCGCCCTGGCATGCAGTATTCCCGTATTTCCTGCCCAGGTGAAATAGAGTCCGACCGGGAGGTTCGCGACGTTCCCCGTCATGGCACTCTGCGTGGTCGTCGCCGTGATTACCCCGCTGGCTCCGAAGTTCGTGTTAGCTAAGCTTGGCGCGCCGGGACCGTAGAGACTGGGGGTCGTGTTACCGTAGACCGTGACCGTTGCGGTGGCCGCCGTCGTCTGTGTGACGACGCTGCAGTTCGAGTACTTGCCGTCGAGCGCCAGCACTTGAGACGTTCCGCCGGCCGCGGTCGATGCAACGTCCTGTGACGCGACGACTAGCCCAGTGGTCTGCGCCGTGACAGTGCCGACTGTCCAACACCGCCACGGCACGGCTGCGTAGCGGGATAAGAGTTAGGCCCCTAAAATTGTGCGCCCCCCTCCGCTGAGCTGCTAGTCCAAGCCATCGAGGCCGCCATCCAAGCCGCACCCGTTAAGCGGCCGCGATCTAAGCTGCGAGCCTGCGAGCACACTGCGAGGCTAAGCATCTATGCTGCGAGGCTACAATGCACCACGCGATCGGCGCTGTGCTGCACAGCTGCGAGGGCTATCAACCGGTAAGCCCCTAGCGCGATGCGGCCTCGCGAGCGCGGGGTGGCTAAACTTTCAGCGCTTCCTCGACGGCCTGCTCTTCGGACCACGCCGCGCCTTCGGCCGCGAGTTTTTCAATCTCGGCGTCGCTCAGCTGCTCGCGGAGCGCGGCCATGAGCTTCTCGTAGCACCACTTCTCGGTGGCTTCACGCTCATATCCGAGCTCTTTATACTGCGCATCGACGTAGCCGATCAGCTGCGCTGCACCGCGAACTTCTCCGCGCAGCGCCCCGAGCAGCGCGAAATGTTGCAGCGCGATCGCGGTCAGTAGAGCACGTTGTGCCTGTCGTGCCAAGCGCAACGCTTCGCGGGCAGCCTCACGGGCGCCAACCACGTCTCCCAGCGCAATGCGATACGCGGCGATGTTATCGTAGCCGAGAGCCAACCCCGTCTGGTTCTTCCCGCGTGAGTCGATCTCAAGGGCCTCGCCCGCCAAGCGCAGGGCTTGCTCCACCTGCCCATCGCCAAACTCCAGCTCCGCGAGACCTGCCAGCGCTCTGCTCATCCCGCCCTCGTCACCAAGGGCTTTGTATGCGTCGAACGCCTGCGCAAACACCTCGCGCGCGGCGACAACATCGCCGCGAGACCGCTGGAGTAACGCCTGCTGGCTGAGGCACGCAGCCACGCCCACCTTATCCGCGCACTCGCGCATCAGCGCAAGCGCGCGTGCATTCAGGTCACTGGCCTCCTCGAATTGGCCCATTTGAAAGAGACCGTGCGCAAGAGGGTAGAGTGCCCAGGCCGCTTCACGCCCGTCGCCCAGCGCATCAGAGAGCGCCAGGGCCCGCTGCGCGCAATCGTGACCGCGCTTACCGTCCGAAAGCGCGGCGAGCGCGCGCCACAGCCTGGCCGCCACCTGCGGGTGAGCGGCTTCGTCAAGGCTCGCTTGCGCTTGGCCAATCCAATAGCGCCCCTCCACCGCGAGTCCGCCGTGAAACCACAGCCTTCCCAGCGCTCCGGCTACGGCACCACCCAGCGCCATATCGCATCCGTCTTTGAGCGCCCACTCCAGCACGGCGCGATAGTTGTCGAGCTCGAGTTCCACGCTCGCCAGCCAGGCCGCGGGCGATCTGCCGTAGCGTTCGTCGGCCGCCTGCGCCTGAGCGCGGAAGTACTCGCCGTGGCGACGAGCCACTCGCTCGCGCTCGCCAGCGCCCGTAAGCTTCTCCAGCGCATAGGCGCGCGTGGATTCAAGCAGCCGGTAGCGTTCGTATTCGCCGGCCGTATCGGCCACGACCAGCGACTTGTCGGTCAGCGACGCGAGCAGATCCAAGACATCGAGCTCCTCGATGCCGTCGCCCGTGCAGACGGCGGTTACCGCATCCAGACTGAAGCCGCCGGCGAAGATCCCCACCCGATTGAACAGCATCTGCTCTTGGGGCGTCAGCAGATCGTAACTCCAGTCGATGAGCGCACCCAGCGTCTTCTGGCGCGGGAGCGCTGAACGGCTACCGCCGGTGAGGAGCTTGAAGCGTTCGTTGAGCCGTTGCGCGAGATTGGGGATTGAGAGCACCTTCACCCGTGCGGCGGCAAGCTCGATGGCGAGCGGAATGCCGTCGAGCCGGCGGCAGATCTCGACAACGATCGGTGCGTTGTCGTCGGTGAGCGCAAACGTGGCGCTTGTGGCGCGCGCGCGTTCGACGAAAAGCGCAACTGCGGTGGAAGCGTCGAGCGTGGGCACCTGATAGGCCGCTTCTCCCGCAACTCCCAGCCCTTGACGGCTCGATGCTAGCACCTTGACCTTCGGCGCAGCGCGCAAAATCGTGGAGATGACATGAGCGGCCGGCTCGACCAGATGCTCGCAGTTGTCGAAGACCAGCAGCTGCTCCTTGCCTTTGAGCGCTCGCGCGAGATTCTCGACGAGATCGCCTTCGGACGGGAGCGTGATGCCGAGCGCCGACGCGACCGTCGTGGGAATGTACTCGCCTTGACTGAGTGGCGCGAGTTCAACGAACCACACGCCGTCGCGGACTTGGTCAACGAGATCGGCCGCCACGTGTAAGGAGAGGCGCGTCTTGCCGACGCCGCCCGAGCCGACGAGCGTTACGAGACGATGCTGTTCGATCAGCGCGGTGATTTCGGCGATTTCGGCCTCGCGGCCGATGAAGGACGAAACCTGCGCCGGCAGATTGTTGGAGAGATGTTCGAGCGAGCGCAGCGGCGCGAAGTCGGCAACGAGGTCTGGTGCGAGCAGCTGGTGGATGCGCTCAGGCTGCGCGAGGTCTTTGAGCCGGTGCTCTCCGAGATCGCGCAGGCTGCACTCCGCAGGCAGATCGTTACCGATCAGCTCGGTGCAGGCACCCGAGAGGAGCACCTGTCCGCCGTTGCCGACCGACAGTAATCGCGCAACGCGGTTGACCGCCGGTCCGAAGTAGTCGCCGTCGCGTTCGTCGGCGTTTCCGGCATGCAGCGCCATGCGCACGCGCAATCCCTCGACTGCGGAGAAATCTTCGCCTGCGAGCGCGCGCTGGGCGTCGAGCGCCGCCGCCAAAGCATCGAGCGGCGTTGCGAAGGCCGCGCAGAACGCGTCGCCTATGGTTTTGAAGATGTATGCACCACGGATTTGCATTACGGTGCGCATCAGGGCGTCGTGGCGCGCCAGTGCGTCGGCCATCGCCGCCCGGTCGCGGTCCCAGCGTTGCGTACTGCCTTCAATATCCGTGAAGAGGAACGTGACCGTGCCGGTTGGGCGAGCCGAGGCCGGCGGCCCCGAGTCGAGCTGGGTCGCCATGAAGGCACGTTTCGCGCTAGGGGCGTTCCCCTCCGCCGAGCGTCTGCATCAGGGCCTTCCAATGCCGCGGATGCGGTATCTCCGAGCCAGCGCGAATGCGCGAGCAGGCGGCGAGCGAAAAGCCGCAGCCCTGCCGATCTCCCTAAGAGAAAAGGCGTCGAGCTTCGGCGCGATCTCGCGCTTGAACCAGGCGTCGTCGCGCTGGCCAGGATGCTCGCGCGCCCAGCTGCGATTGCGGCGATGCCCCCTCCGCGATCGCCTCGCCACGCACGCGGTTCACGGCTGCGCGTGCGGGTCCTTGCCCGCGGCGGTTTGCGCTGCGAGCGCTTTGCGCGCGGCTTCGATCGCCATCGGCAACGCATCCAGCGGTGACGCGCGGTGGTTGTTCGACCTATGGCAAGGCCGCCGCAGTTCGAGCGCCCGGACGACCAAACGCGCGATGTGACCGCCGTGAAGGTCGCGATCAAACATTTGGCCCCTAATGATCGTGCCCAGCTTATCGCGTGGATGCTACTCTACTATCAAGACGACGGGGCAATGTTCTCGCCTCAAATCAGCCGACGCAGGGACCGTGTCACGCTTAACGGCACGGAGTTTTGGCTCGCGCGCGTTCCGAAGCGGTCGCGAGCGCTTGATGCTGACCCGCAGGAGCCGTTCTTTCGTTGTGCGTTCCCGGCACCGATACGCGGGCGCGCGAAGATGCTGGCGCAATTTGCCACTCCCCTCGGCGCGTGTTCGACATCGCGCGCGACTCTTCCGTCGCTACCCCAGCCCCTTTTACCGCGCATACGCGCGCGTTAGGACGCACGAATAGGCGTTGCAGCGTTTAAGCCACACGTCGGCGGTGAACGAGAATAGCGAGCACCTCATTTAGCTTGCTTTATGATTTAGCTTGCTTTCGCCGGGGCTTCGGCGACGTGCGATCGCCAGTCCAACGGCTGCGCCTTGCCACCCCCTCGGGGGCGGCTTGGCATCGCGCGCGACTTACCGTCGAATGATTCCTCGACGGCGCGATTAAGCGAACAGCGCTTTCTTCATACGTAACTCTGCGAGAGCCCTCTGAGCCTCCTCGCTGAGGTTGGACTTTCCAACGGCGACAGTCACCTTGTGAATCTTGCCGGTAAACTTGTTGTCGTTCTCTTGGTAGTCGTCGCTGACACACGTGTAGAGGTTCTCGCCCACGTCCGTCGTTTCCGCACCAAATGCGAACGGCTGCGTGTGCTCGACCCGTCCTGCGGCGACCTCTTTGTCATTGACGAAGATCGCACCGTTACCGCCCGCGCCCAAACCGCCGTCGAACGCGAACTCAAAGCGAAGTGCGACTCGCCCTCCTGGCAAACGAGCGGGGCCGATGATCTTGTAAATCTCGCGACCGAGATAGTTCCAGGCAAACCGGGGTGCACCGTCCTTGACGTAGAGGCTCCAGCCACCCATCTCTCCCCCTTGGGCGATAACCACTCCCTCTGCGCCAGTGTTCGGAACCTCGATGTCGGCCGTAATCACAAAAGAGCGGTTCTTCACATTGATGAAGGCGTTTTCGGGAATACCCTTCATTCCCTCATAGACCGTGATCTCGGTGCGACCTTCCATCAGATCCGGACGGCCCGCTAGGGCGGCGTTGAAGCGCTCCCAAGCGCGGTCATCAAGTGGAAGCACGTTGTACTTGACCGCCTCTTCTAGGAAGACGCCCTTTAGCTTCGCAAGTTTGTCGGGATGTTTCTCGGCAAGGTCATGCGCGCAGCTAAAATCTTCCTCCACATTGTAAAGCTCCCACTTGTCGTTCTCAAACGTAGCCCGTGCCTTGGGCTCCCACGGCGGGCGGTGCACGGTTGTGGCGAACCAGCCATCCTGGTAGATGCCGCGGTTGCCTGCCATCTCGAAGTATTGCAAGGTGTGGCGCGACTTCGCCTCGGCGTTATTCAAGGTGTCTAGCACACTCACACCTTCGAGTGGTTTCTGCTGGACGCCAGAAACGACCGCGGGCTCAGGCACACCAACTGCTTCCAAAACCGTCGGGGCAATGTCAATCATGTGCATCCACTGCGTACGCAGACCCCCCTTATCCGCGATGCCCTTCGGCCAGTGGACCACCATGGATTGGCAGACGCCGCCGTACGAGGCCACCTGGTGCCCCCACCCAAACGGTGTAGCGCCGGCAAAAGCCCAGCCATTGTTGTACAAGGGGTGTGATTTTGGGCCGCCGATCTCATCGAAGTTCTGCAGCGCAACGTCCAAAGGTTCGGGCAGCCCGTTGAACACGGACAACTCATTGAAGGCGCCGTTGAGACCGCCTTGGAAAACCGAACCGTTGTCACCGGTGATGTAGAAGATTAGCGTATTGTCCATTTCGCCGAGGTTCTCGATCTCGTCGAGAAACCGGCCGATTTCGTAGTCGGTCACCTCGGCAAAAGCGGCATAGATCTCCATATACCGCGCAAAGACCTTCTTCTCGTCGGCCGTCAAGTCGCGCCATTCCTGGATTCCCGGCGGCTTGGGCGCGAGGTCGGTGCCTGGCGGCACGACGCCGAGCTCGATCTGCCTGGCCAAGGTTTCCTTGCGCACCTGGTCCCAGCCCTGATCGAACTTGCCTTTGTAGCGGTCGCGCCACGTCTCGGGCACGTGGAATGGACCGTGGGTACCAATAGCCGAGTAGTAGACGAAAAATGGCTTGTCAGGGGCCAGCGAACGCTGCGAACGCAACCAGAGGATGGCCTTGTCGGTGATATCTGTACTCGCGTAATAATCGGCATCGGGACGCATATCCGCCCTGGTCATGTTGTCGTACATGACCGGATGAAAAAGGTCGGCTTCGCCGGACATGAAGCCGTAGAACCGCTCAAACCCGCTATGCACGGGCCAGCGATCGAAGGGCCCGACATCGCTACCTTCCCACGGTGGCAGCTCGTGACACTTGCCGAACATGGCGGTGCTGTAGCCGTTGAGCCGCAAGATCTCGGGCAGATTCGTGACACTGCTGGGGCGCACCGCGGTGTAACCCGGGAAGCCGGTGGAAATCTCCGAAATCACGCCGAAATTTGCGCTGTGGCTATTGCGACCGGTAAGCAGCGCTACGCGGCTGGGCGAACACAAAGGCGGAACTTTGAGATTGTTGTAGCGCAGTCCGGTCTTGGCCAAACGGTCCAGCGTCGGCATCTGGATCGGCCCTCCGAACGTCGAGATATCGCCGAAGCCCATGTTGTCGAGTAAGATGACCACCACGTTGGGCGCATCCTTCGGCGCCTTCGCCTCGAATCGCGGCGGCGCTTTCGCGTTGTGCGCGTCAACTTCCGTGATTGGCGGATACTGAGGCGGTGAAATGGGAAGCACGGTACGGTTCATAAAAGCGCTCGTCCCGCTGCTCTTTTGGCCCTCGGATTGGCTTGTCATGGTCTCTTTTCTCATATCGAATGGTTCTTGACCAGGACTATACGCCATGAACGCTTACAAAGACCTCGTCGCGCTAAAGTCTGTCGACATTCCGCTCGTTCCCCAGCCCCGACCAGTGCGAGCATGTCGTCCCAATGCCTAGGATGAGGAAGCTTTGCGCACGGCGGATACGCGAGCAGGCGGCGAGCGAAAAGCCGCAGCCCCGCCGATCTCCTTGAGCGAGAAGGCGTCAAGCTCGGCGCGATCTCGCGTTTGAACCAGGCCTCGTCACGCTGGCCCGGATGCTCGCGCGCCCAGCTGCGGTTGCGGCGATGCCCCGCTGATCGCCTCGCCACGCGTTTCGTTCACGGCGGCGCTGTGGCGCGGATCGTTGCCCGCGGCGGACTGTGCTGCGAGCGCCTTACGAGCCCCCTGGATCGCCATCGGCAACGCATCCAGCGGGGACGCTCGGTGGTTGTTCGACCTATGGCAAGGCCGCCGCAGCTCGAGCGCCCGGTCGACCAAACGCGCGATGTGACCGCGGTGAAGGTCGCGATCAAACATCTAGCCCCCGATGATCGTCCCCAGCTTATCGCGTGGATGCTGCTCTACTATCAAGACGACGGGGCCATGTTCTCGCCTCAAACTAGCCGACGCCGCGACCGCATCACGCTTAACGGCACGGAGTTTTGGCTCGCGCGCGTTCCAAAGCGGTCGCGAGGCGCTTGATGCTGACCCGGTAAGAACCGTTCTTTCGTTGTCCGTTCCCGGCACCGACACGCGGGCGCGCGCGAAGATGCTGGCGCAATTTGCCACTCCCCTCGGCGCGTGTTCGACATCGCGCGCGACCTCTAAATAGGAGACACCCTCCCACGCCCCGCGCCTGCGCGCGCGCGTAAGGACGCACGAATAGGCATTGCAACGTTCAAGGCACACGCCCGCTGTGAACGGGAATAGCAAGCACCGTTATTTAGCTTGCTTCGCATCAATTAGCTTGCTTCAGATGGTTCGGCCTTGCTTTAAGCGGGATCTGCATACGCATCGCCGGCGGATCTGCCACCCCTGGGCCTCGTGATCTTAAAGACGGTCCCCGCGTTACTCGCACCACCAGAAAAGGTGGTGCCATAGAGAGTGCCGTTGAGGTCGGTCAACCCCGCGCGAGGCGCCTCGCCGTCCGTCTTGTTGAAGCTGAAGAGAGTCCTAAAGATGGCGACATTGTGCCGCATTTGTCGCCCGAATGAGGACTCCAAATACCGCGATTCGGACGCTGCGGCAGCGGATTGCGGCGCACCGATTTGCGGGGCGACCGACGTTGACGGATATAGGCCATTGTTGCCTCCGCCGCACGCGGCTAAAATCGCTGCGCTAAGAAATGCTGCGGCGAGGTTCCTTGCTGAAATGCGCATGGGAGTTTACCTACTTTCTGAACACCGCCGATGCAATGACTCGCAAACGCAGCGGCCGACCCGCAACATACGGCCCCCATCAAAGGTAGAATGTGCCTTCCTGCTGGCTTTGTCAACGGAACCTAGCGCCATGGCCGCGACGCGCCGATGCGATGCCGGGCCGACTCTCGCCGATGGGCGGCGCCTCCTGCTACGCAGCTGGCTCCGGCCGAAGCAGCAGCAACGCTGAGGTGGCGCGATGCCGCATGCCGCAGTACGATCGGCGTCGCTATGCCGTGTTGCAGGCGGTTGCAATGCTCAAACCCAAGCCGCAATGTAACAGCGGCCTCGCGATCGCGCAGCCTTGGGCGGGGCTGCGGGGCGAAGAGCAACGAGCCCGTCGAGTCGGCCCGTTTCGCTTTCAGCGTAGCCGTTTCACGGCGTTAACGAGAAGACCGTTCCGTAGCCGCCCGCGCCGCCAACCTCGGTCGTGCCGTAAAGCGTACCCTTGACGTTGATGAGGCCCGCCCGCGGAAGTGCGCCATCGGCGGGGTCGCCGCCGAAGCTGTGGATCACGGTTTCCCCGCCGGACGTCGTGATTGAGAAGACCGTGCCGCACCCGTGCTCGCTGCCTCCCTCGCAGTGCGCGCCCCCTCTCAAGGTGGTGCCATAGAGCGTGCCGTTGACATTGAGGAGGCCCGCTACTGGAATATAGCCGTCCCCCTTTCCGCCCGCGAAGCTATGGAGCACGGTTTCCTTGCCGGACGTCGTGATCGCGAAAACCGTCCCGTCGCCGATATTCGCGCCCCCCTCATCGGTCGTGCCATAGAGCGTGCCCTTGACGCTGATTAGGCCGGCCGTCGGGTACCAACCGTCCGTGATGTTGAAGCTGTGGAGCACGCGCTCCTTGCCGGACGTCGTGATGGAGAAAACTGTCCCTTCGCCGTTCGCGCCCCCTTGGAGGGTCGTGCCGTAGAGCGTGCCGTTGACGTTGACGAGGCCTGCATACGGGCTTTCGCCGTCTCCCGAGCCGCCGAAGCTATAGAGCACGCGCTCCTTGCCGGACGTCGTGATCGCGAAGACTGTTCCGTCCTCGGTCGCGCCCCCGGCAGAGGTCGTGCCGTAGAGCGTGCCGCTGACGTTAATGAGGCCCGCAGCCGGTCCTGCGCCGTCCCCCGAGCCGCCTTTGAAGCTGTAGAGTACCTTTTCTGTCCTGGAGGTTGTGATCGAGAGAACGGTTCCGTAGCCGTTCGCGCTCCCAGATTGCGTGGTGCCGTAGAGAGTGCCATTGACGTTGAGGAGGCCCGCCTGCGGATCTGCGCCGTCTCCCAAGCTCCTGTGGAATTTATGCAGCACGCTTTCCGCACCGGCCGTTGTGAGCGAGAGAACGGTGCCGCAGCGAGTGGGACCGCACCTCGCGCCACCTTTAAAGGTGGTGCCATAGAGCGTATCGTTGACGTTGATGAGGACCGCGTACGGCAATGCGCCGTCCGTCCCGCCTTTGAAGCTATAGATCACGGCGTACGCGGGGCGCACGCGTGTTCGCTCCGCCGGGACTCCGGCAGGCGATGGGCTCAGCGGTGTGCCGATTCCGCCCCCGCAGCCAGCGAGCATTGCAGCCGCGCAAATACCTAAAGCGGCGCGACCATACTCTGAGCCCTTCATCTATCGCCTCCTCGATGCAAACGCATCGACAACATCCGAGCGTTCAGTGCCCCGCGCTACGGGGTAAACGTAAAAACGGTTCCGCAGCCAACGCCTCTGCATCCCGAACTGCCGCCGCGATAGCTAGTGCCGTACAGCGTGCCTTTTGCGTTGATCAAGCTGGCCATCGGAAGCGACCCATCGGAGCCGCCACCGAAGTTGTGCAAGACGCGCTCCTTGCCGGTCGCGGTAACGCTAAAGACGGTTCCGTCATCTTTCGCGCCCCCGAAAGTGGTTGTGCCGTACAACGCGCCGTTCGCGTCGACCAAGCCCGCCTCCGGAGCCGCCCCGTCGAAGCCGCCAGCGAAGCTGTACAGCACCTTCTCCGTGCCGGTCATGGTAACGCTGAAACAGTTCCGTCGTGACCGTTCGCGCCGCCCGAATAGGTCGTGCCGTACAGCGTGCCGTTCACGTTGATCAAGCTGGCCTCCGGGAACTCCCCGTCGGAGCCGCCAGCGAAGCTGTACAGCACCTTCTCCGTCCCAGTCGTCGTAATGCTGAAAACGGTTCCGCAACTCTGGCTGTTGATGCATCCGTTGGAGCCGCCGTAAAGGGTTGTGCCGTACAGGGTGCCCGTTACGTTGATCAAGCCGGCGTCCGGATGAAACCCATCGGAACCGCCGCCGAAGGTGTGAAGCAGCTTCTCGGTGCCGCTCGTCCTGATGCTGAAAACCGTGCCGCAGCCACCAGTGCAGGATCCTGAACCGCCCCAATAGGTCGTGCCGTACAGCGTGCCCTTTACGTTGATGAGGCGGGCCGCCGGGTTCTTCCCGTCGGAGCCGCCACGGAAGCTGTAAAGGACGTTCTCCCTGCCGGTGGTCGTAATGCTGAGAACGCTTCCCTCACCGTTCGTGCCGCCGGCGTACGTCGTGCCGTACAGCGTGCCGTTCACGTTGATCAAACTCGCATACGGACGTGCCCCGTCGAGGCCATGGAAGCGGTGCAGCACCGTCTCCTTGCCAGTTGTGCTAATGCTGTAAACGACGCCCCCCGGTGAAAACGCAGTGCCGTACAGCGTGCCATTCACACTGATTAGGCCGGCGGTCGGGTGCGATCCATCGCGCCCATCAAAACGGTGCAGCACCTGGTAGGACGATGCAGGTATGATGCGATGCCCGATGGTACGAGCTGCCGCGGCCGATTCCGGTGCTGCGATCCCCGCATCTTGTTGCATCGCATCCGGCGCACCCATCGGCTGCAATGCGCCGCATCCTGAAAGCAGCGCAACGGTTGCGCAAAGACCTAAAGCGGAGCGGCCATAATCTGAACCGTTCATCTAGCGCCTCCTCGATGCGCAAACGCATCGACGATCACGCTGTTCGACGGGAAGCCCTCGGTCCCTCGATTGAGTGAAGTGTGAGCTGCTCTCGCCCCTACCCCTAGGCCCTATAACGGGCGTACGCGCGCGTAGGACGCATGAAGAGGTCTTAGAGCGCCCAGATCACGCACGACGAAGAACGGGAATAGGAAGCACTTCGTTTAGCTTGCTACACATCGCCATCGACGACGGGAGATCGCCGGCCACACTGGCAGCTTGCCACCCCCTTGGCGGCAGTTTGTCATCGCGCGCCACTCAATTCTCGGGTACCCACACGTGAAAAATAGCGAGCCGACAATTTCTGCGCGAATACAAGAAATGCCACGGTGCAGCGGCGTCGTGGGATAGAAGTTAGACCCCTAAAATTGTGCGCCCCCCTGGCAGTGCTAGGCTGCCGGGGTGCGTCGCTGCCACGATCTAAGCTGCGAGACGGCGAGCACCGTGCGAGCCACGCTGCGAGCGTCGAAGCTCCACGCGATCGGCACCGCGCTGCGCAGCAGCGAGGCTATGCTATGCCCCTGGCGCGATGCGGCCTCGCGGGCGGGGGGCGGTTCAATGCGAACCCCTCGCGGCAGCCGATTCGGGTCTTGCAATCGCGTTGCTTATGATCCCCCCGCGCGATTCACGGCCGGCCCCAATCGGTCCCCACGGCCTCACTTAGCTCCTACGCATAGGATGTGATATTTTTTTTGGGGGTTCGCCGACGGAAGGCGTCAATGACTTTTTTCCCGCGCGCACCTAATCGTTGCCACCGCCGCCGCAACTTGCAGCGGCGCCTCTTAACAAGCTAGCAGCCTGATCGGCTTGTTGCTCGCTAACGAATCCGATCGACGCAGTCGATGCCTTAGTGGGCGAAACGTTTTGATCCGTCAAAAGGATGAACGGTTGTCTGCCTTTGGTGGCGAGAACCACGGAGTAGAATGGGGCATCCTTTGCTCGCTCGACAGTCGGATTAGCAAGTCTCGCCAGCGGCATTATGACTGCCAGCCCACTGCCGTAAAAGACTTGATAACTCAATTCGCACTGTTCCACGGAGAAGTTGGAATACACCCAGGTTCCCATGCTTCCATAAGTTCCATTTGGATAGACAAAAGTGTGGTTTAGGAACTTCCCTTGAAGCCAGGGCGCATTCGCAGCTCTGAGTTGGATGCTCTTACTTGCAAGCGCGAACGCCTCGTTTCCAACTGTTGATGCGCTGCTTACGACGGTCCATGCTACGCTCCAGGAAAATGTCACGAACCTACCGGTACAACCTGGCATGCACGACGCGGGAGTCACCGTAATGAGCAAGCCATAGGGGTAACCAAGGTGTGGATTGGCGTGCGGGCGTATCACAGTTTCGTGGAGGGCGAAGTGGCTGCGCCCGCATCCGATCCCAACGTTAACGCAGTTGAAAACATTTACATCGTCAACTGCCACTGGTGAATCGCTGTTGTTTTCTAGATAGAGTACGCAGCTGCCGCTCGCGGTTTGCTCGACAAATCCGTAAAGGGGCCCCGTTTGTGCTGACCGGCTCTCGCATGAAACGGGCCGATGGACGGCTCTTTGGGGAGCCGAGGTGGCATCCGGAAACTGCGCGTTCGCGGGCAATGCGGTCACCTGCGCTCGAGCCGTTCCAACACCCGTTGCGATGCACAGCAACAAGAAAGCAATGATGCAAGATCGCATAGAAACGCCTCCTTCGAGCACGCGGCACCATCCCTTTTGGGGCACCCGGCCCTCGGCGCCGTGCCTGCTCCTTCCTGAGATCTTTCGCCATCGGCCAGGATCTTTCTTCAACGTGAATCTAACTGCGCTCTGTGATAGAATAATGAGTGGGCGCAGGCGTCACCGACGCCGGGGACTGCGCGAGCCTAAACGGAGTTCGCAACCGTGTCGCAGTCCACCGATGCACTTGTTCCTGACCCTGGTTCCCCCGCGCAAAGCCCGAACCCGCGCAGCCGAACGCAAATATAATAAATGCCGCGGTGCCGCAGCGTTGTGGGAGAGGAGTTATGGCTCTAAAATTGTGCGCCCCCCTGGCAGTGCTAGGATAAGCTAGGCTACCGCGATTCGAAGCCGCCCGGCCGCCGATCTGCCCTGTTGCCCGGGGCTAAGCTGAAGCCAAGCTGCCGCGAATCAAAGCCGCTAGACTGCGAGGCAGTTGCGAGGTTTGGCTGCCGTGCTGCGAGGCGAAAGCTGCGGTGCGAGGCCGATCGGCGCGATGCTGCGAGGCGCTAAGTGCGTGGGTTGTGCTGCTGCGGTGCGGTCGGGTGGGCGTTAGGGGTGCGTCGTGGCGCCGATTGCGGGCGGCGACTTTTGCACTGCGATCTTGTCATCCGGTGGAAATAGAATGAGAGCCTCTTTTACCGGGTCCAACTTCAGGCGATCCAAGAATCTCAAGCGGCCGAGCCTGGCTACTAGAAGAATCTCGACCTTGATTCCGTCTGGGTCGTCGTAAGTTCCCACCGTGATCACTCCGGAATCGGCTGGAGTCGCGGCTAGGGCGCACTCACTCGGAAAGAGGAAGAGCGTGAGCCCATCGACCGTATCGCTCGCTACTTGAAGATCGGTAAGTTGCAACGTATATGCTTCGCAGCCTTTAAAGTCAACCGAAAGCATGCGCCGCAAGAGCCGAAGCTCTCCGGACGTAGGTACGCGCCACTCTTCATGCTGCTCCATTTGATGCAGCGTATCAGGCCTAGCTGCTCGGCGGCATCGCGCCCGGCGCGCCGATCGGCGGCTGCGATCCGCCGCAGGCTGCGAGCAATGCAGCAGCGGTGCCGATGCTAATGCGGTAGCGGCCAAATGCGAAGGATCTCATGTGCGATGCCTCCCAGAAGCTGAACGGATCAGCGGCTAAGGAGTTCGCCGCCCGGAAGCGGCATCCCGGGGAGGCGAGGGTTAAGACGCCGTGAGCCTGCTCAAATTTTCCCAATGCCGTGGATGCGGTACTCTCGCCCCGGCCCTAATACGCGAGCAGGCCGCGAGCGACAGGCCCGTCGCCTCTGCGATTTCCTTAAGCGGGAAGCCGTCGAGCTTCGGCGCGATCTCGCGCTTGAACCACGCCACGTCGCGCTGGGCCGGATGCTCCCGCGCCCAGGTGCGATTGCGGCGATGCCCTTCGCTGATGGCCTTGCCTCGCGCGCGGTTTACAGCGGCAGTGCACCGCGGATCGCTGCCTGCCGCAACGTGCGCTGCGAGCGCTTTGCGAGCCGCCTCGATCGCGCGCAGGCCATGCTCGCGGCGTGCCTTCGGCATGCACACCTCGCAATGTCGGCGCCTGCGCTTGAGTACTTGGTCGCCGCACATCGCGCACGCAGTTGGATTCGTTGGACGCACTTCGATGGTTGGTGCACGCCATTTGCGCGTTGCGTATGGCCGCGGCTGCGAGGCTTTGTGAGGCGTTGCGAGCAGCGGCGATCGCTCGTGAGCGGGAACGCTGCGTTGCTTTTTTCCAGCTTTGGCTGCGAGGGTGCGAGGCGACGCGCTTTTATTGGCGAGTGATTCGCGAAACGTTTGCGCGAGGCGCGCTGCGATCGACCGCAGGCACTCGCGCCAATGCGGCAGCGTGAGGGCGAGCTCGTGCGTGAGCGGTGCTGCAATGCGGCATATCCCGTTTGGAAGCTCGGCAAAATCTCGCGCGGTAAAGATGCGATCTTCGAGCAGATCGAGTAGGAATGCGTCCACGTCAGCGCGCACTGGTTCCATCGCATCGAGTGCGAGGGAATCGCGGTTGCGCTGATCCGCATGCAGGCAGCCCATTTGCGGATCGCAGCCGTGCGCGAGCAATGCGAGGCGTGCCTCCGATTCTAGGCACGCAAAAAGGTAGTTCCGCATCGCGTTGATTGGCGAGGTCGCAGCGCGAGGCGCTCCGGTCAACACCGAGGCGCGAGAATCAGCGCGCAGCCATCGAGCCGGAATGCGTGCGAGGTCGCGCTCGCGGAAACGAATCTGAACGCCGCGCCACGCGGCAAAGTAGAGCGCCGCGGCATTAGCCTCGATCACTCGGACGCGCTCGATTGGATCGGCGGCGTCGATCGCGGCTCGCAGCCTGTCGAACTCGCGCAGATCGGCGCCAAGACGAACGAGAACGCGGCGCTGGCCGTCGAGCTTTGCGGCGATCAGTTCGCGCGCGATCGCCAGGTCCAAGCCGTTCGTGACGGCGAGCGCCTGCGCTCGGCGGATCGGGTGACCGTCGTAGCCGAATGGCACCGAGTGCGCGAGCACCTCGCCATCGCGACCGATCTGCACCAGCGCGGCACCGATCGCACGCAGCCACGCGAGCGCGTCGAGCGTAACGAAGCCAGCGTGGCCGATCAGGACCAGGCGTTCCACGCCGGAGCCCGCGCGATCGAGTGTCAGCGATCGGCGCTGGCGGCCGATCCCGTCGTCCACGCGCAGCTTGCCGTAGCGCACGTTGAGCGCAATACCGAAGCCGTCCACGACCAAAACACCGGCGCGGACTTGCAGCGGGGGATATAAGAGCGTACTCTGCTGTTGCATCTGGAGCAAACCTCTCCGGGTGCGACGCCTCCGGTCCGTTCCCGCGGATCGGAGGCACCTCAATTGCTTTGGTTTACTTCGCGTTCCATGCTCTGAAGGCTCTTTCGGCCGTCCTCTGACTGCAGCCAGTTCGCGAACCATTCCAGCCAGAACGGATAGAGCTTTATCATTTGCCGTTCTCGGTACGCCAAAACGACCGCCTCCGCGAACTGACCACCCAGATATTGAGCAGGAGTTGCACGCAGCGGCATCTGTCGCAGTGCTTTACGAAAATCCACCCGGGTGACGGCTCCGAAGAACGTGAGCGGATTGAGCGATGGGCGCTTGCCGCCCTGCGGCTTTACGATGCGGCGAATGCCGCCCTGCGGCTTTACGATGCGGCGAAATAACGCCCTCACACGCCACCGAAGCTCGCGAGCAGTCTCTATCGCCCGTTCCATAACATCGGGCGCCACATCGCCTTGCAGAACGTGGATCGCGTCGCTTTCTTTCATCGATAACGTTGACCACATCAACGGCGCGAGTTGCTGATGTTCCGCGAGCACAGCCGGGTCCGCCTCAGGGAATAAGTCGCTCGTTAGTTTCTCTAGTGTGCCAATTCGCTGGTTCGGCGCGACGCCGAACTCCGTGAGACCTATCGTCACGGCGACTCGATCGATCTGCGCTTGATTCGGGTCTTTTGGCTTATATTGTTCTTGCGCAATATCATCGGCCAGTGTCACCAGATTATCGAGCGTTAGCTCTTTGCTGCGCACGCGGTTTTTGACCCCTTGTCTCGCCGCTCGAACGTTGAGCTGATAGCCCTGGATGCATGTCTTGCGAACGTGGTCCCACCCCCAACCGTCGTGAAAAAGTAAGAACAGGCGCAAGACATCACCGGTGGGACCGAGGCCGGTTCGCCGGTGGAGGCTTCTCAACCGATAGAGCCGCTCGGCGCGGCGCTCTATCCACGGCTCCCAGAGACCGCTGGCGCCGCCGCGCCCCCTATACGCCGTTTCACGCGGCGGAAGGTAATGCGCTGCGGTGTCGTCTTCGACCATTGTTAGCGTTACGTCGAGTCCCAAACGCTCTAGCCGCGCTAGCACCTCGCCCGTTGTCCTAGCGGTACTTTCCAGTCCAGCGTCACTCACGTTTTCGACTCCGGGTGTTTTGGCCTAAGGTTCTGTGACGGGTTAACGATTTGGATAGCATTAGTGCTATGACACGCTTGAAGTACTGGCGTCTGCGCTCCGGGCTAACTCGACGGGAGGCCGCAAGCCGCCTTGGCATGGGCGAATCGACGTACGGTTTTTTAGAGTCAGGCCGGATGGTTCCGTCACGCGCGCAGCTTGAACGTCTCGCCTGTTCGTTCCCCGATCCGGCGCGACTTTTCGAGCCCGTTCCCGATCTTGGCGAGGCTCAGTCATGAGCGGCATCGATCGCGAGCGCATCGCCGACTTGCTCGCGGACGAGACCCTATCATATCGCGCAATCTCACGACTGACGGGCGTGAGTGATTGGACCGTACGCCGTATTGCGAGAGACCTTGCGGGCGACGAGCGACCCATGAAGCACCGCTACGTTCCGACGCAAGGCGATGCGCCGGCCGAGGTCTCGCCCGCGATGGGATGGGCGATTTTCAGCGGTGCGATCGGCCTTCTCGGCTTCATGATTTGGGCCGCGGTCCGGTTCTCGCCGCCGCCGGACTTCTAGCATTTCTACGATGTTCCAACACTAGTCTCTGCTCCAAAGGAAGGAAACAAATGAGACAGACTACATCAAAACAGCCCCAATCCACGAAGGGAATCTCAGGTTCGGAGAACTTCTCGTTTGGAACCGGCCGTGCGTTCGGTGCTAACGAGGAATACGCAAGCCTGGGAATCACCTTCGATATTCTCGCGATCGACTTCGAGCCGGGACGCGGCTTCGAAGGTCGCGACCGCTGGGCCCTACGAGTCAAGGCCACCGATCGCGACGAGCAGATTCTCAGTCTCGGTTCCAATCCGGGCCGCGACGAAGAGCTGCGCGCTGCACAAGAGCACCTCAAGAACGGCGGTACCATTACCAACAAGCGCCTGCGTCTCAAAGACGGGGCGTACTACCTCAACGACGGAGACCGCTAAAGCCAAGGGCCGAGACTGGTTGCACGGTCTCGGCCCCTACTTTGCTGATTGAACAATGTCAAAGATACCAAAGCGCAAAGGCGCCGGTCAACGTCGCCTGCCTCGCACGCTGGCCGAATACGATAAGCTGCCGCGCCGCTCGCAGCAGGCGCTGGAAAACGTGACGCACGCCATTACCCGCATGCGCGAGGGCGTCTCGCGATCGAAAGCCGCGGCCGAGTTCGGTGTGTCGCCCAGCACCGTCGCGAAGCTTGGCAAGTCCGCGCTGCGCAAGACCAAGAGCGGGCGTTATGCGGCCAAGCCGAGCGACAATCTGCTGCGGGTCTTGGTGGTACCGGTTCACGGCGGCCGCGTGGAAGTTGGGGTTCTCGGCTCCCGCAAGGCCAAGGTTATCGCCGATCGTTCCAACGCCCAGCGCAAGTTCGCTCACGGCGACGCCTCGCAGCTGCACGCGCTGGAAGGCGTAACGGTGCTCGATGCGTCGGGGCGCGAGGTTCCCTTCCTGACTGATCTGGACGAACTCGAACGTCAAGCTGACTTAGGCATGCTGTCCTTTGAGAGCATTTACGCCCGTCGCTAATGGGCAAGCCGAATCCGATCGGCGCGTGGCTGCGCGGCGAGCGAGCCGGCCGCCGCGTCGGACGCGAGGCCGTCTGTTCGTGCGGCGAGGTGCGACCGAACGCACTTGTTGCCGGGCGCATGCCGTCGCGATGTTATCGCTGCGAGCGCCTCGCACATGGGCGGGCGCCGTACGATTTCAACCACGTCTTTGGCAAGGCCAACAGCCCGCTGACGATCCGCTATCCGGTCAACGATCACCGGGCGGTCTTTAACGTGAAGCAGCTGGATTGGACGCCCGAGACGCTGGATAACCCGGAGGGCGACCCGCTGCTGGCTGCCGTTGCTCGCGTCGAGGGGTTCGATGATAATGTCCGGCACATGCTGATGGATATGCGCGCGCAGAGTGCCGCGATCAAACATGTCTGCGATCTGCTGAAAACGATCTACGGGCCGAACTGGCTGCCCAAAGTGGAGGCGCACGCGGCGCGGACGAAGCGCAAAGCCGCTAAAGCCCGGAGGAAGCCGTGAGGAGCACGCTGCCGATCGCCGTGCGGGTTTATCCCGATCTGCCCGGCTCGCATCCCGACAGGGGGCGTAGCGAGGCACACGACGCGATGCTATTTTTTGACTGCGAGGCGCGCACCGACCAGGCCCAAGCGCTAACGTTTGGCAGCTACCGGTTCGTGGTGCAAGGGCGCTGCCTTCAAGAGGGGCTGTTCTATGCCGACGATCTGACGGCCAAGGAGATGGCAACGTTGCGGCGCTACGTGCGCACGCATCGCGCCAACACCGATCCACGCGGCCTGCCCGAACGCGAAATCCCAAGTGATCCAGAGCTGCAGCTGCTGCCGGTGGCCGACTTCCGCAAGCTGCTCTATCGCGTGTCGTATAAGGGGCGGGCGATGCTGGCCGCCTTCAACTTTCCCTTTGATGCGAGCCGCCTCGCGGTCAGCTCAGTACCGGCGCGCAAACGGTTTCTCGGCGGCTTTACGTTGAACTTCTTCGAGTACGTTGGCCGCGACGGCCAAGTGCAGAGTAGCCGCTACCGGCCCGGCATCTCAATCAAGCACATGGATAGCAAACGTTCACTCAAGGGGTTCACCGCGCCGATCGACCGCGACAAGGAAGACCGCATTCCCGAGGGTTCGGTCAAGCCGGACGACCGTTACATCTTCCGCGGGCACATGCTCGATGCAAGGACCCTGGCCTTTGCGCTCACCGATCAGAGTATGACGCTGGAAAAGGCGTGCGAGACTTTCGGGGTCGAGCACGGCAAGCACAAGGTCAAGCGCCACGGCGTCATTACGCCGACCTACATCGACTACAACCGCCGCGACGTGTTGGCAACTCAAGAACTCACCGAGAAGCTCCTGGCCGAATACGCACTGCACCCGATCGCGCTGCAGGTCACCAAAGCTTACTCGCCGGCCTCGATCGGCAAGGCGTACCTCGAAGCCATGGGAATCACGCCGCTGCGCACGCGCCTGCCGGATTTTCCCAAGCGCTACCTCGGCTACGCGCAGTCGGCCTTTTACGGCGGACGTGCCAGCGCGCACGTTCGTAAAGGACCGGTCCCAGTGGTCTACACTGACTTTATGAGCCAGTATTCGACCGTGAACGTGCTAATGGGACTCTGGAGTTTCGTGACCGCCGCCGATATTCGCGTCATCGAAGACGCGCGCGAGGAGCTCGCGGCGATGCTGGCCGAGGTAACGCCAGAGTGGGTGCTCGATCCGGTCAACTGGAAGCGGCTGACCGGCTTTGCCCGTATCCTGCCCGATGGCGACGTGCTGCCGCTGCGCGCCAAGTACGGCGGGAACGACTGGCAGATCGGCATGAACTATGCCTATGCCAACGATCCCAAGGACGCCCTGTGGTATTCGTGGCCCGATCTGGTCGCCTCGGTGCTGCTCACCGGCAAACTGCCAAAGATCGTGGAGGCATTCAAGCTCGAAGCGGTCGGCCAAGTCGAAGGCCTCAAGCCGATCGCCTTCCGCGGCCAGGTGCCGATCGATCCGCGCACGCAAGACTTCTTCAAGACCGTTATCGAAGCGCGCAATCGTATTGCGAACGACAAGAACCTCGATAAGAACGAACGTAAGCGGCAGACCAAATCGCTCAAGACGTTCGGCAGTGCAACGAGTTACGGCATCTTCGCCCAGATGGATCGCCAAGAGCGCGACAAGAAGGTCACGCTGGACTGCTACGGGGTTGCCGAGCCGTATCGTTGCACGGTCGCGCATCCCGAGGCGCCAGGCGAGTATTGCTTCCCGCCGCTGGCCTCGCTGATTACGGGCGGTAGTCATCTATTGCTCGCACTGCTCGAACGCCTGGTCACTGATCGCGGCGGAACCTATGCGATGGAAGACACCGACTCCATGGCGATTGTTGCCAGCCGGAGTGGCGGACTGATCCCGTGTCCGGGCGGTCCGTATCGCACCAACGACGGCCTCGAAGCAATCCGCGCGCTACGATGGGAGCAGGTTGAGGAGATCGTCAGGCTGGTCGATCGGCTCAACCCCTACGATCGCAGCGCCGTCGAAACGCCCATCCTCAAAATCGAACCCGATAACTACGATCCCAAGACGGAGAAACAACGGCAGCTGTGGTGCCTGGCGATCTCCGCCAAGCGTTACGTGCTGTTCTTACGCGATCGCAACGGCGAGCCGGTATTGCTGCGCGAGAAGGTCAACGCCAGAATACGACCGCTGGTCGCAGCATGGCCTGGGGCATCTACTTAACCCCGCCGATCTGGAGGACGAAAACCGAAAGTGGATTGCGCCAGTATGGCTCGGCATCGTGCGCAGAGCGCTGGACTTGCCAACGGAGCCGCTACCATTTTCGCAGCGGATTGCGGTCGGGCAAACGACGATTAACAGTCCCGCGGTACTGCGGCCCTTCGACAAGCTCAACGTCCGCAAGAGCTATGCGGCGAAGATCAAGCCGTTTAACTTTATGCTGACCTCACATCTTGCGGAGCACGGGGCTCCAGCCGGCGCCGATCCGCAGCGATTCCGGCTGATCGCACCGTACGAGAGAGACCCGCGCAAATGGGCGAAGCTACCGTGGATCGACCAGTATTCGGAGAAGCGCTACAACGTCAGCACGACGGTCGAGCCGACACGCTTTCTCGCGCGCGTGCAAAGCTATGCCGATGTGCTCGAAGCTTACGAGTCGCATCCCGAAGCGAAATGCTCCGACGCTCGCGGCGAGCCGTGCAGCGAGCAAACCCGTGGGCTCCTCAGCCGCCGCCACGTTACGCTCGGCAAGCTGCATTTCATCGGCAAGGAATCGAACAAGCTCGAAGAGGTCGAGGAGGGCGCTATTTCCGACGCCTACACCGAATATCCCGATTCACGACGCGACGAATGGGCGGCCGAGATTCTCCCGCAGCTCAAGGCGATGCCGATGCGCGAGCTCATGGAGCGTAGTGGGCTTTCGCGACGGGCACTACAACTGATCCGGGCCGGGCGGCGACCGTCGGTGCAAAATCAGCAGAGGCTCAAGTCTACACTGGCCCGCGCTGACGTGCCGCCGACCCAGCGTAGGCCTCGCTCGCCCTGATCGAGGGCTAAGCAGCAAAGCTGACCTTAGTCTCCGGGGAACCATAACGGCCCGTCGAACGTTGAGTGCTCGGACCAAGCTTGCTCGGAGGCAGGGAATCATGAATCGAGGTCTTATCGGCGCGCTTAGCACAAGCGTAGCCATAGCATTGCTCGCCGGTTGCGGCGGATCGCAGCCGCTGATCGGTGCGACGGGCGCGATGGCGCAAGCACCAGATAACAAGGCACAGTCAAAAACTTTCAAATTCACCGGCGCAGCCCAGACTTTCGTTGTGCCAAATAACGTGACGGCGATAACCGTCACCGCTTACGGCGCGAGCGGCGGCAAAGACGGCACCAATTACGTTATGGGTGGTGACGGCGGCGTGGTTAAAGCCGTGCTGCCTGTTACGTCGGGAGAAACGCTCTATGTCCTCGTCGGCGGCGAGGGCGTCAACGGTTACAATGGGTTAGCCGGTAGCGGCGGATTCAACGGGGGAGGCGCCGGAGGTGCTGGCGGTTATACCAATAGCAGTGAGAATGGAGGTAACGGTGGCGGCGGCGCTTCTGATGTGCGGCAGGGCGGCAGCGCTCTAGCAGACCGCGTTCTTGTCGCGGGCGGCGGCGGCGGTGCTGGCGGAGCCTTTTTTCAAGGAAGCAACGGCTCCGGTGGAGCTGGCGGCGGAAAGATCGGCGGCAAAGGGAAAGACGGCAATAGCCCCACCGACGGCGCAGGCGGTTTTGGTGGAACGCAAATGCGCGGCGGTAAAGGCGGCGCAGGCGGCGCGTACACGCAAGGCCGTGGCCACGCCGCGCATGGCAAGCGAGGGCAACTCGGGAGCGGCGGTACCGGCGGCTGCTGCAAAGCGAGGCAACTCACCAGTCCAGGGGGCGGCGGTGGTGGTGGTGGGTTCTGTGGCGGTGGCGGCGGAGGCGAGGCAGCATTCGGAGACACCGGTGGCGGTGGCGGCGGCGGCGGATCATCATACGCAGAACCGAGTGCAACCGGAGTGTCGAACCATCGGGGAGCTGCGCCGGAAGGCAACGGTAGCGTTGTCATATCATGGTGACGTTCTTCGCAGCCTGCGGCCTATCGCCGCCGCCGATCGGCGCGCCGGGCGCGATGCCGCAAAGCCGTCGGGCCGGCATATTGCTAGAAGCCCGGTTGAACTTGCTTTTCCACAGTGTTTTTGCGAACGCAAGGCGGCAACAATGGTAGAACCAGTCTTTGGCGAGGCTTTCCCACTAGTGTCCTTAGCCGTCGTAGGGATCTTCGCAATTGCAATCGGCGGTATCGCTAGTGCGGTTTTGAGACAGCGATGGACGCTCAAGGCCATTGGGCTGGATATTCTTGTCGGCCTAATAGCTGCGTGGATCGCAGCGTACCTGGGGACATACACCCTGGTAATTATTTCTTATCTCGGCTTGTTAGGGCGCGCGGGATCCCTGGTTTGGGGCATTGCGGTCCTAAGCATTGCTGTATTGAGTGTTGCCGGCAGACATCTGTGGGCGCAGCATAGCAAGAGCCTGGGGCCCCCACGCACCAAGGAGCAAATGATGCGGAACGCGAGTGTTAACCCGCACGTCGCCGCGCTGTGTGTCGTAGCCGCGACGCTTGCGGGTTGCGGCGGCTCGTCGCAGCCGCCGATCGGCGTGCCGGGCGCGATGCCGGCGGCGACGCGAGTATCCGGTGGCATATCGATCGCGCCCGCGCGGGCGCATCGCTCTGCGTATCGCCAAATCTTCGCTTTCGGGATGCCGTCCAACACTTGCCCCGATGGCGCATTGCCGTTTGGTAGCCTACTCGCGTTCGAGGGCTTGTTCTACGGAACGACCTTCGGCGGCGGCCAGAACGGTGGCGGCACTATATTCGCTATGACGGAAAAGGGTTTGGAGCATGTTCTCTACAGCTTCACCGGCAAGAACAAGTACGGCGGCTTTGGAGGCGGTCCGAAAGCTGGCCTTATCGTCGCAAATCGCACGCTCTACGGCACGACGTCCATTGACGGCGACTATGATGCGGGAACGGTGTTCGCGGTAAGCATTTCTGGAAAGAACTTCCGCCTCTTGCACAGTTTTGGAGGATCTGGTGACGGAAATATCCCTCAAGCGAATCTAATTTACCGGGCAGGAACGCTCTACGGTACAACCTCGCAAGGGGGCGAATATGGCAACGGGACAGTCTTTAGCGTTAACGCAAAGACTGGTTCGGAACAGATCGTATATAGCTTTCGCGGTCGCCCCAACGATGGGCGGCAACCGCAGTCCGATCTAATCGCGGTCAAAGGTGCGCTATACGGCACGACGGTGTACGGCGGTGCCCAAGATGACGGCACGGTTTCTCTATTGATCCGAAAACCGACGTGGAACGCCTCGTCTACAGTTTCACCGGTTCGGATGGGGTCAATCCGCAAGCGGGACTTATCGAGGTTAACGGCACGCTGTACGGTACAACGGCCTACGGCGGCACCCGCTCCAACGGAACCGTCTTCAGCTTGACTCCAACGGGAGGCGAACGCGTGCTGCACAACTTCGGCGACTCTCCCGACGGTCAGGACCCGTTTGCAGACCTCGTCGCAATCAACGGAAAGCTTTTCGGCACAACCACACGAGGCGGGGCCTTTTCTAGTGGGCTCGGCGGTACGCTGTTTCGCCTCGACATCGCGAGCGGTAAGGAACGCGTGCTGCACAGTTTCGGCGACGGAAGCGATGGTGCAGTTCCCGTCGCGCCCGTCATCGCAGTCGCCGGGACGCTCTTTGGCACGACAGTGGCCGGCGGCCCGAATTCCAGCGAGTGCGTCACCTCTGGAGATGAAGGGGCTGGAACGGCATTTAAGTGGCGATTGTAGTCACGCCGAGTGCTGGTTAAAGGAGCAAGTGATGCAGAACGAACGTCCAAGCCATTGTGCTACCGCGTTTTACGTTACAGCTGCATTGCTGGCCGGTTGCGGCGGATCGCAGCCGCCGATCGGCGCGCCGGGCGCGATGCCGCCGAGCAGCTAGGCCTGATACGCTGCATCAAATGGAGCAGCATGAAGAGTGGCGCGTACCTACGTCCGGAGAGCTTCGGCTCTTGCGGCGCATGCTTTCGGTTGACTTTAAAGGCTGCGAAGCATATACGTTGCAACTTACCGATCTTCAAGTAGCGAGCGATACGGTCGATGGGCTCACGCTCTTCCTCTTTCCGAGTGAGTGCGCCCTAGCCGCGACTCCAGCCGATTCCGGAGTGATCACGGTGGGAACTTACGACGACCCAGACGGAATCAAGGTCGAGATTCTTCTAGTAGCCAGGCTCGGCCGCTTGAGATTCTTGGATCGCCTGAAGTTGGACCCGGTAAAAGAGGCTCTCATTCTATTTCCACCGGATGACAAGATCGCAGTGCAAAAGTCGCCGCCCGCAATCGGCGCCACGACGCACCCCTAACGCCCACCCGACCGCACCGCAGCAGCACAACCCACGCACTTAGCGCCTCGCAGCATCGCGCCGATCGGCCTCGCACCGCAGCTTTCGCCTCGCAGCACGGCAGCCAAACCTCGCAACTGCCTCGCAGTCTAGCGGCTTTGATTCGCGGCAGCTTGGCTTCAGCTTAGCCCCGGGCAACAGGGCAGATCGGCGGCCGGGCGGCTTCGAATCGCGGTAGCCTAGCTTATCCTAGCACTGCCAGGGGGGCGCACAATTTTAGAGCCATAACTCCTCTCCCGTGCCGCAGCGTTGTGGGCATAGAGGAAGGCACCCCAAACGCCCTCCCCCCTCCCTCGGCCGGCGCGGCTGGGGTGCGACGGAAAAGCCTGTAAAATCAGGCCTTTTCTCGCATCCACCGATTCGCGGGCGCGAGCGCGGCACGTTGTGCAAAGTTTGCAGCGCCGTTTGCAAATCGCGCGAGACGTCTAAAAATCCTTAGGGGATAAGGTTTTTAGTGTTGGTTCTCGGTGCATGGTCGATGCGCGTTGCATTAGGCCCCCCTGCAAGGCTAAAGCACAGCGCTCTGCTGCTGCGGTGCGGTCGGCGTGGCTAGCGGGGCGCGAGGCTGACGGTAACGCTTGTTTCGACCAAGCCCGGCACGACGTTCTGCCAGATCTTCTTGATCGGTCGGCCGCCCGCAGGGTAGGCGTACATGTAAATCGAGGCGGCTCCTCCGCCTCCGCCGCTGTCAGTCAAAATAAGTTTGGAACCCTGAGTCCAGTACGCGTCGATGAAAGTGATTCCCCTAAGTCCGCTCCCGAGTCCCCTTTGCTCCTTCAGGTGCTTTCCACGAACCAAAAACCGAGCGACGGCGGGAGTCATAAAGACGCCCGTGCCGATCGTGATATACGTGCCGTCCCATCCAATGCCGCTCGTGTTACCTGTACCGTTTCGATAACCCCAGCGCCGTTTAAACTTCTTGGCACCCTTCGCCAACTCCGCGACTATTGCTATCCCGCCGTATCCCTTTGGGCGACCTCCGAGCACAAAGAGGTTGCCGCTGCTATCATAAGTGCAGCTTTCAACTCCGAAGTTCGTGGTAAGCGTTCGCGGCAAAGATGAAGCACTATTGTAAATATAGACCTGGCTTTTGCCAAACACCACAGCCAGGTCTCCCGTAACGGGGTCAACGGCGCAATCACTGGGAACGCTGGGAACATCGATAGTTTTTATGGGCGTTTCGCCGCCATGGGCAAATTCCGCAAGCTCTTTGCTGACGTATCTGTCTGGGTAGCCCGCGAGCCAAACGTTTCCCGCGTTGTCTGGACAGACGACTCCGTCACCCGCGAAGCTGCCGACGAGCTCGCCTTTAGGAAACGAAAGCATATAAGTCTCGTTTCCGTATTGACCCGCCCCGGAGTAGTACAGTAGGTCTCCGAGTTTCGTTTGCGGCCTCATCAATGAACTTCGCATGCCAGCCACGCCTGTCACCGAGCCTGCGGGCGTCAGTTGTGCGCCTGCGCACCCTGCAATAAGAATAAGGCTCACGCTTACAGCCCAACGCCGAAACCAGACGGTCATGAGAACAAAGCTCCTGATTAGTTTGAGGGCGGGAGGCTTACCGTCACTCCGTACGGGCTCTGTGGGTCAGTAATCGTTTTGATGGGTCCGGCCCCGCCGGGATACGTATAGACCTGGACGGGCGGATTGTATCCGAGATACGTCGGCACAATAACTCTTGAACCCTGAATCCAAAACTGCCCCATGCGCGAATTGACCTTGACTGATCCCACCTGGGTGCCGGATCCGGCTTTGATCGCGTACTGGTTGATCTGCGCGTACGTATCTCCGATCGACAAGGTCTGACCGTGCCACTGAACGGTTCCCGGACCACCCGGAGAGTAGTCTAGAGAAACTGTCTCGGCTGAAGTCTGGCCCTTTCGGAGCTCTGAAAGCACGAACCGAGGCTCTTCTCCCCAACCCATGCCGTCAACAAAGAGATTTCCTTTTTTGTCGTAGCCGCAGAATTCGGTCGTCGCATACGGTACGGAATACAGATTCGGTGAGCCTGTAGCCTTGCTGAAGATCGCAAACGCGCCGTCTTGTGAAGGCCCGGTGACGCTCTTGAGGATGCCCGTTACTGCGAGGTTCCCCGTCGTTGGGTCAACAGCACAGCCACTGGGATTTGTGCCAGGATCGCTCAACGTTGCAATCGGCTTAGTTCCCCCGTGTGCATACTCGATAATGTTCGCCCCATTGTAATTGGTGATGAAAACGTTCCCCTTGCCGTCGGAGCACAATCCGGCTGGAAAGTTGAAGCCGACTAGTTTACCAACGAGCTTTGCCTTGGGATACGTATAGACATAGACTTGGTAGTTATCCGACGACGAAACATAGAGCAGAGGCTCCCGCTTCGCGATCGGATTCATCCACGATCGCCCTGCATCTGGGCGTGCCGTGATCGCTCGACCCTGCGGCATCGCTCCGCTGTTGCCGATCAGCGACTGCGATCCGCTGCAACCTGCAAGCATGGTGGCCGCGACACAAAGCGTGGCGGCGGGGTTATGAAAACGTCCCATTTTGCTCCTTTAGCGGGGGCTTGGATCTAAGCGTGTCCGACCGCCATCGTAACGGCCGCAAGCCCTGCTGGAAAGCGCCAAACGCCTCAGAACTAGGGCCTTTGGTCACGTTCGCGACGCTCTCCGAGCCGTCGGCTCCCAGCGACGGTGCTAAGCGCGAAGGGGCGCAATTCGACGGGTGCGGTGACCAGGAGGGCCAGAGGGCGGGGGCCATATCGCCAGGCGATCCGCGCGGCTATGCGCCGCGTGAACGCCACGGTGCGCTTAGTATCGTTTCTCCGTCATCGGTTAATATCCCGGATTCGACACCCTGACCTTTGCCGCGTATCCCTGAGCGTCGGCAACACTTACCACGCATACGCCGCCCGATGGCGACTCAATTGGCGTGACCGTGAACCTCGCCCTCGGACCTTTTGCCGACCTGGGGCTGACGGACGCAATGCCCTTGCAGGCAGAATCCGACGCGGTAAAGCGACCGTGATAGTGGGTCTGCCGCACCGAAAACATGAGTGGCTCTGAAGAGTAGAACGTCAGCCATTTTGGGTGCGCCACCGGATGTCGGGCATGCGTACTAGTCGTGACGGCCTGCGTCGCGATTGGGCGGCTCTGTGGCATCACACCTGGCGCTGCGATCGGCGGCTGCGATCCGCCGCAGGCTGCGAGCAATGCAGCGGCGATGCTGGCGCATAACGCGCTTCGGCGTGACGTTGAAACCTTCATTATATAGTTGTGCCTACCACGACATTACGACTCGGCCGTTACCGGGAGCCGCTCCCTTTTTGTATTCAACGTTGCCTCCCTACGGCTCGATGCTATAGACAGCCCCAAGGTTGTTTGCACCACCGGAGGGGTGAGTGCCATATATTAGTCCGTTTCTAGCAACGAGCGGCCACCCGGGGACGCCGCCATCTTGCCCGTGTTGCCCATGAAATCTGTGAAGAAGGCGTTCTTTGCCCGAACTCGTTACATCAAAGACCGTCCCGCATGTGCTGTTGGACCCGCATCTGTTGCCGCCCTCAGCCGTACCGTAGAATATTCCGTTGAGCGGCAGAAGCCCGCCGCTTGGCTCCTTGCTATTTCGACCGCCGACGAAGCTATAGATGACGCTATAGCTCTCGCTCGTAGAGGATGGAATTAGTCGAAAGAACGTTCCGCATCCGCCGAAACTGGCGCACGCTCCACCCGTCCCGCCGTCAATGGTAGTGCCGTAGAGCGCGCCGCCTACGTTAACGAGGCCTCCTCCCGGATTCTCGCCATCGGGTGCGCCGTTAAAATCATGGAGCACCCGCTCTTTGCCGGCTGTCGAGACCTCGAAGATCGTTCCACAACCGTGATAGCACGCGCCGCTGCCGCCAACCCACGTGGCGCCATAGAGCTCTCCATTCGCCGCAACCAGTGCCCCGACCGGATTTTCGCCGTCGTGCGGGTAGCCTCTAAAGCGGTGGAGTATCCGTTCCCTTCCAGACGTGTCCATTTCGAAAACGGTGCCGCATCCTCCGGCGCATCGCGTGCTGCCGCCACCGTAGTACGTCGTGCCGTACAGTTTGCCGTTGAGCGCAATCAAGCTCGCAAATGGAGTTGCCCCATCCCTGCCGCCGTTGAAACTATAGAGCACGCTTTCAGCGCCGGACGTCGTGATCGTAAAGACCGCTCCGCAACCGCCGCGTGGTGAGCCGCATCCTCCGCCGCCACCCTGTGTCGTGCTGTAAAGCGTCCCATTCACATTGAGCAACGCAAACTGCGGCCAAGCGGCGTCCGGAGGGCCCTTGAAACTGTAAAGTACCTTCTTCGAACCGGTCGTGCTCATGCGGAAGACAGTCCCGCAGCCGTTGCTATCGTTGCAAGGCGATTCCAAATACCCGCCGGACGACGTTGTGCCGTACAGCAGGCCCTTTACGAAAATCAAGCCGGCAGAAGGGAAATCGCCGTCCGGGCCACCCTTGAAGCTGGATAGCAACCTGTAGCCGCCATTATTGAATTGAGGCGTGGAAATTTCGTTTACCTGTTGCGCCGGGAACGGCGCGCCCGTCGGCGGCTGCGATCCGCCGCAGCCGGCAATAAGCGCAGCCGCGCCAATCGTAAGCGCGAAGCGACATAAGTTCCTCAAGTGCAAAGCCTCCCGGAAGCTGAACGGACGAGCGGTCGATAACGTTCGCCGCTGCCGCGAGCTATCCCAGCGTAGCAAGCGTCTTACGAGTCCGCGAGTTCTCGCAAAGCTTCCCAATGCCGCGGGTGCGGCACTCTCGCACCAGCCCGGATGCGCGAACAAGCCGCGAGCGATAAGCCCGTGGCGCGTGCAGGTCTGCCACCCCCTGGGTGGCACTTCGAGAACACACGCGAACTTCTCGCCCCTTACCCCAGGTCGTATGTCGCGCCTGCGCGCGCGCGTAAGGACGCACGAATAGGCATTGCAACGTTCAAGGCACACGCCCGCTGTGAACGGGAATAAGCAAGCACCTCATTTAGCTCGCTTATGATTTAGCTTGCTTCGCATCGGCATCGACGAGGCGATCGAACGATAGTGGATCTGAAAGTTCGTGTCGGTGGCGAGCAACGTCTCCATTTAGTGTGGTCTCCGAAAAGCGATGACGAAGGCCAACGACACCATAGTGCCCCATTCAGGAGGACAGTTTCTCGGGGCATGGCAACCGCGTAGCCTCCAGCGTGTGAAAAAACCATGTGGTATAAAGACGTTTTTGGTAGCCCCAGCGGGATTCGAACCCGCGTTACCGCCGTGAGAGGGCGGCGTCCTAGGCCTCTAGACGATAGGGCCGTGGCTCCCGGGGATGGGCTCGAACCACCGACATGCGGATTCAGAGTCCGCCGTTCTTCCAACTGAACTACCCGGGAACGGTAGCGACGGTTATACTACACGACCGGACAGTGGTCATGCAAGGCCGGCCCGCTTGGAGCGGTTCTCCCGCAGCGGCGCGCGCGGGATTCTGGTTTTGAGGCGTTCCCACCGAGTCAGATACTTTGTCCTTCGACTTCGCTCGCTGCGCTCGCTACGCTCAGGATGACACTGGGAGAACGCGGCGCTACGCTCAGGATGACACAGCGAGAACGCGGCGCTACGTTCGGGACGACAGTGGGAGAAGGCCGTGCTGCGCTCAGGATGACGCCGGATGCGGCAAGAGGCTGCGGGCGACACCAGAGGCGAAGGTACAAGCAATGCAGGCAATAGTGTTGGTCGGGGGTGAGGGAACGCGGCTGCGGCCGCTGACGTACGGCACGCCGAAGCCGATGGTGCCGATCATGAACGTGCCGTTTCTCGCCCGCACGCTCGAGCGGCTATACGCCGCCGAGATCCGCGACGTGATTCTCGCAGCGGGCTACATGCCGCAATCGATCGTGGACTACTTCGGCGACGGAATGCGCCTCGGAATGAAGATCACGTATGCGATCGAGGAGACGCCGCTCGGGACGGCAGGTGCGCTCAAAAACGTCGAACCGCACGTCACCGGTCCGTTCTTCGTGCTCAACGGCGACATCTTGACCAGCCTCGACCTGCGCGCGATGCGCCAGTACCATCACGAGAAGGGCGGCCTCGGCACGCTGCACCTCATTCGCGTCGACGATCCATCGCCATTCGGTTGCGTCGTGCACGACGAGAGCGGGCGCGTCACGTCGTTCGTCGAGAAGCCTCCTAAAGGCAGTGAGACGACCAACGAGATCAACGCGGGCACATATCTCCTCGAGCGCGAGATCCTCGACCTCATCCCGCCCGGAAAGAGCGTTTCCGTTGAGCGATCCACCTTCCCGGAAGCCATCGCGCAAGGCAAACGGCTCTACGCGTACACCACCGACGATTACTGGCTCGATCTCGGACGGCCCGAGCAATATCTCGCGGCCCATCGCGACATGCTCAGCGGCGCGATGCCGCTCACGGTCGAGCCGGGCCTTAGCGGCAACGGGAGCGACGCGCTGCGCGGCCATCCTGGCGTGATTCCGCCCGTTCATGCCGACGCCGATGTCGTCGTCGACGCGAGCGCGACCATCGGTCCCAACGTCGTCCTCGGCAAGGGCTGCAGCATCGGTGCCGGCGCCGTCATCCGTGAGTCGGTGCTTTGGGAGCGGGTCAGCGTCGGTTCGCAAGCGGTTATAGAAGAAGCGATCGTGGCGAGCGGGGTTACGATCGGCGCAGCGGCCTACGTCGCGAAGGGCAGCGTCATCGGTCACGACGTGACGATCGATCCGGGCGCGCAGTTGGAACCGGGCGCCCGAATAGGCTCTCCTGCCGAAGGGGCAGCAGACTAGCGAGGGCACACTCGGTTTACCCCGCATCTGCAGCGGGGTACACTAGGGTCCTACCCGGTGGAGGAGATCGTTACCCGTATGTTACCGCCCCCCGCCCTGTTCCTAGGCTCGTATCCACCACGCGAGTGCGGAATCGCCACGTTTACCAAAGACGTGGTCGACTCGTACGATCGCGCGTTCGGCTTTTCGAGCCCCGTCATCGCGATCGACGAGCCCGGCGCCGAGGTCCGCCGCTACGGGCCCGAGGTGGTCGGCCGCATCGCGGAAGAGGATCGAACCGGCTACGCAGCCGCCGCCGAGTTCGTCAACGCCTATCCCGTCGATCTCGTCAACGTTCAACACGAGTACGGTCTCTTCGGCGGAGAACGCGGCGAATGGCTCGTCGATTTCATTCGTCGGCTTCACAAGCCGGTCGCGCTGACGATGCACACCGTCCTGCCAGAACCGGACGAGAGCTATCTACGCGTTACCCGCGAGTTGTGCGAGCAGGCGTCGCGAGTCGTGTCTCTTTCGGAGACCGGTCGCGGGCTACTCGAAAATGTCTACGGCATCGACCCGCGATCGCTGGAGGTCATCCACCACGGCGTGCCGGACGTTCCGTTCCAAGATACGTCGGCGGCAAAGGCTTCCTTCGGCATCGGCCAGCGTACCGTCATTTCGACGTTCGGCCTGATCAGCCGCGGCAAGGGGCTCGAGTACGCGATCGAAGCGATGCGCGGCGTCGTCAAGCGCCATCCAGAAACGCTGTACCTGATCCTTGGCGAGACGCACCCGGTCGTGCGGCGCCGCGAAGGCGAGTCATATCGCGAAACGCTTCACGCCATGGTGCACGAATACGGCCTGCACTATAATATCCAACTCGTCGATAAGTACCTGGACTTCGACGAGGTCGTGAGCTACCTCGCCGCGACCGACATTTACCTCACGCCGTACCTGAACCCCGCGCAGATCGTGAGCGGAACGCTCGCCTACGCGGTCGGCTGCGGCAAGGCGATCGTCTCGACGCCATACCTGTACGCGCAAGAGGTGCTCGCACATAACCGCGGATTTCTGTGCGAATTCCGCGATGCGGCGTCGATCGCCCAGCGGTTGAATATGCTGCTCGACGATCCGTCGCTGCGCCGCGCTACCGAGCGGCGCGCGTATCGCTTCGGCCGGCAGATGACGTGGCCTCACGTCGCCGCCGAATACGGCGCGCTGTTCACCGAGCTGTGTCCGCGCGGCCCGCTCGAACTGGTGTCCTCTGCCTAAAGCGCGCTCCCCGGGAGTGCCCCCGCTGGACTACCTGGCCGCACTTTCGGACGACGTCGGCGTGCTTCAACACGCGGTCGAGAACGTGCCGAATCGAGCGTTTGGGTACTGCACCGACGACGTCGCACGGGCGTTCATGGTCGCACTCGCGCATCAGCGTCTTGCGCCGTCGGACAAAGTGAGCCAGCGCCTTGCGTCCACATACCTCGCGTTTTTGCACCACGCGCAGCTCGACGACGGACGGTTTCACAACTTCATGGCGTACGATCGGACGTGGCTCGACGAGATCGGCACTCACGACAGTTGCGGCAGAGCCATCTGGGCGCTGGGCTACGGCGTTGCCCAGGCACCGACGGAAAGCTGGCGGAGACTCTGCGCCGGGTTGCTCGACCGCGCGCTGCCGTCGCTGGAATGGCTGGAGTATATCCGCTCGCGCGCGTATGCGGCGCTCGGGCTGGCGTACGCGCGGGCGGCCGTCGCAAATCCGCGATATTCCGAGGCGCTGCGATTCCTGAGCGACGAGATTCTCGCGTCGTACGATCGAACCGCGTCCGGCGATTGGCGCTGGTTCGAAGATCGCATGACGTACGACAACGCCCGCCTACCCGAGGCCCTAATTCGTGCAGGCCAGGTGCTCGGCGAGCCGCGCTATGCCGAGGCCGGCCTCGGCGCGCTCGCTTTCTGCGAAGGCGTGACCTTGGAGAACGGCATCTACGTTCCGATCGGAAACGACGGGTGGTACCAGCGCGGCGGAACTCGAGCGCGCTACGCGCAGCAGCCGCTCGAGGCGTGCGCTATGGTCGACGCTGAGCTGGCTGCCTTCGACTCGACGGGAGACGCCGGCCATTTCGCCGCCGCCGAGCTGGCTCTCGAATGGTTTTACGGCAAGAATTCGCGCGGCATCGCGATGGCGAACGGCGGCGGATGCTACGATGGCCTTGAAGAAGATGCGGTGAACGCGAATATGGGCGCCGAATCGACGCTCGCGTTGCTCTCGGCAGCCTATGCGATGGCCGCTCGACGAGCTCGGGTGCTGCGCGCAGTTCGGTAAAAGTTGCGGCAAACGTCGCACCCTTCGGCTCCGCTCAGGGTGACGAAACGCAGCAAACAGGCAAACACCAGCCCTGCGGCGAAACGCTATAAATGCTCCTGGAAAAGGAAATTCTCAACGACGTGCAGTCTGCCGCCGTTCGGCAGACCGATGGGCCGGTCCTAATCTTTGCCGGCGCCGGGAGCGGCAAAACGCGTGTCCTGACGCATCGCATCGCCCACCTCCTCAGCGACGCACGGGTCGCACCGGAACGCATTCTCGCCGTCACATTTACGAATAGGGCCGCCGGCGAAATGAAATCGCGTTTGCACGCGATGATCGGTCCGGTCGCGCGCGACGTATGGGTGGGAACCTTCCATGCCATGTGCGTGCGCATTTTGCGCCGCGACGGTTCGCGCATCGGTATCGGGCGGAGTTTCGGCGTGATCGACGACTCCGATCAGCGTCAGCTCGTAAAAGAGATCCTCGACGATCTCGATTACGACGAACGGCAGCTGGCGGTGGGAGCCTGTCTTGCCGAGATCGACAAGGCGAAAAACGCGCTGCTGTGGCCCGAAGAATACGCACAGCGCCAGACCTCCTTCGTCGGCGAGCGCATCGCGAACGTCTACTCCGAGTATCAGCGCCGGCTGGCCGAATCGAACTCATTGGATTTCGACGATTTGATCGTGCGCACGATCGACTTGCTCGAGCGCGACAAGGCCACGCGCGAGAAGTATCAGCAGAGGTTCGAGTACGTGCTGGTCGACGAGTATCAGGACGTCAACGCGGCCCAATACCGCCTGGTCGCGCTTCTGGCGGCCCACCACGGCAACATCACCGTCGTCGGCGACGACGATCAGTCCATCTATTCGTGGCGGGGCAGCGACTATCGCATGATCCTGCGGTTCGAAGAGGATTTCCCCGGCGCCAAGACCTTCAAGCTCGAGGAGAACTATCGCAGCACGACGCGGATCCTCGACGCGGCGAACGCGCTCGTCGCCAACAACCTAACGCGCGCTCCGAAGCGGCTCTTCACGATGCGCGGCGAGGGGGAGCCCATCACGGTCTATCCCGCTGCGACCGAACGCGACGAAGCGCGCTACGTCGTGGAAAAGATCAAGAGTTTGGTGCGCGATGGCTCAGCCTATCGCGACTTCGTGGCGCTCTATCGAACGAACGCCCAGTCGCGCGTCTTCGAGGAAGCGCTCCTCGCCGAAGGCATTCCCTACCGGGTAGTCGGCGGCGTCGGGTTCTACGCCCGAACCGAAATAAAAGACGTCGTGGCCTACCTGCGCTACATCGTGAACTCATCGGACGCCCTGGCCTTCAAACGAATCGTGAACGTCCCTCGCCGCGGGATCGGCCAGCAAACCCTAGCCGCACTCGTGCAGGCAGCCAACGCCGCGCGCGTTTCGGTCGGCGAGGCGATTTTCGACAGCGAGCTGTTGCGGTCGGCGGTGCCCAAGAAGCTCAAGGAGCTCGAGCGCTTCGCCGAGCTCATCGCGGAAATTCGCAAGGTCGCCGAGAGCGGCAGCGTCGCCGATCTTCTCGTTGCCGTCATGGAGCGGTCCGGATACGTCCGGGATCTGCAGAGCGAGGACACGCACGACGCCCGGGCGCGGTTGGAGAATCTCTCGGAGCTCGTGGGCGTCGCTCGCGAATACGAGGCAGGCGATGACGAGCCTTCCCTGGCGGGATTCCTCGCCAACATCGCCCTGGTCAGCGATCTCGATGCCCTCGAGGAGGACGCCTCCTACGTGACGCTCATGACGCTGCACAGCGCTAAGGGGCTCGAGTTTCCGAGCGTCTTTTTGACCGGGTTGGAAGAGGGCGTCTTTCCGCACAGCCGCGCACTGACGGAACCTGCCGAGTTGGAGGAAGAGCGGCGGCTCGCCTACGTCGGCATCACGCGCGCCATCGATCGGCTCTTCCTTACCTATGCGTCGCGCCGCGCGCTCTTCGGCAACACGTATGCTTATCCGAAGTCCCGCTTTTTGGAGGAGATCCCGTCGCTTGAGGTGCTCAAGAGCGATAGCGTCCCCCTGCCGCGCCCGGCGGGAGGCCGGTGGCGCGAGGTCGCGATCCACGAGTCGGCAGGCGCGGGAATGCATCTCGGCCTCAAAGACGGCGACCGTGTGCGCCATCCCAAGTGGGGCGAAGGCCGAATCGAAAGCATCGTCGGTGCCGGTGGCGACGGCCTCGTAACGATCGACTTTCCCAACGTGGGCCAGAAGATGCTCATGCTTAAATACGCGCCGCTCGAAAAGATCTAACGCACCCAGCCAGGGACAGCATGGCTGACACGATACGGGTAGCAGTCGCCGGCGCAATGGGGCGCATGGGAACGGTCGCGCGCGCGGCGCTGGAAAGCACGGGCGAATACTGCTGCGGCCTCGGTCGCGTTGCAGATCGCGAGCGCGGCATCGTCGATTCGCTCGCCGAGGTGTTTGCGTGCAACCCCGACGTCTTGCTCGATCTCACGACCCAGCCGGGAAGCTACGAGATCTCGTCCGCGGCCGTCGCGCACGGTCTGCCGACGGTCGTCGGCGCCAGCGGCTGGAGCGCCGAGCAGCGCGCGGCGGTCGAAGCGAAGGCGCGCGAGCGCAACGTCGGCGTGCTGATCGTCCCGAACTTTTCGGTGGGTGCCGCGCTCGCAATGCGCTTCGCTCGAGAGGCGGCCCGATTCTTTCCCGACGCCGAGATCGTCGAGTATCACCATGCCGGCAAGAAGGACAGGCCGTCGGGCACGGCGCTCGAGACCGCATCGCGCATCGAGCGCGTCACCGGAAAGGCGCCGCCGATCCATAGCGTACGGCTCGAGGGGCTCGTGGCGCATCAGGAAGTACTCTTCGGCCGAGCCGGGGAGCTCCTGACGATTCGCCATGATTCTCTAACGCGCGATTCTTTCGTCGCGGGAATGCTGGCCGCGGTGCGTGCCGTCGTTCGCCGTCGCGGACTAGCGGTTGGCCTGGACGCGATCCTCGACGAGCTTGCCCCCGAGGCTGCGCAGTGAACGTCGCCGTCGTCGGTGCGACGGGAGCCGTCGGTGAGACGATCGTGCGGGTGCTCGAGGAGCGCTGCGTTCCGATCGCGGCGTTCGGACCGTTCGCTTCGCGCGCACGTTCCGCGGCGGTGCGCTTTCGCGGCCGATCGCTCGACGTACGCGCCGCCTCAGCCGACGCCTTGCGAGAGTTCGACGTCGTGTTTTTCGCGAGCGGCGAGGATGCGAGCGAAACATACGCGCCGGCGCTGCTCGAACGCGGGGCTGTCGTCATCGACAATAGCGCGACGTTTCGCATGCGGAGCGGTGTTCCGCTGATCGTTCCCGGGGTAAATGGGGACGTGCTGCGAGCCGACCACCGTCTCTTCCCGGTCGCGAACTGCACGGCGATCGTGTTGTGCACGGCGCTGCGCCCGATTCGCGACGTCGCCGGCCTGCGACGCGTGTTCGTTGCGACGTATCAGGCGGCGAGCGGTGCCGGCCGGCCGGGGCTCGACGAGCTCCTCGCCGGCGAGCGCGCTGTCGCGAGCGGCGAGCCCGAGCCCGAACCGTGCGTCTTCGCGCGGCCGCTCGCGCGCAACGTCGTCCCGCAGGTCGGGGCGCTCGACGCGGCGGGTTGGAGCGGCGAGGAGCGCAAGGTACGCGACGAAACTCGTAAGCTGCTCGATCTGCCGGACCTCGTCGTCTGCGCGACGGCAGTGCGCGTCCCGGTCAGAACGGCTCACAGCGAAGCCGTCTTCGTCGAGACCACGCGCGCGGCAAGCACGGACGAGCTGTCGGCGGCGTTCGAAGCCGCGCCGGGAATCGTCTTTCACGGAGAGGGGATCGTGACGCCACGTGACGTGGAAGGCACCGACGACGTGCACGTGGCCCGCCTGCGCTCATCCTTCGACTCCGCTCAGGATGACAGGGGGACGGACTTCGCGCTGTGGTGCGTCGGCGACCAGCTGCGTCGCGGAGCGGCAACCAACGCGGTGCAGATCCTCGAGCTGCTGCTGGCCAAGGGATACGTGAAGAGTTGAAAGCGGCCGTTCTCAAGTTCGGCGGGAGCTCGCTCGCGACACCCGAGGAACGCCGGCTCGCGGGTCGCCGCATCCGCGACGCGCGCGAAGCGGGTTTTGCGACGGTCGCCGTCGTTTCGGCGATGGGACGCGCTCCCGCACCCTACGCCACCGATACGCTGCTGGCGCTCGTCAACGGCCGCGCCGGAAGCTCGAACTCCGATCTGCTGCTGGCGGCCGGCGAACTCATCTCCGCGGCCGTATTTGCCGACGAGCTCGCGGCGGACGGGGTCGAAGCGGTCGCGCTCTCCGGTGCGCAGGCCGGCATTATAACCGACGCGCGGCACGGCGACGCGAGGATTCTGCGAGTCGAGCCGCGCGCGATCGTCGACGTGCTCGAACGCGGTGCGGTACCCGTCGTTGCGGGCTTTCAAGGCTCGACCGAAGGCGGCACCGTCACGACGCTTGGCCGCGGCGGCACCGATCTCTCGGCGATCGCGATCGGGCAGGCCCTCGATGCAGAGCGCGTCGACATCTACACCGACGTGAGCGGCGCGATGACGGCCGACCCGCGGCGCGTTCCCCAGGCGCGGACCATCGAGCGCGCGTCGCTCGCCGAGATGACCGAGCTCGCCGACCAGGGCGCGAAAGTGATGCACAACAAGGCGGCCGAGTACGCAAATCGTACCGGCACGAGCTATGCGATCAAGGGTCTGCGGACCGATCGCGGCACGCTCGTGGTGGAGAGCCTCGACTATCATCGTCCGGTTACCGGCGTCACGTCGTCGGGGCGCGTTACGTGGGTGCGGATCATTCGGGGCGACATCGAATCACCCAAGCGGCGCATGGAAACCGAACTCGAGATGTTCCGCCGGGTTGCCGACGCCAAGATCTCGATCGATCAGGTGACGATCAATCAGGCGGGGGTCGCGTTCGTGGTCGACGGTGACCGCGGGAACGAGCTCCGCCGTCTGCTCGGCGATCTCAACCTCGCGGTTCGCGTCCGCGAAGGGTGCTCGAAAATCTCGGTCGTCGGCACGGGCATGCGGTATGCGCCCGGGGTCGTGCACCGCGTTGTCGATGCGCTCTCGCGCGCCGACGTCGAAATCATTCATTGCACCGACAGCAACATCACGATCTCGATCCTGGTGCCGGCGGACCAGGTGACGACGGCCGAGGTTGCGGTGCACGAGCAATTCGAGCTCGACAAAGGAGAGACGGTGTCATGAACCTCGGAACTATTCTCACGGCGATGGTGACGCCGTTCGACGAACGAGGCGCGCTCGATCTCGGGGAAGCGCGGCGGTTAGCTCGCTGGCTGGTCGATCGCGGAAACGACGGGCTCGTCGTCGCGGGATCCACCGGCGAGGGGCAGACACTCGAGCGCGAAGAGCGAATCGCTTTGTGGAAGGCCGTGAAGGAAGCGGTGGGCGGCGCTGCGACCGTGGTCGCGAATGCCGGCACGAACGCCACGCGCGACTCGGTTGTTGCCGCGCAGGAGGCGCAGGACGCAGGGGCCGACGCGATTCTCGCGGTCGTTCCATACTACAACAAGCCGACACAGAGCGGCATGCTGGCACATTTTGGCGCGATCGCGCAGGCGACGCCGCTTCCCGTCATCGTCTACAATATTCCGGGCCGCACCGGCGCGAATATGCTGCCGGAAACGCTGCTCGAGCTCGCGAGCCGGCACGCCAACCTCGCCGGCGTCAAAGAATCGAGCGGCGACCTCAAGCAAATCGGATTGATTCTGCGGGCGAGAGACAAGGGGTTCGTCGTCTGGGCCGGCGACGATCACCTCTTTCTGCCGTGCCTGGCGATGGGCGCGGACGGCGTCGTCGGAGTCGCCTCGCACCTCTGCTCGCCCGAGTACCGCAGAATGGTCGAGTGCTATCGCGCGGGTCGCGTCGACGAAGCCGCGCGGATACACGCGTCGCTGCTGCCGCTCATCGACGCGCTCTTTGCCACGAGCAGCCCGATTCCGGTGAAGTGGGCAATGCGGCAGCTCGGCTTCCGCGTGGGCGAATGCCGCCTGCCGCTCGATGCAATGCCCGCCGGCGTCGCGGATCGCCTCATGCCGCTCATCGCGCCGTACGCATCGCAGCCCGTCGAGCACAGGTAAACGCCGCGTGGAGATTCTGGGGTGCCGGCTGGACCCCATCGATTCGGACGAGGCCACGCGGCGAATTCTGGCGCTCGCTCGTGAAGGCAACGGCGCGCAGGTCGTGACGCTCGGAACGGAGATGGTCGTGCACGCGCAGCGCGACCCGCGATTTCGCGCGATCGTGAACGAGTGCGCTCTTTCGCTGTGCGACACGGTCGGCGTACTCGCGGTCGCGCGGCACCGTGGAGCGCCGTTGCGCGAACGCGTCGCCGGTGTCGAGCTCATAGAGCGTCTCTGCGCCGGCGCCGCCGCGCAGGCTCTGCCGATCTATTTTCTAGGGGGAGCGGCCGGCGTGGCCGCGGAGGCGGCCGCGAGTTTGGCATCGCGATTCCCACCGTTGCGCGTCGCGGGCACCCGCGACGGTTATTTCCGCGATGACGAGAACGCGCAAGTCGTTAGCGCCATCGCGTCGAGCGGTGCGCGGCTGCTTTTGGCGGGCCTAGGGTCGCCGCGGCAAGAGTTTTGGCTCGCGGACAACCTCCCCGCGACGGGATGCGGCGCCGGCATCGGCGTGGGCGGGTCGTTCGACGTGATCGCGGGTCGCATCGAGCGCGCGCCGCGGCTGGCTCGGAAGCTCGGCTTGGAATGGCTCTTCCGGTTGGCCAGGGAGCCGGGACGCTGGCGGCGACAGCTTGCGCTGCCGCGCTTCGCCTGGCTCGTCGCGCGCGACGAGCTCGGCCGGCGCCGATGAAGGCGATGATCCTAGCGGGCGGTCTCTCGACGAGGCTCTATCCGCTCACAAAACTCGTCCCCAAGCCGCTCGTTCCCGTGGCCGGCGTTCCGAACGCCGCGCATCTCGTTCGCTACCTCAAGGCGTTCGGATTCGACGAGATCGCCATCAACGTGCACTATCTCGCCGACGCGATCGTTTCCACGCTCGGCGACGGTTCGCGCTTCGGAGTGAAGCTTCACTATTCCCACGAGCCGGAGCTGCTCGGCAGCGCCGGCGGGGTGAAGAACATACAGGATTTCTTCGGGGACGAATCGTTTCTCGTGATCGGCTGCGACGAGGTCACCGACCTGCGGCTCGATCGAATCATGCAGTTCCATCGCGATCGCGGCGCGATCGCCACGATCGGGCTGGTCGAATGCGACGAAGTCGACCAATACGGCGTAGTCGTGCTTGACGATCGCGGAAAGATCCTCGGCTTTCAGGAGAAGCCCGCGAAGGGGACCGAGTTGAGTAAGCTTGCCAACACCGGAGTATACGTTTTCGGGCCGGCGATCTTCGAGCATATTCCGGCGGGCGAGTTCTACGATTTCGGCAAGCAAGTCTTTCCCTCGTTGCAAGGCGCCGGCGAGCGCTTCTACGGATTCGACGCGCGGGGCGCGTACTGGGCCGATATCGGCACGCCGAGCGAGTATCGCAGGGCGAGCTTCGACGTCGTCGGTGGCTTGGTGCGCATTCCCGATACCGTGGCCGACGGCATCGACGCAACCGCAACGCTGGCACGCGGCGTGCGGATCGAGGGCCCCGTGCACATCGGGGCGGGAGCGGTCGTCGCCGACGGCGTGACGATCGTCGGCCCGAGCGTTCTGGGCGAACGCGTTCGCGTCGACGCCGGAGCCCGGCTCGAGCGCGCCATTCTCTGGGAAGGTGCGACCATCGGGTCAGCTTCCGACGTGCGGGACACGATCGTCGGCATCAACTATGCCGTTGCGCCGAACAGCGTGTTGACCGGGGCGCTCGTCGCAAACGACGCGTAGGCGGGTAGGCGGCATCATCCGCCGTCGTGATCGAGCTGCATGGCATGGCCGGCATTGCTCGATTTTTTCTTTCCACCGCAGTGCGCGAGCTGCAACGCGCTCGGCAGCGGATTCTGCGACGCGTGCGCTCCGGCGTGCGAAACGATTCGAGTGCACCTTCCGACGCTTCGAGTCGCCGCGTACGGTCTGTACGAGGGGACGCTGCGCAGCGCGATCCTGGCCCTCAAAGACGGTCGCCGTGACGTCGCCGAAGCACTCGGGCGCGCGGTGGCGCGTCTCGTTCCGCAGGGTTCGGTGGTGGTACCGATCCCGACTACGGCGAAGCGGCGCCGCGTTCGCGGGATCGACGGCGTGGCGCTCGTCGCTAGCTATGCCGCATCGGCCGCTGGGGCGACGATGCTCGAGGCCTTGGACCAGCGAGCCGGCGACGCGCAGCGAGGCCGGTCGCGAGCCGCTCGGCTCGCCGCGCACGGCCGGTTCGAATGCGCCCCGCTCGTTGCGACGCAGCCCATCATCTTGTTCGACGACGTTTGCACGACCGGGTCGACCCTGCGCGACTGCGCCGCCGCCGTTCGCGCAGCCGGCGGGGTGGTCGAGGATGCCGTGGTCGTCGCCGTGACGAAGAGCGGTGAGCCGTGAAGAGCGCCCATCCTCAACTGACACCGTTAGACGAGCTGTACTTGCAGCGCGCGTATGAACTCGCCGCGCGCGGCATCGGTGACACGGCGCCCAATCCGCCGGTCGGGGCGCTGGTGGTGCGCGAGGGCGTGGTCGTCGGTGAAGGCTATCATCGCCGTGCCGGCGCCGCGCATGCCGAGACGGCCGCGCTTCGCCAGGCGGGCCCGCGCTCGCGCGGTGCGACGCTCTACGTCTCGCTCGAGCCGTGCCGTCACACGGGGCGCACCCCGCCTTGCACGCACGCGCTGATCGATGCGGGCGTCGCACGCGTCGTCGCGGGAACGCTGGACCCGACGGAACACGGCGGCGGCGCCGAACAACTGCGCGAATGCGGCATCGACGTCACGGTCGTCAACGACGCGGCGGCGCGGGCGCTGATCGAGATCTTCGCGCGCGGCAGCGTCCTCGAACGACCGTACGTCGCGTTGAAGATGGCGATGTCGCTGGACGGCGCGATCGCGAGTCGCCCCGGACTTCAAGAGCGGCTCGGCTCGGCGGGCGAGGAACGCTACGTGCGCGAGCTTCGGACCGTTCACGACGCCGTCTTGGTTGGAGCCGGGACGGTTCGGATCGACGATCCGCAGCTGACCGTGCGTCCGCCCCACGATCGCGCGCGCGAGTACACGCGGGTCGTGGCGTGCGAGCGCGAAGCGGTGGATGCGGGCAGCCGGGTATTCGAAGCCGTTCGCGGATACGCGAAGACGATCGTACTTGCGCCGGCGGGGCTACGCGAACGGTTCGCACGGGTCGGCGATGTCGCCGAGGTGATTTTCGTCGGCGCGCCGGACGCCGTCGCGCTCGATCTGCGGCAAGCGATGAAAGCGTTGCGCGCGCGCGGGCTCTTCAGCGTGCTGTGCGAAGGAGGCCCTACCCTCGCCGCGGCGCTGCTCGCGGCTCAACAGGTCGATCGCATCTATTGGGCGATCGCACCTCGATTCTTGCAGAACGACCGTGCCGTCCCCGTGTTGGCGGGAACCGACCTCAGCCGGCTCGGCGTGCCTCTGCGCTTCGACCGAGTCGAGCGCACCGGCGACGACGTCGTCATATCGGGTTCCTTCGACTCCGCTCACGATGACAAGTGTTCGCCGGAATCATAGCCTATCGCGGGAAAGTGGTCGCGCTCGACGCCGCGCGCGATGGCGGCGTGACGCTGCGCGTGCGCTGCGAGGGCGTGGCGCGCGAGCGACCGGAACCCAAGGACTCGATTGCGATCGACGGCGTCTGCCTCACGGCGACGGCGGTCGAGGGCGACGACGTTTCGTTCGACGTGATTCCGGAGACGCTCGCCTGCAGCAACCTCGGTACGCGCGCGATAGGCGACGCAGTCAACGTGGAGTACGCCCTGCGCCTCGGCGATCGCATCGGCGGACACTTGGTCTACGGACACGTCGACGCGGCCGCGCTCGTAATCGCGCGAGCTCCGGAAGGGCAGGGTGAACGCGTGCGTATCGAAACGCCCGCCACGCTGACGCCGATGATTGTGCCTAAGGGATTCGTGGCGGTGGACGGCGTCAGCCTTACGGTCGCCGCCGTCGGCACCGGATGGTTCGAAGTCGCGCTGATTCCCGAGACGCTCGCACGCACGAGCCTCGGCAGCCGCGCGGCCGGCAGCCGCGTGAATCTGGAAGTCGACCCGATCGCCCGGTACGAGGGCTCGTGAGCAAGTTTTGCGACGCGCTGCCGCCGGGCGCGCGCACGTTCGAGAGCCGACTGCACGTGCAATGGGCCGACGTCGACGTCGCCGGAATCATGTATTTCGCGGCGTACTCACGCTTCGCCGAGTATGCCGAGATGCAACTCTTCGCCGAGCTGGGCTTTCCATACGAGAGCGTGTTCACCGAGTACGGTTTCTGGCTGCCGCGCGTCCGCGTGGAGGCCGAGTATTTCGCACCCGCCCTAATGAGCGACTGGCTTCGCATGCGCACGCATATCGAGCACGTCGGCGCGTCGAGCGTTCGCTGGAAGACGGTATTCTTCAACGAGCGCCGGCCCGGCGCCGGCGCCGCGATCGGCGTGGTCGTCGCCGCTATCGATGCGGCGACGTTGAAGAGCCGCGCCTTGCCGGAACCGATCCGCGCGGCGTTCCTCGCGTGCGTGTAGCGATGCTGGTCGCACCGCGGCGCATCGAGCTGCGCGACGAGGCCGCGCCCGCGGCGCCGGCCGGCGGCATGGTCGTGCGGGTTCGCGCGGCGCTGAGCGACGGCACCGACTTGAAGACGTATCGCCGCGGGCATCCCAAGATGCCGATGCCGACGCGTTTCGGCCACGAGTTTTCCGGTGACGTTATCGCGGTGGGCGACGGCGTGACGGCATTTGCCCCCGGCGACGCGATTATGTGCGTCCACACCGCGCCCTGCGGCACGTGTTTCTGGTGCGGGCACGGCCAAGAGGAGCTTTGCGACCACCTGATGCCGACGATGCTGCTCGGCGCCTACGCCGATCTCATCGCGGTGCCGAAACGCGTCGTCGAGACGAACGCGTTCCCAAAGCCGCCTGGCGTCGGTTACGCCGAGGCGGCGTTCCTCGAGCCGCTCGCGTGCGTCGTGCATTCGATCGCCGCGCTTGCGCCCGCGCCCGGATCGACCGTTGCGGTGCTCGGAAACGGCGGCTTCGGCATTCTTCACGCGCTGCTGCTCCGGCGCGCGGGCGTCGACGCGATTCTCTTCGGGCGGCGGCCCGAGCGAGTGGCTCTTGCGGGCTCGCTGGGCATCGAAAGCCGCGACACGCACGCCGCGTCGATACTCCAAGTCGTGCGCGATCGCACGCACGGACGCGGGGCCGACGCGGTGATCGAATGCACCGGAACGGTCGAAATGTGGGAGAGCGCGCCGTCGTTCGTGCGGCGCGGCGGCGGCGTGTCGCTGTTCGCCGGCCTGCCTGCCGATGCGCGCGTGTCGTTCCCGGCCGCGCGTTCTCATTACGACGGCGTGCGGCTTCTGTCGCCGTTCCACTTCACGCCCGCGGACGTCGGCGCGGCCTTCGACTTGATCGACGCGCGCGAGCTCCCATTGATCGCGCTGATTTCGGACAGGTATCCGCTCTCGGAGATCGCGACGGCATTCGCGAAGCTCGACTCCGGCGAGGGAATGAAAGTGCTGATCGAACCGTGAGTGCGTCAACGATGCTCGCGGCCGTGCTCTACGACGTCGACGACGTACGCGTCGAGGAACGTCCCGTTCCGCAGCTGGCCGAGGGCGAGCTGCTCGTGCGCACGATGGCGAGCGGCATCTGCAGCGGCGACGTCATGCCCTGGTACATTCGTCGAAAGGCGCCGCTGGTGCTCGGCCACGAGCCGGCCGGCATCGTCGCAGAAACGAGCGGCACCACGCCGTTTGAGGTGGGTGATCGCGTGTTCGTGCACCACCACGCGCCGTGTCTCTCCTGCCGTTGGTGTGCGCGCGGCGACTACGTGCAATGCGCGACCTGGCGCGCCAGCAAGATCGATCCGGGCGGCATCGCCGAATACTTCCGTGTCGCAGCGGCCAATCTCCGCGACACGCTCCTGCTGCCCGAGCACGTGGAGTTTCCGGATGCATCGCTGGTCGAGCCGCTCGCCTGCGTGGTGAAGTCGCTGCGCCGCAGTGGCGTCGGCGCCGGCGATCGCCTCTGCGTGGTCGGGCTCGGCGTCATGGGGCAGCTTCACGTGCTGGCGGCGCGCGCGCTCGGAGCCGAGGTCTTCGGCAGCGATTTCATCGAGGAGCGGCGCGCGGTCGCCGAGCACAACGGGGCGCGCGCGTTCCACCCCGACGACGCCCGCAACGTGCTCGAGCAAGGCGCCGACGTCGTTATATGCGGCCCCGGCACGGCGCCGGCGATGCGCGGGGCGCTGGAATCTGCGGCGCCGGGAGGCACGGTCGTGATGTTCACTCCGTTCGCACCGGAGACACGCCTGGAAATCGATCCGGAGCGGTTTTATTTCGGCGACCTGCGCCTGGTCGCGAGCTACTCGTGCGGACCCGACGACACCAAAGCCGCCCTCGCGCTGATCGAGCGCGGCGCCGTGAGCGCCGCGAAGCTCGGGGCCACGCTCGTAGCGCTCGGCGACGTGCCGCGCGCATACCGCGACCTCGCGGAGTCTCGAATCATCAAACCGATTGTGGTTTTCGAGTAGGCTGCCTATACTTTAGTTAGACGGCAGAGGAGGGATTCTGATGAGGCTCGCTCGACTCGGACTCGTATTCGCGCTCGCGGGTTGCCGGCGCTCGTCAGGGCGTGACACCCGGCGTACGCGGTGGACACCTGTACGTCGCCGTTACGACCGCCACGCATTACCCGTCGATCGAGCGCTTTCGCATCGTCCACGGTTTTCCCGAGTCGACGCCCGACCGTGTCTACGAAGGCTACGGCGGCCTCATCGCGGTTGCGGGCGACGGCACGCTCTACGCGTTCGGGAGCGTCGCGAGCGGCGGCGATATCTACGCGTTCGGGCCGCGCGGCACCAAGCCGGTTCGCAAGCTCGAAATTCCGAGCCCCGGCCGTTGCGGAGTGTCGAGCGGTGAGGAGACGGAGATTTCCGCGCTCGCGGCCGACGCCCAGGGCTACCTGTTCGCCGCAATCTACACGTACGCTGGCGGCGTCTCGCCCGGCACGCATCGGGCGGTCCCCGCAAAATCGGGGGGAGTGCCTTGCAACGGCGTAGCGGTATTCGCGCCCGGCGCGAACGGGAAGGTCTCGCCGGTCCAGACGATTCCGTTGGGACAGCGCGCGGTCGTCACCGGCATCGCCGTAGACCCGCGCGACGACCTTTACATCACGGAGGATCCGTATTCGATTGCCGAGTTCACGAACGCCGTAACCGATCCGCGGCGAACCCGCGTCTTTCACACCAAAGCTCCAGCCCACGTTTCGTCGGTTGCGACCGACGATGCCGGCGACGTTTTCATTTCGAACGTCAACTACGGGTATAAAACCGGTTGGATCGACCGTTACTCGCCGAGCGCGAAAGCGAAGGGGCCGCCGACGAGCCAGATTCGCTTCCAGGGATCGAACCTGCATTTCTTGGTCTCGATCGCCGTTGGGCGCCGGGTGCTCTACGACGCGGACGGTTTCACGAGCGTCGACCTGTACCACGCGCTCCAGAATCGCAGCCAGAGCCCCTTCTATTCGTTCGCGGCGAACGACGTGTCGGCGGTGGCGATCGGACCCTGAGGCATTACGACGTCGTCGGCGCGCGACGTCACGCGCCACGCAACCGCGAGCGACACGGCATAGAGCAGCGCGGCGAGCAGCCACGGAGCGCCAACGAATCCTAGCGAGCGCCAGGGGCCGGCGAACTGCGCGAACGTCAGCGTGAAGATCGACGGGCCGATCAGCATCGAGATGCCACGCAGCGATCCGAGGGCTCCCTGCAGCTCGCCCTGTTCGGCGGGGCCGACGCGCCGCGTCATCAGCGCCTGCGACGAGGCTTGATACATCGGCAACGCAATGACCACCGCGCCGATCAGGAAGACGATTCCGTTATTCGCTCCCAGGAGCACGAGGCCGATGATTGCGACGACGAGGCTCGCGAGCAACGTCCGGCGCTCGCCGAGCCGCTTGACGACCGTTCCGACCATCGTCGCCTGATTCACCGCCGAGACCGCGCCGACGAGCGCGAGCGTCAATCCGACGCTTCCCGTGCTCCAACCGAAGGCGGCGATGCAATAGATCACCCAAACGTTCGGAAAGACTTCGTGGGCGACGTACGTGATGAAGTTCACCCAACTAAGCCCCCACAGCTCGTGATGCGAGCGAAGCAGCCGCAGCGATCCGACGGGGTTCGCGCGCTTCCACTCGATCCGCTGCGTGCGGCGCTCGCGCGGCAGCGATTCGGGCAGAACGAAGAGGCCGTAGAGCGTGTTGATCAGGGCGAAGATGGCCGCCGCCCAGAACGTCAGTCGCGGGTTGACCGTGCCGACCACGCCGCCGATCGCCGGGCCGAGCATGAAGCCAAGCCCGAAGGCGCTGCCGATCATGCCGAACGCGGCCGCGCGCTTCTCCGGCGGCGTCACGTCCGCGATATAGGCGCTTGCGGTGGTCATGTTGGCGGTGGCGATTCCCGAGAGCACGCGACCGGCGAAGAGCCACCACAGGTTCGGCGCCCAGGCCATGATCGCGTAATCGACGACCGTCACCGCGTTTGATAGCAGGATGACGGGGCGCCGCCCGACGCGGTCGGAAAGCGTACCCAGCAGCGGCGAGCAGAAGAACTGCATCAACGCCCAGGCCGTCGCGAAGATCCCGATGATCTCCGCGGCGTGCGCGTAGTCGTTGCCGACGAACCCCGCGATCAGCTTCGGCAACACGGGCCCGATCATGCCGAATGTCAGCATGTCGATCAGCACGGTGACGAAGATGAAGATCGTCGTGGCGCGGCGCGGGCTGTCAGCCATCGTAAACCAGCGAAAGCCAGAGGTCCACCGCACGGTCGATGCGCGCCCGATCGTGCGTTGCGAGCAGATCGAGTAGAAACCCGCGGAAGCCGGCGATCAGCAGTGTGGCCAACGCGCGCGAGCGAACGCGGGTCCAGCCCGGCAGGCGCGTACACACCTCGAGGGCCTGGAGCCATTCGTTGACGGCGGCATCGAGAAATCCTGGAAAACGCGTGCGGTCGCTCAGGGCGAGAGTGTAGACTTCAAAGGAAAGCCGAGTGAGCGCCTCCCACTCGGGTTTGCTCCATTCGCGCCACAGGGTGCGGGCGATCGCGCGGGGGGAAAGATCGGTGAGCTTGAGATTCACCATCATCGCTCGTTGCCGAGCGCGGCCGCGCCGTACGATCTCGACAATCAGCTCCTCCTTCGATCCAAAGTAGTAGAGCAGGCCCCGCGGGCTCGATCTGACGGCCTTGGCGAGCGGCCGCAGCGAGAGCTCGGCCAGACCGTTGCGGCAGACGTAATCGACAGCACGGTCGAGCAGCTCCGCGCGGTGCGCTTCGTCGGCGGTTCTGGACACGGACTAGGATAGCATACTTGAAACACTCGTTTCAAGTATAAGGAAAGCCTTTCTCCTCGATAGAGAGTCGGCGCAGTCGCTTCTCTCCGGCGCGACAAAAACGGTAATCGTTAATTTTTTGCCAGCAGCCCCAATGCCGCTGGCGATGGCAAAAGCGAAACAGACCAACAAGATCACACCAAAATAAGGCTTACGTTCATCCCGGCATTTTAAGAAGCCCCGATTGCAATTGATCGCCTGCGCCCGATCTACGATACCGGGGTCGGCCTCTAGCGAGATCGCTACCAAGAAGCGTGCATTAAAGCAAAAAGCGCTCCGCTCGGAGCGCTTCTGCGGGGATACCGTGGAGCGGTCGCAGCCGCTGCCTATCCCCCCTCCACCACCCGGTTTATGTCCGGGAACGGAGGTAGTGGTTGCTTTTGAGAGCGGGCGCTTGGTGGCCCAAAGCGTTACGAGGTGCGGCCCCACGCCTGGGCGTCGATCTTCCACCCGTCGCCCTGCTTTGAGAAGGTATATGTGAGGGTGCCGGTTCGCTCGACGGTCTGGCCTTTAATCGTTACCGTGAACGTCGCCGCTATGACTGCGTAAGCAACGGAGCCTTCGACGTTCCAGAATCCCATCTCGTACGACAAATGCTCGTACGAAACCCCAAAGTTCTCCCGCCATTTATCAGAGTCGGCAATCCACTTCTCTGGAGCGTTAGGATTCATCCAGCGATGGGGTGCGATACCGTCGATAATGATCGCGGTGTCCCCGAAAACGCCTATAAAAGCCTTGTTGTCCTGCGCGTTGAAGGCGTCGACGTGCGCGTCTATTAGGCTTTGGATTTCGGTTGGGAGGTTGTTGGTCACGGCCGAGGGTTATCGCCTCTTATAGGTAAGTGCCTGCTTTTGTGGGCAGGTGGCATTAAAAGGGCAAAGCCTATAAGGAAACGCCATCCTGACCGGCTTTAAAACCGATCAGGAGTAGCGCTCTCGAACGACCGGAGAACTAGTTAGGTAACGCGTTTGGAATCGTCGTAAATCCGCCGAAGTAACCCGACGATCCGAATTGCCCGTCCTGATAGAGCCCGGTGCCCTCGGCCCCGGGATAGGTTCGCTGCTGGATCAAGGGGTAGCCGTCGCTGACGGTGGCGTCCGAGACGAAGATGTGCGTCGACGTCGCGTCGAGGCGGAACGTTCCGGCGCAATACTCCGCACCTAGGTTGCGCCACCGAACCGCCTCGCGCCGATAGGGCTTGATGTAGATCAGCATCCGGCCCTCGATGCCGCCGGCACAGTAGTCGGGGTCGTCGACGACGATCAGGTCGTCGGTCTTCGGGTCGATTCCGACGCCGCCGGCGTAGCCGCGCTCTTTTCGGAGACGCGTCAAGGCCTTGCACGTAGTCGTGCCGGCGCGGAACTCAACGACGCCCATGAATCCGTTGGAGCCGTACCCGTTCACGAAAACGTCGCTTTCATTGTCGACCGCGATCGCGACGCCGTTACTGAGAGCCGAGCACGTCAACTCGCTCGGCTGCGACGACCCGGCCTTGAAAACGGCGACGTTGTCGAGATCGAGCGCGTAGACGCTGCCCTGCTTGTCGATCGCAACGTCGACGGGACCGCCATACGGATCGGCCAAAGTCTTTTCGCGCTTCGTTTTCACGTTGTACGTGACGATCTCGGCCGGGTTGTAGTTAGCGATCGCGATCAGGTTGCCGTTCGCGGCCATGTCGTAGCCGTTGTAAATTCCGAGCGGGCCGGAGAGCGGGCGCGGCTTCGAGCCGCCGTTCGGTTCGATGGGCCAGTATTCGAGCGCTCCGGTCTGGGTGTTCAGGGTGACGAGCTTTGCGGGTCTTCGCTGCGCGCGCCGGCTCGTTCGCCGGTGGCCCGACCGCCGCGGGCCCGATCGCACTGGGAGTAGCGCCGCCGCATCCGCCGAGGAACCCGGCGGCCAGCATCGCGGCAACAAGACGGGGGGAAACGCGCATTGCTTCATGCCTTCTTTGGGGGAACGTCAAGGATTTGGATGCGCCAGGTCACTTTTCCTCGCTGCTTCGAAACCGGCTTGACAATCGTCAAGGGCTGGGTACGCTAAGAGTGTGAGCCGCTTCGCAGATCTTCTCAATTCGGCCATGGAGGGGGCCCGGCTGACCGCCGCCGAGGTGGCCGAGAGCGCCGGCCTCACCGAGTCGGCGATCTCGCTGCTGCGCGCCGGGCGCCGCGAGCCCTCGTACCGCACCCTCCAGCGTTTGTCCCAGATTTTTCCGTCGCTCGGCGAGCAGCTGACCGGGCGCGAGGGCCCGTTCGATTCGATTGAGGACGCGGTCGGGGACGTTCGTGCCGGCAAGATGGTCGTCGTGCTCGACGACGAGGACCGCGAGAACGAGGGCGACCTCGTGATGGCGGCCCAAATGGTCACGCCCGACGCGATCAATTTCATGCGCAAGCACGCAGGCGGCCTGATCTGCGTGCCACTGGTGGGCGCGCGCCTCGACGAGTTGCACATCCCCCAGATGGTGCGCGAGAATACGGCGCTCCACGAGACCGCGTTCACCGTTTCGGTCGAGGCCCGCGGCATGACGACGACCGGAATCTCCGCGCACGATCGCGCGGCCACCATAAAAAGACTCCTGGACCCCGAGGCGCGGGCCGCCGACTTCCTGCGGCCGGGACACACCTTTCCGCTGCGAGCGCGGGAAGGCGGCGTGCTCGTACGCGCCGGGCAGACCGAAGCCGCCGTCGACTTGGCTCGTCTCGCCGGGTTCTACCCGGCCGGCGTGATCTGCGAGATCATGGCTGACGACGGAACGATGGAACGGTTGGAGGGTTTGCGCAGCTACGCCGATCGGCACGCGCTCAAGCTGATCACGGTCAAAGACCTGATTGCCCACCGGATGCGCACGGAGAAACTCGTCACGCGGATCGCGGAGTTCGAGCTCCCGACGACGTTGGGCAACTGGACGGGGATCGCGTACAACACCGCGATCGACGAGAATACGCACGTGGCATTGGTCATGGGCGAGATCGGCACCGGTAAGGAGCTGTTGGTCCGCGTGCATTCGGAGTGCATGACGGGCGACGCATTGCACTCCACCCGCTGCGATTGCGCGGCACAGCGCGACGGCGCGATGCAGCTGATCGCGAACGAGGGTCGCGGCGTCTTGCTCTACCTGCGCCAAGAGGGGCGCGGAATCGGACTCGCCAACAAACTGCGGGCGTACGAGTTGCAAGACCGCGGCGCCGACACCGTCGAGGCAAACCTCGCACTCGGGCTGCCGATCGACAAGCGCGACTACGGTATCGGTTCTCAGATACTCGTCGACCTGGGCGTGAAAGAGATGCGCCTCATCACGAACAATCCGAAGAAGATCTTCGGCCTCGAAGGCTACGGGCTCAAGATCGTCGGGCGCGTACCGCTGCAGACGACGCCCACCGATCACAACAAGCATTACATGGACACAAAACGGTCGAAGCTCGGCCACATCTTAGACGAAGTCGCGGCGTCGTGAAGGGGAGCGGCGCGCGGCGGACGCCGCCGCCCGACTGCGCGGGACGCCGCTTCGGCATCGTTGCAGCCGGATTTTATGCGGATCTCGCCGCGCAGCTGGTCGACGGCGCGCGACGAGCTTTGCGCGACTGCAACGTCGCGGACGACGACGTCGCGGTCTACGACGTTCCCGGCTGCTTCGAGCTTCCGCTCGCGTGCCGCAACCTCATCGACACCGGCCGCTTCGACGCGCTCGTTGCACTGGGCGCGGTGGTTCGCGGCGAAACGCCGCACTTCGACTTCGTCGCCGGTGAGTGCGCCCGCGGAATCATGGACGTGCAGCTGGCGACGGGCACGCCCATCGGCTTCGGCGTGCTCACGACCGACACGCTCGCGCAGGCGCAGGAGCGCGCCGACCCCAAACGGGGCGACAAGGGCTATGCCGCGGGCCTGGCGGCGGCAACGATGCTGCTGATCACCGCCGGAATGCCACGCATCTGATTGCGCAGGACTTGACGGTGCTGGGTCGCATTTAGCCCAGCCCCATGCCCACGGAGAGCACAGCCCTTGGAGTATAAGACTTGATCGTCGACTGGGACGGCGACGCAGTACGCTACATCGACCAGCGTCTGCTTCCGCACGAAGCGAGGTACGAACGCGCTCGAACGGTGGACGACATCGTCGGCGCGATCAAAAGCCTCGCGGTTCGCGGCGCGCCGTGCATCGGCGTGTTCGGCGCTTATGGCGTCGCCCTGCTGCGCGGCACGATCGAAAATGAGGCGGCGTTCGCGGAGGCGGCGCAGCGCGTGCGCGGCGCGCGGCCGACGGCCGTTAACCTAGCGTGGGCCGTCGATCGCGTTCTCGCGGCGGACGATCCGCTTCGAGAAGCCAAGACGATTCACGAAGAGCAGATTGCCGTCGACGCGGCGATCGCACAGTACGGCCTCGAGCTGATCCCGAAAGGGGCGCGCATCCTCACGCATTGCAACACGGGGCCGCTGGCCACCGCGGGCGGGGGCACGGCGGTGGGCGTCGTGATCGCCGCCCAGCGCGGCGGCAAGAAGCCGCGCGTCTTCGTGGACGAAACGCGCCCGTTGCTGCAGGGCTCGCGCTTGAATTACCTCGAGCTGCGCGACGCCGGCGTCGAGGCGGTGCTGATCGTCGACTCGGCGGCCGCCATCACTATGAAGGAGCAGCGCATAGACCTCGTGATCGTCGGAGCCGACCGCATCGCGCGCAACGGTGATACGGCAAACAAGATCGGGACGTACGGGCTGGCGATCCTTGCGGCGCACCACGGCATCCCGTTCTACGTCGCCGCGCCGCGTTCGACGATCGATTTGTCCATTGCCGGAGGTGCGGCGATTCCGATCGAGGAGCGGGCCGCCGACGAGGTTTCGGTATTCCGCGAGGTCCGCGTCGCACCGGAAGGCGCGGACGCCTACAATCCGGCGTTCGACGTGACGCCCGGTCATCTCGTGACCGCTTTCGTCACCGAATGCGGGATCGTTCGACCGCCGTATGTCGAGTCGATCCCCGATCTCGAGTTCCGGCCCAACGTCTCCGTCGCCGTCTCTTGAAGTTCTTCGATTTTCTCGATAAGGAGCCGCCGATCGGCAAGCTCGTGGTTATCGAGGGCACGGAGCGCGTGCTGGCGGAGCGCGCGCTCGAGGTCCTGCTCGATCGCGTCCTCCCGGCCGACGTCCGCGAGTTGAATCTCGCCCGTTTCACCGCGGAAGAGGCCGGCGACCCCGGGCGCGTTGCGGAGGCGCTCCAGGCGATGCCGTTCCTGGCGGAACGGCGCGTGGTCGTCGTGACGGATACTCAGACGATGCGCGCCGATCCGCGGCGCGGTCTTTGGGCCGTGGCGCAAGACGTGCCGGAAGGAAGCACGCTCGTGCTTCTCGATCTCCTCTCGTCCCGCGCGAAGAGCCCGCAACCGTTCGGCGTCTTAGCAGGGCGAGCGGCGCTGCGCGTCGACACGACCGCCGGCGCAGAGGCGCGCGCCCGCTTCGTGGACGAGACGCTCGCGCGCCTCGACGCGAAAGCAGAACCGCGCGTCATCGACGAGCTGGCGCGCAGCGCGGCCGATCTCGGCACCGTGCGCAACGACCTCGAGAAGCTCGCGCTCGCGGGCAAGAAGATCACGCTCAACGATCTGGGGCGCGAAGCGTTGGCCATAGAGGACCCAAAAGTCTACGAGTACGCGAGAGCCGTCACCGAAGGCAGAATCGCGAAGGCGCTCGCGATCGCCGACGAAACGTTCGCGAACGACGCGCGCAACGCGGCCGTGCCGCTTCTCTCCGCGCTCGCGACCGAGTGCAACTACCTGTGGGAGCTGACGCGCCCGCAGGGAAGGCTGCCGGACCGCTGGAGCTGGCGCGAGACCTACCTGCGCCCACTCGCAAAGCGCGTCGGCGCGCGGCGCGCGCGCGCCGCGTTCGAACGCGCCGTTCACGGAATTGAGGCCATCGTCACGGGCCGCTCCGGCAACGATCCTGAGGATCACCGGGCGCTCGTCGACCGCATCACCGTCGAACTCTCCGGCTTCTCGCGCCGATAGCGCCCGTGGGCAGCGCATCCGGCGCGCAGAGCATTTTTGCGTCGCGCGCCTTTCGACGGTATTTTGCCGGGCAGTCGTTCAGCTACATCGGCGACGGGCTACGCATGCTATCCGTTCCGCTTCTGGCCTACCATCTCACGCATTCGGCGCTTTCCACCGGAGCGGCGCTGATCTGCGAGATCGCACCGTTCTCGCTGTTTGCGCTCGTCGGCGGATCCCTCGCAGACCGTCTCGACCGCCGCCGGCTGATGATCGGCTGCGACGCCGTACGCTTCGTGGTGATGGCGCTGTTTGCGATCGGCTACGCGTTCCACGTGCTGACGCTCCCAATGATCTACGGCGGCCTCGTGATCATCTCCATCTGCGCGGCCGGGTTTCTGGGCGGACAGTCGTCGAGTATTCCGTATTTGCTCGGACGGGACCAGGCCACCAAGGGGATCGCTGTGCTCATCGCGGCGGAGAACACGTCGAACCTCATGACGCCCGCGATCGGCGCCGCGCTGTTTGCGTATTTCGGGCCGCTGCCGGCGCTCACGATCAACGCACTCACCTACCTTGCCTCGCAGCTTTCGCTTGCATGGATCCCGTCGTTAGGACCCGACCGCATTGCCGGCCTACCGACGCTTGCGCACCTGATCGACGACATCTCGCTCGGCTACCGCCATCTCTGGGGAGATCTCGGCATGCGCGCGCAAGCCTTCGCGGCGTTCTCGTTCAACGTCTTCGGCTTCGGCGGGTATGCGATTCTGATCCCGTTTCTGAAGAAGGGCTTCGAAGCGTCCGATCAGCAGGTCGGCATCTTTTTCGGCATCTCCGCGCTCGGCGCGATCGCCGGCGCGTCGCTGGCGGCGCGCTATCCTGACCGCTGGCCGTTCGGACGTGCGCTCGTGATTGCCTATTCGCTCGATGCCCTGTTCTTTGTGCCGGTCGTACTGGTCTCGAATATCTGGCTCGCGGCGCTTTTTTGGGCAACGTCGAACGCGCTTGCCAACTTCGAGATCGCGCAGATTCTCGGTTTTCGCATGCGCGTCACGCCGCCCGAGATGGTCGGACGCGTGATGGGCGCGGTGCGCCTGTTGGTGCTCGCGGGCATGGCGCCCGGCGTGCTGCTCCTCGGATGGGTCGCCGATCACCGCTCGCCCCACGCCGCGATGACGATTTCGGCGGTAGGCTACGTCGTCGTCGCGCTGGTGGCGCTCCTATCGCCGTCCATCCGCAACGAATCCCGCTAATCTCATATGCTCCACTGCCACGCGTTCCAGGATTCGACGACCGGGTTTGGCGCGAAGCCGCGGAAATCGACGCTGAGGGCCTCTTGCTGGCGCTGCCACCACACGAAGATGATCGGGTTGTCGATCGCGAGGAGATGCTCGATCTTGGAGTACGCGGCTCTACGCGTCGCGCGATCGTAGTGCGTCAGCGCGACGTCCTGCGCGGCGTCCATCGCCGGATTGCAGTAGCGGGGATCGTTGTACCCGTGCGGCGGAAAGTTATTGCAGGTGAGTTCCGACGAGTTGTCCGGATCGATCCCAGCGTACCATCCGTAGGCGAGGAGATCGAATTTTCCGCCGTGCTGGATACCGCCCATGCCTTGCGGTGCGTAAAGAATGTCGATGGGATAGTACTTTACGTTGACGGCAATGCCGATCCGCCGGAGCGCCGCCTGAATGAGGAGACTCTCGGAGCGATGCACGGCTGAGGCCACGTCGGTTGCAAGCGTCAGCTCGAGCGGGCGCCCCTGCTTGCGCGCGACGCCGTCGCGTCCGGCGACCCACCCGGCGCGCGCCAGCAGCCTCTTTGCCGACGCGGGGTCGAACGGCACGGCCCTTACCGACGGATCGAAAGCCCACATCCAATTCGGAAGGTCCTCCGTAGCGATCGTGGCTTGCCCGTGCGTGAGCTCTTGCGTCAGCGCGTTCTTGTCGAGTGCGGCGGCGATGGCCGTGCGCACGCGCACGTCGGCCAGCGTTGGACGCGAAAGGTTGGCTTCGATTCCTTCGAAGCCGTTGACGTTGACCCAAGCGATCCGCGCGTCCGGCAGGGCGTGCAACGCCGGATAGGTCTGGATGGACGGCTGAAAGATATAATCGACGGCGTGGGTGGCCAAGAGATTGATCGCCGAGTCTTCGTTCGGAACGAACTCGATGACGATGCGGCGCAGGGCGGGCGGTCCCTCGAAGAACGAGGGGTTTCCGTCGAGCACGATACGGTCGCCGCGTTGCCACGAAACGAAGCGAAACGGCCCGTCGCCGACGCGGGGCTGCGCGTCGAAGGGTATCTGATTGATGTTGGGATATCGCGCGAGCACGTGCGCCGGCACGATGTCGTACGGCTGGTCGCTCTCCGCGAAAAAGGTGTTAACGAACGGGGAGAAGCGCTGCTTCAGGTGCACCGCCACCGTGTGCGAATCGGGCGTGTCGATCGCGCGCACGTCATCGTATCCGTGTCGCGAGACGGCATCGTTGTCGGGGTTTTCGATTGCTTGCCACGACCACGCCACGTCGCGCGACGTTACGGGCACCCCATCGCTCCAGCGCGCGTCGCGGCGCAGGTGATAGACGATGGTCAAGCCGTCGGCGCTCACCCCGCCGTTTGCTTGCGTCGGCACGACGGCAGCCAGCATCGGGACGGGGTTGCCGCGTGGATCGGCGGAGACCAGCGGCTCGAACATGAGACGATCGATGAAGATCTCGATCGTCGTCCCCGCGAGAAGCGGGTTGAGGTTCTTGGGTTCCTCGAGCACGGCGACGCGTAGCACGCCCGGCTGGGTCCATGCATGGCGCCCGGCCGCTTCGCCGCCACGCTTGGAGCAGCCCGTAAGACAGCAGCATAGAGCGAGCAGTGATGCAGCGACTGCCTTCATGCGCGTGCAGTACGGTGACGAGGCGGCGGCTTCCCGCGAGGCGAAGGGCATTACAATCCATGGAGTACGAAACCTACGCCTCGCCGTTTTCGTGGAGATACGGCCGTGCGGTGTTGCGCTCGCTGTTTTCGGAGACGGCGCGGCGCCGATTGTGGCGGGCCGTGTGGGTCGCGCTCGCGGAAGCGCAGGCGGCGCAGGGGCTGGTCGAAGAGGCCGAGGTCGCGGACCTGCGCGCGCATGCCGGTGAGATCGACGTCGAGGCGGCGCTTGCCATCGAGCGAGAGATTCATCACGATCTCATGGCCGAGATCCGGGTCTTCGCGGGGCAGGCGCAGCGCGGAGGCGGCAAGCTCCATCTCGGCGCGACGTCGATGGACATCGAGGACACCGTCGAGACCTATCGGCTCAGGCTGGCGTTATCGCTCGTCGGTGAGAGTCTCTACGAACTGCTCGCCTCGCTCGGCACAAAGGTTCGCCAATACGCCGACCTCGTCTGCATGGGATATACGCACCTTCAGCCGGCAGAACCGACGACGCTCGGTTACCGTCTCGCGGCCTACGCGCAAGACCTGCTCGTCGACGACGAAAATTTGCGCTTCGTCTTCGAGAACCTGACGGCCAAGGGACTGAGGGGGGCGGTCGGTACCGCCGCATCGTACGAGCGGCTGGCCGATCGCAGCGGCGGCTCGGCCGAGATCGAAGCCTACGTGCTCGAGCGTTTTGGTTTACGTGCTCGGGAGATCAGCACCCAGACCTATCCGCGCAAGCTCGACTATTTGCTGCTCTCCGCGCTCGCCGGCCTCGGCGCGTCGCTCTCAAAGTTCGCCGTTGACGTGCGCGTTCTGGCCAGTCCGGGCTTCGGCGAGGTCGCCGAGCCATTCGCGCGAGCACAAGTGGGCAGCTCCGTCATGCCGTTCAAGCAGAATCCGATTCTCTGCGAGCGCATCGGCTCGCTTGCGCGATTGCTTCCGGCGTACGCCGACGTCGCGTGGCAGAACGCCGCAACGAACATTCTGGAGCGCACGCTCGACGATAGCGCGAATCGCCGCACGACGTTGCCTGAGGCGCTGCTCTGCGCGGATGAGATCGTGACGCTCGCACGCAGCGTGATCGAGGGATTGCGCGTGGACGAGCGGCGGATCGCCGCCAACTTGCGCGCGTACGCGCCCTTCACGGGAACCCAGGCCGTCATGCTCGAGGCAACGCGGGCCGGCGGAGACCGCCAGCATCTGCACGAAACCCTTCGCCGTGCATCGATGGAGGCGTGGGCAGCGGTTGGCCGCGGCGAGGACAATCCGCTCTCGCGGCTCCTCGCCGAGGAGCGCGAGCTGACCGCGCTCGTCGATCCCGCGGAAATTCGCCGTCTGCTGGATCCGAGCGGGCACGTCGGCACGGCGCCGCAGCGGGCGCGCTTGCTGGCCGACCGCATCGAAGGCCTCCCACCGTTTCCGCGTCAGACCGAGGTGCGTCTTTCGTGAACAAAGGCATCGAGATCGCGCGCGGTAAGACGAAGGTCTTGTACGAGAACCCCGGGCAGCCGCATCAGCTGGTCGTGGCGCAGACCGATCAGATTTCCGCCGGCGACGGCGCTCGGCGCCACGAGATCGCCGGAAAGGGACGGCTGGCAGCACAAACCACCGCGCGCGTCTATCGATTGCTCAACCTCTGCGGTCTGCCGACGCATTACCTCAACGGCGGGGAAGACGACGACAACAACGAGATGGTCGTTCGGCGCTGCAACATGATCCCGCTCGAAGTCGTGACGCGAGGTGTGGCCGCGGGTTCCTTCGCCAAGCGCAATCCGACCCTCCCGCGCGGTACGCTGCTGGTGCCGCGGGTGATCGAGTTCTTTTTCAAGGACGATGCCGCGCACGATCCGCTGATCTCGCCCGACGAAATCATCGCACGCAACATCGCGGCGCCCCAGGAGGTCGGCGTGATGACCGAGCTCGCGCGCCTGACCTTCGATATCCTCTCGCACGCGTGGCGCAAGCGAGACGTCATGCTCGTCGACCTCAAGGTTGAATTCGGCCGGCTCGCCGGCGGCGAGAACCAGGGACAACTGGTGATCGCGGACGTGATCGACAACGATTCCTGGCGCATCTGGCCCCAGGGCCGCGAAGAACTGATGCTCGACAAGCAAATGTACCGCAACCTAGAGAACGTCGACGACGAAGCGCTCGAGCGGGTCAAGCGCAACTACGAACGCGTGGCAGACCTGGTGGGTACATTTCCGGTAATGCGCCCCGGCATGATTGCGACGATTGCCGATTCTCCGTCCCAGGTCGACCGAGCAAACGAAGTCGCGAAAGCCCTCGGCCAGCTCGGCCTGCCGACCGTCCGTCATGTTGCGAGTCCAACCTCGACGCCGGGCTACGTGCTGCAGTTGATCCAGCAGCTGGAAGCCAGCTTCGCACGCCTGATCGTTGTGGCAGTGGGTGAGAACGATTTGCTGCGTTCGATGCTCGACGCGATCTCTTCGGCGCCCGTGCTCGACGGAAGCATCGAGCCCGAGCGGCTGGCCATGGAGTGCGCGAAGCTTTTGGGCCTCGAGGATACGGTGCTTTACGGTAGGACCTTGTTGATGCAGGCGAACGCGCGCACGAACGTGCTGCACGCGGACGCGTCGTTGCAGCAGCCGCCGCTCGCGCAAGGAGCGACGCTTGGTTAGTGGGCTCTCCGGAGCTCCGGACGTCGCGCTGCGCGACGATGAGCTGCAACGGATCGCCGAGCGGCTCGGGCGCGAACCCTCGGTCGTGGAGCTGCACGCCTTCGACGCGCAGTGGAGCGAGCATTGCAGCTATAAGTCGAGCCGGCACCACCTGAGGCGTCTGCCGGCGAGCGGCGCCGGCGTAATGCTCGGTCCCGGCGAAGACGCGGGCGCGCTCCATCTCGGCGTGCACGACGGCGCGCGCTATGCGGTCGTAATCGCCCACGAATCGCATAACCACCCGTCGCAGGTCGTGCCATTCGAGGGAGCGGCGACGGGTATCGGAGGAATCGTTCGCGACGTGCTCTGCATGGGCGCCGAAGTGATCGCGGTCGCAGATCCGTTACGCTTCGGAGACTTCGACGCGCACGCCGATCACGTGGCCCGAGGAGTCGTCGACGGGATCGGAGCGTACGGCAACGCCATCGGCGTTCCGAACATAGCCGGCGACGCCTATTTCGACGAAGGCTTCAACGAGAATTGCTTGGTGAACGTCGTCGCGTTGGGGATCGTCAAAGAAGATGAGCTGATCCACTCGTACGCTCCCAAGGGCGCCGAGGATTGGGAGATCGTGTTGGTCGGCAAGGCGACCGATCCGAGCGGTTTCGGGGGCGCTTCGTTCTCGTCGCTCACGCTCGATGCCGTCGAGTCCGACCTCAACAAGGGCGCCGTCCAAGTACCCGATCCGTTCTTGAAAAACGTGTTGATGCGCGCGAGCTATCGCGTCTTCGCACTCCTGCGCGAGCGAAACGTCGTGGCTGCGTTCAAAGACCTCGGCGCGGGAGGCATCATGGGCTGCTCGGCCGAGATCACTTCGCAGGGCGGCTACGGCGCGGAGATCGACCTCGACAAGGTAAACGTCGCGGTCGAGGGGTTGCCGGCCGAGGTCATCGCGGTTGGCGAGACGCAGGAGCGGCTGCTGTGGCTGCTTCCACCCGACCTCGCCACCGACGTGCTGCGGATTTATAACGAGGAGTTCACGCTCCCCGACGTGGCGCACAACGCGCGCGCGACGATCGTGGGGCGCGTTACCACAGAACGGCGCTACGTCCTTCGCCATCACGGCGAGGTCGTCATGGACGTCGAGAGCGACTTCTTGACCGGCACCATCCGCGACGAGCTGCCGTACACGGAAGTCATTCGCCATGCGGGCGCTGTCGAGGAACTGCCCGCGATAGAGGTGGAGACCGTTTTTCCGCGCGTTCTGGCGCACCGCGACGTCGCGTCGCGCGAACCGATCTATCGGCGCTACGACGCGGTCGTGCGCGGCCGAACGGTGTTGCCGCGCGGTGCGGCCGACGCCGGCGTGATCGCGCCGATCCCGGGATCGCGCCTGGGCGTCGCGCTTGCCGTGGCGGGCAATCCGCGGTACGGGCGCATCGATGCCGGCTATGCGGCCGAGCACGGCGTGCTCGAGGCCATGCGATGCGTCGTCGCAGTCGGCGCGCGCCCGATCGGTCTGACGGACTGTTTAAACTTCGGCAACCCGCGCAAGCCGGATCAATACGGCGAGTTCGTTGCTGCGGTCGACGGGCTCGCGCGCGCGGCCACGGAGCTCGACCTTCCGTTCGTTTCGGGAAACGTCAGTCTATATAACGAGACCTCCGACGGATCGGCCGTGCCAGCGTCGGCGATCGTTGCCTGTATCGGCGTGCTCGACGACGTCGGATCCATCGTGACGCCCGGGCTCAAGGAGCCGGGTTCCGCGCTTTTATGGATCGGAAGCCGCGAGCTCGTCGTCGGCGGCTCGGTGCTCGCGGACCTCCTCGGGATCGAGGGCGCGCTGCCTTCGATCTCATACGCCGCCGAACGCGCGGCGGTCGGGATTTTGCAGGACGCCATCGGCCGCGGCGTCGTGCGCTCGTGCCGGGCAATCCGTCGGGGGGGGATGCTGACGGCGCTGGCGCGCCTCGCGTTCGATGCGATGCTGCGCGGGCGCAAGATCGGCGCGGAGATTGACTTCGGCAATCCCCTCTGCGAAGCGGGCGGCTTCATCTGCGAGGTGAGCGACGATAGCGAGATCGATCTTACGGGCGCGCTGCGGATCGGCGAGACGATCGGCGGTACGGAGCTCGTCGTCAACGGTGCGCGATTGGACATTCGGAGCCTGCACGAAACCTGGTCGCAGCCGTTGCGCGAGCTCTACCCGTGAGCGCGCGCATCGCCGTTCCGGTCTTCCCCGGCACGAACTCCGAGGACGAAACGGTACGCTTGCTGCGGGATTGCGGCGGCGACGCCGAGCTCGTGCACTGGTCCCAAGCGGATCGGCTCGCGGAATACGACGCCTACGTCCTCTCGGGCGGCTTTGCCTACGAAGATCGCATCCGCGCCGGCGCGATCGCCGCGCACGATCGCATCATGGATTTCGTCGCGGACGCCGCGGTCGCCGGAAAACTCGTCCTCGGCATCTGCAACGGCGCGCAAATTCTGCTCGAAGCGGGGCTCGTTCCCGGCACGGGCGCCGGGCGCCGTCCGACCGCAGCCTTCGCGAAGAACGCGCCCGAGCCGCACTTCATCTGCCGGCACGTCTACCTAAAGCTCGCCGTCGAGCCCGGGCGCTGCGCGATTACCGCGGCGCTGCCGAACGGAGCGCTCGTTCCGGCGTGGGCCGCACACGCGGAGGGGCGCCTCGCCGCGACCCCCGACCACTTGGACGAGATCGTCGCGGGCGGGCACCTCGCGTTCGTCTACGCGCACGCCGACGGCACGATCGACGACGCGGCCGTGCCGAACGGTTCCGCGCTCGGCTGCGCCGGCTTGGTCAACCGCCGCGGCAACGTCCTGGCCATAATGCCGCATCCCGAGCGAGACGGCTGGAACTTCAACCATCTCGACCGGCGCGAGGGCGATGACGTGCTCGCTCCGTCGGGCGGCGCAGTCCTGTTCCGCAGCATGGTGCAAGCGCTGCAGTCTGATGTATGAAAAAGACCGTCGCGATTAATCTCAAGATTCCCGATAACGCCGCGTACACGGCGCTCGTCGCGCTGCGCAAACTCGGCGTTGCGGTCGAGCGCGTCGAACGCAGCGAGATTTGGTTCTTCGACGACGACGCCGAGCTCGGGCCGCTGACGGTGCGCATCGAGTCCGACGAGACGATCTTCAATCCGAACAAGCATCGCCTCACGGTGCTCGATGATTCCGCCCCGCGCCCGGGCGAGGTCTGGATCGAGCCGCTCGCCGCCGCGCGGAGGGGTCCCGCCGCTATCGCGTGGCGCCTCTCCGACGCGCGCGGCGGTCCCGTAAGCCTGCGCGAGCTCGCCGCGGCGATCGAACGACTTCTGTGCAATCCCGCAATCGAGCGGGCCATCGTGCACGATCGAGAAATCGACCGGGACATTTCGATGGCGAGCGAGTAGTACCAGCGCCCATGGACCGGCCGTACACCATCGCGACGTTGGGCTCCCATTCGGCGTTGCAGATTCTCAAAGGGGCTCACGACGAGGGATTTCGTACGCTTGCGATCTCGAACCGCGACACCGAGCGCCTCTACCGCTCCTTCGCCTTCGTCGACGAGGTCATCGCGCTGAACGATTACTCGGAGTTCATGACGCAGATCGAGGAGCTCGAGAAGCGCAAGGTCATCATCGTGCCGCACGGTTCCTTCGTCGCCTACCTCTCGCTCGACGAGCATAAGAAGATGACGATCCCTTACTTCGGGAACAAGGCCGTGCTCGATTGGGAGGCCAGCCGAGAGCTCCAGCGCGAGTGGCTCTCGCGGGCCGGCCTGAAGCTTCCGCGCCAGTTTCGCAGCGGCGCCGAGATCGACCGGCCGGTCATCGTCAAGCTCTACGGGGCAGCGGGCGGCAAGGGCTACATGTTCATTAGAGATGCCCACGACTTCGAGGCGCGGGCCGCGCATCTCAAGGAAGCGTACACGATCCAGGAATACATCATCGGGGTGCCGCTGTACATCCACTATTTCTACTCTCCGCTGCAGCGCAAGCTCGAGATCATGTCGATGGATCGCCGCTACGAGACCAACGTCGATTCGCTGGGACGCATCCCGGCAGCCGCGCAGGAAGGCATGGACGTCAGCCCATCCTACGTCGTCGTCGGCAACCAGCCCGTCTCGCTGCGCGAATCGATGCTGGCCGAGGCGCTCCGCATGGGCGACGACCTGGTGCGCGTGAGCAAGGACCTTTGCGGCCCCAAGGGACTCTTCGGTGCGTTCTGCATCGAGACGATCATTACGCCGGACATTCAGTTCTACGTTATGGAGATCTCGGCGCGGATCGTTGCCGGAACGAATCTCTTCATCGATGGTTCGCCGTACTCGTATCTCAATTACTCCGAGCCGATGTCGACGGGGCGGCGCATCGCGCGGGAGCTAAAGAACGCGCTGCTGACCAACAACCTCCACCTGGTATTGGATGATTCGAGCGTGGTGTAGCGCGGCGCTCGCCATCGCGGTGTTCGTGCCGGCCGCCAGCCCGATCGCAGCTCGCGCGACCGTCGAGGTCGATCCCGCCGTGCTTTACGCGCAGATGAAGGACGCCTATGCCAAGGGCTCCGCCCGCGGCTGGGACTTTCGCGCGGAGGCGACCTACCTCGGTACCATCTTCAACGCCGGGCGCGCCTACTCGCTGCAGTATCCGAACGACCCGGCGTATGGCGAGCTCGCGACGCTGACCGTGCGCATCGGTACCGGCCTCCACTACGATCCGTTGACGAATCACGACGGCGCGGTCTGGTGGGTGCGCGAGGCCGCCGACTGGGTCATGAAACACTCCGAAGATCCGGAGCTGATCGCGCAGGCGCAGGCGCTGCTGCAGCGCGTCAACTCCGAGGACGATCCGGCGCAGCTCGCGCGTTTCGCCGATGCCGACGCGACGGCGAACGTCAAGGCGTATCCGGGCGATACCGACGCGTTGTTGATCCAAGTCGAGGCCGATTGGCGCGCGTGGCTGCTGACGCGCGACCCGGCGTGGCGAAGCCTCGCGCTGCAGCGCTCGGCCGCGTCGAGCTTCCCCGTCGCGCATCTGCCGACCACGTGGGGGAACGAGCTCGTGAGTGCCGCCGATGTCGCGTCCGCCGCGCAAGGATACACCGCCGCCGACGTGCAGAACGCGCAGCGGTTCATCGCTCGCCTGAAGGCGGTCGATCCGCTTCGCGTGATCGTGACGGTCAGCGCGATGCCCCACGACGCGTACCTCACGACCCTCGCGCCGGCCGACGAATACTTCGGGCCGATGAACATGTCGATTCTCGAGATCGAGAACCGTCTCAAGCACATCAATTTCATGCTCGATTACAACTACGGCAATGCCGAGAGCGACCCGGCCCTAGACGTTGCGCGAGCGATCGTGGACATGCAGAAGGTCTATCCGCGTGATCGCGACCTTCCCATGCTGCTGTACTGGTGCTACACGACGCTGCAGCGGATGAGCGACGAACAGTCCAGGGACACGGCGCGGCGGATCAAGGCCTTGCTCACGGTCGAGTATCAGGACAGTCCGCAAGCCCGAAAGCTCCTCGGCACGTAGCGCGAAGGCTGCAGCGTGGATCCGGTACTCGCCGATCGCTTGCAGTTTGCCTTCACGGTGATGTTCCACTACCTGTTTCCGATCGGAACGATAGGCCTCGCGCCCTTCGTGGCGGCATACACCTGGAAGGCGGCGCGGCGGCGCGACGCGGAGTCGGCGCGCATCGCTGCCTTTTGGACGAAGATCTTCGCCATCAACTTCGCGGCCGGCGTCGTTACAGGCATTCCCATGGAGTTTCAGTTTGGCACGAATTGGGCCGAGTTCTCGCGGCGCAGCGGGGCGGTTACCGCGCAGCCACTCGCGATGGAGAGCATGTTTGCGTTCTTTCTAGAATCCATATTCCTGGGCGTGCTGCTCTACGGCCGCCGCGGCGTTCCTTCGCTGTTCACTGCGTGGGCGGCGGTGCTCGTGTGCGCCGGCTCGTGGCTCTCCGGATTTTTTATCGTCGCAACCGACGCATGGATGCAGCATCCGGTTGGCTATGCGCTCGAACCGGACGGCACGATCCGGCTCGAAAACATTTGGGCGATGCTCTCCTCGCCATTTTTGATCTGGCAGTTTACCCACGTGCTCAACGGGGCGCTTCTCGCGGGCGGTTTCATCGTGGCGGGCGTCGGAGCATATTACGTGCTCTCGCGTCGAGATGAGGCAGTCGGACGCCGTTTCGTCCGCGCGGGCGCGATCGCCGGCCTGATCTTTTCGGTGCTTGCCGTGTTCCCGACCGGCGACCGCAACGGTCGAGACGTCACCGCGTTTCAGCCCATCAAACTCGCCGCAATGGAGGGCCTCTTTAAGACAGAGCGAGAGGCTCCGCTCGCGATCATCGGCATGCCCGATCCGGCGACGCACGAGCTCATCGATCCGATCTTCGTCCCCGATTTCTTGAGCTTTCTGACGTACGGAAACTTCAGGGCAAACGTCAAAGGCCTCGACTCCTACGCGCGCGAGCTCTGGCCACCTGTCGAGCTGACCTATTACGCCTACCACGTGATGGTCGGTCTTGGTACGATTTTCGCGGCGGCCGCCGGCCTCTCGATCCTCCTGCTCGCGCGTGGGCGTCTTTGGCGGGCTCGCTGGATGCTCTGGATCCTGATGCTCTTAATGCCGTTCCCGTACATCGCGAATGAAGCCGGGTGGACGGTTACCGAAGTTGGGCGGCAGCCCTGGATCATCTACGGTTTGATGCGGACGGCGCAAGGCAGTTCGCCGACGGTCGGTAGCGGTGAGACGATCTTCACCTTGATCGGCTTTGCCGGCATGTACCTGTTATTGGGCGCGCTCTTCTTATACTTGGTGCTTCGCGAGATCGGCAAGGGGCCGCTCGGCGCGGTGACGGAATGAGCGTCGCGGGGTTCGTCGTGATCGCGCTCATGCTCACCGTTTACGTGCTGCTCGACGGTTTCGATCTCGGCGTCGCGGCGGTCGCGCCGCTAATTGCGCGCGGAGATCGCGAGCGCGCGGCCGCGATGGCGAGCATCGGACCGTTTTGGAACGGCAACGAAGTTTGGCTGATCGCGGCGGGCGCCGTGCTTTTTGCGCTGTTCCCGACGGCATACGCGTCCTCGTTTTCGGGGTTCTATCTGCCGTTCGTCGTCGTGCTATGGATGCTGATGTTTCGGGGGATCGCGCTCGAGCTGCGAGACCATTTTCCGTCGGAGCTGTGGCATCAGTTCTGGGACGCGGCATTCTCCGCGGCCAGCGTGCTGCTCATCTTCCTTTTCGGCCTCACGCTCGGCAATTTGCTGCGCGGCGTACCGCTCGACGCGTCCGGATACTTCCAGGGACGATTTGCATTCCTCCTCAACCCCTACGCGCTGCTCGTCGGCCTCTTTGCCCTCGCCACGCTGGGGGTGCACGGCGCCGCGTTCGCGGCAATCCGCATCGATGGCGAACCCGGCCTCCGCGCGGCGCGCGTCGTGCGCGGCGGAGCGTGGCTCCTGCTGGGTCTCTATGCGGCCGTGACCGCGATGACGTTCGCAGAGCGGGTGCAGATCAGAGCTTCGTGGCTCTTTGCCATGCCGGCCCTTTCGCTGCTGGCGCTGTTCGCATTGCGACGGTTCGCGCGGAAGGAGCGGGGTGTTGCGGCCTTCGCGATGTCGTCGTCGTTCATCGCGACCCTGCTCGTAACGGCCGCCGGCACGCTCTTTCCGTACCTCTTGCCCGGATTCCCGACGGGGCGAGGCGGCATCTCAGTCTTCGAGGCGGCGCCCTCCAAGACGGCATTGAGCTGCGCGCTGGGCGTCGCCCTCATCGGGATCGTGATCGTAGCGATCTATACGCCAATCGTTTGGCGGCGAATGGCAGGAAAGATTCGCGTCGAATGACGGGGCGGTGACTACGGAGGCCGTCGCTCGCGCGCTTACGGCGTTCGACCGTTCGCGCTTGACGCTCTGCTCCATCGGGAGCCACTCCGCGCTCGAGGTCGCCTACGGCGCGCGGCTGCAGGGGTTGCGTAACCTCGTCGTGACCGCCAAGGGCCGCGAGCGGACCTACGTTCGGCATTTCTCGGCCAAGGAGCGGCCCGTGCCGCGGGGGTGCGTCGACGCGACGTTGGAGCTGGACTCGTTCGCGGAGATTCTGCGCGAAAACGTTCAGCAGCGACTCCTCGACGCGAGCGTCCTCTTCGTTGCCAATCGCTCGTTCGAGGTCTACCTTCGTCAGAAATACGATTACGACGAGATCGAACGCCGGATGCTCGTTCCGTTCTTTGGAAACCGCTACTTGCTGCGCGCCGAAGAGCGCGAAGGAGGGCCCTCGGATCAATACGCCCTGTTGCGCAAGGCGGGAATCCGTCACCCGCGACAGTTTGCTTCTCCCGGTGAGATCGATAGGCTCGCGATCGTCAAGGCGCCGCATGCCCGCGTGAGCTTCGAACGCGCGTTCTTTTTGGCGTCGTCGCCGCAGGAGTACTCGAACACCAGCGGCCGTTTGATCGACGAAGGCGTGCTGACTGCCGAGGGGCTCGCGAGCGCCGTCATCGAGGAGTATGCGCTCGGCCCTTCCATCAACTTGAACTTCTTTTATTCGCCGATCCTGGGTGAGCTCGAGCTCAGCGGCACCGACACGCGGCGCCAAACCAACCTCGAAGGTTTTCGCAACGTCCCGCCTTCGGCGCTGGAGGCGGTCCGCGGCGTGACGATGCGGCTCGAGGAGGCCGGCCACATCGCGGCCACGATCCTCGAGTCCATGCTCGAGCCGGCCTTTGAAATGGGGGAGCGTTTCGTGGATGCCGCGCGCGGGCTGCGGCCGCCGGGCGTTATCGGCCCATTTGCGTTGCAATGCGTCGTTGCCGCGGGGCCGCCAAAGGAGCTCGTCTGCTACGACGTGTCGCTGCGCATACCCGGCTCGCCCGGAACGCGATACACGCCCTACTCCGCCTACCGCTGGGGCCGGGACGTCTCCGTGGGCGAGCGTATCGCGATGGAAGTCGTCATGGCCCGCGACACCGATCGTCTCGAAGACGTGTTGACGTAGAGATGATTACTTTTAAAGGTACTCCCATGGCGCTCGTCGGCCCGCAGCTGCGAGCCGGCGCTCCGGCGCCCGACTTCGCACTGTCCACCGGCGACCTCTCGACGGTCACTCCGGAGATGCTCCTCGACGAGGGTAAGCGCGCGGCGATGCTGATCGTGGTGCCGTCGCTCGACACGAGCGTCTGCTCGCTCGAGTCTCAAAAGTTCAACACCCGGCTCGGAGAGCTCCCCGAGAACGTGGTCGCTGCGGTGGTGAGCCTGGATCTGCCGTTCGCTCAGGCCCGCTGGTGCGGCGCCCAAGGCGACGTCAAGCTCCAAATGCTATCGGACTATCGCTTTCATACGTTCGGCAAGAACTACGGCCTATTGATCGAGGACCTCGGCCTGCTCGCGCGCGCGATCGTGGTTATCGGTAAGGACCGGACGATCGCGTACGTTCAGATCGTGCCGGAGGTCGCGAGCGAGCCAGATTACGACGCCGCCCTCGCGGCCGCCGCGGCAGCCGCCGCTTAGTCAACCCCGTGCCGCAGACGGTCTTCGTTCTCGATTTCGGGGCGCAGTACGCTCAGCTGATCGCTCGGCGCACCCGCGAGCTCGGCGTTTACTGCGAAATCGTGCCGTACGACACGACGTGGAGTACGCTCTCGCCGCGCCGGCCTGCCGCGCTGATACTCTCCGGCGGTCCCGAGAGCGCACTGGCAGACGGCGCACCCGAGATGGACGGTGAGATCCTCGGCTCCGGCGTCCCGATCCTCGCGATATGCTACGGCATGCAGCTCGTGGCGCGAGATGTCGGCGCCGAGCTCGTTCGGCTCGACCGGTCCGAGTACGGCCCGGCAAAGCTTGTCATCGCGGATCGAGACACGCCGCTCTTCGACGGCGTGCCGGACGAATCGAGGGTTTGGATGTCGCACGGGGACTCGGTCGTGGCGCTGCCCGACGGCTATCATGGGCTGGCCTCGACCGAACGCTGTCACGTCGCGGCCATGGGGAACGCGGCGCGGAAGATCTACGGCGTCCAGTTTCATCCCGAGGTGGTTCACACGCAGCACGGCCGAACGATCCTCGGCAATTTTTTGCAAGAGATCGCCGGCCTCGAGCGAGATTGGAAGATGGATTCCTTTCTCGAGCGCTCGATCGAGGAAATTCGCGCGCAGGTCGGCGGCGACAAGGTGATCTGCGCCCTCTCCGGCGGGGTCGATTCCGCCGTCGCCGCGACGCTCGTCGCGCGTGCGATCGGCACGCAGCTGACCTGCATTTTCGTCGATCATGGGTTGCTGCGTCAGGGTGAAGCCGGCCAAGTCGTAGCCGCTTTTCGCGACCTCCTTCATCTCGACGTCGTCGCAGTCGACGCGCGCGACCGTTTCTTGCAGAAGCTGCGCGGCGTCGAAGATCCCGAGCGCAAGCGCATTATCATCGGGCACGAATTCATCGACGTGTTCGAGCGCGAGGCGGCCAAGATCCCCGGCGTCAAGTATCTCGTACAGGGCACGCTCTACCCCGACGTGATCGAGTCGAAGACTCCGGCGAGCAAAGCCGGAGAGAAAATCAAATCGCACCACAACGTCGGCGGACTGCCGGAGAAGATGGGGCTGGCGCTGATCGAGCCGCTGCGCGCGCTCTTTAAGGACGAGGTCCGAGAGCTCGGGCGCGCCCTGGGGCTCCCCGACGCGATCGTGGAGCGGCAGCCGTTTCCCGGCCCCGGCCTGGCGGTGCGGATCATCGGCGACGTGACGACGGAGCGCCTCGATATCGTGCGGGGCGCGGACGCCATCGTACGCGAGGAGATCGACTCGGCTCAACTCGATCCGCATCCGTGGCAATATTTCGCCGTACTCACTCCGGTCAAGAGCGTGGGGGTGATGGGCGACGGCCGAACGTACGGGAACCTGGTCGCGGTTCGAGCGATTACGAGCGAGGACGGCATGACGGCCGATTGGGCGCGCTTGCCGCACGAACTTTTGGAGCGTATCTCCTCGCGTATCGTCAACGAAGTGCGAGGCGTCAATCGGGTCGCGTACGACGTGACGACCAAGCCGCCCGCGACCGTTGAGTGGGAGTAACCGGTGCGAGTGCTGATCGTCGGGAACGGTGCGCGCGAGGATGCGATTTCCTGGCGGCTCGCGCAGTCGCCGTCGTGCGAAGCAGTCTTCGCGGCACCCGGTAACGCCGGCACCGCTTCCCGCGGGGAGAACTGGGAGATCGCGGCGACCGACGGCAAGACGCTGGCCGAGCGGTGTTTGGCCGCGCGAATCGATCTCGTCGTTCTCGGGCCGGAGACGGCCATCGCGGCGGGCGTCGGCGATCGGCTGCGCGATGCCGGTCTCGCTGTCTTCGGCCCGAATCGCTCGGGCGGCCGCCTCGAGTCGAGTAAGATCTTCGCAAAGCGGTTCATGGAGCGTCACGGCATCCCAACGGCGCGCGCGGTCGTGACGCATTCGCTCGATGCTGCGAATAAGGCGCTGAGCGAGTGGAAGGGCCCCGTAGTGGTGAAGGCCGACGGGCTCGCGGCCGGCAAGGGCGTCGTGATGACTGCGAACGTGGAGGCGGCGCACGCGCTTCTCGCCGACTGGTACGGTCACGGGCGGGTTCCCGGCGGCGGCTCGGACGTCGTGCTGGAAGAGCGGCTGGAGGGGCGGGAGGTCAGCGTCTTCGCGGTGTGCGACGGGCGTGCGATCGTTCCGTTCGGCGGCGCGTGCGATTACAAGCGCGCCGGTGACGGGGATACCGGGCCGAACACCGGCGGCATGGGTGCGTACTCGCCACCTGAGGGATTTCCCGAGGATCTCGACGACCGCGTGCGCGAGCGCATCCTCGCACCGCTGCTTCGGGGGCTGCTCGCCGAAGGCGAAGAGTATATTGGTGTGCTCTACTGCGGCCTAATGTGGACGGCCGATGGCCCGTCGGTCATCGAGTTCAACGTGCGATTCGGCGATCCTGAAGCGCAGGTGCTCATGCCGCGTATCGGCGGCGATTTCGCATTGCTGCTGGATTCCGTCGCCCGCGGAGCGATGGACCTCTCCCTCGCGAGCTTGTCGACGAAACGGTGCGTCGGCGTGGTGCTGGCGACGGGCGATTACCCGCGCAGCAATACGCCGCTCAAGGGCTTGAGCGCCGACGTTTCACTGGGAGAAGGGTGTCACGCATTTTGGGGTGCCTCGCAACCTCATGGCGAAACGGTCAATACCGGGGGGGGCCGCGTGCTCACCGTCACGGCGCTCGGCGACGAGCTCGCCCAGGCGCGAAATCGCGCCTACGACGCCGTCAAGCGCCTCGCTGGGCGGCTTGGCACCGGCGGGCTGACTTATCGCACCGACATCGCGGCCTCGCCGTCGGCCTGAGCCCTTCTCGTGATCGACGCCACGGCGATCTTCCTGCGCGCGCAACAAGTCTGGGCCGCCCGCGCCGTCCCGGAGTACGAGTCCTTTCGCGTCGCATGCGCGAAGACGTTTCTCGCGCCGCGATGCAACGCGGGTGACGCGGTCGCGTTTACCGTGCGCATGAGCGATGGACGCACGTTCGCTCAAACGCTGCCCGCGGACGGTGGCGCCGGCAGCGTGCTGTTGCGCGGCGATTTCATCACCGGCCCCGCCGGAACGCCGCTGGGATTTTATCGCGTCCTGCCGAGCACCGGATCGACGCCGTCTTCGCCGCCGCCGAATCTCGCGCCGGATCCGCTGCAGACGATCGCAACCGTGACGGCAAACTCGCACGCCTACGACATCGTGCTGCGCGGCGAAGACACCGTGGCCGGCCGGCGCTGTTATCACCTGGGGATGGAGCCCCGCTTCGATCGGGATCGTTACCCGTTACGCGATCTTTGGGTAGAAGAAGGGACGTTTGAAGTCGTTCAACTCACGTACGAGCGCCCGTACGACGAGCGGCACACGCGCGCGATGGTGTGGTACCGATTCGCCCCGATCGGCGCCGCGCGCGCTTGGGCGATCGTCTACATCGAAGCCGACGCCACCGTTCGCGGGTTTCTGTCGAGCAAGACCGAGCGCGTCGCCGACGACCTCGGCGATATCAGTTTTCCCGCGACCGCTCCCGATTGGTACTTCAAGTAAGCTGGCGCTCGCCGTGCTCGCGGAATGAGCCGCGATGGGCGCCGTGTAACCTCGGGCCCGCAGGGAGGTTAGTAGAATACGTCATGGCTTATCGCTTTCAACAGCAGCCCCAGTTCGGACCGGTCGCCTCGGCTGTCCCGACGCATTCGCTGCTCGCCCAGGTGTTGGGCCTTACCGCCCTCGGTCTCTGCGTCACCGCGCTGGCGGCGTGGCTCTTCCAAGGAGTGCCCTACGGAGTTGGACTGATCGCGATGATCGTCGGCTTCATCTTGCTCATTTCGATTAACGCGACGCGACGGAACGAAGCGCTATCGCTGTTGCTCTTTTACGCGTTTACGTTCGCCGAAGGCGTGGGGATCGCGCCCGTTATCGGGCAATACGCACATGCCTTCGGGCCGGGCGTCGTCGTCAACGCTGCGTTGACGACGGGCCTCGGGATGTTCGCGCTGGGCGCGATCGTGTACGCGACGGGGCTCGACCTGCGCCGTTTCCAGGGGATCTTCATGATCGCGCTGCTCGGCTTGGTCGTCATCGGCGTGATTTCGGTTTTCGTGCGGTTCATTCACCCAGAGACCTACGCCTGGCTCACCCTGGTCATCTTTTCCGGTTTGGTGCTGATCGATTTCGCTCGGCTGCGCGCCGGCGGTGACGGCCTGACGCCGGTTTTGATGGCGACCAGCATCTACCTCGATGCGATCAACATCTTCCTTGCTTTGCTGCAAATCTTCGGCGGCAGGCGCTCGAGCGACTAGGGCCGGCCCCTCAAAGCTCGTGCGTCTGCTATACTAGAAGAAGATGTGCGGGATTACGGGGGTCTTCGCGCCGGGCCGCGACGCAGCCCGGCTCGCGTTTTTTGCGCTCTACGCGCTCCAGCACCGCGGCCAGGAATCCGCGGGTATTGCCGCAGCCGACGGCGGCACGATCCGATCGCACAAGGAAATGGGTTTGCTCGGTGCCATCTTCGATGAGGATATCCTCAGCAAGCTGAGCGGGTACATCGCGATCGGGCACACGCGGTACTCGACGACCGGATCGTCGATCGTCGTTAACGCACAGCCGTTGCTCGAGCGTTCGGAGCTCGGCGATTTCGCCTTCGCGCACAACGGAAACCTCACGAACACCGACGAGCTTCGCGAATCGCTCGCGCCGACGACGGTGCTGCAGGCGACGTCGGATTCGGAAGTCATGGCCAAGCTCATCGTCGAGTCGAAGGGCTCGATGATCGATCGGATCTCGTCCGTGCTGCGAAGTGCGCGCGGCGCCTACTCGATCGTGCTCTGCACCGCGAACGAGCTCTATGCATTTCGCGACCCTTGGGGCGTGCGGCCGCTCTGCTTGGGCCGCCTCGGCGAGAACGGTTACGTGGTTGCCTCCGAGTCGTGCGCGCTTGGTACGATCGGCGCGCAGTACGTGCGGGAGCTCGAGCGCGGCGAGATCGTACGCATCACGGCCGATGGGCTGGAATCGCATCGCGTAGAGGTCGAGCATGCGCAACAAGCGCTCTGCATGTTCGAATACATCTACTTCGCTCGGCCGGATTCCAAACTGAACGATCGCTCCGTGTACATGGCGCGTTACGAGATGGGGCGCCGCCTCGCGCGAGAGCACCCGGTGGAAGCCGACGTTGTGATGGCCGTTCCCGATTCGGCGGTGGCGGGGGGTATCGGCTATGCCACCGAGAGCCGACTGCCATACATCGAAGGCCTCATCAAGAACCGCTATATCGGACGGACGTTTATTAGCCCGGATCAGCGCATGCGTTCCCGCGGCGTACACTTGAAGTTCAACCCGGTCGTCGAGAACCTCCGCGACCAGCGCGTGATCGTCGTGGACGATTCGATCGTTCGCGGCACGACGACGCCGCGGATCGTCTCGCTGCTCCGCGAAGCCGGTGCGCGCGAGATTCATCTCCGCATCACGTCACCGCCGATCAAGCATCCGTGCTACCTCGGCGTCGACATGGCGACTTACGACGAGCTCATCGCCGCAAACTATACGGTCGAGGAGATCCGCCAAAAGACCGGGGCCGACTCGCTCGGCTATTTGAGCCTCGACGGCTTGATCGAATCGACCGGCCGCAAGCGCGAGGAGATGTGCCTCGGCTGCCTCATCGGTGAGTATCCGAACGTTCCCGCCGCCCACCAGCTCACGAAGCGGGAGCGTAACGCACAGCCGGCATAACCATCCGTCAAGACCGATTGGTTCAAGGGCCTCGGTCGCCGGTTGCTACAGTCCAGATGCGTGACGCTGGGAAAGAGAATTGCGGCGCGTCGTCAGGACTTGGGATGGTCGCAGAACGAACTCGCGCGCCGGGCGCAAGTCAATCACCCGACGCTGTATAAGATCGAGGCCGATCAGCGGCTCAATCCGTCGATTAGGGTCGTCGTTCGCATCGCGCAGGCGCTCGGCACGAGCGCCGAGGCGCTCTACGGTCTCGAAGGCGACGAGACGCGGCTCGTCGTCGAGGCGAACAAGACGACGATGATCGTCGAGATTCGCCCGCTCGCTCGCAAGACCGGCGATGCGGCGCGGACCCGCGCGCACGCTTTCGTCACGACGGCCTTGGAGCGCGCGGGCGCCCGGGTGCGCGACGCGGCTACGGCCGGCGAGGCCGTAGAGGAACGACGTTTGCGGGCCGAAGCGAGCCGCTTGGCCACCGGAGGGTTGGCGCTAATCGAAGAGATTCAGACAATGCGAGGGCGTCTCGACGCGCTGGAAGCGTGGCGTCGCACGCAAGAAGGACGCCCTCGAAAGCGCGCATCGCGATAATCAGGGGATCGGACCAATCGTCGGTTTGTAACATGCTCGGATGGTAGCGGCCGAGAGTGCCAACTGGTGGGCATTGGAATCTATCCGGGGAAGGTGCGTTCCCTGACTTCCTGAGCGTAGCTTTGCAACGCTTGCGTGGCGATGCTGCCCATTTCGGCGTAGCGTTTGGCGAAACTCGGTGAGTGCGGGTACATGCCGAGGATGTCGTGGAGCACGAGCACTTGCGCGTCGCAATGCGGACCCGAGCCGATGCCGATGGTTGGAATCGACAGCATCTCCGTGATCTCGCGAGAAATTTCGTAGTCGACGACCTCGAGGACGATGGCGTATGCGCCGGCAGCCTCCACGGAGCGGGCGTCGTCGATCAGGCGGTCTCGGTGCGTTCGCATCTTGAAGCCGGGGCCGAGCCCGGCCGTCTGAGGCGTCACGCCGATATGACCGACTACCGGGATGCCGGCGCCGGTAATCGCGCGGATGCGTTCGGCCTGATCGCGGCCGCCCTCCAGCTTCACCGAACACGCGCCGCCTTCTTTGACCAGGCGGATCGCCGAGCGCAGCGCCTCCTCGTTGCTGACTTGATACGAGCCGAACGGCATGTCGCTCATGATATGCGCGCGGGTGGTTCCGCGGACCACGGCTTGACTGTGATAGAGGATGCTATCCAGCGTGACCGGCGTCGTCTCGTCGAAGCCGAGCACGACGTTCCCCACGCTGTCGCCCACGAGAATGACGTCGATACCGGCGGCTTCGACGAATTGACCGAACGGCGCATCATAGGCTGTCGCGATCGGGAAAAGAGCCTTTCCCTTGCGGCGCTTGATGGCGCCCGCCGTCAGGCGGCGGATCGCCGGATTTTTTTCGGGTTCGTAGGGCCGAGCGCTCTCGATCCCGTTACGCGACTTCACACCGCGAGCTCTTGTCGCGCGCCGTTCCCGTGAGCATCCTTCGACTCGGCTTGGGCGGGTTTGCCGGCAGCCGAGTCGGGAGGCTGCGGATCACACATCGACTCGACCAGCGCGAGCAGGGCTCGCACCGGAGTTCCGGTCGGGCCCTTCGCCTGCCATGCCGATTCGTTCTCGAGATAGGCCGTGCCGGCGATGTCGAGGTGTACCCAGGGTGTGCCGTCGGCGAATTCGCGCAGAAACGCCGCGGCCGTCAGCGTACCGCCGGCGCGTCCGCCGGTATTCTTCAGGTCGGCGATGTCGCTCTTCATTTGAGCCGTATAGTTTTCGAAGTAGGGCATGTGCCAGTAGCGCTCGCCGGTGGGTTTCGCCGCCGTAAGGAACGCGGCGCCGAACTCGTCGTTGTTGGTGATGGCGGCAGCGGAGGCGTGACCGAGGGCGATGACGCAGGCGCCGGTCAGCGTCGCGGCGTCCACGATTTTCGTGGCGCCGAGCTTCTTTGCATAGCAGATGCCGTCGGCGAGGATAAGCCGGCCCTCGGCATCGGTGTTGATCACCTCGATCGTCTTTCCATTCATCGCTTTGACGATGTCGCCCGGTTTCGTGGCTTTTCCGCTCGGCATGTTTTCGGTGGCGGGAACGATGCCGACCACGTTGAGCTTCGGTTTCAGTTTTCCGATCGCGCTCATCGTCGCGATGACGCCCGCGCCGCCGGACATGTCGTACTTCATTTCCTCCATGCGCTCGGCCGGCTTGATGGAGATTCCGCCGCTGTCGAAGGTGATGCCCTTGCCCACGAATGCAAGCAGTTCTTTGCTCGACGGATCGCCGTCGTACCGCAGCACGATAAACTTGGGCGGTTGAACGCTTCCCTGCGCGACGGAAAGAAACGATCCCATGCCCTCGCTTCGCGCCCGCTCTTCGTCGAGGACGTCGATCTCTAGGCCGGCCGATTTCGCGACCGCGGCGGCCTCATCGGCCATGCGGCTCGGGGTCATGTCGTTGGCCGGCGTGATCGCCATGCGCCGCGCCAAATTCACGGCTTCGCCAATGCGCACGCCGCGAACGACGCCGCGTTCGAGCTCGGCGCTGTCGAACCCGCCGCTGAGAATCGCCACCTCGCTGGTCGCGAGGCGACGCTCCGGGCGATCCTGATACATGGTCGTCTCGAAGGTTCCGGTAATGGCGCCTTCGGCAACAAAGGACGCGCATTGCGCCTCGTGGCCCTTCGCTTGCGCCGGCAAGACGATTGCGATCTTCTCGACGTTGCGCCGGCCGAGATAGCGCACCGCGCTCCCGGCATAGCGTGCCAGGAGGTACGGCTCGAAGCTCGATGGGTTGCCGAGCGAAAGCGCTAATACGCGGCGAAACGGCTGGCCCTTCGCATAAGCGAGGACGTGATCTCCGAGCTTTCCGCGAATTTCGCCCGACGCGAGCGCGTCGGAGATCGCCTCGCCGACCACGGCATCGATGTCCTTCGTAACGCCATCGAGTGGGCTCTCAGAGAAGAACGGCACGACGAGCGTACCCGCACTGACGCCAATGGGATCATCAGCGGTGACATAAACTTGCATGGTGGACCTTTCGGGCGGTTGAACTACTGCCAGCCTATGGCGGAAAGCTTAGAGAATCCTCGTTTGGAGCAAAAACCTACGGCTGTCGATAGTTATGCCCGCGCCGGCGTCGACGTTAACGCCGGCAACGAAGCCGTCGCACGTTACCGGCACCTCCTCGGCCAATGGCGCCACGCCGATCAGCTCGACGCCATCGGCGGCTTCGCCGGACTCTACCGGCTTCCAGGCGACCCGAATCGCGCGCTCGTCGCCTCGACCGACGGCGTTGGAACGAAGGTCCTGATCGCCGCGGAGTTGGGACGGTACGGCAGCGTCGGCGCCGATCTCGTCAACCATTGCGTCAACGACATCCTCGTGTGCAACGCCGCGCCGCTTTTCTTCCTGGATTACCTGGCCGTCGGGAAGCTCGATGCCGCCGTTGCAGCCGAGATCGTTCGCGGCTGCGCGATAGCCTGCCGAGCGCACGGTTGCGCTTTGCTCGGGGGCGAAACGGCCGAGATGCCCGGACTTTATCGCCGCGATCACTTCGATCTCGCGGGCACGATCGTGGGGCTCGTGGATCTCGACGCTCTTCCCAACATTGAAAGCGTCGTGCCCGGGGACGCGATCATCGGCCTCCCCGCGGTTGGGTTACATACGAACGGTTACTCGCTTGCACGCGAGGTGTTGCTGCCGACGGAGTGGGGCGCGCCGTTCGGCGACGCAACCTATGCCGACGCGCTGCTCGCGGAACATCCTTCCTATTATGAGGCCGTGCGCGCGATCCAGACCGCGGCTACGGTCAAGGCGATGGCGCACATCACCGGCGGAGGCCTGCCGGAGAACGTGCCGCGGACGCTGCCGTCCGGCGTGAAGGCGATCTTCGAGCAGCAGCGCTGGAGCGTCCCGCCGATCACGCAGGAGCTGGTGCGACGCGGAAAGGTCGGCGTCCAGGAGCGCTATCGCGTTTTCAACATGGGCATCGGGTACACGCTGGTGGTGTCCCTCGACGACGCGCCGGCGGCGATTGCCGCCCTTCCGGAGGCGAAGGTCGTCGGCTGGATCGAGGCACGCGGGCAGAACGAGCCGCCCGTGGTGATCCACCCGGCACGCGAGGATGAATGACGCGCCGCTCTTCAACCTAGTCGTCGAACTGGGCGAGCGGCGACCCGCGGAGCCGCTGCCCGGCATCGCGATCGCGGGGCCGGAGTCGGTCGACGAACGGACGTTGGCGTGGATCGACGAGACGTTCGGCGGCGCGTGGAGCTCCGAAGCAAACGCCGGCACGAACGTCGTTGCGCGCCGCGCGGGCGCGCCGATCGGTTTTGCTACCCTGGACGCAAAGGCGCGGTCTTTCGCGTGGCTGCGGGGGCTCGCGCGCGAACGCGGCGTCGGCATCTTCGGCCCGTTCGGCGTTACGCCATCCGAACGCGGCGGGGCGCTGGGGGTGCTGCTGCTACGACTCGCGCTCGACGGGCTTCGGGAACGAGGGTTCACGCGAGCGCTCATCCCGGCGGTCGGCGACGAGCGGCTCGTGCGCTACTACGCCGACGCCGCCGGCGCGCGGGTGGCCGAGCGCTTCGAGCGCGCCTCGCTGCTCCGCGCGGCACGGCGCACGCTCGTGATGGCCTCGGGCAACGGCAGCAACTTCCAGACCGTGGTCGACGCCGCGCGCGAGGGGCGGCTTCCGATCGACGTGGTGGGCTTGTTGAGCAACGATCGCGGCGCGTACGTGATCGAGCGCGCGCGCCGCGCCGGACTGGAATCGATTCAGGTGGTTTCGTGGGATCGTTCTGCGGAGACGCGGCAACGGTACGACGCGCGGCTGTTGGAGGCCGCGCGTTCGCAACGGCCGGATCTGGTGTTGCTCCTCGGCTGGATGCATCTGCTCGACGACGCGTTCGTGGCGGCCTTTCCGGAGATCGTGAACCTGCATCCGGCATTCTTGCCGCTCGATCCCGAGCGCGACGACGTGACGCTGCCCGACGGAACGCGAGTGCCCGCTTTCCGGGGCCCGCGTGCGGTGCGCGACGCGCTTTCCGCGGCGAGCGCGTGGACCGGCGCAACCCTCCACCGCGTCACCGTTGCGACCGATCGCGGGCCGGTTCTCGCGAGAAAACCGCTGCGGATCGAACCGGGCGAAGAAGAAGCGCATTTGCTGGAACGCGTGCACGGGGTCGAGCGCGGCGTGGTGCATGCGGGAATGATGCGGTGGCTGTACGAGCGTCCTTGACGATCTCTTGACCATTTGAGCGCTACTATGATCTGGTAACCGAGCGGCAGCTTCCACCGTCTCTAACCGGCCGAGGCTCAAATCGCATTTCCTGCGCGCGTCGCACACCATCCAAGCACTTTGAAAAGCGAGGTACCAGAATGAATAACACAGCGCGCCTAGAGCTCTTTCTCGCCGCCGCGGCCGTCGCGTTCGCCGGCTGCGCCGGAGGTGCTGGCACGCCGCCCACCGCATCGGGCGTCGCCGCACCGCAGGCGCGAACCGGCGCTCGCCCGGCCCTTTGCACCCCGACGGTTTGGGCGTTTTCCCTAGGGAACAACGCGGTCTACGGGTATACCGCGGCAAACAGCACGCCGTGCGTCACGCTGACCGGCCCGTACAACGGCCTGACTCTCAACGCTCCGATTACCGTCGCGATCGGAAAAAATCCACAGCGGCTTTACGTCGCCGATCTCAACAATAACCGCATCGCGGTCTTCACCTATCAAGGCAGGTTCATCAAGACGTGGAGCACGGGGACCGGCGGCCAACTCTACCAGCCGTGGGGTGTGTGCGTCTCGCCCAAGGGCATCGTCGGCGTCGCAAACCGCCAGTTCAACAACAGCGGTCCGCCTGGGAACGTCGAGTTCTTCCTGCCGAACGCCCCTAACAACAGCACGCCCAGCGGGGTCGCGACGGGCATCTTTACGAGCGACCAGTTTTGCGCCTTCGACCGGAAGGGCAACTTCTTCGTAGACGGTACGACGTCGTCAGGGCAAAAGGTCGCGTATCTCGCGCGTGCCTTCGTCAACATGCCTGCGCAGACGCTCGTAGACTCCGGCCTGGGGACGGGATCCTTCTGGGTCGGCATGTACTCGCGTATCAACAGCCCGGCTAACGACACGCTCAGTGTCGGCACGAGCGTGGGAAGCAGCGTCACCGAGACGGTGATGAGTTGGAAGGTCAGCGGGCCCGCCGTAGGCCCCCTCGCGTTCTCACCGTTGGCGTCGTACACGCTCACCGCATACCCGGCGACGACCGACGCGGTCTATCAGCTCGCGCCGACAACGGGGGGCAGCTCCGGCACGTTGTACGTCGCCGACTACGGCAACAGCACCGTGCTTAGCGCCGCGGCAAACGGCGGCGCCGTCAGCGTCTACAATTCGGTTAGCGGTACGGTGGGAGTCGCCACGCGCCCAACGGGGCAATACTAATGGCATTTCAACCGCCATGAGACTCATGAGAAGAAAGACGCCCGCTAGTACCGGGCGTCTTTTCTTTTGCACGTAAGGGCCGAAACGGCTCGTTATGGAATAGAACCTGCGATGGCGGGAAAGTTTCTCGTGATCTTCTTAACCGCGTGTGCGGTTCTCTGCTCGGGCGCTTCGGGCTTGCCTGCAACGGTGAAATCCGACGGCCCGACTCGCGTGCAGCTGTTCATGCCGTGGTCGTCGGGCGCTTTGGCGCGTGGGTTCACCGTAAAGAAGAACGGCGCGGGCTCGTGCTGGACCCATTCGCTTTCGACGGATCGGTCCGACGCGTGGCGCTGCTTCCTGGGCAACGACATCCTCGATCCCTGCTTTTCGGAATCGCCGCGCTCGGGGCAAGTCGCCTGCGCCGAAGAACCTTTCTCAAAAACGGTCGTCATCTTGCGGCTCACCAAACCGCTTCCCGCAGACGAGAACCCCACGACGAAGTGGCTGCAGCCCAAAGGGGAGCCGTGGGCCCTGCGACTCGCGAACGGCGACACGTGCTATTTTGCGACGGGCGCAACGGATGTGGTCGGAGGCGAGCGTATGAACTACGAATGTTATGGGGGCGGATGGATCGTTGGGTTTGTGGATCGTGCGACCGCCCGTTGGACCGGTCGCGTTATGGTCTGGCCAAACAAGTCGCGTCTGAGGCAGATCGGCATCGCCACGGCGGTCTTCTAGCCCGCCGCTGCTCTACCAGCTAAACGGACCCGCCGGGTGTGGCGTTACCCAAACGATAAGGTCCCAGATGGTTGGAAATTCGAAAATCGTCGTGATGTAATTGGCGCTTGGCACTCTGCCGAGTTTGACGACGGTTTCGGCGCTGGGCTTCTTGAGGTTGCCCCCCGCGGCGACGAAGTCGTTGTTCCAGATCCACTGGTTGTACACCATTTTGCCGCTATCGGGCTCTTTGATGACGAAATGGACGTGACCGTTAAACTCGTACCAGCGACCGGGATTGATGCCCCACAGCTGCGGTCGCGGTTCTTGGTTGGGACGAGGAACTGAAAAGTCGGCGCCCAGTAGATTTCCGTCCTTGTCGTACCAGAGCTGGCTCGGATGGGTCGGATCGGATGTCCACTGCTGGTTGGCGTAACTGATCGCGCCGGTTTCATCGGGGCTGGTGTATCGCACGTAGCCGGCCTTTTCGGCGTCGCTCGCATGCGGAAAGCGAGCCGTAAGATCGCGTTGAACCGATGCAACAAACGCGGCCTCAGTCGATGTGAGCGGCCCCGTAAAGGTCGGCTGCTCGTCGGCGCGGGCAGCGGCGACGGAGAACGCACAACAAACCGCTACGAGGGCGGCAAATGGGGCTAGCTTCATCGGACCTCCTTCTTGCTCGGTCGCCTTACTGGCGCTAGGAAAACGCCGGAGGCGTAAAGATTGTGACTCGTTCGATCGAGCGGACACGCCACGCCGTGGACGAGTCGCACGGTCCCATCAAGACGAGGTACGTAGACAAAGCGAGCGTTCTTTGGTGGAGGCAAGGAGACTCGAACTCCTGACCCTTACGCTGCCAGCGTAATGCTCTACCAGCTGAGCTATGCCCCCATCGGTCGGACGGCGCCCTATTCATTACCGAGCGCTGCCGTGCCTCTCGCGGTGCTGTGACGAGCGCAGTCGCTGTCCTGAGCGGAGTCGAAGGGCTGAGCGGAGACGCTGTCATCCTGAGCGGAGTCGAAGGACGGCGAAGCCAATCACCTCGAGCCGAACCGACGTGGCGCGGGGATGTAGCTCAGCTGGTAGAGCACCTGCTTTGCAAGCAGGGGGTCTGGGGTTCGAACCCCCACATCTCCACCAACGACAAGGACTCTGAACGGCTCGCCTTTAGTGAATTGTCTTCATGAGGGCGGCGCTCAGCCGAGCGCGCCACCAGCAATAGCTTGCAAGTCCAAGGGTCACGCAACCCACAAGAAACCAGGGCCACGAGTGCAGCGACGACAAGAGGCCGAACGCCGCCAGGCTCACGAGTAACCACACAAGTGCGCCTGCCGTATACCGCGCGACCTGCGTCCTAAGTTGCTGGGACACATGGGCCTGGAGGTCCCCGGCCGTAGGCGCGTGGCGCGTACCCTGTGACCCTGTCACGAGTTAGTCACTCCGTCCGTGGAAGCGACGCCCCTCTTTGCGGCAGCGATCTTGACTGCCTTCAAGAACATGCGGGCACGGCAAAGTCTCCGGCGCCGGATCCAGTTTACCATCGCTCCAGAATACATGTCCCTCGGGGCAACGATACTCGTAAGCGTTTTCACTCATGGTCTCTATTTTACACAGATCGCCGTCCCGAGTCGAACTGGGCCGCAAAGAATCTACCGCACATCGGCGAGCGTCGCGGTGGAAGGCCCGGGTTATCCTTCGTTCAGCCGTTTATGCGCAGAGCGAGGGGCGCGATCGGCGGGCTGCCGGTGCCGCTCAACACGGCGCTAATGCCACAACGGTCGGGCCCGGGAGTCAGCGCTTTGAACCAATACACCACGTGCATGTATCCGGATGGGTTTCCGCCTTGATGATGAGCGGTCACCGAGATTTGTCCTCCGTGCTTACACTCAAGCGGGGTTAAGTAATATCCGTTTGGCGCCCAGTAAATGAGCGTGGCTCTGCGGTACGACGTGGCGGGATACGGCAGCCGCAACTCATGCTTATTCCAGTAGATGTTCCCACTCGACGCGTGCCGGACGTGCCCGATCGACGCAGCGTCTGCGGGCATCGGAACCGCCGTGCCTGAGCGCTGCTCCAGCGATCCGCCGCATCCGGCTAGTATTACGGCGGCAAGGCAAATTCCCGATAAGACTTTTAAGGGTTCCATGCAAAAATCCGCTTCCAATCGTGCTTCATGCTGATCACGATCCAGCCGTTCGACTTGGCCTCGTCGTAGAGGGACTGGGGAAACGTGCCGATCTTCGTGTCGGGCAATCCCGTCGCGGGACCGTAGGCGTACTCGCGCGTCGCGTCATCGTGCAGAACCAGCATCGCGAGGCTGGCGTTCGTGTTGCCATGGGTGTATTCGAGCATCTGCCGGTCGCCGCTGCTGTTGCCGACGGCGGCGTCGGGCCGTTGCCCGATAAAGAGATAGATGTCCTCGGGCTTGCCCGACAAGTTATTGTTGAGCAACAGCTTCGGCGATTTCATGAGGATCGCGCGTCCGTCGTTCGCATATGTAAACTGCGTCTGCCCGGCCGAACCGATGACTTGGCTCGGGGGTATTCCATAGACGTCCTCCGCGAAGGACCGGACGAACTCCTGGCCGCCGCCCGTGACGATGTACGTTTTAAAGCCGTTTGCTCGAAGGTAGCGGATCATCTCCAGCATCGGTTCATACGCGAGGCTGGTGTAGCGTTGGTGCCAGCGCGGATCGCGAGCGTTCGCGATCCAATCCTTCGCGGCGGCGTGAAACGCAGCGACGGGCATTCCGCTGTGAGTTGCGCCGACCAGAGCTTCAAAATCCTTGGTGGTAAACTTCGCGATGGCCGCGGTGTCATGCGCGAGAACCGCTTTGAACGGTTGCGCGGTTTTCCAGGCGGGATGTTGCGGCGCCAGCGCGGCAACGCGGTCGAGGGTAAACACGACCTCGGTATAGACAGGGTGCTCGACCCACAGCGTGCCGTCCTCGTCGAAGGTGGCAAAGCGCCGCTGCGGCGCGAGATACTGCGGACTCGATTCATCCGTGGTCGCGCTGACGAAGCTCAGAATGGCTTGTTTTGCAGCTCCGGCGTTCCAGGAAGGCAACGGGTCAGCAGCCGGTTCCGCGCCCACAACGCAGAGCGCCACTGCCAGGAGCGCGGTGATGCGGATGGCACGGGCGACGCCTCGCATTTTACTTCAATTCCGGGTAGGTCGAAGGCCGTCCTTCGGCCTAATCTCACTTCATCGTGTTGTTGCAACGTCATTGGGCGGCGGCCGCCGCGCTGGCGCTCGTGGTGAGCGGCGGTGGGTGCCGCGCGCCTACCGCCGAGCCGGCGTTGCCAAGCGGAAACGTACGCGGCGGCACGTCGGGCGGCGAATCGCACGTCGGATCGGTCGGGCTGCACCGCTGCGATTTCGGTAACGGCTATTACTGCGGGTCGGTGAGAGTCGCGCTCGACCCGGCCGGGAAAGTACCCGGCAACATCGATATCGCGCTGGCATGGCTGCCGCACGCGAACCGGGCGGCCCGGTCGAGCGGCACGATCGTAGCGGTCGAAGGTGGCCCTGGCTACCCCTCCATTGCATCGCGTTTTTACTATCGCGATCTCTATGCGCCGCTGCTCGACACGCGCGACCTGTTGCTGGTCGACAATCGCGGGACCGGGCTTTCCGACGCGATCGTTTGCCGGGCGCTGCAGCGCGCGCCGATCATGGCGTTGCGCGACGTCACGAGCTGCGGGAAGCAGCTCGGACGGACTTCCGATCTCTACGGAACGGCGCTCGCCGCCGACGACTTGGATCAGGTGCTTTCCGCGCTCGACGTCGCGAAGGTCGACCTGTACGGCGATTCATACGGAACGTTCTTCGTGCAGGCGTTCGCCGGGCGTCATCCGCAGCGGGTTCGTTCCATCGTTCTGGATGGTGCCTATGAAGTGATCGGCGGAAACCCGTGGTATCCGAGCGAAGCGCCGGCGATCCGCGATGCGTTCGACGCCGCGTGCGAGCGATCGCCGGTCTGCGGCAACCTGCGCGGCTCGTCGCTCGATCGCATCCGCGTACTGCTGGGGAAACTCCGCAGCGAGCGCGCCGCGGTCACGCCGTCAGACCTCGCATTCGTCATGGATTCTGCCGGCCTCGACCCGCTCGCGTATCGCGACCTCGATGCCGCGGCGCGAGCCTACCTCGATAGCGATGCGGTGCCGCTCGAGCGGCTCGTGAAGGAAGCGTACAGCGAAGAAGAAGGCGCCGGGGGCCGGGCACGCGGCTACAGCCAAGGTCTGTTTGCCGCGGCGAGCTGCTCGGACAACCCGCAAGCTTACGATATGCGGCTGCCGCCGCTCGAGCGCCGAAGCGCGTGGCGCCGCGCGCTGGAGCGGAAGCGAAACGAGGAACCGGGATTGTATGCGCCGTTTACGCTGAACGAATTTCTCGGCATTCCGATCGACTATTCGTACGTGCCGCTCTGCACGACGTGGCCGGTCGCGTCGCGCGAGCACCCGGCGGGCAGGCCGGTGCCGCCGGGCACGCGGTTCCCGGGCGTGCCGGTGCTCGTCTTGAACGGCGACCTCGACACGATCACGACGCCGGAGGAAGGCGCCAAGGCCGCGCGCCTCTTTCCCCGCTCGACGCACGTGATCGTAGCGAACACGGGCCACGTTACCGCCCTCGGAGATTTTTACGGCTGCGCGTCCGGCATCGTGCGACGGTTCACGCAGACGCACCGTGTCGACGGCGGTTGCGCGTCACGCGTGCCCGCGCTACATCTCGTGCCTTCTTTCGCGCAAACTCTCGCCGACGTCGAGCCCGCGCGCGCGCTACCCGGAAACCGCGCGACCCAAGACGATCTCCGGGCGGCGGCAGCCGCGACGCTCGCCGCGGCCGATGTGCTGGCCCGCTCGTACGAGTTTTCTTTGAGTGCCGGCTCCGGCTTGCGTGGCGGCTCCTACTCGGCGACGCCCGCGAACGCCGGAACGCACGCGACGCTCTCGGAGATTCGTTGGACGAACGACCTCGCCGTTTCGGGCGACGCGAGGTTCGATGCGCGCGAGGCCGGCGCCCAGGCGCGGTTGACGGTGCGCGACGGCGCGACCGGCACGTTGCGCGCCGCGTGGAGCACGGTTGGGAGCAACGCCGTCGCGGTGCTCCAGGGGACCATTGGCGGGCGCGTGCTGCACGCTTCGATGCCCGCGCCCTAACGCGCTACATCGAGCGGCGGCAGGCCGTTTTGAAGTTCGGTTTCGTGGCGGCCATCGTGTCGTAGCCGGTATACACGTAGCTATTCTGGTCGCTGCGCATCACTTCCGATCGCCCCAGCTTGCCGGTGGAGTTCATGTGATCCGCCCATTGTTCGGTGTTTCCACTAAACGGCTTCGCGTACGACACCCACCAACCGGCTAGGTTGTCGAGCCCGGTCTGGACGTAACGGCCGTTCTTTGCATCGTACGTGACGGCCACGCTGAGCGTGTATTGCATCTTCATCTTGCCCTGGGGTGGCACGACGATCCATTGACGCATGATGTCTGAATCGAGCGTGTTAGTTAGCGTCGCCTTCGACGGCGCTTGGCCGGTCATCCCGCCGGTGCACGTCCAGGCTCCGACGTAATATTGCATGGCCGCCATACCGGTCGCGGCCTGCGCCCCAATCGGCGCGGCGCCTAAGGCGGCGAGGGCCAAGAGACCTAAAGCGTTTCTCACGAGCTACCTGCCTTTCGCACGAGTGAAGGGGCAAGCATTCGGCTGACTGAAAAGCCACTCCCGCAGGGATGGCGCTGTCGTACAATGAGATCGCCGGACGGAGCGTTGAGCGTCTAGGGTCGCTCAGCGACGGCGTGTTCGCGTTTGCGATGACGCTGCTCGTGCTCGACCTGCGCGTTCCGGCGCTCGACACAGTGCACTCCGAACGCGACCTCTGGGCCGGGCTCGCCGCGCTCGGGCCGAGCCTGCTGACCTATCTCTTGAGCTTCATGACACTAGGAATCTTTTGGGTAGGGCAGCATACGCAGCTCACCAAGCTCAAGCACTCGGAGCGCAATCTCACCTGGATTCACCTCGCTTTTTTGCTGACGGTGACGATGGTGCCGTTTTCCACGAAACTGCTGGCGGCGTTCATCACCTATCGGACGCCGCTCCTGATTTACTGGCTCAATATCGTCGGCCTCGGGGCGACGTTGTATTGGAGCTGGAGCTATGCGTTTAGGGCGCATCTCGTCAAGGACGAAGCTCCTCCGGGGCTCGTCGTCGCCGTTCGGGGCCGCATCATCATCGCGCAGGCGCTCTATGCGGTTGGGGCCGCCCTCTGTTTCGTGAACACGTACGTCAGCATCGGCTTTATCGTGCTCGTGCAGGTCAACTACGTGCTTGCACCGCGGCTCGGAATACTGCGCAGGTTCTAGCGTTGAGCGATCCGCTCATCGTGGAGGTTCTCGTCAAGCCCGGCTCCAAACGGCCGGGGCTTTCGGAGGAGGAGGGCGCGCTGATATTGCGCGTCCGGGAGCGGCCGATCGAGAACGAGGCAAACGACGCCTGCGTTCGTACGCTGGCCGCCGCCTACGGCGTTCCAAAAAGCTGCGTTAAGCTCGTTTCCGGAGGTCGAAGCCGTCGCAAGCGGTTCGCTATCCGGAGATTATGACTTAAACTTCGCTGGGCCGAGGCGTGCCGCGCGCACGCGGAGAACGGAGCGGACCAGGAGGGTTCTTTTGATGATCAATCGGGCAAATGGAGCGGCCGCGCTTTTTGTGGCGGCGCTTCTGGTAGCGTGCCACGGCATCGGGACCGGAAGTTTTGGGCCAACCGCGCCGCAAGACGGATCGTCGCAGTCGGCCGCGTCGTCGCAGACGCCGCTGACGTCAAGCGCGTGTAGCGCGCCTCAGCGAAAGATTCCGGGAAAATATCTCAGCTATTTCGCCGAAGGAAACGTCAAGGGAACCACCTTTACGGCGTTGACCAGCAAAGACGCGGCTCTTTGGGAACTCGTCGATTACACGAAGCCGACACCAACACCGAAACCGACGCCGACGCCCAAACCAACGCCGACGCCGAAGCCAACGCCGACACCCAAGCCCACGCCGACGCCCAAGCCGCAGATGCTCTATTATTATTGGGGCACGTTTTCGACGAAGAACAAGCAGGCAGGCTGTGCCTTCTTGATCACGACCGAAGATGGCAAGCCGCTAGAGGGTGAAAAGTTCAGTGGTGAGACGGCAGGATCTCCCAACATTCTAACCTTCCCATACAATACGAAGCTCATAGAGGACGGCCCGATCTCGTCCCTGGTCATCTCGAAACTTTCTTCGAAAGGCGGCTCGGGGAAGATGACGCTAAAACAGACAAACGGCAAGGCGTACACCACGGGTTCGATCGATCTCGCCGGGCGTCGCGTGATCGACGACATCAAGAAGGCGGAGCGGCAGATACAAATTCTCCGATGATTACGGAAATGCACGTGATCCTTGGCGGCGAGCTACGATGAGCTCGGTACGAGTGCTGGTCGGCACGCGCAAGGGGGCGTTCGTGCTGGAGTCGGACGGCAAGCGCGCCGATTGGAAGATTGACGGCCCGCACTTCGGCGGGTGGGAAATCTACCACCTCAAGGGCTCGCCGGCCGATCCCAACCGAATCTACGCGTCACAGTCGACGAGCTGGTTCGGCCAATTGATTCAGCGCTCCGACGACGGCGGCCGAACGTGGGAGCCGGCCGGCAACGATTTCGTCTACGACGGCATACCTGGGACGCATAAGTGGTACGACGGGACGCCCCATCCGTGGGAGTTCGCGCGCGTCTGGCATCTCGAGCCGTCGCTCACGGATCCGGATGTCGTCCACGCCGGCGTCGAGGATGCCGCGCTCTTTCGGTCGATCGATGGCGCTCGAACGTGGGAAGAGTTGCCGGGCCTGCGCAGGCATCCGTCGGCCGATTCGTGGCAGCCGGGTGCCGGCGGAATGTGCCTGCACTCCATCGTCGTCGATCCGAGCAATCCCGATCGCATCTTCACCGCAATCTCGGCGGCGGGCGCGTTCCGCAGCGACGACGCGGGCGTGACTTGGCGGCCGATCAACCGCGGCCTGAAATCGACCGGCATACCGCAGCAAGAGGCCGAGGTTGGTCATTGCGTGCACCGCATCGCCATGCATCCCCTACACCCGAACGTGCTCTTCATGCAGAAGCATTGGGACGTGATGCGCAGCGACGATGCCGGCGAGTCGTGGCGGGAGATCAGCGGGAATCTGCCGACGGATTTCGGGTTCGCGATCGACGTCCACGCGCACGAGCCGCAGACGATTTACGTCGTCCCGATCAAGAGCGACTCGGAACACTTCCCGATCGACGGCCGGCTGCGCGTGTACCGGAGCCGCACCGGCGGCGACGAGTGGGAAGAGCTTGCCAAGGGATTACCGGAGCAGCACTGCTACGTGAACGTGCTTCGCGATGCCATGGCGGTCGACCGGCTCGACGCGTGCGGCATTTATTTCGGAACCACCGGCGGCCAGGTCTACGTTTCTCCCGATTCCGGCGAGACGTGGAGTGCGATCGTGCGCGATCTTCCGGCGGTTCTGTCGGTTGAGGTGCAGACGCTGCCGTGATTCGCGTCGTGCTGCCCGCTCATTTGCGCACCCTCGCCCGCGTGGAGGGCGATGTCAGCCTGGATGTCGGCGGCGACGTAACGCAGCGCTCGCTGCTCGATGCGCTCGAGTCGCGGTATCCGATGCTGCGAGGCACGATGCGCGATCCGGTGACGAAAAAGCGGCGCGCCTACGTTCGTTTCTTCGCATGCGAGCGAGACTTGTCGCACGAGCGTCCGGATGCGCCGCTGCCGCACGCCGTCGCCGACGGCCTCGAGCCGTTTCTCGTCGTCGGCGCCATGGCCGGGGGCTAACCCCGCGCTACTCGGCCTCTCGAGCGTTGAGATCGACGAGCTCGCCGTTGATTCCGTCGGAGGACGAACTGGCGAGAAAGGCCAGCACCCGGGCAACCTCATCGGGACTCGCCGCCGCCGCGAAGTCGGCGTCGCTCAGATAATCCCGCGCGGCATCCGTCGCCACGCCGCCGAGAACGACTGCGTTGGCGACGATGCCGTCGGCCTTGTGCTCGCGAGCGACGGCGCGCATCAGCGTATTGACGGCCGCTTTCGCCGCGCCGAACAGCCCGAAGCTGGGTTGAGGATCGCGCGAGCTGCCCGCAGTGACCGTCACGATATGGCCGCGCGAACGTCTGCCGGGCCGGTATGGTTGCGCGAGCATGCGGCGCAGGGCGGCCATCGCGAAGTTGTAGGCCGGGATCACGAAGCCGTCGAGATTGATTCGCAGATCGTCTAGCGTCGAATCGGTGAGGGCGACGAACTTTCCCTTCCCCGCGAGATTGACGACGGCGTCGACTCGCCCGAAGCGCGCGGCGGCATCGTCAAGCACCTGCGCCGTCGCGACGGGATCCGCGAGGTCGGCAGTCGCGAACGAGGCTCGGTCCAATCCCTCGATCGCCGCAGCCCCGCCGTCGCGCGAGCGCGAAACGACGACTACGCGCGCGCCTTCGTCGTGGAGGAGCCGCAGCGTCGCGCCTCCGACGCGGCCGGTCGCACCCGCGAGAACGATGACGTCGCCGTCGAAAAGCATGAGCGGTACCTCCTGACCTGCGGAACCTCGAAAACAGGCCGGGTGTTGCGCATGGCGGGCACACTGCTGGGCAGAAGTCTCAGCGAATGCTTGCTATCGTTGTTCTCGCCGCCGCGCTTCTCGCGCCCGCGAGCGCCGCGCCGTCGATGCGCGCCGCGTTGGCCGCCACGTACGCCGTGCGCGATCTCGGAGCGCTCGATCTCTCGCCGGACGGCCGCGCGGTCGCGTGGGAGGAAACGTCGCACGACACTCACCGTTTGGGCGTGCAGCGGCGCAACGCGCTCTATCTCCAGGGGGTCGACGGCGGCGCGCGCGACCGGCTGACCGCGGGAAGTGCCGCCGCGACATACGACGAGGAGGACCCGGTGTGGTCGCCGGACGGCCGCAGGATCGCGTTTCTCTCCGACGCGCGCTCGCCGGGACAACTGCAGCTCTTCGTGGCCGACACCCGCGGCGCGCACGTGCGCCAAATCGGTGCGCTGGACGGCGACGTCCAGCGATTGACCTGGTCACCCGACGGCAAGGCCCTGGCCTTTCTCTATATCGCCGCCGCTCGCCGGCAGGCCGGCGCGCTCGCACCGGGAGCGCGCGACGTCGGGGTCATCGGGACGGTCATCGAGGAACAACGTCTGACTACGATCGACGTCGCCGGCGGGGCGATACGAACGATCACGCCGAGCGATACGTACGTCTACGAGTACGGCTGGGCTCCGGACGGCCGCCACATCGCCGCAACGTACGCGAAGGGAAACGGCGACAACAACTGGTGGATCGCGCGTCTCGGGCGGGTCGACGTCGCGACCGGCACCGTGCACGACCTTCTCGTCCCGGCGTATCAGATCGACGACCCGCAATGGTCGCCGGACGGGACGCGGATCGCGATCGTCGGTGGGATCATGAGCGACTTCGGGTCGACGGGCGGCGACGTCTATCTCGTCGACCCGCAAACGGGCGGGGCGCGCGACGTCACCGCCGGAGCGGCGATTTCGGTGCAGTCACTGCGCTGGAACGACGCCTCGAGCCTCGACGTCGTCGCGCACGTCTCCGGTGCGATGCAACTGTTGCGCCTCGCCACCGAGACCGGTCGCACGACGGCCTTGACCGATCGCCCGGAATCGCTTTGGAGCTGGTCGAGCGCTCGGAACGGCGCGGTTGTCGCGCTGGTGCGCGCGTCGTTCGCCGATCCGCCGGAGATCTGGGCCGGCTCGCCGTCGACGCTGCGGCAGGTGTCCCGCAGCAACGCCGGCGCGACGCGCCTCTACGGCAAGGCGGTGTCGCTGCAGTGGAAGAGCGATGGATTCGAGGTGCAGGGCTGGCTGATCTACCCGCTCGATTTCGACCCGCGCCGCACGTATCCGATGATCGCGATCGTCCACGGCGGCCCGTCCGCGGCATCAGTGCCCTCGTTTGGCGGCCGCAACCTCAACGCGCTCGGATCGCAAGGGTACTTCGTTTTCATGCCCAATCCGCGCGGGAGCTTCGGACGGGGCGAGGCCTTCACGCAAGCCAACATCAAGGACTTCGGGTACGGCGACTGGCGCGACGATCTCGCCGGCATCGACGCCGCACTCAACGCCGCGCCGATCGACCCGAATCGCCTGGGGCTGATGGGGTGGAGCTACGGCGGTTACATGGCCATGTGGGGCGAGACGCAGACCTCGCGCTTCAAGGCGATCGTCGCCGGCGCCGGCATCGTGAACTGGCAATCCTACTACGGCCAAAACAAAATCGACCAGTGGATGATCCCGTTCTTCGGCGCATCGGTCTATCAAGACCCGGCCGTTTACGCGAGGAGCTCGCCGATCACGTTCATTGGGCGCGCGAAGACCCCGGTGTTGATTCTCCAGGGCGAGCGCGACGAAGAAGTTCCGGCTCCGCAGGCCTTCGAGTTCTGGCACGCGATGCAGACCCTCGGTGTGCCGACGAGGCTCGTCGTGTATGCCGACGAGGGTCACTCGGCGCAGAAGCTCGCCGATCAGATCGATATCTTAACCCAGACGGTAGACTGGTTCGCGCGGTACCTGCGGTAGCCGGGAACGACGTCGAGGCGCGCCTAAATGGAGGCTCTGTGAAGACGAGATCGTTCGCTGTTGCGTTTCTCCTCGCGCTGGCTGTGGCCGGAACTGCCGTGCGCAGCGATGCAGCGCTTTCGTGCTACTCGCTCATCCCCGTGCAGATGCTGAAGACGGTCAGCTCCGCCGAGGGTTTCTCCGGCCAAGTCTTTCAATTCAAGACGACCGAAACGGTGTCGAGCAACGGCACGACGTTCCCGTCGGGGACGATCGGCTACGGCGCCGTGCTCAACGCGATTCCCGCGAGCAATCGGGCGCGCAACGGCATCGTCATTCTGGAACCGCGGTTCGTGCTCGTGGACGGGCAGCAGATCCAAGTTGCCGGTGCTCCGATCGACGCCTCTATCCTGACACACGATCCATCGGCGGTCGCCTTAGGAGTGCGCGTGCTGCCGTTTGGCAGCGGAATCGCGGCGAACGAGGCGATCGACGGGACGAACATTACCGTGGGGCCGGGGTACGTGTTTCACGTCGTTCCGGTCGGCAATCTGCAAGAGCGAGGCCCATGCGTGCAGGAGGTGCCATAGGCCGCGGGCGCGGAACGTGGACGCAAGAAACATGAGTTTCAAATCATTCTTGGTTGCGTGCACCTCCTTCGCGATGCTCGCAGGCTGCGGCGCCGGCGCAGCAGGGACCGGCGCGCCGCTCGTTGCGAGCCCCGCAGGGGGCGCCAAAGCACTCGGCGCCCGATCGTGGATCGAGCCCGGCGCGGCTCGCGGAGACTTGCTCTACGCCACGGGAAGCCTTAATTGCGGCTACAACGTTCCGTACACGTGCGTCTATTCGTATCCGTCGGGGAAACTAGTTGGAGCGCTGGCCGTAGGCAATGAGAGCATCTGCTCCGATCGCAAAGGCAACATCTTTTTCCCGGACGAGTACAATTCGTCCGTGCTCGAGTACGCGCACGGCGGCACGACTCCGTTTGCGGTGCTCAACGATTCCGGATACAGGCCCGTAAGCTGCTCGGTCGATCCGCGGAGCGGCGACCTCGCCATCATTAACGGTTGCGCCTTCCAGTTGTCCACGAAGTACTGCATCGGACCGGGCAGTGTAGCGATCTATCGTCGAGCGAAGGGAAGCCCGATCTTCTATCAGGACGACGCCATTGACGCCTACCGATACGGAGGCTACGACGGAGAGGGGAACCTATTCGTAGACGGCGTGGGCCCTTCGCCTTCGGAGTCGTTCGCCTTCGCCGAACTGCCGCGCGGCGGCCCATCGCTCACGAACGTCACTCTCGATGAGATTCCGAACGCTCCTGGCCAGGTTCAGTGGGACGGCTCCGCCATCACGATCGAGGACGAGATTCCGCCGGCAGTCTATCGGCTGAACATCTCGGGGTCGACGGGGAGCGTGGTCGGCGTAACGCATTTTCGCGGCAAGTCGATGGAAATTGGCCCAACGTGGATTCACGCTGGCGCGATCGTCGTACCGTACGGGGCGCGCGGAAAGTTTGAAAAGTTCATCGGATTCTGGCGATATCCGGCCGGCGGAAAAGCGTCAAAGCGCATCGTGAACGGGTTCGTGAGCAAGGTGCGCACGTTCGACGGCGTTACGATCTCGGTGGCCCGCTAAGAGACTCGCCATCTGCGCGCGTCCGGTTCGATGGTGGGCCGTCCTGGGGTCGAACCAGGGACCTCATGCTTATCAAGCATGCGCTCTAACCAGCTGAGCTAACGGCCCGTAACGGAGCAGGCAGTATACTAGGCGTTTCCGGATTGAGCCTGCAAGAAGTTCAGTAGCAGCGCGTTGAAGGCGGGGGCGTCTTCCATGTTGCTCATGTGGCCGACACCCGGCATCGTCGCCTTGGTGGCGGACGGTATTTGCTCCGCGAGCCTGTCGGCGATCACCTGGAAATCGGGCAGATCGCGCTCGCCGACGACGACGAGCGCCGGCACGAGGACGTCGCGTAGTCGCTCGGCCGCCGGCGGATCGATCCCGACGGTCGGGCTCTCGTGCACCCAGTTCCACCCGGAGCAGTCGCCGACGATCTGAGCGAGCTGCGCTGCGCACGCCGGCCGCTCGCGCGCCGGCGCAAAGAGCTCGTGTTTGAGCCACAGCTGGTTTCCGGCGGATGCGCCGTCGCGATGCGCGCGCTCTTCGATGGCGTCGAGGGACGCGCGCCATTCGTCGCTCCATGAAAAGCCGTCGAGCGCGGAGTCGACGAGCACGAGGCTGCGCGTCGCCTCCGGGTAGAGCAGCGCGTGGTGCAGCGCGATCCGGCCGCCCATGGAAAGTCCGACGACGTGTGCTGCGGGTGCGTCCACGTAATCTAAGAGCGCGCGCAGGTCGTCGGCATGCCGAAACGCCTCGACCGTGGGAACCGCCGATTTGCCGAACCCGCGAACATCGTAGCGAACGACGCGATAGCGATCCGCCAAGACGTCGAACTGCGCATCCCACATCCTCGTGTCCAGGCACAGCCCGTGGACGAGCACTACCGCGTCGCCCCGACCTGCAACCTCGTAGTAGAGCCGGGTGCCGTTGACGTCCGCGAATCCGCTCATGTGCCTCTGTCCCACCCGCGAGTATTCTATTTGGCTGCTACGCTTACCGTGACGCCAAAGGGAGTGTGGAGGCCGCCGATCGTCCTCTTCGCGCTCCCGCCTCCCGGATAGTGGTAAAGACGAATGGCGGCGGTGTCCCAGCCGGGTGCGGTGACTCTATCCCCCTCCACCCAAAACTGCTCGACACCTTGTGTGCCGTCGATCTCGGTCGTACCGGCGACCGCGGTTTCCTGCCGTGCAGCGATAGCCGATAGATCGTTGCCTCATGGCTTCCTTGGCTCTGGTCTGCGATCGCGAGATATCCGTCCGCCCATTGGATGCCGCTGAGATATTGCACCCACGTGCCGAGCGAGAGGTTGGTGAGACCGTGGTGGCCTTTGCGCAGCTCTGCCAGACCTACGACGGTCGACGTGCGTCCGTAGATACCGTCAACGAAAAGATTCCCTTTCTCATCGTACGTGCACGCCCACAATCCGTCCCCGATCTTCGATCCCCAATAGCGCCGGGGGGTGCCTTTAGCGCCCGCGTAGATCGCGACCTCGCTTTTTCGGTGGGAACCGCTCAAGAAATAAAACGTCGCTGCGAGGTTGCCGGTGCTGGGATCGATCGCGCAGTTCGTCGGATGGCCGCCGTCGTCGTTCAGTGTGGCGACCGGAGTGGCGCCGCCGTGTGCGTATTCGATCAAGCGATAGTTCCAAACGTCCGCGATGAAAACGTTGCCGGCGCGATCCGAGCACAGCCCCCACGGCTCATTGAAACCGGTCAGCGTTCCGACAAGCGTGCCCTTCGGATAGGCATAGACATAGACGTCGTTGGTGCCGGGATCCGAAACGTAGAGCAGCTTTTGCCGCTTGGCGTCGGGGAGCATCCACGATGCAGCGCCCTTCGCGTGAGCGGCGGACGCTTGCGGGACGAAAGCGGGCGCACCACCCACGCTCGGCAGTGCGCCACAGCCGCTCAGCCCCACGGCGACGAGAATGGAGAAAATGCGGCGCTCAAAAGCCGAACACATGGGTCGCTCCTTATCCTTACCTAGCGAGAGTCAGTGTGAGCGTATCGCTTTTCGAGCCTCGGACGTATGCGCGCGGCGGCTCAATGTACCGCGGACAAAGGGCCCTGTTGCGGTTCTCCAGGGCCCATGCTATAGGCTGGAGGTCCCATAGGACTCAACGGCGTTGACGCGCTTCGTCCTTCGACACGGGCCCTTCGGGCCCGGCTCAGGATGACACCGACAGGGGCGGTCCCGCGCTTTCGGAAGTCTAAGGTCAGGCGCGCTGAGGGACTCCCATTCTTGACGGCCGTCATGTCTGAAGGAGGCATACGATGAACGCTTTCGCCAATCGCGCACTGCTCGCGCTCAGCCTTGCATGCATGCCGTCGCTTCTCGCGGGCTGCAAGGGTGGAACGACGCCGCCAGCGATGCCGGCCAGCTCGCCCCATTTCACGAAGCCGCATGCCGATGCGGGCGGCATAAAGATATGGGCGGCAGCGGAGCAGACCAGCACGGTATTCGGTCTGTCAATGGGCGCAAAGCACATTCTAAAAGTTATTTCGACAGAGAGTCAGCCGGTCAAAGGCGGTGACCCGTTGACGCTCAAAGTCGATCGCGCGAAGAACTTGTTTGTGACCGACGTCAGTGGTGGCAAGGCCGGCGTGATACAGGAGTACAAGGACGGAAGCTTTACACGCGCCTATTCACCTGATTGCGCGGTTTCCAATTGTTCAAAGTTTACAGGTTTGCTCGCCGACACCGTCGTCGACAACAATCATGTCTTCGCGATCATGAGGCAAATACAGTACAAGACAGGAAGCTATACCGTCAGCGGCAGCGGCTACGAATACTGGCCTAAAGGAAATCCGTCGGCGACCCCTGTTGCGGTGCTCTTAAGCAGTGACTGTTCGGAGGTCTGTTTCTACGACGCGGGCGATGAGGACAGTTCCGGTAATCTCTGGCTCCGGGACTTTGGGGGGGCGGTTATGGAGTCGCGGAAATCACCAATCCGACCACCAGGCCGAGCATGAACCAAATCCTGCCGTTCATCTTCACGATAGACGCTGGCGATATCGCCGGCTTCTCTATCAGCAACGCTGGAACGGTCCTCAACGTGGGAGATTCCAGTCATAAGATCTATCAGTACGCCCTGCCGCTGACGTACGGCGGCTCACCGTTCAATACGCTCATGCCGTGCTCTCAAGGATGCGATCCGCACGGGTTTGGCTTCAATAGTAAAAACAAGCTAATCGTCGTCGGCGACGGTACGATGGGCGGATCCAGCAGCCCGCAAAGGGGTTGGCTCGATATTGGCCGAGTCTCCGAAAACCGTTGGAAGAAGGTCACCAATCGGCAGTTTACCGCTCCTTTTAGTTCCGCGGTGTACGCGGTGTCTGATAAATAAAGGCCTCATCCGCCCTTCGACTCCGCTCAGGATGACACGATCTGGAACGGCTAGATCAGGGAGATCCACTTCTTTGTGATCTCATCTTCATTCTTAAGGTGCGCCATCAGCAAGGCTTCGAGCACCTCGTGCTCGCGAACGATCTCGGCGCGCTCGGCCGCGCCGTAATCGAACGCCTGCCGCTGTGCAGCGATGTGGTCCTGCTGATCGGCGGCGAGGTCGGAACCGTCGGGCGCGGCCCCGGGGCGAGGCGCGGCGAGCGTGCCGCGCGCCGCGCCGGTTCGTTCGTGCCGCGTTGAGGGCGGCGGGCCGCTTATCATTCGGTGATCGACTGGATGAACTTCTTGGTGATTGAGTCATCCATCTTGCGCTGCGCCATGTCGACGTTTCGAAGCGTATCGACTTCGCGCATGTTCTCGCTTCGCTCGTCCATCATTTGGTCGAAGACCTCGGACTGCATCTGCAGCTGTTCTTGGTTCTGGATTTCGGACGCGTACATGCCGAGTTGGAAGCTTTCGTCTTGCGAGTTGAGCCCGTTCATCGCGGAGTTCTCCAGGTTCCCGGCCGTGCCGCCGCCGAGTGCGCCGCCGATGGCGTTACCCAAAAGTCCCGAGCCGAGTCCCTCGAGTACCGGAAGCAGGAATGCCATGTCGTTACTCCTTTATGGAATTCAGTTTGCGTCGTCGCCGAACTGCGTGTAGTCGGTGGTTTGCGGCCGATAGCCCTGATTTTGTGGCAAACTGGGCTGCGTGGGAGGGCTTAGCGGAAGGCTCTGCGCCTGCGCGGAGAGCGAACCGAGAGACGAGATGAGGCTGCCGAGTTCTGCGACGGCCGACGCTTCGGGCGATTCACTCGAATCGCCGGAGATCGTTCCGTGGGAAGGGGCCGTCGAGCCGCGGATGCCGCCGGTGATCGGAGCGGCGAATGGCTTGGCCGAAATCGTTCCCTCGAGGATCGGGGGCACGGAGGACATGGTGGAATCTCCTGTTCTACGAGTTCTTCTCGTCGGTGTCGTCGTTTAGGAGTGAAAGATAATCCGTCGCTTGCCGCTGATAGGTGTGCGGCGAAACGCCTCGGCCGGCGAATGGGGTGGCGGGCAGCGGAAGCCGCTGGGCCTGGGCGCGAAGCGCCCCGGTGGATGCGATCTCCGCGTGCGATTCCGCGATCGCCGAGGAACGCGGGGATTCGCCGGTGAGGCGCTGGTAGTGGCGCAGGACGGACTCGGCATAGGGGAGATCGGCGCCATCCGACCAGCGCGTCTTGGTACCCGCGGCGGTCGGCGAGCCCGCGTTGTAGGCCGAGAGGGCCTCGCGCACGTTGCCCCCGTAGCGATCGAGCAAACCGTGGAGCATCCCCGCCGCATAGTCGGCGTTCTTGCTCGGGTCCATCGCCGCTTGGGTTGTCGCGAAAGGGTGCCAGCGGTCGTCTATTTGAAAGAGCCCTCGGCCGTGGCCGCCGTCCCCCACCTCGTTATGCCCGGCGTTGCTGTCGGGACCGCCGGTCTCCTGAGCTGCGACTGCCGCGAGCAGGTCGGGATCGAGCGAGTAGCGCCGCGCGGCACCGGCGATTTCGGGGGCGAATGCCACGCCCTCGGCGGCGAGTCGGGAAGCGATCGGATCGAGGCTCATGCCGGGCTTCCATCCCCCGTCCGATTGCGTTTGACAAGGATGGACCCGGGTTCTAGAATGGCAAAGTCCGTGGCGGCCCCGCCTGGTTGGCGGGGCCTCGTGCTGCGGCGGACTCATTTCTAATGGATCGTTCGCAAAAGGTCGATATCAGCGGGCTCCTCGGCGGAAGTCGCCAGCTTATGGTGATTGCCGACCAGGTGCGGATCGAACCGTTCGAAGGGATCGTTTTTCCCGAACCGGCCCTCGTGGCGCTCGAACTGCGCCACGCGGACCAAATGCTCGTTGTCGAGGGCGGCGTTGACGTACGCCTCCACGGCCAGTGCGACGCCTGCTTGGAGGACGTGGATCGCGTGCTCCACGTGGACGTCGACGAGCGGCTCGATCCCTCGCAAGGGCGCGAGGTTGAGCCGTTCGGGGAGAGCAACGTGCTGACGGGGGAACGCCTCGACGTGGCTGATTTAGCCCAGCAGAGCGTTCTCAGCGTCATACCGATGGGGCTGCGGTGCGGACCGGAGTGCCAGGGTCTCTGCCCCCGGTGCGGGGCGAACCGGAATACGGGCGAATGCTCGTGCGACGACGCGTAATTTTTCTTAAGTGATATTTTGAGACGGAGAGTAGTGTGGCGAACCTAAAGTGGAAGACGCCTCGGAGTAAGACACGCAGCCGCCGCGCGGCAAATTGGAAGCTTGGCGACGTGACGGCGGTGCTTTGCCCGCAATGTCACCAGCCGAAGCGGCCGCATTTCGCGTGTCCGAGTTGCGGCACGTATAAGGGCAGGCAAATCCTCAAGGTTCAAGACGAGCCGGCCGGTTAGCCTGAGTGCCCCCCGCTGGCGTCAAGATCGTCGGGGTCGGCCATTACGCGCCGGCGCGCGTCATAACGAATCACGATCTCGAGGCCTGGTTGGACACTTCCGACGACTGGATCACCTCTCGCACCGGAATGAAGCGCCGCCACTGGGCCTCCGAGGAGGAGGGAACCAGTGACCTGGCGTCCGCGGCCGCGAGCGCCGCGCTCGTGCACGCCGGTTTGCGAGCGCAAGACATCGATTGCTTCATCGTCGCCACGGTCACGCCCGACTACTACTTTCCCGCCACCGCATGCCTCGTAGCCTCGCGCTTAGGCGTGATGGAGAGGGCCGCCTTCGATATCGAGATCGCTTGCAGCGGATTTATCTACGGCCTGACGATCGCATCTGGCCTGATACGCTCGGGTGTCTATCGGCGCATCATGCTGATCGGCGCCGAGACGCTTTCGAAGATCCTCGATAAGGAGGACCGTTCCACTGCAATTCTGTTCGGCGACGGTGCGGGCGCGGTGATCCTCGAGAGCAGCGAGGAGGAGGGCTTTCTCGCGTCCGATTTGGGCGCCGACGGGAGCCGCCCCGAGCTGCTCTACGCGCACGGTCCCGGTGCTCACCGTCCGATCGATCACGCGGGGCTCGATGCGAAGGTTCATCTCATTCATATGCAGGGCCCCGAGACGTTTAAGCTCGCGGTCACGAGGATGGTGGGATCCACCGGCGCCGTGTTGGCGAAGGCGAACCTCACGAAGGCCGACGTCACGTTTCTGATTCCGCATCAAGCCAATCGGCGCATCATCGACGCGACTGCGCGGTATCTCGACCTGCCGGAGGAAAAAGTCGTCGTCAACATCGCCGAGTACGGCAACACGTCGGCCGCGTCGATTCCGCTGGCCCTCTCGGAAACGGTGCGAGCCGGCCTGCTGAAGCCCGGCGATCTGGTCGTTTTCGTCGCGTTCGGTGGCGGCCTCTCGTGGGGCGCCGTCGCTTGGCGATGGGCGGGATAATGCGCGCGGCCGTCGTCTTTCCGGGGCAAGGGTCGCAGGGTGTCGGCATGGGCTGCGATATCGCGGCGCACTCGCCGGCGGCGCGCGCCGCGTTCGAGCGCGCCACGGTGTTGCTGGGTTACGATCTGCTGGCGCTGCAGCGCGGCGGTCCGGAGGAGACCCTGCGCGAAACGCAGTTTAGCCAGCCGGCAATCTTCACGACGAATCTGGCGCTCTACGCCGCCGTCGGTCCCCAGCTCGCTCCCGTCGTCACCGCCGGGCATTCGTTTGCGGAGCTTTGCAGCCTCGTAATTTCCGATGCGCTTTCATTCGACGACGCGCTGCGCATCGTCAGCGAGCGAGGCAAGGCGATGCAGGCGGCAGCGGAGCGCGTTCGCGGCGGCATGTCGGCGATTCTCGGCCTCGAGGCGTCCGAGGTGCGTAGGGTGATCGAAGAAGCGCGGGTCCGTGACGGCGGGCGTGTCGCGCTTGCAAACTTCAACTCTCCGACGCAGATCGTCATCAGCGGCGACTTCGACGCCGTGCAGGCGGCGGCGCAAGCAATGCTCGATGCCGGCGCTAAGCGCGTGGTGCCGCTCAACGTTTCGGGCGCGTGGCACAGCGAGCTGATGGAACCGGCGCTGGAGCCGTTGCGCGCCGCGGTCGAATCGAGCACCTTTTCGATGCCGGCTTTTGACGTCATCTCGAACGTCGACGGGCGGCCGTACCGCGACGTGGAAACCATCAAGCGGAGCCTCATCCGCTCCGTTGTGGACGAAGTGCGTTGGCACGATACGGCCGAGCGGATCCTAACGTATCAACCGGACATCGTCGTCGAGTTCGGCGCGAGCGGCGTGCTGAGCGCTCTGATGAAGCGCATGAGTTCGGCGCCGCCGGCCAGCGTGGTCAGCGACTTTGCCGGGGTTGAGCGATTGCGGAACACGATCGGATCGCCGACGGGGGCGCGCGTGTGAGGCTTGCGGGAAAGGCCGCTCTGATTACCGGAGCGAGCCGCGGGATCGGCCGCGCCATCGCGGTCGAGTTCGCGCGGGACGGCGCCGACGTGGCATTGATCGGCCGAGATACGGCAGCGCTGCGCGAGAGCAGCGAGGCTTGCGTGCGCGCGCGCCCGGGCGCGGTTGCCGAAGTCTACGAAGGCGACGTGACCGATCGCGAGGCGATCGAGCGCATCGTCAACGAAGTAGTCGGGCGCTTCGGCAAGATCGATTGCGCGGTGGCGAACGCCGGGCAGTCGGTCGATGCGCTGTTGCTGCGACTGAAGCCGGAGACGATCGACCATCTGCTCCACGTCAATCTCAAATCGGCGTTCTATCTCTGTGGGGCGGTCGCCAAGCCGATGATGAAGCAGCGCTCCGGATCGATCGTGTTGATGTCGAGCATCGTGGGCATGACGGGTAATGCCGGCCAGGCGGCGTATGCCGCCTCGAAGGCAGGGCTGATCGGCCTCGGCAAATCGCTGGCAAAGGAGTTGGGTTCGAGGAATATAAGAGTCAACGCCGTCGCGCCGGGTCTCATCGAAACCGCCATGACTGAGAAGATGCCGGGCGCCGCTAGGGAATTTTTGATCAAGCAAGCCGCTCTCGGTCGAGCCGGGAAGCCGGAGGACGTCAGCGGGGTCGTCGCATTTCTTTGCTCCGACGCCGCCGGATACATCACCGGACAAACGCTCGTGGTCGATGGCGGAATCTTGATTTAACAGGTAACAAGGTCTGAAAGGAGACGTAATGTCCACCACCTTCGATAAAGTAAAGAAGATCATCGTCGAGCAGCTCGGCGTCGACGAGTCGGAAGTGACGCCCGAAGCGTCGATTACCGACGATCTCGGTGCCGATTCGCTCGATCAGGTCGAGCTGGTGATGGCGTTCGAGACCGAGTTCAACATCGACATTCCCGACGAGGAAGCGGAGAAGATCAAGACGGTCGGCGACGCGGTTAAGCGCATCGACGAGACCACGTCCGGATCGCCCGCATCGTAAGGGCGCATTGTTCGATCAACTAAGTGAACGCTTAAGCGCGATCTTCGATCGCCTGAGCGGCCGAGGCCGGATAAGCGAAAGCGAGGTCAACGAGGCGCTGCGCGAAGTCCGGGTCGCCCTGCTCGAGGCCGACGTTGCGTTGCCCGCGGCTAAAGCGTTCGTCGCTCGGATCAAGGAACGTGCGGTCGGTGCCAACGTTCTCGAATCGCTCTCGCCCGGCCAAACGATCCTTAAAATCGTCCATTCGGAGCTTGCCGAGCTGCTCGGCCCTCCGACCGGATCGGGGCAGGCGCGCCTGCAATTCTCCGACGCGCCGCCGTCCATCATCATGCTGGTCGGGCTGCAAGGCTCGGGCAAGACGACGCAGGCGGCAAAGCTCGCATTACGCCTGAAGGAGCAGGGCCGCCGGTCCATCCTGATCGCGGCCGACGTCTATCGTCCGGCCGCAATCGAACAGCTAAAGACGCTCGGCAAGCAGATCGGGCTTCCGGTCTACGAGCACGGCACGGCCGATCCGGTGCGGATCGTGCGCGAGGGTATCGTCGAAGCCAAGCGGCTCGGCCTCTCCACGGCCATCATCGATACGGCCGGCCGCCTGCAAATCGACGAGCCGTTGATGGAAGAGCTCGCCGAGATCAAACGGGTCGCAAATCCGCGGGAGATTCTGCTCGTCGCCGACGCGATGACGGGCCAAGAGGCCACGAACGTCGCCAAGGGGTTCCACGAACGGCTCGGCATCACGGGCGTCATTCTGACGAAGCTCGATGGCGATTCGCGCGGCGGCGCCGCTCTTTCCATTCACGACGCTACCGGAGCGCCGATCAAATTCGTCGGAGTCGGCGAGAAGCTCTCTGCGCTCGAGCCGTTTTATCCGGAGCGGCTCGCCTCGCGGATCCTCGGCATGGGCGACGCGCTGACGCTCATCGAGAAGACGCAGAGCCTTTACTCGGAAGAGCAGGCGAAAAAGCTCCACGAGAAGCTGCTCAAGCACAGCTTTACGCTCGACGATTTTCTGGAGCAGATGCGGCAAGTTCGCAAGCTGGGGTCGTTTAACGACCTACTGAAGATGGTGCCGGGCCTGTCGAAAGCGCTGCCGAAGAATTTCGAGATTCCCGAACGAGAGTTCGTAAAAGTCGAGGCGATCATCTGCTCGATGACGCGAGGCGAACGCCGCAGCCCTGAAGTGCTCAATGGTTCGCGCCGCCAGCGCATCGCTCACGGCTCCGGCACGCAGGTTTCCGACGTAAACCGGCTCGTGAAGCAGTTCGATCAAGCACGCCAAATGACCAAGCATCTGAGCCGAACGAGGCGAGGAAGATAGACGAGAGTATGGTACGAATCCGACTGCGCCGAATCGGCGCGAAGAAACAGCCGACCTATCGTTTCGTAGTTACCGACGCGCGCGCGCCGCGCGATGGGCGCTTCATCGAAATTCTAGGTCATTACAACCCGCGCACCGAGCCGCGAACGGTCGTCGTCGACGAAACCAAGGCACGCCACTGGCTGGAAAAAGGAGCTCAGCCGTCCGATACAGTTCGGCGCCTTTTCGCCGAGAAAGGAATAATGGAGCGGGGGCCGATTCCGACGACGAAGCGCAAACCCAAGAGTAGTCAAGGCGCGGCGTCGTGAGCGCGTTCGACGACGAGTTCGGCCTCTTTAGCGAAACGGTCGTCGAAGAGCCGGAACGCGTTCCGCTGCCGCGTCAAGAACAGGCCTCACGCCCCGACGCGCGGCGCCCTGCGCGCTACGAACCGCGGCCGAAGCCGGCGACCGGCGATCCGTGGGCGGGACATCGTCGCGCAACCGAACTCTTGGGGTTTCTCGCACGCAAGCTCGTGCAAAAGCCGGAATCCGTCACCGTGGAGCTCTTCATCGACGAGCAGGCGCAGCCCGTGATCGAGCTGGTCGTCGACCCCGAAGATCTCGGAAAGGTGATCGGCCGTAGCGGACGCGTGGCGCAGGCGCTGCGCACCGTCGTGCGCGCCACCGCCGAAGGCCGCGTCGCCGTCGACATTCTCGACACCGAGGAAGCGGCGCGGGGCGTCGAGGATGAGCCCGCCGACGGATGATGTAGTGGTCGGGCGCATCGCCGGAGCCTTCGGCGTTCGCGGAGAGCTGAAGTGCGACCCGACGAGCGCGGGTCGCACCGTCTTTTTTGCCGGCTCGGAGCTGCGCTGCACTCGCCGCGGCGACTCGTCGACCGTTTGCATCGCCTCCGTGCGGCCGCACAAGAATCGCCTGCTGATTTGCATCGACGGAGTCGACGGCCCGGAGGCGGCGCAGGACTACGTGGGCGCCGTGCTACACGCGGCGCGCGATCGCGTCGCGTTACGCGAGGGTGAATATCTCGACGCGGATCTCGTCGGGTGTGCCGTGTATGGAACGGACGGGCGGCAGCACGGAACGGTGGAGCGTGTCGAGCACTATCCCGCGAGCGACATGCTCGTCGTCGCCGGGCGCATGGTGCCGATGGTCGCTGCGATCGTCACGAGCATCGAACTCGCGGAGCGGCGGATCGTGATCGATCCACCCGCGGGCCTCCTCGACGAGTGAGCTAGCTGTTGTCGGAGTGGGCTTTGACGTATGCCGCGACTGCGGCGTCGATCGCGCTCTTGATCGACGAGCCCTTGCCGACCTCGGAGTCGAGCGTCGCGCCGAAGCAGGTGTAAACGAAGAGGGTGAACGTCGTCACGCCGTGGCGCGCGGGCGAGACCTGTACCGTCCCGGTAGCGACCGTATTGTCGCGATCCGAGCCGCAGATCACTTCGGTCGACGATGCGGTGGGGGACGTCACGCCGGTCATCTGTGCGTTGAAATAGCCGCTGAGTGCGAAGTACAATTCGTGCGCCGCGTTGCTCAGATCGGCCGGCGCGACGTAGCCGGACGCGGTCACCGGCGCTACGATGACGCCGCGCGACGGCTTTACCACCGGCCCCGGCGTCGGCGTCCGCGCGCCCTTGTGTTTGAAGACCGAGTTCACGATGCTGCTGATCCCCTGAATCGGAACCTTCGCGCCGTTGGTCGAGGTCGGAGCCGGAGTATTTGAGGTTTGCGTCTGCACGGTTTCCGTTCCGCGCCCGACGAACGCCAGAATCTCCGAGCGAGCGAGGAGCGACTGCGACGCGACGTCGGCCACGCTGGTGACCTGCGCGGTCTGTGAAAAGAGGATGACGCCGCTCTCGACGCTCACGACTTGCTCCACGACCGCCGCGCTCTCGCCGACGGGAGTGACGTATCCGCTGATGTAAAAGTCGGCACGCGCGGCGCGTGCGTTTTCGAGAAAATCCGCGCGCTTGACGGTCTGCGGCACGGCCGGAACGTTGACCCCGCCCGCGGCAAGCATCTCCTGGGCGAGAATTTGCGCGATGGCCATGCCGATTCTGGCGTCGGCCCCCGTCTGCACGTCGAACGGGTAGACCATCACCACCGGCTGCTGTCCGAAGCTGCCGGCCGTCGGCGCCGGTGTCGGCGCAGGCGGAGGCGAGGGAGACGGTGCCACCGCGACCGTCGCAAACGCGAGTAACGAACAGGCGAAGGCCAGCGCAGGAAGGCGGCGCAGCGTAATCCTCTCAAACATCGATGACCGCCCCTTCGCGAGAGGGCTGCGAATGTCCGGCGGACCACGCGATGCTGTATTCCGCCCCGAAGAGAAAGATCGAACCCATGAAATAGAACCATAAGAGCAAGACGAGCGGGGCCGAGAGCGCGCCATAGACGTGCGTGAAGTCGACGTGCGTGAGGTACGCGGCGAATGCGTATTGCACGCCCGGCCACGCGAGCGCCACCACTGTGGCGCCACGGAGCGCGAACGCCCACGAGACGCTCCGGTTGGGCAGCCACCGGTAGAGCACGACCGCGACGATGAAGACCAGGGCAATCGAGAGCAGGTATGCCAGGATGTGCGTCATGCGGCGCGGGTCGTGAAATCCCGCTACGTGAAACGTTATCGAGAGGACGATCGGCAGCGCGATCGCGATCAACAGTAGGACGCCGGTGACCGGCAGCATCACGAAGGAGAGCAGCAGGTTGTGCACGAGGGGGCGCGCCTTGGGCACGCTGAGCGCGCGGTCGAGCGCGAAGGCCAGCGCCATAAAGAGATTCTTTCCCGACCATAGCAGGAACGCGAGCGCGATGAGGCTCGAGATGCCGCGACCGTAGATATAGCTCTCCAAGTTGTTCACGATGTAGTCGTGCAGCGTCGGCGCGAGGGTAGAGAAAAACGCTAGAGTACGGTGCTGGGCCGCGGGAAGCACCATCGTCACCGCGCTGAGCGCGAGAACGCTCAAGGGGAAGAGCGCAAAGAGCGCATTGAACGCAACCGATTGAGCGAGAAACGCGCAACCATCACGACCGAAACGCAGAACGGCTTCGCGAAACGCGGAGATGAGTCGCTGCATTCAAGGCGGTATATCGTTCCAACGTGCCGCTATTCCCACCGGCAACTCCGGTAACCGTGCTCGTCGACGGCCGTCCGCTCGCTGCCTACGAGCGCTCCTACGTCGCGGGCGGCCGCTTCTTTGCGCCGGTCAGTCCATTGCTGACGCGGCTTGCCGATCGCCTCTGGTTCGAGGGGGACGCGCTGGTCGTCGAACGCGGCTCCCGGCGCGTTCGGATACCGCTCGCTCCGGCATCTGCCGGGCAGCTCGGCGCCGCCTACGTCATGATGGGGCCCGTGCTTCGCGCGCTCGGCGCTTCGGTGAGGTACGACCCCGGATCGCGGCGCGTGACGGTCTCGATTCCCGTGCGCGGCGCGGTCACTTCGCCGACGCCGTTCAACGCCTCCGCTTCTTCGGTGGCGCCGAGCGCCGTGTTCACACCGCCGGAGCCGGCGACGCCCCGCCCGGTCTGGACGGCTTCGCCCCTGCCGCGGCGCACCGCGCTTCCGCTTCCGCCTCCGCGGCGCCTAGCCGTTGGGAACGAGAACGACCTTGCCCGGCACGCCCCTCTCGACGCGCTCGTAGGCATCGCGAACACCGGCGAGCGGGAAGCGCGCGGCGATCGCTGACGGCTTGACGGCCTTCGATTCGAAGTACGGCGAGAAGCGCTCGTAAATAAGCGCTATCTCATCGAGGCTCAGGGCGGCCGTGTCGAGCCCGGCCAAACGCAGCTGCCGGCGGTAGAACGCGAAGAGGTCGACTTGTACGCTGCTTCCGCCGCGCGCCGAAAAGACGATCATCCGCCCACCCTTCGCGAGCGAATCGAGAAGCGGCTGGAAAACGGGCGCCCCGACGCCATTGAGCGCGACGTCGGCGCCGCGGCCGGAGGTCAGCTCGCGCACGGCGCCGGGCACGTCGTCGCGGTCGGTGCGTAGAACCGCTGCGACGCTGACGCCCTCGAGCGACGCGAGGTCGTCATCGGAACGCACGATCGCGATTGCGCTTCCGCCAAGCGCCGCCGTGAGCTGGATGGCTGCGCCCCCGACCGCGCCGGCCGCCCCCGATACGATCGCCCACTGCCCTGTGGTGAAAGCGCCTAACTCAACGAGGGCGCTCCACGCGGTGACGAACGGAACGCCGGCGACGGCGGCCTCTTCGGCGGAGAGGTGGGCCGGGCGGCGGATCGCGGCGGCAGCCGGCAGTATGAGGTGCTGCGCATGCGAGCCGTCACGCGTCATGCCCAGCTCTCCGCCTCCCGAGCCCCAGACGGGCAAGCCGACCAAATCTGCAGGGCCTTCGATCACTCTGCCGGCGAAATCGCGCCCTAAGATCCGCGGGAGCGTCACTCTCGAGAAGCGCCCCAATGCGACGCCCGCGTCGCTCGGATTGACCCCCGCGGCCTCGATTTCGATGCGGACCGAGTCCGCCGGCAGCGGGGCGTCGGCGACGTCGGAGACGCGCAGATCGTCCAGCGGGCCGAATCGATGGATCCGCAGCGCTTTCACGCGCGCGTCGCCACCGGAATGCGTGCGCTGAGGACGGGCGCCATCCATACGGCGTATCGGCGAGGATCGCGCACGTCGTCGATCATTTGATTGAAATAGGCTAGAGCCCCTAGCGCGCCGCGACGGCGCCGAGATCGAGATCGCCCAGCCCGCGATCGGAGGCCTGCCGCATCAGCGCCTCCATCGCGTCGATGACCGGCAACCGCTCGTGGTGCGCGGCGCCCTGCATGAGAACGGCATCCTTATGCGCCATGTCGAGGTTCCACAGCGACTGGTAGTCGTCGTCGACCATCCGCTTTCCGCGCCCTCTGATCTGCCCGCACGGGTCGAAGTAGTCGAAGAGCGTGTATGCCTGTGCGCGGGAGAGCTCCTGAACCTCGGCGATGCGCATGAGGTCGTTGAGGCCTCCGACGACTGCCAGGATCATCGCGTTGCCCATGAGCTTGTAGATCGCGGCGGCGTCGGGGCGCTCGCCCACGTAACGAAGGTCGCTGCACATGCCCTCGAGTGCGCTGCGGACTCGATCGAAGAGCGCCGGATCGCCGGATGCCAGCAAGACGCCCTTCGACTCGCGCGCCATCGGCGGCCCCATGAAGACGGGAGCGTGGATGAAGGAATGCCCCGCCTCGCGAAGCCGCTTCACGCGTTCGACGACGCGCTGCGGCAACACCGTCGTGTGGTCCACGATCGGGCTTTCCATGGCGATGCCGGGGAGGGCCGCGTCGAGCACCGCATCGACGCTCGCATCGTCGTGAAGGCAGAGATGAATGCGGCCTGCGCCGCGCGCGGCTTCGACGGGATCGGTAAAGGAAAGCGCGCCGTGCTCCTCGTGTGCTTGCGCTTTTTCCGCCGACCGATTCCAAAGTCGAACGGTGATTCCGCGGTGCAGCATCCCGCGAACCATGCCGGACCCGAGCTTCCCGGCTCCGTAAAATGCTACGGTTTCCACGTTACTTCGCCCAAGAATGAAGTGTTCATGATTGCTCTTTCTACCCGCGTTCAGTGAGAGTCGGTTGCAACGAGGTCTTGCGCGAGAACGAACTGGATGCCCGATGCCTCGAGGCGCGGGATCATCTCGCGTACGGCGGCGAGCGTGCTCGGGCGAGGATGGCCGATTGCGATCGCGCTTCCCTGGCGCTTCGCGATCTCGGCCGCCTCGAGCAGCTGCGCCTCGGTGTATGCGACGTCGGCACGGTTGTCGAGAAAGACGTCCCGCCCGGCAGTGGGGACCCCCATGGCCTGCGCCGTCTGTTCTCCGACCGATGCGGGGCTCGTCCGCGAATCGATAAAGAACAGGTCGCCGTGCCGTGCGAGCACGCCGATGACGTCGTGCATCACGCGCGAGTCAGCCGACGCCTTGCTGCCTTCGTGATTGTTGACGCCGCGCGCCAACGGCACTTGCGCGAGATCGGCCTGCACCTGCGCGACTATCTGCGCGTCGCTCATCGCCGTCGTCACCTTCCCCGGCCCCGGGTTGAGACCCGACAGCGTCTCCATCGGAAGGTGGAGCATGACTCCCTTCCCGGCGTTGGAGGCTTCGCGCGCGATGTTTCCGGTATACGGAACGCTCGGCAAAACCGAGAGCGTGAGCGGAACGTCGAGTGCGATGAAGCCGCGCTCGGTATCGATCCATTGACCGCAATCGTCGACGATGAGCGCCAGCTTGACTCCGCTCGGGTTGTTCGTCGGAGTGGGAACCGGCGATGCAGCCGGAGCCTGCGACGCGCTGGCGGCCGGCGACGGAGATGCCTCCGGCGTGGCGAGCGGCGGGCTCGTTTCGGGAGGGAGGGGCGTCGGCGACTCGATTGCAACGACGCGACCGTGCGGCGGCTGCGGTTGAGGACGCAGGAGCCACCAGCCGGCAATAACGGCCAGGATGACGAGGGCGGTAAGCGCTAGCGACGCACCGGTTCGGGAGCCGGAACGCCGTATTGACCGCCTAGGCACGCTGGAGCCGATTCGTCAATCCAGGATATCGACCTCGTCAAGCTGTAGCATTGGCGCCTATGCAATTAGATGGGCGAACGTTTTTGGTTAGCGGCGGCAGCTCGGGTCTAGGGGCTGCTTGCGTCGCGGAGTTTACGCGCGGCGGCGCCAACGTCGTGATTTGCGACGTCAGCGAACGAGGAGCGGACCTCGCGCGTGAGCTCGGCGATTCCGTGATTTTCGCGCGAACCGACGTGACGGATCCGGCGCAAGTTCAGGCGGCCGTCGATAGCGCGGCGCAGCGATTTGGCGGGCTGCACGGCGCGATCAACTGCGCCGGCGTCGCGACGGCCGAGCGCGTGATCGGACGCGATGGACCGTTACCGCTCGAACGCTTTTCAAAGGTCATCGCGGTGAATCTGATCGGGACGTTCAACGTCATCCGGTTGGCCGCGGCCAAGATGCTGGAGCGTCAGGTCGATCCCGGCGAGGATCGCGGCGTCATCGTCTGCACGGCGTCGGTCGCGGCGTACGACGGGCAGATCGGTCAGGCTGCCTACGCGGCGTCGAAGGGCGGGGTCGTCGCGTTGACGCTGCCGGTGGCGCGCGAGTTCGCGCAGCATCAGATTCGCGTGGCGAGCATCGCGCCCGGCATCTTCGATACCCCGATGCTCGCTGGGCTGCCGGAAGCGGCGCGCGACTCGCTCGGAAAGCAGGTGCCGTTTCCGTCGCGCCTGGGGCGGCCGGCGGAGTACGCTGCGCTGGCTCGCCACATCGTCGAGAATCAGATGCTCAACGGTGAGGTGATTCGTCTCGACGGCGCGATTCGGATGGCCCCGCGATAGCGCAAGCGATCTCATGAAATCAGCGCTCGTTGCCGCGGTCGCTTTGATCGGAATCTTCGTGGCGGCTGCTCCGTCGCACGCCGGCGCACCGGGGCCAACCGCGACGCCGATCGCGCTGCCGTCGCCCGATCGGCTGCTCTACCTGATCCGCCGCCAGTTTCGCTCGCATCGGCCGCCGCCGGCGTACGTCACCTATACGTTAGTTCGAAAACAGACGCTCGATGACGGCTATCCCGATTTGCTCAACAGCTACACCTATCACATATGGTGCCGCACGTTCGATCGCGCGGCGCTCGGCCGCCGCGTCTATCGCGGCTCGTCGCGCGGCACGCTCGAGTTCTTGCGTCCCTCGTTCAACGAGCCGTGGGATCCCGGACCGCCGACCGCGGACCTCTTCGAGCCCGCGCCGGTCCATCCGCACACCAGCCCGCGCGACTTCGTGCCGACGCCCGAGCCCACCGGAAGCCTCCCTCCGCTGATCGCGAGCGTCACCGTGCTGGGCGAGTTCGATTATCGCGTCACGCGGATCGCGACCGAGGGCGACCAAACTCACGTGAGCCTGATGCCCCGTCGCGATCCGGACCGGAACCGCTTGCGCGAACTCTATGTCGATAAGAAAACGCTCGAACTCCGCGAGGTCGTCGCCACGGACAAGCTGTTCGAAGACAGTCACATTTATCCGATGCTGTTCACCGTCACGCTGGACTGGATGAACAACATGCCGGTGGTGACGCGCATCCACGGCACGCCGACCTACCAGACCGATTCCGACTATTTAGGCCGGGACGCGACCGTGGACTATGAGTTCAACGACATCACGTTTCCGGCGTCCCTACCCGACTGGTACTTCGACCCGCGCTCGTACGCGTCGCACACCGCCGACGCCCCGCTCTAGTCGCCGCGCGCGGACCTAGCTCGCGAACGGGGCGTTCGGTTTGACCAGGGCGGGATATTTCGCCCGCAGCTTTTGCAGCTTCGGAAGATCGTTGACGACGATGTAGGGATTCTGCGGGTTGTGCACCGCGTAGTCCTGATGGTAGCCCTCGGCCCGGTAGAACCCGTGCAGCGGCGCGACGATCGTCACGATTTTCGAGGAGTAGACGCGGTCGCGTTGGAGATTTGCGATGTAGGCGACGGCCGCGTCGCGCTGCTGCGGCGTGGTGTAGAAGATTTCGGAGCGGTACTGCGAGCCTTCGTCGGGTCCTTGACGGTCGAGCTGCGTGGGGTCGTGCGCCACGAGGAAATAGACGTCAAGCAGCTGTTTGAACGAGATCTTGTCCGGGTCGAAGGTGACCTCGACCGATTCCGCGTGGCCGGTCGCACCGGTGCTGACGGTTTCGTATTGAGCCGTCGCAGCGTTGCCGCCCGCGTAGCCGGCGACCGCTGCGTTCACTCCCTTGAGCGATTCGAAGACGAGCTGCATGCCCCAGAAGCAGCCGCCCGCCAGGACGACGTGCTCTGCGGGCGCGGCCGCGCGCGCCGGGACTGCCGCCGGCATAACGAGGGCGAGGAAGAGTGTGAAGACGGCGATCGATCTCATATGCTCTATAACGCTCGCCGGCGTCCGGCGGATGAGGTCTGCCCGAATCAGCGCAGATGCTCGTCGAGCCACGCGAGCCAAAGCCGCGTCAGGACCGCCGTCTGACGGGGATCGGCAGGGCCGTGCGTCGCCGCCGGAAAGACCGCGAAGCGGACGGGGACGCGGTTGTCGGTCAGCGCGTGGTAGAGCGCGTACGATTGCGTGATCGGAACGACCGGATCTTGCGTCGTTCCCCAGATGAGCGTTGGCGTGGTGATCTGCGCGTAATACGTGATCGGCGAGTTATCGTGGTAGACTCGCCAGCCGTCGCCGGTGTAGGGCGACGTTCCCAACGGATAGCGATCCTGCACGTTCGACGTCGACAGGTTGTACTCGTCGAATTCGCTGTTGACGGCGGCGCCCGATACGGCGGCTCGCCAGCGGTGATCGTGGCCGATCAGCCACGACGTCAGCTCGCCGCCGTACGACCACCCGGAGACCGCGACCCGCGAGCCGTCGACGCCCGGGAGTCGCTCGAGGGCGTCGAGACCGGCAAGGATGTCGGCGCTCGGGCCAACGACGGTGTTGTGGACGATCGCGGTCATGTATGCGTTGCCGAGGTTATCGCTGCCGCGGTAGTTCGGCTGAAAGACGATGTAGCCGTGCGACGCGATCATCTGCACGAGGGGCCATTGCTCCCAGACGAAGTCGCGCTGACTGGAGAGTCCCGGGCCGCCGTGGATGAGCAGCACCACCGCGTGTTTCTTCGCCGCGTCGAAGAAGGGCGGGTACGTTACGACACCGTCTTCGGCGAAGCCGTCCGGGCCGCTCCAGTTTAACTCGGTCATCGCTCCGAGCGAGACGCGGCTCAGAAAATCGTTCGCATGCGTCAGCCGGCGCGGCGTGCTCCCCGGCCGGGCGAGATAGTAGAGTTCGCGGGCGCTCCGATCGCTGGTCGCGATGAAGGCGATGGCTCCGTCGCGCGAGATCGCGGCGGCGGCGCCCGCATCGAACGTGCTGCTCGAGTACGGGTCGCAGACCATGTGCAGGTCGCCGAGCGCGAGCGGATCGAGCTGCCCGTTCGGGTCGAGCCGCCAGACGCGGTTCTGGGTGCGATCGGCCGCACAGACCAGTATCCGGCGCCCGTCGGGATACCAAAGCGCACTCGCGACGTTGCGATCGAATGCGGGGGCGAGGTCACGATCGCCGCCGCCGTCGATGGTCCGCAGCGTCGTTTCGGCGTTGTAATCCCCGTGCACCGGATACCAATACGTCAAGCGCGAGCCGTCGGGCGAATAGGCGGGCGTTAGCTCGAACTCCGCATGCGTGGTGAGCTTCCGAGTCGTGCCGCGCGCGACGTCCACTTGCCAGAGCGTCGAGCGCTCGTCGTCGCCGCTGAACGTGTTCTCGACGCGAGTGAACGTGATGGCCCTCCCGTCGTGCGTCCACGCGATCTGCGGGGAGAAGATCCCGCCGGGATCCGTCGGCGCGATGGTCCACGATCCACGTGTGAGGCGTCGCGCCGTGCCTCCCGACGCGGGGACGACCCAGAGATGATCGGGCGGCGTCAGCGCCGTCGCCGTGTAGTCGTTGTCCCCGGCGTAGAAAAACGGCGCCGGGTCTTGGCGGTCTTCCGCTACGTACGCGATCGTTTGGCCATCCGGGCTCCATGCGGCGTCGATGACGTCGCCCTGGGCGTGGGTCACCTGCACGGTCCGATTCGGGTCGCGGACGAAGATCTGCCGGGTCGCGCCGTCCGCCGGTCGCGCCAGGTAGGCAAGCCGGTCATCCATTGGGGACCAGCGGGGGACGGCGACGTCAGAAGCCCGCGAGAGAACTCGGTCGCGTCCTCCGCCGAGGTCGAAAACCATCAGCCGATTGACGTAGGCGGCTCGCGCGGCGTCTTGCGAGATCGCGACCACGGCCACGTGCTTCCCGTCGGCGGAGATTGCCGGCTCCTCGAGGTCCACGATGCGCGCCATGTCCGCGATCTGCAGGACGGCGGCCAGAACGATGCTTACCATTGCGCCCCCGTTCGGCCGGGGCCCGCACCGGCCCCTCAGCAGCTAATCCGCGCCCGGGTGGGTCTGAAGCAGCAGTGGAACAGAGGACGGGCATGCTCGACGAATTCCATCCGCTCGTCCGGGAATGGTTCGGGTCGTCTTTTGGCACCGTGACGGAGCCGCAAGCGCGCGGCTGGCCCGCGATTCGCAGCGGCCGCGACGTGCTGATCTCCGCGCCGACCGGATCGGGGAAGACGCTTGCGGCGTTCACCCTAGCGCTGGACGATCTCGTGCGCCGCGCGGCCGCCGGGACGCTGCCGGATCGAACGCTGGTCGTGTATGTGTCGCCGCTCAAAGCCCTGACGAACGACGTCCGTGAAAACTTGGAGAAGCCGCTCGCAGCGCTCGTGACGCTCGCGAGCACGGTCAACGTGCCGCTCGGCGCGATTCGCACGGCGGTTCGCACCGGCGATACGACGCCGGCGCAGCGCCGGCAGATGTTGCGCACGCCGCCGCACGTGCTGGTGACGACGCCCGAGTCGCTGTATATTTTGCTGACCTCCGAAAAATCGCGCGCCCTCTTTGCGGGCGTCGAGACGGTCGTCGTCGATGAGATCCACGCGCTCGCCGCCGATAAGCGCGGCTCGCACCTCGCTCTGACCCTCGCGCGCCTGGACGACCTCGTGCGACGCGAGAGCGGCAACAGGCCGCAGCGGATCGGCCTCTCGGCAACGGTTCGCCCGGTCGAGGAGGTCGCGCGCTTCTTGAGCGACGGAGCGGCGATCGTCGATATCGGACATCGCCGAGAGATGGCGATCTCCGTCGAGGTTCCCGGCGACGAGCTCGGGCCCGTCGCGAGCAAGGAGATGTGGAGCGAGATTTACGACCGCGTCGCCGAGCGGATCCGGGCTCATCGCACGACCCTGATCTTCGTCGGCACGCGGCGCATGAGCGAGCGCGTCGCATTCGCGCTGAACGAACGTCTCGGCGAGGGCTTCGTCATGCCGCACCACGGCAGCCTCGCTCGCGAGACGCGCTTCGAGGTCGAGCACCGGCTCCGGAGCGGCGAGCTGCGCGCGGTGGTCGCGACCGCATCGCTCGAGCTGGGCATCGACATCGGCTCCGTCGACCTGGTCGTTCAACTCGGTTCGCCTCGCGCGATTGCCGTCGCGCTTCAGCGAATCGGGCGCTCGGGCCACTGGGTCGGCGCGAAGCCCGAAGGGATTTTATACGTCACCACACGGGACGAGCTGCTCGAGTGCGCTGCGCTCGTGCGCGCGATCCGCAACGGCGCGCTCGACGCCCTGCGGATGCCCGTCGCACCTCTCGACATCCTGGCGCAGCAGATCGTCGCGACGTGCGCGCAGCACGAGTGGGGCGCCGACGACCTCTACGCGATGGTTCGGTCGACGTATCCGTACCGGAACCTCGAGCGGCGTGACTTCGACGACGTGCTCTCGATGCTCGCGGACGGCGTCGCCACGTCGCGGGGCCGCAGCGGGACGTTTCTGCATTACGATCGCGTGAACGGCCGCCTGCGCGCGCGGCGCGGCGCGCGGCTCGCCGCGATCACGTGCGGGGGCGCGATTCCGGACACGGCGAACTACAACGTCGTCGTCGAACCCGATGGACACGTTATCGGCACGCTCGACGAAGATTTCGCGATCGAAAGCATGGCAGGCGACATCTTCCTGCTCGGTACGAATTCGTGGAAGGTGCGGCGCGTCGAAGCGGGTGTGGTGCGGGTCGAAGATGCCCACGGCGCACCCCCATCGGTTCCGTTTTGGAACGGCGAAGGACGAGGACGCACGATCGAGTTGTCGCGCGAGGTCTGCGACGTGCGCCGCGCGATCGACGAGCGCGACGACGGCGCGGCGATCGAATGGCTCGAGCGCGAATGCGGCGTGGACAGGGCCGGCGCCGAGCAGGCGGTCGCGTACGTGCGTGCCGGCAAGGCAATCCTCGGCGTCGTTCCGACCGGCGACACGATCGTCGCGGAGCGTTTCTTCGACGAGGCCGGCGGCATGCAGCTGATCCTGCACACACCGTTCGGTGCGCGCGTGAATCGCGCGTGGGGGCTAGCGCTACGGAAGAAGTTCTGCCGCTCGTTCAACCTCGAGCTGCAAGCCGCGGCGACCGACAATGGATTCGTCCTCTCGCTGAGCGATCAGCATGCGTTTCCGCTCGAAGTGGTCTTCGAGTTCGTGAAGTCCGCAAGCGCCGAGGCAACGCTGACGCAAGCGCTGCTTCCCGCGCCGATGTTCGCGGCCCGTTGGCGATGGAACGCTGCGCGAGCCCTGGCCATTCTGCGTTTCAGCGGCGGCCGGAAGACGCCGCCGCAAATTTTGCGCATGCGCGCCGACGATCTGCTGGCAGCGGTCTTCCCGGATCAAGCGGCGTGCCCGGAGAATCTCACTGGGCCGATCCGCATCCCCGACCACGTCCTCGTGCGCGAAACGATCGGTAACTGTCTGCGCGAGGCGATGGACGTGGACGGGCTGCTCGAGGTGCTGCGCGCCGTCGAATCGGGGAAGGTCCGTACGCACGCGATCGACACTCCCGAGCCGTCGCCGTTCTGCCACGAGATCCTCAACGCCAATCCGTACGCGTATCTCGACGACGCGCCGCTCGAGGAGCGCCGCGCGCGCGCGGTGCAGCTGCGGCGCACGCTGCGTGACGACGTCGACGGCGCAGGCGTGCTCGATCCGGCGGCCATCGCCGAGGTCGCCGCCGAATCGTGGCCGGTCGTGCGCGACGCGGACGAACTGCACGACGCGTTGGCCTCGCTGATCGTCGTGCCGCCGCAGCCTGCATGGAGCGCGTGGTTCGACGAGCTCGTAAGCGATCGACGGGCGACGTCCTTCGACTCCGCTCAGGATAACATACGGATGTGGACGTGCGCGGAGCGCGAACCGCTTGCGCGCGCGGCCTACGGCGGCCCAACGGAAACGCGTGACGAGGCGGTGACGGAGATCGTGCGCGGATGGCTCGAGTGCAGCGGACCGCTCACCGTAGCGGAGATCGGCCGGCGGCTGCGGATCGACAACGAAGCGATCGAGGCGGCGCTGCTTCGGCTCGAAACGCAGGGGCAGGTCTTGCGCGGGCGGTTTGTGCCCTCGAAGGGCGCCGAAGAATGGTGCAATCGGCGCGTGCTCGCGCGCATTCATCGTCTGACGGTGGGTCGGCTGCGGCGCGAAATCGAACCGGTAACGGCCGCGCAGTACGTGACGTTCCTGCACCGATGGCAGCACGCCGCGCCGGCATCGCGGCTGCACGGAATCGACGGAACGCTGCAGGTCGTGCGGCAGCTCGAAGGATACGAAATTCCCGCCATCGCCTGGGAATCCCAAATTCTCCCGGCGCGCGTCGCGGGGTATCGGCCCGAGTTTCTCGACCGGCTCTGTTATGCGGGCGACGTGATGTGGGGGCGCCTCTCGCCGCACCCGGCGCTCGAGCCGGCGATGACGACCGAGCGCGGCCGCGTGCGCCCGACGCGCATTGCGCCGATCGCGCTCTTCCTGCGCGCAAGCGCGGAAGATCTGATCGTCCGGCGGGAGACCGATCGCGCGGCGCTCTCGCACGCGGCATGCGAGATTCTCGATCAGATCGAGGTCTTGCGAGCTCCGTTCTTCGCGGAGATCGTGCGCGCCACGAAACGCCTGCCGAGCGAAGTCGAGGAAGCGCTGTGGCAACTCGTCGCCGCCGGACTGGTGACGTCCGACGGCTTCGACGCGCTGCGCTCGCTCAGCGATGCGAAGCGGCGTTTGGGCGAGAAGGGATTGCGGGCCCGCCCGCGCTCGTCGAGCGGCCGGTGGACGCTCTTGACCTCCGCGACCGAGCGAATCGACCACGAGGCGTTCGCGCGCCGGCTCCTCGCGCGCTGGGGCGTAGTATTTCGGGACGTCGTCGTGCGCGAGAGCCTCGCGCCGCGATGGCGCGAGCTGCTCGTCGTGCTGCGCAGAATGGAAGCGCGCGGTGAGATTCGCGGCGGCCGCTTCGTCGCGGGGTTCGTCGGGGAGCAGTTCGCGCTGCCCGAGGCGGTCGACGCGTTACGCGCGGCACGGCGCGCCGGTGCGGGAGAGGACGCGGAGCGCGTGAACTTGGGCGCCTGCGATCCGCTGAACCTCACCGGGATCATCCTACCCGGCGCCGCCGCTTAGCACTTTGCGCTAGCCTGCTTGCCCGAGTAGACTTCGATGAATCCGCTGGCCTTGACGGGCACGCTCTGATTTTTGAGGAGCGTTCCGAGGCCACCGATCACGCCGCCGTATTTGCCCTTCGTCGCGATCGTGTAGCACGGCGTAAACTGAACAGGAATCGAGAACACGATCGCCTCTCCGAACGCAGTGTAAGGTTTCCCAGCGGCGATATTCTTCGAGGTCAAGCCGCCGCCGGCGGTCGAGTTCGATCCGAACGTCGTTCCGCCCGAGATCGCTAGCTGAAGGTAAAAGATGGCGTTTCCCGTGCCTAGTTCCGGCAGCTTGTCGTAATCCGTCGTGCTGCTGATGAGGCTGAGCTGCACCGACGGGTTGGCGCTCGGGTATTTCACCGTTCCACCGAAGCCGCCGAACTCCGGAATGCAGAACGAGCCGCCTTTGGTTGAGAGCGTCACGGTGAGCGACGCGTATTGGTTTTTTGCCCTTTGCACTTGGGCGGCGCGCGGTCGGGCAGTACGAGCTGTCTCGCCGCCCCGCCGGAAAACGCCGGCGTTGCGGGCGCCGGCGGGAGCGTGACCCCGCGTTGCGCGCAGGCGGCCAGCAGTGCGGTCGCTGCAACGACGAGCGAGCCTCGCAGGTAGAGGCGTGCGGATGACATGGGTGAACCTCCGAGTTGTGAAACCGGGTGATGTCTCGCGGGAATTACGACGCGGCCGTGGGAGAGCCTATCGGCTTCGTTGTAAAGGAGTCGCCATGCTCTCTAAGCCGCTGCTTGCGTTGGTCTCATTAGGACTGCTCGCTTTGACGGCCTGCGGCTCAGGCGGAACCCGAACCGCCGGCGAAGTGGGTCTGCCGCCGCTCGCGGCGCCCGCGGCCGGCAATCCCGTGCACAAGTACATCAAGCACGTCGTCGTCATCATTCAAGAGAACCGCAGCTTCGAGAATTTCTTTGCCGGGTATCCGGGCGCCAACGCGCCGATGACCGGTTCCGCCGGCGGCCAAACGATCGCGCTACAACCGATCACGTTCAAGGGGCCCGACATCCGCCACGATTGGGCCGCGTCGATCGCGGATTGGGACAACGGCAATATGGACGGCTTCTATCAGTTCGGCTCGAGCAAGTACGGCCAAGACGTTGCCTACTCGTACGTGGAGCAGTCGTTGATCCAGCCCTACTGGAACATGGCGAATCAATACATCCTCGCCGACGCGATGTATCCGACCGAATTCGGCGGCAGCTTCACCGCGCACCTCACGCTGGTGGCCGGCACCGACGACCTCAATCCCACTAAAGCCGAGGTCGACATCCCGGATGGGCCGCCGCCGCAGGATTGCGACTCATCCCATGGCGTGAAGAGCTCGTACGTGACGCCCGATCGCGTCGTGCACGGCAATAAGGGGCCATTTCCATGTTTCGATCAATGGAAGACGATGGCGCAGACGCTCGACCACGCCGGCGTCTCGTGGAAATACTATGCGACGCAGCTCGTCGGCGCAGGCATGTGGGAGCCGTTCGAAGCGATCAAATACGTGCGCGACGGCCCCGACTGGAACAAGAACATCATCGTGCCGCAGACCCAAATCCTAACCGATCCGGGCAACAAGCAACTGGCGTCGGTCACATGGGTCTCGCCGAGCGTGCAAGACTCCGACCATCCTGAAGCACAGAGCGATCAAGGCCCGTCGTGGGTTTCGTCGGTGGTCAACGCCGTCGGCCAGAGCTCGTACTGGAAGTCGACGGCGATCGTGGTTCTCTGGGACGATTGGGGCGGCTGGTACGACAACGCGCCGCCGCCGCAGCCCGATTTTCGAGGACTCGGCATTCGCGTGCCTTGCCTCATCATCTCGCCCTACGCACGCGAAGGCCAATCGAGCCAAGGCTACGTGTCGCACACGCAGTACGAGTACGGCAGCATTTTAAAGTTCATCGAGGAGGCGTTCAACCTTCCGTACCTCGGTTCCACGGCGAACGGTTACACGGACCGGCGGGCTACGAGCATCGACGACTCCTTTGATTTCACGCAAAAGCCGCGACGCTTCACGCCATTCGGTTCGAAATACGGCCGAGCGCACTTTCTCCGCGAGCCTCCCTCGCACGAGCCCGTCGACACCGAATAGCAAACTCCACGTGGGCCGTCCTCTTCTTGCTTGGCTGTTTTCACGGCATCAATCCAGGCATGGGATGGCTCTTCGCCGTGGCGCTCGGCCTGCAGGAGCGGCGCATCGCCGCCGTTTTGCGCGCGATCGTGCCGATTGCACTCGGGCACGTGATTTCCGTTACGATCGTCGTGCTGATCGCGGTCGCCGCATCGGTGGAATTCCCGCACGCGATCGTGCAGCGCGTTTCGGCCGGCGTGCTCTTGTCTTTCGCCGTCTACCGGCTCGTCCGCGCGCGCCATCCGCGCTGGGTCGGCATGCGGGTCGGGTTCTGGGGGCTCATGTTTTGGGGATTCCTCATGTCGACGGCTCACGGTGCGGGACTGATGCTCGTGCCGTTCGTCACGGCCGCGCGCTCGCCGATGTCCGGGGCGCCGGCCGGTTGGCTCATGATCGGGGTCCATACGTTCGGCTACTTGCTCTCGCTCACGCTCGTAGCGCTCGTCGTGTACGCGAAGTTTGGGGTTAGCTTCTTGCGCACGGCATGGTTCAACGTCGATGCCGCCTGGGCTGCCGCCCTGCTCGTCACGGGCATCGTCGCGCTGTTCACGTAAGGCGGGCGGCCGGAGGAGTTGCTCCGCGGGCACGCAACGCTCCCGCATGCTGCTCAAACCCGACCCGACATTTTACGCGTCCGCCAAGGACGCGATGCAGGCGCCTCCGGAGACCCTCGCTTACGTCGCGCTGCTGAGCGCGAGCGGAAACGGCACGCCCGACGCGATCGCCGTCGTCGACGCGAACCCGTCGTCGCCGGCGTACGCCTCAGAGGTGGGGCGCGTCGAGCTTCCCAACACGGGCGACGAACTCCATCATTTTGGCTGGAACGCGTGCAGCTCGGCGCTCTGTCCCTACGCTCCGCGGCCCCACGTCGAACGGCGCTACCTCATCGTGCCGGGGCTGCGGTCGTCGCGCATCTACGTCATCGATACCAAGCCCGATCCGGCCCGGCCGCACATCGTGCGGGTGATCGAACCGCAAGAGATCATCGAGCGAACGGGCTACTCGCGTCCGCATACCATCCACTGTGGTCCCGACGCCATTTACGTGAGCGCGCTCGGCAATGCCGACGGCGACGGGCCGGGCGGAATCTTCATGATGGACTGCGACTCCTTCGACGTCATCGGACCGTGGGAGCGGGATCGCGGGCCGCAGTATTTGGCGTATGATTTCTGGTGGCATTTGACGCAGGACGTCATGGTCACCAGCGAGTGGGGCACCCCGAACATGATCGAGGGCGGCCTAAATGCGAACCTGCTGCTCGAGGGAAAGTACGGCCATCACCTTCACTTTTGGGATCTGCGCGGGCGGCGTAACGTTCAAAGCGTAGACCTCGGCGCCGAACAGCAAATGGTTCTCGAGCTGCGCCCATCGCACGACCCCGCGAATGCGTACGGCTTCGCCGGCGTGGTCGTGTCGCTGAAGGATCTGTCGAGCTCCATTTGGCTGTGGCACCGCGACGGGGCGGAGTGGAAGGTGGAGAAGGTCATCGAGATTCCCGCCGAGCCGGCCGATCCCGCGGTGCTGCCGGATCTGCTCAAGGGGTTTTCTGCCGTGCCGCCGCTGCTCAGCGACATCGACCTCTCGCTCGACGATCGGTTTCTGTACGCGTCCTGCTGGGGAACCGGCGAGATGCGGCAGTACGACGTGAGCGATCCGTTCCACCCGAGGCTCGTCGGCTCGGTTCATATCGGCGGCATCGCTCGGCGCGCGGCGCATCCCCGTGACGCGTCCAAAGCGCTCAACGGCGGCCCGCAGATGGTCGAGATCAGCCGCGACGGGCGCCGCGTTTACTTCACCAACTCGCTCTACCGCGCGTGGGACGATCAGTTCTATCCCGACGGGCTCAAGAGTTGGATGGTAAAGCTGGACGTGCAACCGGACGGGGCGATCGCATTCGACCCGAAGTTCTTTCTGGAGTTCGACGCGGCGCACCGCGTGCACCAAGTCCGGCTACAGGGCGGCGACGCATCCTCCGACTCGTACTGTTATTCCTGAGCCTCTCTTAGGGCGAGTTTACGCTCTGCAGCCGCGCCTCGCCCGTGGTGGCGAGCGCGTCGAGATCCTTATACGCGGCGTACTCGGCAGCGGTCGGCCGCTGATACGCGTTCTCGAGCGAGTTGAGCAAGAAGGCGAGCTGCTCGCGGATCTTCGTTTCGTGACTCACGTCGGCTTCGCTCGAATGGACGTCGAGTTGGACCAAATCGCCGATCGCGCTCGCCGCCGCCGCGCGCTTTGCGGGCGGGAGCTTCGAGGCGGCGCCCATCGTCGCCGCGATCGCTCGATCGAGCCGGTCGATCGAGCCGAGTATCTGCATCTCCAGCGCGAGCCGCGCCGCCAAGTCGCCCGGCCCCGGATGAAGCCGAGGATCGAGCCGGACGGTCAGCGGCGCGCGCAACGTCTGGGTGCCGTACTGCAACACGACCGAATACGTGCCGGGCAGAATCGTCGGTCCGTCCCCGGTGTCGGCGAAGTCGTCGGTCGGTACCGTGCGAAAGCCGGGAAAATCGTATGCGGGCGCGTAGTGCAGGTCCCACTGAAAAACGTTCGCGCCGGGCTCGGCCACGGTCAGCTGCTTGACTGCACGCTGGCGCTGCTGTGCGGCGTCGAGGTTCTCTTCTTGCTCCGGTGTAAGCTTCGCGTCGTGCTTCTCCTTGGTATGCAGCGTGAAGCTGCGAACCACGCCGCCGTTTCCATCGAGGAACGAAATCGTCAGTGGAGACCGGCCGTTATATGACCGCGGGAGATTGAAGAAGACGGCGGCGCCGAACTTCGGGTTGTCGCCGAAATTCGGGATCGAGAAGCTCGGGCCGCCGTAGGCGTTCGACAACCACGCGGTCTCGGGCGCGAAGAGCTGCACGCCGGCGACGGAGTACGACGTTTGGCCTGCGAGCTGTTCCAGCAGCGCCAGGTTGTCGAGGATCCAGAACGCGCGGCCGTGCGTGGCCGCAACGAGTTCGCCTTCGCGCGTGTCGATAGCGAGGTCGCGCACCTGCACGCCGGGCAGGTTGAGCGTTAGGTGCTGCCACAGCGCGCCGCCGTCGAGGCTAACGTAAACGGTGCTCCGCGTGCCCGCAAAGAGCAGGCGGGGCGCGCTTGGATCCTGACGGACGGCGAAGACGTATTGATCCGATGGGATGCCGTTCGTCAGCGCGCTCCAGTGCGCGCCGTAATCGGTCGTTTCGTACACGTAGGGATGATAGTCGTCCCACATGTAACGCGATGCCGTGAGAAACGCGGCGCCCTTGCTCGTATGCGACGGTTCGATCGAACTGATCTGCGCCCATTGCGGAAGCTGCGGCGGCGTAACCGGCGTCCAATGCGCGCCGTGATCCGTCGTGACGTGGACCAGACCGTCTGCCGAGCCGGCCCAGAGTACGCCGGCATCGAGCGGCGAGACCGCCAGCGAGGAGATGTCCGGGAACGTTTCTGCGCCGGTTTGATCGGCGCTGACCGGGCCGCCCGTCAGGTTTCTGTGGTGGGATCGTTGCGCGTGAGATCGGGGCTGATGATCTTCCAGGTTTGCCCGTGGTCGGTGCTCGAAAACACGACCTGCGCCGCGACGAGCAGCTCGTGCGGGTCGGCCGGCGAGAAGAAGATCGGGTGCGTCCATCCGAAGCGGTAGGCCGTCTCGGCCGCTGTGGCGCCGGCCATATAGCGTGGCCAGGGGCTGACGTTCTTCAAGTCGCCCGTCTTGCGGTCGAGGCGCCCGAACGAGCTATAATAGCCGCTTCCATACGTTACGTACGGGCTGCCGGGCTCGGGTGCGACGAACGTGCTTTCTCCTAAGGCGACGTTGTGCCAATCGCCGGGGCCGATGCCGGGACCGACTTCCGCGCTCGGCCCTTCGAACGCACCTTCATCCTGCGAAGCGCCGAAGACGTGGAACGGAAACTGATCGTCGAGCGCGACGTGGTAAAATTGACCGGTTGGCTGATTGCGCTCGCTGCTCCAGGTTGCCCCGCCGTCGACGGAAACCGTGCCGCCGCCGTCGTTACCCTCCAGTAAGATCTTCGGATCGTGCGGATTGATCCAAATGATGTGATTGTCACCGTGCGGCGGATCGAGCTCGGTGAAGGTTTTACCGCCGTTTTTGGTTTTGAATACGCCGTCGACCTCGGGAACGTACGCCACCTGCGGATTCGTGGGGTCGGCGAAGATCGCCGTGTAGTAGAAAGCGCGCTGGCGGAGCTTCATGGCGCCGTTGACGCGTTTCCACGTGGCGCCTGCGTCAACGGAGCGGAAAACGCCCCCGTCGCCCGCCTGGACGATGGCGTAGACGACGCGCGGATTACTCGCTGCCACCGAAACGCCGATCTTTCCGAGCGTGCCCGTGGCAAAGCCGGGGTTAAGCGAGATCTTTTTCCAGTGCGCGCCGCCGTCGAGCGTCTTGTAGAGGCCGCTGCCGGGTCCGCCGCTGGTCAGCTTCCACGGGACGCGCTGGGCCTGCCACATCGCGGCGTAGAGCACGTTGTGATTCCGCGAGTCCATGGCGAGATCGATTCCGCCCGTGTTGTCGTCGACAAAGAGCACCTTGCTCCACGTCGCGCCGCCGTTGGTCGTCTTGAAGACGCCACGCACGGGGTTGGGCTTGAAAACGTGTCCCATTGACGCGGCGTAGGCGACGTTTGGATTGCGCGGATCGATGACGATCTTCGCGATCATGTGCGCGTCGCGAAGGCCCGCATACGACCACGTGTTGCCGGCGTTCGTCGATTTGTAAATGCCGTCGCCGGTGTCGAAATCGCTGCGGATATCGGCCTCGCCGGTTCCCGCGTAGATGACGCTGGGATTCGAGGGGGCGACGGCGAGGGCACCGATCGGATCGGCGATGCCCGGAATCTTGCCGTCGCTGATGTTCGTCCAGCTCAGGCCGTAATTGGTGCTCCTCCAGATGCCTCCCTCGACACCGCCCATGTAGAAGAGGTTCGGGTTGCTCGGCACGCCCGCCACCGCGACCGATCGGCCGCCGATATACGGGCCGATGCTTCGCCACTGCAGCTTGGCCATAAGCTGCTGCGACGGCGTCGCCGAATTCGCCGCCTGCGTTGCGGGAGGCGCCAAGAGGATCGATGCGGAGAGTGCGGCGATGAGAAGACGCTTCATCGTGCGATATCGCGCTACCGGTTCGAAAAAACCCTTCAGCTGCGGTCGGGCGCTGAGGGTTCCGCCGTTCCGGAAGCGAACGGCTGAGTCTGCTATGAAAAGCCGACTTTTTGTCTGGTTTGGCTCGGCGCTTGTCTTGGTGTGGGTCGGGAGCGCAGCCCCGTCACCGACCCTCGCGGCGGCACCGGCGCGTCCTTCCCCCTCGTTCTGCGGTCCGCTCGGAGGTCCGCGCGACCTGGTCGAGCCGCCCGACGTGGAGGTCTGGAAGCTGCCGCTCAATGCGAGCGGCGAGCGCGAGCTGATTCTCGCGGTTCATACGGACGGTCACGACGCGACCCAGCGCTTCTGCTACCGGTACGTTTGGAACGGCGCGGTACAAACCATGGCGCCGACGATTCGGGTTCGCCGCGGCGAGCACTTCGCTATTCGCATCGTGAACGACATCAGCGGCCCGAGCAAGGCCGAGCACGTCTCGTCTGCGGCGTTAGCCGCGTGCATGCCGATGGCGATGCCGCCGCCCACGACGAATCATTACGTCGGGTATTTGAACCATACGATCGACGACCGCTACATGCACGTTCCGCCGGTGGACACGAACCTCCACCTGCACGGCTACCAGGGGCCCGCGTCGGAGGAGAACATCTTTCTCTCGACGCTGAGCACGCCCATGCACGCGTGCGAGTATCACATCACGATTCCCGCAACGCAGCCGCCGGGGACGTACATGTACCATCCCCATTCGCACGGTGCGTCGGATGTCGAAGTGGCGTTAGGCCTCGACGGCGTGTGGATCGTCGAACCGGACGGGCAGCAAATTCCGCGCTCCGACGAGCACGTGATCCTGCTGCGCTATCGCATTCCGTTCGTCGCCGACAATCTGTTCGCGCCCGATACCGACCCGTTCGTTCCCGTCGCGATGGCTCACGAGGCTGGGCTGCGCCCGGCGCAGCCCGCTCCGTACGATCCGTTCAAGCCGCCGCCATGGCCGCTAAGCTATCCGATGGCGGCCGGCGGGGTGACCCTCGATCGGACGGGCTGTAACGGGGTCCAGTCCGAAGTGCTCGTCGCGGCGAACGGTTCTACTACCCCGGTAACGCTTCACGTCCCGGCCGGGGAGCCGCAGCTGCTGCGGATCGTCAACGGGACGTCGGATTCCGCGTCAGCCCTCCAGATGCGCGACGCCGCCGGCCACGTGCAGGCGCTCGAGCTCGTGGGGCTCGACGGCAATCCGATCTCGGGTGACGCAGAGCAGCCGCTCGCGCGGTACGTCGCGGCCAACGAGCTGATGCTCACGTCCATGTCGCGCGCCGACGTTCTGGTGACGGCCGCGCCGAATAACACGCTGACGATCTCGTCCGAGCATTATTGCGAAGGTAAAGACGCCTTCTATCAGATGCACCACGATCTCTTGAAGATCGTCCCCATGCCGTCCGCGTCAACCCAGCCGAGCGCGATACAATCGTCACCGGCAGTGGTCGCCGACACGCCGGGCGCCCGCCTCGTCGCCTTCGCGCGCGCGCATGCCTCGCTCGTGCACCGCCGGGCTTTGACGTTCACTGAGTATGCGTTTCCGAAGAAGGGAAAGATTCCGCCGCACGCCGGGTACTACCTCACGGACACGACGAACCCCGACTTCCGCGAGCATCCCTTCTGGCCCGTCTTCGAACCCGGTGCCACGGCGCCCGCGAACGCCGACATCGTCGTCAAGAGAGGCACTATCGAAGAGTGGTACCTCATCAACGCGACGATGGAATCGCACGCCTTCCACATCCACCAGATGGCATTCGTGCAGGAACGAGCCGTTCCGGGCATCCCGCTCATGGCCGACACGGTTTTCGTTCCGGTCGGCGAGCTGCTGCCGAATCCGAGCGACCCGAACTACCCGTTGGTGAAGCCGCGGATCACGAAGATACTTCTCGACTTCCGGCACGTTCCTCGCGGCACGTTCGTGTTCCACTGCCACATGCTCTTCCACGAAGACCGCGGCATGATGGCGACGATCCGCGTGGTATAAGGCGCCCTAGCGAAGCGATTCTCGGCGCGCATCGAAGCTGTAGCATTTCCTGCCCGCGCGGTGACGCCAGAACGGGCCGTCGTCGAGGATGCGATCGCCGGTCTTGGGGCTGGGACCATCGAACGTGGCGCACAGGACGTAGCGGGTGGCGTCGATGCGGCGGTAGTCGTAGGGCGCCCCAGTAACGGGATCGCGCTTCGGATCGCCGAGCCGATCGGGAATCGGCTGCTTCGCGGTGTCGTACTCGTCGTGCAAATCCTGTTCGATATGGCGCAGATCCTCGATTCTCTGGCGATCCAGTGCCGCGGCGCGTTCGCGTCCCGGCGGTCCCAGGACCATTACTGCCGCTGCCACGACGAGCACGACGATGAGGATCGTGAAAAACGCGACCGCGCGCTGGAGATTCACTGCCGCTGTTTGGGCGGATCCATCGTGAGCAGGTAGTACGTGAACACACCGCCGCCGAGGACCATCAAGCCGAGCGTGTCGAGCAGAAAGTGGACCGTGAGTTGCCCGACGATCCAGCCTTTAATCGTAAGCGCTGCGTCGCAGAGGATCGTGATCGATGCGATGACCAGCGCGATGTACGTCAGCCAGCGGCGGACCGGCGAGTAGTAGAGCTCGGGGCGTCGCGCGAGCTCGCGCTGAATCACCGCGTGCACAAGCGCGAAGATGGGAAAGGCCACGACGATCAGCGCGACCTGCCACGCGATGTCATCCCGAAGCGACGGCCCCTCGTAGGCGAGCGGATCGGGAAACCAGCGCCGGACGAGATCGTCCCAAATTTGCCAGAGAGCCACGGTCCAGAAGCCGAGGGTAATGAAGTTGAGCAGGTAGAGGAAGGCGTCGCGCGCGTTGCCCGCCGACTGGTCGCGGACCGGTATCGCGATCCCCAGCGAGCGCGTGTAGTGTACGGAGAGCGCGCGATAGATCCGGCGCTCGGACCAGCCGTTCTGGCGAAGGATCCCGACCAGGGACTCGTCGGGAATGCCGCGCTCTTTTGCGTGGCCGACGAACGCCGCCAACGTATCGTCACTCATAGAAGGTTGAATCTTCAACGCCCGACGCGTTCGCCGCGAGGGTGGCGGTTGCCCTACGGCGGCCCGGTGTAGCCGGGTTTATAGGGCGGTCCGACGCCGCCCGATAGAATGAGCCGCGGTCGCGGCGGCGCGTTGAAGTCGAAATCGTTGCGCAGGTCTCCGAGAATCGCGGCGTTCTCGGGGACGGTTGCGCGCGGATCCGGCCGGCCGTCGGTGCTGGGGTCGAGGCGGCGTCCGCTCAAAAAATCGTCTTCGATGAACTTCACGTACGCGTCGTGGCTGAGGGTTTGGTGGTCGACGTAACCCTTGCGCGCGTACGCGCTGATCACGAGGCCCGGAACGCGCAGGCCGTATCCGAAGGGGTTCACGTTCGGCGGCGCGACGTGATCGTAGAAACCGCCCCAGTCGTCCCAGCTCAGGAAGATCGCGGTCGAATCCCAATACGGACTTTGCATCACGGCGTTGACGATGCCGGTGACGTAGGCCTGACCGGTGCTGATGAGGCCCGGCGGGTGCTCGCTGTAGCGGTTGCCGGGGGCCAGCCAGACGACGGACGGCAGATTCCCGTTGCGGATGTCGCTGAAGAAGAGCGAGGTGTCCTTGACGTTGCCGAGCTCTCCGTCTTGTTTGACGTCCGCAAACTTCGGGAGCGGGTTCCAGATGCCCGGCGTCCTAGCGCTTTGCGAGTGGAGGCTGCAGCTGCTCTGATCGTTCTCGCAATCGGGTTCGAAGCCGTCCATCACGTAGTACGCCCAGGAGACGTGATTGGCGTGCAGCAGATAGGTTAAGTCCGTCCAGGGATAGTCGGGCCGTCCGGCAATTTGGTCGGTTTTGTCGAGCAGGTCCCGCGGGAGATCGCGCGGGTTAAAGTAGTTCCGTTCCGGCTTGCAGGTCGACGGGTCGCCGATGGTCCTGCAACTCGCGGCCCACTCCGAGACCATGTACAGATGCGCCGGCAGACTCCACGAGCGCATCGCCTCGAACATGCGGTCCTGCAAGACGAAGTTGCGCGCGTAACTCCAATAGTTGGGGAGTTCGCGTTCGGTGTGATATCCCATGACGGTGCGTTCGTGGCCCTTGACGACGCACGTAGGGATGTCGGTCGGACAGCCTCCGGCGCGCTTCGCTCCCTGCAGCACGGCGACGAAGCCGTCCATTTTTCCGCCGTCGATGTCGCGGTCGGCGGCCGCGGCCGCGTGCGGACCGCCCATGTTCTCGTCGTTGAGATCGTGATACGGCGCAACGCACGTCTTCGTCGAGGGATCCGGAACGCAGGCGAGCGGCACTCCGTCGCGCATCGAAATTCCGTCGGCGCCGGGGAACGTGCCGAAGTAGCTGTCGAACGACCGGTTCTCTTGCATGATAATGATGACGTGCTTGATCTTGTGAATGCCGTCGTCCGGCGCCCCCGGCACGGAGGCCGCGCCAACGAGGCACGCTGCGAGAGACGTGAGCGCGAACCGGCGCATGGCGCTTACGGTTCGGACCGTCCGAAGCCGCGCCTGCTTTCAGGCTGCGCGCTAAAAACGTTCAAGAAGCGTCGGCCGTCCTCGAATAGGATGGGTGGGCATGATCGCGACTCCGGCCCCTATTTGTGACGTTTCGCGCACGTTGGCCGACGTGCGCGCGGCGATCGGCGGCGAACGTTGGAATCGCCTCCGGCAGGCGCACGCGACGGGCTCCGCCGTCGTGTCGGGCCTGAAAGGCACGGCCCGCTTCGATTTCGATTTTCGGACCGGGCGTTACGCGCAGCGTTTCGACATCGCGGTGATGGGCCGAAGCGCCGAAGTGTACGACGGCGCGACCGTTTGGTCACGGGATATCTCCGGGGGCGTGCATCCGTACAATGCATGGTTTCCGAGGGCACGTGCCCGTACGGACGCCTTCATCATCAGCGGTGCGTATCTCGATCCAAACTCCGGAGCGGCGTACGCCTGCGCGGGCGGGCGCGCGCGGGATGGCCGCAGCTTAACGGTGATACGGGTCACACCGCGTGGCGGGATCCCCGCGGAACTCGCGCTCGACGCGCAAACCCATCTCCCGGCAAGCGTGACCGAGCGCTTTCCGATCACGACGCGCGTGACCCGCTACGGCGACTATCGGACCGTTGACGGCGTCGTCTTGCCGTTCTCGATTTCACAAGGGACGCTGCTCGAGCCGGATGACGGGTTTACGTTCGACGTTCGACGGTACGAATTCGAGAAGGACGAGGCGACCGTCTTCCGGCGTCCGCTCGCCGAGGCCAACGCCGCGATGACCGGCGGTGCGGCCTCTACAAACGTTCCGACGAAGCTGGAAGGGCGCCAGCTCCTGGTGTGGGCGTCGATCGATGGGCATGCGTCGATGCCGTTCATCCTTGATACCGGCGGGCACGCGATCCTCACCGCCGGCGCGGCGAAGACCCTGGGGCTGCGCGGCAGCGGCGCCGGCGAGAGCGGGGGCTCGGGGTCGGGGACGATCGGGCTCCAGTACACGCGCGTGCGGAGCATCCGCTTAGGAGCGGCCGTGCTGTACGACCAGCCGATGCTCGTCATCCCTTATCCCTTTTCGTTCTACGAGCGCGGGCGGCTGCAGCCACTGGCCGGCATACTCGGACTGGAGGTGTTCGAGCACTTCGCGGCGCGCATCGACTACGGCCGCGGCGGCGTTACGTTGTCGCCGCTTTCAAGCTTTCGCTATGGTGGGACTGGAGCGCGCGTGGCGCTGCGTTTTCAAGACGATATGCCGATGATCGATGCACGAGCCGACGGTAATCCCGGCATGTTCGGCGTCGACACGGGCAACGCCGGGAGCCTCATTCTCTTCGGCGATTTTCTGCGGCGAACCGGCCTGGGCAGCACCTACCGCGGAGGGGCGGTAGTCGTCGGTCACGGCACCGGCGGGAGCAATACGGGGCGCCTCGTCACGCTCCGCGCCTTCGGGATTGACGGGCACGCCATCCGAGATGCGACGGCGGATTTCACGAACATGTCGAGTGGCGCGTTTTCGTCGTGGACCGAGGCAGGCAACGCCGGGTACGAAGTGCTGTCGCGGTTTATCCCGACGTTCGATTACGCGAGCGAGTCGCTCTACCTCGACCCGTGCGCACGTGCGTGCGTGCCGCCGAGAAATCGGTCCGGAATGGGATTTGAAAAGAACGATGCCGCCAGCTTCGTCATAGCGTTGGTTGCGCCGGGGTCGGCTGCGGCACGCGCCGGGCTAGCCGCGGGCGATCGCATCGTCGCGATCGACGGAAGGCCGGCGACGGCGTACTCGGATGCCGACCTTCGAGCGCTGGTCTCGAGCTGCGCCGGAGTGAGGCTATCGCTCTCCGTGCGACGCGAACCGTCGGGACAGTCGAGCAGCACCCGAACGGTGATCCTGCAGCTGCCGCGATGTGCGGCAGCTGCCCATTAACTACAGCCGGACGTGGCTCCGCACGAATCGCACTTCTCGCAGGCACCGTTGCGCACCATCGTGAGCTGACCGCACTCGGAGCACGCGTTGCCCGTGTAACCCTTGGCCTTCGAGGCGTTGATCGCTTCCGTTCGCGCCCGCGTTGCGACCGCGGTGCCGCCGCCGTTGCTGCCGCCATTACTCCTCGGATGGGAAGCTGGCGGCGGCGGTTCTTGGCCGGGATGCAGATGCGTGCTGACCGGGTGGAGCCTTTCGGCGATACCTGCAGGCCGCACTTGGACGCCCACTTCTTCCTCGGCGATGTACTCTTCTTGCGCTTCCGGTCCCATCGCGTCCATCTGCATCGAGGGCTGCACGTGCGCGAGGTCGTAGCGACCGAGATAGCTGACGGCGAGCTCTCTGAAGATGTAGTCCAGGATCGAGGTCGCCATCTTGATGTGGTCGTGGCCGATGACGGGGCCATTGGGCTCGAAGCGCGTGAAGGTGAAGGCTTCGACGAACTCCTCGAGCGGCACGCCGTGCTGCAAGCCGAGTGAGATCGCGATCGCGAAGTTGTTCATCAGCGAGCGGAAGGCGGCGCCCTCCTTGTGCATGTCGATGAATATCTCGCCGAGCTGACCGCCCTCGTACTCGCCGGTGCGCAGGTAGACCTTGTGCCCCGAAATCGTGGCCTTCTGCGTGTACCCGCTGCGCCGTTGCGGCATCGGCCGGCGCTTGGCGATGTAGCGGTAGACGATCTTCTCCGCGATCTGCATCGGAGTTGCGAAGGGCTGTTGTTGAGCGGAGATCGAGCCATCGTCTTCGCCGGCATCGCCGCCGAAGTCGTAACTTGCCGCAAGCGGCTGCGAGAGCTTCGAGCCGTCACGATAAAGCGCGACAGCCTTGATCATGCGCTCCCATGAGTACCGATAGGCTTCTTTTACCTCCTCGATCGTCGCCGTTTGCGGAAAATTAATTGTCTTGCTAATCGCGCCGCTGACCCACGGCTGAGCGGCTGCCATCATATCGACGTGCGCGAGCGGCCGAATATACCGCGTGCCGTACTTGCCGCACGGCGTGGCGCAGTCGAACACTGCGAGATGCTCGTCCTTGAGGTAGGGAGCGCCTTCGACGGTCATCCGGCCGCAAATGTGGGCAGACGCTTCCTCGATCTGACGAGTATTGAAGCCAAGGCCGTCGCGCAAGATCGAGAAGCTCCAATCGTTGAGCTGCTCTTCAGTTAACCCGAGCTTCTCTTTGCAGAACGCCTCGCCTAACACGAACTTGTTGAAGACGAAGGGCAGTTCGAACGCGCTCGGGAGGGCCGTCTCGACTCGTGCGATTGCCTCGTCGTCGAAGCCCTTTGCCTTTAGCGTGGAGCGATTGATATGAGGAGCCTCTTCGAGCGTCCCCGTCCCTTTCGCGTAGATCTCGATGGCGCCGATTTGCTCTTGGGAATAGCCAAGCTTGTGCAGCGCGGCATCGACCGACTGATTGACGATCTTGAAGTAACCTCCGCCGGCCAGCTTCTTGAACTTGACGAGCGCAAAATCGGGCTCGATGCCGGTCGTGTCACAGTCCATCACGAGGCCGATGGTGTTGTGGGAGATAAAGCCGTTTGCGATATACGTAACGTTGGCGGGAACGGAAAGGTCGTATGTCAGCTGCTCGCCGCCATCTTCGTTTGACGCGACGTCGTCATAATGGAACGCGAGCGCGCTTTGCAGCTCCAGGTCATTCGTGCGCTGCAGCAATGCGGTGGCCGTCGTGCGGCTTACCGCGCCCGTATGGCCGTGACGATGGTTGTAGAGCTTCGTTCTGCCATACAGGTCGCTCGAAACGGGCACCAGCGACTTAAGCAGTTCCTTTCGCAGGAAGACGCGATCTCGCTTGGTCCCCTGCCAGTCGTCGCATAGCCGAATGGCGTCGCGCTTGCGAGCTCCTATGAATCCGATTCGTTGCAAGAACGGACCGGCATAAATTGCGTTGCGTACGCGGAGCACGTAGAGATCCGAGGCTCCCCAGCCGGAGGTGTCTACCTTCGTGCTCGTGGGGATGCCGAGCATCAGCAGCACCGTTCGCACGTCGTCTGCAAGGCCGGCATTCACGGTTGAAAGATGTGCGACTCCTTGGGTGGCCGTTCCGTCGGCCTCGAAAAGGCCGCGAACGAAGGCGCTATAGACGGCGGGGTCGTTGGAGGCAAGAACGGCATCCGGAATGTGGGGCACGTAGCCTTTCCCGCGGTGATCGGCCGACGGGTGGTGTTTCGCGAAGCCGCAGGCTTCCCACCACATCGTCAAAGCCACGGAGTTGACCGCTACCTCTGAGTAACCAGTCCTCTTTGTGACCAGCACATTGATATTGAAAAGCTGCTTTGCGCTCCGTACGAGATGCTCCAACACGTCCGGATCGGTGTCGGCGACGCACAGGCGGAGACCCTTTCCGTGGAGAGAGCCGTCACCCATGAAGTAGCCGGCGAACTCTGCCAGCTCGGCGGACATCGCGCGCGGAACGACGGTCGTGAAGTCGGCCGTCCAATATTCCTCGCCGAGCGGCGGCAGATTGACGGCGCGCGGCGATCCGGAGAAACCACCCATTGAGAGCGCGACGGTATCTCCCGCGCCGACTTCGGCGAAACGCTTCCAGATGAGTTCGCCCGAGATTTTGTCGACAACCTTGACCCGATGCTCGGGCGTGCCTTGGATGACGTATCCGCCGGCGGTCGTAATTTTCCGCGTCGGAGCGATCCCGTTTACGTAAAACTGGGTGGCGCGCCGTTCGCCGTCGTCGGTCAGCACGCGAACGTCAATGTCTTGCCATTTCGGGCCATCCGGATTCCCGAGACGCCCGAGGCGCGTCAGGCCACGATCGGTGATAACGAGCGAATTCCCGGTGATGCATCCGGTTGGAGCGGTGACGGTGACCTGCGCGTTGCGAAATCCGGCTACCTCTCCGATCGTGAGGGCGTCGTCCCACATCTTTCGGGCCAATGCCCAGGTCTTTTGCGTGAACAGCGTAGGCATGTAGGTAACGGGCTTGACCGTGAGGCCTTCGTATTCGCTCGGATCTGCCGCATATGCGGCTTTGCGGTGATTGCGAATGACGCGGAGCATGGGCTCGCGGTTTGCTTCGAAGCGATCGAATGGTCCGAGCTGCTGTGCCATCTCAGCCGAAGTGCGGTACGCCATGCCCGTCTGTAATGCGTTGATGGCGCCGCACCAACCGAAGCTCTCCTCCGAGTCGTACGGCAATCCCATGCGCATGAGCAGCGTGCCGAGGTTCGCATAGCCCAGCCCCAGCGTTCGATAGCCGTGATTTTTCTCCGCAATTCGCTTCGACGGCATCTGGCCCATCGCCACTGAAATCTCGAGCGTCGTGGTCCAGATTCGCGTGGCGTCGGCAAATCGCGCAGCGTCGAAATTGCCGTCGTCGTTGAGGAACTGAACGAGGTTGAGACTGGCTAAATTACACGCGGTATCATCTATAAAAACGTATTCTGAACAATTACTGTACGCATAATCCATTTGCGATAAAGTGCTGCGTTTCCCGCTCGGTTAGATCGAACACCGGCGCGTCGCCGATTGGTTCGAGGGAAGAGAATTCGTCGGAAAGACGGTCCGAATAGCAGCCGACGAGAAGATTCAGCTCGGCTAACGCGTGCGCCTTACGCGAGGCTGGATGGAATCCAATCTCGTGCTCGAACCGCAGACGCGACGAGCGCGAGATGCGAAGCGAGTGCATCTGAACGACGCGGTACTCCGCCAAGCTACTCTTGCCATCGGGGCAGTTGGTGACGAGCTCGGTGCGCCGATTCCTATAAAGCTTCGACTTGATACCAAACGAGAGCAGAAGATGCTGCGTTTGCCGAAGCAGCTCGAGCGAGCACGAATCAAGCGAAACGTATTGCGACTTCGCTCCGTAGTTGGCGACGGTTCCGTCAGCGGTGAAGAGACCGCGCAGTAGCGCCGCCACCGTCGGACGATCGAGTCGATAGACGGCGTCGGCGAAGCGCTTGCGCGCACTGCCCTCGCTCAGTACCGCATAGCGAGCGAAGAGCTCTACGATTCTGGCGTTGCCGCTAGAGAGGCGCGATCCGGTTCCCTTAACGGGCAACCTTACCGTAGATGGGCGCCGGCTGCGAGGATCGTCGACGTATCCCGCCTTGACGTGATTGATGGCCTTGGCGATGTCCGCAAGTACGGGCGCCTCCTCGGCGTGCATCGTGATGATCAGCTCGCCGGAGCTTGCCGTGATGCAGCCGTCGCCGACTGCGGCGCCGATGCCGAACGCGAGGCGCTCATCGAGTTCGGTCCGGCCGAAACCTGAGCAGCCCAACGCGATTCGGTCACCGGCCCGAAGCTCGCTCGCGCGTACGTCGCCGCGGTTCTCGGTCCACACCTTATGATCGGCCGTCAGCTTGAGCTCGTAGCCGGCCTTGGTGCGCAGCCGGAAGACGGGCTTCGTTCCGGTAGCGAAAATCTTATTGACGAAGTGGGGCTTTCCGTCGCTGCCGACGACGAAGGCTGCCTTGCCCACGAGGTCCTCGATCCTCTCGGGACCGTCTGCCGTCGCGACGAGCGTATCGCCCGTCACGCACGGGTTAGTTGCGTTGATTCGGTCGTCGTTGGAGCACGTGTGCCACTCTTGTATCGTGTCGTCGAACTGTAGCCCCGGATCCGCGCACTGCCAGGCGGCCAGGCCGATCTGCTCCCACAGGTCGCGTGCCTTGATGCGCTTGACGACGTCGCCGGTCGTACGCGCGGTCAACAGCCAATCGTCGTTGTGGTCGATCGAGTTGAAGAAGGCGTTGGTTAGCCGCACCGAGTTGTTCGAGTTCTGCCCCGAGACCGTAACGTAAGCCTCGGAATCCCAGCCGGTTTCGTACTGCTCGACTTCCAAGCGGGTATAGCCCTGGCGCGCGTAGTCGAGCGCGTTCTGAGCTGCACCCGATGGAACGCCGGCCGCGATGGCCTCGCGAATCGCTTGCCGCAACGACGCGTTGAGCGCCGGATCGAGGCGGGCTTGCTCCGGCACGCGCGTATCGTGTGCCGCCGCGATGATCGAATTCAGCTGCTTCTCGAAGATGCGCGAACCGATTACCAAGTCGGCGACCTTGCGCTCCTCGCGGACCTTCCAGGTCACGAACTCTTCGATGTCGGGATGGTCGGCGTTGAGCACGACCATCTTTGCGGCGCGGCGCGTCGTGCCGCCGGATTTGATCGCGCCGGCCGCGCGGTCGAAGACCTTAAGAAACGACATCAGGCCGCTCGACGTGCCGCCGCCCGTGAGCTTTTCCCCGGCGGCGCGAATCTTCGAGAAGTTTGCGCCGCTGCCGCTGCCGCCTTTGAATATGCGCGCTTCGCGAATGACGCCGTCGAAGATGCCGCCCTCGTTAACGAGATCGTCGTCGATCCCGAGGATGTAGCACGCCGAAACCTGCGGGTGAGAGAACGTGTCAGGTGAGGGCCGTACCTCTCCGTTAGCCGCATCCACGTACCAGTGGCCCTGCGCCGGCCCTGAAATGCCGTACGCCCAATGCAAACCGGTGTTGAACCACTGCGGCGAGTTCGGCGCGCCGATTTGACGCGCGAGCATCACGCGCATCTCGTCGTAATAGACTTGCGCGTCGTTCTCGGAATCGAAGTAGCCGTGCTTCCATCCCCAATACGTCCAGCATCCGGCCATGCGATTGAAAACTTGGCGTGCGTCGCGCTCCGCGCCGAACTGGTCGTCGCGGGAGAGCGCATCCAACGCCGGTCCGTCCGCGGCCGAGCGCTGGAGCCATTCCGGTACCCCCTCCTCGGCGACCCGCGCGGTCGCCGTGGGAACCCCCGCCTTGCGGCAATACTTCTGGGCGAGCACGTCCACGGCGACCTGGCTCCACGTCGCCGGGACCATGACGTCCTTGGCCTCGAAAATGACCGACCCGTCGGGATTGACGATCCGCGAGCTTCGCGGTTCGAAGGTCACGCCGGCATAGGGGTCGCCGGGGGCGGAATAAACACGCGCAAACTTCATGAGAGGCTCCTCACTTTATCGAACATCCGTTCGCATCCGAGAGATTCAACGACGCCGATATAGGATACCTATTGTGTCATATCGGGCCCGTTACCACAAGATATTGGGGTTGCGATTCAATTCCTTGTGGACGCCCTGTGGCCATCCCGTGAAATCGGTGGACGTCCCGTCGCTTGGGAGCCGGCCGGGTGCAGGGCGTGTGGACAGTCCCGAGGATACCGGGGATAACCGGTACAAGGCAGGGGGCATGCTCGGACCTGATCGCTTTGCGCCGCGACTTCACGACGTACCCCACGAGGAGCTCGAGGCGGCGGGCATCCGTGGCCTCATCGTCGACCTCGACAACACCCTGCTGGGCTTTCGTGAGACCGAGCTCGCCCAAGAACACCTGGACTGGATCGCGCGCGCCCACGACCGAGGCTTCCGCATCGTCATGCTCTCGAATAACTTCTCGGAGCGCGTCACCACGCTGGCCGCCCAGCTCAAGGTCAAGTGCTTCCCGAACGCGCTCAAGCCCCTGCCGTTCGGCTTCCTGCGGGCGAAGAGGTGCCTGAATCTGCGGCGGCATCAGATCGCGGTCGTCGGCGACCAGCTCTTCACCGACGTCCTCGGCGGCAAGCTCTGCGGGCTGTATACGATTCTCACCGAGCCGATCGAGCGAAAGGACTTTGCGGTTACGCGAGTCTTTCGCTTCTTCGAGCGGTTGATGTTGCCGGAGCGCCGCGTGTGAGGCTCGCGCTGCTCGGCGACCCCGTCGAACATAGCGAAAGCCCGCGCCTGCACCGCGGCTTTCTCGACGAAGCGGACATCGACGGAAGCTACGTTGCGATTCGAGTCCCGCGCGGCGAGGGCGCGGCGGCGGTGCGGCGCCTGCGCTCCGAGCAATACACCGGCTGCAACGTCACCTATCCGCTGAAAGAAGAAGCGGCGGCGGCCTGCGACACGCTCACCGAGGAAGCGCGCCGCGCGCAAGCGGTTAACACGATCTTCTTCGGTGCTCGGACGATTGGCACGAATACCGACGGCGTCGGCGCGCGTGCCGCGATCGAGTCGCTGCTGGACGAGCCCGTCGCGCTGAAACGCATCGGCATTTTAGGATACGGAGCGGCCGCGCGCAGCATCTTGGCGGAACTGCACGACTGCGACGCCTACGCATTCGTGTGGGGACGTGACCCGCAACGCGTGCGCGACGCGTGCGCCGCCTTCGAAGCGCAGCCATGGCCGAGCGAGAATCCGCCGGAGATCGTGCTGAGCACCCTGCCGCCCGACGCGCGTTTTCCCGACGAGCTCGTCGCGTCGCTGGAAGCGCCCGATCTCGTGATGGACGCTAATTACGGCGCCCGCTCGATGCTCGCGCGCTCGTTGCGCCGCGAGGTGGTTCCGGGCGACGCCATGCTGGAGGCGCAAGCGCGAGCCAGCTTCGATTTCTGGCTGGCTCACCTCGACCGCGTCGGCGGCGCGTGACCGCGACTGCTCCATGGCGGTCAGGGAGCGATTTCGCGACGCGCAGAGCCGTTCGGAGAGGGAGGGATTCGAACCCTCGAGAGGCTCATCACCTCTGCTCGCTTTCCAAGCGAGTACATTCAACCGCTCTGCCACCTCTCCCCACGGCATCCCCGGCGGGTTAGTTGCCGTAGCACTTGGCGTGCTCCTCGTCGCCCTCGGCGCGGTGCCGGAGGATTCGCAGCGCCACGCGGTCCCGGGACGGTACAACGTCACGCACGGCTTCGTAACCAACCCGGCGTCGAGCGATACCTCCAATGCGGTCGCCAACGGCGGCTTCGAAACCGGCGGCATCGACCGCGGCTGGTATCAATGCGGCGACGTAGATGCCTACACGACGAAAGAGCATCCGTACGACGGCGCATACGACGAGTATTCCGGGACAGAGAGTGGTTCCGGCGAGCCGCTCGGCAACTCCGGGGTCTGCCAGCGGGTGACGATTCCGCCGGGGGCCCTCCTGACGGCACGGCTCTACCAGCTCTCGGACGAACCAGACACCGGTTTCGCATATCAGGAGGGCGATCTGCTCGACGACCACGGCGCCGTCGTCGTCAACCTTTATAAGGCCGTCAACAACAAGCCAGAGTGGGTGCTCGGCCGCTGGAATCTGGACGCGTACGCCGGGCGAACGCTGTGGCTCTACTTCGGCGTGCATGGCGACGGCGAGCGGAAACACTCGACGCAGCAGTTCCTCGACGACGTGACGTTGACGGCCGCCTCCCCAAGGCCGCCGGCCACGCCGCCGCGAAACTGACCGCCATGGATCCGGACTCAACGCCGCAGCCCGACCGCCGCGTCCTCTTCTGGATCGGCTTCGGCGTCGGCGTAGCCGCACTCGGTGCGGCCGCCGCCTACGTTGCGCTTCGCATCGTTGCATCGGGTCGCCGGGAGGACCCGACGACGCAGCGCATTCAACAGCTGATCGACGAAGCGAACTCGTTGCTCAAGGCGCTTGACGAGCAGAGAAACAGCGCATAAACCCGCCACGGCGCTTCGGATAGGCGCCGAACTCGAGCTCACGTTCACCGATCTGCTGGCCAACGGTCAGGGAGTGGGTCGCGCCGACGGCGTGGTCGTGTTCTGCTTCGGCCCCTTGCCCGACGAACGCGCCCGCGTGCGAGTCACCGAAGTCAAGCAGCGATACGCGGTGGCCGCGCTGCGCGAGTTGCTCGCCGTTTCGGCGGCGCGCGCCGTTCCGTTCTGCTCGGTCTTCGGAAGCTGCGGCGGATGCCAGCTCCAGCACCTCGCCTATACCGCGCAGTTAGAGTGGAAGCGCGAGGTCGTGCGCGGCGCCTTGGAGCGCATCGGCGGCCACGGCGCCGTCGACGTGCGCGAGACCGTCGGAATGTCCGACCCGCGCGCGTACCGCAACAAGATGTCGTTGGTCGTCGATCACCGCCAGGATCCGCCGGCGCTCGGATTCTACCGGCAGCGCTCGCACGACGTCGTACCGATCGATGCGTGTCCGATCGTCACGCCCGAACTCAACGCGGGGCTCGCCCGCCTCGACGCGGCTCGGAAGGGCGAACCCGTACGCGCGATGCTCGTCGAGGCGCGCCATCTCGTCGCGCGCAGCGCGCATGCCACGGGCCGGAGCGTGCTGACGATCACCACGCAGCGCCCGGCGGAAAGCGCCCGCCGCGCGGCGCCGCTCCTGCTGCGAGAGATTCCCGAGCTCGCGGGCGTCTCGAATTCGTTCGACCTCTCTAGCAGCAACGCGATCGTGGGCCGGCGCCACCGCGTGCTCGGCGGCGAGGCGGAAATCGAAGAGAGCATCGGCGGCGTGAGCTATCGCGTTTCGCCGGGCTCGTTCTTTCAGGTGAACGTCGAGATGCTCGGACGCATCTTCGAGTTTCTCGAGCCGCGTCTGGCAAATCCGCGCAGCATCGTCGATCTCTACTGCGGCTCCGGCACGTTCGCGCTTTTCTTCGCAAAACACGGCTGGGACGTGTACGGAGTCGAGGAGAACCCACAGGCGATCGAAGAGGCCGTCGGCAACGCGCGGCGCAACGGATTGGCGGAGCGTGCTCGCTTCGAAACGGGCCGAATCGAGCAACTGGTCGGCGCGAGCCGGCTGCGGGGCGCGCTGCGCGACGCGGACGTGGTGTTTCTGGACCCGCCGCGCAAGGGCTGCGACGAGGTGACGCTCGGCGCAATCGCCGAGGCTCGCGTTCCCACGCTCTGGTACCTCTCCTGCGATCCGGCAACGCTCGCACGGGATTCCAAGTTCCTCGTAGCCAAGGGCTACCGGCTCGGTGCGGCGCAGCCGTTCGATATGTTTCCGCAGACCGGGCACGTCGAGACGTTCGTCCAACTGGAGTATTCGAATCTTGCCATCCGAGAGCATTGACATACGGTACGTCGCCAAGCTGGCGCGCATCGCCTTGACCGACGAAGAGATCGAGGTCTTCGGCGCGCAACTCGGCGACTTGCTCGGGCACGTAAACGCGCTCGCGAAGCTCGACGTCGCGAGCGTCCCGGCCACGGCGCAGGTCGTCGAGTCGCGGAACGTCACGCGCGACGACGTGCCGCGCCCTTGCCTCGATCGCGAGCGTGTTTTGGCCGAAGCCCCCCAGCGGCAGGGCGGGTTCTTTCGCGTGCCGCGCATCATCTCGGAATAGGGGAACGCTTGATCCACGAGTCCATCAAGAAGAGCGCTGCGGAGATCGCGGGCGACGTCCGTTCGAAGCGCGTGAGCGCTGTCGAGCTGGCCGAAGCGACCCTGGCTCACGTCGACGCCGCCGACGGCGAGCTCGGCGCGTATCTGACCGTGCTCCCCGATGCGGCGCGCCGGCACGCGGCGCGCGTGGACGAGCGGGTGCGCGCAGGCGAGCAGTTGCCGCTGGCGGGCGTGCCGCTCGCGGTGAAAGACAACATGTGTCTCGACGGCACCCGCACGACCTGCGGAAGCAAGATTTTGGAACGCTGGATCGCGCCGTATACGGCCACGGCGGTCGCGCGGCTGCTCGACGCAGGCGCCGTTCCGATCGGAAAAACGAACTGCGACGAGTTCGCGATGGGTAGTTCGTGCGAAAACTCGGCGCTCGGCGTGACGCGGAATCCGTACGATCTAACGCGCGTTCCCGGCGGATCGAGCGGGGGATCCGCCGCGGCCGTAGCGGCATACGAAGCGGCGATCGGCTTGGGCAGCGATACCGGCGGCTCGATTCGCGAGCCCGGCGCGTTCTGCAACCTCATCGGTTTCAAACCGACGTACGGCAGGGTTTCGCGCTACGGGTTGATCGCTTTTGCCTCGAGCCTCGACCAGATCGGCCCGCTCGCGCGCACCGTTGAGGATGCCGCGCTCGCGTACGACGCGATGGCCGGTTACGATTCGATGGATGCAACCTCCATCCAGCGTCCCGTCGAGCCGACTGCGACTTCTCTGCGCGAAGATTTGCGCGGATTGCGCGTCGGCATCGTGCGCGAGTTCGACCCGAAGGCCCTCGGCGACGACCTCGACGCGATCTACCGCGCGGCCTATCGCGATCTCGAAAAGCTCGGCGCTGAGCTCGTCGAGATTTCGTTGCCGACGGCCGAGTACGGGCTCGCCACGTACTATCTCATCGCACCCGCGGAGTGCTCTTCGAACCTGGCGCGTTTCGACGGCGTCCGCTACGGACTGCGAGTCGAGGGCGAGGACGTGCGCACGATGTACGACCGGACGCGCGCCGCGGGCTTCGGCCCGGAGGTGAAGCGCCGCGTGCTCATCGGCACCTACGCGCTCTCGAGCGGCTACTACGACGCCTACTACGTGCGCGCACAGAAGGCGCGGACGCTCATCGCGCGCGACTTCGACGCGGCATTCGCGCGATGCGATCTCATCGCGTGCCCGGCAGGAAGCTGCCCGGCCTTTCAATTCGCGGCCAAGAGCGATCCGTATAGCATGTATCTCATGGATTACTACACCATCCCGATGTCGCTGGCCGGCTTGCCGGCGCTCTCGGTTCCGTGCGGCTGGGTCGTGCCTGATGGGGGCAGCGTCCCGATGCCGATCGGCCTGCAGCTCACCGCGCCGCTCTTTGACGAGCGCCGGCTGCTCGGCGCAGCGCACGCCTACGAACGCGCCACCAAACACGCACTCACGCGCGAGCCCGTGCTCGAAGGGGCGCGCGCGTGAGCGACTCCTACGAGGCGGTGATCGGCGTGGAGTGCCACGTCGAGCTGCGGACGGCGACGAAAATGTTCTGCGGCTGTCTCAACGAGTTCGGTGGCGAGCCGAACACCAAGGTTTGTCCGGTCTGTCTCGGCATGCCTGGAGCGCTTCCGGTTCCCAACGCGAAGGCGATCGAGCTCATCGTGACCACCGGCCTCGCGTTCGGCTCCCGAGATCCCCGAGTTTTCCAAGTTCGATCGCAAGAACTATTTCTATCCGGATATGCCCAAGGACTACCAGATTTCGCAGTACGACATGCCGCTCGCCCAGGGAGGCTCGGTCAAGTATTGGCTCGAGGACGGCACGATGAAGGAGTGCCGCCTGACGCGCATCCACCTCGAAGAGGACACCGGCAAATCCACGCACGCCGGGTCGGGCGACGGCCGCATCGCGGGAAGCTCGTACTCGCTCGTCGACTTCAATCGCGCCGGCGTTCCGCTGATGGAGTGCGTCTCGGAGCCGGAGCTGCACAGCGCGCAAGAGGCCGTTGGGTATCTCGAATCGCTGCGCCGTACGCTGCTCGCACTGGGCGTCAGCGACGTGAAGATGGAGGAAGGCTCGCTGCGCTGCGATGCCAACGTCTCGATCCGGCCGGCCGGCTCGCCGGAGCTCGGCACGAAGACCGAGATCAAGAATATGAACTCGTTCCGCTCGGTGGAGCGCGCGATCGCGAGCGAGATCGAGCGGCAGATCGCGCTCGTCACCGCCGGCGAGCGCGTGATACAAGAGACCCGCGGGTGGGACGAGGTCAACGCCACGACGCACTCGATGCGCAGCAAGGAGGAGGCGCACGACTATCGTTATTTCCCCGATCCCGATCTCGTGCCGATGGAGATCGCCCGCACTGAGGTCGACCGGCTCGCGGCCGCCCTGCCGGCGCTTCCATGGAAACGTTTCGAGCGCTACGCCGGCGAGTACGGGCTCGGCGCGAAGCAGGCGACGCAGCTGATCGACAATCCGGCTCTAGCGACATATTTCGATCGCGTCGTCGCGCTGAGTAACAACCCGCAGCAGTCGAGTAACTTCGTGTTGGGCGAGCTCTCGCGGCTCGCCAACGAACGCGGCCTCGCCGTCGCGGACTCGGCGGTCTCGCCGGAAGATCTCGCCGAGCTGATCGGAATGGTCGAGGCGAAGCGCGTCAATTCGAAGATCGCCAAAGAATTGCTGGGTCGGATGTGGGAAGGCGCCGGTTCACCCGCGGCGATCGTCGAGCGTGAAGGCCTCGCGCAGACGAGCGATCTCTCGACGATCGAGCGCTTCGTCGACGAAATCCTCGCCGCGAACGCGAGCGTCGTCGCCGGCTACAAGGCGGGAAAGACCAACGCGGCGGGATTCCTCGTCGGTCAAGTGATGAAAGCCTCGCGCGGAAAAGCCGATCCGGCGCTCGTCAACGAGCTGATAAAGAACAAGCTCTCCTCGTAGAGCGGCTCAGCATGACACTCGCCGATCCGCGAACACTCGACGCCCTAGATTTCGCGGGCGTGCGCGATCGCGTCGTCGCGGGCACCCGTACGGCACGCGGAAAAGAGTATGCGCTCGACCTGGCGCCGCTGGCCGAGTTCGACGACGTCCGGCGCGAACAGGCGCGCACCGAGGCGATGCGAACCCTAGTGGCCGGGTCCGACCTCCGCGTCATGCCCGCGATCGACACCGCCAATCTCACGGAAGCCGCGCAGGTGGGCCGGACGCTCGCGGGCGGCGAGCTGCATTCCGTCGGGGAAGCCATCGCGGCGGCGGCCGCCGCTCACCGCGCCGTGCGCGAGCACGCAGACCTGTCGGGAGTGCTAACCGGCTACACGCCGCTGCGGGAACTCGGGCGCTCGATCGCCGACGCCGTCGACGAGCGGGGCACGGTTCTCGACCGGGCGTCGCCGGCGCTCGCACGGATTCGGCGGAGCCTCTCGCAGGCGCAGGGCGACGCTCGCGATCGCGTCACCGCGATTCTGAACTCGGCGAAGCACGCCAAGACGATCCAAGAGCGCATCGTCACGGTCCGCAACGGCCGCTTCGTCATTCCCATCAAGGCCGAGCTCGCCGCGAGCCTGCCGAGCATCGTCCACGATACGAGTTCGAGCGGGCAGACGCTATTCGTCGAGCCGCTCGCGGCGCTCGAAACGAACAATCGCGTCCGCACGCTGCAGATCGAAGAGGAGCGCGAGGTCGCGCGAATTCTCGAGTCGCTCTCGCGCGACGTGGGCGCTCACGCGGCCGCGATTGAGGGCAACGTCGAGATGCTCGCGCGCGTGGATCTCCTCGCTGCGAAGGCGGAGCTCGCGCGCAAGACCGATAGCGTGGCGCCTGAGCTGAGCGACAAACCGGAAATCGCGATCGAGCGAGGCCGTCACCCGCTGCTCGGGGAGCGGGCCGTGCCGCAGTCGCTCGCGGTCGGCGACGTCACCCAGCTGCTGGTCGTGAGCGGGCCGAATATGGGTGGGAAAACGGTCGCGCTAAAAATGGCGGGGCTCTTCGTCATGATGACATATTGCGGCATGCAGGTGCCCGCGGCGCGCGGCACGTGCATCGGCCGGTTCGAACGCGTCGTCGCGGACATCGGCGACGAGCAATCGCTCGTGGCCAACGCGTCGACCTTCTCCGCTCACCTCGAGCGAATGCGCGAGATGCTGGATGGCGCGGACGCGCGAACGCTGGCGATCGTCGACGAGATCGGCGGCGGCACGGAGCCGAGTGCGGGCGCCGCCCTCGCCGTGGCGATGCTGGAACGGCTGCTCGAGCGCGGGGCGCGGGCGATCGTTTCGACGCACTCGCTCGAGCTCAAGCTCTTCGCGCACTCGACGCCAGGCGTAGCCAACGGGAGCGTGCGCTTCGATCCGAAGACGTTCGCGCCGACATTCGAACTCGACGTCGGCACGCCCGGCCAGTCGCTGGCGTTTCCGCTCGCGACGCGGCTGGGCATCGACCCGCCGATCGTCGAGCGCGCCGCGGCGCTGCTCGAGCGCAGGGAGCTCGACTACGAAGCGGCCTTGGCCGAGCTGGCCGTGCGCAACGGCGAGCTGCGCGAAACCCGGGTGGCGCTCGAGCACGAGCGGACCGAGGCAGCTCGCGAACGTGAGTCGCTGCGGCGGGACCGCGACGCGCTCGAAGACGAACGGCGCCAGCTCGGCGCGCGCGCCGAAGAGCGGCTTGCGCAAACGCTGCGCGACTTCGTTCGCGAGCTTCAGCGGCGCAAACCGACGTCCGGACAAACGTCGTCGCTCTCGCAGGCGGTGGAAAAGATGCGCGCCGAGCTCGGCATCCGTCCCGCGACGAGCGTGACTGCCACGGGCGCGAGCGTCTTCGAGCCCGGCGATTCCGTGCGCATCCTGTCGTTGAATCAGGAAGGCGTCGTCGCGCAGGACTGGGACGAAAGGTTGCTCGTTTCGGTCGGTTCAATGAAGGTTATGGTGGAGAAGAGCGACGTCCGTCGCGAGGCCCGCGCTGCGAAGGATGCTCGCGGCGAAGCGCGGCACGGGCAGACACGCATTGAGGCCGCCGCGCGCGTGTCCTCGTCGCTCGACGTCCGCGGCAAACGCTTTGTCGAAGCCGAGCCGCTGGTAGAGCGCTGGATCGACGACGCGCTGCTCGCCGGCGCCTCCCCGTTGCGCCTCGTTCACGGAAAAGGGACCGGCCTTCTCGGGCGCGGCCTTCAGGAACATCTGCGCGACCATCCTGCGGTGAAGAGCCTGCGCTACGGCAACGAGGAGGAAGGCTCGACCGGCGTGACGCTGATCGAGTTGCGAACGTGAGCGTCATCGATCCCGGAACTCTCCTGGACGGTTTCGATCACGTCGAAACGGTCGCGGATTTCCACGAGCGGCTGAAGGCGGGGCGTCCGCTGCGGGTCAAGCTCGGCATCGACCCAACGAGCCCCGATCTCCACCTCGGCTTCATGGTCGTGCTGCACCAGCTGCAGCGTTTCGCCGAGGCGGGCCATCGCGTGACGCTGATCATCGGCGACTTCACGGCGCGGATCGGCGACCCGAGCGGCCGCAACGTAACGCGGCCACAACTCTCGCGCGAAGAGATCGAATCGAACATGCGCGCCTACCGCGAGCAGGCCGGCAAGGTGCTCGACATGGAGCGCATCGAGGTCCGCTACAACTCCGAATGGCTCGACGCGCTCAGCCTGACCGACCTAGTGAAGCTGCTCGCGAAGACGACGGTCGCCCAGATGCTCGAGCGCAACGATTTTCACGATCGTTACGAATCCGGCGTGCCGATCTCGATGCACGAATTTCTTTACCCTGTCGCGCAAGCGTACGATTCCGTGGCGATCGAGGCGGACGTCGAGCTCGGCGGAACCGATCAGCTCTTCAACCTGTTGCTCGGCCGTCAGTTCCAGCGCGAGTTCGGCCAGGCGCCTCAGATTTGCGCAACCGTGCCGCTGCTCGTCGGGCTCGACGGCCAGAAGAAGATGAGCAAGTCATTCGGCAACTACGTCGGCGTCGCCGAGCCGGCCAACGACCAGTTCGGCAAGCTGATGAAGATCTCGGACGACCTGTTGCCGGTCTACGCACGGCTCGCCGCATTTCGAGCCGCGGCGGAGTGCGATCGCCTGGCATCGGACCTGGCCGGCGGACGAGCGAATCCGATGGAAGAGAAGAAGCGCATCGCGCACGATATCGTCGCGCGCTACCATGGCGATGCGGCGGCCGCGGCGGCCCGCGACTACTTCGAGCGCACGGTCCAGCGCCGCGAGATTCCGAGCGGCGACATGGACGAGATAGAGCTCGCCGATGCCGTGCGCGTTGCGGAATTGTTGGTGAAGGCAGGTTTTGCGGAGAGCAAACGTGCCGCGGAGCGCCTCATCGCGGGCAACGCGGTGAAGATCGACGGCGAGCCCGTCACCGACGTCAACGCGACGTGGAGCGCCGCCGCGCCCGCCGTGCTGTCGGTCGGCTCCCGCCGCTTCGTCCGCATCGTACGGCGGTAATTTATAGACGAGCCGCGAGCTGCCGCACTTCCTCCGACGTAAATTCGTAGCGGGTCTTGCAGTATTCGCACGTGGCCTCGGCGCGGTCGCGCTCGCGCGTGAGCTGCGACAGTTCTTCGGCTCCCAAGCCGAGCAGCACCGCCTCGACTTTCGCGCGATTGCAGCGGCAGGCGAAACGGACGGCGATCGCGTCGCGCGAGCGTAGCTCGAGGTCGCCGGCGAGTTCGCGAAGCAAAGCTGCCGGGTCGTTATATTCCGCGATCAGCTGCGTGACCGGCGGCATCCGCGCCGCGCGTTCCTCCAGCGCCGCGAGCGCGCGTTCGTCCGCGCCCGGCAACGCGCGAGCCAGGACACCTCCGGCGGCGACCACGCCGTTTGGATTCGCCAGGACACCCAGAGCGACGATGCTGGGAATTTGTTCCGACTGCGAAAGGTATACCGCCAGATCCTCCGCGATCTCACCCGAGTGAAGCGGTACGACTCCGACGTATGGTTGGCCGACATCGCTCGAACGCGTCACCTGCAGCGAACCCGAGCCGACCGCGCCGCCGACGTCGAACTTTCCGCGCGCGTCGATCGGCAGATCGACGCTGCCGTTGGAGGCGTAACCGCGCGCCGCGATAGTCCGGTCGTCGAGGAGCCAGGCATCGGCTGCCAACGTCCCGAGCGGTCCGTCGCCCGCGATCTGCAGCGAGATGCGTTCGTGGCCTTTGAGGCTCGCTCCGAAGAGCGCGGCTCCGGTCGCGAGGCGTCCGACCGCGGCGGCGGCGGTCGGCCAGAGATCGTGGCGTTCACGGATCTCGGTGACTAGCTCGGTGGTAACGGCGGCGACCAGCGCGATCCCGGCCTCGAGGTTTGAAGCAGCCACTAGCGTGTCGGGCATGAGCGCCTCTGGTGCGGAGGCTTGCGCTTTTCCTCCAAAGAAGCCAAGAACGATGCGCGTTCTCGTGTTGCACGGACCGAATCTCAACTTGCTCGGGGAGCGCGATCCGGAGATCTACGGCACGCAGACGCTCGCGGAGCTCGACGAAACGATCGGAGCCGCCGCAAAGGAAATCGGGCTCGACGTTCGCTGCGAACAATACAACTCCGAGGGTGCAATCATCGACGCGCTGCACGCCGCCCGGAAATCTTTCGCGGGCGTTGTGATCAATCCGGGGGCCTACGCGCACTACTCTCACGCCATCGCCGACGCGATCGCGGCAATCGGCATCCCCGTCGTGGAGGTTCACCTTTCCAACATCGCCGCGCGCGAACCGTTTCGGCGCACGAGCGTCACGGCGACCGCTTGCCGTGGCGTCGTTAGCGGCCTCGGCGCTGTCGGCTACGTCCTGGCGTTGCGTGCGCTGGGCGAAATGATCGTGTGACTGGCCGCTCTCCGGGGAGGAGGGCCCCCGTCGCTTGCGTATACCCTCCGAACTGGAGATACGACGTTGACGAAAGCGGACGTGATTGACGCCGTCGCGACGGAAGCGGATTTATCGCGGCGACGGGCCGGCGAGATCGTCGACTTGATCCTGAACGAGATCAAGGAGGCGTTGCAAAAGGGCGATCGAGTCGCACTAAACCCGTTCGGAAGTTTCGTAGTTCGCCAGCGCCAGGCGCGCGAGGGGCGCAATCCGAAGACCGGTGAGAGGATCGCGATTGCCGCGCGCAGGGTACCGGCATTCGTTGCCGGCTCCTCCCTCAAAGATGCCGTCGGCGGCGTACGATCGCGTACGAAGAAACAGTCGAGAAAATCGAACGGGCTGTAGCGAAGCTTGGTTATCGCGCTAGTCTGGGGGACTAGAGATCGCTGGTTCGAATCCAGTCAGCCCGAGATTCTCTCTTTGATCGATCGGTTGCAATGAAGATCGGCACGTTGGAAATGAAGATCGCGCGAGTCGAAGGCTTCCAAGTGCGCGTCCGCACGTCGGACGGACGGGACATTCGCTCGGACCGCGAGGGCATGCCGTCGTGGCCCTACGAGAAGGGCGCGCGCGACCGCTGGTCGGTCGCACGATGGAAGCAGGAGCGCTTCGTGAGCCTCTATCCCGGGTTCGGAGTCGACGTGCTCGACGGCGACGGCGAACTCGTCGAGTTTGGGCAAACGCTGCTCGAAACCGTGCGCGAGAGCTACGATTAATCCACCGAACGATAAAGAAAGTTAACTTTTCGCCCGCGATTTCCGTTCTTACGTGGTGGCGCGCGCAAAAATGGAGGAAAGAAAGCAGGCTCCCGGCCAAGTAGGCGCTGCTAGAACGGGAGGTTTGTCCTTGCAGTATCGGGCAGCCGGGCTGTTGTTTTTCCTGCTAATCGCGGGTGCCGGCATCGTTGCGTGCAGCGGCGCGAGCACGCCCGGCTCTCCGCTTCCTCCGGCGAGCAGCGGTCCCGGTGTCAAGGGCAGCACCCCGATCACGCACATCGTCGTGATCATCCAAGAGAACCGCAGCTTCGATAATTTGTTTGCGACGTTTCCCGGTGCGAACGGCACCACCGTCGGCGCAGTCGAGCCGATGCCGACGCCAATCGCAAGCTACTGCGCCGGTGAGGGCCAGAAAGTCATCACCTCTGCGACGACAATCCCGTTGACGAAGGTGAGCATCACGGGGGAGGGCTTTCCGACGACGCCTCCCACCGGAGCGCCCTTCGGCTGGGACCAGGATCTCGCGCACAACTACCGCGCGGGATACTTGGTCGATTGCGATCCGAACGGATCGAAGCCGAGCAGCTCCAAGCCGTGCGCGATGGACGGTTTCGATACGACGAAATTCGGACCCGACGGCGAAGGCGCTCCGACGTGCACCTACACGTACCAATACGTGGACCCCAAGCAGATCCAGCCGTACTGGGACATGGCCGACCAATACGTCCTTGCCGATAATGCCTTCCAGACGCAAGGCAGCGAGAGCTTCACCGCGCATCAGGCGCTGATCGCCGGTGGTACCGCGATCAACTCGACGGAGAGCATCATCGACGATCCCAGCTACTTCCCCTGGGGTTGCGACGGAAATCCCTCCAGCGAGAACACCTCGCTCCTGACGATCTACGGTCAGTATCTCGGGCAGCAGGGCCCGTTCCCGTGCCTCACTTACCCGAAGGGCACGATACGCGACTTGCTCGATGCAAAGAAGATCCCGTGGAAATTCTACGCCAACAAAGTCTATTCGTGGAAGAGTTCCAAGAACAGCAGTTCCGGGATCTGGAGTGCCTTCGACGCGATCCAGGCCGTGCGTTATAGCAAAGAGTGGGGAACGAAGGTAACGACGAGCGATAAGAAGATCTTCTCCGACATCAGCCACGGCGCTCTGCCGAACGTTTCCTGGGTGACTCCCGACGGCGTCAACTCCGATCATCCGCAGGAGCTGCAGAAGGGCCAGCCCGCCGATACCGGCCCATCGTGGGTCGCGTCGATCGTCAACGCCGTCGGTCAGAGCAAGTTCTGGAAGAGCACGGCGATCGTCGTCCTCTGGGACGATTGGGGCGGCTTCTACGACCACGTGCCGCCGCCGTTCTACGATAATCAGGGAGGATTGGGGTTCCGGTTCCCCATGATCATCATCTCACCGTACGTGGAAGCGCACGTCGAGCATACCCAGTACGAGACGACGAGCGTGCTGAAGTTCATCGAGCAGAATTGGAACCTCGGGAACCTCGGGCAGGAGGACCAGCGCGCCAGCAGCATCGGGAGCGCCTTCAACTTCAGCATGACGCCGCGTCCCTTCCAAGTGATTCCGTCGAAGTACTCGCGCTCGTATTTTCTCCGCCAGAAGCCGTCGGGTATGCCGCCCGATTCCGATTAGCTAAAGGAAGAGCGTGACGACCGGATCGCGTCGCTCGTGGCTCTGCGCCGTGGCGGCTTCCGTCGCGCTGGGCGGTTGCGGCGGCGGCAGCGTGCAGGCGCCGGGCATTCCGCGCGATATGCCGCTCCATCGCAAGACCGGAAGCTCACCGATCCAGCACGTCGTCCTGTTGATCCAGGAGAACCGGACCTTCAACAACCTCTTTGCAACGTTTCCCGGCGCGACGGGCACGACGACCGGCAAGGAGCTCGTGAAGAAGGGCAAGACGTATAAGAAGAAGTCGATTCCGCTCGCGCAGGTGAATCTCGAGGACTCGCGGAGTCTCACGCACCTCTACGCGGCCTACCTGACGGCCTACAACAACGGCGCGATGGACGCGTTCAACCAGATCAAAGCCGTTGTCGGCGGCCGGCCCGAAGGCAAGGCGCCGTACCAGTACGTGAATCCAACCCAAGTGCAGCCTTATTGGACGATGGCGTCGGAATACGCGCTCGCGGACGAGATGTTCGCGACGCAAGGCAGCGGCAGCTTCACGGCGCATCAAGACCTGATCCGCGGCGGCACGATGATCGATCCGACCGAGAGCTTGATCGACGATCCCACGTCGTCGAGCGCGTGGGGCTGCGACTCGCCGGGCGGCACGAAGACGTCGCTCATCGCGGGCACGCAGTATGCGAAAAACAAGGGCCCGTTCCCGTGCACGACGGATTTTCCAAAATCCGGCAGCTACGAAACGCTCGCCGACCTCTTCGAGGCGGCCGGCGTGTCGTGGAAATACTACACGCCCCAGTTTGCGAAAGGCACGCCCAGCGCGCTTTGGAATGCCTTCGACGTGATCGCTCCGGTGCGCTACGGATCGCAATGGGGCACGAACGTTACGTGGCCCGAAACGAACATATTCAGCGACATCTCGAACGGGAAGCTGCCGGCGATGTCGTGGGTAATTCCCACCGGCGACAACTCCGATCATCCCGGCTATCCGTCCGACACCGGCCCCTCGTGGGTTGCGAGCGTCGTTAACGCGATCGGCCAAAGCTCGTATTGGAATTCGACGGCGATCGTCGTGGTATGGGACGATTGGGGCGGGCTCTACGACCCGGTGGCCCCGCCGTTCATCGACACGCAGGGCGGCGCCGGCTTCCGGGTCGGAATGATCGTCATCTCCCCCTACACGCCGAAGGGCTCGTCGTGCACGGGACGCGGCGCCGTTCACACCGTGTACGGGTTCGGCAGCATCGTCAGATTCGTCGAGGATAATTGGAACGTCGGAAGCTTGGGAACGACCGACAAGAGCTCCACGAGCATCGGCAACCTCTTGAACTTCTCTCAGGCCCCGTGCGCGTTTCAGGCGATCCCGTCGAAGTATTCGCGCGAGTTCTTCCTGCACCAACCGCGGTCAGGCTTGCCCGTGGACACGGAGTAACGCGATGATCCGCGTTCGAACGGCGGCGTGCGGCTTCGTGTTGGTGGCCGCGGCATCCGGGATCGTGGCGTGCGCCGGCGTTTCGCCCGCCGCACCGTCGATGTTGCCGAACGCGCTGCGCGAGACGGCGAGCAAGAGCACGAGCAAGATTCAGCACGTCGCCATCGTGATTCAGGAGAACCGCAGCTTCGACAACCTCTTCGCAACGTTTCCCGGCGCCGACGGCACGAAAGCGGGGAAGGCGGAGGCGATGCCGCAATCGGAGCAGGCGTACTGCCGCGACAACGGCATGCCCGCGATCGCCAAACCGACGAGCGTCCCGCTCACCGAGACCGATTTGATCGGTTCCGGTTTCGGCAAGAACGGAGAGTTCGACGAAGACACCGATCTCGATCACATCTACAGCGGCTTTCAAAAGCAGCACGACCATGGAAAGATGGACGGCTTCGACTTGACCGGCTCGAGCGCCAACGGCAGCGGGACTCCTTCGTGCACCTATTCGTACCAATACGTGAACCCGTCGCAGATCGCGCCGTATTGGGACATCGCCACGCAGTACGCGCTCGCCGATCACACCTTTCAGACCCAGGGCAGCGGCAGCTTCACCGCACACCAGGACTTGATCGCGGGCGGTACCCAGATCAGCGAGGACGAAGCGCTGATCGATAATCCCACGTACTTCCCGTGGGGTTGCGACGCCAATCCCCCGGTTCGCACGGCGATGATCAAGCGAAACGGCAAGGTCTACCGGTACGGCGGCCCCTTTCCGTGCCTCTCGTACACGACGCTGCGCGACCTGCTCGACGCCGGCGGCGTCTCTTGGAAGTATTACGCCATGCCGGTTAAAAAAGAGAACAACTGCACGCACGGCGACACGGCCGGCATCTGGAGCGCGTTCGACGCGATCAAGGCCGTGCGCTACAGCCCGGAGTGGCACACCAACGTGACGCATGGCAATCTGATCTTCTTCGACGACGTCACGAAGAACCGGTTGCCGGCCGTCTCGTGGATCACTCCCGACGCGCTCAACTCCGATCATCCCTCGGAGCTCAAGCATCCGCCGTGCGGCAGCGGCGGGCCGCCGACCGATACGGGGCCGTCCTGGGTCGCCTCGATCGTCAACGCGATCGGCGAAAGCGCGTACTGGAAAAACACCGCCGTCGTGATCGTGTGGGACGATTGGGGCGGCTTCTACGATCACGTCCCGCCCCCGAGTCCGCGCGGCTGGCAGGGCGGTCCCGGTTTCCGCGTCCCGATGCTGATCGTCGCGCCCTACGTGAAGCCTCACGTCGACCACACGGTCTATGAGTTCGGCAGCATCCTGCGCTTCGTTGAAGACAACTGGAATCTGGGCACCCTCGGAAAGAACGACGCCCACTCGACGAGCATCGGCAACGCCTTCGATCTGAACATGACGCCGCGCAAGTTTCATCAGATCGGGTCGAAGTATTCCGCCCGCTACTTTTTGAATCAAAAGCCTTCGGGCCTCGTGCCCGACACCGAATAGGATGGAACGCGAATGAAGGTTAGAGCTCTCTGGATGTCTACTGTTGCTGCGGCCCTCGCTGCGAGCGGTTGCGGCGGCGGCTCGTCGACGCTGCCGGGCGCACTGCCGTTCGGGCATCATCACGGCTCGGGCAGCTCGCCGATCCAGCACGTGATCTTGATCGTCCAAGAGAATCGCAGCTTCGACAACCTCTTCGCGAAGTTTCCCGGCGCGAACGGCGCGACCCGCGGCAAAGAGAAGGTGAAGAAGGGCGGCAAGTACGTCGACAAATGGCTCACGCTCAAGCCCTCGCCGTTGGTTGTCAGCTACGATCTCAGTCACTGCCGGTCCGCGTATCTCCAAGATTACGATAACGGCAAGATGGACGGCTTCAATCTCGAAGGGGCGACCGCATGCGGCGCCGCTCCGAAGGCCGCCACCAAGCCGTACCACTACGTCGAGCAGAGCGCGATTCAGCCCTACTGGGACATTGCCGGCCAATGGGTCTTGGCCGACGCGATGTTTCAGACCCAAGGCAGCGGCAGCTTCACCGCGCATCAAGACCTGATCCGCGGCAGCACCTGCATTAGGGCATGCCCCTCGCCGTCGGCCTCGACGCTCAGCCTCGTCGACAACCCGACGTATTGGCCGTGGGGCTGCGACGCGCCGGGGCCGGTCGTGACGAACACGCTCAACATCTACGGCGTGGAGAAAGAAAACGGGCCGTATCCCTGCTCGAACAAGTTTCCCAACTACAACAGCTATGCGACGATGCGCGATTTGCTCGACGATGCCGGCGTGTCGTGGAAATATTACACGCCGTGCTTTAGTGCGTCCGCGCAGCCGGGCTGCAGCCCGAGCTCGGATTGCCACGGCAGCAAGCCCAACTGCAACGGCAGCCTGCTGGACGCCTTCGACGTCATCTATCCGGTGCGCAACGGAAGCGAATGGGGAACCAACGTCTCTTGGCCCGAGACGAACATCTTCACCGACATCTCGAAGGGCAAGCTGCCCGCGGTCTCGTGGGTCATCCCGGCGGACGGCAATTCCGATCACCCCGCCGAGCCGTGCAAGTGCGACGACGGGCCGTCATGGGTCGCCAGCGTGGTTAACGCCGTCGGCCAAAGCTCGTACTGGAACTCCAGCGTGGTGATCGTCGTGTGGGACGATTGGGGCGGGTTCTACGACAATGCGCCGCCGCCGCTTCTAGACAAATGGGGCGGACTGGGCTTCCGCGTACCGATGCTCGTGGTCTCGCCGTACGCGATCGCCGGCTCGGGAAGCCAGGGCGGCAACGTCGTGCACACGCAGTACGAGTTCGGCAGCATCCTCGCGTACATCGAACAGAACTGGAACCTCGGCTCGCTCGGCACGACCGACGCGCGCGCCACCCCGATCGGTAACATCTTCAACTATAGCCAGAATCCCCGCGCGTTTACGACCATTCCCTCGCAGCACTCGGCGAAATACTTTATCGATCGGCCGCACGTGACCCAACACGGCGACCCCGAATAGCTTTGCTGTGTGAATGTCATCCTGACCCTTCGACTCGGCTACGCCTCGCTCAGGACTGCGCTTCGCGCAGGCGGTAAGGAATGATGTGTCATCCTGAGCGAAGCGAGCGCAGTCGGAGGACGCTAGTGGCCTCGATCGCTATGGTAGCGATGCTAAGCGCGTGCTCCTCCAACACCGGCGCTACGTTGCCGCAGAACAGCATCGGAGCCTTCCAAGAATTGCTCCCGGCGAGCGCGGTAAAAATCAAGCACGTCGTCTACATCATGCAGGAGAACCGCAGCTTCGACAACCTGTTCCAGGGCTACCCCGGCGCGGATACCGCATCGAGCGGTAAGAACTCGAAGGGTGAGACGATCCAGATGCGGCCCTTGAGCTTGACCACGGAATACGACATCGACCACTCGGCGGAGGCGATGTTCGAGGCGTGTGACGGAGCGGGCAAGATCCCCGGCACGAAGTGCGCGATGGACGGCTTCGACCGGGAGCAGGCCTACGGCGGCCCCTCGAATCCGCAGTACGTCTACGTTTCGCACAAGGATTCGGAACCGTACTTCGACATGGCGCACGAGTGGGTCGTGGCCGACCGCATGTTCCAATCGCAGCTCGACGAGAGCTTCGTGGCCCATCAGTACGCCATCGCTGCGCAGGCGCATTCGAGCGTCGATCTGCCCGACGGAATCTGGGGCTGCGGCGGCGGGAGTGGCGACAAGATCCCCACGATCGGAAGGCACCGCAGGCACGGCAGGTTCGAGAAGCCGTGCTTCGACTATCGCACGCTAGGCGACGAGCTCGACGACGCAGGTCTCACGTGGCGCTTCTATACCAGCCGTTACGGCGCGCCATCGAGCGGCGCCGGCGGATACTGGTCGGGCTATCAGGCCGTGCGTCACATCTACTACGGCCCCGATTGGCCGAAAGACGTGATCGCGCCGCAGAAACGGTTTCTCACCGACGTTCCGGCCGGAAAGCTTGCGAGCTTCACGTGGATCACGCCGCTCTGCGTCGACTCCGATCACGTAAACTGCGGCGGCGGCTACGGCCCATCGTGGGTGGCGGCGATCGTCAACACCATCGGCAAGAGCAAGTTCTGGAACTCGACGGCGATCTTCGTGCAGTGGGACGACTGGGGCGGGCTTTACGATCACGTTCCGCCGCCGCACGAAGGCTTCGACGGCCTGGGCTTCCGCGTGCCGCTGCTCGTGATCTCCCCGTATGCTAAGCAGAACTACGTCTCGCACGTGCAGTACGAAACGACCAGCGTGCTGCGCTTCGGCGAGGATCTCTTCGGCCTGGCTCAGCTTACGGCCGCGGACAAGCGCGCGGCGTCGCCCGCGGCCGATTGCTTTGACTTCACCCAGAAGCCGCGGCCCTTCGTCGCGATCCACGCTCCCAAGGGTCGCAATTTCTTTTTGCATCAGCCCAATGACGGTCGCGCCCCCGACGATGATTAAGCGCGCGCTCGCCCTGGTCGCGATCGCCGCACTTGCGGCATGCGCGTCGCCGTCGCAATCGTCGCTGCCGTACATGCAAGGCGCGGCTCCGCTGCGGTCGCTCTCGTCGATGGGCGCCGGTAAGATCAAGCACATCGTCTACATCGTGCAAGAGAACCGCAGCTTCGACGATCTGTTCCAGGGATATCCCGGCGCCGACACCGTTTCGAGCGGTAAGGATTCGAAAGGGAACACCATTCCCTTGAGGCCGGGGCCGCTCTCGATCGAGTACGAGCTCGACCACTCGGCGACGGCTATGTTCACGGACTGCAACGGAACGGGTACGCTGCCCGGCACGAAGTGCCGCATGAACGGCTTCGACCGCGAGTTTTTCTTCGGCGGCCCGAAGGGCGTCAAGCTGCCCATGTACGTGTACGTGCCGCACAAGGATTCCAAGCCGTACTTCGACATGGCGCACCAGTGGGTCGTCGCCGACCGCATGTTCCAATCGCACCTCGACGAGAGCTTCGTCAGCCATCAATACATCATCGCCGCACAGGCGGAAGCGAGCGTCGATCTGCCGAGCGGCGCCTGGGGCTGCTCGCAGGGCTCGCACAACTCCGTTCAGACGATCGGGAAGGATCGCGTGTACGGTAAGTCGATCGTGCCGTGCTACGATTACCAGACGCTCGGCGACGAGCTCGACAGCGCGGGCCTCTCGTGGCGGTTCTATTCGAGCACCTACGGCAGCCGCTCGAGCGGCGACGCGGCCTACTGGTCGAGCTACCAGGCCGTGCGGCACATCTACTACGGGCCTGATTGGAAGAACGACGTGATCACGCCGAATTGGAAGTTCATCACGGACGTGCGAAAAGGCAAGCTCGCAAACTTCACGTGGATCACGCCGGTGTGCGACGACTCCGATCACGTGAACTGCCCCGGCGGTTACGGGCCATCGTGGGTCTCCGCGCTCGTGAACACGGTCGGCGAGAGCAAGTTCTGGGACTCGACGGCGATCTTCGTGCAGTGGGACGATTGGGGCGGCCTCTACGATCACGTGCCGCCTCCGTTCGAAGACTACGACGGACTCGGCTTCCGGGTTCCGCTGCTCGTGATCTCGCCGTACGCCAAGAAGAACCACGTCTCGCACGTGCAATACGAGACGGCGAGCGTACTGCGATTCGCGGAAGATCTCTTCGGGCTCGGTCAGCTCGCGGCGGCCGATAAGCGTGCAAATTCGCCGGCGGCCGATTGCTTCGACTTTACGCGGTTGCCGCGGCCATTTCAAAAGATCGCGGCGCCGCTGCCGCCGAAGTTCTTCATACAGCAATACGGAGGATATCAGGCTCCCGACTATGAGTAAGAGTTTCGTTTCGGCCGCACTGATCGTAGCGCTGGCCGGCTGTTCGGGCGGCTCGTTGCCGTACATGCAGGGCGGCGCGCCGCTGCACTCACTCACCGACACGGGCGCGGGGAGGATCAAGCACGTCGTATACATCGTGCAGGAGAACCGCAGCTTCGACAACCTCTTCCAGGGCTATCCGGGAGCGGACACCGTGGCGAGCGGGAAAGATTCGACGGGCGAGACGATACAGCTGGCGCCCGTCAAGCTCTCGCAGCGGGCATACGTCATCGATCACTCCGCGGCGGCGATGTTTGCGGCGTGTCACGGAACGGGCTCGCTCCCGGGCACGAAGTGCCGGATGGACGGCTTCGATCAAGAGCAGTTCTACGGCGGGCCGTCCAACGTCAAATATCCGATGTACGTCTACGTACCGCACGGCGATTCACGGCCGTACTTCGACATCGCGCACGAAGGGGTGCTGGCCGACCGCATGTTCCAGTCGCATCTGGACGAGAGCTTCGTCAGCCATCAGTACATCATCGCCGCGCAGGCGCAGTCGAGCGTCGACCTGCCCTACGGCGCGTGGGGCTGCTCCGCGGGCTCGGGCGATACCGTTCCGACGATCACGAAAGATCGCAAGTACGGGAAAGGCCAGATACCGTGCTTCGATTACCAGACGCTCGGCGACGAGCTCGACAACGCGGGACTCACGTGGAAGTTCTACACCAGCACCTATGGCAGCCGCTCGAGCGGCGACGCAAGCTTTTGGTCGAGCTATCAAGCGGTGCGGCACATTTATTACGGCCCCGACTGGCAGAAAGACGTGATCGCGCCGAACTGGAAGTTCCTCACCGACGTTCGAAAAGGCAAGCTCGCGAACTTCACCTGGATTACGCCGGTCTGCGACGATTCCGATCACGTGAACTGCTTCGGCGGCCACGGGCCGTCGTGGGTGGCGGCGCTCGTAAACGCGATCGGCAACAGCAAGTACTGGGACTCGACCGCCATCTTTATCCAGTGGGACGATTGGGGCGGCCTCTACGATCACGTCCCGCCGCCCTTTAAAGATTACGACGGCCTCGGCTTCCGCGTACCGCTCGTCATCCTTTCGCCTTACTCGAAACACAATTACGTCTCGCACGTGCAGTACGAGACCGCGAGCGTGCTGCGCTTCGCCGAAGATCTCTACGGGCTCGGCCAGCTGGCGAAGGCCGACGCGCGCGCGACGTCACCAGCTGCGGACTGCTTCGACTTCACGCAAAAGCCGCGCACCTTCGTCAAGATCGCGGCTCCGCTGCCGCCGAAGTTTTTCATGCGACAATACGGCGAATACCAAGCCCCCGACTACGAATAACGCTCTAACCCCCGTTCGTCATCCTGAACCGTCCTCAAAATAGGAACGGAATCAGCATCTTCGTGCGGTTGACGTACGCGGGATACTCTTTCGGAAATTGCCCTATCATGCTCCGCTCTTCGATGGTAGCGGCATAGATGAAATACGCGAAGATGGCTGCCGAGAGCACGATCCAAGGAATCCCCCTGACGAGCGTCGTCCCGATGACGGCGAGGAGAATGCCGGTGTAGATCGGATGGCGCACGAACGCGTACGGACCCGTCGTCACGAGCTCGTGACCTTCGCGCAAAGACATGGGCATGCCCCAATTCCGTCCTAGAGAGGTTCGTGCCCAGATTGCGATAGCGATTCCAAGGGCGCAAAGCGCGACGCCGACGCTTGCTGCAATAGGGCTGACGCTCGTCGCCGCGAACGGCACGTGTCGCCAAACATTCCCGCGAAACGATGCTCGTATCAACAGGAAAACACCGATGGCGAGGGCTGCACGAAAAAGACCGCCTCTCCATCGAGCAGAGCTGACGCTCCGCTTGACGCGCATCGCCGCGACGAACCAGTATCCGACAAAGATCAGCCAGAGGCCCGTAATCGCCGCGCCAAACGTGATCACGCGCGAACGCTCCACATGATGAATCTGCTCAAATGTTCGTTACCCTCCAATCGCCGCGTGGCTAATACTCCAGGAAGCCCACGGTTGTTCCGCAGGCGAAAGGCGAAATTCGCGCCCCCGCGATGTCGATTTTAGCGGCGGCCGTTCGACTAAGGGTATGTGCCTAGAATGCAACCCTGGTGGTGGCGTCCCTGGTCGCCGGAGCGATCTGGTACCGCCAGCCGATGCTCCTGCTCGTCAAGCATCGGCTCAATACCCTCGTCCGCTCTCTCAGAAGGCCGCCTGAGCACGCAGGCAGCCGGCAGCTTTTGATGGAGAGAACGAGCGTCAACAAATGAGGAGGGAAAAAGACAATGACCGATCATAAAGCTGGAACACGCGAGGAGTGGCTCGCGGCGCGTCTGGAACTCCTGAAAGAAGAGAAGGCGCTGACGCGGCGCGGCGATGAATTGGCCCGGATGCGGCAAGAACTGCCGTGGGTTCGCATCGACAAAGAATACCGATTCGACACAGACCAGGGCCACGCGTCGCTTGCCGAACTCTTCAGAGGTCGCTCGCAGCTCCTCGTCTATCACTTCATGTTTGGCCCGGACTACGCGGCGGGATGCCTGTCCTGTTCGTCGATTGCGGATGGCTTCAACGGCTTCGTCCCTCACCTCGCAAACCACGACGTCACGTTGTGCGCGGTGTCGCAGGCTCCGCTTGCGAAGCTGCAGGCGTATCGCCGGCGAATGGGCTGGAGCTTTCCTTGGGCGTCTTCGTACGGCAGCGACTTCAACTACGACTTCCACGTGTCGGAAACGAGGGAACAGCAGCAGTCGGGAGAGGCCGAATATAACTTCCGCGTGGAAGATTCGAAGCCGATCTCGGAGCCGCCCGCGGGTTCCTGGGCGGCGACGTTCGCAGCCGCATCCGGAGTAGACTATGAGACGTACACGCGCGAGGGACCCGGCGTGAGCGCCTTCGCGCTGCAGGATGGGGTCGTATATCACACCTACTCGGCGTATGCGCGCGGCGTGGACGGGCTATGGGGCATGTACCAGTGGCTCGACCGCGCACCGCTCGGCCGCAACGAGGAAACCGGCGACTTGTGGTGGCGTCGCCGCGACGAGTACGGCAGCCAATAGCAACTGGGTGGAAGGGCGTCGGTTACTCGCGCTGAAGCGCGCCCTCATGCGAATATTTGCTTGGATCGCTCTGGCGCTGGCGTGCGTGGCACCCGCCGCTGCCGCGATACTCGATGAGAATGATGCCGTAGCGGTTTCCGAGATCGTTCAGGACCGTCTCAAGGCGACCGACATCAACGTCCACATGGTGGCTGAAAAGCCGTACGCGATCGCATTCTGGAGCGCCGGCGGGAACTACGCCGCCGGCGAGGCGTTGACGAAAAAGGGCAAGGACGGCTGGACGATCGTTAAGGTGACGAGCGAGAAATTTACGGCCCCCGCGCTTGAGGCTCTCGGCGTCGCGGAGTCCACCGCTAAGGCGCTCGTCGCCGACCTCAAGGTTGCCGAACGGTAAGCGAAGCGCGGACGCCGCGTTCGCTGGCGCTAGTGGTCTACAAACTTGGAGACTTCGCTCAACGTCGGATCGAGCTGCAGATCTTCGTGAGCATATTTGCGATCTTCATGCCCTCCCGGGACTTTCACGCGCACGAGGATCTCGTGCGGATGAACTTCTCTTACGGTGCCCTCTTCCAGGCCGCCATCGATGCGAACGCGATCGCCGACCTTCAACATCTTCCGTTCCTTTCTCTCGTCAACCTTACGCCGTCCTGAGGACAGTGGTGGGCGCCGAGCTCGATTTCTCCTCCTCTACCGGGCGAGGTGCGCGGCAGGCTCGCCTCGGCGGAGGGGCGCTTCGAGCGGAAGCGTAAAAATCAAACAAAGAACCATAACCTCGGCCTTCCGGCGGTGAGATGAGATGAACGACGACAAGCTGCCCTACCCCGACGACGAGACCGAAGAGATCGCACCCGATGTAGCCTCGCAAGAGGAGCTGCCGATCGAACCCTCCCAAGCTGTGCGGCGGGAGCAGGAGAAGTACGGCGAGAGCAGCCTCGACGAAAACCGTCAAGATCAGTGGGACGCCCATCACGGAGAACCGGACGACATCGTCTAGCTGAGGACCCTGCGGGCCTTGCGTAGAGTTGTGGAAGCCTCCGATGGGTTCGATCGGATGTACCAGGCAACGACACGGAGCAGCGTTTACCGAGATGCCGTGCGGGCGTCAAGCAAGGACCTCCCCGAATGGCTAGTGCCGTTCAGCATCGTCGATGCTCCACTCCTCGAACGTATCGCATCTGAACTTCGCGTCCGGGAAGGCGATGCGTTCCTCGACCTGGGGTGCGGTGCGGGCGGCCCAGGTTTATGGGTCGCGGCCCGCACGGGAGCATCGCTGATCGGCGTAGACTTTTCGGCGACAGCCATTGAAGCTGCGGCGTCGCTGGCTCAAGCTCGAAAGCTGACCGAGCGCGCTCGATTTATAGTCGCGGACGCTACCGCAACCGGACTGCCCGACGCTTCCGTCTCCGCCGTTATGAGCGTCGACGCTTTGATGTTTATGGACGCCGAACGTGCCGCAAACGAAATTGGACGCGTAGTGATGCCCGGCGGTATCCTGGTTATGACGGCGGCCGAATCACTCGTCGAACCATTTCTGCCGACGATCGTGCGCGACTACCGCCCGTTCTTCGAGCGCGCCGCCTTTAAAACTATCTGCCACGAGGAGCCTGACGGCCATGCCGAACTGCAACTAGCGCTGTATCGAGCGTTAGAAGACCGCGCGGACGGGCTGCGGGCCGAGATCGGAGTAGCGGCGGAAGCGCTTCTCGAGGAAGCTCGTAACGGACTATCCCGAGCGGCGCAGCAAACGACGCGCACTCGTCCGGTGTTGTTCGTAGCAGAGCGCCTCGCGGAGTAGCTACGTTCGCTTACGCAGCTGCTCCAACAGTAAACCCAAATAATCGGCCTCGCCGGCCAGCTCGTGCTGCCGGTACTCCGCGGCGTTGAAGAGCCAGTCCGGCAGTTCGGTCGGAAGCGCGATCTCGTCGCTCTGCACGTCGTAGTGGTAGGAGATCGGCGGATCGTCGTAGGTCCAAATCGCACGGGTCACCACCCAGCACCCGAGCACGTTGCGAAAGCGGACCATCACGTCGGTCGGGCTGATGGGCGCCTTCGGTGTGGGCGCATACGTGCCGACGAAGTGTGCCTTCCATAAATCGTACGTCGCCACGTCGATCCACAGATCGCGCAGGTTGTGCCTCTGCGGATCGCTCTTCGGATGCAGCTCCAGATGGTAGGCCCGATGCCCGTCGACGTCTTCGATCGGCGGCGTCGAATCGCTGTGGCCGACCGTGTATGGCGCCTTTGCGACCGCGACGACGGTCGCGATCGTCTTCAATCCCGCCAGATCCGGCGTCATCGACATGGCGCCCGCATCGCCGCCCGCCGGCGCCACGCGCACCGACGACCGCATCGTCCAGGCGAACGGCCCCAAGAACTCCGGCAGGATCAGCGCGGGCGGAAGCTTCCCGCTCGGAATCGGCCGGCTCACGTTCTCCATGCCGTCCGAGAGCCGCACGGCGTATCGGCTCACCTCGACCGAGGACGATTCGCCGGTGTAAAACCCCATCGGGCGCTGCGTGATGTTCCACGTGTCGGTCAACACCGCGTACGCCGGCACGGGATACGATTGCAAGCGTCGAAACGCCGCGTCGAAAATCTGTTGTGCCGTCGTGGGGGTCGCGACAGCCGTCGGCGCGGTGGCCGCCAGCCCGGACGGATCCGCTTCCGCGAGGGCGGAAGAAGTCGAGGCGGCAAAACTAATCGCCGCGATTGCAACACCGAGCTTGATCATGAGGTCACGTCGAATGGATACTGCACCTTCTGGAGATACCTCAGCCGCCCCGCCCCGGTTACATTCCGTTTCGAGGCGCGGCATCATCGAGCTTGCCGCGTCGTTCGGCCTGCTGGCTGCGGTCGGCAACGTACGGCCGGCCGAGGCGGCCAGCGAAGGGATCGTGGGCGCCTGGAGCCTCGTCAGCTTCGACGTCGACGAAAAAGGCAGCGTCGCGAAGCCTCGGTTTGGACCGGACCCCGTCGGTTATCTGATCTATAGCGCCGACGCGCGCATGGCGGCGGTGCTGGCGGGCACGCATCGGCCCAAGCTGAGCTCGCCGTCGGGCAGCTCGTCGTCCGAAGAAGATCGCACGCAAGCGCTGCTCAACTTTCTCGCCTATGCCGGACGATATGAGGTCCGCGGCGACCGCGTCTTTCATCACGTAGAAGTCTCCGTGTTTACCAACCTCATGGGCACCACGTTGGAACGGCAATTCAAAATTGAAAAAGACACGCTCACGATCCGAACGCTGCCGCCGGAAATCTGGAACAGCTCGAACGTGCTCGTCTGGAAACGCGCCGTGTCATCCTGAGCCGCGCGCGCAGCGCGCGTCGAAGGACTCCATTGACAAAGATGGCGAGAAGGCGCATCGTTGGTTGCGAGGGGGCTTGTTGGTACCTTGGCTTTTTCCATATCGCTTCAGGGTGGACTTCGGAAAGTAACCGCGTGCGTAGCCGCAGCGCTTTTGAGCGCATGCGCAGGCGCCGGGAGCAGCCTCTCTCCGTCGGCGCCCGGCGTGCCCGCATCCCGGCTCGGCGCGTCAGGCGCGCAACAACCGCTCTCCGGTTTCAAGTCGCTCTATAACTTCAAGGGATCACCCGATGGCGGAACGCCGTACGCGGGCCTGGTCGCCGAAAACGGCGCGCTCTACGGCACGACGTGGGGCGGTGGAACGAGCGGCCTCGGAACGGTTTCGAGGTGAGCATGTCCGGAAAAGAGCACGCACTGCATAGCTTCAAAGGCTCTCTGGACGGCGAGAACCCGTGGGGAGGTCTGGCCACCCTCAAGGGCACGCTGTACGGCACGACTTCGGGCGGCGGCGCCGGGTGTAGCAGCAGCGGCGGATGCGGGATCGTTTTCAAAGTAGGCAAGACCGGCGAGAGCGCGCTCTATAGCTTCAAAGGCCCAGCTCAGAACGACGGCGCGGATCCCCAATACAACAACGACCTGATGGCATTCAACGGCCTTCTCTTTGGCATGACCGATGACGGCGGTAGCTCCAAACTGAACTGGGGCACCGTGTTCGAAATAAACGGTTCCGGCTCGGAACGCGTGCTCTATAGCTTTGGATCGAAGGCTAAAGACGGCGTGTACCCGGCATGGGGCTTGATCGCGCTCGACGGCATGCTGTACGGCACGACGACGAATGGCGGCACGCACAACGGAGGGACCGTCTTCGAGGTGAGCACGTCCGGCAAGGAGCGCGTGCTGTATAGCTTCAAAGGCGGCGCGGACGGCGCCGGCCCGGTCGGAAGCCTCGTCGCTCTCAACGGCGTGCTCTACGGAACGACGGAGGGCGGCGGTACGGGGTGTGTCTATCTCGACGGGTGCGGAACGATCTTTGCGGTGAGCATCTCCGGTAAGGAGCGCGTGCTCTATCGCTTCAGCGGTGCCCCGGACGGCGTGCAGCCGGAAGCCGGCCTCACCAAAGTCGCCGGGCGCAAAGACATGCTCTACGGCACCACGGAGGAAGGCGGTACGGCCTGTACCGGCAGCGGCAGCTTCTCCGGCTGCGGCACCGTCTTCGAGGTGAGCACGTCGTCCGGCGTGGAACGCATACTCCACAGCTTCCACGGCTACGTGGACGGCGCGTACCCGTTTAGTGCCCTGACCGTTTTCGACGGAACGCTTTTCGGAACGACGTCTGGCGGCGGCTCGGGCGGGTGCGCCAGCAACAGCGGCGCCGGATGCGGGACCGTCTTTAGGATTTCCCCCTCTTCGCTTTGACGCCGTAACGCTTGCTTCGAGCAGGGATAGCCTGCAGTCGCGCGGGAGTTTCCCGGTCGACCGAAGCCCACTCATTCGTTATCGTTGCGGCCGTGAGCCGCGGAGGGAAACTATCCTTGAAGACCCTGTTCCTGAGCCCGCCTTCGTTCGACGGCTTTGACGGCGGCGCGGGCGCCCGGTACCAGGCTAAGCGCGAGGTCACCTCGTTCTGGTATCCGACGTGGCTGGCCCAGCCCGCGGCGCTCGTCCCGGGCAGCACGCTGGTAGACGCGGCGCCTCACGGACAGACGATTGAGGACGTGCTGGCCATCGTCAAGGATCACGACCTCGTGATCATGCACACGAGCACGCCGTCGCTCCCCGGCGACGTCGAGTGCGCTCGCCGGCTCAAGGCGCACAAGCCCGGTCTCAAGGTCGGCTTCATCGGCGCGCACGTTGCCGTGCTCCCCGAGCAGACGCTGCGCGAGAACGAAATCATCGATTTCGTTTGCCGGAACGAATTCGATTACACGTGCAAAGAACTCGCCGAAGGGCGCCCCTGGAACGAGATCTTGGGCCTTTCGTACCGGGATGCCGACGGTCAGTTGAAGCGTACCGAGGAACGCCCGCAGATCCACGATTGGGATGCGATGCCGAGCGTGCTTCCCACCTACGCCAAGTTTCTCGACGTCACGAAGTATTATAACGGCTACCTGCTGCACCCGTACGTGTCTTGGTATACCGGCCGCGGCTGTACGGCCAAGTGCACGTTTTGCCTCTGGCCGCAAACCATCGGCGGCCACATCTTTCGCCATAAGAGCCCCGAGGCGGTAGGCCGCGACCTCGACGAAGCGAAGGGAATCTTCGGTTCGACGGTGCGGGAATACATGTTCGACGATGACACGCTGACCAACGAAAAAGACTACGCGATCGCGCTCAGCAAGCACATGAAGCGCCTGGACCTCAGCTGGGCTTGCAACGCGCGCGCGCACGTGGACTACGACACGCTCAAGACGCTGCGCGACAACAACTTGCGCGTGCTGCTGGTCGGCTTCGAGTCGGGCAACCAAGAGATTCTGTACCGCATCAAAAAAGGTTTGAAGCTCGAGATGGCCCGCAAGTTCATGCAGAACTGCCACAAACTCGGGATCAAGGTACACGGCACGTTCATCATCGGCTTGCCGGTCGACACTCCCGAAACGGTGCGCGAAACGATCGAATTCGCTAAGGAACTCGACCCGCACACCATCCAGGTTTCGATCGCCTCGCCCTACCCCGGCACGGAGCTCTACGACCAAGCCATGGCGAACGGCTGGTTCGCGCGGGACGACTTGGTCTCCGGAGCGGGCATCCAGACCTCGACGTTACGCTACGACACGCTCTCGACCGCCGAGATCGAAGACTCGGTCGAGCGGATGTATCGCGAGTTCTACTTCCGGCCGAAAAAGATCGCGAAGATCGTCGCCGAGATGGTCACGAGCCGCCAGATGATGGTCCGCCGGCTGCGCGAAGGCGGCGAGTTCTTCGGCTATCTGCGCGCGCGGCGAGTGCAGGCCGGCGAACGCCGCATGGAGGCGGCGGCGTCCTAAAGCCTAAGGCCCGAGCCGCTGGGCCGATTCCAGGGTCTCGTCGAGCATGTTGCGTTGGAAGGCGATCATGTCGTCGACGTGCGGGAACCGCGCGTCGGCCCGGTGAGCGGTGACGCGATAGCGGCCGCCGTCGCCGGCGAGCGTACCGCGTTTTCGCAGCGTCTCGAGCGCGTCGACGACGCAAGCGTCCGGAGCGCGGCGCAGCTCGGGATCGACGAAGACGTTGGCCGGCAGGGAGTCCAGCCGGTCGCGCACGGCGCGCACGGCGTCTTGCGCCACGAACGTCTCTGGGCCATTCACTAAGAACGTGGCTAGTAGCGCGGAGGTCGTGATCGGCCGCGCCGCCGCGAGCGCCGCACCGACATTTGCCGGGCCCGCGATTCGGAGAACGCGATAGAGCATCGAGAGCCGCCCGCTCCGGAACGGATCGTAGGCGACGGCGCAGAGCCAGAGGTCGGCGAAAGGCGCGAGCGCATCGACGATGCTCCCGCGCATGCGGTGCATGCGCCCGTCGCGGCTGAAGTCTCCTTCGGGCGTGATGTAGAAGGTCGCGCCGGCTCGCACGCGCTCGACGATAGCCGCGACGTCGCGCTCGGTCACCGCGCGGAGATTCTCGACAACTTCGCGGCGATACGGCTGTTTGAGGTGCGCCACTTTCACCCACGCCTGCGCCGCCATGAAGTAGTCGAGCTTCCAGAGGTCGCTCAGCACGAGGCCGCCTAAGCCCAACGGCGCAAGCGTTTCGGCGGGCAGGATCTCGTCGAGCCGCAGATCGCCGTGTGCGGCACGCAGCTCCTCGGCCAGGCTGATGAGGGGCCGTGAGAACAGGTGGTTCTCGATTGGAAGGATGCCGTAGCAGGCCCACAGGGGGCTCAAATTCACGCCGCGCGTGAACCGCGCGCTCCAGGGCAGCCGCGCCGCAATGAATCCCGTCTCGAACGTGCGGCGGGAGTTGCACATCACCAGCGGCTTCCACGGATGCAGAAAGAACGTGCGCGCCGTGATCGTTTCCCCTTCATCTATGTGCTGATGATTGGTAATCAGCACCGCTGCCCCGCGGTCCGCCGGCAACCGGCCCCACTGGCGGATGCGAATTCTGAACCAAATGTACGACTGGCGCACGCCGTACGTGATTGCAAGCAGCAACCAGTTGGGCTTCATCGGGCCGCCGCCTTCGGCTTGCGCGCCGCAAGCACGGTCAGCGAGCCAACCAGAAAGCACGCGCCCGCGCTGGCGAACAGCCAGCGATAGCCGTCGCTCACGGTCGCCCCGCCGGTAATGATCACGGCGCCGATCGCCGGTGCGATGACCATGGGGAGATTGGAGAGCGTTCCCCAAATGCCGAGATCGCGCGCGACGTCGCCCAGTTCCGGCACCGAATCCATGGCAAGCGCCCAACCGACGGCGAACACCCCGCCGTAACCGAGACCGAACAGCGCTGCGTATACAAAGATCACGCGCAAATCCGGAGCGAGGGCGAAGCCGAGCGCGGCCAGCGTCATCGGCAGCCCCGACAAACAGACGACCCACCGGCGGTCGAACTTATCGGAGACGATGCCGGCCACGACACTGGACGCAACCGCCCCCACCATCGCTGCCCCGGCCACGAGCCCCGTGCTCAGCGACGCGTTGCGGATGCCGAGCACGTCGTGGAAAAAGTACAGCACGTAGGTATTCAGCAACGTCATTCCCATGATGATCCAGGCGCGGGCGATCAGGGTCACGATGAGATCGTGGCGATCGCGGACGTGCGCGCCCTCGCGGCGCTCCGTTGCTACGAACGCGGGAGAAGCCGGGACGAACAGCAGCGTCAGCGCGCTGACGACGACGCCCCCTGCCGCGGCTAAGAGCGCTTCGCGGGGCGGCAACAGCGCCCCCAGCAACAGTCCGACGATGGTTCCGACCAGCGTCATTGCGCCGCGATGGCCTGCGGCGGTTCCCCAGAACCTGCGCGGAACGATCTCCGGCACGAGCACCTGATAGACGACCGAGCCGCTCATCAGCGCGACCGTCGCCACGACGGTAGCGGCGCCCAGGTTAACAACCGTAGAGGCGTACGCCATCGCGAGGAGCGCGAGCGCGTCGATCGCGAGCACGATCGCCGTCTGGCGTCGCCGGTCGCCGCCGCGGCGGCGAAGCCGGTCCGAGAACGCCCCCGCCAACGGAGGCACGATCGCGGTCCCAATTGCGACAACCGTCGAGAGTACCGCCAGGACGTAGGTGTGTTTGGCGGGAGCCATCTGCAGTAGCAGCGCCGGCACGATAATCGACATCAGCGCCGCGTCCTGGAAGTGCACACCTACCCACAGCGCGTTGATCGCCAGATGGTCGCGGTGTCGAAATCGTTCTATTGCCATCTCCGTTCGAGTTCTGTTCGCATGCAGAAGCAAGGCCCGCCTTCTCCGTTAGCGAACCGCTTCGCGTGAAGTTTGCGCGTGTACTGGCCGCAGCCCTTGATGTCGCGGCCGTCGCAGCCATCGGGTACGCGACCGTCGCAATCGTCTGCGTTGCGCGCTTCCGCCGGAGCGACCCTGAGCCCGAAGCCGTCGAGCATCTGCCCGCGGTCAGTCTGCTCGTGCCCTTGCACGGTGCCGAGCCCGAGCTCGAGGAGAACCTGCGAGCGTTTGCCTTGCAGGACTATCCTGTTTGTCAGATGGTGCTCGGCGTCGCGCACGCCGACGATGGTGCGCTTCCGATTGCGCGGCGCGTGGCGGCGTCGCTTCCCGATCGAAACATCGAGATCAACGTCGGTGAAGTTCCCGGCGCGCGTAACCCCAAGATCGCGAACGTACTCTCGATGATGCGGCTCGTTCGCCACAAGGTGTTGATCCTCGCCGACAGCGACACGCGGGTCGAGCCGACGTACGTTCGCTCCGTCACGGCACCCTTGCAAGACCCGGCCGTCGGCGTGGTCACGTGTCTCTTCGCCGGAGTCGGCGACGGTTCGTTTTCGTCCGAGCTCGGGGCCATGTTCATGAACGAGCAGTTTATCCCGTCGGTGCTCGTCAATCGGCTCTTCGGCCCCCCGCGACACTGCCTGGGCCCGACGAACGCGGTGCGCGCGGAAGTCCTCTCCGAAATCGGCGGCTTCGAGGCGCTTGCACCGCATCTCGCCGACGACTTCATGCTGGGAAATCGCATTGCCGCCAAAGGCCTCCGCGTCGTCATCTCGAGTCACGTCATACGCACGATGGTCTCGGACTCGACTCTCAAGGTCCTGTGGAACCACGAGCTGCGCTGGCATCGGACGATTCGAGGGGTGCAGGCGGCCGGTTACGCGGGCATGTTTCTAACCTACCCCGTGCCGCTCGCGCTGCTCGCGCTTGCGCTCGCACCGCGGCGCAGGCGCTTAGCGACGCTGTTGGTTGCGGCCGTCGCACGCATTGCCTTGCAGCGCGTCGCCGCGCGCGCGCTCGGCGTCATACCCGCCCCCGCGCGGCTCGTGCTGGCCCGCGATCTCTTCGGAATCGCAATCTGGGCTTGCGGTCTGGGTGGAAAAGCGGTTATCTGGCGGGACGCGGACTTGCACATCGAATCGGGCGATATGCTCGCCGAACGGCGCTGAGTTTCAGGCGCCTGGGGGATATCGGATGAACAACGCGCGCGGATGGTTGATCGGTGCGGCGATCGTCGCAGGGACCTTCCTAGTATGGTGCGTCCTTGCGGGGGCGCTTTCGGCGCTGCTGCTGCTCTTTACCGGCGTGCTGTTCGCCGCCGGTCTACGGCCGATCGTCGATCGCTTGAGTAAGCGAATGCCGTACGGTGCCGCCGTCGGGCTCGCGTTCGGCGTCGTCCTCGTTTCGATCGTCGTGATCGGCATCGTGCTGGTCCAGCCCATCGGAGCGGAGCTCGTAAAGTTGATTCAGTCGCTTCCCGGCTATGCGAGGTCGCTTCAGGATCAGCTCACCGCCGCGCAGCGTCACTTCGAAAACGACCAGAACGCGCGCCAACTGGCGGGTGCGCTGGCAGGGAGCGCCGGCGGCGCAGCGAGTTCGATCGGCCTTCACCTCCTTGGCGGCACGGCGTTTGTCGCTGCGGCGATCGGCAACGTGGTCCTCATTTTGCTGCTCGCGGTCGGCTGGATGCTGTCGTCCGACGATCTCGAGCAGTTCGTTCTCAGCCTGATGCCGGACACGACGCGTTCCGATTGGCGTAACGTCTTCGCCGACATCAGCGCGCGGCTGAGCGCCTACGTGCAGGGCATGGTCATCAACGGTGCGGTCGTCGGCGTCGTCATGGGTGCGTCGCTCGCGTTCCTCGGCGCTCCCTATGCGTTGCTCCTTGGATTCATCGCCGCCATTTTTCAGGCCATTCCGATGCTCGGAGCGGTGATTTCGGGGCCGATCATTCTTCTCGTCGTGTTGGCGACGAGCGGCTGGACGAAGATGCTCATCGCGCTCGCAATCTTCACGGTCGTTCAGGTGATCGACCAAAACGTGCTCTCGCCGATCATCTTCGGGCAACGCGTTCAGCTGAGTTTCCTGTTGATCATCCTGTCGACGGTTGTCGGCGGCACGCTGCTCGGCATCGGCGGCGCCTTCCTAGCGGTCCCGGCAGCGGCCGTTCTTCAAGTGCTTATCGTGCGGATCGTTGCGCCGGCGATCCGCCGATCGAACGAAGGATGAGCGACCGAGACTTTACGTCAGCGGTCCGATTAGGATCCACGTTTTCCCCTTGACGCTGCGGATCATCACGGCCGTGACGCTCGGGCCGTGCCCGACGAGGAATGCGTCCTCGGTCTTTTCCAATCCCGGCTGCTGCATTTCTGTCGCATCCTTGAGATGCGCTCGATACCACGCCTTTACGACGGCGAAGCCGTCCGAGGTAGAGTAGCCCTTGACTCCGGCGGGCGGCGCCTTGAGGGCCACGCCGTTCGGGATAGCGCCCGGAGCCGCGCCGGGATAGACGGGAACGGCGGGAGCTGCCCACGCCGCCAAGGGACTCAGCGATTCGAGAACCGCGAGCGAGGCCGCGGCGAGGATAAGACGTACGGAGGTCACCGCGAGGCGACGTCCCCCGTGCGGTCTACGACACGCGCGACCTGGCCCGACTGTGTCTGGGGCGAGGCCACGGTGTAGGGCTGGCCGTGCCACGACCCGGCCAGGAAGGTGCTGCCGATCGCAAAAACCGCCGAGGCCGCAAGGAGCCACAAGTCCCTCGTCATCTGATCGAAATCTCCTTAGGAAGAAAGTGTGCCGACGAGTACTGTAGCGATTGGGGCGTACGAAAACGAGCGAGCGTTCAAATCGAGCCTGCCGTCAGACCAGGCAGGTAACGATCGCACGACTCCGACTCGAGTTCGGGCCGGCTTAGCGCCTGCGCGATCTCAGCCACTTGGGCTGCTTCCTCTCCAAGGTCGGCACCGCTGAGCACCGCCTGACTTAACAGGGTCGGCCCGGGTTCGGCCTCGCCGCACAAGACGTAGTGGACGCCGTGCCGGGCCTTGTCGAGCGAGAGAACTGTATGCGAGCCGGCTCCCTGGAGGCGGTCCTGAAAGAGGGCTTCGACCGACGACGGGTCCGTTTGAGATTGCGAGAGCTCGCCCGCGTCAACCTGGACGAACGTTGCGTTCATAGACATTGAATCGCGCTCCTCGATGGCCTTCGGCAGCATCTATTCGAATGCGTGGTCCGATGGGGACGCGCGTTTTCCCTTCGAAGTGCCGCGGCATCGGTGGGCCCTTTGGGGGCCCGCCGATGAGCGGCTTCTCTGCTGTTTAGGAGGCGATTGCTCTTAGATCCTCACCTGCGCGTTGAAGTAGATGTTGATCGGTGGAACGCCGGCGCCGATTGCTCCATTGCTCAGAAGCCCGGGCGTGTAGCTCTGCTGGAAGGCGGCCGGCGTTCTCGCCTTGTTGGCGGCGAAGTCGTTGATGCCGGTGCCGTTGTAGAAGTTGCCCGGATAGAGCGTGCTGTTGAGCGAGCTGCCTGCCGGCGTGTATCCGCAGACGACGTAGCTCGGCGGAGTTGCCGCCGTCCACGGCGTCGACGTACCGCCGAAGCACTCGTGGAAGAGGCTGGTTCCCAGCACCGTCAGCTTGATGCGCGGGCTCAGGTCGTAGGAGATCTGAAGATTTCCGACGATCTGGCTCGGTTGCTGATAGTTACCGAAGGCAAACGTTCCCGTTTGCGGATTCGGTACGTAGAGGTAACTGAACGAGCCCAGACCCGGCGCGGTTTGCGTTAGGTAGTTGCACTGCAGCGGGTTGGTCTTCGGCGACAGCTTGGTGATGCCGGTCGTCGCCGAGTTGTTCATGCAGGTACGCGGGTCCTGACCCTCCACGTCCAGCGGGCCGCCGTAGAAGCCGCCGGTCTGGAACGCGAAGCTGGGCGTGATCGCCAGCTTGTCCTTACGGTAGTTGAGGATCAGCGACGACGTGATCGGCGAGATGTAGGTGTTGACTAGGCCGTTGAGGTTCGGGGCGATGGCCGTCGTGTACGGGTTATACCAGCCGCCCATATCGAGAAGTCCCTGCGCCGGCTTGTTATAGTACGGGTTTGCGATCGTGTCGAAGCCCGAGGCGATCTTGCCGTTGGGCGTCGAGCACGCAACCGCCTGTTGCGCTTGGTAGCAGGGGCTTCCGCCGCCGGCCTTGGTCAAGCCGTTGTACTGCTGGATGGCCTGATTGAGGGCGATCAGCGGGTTCGGAACGACGCCGCCGGACACCAGCGGCACGTTTTCGAACATGACCTTCGAGTCGGTGTACGTGAAGGCGAGAAGCCCCGAGAGCCCGTTCCGGGTGAAGTCACCCTTGTTGAACTGGAACTCGACGCCCTGGTTTCGGTTCACGCCGACCGGGACTTGCGTCACGAAGCCGGAGCCGATGAAGGTCTGCTGTTGCCAGTTGTTCACCCACGTGTAGAACGGCGTGACCTTGAAGCTCATGTCCGTTCCCTTGAGGTGCTGTTCCCAGGACAGGTCGTACTGCCCCGACGAGATTCCCGGAATCGGGTGGAACGGCGAGTAGAACCCGAGGTTCATCGTGTTGTTCCAGACCGAGCGGTCGTCGCCGGCCAGTGCGAGGTACTGAACCGATGCCGAGATCGGGGGCTGCGTGAAGCGGCCGGCCGAGGCGCGGAACACCGTGTTCGGATTTGCCGTGTAGGTCGCCGAGAACCGCGGTTGCCAGTAATCGAGTGCGTACGATCCCGGCGAGGCTGCGCTGAAGTTCGGCGCAGCGACGCCGTCTTGCGTCGTTCCGTTGGGATGGACCCAACCGGTTTTCGGACCCGATGGATGGAGCGCGACGGCGGCCTGATCGCAATCGCCCTTGACGTACTGAGCGGCGGCCGGCGGCGGTTGTCCCGGCGCGAGCGCTACCGTCAGCACCTGGTTGGTCGATGCCAGGACGCAGGTGTAGTTCGACGTCATGTTGGCGTAGAACGAGGTTGACGCCGTCAGCGACTGCGGCAGGTCGTAGGTGTAATTGTCGTACCTGATCGATGCGTTGATCAGGAACTTGTCGTTGGGACGGAACTGGTCTTGCAGAGCGGCGTTGGTGAATCGCGGCTTCACCGCGTTGTACGAGCCGTTGGCGTTGCCTTGCCAGAGGCTATCCCAGGTTGCGCCGGCCCGCGCGGCCGCGCTTCCCGGAGGCGCGAAGCCCGTCGGGCCTCCGATCGAGTTGCTCGTCCAGCTTGGCGTAACGATGCACTGCGGCGCGTTTGCCTTCGCGCAGTTGTAGTATTGCCCCGACGACGTCGTGCCCTTGAGCGACGTGTCATAGTACTTGCTGCTCAGGCAGATCTGGGACGCGCCGCTCGTGGGATCGTAGCAGTTGAAGCCGCCCGCTCCCTTCGACATGTAGCCGATCGGCGACGAGCCGCCGTAGGCCGTGGAGTTGTTGAACCGGATCACGCCCGCGGTCGTGTAGTTTCCGTCGAGGCTGAGCAGGTTCTGGTCGTTGAGTTGATCCTGGAAGCTGAGCGCGCCACCCGAGGTGTGTGTGATCAGCTGATATTCGGCAGCCGTCGGAAAGGTTGGCAGCTCCTGGCCGCTGGCACCGAACGTCGGGCTGTTCAGATACCAGTCGGAGTAGAACGTGTAGCCGTAGAGCCGCAGGTAGGCCGATTGGCTGAGCGAGTAGGTGTACTGCAGCTTCGTGATTCCCGCGTCGTTCTGGTTGAGGTTGATCGATTCATCATTCGCCGGAATCGGCCCGTTGAACGCGTGGGGTGGCGCGCCCGGCGCCATGTAGACGCCCGGCGGTTTGATCGACGTCGGGCTGGTCGCGATCGGCGTGCCGAACGGAACGTTATACGTCACCGCGTCGGCATATCCGACGTACGTGGGTCCGCAAGCCGTCGAGAAGGTCGCGCACGAAAGCGGTCCAGAGATTCCGTAGAACTTCTGGAAGAAGTACTGGTTTGGTTGCAGGTAGGACTGGATTTGTCCGCTGCTCGTGCAGCCGTTGACCGTCAGACCCGGCGCGACTTGTTCGGGTCCGCATGTCGGCGCATGAGCGTGTGTCCCGTAGAACGAGTAGACGAGCTGGTTGTTACCAGGACCCATGTCGTTCAGACTGCTGTAGCCGTAGTTGTTGAGCGCGGATCCGCTCCACAAGAACTGCACGTCATCCCGGAGGCCGTTGGCCTTGGGGATGCCCATGTGCAGGTTGATCACGTCCTCGCGATCGGTGATCATGAACGGGGTTCCTGACGTGCCGCTGTAAAACTGCCAGCAGCCCTGGTCCGGGAAGCTGAACGACTTGGCGGTGACGAGCGGACAGACCGGCTTCACGCCTTGGCACGTCGAGAGAATGCAGGTGTAGCCGACGTTGAGGACCTGGTTGCTCCCGGCGCCATAGCCGAGTAAGAAACCTTCCGTGTTGCCCGAGAAGATGCCGCCCGGTGTCTGATAGCCGGCACCGTTGCTGTTGTCGATGAAGCGATAGGTTTGGTTGTAACCGAGAAGGCCGATGTAGTAGCTAAACGTCCGGTCGGGCGTCGAGCCGCCGATTTCGACCTGAGCCTGATGGTAATAGTTCGGCGTCGCAATCCCGAGGTTCGCGGTCGCGAAGCCCGGGAACGTGCCGGTCTTGATGACTTGGTTGATGAAGCCGGCCGTACCGGAGGTGGCGACCGAAGACGGACCGCCGCCGGTGTAGACCTGCAGCTCTTGCAAGCCGAGGCTCGACTCGGTTCCGGAGTTGTAGTTATCGAAGGCGCGGTTGATTGGGATACCGTCGTACTCAAACCCGGTGTAGTACGAGTTCTGGCCGCGAACGTACGCGGCGTTGAAATCCCAGCCCATGCCGCCCATCGACGTCTGCACGCCGGGGACCGACGCCATCGCCGAGTAAGCGTTGTTGAGGTTACCGCCTCCGCCCAGCGCCGCCGCTGCGGCCGCCTGTGCGGAGTTGACGCTGTAGAGGTCGCTGCCGACGCCGGATTTCACCAGCGAAGCGCCCGAACTCGACGTGACGTGCGCGATCAGTTTGAGCGCCTTGGTCATCGTATAGCCCAGCGTGTTCGACTGGTCGGCGAAGACCGTGACGCCTGGGAACGAGATACTTTGATACCCATCCTTGGCCAGATTGACCGTATAGGTATCCGGGGCAAGCGAGAGGATGACGAAGTGACCTCCCGCATCCGTCGTTGCGGTCCTGGTCTCCGAGGGCGCGACTGCCTGCACTTGGACGCCGGCAATCGGTGCGCCGCTTGGATCTTTGACCGTACCCGTGATATTACCGGTAACGCCTGCCAGTGCCCATGTTCCCTGGCCCGCGATCAACAAAAGCAACATCATCAAGGCAACCAGGGAACGCGGCAACGAAAATCGTTTCATGCGTGTGGTTCCTCCAGTGAAGTTTTGGTTTACTAACGCGACATTATCGCGCATTATGGCTGCGCGTTCCGCGGCGCAAACGTGCCTCCTATAAACCTGGGGAAAGTGTCGCCTTTGATGTCACTTCTCAACATAATACGCGCGCGGTTATCAAAACTTCTCAAAAGCCGTCATGTAAATTAACCCGCTGAACGCGGGCTCTTATGAAGAGTTCTTGATGACGGAACTGTTTAATCAATCTATACTCGACGGTATGGCCTTGCTTCCACAACCGCGTTTCGAAGCAGAAGTGCGGCGGTTGCTGCGACGAGCGACCAACCCGTTTCTTCTTGCTGCAAACCCGCTCGCGCAGGCGATATGTGAAGCCACGGCTGCACCGGACGCCCGATACGCGTTACGTTCTGCGATCGAGAACGCATTTCAGGGACCCTTCCAACAGCCGCATCTGCGAGATATGCTGCTGCACTCGATAGAAGAGGGCGCGCCCAGGAACGAAGAGTGGGAATCAAAAGTGTCGAGGCGTCATCTTCAGCGGCGTCGAGCGAAGGCAGTGTCGATCCTGGCCTTGCATATCGGGAAGATTATCGGCGGCCGATCCGCGGCGGCCATCGAGGAAGACTCCAGTGCCGCAGACCCGCTAGAAACGATCGCAGAGCTCCTATCGAACATCGACCCCGGTATGGCGTCGCACCTATTCCGCCTTGGCGGCCCCCGGTCGGCGGCAAACGCAAGCATGCTGGCCTTTCGAGAACGCGCCGACGGAGGGACGGTCCTCGAGCAGTCGGCGGACGTGGGACGTTATCTGGCGCCCCCTTTGGTTGGAATCCTTCGCGAGCAGTCGGAGGAGATCGCCGGGACGGCCGGCGATGCTCGGCGGGAGTTGTGGCCGATGCTCGCCCAAGCCGATGGACCATCAGGCGACGTTGCTGAAATTCGATTCGAGCTCGAATGGCTCTGCTTTCTTCGTGCCCGGCATAGCGGCGATGCCCGTCAAAGCGATCGGATAGCCCGAAATATCAAGCGCCTTGCCGGCGAGCGAGCCACTTGGGTATTGCGGGCACTACTGGCTCAAGCCGAAGCCAAAATTCGTTGCGGAGGGCTCGAAGACGCAACCTCCCTCCTCAACGCGGTCGACCGGCATGGCCTGCGGAACGTTGCGGTTACCGACCTCGCCTGCTCGACCGCGCTCCGAGCCGAAGTTGCGTTTCAACGAGGCGATGACGCGTCCGCGGAGCGATTCGCGACGGGATCGTACGTCGTTTTGCGCGGACGCCATTTTGGCGCCTATCGGTGCCAAACGACGATCGCCCGCGCGCGATTACGGCTTGGCGAACCATGGAGCTGCCCGGAAGATGTTGGCGCCTTGGGGGAGCGGGCGTGGGACCGCGTTGCTCTCAACATCGAACTCGCGCGGCACTCGTTCTCGCACGGCGATACTGAGCGCGCCAAAACCTACGCGCATGAAGCTTTGGAGATCGCCGCGATGCGCCGGTATGACGGGCTGGCCGCGCGTGCCGCGGCGACCCTCGGTGCCACGTTCCATCGATCGGTGCAAGACAGGCGAGTTTGGTATTTTCGAGCTTTATCGCTCCTCTTAGCTACCCGCGATCGCTCGATCGGCTGCGACCTGTTCGCGCTCGAAAGGGGACGCGTCTCCGCCCTGTTGTTGTTGGGCTCACCCGAGGCCTTGGCCGGTTCTTCTTTATAACGGCCTGATCGGCGCCATACCTCAGCTCCGCGCTCAATCCCACCTCGAGCGGAGGGCCGCGCGCAGGTTCTTGGGGCGGCTGATCGCCTTCATCCTAGACGATAGCCGTTCGCACGATCGGTTCGATGACGCGATCCGCGCGCTCGATTCAAACGCGAGTTCGTTCGCGCAATATCTCGTGCACTTCTTGGACGATGCCTCGGACGTTCTCCACATCGCGTTTACCGCCGTTGCCGACGTGAGCGACCGAGCGAAAACGGAGTATCGCCTGGGAGCCGCTTTGCACAGGGTTTCGACGGCCGTCCGTCCGCGCGATAACGTGAGGCAGTTCTTGGTCGGCTAACCTAAGGTGCGCCTGCCCCCGGTCCAATCTTGTTCAGCAAGTCCTTAAATGCCGGGCTGCCCGAAAGCTGCTCGAACCATGGCAAGCTCTTTAAGAAAGGCAGGGTCGCCTCGTGCTGTTCGTAGGCGTCGTGGAGATAGGCCAGAGCTTCGTCTAAGCGACCCAACCCGGCCGCAACGATTGCGCCGTTCCAACAAGGGACGTAATCCGTCTGGGCCAGGGCCTGTAGCGCCCGAAGTATCTTGTCTGCGCGCCCCACGTCTCCCATATCCGCATACGCGCGACCAAGCATCGGCAGGCGGAAACTCGGATCCTCGCTGCGTTCCTCGGGAAGAAGCTGCAGATCTGCCAAGGCATTTTCGGGTTCGCCGTTGAGCAGATAGGCTTGAGCCCGGTAGCGCCGAGCGATATAAAACGTCTGATCGACCTCGAGCAGATTCGACATTATCGCCAACGCATTGCCGTAATCTCCCGAATGCAGGAGCACCCGCGCAACTAAGAGTTGGAGCGGGAGCGAAGAAGGCTCCATGAGAAGCGCCAATTGTGCCTGCGCGAGAGCTTCGCGGTAGCTACCGGTGCAAATATATAGCCAAGCCGCATTGTTTCGGACGAGCGTTGAGCCCGGGTTCAATCGAATAGCCAAGTCGATTGCGTCGGTTGCACCATCCCAGTTCCAATCGTCAAAGCAAAGAAGTCCGGAAACTACCGCATGAGCCACGGCGGACCCCGGGTCGATCTCGAGCGCTCGCGCGACGGCGCGCCTTGCAAATGGAAACGACAGGTTAGGAGGCGCATACCAGTAGGCACCGATCGTTGCGTGCGCGCGGGCGACTCCGATCAAAGCTGGCACGTAGTCGGGATTTAGAGCGAGCGCGGCTTCAAAGAACTCGATCGCGCGTCGCAAGCTAGGTGCCGTGCGCTGCTCTAAAAAGTAGCTCCCCTGGCAATAGCTACGAAACGAGTCAAACCCGCCGTCCAACAGTACTTGACCGAGGCTGGCTGCGTCCACCGTGAAGGATTCGTGGAGGACCGGTGCGGCTACGACCACTGGGGCGGCAAATCGGTACCCGCGCCGCGGCACTGAAAGGATGTAGGAGTTGTCGCGCGCGCTTTCCCCAAGCAAGCGCCGAAGCATGTAGACGTGCTGGGCGAGGTTGGCATCGCTCACGGCTTCTTGCGGCCATAGGGTGGAGGCCAGGACTTCCTTACTGATGAGAGCACCGTTTGCTTGAACCAGCTGGGTCAAAATCACGGCAAGGCGCTCGGGCATTGGTTTAACGTCCGATCCTCTGAACAGCAATCGTCTCATCGAATCAAAGCGAAACTCGCCGAAGCAATAAACCCGGGACGCCGCCGTCGGCACGAGCTGTTCATCCACGAAGGCCCGCTTTATCTCGCGATCGATCGAGTCATCGAGCCGCACTATGTATATGCAGAAAACGGATCGGTTCGAACGTCGTCGCAAAAATTGCTAAGATGAAATCCCGGGACCATTCTGTATCCCACGTCGGTCACGAAGGAGTTACCGGTAGCCTGCGGTTTTTGTTTCGCCACGGCGGCGACCGCTTCGAGGAAGACGGTGATGAAGTTGCCGCGAGGCGCGGTTGCGAGCACCGCAATAATATCGTCGCGCTCCATCAGATGTAGCGAGCCACCAAAATCGGCGGAAACTCCCGCGTTGACCAGCTTGACCTCCACCGATTTCCAACGCGCAATGCCGCCTTGATCGTGCAGGGCGATTGCGTCCCATATTAGCTCGGCGCGGCTGCCGGGGACGCCGTGACGCTCGAGTATTTGCCGAGCGAGATTTGCCCCGTCCACTTCGAAGCGCTCGGTGTCGCTCATGTGTTCCGCAGTAAGGCCCACATCGTGAAGAATGGCGGCGACGTAGACGGCCTCGACGTCGTGCGCCAGCCGCTTGGCCTTGGCAATAAGCTCTGCGAAAAAAAACGTGCGGAGAGAATGGTTGAAGATTTCGATCGGCTCGGCCGCCCTCGCGGCGAGCGTCGCATCGATCGCGAGCGGCGTATGCGGAACGAAGAACCCACCCGTGGGCGGGGGCGCCAAGCCGACAACCGTTGCCGCGCCCATCGCGGAGCAACCGGAGAGAAACTGCGATCGGCAGAGCGGTCTGCTGCCGTCAAGACCGCCGTGGCTCACCAAAGTCCGGTTCCGTCCGAGGTTGGGATTTCCTACCCGCCAAGAACCGGGAGATCAAAGCTTATCAAAGAGTTTATGATCCTTCATTCGGCGTTGCGCGACTTGATAATAACTGAGTTTTGTTGCTCGCTGAACGGCAGGTTGCGTATATCAGCGGACGATAGTCACCTGCACTAGAAAGTGAGGTACTATTGTGGTGCGATTTGCAGCGAGCATTGCTTGCGCGGCCCTGTTGGCAGCGTGTGGTCGAGAGTCGAGTTCGCCCGTCGCTCAGCTGCCTGCGGCGTCCGGTTTGCGACCGGCCGGTATCGGCGCGGATTCGTCGAAGCCGAGACTGTACACCGTTAACAACGGAGCGAACAGCTTGACGGCATATCGGGTGGAAGCTAACGGAAACGTCGCGCCGCGCGCGACGATTGCGGGTTCGAGCACGCAACTAAATACCCCAATTAATATGACCATCAGCGCGAAGGGAACAATCGTCGTCACAAATTTGGGCGGCAACACGGTGACGGAATATCCTGCGGGTGCGAACGGCAATCCTTCGCCCGTTGCGACCATAAGTTGCGGCGGCCTCGACCTTCCGGATGGGGTGGCCGTCGACAAAGCAGGTAATATCTACGTCGCGAATCTGAACGGCAACTCCATCTCCATTTTCAAGCGCAAGGCGAATGGCTGTATCGCGAAAACACGGCAAATCACCGGCTCGAACACGCAGCTGTTGCGGCCGGCCGGCTTAATGATTGCCGGGTCGACGTTATTCGTCGGCAACATTGACGGGCACAGCATCACTGAGTACCCGTCGTCTGCGCGGGGTAACGTGGCTCCGACCGCCGAGATTTCAGGCAGCAGTACGATGCTTGTCAATCCGGTGGGCTTTGCGGTCGATAGCTCCGGGAACTTGTACGTTGCCGACGACAGCGCCCAAGCGGTCATCGTCTTCGGGGCGGGCGCGAACGGGAATGTAAGCCCGTTGCGAACCATCGCGGGTGACTCGACTCAACTTAGCAGTCCTTCGGGAATCGTCCTGACGAGCGGTGGCTTTATCGCCGTAACGAACCCGGCTTCGAACAGCATTACGAGCTACCCGGAGGCGGCAAGCGGGAACGTGGCGCCAACTCGAGCGATCGAGGGACCGGCGACCGGGTTGGGCTTCCCGATCGGGCTATCGATCCACTGAGAACCGTTCCGGGCTACGGGCCGACCTGTGCGACGATCGCCTTAAAACGGTCGGAATGTGAAATGTTCTTGAACCAGGGAAGGCTTTTCAGGAGGTGGAGGGACGGTTCGCGCACCTGAAGAGCCTTTTCGAGGTAGGAAATGGTCTCGTCGAATCTCTCTAGGGCAGCCGCGACGATTGCGAGGTTCCAAAACGAGACGTATTCCGAGCCGGCTGCATCGAGGAGTGTGGAGTAAATGTCGGCGGCGCGACCGCGATCGCCGGTATCGGCGTAAGCGCGAGCTAGAATGGGTAGCCGGCCGTTCAACTCCTCCGGTCGCTCCGGCGCAAGCAGATGAAGGTCGCAAATCGCATTGGCGGGCCGGTCGCTGAGCACGTACGCTTGAGCGCGATCGCGTCGGGCCATATAAAACTCTGAATCCGTTTCGAGAAGGTTTGAGAGAATCGCGATGGCGTGGTCGTAATGCCCTGAATGTATGAAGACGGTAACGAGCAGCAGAAGTAGCGTCAAGGAGGATGGTTCCGACATCAGCGCAAGTTGCACCTCGATCATCGCCCGATCGTAAGATCCCGCGGATAGGTGCAGGCGCGCCGAGTTACTGCGAACGAACGTGGAGGCCGGTTCGAGCTGCGAGGCCATCTCCATTTCGCGGTGGGCGCCCGCCCAGTCCCACTCGTCGAACGCAAGGAGCTCCGCTCGCACTGCATGAGCCGTCGCCGAGCAGGGCGCCAACTCGAGGGCCTTCGCAACCGCTGCCTTAGCCGTTCGAAAGGCTCCCGACGGAGGCACGAACGAACATTCGGCGAGCAGGGCATGGGCGCGAGCCAACCCCAGCAGCGCGGGCGTGTAGTTCCGATCGATTTTGAGCGCCGCGTCGAAAAAGCTGATGGCGAGGTTCAGTGCCCGGGCGCTCCGCCGTTCGAATAGATGGCTCGCTTGAGAGTGATATATCAGCGGTTCGAGGCCTTTGCTTAACAGTATCGCGTGGGTCTCGAACGCTGCCTTGGTGGCCGTTAGAGGCACGTCCTCGACGATGACTGGAACGGTGAATCGGTACCCTCGTCCAGCTACCGCTGCGATGTACGAGCGGTCTCGCGCGGTTTCGCTCAGCAGCTCGCGCAGCTTGTAGACGTGTTGCGCCAAGTTTGAGTCCGTCATGACGGCGTCGGGCCAGACGACGGTCGCAAACGTCTCCTTCTCGACGACGGCACCGTTGGATTGGACCAAAAGCGACAACACGCCGAAGAGGCGTTCGGGAAGCCGCATGATCGCCTGACCGCGAGTCAATCTCCGCCGCATCGGGTCCAAGCGGAAGTCGCCAAAGGCCATCGCCCGATTGGGCTGCTCGCCGAGGGGCGTCGGTCCGTTCACCGGCCGTTCGGGGAATCGCTGCCGGAGCGCAGATATCACGGTTGAATCATAAATAATCAACCCCGAATGTGTCTCGGCAAAACGATGGCCGTACCTAAGAATTGAGCCTGTTGAGGTTCATAGAAGTCTCAATCCCGCGCCGACGCAATCGTTGACCCGGTTTCCCGTCGATGGTAAAGTGTTCTTAAATCATTAAGAGCAAACCCGCTTTTAGGAAACACGTGACAATGAGCGTTGCATCGGAACGCGTCCAGTTAGGCTCGTACGCCTTCGATCCGGCGAGGCGGCTTCTGCTCCGGAACGGCGGCGAGGTTGCGATCTCCTTGAAAGCGGCCGAGCTCTTGTCTCTGTTGCTGGCGAACATAAACACGCTTGTTCCGCGCGAGACAATTTTTGCGCGTTTGTGGCCCGAGGGTTTTGTGCACGAAGGCAACTTGACGCAGACGATCTACCTTTTAAGGAGATCCCTTGCGGCCGATCCGGCGGTGGCGATCGAAAACGTGCCGCGCCGCGGCTACTGTCTCCGCGTACGGCAGACGGATCCCGAGAATGCGCGACACAGGCCGTCCAAGACGTACCTCCTTGCGCTCACGGGATCCGCCCTGGCCGCCATTTTCGCGATCGCCGGCTGGATGGTCCTTAAGCCGACCGCCGCTAAGCAATTGCCGCTGGCCGCCCGCGAGGACATAGGCCTGGCAATGTACCATGTCGACCGATTCTCGGACCTTGGCCTTGCCCGATCTCGCTTCGAGCGAATAACAACGGAAGCACCGGGTCGACCGGAAGGCTATGCGGGGTTGGCGCTCCTTGATGCGTTCGATGGATTCGATTCGAGCAACCGCGATCGCGATTGTTTCCAAGGCCAATCTTTAGTTGCGCGCGCTAACGGCCTGGGAGTATCGACCTTAGGTGACATTGCGAGCGCGATGCTGGACGTCACATGCGATCGATCGCTGCCGCAAGCTCGCCGGGAGCTGGATGCGGCACTCGCCAGGAGCCCGTTCGATGCGTTGGCTCTGACGTTGCGGTCGAGAGTCGCCTTCTGGGAGAACCGGCCGAACGAAGCGGTTTCGTTTGCGAGCAGAGCGGTCGCCGAGGATGCGACGTCACCGGAGGCGTTGCTCGCTCTCGGTCTAGCATACTATTACAGCCGCGACTTCAAAAGCGCGCGGGAAACCTTAGAGCGGCTTCTCGAGCTCATGCCCGGCCGGCCCGTAACGCTGGCCTTTCTCGAGCGTACCTACGAGGGACTGGGCGACCTTTCCGATGCCGATCGAACGGTGCGCGCAGCGCAGCGGAATCCCAAGAACGCACGCTGGGTCTGGGCGGCGCGCGCCCGGCTCTTGGCGCTGACGGGGCATCGCCTCGAAGCCCTCGCCCTGCTGCGCCGCTGGTCCTCGATCTCCGATCCCGAGGCGCTCGCAGCCGCCTATGCGGCAGCCGGCAACGACGAGAGCGCGATCAAGAACCTTACGATCGCTGCGTCACGCAACAGCCTCGCTCTGCAGGTGTCGTGGCTCGCCGACTTTCGTTTCGTTGCGCTGCGTCGCAGATTTCCCGACAGCACACCCGCGTTCGTAACCTGGCGCGATTGACCCAAGCGATCTGAACAAAGATAAACTTTTTTCACAGCGAGCGCCGAGCTGCGGGACCGTTCGCATGATCCACGGAAGCCGACCGCACAATGATCTCGCGAGCAATACTGATACTGCCGCGCCTCTTCTTGGGCGTCATCTTCTTGGTCGCTGCTTATTCTAAAATAGCCGGCGGCGGTTTCGCGACTCACTTAAGCGCGTTCCTCAGCCAGGTGTTACCTAACGCAACCGGCTGGTATTCTGCCTTCGCTCAGGCGGTCATCGTGCCGCATGTTGCCATCGTGGCCCCGATGGTGGAGTTCGGTGAGGCGTTCGTGGGAATCGCGATGATTCTTGGAGTGGCGACCCGCTTCGCGTCGCTTGTCGCGATATTGCTGCTGGTGAACTATATGCTTGCGAAAGGGATGGCGTTGTGGGCTCCGGCGAGCAATGACGCAGCGGATATCATTATAGCGATCGTCGTAGGGGTGGGCGCGGCGGGACGCGTTTGCGGAATCGACGCCTTCTTAGCAAAGCGTTTCCCGCGCGTACTGCTATGGTAGCCGCGATTCGTCTGCGTGCCGTTTGCGTGTTTCTCGCCGCCTCCTCCGCGCAACGCCTAGCCGCCGAGATCCCGGAGAGCGTCCACCGAGAGTATGCCCGCCCCGGTGCGGTGACAATGGAACCGAGGTCGAGCGCCGAACGGTATCGATGTGTAAACCTGGACCAGTTCGTTGATAGATTGGAGTTCACGATGAGAACATCGTTGATTTTTGCGTTTGTGCTCACGCTAACGGCGGCCGGGGTAGCCGGTTCGGCCGCGGCTGCCTCGTCCGACGACACCGCCGCGATTACCGCGCTGTACAAGCAGTTCGGCGTGGCGTTCGCGCACAAAGATCTCGCCGGAATCATGTCGGTTTACGTCCCGGGCGACAGCCTATTTGTTTTTGACGTCGGGCCGCCCCGCGAGCATCGCGGCTGGAACGACTATCGCGAAGATTGGAAACAGCTTTTTGCGAGCTTCAAGGACAATCCGACCTTCGCGATCACGGATTTCGGGATGACTATCGACGGCGACGTCGCCTACACGCATAGTGTCCAACGCATAAGCGTCGATACGGGCGGCAAGACCCGCTCGACGATCGTCGTTCGCGTTACCGATGTCCTTCGCAAGACGAATGGCAAATGGCTGATCGTCCAAGAGCACGTCTCGATTCCGATAAACCTCAGCACCATGAAGCCGGACCCGTTGTCGAAGCCCTAACGGCTATTGCTGCGGAACGCTCACCGCGACGGCAAAGGGCTGCAGCGCGGCGTAGAGCGTTTTCGTCGGTTTGCCGCCTTTGGGATACGGATAGACGCCGACGCCCGACGAGCTGCTGCTCCAGAACGGCGTATAGACGTTCCGCACGCCGCCGATGGTTTGGATCCAAAAGCCGCCGGGCCAGCTCCCCTTCAGAGTCGTAGTCCCGACCTTCGTCCCTTTCGTGCCGCCGATCACGAACCGATAGATCGCTCCAGAGTCTTGGCTTCCAACGGCGAGATACTCGCCGTCCCAGAAGAGCCCGGAGATATTCTGTCCGCCCAGCCCTTGGTCCAACGTGATGTCGCGGAACTCGGGCTTGCCGGCGAGCAGTTCGGAGACCTGCGGCTGGTAGCTGCCGCCGTTGATGCCGTCCACAAAAAGGTTGCCATGGCCGTCGTACGTGCAAAAACCGAGCTGCCGAATGTTCGTAACCGTGTAGTTCTTCGGCGTACCTTTGGCGCGCTTATAGATAGCCACGGTCGGCGGATACCTCGACCCAATGCCCGAGCAGCAGTTTGTAACGGCCAAGTCTCCCGTCACGGGATCGACCGCGCAGCCGACAGGCAGATAACTCGAGTCGTTCAAGACTTCATACGCTTCCCTGGCCGCGTGGCGGTATGCAACAATCCGCTCTGCCTGCGTATCGGTGACGAATACGTTGCCCTTAGCGTCCGCACAGTCTCCCTGGGGCTGATTGAAACCGGTTAGCTTTCCGACGAGCTTGCCGCTGGGCAGCGAGACCATGTAGACGATATTATCGGCTGCATCGGTGACGTACAGCAGCGGGCCCTTAGCGGCCTTCGCGCTCGTAACGAAGCTCGATTGGGCAGCTGAAGGCATCAATGCACGTTCGGCGGTCGGGTAACCGCATGCGGCGAGCAGGAGTGCAGCGGCAACGACGCCGCAGAGGGATCGTAACGAGACGCTCATCTACGAAGAATCGACGATCCTCGGGCGGCTTACCTGCAATCGGTGGAGATTTTATGAAGCTAACCGGCCACGCGCGCAAGAACCTCGAGCACTGGGACCGACAGAGCGACGACTATGAGGCGCGGCACGCGGAGCAGCTGACGCACAATTCGATGGCGTGGGGCTGTTGGTCGGTTCCGGAGTCCCGCCTTAACGTGCTCGGCGACGTCGGCGGGAAAGATATTCTCGAACTGGGCTGCGGAGCGGCGCGCTGGAGCATTGCACTCGCTAAGCGCGGCGCACGCGTCGTGGGGCTCGACGTGTCGGAGCGTCAGCTCGAACACGCGCGGCGAAATATGCGCGATGCGGCCGTCGAGTTTCCGCTCGTTCACGCCAGCGCTGAAGCCGCTCCGTTAGCGGAGAGTTCGTTTGACATCGTATTCTGCGATCACGGCGCGATGACGTTTTGCGACCCGAGTCGCACGGTCCCCGAAGCGGCGCGCATGTTGCGCCCCGGCGGGCTGCTGGCCTTTAGCGCCGCAACACCGATCCTGAACATCTGCTGGAACGAGGCCCAAGATCGCGTTGACGACCGCCTACACGCAAACTACTTCGACCAGCGATGCTTCGAGGATGCCTCGAGCGTCAACTTTTCCCTACCCTACGGTGAGTGGATCGATCTATTTCGCAGCAACGGATTTACCATTGAAAACTTAATCGAGCTCCGCCCGCCAGCCGATGCTCAAACGACCTATACGGACTACGCGCCGCTTGAATGGGCGCGAGCGTGGCCGGCAGAGCAAATCTGGCGCGTGAAGAAGCAGAAGCCGTAGCCGTTTCATGGCGATAACGCGAAGACCGTTCCGCCGCCGTTCGCGCCCCCGTCGGCGGTCGTGCCGTAGAGCGCGCCGCTGACGTCGATGAGGCCCGCATTCGGGTATTCGCCGTCTCCAGAGCCGGTGAAGCTATGGAGCACGGTTTCCTTGCCCGACGTTGTGATTGCGAAAACGGCTCCGCCGCTGTTTGCGCCCCCTTCATAGGTCGTGCCGTAGAGTGTACCATTGACGTTGATGAGGCCCGCATACGGGTATTCGCCGTCTCCGGACTTGCCGAAGTCATGGAGCACGGTTTCCTTGCCGGACGTCGTGATCGAGAAGACGGTTCCGTCGTCGTATGCGCCCCCGTTATAGGTCGTGCCGTAGAGGGTGCCATTGACGTTGATGAGGCCCGCACGCGGACCGGAGCCGTCTGGAATTCCAGTGAATCTATAGAGGACGGTTTCCTTGTTGGACGGCGTAATCTTGAGGACGGTTCCGTCGGGGTTTGCGCCCCTTTCGTAGGTCGTGCCGTAGAGCGTGCCCTTGACGTTAAGGAGGCCCGCACGCGGTAATGTGCCGTCTTTCGAGGCGCCGAAGCTGTGGGTCACGGTTTCCTTGCCGGCCGTCGTGATTGCGAAGACGGTTCCGTCGTCGTTCGCGCCTCCTTCATAGGTCGTGCTGTAGAGCGTACCCTTGACGTTGATGAGGCTGACAAGTGGGTAAGTGCCGTCTCCCGAGCCGCCGAAGCTATGCAGCACGGTTTCCTTGCCGAACTGCGTGATCTTGAAAACGGTTCCGTCGTTTTTTGCGCCCCCACCATAGGTTGTGCCGTAGAGCGTGCCATTGACGTTGAGGAGGCCTGCCTCTGGGAAATAGCCGTCTTTCGAGGAGCCGCCTTTGAAGCTGTAGAGCACGGTTTCCGTGCCGGACTGCGTCATTGCGAAGACGGTTCCATCGTTGTTTGCGCCCCCGCCATAGGTCGTGCCGTAGAGCGTGCCCTTGATGTCGATCAGGCCCGCAAACGGGTAGTCGCCGTCGCCCGAACCGCCTTTGAAGCTGTAGAGCACGTCATACCTATGACTCGGGCGCGTTCGCTCCGGCGTTGTCATCCTGAGCGCAGTCGAAGGGCCGGCAGGCGATGGGCCCGGCGGGCCGCCGCTTCCCCCGCCGCACCCCGCGAGCATTGCAGCCGCGCAAACGGCTAAAGTACCGCTACCAAAAGACGAGATTCTCATCTGCCTTGCCTCCTGACGGATGAACTACAGCAAAATGTACCGGTCGTTACGCAGACGTCACATTGAAGTTTCATCGGTTCAGCCAGCGGGCTGCTGCTTCAGCCGTGTTTTCGGGCTTCGTGTTAAAGGCGATGGCGGAGCCTGGGGCGGCCTTGTGGATTGCGTTCACGGCTTTCTCGAAAATCAAAAGGCCCTTAGGCGGCAACCGCATTCCCCCACCGATTACCACGCAATCGTAAGTTGCGCTGCGGAGTTGTTTCTCTAGCTTGGCTATCCCGGCGTCGTCGGGCGAGATCATGCAAAGGTCCCCGATCCAACCACGCTCCGCGATCTTGCTTGCCGCGAGATCTATGCCTGCCTGGATCATCTCCGCATTCAGGCCTGGCTGCAAAGCCGGATCGGTAAAATCCACCGTTTTCGGATCCTGGCCGACAAAAAGTACGCGCGTCATGCGATCCTCTCTCGAAAAAAAGCGCCCGGTCAGCTATGCGCTGCCGTCGCACTACCATCTTAGCACCCAGGCCGCGATCTCGGAAGCGGCCTAAGCCCACGGTTTCGCTGCCGCGTCGCCGATCAGCGGCCCTTCGTGGCTGTACAACCGGTTTCGTCGAAGCTGAAGACATGCTCCCAGCCGTTCACCTGCCGGCAGCCGCGCGGAATGAGAGACCGCGCATTTTATCGACCAGCGACGGAACGCACAGGCGCGAGGCGTCCCGCCGGGCTTCGCAGCTATGCTGCTAAAAGCCATTTCTGCTCTCCGATGCGGAGCTGTGCGCGGGCCCTAGATTGATGGCGTCGCCGCGAACTCGAGGGACACTGTCAGCGTTAACTGCCGGATTGAGTATCGACCGCAACGCCGTTACCGGACGCCTCACCGCCGCTGTTCCTGAAATGGATGTAGTATTTGAAGGTGCACGATGGGTAACTATATACTGCGGCGCCGGGGCTTGTGTAATTCGCACCCACATAGAGGCGTTTGTTGCTGCCGTCCAATGCCCCATAAGTTGAAGTCCCCATCAAGATACACCGTCGGGCGGGGTCGCCTCGATACGGCGGCGGATAGATATCGACATACCCTAAGGGTGAAAAGGCGAGGAGATTGCCTTTCAAGTCGAACGTTATGCCGGCGGTATACCGAAAGTACCCCATGTTGAGTGGTAGCACGTGGGCGCCCTTCTGGCGACCGTGCGGATACTCTACGAGATAGGAACACGCGTACATTGAACCATCGCACGGCTGAGCAACCGTCGCGTACACGTCTCCTTGATGGACCGAAACAGCGTATGACCAGTTGAATCCAGGCTCGCAAAGTTGTCGCGTCGGCGACGTCGCCCCGTGCTCGTATACCTCAACGCACCCTTGCGCGAAATTTGAAACGTATGCGATCCCTAATTTGTCGTCGAACGCCACGTCACTGGGTCTGCCGCCTGGATCGGAGAGTGAGGGTCCCGCGGGCTTGCAATTTGCGGTAAGCGCAAAAATCGTGTCGAGACTGGCCACGGGCACGTATAAGACGTGGGCGGCGTTCACGCCGATTCCGCCCCAGTCGTATTTGTCCGCCGACAGCGAGGCGCGGCAGAGCGAGCGGTGCCGGTTCCCGGAAGCGGCGTACCCGGCGATGGAGGGAAGCACGGAGATGTATAGCCGGTCACCCTTGGCTCCGGTAGAGTCGGGCTGGCGCCACGAGACGGCGCTGGCGTGCGCTAGATATGGCGAGGCGCCGATTCCATTGCAGGCACTGAGCGCGAGAGCGCCGACGAGAAATGAGAGAAGCCGAGTTGGCATAAAACGCACTGCCGCCTCCATAATAATGCGCGCTTGCCTTCTAGCATCCCATAAATTGGCGTGGTCGGCGTGAGCCTAAGGTCCCGCATATTAAGCCCTTCCCCGTCTGACGTAGAGACAGTCCCACCGCGTCGCTCATCAGGAGGATAGCTCCGACGTGATTCTCGCACATCCCGTAGGATGGGAAGTCTGTTTGAACGACGGTAATCGTCGGCCGACCATTCGGCGAGCTCATCGTGCGGCGTTCCTTCCAAACGGAGCCGACGTGCGGTCTCGCGATCAGGTAAAACAGAACGATTGCCAGCGCAAGCCAAAAACCGCGTGGACCTATGCCGCTTCGCTTGTCATCCGGTGGTCGGATTCCGACCGCCCAGGGGGCTGCCTTTTGGCGGCTCGCTTTTTATTTCCGAGAGAGGATCGAACCCCAGGCGCCCTATCGTCATGGGTCCCACCAAGGGCACCCGCCCTGCGGCCCCTTCCTTCGGCTCCAAGGTTCTCGCGGCTCGTTTCACTAAGGGCGCGTTTGTAAGTCATTAAACCCATTAGTATCCGGGCCGACGTGCCCATCTGGATGGTACTAAAGCACCAAGGCGCGCGGAGCTCGACGGACTTACAGTAAGGAATCTGATAAGCCGGCGGCCGCACTGTCGGGCGCAAAGGAGCATTGGGATGCGAGGTGGAGGTGTTTTCGCAGCGATCGCCGTTTTGATATCGGTTCTGTGCGCTTGCAACGGACACGCAGCCGGAACGCCGGCGCTGCCCGCCAGTAACGCGGCGGTGCGAATGTCCGGGATGTTATCGGATATCCCCGACGCCAAAACGGGCGAGAAAATCTACGTCGCGAATTCGGCTGCCAATAACATCGAAACGTACACGACGGCCGGTAAAGCCACGAAGCCGACCATCACCAAGAGCGTAAATGACCCCGGTATTATTGCGGTCGACTCAAAAGGCAACATCTTCGTTCCGAACTACTACGACGACACCGTCACAACATACGAGTCGAATGGAAAGCCGACCAAACCGACGATCACCGTCGGCTTGAACGAACCAACGGGCGTAACCGTCGACGCTAAGGGCAAGATCTACGTGACGAACGCTTTCACGTCTAACGTGACTACATATAAGCCAAACGGCCAGCAGACGACGCCGACCATATCGAACATCGATGGGCCGCGCGGGATCGCGGTCGACGCAAAGGGTAAAATCTACGTCGCGAATTTTGGAAGCAATATGGTGACCACGTACACCGCGGACGGGAAGCCGACAAAGCCAACCATCACCGGCCTCGATGGACCCGGTGGCATCGCCGTCGACAAGAACGGAAAAATTTACGTCACCAACTACTACGGCAACACCCTCATGACGTTCACGGCTAATGGAAAACCGACGAGTCCGACGATCACCACCGGCTTGGGGACCCCCTTCGGCGTGGCGGTCGACACGGCTGGAAAGATTTACGTTATAAATCACAGCCCCCAAAAGCTCCTGACGTTCACGGCCAAAGGCGCGCCGACCACACCGACGATCACGACGTTGAGCGAACCGTGGGGCGTGGCCATCCACTGAGTCGCGGCTGAGTCGCCGGCAGGCAGCCGCGCCACGCAGCTTCGTTTCGGGTGACCGCGGCTGAGCCCCCGCGCGGGCTTTTCATCGAGACCACGGAACTACTCCCAACATGCGGACTTCTGGCGGAGACGGTGGAAACGACCTGCTTGCGGAGCGATTCGCCACGATCGCAATTTACTGGCTTCCGATCGCCGTTTTGGTCGCGAGCGGATTCTTCCCCGTCGACAACGCGGCGCGGACCGTAATATGGGCCGTCGCCTTGATTACGATGGGGGTGGGGTGCCTCGCCAACGCCCTCCGATGCGGGCGCGTACACTGCTATGCGACCGGACCGTTCTTTCTGCTCATGGCTGCCGTTGCCGTTCTATACGGGCTTGGGATTGCGCCGCTCGGCGCGCGGGGCTGGAACACGATCGCGGTCATCACTTTAATCGGCGGAATCGCGCTCTATTTCTTACCCGAACTCTTCTTCGGTAGGTATCTTCAAAAGCTGAAACAGTGACGCCCAAGCGCGAAACTGCGAGGCAAGTGAGACTCCGCGCCGAACATACTTGGCAGCCGACGCGTTCTTGCATCAGAGGAGCAAGGGAAGATGAAGTCATTGGGACTAAGCCGCTACGCCCTGACGATCGGCGCGACCTTAGCATTGCCGTCCGGGTGCGGCGGATCGCAGATGCCGATCGGCGCTCCGGAAGCGATGCCGATGACTTCCCGGCTAGGCAGCGCGCTGCCGTTTTTGCGCGGCCTGCCGGCTGGACGCGATCAAGTACAGTATGTCTCGGGAGCCTACCCGGGCTCAATCGCTGAGTTCGATTACCCTAAAAGTGATTCGCAGATCCACTATCGGCATCTCGGGCACAAGTCTTATGCAGAGTGCAGCAAGGGATCCCAAACCTTCTGGGTCGTGGAGGAGAGTTCTCATCAGGTCGTTGAGTTCGCGGCAAGCCGAAAGAAGATCGCGAAGCCGATCAAGACCCTGGCCGTTCCTGTGGGAAGCTCGCCCTATGCCGCGCCATGGGACTGCGCGGTAGATCCGACGACAGGTAATCTCGAAGTTTCGGTTATCGACACATCAAGCGTAGTAATCTTTGCGAACGGCAGCGGATCTGGTCAAACAATGTCGGATACGATGGGAGGCACGGGGTGGTCCACATACGACGCCCAAGGCAACCTATTCGTCCAAGGCTTCAAAAACAGCAAACCCGCACTAGTCGAACTTCCCAAAGGACAGTCCGAGTTCCAAGAAATTTCGCTCCCAAGTACGATCACCACGCTGAGCACACTCGGTTGCTGCACGATCCGGTGGGACGGCACCTATTTGGCATGGTTGAACTCAGGCGGCACTATCGTTTACCGGCTTAACATCAGCGGAAATCAGGCGTATATCGAAGACACAGTTACGCTCAGCAAGGCCTCGTTTTGTGCCTGGTTCGGGTTCTGGATAGAAGCCGGCCTCTTCTTTTGCGGAACCGAAGGCAAATACGTAAACGTGTACGACTATCCCGCAGGAGGGTCGCCAATCGCGATGCTCGGCCCGATGAAGGTTGGCGAGGCTGTAGGCGTCGTGTCGCTTCAGCCCTAAGCGACCGGCGCGAACTTTCGCGTGAAAAATGACGGTGGTCGCTTCTTCTCGCAGGTTGACCAAAAGGCGACTCGAAATTGCGGCGCACTTCACCAAGCTACTAGCGAGGTTTACCGTGGCGTTATTCAACAGGGGCGCGGCGCTGGTGTTAATCGGAGTACTCCTGGCGTTGCCGGCATGCGGCGGCAACGGCGCGGTTCCACCGGGAGCGGCTGGACCACAGAATTCGAGTTCGCAGTCGTGGCGCGCTGCGACCAACGATGCGTCTCCTCACGATTCAACTTCGATCCTCAAGAAACTCACGAAGGACGTCGTGATCGGTTCGACGGTCGATCCGGGTAACGGTGACACGGGCCCGCGAGGCCTCTCCATCGTTCAGGCGACCTACGGGCTGAAGAAGGGCCAGCTCGCGCTCTGCAATTTCGAAGACTCCTCAGGCAACGCCGGAAAGGGAACGACGATCGAAGTCTTCGATCCGAAGCCCGGTTCGACACCGACCCCTTTCGGGCAGAGCAGCAAGGTGGAAGGATGCTCAGGAACTGCCGTCAGCAACGGTAACTGCATCTACGCTACTGGGTCGACGAGCGGCCTGCTAGCGGCGTTGTGTAAGGGCAAGGTGAAGAAGACGTATGCCGCGCCGTTCAAGCAGCCGTTTTCCGTGGTAGACGCGTCCTGCGCGTTCGCGACGAAGGGTTCATGCAACTACGCAGCTGAGTATATGTTTACGAGCGACGCAACGTCGGGCGCGATCGTTAGCTTTAGCATAGATCAATATGGCAACCGCAAGCGTTTGGAAGTCATCAACGGCTTCGACGTCAACGGAGACTCCGGTTGGGGCATCCTCGGGCCGTCTGGCCTGCAGTACAATCCTAACAAAGACGTGCTCTTCGCGGTTGACGGCGTGGATAACACCGTCGTCTCGTTCAACAACGCGAGCGAACTGCTGGTCGAGGACGAGATCACCGTTCAGCCCGGGGGCAAGACGTTCAAATGTAAGTATTCTAAGACGACGTGCGGAACGCTGGTCTATAGCGGCAAGGACCTTAACGCGCCAGTGGCGATGGCAATCCTTCCCAACGGTAACCTCATCGTCGCCAACTCGAAAGGCGGCAACATGCTTGTGGAGCTGACGCCGGGCGGGACCGTGCTCGACACAAAGGTGGTCGACAAGAGCAAAACCAACGGCGTCTTCGGGCTCGTCTCCAAGGGTACGAGCGACAATAATACTACGCTTTTCTATACGGACACGAACGACAACAATCTTCACGAACTCGAGCCGTAAGCGCTATCTTAACTAGAGGCACCCCTTGAACGAGCTGGAAGCGAACGAAGACCTACGCGAAGCGCGGCAACGTTACTTCGAGCAATACGCGTTTCCGTTGTTTAGCCACATCGACATGCGCGTGAGCAATGCGCAGGCCGTACGGCCTTTTTACGACGCGCTCATGGCGCTGTTCGGCACCGAGCCCACGACCGTACGCGTTGCGCGCTTCGGATATACTCGGCGCTACGGGTCCGTCCGTGCGGATTTCTTCAACGTTTTCGAAGATCCACAAGTGCGCCCAACGGCAACGCGCATCGCGTTAGCGGCGCCAAGTAGAGAATTCGTGGACGAGGTCGCGCGCGTCGTTCGCGAACACGGTGCTCGCGAGGTCGAAGGTCCCGCCTATTTCGAGCAACACCACCCAACGTTCTACGCGGTATTCTTCGAAGACCCGTTGGGCAATCGCTTCGAGGTTTGCCACCACCGGATGGATAGATAAGCAGCGTTACGCAGGATCCACCGCCCGCATCGAGGCCTCCGGCATGATGACGCGTTCACGCGAGTGCCGCAGCCCGAGCTGCTCCGTGTTATGAAAACCTGCAGTCCGGCCGAACTGTCGAAGTTTTATGCATATCCCGAAGTAGGCGTCGCCGTAGCAGCTAGGGACTGATGGCTAAGCCCAACGGGTCGTCGAAGCCCTTTGGGAGATTCTTTGTAGGCTTACCCCCGCCCGGATATTTGTAGAAGTATACGTTTCCGCCGGTTTGGCTCGCTAACTCGGGGGCGTTTGGCGCTACGACGGTGTCACCCTGAATCCAGAATCCCGCGACATCCAAGGAATTGGTGAGCGGCGTCTCACCGACGATCTTTCCCCCGCTCCCGTGGTCTCGTAGATAGCCGAGTACGTGTATTTTGAAACCGTGTACCCAGCATCTTGATCGCCCACCGCCACATGCTTGCCGTCCCACTGAACCTGCCCCGGCAAATGGATCGTGCCGCCCTTGAGCGTGATGTTCGTGAAGGTTTTCTTCCCCTTGGGCATCTCCGCAAGTTGGAAGGTGCCAGCCGTGTTGATGCCGTCGACAAAGAGGTTCCCCTTCGGATCGTAGCCGCAGAAATACATCGCACCGATTTTCGGATCGACGTACATTTTCGCAGACCCCTTGGCACGCGTATAGAGCGAAACGCTTCCCGGACCGTTACTGTAATCGCCTTGATTCGTAACGGCTAGGTTTCCGGTCGTCGGATCTACGGAACAGGTCTCGGAGTATTCTCTGCTATCCTCCAGGGTAGCGATCGGCTTCGTGCCCCCGTGTTTATATTCAATGACCTGAGCACCGCCCGACGCCGCAGCATTGTCCACGATCCAGACGTCGTTTTGCTTATCGACGCACACGCCATCCGGTGCGTAGATGTCGGTTGTCAGCGATCCCACCAGCTTACCCGCGGGGTACGAGTAGACCCGAACGATATTGGAGTAGTAGTTGGCGACGTAAAGCAGCTCGTCATTTTTTGCCTCGGGAAGCATCCAAGACGGCTCGTGGTTCATTTGCAGGGCCGCAACGTTGATAGCGCTCGCGCCGTCGCTCGTGTTTAGCCGGCTCTGTTGCAACGGTACCGGCAGCGCCGGCTCCGGTTGGGAGCCGGCGCCGCACCCGGCAAGCATTATGAACGCGACGCACAGGCCAATCGGGTAACGGCGAAGATCCGAACTGCTCATCACTTATGTTTTCGTGCAGGTGCCGTTGTAGCCGGGCTTCCAGGTTCCGCTCGAGTTGTCTTCGCCGGAATCGTTGAACTTCGTCGGGCTGTAGACCGTGTACGTATCGCGGATGTCGAACGGCTTGCCGCTCGCGCCGAAGATCATGCCCGTCCACATCGTCTTGTGGCCCGTTTGTTTCGTCGACTCGTTGCCGGTGCTGCCGCCCGGATAGGCCCAGGAGAACCACCACGTCTTCGTCTTGGGTGCGTACGCGAGGAACCCGTACTGGTCGTAATCGGTGCCGGTGTAACGCCATACGATCGTGCCGGCGATGTTGCCGCGCGTGGCGGTCAGGGTCTGCACCGCGGGGCCGGCCAACGCGCTTGGGATCGCGTTCTGGCAGGTCCACGTGCCGAGCATCCACTCGTAGGCGTGCGGCCCCGTGCCGGCGCCCGACATCATCATCGAAGATTGGGCGCAGACGGCGGCCGGCGCTCCAAGCAGTGCCGCGAACGCGACGAGAACGAACAGCTTCTTCAAAGTCTGTACCTCCGAAAAGAAAGTGCTCTTGATAGGTTGCTCGCTAGGCTGCGGTTACCTGGTTGCCGGGACCTGAAAACCACTTTCGGGATCACCGATCGAGTGCTAGGATGGAAAGCCGGAATACCCGGCCGGCGGCAAGCCGACCAAGACGCTCAACAAGGGCTTCGATCAACCGTACGGCGTGGCGATCAGCGTCGGTCCAAAGTAGATGTACAGGAGGTTTACGAATGCGCTTCCATATCGGCCGCTACGCCTTAGCTGCCGGCGCCGCCGCTGCAATGCTTGCGGGTTGCGGCGGGGGACAGCAGCCGAGGTTTGCTTCGCCTGCCGGCATTCCCGTAGCTCCCGACGCCGCAACGGAGACGGTGATCTATTCCTTCGCAGGCGGGAAGGATGGCGCCGGTCCCTCGTCCACGCCGATCTCCCTCAACGGCGAGCTCTACGGCACAACCGTGCTCGGCGGCGACGGCGGCTGCCGATTCGTTCACGGCTGTGGCGTCGTCTATAAAGTCAACGCGTCGGGTCAAAAACGCGTGCTTCACGTCTTCACGAGCGGGAAGGATGGAGAAGCGCCCACGTCGTTGATTGCCGTCGGCGGGAACTTGTTCGGCACCACCTCGTACGGCGGCGGGCACGGCTGCATGACCCATAACGTGAAAGGCTGCGGCACAATATTCGAGCTCAGCCCCTCGGGGAAAGAGACTCTGTTGTACGCGTTCCGGGGCGGAGCGCAGGGAGCCCAACCCAACGCACTTACGCTTCATAACGGTGCACTCTACGGCGAAGCGGCGGCCGGCGGGGCAGGAAAGTGTTACTACGCGGATACTCCCGGTTGCGGACTGATCTTCGAAATGCGACCGCGCGGCCATGTGGACGTCCTTCACACGTTCAAGGGTGGCAAAAACGGCGGAGCGCCGACGGGCGGCCTTGTCCCGTATCAGCGCTACCTCTTCGGCACGACGGTGACCGGCGGGCGAACCGCGTGTCTCAATAGCTACGGTTGCGGAACGGCTTTTAGCATGACGCCGTCGGGCACCGTGACGACAATTCATGAATTCGGACGCACGGTGCATGACAGCGCGCTCCCGGCCGGCGGCCTCGCCGTTATAAACGGCGTGCTGTACGGCACGACGGTTGCCGGCGGCACCTATGACTGCGCTCTTAGCGGTTCCTTTCGTGGCTGCGGCACGGTTTTCCAGTTGATGCCGTCGGGTCAAGAGAAGGTCATCTACAATTTTACGGGTCAAGCGGACGGGGCCTACCCCAACCAGCTCATCGCGATGGGCGGCAATCTTTATGGCACCGCGGGCGGTAACTATGGCTGCGGGGCCATTTTTGAGTTAGCCCCGTCCGGCCAAGAAACAACGCTCTACCAATTCAAAGGGGGTTCGGACGGCTGCGGTCCGGCCTCCGGACTGATCGCCGCCGCCGGGAAATTCTACGGAACGACGTTTAGCGGCGGCGCGCACGGCTTTGGCACGGTCTACGCCTTCACGCCCTGAATAACGTTCGTGCTTCGTCGGCGGTCAGCACTCTTGGCTGACTTGTTCGCCTGAATAAATCTCGATGACCCCGTATCCTGCGCCCGTGATCGTCGTGCCGCTGAAGAGGTTCCCAACGTTTGGAAGCACGCCGCCGTATGGGCCTTGCGTCGCGACGGCGTAGCACGGCGGAAACATCAGGTCGAGATGCCCGACCGCCACGATGCCGTAGGCCGTGTAGGTGTCCCCGGGGTAGATGGCCTGCGAGGTCAGGCCGCCCTCAGATTTTAGATGTGAACCGAAGTGCGTTCCAGCATGGAAGTGCAGGTTCAAGTACACGATCGACGTTCCATTACCCAGTTGCGGCTCATAGTAGATGTTTTGCGTGCTCGTGCGAAGCGTTAGTTTCACGGCACGCTCCACGCCCGGGTACTGCACCGAGCCGCCGAAACCACCGAACGCCGGGATGCAGAGCGAGCCGGCCTTGGCCTTGAGCTTCTCGGTGGCACCGCCGTATTTCTTGGTCGTGTGTTGGCCTTTGCAGCCGGGCGGCCCGGTCGTAACCCGACTAAACATCGCTGGTGCGGGCACGGTGCCGCTCATCGTGGTCTGCGAACCAGCGCAGCCGGCTAGCATGATGACGGCCGCGCCGATTCCTAAACCATGGTGGCCAGTGCCGAATTTAATCATTTTGGCAAAGTTCTACGTGCCTGGGCCGTTCCCCGGATACCCGTATAGCGGCGTGCGTGCTAAGATGGGGTCGAACTCGGCGGGCAGCATAGCGGCCCGGCGATGCGGTCGTGCAGAGAAGGGAAGAGCGAATGAGAGGCACGGATTTGAGCGGCCGGTACGGGAGCATGGCTTGTGCGCCGTACGACGCCGCCATCAGTCTAGCTAAGTAACATCTATAACGAGAGCACCGAGATGAAGCGTTTGGGACGTATTAGCAATCTCGCTCAACGGCCCGCAATTATTGCGGCGATCGCGTTGGGACTATCCGCGTGCGCGGGGAGTGCGAGCGGCGGCTCGCCCGCGCCGCCTACCGGTCCGCCGGGAGGGGCGCCCGGTAAGCGCTATCCTCACATTCATCACGTGGTCATCGTCGTCCAAGAAAACCGCTCCGTGGACAACCTATTCCAAGGATTCCCGGGTGCGGACGCGCAGCCGTACGGCTTCGACCGAAGCGGAGACAAAATTAAGCTCATGCCCGTCCCCCTCGAGGCGCCGTGGGATTTCCATCACGATTCCACGAGCTTCTTCAACGCTTGCGACGGTCAGGGCTCGTTTCCGGGAACGAATTGCAAGATGGACGGCTTCGATAGAGAGTACTGGGATTGCGGCAAGGCCGGATACGTGCAGTGCCCTAACGCGAAGCCTCCATATAGCTACGTCCCGCATAACGAGACGCAGCCGTACTTTTTCATCGGGAAACATTACGTCTTTCGCGGATGAGATGTTCCCCTCAAACTTCGATTCGGGCAGCTTCATCTCGCACCAATACATCATTGCGGCTCAAGCTAGTTCCACGGTCAACTATCCAGTCGGGCCTTGGGGCTGCGAAGGCGGCGCGGGCAGCCGGATCCCAACGGTGACGCAGCAACGCACGATCGGGGGAAACGTCGAGCCCTGTTTTAATAACACCACACTTGGCGACGAGCTCGACAGCGCGGGCGTATCATGGCGATACTACACGTCCACAATCAACGGCGGCGGCGGCACGTGGAGCGCATATCAAGCCATCAAGCACATCTATGATGGTCCCGATTGGAAGAACAACGTCATCACGCCGCAGACAAAATTCTTCAGGGACGTCTCGAACGGCGCTTTGCCCGCCGTGAGCTGGATAACGCCGACCTGCCAAAACTCCGATCACGCCAACTGCCGCTCAAACACCGGCCCCGATTGGGTTGCATCGCTGGTGAATGCGATCGGCGAGTCGCAGTATTGGGACTCGACCATGATCTTCATCTTTTGGGATGACTATGGGGGTTGGTACGATCACGTTGCGCCCGAGCTGGTAGACTACGATGGGCTCGGTATTCGCGTTCCGATGTTGATCGTTTCAGCTTATGCCAAGGATCAGTGCGTGTCCCATGTGCGCTACGAGCACGGCAGCATCCTGAAGTTCGTAGAAGACCAATGGACGCTGCCCAGGCTATCGGCGAGCGACGCTCGCGCGAACCCGATTTCTCCGAACTGCTTCGACTTCTCGCGATCACCGAGGCGCTTCACCACGATACCCTCGACGCACGGCAAAGAGTATTTTCTCCAACAGCCGCTCGACACGCGCCCACCCGACACGGAATAAGCATTGTCATCCTGAGCCGGGCCCGAAGGGCGCGTGTCGAAGGACGAAGGGCGGCCGGCTGCACAACGCGTCGGACTTCAGAAGGGAACTCATGAAAAATCTGCGCACTCTCGTCGGCGCGGTTTTTACCGCGGCGCTTCTAGCTGCGTGCGGCGGAGGCAACAGCGGCCTTTATTCGTCAACGCCGATGTCCGTCGCGGCACCGCGAGTGCCCAGCAATGGTTACGTGTCTCTCTACAGCTTCAAAGGCGCCGGCAGCGGCGACGGTGATCGTCCCGTGGCGGACCTGACCGTCCTGCATGGCACGCTCTACGGCACCACGGAGTACGGCGGTGCGGGGTGCAAGCGCCTAGGTTGCGGTACCGTCTTCGCGATTGCTCCATCCGGCGGCGAGAGCGTGCTCCATGCCTTCACCGGCGGGGATGGCGCGGGGCCTGAAGCGGGGCTGATAACCGTAAAAGGCCGGCTGTATGGCACGACGCGCATCGGAGGCCGCCACGGCGCAGGTACCATCTTCCGGATCACGGCGTCCGGTACCGATACCGTGGTACACAACTTCGGCGCCACTGGCCAGCCGCTCGCAGATCTAATCGACGTGAGCGGTGTGCTCTATGGCACGACGAGTCTAGGCGGCGCCGGCCACGACGGCGGCGTTTTTAAGGTCGGCACGAGCGGAACGGGCTTCGAGCTGCTCTATAGCTTTAAAGGCGGCACGGACGGCAACGCCCCACTAGCCCCGCTGATCGATGTTAATGGCACTCTATACGGCACAACGTTTGCCGGCGGTTCGGGCTGTAACGGCAGAGGCTGCGGAACGGTTTTCGAGATTAGTGCTTCGGGCCGAGAGCGCGTCGTGCACCGTTTCAAAGGCGCGCCGGACGGTTCCGGCCCCTTTGGCGGTCTAATCGACGTCAACGGCACGCTCTATGGCACGACACTTGGTGGCGGCTCGGGTTGCAAGCGTTATGGAGGCTTTGGGACCGTTTCGCATTGAATCCTTCTTCGGGAAGGGAACGCGTCATCTACAGCTTCAAGGGCTGCTCCGGATTTGGCAACGGTGCTAACCCCGAGGGCGACTTGATCGCGATAGGCAACGTCCTCTACGGCACAACCTCAGGTGGCGGCGCGTACGCGTCGGGGGGAGGAACGGTCTTCTCGGTCACAACCTCCGGCAAGGAAACCGTGCTCCATAGCTTCGGCAATGGCAATGACGGCGTTGGGCCTTCCGCGGGCCTGGTCGATCTCAACGGAACGCTCTACGGCACAACATACACCGGCGGCACGGGCGATTACGGAACCGTATTCTCTTTATCGCCGTGAACCGGCCTACGCTGAAAGTATCGCAAAACGGGCCTGCTATCAACGCCACGCATAGTGTCATCCTGAGCCGGCGCCCTAGGCGTCATGTCGAAGGACGACGACTGACTCATCGGGTCGCGATCGACGGTCTCGTCGCCACGGGGGGCTCAGCCGGGCTAAGCAGAAACGTTGCTGGGCGCGTGGCGTTCACGGGCGAGGAGCGGGGTAGATGAGACGTTTTGGAACGAGCCGCCATGCGATGAGCAGCTGGGTTGCAGTTGCATTGCTTACAGGGTGCGGCGCCCTTCCCTTGGGCTCCGCTCAGCGCACGGAAATGTCAGGCGCGACGCATGGCCGGTCTTGGATGGCGCGCGAGGCTAAGAAGCTCGATAAACTGGTCTACGTTTCTGAATGGCCGCACGGCCCGGTTTCGGTGTACGACTATCGTACGATGCACATCGTAGGAAAGCTCGAGGGCTTTAACGAGCCGACGGGCCAGTGCGTGGATGCCGCGGGCGATGTTTGGATTTCCCAAGCTGATGGGCAGTCGGTCACTGAATACGCCCACGGTGGATCGCGCCCGATCAAAACCCTGAGCACGAGCGGGCGCGCCTTTGGGTGTTCGGTCTCGCCGAACGGAGATCTCGCGGTCGCAAATTTTGACGTTGGCAGCGCCCCGGGTAGTATCCAGGTGTTCAAAAAAGCCTCCGGTCCTCCGGAACAGTATTCATGCTCCGGTTACGGCTACTACTACTCGCCGGGCTACGACGGCAAGGGGAATCTCTACGTTGAGGTTCTCGCCAACTTGCAAGGATTCAACTTTGGAGTGTGCAGGCTCCCGTCGGGCGGCAACGCGTTGGAACCCGTCAAGATAAACGTCACCATCAAGAGCGCCGGCAGCGTTATGTGGGACGGCAGGTACATCACGCTCGCCGAACTGAACTATCATGGGTCGTACACCACAGCGATCTATCGGGCGAAAGAATCTTCCTCCGGGAATCTAACGGTAGTCGGCACGACGGTACTCGTCGATAGCTTCGGCCGCCCAGCCGGAGGACAGCAGCCGTTTATCTTGGGCAAAAGAAACACGCCAGACAACGCGCAACAAAGCGGAGTGGTCGTCGGCCAAAGTGACAGCCTGCTGACCTACTGGAGATATCCGCGCGGTGCGAAGCCCACCAAGACCTTCCCCAGCGGTTTCTTACAGGTCGACGATCCGTTCGGTGAGTCGGTAAGCATTGGCAGGTGAATCCCCCAGGATGGGCTCCACGTCAGGAGGTGCCTTATGCGTTTGGCCCTTACCGCGATCCTGTGCACGTTCTTCACCGCAACCGCGGTTGCCGAGCCGGCGCCGCCAGGCTACTCGCCGTTCGATCTGGCGCAGCAGGCGAAGCTCCGGGCCGACCTCGGGACCTGGAACTGCGTCAACGTTCCGGCGACGAAGCTCCGCAGTCGTTTACTGAGTCGGAGCAGGGAAACTGGTTTGTCGCGCGCGAGACCGGCGACAACCCGGCTACTGGCTACGAACGTTGGAGCCATTCGTTGAAGGCATATGTCTTGATAACGATCTTCGACTCGGGCGCGAGCAACGTCGCGCAGACCACGTCCTTGGATCCCGACAACGCAACGTGGACGCAGATGTGGCCGGCGCTCGACGCCCAGGGGCGCAAGCGGTTTGACAACCCCGTGTCGCGCACCGGGGACGTCCTTCGTTCCTCGACTCAGTTCTACGACGGCAAGGGCAGTGTCCAGACTAGCACGACGACCTGCACTAAGGTATAGCTTGTGTTTGAGCTAAGAATGCGCCGCTCCGTGGCAACCGTCGCCGCTACCGCAGTCTTGCTGGCAGTGTGCGCGCTTCCCGCAACCCTCACGCCAATCGCCTCAAGCGGCGGTCAGCCCGCAGCTCCCGAGCGTCGCTTCTCAGTGCTGCATTTTTTTAGCGGCCCCCCGGACGGCAGTTGGCCCACCGTCGGACACCTGGTTCCGACAAAGCCGGTAATCTCTACGGTGCCACCAATCTCGGTGGTTCGGGGAACTGTAGGCTCCGCAACAGGCGAGCCGGGTGCGGCACGATCTTCGAGTTGAGCCCGCGCCGGCGCGGCGGGTGGACCGAGCGAGTCATTTACAGCTTCAAGAGCCTAGCCGACGGCGCCGCGCCGTATAGCACGCTCACCCTCGATTCCGCCGGGGACATTTATGGTGTGACGATCAGCGGCGGCAACCGAGGATGCCTACTTTCTTCGTACTATCGCGGCTGCGGAACCGTCTTCGAACTGGTGCCGCATCGCGGAGTGTGGAAAAAGCATCTGCTGCACGTCTTTAGCGGCGGATCGGATGGGGGACATCCCTCAGGAGGCGTGATTCTGGACGAGGCTACGCTCTACGGGATTGCTCGTTGCGGCGGGGGTTATGTGCTACGGCTCAGGCTCGGGGGCGGGAGTATTCTTTGCGCTTGCGCGGTCTGGTTCTCATTGGACCGAAAGCGTCCTCTGCATCTTCGACGCGGAGACGGGCGGTTATCCAGGTGGTGACCTCACCGCCAAAAACCGCAACACTATCTTCGGAACGACTGCGGGAAGCGTCTATGAGATGAGTCGTTCCTCACGCTCGGTCCAGTGGCGTGAAATGACGCTCTACCTCTTTCCGGAGGGCAGTCCTTCGGCCGGCTGGAGTCCGACGGGTGGCCTGACTTTCGATGCGTCCGGCAATCTCTACGGCGTCACCGCCGAGGGCGGCGACTTTAGCACATGCTCCCAAGGGTGCGGCGTCATCTTTGAGCTTTCACGTGCTTCCGGCAGCTCTTGGAGCGAAACCGTACTGCATACGTTCTCCGGCGGCAGCGATGGAGCGTCCTCGACCGCGGGTTTAACGAGCGACGCATCCGGGTATTTTATTCGGGACCACGAGAAACGGCGGCGACCTCAATTGCAACGCCAGCTTAGGTTGCGGCGTTGTTTCTCTCCAGCCTGACGCCGCGCGGCACGGCGTCGACGGAGCCCTTCCCCCACACCTTTGAAAACGGCTCGACCGACGGGCCGCTCCCTCAGAGTGGCGTCACCCTCGACTCCCATGGTTCGATCTACGGCTCGACCTGGTTCGGCGGACCGGGCTCGAGCTTCGGAAACGGCACGGCCTTTTCTGTGACGCTATAACGCTGTGACTAGTAGATTCCCGGAATCAGTCGCGACGTTCGGGCGCGGTACGCATCGACTGGCGCTCCGAAGTGCACGCCGAGCAGCCGCTCTTCGGCGCGAATGCGCGCGACGATCACGGGAACCAAGAGCGCCGCGAGCAGCACGCCGACGCCCGAACGAAATGCAAGGCCCCAACCGAGCGCGCCCAAGAGCAATCCCAGGTAACTCGGATGCCGGATGACGCGGTAGATGCCGCCGGTCACCAGCGTGTGCTCCCGCTGAATGGCGACCAGCCCGCTGAACCGGTTGCCCAGCACGAAGACCGGCACGATGCGCAACGTGCCGCCGATCGCGACCAACACGACGCCGAGCCAGCGGGTGGCCTCGCCGTCGATCGTCCAAAAGCCGATGCGGTCGGTCCACGCCGGAAGAAACGCAGTGAGCAAACCGACCACCAGAACGACGCCGACCACCCATCGATTGCCCCGATCCTCGCGGATCCCGGGGCTCACGTTGCCGCCGGCAAACAGCGCGGAGCCGGTAAGCGCTAGGAAGAGCGCCGCGAGCGCGATCAACGGCGGATGCGTAAAGAACGCCGCGGGCCCGCCGATGCCCACGACGGCCAGCCCGAGATACACTACGATCGAGATCACGACGAGCGCGAATCGCGCGGCGAGGTTCATGCTTTGTGTTTCGCGCAGCCCGCCAAACGCTCCCTCGACCGCGCTGAGAGCGAGATGTGCGGAGCAGGACGTGCGGCACTCGAACCGAATTTCCGCGGCTCCCCCACGCTTACAAAACGGAAAGGACACTTCCTTAATGATGACCTCGACAGTTGTTGCAAAAGTTACAGGAATCGCGGCCACCGTTGCGATTCTCGCCGGATGCAGCAGCGGTTCGCAGTCGACGCTGAACCCGTCGACATCGGCCGTGCAGAGCGGAGCGCACGTCGCTTCGGTGCCAAAGAGCGGCGCGGTGACGGAGATCGTGCCACATCAGCAGCGCGCACAGGGGCGCTCGTGGATGACGCCCGATAAGAAGAAGAAAAAAGAGATACTCTACATCAGCGACTACTCCGCAAGCGCTGTACGCTTACTCGTACCCGAAGCTCAAGCAAATCGGAATGATCACGGGTCTTAGTGGGCCCGACGGTATCTGCTCCGACAAGAAAGGGGACATCTGGGTGGCCAACAACCTCGCTGCCGACGTCGTTGAGTACAAGCACGGCGGCACGAGTCCGAAGGCAACGCTCAGCGATCCGAACGTTTACCCAGTCGGCTGTTCGGTCGATCCGATGACCGGCAACCTCGCGGTGACCAATATCTTCACCACGAGCGGGGGCCAGGGCAGCGTTGCGGTCTACGCCGGCGCGGCGGGCACGCCCACGCTGTACCAGGACGCGAATATCTACGACGCCTATTTCTGCGGCTACGATAACAGTGGCAATCTCTTCGTCGACGGACGCGACTCGCTAGGAACATTCCATTTGGCCGAGCTGAAGAAGGGCGGCAGTGCGCTCACGGACATCACGTTGAGCGGCGGAACGATCTACTTCCCCGGTAACATTCGCTGGGACGGCACCTACGTGGCGGTGGGCGACCAGGAGTATGGAAATACGGCGGCATCAGCCATCTATCAGACCACCGGTGCCGGCGGAACGATCGTTGGTACGACGCCCCTTACGGGCGCCGTAGACGTAGTCGGCTTCTCGATTCAAAAGGGCGCGGCGATCGGACCGGACGCGACCTTGGCCGACGTCGGACTCTACAAGTACCCCGCGGGCGGCTCGCCGACGAACACCCTCACGGGCTTCACGGCTCCCTACGGTAGCGCCGTCAGCAAGTAAACGAACTAACTCGATTCAGAGAAGAAGGTGCGCCGGCTCGCCCGGCGCACTTTTCTTTTCCACCCTGCTTCCGGAGGAGCTCGCGCCATGAACCGCCTGCACCGCGCTCTGCCTCACCGTTGGCTGCATCGTCGCCGGATCGTCGATCGCCGGCTGTCACAGCGGCGCCGGCACCTTGCCGGCCGCCGGTCCTGTTGGCGCCGGTTCTGTTGGCGCCGGTCCGCTCGGCCTGGCCGAACGCGGCGGGTTACCGTCGGCAAACCAAACGATCGGCGGACCGAAGAGCGCCACGCTCGCGATGCCGTTCAGCCGCATCGGGAAAGCGAACACGGTCACGGCCGACATGCCCGTCCCGCGACCGGACACCAAGCCGTGCACCGTGAAGCTGTTCAGCCACTACGTCTTCAAGAATTTCAACAACAAGACGTTTTCGTATAATCCGCCGACCGGGTGTCCCGGTCCGTGGGCCAAGGTCGTGTTCAATTTCGATGTGCGCGTGACCAAGGGCGTGCAGTTCGACCGGACCGGCATCATCTGGGTGGACGGCGCGGTGGTCTACTTCGGCACGACGGCCGAACCATCGCCGAGTCTCGGCCCCCACTGGCACGTCGAACGCGACGTTACCGATCTCTCGGCGCTGTTCACGCAAGCCTCCCAGGGCCAAATCGAGCTGTGGAACTGCTACTGCCCGCCGAATTACGATGGCTATCAGATCGGCACGGCCTCCGTGCAGTTCTATCCGCCGGACTCGAAGTATCCCGCTCCGCGCGTGGCCGATCAAGTGATCGGCATCCCGTATAGTCCGCCGCTCGGCGCGGTCGCGACGATGCCGCAGTCGGCGATGCAGATTCAAACCACGCTGCCGACCAACATCGTCCGCGCCGACCTCGACCTCTATCTCGAGTCGCAAAACAAAGAAGAGCAGTGGTTCATGTGCGTGCCCAACGACGTCTGGCGCCACTCCAAAGACGAACTGGGCTTCTGCCGCAACACGGCCTTCCGCGAAGGGATGGTCAGCGTCGACCAGAGGCCGGCCGGTCTCGCGCCGATCTATCCATGGATCTACACCGGGAGGCATGGATCCGTATCTCTGGTTCCCGGTTCCCGGGGTGCAGACGCTCGAGTTCGTGCCGTTCCGCGTCGACCTCACGCCCTTCGCCGGCGTGCTCTCGAACGGTGCGACACATACGATCGACGTGCGCGTGGTTCGCGCGTTCAACTACTTCAGCGGCGCCGGCGACCTGCTGCTCTACCTCGACCCGAAACGAGCCAAGGTAACGGGCAAGGTGACGGCCGACACGCTGCCGCCCAAGATCGAGCCGAGCGTGAGCAACTCAATAACGTATAACGGAGGAACCGGGCTTTTCGGAGGCCAGACGGCGCAGGGTTCGGTGATGACCAGCAGTCGGACCGACTACGAGATCTCGGGCTACGTCGAGACGTCGTCGGGCAAGGTCTCCACGACGGTCACGGCGCGCTCGCGCTTCGTGAACGACCAAACGTTCAACTACACGGCGAGCAGCTACGTGCAGCGCGCCTCGCAGAAAACCCACTTCGATACGATTTCGGTCACGCAGAACGGAGCCCATCAGAGCTCGGTCTCCGCGTCGTTCGATTATCCGTTTAGCGTCGGCTACCCGATCCTGCCGACGAGCACGGGGTACAAGCTGCCGATCAAGGTGTACCAGGGCTATAACGCCGGCACGGCCGCTACCGGCGGCCGCGGCGATTCGACGCAGACCTCCAACACGGTCGAAAGCAAAGACACGATGATCTTCGACAAGAGCTTCAACTGGATCGGCGTGAAGAACGGCGCGTCGCTCCAGCTCTACACCTACAAGTCGAACCATCCGTCGATCTGTTACGGCAAGCAGATAAAGTCGAAGAACAACGTGGTCACCTCGATCACCCCACCCGGCTGCTAAAACAGTGTCATCCTGAGCGGAGTCGAAGGGCGCTTACGCTCGACGACGCCGACTCGAAAGCGCTGCAATGTCAGCCGGGCGTCTGCGTCTCTTCCGCGACCTCTTCGATCTCCTCACGAGGCGACTCGTCTACGAGTTCGATTGACTCGACCGCATCGGCCTGCGGTATGGCCGCGAGACGCTCTTCGTTCGTCCCCAATGTCGGGTTGACGTCATACCACTGGATCGCGTAGGGCGCTTTTACTCTGATCTGAGACTCGAAGCCCGTTATTAGTTTACCAACTATTGTTTGGCCGCCGACGACAAGGCGCACGTTCTGATTCGCGTATTCTTGGAGCTGGTCGTCTGTCATTGCGTGCGGTTTTTTCTAGCAGAGGCTCCGCGCCTGCGCGCTCATCCGGATTATGAAAGTCCTAGCGAACCGCGAAGCCACCAAAATCGCACCTCCGAGTGTTGAACGCCAGAGCCGGGGCGGCGTTCCCATTCGCGCCGGCGGCAAAAGCGACGACGGTTATTGTCGCGCAACCTCCATTATCCGGGGCCTGACCATATGCAAAATATATATTCGCGCTGGCATCCAGCGCGATATGTCCGAACGGGCCCAGATCGGTCCTGTATCCGTAGATCGTTCGGATTGGAGCGACGTTTCCATCGGAACCCGGCACGAGCAAAAAAAAAAAGTAACCTACAACCACCCATACAACCGGTCGAACGGGCGGATGAGGACGCTACCAAGACAGTCTCAAATTATGGTAGCGCGATGGAAAACCGCGGGCGAGCACCAGGCTCGCCGGACTTCGGGATGCTCTTGCGTCAATACCGACTAGCCGCTGCGCTTTCGCAAGAGGCACTCGCTGAGCGTGCCCGGATGAGCACCCAGATCAGCGCCCTGGAGCGCGGTTATCGACGCACGCCCCAGCGCGAAACGCTCTCGCTCTTATCAGGCGCACTGGCACTCAGCGACGAGCAACGCGAGGAGTTTGAGGCGGCCGCTGCGCGTTCAGTGTTGCTCGGCCGCGGCGCTTCGGTGACCGTCGGGCCCTGGGCCTCCGCTTCAAGCGCCACCCTGCCCCTGGCGCCGACCAGCTTCGTCGGGCGAGAGACCGAGCTCGATGAGATTGCCGCGCTCGTGCGTGAGCGTCGCATGGTGACGGTCACGGGGGCGGGGGGCGTCGGCAAGACCCAGACCGCGTTGCACGCTGCGAGTGCGCTAGCCGACGCCGCCGACATTCGCGTCTGTTTCGTCGGCCTCGCGCCGATCGCTAACCCTGCGTTGGTCGTTGCCGCGATCGCATCGAGCCTGAGCGTGCAGGAAATGCCTGATCGTTCGCTGCTCGACACGCTGCTCGCATATCTCAAGAACAAGCCGCTCCTGCTGATTCTCGATAACTGCGAGCACATTATCGCGGCTGCGATGGTTGCCGGTGCCCTGGTGGCCGGCTGTCCACGTCTTCGGATTCTGGCCACTAGCCGCGAACCGCTGCGAGCCGCGGGTGAACATACCTATCGACTACCATCCCTGAGCCTTCCATCTCCTGAAGCAAGTCGTCGGCTTGGCGCAGCGGATGCTGCCGCGTATGGAGCGATGGTCCTCTTTGCCGATAGTGCTCGCGCCGTCGATTATCACTTCGCACTCAGCGACGAGAACGCGCCGATCGTCAGGCGAACTCTGCCGGCACCTAGACGGCATTCCGCTGGCGATCGAACTGGCCGCCGCCCGCGTGAATCAGTTACCGGTGAAAGCACTCGCGGAAAGGCTCGACGATCACTTTCGGATTCTCACCGGAGGTGTGCGCACGGCCCTCCCCCGACAGCAGACCATGCGCGCGGCGATCGATTGGAGCTACGACTTACTGACGGTGCGAGAGCAGCAGGTGTTCGAGCGACTCTCTGTCTTCGCCGGCGGCTGTTCCCTGGGTCCTGTGTCAGCGGTCTGCGGGGTGAGGAAGCCGCGGAGGCCGACGTGTTCGAGGTGCTGTCGTCACTGGTCGACAAGTCACTGTTGGTATTATCCGACTTCGATGGCAGCGAGCCACGCTATCGGCTCTTGGAATCGTCCAGGGAGTACGCGCGTGAGAAGCTGGCGGAGCGAGGCGAGCAGGAAATGGTGGCGCAGCGGCATGCGCGCGCGTATATCGAGGGTGCCTGGCGGGTCGATGCCGCGTCGGACACCCAGGCTGACTTGTGGAACCCGCTTTTCCCTGAGCTGGACAACTGGCGGGCAGCCCTAGAGTGGGCGCTCGCCGCTCGCGGCGACGTAGCTTTGGGTCAACGTCTCGCAGGTGCGTGGCTGATGGTCATAAGGGTGCCCGTGGAGGGCCGCCGCTGGATTAACTTGGCGCTTGATCTCGTCGACGAGAGGACACCAGCGAACGTGCTTGCGAGGATCAAATTATGCAAGCGCATCCCTCGCCAGCGTGCTTAAGCAAGGTGAAATAGAGCTCGCGAGCAGTGAAAAGGCCCTCGCGCTCTACCAAAGTATCTTTACGACGATGCATTTTGGGATCGCTCGTTCACAGGCTCTGCTGGGCGACGCCCTTAGACGGCTCGGGCAAACCGAAGAGGCAGAGCCGATACTCGTTGCAGCTTTAACGCAACTTCGACAGCTAGGCTCGCGTAGGCACCTCGCGTACGCCCTTTGCGCCATGGGCGCAATATACGGCTAACGGCGACTTCACCGCTGCGCGAAGCTACGTTGCAGAAGCAAACGCGATCTATGAGGCCATCGGAGCACATGGCCAGTTGGCCCACTCCATTTCGGATAATCTCGCCGAGATCGAACTTGACGCAGGCAATCCCGAGCTCGCCTTTGAGTACCTGTTGGATGGATTACCAGTCTGCGCACCGTTAATGATGGGAGGGTGGTCGCCAGTGCTCTCAACACTATGTCGGCCTGTCGCATCGCTTTGGCTGACTGCGATGAGGCTGAGGCGTATGCACGGGAATCGCTGGTTATCTCAAACGAGCTGCATTAAGCACCCACGTCGCTCGCTCGCTGCAGCGCCTCGCAACAGTCGCGGCGCTGCGAGCGCAAAGCGCTCATGAGCGTCGGGCCGAGCGATACGCGCGCGCTACTCGCCTCTTCGGCGCCCCCTTCGATCGCCACGCGTTCCACTATCGACAGGAATACGAACGAGTGCTAGCAGTGCTACGCGGAGCCATGGCCTCCGATCGAGTCGCACGCCTCATGAAAGCCGGGGCTGCTATGAGCGAGGCGGGGGTGCCCTCCGAGCAAGCGCGCGCCGACGACTGTTGACTCGTGAGCGCCGTTGCCTTCGATGCGGCCTGCAGGCTCGGCCGCCGGGCATGGGCAACTCAGGGCTTTTATAGGAGGTGCCTCATGCGATCTCGGATCCTTGCCAGTGCGCTCGTCGTGCCCATCGTGGCCCCCCCTGCGTCGAGCTCGTCGACCCCACCCGCACAGCAGGCGCTGGAGAACGTGCGCGCGGAGTCGGTGCGCGCGGACGTCCGATTCGGACTGACTCCAAGACAAATCGAGTCGGCCGATGCGCGACGCGGTAACGGTTACTTCCACAAGGCCAAACGCAAGCTGACCCTGTTCGTTTCAGACATCGACTCCGACGCCATTCGGCTCTTCCCGGCGAACAAGACGAATCCAATGCAAAGCGGCAGCATCACCACCGACGAGATCTACCCGCCGGTCAACGTAGCCACCGATCTCCACGGCACGCTCTACGTCGCCAACAATGGCAACAGCAGCGTTACCGAATATCGCTTCGGTAAGAATAATCCGAGTGTGACGCTGAGCGGAGGACCGCTCATCTACCCCAACGGCATCGCCGTCGACAACCAGGGTACGGTCTACGTGACGAGCGGCGCAACCGCCGGCTCGTGCTACGTGCTGGTCTATCCGAAAGGCGCCTCGACGCCGAGCGAGCAGATTAATGGCTTCGATCTCCCGGTCGGCCTCGCGATCGATAAGGACGGAAACCTCTACGTTGGAGACGCCCTTCAAAACGCCGTTTGGGAAGTTCCCAAGGGCTCGACGACACCGAGTAAGCTTACCCTGAACGGTTTGGACGATCCAACCGGCGTCGCAATCGATCCAAGCAACAACCTCTGGGTAGCGAACGACGCGAACAACACCGCGCTCGGATTCCATCTCGGCGACGCATCGGCGTTCGTCACGATTACGGACGGCCTTTCCGGCCCCTGATTCGATCGCGTTGGAGAAAACCGGCACGCTCTTCGTAGGCAACAGCCTGCACGATCCGGGAGACGTTGCGGTTATAAGAGCGGCTCAACGACGCCCTTCGAGTCGATCAGCATTGCGAACCCTGCCGGCCTCGCGGTATACCCTAAGCCAAAAGACTAGCGCCTCTGTCGACAGGCAGCTCCACTCGTCATCCTGAGCCCCGCTCCTGAGCGAGCAAAGCGAGTCGAAGGGGCGCGTGTCGAAGGACGAGCGGCGTGCGCTTTCAGTTCGTCATGCGCCTACTTCGAAAAAGGCACGTGCTGCGGCGTGACGATTTTCGCGATGTCGTGAACGATCGCGTTGGCCATGCCGGGTAAAGGCTTTTCGATCTGTACCGTGGTCCACGCGACGATGGTCACGTGCGACGACGGAAGGTAGTACGCGGCGGTGTTGTATCCAGGCAAGCCGCCCGTGTAGCCGAACCAGCCTGCGCTGCAGCCGATGCCGAGGCCGAAGGCGAGGTTGCCTTCGCCGGTCGAGATAGCACGTGAGCCGCGCGCGTTGCGTCTCCGAGCTGTTCGTTTTTCCGGTCACGTAGAGCTTCAGCCAGTGTCGCGAGTCGTCCATGTCCGAAATCATCGCTCCGGCTGCCCACATCAGCGACACCGGAATCGTCCCGCTGACGTCCTCCCAGTTGCGGTTCTTGTCGAAGCCGTAGCCGCGTGCCCACGGCGCGGGCATCGCCTGCGTGGTCGGAAAGCTGGTGTTTTGCAAGCCGAACGGAACCAACAGCCGCTTGCGGATCTGGTCCTCGACCGTGTCGTGCGTCAGTGACTCGACGATCAGCCCAAGAATTAAAAGATAGTTTGTATTGGTATATCTATACCGCTTGCCCGGCGCGAAATAAGGCTTCTGGCTGGCGGCCCACGCGATGAGGGTTCTCGGGTCTGAACTTCGTGGACCCCGTGATGTTCATCTTGTCGATCTCGGGCATATTTGACGCCTTGAACAGGCCGCTGCGCATCTCCATGAGTTCGCGCACGGTAATGTTCGCGGCGTTCGGAATCGAGACGCCGAGCGCGAAGCGGCTGAGCGGGTCGTCGAGCTTGAGCTTGCCTTCGTCGACGAGCTGCAGCAGGACCGTAACGACGAACGTTTCGTATTGCTGCCGATGCCAAAGTGATCGGCCCGCGTGAGCTGGACGCGTCGCGCGAGGTCCGCGTAGCCGTAACCCCGCACGTAGACGTTCCCCATGCCGTCCCAACCGCCGACGAGCACGCCCGGCACGGGCGTGCGGCCGCCGTAACTGGCGCGGTCGCGTGCACGGCAGCGTCGATCGCCGCACCGCGTTGCGTCGCTCGAAATCGAAAGCTCGGCCGTCGCATTGATCGGTGTGAGCAGTGCGAGCGCGCACGCGGCGATCGCGCCGCCGGCTCCACGGAGCGTTCGTTGCATGAGACAGTGCCGGAAAGTCGCGGGCGGCATCCCGACGATGGCGCGGAAAACGCGCGTCAGATGGCTTTGATCGCTGAAGCCGCAGTCGAGGGCGATGCTCGATATGCGCCGCGACGTCGATAGAAGAAGCTTGGAAGCGAGACGCACTCGCCGCCGGGCGCGATAGAACGACGGGGCCACGCCGACGTGGCTCTTGAACGATCGCGCGAAATGGAGTCGGGTGAACGCCGATTCGATCGGCAACGCCGCGAATGTGGCCGCCGCGCGCTCCGAGCCCCTCAACGGCGGCGTCGAGCCACGCCGGAGCGGTGCGGCCGGACGATTCGCTGCGGAGCGACGAATATGCTCGCTGCAAAATCGCGCGAACGGCGCGCGGACAATGCGCTGACGCCGCGATGCTCTCCACGGCGGTCGCCATGCTTCGATCGCGTTGCGCGTCGCCGACTTCGATGTTGAGCAGCCGGGCCGGTTCGATGAAAAAGTCGGCGTGCACTTCTCTACTATCGTGCAGCAAAACGGTGCCGGGCCCGCAGAGAAGGGCGGCCGTGCCGCGGACCTCCGTGTAGCTCCCGCACATCACGATGGAGACGTACGGGTCGCGGTGCGTGTGGCTCTTCAACGTGGTCTTCGCGCTGTATCGTGTCACGAGCAGTGTCGCTCCGCGAAGCTCCAAGCGGCTCTCGACGTTCCCCTGGATGGCCATCGGGCATGATTCGGTCGCGAACGCCCGCCGAATTCTGCGCCACGGCACTAATGAACCGTTATTCCCGCCGGCCCGTCGAGCAACGTTCCCGAGCCGATCATCGTACGGATTGGTGCGACGTCACCAGTCGCGTTCTTCGCGTAAACATTGACGCTATTGCCGTAGACTGCGTGACAGTCCCAATCTCGGTGTCTTCGTGTCGTCGATTGAGAGACATATGCGGAACATTCCGGTCGGAGACGACTTCAACCCGTGGATGCAATTCTCTGTCGCGAAGAATCGAGATCTGTTCGTTTCAAAGGGAAGTTACCAGCATCCGTGCGTGCGGATCTATCGCTATCCATACGATAAACAACATGGACCTTGCGTCCCGGTCAGCCACGTCATCAACTCGGTGTTTGCGCAATAGCTATTGACGGCGCCCGTGACTCACGAGCACGCCGTCCACGTAGTCGTCTCCAGTCTGCGACTGTCGCGTGTGTCGCACCACCAGTCTGCTCTTCGGATATTGCCAGTATCCTACGTGCCTGCCGTACCGATCGAGCAGGGTATGTCCTTCGATCCAAAATTCACGCCCCATGCTGAGGTCGTGCAAACCGTGAATCTGGCTCGAGCCTTTGGTCGTTCCGGTCGAGCCGGAGATCGACACGCGGTAGATGACGAAGCCGCCGGCTCCGCCGCCCCACCCGATGGAGAAGTCCCTGCCCGTCCACTGAATGGAACCGGCGTACGAGAACGTTTCGTCCATGGTGATGGGCGTGAAATCGCTCGAGCCCTTGCGAAGCTCCGCGAAAGCAATGCCGCTCCCCATTGTTCCGTCGACGAGCAGGTTGCCCGCATCGTCGTAGCCGCAGTAATAGTATGAAGCGATATTCGCAGCGCTATACAACGTTGCAGCGCCGCGGGCGCCCTTATAAATCGCGACGTTACCGTTCTGCGAGGAGCCGGTGCCGCTAAAGTTCGTCACCGCCAAATCGCCCGTTGCAGGATTGACGGAACAGCCGGCTGGTTTTTCGCCGGGATCGCTGAGCGTCGCGATCGGCGCGGTGTCGCCGTGGGCGTACTCCACGATGCTCGCGCCGTCGAAGTTCAGCACGAACACGTCGCCCTTCCCGTCGACGCACTCGCCGTACGGCGTCGCGAATCCGGTGAGCGTGCTGTGCAGCTCGCCGCGCGGATATGACAGCATGTAGACGGCGTTCTGATCGCCGGCCGTGACGTACATCAGATCCTGGTGCGCCGCATCTCTTATGCCGGCTGTCCCGCTGCGAGCAAACTGCGGCGCCGACGGAAGCGCTTCACCGCACGCCGCCATGGCGGCCGACAGCCCGAGCAGGGTGAGCACCAATCTGAATCGTCCCATAACCCTGCTCCTTTTTTTGTTATTGGTAACTGTAGAACGGATGCCTGGCGAGGAATCTTCGGCGCGAGCGGGCTCAGTTCCACCGCGGCGTGCGCCGCGGGATGCGGCGGCACGACGTTGTCACTCCCCCTTCACCCTGAGCCCACTACCTTGTCACCCTGAGCTTGTCGAAGGGTGAAACAGCCCCACCCGTCAGCATCGCCAACGTCGGCGCGAGCAGCGCCTGTGCTAATCGCTAGGCGGAACGAAGTGTACCGCCGCCAGTCCATCGCCATAAGGTGAGAGCGACCACGCCGGACCGTCAGAACCAAAGCAAAAAAAGCTCCCGGTGTACGAAGCGCGCGCTACCGAGAGAACTTCGATGCGGTCATCTTTCGTGACGCGAATCAGCTTGCCGCCAGTCATCCAGGCTGACCCGTCCGGCGCTATCGCTAATCTAACCGGGGGCACAAGCATCTTTAGCGACCGGATCGGCGGGTAGATGCGAAGCACCCGCACCTCGCCGTTCGGATGCTCGTGAATGACCTGGGTTGCAGACGAGGACCAGGCGGAACCATCGGAACCGAGGCCACGCACCGGCATCGAGCTTGCGAAGTACGGATCCGTGCCTGCCACGGGCGGTGGTTGGCGCGGAACGCCGATGGGTCCGCGCACGAAGGTCGTATGAATCGTCGGCAGAGCTCGCGCTCAACAAGACGTTTCTCAGTCTCGCCGGACAGGAAGCCCGTCGGGCCTTGAAACACCTCGTAGGCATTGTCGAAACCATCGAAGAGCTGCGCATTCGATGACGTCGGATCGAAAGCGTAAACGAAATCCGCGGTTTCAGTGTTCCTAGCCAGCCACACTACGCCGTTGGATCGCACGCAAGAAACATCGAAGCGGAAGTGGTCGTATGCTCGGCCGGCACGGCCCAGCTGGAAAGCATCGACCCATCCTCCCGGAAAGCCGCGGCACCGTGAGAATCTTTTATGACGATATTGCCGTCGAACGACCCTATCAATCCCACATCGTAATCGAGCGGTTCGTGGGACTGCGGAAGTGTCAAGCTGGAAACGTGCCGCGACGGATCGATTCGGAATGGAGCACCCGACTTAGTTTGGATCACCACAGAAGCGTCGCCTAAGCCGGTGATAGCGACTGGTTCGTCGCCACCGTCGAACGCCTTTTTCGTAAAGGTATCGAGAATTTGTACGGGAGTCAGCGCGAATGGGCTGCATCGTGTCGGATTATGGAGTTGCTCGAAGTTGCTTTCGTCCAGACACGGGGTAGCGGGACGGGCAGTTAATGCCGCGAGCCCAAACGCAACCAAGACTCCAAGACCGGCGATTCCAGCACGGGTCGAGCGTCTCACGAGCCGGCTTCCCACTGCTTTGAAATTATGGTGTCAGCCTAAAGACGGTTCCGGCGTTGTTCGTGCCGCCCTGCGAGGCGGTTCCGTACAGCGCGCCGTTTAGCAACGTCATCCCACCTAGTGGAAGATCGCCGTCTGCAGCCGCCTTGGAAGTCGTGCAATAGCTGTTCCGTGCCGGACGTGCCGATGCTAAACGCCGTGCCGCAGCCCCCGGACATAGCGCACTGCCCCGAACCACCGAATTCGGTAGTCGCATAGAGCGTACCGTTCACGATAAGCAAACCGGGAGCCACGTTATCGCCGTCGTTCGGTGCGCCCTGAAAAGTGTAGAGCAAGTGCCCCGGTCCTCCGGAGATCGGTAGGGCCAGGATGGTACCGCAGCCCTTGTCGCCGCCCACTGCACACGCCTGCGCTTTCACGTCGCCGCCGGAATATGCGCCGGCGTACAGCGTGTTGCCGGCGGCCGCCAGCGCGAGCGGATGCGACCCATATTCGAGGCCCTTGACGCGGTAGATCTCGTGCTCGTGGCCTGAAGTAGTTATCTTGAAGATGCTGCCCCAGCCGCGTCGTATGGGCTGAGATCTCGTCGTGCCGTAGAGCGAACCGTTCACGGCCACCAAACTGCCTCCGGGGTGTTGGGCCACGTTCCCGCGGAAGCTATAGTTGAGGGTTTCCTTACCTGATGTGGTCACGCCGAATACGGTTCCGTAGCCGGTCGCACCGCCGTAATAGGCTAGACCATACAGCGTGTTACCGACAACGGCGAGATTCGACTGCGGCGAACAGCCGTCGGAACCGGTGCCGAAACTGTGGAGAACGGCCTCTTTGCCGGAGGTTGTGATGCTAAAGAGAGTCCCGCAATTGGTCGAACCTCCCGCCTGGGTGGTGCCGTAGAGGGCGCCATTCACGGCAGTTAAGCCGTCAACGGGGTACGCACCGTCGTTTGAAAAACCCTTAAAGCTGTACAGTACTTGTTCCGCGCCGGCGGCGCTCACGCTGAAGACGGTCCCGTGATTGCTCTCACCACCCAGTTGGGTCGTGCCGTAGAGCCTGCCGTTGAAGGCCAGCAGAGGCCCGTTGGGCGTTTCGCCGTCGTTTCCGCCCTTGAAGCGGTACAGCACGTTATAGCCGCTGCCCGAAAGGGGACGGGAGTCCACCGAACCAGCCGGGATGGGAGTCGAATCGGTTGCGCGCGTGCAGCACGCGAGAACCAACGTGCCAAGAATCAGGGCGGCGAAGCGCATTTTTCGACCTCCTACTGTTTATGAGTTTTTCGCCCGAAGCAAAGCCGTCCCTAGCACCACGACCGCCGCCAGCGAAAACGCGAGGTTGACCGAAACGCCGAATCTCGGATCGAGACCGAGCGCCCGCAATTCGCCGGCCTTACCCGCGTCGATCCCGTACGCGAGCTCGAGGGTCGTCCTAACCACGCCGACGATCTGCCCGGCCAAGAGCACGAGGCTGACCGCGAGAGCCCACGGGCGCGACGTCAGAACCGAGCGCGCAATCAACAGCAGCAGGATCGCGACAGCGCCAAAAACCCACCATGGCCCCGCGCCCGGCCGCAGAGCGGAAAGCAAGGCCGCCGCCGTCGCGAGCATCGCGCCTAGAAGCCACAGCGCGGCCACGACGCGACGAATTTGCGCGTCGAATACCGCCGTCAAGAACGTCCAAACTTTCACCTGAATTGTCGTGCTTCGTGGAAAGTAAAAACGCCGGCGGATTCGTGCCGGGTGGCCGAGTCCGCCGGTCGGGATGATCGCGCTAAAGCCGCTACTGCGAGCCGATTGTTTGGTTGGCGTTCGTCAGCAGGTAGATCTTGTCGGCGTGGCGCGCGCCGAGCGCGGATTGATCGTAGATCACGCCGACGTACTGGCCGGCCTTGATCTTGCCCATCTGATACGTCGTCTTGCCGTCGGCCGAGAAGACCTGGTCGAACTTCGGCAGGATGAGGAAGCTCAGCGTCTGCTTGGTCTTGGGGTTTTGCACCTTGATGTTGTTGCTGGATACGTGGACGGTGATTCCGTAAAAGGTCGATGTATTCGCGGCGAGCGTGCCCTGCGGCGGGGCCGCGAGCATGCCGATCGCGATCGCGGTCATCGAGATTCGAAGGATTGACGGATGTATCATGCGGGGGATGTACCCAGGAGCCGGGCGGTCTATGCCTTCGAACCGGCGAAGGGCACGAGCGATGGAGGCAATGCTCTTCGCCGACGGCGGCTCGCGTGGTAACCCGGGGCCGGCGGCCAGCGGGGCCGTGCTGCTCGATCTCGAGGGAGAGCTGATCGAGGAGGTTGGCGCCTACCTCGGCGTCGCGACGAATAACGTCGCGGAATGGACGGCGCTCGTCTTGGGCCTCGAAGCGGCGGCCAAGCGCGGGATCCGGCGCCTGCGCATCCGGCTGGATTCCGAGCTGGTCGTCAAGCAACTTGGGGGCGAATACCGCGTCAAACACGCGGGTTTGTTGCCGCTGTACGATCGCGCGCGACGGCTGCTGCGCGGTTTTGCGGAAGTCGAGATCCGGCACGTCCCGCGCAAGCAGAACGTCCTGGCCGACGCGCTGGTAAACCGCGTGCTCGACCAGGAAGCCGAAGCCACGGTAAAGTAGGCGCGCGTCATGCGGCGATTCCCTATCGAGATCTTTATCGTCGTGGTGGCCGCGGTGATGCTCGTCCTCGGATGGCGCATCTACGGCAGCGGTGAGATGGGACGTTTCGGGCCGGTCATTCACGCACAGAAGGCCCCGAGCAGGCTGTACGCGCGGTTGCTCATTCGCTATCCGAAGGCGCCGATCTTCGAAGAAGAGTACCGCATGTCCGATGTCGAGGGCGTCTCGGCGTTTCTGTACCGGATTCGCGGCTACAACGGGCGCGAGATTACGGTCAAGGCGCCGGCGGCGCGCGTTTACGAGGTGAGCTTTTTCTTCGGGAAACTCGATCAAGACGGCATCTGGCAGCTCGTCGATCGGCCGCCGCTCCCCAACGCCGGCGCGCAATACACCGTCTACGTGAAACAGCTCGCCGACTACCGACAAGGCGAGCGCACCGTCACGTTCACGAACCCCGAGTATTGGGCGAAACAAGCCGGGCACCAGTACCAGATCGATCTCTCCAAGGGCGTGCCGAAGGATTTCGTGCACGTCCAGAGCGACCAGGCCTCGTATCCTCACTATCAGGTGATCGTCAACGACTTTCGCGAGTTCGGTCCCGACGAGTTCCGGCGCAACGTCGCGGCCGCACAAGCCCGCATCCGCGGCGCGCACGACTGAAGCGGTGAGGCGCCGCTGGACCCTGCGCGCGGTCCCGATCTTCGCGCTCTTCGGCCTCATGGCGTTCCAGGCATATAAGGTCGCCGAGAGCCCGACCAATCAACTCTTCGGCAAGACGCTCGTCAGCGGTCCCAAGAACGAGCGCGTGGTCGCGCTCACCTACGACGACGGGCCGAACCCGCCGTATACCGACGAAATCTTGAGGGTTTTGCGCGCCGAGCACGTGCGCGCGACGTTTTTTGTGGTCGGCCGGGCCGTGCACGCGTATCCGCGCGTCGCGCGCCGCGAGGTGCAAGAAGGCAACGCGATCGGAAACCACACGTGGAGCCACGGCCATCTGCTGCTCTACGACGGGAACGGTCTGCGCCGGACGCTCGAGCGAACGGACGCGGAAATCTTCAGCGCCACGGGCGTGCACACGCGCATCATGCGGCCGCCGTTCGGGGCGCGCGACTGGCTCGTGCTCGGCGAGGTGCGCAAGCTCGGCTACACACCGGTGATGTGGTCCGTGCCGCTGGCCAACGATTGGGAGTATCCGCCGGCACGCGTGATCGCGGCGCGCGTGCTGCGCTACGTCGGCGACGGGTCGATCATCGATCTGCACGATGGGAACGAAGGCATCGTTTGCGCGCGCAGCCACGTGCCCGCGAGGATCTGCGACCGCAGCGCCGACGTCGAAGCGACGCGCTTAATCGTTGAGACGCTCAAACGCGATGGCTACCGGTTCGTCACGATCCCGGAGCTGCTGCAACGCCCGTCGCCTCCCCTTACGCGTAGAGGTGGTCGCGCAGACGGATAAACCCGTCCGGATGCCGGCGCGAAGGATCGTGGTGCGTCCAGTGCACGACGGGCGGCCGCCCGGGATCGTGCACCATCTCCCCGCGGACCTCGATGCGGTCTCCCACTTGAACCGGGCAGCGCGGCGCGATGCTGACGTTGTCGACCACTTCGAGGCTCCCGGCGCTGGTCCGCACGTCGAAGGCTTCGTGCATCGAGTGCGATTGCGCGCCGTAGAAGAAGTGGGGCCGCGAGGCCACCGTCGCCGTGAAGTCGACCAAGGCCGGTGTCTTGCCGGCATACGCAGCCGCGAAATCCATGCCAACCTCATCACGCGCGCCGCGCGCGCGACAAGAGCTCCTGCGGCAAACGCGAATGCTTCGGCGCGATGAGGATCATTCTGACGGAGCGGTTGCGCCTCGTGCCGGTGACCTCGGCGAACGCCGGCCTCCTCTGGGAAGTGCTGCAGGAGCCCGGGCTGCGCGACTTTCAAGACCTCCCCGACGTCAACCGCTCGCAGTTCCTGCGGGTGGTCGGGGCGCGTCCGAAGCGGTTTAGCGCCGGCGTGGTCGGCCGTTTCGAGTGGCTCGTGAATCACGCCGCCGGCGACGGCGACCCGCTCGGTTGGGTGTCGCTGCGGATCGCGCAAGCGAACCGCGCGTCGGCGGAGATCGGTTACAGCGTGGTGAGCGCGCACCGCGGCCGAGGCATCGCCACGGAAGCCGTCGCGGCGCTCATCGAGGAGGGCTTCCGGCGCGCGCGCCTGCGCGAAATCAGGGCCTACTGCCTTCCGGAAAACGCTTCCTCGCGCGCCGTGCTGCGCCACAACGGTTTCAAAGACGGGGGAACGCTTGCGCGCGGCGCGACCGTGCAGGGAAAACCCGTCGACGTGATTCTGCACACCCTCGCGCGCGCTCGCTGGCTCGCGAGCGTCAGCGAGAATCTGGAGGCCACTCGATCGTAACGCCGGCTTCGTGAAAGCCGGCGTACCGCCGCGGCAACGCTCCCCGCAGGTATGCCATCAACGGCTCGCGCACGACGGCGACGACGATGCGCCGCTCGACCTCCGCAAGCGCCACCCACTCAACACCAACGACGTGATCTCCCGCGTCACGGTGCGCGTCGCCCCCGCCCCAGTTGTCATCCTGAGCGAAGGGCCGAAGGCCCGCAGTCGAAGGACAAAGTGCCACAACGAATGTCACGTTCAAATAGTGCGCGTCGCCGTCGTAGCTCTCGCTCACGTAAGCGACCTCGCCGGCCTCTACGTGCAGCCCGGTCTCCTCGAACACTTCGCGCACGACGGTCTCGGCGAGCAGCTCGCCGGGTTGCTGGCGGCCGCCGGGGAGGTTCCACAACGGCTCGGCATGATTGGGGTAGCGCGACGCGACCATCAGCAGGCGTTCGTCGCGCACGATCAACCCCGTCGCCAAATGGATCACGCCAGCACGCTCTCGATCGCGGCCAGTGTCTGCGTCGCGGTTTGCTCCCACGTGAAGCCGGCGGCGTGCGGCGGTCCGCGTCGCCGCAGTTCCGCAGCGTACTCGGCGTCGCCCGCGACGCGCAGAATCGCGGCGGCGAGTTCCGCTGCGTCGTCTACGCGCACGTAACACGCGGCATCGCCGCCCGCCTCGGGCACGGCGGACGCGCGCGCCGCGATCACCGGCGCACCGTAGCTCATCGCCTCGAGCACCGGCAGTCCGAACCCCTCGTAGCGCGATGGGAATGCAAGCGCGATGCACGCGCGATAGAGCGCCGCCAGCGTGTCGTCGTCGACGTAGCCGAGCTCGACCACGCGCACGTTGTCCGCGGGTCGCCAGCCTTCGAGCCGCGTCGTAACGACGAGTGAAAGTTCAGGCCGCTCGCGCGCCACGGCCTCCATCGCCGCGAGCAGCACGTCGAAGCCCTTGCGGCGCTCCGCGGAACCGACGTAGAGCACGAACGGTCCCAGCCCCGTGACGTCGAGCGCGACCGGCGCCGGCGCCCGCGGCGGATTGACGCCGAGCCAAATGGGCTCGAGCCGGCCCTCCGGAATCCGCAGGTCTCGCGCGAGCTCGTGCTGCGCGAACCGCGAATCGGTAATGAGCGCGCGGCACCGCTGCGCCGCCGCGCGAAAGATCGCCTGTGTCTCTGGCGCATACTCCGGCACCACGAAGTTGGAAGCGTCGTGCAGCGTGGCCGCGGCGGGAAGCGAGAAGCTCGTCCAGCTGCAGCCGTTGAAGGGAAACCACAGCGCGTCGAGGCCGGCACGCCCGTGATGCCGCCGCGACACCACGTGATACGGCCGCTCTTGCAGCTCATGAAGGTATCGCGCGCGTACCGTCCACGTGTGCCACTCGGGAACGATCAGCGTCACGTCGACGTTCTTGCGCTCGCGCTCCCACCAGACGCGGAGGATCTCGCGCAGGTAGCGGCCGATTCCACGCCGGTCGCCGGGCAGGTTCCACGCGTCGACGCCGAGCCGAATCATCGTGCGACCGCGCGGAAAACAGCGAGGTGCCGCTCCGCGCTCCGCTCCCAGCTGAAGCGTTTCGTCTGTACCAGTCCGGCCGCGCGCAGCGTTTCGCGCAGAGCCGTATCCTCGACTACGCGTCGCAGCGCGGCGGTCCAGGCATCGACGTCGTCGGGCGGCGCGTACAGCGCCGCGTCTCCGCCGATCTCCGGCAGCGAGCTCGCGCGCGACGCCACGACCGGCGTGCCGCAGGCCATCGCTTCGAGCATCGGCATGCCGAACGTCTCGTGATAGGACGCGAGCGCGAGCGCGAGCGCGCCGCGATAGCACGCGCGCAGCGACTCGTCGCGACCGGCCACCAAGTCGTCGCCGAGATTTCCGGCGTAAACGACGCCCGGCAGTTCGGGCGCGTGCGCGCCGGCGACCGCGAGCGCCGGTCCGTCGCCCGCGGGCCATGCGCGCCGGTACGCGTCGTAGAGCAGCGGAAAGTTCTTGCGCGGCTCGCCGATCGGATCGCCGACGAACAGCAGAAACGGCTGCGCGCCCAGGACCTCCGGCAGCGGCAGCGCCGGGCCCGGCGCGAACGACTCGTCGACGCCGTGCTCGATCACGTCGATCCGTTCCATTGGAACGTCGAGCCACTGGTGCACTTCGGCTCGCCCGAACTCGGAGACCGCGATCACGCGCGCGGCGGTGCGCGCGGAGCGAAGAAAGGGCTGCTGCGCGTGGTCCCGGCGCTTCGCGTCATCGAGTGGGTAACGGAACGGCACGGCGTCGTGAATCGTCACGACGCTCGGCAGTGTGGATGGGAAGAAGGTGCCGTTCGCCGGATGCCACACCACGTCGAGATCCCCGACGGCGCGGCCACTGACTGAAAAAGCGTCGCTCCCGAGGGCGCGCGCGTACGCGGCGCGGTGGCGCTGCGGGAACGGGCCGTCGGCGAGCAGCGTGAGCGCGACGTCGTCGCGCACCGCGAGCCGCCGGAGAATGGCGCGTGCATAGCGCCCGATGCCGCGCGTATCCTCGGCGATCACGCGCGCGTCAACGGCCAAACGAAGAACTGGCACCGCTCGAACTTCGGAACTCTATAAACCTTGTCATCCTGTGGGTACTCTATAAACGTTGTCATCCTGAGCGAAGGCGCGCAGCGCCGAAGTCGAAGGACGAAGGACAAAAAAGGGAAGCTAGGAGCTCACGGCCCAAACGCCAGCGCGTGGGGCTGGTCCACGCCTAGCGAAATTGTCCGCACCAGACTTTCAGCGCCGGGGGAGTAGACGGTCACGGTGCCTTTCCCTAAGCCGCCGCAATGCAAACCGCAGTTTGCGACATAGAGGTTGCCGGAGGCGTCGAACACCAGCGCGGCGGGCGTATTCACGCCGTGCGTGATTGTCCGGATCAGCTTCCCGCTGCCCGGAGCGTAGACCGTCACGGCGTTACGGTAGAAGTCTGCAACAAAGAGGTTGCCGGATCGGTCAAACGCTAGTGCCCCCGGAGAGTACACGCTCTGCGAGATCGTCTGGAGCACGGTTCCGCTGCCCGGAGCGTAAACCGTCACAGTGTTATTGCCGTTTGCTACATAGAGATTGCCGAAGCCGTCGAACGCCAATGCATCCGGATTTTTCACGCCCTCCGAGATGGTCCTCAACGGTTTCGTGCCGCCGGGGGCGTAGACCGTCACGGTGTTATTGCCGAGGTTTGGAACAAAGAGGTTGCCGGAGCCGTCAAACGCCAGCGCCGGCGGCAGGTTCACGCCCTGGGAGATCATCGTCAGCGGCTTCCTGCTGCCTGGGGCGTAGACCGTGATGATGTTTTCGCAACAAAAGTTTGCGACATAGAGATTGCCGGAGCTGTCAAACGCCAGCGTCTCCGGATCGCGCACGCCTCGGTCAATCGTCCGCTTCACTGACCCGCCGCCACGGGCGTACACTCTCACGTTCGGATCGCTATCGCTGAGGTTTCCGACGAAGAGGTTGCCGGAGCCGTCAAACGCCAGCGAATACGCAGCACTCAAGCCCTGAGAGATAGTGCGCAACACCTGGTCGCTGTCCGGAGCGTAGACCGTCACGGTGCTCTGTCCCCCGTAGCTATAATTGGCGACGTAGAGGTTGGGGCCCGCGGTTGCGCTATGTGCCGTACCGCGCGCAACGATCGGCGGCGTGTCATCTTGCCCGTGCCGAGAGGCGCCGCAGCCGGACAGCACCGCCGCAGCTGCGCAAATCGTCAACGTGTAGCGACCAATATCTAAGCCTTTCATGAATTTGCTCCTCCTCCGCTCGTGCTGGTCTCATTCGGCGGTCCGCTTGCTTCCAACCGTACCAGTTTTCGCCATTCAGAGTATGCGTCGGCGTTTCGCGCCGGCGGCATCTTAGCGAGTATGGAGTTGCCAAAGGAGCGGAAGTCATGACCGAACTGATTCTCCGACAGTTTCCACGCAGCGCGCATTCCCGGCCTCGACATATAGAACTTGACGCCTGCGACATAACTGTCGAAGGCGGCGTCGGAAAGCATCCCTGCCTGATGCTGAAGAAGCGAGTCCTCCCCACTGAGAAACAATGCGCGACAGATCATCATCCATTGGGTGAACTCCTCGGGTGATAACTCTGGGTCTCCCGCCATGCCCTTTTGTAGGATACGCGCAAGCTCTGGGCTCGCGATCGCCAAAGAAGCTTGAGATGTCCGATCCGCTCGCCCCTGTTGCATTGTCGCACGCTGAACGCGCTCGGCTTGACGTACCTGCTGCGCCAAATATAGAAGGGATGCGATGACGGCTACTGCTGCGATTGATTGGCTAATATAAAAGATGTGCTCGAGCGACATGGCTGAATACAGGCATGCTGTTAGCCAGGCAACTACTCCTCTCAAGCGCCGGAGGCGCGAATCGGCTGAGGTCTTGATCGCGGCAACCGGGGAGAGGGGGCCGCTGCCCGCCCAAAGGGGATCTCATTTGCGGGGGTCGCGCCGTTCCTTTGTTATGGCGCCGCCGCCGCGCGATGCGGTCGCTGCGACGAAAAGCGACGAGCCCGCTGGAGCGGGCCCGTGTGCGATGCTTCAGGCTTTGTGCTTGCCGGCTATTAGGGTGATATTTTGAAAACTGTCCCATAGTTTTTGTGACCGCGACCGCCGTAACGAGTCGTGCCATACAGCGCGCCGGACGAGTCGGCGACCAGGCTCCCCAGTGGCTGGAGGCCGCCGTGCCGGCCTGTCGGAAAGACATAATAGCGCGACTCGGTGTAACCTGAGCCCGAAGGGGCCAACTTAAACACGACTCCGCAGCATTTATCGCCAAGTGCAGTTGTGCCGTACAGATTACCGTCGCTGTCGGCATAGAGGCCGTTCTCGTCATAGGGAAACGCACCGTCTGCGGAATCGAATGTGAAAAGAAAACTTTCTGAATACCCCGAGCCCGAAGGCCTAAGTTCGTACACCGTGCCATGATTCGAATGACCGCTGCCGGCGCCACCGCGCGAGGTCGTGCCGATCAGCGCGCCGTTGTGCCCCGCGAAAAGTGCCGAGCGCGGAACGGCACCGTCGTATCCGCCTAGAAAGCTGTACAGTATGCTTTCGCTGTAGCCGGATCCCGAAGGAGCCAGTTTGAAGACCGTACCGCAACCCGGACCGCCGGAGGGCGGCGCGCATGAGCTACCACCGTATTGCGTCGTACCGTAAAGCGCGCCCGTCCCGTCTGCGATTAGACTTGCGCCCGGGTATGCGCCATCGTTGCCCCCTTGAAAGCTATAGAGGACCGATTCGGTGAAACCTGAGCTCGACGGGGTCAGCTTGAAAACCGTCCCGCATCCGCCGGTGTAGGAAGGATTCGAGCACGCCGGCGATCCACCGCCGGCCACAGTCGTGCCATAGAGCGCGCCACTCTGATCCAAGAGTAAACCCCCGAAGGGGTACTCGCCGTCGTTGCCGCCCTGAAATGTATAGATGACTTTTTCGGTGTAGCCGGAGCCGCTCGGCACAAGCTCGTACACAGCACCGCAACCGCCAATGTTGCATCCCGGTGAGCCACCGTTTACGGTATCGCCGTAGAGCACGCCACCGGAACCGGCGATCACGCCGGCGAACGGATTGAAGCCGTCGCCGTAGCCCGAGCCGCGGAAGCTATACAGGGTGCTTTTCGTCCCCGTCGGCGAGATCTGAAACACCGTGCCCCCGTTCGAAGTGCCACCGTTGGCTGTCGTGCCATAGAACTGGCCGTTTTCGGCGAGCAAACCTGCGAGTGGCTTGTAGCCATCAGCACCTCCTCGGAAATCATAGATGACATGCCCGTGCCCATGCGCCGGAGGTGGAGCACCGCGAGTACCGCTGGACGGCGCCGAGGGTGCCGCCGGCGACGACCCGCCGCCACAGCCGGCGAGCATCGAGAGAGCAGCGCACACAGCCAATGCGTAACGAGCCGAAATAGTAATTCGCATCGTGTTCTAACCTACTTTCTGAAGGCGCCGCCCGGGCGTGCAAAACGCGAGAAGCTGGGGTCTCAGTAAGCCGGCCCCCACCAGCAACAATGCGCCTTCTTGGCAGCCTTGTCAAGCGGAGGTAACGAGATATCCGATCCGCTCGCTCCTGTAGCACCGTCGCACGCTGCCGGACAGCCATGCCGTATGGAAGGGATCTCTAAGCATTGCAGATCGAGAAGGATGCAGTGACGGAAGCGACTCCTCGCGTGTTGCGTTGGCTGCGCAGCTTGGGAATCACGCTCGGGCTGCTGTTGGCGGTTTATGTCCCCACGTTTGCATTGGCAGCAATCCTGCATCTGCCCATCGCACACGCCGTTCCGTTTATTATTGTTGTCAGCGCGACCGTGGCGCTGATCCTCATGTTCGTATTGCGAACCCCGCTAAGGGCGACCTTCGCAGACTTTGGAATGCGTTCGTCGAGCAAACACGACGTCGCAATTGCCGTCGCGCTCGGCGTGCCGCTTGCGGCCGCCGTTGCCGGCGCACTGTCACGCGTGCACGAGCCCGGGCCGCTGGCGGGGTTGACCTTGCAGCCGCTCGTGGCGTGGCTTTATTTCGGCCTGTGTGCGCCGCTACAGGAGGAGTTGATTTTTCGAGGCCTGCTGCAAACGGTGTTAGCGCGCAACCTCTCCGCCGCGGCTGAAACCTCAGCACGCGTGGGCGTCGCAGCCGTGGCAGGCACTGCGCTACTGTTCGCGCTGGTGCATTTCGCCGTCGGCCCCTGGACCGCTGCGGCGGCGCTCGTGCTAGGCGTACTGGCGGGCGAGCTGCGACGGCGTAGCGGCAGCCTGATCCCCGCCGTTCTCGTCCACGTGATATTCAATGTTCCCGGGCTACTAGCGACCAGCGCATGAAATCCTCGCTGTAGAGGTCGCGGGCCGACTATCCCGTAATAGCGCAGGGTATCCCCGGCTGTTCCTCCACTTTTGTCAGGAGTGTTTTTTGTATATGCAGACCAAACGGTTTCTTGCTTTGGCGCTGGTTGCGGGACCGGCGCTGGTTCTTATCGCAGGCTGTTCTAGTGCGGGATCACCGCAACTGCCGTCAGCCGCGACTCCACAAGGCCTAACGACGCACTTCGTGTCGATCGACGATCATGCTCCGGCGACGCGCGCGCAATTCGGCAGCAGCCTGGTCTTCGTCGACCCTGCGGCGGTCAAGGGGCAGATCTTCGTCTCCGCCTATAACCCGTCCGGTTCGACGCCGGTCAACGACTACAACACGAACAACACGAAGAACAAGGGCACCATCTGCCAGGTCACGTCCGTCGGCGAAGGCATAAACGCGCTCGGCGTCGACAGCGCGAACGAACTCTGGGTTCCCCAAGCGCTGGATCTCAACTCGGGCGTTCCCGATATCGTCTCGTACGCGCCGAACTGCGGCGCCGCCGGCGAAACGCTCAGCGATTCCAACGGTCAGCCGGCCGGAATCGGATTCGCCTCGGACGGAACGCGCTACGTGAACAATATTCTTGGGCCGTCGAGCTCAGCCGGCAACGTAGCGGTGTACCCCAAGGGTAAGAAGAGCCCGACGCGCTTTCTGACGGACTCCAAAATCTACTTTGCCAACGGCGTCGGCGTCGATTCGAAAGACAACGTTTACGTTTCATTCTTTACGCAGTCGAGCGCGACCGGCGTCATGGAGTTCAAAGGCGGTAAGATGCCCGGCACGGTCCTCAAGAAAATAAAGAATGGCGCGCCGGGCGCAATCGCGTTCGACAAGTCGGATCATTTGATCATCACGGACGACGCGGCGGTCACCCTCAACGTTTACGCCCCGCCGTACGACAAAGCGCCGAAGACCTACCCGATCCAAGGCCACTCACCGCAGTGTTCGCTTAACAAAGCGCAGACCAACTTGGCGTGCGCCGACAAGACGAACACCGCCGTCGACATTTATTCCTACCCCGCCGGCAAGTATCTCTACAGTTTCAATAACGGGCTGACGCCAACGGTCATCGGTACCGTGCAGGATCCCCGCTAGGGATCACCTCCTCGACAAAAGGAGCTAGACGACGGTCGTCGCGGCCGAGACAGCTGCACGAAAACCTAACCGACGAAAGGTCGTACGGCAAAATGGGGAACCTCGGCTCGCGCCGGGGTTCCCTACAGCTCCAGCGTGCGAGCCTCGGAAACCTCATAGATACGTATGTCCGGCGGCGCCTGAAGCAGCGGCGTGAACTCTCTTATGAACTCCTGAAAATGCGTCGTATTAAAATGAAAATCAAGAGCTGCTTGGTCCGCCCACTCCTCGAAGAATAAGAATTTCATCTTCGCCCAACAGCCGTTCGTGAATGCTGTAGGAAATGCAGCCGGCCTCCGCTCTCGAGGGTGCGACGATCGTCGAGGCAACGCGCATTATATCATTTCTGCGTTCGGGCTTTCCGACGCACTTCGCTGCAAGAATCAGCATAGCTTCTCCCGTCTCAATCGGTTCATTTGCGACGAAATCGATTGTGCGGATCGTGAATCTACCCTGCAGCCCGGCGAATATTTCTTCGAAAGCTCGTGAAGCGCGCAGTTCTAGCGCGTCCGTTGCGGTGAAACTGACGCTCATCGCCGAACCTCCTTAGCGTCAAAGGAGCACGCACTTGAAGATGTTCTCTCGCACCGCCTTCATCGGCGCCGGGTCGGAGGGGATGGGAGGGCATACTGGAAAGATTTCGTTTTGGTACAACGAATTTATTCACGATGATAACTGCACGCCCACGCCGTAACCGATGGCTCCGGAGAAAAGGCTTAAAGGGCTGAGCGGAGTCGAAGGGCTGAGCGGAGTCGAAGGGCTACCCCGTGCCAAATCCCGGGCCAACCATCGCGGCGCATCTCATCCTCGGCCCGCGCGACGAGCCGTTCCTAAGTGCGATGCTCGAGTCGATCGCCGGAGTCGCTTCGACTCTCATCGTCAACGATAACTCGCCCGACCCGTCGCCCCACGCGCAGACGCTCGCGGGAAGCGCCTTCGGCGCGCAGGAGGGGCGCCTCGTCGTCGATCGCACGCCGTTCACGGGCTTCGCCGACGCGCGGAACGTTTGTCTACGGCTTCATCGCGAGCGCGACGCGGGCGACTGGGTGGCCTTCGTCGACGCCGACGAAGTACACGGCCCCGGCATCCTTCGGATCGCGGAGCGCCTCGATCGCGTTCCCGCGCAGTACGATTTCGTGGACGGATACACGTGGCATTTCTTCGCATCCTTCGCCTATTACACGTCGATCGAGCGCCGGATGATGTTCTTTCGCTACCGGCCGGATCTGCAATGGGAAGGGGCCGTTCACGAGCGCTTGGTGGGCTTGGCCGGGAAACGGATCGCGGTGCCGTACGTCTACGCGCACTATGGCCATACGCTGGCGCCGCGCCGCCACGCCGAGAAGGGCCGGCAATATTCTTCGCTCGGCGCGCCGGGGAACGTGCTCCGCGAGGAAGAACTCGGTAGCTTCGACGTGGTGCGCTACTTCACGCCGGTCTACCCAAGGTTGCTTCGGTTCGCCGGCACGCATCCGCCGGCGGCACTCCCGTCGCTGCAAATACTCGGCCCGGCTCTGCACCACGATCACCAATTGACCGAACGCGTAGTGGCCTCGCAGCCGCCGGCCGTCAAGTTCCGCAACGTCCTACGCAAGCTAAACTACGAGGTCCGCTGGCGCGCTAGGACCCTCGACCTCCGCGCCCGGAGGCTGGTCCCATGAGGCGATGGACCCACATTTCTTGCGGGATTATGGGAAAGAGGGTATACTTGCTCGGTAAAGGGGGCAGCTTGCTGACCGCCCCTAGGATGGTATGAGCTCAGGGATGCCCCGCCTTGGGCCGTCGATCGTTCGGCGCCAGGGCTTGGAATACTGGTTGGGACGCTTTAGCAGCGTTCCGGTTCGGTTTTTGGTCGCGCCGCCCGGCTTCGGGAAAACGATGGCGCTGCTTGGCTATCTCCGCCGCTGCGCCAACACCGGCATCTACTGTACGCTCCCGCCCGGCTCGACCACCGAGATCATCTGGGGCAGCATCGCCCGGGCCCTCGAGATCGAGCTGGAACTGGCCAACCACGAGAACCTCATGCGCGCCCTCGCGGCGCGCGCGCCGCTGGAGCTCGCCCTGGATTGCGAGGACGTGCCCGATACGGACGGGATCGCGGCGATCCTTCACCTGATCGAGGACCTGCCCGACGACGTGTCGCTGCTCATCGCCTCCCGCTCGCGGGTCGCCTTCCAGGTCGGACGATTCGTCTCGCAAGGAACCGCCGTGCTCTGCGATGCCGAGCGGCTCGCGTTCGATGCCGGCGGAATCCGCCACGTCGCCGAGACGCTGAGCGTGCCGTTCACCCACGCCGACCTCTTGCGGATGCTCGAGGCGACCGACGGCTGGCCTCAGGTCGTCAGCGGCGCGCTGCGCAAGGCGGCCGAGGATAACGTCAGCCTCGCGCAGGCGTTCGAGCACTGGCGCATGCGCCACGGCCATCTCTTCAACGAGTTCGTGGCCGGCGCGCTCGCGCACGTGACGGAGAGCGACGCAGATCTCGTGCTCAAGCTCATGAGCGGCTCGCATCTCGACGACCGGCTGCAGCTGCAGGCCCTCGAAGAGCAGGGGCTCTTCGTCATCCACACGCCCGACGGCTATCGGCCGCTGCGCGCGCTGTCGCGCAGCCGGCTGTACGACCGCTACGGCCGGCGCGTGGCGCCGGCGACGCCGATGCAGGTGCGTCTCTTCGGATGGTTCCTCGCCGAAATCGACCGCCAGCCGATCGAGTGGGTGCGCCGGCGCGACCGTCAGATCTTCAAGTACGTCGCGCTGCAGCCCAACGGAAGCGCCTCGCGGACGGAGCTCGGGCAGGTTTTCTGGCCGGGCGCCGAGCGGCATTTGGTCGCGCAGAGCCTGCGCACCGCCTGTTCGAACATCCGCAAGGCCATCGCGCAAATCGTCGGCTTCAAGCAGGTCGAGGCGTACTTCCGGGCCGGCGACGAGCTCTCGATCGACCTCGACAACGTGATCGTCGACGTCAATCGCTTCGTGATGCACGCCAACGACGCCGACGAGCAATACGACCGCGGTGACCTGCGGGCCGCCTATGCGCACTACCGCAGCGCGGCGCGCGTTTACCGCGGCGACCTGCTGATCGGCGACGCGCACGAGCCGTGGGTCGCCACGCTGGACGCCGCGCTCAAAGCGCGCCACGTCAGCCTGCTGGAACGAATCGCCGAGATCGTCGCCTCGCTCGACTATCACAGCGTGGAGAAGCCCGACCTGCCTCTCGCCTCCGGATCGTAACTCCGGTGCGTCGCGCCTGGATCGGCGCCTCCCTCGTTTTCGCAACCTTGGCCGCGCTCGGGCTCCAAACGGGCATCGTCGTGCGCACCGGCTTTACCATGGGCGACTTTCGCGCGTTCTACTGCGCGGCGCGGGTCGCGTCGCACGGCGCCGATCCGTATCACACCGAGCCCCTGCGCTCGTGCGAAACGGGCATCGGCTCGACGCTGTTCTTCGAGAAAAACCCGGGCGTCACGATTCCCGCTCCCCTTCCGGGCTATGCGATCGCCGCGGTCGTGCCGCTCTCGCTCTTGCCGTTCAAGGCTGCGGCGACGCTCTGGGCCGCGCTGCTGATCGCGGCGTTCCTCGCGTGCGTCTTCGCGCTCGCCCGATTCGCGCGCATGCAGTGGGAGAGCGCGCTGGCCGTCTTCGCCCTCTCGCTCGGCGTGGTTTCGCTGCCGCTGGGCGAAGTCGTTCCGCTCGCGCTCGCGTGCATCTGTCTGGCGGCGTATTTCTCGTGGCAAGGCCGCGCGCGGCCCGCTGCTATCGCGGCGGCCGGCGCGATGATCGAACCGCATCTCGGCCTGCCGGTGTGCCTCGCGCTCGCGGTCTGGATGCCGGCGACCCGCGTGCCGCTGGCGATCGCGTTCGGCGCGTTGGCGGGCCTCTCGCTCGCCGTGCTCGGGCCCGCGACGAACCTCGAATACTTCACCAGCGTGCTGCCGGCGCACGCGCTTTCGGAAATGAGCCGCGACACGCAGTACAGCCTCAGCGCCGTGCTTGCGGGCTGGGGCGCCCCGCCGGCATCGCGCTGCGCGCGGGCTCGCTCTGGTATGCCGCGATGGTGGTTGCCGGCACGATCCTCGCCGGAATGTTGGCGAAGAAGACGCGCAACGAGGCGTTCATCGTCTGCGTTCCTCCGGCGTTCGCCGTCTTCGGCGGCACGTTCATTCACATCACGCAGATCGCGGCGGCGCTTCCCGCGGCCGTGCTGCTGGCGGCGTACGCGCCGCGCGCCTATCGCAACCTGGCGGTCGTCGTGCTGCTGCTGCTTGCCGTGCCGTGGGTGTGGGCCTACTCGCCCACGATGATCCTCGCGCCGCTCGTTCCGGTGGCGTATCTCGCGTGGCGCTATTGGAGCGGCAACGTCGTAGCGGTTCTTCTTGCGGGCATTGCGGCGGCCGTGATGATCTTCGGGCTGAGCTCAGCTGGCGTCGGCGGCCCCGCACGCGACGACGCATGCGGCCCCCGCGATCGCCTCGAACCTCGCCGAAGCGTCGTGGAGCGTTTCACGCAGAAGAGCTCGACGCAATGCCTTCGCTACCTGGATGCTGCGCCTGCCGACGTGGGCCGGTCTCGCGTTGCTGCTGTCGCTTCTGGTCCGTGAGAGCGGCGTGCTGCGGGTGCGCGCTCGGGCGGCCGCGATGGTCGCGCTCGCTGCCGTGTTCACGCTCGTGCCGATCGGGGCGCAGCTCTACGGCGACGGCGCCGGCCGGCTCCTCGGCGTGGACTTTCACGCCTATTACTGCGCTTCGCTCGCGCAGCGCCAGGGCCTGAATCCCTACTACGCTCAATCGCTCCACGATTGCGAGAGCGCGACGACCGCGCCGTTTTACCGGCCGCCGGCCAACGTAACCGTGCCGGCGCCGTACCCGCCCTACGCGCTCGCGCTCTTTTATCCGCTGACGTTCCTATCGTTCGGCGACGCGATGTTCGCGTGGTGGCTCGCGCTCGCGCTCGCGATCCTCGTGGCCGCGTACGCGCTGGCGCGCCTCGCGAAGCAGCCGCCGCTCGTGGCCTGGGCCGCGCTCGCGCTGTCGCTGGGGTTGACGTCGTTTCCATCGGGGAACGTGATGCCGGTCGGGATCGCGGCGATCGTCGTGGCGGCGCTCTGTGCCGCGCGAATCGCCCGGTTCTCGCGGCCGTAGCGATCGCGGTGGCGATGGTCGAGCCGCAGATCGCGCTGCCCGCGGCGGTCGCCTTGTTCGTGGCATATCGCGGGGCGCGGCTCGCGCTCGGCGTTGTGGCGGTTCGCTCGGCGGGCTTTCGGTGCTTGCCGGCGGCTACGCGCAAAGCCTCGCGTATCTGACGACAGTGCTGCCCGCGCACGCCTCTCCGAGATCTCGCGCGACAATCAATACAGCCTATCGAGCGTGATCGCGGCGCTCGGCGTGCCCGACGCGTCGGCCGCACTGGTGGGAAGCGCTTCGTACGTGGTTATGGGCGCGCTCGGCATCGTCTTCGGTCTGCGGCTGGCGCGCCGGTATGGCGACCCGGCGTTGACGCTGCTCGTTCCGCCGGCCTTTACGCTGCTCGGCGGATCGTTCGTGCACACCGAGGCCATCGCGGCGGCCGTTCCGGCGGCCTGGTGCTCTATACGCACGCGCAGCGTACCGCGGGTGGATTTCGCGGCGCTCGTGCTGCTGGCGGTGCCGTGGATGATGGCGACGTCGGTGGCGATGTTCCTCGCCCCGCTCTTTCCGGTGGCGTATCTTACGTACGTGCTCTGGAAGCGCGAGCAAAAGGTCGCGTTGGGCGCCGCGATGCTGTCGTTCCTCGCGATCCTGGGCCTCTTCACGCTCGCGTCAGCCACGCCGCCCCACCCCACGGCCACACCACACGCGTTTCCGCCGATCGATCCGCGCCTCGCGGAGGCGAGCTGGCGCGCGTTCGTGCTCGGCAACTCTACGAACCGCCCCGCGATGTGGCTGCTGCGCCTGCCGACGTGGATTGGCTTGATCGCGTTTGCCGCGAGCGCTGTCGTGCTCGGGCGTAAGGCAACGGGAACACTCGTCGCGAAAGAATACCGCCTAACGGAGTCACGTGCATGACCACTTGCTGCATAATTCCAACCTATCGCGAACGCGAAACGATCTGCGACGTCGTACGGGGCGCGCTCCGGTACGTCGATCTGGTCATCGTCGTCGACGACGCTTGCCCGGACGCCTCGGGAGACTTAGTCAAGCAGACGTTTAGAGCTCATCCATCAGTCCAGGTGATCCAGCGCCCGAAGAACGGCGGCGTCGGCGCTGCGACAAAGACCGGCCTAGAAAGAGCATTGGACCTCGCGATGGACGTGATCGTAAAGATCTATTCCGACGGCCAGATAAATACGAGCTATATTCCGAGCATCATCGAGCTGTTCGTGGCCGATCCAAACCTGGCGTTCGTGAAAGGGAATCGCTTCTTCGATTCGCGAGTCTCAGCCCGTTGCCGGCCATCCGGCTCTTCGGCAACTCGCTTCTCTTCGCTCTTTTCGAAATTCGCCTCTGGATATTGGAACGTTTTGGACCCGACGAACGGCTATCTCGCCTTCAACGGGCGGTTGCTGCCGGCGGTCAACTGGAACGGATTTGCCGATTGCTACTTCTTCGAAATATCGGTACTCTGCGAGTTTAGGTTGAAGCACGCAGCGATCGCGGAGATGGAGATGGAAACGATCTACGGCGACGATCCAGTTCTCTTTCGATCTCCCGGACGATTTTTGCGTTTCCACCCAAACTAGCGAAACTGTTCTGGCGCCGGGTTCTGCTCCAATATTTCGTCTTCGACATCAATTTGGGGTCGTTGTATATCTTGCTCGGGCTGGCACTCGGCGGGTTCGGCGTCGGCTTCGCGATATTCCAGTGGATCCAGACAATCACCACGGGCATCCCCCGCACGACCGGAACGGTCATGCTCGCGGTCCTGCCGTTTCTTATGGGTTTCCAGCTCGTGCTAAATGCACTGCTGTACGACGTGCAGTTCGCGGCGAAGTCCACCCGTGAGCTGTTAGGTCAAAAAGTACGACGCGAGCGCCTGCGCAAAACCGCCGCGGTCGATTAGATAGCGGGAACGCTGGAGTATCAGGGCTCTATGAGGGGCCCAGATCCTTTAGGAAGGAGCCGAATGAGCGCGTTGGGGCGCCACGCTTCAGTAGCTGTCTTTTCGGGAAAGCCGCACTTCTCAAGCAGGTCGCGCCTCACGAAAAAGCTATTGATGCCGCGGCGGTCCGTCCCAAGCAGGGCGTACCCTAAGCGATTGCCGAGCTTCTTAAGCGCGGCAAGGCTGGCGCCTAGTAGCGGTCTCGGCGCCAGGTATGCTTGGCGTTATAGGCGATGGTCGTAGAGGCCGAGGGGCCAAAGGAAGCGTTATATTCGACGATTACAACGCTTGGCCGAAATGGTTGCGTCGCTCCCACACGTGATAGTCGTTTCCATCGATATCAATCGATAGCAAGTCGAGCTGCTCGGGAACAAGAGCACCCCGTAGGCTCGAAACAATATTTTCCCGCGTTACGAAGTCATTTATGCAAGTCACCGGAACTGAGCCGTAGGTCGACTGAAGGCGAGCAAACATTTGAGTGTCCGCCTCGAACATCAAACCACGCCACCCGTAGCATTGTGCCAGAGGGCCGTGTTACACTGCTGCCGTTTTCCACGCCGATCTCCACAAAATAGCGATTGTGAGGAATTGGAACGAAGAGTTCCCTGATGATGCCATCTTCCCCGTTCTGCGAAAGAATACGCTGTTCATAGGCATTGAGGTCGCCGAATCGCTTCAACGCTGCCCGCTGCTTCGCGTCGCGCGCAGTCAGCGCGGCACGACGAAACCAGCTGTTTCTCGAAATCGCTTGCGCAATACGACCGAACATCATGACTTATCGCGCGCCACAAAAAGGGCGATGCTCATGAACGGTCACCCCCAAATGATGCCTGAGCCAGCTCGACGATGTGATGTTGGAGCCGATTGACGGCAAGGCCGTCCATAGCTGAATGTTGCGCGACGCGCGCGGCATCGGACGATTCGATTGCAGCGATAAAGTTACGATAGACGGTGTCGAACCCGTATAGGAGCGAGTGCCGCAGATAGGACCAGCCATTTTGGATGAAGCCGCGCCAATGTTGAAAGGTCGCGAGGCCGGAGGAGGTCAGCACCTCGCGCATTAAATGCTGCCCGTCATTTGGCAAATATGCGTAGATGTCGCGAAAAAGGTCGACGTACCCTATGCCTCGATCTCCCATCACCGCGAAAACCCACTCACAGATCGGACTCTCGAAGTCGATATGGATCGACGCCGGAAGGGCCCCGCAGGTTAGTTCGAGGGACATAAGGTGAGGCGTCGACTTTTTCGGGTTTGACGACGGCAAGCTATAGGCGGAGTTTATCGTTATAGGGTGACCGCCGAAGCGGCGAAGGAGATAAAAGACGTGCGGTGATTCGTCATAGAAGAGGCCGAGCGGCAGCGACTCGCTCCAGGCGGGAAGCCGTCGCGTGTCGTTCGACAGCTGCAGGCTATAAATGCCGCGTAGCGTGCCTAATCGTTTGGCGGCTAGGTCAGTCGTTAATTTCGTGAATCCGCGGGAAAATGAAAATTGTGATTGACGGCGAGAACCAAACCTTGCCGCTCGGAAGCTACGATGGCAGCTTCGCCCTGCTCCAAATCTGTGCAAATGGCTTTTCGACCAGCACGTGCTTTTTGAGGTCCAATGCTTGATTGACTAATGTGCCGTGCGAGAACGGCGATGTCGCGATTACAAGGGCGTCCGCATCGTCAAGCCAGGAGATCGCTGCAATAGAGTCGACGGGATTGAAATCAGATTCCGGTATGGAGAAGGCTCGCGCGACATCACGGGCCCGGTCGGCGTGAGTATCACTGATGCCAGCGACTCTGGCAAGCTGCGATAGTGTTTTCAGTGCGGGTAAGTGGCGGGTGCGGACGATGTTGCCGCTGCCGATGATACCAATCCGAATCATGCCGCTACGCTTGGACCACGGGCATCAATTTCAACGCGAGGAACTCGTTCGAACGATCGATGGCCATACATAGTCACTTTGAACCAAGCGGAAGAGTCCCATACCCCTTCGGAGTCCCTCGTCGGGTTCCGCGATGACCTCGCGTAGACAGGCAGCGATACACCTGGCGTCGCCCCTTGGGATGAGCCAGCCAGTTCTGCCGTCGAGGATGATATCTGTAGTGCCCCCGCGGGGTGTGGATATGACGGGCAACGCTGCGGCGGCGGCCTCAAGAAGTACCGTTGGGAGGCCTTCGGGACAATTCGATGGGTTGACAAAGATGGAGGCACGGTCGAGTTCCTCGGCGATCTGGTCCGGCGAAAGCCGCCTTAGGATGTGAGAAATTGCGTCGTGGAGACTCGTTTCTCAAGAATGGGTGACAGAGGGCCTTCTCCCGCGATCCTGAGTTGAACGTTGTTTCCTTCGCGCACGAGCAACTCCACCGCATCGACGAGTTCGCGGACCCCTTTTTTCGGGTAGCAGCCGTCCTGCAAAGAAAGCAATGGTTGGCTGATCGAACGTGTCTCTATTGCGCGTTGGGACGACGGGCCGTGGCGCTATGCCGTTAGGCACTATCTCGGCGTCGAAAATTCCTCCTTTTAAACTCTCGAAGCCAGTCAGTCGATGCCCGCGAGACGCCAAAAAACCTTGCCGAGAGCCGCTTCAGAGCCGCGGTAGCCACGCGTTCATACACCAAAGATGCCAGCGCCAGGGGTCTAGGCGAAACGCGCAGCGGGCCGGAGCCGTGATCGACCACGCAAATTCGTTTACGACGGCGAGCCGTGATCCTAGCCGCAAGGAGCGTGGTCATAAAGAATCGCGTGTGCGCCATCACTACGTCGCAATCCAAGAACGGCTCACCGTTTTTCCAACCGGACGGGGCGATCGGATAGTGAGAGCCCATTACCGGAATATTATGCGCGGGCAGACGTAGGACCCTGATACCGCCGTCCTCCGTCGACTCGACCGGCCGCTTGACGGAGTCGGTTGTTACGACGTTGACCGAGAGGCCGATCTCCATTGCTGCGCGCGCGAATTCCTGGGCATAGCGTTCGACGCCGCCGACGTGTGGCGGATAGAAGGGAGTGACGATCGCGAGAGATCGAATCGCTCCGCTCACGTTCGGAGCCTTAACCCTTTCGGGCGCGACTCAGAGGTGATGGGCCGGAATCGTGGCGCCCGGATGCGCGAGCTGCGCGAAGAGGGGTGCGAGCATCCGGAGCTGCGTGATGTCCCACATTGTCAGGCGGTAGATGAGGTGCCACTTTGCCTCGGCCGCGACGAGGGCTATGTTGAGCATCCAGTATCCCGCAACGTAGTAAGCGGATCGGATGCCGGGCCGGCTGGCAGGTCGTAGTAGCCTCACCATAATGCCCGATTCTACCCAGGTGCCTAAAACTCACCCAAGGAGATCCCCGGATGGACGAAATTCCGGCACGGCGAGGTCGCCGACCCACCAACGGCGAGTTCCCGAGTCGAGGTGCACGTGGCTATCGTAGTAGCCCATGCCGCCGGAAACCGAGCGCGACCAGCAGGTGTCGAACAGGTCGCGCATCGAGACGCCCGGGACGTACATGTCTGCCGCCTTGGCATAAAGGTGCATGCTGTTACGCGCCGCGCCTTCGGTCGCGGCATTCGTCTGAGGCGATCGATAGCCGCTCGTAATCACGAGCGGTTGTCGGATTCCGAGAAGTGCGAGAGCCTGCTGCACCTCCCACAGCGCCTCGACCTCGACGATGTCGAACTGTACGTAGCCCTGTGCCACGGCGATGTTGCGGTCGCGCATGAGCCAGCAGATCTCTCTATAACCGGGCAGGTAGACGGTCCGGCCATCGACGCAAAACGGCGCGACGATCTCGTCGCCGTATCCGGCACGCCGCAGCCAAAGAACGCGCCGGGTGCCGTTGGGCACAGCCGCGCGGGCGGCGCGCGGCGACATGCCGGCGAGCGCCGTGCCCACGAGGGCGGTTAAGAAGTCCGGCCGACGCATCAAGTCCCTCCATTCACTAGGTTGACGCCAGTTCGTGCAGGGGATCGGAGCAGCCCGGCGGCGGGTCGGCGAGAAATTTGCGACCCCCATCGCCGGGCACGATTCTGAACGGCGCGCTCCCAGCAAGTCGAACGAGGCCGGTTGATCCTCGCCGCATGGCGAATCCGAACGCACGATGCGTCCCGATCGCGAGGTCCCCGGTGGGAACGGTTGCGGTAACATAGCCGTCTGCCGCGTCGTATCGCGCGGGGTACGGACGGCGGTCCACAAGGAGCCATGACGCCGCGTACGCACGTGCATTAGGCTTGGGGATCCTCCCCGTCACATAGAGAAGGCTGCCCGCCTCGACGGCGCGACCGTCATCCTCGATCCTAGAGACGCCGACGCAGGTTCCGGAAATGTCTAGGCTTCCCGGAAGGGCTGCCGTCCGATCGAGTGTCCGCGTGAACGTTGCCGAGAACAGCCCATCTGCGTCGCTAGGAAAAATAAACGTACCGGCGCGATGGCTTCGTAGTGGCGGCCGTCAGAGAGCGCGGCATAAGCCGTCACCCAGTGCGGCCCTTCGCGCAGACGGTTCGTGGACAAGCTGCCAAAAAACTGGCCGTACGCCTTCACTGGATCATGGCTTGCCTCAGCAATGATGAACTGATACTCGCCGGATGATATCGGTATCGCAACGCGCCCGTCGACGACTGCCGCTACCGTCGAGGGACCACGGGGGGTTGGCAGCGCGACGCCGGAGACGATCAGCTTTGACCCGACGGGAAAGACCGGAGTGGCTGCATCGCTCAAGATGATATTCCGCGCTTTTGATCCGCCACAGGTTTCCGATGGCGCGCTGCGGCAGAACTTGCGAACGACCGGGCATCGTCCTGGTAGCGACGGCTCCGGACGGGCCGTAGTAGCGCTGCGATACATCAACTACCGCGAAGCCCGCCGCTATGACCGCGTAGGCTAGCAGCCCGCAAACTAACACCGTGCTGAGACCCATATGCCGCTTGTTGACCACGCGGCGCGTACCACACGAAGCAGAGAAACGCGAGAAAACAAACGGATACCACTGGCGCCCCTCGGTGCCGAAGGCATTATTCGTTACCACGTAGAGCGCGAGCATGATCGCCGCGAAACAGAGGTAGCTGTTGAGCACGGGGTCGCTGGCGGCGGCTCGGAAGCTCGCCCGCGCATGGCCGCGTGCCGCCGATACGCCAGGCGGAGCGCGTTGCGGCAGAAGAAGAAACTCAGAACGACCGCCGCGCCAATCGTCGCCAGAGCGATGAGCGCGCGAATTGAAAGCTCGACGATCGGATTGACGATCACGATCGGGGTATCGACCCAGCCGATCGTCTGCCAAAACGTCGCCGCACAGCCCCCGGTTACGAAACAATCGGTGAATCCGGAGAGCGCGGCCGCGGCAAGGTGTAGGACGCTCGCTATCGGCCCAAGCGCAACCGTACTCCGCAGATAAGCGAAGTTCATGTCCGTGTGCATCGCCGTGGCGCCCGGGGCGCTCGCTCGATTGACGGCAAGATATTGCACGGCGAGGAGCAACGCCGTCGGGAGCGTTAGCGTGCCGAGCGCTGCGATTCGACGCGCCGCAGCGGACGGCGCTTGCATGAGGCGTAGCGCCACGAACAACGCAACCGGTATGGCCGCGCTCAAGAAAAACTGGTATTTTGTGATTGCGAGCAGCCCGAGCGAGGCGCCCAGTGCCGCCACGATGGAGACGGGCAGTTTGCCCGGTCGCAGCTCGGTAGCGAAGAACAGGATCGCCGAGACGAGCGCGTAGACGAGATTATCGGGCTGCACGTAGGACGAGACAAAGGTCGTCAGCGGGAAAAGGCCGACCGCCGCGACGAGCGCGACGCTCGTCCAGCGCGGTACCCGGAGATTCAGCGCCGTGCGGTAGTTGAAGTATAACCCAAGCATCGTCAGGAACACGCACAGCATCCGTGCCGAGAAGAAGATCGCCACGAGCGATCCGGTAAACAGGGAAACCGCGCGCATCCACAACGCCTGAAGGCCGTAGAACGCGAATGGGTAGTACGGCGCGATGTAGCTGACCGTTCCGCTCGAGGGCGTGGACGCGCGAACGTCCGGCGCTTCCGCATCGACTCTCGCGAAGAACGCCCGGCTACCATAGCCCTTCGGCGCGCGCATCGACGAGTGCCACGCCACGCGCTCGAAATCGGTGGCGCGCATGAGGTATTTGGTGTAGGGGCTGACGATCCAATCGGGCCGGCCGTCGCTCACGCGCACGAGCCGATGGGCGTTGTAGATGGAGATCGCGTAGTCGAAGTGCGCGGGCTCGTCGGGCGCCTGAAAGATTGGAACGAGGAAGACCCAGACGGTGCTCAGCGCGCCGGCCAGTAGGATGGCGGCCAGAGCCGCGGCATTTGCGCGGCGCGCGTCAGTCACGGTGGAGAACCACGTAGGCGCGGTCTTCGAACGTGCTCTTCCAGCCCGGGCTTTTCTCCAGGGCGGTGGCGAGGCGGCCTCCGCGGGCCGCAACGACCGTGTCCACGCCATACCGCCGGAAGGGGCTGCTCCACGATTTTCCCCCGCCAATAGCGGCGATGTAGTCGCGCCAAACCGCGAGGGGGTACGGGTCGCAGCGGCCGTCGATGAACACGTGCAGATTCGGGCGCCCGAGCGCCAGACTGCACCACGTAAAGTTCTCGCAGAGCAAATGATGGGTCGCGCCGTCGTCGAGCGAGGCGATCGCGGTGATGGGTACTCGCTCGGGCGCGTGGCGCTGTATCACCGCGAGCTCCACTCCGGCAACCAACATCACCGCGCAGATTGCCACGATCGCGGCCGGCTCGAGCTCAGCAATGCGCGGCCCGATGTCGCGAATCCGGGGGATGAGCGATGCAAGGCCGATCGCCGCGAGCGGAGCCGCGGCGATCGCAAAGAGCGGAACATTCCGAGACGCAAAGAGCATCGCGCCGAAGAGCACGATGGCAGGGAAGCTGCGAAGCTTATCGTTCCAGAGCGTTGCCCGTCCTCCGGCGACGACCGCGAGCGCGAGCGGCAGCGCTCCGAACAAAAAGGAAAAGTCGCCCATCCCCGACGGCTGCCACTCTTGGATGAAGTGCCGGATCGGGCTGCCCGCCAACGCGATGGCATAAACGGGCAATCGCCATCCGAGCGGCGTACAAAACAGAGCGAGCATGGTGCCGAAGAGGATCGCGACCTCGCGGCTGCGCAACGCCTTCCAGCCGTCGTTGAAAATGAGCGCGACGATCCGCGCGATCACCAGCACCGGCGCGATCGCCACGCTGGCATGCAGATTGGCCCAGAGGATCGCCGTAGGAATCGCGGCAAGCTGCCAGCGATCGCGTCGCTCGAGAAAGAACATGAACGCCGCGAAGCCCGCCCATCCGAGCACCTGGGCGCGGACGCCGAACGACTCCAGCAGCGCAAGCCCGGAAAAAAGCAGCACCGCTGCGATCGCCTCGGGGCCGGCGTAGTCGCGCGCGCGGAGGTAGATCGTCGTGAGGATCGCGAGCGGCAGCGCGCTGATCAAAATGGAGAGCAGCACGGAAAGGTGATGGCCGTCAGCAAATGCGACCGCCAAGCTGAAGAGCCACTCCTGGGGAACCCACGCGGCGCCCGCCGCGGTAAATGTTTCGCTTCCCAGCACGGCTGGGAGCGTGTGCGATTGCAGCATTAAATCGCCGAGCCATCGCTGCCAGTAGAGGTCGCCGTCGCCGGGCGTGCGGATCGGGCCGAGGACGAGAAAAAACGCGCCCCAGAGCAGCAGCACGACGCGGACGAGGCTCAGTGCGCTAACCCCAGCGGGAGCGCGAGGCCCGCGGCTGCGGCTATGTACGGCGCAAATGCGATCGGGCCGCGGGAGCTGGCCAAGCGGTTTACGATGACTGCGGCTGCGCACGCGACCGAGAGTGCGAGAAGCGCCAGCGGCGCGCCCAGCGCGGCCCCGCACAAGGCGACCAGCTTCGCGTCGCCCCAGCCCATGCCGTAACCGCGCGAGAAGAGCGCTGCCACGGCGAAGGGCACGAAAACGACGGCCGCGGAGATCGCGATCCACCAGTCGTGCTGCGCGACGGCGAAGAGCAGCAGCGCCGCCAGCGGCGCGAGCGTGAAGACGTCGGGAACGATGCCGCAGAGCGCGTCGCTGCACCAGCAGGCGGCGAGCGCAAACGTCACGATCGCCGCGATGCCGATTTGCAGCGGCGTCGCGCCCACGATCACGACCGCGCCGCCGAGCAGCACGCAGGCGGCGACGATGACGGCGTAAGGCGGTTTACCCGGCGGCGGACCGTCGTCGGCCGGAGCGATGTCCGCGCAGAGCGCGCGGCTGAGATACAGCGCGATCACGCCGATGCAGCCGAAGAAGACGGCCGCGGCAACGGTGGCGATCATCGCGGGCCGTTGAAATAATTGGCCGCTACTGCGCCGAAAATGATCGTGACGATTGCCGGGATCATGAAGAACACCATCGGGAACACCATCTTGACCGGCAGCTTCGCCGCCATTTCCTCGATCAGCATCAGGCGCTGATGTCGCGCATCGTCGGCGAGGTCGGTGAGAATTTTCGCGATGTTCGCGCCCAGCCGCTCGGCTTGGTTCATGATCCGCAGGGCGTTTCGCAGGGCCGGATGATTCGTGCGTTCGCCGACCGCGCGCAGCGCCTCGGAGCGAGCTCGGCCGAGCCGAATCTCCGAGAGCGCCTCCTTGATCTCGTCCCCAAGCGGTCCGGGAACCGCTTCGACGGCGTAGCCGAGCGCGGAGTTCAGGGCCAAGCCGGCCTGCACCGTGGAGGAGACCATGTCCAAGAACTCGGGCAGGCTCTTCTGGATCGCCGCTTTGCGCGCGTCGATCGCTCGGTTGAGCATGAAGAAGGGCGCGTATCCGCCGCAGAACGTCAGCATGGCGAGCATCGGAATAACCCAGCCGGAGCTCAGATTGAAGAAGTTCCAGATGAAGAGCGCGAGCACCACGCCGAAGAACGCTCCGGCCAGAACCCGCAGGCTGAATTTAATCGGCGTCGTCGTGTACCAGCCGGCTTCGACCAATCGCTGGGCGAGAAAGACGCGCCGCTCCTCGGTGAGGATCCGGTCGACGATCGGCAGCGGCGCTTCCTCGCGCTTGAAGGGATCGCGCCCTTTGAGATTCTCCAGCTGTTCGGTGAGCACGCTCTTCGTCGGAATCAGCGAGAGCGCGAACAAGAACGCGGAGACTCCGAAGAGCACCGGAATCGCGTAAACGAGCATTGGCGACATCAGGCGTCGACCCGCAAGAGGGCCTTCAGCCAGAGATACGCGAGAAATTCGAGCCCCAGCACGATGGCGATGACGGCGTGGCCGATCAAGGTGTGGGCGAGCGCGTCGGCCATTTGCGCCTGGGTCGCGAAAATGAACAAGCCTAGACCGAGCGGGATGGCCATCAGCACATACGCGCTCATCCGCCCCTCGGCCGTGAGCGACGACGTCTTGCGCTGTACTTGGCGGCGATCCTTGATGGTGTCGGCCAGCTGATCGAGCACGCGCGCGAGGTCGCCGCCGGTCTCGGATTGCACGCGAAACACGCGGGAGAGCATCGTCGTTTCGTGGCTCGGCATGCGCGCCGCGAGATCGTCGATCGCGTCGAAGATGCTCACGCCGATGTTGGTCTGGCCGATCACCCGGCGAAACTCATAGCGCGCCGGATCGGGCAGCTCGTCGATCACGATCGCCAGCGCCTGGCGCAGGCCCAATCCAACGCGCAGGCCGCCGGCCATCAGGCGCGTCGCCGGTTCGAGCTGCGACCCGAACGCGTCGAGCCGGCGGCGAACGCGAAATTGCACGTAGGCGGTAAAGCCGAGCGTCGCCACGCCCGCCACGATCGGCAGCAGGAGCAGCGAGAACGCGAGCCCCGGATGGAATAGGAACACGAGCGCGATCCACACCAGTGCGACGCCGCTTGCCGTGCTGACGACGAGCTCTTGGGGGCTCGCCTTTATGCCGGCGCGATCGAGCTGCGCGGAGAGCCCGGTAACCCTCGCCGTGGCCCGTGCGTTGACCGAGCCCCAGATGGAGTAAAAGGCGAAGAAAACGGTCGCCGAGATGCCTGCGAAGACCGCGATCGGGACGAGCGAGGCTACCATAGCGACGGCAACGGCGACAATTCGTTCAGCGCTCGCGCATCGTACTCGATGCCGTACTCCGCGAAGCGCTTCAGGCAGCTGGGCTGCACGCCGGTGTAGCAGAACTCGCCGAGCACGCGGTTATCTGCGTCCACGCCGCGTTGGGCGAAGCGCGCGACCTCTTGCATCGTGACGATGTCGCCCTCCATGCCGACCACCTCGCTGACGCCGATCACTTTTCTCGAGCCGTCGCGCATGCGGGCCGTGTGAACCACCATATCGAGGGCGCTCGCGATCTGCTCGCGAATCGCCCGAACGGGCAGGTCGAACCCCGCCATCAGCACCATCGTCTCGATCCGCGAGAGGGCGTCGCGCTGGCTGTTCGCGTGGATGGTCGTCAGCGAGCCATCGTGGCCGGTGTTCATCGCTTGCAGCATGTCGAGCGCCTCGGCGCCGCGGCATTCGCCGATGATTATGCGGTCCGGCCGCATGCGCAGCGCGTTGCGGAAGAGGTCGCGAATGCGTATCTCGCCGGTGCCTTCCACGTTGGGCGGCCTCGACTCGAGGCGCACGATGTGCGATTGGTTCAGCAGCAGCTCGGCCGCGTCTTCGATCGTGATGATCCGCTCGCGATCCGGCAAGAACGACGAGAGAACGTTGAGGAATGTCGTCTTTCCGGAACCGGTTCCCCCGCTCACGAGGATATTGAGGCGCGCCTGAACGGCGGCGCGCAGAAAGTCCATCACCACGCGCGGCGCGGCGCCGATGTTGATGAGGTCCTCGGCCGTCAGGCGGTGCGTGCCGAAACGGCGGATCGTGAGCGCGCTGCCGTCGATCGCGACGGGCTCGATGATGGCGTTCACGCGCGAGCCGTCGGGAAGCCGAGCGTCGACCATGGGCGACGATTCGTCGATGCGCCGGCCGAGCGGCGTGATGATCCGCTCGATGATCAGGCGCAGCTGCCGGTTTTCGGTGAAGCGCTTGAGCGTCGGCTCGATGACGCCGTGGCGCTCCACGTAAATGGTGTCGGGGCCGTTCACCATGATTTCGGTGACGTCGGGATCCTTCATGAGATCTTCGAGAGGTCCCAGCCCCAAGGCTTCGTCGAGGATCTCTTGGCGCAGGGCGGCCAGCTCCTCGGCCGATGCGAAGTCGGCCGTGGTGGCGAGCACGGCGGTGATGCTCTCGACCTTCGCGCGCAGCTCGGCGAGTTTGGCGGCGTCGCTGTGCGCGGTGCTGGCAGAGACCAGATCGATCTGCTTGAGCAACGCTTGGTGAACCTGTTGCTTGAACGCGTCGCGTTTCGCGTCGGGCGGATTCGGGGCTTTCGACGCGTGCCCGTTGGAGCGCACGGCCGCGACGCGGCGTAACGGCACCCGCGCGTCGCCCACGGGCGACGCGGCCGACGGCTGCAGCGCGGTCATCGCCTCCTCGGCGGGAAGCGACTCGATATATTTTTGCAGGCCCGCGACGCTCTTGCCGTAGTTCCGGTGCGTCAAGGGCGGAATCTCGGCCACTACTTTTGCGCCGAGCGTGCGTTCGATTTCGCCGCGCGAAACCGCCTGCGACTCGCTGCGCGAATTGGTGACTAAGGCGATCCGATTCGCCGGCACCCCGAAGCGCTGCAGGTCTGCGTACATCGTCTGCGCGCCGGCCACGCCGAGGAGCGTTGGTTCGAGCACGATGAGCATGCGCCGGGCCCGCGCGACGAAGGGCCGCACGGCGGCCGAAAACGGCTGCGGCGCGTCGACGAGAATCGCGTTGAACCCCGCGAGGCTCCGGGCCAGCGTCTCGACCGTATCGGTGTCGAGCGCGAAAGCGGCGTCGTACCGATCGGCGAACTCGACGACCGTGGTGCCGTCGAGGCGCACGCGCGAGATCGACGACGTGGCGTCGCGTGCGGCATCCAGGGCGCGAATCGCCTCGAAGAGCAGCGCGACGCTGCGCCGTCCGGTCAGGTCGGCATCGACGACCGCGACGTTTCCCTTCTCACCGATCGCCCGCGCCAACTCGCGGCAGAGCGTGGTCGTGCCCGAGCCGCCTTTGGCGCCGGTGAAGAGGACGATCGGAGCGCCGTTCATCGAGTCGGCGCGGGCAGACCCGGAGTAGTCGGGGAGCCGGACGAGCCGGGATCCACGACCTGGTCGCCGATGATCAGTTCGACGGGGCTGAAGGGCCGCGCCGGCGCCGGCGGCGCTAACGAGGGCGGCGCCGCGAACATCGGCGGAGCGATCGGCGGCGCGGCGGGCACCCCTGCGCCGGCGCCGGCGAGCGTGAGCTCTTCCACCGCCTCGGTGCGCGGCGCTTCGCGTGGCGAGCGCAGCGCCAATCGCAGCGTTGAGTTCGAGTCGGCCCACGAGAGCACGTCGGCCTGGCGCGGGGTGACCTCGAGCGTCACCGTGGTGGCCTCTTGCTCCTGCGGCGAGGGCGTGGCGGACGGGTTCTCGAGCGCGTTCCCGACGGCCAGTACGCGGAGCGCGCGGAAGATCGTGACGGCCTTTGGCGGCGGCCCGTTGTTATGCGACGGCGGGATGGCGATGACGTCGACGCGGTCGCCCGGCTGGATCAGTCCCGAAACGTCTTTCACGCGGTCGACCGGAATGCTGACGGCCCGCATGCCGGGCTGCAGGCGCACGGGCAAGGCCGACGCGACGTTGGTGCCGATGGCCGAGGCGGTCAGTTGCGATCCCACCGGGATCGTGATGAGCGCCAGCGAGCCGACGGCTTGACTCGGATCGGAGATCGCGTCGGGCTGCATCGCCTGGACGGGGCGCGTCTCCTTTGTGAACATCGCGGCCGTGATCCGTCCGCGGGCCGGAATTTCTTGCGTCGCGATGAGGACGGGGCGCTGCTCGCTGGACGGTGGGCGGAGGGACGAGAGGTACGTCAGCGTCAGCCACCCGGTGCCCACGGCTAGAACGATCGCGATCAACAGCGTTGTGCGGCGTATATTCACTAGAGGTTTATCCTTAAGAAGGGGGCGATGCTCTGCGAGAGTGCGATGAGGACCGCCCCAAATGCAAACGCAACGGCGTAGGGAAGCGTTCCGCGCGCGGCGGCCACGCCGCTCGTGCCGCCGGCCGCCAACAGCGCGACGCGCGACAACGAGGCTCGAGCCTCGCCGCGGAAGGTGAGGAAGATGATGGCGAGCAGCCCGCCGCCGATCGCGGTGTAGAGCAAGAACGGCACGCAGAGCGGCCAGCTCAGCATGCCCGATCCGGCGATGGCGAGCTTGATGTCGCCGCCGCCGATGCCGCCGCGCGAGTAGAGCAGTGTTCCGCCGGCGGTCAAGACTGCCATCACGAGCAGGCTCACGCCGGCCGCGCGAAGGCCGCCAAACGAGTGGACGATCACGGCGGCCAGCGCGAGCGATCCGGTCAACCAATTGGGAATGCGACGTGCTCGCACGTCGCAATAACTCGCTATCAAACAGGCGGCTAACGTGAACCAGATCGTGAGGGACATAAGCCTTATTTTTCCGGGGATGTAGGTTGGTGGGGGCACGATCGCTCGCACCCCTCAACCCGTGCGTTTACGACTAGAGCGAGGTGCCTACGCTGGTGAACAGGCTGCTGAGTGAGGTACCAACGGTCTTGACGGCGGCGAGGGCAACGAGGGCGATGAGCGCGACCAACAGGCCGTACTCGACCATCGTGGCGCCTTCTTCGTCGCGGACCATTGATTTAAGCGTGGTGAACATTCTGTCTCCTTAGTAGTTAGTGTGTATTGTCGAAATACGTGGTTGAGAAACGAGAACTGCCGTAGCTCTTAGAGCGACGTGCTGACGCCGGTGAACATGGAGCTCAGATTGATTCCGAGCGTCTGTATTGCACCCAGCGCAACGAGCGCGATCAGGGCTACGAGAAGGCCGTATTCGACCATCGTAGCGCCGTCTTCCTCGCGGAGCATGGATCTTAGGGTGGTTAACATTGGGTCTCCTTTACCAGATTCCACCGGGCCACGCCTCAGCCGGGACGTTGACCCCGGGGTTCGGCGCTTCAACCAAGAGCTGCGTGCTTGCCGACACGACGCCGGGCAACGATGTCGCCAGTACGTTGATGTAGGAGTCGCGCATGTAGTCGGGCGCAATCGGAACGATCGCTTGGAACTTCCCATCCGGCCCTGCCGTCAGGGTGTGACGGCTGAGGACCACATTGGGTACGTCCTGAGAGAGGATGCCGAGAAGCGTGATCAGCACGGGGGCCTCGGGTGGCGCAGTTCCCGTGACGAGGACCGCTTCGGCCCCCTTGAGCGGAATGACATTGAGGACGATCGTGCCGCGCATCTCCACCGTGCTTGCTTGCTGCTGCTCTTCCCTCACCTCGCTCGCCGCTTTTGCTTCCTGCGCGCTGACGAGCATTTCGGCTTGCCGTGCTAGTTGGATGATGTGTGTGGCAAGCTTTTGCGAGATGTAGATGTCGTTCGAGATGTAACGCGGTGTGTCTGCAGTTATTTCGACACGATCGTCCACTTCGTACAGGTTATCGCCGGGGCGGATAACCAGCACGATTCCAAGGCCGCTCAGTTGTACGGCACGCGTCGCCGCCAGCCACGCGTACTCTAAGTGAGCCGCGCGGGCGACGGATGCTAGCGGAACTCCCTGCTCTGTAGAGGCTACGGCGCATTGCGTCGTAAGCATCCAACAGAACATGAGAAGTACCACCTGACGATAAGGCCGCATGGAAACCTCCTTGCTCCTGGTGCGCAGTATCATGACACCGCTGCCGTCTCCTTGCAACAAAAGCGGCGGCTCACGTGTGGATTCTAACTCAACGTATTTATCCCGTTAACGCATTAACGCCGAAATCCTGGTATAATCCATTCCGATGAACATACATAGTCGTCGCGCTCTTTCCATTGTAGCGGCTCTGGCCGTTGCCGTTTACGCCGCTCCGGCCTCGGTTTCGGCCGACCAGGTGACTTTGGTCTCGGTCCAATCCGGGCACTCCGTCCTATTGAAGGCCGAGGGCCTCTCCCGCGTTGCCGTCGGCGACGGCCGAATCGCCGGCGTCGTGCCCGTGGGCACGTCGCAGGTGGTCGTCAACGGGAAGGCTCCGGGCCACACCACGCTGATCATCTGGGCGGGCGGCAAGCGCGTGACCTACGAGATCACCGTCACGGAGCAGCAGCTCGACGATCTCGCGCAGATGCTGCGCAGCGCGATTTCTGCGCCGGGCGTCCAGGTCGTGAGCTTCGACCACTCGATCGTCGTGCGCGGCACGGTGACCGACGGCGCGCAGTTCCAGCAGATCACCGACATCGTGGGGCGCTTCGACAACGTCATGAAAGAGCAGGGCGCGGTCTTGGTCAACGCCGTGACCATCTCGCAGAACCTCGGCAACCTGCAGCGCGCCATCGCGAACATTCACGGAGCGAGCGACATCCGCGTGGATCCCGACGGCAAGGGCAACGTGATCGTCAGCGGCAACGCGACCGACGCCGTTACCGCGCAGGCGATTCTGGATCGTGCGCGCGGGCTGGCCGGTCCGTATCTCGCCAGCAACGGGCAGCTCATCGATCGGTTGAACTCGCTGAGCAACAGCCAAATCGATATCAAGGTCTACGTGCTCGAAGTCGACAAGACGGCGCAGTCCAACCTCGGCATCTCGCTGCAGTCGGCGACCTTCCTTCCGACCGGCGGATACAACCTCGGCCCACCGTCGTTCTCGCCCGTCGAGTCGCCGTCGCTGCCGGGCTCCGGCCTGGGCTTTACGATCCAGCCGTTCTTCCGCACGATCACGCTCGCGCCGACGCTCAACCTGCTGATGCAGGAGGGGCACGCGAAGGTTCTCTCAAGCCCCAATTTGGTCACGAGCCCCGGCACCAAGGCGACGTTTCTGGTCGGCGGCGAGATCCCGGTGGTTACGTCGACGGGCCTCGGCGCCGTGAACGTGCAGTACCAGCCCTACGGCGTGCAATTGAACGTAACGCCGGAGATCCTCGGCAACGGCTCGGTGCACGCCGTCGTCGCGCCCGAAGTATCGCGGCTCGACTATGCCAACGCCGTGATCGTCTCGGGCTTCACGATTCCAGCGCTGCTCGTGAGTAAACTCTCGACCGACGTGATCACTCGCCCCGGCGAGAGCATCATTCTGGGCGGCCTCGTGAACCGTCTCGAGATGAAGACCATCTCGAAGATTCCGCTCCTCTCGTCCATCCCGATCCTCGGCAAACTCTTTACCTCCACGGCTTATCAAAACCAGCAATCCGACGTCGTTTTCGTCATGACTCCGGAGATTGTAACAAGATGAGACGCAACCACCCGAGCGGACAAGTGCTCCCGCTCATCGGACTCACCCTCGCCACCCTGCTGGGCTTCGGCGGCGTCGCTACCGACGTCGGCTATTGGGAGTATCAGCAGCAGGCGCAGCAGAACGCCACCGACGCCGCGGCCATCGGCGGAGCGCAGCAGCTCGTGAAATCGAATTGCACGGGCGGCACGGGCGCGAAGGCCGCAGCCATCGCCGACGCGACGAGCAACGGTTTCGCGAACGCCGGCAACGTCACCGTGACGCCGAACAGCCCGCCCTCGAGCGGGCCGTTCGCCAACAACAGCTGCGCGATCACGGTCACGATCACCAGCAGCCACGTCGCATCGTATTTCTCCCGGCTGTTCGGCCTTGCGAACGGCGTGACCGAGTCCACCCAGGGCGCCGCGATGGTGGCGGCCGCGAATAGCGGCGCGTGCATCTACCTGCTGAGCCCCTCGGTTGAAACGAATCTCAACGGCGCCAACATCAGCGGCCCCGGCTGCGCCATCGATATCAACGACACGGTCAACTTCAACGGCTCCACGGTCAAATCGCCCTTCATCGGCTACGCGGGACCGGCGCCGAACGAGAACGGCTCGACCTTCACGCTGGCGACGCCGGCTCCGATGCTGCCCGTCGCCGATCCGTGTCCCGGAATCGCCGGCTGCTCGTACATTGCGAACAACCCGCCGCCGAGCGCGAACTGTACCGCGTTCAACGGCAACGGCTACAGCGGCCCGGTCAGCGCCGGATGCTACAGCAACCTGAACCTCAACGGCGCGACCGTCACGATGTCCGGCACGTACGTGTTGAGCGGCACCTCGAACTTCAACGGCGCGACGATCAACGGCAGCAACGTCACGCTGTACGTGCCCGCCGGCGCGACGCCGCCCAATTTCAACGGCGACAGAGGCGCGTCGCTCTCGCCGCCCAGCAGCGGCAACTACGACGGCGTGCTCTACTACCAGGCTCCGTCGAACACCGGCAGCCCGAACTTTAACGGAACGGCGAACAGCTACAGCGGGCTCATCTACGCGCCGGGTTCCACGTCGGCGAACTTCAACGGCTCGGCCGGCACGTACGTGGTGCTGGTTCTCGGGGCCGCCAACTACAACGGCAGCACGGCCTGGGATTTCGCGACTCCCGCGCCCGGCCAGGCGCTCGTGAAACAGGTGGTTCTGGCGGAATGAAACGCGCGGGGAGATGGGGGGCAGGTATTGCCCCTGATTGGCGTTTGCCTCACGACGCTGCTGGGTTTCGGCGGGGTCGCCGTCGACGCCGGCTATTGGGCATTCGCGCAACAGGCGCAGCAGAACGCCACCGACGCCGCCGCGATCGGCGGCGCGCAGCAGCTCAGCCGCTCGAGTTGCCCGAACCAGACGCTCGCGACGGCTTCCGCGGTTGCCGACGCGGGCAGCAACGGATTCTCAAACGGCGGCAACGTCACCGTTACCGTGCAAAATCCGCCCCTCAGCGGACCGTACGCGAGCAACAGCTGCGCGGTTTCCGTCAGCATCCAGCGAACCGGCGTGAGCTCGTTCTTCACGAAGTTTTTCGGCAGTCAATTTCAGCAGGGCGTGACCGAATCGACCCAGGCGGTCGCCGCGGTGACGACGGCCAACAGCGGCAGCTGCCTCTACCTGCTCAGTCCGAGCACCTGGAGCAGCTTCAACAACGCGACCGTCACCTCGCCCGGGTGCTCGATCGCGATCGACTACACCGCCGACTTCAATGGTGGGACGATCACGGCGCCCTTCATCGGCTACGCCGGCGGCAATCCCAATTGGGGCGGTACCGTTTTTCCGCTCGCCAGCCCGGTCCCGATGCTGCCCGTGGCGGATCCCTGCCCGGAGATTCCGGGCTGCGCGTACCTCGCGGCCAACCCGCCGGCTGCGACCAACTGCCAAACGGTTAACGAAAACGGGCAATCGATGACCCTCAACCATGGGTGCTACCAGAACCTCAATCTCAACGCGCCGACGATCATGAATCCGGGCACCTACGTGATCAGCGGCAACATGAACCTCAACTCCGGGTACACGCTCACGGGCAGCGGGGTAACGATCTACGTGCCGGCGGGCGGCAATCCGCCGAACTTCGACGGCGGCACCGTCAACCTGTCGCCCCCGACGACCGGCAACGGGGCAAACGTTCTCTACTATCAGGTGCCGTCGAACACGTCGTCGGTCAACTTCAACGGCCCGAACGTGAAGATGAGTGGGCTCATTTATGCGCCCGGATCGAACAGCGCCAATTTCGACGGCTCGAACGGCAACTACGCCGTCTGCGTCTTCGGTTCCGCGAATTTCAACCAAGGCAATGCATACGTCTTTGCCACCCCTCCCCCAGGTCAATCTCTCGTCAGGCAGGTGGTGCTAGCACAATGAAACGCCAATTCTTCCACTCGCAGCGCGGCACGAGTATGATCGAGTTCGCGCTGGTCGCACCCGTCTTCGCCTTCCTCCTCGTCGGCTTGGTCGACGTCGGGCGCTACACCTACTACGGCATCGTCGCGGCACACGCGTCTCGCTCCGGCGCGCAGTACGGCGCGCAGAACCTCGCGACGGCCGCAGACGTGAACACGAACAACGCGAGCTCGAGGGCGGCGCTCAGCGCCGTGGCCGACGCTCAGAACCTCAACGGGCTCACCGTGCACGCGGCCATCGTGTGCACGAACAACAATCAGTCGTCGCCCTGCCCCGCCAACAACACGAATTCGACCCCGCCCGCGGGCCTGGTCTACTTCGTGCGGGTGCAGGTGACCGGCAACTTCTCGCCGCTGATCTCGTACCCGGGGATCTCGTCGATTCCCATTAGCTCCTCGACGATGTTGCGGGTGATCAGCCAATGACGGCGCGTATAGGCCAGCGCGGGAGCAGCCTCCCCGAGACCGCGATCGTGATGGGCGTCCTGCTCGCGCTCATGTTCGGAATCATCGACTTCGGCCGAGCCACCTATACCTACGCGTTCGTGGCGCAGCTCGCCCGGCAAGGGGCGCGCTGGGCGATCGTGCGGGGATCGCAGTGCTCGGCGCTCGATCACTGCAACGCCGCGCGGACCGACGTGCAGAACTACGTGCAGAGCCTCTCGCAGGGCGCGACGGTCAAGAATAACATCACGGTGCCGGCCGGCACGGGGCTCGCTTTCAGCAACTGCCCGCCGGGCAGCACCGCCTCGAACGCGCCAGGCTGCACCGTCAGCGTGACCGTGACGTACCCGTTCCAGTTCATGCTGCCTTATATGCCGACCGGCCAGTTGACGACCATCACGATGTCGAGCACGTCGCAGATGGTGATATCGCAGTGACGCGGAGCCGCATTCTCTGAGCACCGCTCTCGCGACTCGCTCGAACGGCGCGATCGCATCGGCGGCGCGTTTGGGCGCGGGCACCGCGATGCAGACGCCGGCGGGCAGCGTTTCTGCGTTCTTCGCGCTGGAGGGCTTCGACCGCCGCCGGGGTGTCGCTACCTACACGTTGCGAGTCGTCAACCGGACGCAATCCACGCTGGTGTGCCGCACGTGGGTCGTCTCGCGGAACGGCGATTTGATCCTGGCCTATCCCGTGCTGTTCGAAGTCGAGCCGCTCTCTACGAGCGCCACGCTGGTGCCGGTCTGGACGCGCGACTTCGCGTCGTTCGACCGGGCGATCGCGGAGGTCAGCGGGGACGGCGTGCAGTGCGTCGTCGAGGCGCCGGCGCCCGTCTTCGTGCGGCCGCAGCGAACCTACGCGCAGATCGCCGCTGCGAGCCTGGTTGCCGGGCTGCTCGCCCTCGGGGCTGCCGCGGGGTTCCGCGCGGCGGCACCGCGCATTGACGCGTTTGCGGTTCCGCCCGAGGCTCTCGCGGGAACGACCGTGCGGGCCGAATACGATGCCGCGGGAACCGGAACGCTCTCGTATGTGGTAACGACCCCCGACGGGCGCCGTCTGCAGGGCGGCGATCTGGGCGACCATTCGGGATCCATTCCGATCGCGTTGCCGGCGTCGAACGAGCCCGGCGCGTACACGCTGCAGATGACGATGGCGGGCATGCTCGGCACGGCGCAGCAGACGCGCGTTCTCAATTCCATCGTCGGTAAGTCCTCGAGCGTCGCGCAGATCGCCGCGATCTCGGTGAAGCCTATCGTGGCAAAACCGGGCCAAACGGTCGCCGTAGCATATTCGGCCGCGGCCGACGACGGTTACGTTCGTCTTCTCGGCCGCGACGGAACGATCTGGTCGCAGAAGCCGTTTTCACGCGACGGGCAGGCTTATTTGACCGTTCCGCCGGTTTCGAACGCGCAAGAGATGCGCATTTTGTTGCGCGTCACGAAGGGACGCTCGGCGGCCGAATCGGTCGCGGGGCTGGTCGTGGTGCCGGCGGCGAGCCGGCCCGCGCAGGCCGTTGCACAGATCGCGGGAGACGACGATCCCGGCGTGGCGTCGACGTCGGACGCCGGTTCCGGTGCGAACGGAACGTTCGAGGTTACGAGCGCCACGGTGAAGAGCGGCGGCACGATTCGCGTGCACGTTCTTTCGCCGCGCAACGGCATGCGGATCGCGCTGACCGACGGACAGTCGCACGAGATAACGGGCGTGGATATTGGGGCGGATGCCGACGTGATAACGCTGCAAGCGCCGCCGGTAACGATGCCGACGCGCTACACGGTCGTAGCGAGCTTCACCGACGGCTTCGGCCAAGAAAGCGTCGTCCAGCCCGTCACCGTCGTCCCGTAACTACCTTGTCATCCTGAGCCGCGCGCGCAGCGCGCGTGTCGAAGGATTAAAGCGAGCTGGAAACGCTCGCGAATACAACGTTGAGCCCGTGGCCCATCCCTTGGGCCGCTACGAGAGCCAGCGTACCGAGAAGGCAGACCAGCAGGGCGTACTCGACCGCCGTGTGGGACTTTCCACGCTTGCCGGCTGTCCGTACGGCCGTTCCGTTGCCGACGAGGTTCCGGTTGGAGAGATCCTCGCCGCCGAGTAGACGATATTCCATGGGTTGATGCGAGCCGAAGTGGGCCGGGTATGGGGCGACCCCGGTCGCCCCGCCCCGATCTGACCTCTCAGCTTAGAGCGAGGTCGCGACGGCTCCGAACAGCGAGTTCAGGCCGGTGCCGAGCGCCTTGACGCCGACGAGGGCAACGATCGCGATGAAGGCGATGAGCAGACCGTACTCGACCATCGAGGCGCCTTCTTCGTCGCGGATCATCGATTTCAGATTGGTAATCATGTACATCTCCTTGGGTGGAAAGAGTAATCAGCTGTCGTTCCAAGCAGGTGCTATTTTTAGAGTTCGCACATGCCTGGCGCGACGAGCAGCAAGCAAGCTACCGCTCTTTTAAACGGCCGCTTACCGAGACGCTTTTTCGCCCTCCTTGGGGGCTACCCCCTGCCGGAGTTGTGAATTTTTGTTGACGCGTTAACGGAGTCCGTGGCATAATCGCTTTCAGGCGGGGGCCAAGGAACCCCTCGGTTTTCGGTCGTCCAGCTAGAGAACGGTTTAGCAGGGCGGGCCGTTCCATATTTGGATGCGGCGTCGGCGGGACGCCAGAGAGGAACGCTCTACCATGAGAGGCAGGAGGGAAGCCGGGCAGGTGCTGCCGCTGATCGCCCTCAGCCTGGCGGTGCTGATGGGCTTCGCCGGCGTGGGCGTGGACATCGGCTACTGGCAGTACCAGCAGCACGAGCAGCAATCCGCCACGGACGCCGCCGCGCTCGGCGCAGCGCAGCAGATGATTTACGCGGGCTGCGGGAACGCGAGTGCCGCGCAAACCGCGGCGTATACGGATTCCGCGAGCAACGGGTTCACCAACGGGACCAACGGCATCACCGTGACGGTAACGAACCCGCCGAGCAGCGGGCCCTACGCCGGCAACACTTGCGCGGTCGACGTTAAGACGCAGGCTACGAACGTGCCGAGATTCTTCACGAGGTTCGTGAGCAAGCTGTCAAACATCAGCGTGACGACCGAAGCCGTCGCGACGCTGGTCAACGATAACAACGGCTGCATGTTTCTGCTTCAGCAGAATCTGAATCTCCAGCTCAACGGCACCAACATCAACTCGCCGAACTGCGGCATCACGGCGAACAGCTCGCTGGTACAGACGAACGGCGGCACGATAACCGTAGGCGCGTTCGGCTACGCGCACTCGCTGCAAGACAACTCCACGAGCTTCACCAAGGCCTCGCCGCAGAAGATCCAGCCCGTCGCCGATCCGTGCCCTGAGATCCCCGGCTGCGCGTATCTGGCGGCCAACGCGCCGCCTATGTCAACGTGCACCCAGTTCCAGAACAACGGCGCGAACAAGTCGGTAACGCCGGGCTGTTACAGCCTCTTTCAGCTCAACGGCGGGACGGTGACGATGCAGCCCGGTCCGTATATATTCACCGGCCCCGTTCAAGACAACGGCGCGACGGTCATCGGAAACGGCGTCAGCATGTACGTCACCAGCACCGGCGGCCCGGTTCAGTTCAACGGCGCCAGCGACACGTTCTCGCCGCCGACGTCAGGCAACGATGCCGGCGTGCTCCTCTACCAGTCACCGAGCAATAACAGCGTCGTGCAGTTCAACGGGGGCTCGGTCAGCATGAGCGGCCTCGTTTATGCGCCGACCGCCCTCGGTCAAGTCAACGGCAACGACGGATCGTACCTGGTGCTCGTTCTTCGGCGACATGCAGTTCAACGGCAGCTCGACGATCGATCTCGGCGGACCGGTTCTCGGCAGCTCTCTAATCAGAAACGCGGTGTTAGCACAATGAAGTTACTTCGTCGTATTACCAGGCGGCTGGCTCGCTCGCAGGCGGGCAACGCTCTGATCGAGTTCGCCATTATGGCGCCGGTCCTCACGCTTCTGCTGATCGGCGTCATCGAGATCGGCCGGTTCACGTATTACTCGATCCTCGCCGCGAACGCGGCGCGCGCAGGCGCGCAGTATGGCGCGCAGAGCATCACGACCGCGGCCGACAATCCCGGCATTATCAACGCGGCCACGCAGGACGGGCAAAACCTGTCGAACTGGTCGGGGAACATCACGCCTACCGAACTCTGCTCGGTCAGCGGCGCGGCCCCTGCGGTCTGCTCGGTGGGCGGTAACGGCCCACCGGTTAATACGATCTACTACGTGCAAGTGCAGGTGAGCGGGCAGTTCCAGACGCTCCTGAAGTATCCGCTGATCCCATCGCAAGTCACGGTGAGAGGTAACTCCACGATGCGGGTGGCGAGCCAATGAGAGTGAAAAAATCCGAGCGCGGCGCAGGCCTTCCGGAGACGGCGATCGTCATGGCGGGGCTGCTGCTGTTCATGTTCGGCGTGGTGGACTTCGGCCGGGCGCTCTATACCTACAGCTTCGTCGCGAACATCGCGCGCCAGGGCGCGCGGTGGGCGATCGTTCGCGGCTCGCAGTCCTGCGCCAACAGCAACAACAACCTCACCGGTTGCAACGCAAAACAATCCGACGTGGTCGCCTACGTGCGATCGCTATCGAACGGCGCCACCGATCCGACCCAGATTACCGTAACGCCGGCGTGGACGGCCTGCGGCAACGCGCCGGGCTGCGTCGTGTCGGTCCAGGTTGCGTACCCGTTTAAGATGCTCGGCCCAATCGCCGGCACGCTTAACATGTCGAGCACATCCCAAATGGTGATCTCGCAGTAATGGAAGGAAGAAGTTTGATGAGACGCAGCAGGGAGTCCGGTCAAGTATTACCACTGATCGCGCTTACGCTAGCGGTGTTAATGGGGTTTTCGGGGCTGGGCGTGGACGTCGGCTACTGGGAATATCACCAGCGCGAGCAGCAATCGGCCACGGACGCTGCGGCCATGGGCGCCGCGCAGCAGCTACTGTACTCGGGCTGCCCGAGTGCGACCGCTGCGCAGACCGCCGCCGTAACCGATGCGACCAGCAACGGTTACACGAACGGAAGCAACAACGTGGCGGTGGTGGCACAGAATCCGCCCCTAGCCGGGCCGTATACGGGCAACACGTGCGCGGTTTCCGCGCAGATCACGGCGCAGCACGTGCCGGCATTTTTTGCGAAGTTCGTCGGCTTCTCGGACGTGACGGAATCGACGCAAGCCGTGGCGGCGGTGGTGGCCGACAACTCCGGCTGCGTTTACATGTTGGGGCAGGGGCAGAACACCAACTTCCACGGCTCGGACTTGCAGGCACCGGGTTGTTCGATTTATCTCAACGGCTCGGCAAACTTCAACGGCGCCACTGTCGACGCGGCCGCGATCGGCGAAGCGGATTATTCCGGCAGCAACAACGGCGGAACGTTCACGGGCGCATCGCCGGGGAAGATCCTGCCGGTTGCCGATCCGTGCGCGGAGATCGCGGGATGCGCGTACATCAAGGCCAACCCGCCTTCGACGTCGCCTTGCAACGGAACGCTGGGTAGCGGTGCGCTCCAGCCGGGCTGCTACAACAGCCTGAACGCACACGGCGGAACCATAACGCTCGCCCCCGGGACTTACGTCTTCGCGGGAGGATCGAACTTCAACGGCGCAAGCATTAGCGGCACCGGCGTCACCATTTACATACCGGCGGGAGCGACCACGAACTTCAACAAGGTGAGCAGCATGACGCTCACGCCGCCGGCGACGGGCGTCTACACGGGCGTCACGTACTACCAGGTGCCGAGCAACAGCGGCGACGTGAACTTCAACGGGAGTTCGACCAACATTTCGGGCCTGATCTACGCTCCGAGTGCGGCGATGAACTACAACGGCTCGCAGGGCGGCTACACGGTCCTAGTGGCCGCGTACGCGAACTTCAACAACAGCTCGGGTGAAGATTTCGGGAGTCCTCCCGCGGGCCAGACGCTCATCAAGAACGTCGTACTCGCACAGTAGGTCCCTACTCCGCAACAGCGGCTACGGCCGCCACGGCTGCAATGCGGCGTGGCGGCGGCCGAACGATGAAAATCAACGGCGTGGATAGCACGAACACGATCGCCGTCACACGGAAGAGATAGTTGTAGGCGATCATAGCGGACTGCTGCGCTACCATCTGCGTGAGCTGACCCACCTGATATCCGTGCGTCTGCGTCACACCCGACGCGAGCACGTTCCACGCGACCGCAGTCTGGTGCGTGAGCAGCGTGGTGAGGATCGCGATGCCGAGGCTGCCGCCGAGCTGGCGCAGCAGCGTGAAGACGCCGGTCGCCCCGGCCATCTCGGGGACGGGCACGTCGCCGAGCGAGATCGTGGTGAGCGGAACGAAGAGAAAGCCGAGCGCGAAGCCCTGGATGAGCCGCGGCCAGAACACGTCCCAATAGCCCGCCTGCACTGTGAGCCCGCCGAGGAGCCACGTCGACCACGCGAAGAGCAGCGTCCCGAAGACGATCGACCAGCGGCCGTCGACGCGGTTGAGAATTCGTCCGATGATGAGCATCGACACCGCGGTCGACAGGGCGCCGGGCAACAGCGCCATGCCTGTGTCGAAGGCCGTGAATCCGAGGATCGTTTGGAAGAAGAGCGGCAAGATGAGCGCCGTTCCGAAGAGCCCGAAGCCCATGATGATGCCCAAGAACGCGCCGACCGAGAACGACCGAAACTTGAAGACGTTCAAATCCACGATTGGGTGCTTGTCGCGTAACGCCTTGAGAACGAACGTGACCAGCGCGACGACAGCGATCGTCGAGAGGAGCAAGATGGTCTGCGACTGGAACCAGTCGTCGCGCTCGCCCTGCTCGAGCACGAACTGCAGCGATGCTAGGCCGGCAGTCAGCAAGCCCAGGCCGATCCAGTCGATGCCGCCTTTGGGCTTGGCGAGGAACTTCGGGTTCGGAATGAACGCCAGGGTCATCAAGAAGGCGACGATGCCGATCGGAATGTTGATGTAGAAGATCAGCGGCCAGCTGGCGTTGTCGACGATCCAGCCGCCGAGGGTCGGGCCGATTGCTGGGCCGACCATCGCGCCCATGCCGAAGATCGCCATCGCCGCGCCGCGGCGCTCGGCGGGAAACGTCTCGAACAGAATCGCCTGCGCGGTAGGCTGCAGCGCGCCGCCGCCGATGCCCTGGATGACGCGGTAGAAGACGAGCACCCAGATCGAGCGCGCGGTTCCGCAGAAGAACGAGGCGACCGTAAAGAGCGCGAGCGAGATAGCGTAGAACCGCTTGCGCCCCAGGAGAGCCGTCAGCCAGCCGTTGAGCGGCATCACGACGACGTTCGCGAGAATGTAGCCGGTCGCGACCCACGCGACCTCGTCGACCGTCGCTCCCAGATTTCCGCCGATGGTGCTGATCGCAACGTTGACGATCGTGCTATCGATGATCGCCATGATCATTCCCAGCATCACCGTGATGGTGATCAGCGCGATGGACCTGCGCTCTGTCACCGTCTCACCCGGAGCTCCGTGTCACCCTGTCTGGGAAAAATCAAGACGCCCTCACCGACACGCCACGAATCGCAGGGGTTTCGCGCAGAAAGTGTCGCCCGCGTGGGAGTCGAAGAAGCGCGGGATTTATGGAGCATCGTTCGCTGCTACATTATTCCCGGTATTTGGCGCTGTGCGTCGCCATGGGAACGCCCCTGTCCGCGTGCGGCGGGGGTGAGCGGTCGGCGGGGCTCGCCCCGCTTCCGGGCGCTCCGGCTTCGCGCCAGGTGGCGGCCGGCTTGTACGTCGCGGACTTCGAGCAGCCTGCGGTGTTCGGCTATGCCTCGAACAACCAGAAAAACGACCCGCCAATCTGCCGCCTCCTCACCAAGTATTCCAACGGCGTGGCCGTCGATGGCCACGGCAACCTGATCGTTCCTGCGACTTTCAACTACACGATCTCGGTGTTTGCGGGGCCGGCTATGTGCGGGCCGCTGCTTGGCGCGGTGCGCGATCCCTACGGCTTGCCGAGCGACGCCGCATCGAACGACGCCGCGAACGGCAAGATCGTGGTCGCCAACTTCGACGGCCTGTCGGGCTCGGGCGACGGCAACGTTGCGATCTGCACCCTCGCCGCCGGCTGCACGACGAGGCTCGCGAGCCCGCATCTTGACGTCGTAGCCGGCGTCGCGATCGCGCCGAACGGCAATTGCTGGGCCTCGGCGAGCGATTCTGCCGGTAAGCCGACGCTCCTGTACTTCAAGGGCTGCTCCGGCGCGGGCACGGTCGCGAGCGGCTTCCGCAACTCTGGTTACGGTGGACTCGACATCGACAACGGCGGAAACCTCGTGTCGATCGGCTTCGGATCGTTATACGTCTACAAAGGCTGCGATCCGAAGTGCTCGCTCGTCGGAGGGCCGTTCGCGCTTCGCGGGGCGGTGCTCTACGGGCATCTGAACGAAAAGAACACGGCCTTCGCGGTGGGGAACGCAAGCGATGCGACGGTCGACGTCTATAAGTACGGCCGCAGGAGCCTGACCTTCTGGTATAGCTTCGACAACGGATTCGGCCCGAGCGACGATGTCGAAGGCGCCGCTTACAATCCGCGCTCGAAAGAGTAACGGCCTGCGCCCGGCGACGATAGCCGCGATCGCCTTCGCGCTGTTCGCGATCGTCGATTTCGCGGCGTTTCGCACCAACGCGTATCGCAGTGTGCTCGATCCGAACTCGAGCACCGGCAGCTTCGAGGCGGCGATCGATCAGTTTCGCGCGCTGCGCAGCGACCGGCGGACCGACGTGCTCGTGCTCGGCGACTCGCGCATCTACTCCGGCCTTGACCCGCGGGCGGCGAGCGCGGCCAGCGGAACGCTGCGTTTCCTCAACGGCGGGATTCCGGGCACGACGCCGCGCTGCTGGCCGTTCTTTACGCGCGCCATCGACCCGCGCGCCGATCGCGTGCGTGCCGTGGTGATCCCGGTCGACACCTACGGCGACGACACCAGCGCGATAGGGAGTGTCGACGGCGACGACCGCCCGATGGACCTGCGCTACGTCGTCCTCCAGACGCGCCTGAGCGATCTACCAAAACTCGCCGGCTCGTTCTCCGACCCGCGCGAACGCGTGGAATATGGGATCGATCTCTTCTGGCGAGCCACCGAGTTGCGCGACGATTTCCAGGCGTTCGCCGCCAACCCGCCCGCGCGCATAGCAACGCTCGCAAAGAGCGCGGGCGGCGCGGCGTACGATCCGCTGTCGTCGCATTCGCGCACCCAGTCGCTCGCGGGCCTTCGCGTAAACTTCGCGACAAACACGATCGCCTATCCGCCGGGCATGCCCGCCGACCAGCAGCAGGCGATCGCGACGCAGGTGCTCGACGTGCCTCAGCCGAGCCCATCGTACGCGATCTATCGGCGCCAATGGCTCGAGCCGATCGCGGCGGCGTACCGCGCCGCGGGCGTGCCGGTAATCTTCGTCCGCCTCCCGACGCGGCCCGCGCATCGCTACGATTCAGAGCTTCCCACCGGCTCGCTGCTCGACATCGCTCGCGATCAAGGGGCGCGGCTGCTTCCCGCCGCGCCCTATCTCGCGCTAGAACGGCCGGAGCTCTTTGCCGACGAGGATCACCTCAACCGCGAGGGCAGCCTCCGCTTCAGCCGACTGCTCGGCGCCGACGTCGCCCACGCGCTGGCGCCCAATCGCCTTGTCATCCTGAGCCGCGCGCGGAGCGCGCGTGTCGAAGGACGAGCTTCACCACCGCCCCACAATAATGTCATCCTGAGCGGTGTCGAAGGACGAAGCGAGCACCGCAACCTTTCGTGGTACGCGGCAGCCATCGGAATCGGAATTCCGCTGCCGTTTCAGTCATACGAGTTCTGGCTGTTCGTGGCGATCGTCGCGGCGCTATTCTACGGCCTGCCTCGGCGCGCCGGCCGCTACGTGCTGCTGCTCACGAGCTATTATTTCTACGCGCGCTGGAACGCGTGGTACGTCCTCTTCTTGTGGATCCTCACCGCGAGCGACTTCGCGATCGCCATCGCGCTGGAACGCGAGCGCGAAGCGCGGCGCCGCGATCCGCGGTTGTTGCTCGCGCTCGGCGTCGCGGCGAACCTGGCGTTCCTCGGCACGTTCAAGTACGCAAACTTCGCCAGCGGAACCGTATCGGCGCTGCTGAGCATGCATCAGAATCCATGGCTCGTTAATCTCTTCGTGCCGATCGGCATCAGCTTCCACACGTTCCAAAGCATCTCGTACCTCGTCGACGTCTATCGCGGGCGGATGAAGGCGATTCGCAAGCCGCTCGACTACGCGCTCTATCTCGCGTTCTTTCCGCAGCTGCTCGCCGGCCCGATCGTGCGCGCCGGCCTGTTCTTCGGCGAGCTGTTTTCGTGGCGGCCGCCGTCAGCTGAGGACGTGACCTACGGCCTGGCGCGCGCGGGCTTCGGGCTCGTGAAGAAGATGGCGATCGCCGATCAGTTCGCTGCCGTCGCGAACGCCTACTTCGCCGCGCCGGCGGCCCATCCGGGCGCGGCGGCGGCGTGGAGCGCCGTCTTTGCGTTCGGCATGCAGATCTATTTCGATTTCTCCGGCTACAGCGACATCGCGATCGGGTGCGCGCGGCTCTTCGGGTTCGTGTTTCCGGAGAACTTCGCGATGCCGTACCTCGCGACGAGCATCACCGATTTCTGGCACCGGTGGCACATGACGCTCTCGACGTGGCTACGCGACTATCTCTACATCCCGCTCGGCGGCAGTCGTCACGGCACGCTCGCGACGCTGCGCAATCTCATGCTGACGATGCTGCTGGGCGGCCTTTGGCACGGCGCGCAGTGGACCTTCGTCGCGTGGGGCGCCTTCCACGGCGTGATGCTCTGCGCCGAGCGGCTTCTCGGCATCGGCCACGGCCGCGTCGCACCTCGCGGACTGGTATTGGTCGCGCGAGTGATCGTCACGTTCACGCTCGTCTCGCTGGCGTGGGTGCTTTTCCGTTCGCCCACGTTCGCCGCCGCGCTCGCCGTCTATCGCGAATTAGTGGCGGGCGGCGCGGGCGCCTCGCTGTTGAAGGGGTGGCAGGCGGTCCTGACGGTGGGCCTCGTCGCGTTCGCCGCCGTGCGTTTGTTCCTCGAGCGCCGCGGCGCGGGGCCGTCGTGGTCGCAGTTGCGTCCGTTCTCGCAGGCCGGCGCGCTGGCCGGTCTACTGCTCACGCTGGCACTGCTCACATGGCCGGGCGTGTCGCCAACCTTTATCTACTTTAAGTTCTAAATGCAGGGTCTGGGCGGCCTACGCTCCCGACAAGGCATCGCAGTGTTCGGCGCGTAAAGAGCCGACTCTCGCAATCTCAAAGGAGCTAGATGATGTCGAACCATTTCACCGGCCTGAGCCTCGGGCCGCCTCTGGGAGACCAGAGACTCGACCTGTGCGACCTCTACGCGTTCCAGTCACCGGCGGACGCGACGAGAACGGTGCTCATCCTCAACGCGAATCCGTCTGCCGACGCGCTTCATCCCGATGCGATCTACCGGCTCGCCATCGACAACGACGGAGACTTTCTCAACGACATCGCGTTCAGCTTCGTCTACTCGGTGCCGCAGAACGGCGCGCAGACCGTCGACGTATTCATGGCGACGGGCGACGACGCGCGGTCGATCGAGGCCGTCGGCACCGAGATCTTTTCCGACGTCGCAGTCTCCTTCGGCCCCGTTCCGAATATCGTGAAATCGGGCCCGTACACGTTCTTTGCCGGCGTCCGCAGCGACGCTTTCTTCTTCGACTACGACGGCATCAAGAATCTCTTCGATACCAGCGGAGGCAGAAATTTCACGGCGCCCCACTTGGGCGGCAAATCACCGTGGACCGGTAAGGATTCGAACACGGAAGCGAACATATTTTCCATGGTGTTGGAGCTGCCTACGAGCCAACTCGGCGGCAACCCCAGCATACGTATCTGGGGACGCTGCAGCGTGCGCGGCAAGGAGGGCGTGCTGCTCCACGTCGATCGCGCCGGTCACCCGTCGGTCAGCAGCTTTTTCAACACCGACGACACCAAACTGGAATATAACGCGAGCGAGCCCGTCAGCGATCGGGCGCGCTGGACCGATCTGTTCGTCCACTTGATGGGCCACACCGGCAACTACACGCGGGAGGAAGCACTCGCGGCGATCGACGCCCACGGCCTGCTGCCCGACATGCTGAGCTTCGACCCGTCGAAGCCATCGGGGTATCCCAACGGGCGCCTGTTCACCGACGACGTCATCAACCACCGCCTCAACTTTCTGTCGCAAGGCGACATCCCTCCGGACGGCCTATCGCCGCACACGGACGTTCTCACCGAGTTTCCCTACTTAGGGACGCCGCACCAGACGGCGGTTTAGCGCCGGCGCGCTAACTCGAGCGGGGCGCCGACTTCGGAAACGCTGCGCGGACGAGGTCGATCGCTTCGAACAGCGCGAGCGCGATCTTGCCCAGCGTCGGGATGACGCGCGGACGCAGCAGGCGCGGATCGAATGCCGCCATGTAGCGGTCGTTCTCTTCGACGCAGGCGCGCAGAAAGAGCGCGGGGGTAAGCCCGCTCAGCACCTCGCTGAAGAGGTCGAGCGGGCTGCTTTCCGCGCCGCCGCCGCCGCCTTGCATCGCCGCGCCGCTCTTTACGCGGCGCGCGATGGCGCTGCCGTAGCAGACTAACGCCGGAATCGCCTGCGCGAGCGGGCCGCGCAGACCGCGGCGGTGTCGGTCCCAAGCGATCCAGTTCACGAAGAAGACGATGTGGCGCGCTTCTTCGATGAGTAAGCGCGAGAAGAGCGACGTCAACGTCTCGGGAAGAATTCGCGAGTCGCGCGCGAGCCGGAAGATGCCGAACCCCGCAAACGAATCGACGCATTCCTCGTAGCCGAAGTGCACGAAGGCGCCGCGGGTCGGGTCCTCTTCGGCCACCTCCGGCGTGACCTTGAGGCCGTACCGCTCGACCATGCACTGCAGGATCCGGCCGTGCCGGTTTTCCTCATATCCCTGCATCTCGATGGCCTGGCGCACTAGCGGGTCCGGTTCCGTCTTTGCAAAGCCCGCCAACATCGTCCCGGCGCCGATCTCCACTTCGAGCGCCATGGTCCAAATCGGAATCGCGCGCAGGCGAGCCAGCGAGATGTCGTCGAGCTGCGGCCAAGGCCAATCCTGCGGATCGTACGCGCGGTGCGATTCCATGAACGATCGGCAGAAGAGCTCCTTGTGTTCGTTTGACCCGATTTGCACCGTTGCGTACTCCGTTTTGATGAGCCGGCCGAAATATCGTCGGCCGAAAGCCTGGAAGGCAACCCTCCCGAGTACGGTCGAAGGGAGGCGGAAGCTATGACCGCGTTCCCCGAGCCGATTCCGTTAAACGATTATCGCGCCCGCCTTCAAGAGTACCTCCGTGGAATCGTCTTTCCATCCACGTCGGTTGCGGGGCGGATCATCGACGAGCGCTCGCCGCAACGGTATGTCCGCGATCCGTTGCGTCCCTGCCTCGTGATGTGGGCGTGCGCCGCGGCAAACGGCGACGCCTACGACGCGTTGCCCGTCGCGGCAGCCTTCGATATGTTCGATCGCTTCTTGCTGCTGCACGATGAACTGTCGTTCGACGCGGCCGCGACGATAACGCGCTGGGGTTTGGGGCAGAGTCTCAACGCCGGCGACGCGCTCTACGCAATGGCGTTTCGCGCGCTCGCGAGCGACGTCTCGAACCCGGCGCGCCGGCTCGAGGTTGCGAGAATTGTCGGCCAGGCGGTGCTCGAGGCGATCGAGATACGCAGCGACGATCGCGCGAGCGGCGCTCCGCTCACCGCATGCGCGTTGGAGGCCGGCGCCGTGCTTGCCGGCGCACCGGAACGCGACGTTCGGGCCTTCGCGCGCGCAGGCCGCCTGTTGGGGACGGCCACGCTGTCGCGCGGGTCCGAGCTCGCCGGGCGTTTCACGATGCAGGCCGTGGCCGCGCTGCAGCAGTGCACCGCGCGCGCCGATCTCGACACGTTCGAAGAAGTTGCCCGTTACGTTGCGCGACGAGCGGCCTGAAACGTCGACGCCGTCGCGGAAGGCGGACCATCTGCGCATCAACATAGAGCGCGACGTCGCGGCCAAAGGCATCGACGCCGGCTTCGATGCCTATCGGTTCGAGCACCGCGCGCTGCCGGAAGTCGATCTCGGCGACGTGGATTTGTCGGTGGAGATCTCTGGGCCGCCGACTGGCCGCTCCGATTCTGATCTCGTGCATGACGGGCGGAACGCCCGAGGCGTTGCGCATCAACCGGCGGCTGGCGTGCGTCGCGGCCGAAAACGGCTTCGCGATGGGGCTCGGGTCGGGGCGCGCGCTGATCGAATCGCCCGATTCCATCGAAACGTTCGACGTGCGTGCCGAAGCGAAGGAGGTTCTGCTGCTCGCAAACCTCGGCGCGGTTCAGTTAAACAAGGGCTGCGGAATCGACGAGTGCCGGCGGCTCGTCGAGCTGCTGCGTGCGGACGCGCTCGCGCTCCATCTCAACCCGCTCCAAGAAGCGCTCCAGCCCGAAGGCGACACGTGCTTCGGCGGATTGCTCGCGCGAATCGCGCAGCTCTGCGAGCGCGCCGATTTTCCGGTCGTCGTCAAGGAGGTCGGCTGGGGAATCGCGCCGCGCGACGTGCGCCGGCTGTTCGACGCGGGCGTCGCGGCCGTCGATCTCGCGGGAGCCGGCGGAACGTCGTGGAGCGAAGTCGAGCGCCATCGCATCGAGGAACCCTGGCGCGCGCGCGTCGCGGGTGCTTTCGCCGGATGGGGAATTCCTACGGCGCGGTCGCTGATCGATGCGCGCCACGTTGCGCCGACGGAGACGCTCATCGCGAGCGGCGGCATTCGCCACGGTCTCGACGTCGCCAAGGCGTTCGCACTCGGAGCCGACGCGGCCGGTATCGCCGGACCGTTCCTGCGCGCTGCAAACGAGAGCCTCGACGCGGCGCGCGAACTCGCGCGAGAGCTGATCGAAACCCTCCGCATAGCGATGTTCTGCACCGGCGCGCGCACGCCGCGCGACCTCCGCGGCACGCTGCTCAAAGCACCAGGCCCGTAGGGCCCGTGTCGAAGGAGCTGCCGCTCCGGGTCTCGCCCGAGCGCGCCGTGCTCTACGGCGCGGCGCTCTTTGCGATCGGGCTGTGGCAGCTCGTGCGGATCACGCTGCGCGATCCCAACTTTGCGGATTGGGCCTTTTTCTGGACGGGCGGCGCCACCGCCGGAACGCGCGCGCTGCTCGATCCGGAGCTGCACTTCGCGTTCGAGCGATCGCACGGCTTTCAAAACGGAATTTGGCCGTATCTGCCGGCGTTCGCGTGGTTATACGTGCCGGCGAGCCACTTGCCGCTCGCATTGAGCTTCGCGTTCAACGCCGTAGCGATGCTCGCGCTTGCCGGGATCGCCGGTGCGCTGCTTGCCGGCGTTTCGGGACGCCGCGCTGGTTCGGCGTGGTCGTCGCGCTGGCATGGGCCCCGGTGAAATTTGCCGCGCTGGGCGGCCAAAACACGCCGCTCGCCGTACTCCTGATCGCTGCGGCGATCGTGGCGGCGCAGCGAAAATCGGCGCTGCTCCTCGGGCTCTTCATCGGACTGCTGATGTACAAGCCGAGCATCGCGGCACCGTTCCTCGTCGTGCTCGTGGCGCGTCGCGAGTGGCGCGCGCTCGCCGTGGCCGCCGCGTGCGCGGCGTGTTGGTACTCGTTGAGTGTTCCGGCGGCCGGGGGCGACTGGGCTTGGCCGAAAACGTACGTTGCGGAGCTCAGCGTATATTACACGCCCGACTTCCTAAGCAACGCCGCAAACGCCGTGAGCCTGCCCGGCCTGCTCGTTCGATTCGGCGTTCCGTCGGCGATCGCCATCGGCGCCGGAGTCGCGGTGCTCGCGGCATGCTTGCCGCGGCTCGTAAGGGTGGGATCGGTCGAAGCGCTGAGCATCACGTCGGCGCTCGCGGTGGCACTCAGTCCGCATGCCTGGCGTTACGAGCCGGTCATTCTGTTGCCCGCCATCTTCTACGCGATGCGAATCGTGCCGCAGCCCGCGATCACTTGGCTCGTCATCGCGGCATACGTGATCGCGGACGTGTCGATCTTAGACCTTCCCGGGCTGACGTGGAATGTCTTGATCGTAGTAGTCCTGTTCTGGACCGCCTTGGTGGTAGCCAAGCGGCGGAGAGTTGACTCACTGGACTAAGCCTTATAGACTACAGCTATGAAGAGCGTGAACATTCACGAGGCTAAGACGCACTTTTCGGCGCTGCTCAAGAAAGTGGAAGGCGGCGAGGAGGTCGTAATTGCAAAGGCCGGTCGTCCGATCGCCCGGCTGGTGCCCGCAACGGAGGAGTCGGCGGAGCGTCCGCTTGGGCTGGCCCGTGGAATGGGACGCTTCTGGATCGCTGAAGACTTCGACGAATACATCCCAGAAGAATTTCAAGAGTATGTCGAGTGACGTGCCTCGTCGACACGCACGTCTGGCTCTGGATGAATGTTTCGCCGGAGCAGCTCGGGGACCGCAGCCGCGCAATCTTGCGCGACCGGCGCAACGCCGTCTATCTTTCGGTTGCCAGCGTTTGGGAGATGACCGTCAAGAGCGGACTGGGTAAGCTCGATCTACCGCTTGACGTCCAGAGCTTTGTGCGGCGGTTCTTGCCGGTGAGCCAGTCGACGTTGCTCGAGATCTCCCTGGACCACGTCTTTGGGTTACTGGCCCTTCCGGATCTCCATCGCGACCCGTTCGATCGCATGCTCGTCGCGCAAGCCCGCGTAGAAGGCATGCCGTTGATGACGGCAGATCCGGGCCTGTTCGATTACCCCGTCGCGACGATCGACGCGCGCCTATGACGCTGACGCTCGATGCTGCCGACGCCTATTGCCGCGCGTTGACGAGCGGGCACTACGAGAACTTCAGCGTCGCTTCGCGCTTCGTCGACGCGGGCAAACGGCTCGATCTCGCGCGCATCTACGCGTTCTGCCGCACGACCGACGACCTCGGCGACGAGAGCCCCGACGGCAACGCGCTCCCGCGCCTGGAGCGATGGCGGGCCGAGGTGGAAGCGCTCTTCGACGGCGTCCAGCCTGTGCATCCGGTGCTCTTCGCGCTCCAAGAAACGATCGCGCTCCGCGCCATGCCCGTGCAGCCCTTCCTCGATTTGATCGCGGCGAACGTCCAAGACCAGCGCGTGAAGCGCTATCGCACCTGGGACGAGCTGGTGGCGTATTGCCGGCTCTCGGCGGCACCGGTGGGCCGCATGGTGCTGCAGGTCTTCGGCGTGAACGCAGTGGAGCCGGAGCGGCTTTCCGACGACGTCTGCATCGGTCTGCAGCTCGCGAATCACGCGCAAGACGTCAGCCGCGACGCGGCGATGGGCCGGCGATACCTTGTGGATAGCGACGTCGAAGCCGGGGGAACGGCGGGCGCGGCACGAGCCATGGTCGAGCGGGCCCGCGCGCTCTTGGCATCCGGAGAGGCGCTCGAGCGCCAAGTCCCGCGGGCGCTTCGTCTGCAGCTCACCCTCTACCGGCGCGGAGGCCTGGCCATTTGCGACGCGATCGAGGCGATGGGGTATAAGACGGAGCATGAGCGGCCGAGCGTCTCGGCGCCCACGAAGGTATTTCTCGTGGTGCGCGCCGCATTAGACAGTTTTCGTAAGGACCCCCCGCCTAAATGATCAACCTCCAGCGCGCTTGGCGCGTCATGTCGGTTCCACAGTCTGCGCAGCACCGTGCCGAGCGCTTCAATCGCGACATGGCCAAGCGCGAGGCCGGGAATTTCGATTGGGGCTTTATCTCGCTCGGCTATCACGAGCGCATGGCGATCTACGCGCTCTACAACTTCGCTCGCCAGGTCGACGACGAAGCCGATACCGTCGGCCTCGAGAATCTGCCCGCGCGCCTCGCCGCTCACCGCGAGCGCATCACCTGCGCCGCGCGCGGCGACTACGGCGACGACCCCATCTTGCGCGTCCTCTCCGAGGCCATCGATCGCTACTCGATTCCCGAGGCCGAGCTCCAGATGCTCGTCGACGGCGTCGAGATGGATTTCTCGCAGGCGCGGTACGCGACGTTCGCGGAGCTTCGCACGTACTGCACCCTAGTCGCATCGGTTGTCGGGCGCATGTGCGTTCGCATCTTCGGGTTCAGCGATCCGGTGGCGCTGCAGCGCGCCGACGATCTGGGCCTGGCGCTGCAGCTGACCAACATCCTGCGCGACGTCCGCGAAGATGCCGTCGACATGAAGCGCATCTACTTGCCGCAAGACGAGCTGCGGCGGTTCGGAATTCCCGAGCCCGCGCTCGCCGAGGGCGAGATCTTTCCCGGCTGGCACGATCTCGTGAACCACCAAGTGAAGCGGGCGCGGGAATATTTCGCGACCGGCTACGAGGTGTTGCGCTACATCCCGCGCCGCCCGGCCGCGTGCGTGCAGACCATGGCCGGGATCTACGAGGAGCTGCTCAAGAAGATCGAGCGCGATCCCGGCCTTCCGCTTCGCGCTCGAGCGGCGCTGTCGAAGACCGAGAAGCTTCGAGTCGTCGTGCGTTCGTGGCTCTCGAGCGCGTAGCGGTCGTCGGCGGCGGGCTCGCCGGGCTCTCGGCGGCGCTCGACCTCAAGGACGCCGGCGCGCGCGTCGAGCTCTTCGAGCGCAGCCGCCTGCTCGGCGGGCGCGCGACGTCCTTCGAAATCGACGGCATCGAAGTCGACAACGGGCAGCACGTGTTCCTCGCCTGCTGCACGGAGTTCGTAGCATTCGCGCGGCGCGTGGGCATGGAGAGCGAGCTGCGTCTTCAAGACGCTTTCGACGCGCGGATCATCGCGCGCGACGGGCGCGCGGGCCGGCTTCGCGCGGGCGTATTGCCCGCGCCGCTCCACCTCGCCGAATCGTTCGTCACGTATCCACACCTGACGCTCGCGGAAAAACTCCGCATCGCGCGTGCCCTCGCCGGCGTCATCCTGTCGAAGCAAAACACTGTAGAACTAACGTTCGAGCAGTGGTTGCAGCGCAACGGCCAAGGCGAGGGAGAGCGGCGCGCGTTCTGGGACCCGTTCTTTATTCCCGCGCTGAACGCACCGTTCGATCGCGTCGCAGCCTCCGACGCGATCTTCGTTTTGCAGACCGGTTTTCTGCGCGACGCCGGCGCGGCGCGGTTCGGCTTCTCGAAGGTGCCGCTGGCCCATCTCGCCACGGCCGCCGCGGCAAAACTCGACGCGGTGCATATGTCGACGGCGGTTGTAGCGCTCGAAACCCACGTCGGCAGTGTCACCACCAACGCGGGCGGTGTCACCCTGAGCCTGTCGAAGGGCGACGCCGCGCAGTTCGACGCCGTCGTGCTTGCCGTTTCGCCGCGTCAGGTGGAGCGGCTGCTGCGCGACCCGGCGCGTTACGGCGTCGAGAATCTCGATGCGTACGATGCGTATCCGATCGTCGACGTTCACCTGTGGCACGACGCGGGCACCATTGGCCTCGACTTCGCGGCGGCGCTCGAGTCGCCGCTGCAGTGGATCTTTGAAAAGTCGCCGGGGTATCTGTGCTGCAGCATCAGCGCGGCGGGCCGGTATCTGACGATGCCGACACAGGAGCTGGAAGCGCTCGCGTGGGCCGAGGCTCAGGTGTTCTTGCCGCCACTGAAGGACGCGAAGCTCACGCGCAGCGCGGTGACGCGCAATCCCGAGGCAACGTGGCTGCCGCGCGTGGGACGCGCCCGAACGGTGCAACGCACGTCGCATCCGGCGGTGGCGATCGCCGGTTCGTGGACGGAAACCGGCTGGCCCGACACTATGGAAGCGGCCGTGCGCAGCGGTAGCCTCGCGGCGGCGAGTTTGCGCGAGGCAAAGCCGGCGATGCCGCGCGTGGGGCGTCCGAAGGCCGAGCATGCCGCGGCCCTGAACCGCGCCGTCGGGTGGCTCTTGCAGACGCAGTCCACCGAAGGGTGGTGGTCGGGCGAGCTCGAGACGAACGTCACGATGACGGCGGAGCACGTGCTGCTCTTTCGCTTCTTAGGCTTGCCGCACGACGAGTTCCGCGCGGGCGCGATCGCGCACATCTTGAGCAATCAGCGCCGCGACGGATCGTGGGCGCTCTATTACGACGGCCCCGCCGATTTGAGCACGACGATCGAAGCCTACGTCGCGCTCAAGGTGTTGGGCGTGGACCCGGCGCGCGACGAGATGCGGCGGGCGCTCGAGGTGATTCACCGCGAAGGCGGCGTCGTCAACGCGCGCGTGTTCACGAAGATCTGGCTCGCGCTGTTCGGGGTCTATCCGTGGTCGGGAATCCCATCGCTGCCGCCGGAGCTGGTCGACTTTCCGCTCTGGATGCCGTTCAATCTCTACGATTTCTCTTGTTGGGCGCGCGGAACCGTCGCGCCGCTTACCATCGTCGTCTCCAAGCGGCCCGTGCGCGAGCTCGGCATCGACGTGAGCGAGATCGTGGTTCCGGGCACGGAAGACGAGATGCAGCGCGTGCGCGGCTCGCGGCATTGGTTGATGTACGTCGAGCGGCTGCAGAAGCTCTACCAACGTCTGCCGCGTCAGCCGCATCGCGAAGAGGCGCAGCGGCGTGTCGCCCAGTGGATCGTCGAGCGTCAGGAAGCCGACGGCAGCTGGGGCGGCATTCAGCCGCCTTGGGTCTACTCGCTGATCGCGCTCCATTTGATGGGCTACTCGCTCGACGACCCGGTGATGCGCAAGGGCACCGAGGGAATGCGGCGCTTCACGATCGACGACGCGCAGGGCTGGCGGTTCCTGGCATGCATGTCACCCGTCTGGGACACGGCGTGGGCCGTGCGGGCACTCGCCCTCGCGGGCTTCGACGCCTCCCATCCGGCGATGCGCCGCGCGGTGAACTGGCTTTTGCGCGAACAGATTCCCGACGACGCGCCGGGCGACTGGCGCATGAAGTGCGCGGAGACGCGCGGCAACGGCTGGGCCTTCGAGTTCGATAACGACGCCTATCCCGACATCGACGATACCACGATCGTCGTGCTCTCGTTGCTGGAGGGCGGCGACCGCGCTGACGTCGCCGATTCGGTCGAGCGCGCCCGCCGCTGGACGCTCGCGATGGATTGCCGCAACGGCGCCTGGGCGGCGTTCGATCGCGATAACGACCGCGATCTGCTCTACAAGATGCCCTTTTCCGATTTTGGCGCCATGATCGATCCGCCGACCGAGGACGTCACGGCGCACGTGCTCGAGATGCTCGCGGCGCTGGGCTACGACACCAACGACCGCCACGTGACGCGCGGATTGGAGTATTTGCGCGCGACGCAAAAGCCGTGGGGCTCGTGGTACGGTCGCTGGGGCGTCAACCACATCTACGGAACCTGGTGCGTCATTTCGGCGCTCGCGGCTCTGCGCACGGGAGACGACATGATCGACCGCGCCGCCGGCTGGCTGATATCGGTGCAGAACGGCAACGGCGGATGGGGCGAAAGCTGCCACTCCTACGTTGACGAGACGTTCGCCGGCATCGGCAGCAGCACGGCGTCGCAGACCGCTTGGGCCGTGCTGGCGCTGCAACTTGCCGGCCGAGCGCAACATCCGGCCGTCGATCGCGGTCTTACCTACCTATGCGAGCGGCAGCGCGGCGATGGGACGTGGGACGAGCCTGAGTGCACGGGCACGGGGTTCCCCCGCGACTTTTATATCAACTACCACCTTTATCGCCATCTTTTCCCGACGATGGCCCTGGCGATGGCGTCCAGGCTCGGAAGCACCGCCCCCAGCGGCAGTGTCACGGAGAGCGAGCCGCAGGCATCCACCAGCAGTGTCACCTTGAGCGAAGCGCCCGCCTCTCCTAATGTCATCCTGAGCGAAGCGACCGAAGGGAGCGGAGTCGAAGGACGTAGTGCCGATAACAAAGGACCGCAACCAGAAACCATGAAGGAAGCCCCTACCCCATTATGACGATGCCAATCCAACAAAAGATCGCCGTAGCGAAGTACGTCGCGGGCAAGAAGCTCAGAGGCGAAAAGAAGTATCCGCTCGTGTTGGAGCTCGAGCCGCTGCTGCAATGCAATCTAGCGTGCGCCGGCTGCGGGAAGATCCAGCACCCCGACGAGATCTTGCGCCAGCGTTTGAGCGTTGAGGAGTGCATCGCGGCGGTCGAAGAATGTGGCGCGCCGATGGTGTCGATCGCGGGCGGTGAGCCCTTGGTTCACGAGCAGATGCCGCAGATCGTCGAAGAGCTGGTCAAGCGGAAGAAGTTCATCTTTCTCTGCACGAACGCGCTGCTGCTCAAGAAGAAGATCCATCTGTTCAAGCCGTCGGTCTACTTTGCGTGGATGATCCACCTCGACGGGATGCGCGAGCGCCACGATCAGTCGGTCTGCCGTACGGGCGTGTTCGACAAGGCGATCGAGGCGATCAAGGAGGCGAAGGCGCGCGGCTTCCGCGTGTTCACCAACACGACGTTCTTCGATCAAGACGGCCCCGACTCGATCCGCGAAGTGCTCGATTATCTCAACGACGACCTCAAGGTCGACATGATGCAGATCTCACCCGCATACGCGTACGAGAAGGCGCCCGATCAGGAGCACTTCCTCGGCGTGAAGCGGACGCGCGAGATCTTCAGCCAAGTCTTCGCCGACGGCAAGCGCAAGAAGTGGCGGCTCAACCACAGCCCGCTCTACCTCGACTTTCTCGAGGGCAAAGTAGACTTCGAGTGCACGCCGTGGGGCATTCCATGCTACACGGTCTTCGGCTGGCAGCGCCCCTGCTACCTCATGAGCAAAGAGGGGTACGCGAAGACCTACAAAGAGCTGTTGGAAGAGACCGACTGGTCGAAGTACGGCCGCGGCAAGCACGAGTCGTGCGAGAACTGCATGGCGCACTGCGGATACGAACCGACGGCAGTCCTGCGCACGACCGGTTCCATCAAAGAATCAATCCGCGCCGCCATCGGCTAGCGCCTCACATTGTCACCCTGAGCCGGCACCGCCGGAGCGTTTCCTCGACCGCTAACGGCCGATCGCGAACATCGCCATGGCGATGATCAACACGAACGCGACGATTCCTGACGCGTGGATTCCGTGCGCCACGTGCACGCGACGCTCGTGGGCGTGGTGCCAGACGATGGCTAGGTCGGCGACGGAGACGACGATGCCGGCCGCAGCGAATACGATTAGCAGCGTAAGCGAGTGGAAGTAGGCGACGGCGCCAAGCAGAAGGCCCAGCGCGATGTCGCGGATCCCCGTCGCGCGAACGTAGCCGTGCGCGTCGTGGGTATCGGCCCGGACCCCGTAGCCGCGCGAGACCGCTGCCGGCGCGACGAGCGAGTACAGGCCGATGAGGACCAGCGCGATGGCGATGATCCAGCCCAGAACGAAAGCGGCGCTCATGAACGCGCCGTTCGGCGCGCCGTTCGCGAATCCGTCCCGCCGCCAGGCGGCAAACGGCGCGGCGGCCAACGCTCGATGCTACTATGATCGAAGGACTGCCGAATAACTTTCGCACCGAAGAGAACGACAAGTACGGCCAGCTCCGGCTGGTCGACATCCCGGCCGAGGCTCGCGCGAACGCACCGTGGTTCAATCAAACGCTAACGACCGTAAACGACGCCGTCGTGCGAATGGGCGTCTTCGAGGGAGACTTTCCGTGGCATAAGCATGCCGACCAGGATGAGTTCTTCCTCGTGCTCGAGGGCGAGATCGTTCTCGATGTCGAGGGGCGTGATTCCGTGACGCTCCGTCGCCACGAAGGCTTCACCGTGCCGAAGAACGTTGTCCACCGGCCTCGCTCCCCGGAGCGATCGGTTGTGCTGATGGTCGAGTCGCTTGGGATCGTGCCGACGGGCGACTGATCCGAGGCGCGGAGGACGCTAGTCCGCTGCAAAGGCCGCTAGTCCGCTGCAAAGGCCGCTAGTCCGCTGCAGAGGCCGCGTGATAGAGTGGTGTGACGCTATGGCACACTACGAGATTGCCCTGCCGGAGACGAAGCCGGAGACCGAGTGGGTGCGCGGGCGGCCGCTGCAAAAAGTGAGCCCGCAGCGCACTCACTCACGGCTGCAAGCGGCGCTGACGATGCAACTGTATCGGTGGGCGGCGGGCCGGGGAGAGGCCGGCCCGGAGTGGCGCTTTCGCGTCGCGCCGCCGGGGGAAGTTCGTCGGCCGCTCGTTCCGGATGTCGCCTACGTGTCGAACGATCGTCTTCGGACGCTCAGCGATGAAGAGTTGGAGATCCCGCCGTTAGCTCCAGACGTCGCCGTGGAGATTCTCTCTCCCGGTGACCATCGCGTCGACATAGACGACAAGATCGACGTCTACCTACGGGCCGGCTCATCGCTGGTAATCGTCGTCGACCCACGTCACCACGTGGTCGAGCTGCACGATCGCGCAGAAACCCAGCGCGTCGACGAAACGGGCGCGATCGAGCACTGGGCCTTACCCGAGTTCTACTATCCCGTGCGCGAGCTGTTCGCGGTGCTTCACCGCTCATAGCGGGAGCAGGGCTAAGCACGCGTCTGATGGCCTTATCATTTAGACGCGATCCGCTGCGCCGCAGCGGTCGATTCGATCTACCGGTCGCCGGTGCGAAGGACCAGAGCGTCTACCGGGCCGTAAAGGACGCCGGAGCCGATCGAATACTTGATCTGCGGAGTTCCCCGCCAGCGAGGCAAAGTCGACGAGCTGAGCGGTGATGTCGGCCTGCCACATCGCCTTGTCGGACTTGTCCCACGAGCCCGAGACGGGTCGGCGAAACCGGCGATGCTCGAAATCGGGCCGGCGAAGATCCAATGACGAGCGCTGGAGGGCGGCGAGAGCGAACCGAACGGCCACGGGCCATCCACCAGCTGCATCGGTCAGAAATTGCGTGGCGCCGCGATCGACACGCACGCCGAAGGCCTTTGCAGCGCGTTGAATCTCTGGCAGGGACAACGACAAATCGGTATGCGCAACCGGCGCGCCCGCTTCGCCTCTGGCGATCCAGGTCGCCGGCGGCAGCCCGACAGATGCCGCGCGAACTGCATCGACCCCCGTCCGTGCTTGTGCGGACGAACTCACTCTGCCGCTCTTCGCGCTGCCCGACGCCGCGGCCCCGCGCGGGTAGCGCCCGAACTAGAGAATCGGCTAGTGCGGGCCCGGCGATCCGTCGGACCAGGTGAGCACCGGTACCATAACCAGCGTCGAGAGATATGGACCGCGACCAACGGACTGAGTCGGCGAATTGTCTACGTTGGGGCCCCAGTTAGCGACTTGATCTTCTGGAATGAAAAACATCATGTGGGGATACCATGGTCCGTGGGCATGGTTAAGATAGCCGTTCTTCGAGAGCATTAAGCCAAATGCACCGGGCTCCGGTGGCCTGAAGCTGTGATCGGCGAAGGCAGCGTTCGTTCTTTCCGCCATTTGCTGCCTAGTGAGCCCGGCCATGGCCCATTGCGCCTCCTGAAGTAGCTGCGGTATCTCGGTGCGCGCCGCGGGAGGATTGTAACAATCGGGCCCGCGCTCTTGCGGATTCCAAAACTCACTATCGTTAAATGGCGCAGCCCAAGAACGTTCGACGACGCACACGAAGCCGTTCGTTCCTTTCACGGCCGTCTCGAAGCCGTGGGAAGTAAGCACAAGCACCTCGGCCTTCGCAGCGATCGATGGCGGAGCGGCGCTCCGCGCCAAGGCAACTTCAGCTTGACGATCGGGCATAAGGTATGGAGCGGCTGGGCCCCTCGTGGGTAATCCTTCGCTGGTGGCGGCTCGGGCCACAAATGGCAGCGCCGTAGCGGCGAGGAGCAGCACGAGCGCTCGACGGAATGGGGAACTCAACACGACCCGGTACCTCCGTTTGCCGACGTGCCTTGCAACGCGCGAACGCGAGGCGTTGTGACTACAGAATCGGCACGTGCGGCGCCGCATCGGCGCGGGTGAGCCCGAGATATCGTGGATCGTCGTACACTTCGATCTTGCGTTCGTACGGCTCGAACCCGGTGCGCTTGTAGAACGCGAGGGCGTTCGGATGATCGAGCGTGCACGTGTGCAGCCAAAAGCGGTCGATGGGGTACGCCCACGCTAGCTCGATGCCGCGGTTCATCAGCCAGCGTCCCGCGCCGCTGTGCAGCAGCGAAACCGCAACGCCGAACAGGCTGAGCTCGCACTCGCGTTCGACGCGGAAGTCCAGCTCCAGAATCCCCTCGTCGCGGCCGTCGATCGCGAGCGCGTAGAGTTCCACCCGATCGTCGCTCAAGACCGCTTCGAGCTCGGCGTCGGGCGCCACCAGCCGCGAGGCCCAGAGATATTCGTCGCCGACGTGATGGAAGAGCTCGCGATATCGTCCGACGTGCTCCCTGCCGAGCCGCTCGATCCGCCACGACGGCGCGTCCGGAGACGGGCGCAGCGGCGGCTTCGCCGTCATCTGCAGGTAGGTTTGCACGCCCGCGAGCTTGCCGCGCGGCACGGCGTGATAGCCGTCGGGAATCTCCATGTGCAAGCCGGGCTACCGCCTCGAGGGCGCGAAGCCCTTCGCCCGTGAGCGATCGCGTGTTCCTCACCGGTGCGACGGGGTTCGTCGGTTCCCATATTCTTCGCGTGCTGCTCGACGCGGGCTACGCGGTCCGCGCGCTGGCGCGCTCCCTTCAGCCCGACACCGCTGCGGAGTGGGTCCAAGGCGACCTGCGCGACGTCGGCGCGTTCGCACGCAGCCTGCAGGACTGTCGCTACCTGATCCACTGCGCGGCGCTCTACTCGTTCGCGCCGCGAGATCGCGCCGACATTTGGCGCGTCAACGTCGAGGGAACCGCGAGTCTCATGCTCGCCGCGCACCTGGCGGGCGCGGAGCGCGCGGTTTTGACGTCCAGCTCCGCGACGATCGACCACGCGCGCGGGGCGTACCACGGATCGAAGCTCGAACAGGAGCGGGCCGCGTTCGCGAGCCGGCTGCCCGTGGTTGCGCTGCTGCCGACGGCGCCTGTCGGTCCCGGCGACGCCAAACCGACGCCGACCGGCAAGCTGATCGTCGACTTCACGAACGGGAAGATCGTCGCGAAAGCGCCGGGCGACGGCGGCATGAATTTGGTCGCGGTCGAGGACGTCGCCCGCGCGCACGTTGCCGCGCTCGAGCGCGGGCGGGCCGGCGAGCGCTACCTGATCGGCGGCGAGAACCTTAGCATGGACGAGATCTGGCAGCTCCTCGCCGAGGTCACGGGGCGCCGGATGCCGTCGTGGCGCGCGCCCTACCCGCTCGCGCTGGCTGCCGGCTACGCCGATGACCTTCGCTGCCGCATCACCGGCGGCGCGCCGGCGGTGCCCCTCGAAGGCGTTCGCATGTCGCGCGAGCGGATGTATGCCGATTCGTCGAAAGCCGAGCGCGAACTCGGCTATCGCGCCACTTCGGTGCGCGGCGCCCTGGAGCGCGCCGTCGCTTGGTATCGGCTCAACGGCCAAAACCAGCCGACCAGCTAAGGAACAGGAAACGGAAGCAACGCCCTCCAGCTCGACACGCCTTGCTGGACCGGCTACCATCCCGAGATTGACGTTACGGCTACGAAATCGTAGCTCGCCGTCTCGCTATTACTTGAGGAAAGGCTTGCCCTCGTGCGCGACGAGCAGATCGTGCATGTCGTTTGCGTGATCTTCCTCCTGCGCGAGGATGCCTTCCAGCATGACGCGCGTCGTCGGGTCTTTGTCGCCGAAGAAGCGGATCAGGTCGCGATAGTGTTCGACCGCGATGCGCTCCGCGACGAGATTCTCTTTGATCATATCGATGAGCTTGACGGCGTTGCCGTATTCGGTCGCCGAGCGCGTCGCCAGGCCTTCCGGGGAAAAGTTCGGCGTGCCGCCCAGCTGGTTGATGCGGTTTGCGAGCTTCTCCATGTGCTCGTACTCGTCGCGTGCGTGCTCCGCGAACTCTTGCCGCACGCTCTCACTGTCGATTCCGACCGCGGCGATGTTGTGCATGTTGTAGCGTAGGACGCAGACGATCTCGGTCGCCAGCGCCGTTTGCAGCAGATCGATCGCCTGCTGCACGTCGCCGCCGTAATTTTCGGTCAACGCGCCGCGGTCGATATGCTCGCGGGCTCGGCGGCGCAGTTCGGTGATGTCCGCAAGGAACGGTTGGCTCGTGGCGCTCATGGCAGTTCTCCCATTTCGTTGTGCTATCGTTTCTTGGTATGAAGCATGAGCCTACGACCGTAAACGAAAGAAACCCTACGTGAGGTCGGAGGCCCGCGCGCCCGTGACTTACGTAGCAGCGACCGCGCTGGAATGCAGCGCGCTGCGACGCGCGTTGCCCGGCGAGCGAATCGTGCAGACCGGCGTCGCGCTGGCGAACGTTGATGGCGGGCTCGGGGAAATCGTGGTGAGCTGCGGCTTGGCGGGCGGTTTGCGCGAAGATCTCCCCACGGGCACGCTGCTGATTCCGCGCGAGGTCGGGCGGCCCGGCGCTCACACGCTGCGATGCGATCCGGAGCTCGTCGATGCCTTTGCGCGAAGCGCGCGAGGGTTGGGGATCGAGCCGGTCTTCGATCCGCTGCTGACGTCCGACGCGATCGTCAACGGCAGCGCGCGTGCGCGCTGGGCGGCGGAGGGCTACGCGGGGGTCGACATGGAGACGGGCCGGATCGTCGCGCCGCGCGTGGCGGCGGTGCGAGTGATTCTCGATACGCCGCAGCGAGAGCTTTCGAGCGATTGGAGCATCCCGTTGCTGGCAATGCTCAAACCCTGGAACTGGCCGCAGGCTTTCTGGCTCGCGCGTGAAGCGCCGCGGGCTGCCGCCCTGGTGGCGCGCGTCGTCGCCGCCGCGCAGGGCATCGAGCCGTAGGTGCGTATAACGGGGCCAATGGTGATCGAGCGCATCGACTCTCCCGAGGACGTCAAGCGCCTCCGGCGCGACGAGATCGACGTCCTCGCAAGTGAGATTCGGGAGCTGCTCGTCCGCACGTGTGCCGTCAACGGCGGTCACCTGGCGCCGAACCTCGGCGTCGTCGAGCTGACGCTCGCGCTCCATCGAGTGCTCGACCTCCCGGCCGACAGGCTCGTCTGGGACGTTAGTCACCAGACCTACGTTCACAAGATCCTCACTGGCCGCCGCGAGCGGTTCGGCACCATCCGCAAGGGCGGCGGTATCTCCGGCTTCGCGATGCGCAGCGAGTCGCCGTACGATCCGTTCGGAGCCGGCCATGCCAGCACGTCGGTGGCGGCCGCGCTGGGAATGGCGCTGGCCCGCGACCTCGCGGGCGGCGACGAGACGGTCGTCGCCGTGCTGGGCGACGGCGCGCTCACCGGCGGCTTGGCCTACGAAGCGCTCAACAACGCGGGAGCGCTCAAGAGCCAGTTCATCGTGGTTCTCAACGACAACGAGATGTCGATCGCGCCGAACGTCGGCTCGATCGCGTCCTATCTCTCGGTGCTGCGAAGCAAGCCGTTTGCCAACTTCGTGCGCCGTACCGGCAAGGAAGTGCTCAAGCGGATTCCGCTCGGCGGCGCCGCGAAGCGGGCCATCGAGGGTGCCGAGATCGGCGCCATGCACTTCATCGGCCCGTCGGAGAAGACGGCCGTCATCTTCGAGGAGCTCGGATTCCGCTACATCGGGCCGATCGACGGCCACAACTTCGACGTGCTCGTCGACGCGTTGCAAACCGCCAAAGACGTCGATCGGCCCGTGTTGCTGCACATCCGCACGATCAAAGGAAAGGGCTACGAGCCGGCGGAGCGCGATTCGCGCACCTTCCACGGAATCGGCGCCAACGCGTTCGAGCCGAGCAACGGCGCCAAGAAGAGCAGCGCCGCCGGCCGCCCCAAGTTTCAGGACGTCTTCGGCGACGCCATGATCGCGATCGCCGAGAAGGATCCGCGCGTCGTCGGCATCACCGCCGCGATGCCCGACGGCACGGGCCTGGCGAAGTTCGGCAAACGCTATCCGGAACGATACTTCGACGTCGGTATCGCCGAGGCGCACGCGGTCTGTTTCGCGGCGGGGATGGCGACGAGCGGGCTGCGGCCGGTCTGCGCGATCTACTCCACGTTCTTGCAACGCGCGTACGATCAGATCGTCCACGACGTCGTCGTGCAGAACCTTCCCGTGATGTTTTGCATGGACCGCGCCGGCTTCGTCGGTGACGACGGCCCAACGCACATGGGTCTCTACGACATCGCCTACCTGCGCACGCTGCCGAACTTTACGCTCATGGCGCCGCGCACCGAGGCGGAGCTGCAGCCGATGATGGAACACGCGCTCACGCTCAACGCCCCGGCCGGCATTCGCTATCCGCGCGGCTCGACCAGCGGAAAGCACGACGAGCCGGTCGCGCCGATCGTGCACGGCAAGGCCGAGGTGCTGCGCCGCGGGCGCGGCGTCGCGGTGCTCGCCTACGGCACGACGGTCGACGTCGCACTCGACGCCTTCGACGCCGTCACGCCGAGCGGAGTCGAGGTGACCGTCGTTAACGCGCGCTTCGCCAAACCGCTCGACGAGGCGCTGTTGATCGAGCTGGCGCGCGACCACTCGCACTTCATCACGCTCGAGGAGCATTCGCTTGCGGGCGGCTTTGGTTCGGTCGTCGCGGAGTTCGTCTCGGATCGGGGGCTGAAGGTGACGGTCGAGCGAGTCGGCGTTCCCAACGTGCTCGTGCAGCACGACTCGCAGGACAAGCAGCGGGCGCTCTTCGCCCTCAACGGCGAGCCGCTCGCCGCCCGCATCAAGGGAATCCTCGGCGCCGAGGTGCCCGCGCGGGCCTAGTAAGGCTGGCCCTGCGCCGCGGCCGGGCTCACGGCGACGCCCGCATAACCGCCGTTCGGCACCGTCAGCGACTGCTGCGGTCTTGCAGCCGGCCCCGGGTAAGCGTAACTCTGGAGCTGCTTCGCGCTCAGCGCCGGGTTCTCGACCCAGGCGTGTCTCTCGGCCGCGTCGAGCGCGACGCCAAACGACCCTGGGTTCTTGCTCGCAAAGAGATTCGTCATCGTCGTCGAGCCGGGCTCGAACTCGCCGCACGCGACGGACTGGTCGCACACGAGGAGCGCGCCGGTCTTGGTCGTCTGAATGCCGCCCGGCGCCTGCAGCGTGATCCCTAGGTCCGTCGCCGAGCCGCCGCCGCCGACCCACTCGTCGATCCGCCCGCTGCCGGTGGGCCCGTTGAGCTCGAGATACGTCACGTAGAGATTTCCCCGATCGTCGACCGCATCGTTGAACGCGTAGTTCATGTGCGGGTCGCTCAGGGTCGACGTCGGCGTGTCGGCGCCGCCGCGGTAGACCTCCACCACGCCGTTGTTGCCGCTGGCGCAGCCCGTAGTATAGTTGAAGAAGTTGGTAACGTAGACCGTCCCCGATCGGTTGTCGACGGCGACGTCGGTGGCGGACCCGTCGGGATCCTGCAGCGTCCGGATCGGCGTCGGATTGCCGGGCGCGAACTCGAGAACGCTCGAGAGCTGGGTCTTACAGTTGCCGCTGATCGCTACCCACAGATGATGGTGTTTGTCGACGAAAAGCCCCTGCGGGTTCGTGACGCCGGTGATCTGCCCGCACCACGTCTTTCCGTTGCGCTTCTGGTCGAAGACGTAGACCGAGTTGTCGTACGAGGTCACGTAAACGATCGACTTGCCGCACCCCGGGCTCTTCACGAAGGGGCCGCCTTGGGACAGCGACGGGCCGGCGGCGATCGGCGTCGCGCCCGCGCCGCCGCACCCGGCGAGCGACGAGAGCAGCGCGGCTGACGCCAGAACGGCAACGCATAAACCGAGAGAGCGGCTTTGGGACATGAGGCACCTCCGAGACGATGCCTTGCGACGCCGGGTGGGCAGGGGCCCCCGAAGGGGCCTATAAAAGGGGCGACTTTTGTCTATTCGGTTGCACCCACCAAGCAGGGTTCCTTGACGCTCTTGGCGACGGGTGCTAAACTCGTGGCCTATGCCCCGGGGCGCATGAAACCGCCGCAAAGCGAAGGGCGAGACACCTCCGAGTAAACGGAGCCCGTGTTTCGTCTTTTTGGTGTGCCCTGAAACCGAGTTTTACCCGCATTTTTTTAATCTAAGATTAAGCCACAGAGAAAGAGAGTAATGGCGAAGACGACAGCTCCGAAGTCCGCCCCAAAGAATTCCCCGGAGCCTGTTTCGAGCTCGCCGAGGACGAAAGCTAGGCCGAAGCGCTCGGCTCCGATCAAGTCCGACGGCAACGGTTCCTCAACGATCATGCCGTCGACGTTTCCGATGCCGACGGGCGCATTCACGGTCGAGCAGCACCCGGAGCCCGGGCCGAAGCGCGAGCGGTATACGTTCGCGAAGATTCCCCACGTCCTCGAGGTGCCGAATCTCATCGAGCTGCAGAAGGCCAGCTTCGACTGGTTCAAGACGGAAGGCCTTGCCGAGGCATTCACGTCGATCTCCCCGATCAAGGACTTCACCGGTAACCTGATCCTGGAGTTCGGCGAGCACTCGCTGGGCGAACCCAAGTATTCAATCGAGGAGTGTCGCGAACGCGACATGACCTACAGCGCTCCGTTGCGCGTGCGCGTCCGTCTTATCACGGCCGAGTCCGGCGAGATCAAGGGCATCCCCGACCAGGAAATTTTCATGGGCGATTTCCCGCTCATGACCGACAAGGGCACCTTCATGATCAACGGCGCCGAGCGCGTGATCGTGAGCCAGCTCGTGCGCTCGCCCGGCGTCTACTACAGTCAGGACGTCGATACCAACTCGCGCCCGACGTATAACGCCACGATCATCCCCAACCGGGGCGCCTGGATCGAGTTCGAGACCGACAACGGCACGAAGAACGACGAGACGGAAGGCACCATCGGCGTTCGCATCGACAAGAACCGCAAGATCTACGTGTCGACCTTCATCCGCGCGCTGTCGCGCCCCGATCTCGGCCTCGACTGGGAGAGCGACGAGGCGATCGTGCGCCTGTTCGACGACAGCCCGCTGGTCCGCAACTCGATCGAAAAGGATAAGGACGTCAAGACGCGCGAGGACGCGCTCAAAGAAATTTACAAGAAGCTGCGTCCCGGCGAGCCCGAGAACGCCGAAAACGCGGAGAAGCTGCTCGAGTCGCTCTTCTTCGACGAGAAGCGCTACGATCTGGCCGGCGTCGGCCGCTACAAGCTCAACGCCAAGTTCCACTACCGCATCGAGAATCGCGACGTCGATGCTCGCGTCGATCAGCCGTACGTCGTCATCGACGAGTACGCCGACGCCGGGCTGGAGATGCCGCCGATGACGGCCAAGTGCCTGACGCGCGGCGACATGGTGGCGGTGATCCGCCGCTTGATCAAAGTCGCGACCGGCATCGTGCCCAAGGACGACATCGACCACCTCGGTAATCGCCGCGTCCGCTCGGTCGGCGAGCTGCTGCAGAACCAGTTCCGCGTCGGCCTGCTCCGTTTGGAGCGCGTCGTGCGCGAACGCATGACCGTGCAAGACATCGAGACCGTCACGCCGCAGGCCCTGATCAACATTCGGCCGGTCGTCGCGGCGATCAAAGAGTTCTTCGGATCCTCGCAACTCTCGCAGTTCATGGATCAGACCAACTCGCTCGCGGAGCTTACCCACAAGCGCCGGCTCTCGGCGCTCGGGCCGGGCGGCCTCTCGCGAGAGCGCGCGGGCTTCGAGGTCCGCGACGTCCACCACTCACACTACGGCCGCATCTGCCCGATCGAGACGCCCGAAGGTCCGAACATCGGCCTAATCGGTTCGCTTGCGACCTACGGCCGCGTGAACAAGTTCGGGTTCATCGAAACGCCCTATCGCGTCGTGCGCGAAGGCATCGTCACCGACGAGATCGTGTATCTCACCGCGGATCGCGAAGACGAATACATCATCGCCCAGGCCAACACTCCGGTCGATCCGGCGTCGGGCAAGATCACGTCGGAGTCGGTCGTGTCGCGCTATGCCGAGGAGTATATCGAAGAACCGGCGTCGCGCGTGCAGTTGATGGACGTGTCGCCCAAGCAGATCGTCTCGGTGGCGACCGCACTGATTCCGTTCCTGGAGCACGACGATGCCAACCGGGCGCTGATGGGCGCGAACATGCAGCGCCAAGCCGTCCCGCTGCTGCAGCCGTCCGCGCCGATCGTCGGCACCGGCATGGAGTATCGTGCCGCGAAGGACTCAGGCAGCCTGCTCGTCGCAAGCGATGCCGGCACCGTGACCGCGGTTGACGCCAAGGGCGTGACCGTGCGCGATCGCGAGGGCATCGAGAAAACCTACGAGCTGCTCAAGTTCGTGCGCAGTAACGCGGGAACGTGCATCAATCAGCGCCCGATCGTCGCCGTCGGCGACGAGGTGGTTGCCGGTCAGGTCATCGTCGACGGACCGTCGTCCGATCAGGGCGAGTTGGCGCTCGGCCAAAACGTGCTCGTCGCGTTCATGCCGTGGGAAGGTTACAACTACGAAGACGCCATCCTCATCAGCGAGCGCATGGTTAAGGAAGACCGCTTCACCTCGATCCATATCGAGGAGTACGAGTGCGAGGCGCGCGACACGAAGCTCGGCCCCGAAGAGATCACGCGCGACATTCCCAACGTCGGTGAAGACGCGCTCAAGGATCTCGACGAGCGCGGTATCATTCGCATCGGCGCCGAGGTCCGCCCCGAGGATATCCTCGTCGGTAAGGTTACGCCGAAGGGCGAGACCGAACTGACCGCCGAGGAGCGGCTGCTGCGAGCGATCTTCGGCGAGAAATCGCGCGAGGTTCGCGACACGAGCCTGAAAGTGCCGCATGGCGAGAAGGGTAAGATCATCGACGTCAAGGTGTTCTCGCGCGAGAACGGCGACGAACTCTCGCCCGGCGTGAATCACCTGGTGCGCGTCTACGTCGCGCAGAAGCGCAAGATTCTGCAAGGCGATAAGATGGCCGGACGTCACGGCAACAAGGGCGTCATCGCCAAGGTGCTTCCGGAAGAGGACATGCCCTACATGGAGGACGGGTCGCCGGTCGACATCGTTCTCAACCCGCTCGGCGTGCCGTCGCGCATGAATCTCGGGCAGATTATGGAGACCCACCTGGGCTGGGCGGCGCACATGCTCGGCATGAGCGTGGCAACGCCCGTCTTCGACGGCGCACACGCCGAAGACATCGCCGAGTGGCTGCAAGACGCCGGCCTTCCGGCCGACGGCAAGACGTGGCTGCGCGACGGACGCACCGGCGAACGCTTCTCACGGCCCATCGCCGTCGGCATGATCTACATGCTCAAGCTCGCGCATCTCGTCGACGACAAGATCCACGCACGCTCGACGGGCCCGTACTCGATGATCACGCAGCAGCCGTTGGGAGGTAAGGCACAGTTCGGCGGCCAGCGTTTCGGAGAGATGGAAGTCTGGGCGCTCGAAGCCTACGGCGCCGCGTACACGCTCCAAGAGCTGCTCACCGTCAAATCCGACGACGTCGTAGGGCGCGTCAAGACGTACGAGGCGATCGTCAAAGGTGAGAACGTCATGGAACCGGGCGTCCCGGAATCGTTCAAGGTCTTGATCAAGGAGCTGCAATCGCTCGCGCTCGACGTTAAAGTGCTCACCGAAAACCGTGAAGAGGTCGACATCAAATCGCCGGAAGACGAGATGGCCGAGTCCGAGCGGCGTGAGTACGGTTTGCTGATGGGCGACGAGCAAACGGCGGTATCGCAGACGGTGGTGGCGACCCGCGAGGCCGCGGCCGAAACGCCCGAGCCGGAAGAGGAAGAAGAGGAGATCGACGACAGCAAGCCGCTCGATGCGACGGCTGTGGCGATCGTGGCTCCGCCGCCCGTACCCCGGACCGCCGAGGTCGAAGCCGAGGAGATCTTCGAAGCGGAAGAGACTGCCGACGAGGAGGTCGAGGGTCCGCAAGGCTACGAGCTCGAGGAAGAAGACGAAGAACCGACCTACGAGGAAGACAAACCCACGTACGAGGGTGACGAAGAAGAGACGCCCTTCGTGGAGCCTGGTCCAGAAGAAGAGTTCTAGCGTCAAGCTCAGGTCTAGCGTCAAAAAGAAGAGGCCCCGCAACCGCGGAGCCTCTTCTCTTATCTGTCACCCTGAGCGCTAAGCGCTAAGGACTAATGCTTCGTGCAGACGCCCGTGACGGCAACCTTGCGGCCCGTCTTGGCTTCGGTGAAGGATGACATCGACGTCATCTTCGTCGGGCTCACTTTGGTAACGACGGTGTCGGACTGTCCCGAAATGTCCGGGCCGGCAGCGAAGGAAACGTCGTGCCACGACATCTTGTCGCCCTGCCAACCGCTGGAGAAGGAGAGGCCGTACGCGCCGCCGTCGCCGTAGAGGACGTCGACCCAGCGGTGGGTGTCGGTATCATTGGTGATCTTGTCCCACGTCGTGAGCTTCCGGGTGATCCACGAGGTCGCGGCCGTGGTGGACGTCTCGTTGAGCCAGTAGCCGGTGGGGTCGAGGGCGTAGGTCACGGTCGTCACGTAGGGCGCGGGCCGGCGCGCGCTCTTCGTGCTGCAGGTCCAATTTCCAACTAAAAATGCCATAGGTGCAAAGTTAGGCTTCGAAGGGGCCGGGATCGGTGTGCTCTCGACTTGCGCCGGAGCGTAGGTTGGGGCAGCCGCCGCCGTTAGGGCGATGACTGCCGCGAGAACGCGGTAAACGCGCATAGAATCTCCTTGCAAAAGCAGCAGTGTAAAGACTCCGTTGGCGGCCATGCTCCCGCACGCCTGCTACTACTGCTTAGCAGCGTCGGCCGGCGGTCAGCAGGTATCCTGCGCGCGCCGGGGTATCCTAGCCACGTGGCGGTCGCAGTGTTGTGCGACCGGCGCATTTTGCTTGCTGTTTGTTTTTTTCGGAGGTCCGATCATGTCGAGGCTAACCCCGGCGTATGCCGTGGCGCTGCTGCTGTTGGCCGCGTGCGCCTCGCCGGGCGCTTTACCCGTTGCCGGAGGCGCCCAAGCGGCTAGCGCGGGCCCGGTCCAAACGGTCGGGTCGCTGCACGTCGAGCCGTTTGAGATCGTCTACGGGCGGCGGAAAGGCAAGGAAACGCCGCTACCGGTCCGCGTGTGGCAGCGCGGTTTCAAGGGGCAGTACGTGGCGGACAACCGGTGCGCCGGCGTTTCCGTAACGCTGCTGAAGTACGACCCGCGCAACGCGTCCATCTGGAGCGTCGACGCTAAGCACGCACGGCGCCAGGACTGCCTCGTGGCGTTTTCCGGAACGGGCGGCCCCAGGGGGACGAATTACTTGCGCATAAGGATTCTCCGATAACCACTTCTCGGTAAAACGGAGGGCCGATGGGCACGCTTCCCAAGGTCGGAATCGTCGGGACGGGACGCATGGGCGCGAACATCGCTAGGCGTCTCCACGACGTAGGGTATCCGATCGCTGCTCTCTACGACGTCAGTCCTGAATCCGCGGCAGCGACCGCCGCCGAGACGGGCGGCGAGGTGGTTTCGTCACTCGATCGGGTCACCGCGCTTTCCGACGTCATCATCACGGTCGTTACCGACGATGCCGCGATGTACGACATCTTTAGCGACGGGGCGAACTCGTTGCTCGCGAACGCGCGCGGAAAGATTTTCGTGAACTGCGCGACGGTTTCGCCGAAGGTACACGTCGACGTACAGGCGGCGGCAGAACGGCACGGCGCCCACTCGCTCGAAGCCTGCATGGCCAGCTCGATTCCGCAAGCCCGTGACGGCACGCTCTACCTGATGGTCGGCGGGCGGCGGGAGGTCTTCGAGCGCGCGAAGCCGATGCTCGAAAAGATGAGCGCGTCGCTGAAATACATCGGCGAAGCCGGGAAGGCCGCTCAGGTCAAAGCCCTCGTGAATATGGTCATGAACGTCAATACCGCCGGTCTCGCCGAAGGTCTGGGGCTCGGCGACGCGCTCGGCCTCGATCTCGATACCTTGCGCGAAGTCTTTTCCCAAACGGGTGCGAACTCGCGGGTGCTGGAGACCGATGGCGCCGACATGCAGAACCGCGACCACGACGTCTACTTCTCCGCCGCGCACGCCGCGAAAGATTCCGGTATAGCGCTCGGCCTCGCCAAAGAAGCGGGTCTGAACCTGCCGCTCGCACAGGCCACGTTCGAGCAGTACGAGAAAATGAAGGCCCTCGGGCTCGGCGAGCTCGACAAATCCGGCGTATCGGAACTCACATTCAAATCCCGCCACGGGTAAGGAGAACCTATGTCAGAACAAACGACGATCGTACCTTTGGTTAGTTCCGGTACGGCGGGACCGCTCGGAGTGGCGCACTTGCCGCGCCTGTGGCTCAAGCTTTCGCTCGCGTCGATCGGCGCGCTGCCCGACGGCTACGACGAGTGCGGCCCCGGTTTCGACGGCATGACGCTGGGCGCGCTCGGCCTCGACCGTGAAAAGACGATAGAGTTCGTCCGGCATCATAAGCCCTCGTACATGGAGTTCGAGGAGTGGGTCGTTGCGAACGGCAAGGTCGATGCGGGCAGCATCGAGCGGCACAACGCGGCGGTACACGGCTATCATCACGACGACGATCTCGGCCGGCAGATGCGCTCGGCGTCGAAGATCAAGAACGAATCGGTCAAGGACGCCGTCTCGCTGAATATCGTCGAAGACCTCGACGAATTCCACCGCCGTCACATCCGCAAGTAGCATACCGAGCCACCGAATTGTTACCCTCGACGACAGGAGGGTAACGACGCTCGAAACGTGGGGCGAACGCGGCCCGATCGCGCTTGCGATCCATGGCATGACGAGTTCGCGGCGCTCGTGGGAGCGCACGGCGCGCCGCTTCGATGGGCGCTTTCGCGTGTTCGCCTACGATCAGCGCGGCCATGGCGACAGCGCCGCCGTTGAGGGGCCGATGTCGCTCGCGCGCGGAACGCGCGACGCAGAGAACGTGATCGCGGCAATCGGGGAGCCGGTGGACCTGCTGTTAGGGCACTCGTGGGGCGGTGCGGTCGCGATCCTAACGGGAATGAACGCGCCGGTCGCGCGCGTTGCCGCGATCGATCCGATGATCCGTCAAGTTGGCGACGCTTGGTACGAGGAGTACGTCGAGGAGTTGCGCGAGTCGTTCGCACCGATCGGAGACGAACGCGACGCCCGGACGCGTGCCGATTTCGCGCAGTGGTCGCCGGCGGACGTCGAAGGGAAGGTGCACGCAGTCCACTCCATGACGGCCGCCGCGATCGAAAGGCTTTGGAAAGAGAATCCGCCCGAATCCTGGGATCTGAGAAGCACGATCGCGAGCTACGAGAAGCCGCTCTTCCTCGCGCTCGCCGATCGCGCCGAGAGCATCAACGACGACGCTACTCTAGACGAAGTGGAGAACGACCATCCGCAAAACGTCCACATTGCGCGTTTCGCGGGCGCCGGGCACAATCTCCACCGAACGCACTTCGAAGACTTCGCCGAACGGCTTGCCGGTTGGCTGGACGCCTCTATTTATACGGGTTCGGCTCGGGCGTCGGCGAATCGAAATCCTGATTCCTCGGAGCCCGTAGGCTAAAGCCAAGCGCCCGCGGCTTCGCGCAGATCGCATCGCCGATCTGCACGAGACAGGCCCGTTCCGTGATGCGGTCGATTCGCCAGAGCCGATTGCCGGCTTCCTCGTAGCGGAAGCGGAAGAATAGCTCGAAGAGAATCACGACCACCGCGAGCAGGCCGAAGGCGTACCAAACGCCGTTAAGACGCATCGCTACCGCCCCGGCCGTGCATGGCCGCCACCGCTGTGGCTCCCGCCGCCGTGGCTACCACCACTGGATCGTCCGGGCGGGCCGCCCTTGAGCGAGCCTCCGCCTACGTGCCCGTGGGTCGCGGAATTCATCCCGCCGGCTCGATACGGCTGGTGCGCCACCGCTTGCGACGAGGATCGCTTTGGTTCCGAGGCGACGAGTCTGCCTTTCGCCGGCGCGTTCGCGCCGACGATGCGCATGCGGTTCAGCGCGTTTTGCTGCGCGACGACTCGGTCGTGCGTCGACAGCGGTTTGAAATTCGATCTCGCCGTCACCGGCGGCTTGCCATGATTGAACGCGACGAGGTTGTTACGATTTTGGCCCGCAACTTCGCCGTGCCTGATTTGGGCGGGGGTGCGGCCAAAGTGTCTTTCGCGCATGGCAACGCGCTGCGAGGCGGAAGGCTTCGCGTGAATTCCGCCGTGGCCCCCGTTAAAGCTCACGCGGCTGCGGCTGCGAATCGACCGGTTGATCACGGTCTTGTTGTAATAGACGTTCCTGACGACGCTGCGATTCACGTTCGTGACGGCCGTGTTATAGGCGAAGGCGCCGCCCGACCAAAAGCCCCCCACGAAGCCCGTGCCGTAGTAGCCGAATCCATAGTTAATTCCGCCGTAGAAGCCGACGCTGGCTCCCCAGTAGCCCGGGTTCCAGAGATAGCCGCCGCCCGCATAACCCCAGTAGCCGGGCGTCCAATAGAGGCCCACCGCAGGCGGCGCTACCCACGCGCCCGCAACCCAGTAGTAGCCATAGGAGCCCCACGCCCAATAGCCGGGGTTCCAAATGTCGTTCGGGGCAGACGCTGGAGGCTGCTGATAAGTCGGAAGCGGCGGCGGCGCTTGGCCGACCGCTACGCTGACGCAAGGCACCGACTGTGCCGGCGACTGCGCGGGCAGGGCCGCGACGGATAGCGCGATCGCGAACGCGGGAATAAATCGAAGGATGCGCATGTCCCCTCCTTATTTCTGTTCGCTACTTGCCCGAGCAAGCGCCACGACTAACCGCTTTTCATGTGATTCTTAGGCTGGAGCTGACGGCGATGCAGCCTCGAGCAATCGCGCGCCCCGTTCCTTGGCACGGGACGCCTCGAGGCGGCGCCGGCGTGCTATCATACGGCGATGACTGCTAAGAGCACGTTCGTGGATCCGGCAATTCAGGAGTACATCATCGCCAACGTGGTGCGCGAGGCGCCGATCCTGCGCGAGTTGCGCGAAGAAACCGCCCAGCGCCCGAACGCGCGCATGGCGATCGGACCCGAGCAGGGGCAACTGATGCAGCTGCTCGCCCACACGATCGGGGCACGGCGCTATTTGGAGATCGGGGTCTTTACCGGGTACAGCTCGCTCGCGATGGCGCTGGCGCTGCCGCCCGATGGTCGAATCGTCGCGTGCGACGTGAGCGACGAGTTCACGGCCGTGGCCCGGCGGTATTGGAAAGCGGCTGGCGTCGCGGATAAGATCGACCTCCGCATCGCGCCGGCGCTCGAGACGCTCGCGCGGCTTCGTGGCGAGGGCGCACCGCCCTTCGACATGGCGTTCATCGACGCCGATAAGGCAAACGTCGGGGAGTATTACGAACGGTCGCTCGAGATGCTGCGGCCCGGCGGATTGATTCTCGTCGACAACGTGCTATGGGGCGGCGAGGTCCTCGACGCCGCAACCAGCGATCCGGACACCCGCGCGTTACAGCAAGTCAGCGCGAAGGCCGGGCGCGACGATCGCGTCGACGCGGCCCTGCTCCCCGTGTGTGACGGGCTCCTCATCGCCCGCAAAAAGTAACCCCACCTCTCATCCTAGTACCTGTTCCTAGTACCTGTTCGGTCGCGTTGCCCTTGGCGCCGGACTACGAGCGAAGAAGCACAGTCCTCAGTAAGGTGGTCCCGGACCGGCAGCAACCCCCATTGGCGGATTGGATGGATCCAGCCCCTTGGTGAAGATTCGAACGGTTTTTCCGGAGGCGATATCGATTTCCGAGACCGATGAGTTTCGCGATCCCCCCTCCGATGAGACGAAGAGGTGCATGAAGTTGGCGCTGAAGTTCAGATAGAACGAGCCCGTGAACTGAGGATATAGCAGTCTACACGAGTCTAAACCCGTGCAGCCGTATACTCCCTCGGTATCCGGGCCGAGATCAGTGAAATACAAGTTGTCGTTGCGGTCGAAGGCGATGCCGTATGGGGTGCCCGTTGTAATGTCGTGCTCGTGCGCGTCGCCGCGGCACTTGTGATAGGAGTCAATCGCCGAGCCGAGCGTATCGCGTACGAAGGCAACGTAACAGTTGCCTTTGGAATCGAACGCTATGGCGCTGGCCTGAAGAACGTTTGGTATGCGCAGCGCTCGGCTCTTAAAATGGCTTTCAAATACCCGAACGTTATGCAAATTGGCTACTCCGACCACGTCGTTGCGCACCGCGACGTCGACCGGCACGTCGGGCCGATCGCTGAGCGTGGCGATGAGTGGTCGGCCGCCCCGGCCATAGACGGTGACATCCCCCGAACTCGTTGGCGACGTAGAGGCGTCCCGCCGAATCCGTCGATACGCCGATTGGGCTCGCGATGCCGCGTTTGATCCTTCGGACGACGTTCCCGTGCCGATCGTAGACGAGGCATCGAAATACCGTGCCGTTAAGGCACGTATAGACGTACTGCGTAACGTCGCGCGACGTGCGTGCGGTCGGGGTATCGCGGTTCGCCGGCGCACGAGTCCCGAGGCTCGGAGTGCCGCCTCCAATCGCACATCCCGCAACAAGCGCGAAGAGAACAGCGCTTAATCCATGCGCAACGAGCCTAAGGTTTCTCATGCGGCGGTTTTCGCGCCGGTCCCGCCTACCGGCCCCGTTGCGCAGAGAAGGCGCTGCGGCGGTGCGACTACCGAGGTAATCCTTGGCAAGAGTAAAAATGAATACGACACGTTCGTGACGGAATGCAAGGCCGAGTTTCTCGGTCCTCAGACCGACGCCCAAAACTTCTGGGAACCCCGCGACGAACGATTAGAGCGGCGGCGCCAACAGGCGCTCGATGTCCGTCTCGTTTAACATCTGCGCGGTCGCGGCGGCATCGTCGAAGATGCCCGCGGCGAGCTCACCTTTACGCTGCTGCAACTCCAGAATTTGTTCTTCGACGGTACCGACCGTGATGAGCTTATACACGAAGACCGGACGGTGCTGGCCGATGCGATGGGCACGATCGGTTGCCTGACGCTCGACGGCCGGATTCCACCACGGATCGTAGTGGATGACCGTGTCGGCGGCAGTCAGGTTCAATCCGGTGCCCCCCGCTTTGAGGCTGATCAAGAACAGCGGCACCTCGCAGCTTTGAAAGCGTCGCACCGGCGTTTCGCGATCCCTTGTTTTGCCCCGAATTTCCACGAAGTCGATGGCGCGCGTGGCGAGCTCCGGCTTTATCAAATCCAGCATCGACGTGAACTGCGAGAATAGCAACACGCGCCGGCCTTCGTCGATCAGCTCGGGCAGCATCTCGAAGAGCGCGTCGAGCTTGCTCGAGCCGCAAACGTTGCGTGCGGCCGGAAGCTTGACGAGCCGCGGGTCGCAGCAGACTTGCCGCAGCTTGAGTAGTGCGTCGAGCACGACGATCCGGCTGCGTGCCAGACCGCGGCGTTGCATTTCGGCGCGCACGCGTTCGTGCATCGCGAGGCGAATCGTTTCGTAGAGATCGCGCTGCGCTCCGTCGAGCTCGATCCGCGTGACGATTTCGGTTTTCTCGGGCAGGTCGAGCGCGACGTTTTCCTTGGTGCGCCGCATTAGGAACGGTCGCAGTCGCGCCGCCAAGAGCGCGCGGCGCTGCGTATCGCCTCGTTTCTCGATCGGCGTGCGAAAGATGCGCGAAAACTGCGTTCGGTCGCCTAGCAAACCGGGTATCGCGAATGAGAAGATCGACCACAACTCGTCGAGATGGTTTTCGATCGGGGTGCCGGTGAGCGCGAGGCGTTGCGCCGCGCGTAAGCGCGCCGCGGCATGCGCTCCCTTCGACCGCGGATTCTTCACGAACTGCGCCTCGTCGAGCACGACCATCTGCCACTCACGCTCGGTCAGCCGATCGGCATCGCGGTGGAGCAGCGCATAGCTCGTCAACGCAACGTCGTTGTCTTCGATACGGTCGAAACGCTCGGCACGGTCATTTCCGGAGAGCGAGACGACGCGCAAGTTCGGCACGAAACGCGCGATCTCGGCGCGCCAGTTCGGCAGCACGCTGGTCGGTGCGATGATCAGCACCGGTCCGCGCAAGCGCCCGTGCGCCTTTTCGATCGCCAGATGGGCCAGAAACTGCACTGTTTTGCCGAGACCCATGTCGTCGGCGAGCACCCCGCCGAAGCCGCTGCGCCGCAGCAGTTGCAGCCACGCCACGCCGCGAGCTTGATACGCTCGCAGCTCACCTTTAAACGTGCTCGGCAGGGCAAGGGGCTCGTTCTCCGCGCTGATCAGTTCATTCAATGCGGCACGCAACGGTCGCGTCGCCGGCGACCATTGCAGCGGTACTGCCGCCTCGAGACCGCCGATCGTTCCGACGTGCGCCGGCGTCAGTTCGAGCCGGCCTTCCTTGGTCAGCGGCGCGTCGAATAGTTCGACCAAGGTCGAAACGATCCGCTCGATACGCTCCGGGGGTAGCGCGACGAACGCGCCGTTGGGTAATCGCCCGTAGAGCGTGCGCGCGCGCTCCACGCTCAGCTCGGCCGCGAGTTCTTCGGCCGAGTGCACGCCTAGCGTTTGCAGCGCATCGACGACGACCGGCAAGAGCGAGACGCGCTGGTCGCCGAGCTTGATGCCGATGTCGAGTTCGAACCAGCGGTTCGCGCTCTCGACGATCTCCGCGTGCCAGGCCGCGTCGTCAATGTGCACGACCTCGTACGGAAACGTCGAATCGGTTTCGATCTGCCAGCCATGATCGCGTAAAACTGGAACGGTGGTGTCGAGAAACCGCACCCACGATCGGTCCGTAGCTGAGAACTGCCCGCGTGGCCACGCGCTTGGCTGCAAACCATACTCGGCCAAGGTCGCCCTCGCGGCCGCTTCGAACGCGAGCCGTCGCGGCCATGTCATCGCGACCCCTTGTTCGTTCGTCTCCTGAAAGTCGAACGTAACGTCCTCAGGACGCACGATCGTGTTTCCGTACGCGAACGTCAGCTCCGCGATCGCTGGAAAACCGCGCAGCGCCAAATGCACCACGGGATCGCGTTCGACGACGCCTAGCGGCGAGTCCGACTTGGGCGGCGGAATGGCGTGCGCGATCGGAATGCGATGCCACATCGTATGCGCGCGCCGCGCTTGCGCTGCGTTGAGGGAAGGTGCGAGCGCGAGCGCGCTCGCCAGCTCTGCGGCGATGCCCAGATCGATCGTTCCGGCGGTGTTGTTCTCCGGATCAGCGTACCAGAGCGGATCGCTCGGCAGCAAGCGCGCCGGCTTTCGGCCTTCGATTCCCGGCCTTTGCCGTCCGTCGGACGGATCGAGCCGCCAAACGAACTTCGCGTCGCCCACGTCCGCACGCCGCAGCGGCGGATGCTTCGTCGAGTGCCAGTGCACGCGGCCGGTTGCGAGGAGCAAATCGAGCAGCGTCGCGAACAATTTCGGATTGAGGGTGCCGAGGCCGGTTAACCCGCACACGCTCGCGAGCCTTCCGATGGTGCGATCGATCGGGGTCGCGTAACGTCCGGTGCCCTGCGCGAGTCTCGATAAATCGATCGCGCTGCCCATCGAGCGTTCGCCGTATTTTAGGAGCGTTACAGCGCGCGGAGTCACCTCGACGCGCGGAACGTAGTACGACTCGCGAACGTCGAGGACGTAGAGCACGTGCTCGCGACGCGGCTCGGTGCCTTCGAAGCGCCGCGTCGTGATCGCTTGCAGCCAGCTGTCGACGGCCCCGTCGGCAGCATCCCGCATGCCGCCCTCGGCGGCGAGGATTGCGGCCGCGGCCCCATGCTTGCAGCTACGCCCGATGGGGCAGTCGCAGACGCTACGCAGTCGGCGCTCACCCTCGCACCAATCGATTGCAACTTCGTAGGGAATCGCCGACGTTCCGCGCACTGACGCCGCGATGCGATCGTTTCCGGCGGCGTCATCGAGCCGCACGACTCGACCGCTGCGCGCGTAGTCCATTCCGCGCGAAAACGTCGTCGAATCGAAGGAAGCACGCGCGATGTCGAGTGTGAAGCGCACCGCCGCCTTTACGACGTTCGGCGCGTCACTCCATGCGGCGCAATTCGCGTGCGGGTCAAGCGAGTGCCCGTGTCGAAGCGTTCAGTGTATGGTGCGCCGTATTGCGCTTCTCGCGGGTGTTGCGTTCCTCGTGCCGTGAGCGTCGCCCGTGGCCGCGGAGACCAACCCTGAAGCGGTCGTTCGCGCCTTCTACAACTGGGGTTTGTCGGCGAAGTATCCTCAGAGCTGGCTGGACCATCTCAGCGGCGCGAAGCCCTCGCCATGCCCCGGCGCACGCGACCCTGGTTAGCCACAGCGGACCTCACGTACCAATTTTTTGAAAAAAGGCCCCGACCCACTGCGACACGGCGCAAAGGGACAGCCCCAGAAGCATCGTCCGCGCACTCAAGGTGGGAAGAGTGCGAGCCGTCGTCCAAAGACTCGGCGGTCCGGCGGATACCGTCTAAGGAGGATCGCGTGTTTTCACGTACGCTATTGCTTGTCGTTGGTGGCTTCACAGCCTCATCGCTCATCGCCGGCTGCACGACGGGCGCTCCGAACCCTGTCGGTTTCCCGCTTCAGGCTTCCCCTTCGACCATTGAGTCTTTAGGGTCCGGGGTGACCGGCAACGCCGTTCTTACATCGTTAGTTCGGGGGGACGCGGCAAATCAAGGCGTCTATGTTTCCGAATTCGACGGCACGGCAATTCTTGGCTACAGGAGCAGCAGGCAAACAAAGTCGGCGCCTCTGTGCCAAATAAAGAACGTCTCTTCGGTGAGCGGCATAGCCGTCGACGCCCACGGCAATTTCATCGAACCCGATGGTGGAACCCAGACAATTAGCGTCTATCGCGGGCCGCAGATGTGTGGTGACCTAGTTAGTTTCATGAAGGATCCGTACGGATATCCCACCGATGCAGCCAGCACAGACGCCGTGAATGGCACAATCGTGGTTGCAAACAGCTTCGACGTCGGCAACTCGTCCGGCGAAGGGCCCGGGAGCATCTCGGTCTGCAAGCTCGGTCCCGGCTGCACGAGAAACCTCACGAACTCGAACATGTATCAGGTAACAGCCGTCGCCTTCGACAACTCCGGAGACTGCTTTGCGTCGGCCGGCACCGCCAGCGGCAAACCGAGGCTCGTGTATTTTAAAGGCTGCAACGGAAAAGGAACGGTCGCTACCGGCTACCAAAACGTTTCGTCGGGTGGTCTCGACTTCGACAAGAGCGGTAACCTCGTGTCGCTCGACACGAACTACAGCACCACCGGTCGCCTCTTCGTCTACCGCGGTTGCAAGCCGAAGTGCGTCCTGGTTGGTGGCCCTTTTACCCTCCATGGGAACGCCGTGTACGGACACCTCAACGAAGGTAGCGATCTGTTCTACGCTGCCAACTTTAACGCCGGCCAGATCGACGCCTACACATACACTACTTCTAAAGTGAAATACTTCTATAGCTTCAGGAAGGGTCTGGAGAAGAGCAAGTACGTGAGCGGCGTGGCCGTCAACCCGCGGTCAGTCCAGTAAAGATTTGCATCGTCAAGTAGGCGAAAGGAGCATCAGCAGAATGATAATTTCGACGAGCGCCAACGAGAAACGAATCCGAGGCTTCTAGCCCGTTTGATTACTGCGAATAAACCCGAAACCAAACGCGATCAGTGACGCGGATCCTACACGCGCGATCCTCGCGCTCGGGCTATCGATCGTTCGCTCCGGCCCCACGGCCCAAGGTATGAATGAGCCGATGGCGTTGGCGTTTGGGCCGTGAGCCGACGGTAACGTTTTTCGGTTATGACTTGTGGACGGTGATCATCTCCATGAAGCCGTCCCGGTCGACGTTGTCGGTGTAATCTTTTCCGTCGTAGACTGCCACGCAAATTTCGGTCTTGTCGCCCGACTCAAAGCACCGCTGAAACAGCGGGAACCCCTCGCTGTGCCAGCCCGGTTCGCTCTTGAGCAGCCTGAGCATGTGAGTCCACGGATCGCTCCCCTTCATGCCTGCGGCGAGGAACGGCGAGCCAAAAGAGAAGTATCCGGGACGTGAGTTGGGCAGCGCGGTCGCTAGGTCGAGCCAGTACGGCGCGAGCGTCAGCGTGGGGCGCGGAGAAGCGGAAAATGTGACGCGATTCCAGCGCGGCGGTCCGTCGCCTTTGTAAAGGGGCGTTTCGTGCCTTGCTTCAGAAGATAGATCGCCCACGTCACGCCTTTATCGAGCTCCAACGAGACCGACGACGCTCCCGTCGTCGGCATGCCGAACAACGCTGCCAACGACGTCGCAGCATCACCGGTGACGACGAACGTCTTCTCGACGGCATTCGGATAACGGGCGGCGGACGCCGTCATCGGCAGTAGACTCCAAAAGACGGCAGCTGTAAACGCGGCGGCAACAACCCGAGGCAAACGCAACGCAGGCTTCACGTAGCGAGAGTTAACGCGTCGCCGAAAACGTCCTGGCCTGCTTGGAGCGTTCCATAGCGCTCTCCACATCACCGCATCCGTCGTGCCGCACCTGCGATCGATGGCAAGTTGAGACGCCGCGACCGCCATCAGCACACCAACGCAAGCGGACACCAAACAACCGCTTGCACAAATGGTCAGCTAGCTACTAGGTAGCGAGCCTCGAGAAAGAGAAAACTGCGCTCACCGGCGTAGGCCCCAACTGAGGACACCGGCGCTGTTAGCTGCGCCGCGATCAGGCGCGATCACGACCACAAATGTTGTACGAAGCGCCGGCATCAGCGGGTAGAAGTGGAGTCGAAGGTCGGGCGAGAGGACCGGTCTAGTTCTTCTTCGGCGGCCGTAGATAGTTGAAGCGCGCCCAGGCGTTGATCGGAATCGAATGCCCGAGGTCTGGGGACGCTACTTGGGAGTAGCTTCCGACGTCGAAGCAGACGCGGCGGTGCGGATAGTCGACCGCCATTGCGTGCACGGTGGGAAGGTTGGTCTCGATGATGCCGTTGTAGCCGTCGGGCCGTTGCGGTTCGGTGCAGATCGGCATGGAACTCTCCTGCGAGCCGGCGGCGTATCGCACCGAAGCGACGGAGCCGCAGGCGAATCCCTGCCGTATCGCGGCGGGCATCGTTACGTAGTTGGCATCGGCGACGAGCGGTTGCCGCAGCTGACTGCGCACTCCGTCCCAGAGCGCTCCCCCGCCGGCCATCCCGGAGTCGAGGACGACGTGAGTTAGCCAGGTGCCGTTGATCTGAACCGTGGCGAGCGGAACGCGCGGCGTCAGGTCCACCGCGATGCAGTGCATGCGCGCGAGCCGCGACGAGGCTGGGAAGAGCGTGACGAGTTGCCGGTCGCGGTCGATCAACGTTGGGAACCGCGTGAAGAAGTCATAGCCGCACAGCGCGGTGTCGCCAGTGAGATTTGAAGAGATCAGCGCCGGAACGTCGTGGAGCGAATAGCGGGCCACACCGAAACGCGCGATCTGCGTCTGCCGGTCCACATAGGTGTGTCCGTCGGGAGCCACCTCAAACGTTCCCGCCCGGACGGGAAGCCGCGCCCCCTGGGCGACGGAGGTCGAAACCAATAGCGCCGACGTCCCGGTGTCCAACACGCACGACACGCGTTGACCGTTGATCGTCACGGGGATCGTAGTCCGGCTCGAATTGGTGCCGCTCGGAAGTGTGACCGAAGCCGACGCTGAGGCGGGGTGTGCCGCATGCATGACCGCGGCGAGACCGCCGCCGAGGCAGAGGCAAAGAACGAGTGCGCGGACGGCTGTAGCTCTCATCACCGGTCGAGCGTAGGGTACCACGGCCGAGCGGGATTCGTCAGCGCCTCTCATCAAACTGTTAAATTGTAGGAGATGCGCGTTACCTGCCTTGGCGGCGGCCCGGCCGGCCTTTACTTCGGCATCCTGATCAAGCGACGCTTCCCGTCGTGGCCTGTGCGCATTCTCGAGCGCAACCGCCCGCTCGATACGTTCGGCTGGGGCGTGGTCTTCTCGGATGCGACCCTCGAGAACTTGCGTACGGCCGATGAGCCGACGCACGAAGAGATCACGCGCGCCTTCGCCCATTGGGACGACATCGAGATTCATTTCGGCGGACGCACGATCGTGTCCGGAGGCCACGGGTTCTGTGGCATCTCCCGCAAGCGTCTGCTGGCGATCCTACAGAAGCGCGCCGCCGAGCTGGGCGTCGAGTTGTGCTTCCAGCACGAGGTCGAAGATGTCGCCGCCGAGCGGGCTCGCTGCGATCTGCTCGTCGGCGCCGACGGCATCAACAGCCGCGTGCGCGGCACGTACGCCGACGCATTCGTGCCGGTATTGGACCGCCGCCTTTGCCGCTTCGTCTGGCTGGGCACGACGCTTCCGCTGGAGGCCTTCACCTTTCTTTTCGAACGCACCGAGCACGGATGGTTCACGGTGCACGCGTATCGCTTCGACGAAGAGTTGAGCACGTTCATCGTCGAGTGCCGCGAGGAAACGTGGCTCGCTCACGGGCTCGACTCGGCGGGAACCGAGCAGACGATCGCATTCTGCGAGCAGCTCTTCGCTCCGTATCTCCACGGCTACCGCCTGATGGCCAACTCAGCGCACCTGCGCGGCCGCGACTGGCTGAACTTCACACGAGTCGCCAACGAGCGATGGGTTCACGACAACGTCGTGCTCCTGGGGGACGCAGCGCATACGGCGCACTTCTCGGTAGGCTCGGGAACGAAACTCGCGATGGAGGACGCAATCGCGCTCGCAGATGCTGTAGCCGACTGTCATCCTGAGCGGAGCCCTTCGACTGCGCTCACCACCGCACTCGAGCGATACGAATCGCTCCGGAAGCTCGAAGTGCTCAAACTGCAAAACGCGGCGCGCAACTCCACGGAGTGGTTCGAGAACGTGGCCCGTTACGCGACGCTGCCGCCGGAGCAGTTCGCTTACAGCCTGCTGACGCGCAGCCAGCGAATCGGTCACGAGAACCTCCGGCTGCGAGATACCACCTACGTGGACGGAGTCGAGAAGTGGTTTGCCGGACGCCCCGTCCCGCCGATGTTCACTCCATTTCGCTTGCGGGAGCTCGAGCTCGAGAACCGGATCGTCGTCTCACCGATGGACATGTATAGCGCGGTCGACGGAACGCCGAACGATTTTCACCTCGTCCACCTCGGCACGCGGGCGCTCGGTGGCGCGGGCCTGGTGTTCACGGAGATGACGTGCGTGACGCGCGAGGGGCGCATCTCGCCGGGTTGCACCGGCATGTACCTGCCCGAGCACGTGGACGCCTGGAGTCGCATCGTCGCTTTCGTGCACGAATTCTCACGCGCGAAGATCTGCTTGCAGCTCGGTCACTCCGGCCCGAAGGGCTCGACGAAGCTGATGTGGGAGGGCATGGACGAGCCGCTCGACCGCGAGAATTGGCCGATCGTGGGGCCGTCGGCGATTCCGTACGCGGCGGCGAGCCAGGTGCCGGCAGAGCTGAGCCGAGCCGAAATGGCGGAGATTCGCGCCGCGTTTGTCGCCGCCGCCGAAATGGGCTTGGCGGCGGGGTTCGACATGCTCGAGCTGCACTGCGCGCACGGCTATTTGCTCTCGGCGTTCATCACGCCGCTGCGTAACCGTCGCGAAGACGAGTACGGCGGCTCGTTGGAAAACCGGCTGCGCTATCCGCTGGAGATCTTTCGCGCCATGCGCGCGGCGTGGCCCGCGCAACGGCCGATGTCCGTCCGCATCTCCGCGACGGACTGGGTGGACGGCGGTATCTCCGGTGACGACGCGGTCGAAATCGCGCGCGCGTTCAAGGCCGAAGGCGCCGATCTCATCGACGTTTCGACGGGTCAAACCTCGCCCGACGCGAAGCCCGTCTACGGACGCATGTTTCAAACGCCGTACGCCGACAAGATTCGCAACGAAGTGGGAATCGCAACCATGGCCGTCGGCAACATCACCGATAGCGATCAGGTCAACGCCATTCTGGCCGGTGGCCGTGCGGATCTCGTCGCGCTCGGGCGCCCCCACCTCGCCGATCCGTTCTGGACGCTCCACGCCGCCGCGCAGCTGGGGTATCACGAGGCGGCGTGGCCGGCGCAGTATCTTCCCGGCAAAGATCAGCTCGAACGCCTGGCCGCGCGAGCGCGTGAGGCGACGCCGTGAGCATCAAGGGGAAGCACGCGGTCGTGACGGGCGGAGCGCGAGGGATTGGGCTCGGCATCGCCACCCAGCTCGCCGGCAGCGGCGCACGCGTCAGCATCGTCAGCCGATCTGTCATCCTGAGCGAAGTCGAAGGGCTGAGCGAAGTCGAAGGGTTCTTCCGGGCGCAGGCTGACGTAACCGATGAAGAGCAAGTACGACGCGCGCTCGAGGCGTGCCGCGAGGCGAACGGCGAGATCGAGATTCTGATCAACAACTCGGGCATCGCCGAGTCGGCGCCGGTCATGCGCACGGACCTGGCGTTGTGGAATCGCGCGATCGCGACGAATCTGACGGGAACGTTTCTGTGCACGCGCGAGGTGCTGCAAGAAATGATCGCCGCTGGTTGGGGACGGATCGTCAACATCGCGAGCACGGCGGGGTTGACGGGCGCGCCCTACATCGCGGCTTATTGCGCGAGCAAACACGGCGTCATCGGGTTCACGCGAGCCGTCGCCGCCGAGGTGGTGGGTACGGGCGTGACGGCCAACGCGGTCTGCCCCGGCTACACCGAAAGCGACATGATGCGAGCCGCGATCGCGAACATCACCGCGCGAACCGGTCGCAGCGAAGAATCTACGCGCGAACTAATGGCGCAAGGGAACCCGGAGGGACGCATCGCGACGATCGACGAGGTGGCGCAAGCCGTGCTCGATCTCATCGAGGGTTCACGCTCCGGCATCGAAGTGGTGGTTCCAGGCAACGCGACCGAAGTGTAACCACCTCACACAACTCGTTCCCTAAGGAGTAGCGCCTGGTATGCAATAGCGCAAGTGGACTACTCCGGTGTCGAATCGGCGCGTCTCGAGGAGTTCGAGATTCCGTCGTAAGGCTGCTCGGAACGCCGGCTTACCGCCGCCGAGGATCACCGGGTTGAGAAACAGGTGACATTCGTCGACGAGATCGGCTTCGAGCGCAAGCCCCGCAAGCTCGGCGCCGCCTATGTCGATGTCGTGCTCCGACTCCTGCTTGAGCCTCCGAATGGCCTGGACGTCGAAGTCCCGCTCGACACGCGTGTTCCGTGTCGTCGCGCCTGTCAGCGTTCGTGAAAACACGATTTTCTCGGCCATCTGCCAGACCCGTGCGAAGTCGCGGTGTTCGGGCGGATAGCCCTCCACCGGCGCATCCCAGTAGGCCATCGTCTCATAGAGTCGCCGCCCGTAGACATAGGTTCCGATCGGACGCAACAACTCAGTGATGAACGCGTGTACTTGATCGGGATTGATCCAATCCAATGCACCGGTTGCGTCCTCCACGTAACCGTCGAGCGACGCATTCGTGATGTAAATCAACTTCGACATAATCTCCTCCGCGTGCCGCTTAACTCACCGGAACTCACGCACCGTACCACCGCAACTTCGGCCAGATGACGGGCAACGGAGCGATCGGGTCCCGGCAGAGATAGATGGGTGCCGGCCCCTCAACGATCCAGCGATGCGGTTCGACCGACGTTGCGACGAGCACAACGCTGCGATAGTACCTGCGCAGCAGAGCGATCCGGGTCGCGCCGATCGCGACGAGCGTGCTGCCATCGTAGCCGCGCGTGCCCCAGAGATAGTAGTTATTCTGGCTCGAGATCGCGGCGGGCAGGCCGTAGCGCGGGCCAAAGAAGTCGAGCGCGCCGGCGTCGCCGTAGGTGTCGGCGTACACTGCGGTGCGGCTCCTGACGGCCGGCGGAAGCGAATCGTAGACGCGCGCGACGTCGCGCGCCAGGCCATCCCAGCCGAACTCCTCGGCAAACACCGGCTGGATCAGGTGCGGCGGCGTGCCGTCGCGGCCCGTCAAGTGGAGCAGTTTGGAGTAGCCGACGAGGCCGTCGACCGGCAGCACCGGAAGCGAGAGCGGGGCCGCCAAGACGCCCGCGCCGGCGAGCAGCGCGAATAGCGCGGCGCGCGCGGGCGCCGCGATCCGCTCGAGCGCGACGGCGCCGATCGAGAACAACGACGCATAGAAGCCGACGATGTAGTAGCCCTTCGCCGCAAACGCGGCCGCGGCGACGAACACGACGACGTAAGCGATGGACACGAAACGCAGATCGCGCAGCGCCGGAATGCGAAACGGTGCGATGAGGCCGGCCAGCAAGACGGGCACGGCAAGCGGGTTGGTGTAGAGCAGCTGCTCGAGCGCGAACGCAACCGCGTTGGTCGCGACGCCGCGGTACTCCAAGGCGAGGCCGCTCTGGAAGGCGGGGCGATGCGCGGTGTCGCCGAGCAACACCTCGACGATTGGCCAGCCGTGATATGCCTGCCAGGCGAGATTCGGCGCGAGCAGCAACAGCGCGATGCCCGCGGCAAGAAGCGCCCACGCCGAGCGCAACGCGCGCCGCCGCGGCGCGAGCAGCAGACCGGCGACGATGCCGGCGACGAGGAGAGCGATCGAATATTTTCCGTAGGCTCCCGCGGCGACGGCGACGCCGAGCGCCGCCCACCAGCCCGGCGTCCGGGCGTCCGGCCCGCGCACGAGCTCGATCGCAAGATAGATGGTCAGCGTCCAGAACAGCGGCTCGAGCGAGCTCGTGGTCAGGGTGTTGCCGAGCAGCAGGTAGGCCGGCATCAGAAGCGTCGCGACGCCGGCGAGCAGTTGGGCGAAGCGCCCGCCACCCAGCTCGGCGGCGAGCCGAACGGCGAGATAGACCGTCAGCGCCGCGGCGAGAATCGGGAGGGCGCGCAGCGCGACGAGTTGATAATCCGACGGCGCCGCGAGCCATGCGGCAAACGCGACCATTGGCGGCTGATCGACGTATCCCCAAGCGAGGTGCTTGGCGCAGGCGATGAAGTAGAGCTCGTCGCGGAAGTAGCCGTAGCGCCACGCCGTCGCGGCGTGCAATGCGACGGCGACGAGAACGAGAGCGGGCGCTACGCGGCGCGTCGCGCGACCACCAGGAGGCTCAGCGCGAAGCCGCAGACGCCCGACCAGATCCACGATCCGAGCGCGACGTTCCAATCCCACCAGATCCGATCGGTGATGAGAACCCCGATCAAGTAGATGCCGATGTACGTCATCGGCACGGCCACCGAAAACCAGCGAAACGCCTGAACGTGCGACGGCGATGGGTGGGGATCGTAGCGCATGACCAGCGCGTCGGCGAGCGCTCCGGTGAGGAGCGACTGCGCGAGCGTGACCGCGAGCAGCGGCGTCTCGTTCGTGAAGGCCGCGGCCGCCGGAACGTTCCCGATGACGAAGAGGAGCGTGAGCATGCCCGGGCACGGATGCATGCGCGAAACGAGCCAGAGCGCGAAGCCGGCGATCACGGTGCTTTGGAAGATGACGATGAGGACACCGCTTGCAACCTTGTAGTATCCGATCGCGAGCGCGGTCAGGTAGTGGTAGCTAAACGGCACGATGGGCGGCGGAGCGTTCGTTCGTCCGGCCGCCGGATCGAACGCGAAGGCGGTTCCGAAGTGCGTGAGGATCAACCACGTCGCGAGCCCTAAGGCAAGCGGCAGCTGACGCGCGAGCGTCGTCGAGTGCGCACGATCCGACAGGACCGAGCGAATGGGCCCGCTGGCCAAAAAGAAAATGCCGAGCCCGAGAATCTGGTGAGTCGGGCTGAGCAGCGCGTCGACGCCCTCCTCGATTCCGAGCCCGTGATGCCAGAGCATGTCGCCGATCCCGCCGACCGCGAAGATGGGGATCCCGAGGAGCGCCAACCGGTACGGACGAGGGATGGTGTCGGGCCAGTCGTAGCCGAGGCCGCGGGAGCGCAGGACGAACGCGCCGATGACGATTGCAAGCGCCAGCATGCCGGAGTAGAAGACCGCGTGGTACGGCGTGAAGAAGCTTTCGACCGGAACGTGGCCGTGCGCCCACGCATCGAGGAAGAATCCTCCTGAAATCCAGACGCCGCAGACGCCGACCGCATAGTCGAGCGCGATGCTTCGTGAAGCGGCATGGTGCTGCACCATGGAAAGGGCCTTACGCAGCGGTATCGCGAGCGCCTTCTCGCGTGCAGGTGGCGTCCGAAGCAGTTCCGTACGGTTTCAAACGTGTTTCTTCGTGTGGGAGCGCTCGCACTTACCGCGCTCCTCCCAGCGTGCGCGTCGCATGCCCCCGATACGCCCACCAACGTCGCGGTCGGGTCGGTGACGCTTCCGTCGCCTCCCGTCGAGCCGAACGGCGCGCCGCCGCGCATCCTCGGCATGCGTTTCTCTTCCCTGAACGTCCGGCGCGGTCAGCCTTGGTCGGGCGCCTTCGTCACCGGAACGAACGTCGCCAGCATCGAAGTGCGCACGAATCTGTTCTCGATCAACGTTCCGCACAAAAGTCCCGGGCGCTTTGCGTTCGCGCTCAACGTGCTCGACACGCCGCCGATCTTCGTACGCGCCTACCGGCTGCGCGTGATCGCTCGCAACAGCGCGGGCACCGAATACGAAGAAGACCTGCCGTTCCGGATCCGATGAGCGCGCGCTTCGACACCGACGGAGCGGTACTGACGATCGCGCTCGATCGTCCCGACCGCAAAAACCCGCTGACCTTCGAGCTCTACGCGGAGCTGCGCGATCGCTTTCGCGAGCTTGGGAGCGATGCTGGAGTCCGCGCGGTCGTGCTGACGGGCGCCGGCGGCAACTTTTGTTCGGGCGGCGACGTGCACGAGATCATCGGCCCGCTCACGCAGCGTCCGCCGGCCGAGCTTTTGGAGTTCACGAAGATGACGGGAGATTTGGTGAAAGCGATGCGCGCGTGCCCGCAGCCGATCGTGGCAGCGGTCGACGGAGTCTGCGCCGGCGCCGGGGCGATCTTGGCGATGGCGAGCGACCTCCGCTTCGGAACGGAGCGCTCGCGCGTGGCATTTCTCTTCGTTCGCGTCGGGTTGGCGGGGTGCGACATGGGCGCGTGCGCGATGCTGCCGCGCATCGTGGGGCTGGGACGCGCGGCCGAGCTGCTCTACACCGGCCGCGCGATGCCGGGAAGCCAAGCGTATGACTGGGGCTTCTATAACGAGCTGTGCGCGCCCGACGATCTGCTCGAACGAGCTCGCGCATTGGCGCGTGAGCTCGCCGGAGGCCCGACCCTGGCGCACGCGATGACGAAGAAGATGCTGCACGAGGAGTGGGCGATGCCGCTCGACGCGGCGATCGACGCGGAAGCAAAGGCGCAGGCGCTCTGCATGGAGAGTAACGACTTTCGCCGCGCGTACGAGGCGTTCGCGGCGAAGCGCCGCCCCCAGTTCGAGGGCAACTGATGGCCGCTGAATTGGGATGGCCGTTTTTTGACGAGGAGCATCGAGCGTTTGCCGCGGGCCTGGAGCGCTGGTTAGCGCAGGCTGACGTGCTCGACGACGAGCGCAAGGCCGACGCGAGCTGCCGCGCGTGGGTGCGAGCGCTCGCGGACGGGGGATGGCTGCGCGCGTGCGTGCCGGGGACCTTCGGCGGCGTGCGTGCCGCGCTCGACGTGCGGACGCTCTGCCTGGCGCGCGAAACGTTGGCTTACCGTTCGGCGCTGGCCGATTTTGCGTTCGCGATGCAGGGGCTCGGAAGCGCTCCGATAGCGCTCTTCGGGAGCGCCGAGCTGCAGCGCCGCTACCTGCCCAACGTCGCCAACGGCCGCTGCGTGGCCGCGTTCGCGCTGTCGGAGCGTGAGGCGGGCTCCGATGTCGCGGCGCTCGCAACCGCTGCGCGGCGCGACGGCGACGCGTACGTGATCGACGGCGAGAAGGCGTGGATTTCCAACGCCGGCGTCGCGGATCTGTACGTCGTCTTCGCACGAACGGGGGGCGACGGCGCCAAGGGGCTCACGGCGTTTGCCGTCGACGCGGCAACTGCGGGCTGCTCGGCCGGCAAACGCGTCGAAACGATCTCGCCGCACCCGCTCGGCGCGCTGCGTTTCGAACATTGCCGCGTTCCCGCGTCGTGCCGCATCGGTGCCGAGGGAGAGGGATTCAAGATCGCGATGGCCACGCTTGACGTCTTCCGTTCCACCGTCGGCGCGGCAGCGCTTGGCTTCTCACGGCGCGCGCTGAAGGAATCGGTCGCGCACGCAAACTCGCGGCAGCTCTTCGGCGCCCCGCTGGGCGCGTTACAGCTGGCGCAGGCCGCGATCGCCGCGATGGCAACCGACGTCGATGCCAGCGCGCTGCTCGTCTACCGCGCCGCGTGGGTGAAGGATTCCGGCGCGCCGCGGGTGACGCGCGAATCGGCGATGGCGAAATGGTTCGCGACCGAAGCCGCGGGGCGGGTCTGCGATCGCGCCGTGCAGCTGTTCGGAGCGCGCGGCGTCGTGCGCGGCGAGATCGCCGAGCGCCTTTATCGCGATGTGCGGGCACTGCGCATCTACGAGGGCGCGAGCGAGATCCAGCAGATCGTGATCGCCAGGCAGACGCTCGAAGAGTGATCGCGCGCAGCACCGGTCACGTCGACACCTTCGCCGAGGATCGGCTGCCGCCGCGCGAAGAGATGCCCGAGCTTTACTGGGAGCGCGCTTCGCCGGCATATCCCGACTGGATGAACGCGGCGGCGTATTTCCTCGACGCACAAATCGAGAAAGGAAACGCCGGCCGGCGCTGCGTCATCGGTACGGACGGGAGCGTGTGGACCTACGCGGACCTCCGCGCGGCGGCAAATCGTATCGCGCGCGTGCTCGTGGACGACCTCGCGCTCGAGCCCGGCAACCGCGTGCTGCTGCGCGCGCCGAACTCGCCGATGCTAGCGGCCTGCTGGTTCGCCGTGCTCAAGGCCGGCGGCATCGTGGTCACCACCATGCCGCTCTATCGCGCGGGCGAGCTGCGCTTCATGATGGAGAAGACGCAAACGAAGATCGCGCTGTGCGACGCGCGCCTGCGCGACGAGCTCGATCGCGGCTGCCTGGAGTATCCCGGCGTGCGCGTGGTCGACTTCAACGCGCCCGCGCCCGCCCCCGAATCGCTCGAGCGCCGCATGGAGCCGAAGACCGAGGGCTTCGACGACGTGGCCACGGCCGCGGAGGACGTTGCCATCATCGCGTTCACGTCGGGGACGACCGGAACGCCGAAGGCCGCGATGCATTATCATCGCGATCTGATCGCGACGTGCGACACGTACTGCGCGCGCGTGCTCCAACCCGGTCCCGACGATCTGTTTTGCGGGAGCCCGCCTTTGGCGTTCACGTTTGGGCTCGGAGGCTTAGTGCTCTTTCCGCTCTACGCCGGCGCAGCGACGCTCCTGCTCGAAAAAGCCGGCCCGATCGAATTGCTGCAAGCCACCCACGAGCACGGCGTGACGACGCTCTTCACGGCGCCGATCGCGTATCGAGCCATGGCCGGCGCGCTCGACGCCTACGATATCTCGTCGCTTCGCACGTGCGTTTCCGCGGGGGAGACGCTGCCGAAGGCGGTCTGGGAAGAATGGCGCGCTAAGACCGGCTTGAAGATTCTCGATGGCATCGGAAGCACTGAGATGCTGCACATTTTTCTCGGCTCTCCGCAATCCGAGGTGCGCGCCGGATCGACCGGCCGCGTCGTGCCGGGCTACATCGCGGAAATTCACGACGACGACGGCAGGGCGCAGCCCGACGGCACCGTCGGCCGGCTGGCCATCAAAGGCCCGACGGGCTGCAAGTATCTGCAAGACGACCGCCAGCGCGTCTACGTGCAACGCGGATGGAACTATCCGGGCGACGCCTACCGGCGCGACGCCGACGGATACTTCTGGCACATCGCCCGGGTCGACGACATGATCGTCTCGGCCGGCTACAACATCTCCGGCCCCGAGGTCGAACAGGCGCTCCTCGCGCACCCCGACGTGAGAGAGGTCGCGGTCGTCGCCAAGCGGGACCCCGATAAGGAAACCAACTTCGTCAAGGCGTTCGTCGTGCCGATCGACGGCTGCGCCGCCACCGACCAAAAGGCCGAGGAGCTGCGCGAATTTTGCAAGGCGCAGATCGCGCCGTTCAAGGCGCCGCGCGAGATCGAGTTCGTGGGCGAGCTGCCCCGCACGGAAACCGGAAAACTGCAACGCTACAAGCTGCGCGAGCCCCCTTCCCTGTCACCCTGAGCCGCGAGCGCAGCGAGCGTGTCGAAGGGCGAAATGCAACTCAGCTCTTGGCGGGCAGCACCGCAGTTGCTTCGATTTCGACCTTGGCGCCGTCTTCGAGCAGCCCCGCAACTTGCACGAGCGCCATCGCGGGGTAATTCGCGCCTACGATCTCGCGGTACGCCGCGCCGAGCGCTGCGAGGTTCTCACGGTACTCGTCCTTGTCGGTAACGTACCAGGTGAGTCGCACGAGGTGCTGCGAGTCGCCGCCCGCGGCCCGCAGAACGGTTAGCACGTTGCGCAGCGCCTGCGCCGCCTGCTGCAAAAAGTCGTCCCCGACGAGCTCGTTGCGCTCGTTCCAGCCGATTTGCCCGGAGATCGCGAGGTAGCGGCCTTCGGCCACCACGCCGTTGGAGTAGCCGCTCGGGCGCGGCCAGCTCGCGGGGTTGATCGTTTCACTCATAGGAAGCCTTTCGCACGGGGCGGAGCAGAAGCGTGAGGAGAGAGCTGACGAGCAGGTTGAGCAGCAGCGCGTAGAGCGCGATGAAGCCCGTGAGCGACGTGCCGAACGCGTGGAGCGTGAAGTTCGGCGTGAATCCGCTCGCGTACGCCATCGCGCAGCTCGCGAGCAGGCCGCAGGCCCAGCCGGCCAGCAGCGCCTTGGGGTGGAACCAGCTCGTCCATAGGCCGAGGACGAACGCGGGAAAGATCTGGAGCATCAGCGCGCCTCCGAGCAGCTGGAAATCGATGGCATACGGAACGGGCACGAAGAAGATAAAGAGCAACGCGAAGGCGCAGATCGCCAGCGTCAACACCTTGGCGATGAGCGTCTCGACGGGCGAGCGTTCCGGCGAGAACTCGCGGAACACGTTGCTCGCGAACAAGTTCGCCGCGCCGATGCACATGATGGCGGCCGGCACGAGCGCGCCGATGACGATCGCGGCATCGGCAACCCCCGCGAACCAGTCCGGAAAGTAACGGGTGAACAGCAAAGGCACGACGCTGCTGGCGTCTTTCGTCACGATGCCGGCCGCGAGCGCGCAATAGCCCAGAAGCGCGAGCAGCCCGAGCAGTAGCGAGTAGATGGGCAGCAGCGCCGCGTTGCGCCGGATGACCTCGCGGCTGCGCGCGGCGAGAACGCTCGTGATCGAGTGCGGGTAGATGAAGAGCGAGAGCGCCGAGCCGAAAGCCATCGTGGCGTACGTGAAATACTGCGTCGGCGACAAGAAGATCGACGATGGATGGGGCCGCGCGGCGAGCGACGCCGCGGCGGCGGCGAAGACGTGCGACCAGCCCCCCAGGCGCGCCGGAATGACGACGATCGCGGCGATGACCGTTACATAGATCAGCGCGTCTTTGACGAAGGCGATCATCGCCGGAGCCCGCAGGCCGCTGGTATACGTGTAGGCGGCGAGAAGCACGAACGCGATCGTCAGCGCCGGCAGCGTGTTCCAGGCGCCCAGGGTGCCGAACTGACCGAGCACCGCCCGCATTCCGACGAGCTGCAGGGCGATGTACGGCAGCGCGGCCACGACGCCGGTCAATGCGATCGCGATCTCGAGCGTGCGATCGCCGTAACGATCGCGAACGAAGTCGGCGGCGGTGACGTAGCCGCGCCGGCGCGCGATGGTCCAGAATCGGGAAAGCACGACGAGCGCGATGGGATAGGAGATCGTCGCGTAGGGCACCGCGAAGAAACCGAGGGCGCCGACGCCGTAGACCAAGGCCGGAACGGCGATGAACGTATACGCCGTATAGAGATCGCCGCCGAGCAAAAACCACGAAACGATGGTGCCGAAGCTGCGGCCGCCGAGCGCCCACTGTTCCAGGCTGTCGAGGTTGGCACCGCCCCAGCGACCCGCCAAAAAGCCGAGCAAGGTGACCGCAGCCACGGCGACGGCGAGGATGACGGCGGCGCTAGACATCGTGCTCGCGCGTCAAAACAACGACGATGCCGAGGAGCGCGGCCGTCGCGAGCACCCACGCGAGCTGATACCAGTAAAAGAACGGGATGCCGAACAGGGGGGGCCGAGCATGGTTGTACAGCGCCGGCAGCAACGTGCCGGCGAACGGGAGGATTAGCAGCGCGTACCAGCCGCGGCGCATGGATGCTATGGCTTGGGCACTTGCCCGACTCGGTCCCGTAACCGCGTTGCTGCGGTAGGGAACTTGAGGTCGAAACGCTAAGCAACCCAGCCTAGGACTGGTCTGAAGCTACGAAAGGGCGTGCCAATGTCAGTCACCCAGCCTCCTTCTGATACCCCGTTCGGCTTAGAGCCGAATGTTGCGGCGGGACTCGCGTACTTGTTCTGCCTGCTCGGAGGCATCGTCATACTCGTCGGCGGCGGGACGAACAAGTTCGTAAAGTGGGCCGCCGCGCAATCGATCACGCTCTGGGGTGCGTGGTTCGTGATCTGGTGGGCGCTCGGATTCCTCGCGCACGCCTGGGTTTTCTTACCGCTGATATTGCTCGTGTCGTTCGTTCTGCCGATTCTGGGGCTCATCGTTTGGCTCTGGACGTTCATCAGCGGATTCCAGGGCAAAGAAGTTCGCGTTCCCGGAATCGCTTCGCTGACGGAAAGCATCTTTAAGTCGCAGCTCTCCTAGCGCCGTAGCCGCCGCGGCTCTTTCAGCCGCAAGAGCGGGCGCTCGAAGCAGTAGGTGACCAGAGCCGCCAACGCGATAATCATCGCGAAGGCGGCTTCTGTATAGCGCTCCTGCCAACGCCGGTCGTAGTGGGGATCGCCGGCGTACGGCGGGAGGTGACGCGCCAGTAGCTCGCGCGCGACGAGCTGGTGGTACAGATAGAGGTTGTACGAGATCGTCGCCATGAAACGCAGCAGCGGATTATCCAGCGCAAGCTGCCACCAACGCGGGCTCGAGAGCGAGCCGAGGGCGATCACCGCGAAGGCCAGACCTAGCCACGCCCGATTGTCGATCTGCCAAACGCCGGACCACTGATCGTAAAGGCGATAGGCGTACATGCTCTGCAGCAGCGCGATCAAAAACGCGAAACCTGCAATCGCAACGAGCGGCGCGACGTACCGCAACCGCGACGCGCGCCAGCTCTCGCCGAAACGCGTGAACGCGTATGCCGCGATCATCCCGAAGGCGAAGATGTCGAGATAACCCGGCAGATTCTCCTCCCACTGCGCGAAGAGCGTGGTGTAGCAGCACCGTGCCATCCAGGCGCGCCACAGCCACGCGAGCACGATCATCGCGCCGGCCGTGAACCAGGGCCGGCGCCTGAAGCACCACCAGACGAGCGGAAAGATGCAGTAAAACTCAACCTCGACGGCGAGGGTCCAGAGGACGCCATCGATCGTGCCGTATCGATCCGGGAACCAGGTGTGGATGAAGAGCAAGTGCGTGACGAGATCGGGCACGAGCGACGCGCCGGGCTGGATTTGCGCGTAGCCGATCGCATACGCGACCGCGATCGAAAGCACGTACGACGGCACGATCTTGATGAAACGGCGCCACGCGAAATGGCCCCACGTGGGCTGCGGCCTCGCCTGGACGGTCGCCCGGATGAACGGATACGAGATGACGAAGCCGCTGAGAAAGAAGAAGAGATGCACGCCGATGAATCCCGTGGCGGGAATGAAGTCGAGTGCGGCGCCCGGCGAGAGAAACGAGAATCTCCCAGACGTGGTACCAGAGCACCAAGAGCACGGCGATGCCGCGCAGCCCGTCGAGGACGCCGAGCCGCGGACTCTCGTGCAGCGCCCCGCTAGCGGCCATTAGACCTGGTTGTCATCCTGAGCGGAGCGAAGCGGAGTCGAAGGACGCGCAAAAGTCAAACCCCACGGTGGCGCCTGCTTCGCCTGCTCGCCTGCGGCGCCTCCGCAGTTCCCCCTAGGCCCGCGCCACCGTGTTGGGCGCGAAGGATGGCACCCGGCCAGGTTCCGGTCAACCGGCGGGCCCGCATGCGAGGCTTGCGCGAGACGATTGAAAAGTTCGTTGCATCGCTGCGCCATGGAGGCTTCACGGCCGAGGAGATCGCGGCGGAGCTCGCGCGTTTCGGCGAGACGAGGAGTCCTCGAGGCAATGCGTAAAACGGGCGCCCATGGAAACGACGCTATCACCATCGTTTGAACGCTCGGTGCGCTCGATCATCGAGGAGCGGCATCTGCTGGGGCATCCGTTCTACGTCGCCTGGACGAAGGGCGAGCTCTCGTTGGACCAACTGCGAGGCTACGCGGGCCAATACTTACATCACGTGCTGGCCGAACCGACGTACCTGAGCGCCGTCCATTCGAACACGCCGCACTTCGCAACCGACGGCACGAGCGATCTGCACGCCCGCCAGACGATCCTGCAGAACCTCGTCGATGAAGAGCTCGGCGAGAAGAATCATCCCGCGCTCTGGAAGCAATTCGCAAACGCGCTAGACATCTCAGACCGCGAGCTGGCGCAAACGCCGGCGCTTCCGGCCACCCGGCGCCTCATCGAAACGTTCACGGATCTCTGCCGCAATCGCCCCTACTACGCCGGACTCGCCGCGCTGCACGCGTACGAATCGCAAGTCCCGGCGATCGCCGCGGTGAAGATCGACGGCCTGCGCCGTTTCTACGGCATCTCGAATCCCGACGCGTACGAGTTTTTCAGCGTTCACGAGAAGGCGGACGTCTGGCATTCGGCCGAGGAGTGGCAGTTGATCGAACGCGTGGCCGACACGCCGGCGAAGCAGGCCGAGGTGCTCGCGGCTACGCAAGCAGCCTGCGACGCGCTCTGGGCCTTCTTGGATGGGGCCTACGTCAGGTAGGGTGCTTCCAAAAGACGCCCGTGGCGCGCGCAACCGCCGCAAGAGTGGCGTCAACGGTCGCTAGCGGTTGATCGAGGTCGATCGCGAGCGCGAGATAGAAACCGTCATAACCGGTCAGGCGATGCTTCCTGGCGAGTTGCAACGCGTGCTGAGGGTCGGGCATTTCGACGCTTAGCGGCAACTCCAAGATCTCGCGAAGCACGGCCATGCCGCGCATCTGATCGATACGGCCGCGACGTTCGGCTTGCAGCAGAGCGTGGGCGATCTCACTGTGAAAATTACCTGGCACGTTGCCGCCCGCGCGCGCAAGTGCAACGACCGCGGCATCGGCGTACGGCTCGCTTTCGTCGTGCATGATGAAAGCGAGCATGATGGAAGCGTCGGCGACGATCAACGCCTGCCTTCGTAGATGAGATCGCGAATCGTCTCGCCCGGCGCAAGCTTGAAAACGCCACGCATCGCGCGCAGGCGTTCTACGGCGAGACGGGCGCGTTCTTGGCGCGCCTCGTCCGTCGGCACGATGCGGGCTACGGGCCTGCCGCGCTTCGTGACGACGGTGATCTTCCCGGCGATCGCATCTTCGATCAGCGCCGAAAAGTGGGTCTTCGCTTCGAAGACGCCGACGCGTTTGGCGCCGAGATGTTGGGGCTTTCTCTTCACAGAGCTAGTCTACTAGCTGGTTAGATGAGTAGCAAGAGGCTTCCGAGCAAGCGCCCTCCATCCCGTCCTCCTCCTAAGGATGATCGCGGCCGGGCATTTGACGGCAAAATAGGGCCTTGGTATAGTTGAGGCTCGGTCCCACCCGCGGGTGAGGCCGTTGTTTGTGTGTGTGACAGGAGCGAGCCCAATTCCGACCATTAACCAGCTGGTGCGCCGCGGGCGCGAAAAGACCGAGCAGAAGGTCAAGACTCGTGCATTCCGGGTGATCTTGACGGGTCCCAAACCCGGCCATCCCGATTTGCCGACCCGAACCTTCGAGGTGGCGGGCAACCCGCAGCGACGCGGGGTCTGCACCCAAGTGAAGACGGTCACGCCCAAGAAGCCCAACTCGGCCCTTCGCAAAGTCGCGCGCGTCCGGCTGACCAACGGCGAAGAGGTCACGGCTTATATCCCCGGCATCGGCCACAACCTCCAGGAGCACTCGGTGGTGCTCGTGCGCGGCGGACGCGTCAAGGATCTCCCGGGGGTTCGTTATCACATCATCCGCGGCACGCTCGATACCGCAGGAACGGCGAATCGCAAGCAAGGCCGCTCGAAATACGGCGCCAAGCGCGAGAAGAAGAAGTAACTATACATGCCTCGTAAAGGTCCCGCCCCCAAGCGGCAGATTCTGCCCGACGGAAAGTTCAACTCGAAAGTGCTGGCGCGCTTCATCAATAAGGTGATGCTCTGCGGCAAGAAGTCGACCGCCGAGCATATTACCTATGGCGCGCTCGAAATCGTCAGCGAGAAGACCGGCCGCGATCCGATGGAAGTCTTCTCCCAGGCGCTCTCCAACGCGATGCCGCTGGTCGAGGTGCGTCCGCGTCGCGTCGGTGGCGCCACCTACCAGGTGCCGATGGAGGTCCGCCCGGACCGCCGTCAGGCGATGGCGATGCGCTGGTTAATTGCCTTCGCTCGCGCGCGCGGCGGACGATCGATGGAGGAGAAGCTGGCCGGCGAGCTGCTCGACGCCTCAAACAACACCGGCGCTACGATCAAGAAGCGTGAAGACACGCATAAGATGGCAGAGGCGAACAAAGCCTTTGCCCATTACCGTTGGTAACCATACTAAACTAACACCATGGCTGTAAGGGAATATCCGCTCGAACGCACGAGGAATATCGGCATTGCCGCGCACATCGACGCCGGCAAGACGACGTGTACGGAACGCATTCTGTTCTTTACCGGACGCGTGCACAAGATGGGCGAGGTGCACGACGGCGCCGCCACGATGGACTGGATGGTGCAGGAGCAGGAGCGCGGCATCACCATCACGTCGGCGGCGACCGCGACCACCTGGCGCGACACGCGGATCAACATCATCGACACGCCCGGGCACGTCGACTTCACCGTCGAGGTCGAGCGCTCGCTGCGCGTGCTCGACGGCCTCGTCGCGCTCTTCGATTCGGTCGCGGCCGTTCAGCCGCAATCCGAGACCGTGTGGCGGCAGGCCAACAAATATAAGGTTCCGCGCATCATCTTCGTCAACAAGATGGATCGGGTCGGGGCCGACTTCTTCAATGTCGTCGACAAGATTCGCGAGCGCCTCGGGGCGCGCGCCGTGCCGATTCAGGTGCCGATCGGCGCGGAAGATAAGTTCCAGGGCGTGGTCGATCTCTTCACGATGAGGAAACCGTCTACACCGACGAGTTGGGATCGACGACGGAGCCGCAAGAGATAGAGGGCGAGCTCAGAGATCTCGCGATGGAGTGGCGTCGCCACCTCGTCGAAGCGATCGCCGAACAGGATGACGAGCTGCTCGAGATGTTCTTCGACGGCAAAGAGCTACCGATCGATCGCATGAAGGCCGCCCTGCGCAAGGCCACGATCGCGGGAACCGTCCTGCCGATGCTCTGCGGTTCGGCGTTCAAGAACAAGGGCGTGCAGCCGCTGCTCGACGCCATCGTCGATTACATGCCATCGCCGCTGGAAGCCAAGGCGATCGTGGGTCGCGATCCCAAGAGCGGCGACGACCTCGCGCGCAAGGCCGACGACTCCGAGCCGTTCTGCGCGCTCGCCTTCAAGATCGCTACCGACCCGTACGGCAACCTCACGTACTTCCGCGTCTACTCGGGCGTGCTCAACAAGGGCAGCTACGTGCTCAACTCGCGGACCGGGCGCAAGGAGCGCATCGGGCGGATCCTGCGGATGCACGCGAACCACCGCGAGGACATCAACGCGATCGGCGCCGGCGACATCGCCGCGGCGGTCGGCCTTACCGACACGCGCACGGGCGACACGCTCTGCGACGAGAAGTCGCCGATCGCGCTCGAGTCGATCACGTTTCCGGAGCCGGTCATCCATCAGGCGATCGAGCCCAAGAGCAAGGCCGATCAGGACAAGCTCGGACTCGCGCTGACGCGCCTCGCGCAAGAGGACCCGACGTTTCGGATGCGCACCGACGAGGAGACCCAGCAGACGATCATCGCCGGAATGGGAGAGCTGCACCTCGAGATCATCCTCGACCGCTTGCGGCGCGAGTTCAAGGTCGATGCCAACGTCGGCAAGCCGCAGGTCGCCTACAAGGAAGCGATCACGAAGACCGTTGAGAAGGAAGGACGCTTCGTGCGCCAGACCGGCGGCAAGGGCCAGTACGGCGACGTCTGGCTGCGCGTCGAGCCGCAGGCCCCGGGCACGGGATTCGTCTTCGTGTGGAAGATCGTGGGCGGCACGATTCCCAAGGAGTACGCGAAGGCCGTCCAAGAGGGCATTCGCGAGTCCGCGCAGAGCGGCGTGCTGGCGGGCTTCCCGGTGATGGACTTTAAGGCTGAGGCCTTCGACGGCTCGTACCACGAGGTCGACTCGTCTGAAATGGCCTTTAAGATCGCGGCCTCGATGGCGTGGAAAGAGGCGAACCGAGCGGCGGGTCCGATCCTGCTCGAGCCGATCATGAAGGTCGAAGTGACGACCCCCAAGGAGTACATGGGCGCGATCAACGGCGACCTCAGCCGCCGCCGCGGCGCCATTCACGCGACCGAAGAGGCGCCCGGAGGCGCACAGGTCATCACCGCGCACGTTCCGCTCTCGGAGATGTTCGGCTACGCGACCGACATGCGGTCGGCAACGCAGGGCCGCGCCACGTATACCATGGAGTTCGCGCACTACGAAAAAGCCCCAAAAAGCGTCGAGGAAGAGATCGTCGCGAAGTCGGCCGGAAAGAAGCTGGCTCCGGCGTAGACCTCAACCTGAGCGGCGTTGACAGCCTCTCGTTCCGCCTGATACTATTCCGTGGCTATGCGCCCTCTCGGTGAGGGCGTTTACCGCGTGAGGCCGAAGTGGCAGGCAGAACGCCTGGACCCGTGTACTTACGTCCGCACCTTGAGAGGAACCTGATGGCAAAGCAAAAGTTCGAGCGCAAGAAGCCGCACGTCAATATCGGAACGACGGGTCACGTCGACCACGGTAAAACGACCTTGACCGCGGCCATCATGCACTGCCTTTCAACCGAGGGGTTGGCGCAAAAAGTCGGCGTCGATCAGATCGATAACGCGCCCGAAGAGAAAGAGCGCGGGATCACGATCGCGATCTCGCACCAGGAGTACGAGACGACCAAGCGCCACTACGCGCACGTCGATTGCCCCGGCCACGCGGACTACATCAAGAACATGATCACCGGCGCGGCCCAGATGGATGGCGCTATTCTGGTCGTTGCCGCAACGGATGGCCCCATGCCTCAGACGCGCGAGCACATTCTGCTCATGCGGCAAGTCGGCGTGCCGCGCATCATCGTCTTCCTCAATAAGGTGGACATGGTCGACGACGAGGAGCTGCTCGAGCTGGTCGAGATGGAGATCCGCGAGCTGCTCAGCCAGTACGAGTTCCCGGGAGACGATACGCCGATCATTCGCGGCTCCGCCCTGAAGGCGCTCAACTCGACCGGTAAGAAGGGCGATGCCGACGCGGATCCGATCTTCAAACTGATGGATACGGTCGACGAGTACATCCCCGAGCCGCAGCGTGAGATCGACAAACCGTTCCTGATGCCGGTCGAGGACGTCTTCACGATCACCGGGCGCGGCACGGTCGGAACCGGGCGCGTCGAGCGCGGTCAGGTAAAGGTCGGCGAAGAGGTCGAGATCGTCGGGCTCAAGGAGGAGACCAAGAAGACCGTCGTCACCGGCATCGAGATGTTCCGCAAGCTGCTCGACAGCGGCCTCGCGGGCGACAACATCGGCGTGCTGCTGCGCGGCGTGGATCGCAACGAGATCGAGCGCGGCCAGGTGCTGGCCAAGCCCGGCTCGGTGAAACCGCACAAGAAGTTCAAAGCCGAATGCTACGTGCTCTCTAAGGAAGAGGGCGGGCGGCACACGCCGTTCTTCGCAAACTACCGGCCACAGTTTTACTTCCGCACGACCGACGTGACCGGCCAGATCAAACTGCCCGAGGGCGTCGAGATGGTCATGCCCGGCGACAACGTGCAGATGGACGTCGAACTCATCACCCCGATCGCGTGCGAGGAGGGTCTTCGCTTCGCCATCCGTGAGGGTGGGCGAACCGTGGGCGCCGGCGTCGTCACGTCCGTCGCGGAGTAACCGGGAACCCGTGTCATCCTGAGCGAAGGCGGGCAGCGCCGGAGTCGAAGGGCTGAGCCGGGCCCGAAGGGCCCGTGTCGAAGGACGTAGAGAACCATAACGACCCTTGCAAACTAAATATCGAAACGGAAAATAATGGCGAAGCAGATGATTCGGATACGCCTGAAGGCGTACGATCACAAGGTTCTCGACCAGTCGGCCGAGCGGATCGTTGAAACGGCCAAGCGCACCGGCGCTTTCGTGAGCGGTCCCGTGCCCCTACCGACCGAGATCAACCGATTCTGCGTGCAGCGCTCGACGAACAACGACAAGAAGTCGCGCGAGCACTTCGAGATGCGCACGCACAAGCGGCTGATCGACATCCTGCAAGCCTCGCCCAAGACGATGGACGCGCTCATGCACCTGGACCTGCCGGCCGGCGTCGACATCGAGCTCAAAGCCTAACCTCCGGAAAGACCGCCGCGTTCGGGCCCGAAGCAGCTAGCTTCGGGCCTTTATATTTTGAGCACCGGCATCTCGACGAACGAAGGAGATACACGTGGAAGTTAAGGCGACCTACCTCGGTACTATGATCGGGCTTGCGACCGTCGCTTTCGGTCTGATCGCCGCGGGCGCGTGGAACAAGTTCATCAGCGACGCGATCGCCCTTTTCCTCAAGCCCGGCAACGGCGTGCTGGCCGAGCTGATCTACGCGGTGATCATCACGGTCGTCGCCATCCTGGTCGTTCAGGGCCTCGCGAAGCTGGCCGAAAGGGAAGCGCAGTTCACGGCGAAGCTGTCCCTCGGCAAGAAACCGCAGGACTGACTAGGACGCCGCCGCGGGGTCTTTCTTTTTCGGCGGCTTGCCGGCCCGAATCTTGAACGCGAGCTCCGGCCGGCGCTGCAGCGGGGGATAGACGTGCGCGCGCACCTCGAAACCCTTCTTTTCGAGGCCGAGGCGATACGCGGCTTGCTGAATCCCGTGCAAGATCGCTGCGTTCAACGTCTGGTCGGCCACGCTGAGGTCCATCAGGCTCTCGACGCCCTCTTTCTTGGAGAGCAGCGTCAGGCGAATCTCGCCCTCAGAGCGCTCCGACTCGTGCTCTTCGTCCTCGGGATCGTGGAAGACGACGACGTGACGGTCCTCGTAAATGACTTCGTTTCCCGCGACGAGCTTCTCCCAGTCTTTGGCGTCCTTGGGCCATCGCGGTTCTGCGCCTAACACATCAGCAGGCGTCAGGGCTTTCTTCTTGCGGTCGGCGCTCATAGCGCCGACGCTTCACCCGGCTCCAAGAGGACGCCTGCCTGGCATCCCGGAAAAGCGCGCGCATGGCTAACTGGATTTCCGAGTTAATCTGTAGCCCCGAGCAGCGGACCTGGGAGAAGCCCGACCCCGAACACACCTTTCGCGGACGGCTCGACGGTACGCGCGCGAAGGCCGACGAGGTCGTGTACGAGGACGATGACGTTTTCGCGTTCCTCCACAACATCGACCGGACCAAGGAGGAGTGGTGGGAAGTTCACGTCGTCATCATTCCTAAGAAATGGGTGCCGACGATCCTCGACATCGGACTCGGCGACGCGGAGGTTTGGCACCGGCTGGTTGCGGGAATCCAAAAAGTCGCCCTGACGATGTGCCTCTACGAAAAGGGCTTCATGATCCGCATGGGCGTGCTTCCGCCGTACCAGCACACCGAGCACGTCCACATTCACATCCTCTCCGGCAAACACACCTCGCCCGTCGTGGACGGGCCGATGCCGGATGTCAGCTGATACCCGGCCTCCTTCACTCACCAGCATCGCGCTGGCGTTCGCGGCGATCTCGTCGACGTCGTTCGGGGGCGGCCAAAAGGCGAGCGTCCGCCAACAGGCGCTCGCGCGCGGCTGGATGGACAGCGAGCGCTTCATGGACGGTCTCGAGATCGCCCAAGTGCTGCCGGGGCCCAACATCCTCAACCTGGCACTGTACTGCGGGCAGCGGGCGCGCGGAATACCGGGGGCGGTCGCCGCGTTCCTCGGGGCCAGCGTTCCGCCGTTCATCATCGTGCTCGTCGTGGGCGCGCTGTACTTTAAATACGCATCGAATCCGTACGTGCACGGTGGGCTGAGCGGCTGCGCTGTCGGTGCGCTGGGACTGACCGTCGGCAACGCCCTCGAGCTCTCGTGGGAACAGCGCTCCGACTGGGTACGCATTCTGCTCCTCGTCGTGACGGCCGTGGTCGTCTCGCTCCTGAAGATGCCGCTGCTGATCGTGCTGGTGCTCTTCGGGGGGATCGGGATGGTGCACGAATACCTGCGTCATCGCGCGAAGGCCGATGGATAGCGCGCAGACCCTCCTCCATCTGCTGTGGACGTTTTCGCAGCTGTCGGTGCTCGGCTTCGGGGGCGGCAAAGGTATCATTCCGCAGATGCACGCCGACGTCGTCAATTATCGGTGGGTGACGTCCGACCAGTTCAGCCAGTTCTACACGATCGGTAAGTTGGTGCCGGGGCCGACGACCATCTTCGCCGCCCTCATCGGCTATGCGGCGATGCCGGCGCGCCCATACCTCGGAGCCGCCGTCGCAACGATCGGCATGTTCGTCCCGTCGAGCCTGATCATGATCGCCTTCGACTCGCTCTGGGATCGCTTCCAGGGCTCGCCTTGGCGCTCCATCGTTTCCCGCGGATTGACGCCGGCCATCGTCGGCCTCGTCTGGTCGAGCGTCTGGACGATCAGCCGCGGCACGACGGTGCTGACGCTACGCCCCGGGTCGGTAGGGATGCTCGTCTCCGTCGGCATGGCTGTCGTGGTGACGGTGCTGATGTTGCGCACCAAACTCAGTGCGCCGCTGCTAATCCTCCTCGCGGGCGGCGTAGGGGTCGCCGCCCTTCGGTAAGCGAACGACCGCCCATGCCCATCGAGCTTCATGAACTGCGGTCTCGTTCGTTTCACGGCACCAAGCGACGGATCTATCATCTGCTGGAAGAGATGGGCACGTCCGGCGATCAGATCTGGCCGTTCGCTTCGCAACCCTTTATGCGTTCGCCCGGACCGCTGACGCCCGGTCGCACCGAGGAGTGGCATCTCGGCATCAACGGCATCCTCGAAGAGGCAGTTCACGAAGAGCGGATCGTCTGGCGTTTTCGAAACGACGGCTTCGATGGCACGCACGGCTTCCACCTCGTGACGGAAGGCAAGGAGACGCTGCTCGAATATCGCGTCGACGCGATGCTCTCCGATACCGATGGCCGTTTCTGTGGCGTCGCTTCGAAGATCAGTTCGAACGTTCGACCGAAGCGCTCTTCGACAAGCTTGCGCGGGTCTTAAAGCGTTGACCGCGCCCGACGCCGTCGATTTCGTCGACGTCGCCGGGCTGCTTTCCGACGAGGAGCGGCTCGTGCGCGACACCGTGCGCTCGTACGTGCGCGACCGAATCTTGCCCGGCGTGGCGGAATGGTTCGAGGAAGGGACGCTGCCCCGCGAGCTGGGCTCCGAACTCGGCCGGCTCGGCCTGCTCGGAATGCATTTGGACGGTTACGGCTGTCCGGGGGCGAGCGCGGTCGCCTACGGTATCGCCTGTCTCGAGCTGGAGGCCGGGGATTCGGGGGTTCGTAGCTTCGCGTCCGTGCAAGGCTCGCTCGCGATGTACGCGATCTATCGGTGGGGCGACGAGGCGCAGAAACAGGCCTGGCTTCCGGCGATGGCCCGGGGCGAGCTCATCGGCTGCTTCGGCTTGACCGAGCCCGATTTCGGCAGCAATCCCGCGGGGATGCGCACGTCGGCGCGACGCGACGGCGGCGATTGGATCCTCGACGGCACGAAGATGTGGATCACCAACGGATCGATCGCGGATCTCGCCATCGTGTGGGCGCAGACCGGCGAAGGAATTCGCGGGTTCATCGTGCCGCGCGACACGAAGGGCTTTGCGGCCTCGGACATCCACCGCAAGCTCTCGCTGCGCGCTTCGGTCACCAGCGAGCTCGTGCTGGCGGACTGCCGCCTTCCCGCCGACTCGCTGTTGCCGCTTTCGGACGGTTTGGGCGCGCCGCTCGCGTGTCTGAACGAGGCGCGTTTCGGCATCATCTGGGGATCGATGGGCGCGGCGCGCAGCTGCTACGAAGCGGCGCTCGGCTACGCGAAGACGCGCGTCCAGTTCGACCGCGCGATCGGTGCCTATCAGCTCACGCAGGAGAAGCTGGTGAACATGCTGCTCGAGCTCAACAAGGGAACGCTGCTCGCGCTGCACTTAGGCCGAGCGAAGGATCGCGGGCGTCTCCATCCGTCGCAAGTCAGCTTCGGCAAGCTCAACAACGTACGCGAAGCGCTGAAGATCGCACGCGAGGCGCGAACGATACTCGGGGCAAACGGCGTCACGCTCGAGTATCCGGTGATCCGCCACATGAACAACCTTGAGTCCGTCCTCACCTACGAAGGAACGAGCGAGATGCACACGCTGATCGTGGGCAAGGAAATCACGGGCCTCGCAGCGTTCACGTAGGGTTCCCTCGCTCCATAGTGACAAGGGGTTTTGGCGCTACACGTAATCCGCGAGTGTGAGCTTGACGTCGCGTTCCCCTGAAGCGTTTCGAACGTGGAGTTTCACCGTGGTGCCGGCGGGTCCGGAGAGCAGGGCGCGCAGCGCGGCGAGCGACTGGCTCGACGCGGCGGAGCCGTTGACGGTGACGATCACGTCGCCCTGCGCGAGGCCTCCGGAAGCGGCGGCCGAGCCGGGCAGCACGGAGATAACCGTGTACGCGCCGTCTTTCACGATGAGGAACATCCCGGAACGGTCGAACGCGGCGGGCGCATCGAACGAGGCGTTCTTCGCGAAGAGCAGCTGATGGTGCGCGTAGTCGAGCGTCAGGTCGAACCGGCGCAGGATCGCGCCGCCGACGTTGGCGGGATTGAAGGGGTCGGCCATGGCGCCTTGGCTCTGCGTCGCGAACGACCCGATCGTGTTGGGGATCGTGTACGGTCCGATCTGTAAGGCCGGGATGCGCCCGAGGCGCGCGTACGACGGTCCTCCGACCCCGAAGCCCTCGACGACGGGCGGCGTTTTCGCCAGCGCCGCGATCGCGGGGTGCGCCGCCACGAACGGGGTAGAAAGCGTCACGCCGACGCGGCTGCCGGTGTCGATTTCGCCGCTCGTCGTCACGTTGTCGACCGTAATGGGGATGCGCGGGATCGTGTTGTCGAAGTAAAACGGTATCGCCGCGCCGGCGGCGGTCGCGGGCGCCGACGGCGGCATGGCGAGCGTGAGCTTTGAATCCGCGTAGTCGATCGTCGTAAGGAAGCGCGCCAGGAACTGATAGCCGACCATTCCGTCGACGCGCATTCCCTCGGCCATGCCGAAGCCCGTCGCGATCGGCAGAACCAGGCAGTATTGGTTGCGGACGACCGCGTCGCCAGCCTGAATCGAGTCGACGTGCGCGAAGGACGCGCCCTCGGTAGCATTCCCGACGCCGCCGAGCTGCAAGCCGCCCGAACTCTTTGCCTGCAGCGCCTGCGCCACTTCGGGCGTGAGGATGTAATCGCCGCCGGTGTCCATGACGAACGTGTAGGGGCCGCGGCCGTTCACCATGACGTTGACGTAGATGTGGTTGTTAACGATCTGCAGCGGGACGGTCGTGCTGGGGTGGCCCGCAATCGATGCGTCGTGCACCGAGGAGCCGGGAACGCGCATACGTTCGGCAACGTCGGTGTTCAGCTCGAGCGACGATACGCGCACGGTGCTCGAGTTGCCCTCGGACGTCTGCAAAACGGTCGAGAGAGGATAGTAGACGCCGTCGATGTGGCGATAGCTCGACAGCGTCGTGGTAAAGGTTACCAGGCCGATCGTCGCGGTCTCGCGCGCGATCAGGCGGGTTTCGGGATCGACCCAGAGGTCGACTTCGGCCCCCTGCGGCGGCGAAACGGCGAGTACGTCGTATGGCTTGCCGCCTTGCTGCCTCCGGCCGGCGTAGACGATCGTGGCGCCCCCGGCGTCCGGGCGCAGATAGCGGAGGTTGTCGAGGTACGCCTGATCGATGGCCTGCAGCCGTCCCGCGGCCCCGCCGTCGATGGTGACGAGGCCCGAGTAATCCTGATTCCACGCCGTCTTGCCGTCCCAGCCGGCCGCGCCGCTAAGCGCTGCGGCCGTCTGGGCGGTCGTAAAGCGCGACCCTCGGACGTCGGCCCACTCCTGGACCCGGCCGTGGAGGCCCAAGACCTCGATATTCCCCACGGTGTGAATCGATGTAATCGAGCCGATCGAACGCTCGAGCATCGCCTTTCGAAGCCCGTCGAGAACGGTCTGAGTGTTCGCGGCGTGGGCGGCGGCGGGCGCCCAAAAGAAGACGACGAGCGCGAAGAAAGCGAGGGGGGAACGACGCATTCGCGGCATCTGGGCGCTTTCTCCGAACGCGCGAGCCTTGACCTTGCCGGGCCGTCCTGGTAAACTGCCGGGGTTGCGGTTGAGGCGAGCAATACGCCTGGATCCGTGGCAACAGATTTCCCACCGCCGAAAGAGTAGCATGAAGAACATCCTGGGCCGTAAAGTCGGGATGACCAGCGTGTTCACCGAGGACGGGCGCTCTGTGCCTGTCACGGTGATCGCGGCCGGTCCCTGCACGGTCGTGGAACGCCGCACCAAGGAGAAGCACGGCTATGAGGCCATCGCGCTTGGCTTCGAGGCGCTCAAGCGCAGCCGCGTGACGCGTCCTCTCGGTGGCCATTTCAAAAAGCAGGGCGTCGAGCCCGTCCGTTTCGTGCGCGAGTTTCGCAGCGGCCTCGAGGATCTCGAGCCGGGCGCGAGCGTCACCGTGAGCGGCTTCGAACCCGGCGACCGCGTCGACGTCATCGGCGTGTCGAAAGGGCACGGCTTCGCGGGCGGCATCAAACGCCACAACTTCCGCGGCGGCGGAGCGAGCCACGGCTCGATGATCCACCGGCAGCCCGGGTCCAACGGCGACACCAACGCGGGCCGCGTTACTAAAGGAAGCCGCCGGCCGGGGCACTATGGCGTCGACCGCACGACCCTGCAAAACCTCGAGGTGGTGCGGGCGGACGGCGACCGCAATCTCTTGCTCGTTCGCGGTGCGGTGCCGGGGGCCAAGAACGCCCTCGTGATCGTGCAGCAGAGCGTCAAGAGCCGCAAGGCCAAAGCGTAGGAAGTTTCGCAGATGCCGAACGTCATCGACGCTACGGGTAGCGTCGTCCGCCAAATGGACGCCCCCGCGATTTTCAACCAGGATTCAGAAGTGAAGGCCAGCGTCATCTTTCGCGCGGTGCATCGCGAGTTCGCGAACCCGCGGGCGGGCACGGCCTCCACGCGCAAGCGCGACGAGGTCGCCGGCGGCGGGCGCAAGCCCTGGCGCCAGAAGGGCACGGGACGCGCGCGGCAAGGTTCGATCCGTTCGCCGCAGTGGCGCCACGGCGGCGTCGTCTTCGGCCCGCAACCGCGCAGCTACGTCGAGAGCCTCAACAAGAAAGAGCGGCGGCTCGCCTTCGTAGCCGCGCTGGCCGACCGCTTTCAAAACGATGCGGTCGTGCTCTTCGACACGGGCGACTTCGCGATCGGGAAGACCGCGGAGTTTGCGAAGATGCTTTTCGGCAGCGCGAAGGCGGCGCGCCGTGGCCCGTCCACGCTGATCGTCTGCCGGCGCGACGAGGAACACGCGGCCGAGATCGCGCGCGTCAGCCACAACCTTCAGCAGGTCGCCGTAACCGACGACGGAGCGCTCGACGTCAAAGACGTGCTGCGTTTCGAACGGATCGTGTTCACGACCGCGGCGTACGACGCCCTCACCGCCCGATTGGACGTTGCAAAGGAGCCCGCCAATGGACGCACGTGACGTGATCGTTGCACCGCGCATCACGGAAAAGGCAATGGCGGACGCCCTCATGCACCAGTACACGTTCGTGGTGAACCCCGCCGCGACCAAGACGCAGATCCGCCACGCGATCGAGGAGATCTTCAAAGTCAACGTACTCAACGTGAACACCGTCAACGTGCGCGGTAAGAGTCGCAGCTTCGCGCGCCGCGGGCGGCGCACGGTCGGCAAGCAGAGCGACTACAAGAAGGCCATCGTTACCATCAAGGCCGGGCAGAAGATCGAGCTCGGCGGAGTGAATTACTTTGAACAGTAGGCTGTCATGCCCGTAAAGAAATATCGACCGACGTCTCCGGGGAAGCGTTTTATGACCACCATCGACTTCTCCGAGCTGTCGAAGGTCGCGCCGGAGCGCTCGCTCGTCGAAGTGCGCAAGAAGCATTCGGGCCGCAACAACAACGGTCACATCACGGTGCGCCACCGCGGTGGCGGAACGCGCCGGATCTACCGCATTATTGACTTCAAGCGCTCGAAGGACGGCGTGCCGGCGAAGGTCGCGACGATCGAATACGATCCGAACCGGTCCTGCCGCATCGCGCTCGTCAACTACCGCGACGGGGAGAAGCGCTACATCCTCGCGCCGCTCGGCCTCGCGATCGGCGAGCTAGTGGAATCGGGCCCGACCGCCGACATCAAGATCGGCAACACCCTGCCGATTCGAAACATTCCGGTCGGCACCGTGATTCACAACATCGAGCTCCGCCCCGGCCAAGGCGGCAAGCTGGTTCGGTCGGCGGGCGTCTCCGCCCAGCTGATGGCCAAAGAGGACGAATATTCGCAGGTGCGCATGCCGTCGGGCGAAGTCCGCAAGATTCACATCGAGTGCCGTGCGACCATCGGTCAGCTCGGCAACATCGAGCACGAGAACCAAGTGATCGGCAAGGCGGGGCGTTCGCGCCATCTGGGCAAGCGCCCGAGCGTGCGCGGCATCGCGATGAATCCGGTCGACCATCCGCACGGCGGCGGCGAGGCCCGCTCGACCTCCGGGCGGCCGCCTACGACGCCATGGGGTCAGATGACGATGGGAAAGAAGACGCGCCGCAACAAGCGCACGTCGAAGATGATCGTTCGCCGCCGGGGTGCGAAGTAAATGGGCCGATCGCTTAAAAAAGGCCCGTTCGTCGCCGACCATCTGGTGGCCAAGATCGAGAAGCTCAACGAGACGCGCGACCGGCGCGTCATCAAGACGTGGAGCCGCGCCTCGACCGTGCTGCCGACGATGGTGGGCCACACGATCGGCGTGCACAACGGCAAGACGCACATTCCGGTGTACATCACCGAAAACATGGTTGGTCACAAGCTCGGCGAGTTCGCGCCGACGCGGCATTTCCGCGGCCACGGCGGTGACAAGGCCACGGTGAAAACGTGACCGAGCGTTCTCCTTCGGCCGTGGCGCATCTGCGTTTCGTGCGGACCGGTCCTCGCAAGCTGCGCCGCGTCGCCGACGCGATTCGCGGCAAGACCGTGCGCGAGGCGCTGGTGCTGCTGAAATTCGCCGAGGTCTACGCGGCAGAGCCGATCGAGAAGCTCGTTCGCAGCGCGGTCGCGAACGCCGGCAACAACCACAACATGTCCACCGACGATCTCTACATCGCACGGATTACCGTCGACGGAGGCCCCGGGGGACGTTTCACCAAGCGGCTCGACCCACGGGCGCAAGGACGCGCGGCGTTCAAACGCAAGCGGCTCTCGCACGTCACGGTCATCGTGAGCGAAGGCGCGCCGGCGAAACCGCGCCGGAAGCTCGCGGGCGCCTCGGTTCAGGTGGCGCGGACCACTCGGCGCGCGCCTGCGGCGCGCAAGCGCACCGGCAAAGCGGCCGCCCCGAAGGCAGCCGCGGCCAAGGCCGACGCGACCAAACCCGCTACGGACTCCAAGGAAGAATAGATGGGGCAAAAGATACATCCGGTCGGCATGCGCTTGGGAATCACGCGCACTTGGGACAGCCGCTGGTTCGAGAAGAAGCATTACGTCGATTGGCTGCACGAAGACGTCGCCATCCGTAAATCTTTCACGCGGTGGATGCGCTCCGCTTCGATCAGCAAGATCGAGATCGAGCGGAGAGCCAATCAAGCGCGCGTGATCGTCAACACGGCCAAGCCCGGCATCATCATCGGCAAGCGCGGGGTCGGCATCGACGACATTCGGAAGAACCTGGAGCGCCTGACCGGCAAGAGCGTGGCGGTCAACGTGATGGAGATTTCGCATCCAGAGCTCGACGCGCGCCTCGTGGCGCAGAACATCGTCGATCAGCTCGAGAAGCGGATCGCTTTTCGGCGCGCCATGAAGCAGGCCATTATGCGAACGATGCGGGCCGGCGCGCGCGGCATCAAGGTCCAGGTCTCCGGGCGCCTCGGCGGCGCGGAAATCGCGCGCACCGAACACAACGCCGACGGCAAGGTTCCGCTGCACACGCTGCGCGCGGACATCGATTACGCGCAGGTCGAGGCATTTACGACGTTCGGACGCATCGGCGTTAAAGTATGGATCTATCGCGGCGAGGTGTTGCCGGATCAGCCGCGTAGCGACGGCGCGCTGGGGCGCAGCGGCGACCGCGGACGTGAGCGTCGCGAGCGCGGCGGCCGCGGACGCGGACGCGAACCGCGCGTGCAGCCGGCCGCACCGCCGCGACCGATGCCCGAAGCCGAACCCGCGCTCGAGCCGGCGCTAGAACCGGCGCCCATCGCGGAGGCGGCTCCCGTTGTCGAGGCGGCTCCCGTTCTTGAGGGGGCTCCCATCGTCCAGGCGTCTCCCATCGTTGAAGCGGCACCGGCTCCGGAGCCCGTTGTGGAAGCCGTCGCGCAGCCGCTCGAGGCGTCCGCTCCCGCGGAGGTGAGCGAGTAATGCTTACTCCCAAACGGGTTAAGTGGCGCAAGGTTCAGCGCGGGCGCATGTCCGGCGCCGCGACGCGCGGCAACGCGCTCACGTTCGGCGACTTCGGCTTGCAAGCGATGGAGCCGTGCTGGATGTCGAATCGCCAGATCGAAGCGGCCCGTATCGCGATGACGCGGTATATCAAGCGCGGCGGGAAAGTTTGGATCAAAGTCTTTCCGGACAAGCCGGCGACGAAGAAGCCTGCCGAGGTACGCATGGGATCCGGCAAGGGGAATCCCGAGGCGTGGGTCGCGGTCGTGCGCCCCGGACGCGTGCTCTTCGAATTGTCGGGCGTCGCCCCGGCGGTGGCGCGCGAAGCGCTGCGGCGCGCGGCCGCAAAGCTGCCGATCGGCACGAAGATCGTCTCGCGCGAGGAGGTAGCGTGAACAAGAAGGATCTCGACGGATTGCGCGATCTCACCGTCAAGGAGTTGCAGCAGAAGGCCCGCGACGTGAAGTCGGAGCTATTCAACTTGCGCTTCGCGCTTCGCACGGGTCACTTAACCGACTTCAGCAAGATTCGAGCGATGCGCCGCTCTTACGCACGAATTGCGACCGTGATTTGCGAGAAGCGTCTCGCGGAGGGGGAACATGGAGCAGCCTAAGGACCCCTCGGCGACGGCCGTCGATCGCGCCACGCGGCGGGTCAAACAAGGGCGTGTCGCGTCGAACAAGATGAACAAGACGATCGTCGTGGTCGCGGAGACGCGCGTCGCGCACCCGGCCTATGGCAAGATCATTCGCAAGTCGACGCGGTTTAAGGCGCACGACGAGCAGAACGAGGCCAAGGTCGGCGACGTCGTGCGGATCATGGAGTGCCGCCCGCTCTCGCGCGAGAAGCGCTGGCGCCTCGTCGAGATCGTGGAGCGAGCCAAGTGATCCAGCAAGAAACGCGGCTGAAGGTCGCCGACAACAGCGGAGCGCGCGAGCTGCTCGTGATTCACATCAGCGGCGGCGGCCGTCACGTCTACGCCCACGTCGGCGACGTGGTGGTCGGCACGGTGAAGAGCGCGATCCCGGGCGCCGCCGTCAAGAAGGGCCAGGTCGTCAAGGCGGTCGTGGTTCGGACGAGCGCGCCCATTCGGCGCGTCGACGGCTCCGTGGTGCGATGCGACGATAACGCGTGCGTCATCATCAAGGGTGAGAAAGATAATCTGGATCCGCGGGGGACGCGCGTGTTCGGTCCGGTGATGCGCGAGCTTCGCGAGCGGGGATTTCTCAAGATCGCCTCGCTCGCTCCCGAGGTGTTATAGGAACCATGAAGACGAGGATTCTCAAGGGCGACACGGTCATGATCCGGCGCGGCAAGGAACGCGGCAAGCGCGGCACGGTCAAGGCCGTGCAGAGCGCCGCGGGCACCGCCACGGTGGAAGGCGTCAACGTCGTCAAGCGTCACACGAAGCAGGGCTCGAAATCCGGGAACATGGGCGCAGCGATGCAAACCGGCGGGATCATCGAGAAGGAGGCGGCGCTGCCGCTCTCCGCACTGCAGTACGTGTGCGAAAAGTGCAAGGCGCCGGTGCGCCTCCGTCACGGCCGCGCGAAGGACGGCGGCACGCACCGCATCTGCGCGCGCTGCAGCGAGCCCGCGCGCGACTCGGCGAAGGGAGCGTAAGGTGGCAGAGCGACTGAGAGAAGTTTACGATCAGAAGGTCCGCGCGCTGATGCAGGAGCGTTTCGGTTACAAAAACGTCAACGAGATCCCGAAGCTCACGAAGGTCGTCGTGAACATGAGCGTCGGCGAGGCGATCGTCAATTCGAAGGCGCTCGACGCCGCGGTGGGCGAGCTGGCGGCGATTACCGGCCAGCGGCCGATCGTGACGAAGGCGAAGAAGTCGATCGCGGCGTTCAAGCTGCGCGAGGGAATGAACATCGGAGCGAAGGTCACCCTGCGGGGTAACCGCATGTACATTTTCGTCGACAAGCTGTTCAATGTTGTCCTGCCGCGTATCCGCGATTTCCGCGGGCTTCCGGCAAAATCGTTCGACGGGCGAGGAAACTATAATTTGGGATTGCGCGAGCAGCTGGTTTTTCCGGAGATAAACTACGACAAGGTCGACAAGACGCGGGGCATGGACGTGACGATCGTGACGACGGCGAAGACCGACGAAGAGGCCTCGGAGTTTCTGGTCGCGATGGGCCTGCCGCTGCAGAAGAGCTCTTCGACCGGCTCAGGGCTGAAAAGGTAGTTGGAGTAATGGCAAAGACGAGTCTCATCATCAAGTCGCAGCGAACCCCGAAGTTCGGCGTGCGCCATCACAACCGGTGCAGAATCTGCGGCCGGCCGCGCGGCTACCTTCGGAAGTTTGCGATGTGCCGAATCTGTTTTCGCGAGAACGCGCACGCGGGCGTCGTGCCCGGCGTCACCAAGGCCTCATGGTGAGGGAGAAGACTAGATGTCGATAACCGACCCGATCGCGGACATGCTCACGCGCATTCGCAATGCCAACACGGCGAACCACAAGGTGGTCGACATGCCGGCATCGCGCGTCAAGCAGGCGATCGCGCAGATTCTGCAAGACGAGGGCTTCATCGAAAGCTTCGAGCGGATCGACGGCGGCCCGGGGGGCACGATTCGAATCCAGCTGAGGTACGGACCGGAGCGGGAGAAGATCATCACGGGGTTGCGCCGCATCTCGCGGCCCGGACTGCGCGTCTATACGCACAAGACGGAGATACCGCGCGTGCTCGGGGGACTCGGCTTGGTGATCATATCGACGCCGCAAGGCATCATGTCGGGAAAGCGCGCGAAAAAGCGCGGCGTGGGAGGAGAGGTCCTTGCATATGTTTGGTGAGCCATGTCACGGATAGGCAAACTGCCCGTGACCGTGCCTTCCGGCGTGGAGGTCACGGTGGAGCCCGGCGAGGTGCTCGTCAGCGGACCGAAGGGTCATCTGCGGCAGCGCGTGCTCTCGAACGTCGTCGACGTTCGGTTGATTGACGGCAAGGTCGTCGTAGAGCGCAAGGGAGACGCGAAGGCGCACCGGAGCGCGCACGGACTCACGCGTACGCTCATCGCGAACATGGTCGAAGGCGTCAGCAAGGGCTTTCGCAAGAGCCTCGAGATTAGCGGCGTCGGCTACCGCGTGGCGAAGTCGGGAGAGCACCTGAACCTAAGCCTGGGCTACTCGCACCCCGTTTCGTTCGAAGCGCCCGCCGGGGTCGCGCTGACTGTCGAAGGGCAGACGAAAATTCACGTCGATGGCATCGACAAACAGGCCGTCGGCCAGGTGGCTGCGGAGATCCGCAGCCTGCGCAAACCGGAACCGTACAAGGGGAAGGGAATTCGGTACGCGGGCGAGCGGATTCGCAAGAAACTCGGCAAGGCCGGAAAGGCGGCGAAGAAGTAATGGGTAAGGCCGAAGCTCGGCGCGAGCGCCACGTGCGCTTGCGCAAGAAGCTATCCGGAACGCAGGAACGTCCGCGCCTGTGCGTGCGGCGGTCGCTGCACCATATCTACGCGCTGCTCGTCGACGATGCCCGAGGCCATACCATCGCGTCGGTGTCGACGCTGGATCGCTCGGTCGCCGACGACTTGTCGTCTCGCACGAACGTGGCGGCGGCGAAGGCCGTGGGCGGTGCGATCGCGGCCAAGGCCAAAGCGGCCGGCATCTCGCAAGTCGTTTTCGATCGCGGCGGCTATAAGTATCACGGCCGCGTGCGAGCGCTGGCCGACGCGGCTCGTGAAGCGGGGTTGACCTTCTGATGCAGTATCGCAATCGCGACCGCGACGGAAGCGGGCTCGAAGAGACGGTCGTGCGGGTCAATCGCGTGGCGAAGGTCGTCAAGGGCGGAAAACGCTTCAGTTTCAGCGCGCTCGTCGTGGTGGGCGATCGGAAGGGGAAGGTCGGTTTCGCGATCGGCAAGGCCGGCGAGGTTCCCGAAGCCATTCGCAAAGCCGTCGAACAGGCGCGCAAGAGCTTGATCACCGTGGCTATGGTGGAGCGGACGATTCCGCACGAAGTTCGCCACGAGGTCGGCGCCGCGACGGTGCTGCTCAAGCCTGCCGCGCCGGGCACGGGCGTGATCGCGGGCGGCTCGATGCGGGCCGTGCTCGAACTCGCCGGCATCCACGACATTCTCACCAAGTGTCTGGGCACGACCAACCCGATCAATGTCGTGATGGCCACGGTGTCGGCGCTGAAATCGCTGCGCACGGTGGAACAAGTCGCCGCGATGCGCGGCAAGACAGTCAAAGAAATTTATATGGCATAAGCGAGATGGCAGAGAAAACGATTCTAAAACTCGGAGCACTCAAACCCGCACCCGGCAGCCGGCCGAAGCGTCAGCGCATCGGGCGCGGCCACGGGTCGGGCATGGTAAAAACCGGCGGCGAGGGCGGCAAGGGTCAAACCGTTCGCTCCGGCGGCGGCAAGGGACCGGCCTTTGAAGGCGGTCAAACCCCGTGGGCTCGGCGTCTTCCGCATCGGCGCGGCTATTCGCAGAAGGCTCGCGACCGCGGGCATTTCGGCACGCGCTTCGCCGTCGTCAACTTGCAACGGCTCGCCAAATGGGATCCGACGGTAGAGGTCAGCCCCGAAACGTTGAAGGCGCTAGGGTTCATCAAGGCGCTGCGCGACGGTGTGAAGCTCCTCGGGGGGTCGGACGCCACGCTCCCGTCCGGGCTGCGCGTGCAGCACGTCCTCTTTTCGAAGACCGCTCGCGAGGCGCTCCTCGCCGCCGGCGCGCAGCTCGAGGACTAGTGTTCAACAACCTTCGCGCGGCCGTTCTGGTGCCGGAGATCCGCCAGCGGATTCTCTTCGTCTTCTTTGCGTTCGCGTGGTTCGTTCTTCATGATCCACGTGCAGCTGCCCAACGTCAACCAAGCGGCGTGGCAGCGCGTGCTGCAGAGCGGAGCCTTCTACAACCTGCTCGGGTTCCTCTCGGGCGGTGCGTTGCAGAAGCTTTCCGTGATCGCGATGGGCATCACGCCGTACATCAACGCGTCGATCATCATGCAGCTCATGACCGTCGTCCTGCCGCAGCTCGAGGAGATGGCCAAGAAAGGCGGCGAGGAAGGCCGGAAGAAGATCAGCCAGTACACGCGCTGGCTGACGATCGTGCTCGCGACGATCCAAGCGACGTTCATGGCGATCTCGATGGAGCGCTCCGGCGTCTTTTACGACACGAGCATGTGGTATTTGCTCTACGCGATCGTCGCCATGGTGGGCGGAACGCTGTTCCTCATGTGGCTCGGCGAACAGATCAGCGACAAGGGCATAGGCAACGGCGTCTCGCTGATCATCTTCATCGGCATCGTCCTGCGCTATCCGCAGTACGTCCGCCAGACCTACACGTCGGCGAGCCAGGGCGCCGAATCGCTGCTCAACCTCGTCTTGTACCTAGCCATCGCGCTCGTGATTATCGTGTCTATCGTTTTCCTCTATCAGGGGCAGCGGCGAGTGCCGGTGCAGCAGGCGCGCCGCGTCGTCGGCCGCAAGATGTTCGCGGGGCGCTCCACCTACATTCCGCTGCGCCTTAACAACGCGGGCGTCATCTCGATCATCTTCGCGATCTCGATCCTGCTGTTGCCGCAGCAGGCCCTTTCGTGGTTCGGCCGGACCGGCGCGCAGCCGGCGTTCCTGCACCTGTTTGGGCCGTTTGAGTTTCCGACGAATGCCGCGGCGCTCGCGAGCGTGTTCAACGTCTGGTTCTCGCCCAACGGCCTGATCTACAACATCGTCTATTTCTTGTTGGTCGTGATCTTTACGTTCTTCTACAGCTCGATCGTGCTCAACACGCGCGACGTGGCCGACAACCTGAAGAAGACCGGGGCCTTCGTCCCGGGAATCCGTCCCGGTCAGCCCACGGTGGACTACCTCAATAAGATCCTGATGCGGATCACGACGGCCGCGGCGATCTACCTGGGGCTGCTGGCAGTGCTGCCCGGCGCGTTCCAGCGCGGGTTATCGGTGACCACGTTCTACTTGGGCTCGACGTCGCTGCTCATCGTCGTGGGCGTCGCATTAGATACGATCACCCAAATCGAAGCGCGGTTGGCGATGCGAGATTATCGCGGCTTCATCAAGCGATAGGCACTGACCGCGCGATGCGTGTCGTCTTTTTAGGCCCGCCCGGTGCGGGAAAAGGTACTCAGGCTCGTATCCTTCAGGAGCGTTTCGGGCTCGGTCAGATCTCGACTGGAGACCTGCTGCGCCGGCATCTCGCGCGCGGAACGGAGCTCGGGAAACAGGCCGAGGACTACATGCATCGCGGCCAGCTCGTCCCCGACGATCTGGTCATCGACATGATCGCACACGAGCTCGAGCGCGCCACCGATGGCTTCGTAATGGATGGTTTTCCGCGCACCGTCGCACAGGCGGAGGCGCTCGACCGTCTCCTCGCGGCTTACGGCACGCCGCTCGAGGCCGCCGTGAGTTTTACGGGAAAGCGCTCGGTTCTCGTCGAGCGTCTGGCCTCTCGGTGGACGAATCCGCGCAACGGCCGAACCTACAACGTGCTGACCAATCCCCCGAAGGTAGCCGGGATCGACGATGACGACGGCGGCGAACTGATTCAGCGCGAAGACGATCGCGCCGACACCGTCGCGAAGCGGCTCGACGTGTACGATTTGCAGACGCGTCCGCTCGTCGAATACTATCGCAAAGCCGGAAAGCTCGTCGAGATCGATGCGTTGAAGAGCGTGAAATTCGTGGCCGACCGGATCGCGAGCGGCATCGGCGCCGAACACGCGAGCAAGGGTCGCTGATGGTTACGCTCAAATCGCCGCGCGAAATCGAGGCCATGCGGCGCAGCGGCGAGATTACTTCGAAGGTGCTGACGGATTTGATGAAGGCCGCGCGGCCCGGCATGACGACCGGCGAGCTGGACGCGCTCGCGGAGCGCGGCATCCGAGAAGCCGGCGGCATTCCCACGTTCAAGGGCTACAACGGCTTCACCGGCTCCATCTGCGCGTCGGTCAACGATGAGGTCGTGCACGGCATTCCGGGTTCGCGGATCCTGTGTGACGGCGATCTGCTTTCGATCGATATCGGTACGACGCTCGGCGGATACGTCAGCGACAGTGCGGTGACGATACCGGTCGGTAACATCCCCCAAAACGCTCGCCGCCTGCTCGAAGTCACGCGGGAGTGCCTGACGGTCGGCATCGAGCAGATGGTGTCCGGCAACCGCCTGGGTGACATCGGTGCCGCCGTGCAGGCCCACGCGGAACGCCACGGGTACGGCGTGGTTCGCGAGCTGGTCGGCCACGGCGTCGGCCGGGTCATGCACGAAGAGCCTCACGTGCCCAACTACGGCGAGGCGGGCACCGGGATGAAACTGCGCCCGGGGCTGGTGCTGGCGATCGAGCCGATGATCACCGAGGGCGGCGCGAGCATTCGGATTCTGGAGGACGGCTGGACAGTCGTCACGGCAGATGGTAAACTCGCAGCGCATTTCGAGCATACGATCGCGGTGACCGAGGACGGGCCGAGGATTCTGACGCTGCGCGATTACGCGGAGGATCCCGGGATCGAACGGTATCGGGCTAAACGAGAGGCGATTGCCTAGTGTCTAGCATCCTCCGCGTCATCGTGACCGAACAATAGAGCTAAAAGGTAAGCAGTTATGAAAGTTAGACCATCAGTCAAGAAAATCTGTGAAAAATGCAAGATCATTCGCCGCCGCGGCCAGGTGCGCGTGATCTGCGAAGTCAATCCAAAGCACAAGCAAGCGCAGGGCTAAAGAGGCCCTTCGACAAGCTCAGGGTTAAAAAGGAAATTATTTAAGATATGGCTCGTATTGCCGGCATCGATATGCCACGCGAGAAACGCGTGGAGGTTGCGCTCACTTACATCTTCGGGATCGGGCCGGCGACGGCGCGCAAGCTGCTCGCGTTTTCCGGGGTGGACCCCAACGTGCGCGTCAAGGCTCTGAGCGAAGAGGACGAAAAGAAGCTTCGCGATGCGATCGATGCACTGCAGCTCCGCGTCGAGGGCGATCTTCGCCGCGAGGTGCAGGGCAATATCAAACGCCTTATGGACATCGGCTGCTACCGCGGGCTGCGCCACCGCCGCGGCCTGCCGGTTCGCGGGCAGCGGACGAAAACGAACGCGCGGACGCGCAAGGGTCCCAAGCGCACCGTTGCCGGCAAGAAGAAGACCATCGCCAAGAAGTAAACCGCGGCATTGAAGGCGGTGATCACCGCCGGCGGGAGGATCGACGGCGCGTTCGCCGCGGCTGCCCGCTCGAGCGTCAAAGCCCTGGCGCCCGTTCGCGGCACGACGATGCTCGCGTGCATGATCGACGCCCTGCGGGCGGCCGGCGCAACGCGGATCGCGGTGGTTGGGGGCGATGAAGTGCGCGCGGTCTGCGGCCAAATCGTCGAACGCATCGTCGACGAAAGCCCCTCTGGAAGCACGAACCTTTTACGCGCGTTGCGCGCTTGGCCCGAAAACGGCGAGCCGCTGCTATATGCGACGAGCGATTTGCCGTACGTTACCGCCGGCGCCGCTGCGGATTTCATCGCCCGCGTCGCGCCCGGCGCGCTCGCCGTCGCCCTGACGGAATTCGACGCCTTCGCCGCGCGGTTTCCAGGAGCGCCTCCATCCTATGGAATCACGCTCGCCGGTGAGCGCGTCGTCAACGGCGGACTCTTCTCGATTCCAAGCGGCGCTGCCGAAAAACTTGCCGTCATCGCCGGCCGTTTCTTCGACGCGCGCAAGCGGCCGTGGCGCATGGCGAGCGTCGTGAGCCCGTTGGTTCTCATCCGTTTCATGCTCGGGCGCTTGAGCGTGGCGCATCTCGAAACGCTCGCCGCGCGCACGCTGAACGTCCCGGCCGTCGCCGTTCGCGGCTGCGCCCCCGAGCTCGCCTTCGACGTCGACACCGACGCCGAGTACCGGTATGCCTGTGCGAACCGCTGAAAGACCGCCGGCTCCGAATCCGTTCCAACTCGCCCTATTCTGGCTGGGCATCCAGGCCGTCTGGGGAGCGCTGTTGGGCATATCGCTGCAGTCGCGCACGATCGAGCTCTCTCCCGACAACGCGCTGATCGTCTACGGCCGGCTCGCAACGGTCGGAGCGATCGTGGCGGCGATCGTGCAGGTCGTGGTCGGCTTTCGTTCTGACGCGCGCCGCCGCGAGGGCAGCCGGCGCATCGAGTTTTACGCGATCGGTGCGCTCGGCGGCGCCGTTTCGCTCGCGCTCTTCTACGACGCGGCCACGATCGTTTCGCTCACGATCGCCTACGTCGCGATTCAGGCAAGCTTGAACGTGGCGATCGGCCCGTACCAGGCGATTATTCCCGACTTCGTCGAGCGGGTGCGCGTGGGCGCCGCGTCGTCCTGGATGGCAGCGCTGCAGGGCGTCGGCAACGCGATCGGCGCTCTGGCGGCGAGCTTCATCACAAGCGCGCGAGGGCTAGCCTCGGCGCTCGGCGCGCTGTTGCTGCTGACGTGCGCGGTAACGTCGTGGCATGCGCGGCAGCTGCCGTTACGCGACACGGTCGCGCCGAGCGGCAAGCTGAAAGTCACCCGGCCGTTCGTCGATCTGTTCGTTTCGCGCGCACTCATCTACGTCGGGTTCTACACGCTGCTCGGCTACCTGCTGTTTTACGTGCAGAACGTGCTGGGGGCGGCAACGCTCGACGTCGCGCGTCGCGAAACGGGAATCTTGATCGTGACGTTCACCGTCGTCGGGGCGGCCGGCGCGGCACTCGCGGCTCGACCGAGCGACCGCGGCGACAAACGGCTCGTCGCGACCGCCGGCGCTGCAGCGTTCATCGTCGCGTTGGCCGTCTTCATCGAGTCGCACACGCTCGTCTGGGCCGGCGTGGCGACGGTCGTGGCAGGATTAGGCTGGGGCGCGTTCCTCGTGGCGGACTGGGCCATCGCATGCCGCGTGCTTCCCACCGGTGCGATGGCGGCGGCAATGGGCGTCTGGAACCTCGCCATCGTGCTGCCGCAGATCGTGGCTCCGGCGCTCACTACGGCGGTTTTGCAGCGCTTTTCGCTGGCGGCGGGCCCGGACGCGCCCCGAGTAGCCTTCGGATTAGCGCTAAGTGAAACGCTCGTCGGAATTGCCTGGTTGTGGCGTCTGTCACGCCGTGATATAGGAGATTAGCGGCTGCTCGTCTCGCGGCACGACCAGGCTTTACATGAACTTCTCGACGGGTCCGCGAAGGGTCTCGTGCCCTCAGGAGCTTTCTCGCACTGGATGTTGGTTTAAGGAGGTACTCATGAAACGACTGAGCACCGGGATACTCGCGGCGCTTATCATAGCGTTCTGCGGGTTGAACGCGGTTGCGGCTCCGTCGAACACCGGACAGGGCACCGCCGGAAGCGGCGTCGCCCAGGCCGGCTCAGCGCCACCGGCGGATTTCGGAAGTCCGCCGTCCGGCCAGATTCCGATTCTTTATAACGACCACCACGTCTACACCAAGCCCGACGTCCTCAAACAAGGCCGCGTGCTCGCCGCGCTCGTTAAGGGCGGCACGCTGCTGATCCCGTTGCGCTCGATGTTCGAACAGATGGGCGCCACCGTTTCGTACGATGCCGGAACCAAGACGGCAACGGTCTCGAAGGCGGGAGCCGAGGTCAAGGTGACCGTCGGTAAACCCGAGGTCGTGATCAACGGTGAGTCGCGTCCGTTGGACGTGCCGCCGATGATCTACCAGGGCTCCGTTCTCGTGCCGGTCCGCGTGATCTCCGAAGGCATGGGCGCGTACGTTTTGTGGGTCCCGGATCGCCGCCTCGTCGTCGTGCGGTACATTCCCGCGACGCCGCCGGCCCCGGCACCCCCGCCGCCGGCTCCGCCGCCGCCGCCGCCGCCACCGCCTCCGCCGACGCCCAGACCGTTGAACGGCGAGGCGTTCGTCGCCGGCGATTACATCTTCTCACCGATCGTCTACGACGAGTTCAATCCGGGCAATCACAGCAACGGCGGCAACGGCGGATATGCCGTCCGCGGTGGCGGTGAGTTCAGCCTCGGAAGCATCCCGTTCATGCTCGAGGGCGCGTACGAATACTGGCCGTACCCGCATAACTGCACGACGGTCGGCAGCGTTCCGCAGGCGAACTGCTACGTCACGAACATCGGCCGCGGCGGCAGTTCGCCGGTGCCGGCATTCCAGGCCAACGACCGAAACGTCGACGTGCGCTTCGCGGTGCGCGTGCTGCAGCCGCGCATCTACGTCGGCATCGGCTACATCTTCGCATCGAACAACTACGGCTATCCGAATATCAACGGCGTCGGCTTCGGCGGCGAGAAGCTACCGGATCTCAACCACTGGTTCTCGCTCTTCGGCAGCGTCTGGTACTACCCGAGCGTCAACGGTACGGCGACGTACAACATCGAAAATCCATATCCGAACAACGGCTTTACGAGTCATTCCTCGGCGCTTCAGTACAACATTCTGAAGTATCAAGTCGGCGTAACGCTCGGCATCGGAAGGACGCCGATCTTTGTCGAAGGCGGATGGATGGGCGACAGCTGGACGAATAAGGAAAACGCGCCGATCAACCGTTCCTACAACGGCCCATTCGCCGGGCTCGGATTTAGGTTCTTGTACCCATAGCCTCATTTACCCGGTAAACGGAACTATGCGAGCCCTAGCCGCCACCGCGGTTAGGGCTCTCTTAAACCTCGGTGAGAGTCGTGGGACAGGTGCGGGCTTCTGCCGTTTATCGCGTTGCGTTACCGGGGAAGAACGGGTATCGTGTGTTTGTGCGAGCAGCAGCCCACCAAGTGGTAGCTCGTATCCTAAGCCGGCAAGGGAAATCCCTTCGCTGGCATCGTTCTTTTCCACAAGGAGGCCATTAGTGAAACAACTCAGCACCGGGATACTCGCAGCGCTTATCATGGCGTTCTGCGGGTTGAACGCGGTGGCTGCTCCCGCGAGCGCGACGTCCGGAAACAATGGAAACGGCGTCGCTCAGACGGGCTCGGCTCCGCCGGCGGACTTCGGAAGCCCGCCGTCCGGCCAGATTCCCATCCTTTATAACGACCATCACGTCTACACCAAGCCCGACGTCCTCAAGCAGGGCCGCGTGCTTGCCGCGCTCGTAAAGGGCGGCACCATCTTGATTCCACTGCGCTCGATGTTCGAGCAGATGGGTGCCACCGTTTCGTACGACGCGGGAACGAAGACGGCGACGGTTTCAAAAGCGGGAGCCGAGGTCAAGGTGACCGTCGGCAAACCGGAGGTCGTGATCAACGGTGAGTCGCGTCCGTTGGACGTGCCCCCGATGATCTACCAGGGCTCCGTTCTCGTGCCGGTCCGAGTGATCTCGGAAGGCATGGGCGCGTACGTTCAGTGGGTTCCGGATCGTCGTCTCGTCGTCGTGCGGTACATTCCCGCGACGCCTCCGCCGAGCCCGGCACCGCCGCCGCCGGCCGCTCCTCCGCCGCCCCCGCCGCCCCCGCCGACGCCTAAGCCGCTACTCGGCGAAGCGTTCGTGGCCGGCGATTACATCATCGCGCCGAGGGTCTACAACGAGTTCAGTCCGGGAAATAACGGCAATAGCTCGTTCGCGGTCCGAGGCGGAGGCGAGTTCAGCCTGGGAAGCATTCCGTTCATGCTCGAGGGCGCGTACGAGCGGTGGGGTTACCCGCACAATTGTACGAGCTCGACGAGCGCATCGGGCGGAACGAACTTCGGGGCCAACTGCTACGTGACGACGATCGGCGGCGCCGGCAACTCGCCGGTGGCCACCACGACGTCGCTCAACGATCAGGACGCCGAGGCTCGCTTCGCGGTTCGCGTGTTGCAACCGCGAGTCTACATCGGCGTGGGCTACATGTGGGTATCCAATAACTACGGCTATCCCAACATGAACTCATGGGGTTTCGGAGGCGAGAAGCTGCCGGATCTCAATCACAACTTCTCGTTCTTTGGCAGCGTCTGGTACTATCCGAACGTCAAGGGGACGTATACCAACGCCGCCTCATCGCCGATCAACCCGCTTTCGTACAACCTGGCGTACAACATCCTCAAGTATCAGGCCGGCTTAACGTATGGCTTCGGTACTAGTCCGGTCTTCATCGAGGCTGGTTGGATGGGCGACAGCTGGACGAATAAACAGAACGCGCCGATCAACCGATCGTACAACGGCCCGTTCGCAGGCATCGGATTCCGGTTCCTCTACCCGTAGGGGTGTCAACCTAACGCGTCAATCCTGTCACCCTGAGCCTGTCGAAGGGTAACGAGCTGGGGCTCGGCCGCAAGGCCGGGCCCTCGGTTTTTGTTGACCACGCTTTGACTCTTACGGTAAGATACTCTCTTGGCGCCCTCCGGCGCCGAAATTCCACCTTCCCAACATCCTGTCATCCTGAGCCGAGGCGCGGAGCGCGGTAGTCGAAGGACGAAGGACGGAGAGATTTTGGCTGCCAAAAAGCAAACCAAGTCGCGGCGTAAGCGCGAGGTAAAGAACGTTCAGGCCGGCGTCGCGCACGTCCACGCCTCGTTCAACAATACGATCGTCTCGATCAGCGACCCCCACGGCGGGGTCATTTCCTGGGCCTCGGCCGGCAATCTCGGCTTCAAGGGTTCTAAGAAGTCCACGCCGTTTGCCGCCCAGATGGCCGCCGAAGCCGCGGCCCGCAAGGCCATGGAACACGGCATGCGGTCGACCGAGGTGCTCGTCAAGGGCCCCGGCGCCGGCCGTGAGGCCGCCATCCGCTCGCTCCAGGCGGCCGGGCTCGAGATCACGATGATCAAGGACGTGACGCCGATTCCCCACAACGGCTGCCGCCCGCCAAAACGGCGACGGGTCTAGAGGGGGAACATGTCGCGTTATACGGGGCCAGTCTGCCGCCTCTGCCGCCGGGAGACCGCGGCCAGCAAGACGGGCGAGAAGATCAAGCTCTTCCTCAAGGGCGACCGCTGCCTTTCCCGCAACTGCGCGGTCGAGCGGCGCGGCACTGCCCCCGGTCAGAAGACCACCGGCAACAAGTCGCGCAACAAGGTTTCGGAATACGGCCGCCAGCTGCGCGAGAAGCAGAAGATGCGCCGGTATTACGGCGTTCATGAGACGCAGTTCGAAAACTACTTTCGCGAAGCCGCCCGCGTCCCGGGTCAGACCGGCCGCACGTTCTTGCAGCTGCTCGAACGCCGCCTCGACAACGTTGTCTACCGCTTGAACTTGGCGAGCAGCCGGGCTCAAGCGCGCCAGCTCGTGACGCACCGCCATTTTCGCGTGAACGGCCGCCTCGTCAACATCCCGTCATACGTCGTCCGAGCGGGCGACGTCATCTCGATCGCGCCGGCCAGTTTGAAATCGCCGATCTTCGGGTCGAATCTCGAGGTCGCCCAGAGCCGGCGGCCCCCCGAGTGGCTGGAATGGAACGATCAGGAGAAAACGGCCAAGGTGCTGCAGGCGCCACCGCGCGAGCAGATCGACACCCCGGTCGACGAACAGCTTATCGTCGAGTACTACTCGCGATAGCTTCAAACCACACCCAACGCCGCTGCTAGGCGTGCGATCGTCGGGACCGCTTAGGGTCGCGGCGGATAACGTAAGCAGCAACAAAGGACAGACTAAACTAGATGACCACCGTGTTGGAAGCGCCGATCGGCGCAGCCATCGAAGTGCGCGAGCGCCGCGACAACTATGCAAAATTCGTAATCGAGCCGCTTGAGCGCGGCTTTGGAATCACGCTCGGAAACGCGCTGCGTCGCGTGCTCCTCAGCCAGATTCCCGGCGCCGCCGTGACGTATATGAAGATCGACGGAGTGCTCCACGAGTTTTCGACGATTCCGGGAATGGCCGAAGACACGATCGCGCTCATGCTCAATCTCAAAGGCTTGCCGGTCAAGCTCAACAGCGAGGAGCCGAAAGTATTGACGCTGTCGGTGAGCGGCGCGCGCGACGTGACCGCGGCCGACATCGTGCCGGACGCGGACGTCGAGATTCTCGATCCCGGATACCGTTTGTGCACGCTTTCGTCGAAAGACGCCAAGCTCACCATGGAGATCGGCATCGAAACGGGGCGCGGCTACGTGATGGCGGACCGCCAGCGCAACGTCGAGCACATGATCGGGCTGATCCCGCTCGACTCGATGTTTTCGCCGATTCGCAAGGTGAACTTCACGGTTGACGATACTCGGGTCGGGCAGAGCGTCGATTTCGACCGCCTGACGGTAGAAATCGAGACGAACGGATCGATCACCCCCGACGATGCCCTGTCGACTGCCGCGCAGATCATGCAGGACGAGCTCAACCTCTTCGTCTCCTTCACCAATCGGGCCGAGCCGCTGCCCGAGACGCCGCCGAACGAGTGGGACATTCCGGTGGAAACCCTCAACTTGTCGGTGCGGTCGTTCAACTGCCTGAAGCGCGCGGGCATCTCGAAAGTTTCGGAGCTGCTCGACTTGACCGAGGACGAGATCATGAAGATGCGTAACTTCGGGAAGAAATCGCTCGACGAAATCAAGCAAGTCCTATCGGAGAGGGGGCTGTCGCTGCGCCAAGCGTAGCGCGAAAATAGATGCCGCATTCAATCGCCTATAAACGGCTCTCCCGGACCGACGGTCACCGCAAGGCGTTGTTGCGCAACCTCGCCACCTCGCTCTTTAAGCACGAGAAGATCGAGACGACGTCGGCCAAGGCTAAAGAGATCAGCCGCGTGGCGGAACGCCTCATCACCACGGCGATGGGCGGAGATCTCGCGGCGCGCCGCCAGCTGGCCGAATTCATCACCGAGCCCGCGGTGGTGAAGAAGCTCATGGAGCAGATAGCACCGGCGCTCAAGGGCCGAACGGGCGGCTACACGCGCATAACCAAGACGCGCGTGCGCCCCGGAGACGCCGCGGAACTCTCGCTGCTCGAAATCGTCACGTAAGGCGAAGCACTACAACAAAAAAAGTTGAGGCCCGCTTACGCGGGCCTCTTCTGTTTGTCATCCTGAGCGGGGTCGAAGGGCTGAGCGAAGTCGGAGAACGAAAAGAAATAAGCGTGACCTACGAGCACGAATCGCAAGCGTTCGACGCCGAGATCCTCGGCGTCATCGATGCGTGGCATCGGCGCGGCGAGCTGCTCGACGATTCCGCGTTTAACCATCTGGCACTGCGGCTGTTCGCCTATCAGTTGCGCTACAACGCGCCGTATGCGCGCTACTGCGAGCGGTTGGGCGTGACTTCGCCGCAGAGCTGGGAAGGAATCCCCGCGGTCCCGGCCGCGGCGTTCAAAGAAGCCGCGCTGACCACGTTCGACTCGCGTGACGCCGCCTTGACCTTTGAGACGAGCGGAACGACGAGTGGCGTCGGCGGCCTGCACTACATGGAAACGCCGGTCCTTTACGACGCCGCACTGCTGGCGGGCTTCGATCGCTTCATGCTCTCCGACGGTGCGCGCCTCCGCTTCTTCAACCTCGTCCCGAATCCGACGGAGCGCGCAAGTTCGTCGCTGGGCTACATGATGGCGCGTGTCGCCGGTAGGCGCGGTGATGGCCGAACCGGCTGGTACCTGCGCGGCGACGAGCTGCTCCTTGAAGCGTTCGTTCGAGACCTCGCCGCCACGATCGACGAACGTCAACCGGTCTGCATCGCTGCGACGGCCTTCGCGTTGGTCAACCTCCTTGATGCGATGAACGAGCGCGCCGTGCGTTTCACGCTGCCGCCAGGTTCGCGCATCATGGAAACCGGCGGCTTCAAGGGACGCACGCGCGTGGTCGATCGCGAGGCGCTCTACGCCGGCATCGCGGAGCGATTCGGTGTCGACGCGAGCGCAATCATCGCCGAATACGGTATGACCGAGCTTACCTCGCAATACTACGACGCGGCGCCGCCCGCGCGCCACAAGGCCGGCCCCCCGTGGCTGCGCACGCGGGTGGTGGGGCCCGATCGCAAGACGCTTGCTGGAGGAACGGCCGGGGCGCTACTGCACGTCGATCTGGCCAACCGCTCGTCGTGCATCGCGATCCAGACGGAAAACTTTGGCATGCAGACCGCCGATGGGCTCGTTCTACTCGGGCGTGAGCTCGATGCGGAGCCCCGCGGATGTTCCCTCGACGCCGAGGACCTTAGCGCCACACGCGCCTGAACTACGCTAGCGTGCGCGCTTGCACGATTGCCTCATCTTCGGTCATCGTCGCGCCGGAGGTCATGAGATGCGTGAGTTCGTCCGGAGGAATCGCATCGCAAAGGATCGTCAGCATGCGGTCGTGCTCCTGGGGCAACCAGTACGGCTCCGGGACTCCGAGGGCGACTAAACGAGCATCGACAAAGCCGAGAAGTCGAGCGGCGTCTGCAACCTCTGCGGACGTGCGTTTCCGTCCAACCCGCGACGTGAGCAAAGCTACGACGAGAAGATACAGGAGCGACAGGGCGACGAATACAGCCATTTGGAGCCCGCGCGCAAGTTCGAGCTCCTCGGTTGCGTTGGCTTGGGCCTCACCGTATCGGCCCAATGTAAGGAGATCAACTGATATGCTGCCCAGCGCGCCGACGATTTTGGGCAGCAGGCCCGGGGAGTTGAGTGCACGATAGGTCGCCAGGGCATCGCGATTCAGCCGAAGCGATTCCTCCGCGTTGCCTGCGTCGAGCTCGTTCGACCCAAGACTTGAGGCTATGGATGCGGCGGCCTCGTCCGCCCGAAGAGCCTTTGCAAGCCCGAGCGCGTCCGTAAGGTACGGGCGAGCGCCGTCCAAATCGCCGCTCAGCGACCGGGCCATTCCAAGTGTCTGTAAGATCGTCGCGAGGAGTCGACGATCCCCCAGCGCCTGCGCTATACCCAAAGCCTCTTGAAGGAGCGGCTCCGCCTCCGCCGGCCTTCCAAAAACCGCCAGCGATACGGCCGCCAGGGTCTCCGCCTGAGCGACTCCGAGATCGTCGCCGAGTTCGCGGTACCGCCCCACAGCTCGCTTTGCTCCGGCCAATGATGCCTCGCGTTCGGCGAACTGCGCGGCGCCGTCTGCAACGGCGTGTTCGAGCCTCGCCAATAAAGGGAGCGGAGTGAGTTCGTCGACGGCGGCGACCGCTGCGTCGAGCCAACGACGCGCTTCAGGCAGCTGGAAGCTGCGCCACATCACGTGCCGCAAAGCACAGAGCCGCTGGCCCAGCACGACATCACGCCCTTTGCCCAGCGCCCATTCCAGCGCCGTGCGCCAATTTCCCCAACTCTACACGCGCTTTCGGAAGCCACTCCCGATCGGGAGTCGTGTCCCATGCCCGATCGAGCCGCTCCGCCATCTCTAAGTAGAATGACGCATGCCGCCGCCCCAAATCGTCGAGGACGCCGCGAACGAGCAACTTTTCCCGCGCGTACTGCCGCGATGATTCTAGAAGCCGATAGCGCTGTTCGGCGCCGGCCAACTCGGCAACCAGCAGCGACTTTGTTACTAGCGACGCAACGAGGTCGATCACTGCGATGTCGTCCTCACCATCGACCGCGCAAACAGCCATGACGGCCTCGAGCGTGCAGTCGCCGGCGAACACGGAGAGCGATTCGAAGAATCTTTGCTCGCGCGCGGTCAAGAGATCGTAGCTCCAGTCGAGCAGGGCGACCATCGTCCGATGGCGTGGCCACGCACGCGGGTCTCCGCCGGTGAGCAAACGGAAGCGATCGTCGAGGCGTTGGGCGATCTGACGGGGTGCGAGCACCTTCACGCGAGCGGCAGCTAACTCGATCGCCAGCGGAATGCCGTCCAGGCTGCGGCAAATCTCTGTGACGTCGCCCGCATTATCGTCGGTCAAGGCAAAACTACCGTCGACCGCGCGCGCACGATCGAAGAACAGAGCGATCGCGCCATACCGGAATGCTTCTTGTGCAGTTTCGCTGGAAGTGGGCGGTATGGCAAGTGAAGGCAAGCGATAAATCTGCTCGCCGGCGACGTTCAACGGCTCTCGGCTCGTTGCGACAACGCGAACGGATGCGCACGAAGCCACAATAGCGCTTGCAAGATCACGCGTCTCGGCGATTACGTGCTCGCAGTTGTCCAGAATCAGCAGGACGTGGCGCGTCTTGAGAGAGGCAGCGAGAACGTCTAAGGGAAGCCCGGTTATTGAAGGTAACTGGAGGGCCGCCAAGACCGCGCTCGCCACGAGCTTGGGGTCTGCAAGCGGGGCCAAGTCGATTAGCCACACACCGTCGGGATAGTCGTCGCACAACTCGATGCCGGCCTGTACGGCGACGCGAGTCTTGCCGACGCCGCCCGCTCCCACGACGGTGACGAGGCGATGCTCGCGCAGCAGCGCTGCGATATCCTCAACCTCATGCTGGCGTCCGACAAATGAGGTGAGCTGTTGTGGAAGGTTGTGCCTTCGAGTCCTCCCAGCGTCGGAATGAACGACCCGTAGAAGCGATGGCTTCAGGTCGACACTCCCGCGCCGGCGTGGTGGTTGGGCGATGTCGACGGCACGCTCCAGGAGCGCCTCACGCTCGGGAGATAGCTCGAGCGCGCGGGCCAGCAGAGTTACCGTTTCCCTATAGGGGCGGGTTCGGGCTCCGCGCTCCAGCGTGCTGACGGCCTCGACGCTCAGCTTTGCCCGCTCGGCGAGGGTCTGCTGCGTCATCCCCGCGTCGAGGCGAAACTGCCGGAGCAGAGCCCCAAAGTCAAGCCGACTCGCCGCTTCCATCCCGCCTCCGGCTGTCATGACGTGTACGAAAAAAGCTGTACGGTCGTTCCCGGAGCTATTCCCTTGCTCCGCGCATAATAAGCGGCACGGGCCCAACGGGGCTGCCTAGATCGAGGTCTGCGGTCCCCGCAAAGGCTCCGCTATCCGACTCCGCACTTCCCCCCGGGTCGATCGGAGTCAAAGTATTCCCGGGGTAGCGGAGTACGTACCGTCGGGCATGGCGGTTACTCCGGCGCTCGTGCCGTGAGGCGCTCGAAGGGCATGATAATCCTATTCAAGCGCGTGCGCTTGGGCTATCGCTTCGTCTTCGGTCATCGTCGCGCCGGTGGCCATCCACGTTTCAAGTTCATCGGCGCCGATAGCTTCTCGAAGGACGGAGAGCACACGATCGCACTGCTGCCTTAAGCCGCGGCTCGTCGACATTCCGAGTTCGGTGCGGCGCCCCTCGTAGAAGCCCACCAGCCGCGCGGCTCCCACGTGTACCGGAGATGTAGTTCGCTCTCCGGGCTGTGACCTCAGCACCGCCACTAAAGCTAGATGATGCAGCGAGTTTGCAACGCATGGCGCCATTTGGAGGCCGCGGGCGAGTTCGAGCCCCTCCCAGGCGCGTACTCGCGCTTCATCGTACTTCCCCAATGCAATAAGGTACGCCGCTAGGTTGCCGGAGGCGATCGCGGCCGTTTCGAAGCTCATTGCGCGATTCGGAAGCAAATCGACCGTGAGCTGCAGCGCCGTTTCTGCGTTTCCTGCGTCACATTCGTTCTCGGCGAGGCTTATGATAACGCTTGCCTGGAAAGAGTCAACACTGATTACCCTCGCAAGAGCGAGTGCTTCCGTAAGAGCAGCGCGAGCGCCGGTGAAATCACCGATTGCCGAGCGAACCCACCCGACCATTTGTAAGACGTCAGCTTCCAGGTGACGATCGCCGTGCACTCGCGCTGTCTCCAAAGCCTCTCGCAGCAACGGCTCGGCCTCGATGGGTCTGTCAAGAAGCGCCAGCGACGAAGCCACCATGTATTGCGTCTTAGCGGCTCGCAGTACGTCACCGAGTTCGCGAAACCTCACTAGAGCCCGCTCGGCCGCGGCCAACGATACTTTGCGTTCACCGAATTGTGCGGCGATATATGCTTCGGCCCATTCGAGCCGCGCCACCAGCTCGGGCGGAGTGCATTCATCGACCATTTCGAGCGCGGCCCGAACCCAACGCCGCCCCTCAGCCAACGTGAAGAGATTGCGGTCACAGTTGCGAGCAGCTAGGCGTTGCCCCACGATGACGTCGCCCCGTTTTGCGAGCGTCCACTCCAGCGCCGCGCGCCAGTTCTCCAACTCCACGTTCGCCTGATCAAGCCACTCTCGCTCAGCCGTCGTGTCCCACACTTGGCGGAGCCGATCGGCCAAATCCAAATAGGCGAGGGCATGACGCCGCGCCAGTCGCTCTTGGTGGCCGCGTGCCACTAGCTTATCGCGTGCGTATTGGCGCGATGATTCTAAAAGGCGATAGCGTTGCTCGCTGCCCGTCAACTCGGCGAGCACTAACGACTTCGTCAGCAACGATGCGAGCAGGTCGACAATCTGGAGGTCGTCTTCATCGTCACCCGCACACACCGCCGTCGCCGCCTCGAGCGTGCAACCACCGGCGAAAACCGAGAGCGAGTCAAAGAAGCTCTGCTCGCGCGGGGTCAGCAGGTCGTAGCTCCAGTCGAAAAGGGCCGTCATGGTCTGGTGCCGCGGCAGGGCGCGGGGGTCGCCGCCGGTGAGCAGGCGGAAACGCTGGTCGAGGCGCTGGGCGATCTGGCCTGGTGCGAGGACGTTTGCGCGCGCGGCGGCTAGCTCAATCGCGAGCGGAATACCATCCAGACGGCGACATATCTCGGCAACAGGCCGTGCGTTGTCCTCGGTCAACGTAAACCCCGCGTCGACAGCAAGTGCCCGGTCGACAAACAGGGCCACCGCCCCGTACTTCGACGCATCGCGCGCATTGCGGCACGAATCGGGCGGAGCTGCAAGCGAGGGCAACCGATAGACCTGCTCGCCGGGGACCCGCAACGGCTCTCGGCTGGTCGCGAGAACGCGAACGGCGGGACACAGGGCCGCGATGCTCGCCGCAAGTCCACGCGCTTCTGCAATTACATGCTCGCAGTTGTCCAGAACAAGCAGGAGGCTACGCGGTTCGAGGTGAGCGACGACAGCTTCCGACGCGGATGCTGAGCCTGAAGGAAGGTGCAAGGAATTTGAGATCGTGCTTGCCACCAGGGTTTGATTCGTAAGCGGGGCCAGGTCGACGAGGCATACACCATCCCGGAAGTCGTCGAGCAACTCACTGCCGGCGTGTACGGCGACGCGTGTCTTGCCGACTCCGCCCGCTCCAACTACCGTGACGAGGCGATGCTCGCGCAGCAGCGCTGCGATCTCGGCAACCTCACGCTGTCGTCCGACAAATGAGGTGAGTTGTTTGGGAAGATTGTGCCGTCGCGTCCTCCCAGCGTCGGAATGAATGACGCGTAACAGCGATGGCTTCAGGTCGACACCACCGCGCCGACGTGGCGGCTGAGCAAGGTCGGCGGCACGTTCCAGGAGCGCCTCGCGCTCGGGGGACAGCGCCAGCGCGCGCGCCAACAGGGTGACCGTTTCCCGGTAGGGACGGGTTCGGGCTCCGCGCTCGAGCGTGCTAATCGCCTCGACGCTCAGCTTTGCCCGCTCGGCGAGTGTCTGCTGCGTCATCCCTGCGTCGAGGCGAAACTGCCTAAGCAGGGCCCCAAAGTCGAGTCGACTGGCCGCTTCCATCCCGCCTCCGGCTGTCATTTTGAAGTGTACGGATAAGCTGTACGGGCGTACCTGGAGCTATTCCCTCTGGAAGCGCAGGATGGGCGCAGGGGCAGTCATCCGCGGGCGCCGCCGTTCCTCGGCTTCCAATAGGAGAACTCCACATGCGTATTTCTAACCTAGCGGGTTTTGCGCTCGGCATATCCGCTGGACTTACGGCGCTGGTCGGCTGCGGCGGCGGTTTCCCAACGGCGCCGCCTCTTGGGCAACCGGGCGCCCCAAACCTGTCCAGCCGGACGCCCGGCTTCCAAGATGGGCGCCTGAACGGCTTCCTGGCGATGCACCAACGTGTCGTTTCCCGTCACAGCGTGACAAGGCCGAGTCACATGGACCGGCGGGCAGTCGGGAAGCCCCTCGTCTTCCTATCGGACAACGACGGAAACGTCGATATCTTCCTGCAAAGCGGCAGACAGAAAATGGTCGGTCAAATCACCGGTTTTACATTCGCAGACGATCTCGCAACTGATTCCGCGGCCGATCTCTATGTCGCGGATTACTTTTCGGGTAATGTGATTATCTTTGCGCCCCCTTACACGAATGGACCGAAGCTGATGTTTGCTGCAGGCTTTCCGCAAGGCGTCGCCGTTTCACGGCAAGGCACCGTTGCGGTGACAAGCTGTATAACTGTTTCAGGCAGCCAGTGTACCCGACAAGGCGTCCTGTTCTACGCTCCTGGTTCGACGACGCCATGCGCCACAGTGCTCGTCGATCAATCCGTTTTTACATATATTGGTCTTGCCGTTTTCGACCACCAAGGAAACCTCTACGTCGACGGTCTCAATTCAAGCCCGTACGCGGCCGTCGCGGCCAAAATCGACGGTGGCTGCAGTGCGAAGAAAGCCAAGACCCTCACCATCAGCAACACGATTGTTAACCCGAGTTCAATCAAGGTTGACAAGCTTGGTCGAATTGACATTCTCAATACCACAAACAAAAATCTGGCGGTGATCGACACCTACGACGCGCCTAAGGGTGGCTCTCTCGGCAGCCCGATCTCGACGACTTCGCTAGCCACTCCCTATTATGCCGGCGAGTTCACTTTCCGACCCTCGGGTGGCAATCTCTGGTTGAGCTATGAGAGCAACGAAGCACCGTACGGCTCCGAAGCAAGTGAGTACGCGTACCCGTCGGGGGGCGCACCGGGAAAGACCGTCGTCGGCAGCCCTTCGTCGGTACCATTCGGCGTAGCCGTCACTCCGCCGTTCGTTCCCTAAACGTTCAGTCACATTTCAGGAGAATTAACCCAATGGCTACATTCAACGTGACGACCTACGCCGTCATCGTATCCGTCGCACTAACAGCGCTGGCCGGCTGCGGCGGGAGCTCGCAACCTGGGCTTCCGAATGGGCCGCAGGGGCCAACCACGCGCCATGGAGCCGGCCTTTCCGCCGAAACTCGGACGAAAGCATGTCCCAAAGCTAGGGTGTACGTTGCGAATTTTGGCTCCAACGCTGTTTCTGTCTATCCGCAGCGCGGCAAGAGTCCCGCTGCGTGTGGGACGATCACATCCGGCATCTATGCACCTGCGAGCGTTTCTGTGGACGCGAAAGGTACGCTGTACGTCGCAAACTATGGAAACGAGAACGTGACCGAGTATTTGAGGAACACCGACGTACCCAGCGTTACCTTCAGCGTAGGACTTCGCCCGGAATATATCTTTGTCGGTGCCGATGGGACCGTTTACATTTCCGCCTATCCGGAAAATGAGGTGCTGGCGTTCGCACCGGGCGCATCTATGGCGACTCTAACAATTCCCATCCCGTCACCCTTCGGCATGGCAATGGACAAGAAAAATAATCTTTACGTCGCGTACAACGGTTCCGACGGCAAAGGACACGTGGAGAAGTTCAAGCCGGGAGCCACGACCGGCAAGGATCTGGGCATAACCGTCGGCTATGCCTATGACCTTAAGCTCACGCAAAAGGGCGCTCTCGTTCTCGGCGACGCAGCGGCGGGCATTGTGGATATCTATCCGCCCGGAAAGAAAATGCCTAGCCGGTCGTTTCCGACAGTAACTCCTTTTTCATTCGCTCTGAACCAGGTCGAAACACGCCTTTACGTCGCACCGTCCACTCCCGGTCAAGGAATAGCCGTAAGCATTTACGATTTCCAGACCGGGGCGGACGTGGGTGCGATTACCAGTGGCACGCAATCGCCAGACGGCGTGGCGCTCGATCCGGCGGCTCCGTACGGCAAATAACCTTTACCCCACCAAAGTTAACGTTGTACTTTTACAGGAGGACACGATGCGCAATTTAAAGGCGGTTCACGCACTCGCGGCATGCAGTACCCTCACGGCGCTGGGCGGATGTGTCGGTGGTTCCCAGCTAGCGCCGGCGCCTCCATTGCAAGCGGGCTCCGCGAGCGCGTCCAGCCAACGGCCGCCATTTCAAGGCGAGCGCCTAAGCGGTTTCCGGGCGACGCTTGGAGGTGCCGTTCGCGGTCACGGCGCGGCAGGACCGGATTTCATGGATCGTCGCGCCGTCGGGAAGCCGCTCGTTTTCATCTCCTATGGCGGGGCGATCGACATCTATCTTCAGGGTGGCAAGAATAAGTTGGTCGGTCAAATCACCGGTCCTATCGGAGATGACCTCGCAACGGATACCGCGGGCGACCTCTATTCTGCCAATGAGTCTTTCTCGTCGAATACCGTGACGGTTTATGCGCCTCCTTACACGGAGGGGCCTAAGTTGACGCTTACGGGCCGTGTCAGCTATCCTCTCGCCGTTTCGCGGCAAGGTACCGTGGCGGTTCTTGGCTGCACGAATCCGTCTGGCAGCCAGTGCACCGGTGGCTTTCTGTTCTACGCCGCAGGCTCTACTACGCCATGCGCCACAGTCGTCGTCGATCTTTCGGCCTTCCCAAACGGCATTTTCGGAGCGGCGTTCGACCACAACGGAAATCTCTACTTCGACGGCACCGGCTCTGGCACGGACGCACCTTTGGCAGTTGGCAAGATTGCTGGCGGCTGCAAGGCGAAGAACGCTGAAACATTAACCACCACCAACGCGGTGGTTTACGCCGGTGACATTAAAGTTAACAAGACGGGTCGGATCGCCATTCTTGCCGCGATTGGAACGTCCCCATATCAGGTGGTCATTTACACGTATGATCCGCCGAAGCACGGTTCCCTTGGTAGTCCCGTTTCAAGTACTCCGCTGCCGGAGACTATCGACAACGCTTCGGGCACGTTTGCCTTTCAGGCCTCAGGTCGCCGTCTTTGGTCGGGCTATTACGGCGTCGGGTCATCATACATATCCGGGGCGTACGAGTTTGCTTATCCGGCCGGAGGCGCGCCGGAAAAGACGATCGTAGGCGACCCTGACCTAGAGACGCTCGGCGTGGCCGTTACTCCAGCTCTCATTCCTTGAACTTCTAGAGGAGAACTTGACGATGCGCATTTCTAGTCGAGCGCGTTTCACGCTCACCGCGTCCGTTACGCTTATGGCACTGCCCGCTTGCGGCAACTCTCAAGTGACGCCCGCGCCGCTTGCGCCATCGAGCGTCGGAAGCTCGCCCATCCTATGGCCCGCCTTTCAAAACGTCCGCCTTAACGGCCTCCACTCGATGCACGTCGGCATCGTTCCCGGTGACGGCGCGGGTGCGAGCAGTTTCATGGACCACCGCGCGGTCGGGAAGCCCCTTGTCTTCACCGGGATCGACGAGGGCATCGACATATTTCTGCAAGGCGGCAAGAACAAAATGGTCGGCCAAATCACGGGCCCTCCCGGCACCGGATCGGGTGGCCTCGCAACGAATACCGCGGGCGATCTCTACTCCATGAACCAAAATGCGTCTTCGACTACTGTGACGGTGTATGCACCGCCTTATACGAACGGGCCGAAGTTGACGCTTACGGGCCGGTTTGACCCCGTCATAGCCGTTTCACGGCAAGGTACCCTGGCTGTAACGGCCTGCACAATTCCCTCTGGAAGCCAGTGCGGCGAGGCTGTCGAGTTTTACGCCGCAGGCTCGGCCACGCCGTGCGCGACCGTGCTCGACGGGTCAGCTTTCCCAACCGGCGCGTGGGGGCTTGCGTTCGACCACAACGGAGATCTCTACGCCGCAGACGGGGGCTCCAGCACTGAGGCACCGCTGACGGTCGGCAAAATTGATGGTGGTTGCAACGCCAAGAAAATCAGAACGTTCACGACCGCTAATTCGGTCGGTGAAGCAGGTGACATTCATATTGACATGGCGGGTCGGCTTGCTATTTTCACGAGCGTCGGAACATACCCGTATCCGAGCTGCATTATCGACACGTACGATCCGCCGAAGGGAGGTTCGCTCGGCAGTCCCGTCTCGACCACTTCGCTACCGGGGAACACTTTTGGCGCGTTTGCCTTTCGGGCTTCTGGCCGTGACCTTTGGGCGAGCTACTATACGGTGGGCTCATTTAACCCTACGGGCCTCTACCAGTTTGCCTACCCCAGCGGGGGCGCGCCGGAAAGGACGATCGTAACCCCCGTTGGAGATTCGTACGGCGTGGCCGTTACTCCGGCGCTTGTCCCCTGACGTGCACGCCAAAAAAGCGTAGCGAAGTCGCTTCACAAAAGGAATCGTGCGCCGCTAGAGCAACTCCTCACTTGGAGGATCATCGTATGATGCATCTGCGGAGTTTCGTTTTCGCGTGGGTTTGCGCGGCATTCTTGGCGGGCTGCGGCGGCAGCGGGAGCGCATTTTCGCCCGCAGCGAACGCAGACGCCCCACTCAGTGCGAAGGGCTCTCAAACTTTCAACTATACCGGAAGAAAGCAGCACCTTACGGTGCCGGCCGGCGTGAAGCGCGTCACGATTACGGCAACGGGCGCGAGCGGCGCCCCCTGCACCAGCAGTTGCGAGGGTTACGGGACTCCCGGAAACGGCGGGTACGTCAAGGCTACTCTACCGGTGACGGCCGGAGAGATGCTATTCGTCTTCGTAGGCGGCGACAACGGCTATAACGGTGGAGCGGCCGGGAGCAGCAGCTACAGCTTCGGCAACGGCGGCGGCGCATCCGACGTACGCCAAGGCGGCAGTGACCTGAGCGACCGCGTGATCGTGGCCGGCGGCGGCGGTGGCGGAGGGCTTATCATCTACTGGCCGAGCATCGGAGACGGGGGCAACGGCGGACAGGGCGGAGGCAGAGCCGGCACGGCGGGCGGTTACGGAAGCGGCGACGATACCGGCGGCCAGGGTGGCGGCGCCGGGACGCAACGCAGCGGCGGCGCGGGCGGTGCCGGAGGGCAATACAACATGAAGCCGCCCTGCGGGGAGTGCGGTCACTGTAACGGCGAGGCCGGCGTGGCCGGAACGCTCGGCAGCGGTGGCGCCGCGGCGACGTATTGCGGCGGTCCCGGAGGCGGGGGCGGCGGCGGATACAACGGCGGCGGTGGCGGCGGTTCGGGGGCCGGATCCTACTTTAGGGTTAGCGTGGAGTCGGGCGGCGGCGGCGGCGGTGGCGGTGGCTCATCGTTCGTCGAGCATCAAGGATTCAACGTAAAGCAGAAGAAGGGCGGCGCCGCGGCTGGCAACGGCCAGGTCATTATTTCCTGGTAAACTAGCGCCGCTCGCGCGACTGCGATCTACTGCTTCGGGCTGACCGCGACGCCGAACAGTTGATACGACCCGCGGGCTCGGAAGCGCTTAAACGGGTTGCCTCCCGCGGGATAGCTCCAAACGTTGAGCACGGGGTTTCGCGGCTTCGCGACGGCGTCGGTATGACGATTTGATCGCCCTGGATCCAAAACTGCACGCCCGACCCTTCCTGTTTGTTGCGATTTGCGTACATGAAGGTCTGGCTCTTGAGGACGGCGCTCGTACCGGTGACCTGCACGCGATCGATCGTGATCGGGCCTTGGTTGCCATGCTTCCGCTCCTGGACGGCCATATAACGGCCGTCCCACTGCATGTTCCCCAGCGGGGCATCGTTGAAATACTTGATCGAGATGAAGCTGCTTCCGCCTTTCGGCAACTCCGCGAAGGGACGGGACGCATTGGAACTGTCGATGAAAAGATTTCCGCTGCCGTCGTACGAGCACGAAGCTAAGCTGGCGGCACCCGAGTATGTGTAGATCGTCGGCGTGCCTGCGGCATTTGCATACACGGCGACTTCGGCCGGATCGACGGAGGCAATTGCGAGATTGCCGGTCGTCGGGTCGAACAGCTAAATCCGCCCACCGGATCGTCGAGCGTCGCGATCGGGGACGTTCCGCCGTGCGCGTATTCGACGATTACCTCCGGCGACATGTTGAGAACCCAAACGTCGCCGTGCTTGTCGACGCATTCCCCCGTCGGGAAATAGAAGCCGGTCAGCGTCCCGACGCGTTTTCCCGTCGGATAACTGAAAACGTAGACAAGCCCGGTGGTCCCACTGTCGCTCACATAGGCCAGGCTCTCGCCCCTTGCCTCGGGCAGCATCCACGATCCCGTGCGGCCCGCGCTCGCCGGCGACGCTGCACCGGGAGCACCCGCTGCGAAAGCACCCGTCGGTGAACTCCCCGAGCCGCAGCCGGAAAGAATCGCGGCAGCCGCGACTGCAATCAAAACACGGCGTATGGAATCTCTCCTCACCGATCCTCCCCTGAGCTAATTGTACCTCAACCGCGCTGGTCTGAGGAGATGCCGCGCCAGCGCGACGTGAGCAGCCCGCTGTTGAGGCCGTTCATCGACAGGCCGCCGCAGAAGCGCGCGTGCTCGACCTTCATGCAGCGGTCGACGACGACGTCCAGACCGCCGGCATCGGCCAGCGCCGTCGCCTCGGGGTCGATCACGCCGTACTGGAACCAGATCGCCGGCGCGCCCGCGGCGATCGCCTGATTCGCGACGCCGATCAGCTCGCTGGGGCGGCGAAACACGTCGACCACGTCGGGCGGCCCGTGCTCGGCCGCGTATGCGTCTAGCGACGGATACGCTTTGATGTCGTCGATACTCTGCAGCCGCGGATTGATGGGCACGACCGCATATCCGGGTTGGCGCCGCAGGTAGGAGAATACCGTGTAGCTCGGGCGCAGCGGATTCGCGGACGCACCCACCATCGCAATCGTGCGAACGCGTTCCAACAGATCGCGCCGCTGTGACGGCGTCGTGAGGATCATCCCGTGCCGGCGCGGCGCAACGCCTGATCCAGATCCCACAGAAGATCGTCGACGTCCTCGAGTCCGACCGAAAGCCGCACCGACTCCGGCTCGACGCTGGCCCTGCGCAGCTCGTCGTCGGAGAGTTGTGAGTGCGTCGTCGATGCCGGATGGATCACGAGGCTCTTCGAGTCGCCCACATTGGCGAGATGGCTCCACAGCTCGAGCGCGTCGATGAAACGGCGCCCCGCCTCGCGCCCGCCCCCCAATCCGAACGTGAAGATCGATCCGAGCGCCGGCTTGCGCACCCATGCGACCTCCGGCCGCGTCTCGAGGAACGCCGCGACCTCGCGCGCGTTGCCGACGTGACGATCCATGCGCAGCGGAAGCGACTCGAGGCCTTGCAGCAACAGCCACGCGTCCATCGGGGCCATCTGCGCGCCGACGTCGCGCAAGACTTCAACGCGGGCGCGCATCAGAAACGCGTATTCACCGAACGTCTCGGCAAAAATCTTTCCGTGATAGCCGGGGCTCGGCTCGGAGAGCAGCGGGAAGCGGCCGTTCGCCCACGGGAACTTGCCGGACTCGACGAGCACACCGCCGATCGACGTCCCGTGGCCGTTGATGAACTTCGTCGCGGAGTGCACGACGATGTCGGCGCCGCGTTCGATCGGCCGGCAGAGATACGGCGTCGCGAAGGTGTTGTCGACAACGAGCGGCACGCCGCACGAATGCGCGAGCTCCGCGTAAGCGCCCAAGTCGGCGAGCGCGCCCGACGGGTTGCCGATCGTTTCGACGAAGATCATCCTCGTCTCGGGCCGGACGGCGGCGCGCACGGCGGCCAGATCGTCGACCGGCACGAAGGTCGTCTCGATTCCCATCCGCTTGACGGTCACGCTGAGCTGCGTCACCGTGCCACCGTAGACGTTCTGCGTGCAGACGAGATGATCGCCGGCCTGGGCCAGGGAGAGCACGGTGCAGAGCTGGGCCGCCAGGCCGCTCGAGAACGCCACCGCGCCGAGCCCTCCTTCGAGGCTCGCCATCCGCTCCTCGAACGCAGCGACCGTGGGATTGCTGATGCGGCTGTAAATGTGGCCGTAGGAACGCAGGGCGAAGAGCTCTGCCGCCTGCTCGGTGGAACCGAACACATAAGCCGCCGTCTGGTAGATCGGGACGACGCGCGAGCCGGTCGCCGGGTCGGGTGGGGTCCCGGCGTGAAGGGCGCGCGTGGCAAAGCCGAATTCTCGTTCGTGTTGCATCGTCGGTAGGTTCCGGCCCCTACTTCGCCTTATAATGCTCGTATCATGGGCATGACACTTACCGAGAAGATCCTGGCGCGGCACGCGGGGGTTGCGAGCGTCGAGCCGGGTCAAATCATCAACGCGAAAGTCGATCTCGTTCTCGCGAACGAGCTCTCTGCGGCCGTCGCGATCAGCGTGATGCGGGGGATGAAGGGCGGGGATCGGGTCTTCGATCCGAGCAGAATCGCGCTCGTCGCCGACCACTTCGTTCCCGCCAAAGACGCGCAGTCCGCGAAGCTCGCAAAGCTGATGAAAGACTTCGCGCAGGAGCAGCGGATCGTACACTTCTTCGACGTGGGCCGCGGAGGCATCGAGCACGTCGTGCTTCCGGAGGAGGGCCTCGTGGCGCCCGGCGAGCTGATCGTCGGCGGCGATTCGCACACCTGCACCTACGGCGCGTTCGGCGCGTTTGCGACCGGAATGGGCTCCACGGACATCGCGGCCGCCTTCGTCCTCGGCGAAGTCTGGTTGAAGGTGCCCGGCTCGATCAAACTCGTCTACAGTGGAACGCCCGGACCGATGGTCTATGCTAAGGACATCATGCTGCGCACCGTCGGCGAACTCGGCATCGACGGCGCGACGTACCGCGCGATCGAGTATCATGGGACGACCGTCGACGAGCTCTCGATCACCGGGCGCATCACGATGGCGAACATGGCGATCGAGGCGGGCGCGAAGAACGGCATCTTCCACGCCGACGCCAAGACCATCGCCTACGTCGAGGAGCGCACCGACCGAAAGTTCCTCGTGGAACGGGCCGACGCCGATGCGGTCTACGAGCGCGTGATCGAAATCGACATCGGCGAGCTGGAGCCACAGGTCGCCTGCCCGCACACGCCGGACAACGTCCACTCGATCTCCGACGTCACGCGCGACGATCTTCCGGTGGATCAAGTCTTCATCGGTTCGTGCACCAACGGCTACATCGACGATTTGCGTATCGTCGCCAAGATTCTCGACGGAAAAAAGATCGCGTCGAATCTCCGCGTGATCGTGAATCCGGGCTCGCAGAAAGTCTGGATGCAGGCGGCGCAAGAGGGCATTCTCACGACGCTCGCCGCGGCCGGCTGCGCCGTCAACACGCCGGGATGCGGCGCGTGCTTCGGCGGCCACATGGGCACGCTGGGCGACGGCGAGCGCGCGATCTCGACGACGAACCGCAACTACGTGGGCCGCATGGGCTCGCCCACGGCGGAGATCTACCTGGCTTCACCGGCAACCTGCGCGGCATCGGCGCTCACCGGCAGAATCACGGATCCGCGCGTCGCAGAAATGGCGAGCGTGTAATGGAAGCCACGCTGCGCGGCCACGCACACAAATACGGGAAGAACGTCGACACCGACGTGATCATTCCGGGGAAATACTGCAACATCACCGATCAGGCCGAGCTCGGCAAGCACGCGCTCGAGGGGCTCGATCCTGAATACACCGCTCGCATGAAGCCCGGCGATATCATCGTCGCCGGCACGAACTTCGGGTGCGGATCGAGCCGCGAGGTCGCGCCGATCGCCATCAAAGGCTCGGGGACCTCTGCCGTCATCGCCAAGAGCTTCGCCCGAATCTTTTATCGCAACGCGCTCAACATCGGCTTACCGATCTTCGAGTCGGCCGAGGCCGTCGAGGGTATCGAATCCGGCGACGAGATCGAGCTGGAGCCGGCGAGCGGCATCGTCCGCAACGTCACCCGTGGTACGGAGTACCGCGCCGCCGAGTTTCCGCCGTTCATGCGCGCGCTCATCGACGCCGGCGGCCTCGTTCCGTATGTCGAGGAGCGCTTGGCGAGGGAGCCCCGCTAGCCTGAGCCTAGGGCGGCGTGTATCCCCCGCTCTGCCCCGAAGGCATACCGCCCGGCGACGGATTGACGTTGTCGATCCACTTCTCTTTCGCGCGATAGGACGCCGTGAACGGGAGCTGCGTGTCGGGAAGCGTGAGCATGCCGACCATATCGGTCGTTCCGTCGAGCTTGCCTTCCATCAAGATCGTCGTGCCGTTGGAAAGCGTAACGATCAGGCGAACGGCCGTGCCGTCGACGGTTCCGACCAGCGGATACTTCTTGCCGCGCGCGTCGAGGTAGGTGCCGTTGAGAGCGTCGCCCTGCTGTTTGATCGCGAAGTGCGTGTAGTCGGTGCCGCTGGGATGCTGAATTTGCACCTCCCAGACGCCGTCGAGGCCTTTCCGTGCGTTGGGCGGCGGGCTCGGCGTGGCCTTAGCCTTAGCGTAAGGCATGCCCGGCGGCATCTCGGACGGGGTCACGGCCGGTGCCGGGAAGATGGTCGCGTTCGGCTGCGGGTTCGTGGGCGCGCCGATGGGCGGGGGCGTCGGGGGCGGCGTCGCCGCCGCGGCCGGAGTAACCAACGGGCCGCCCGCGGCAAGAACGGCTACGAGCAGGCCGCCGCCGGCGAGGGCCGGCCAGGGGCTTTTTACATTCACGCGACGAGTTTTTGAGCGGTCGGGCGGCGGAACCTCCCATCCGACCGGTCGGCAACCAGCGTCGCGCACGAGTGCGAAAGCCCCTCTTGTTACCTCTGATATAATGCTTAGGCTGTGAAGAGCAAGATTCATCCCAAGTGGTACCCCGAGGCGCGCGTGCACTGCGCCTGCGGCAATACCTTCGTTACCGGCTCCACGCTGGCGGAGATCTCGGTCGAGATCTGCGCGGCTTGCCACCCGTTGTTCACTGGCCAGCAGAAGCTGGTCGATACCGCCGGCCGCGTCGATAAGTTCAACCAACGCTCGGCTGCCGCACGACAGAAGCAAGAGGAAGCCGCAGCCCGGAAGGCCGCCCGCGACGCGAAGAAGGCGGCAGCCGCTCTCTGATCGACCGGCTGCGTTTGATGGCACGGCGCTTCGATGAGATCGACGCGCAGCTTGCCAATCCCAGCGGCACGTTCGATCAATCCCGCTACACGGCGCTCGTAAAGGAACGGGCGCAGTTGGAAGCGCCGGTTCAAACGTTCCGGCGGCTCTCTGAGACGCGCGCTGCGATTGCGTCCAACGACGCGCTCCTGCGCGACGGCGACGGTGAGCTGAGGGACCTCGCGGAGGAAGAGAGAGCGAGCCTGCGCGAGCGCGAGGCAGAACTCGAGGCCGAACTCGCGCGCATCATGGCGCCGCGCGATCCCAACGACGCCAGAGACGTTTTCGTCGAAGTCCGCGCCGGCACCGGCGGCGACGAGGCCGCGATCTTTGCCGGCGATCTCGCCCGCATGTACATGCGTTTCGCTGAGGCAAGCGGCATGAAGGCCGAGCTCGTTTCGGAGAGTCCGAGCGAGGCCGGAGGCTACAAAGAGATCGTCTTCGCGGTCAAGGGAAACGAGCCGTATCGCGCGTTGAAACACGAATCCGGAGTGCATCGCGTGCAGCGCGTTCCGAGCACCGAGGCGCAAGGACGCATCCATACGAGTACGGCGACGGTTGCGGTGCTCCCTCAAGTGGAAGACGACGTCGAAGTAGAGATCAAGGCCGCCGACCTGCAGGTCGATACTTTCAAATCCTCCGGCGCCGGCGGCCAGTACGTCAACAAAACGGAGTCCGCGATCCGCATCACTCACGTGCCGAGCGGCATCATCGTCGCGTCGCAGCAGGAACGGTCGCAGCAGCAGAATCGCGAGAAGGCCATGCAGATGCTTCGTGCGATGCTCTTTGACCGTAAGCGGCGCGAGCAGGAAGAGGCCGTAGGCTCGATGCGACGCGCGCAAGTGGGCAGCGGCGAGCGCGCCGAGAAGATCCGCACCTACAATTTTCCGCAGGACCGCATCACCGATCACCGGATCAACCGAAGCTTCGGCAACATTCGCGGCGTCCTAGACGGTAATCTCGGCCCGATCAGCGAGGAGCTCATCGCCGACGACCGGGCACGCCTACTTGCCGGCGAGGCCGACGCGTGACGATCGAGGCGCTGCTCTCCGACGGCGTCGCCGTCATGCGAGGATCGAGCCCCTCGCCCCGCGCAGACGCACAGCTGCTGCTCGCGGTCGCGCTGCGGCGCGACCGAACGTGGATCGCCGCCCACGCAGAATCCGAACCCTCGGCGGAGCAGACGAAAGCGTTCGCACGACTCTGCGCGCGGCGGCACGAGGGCGCGCCGATCGCGTACATCCTGGGAAGCGCCGGATTCTACGGCCGCGAGTTCACGGTAAACGAAAACGTCCTCGTGCCGCGCCCCGAGACCGAGCACTTGGTCGAGGAAGCGATCGGTTTCGTGCGCGGGCCGATGCGCGTGCTCGACGTCGGCGTTGGTTCCGGCGCGGTCGCATGCACGATCGCCGCGGAGACCGCTGCCCCCGTGGACGGAACCGACGTTTCAACCGGCGCAATCGAAGTGGCCAACGGCAACGCCCGCCGGTTGGGCGTCGCCGAACGCTGCCGCTTTTACGCCGGCAATCTGATCGAGCCGGTCCGTTCCCGCCGCTACGGCGTGGTCATCGCAAACCTGCCATACATCCCAACCTGCGACCTTCCCCAACCGCCGGACCCGGCGTCGTTCGAACCCCGCGAGGCGCTGGACGGCGGCCCCGATGGTCTCGCCCTATACCGAAAACTCATCCCGCAGCTTCCCGGCATCGTTGATGAAGAAGCGTTAATCTTACTCGAAGCCGCCCCACCAACGATCGTCGGCCTAGCCGCACTAGTCCGCGCGGCCCTACCACGCTTCGCCGTCACGATCGCCCCCGATTACGCGGGGCTCGCCCGCTACGTAAGGGCGAAGCCAAGGTAACCGAAGCCAAGGTAACCAAGGAACCAGCCCCGAACGAAGTCGACCCGAGATGGCGAAGTATATCTTCTTCACCGGGGGCGTCGTAAGTTCGCTCGGCAAGGGCATCACGGCCGCCTCCCTCGGACGGCTCCTCAAGGCACGCGGCCACAGCGTCTCGATCCAGAAACTGGATCCATATATTAACGTAGACGCCGGCACGATGAACCCGTACCAGCACGGCGAGGTCTTCGTCACGGAGGACGGGGCGGAGACGGACCTCGATTTGGGTCATTACGAGCGCTTCATTGACGAGAATCTCCAGCGTGCCAACAACGTGACCACGGGACAGATCTACAATTCGGTCATCGAGAAGGAGCGGCGCGGCGAATATCTCGGCGCTACCGTCCAGGTGATTCCGCATATCACCAACGAGATCAAAGCGCACATCAAGCGCGTCGCCGAGGCGAGCCACGCCGAAGTCTGCATCGTCGAAGTCGGCGGAACGGTCGGTGACATCGAGTCGCTGCCCTTTTTAGAAGCCATCCGCCAGATGCGCTACGACGTCGGCGACGAGAACGTGATGTACGTGCACCTCACGCTGCTGCCGCATCTCGGCGCCGCCGACGAGCTCAAGACGAAGCCGACGCAGCACTCGGTGCGCGAGCTGCGCGGCATCGGGATCTCGCCCGACGCGATCGTCTGCCGGACGCAGTCCGCTGTGCCGATGCCGCTCGAGCTGAAGGAGAAGATCGCGCTCTTTTGCGACGTTCCTCCGAGCGCGGTCGTCCAGAACTCGGACGCGCGCACCATTTATCAGGTGCCTCTGAATCTAGAAGGCGAAGGGCTGGCGCAGGCGGCGGTGCGCAAACTGAACCTTTCCCCGGCAGCGCCGCGCCTCGACGATTGGGTGGGCATCGCGGAACGTCTGCTGCATCCGCGCCGCCGGGTGACGATCGCGCTGGTCGGCAAGTACGTCGAGCTCAAGGACGCGTACATTTCGATCAACGAAGCGCTCGCGCACGCCGGCGTGTTTCACCACGCCGCGGTCGAGATACGCCGCATCGACTCGGAGCTCGTCGAGGACGACGGCGTCGACGTGCTGCGCGGAGCGCACGGCGTCCTGGTGGCCCCCGGCTTTGGCGCGCGCGGGGTCAAGGGGAAACTGCGGGCGATCCAGCACGTGCGCGAAAACAAGATTCCGTTCCTCGGCATCTGCTACGGCATGCAGCTCGCGTGCGTGGAGTTCGCGCGCAACGTCTGCCAGTTACCCGACGCCATGACGAGCGAGGTCGACGAGACGGCCGTCGACCCGGTGATCGACTTCATGCCCGACCAGAGAAACCTCGAAATGTACGGCGGCACGATGCGGCTGGGGACCTACGCGTGCACGCTCGAAGAAGGCAGCCAGGCCGCGCGCGCGTACGGCGGGTTGGAAATCAGCGAACGCCATCGGCACCGCTACGAGTTCAATAACCGCTACCGACCGGTTTTCGAAGAGCATGGCATGCGCTTCACTGGGCATCACATGATCGGCAAGACGCGTCTCGTCGAGGTTGTCGAGCTCCCGGTCGACATGCATCCGTGGTTCGTCGCGACGCAGGCGCACCCTGAGTTCAAGTCGCGGCCGAATCGGCCGGCGCCGCTCTATCGCGCCTTCGTCGGTGCGGCGCTCGGTCACGAGGAACGCGTCGACGGCCGCGGCGGCGTTGCTGAGGCGTCCTGGACGCAGGCCTAATCACCGCCGTCGTCCTCACCCGCGACGAAGAACGCAACCTGCCGCGCGCACTGACGAGTCTTCCGCGCGGGATTCCGGTATTCGTCCTCGACGCCTGTTCTCGCGATCACACCCTGCAATTCGCACGTGGCGCAGGAGCGCACATCGTGCAGCGCGAGTGGACGGATTTCGTCGACGCTCGCCGCTTCGCGCTTTCGCAGGTGACGACGCCGTGGACGCTGATGATCGACGCCGACGAGGCGCTCGACGACGTGCTGTGCGACTCGATTCTGGCCGCCTCGCCCGACGCCGACGCCTATCGCATTCGGCGAACGACGTATTTCTGCGGCAAGCCGATGCGTATCTGGAAGAAGGAACCGCTGCTGCGCCTCTTCCGCACCGATCGCGTGCGCCTCGAGGCCCATCCCGCCGCGGCGAGTACGGCATCCGTTCACGAGGCGTGGTCGTGTGACGGCCGCGTGGACGAGCTGAACGGTACGCTGTTGCACTACTCGTATCCCGACGTGTCGACGTACCGCGCAAAGTACGATCTTTACACGGCGCTCGAGGCGGAAGGGCTTACGGGCTCGCCGCTGCGGTGGCTGACGGCGACGGTCGCGGCCGTTCCGCGCCTGGCGTGGCTCCTCTTTGCGCGCGGTGCGTTGCTCGACGGCCCGCGGGGATGGTACGTGGCGTACCGCTCGGCGATGTACCCCGCGGTGGCGGCGCGAAAAGCGCTCGCGCGGTGAACCCGGCGCGCGTCGGGCTCGATGCGCGTTTGACGCGCCAGCTGTCGGCGGGAATGAAGAACTACGGGCGCGAGCTCGTCGCTCGTCTGCCGCGCGTCGCCCCGGAGTATGCATACGTGCCGTTCGCTCAAGGCGGCAACTTCGGCTGGAGCGAGCAGATCGCGTTGCCGCTGGCGATTCGGCGCGCGCGTCTCGATCTGGTGCACTTCCTATCGCAATACGTGCCCGTCATCGTGCCCCGGCGTTTCGTCATCACGATCCACGACCTCATCCACTTACGCTTTCCCGAGTATTTCAAGGCGAAGGTCGCACCGTACTACGCGACGGTCGTCCGATTCGCGTGCGCTCGCGCCGCGCGCGTGATCACCGACGACGATCGCACGGTCGAGGATCTCGCGTTCTTCCTGGGCGTGGATCGCGCCAAGATTCGGGTCGTGCCGCTGGGTGTCGGGGAAGCCTTTGCGCGCGTCGTTGCGCCGTTTGCCGCGCCTCGCCCGTACCTCTTCTACGTGGGCAATCATCGCGAGCACAAGAATCTTTCGACGCTCTTCGAGGCGTGGTCAGCGCTCCCGGAAAGCTGGGGAATCGACCTCTACCTCACGGGGCCCGACGATTTCGGGGGCGAGCTCCAACGACGAAGCGGCGGTGCGCGCGCGATCGTGGCGCTTGGAGACGTTACGACGGAACGGCTCGCCGAATACTACGCGGGGGCGAAGGCCCTGGTGCAGCCGGCCCTGCGCGAAGGCTTCGGCCTGCCGATGCTGGAGGCGATGGCCGCCGGCTGTCCCGTCGTCGCGTGCGAGGACGCAGTCCCGGGACCGCTGACGCGGTCGGCATTGACGTTCGGGGCTCGCGACGCAACGGCGTTGCGCGCGGTCCTGGAGCGGCTCCTCACCGACGAGGGGCTGCGCGCGCGAACGGTCAAGTCAGGCAGCGACGTTGCAAGGGAGCTGACGTGGGATCGCTGCGCACGCGCAACGGCCGACGTCTATCGAGAGGTGCTGGAGGAGTGAAACGGGGCCTGGCGATCTTGGCGCTCGCGCTAATGGCCGCGCAGCCGCGGCCGATCGCGATCGTGATCAACGGCGACACGTTGTCGCTCGATCCGCCGCCGCAATTCGAGGGGAGCGTGCTGTTCGTCCCGCTCCGCCGCACGATCGAGGCGCTCGGGCTCGCGTTCGTCCACACGGGAAATCATTTCTCGACGCAGATCGGGGCGAAGACGGTGACTCTGACGGCCGGGAGCCGGGTCCTGCAAATCGACGACGGGCGGCTGATGCTCGAGGCGGCGCCGAAAGAGATCAAGGACGTGCTCTACGTTCCGCTGCGCTTCTTCACCGACGTTCTCGGCGCGCAGGCGCACTTCGACCGCAAAAGCAACTCGGTGACCATCGTCGCGCAGCTCGTGGGCAGGTCGTCGAGCGGGTTCGTCGCGGTAGGCACCGGTTTCGAGCGGTTCGGCACGGTCGCTGCGGTCGACGTGCTCTCGGATCCGCCCACGCTCACGCTGCAGCTCAACGGCAGCATCAAAACGATTCAGGTCGCGCCCAACGCGACCATCGACGTCCAAGACGTCAACGTGAACGTGACCGAGCCCGGCGAGCTCGTTGACCTGCGGCCGGGGGACTTCGCGCGCGTGCAGATGCGAAAGGACGGCCGAGTCGAGCGGATCGTCGACGAATACGGCTCGCGCAACGGCCACATCATCGCGATCGGGCGCAATCAGTTCGTCCTCGGCGACGGGCAGGTGATTGCGCCCGGGCGCACCACCGAGATCTCGCTCAACGGCAAGGCCGCCTCGTTCGTAGACCTCCAGCCCGACGACGAAGTCACCGTTCGCTATAACGTCGAGACGAACGAGGTTCGCGAGATTCTTGCCAGCCGAAGCGTTCCAAACGCGCCCGCGACCGGCGCGGCGACGGTCCGGATCGGTGACGTCGCCAGCGATGCGAACCACCCGTTACGGCCGGGCGACACGGTTCACGTGACGCTTCACGGAACGCCGGGCGGCTCGGCGACGTTCGACATCGGCTCGGACGTCGTCAACCAGGTGATGCAGCAGCGGTCGCCCGGCACGTATGCGGGCAGCTACACGATTCCGCGCGGGGCGAACTTCGCAGATGTGGCGCTGATCGGCCGTCTCTCCATAGGGAACGCCACCGCCGAGGCGCCCGCGCCGCAGACCGTCTCCGCGTCGAGTATCGGTCCGGGCATCTCCGATTTTGCGCCCGACACCGGCACGACCGTGAACACGAGCCGCCCGGCCGTCTACGCCGACTTCGCATCGGACGCGGTGCCGGTCAATCCGTCGAGCGCGGCCCTCTGGCTCAACGGACGCGACGTCACGTCGGAATGCGTTCGCTCGGCGCAGTTCATCCAATACCTCCCGTCGTACACGTATCCCGACGGACGCGTTCACGTTACGGTGCGCGTCTCCGACCAGGCCGGCAACACGACGACGAAGTCGTGGGATTTCACGATTAAGACGCGTTGATGGACGACTGCATTTTCTGCAAGATCGCAACGGGCGCCATCCCGGCGAAGGTAGTCTATCGCGACGACTCGGTCATCGCGATCGCAGACCTCAATCCGCAGGCACCGACGCATCTGCTCGTCATGCCGGTCGCGCATCACGCGACGGTGGTCGAAGCGTCGGAGGACGGCGCGCTGATCGGCCGATTGGTGTCGGTCGCCTCGCGGCTCGGAAAGGAGCACGGTGGCGACGGTGGTTTTCGATTGGTCGTCAACACCGGCCCCGATGGCGGACAGACGGTGGGACACGTCCACGTCCACGTCCTCGCCGGGCGCCACATGACCTGGCCCCCCGGCTAAACTCCGATTGTCATCCTGAGCGGAGTTTAAGGGCGTTGACGCTGCGCCTCGCGCATGCTACCCTACGGAGGGCCCCCAAGGGGGCCTAATTTTTCGTGCCGAGTCACTCGGCGCGCCGAAAGGGGGGTCGTCAAAGAATGGAAGTTCGCATCGCACCGGGCGAAACGATCGAGAGCGCCCTGCGGCGCTTCAAGAAGGCCACCCAAAAGGCCGGGATTCTGGCCGAGGCACGCAAGCACGAACACTACGAAAAGCCGAGCGTTCGCCGCAAGAAGAAATCCGCCGCGGCTCGTAAGCGCCGCGCATAGCGGTTTGACGTGGCATCGCTGAAAGATCGCATCGCGTCGGATTTAAAAGACGCGATGCGGGCGCGCGACCAGTTGCGGCTCGATACGCTGCGCTCGGCCCTCTCGGGATTCATCTACAAGCGAACCGAAAGCGGCCGCGAAGTCTCCGCAGAAGAAGAGCTCGAAGTGGTGCGCCGGCTGGTGAAGCAGCGCGGCGATTCGCTCGCGGAGTTCGAGAAGGCCGGCCGCGCGGATCTCGCAGACAAGGAGCGCGCCGAGCGCGAGATTCTGCTCGCCTATCTCCCGCCGCAGCGCTCGGAGCCGGAGATTCGCGAGATCGTGCAGAGCGTTCTGGCCGAGCTGCCGCCCGAGTCGCGCAACGCCGGCGCCGTGATGAAGGTCGTCATGCCCCAGCTCAAAGGCCTGGCCGACGGCAACCTGGTGCGCCAAATCGTGACCGACCTCTTGTCATCCTGAGCGGAGTCGAAGGACAAGCGTAACCTTCCGCGGCGGCTCAAGGTAGCAACCAGCATGAAGCGATTCCGGCTGCCGGTACTATTCTCGTCCGGCCTGCTCCTTTGTGGCCTGGCCGGCCTGGTCGCAAGCGCCCAAGTCGGGCGTCCCGTCGTCGTCATACCGATCACCGGCACGGTGGACGACGGCATGGCCCATTTGGTCCAGCGCGCCGTCGACGAAGCGAATCAGAACCACGCGCGCGCGATCGTGCTCGACGTCAACAGCCCCGGCGGGCTCGTTTCCGCGGCGTTCGCGATTCGGGACTCGCTCTTCGGCGCACAAGAACCGGTCTACGCCTACGTCGGGGAACGGGCGTATTCCGCCGCGGCGTTGATCTCGCTGTCGGCCGGCCGCATCGTGATGGCCCCCGGCGCCTCGATCGGCGCGGCCGAGCCGATTCCCGCGACGGTGAAAATGATTTCCGGCCTGCGCGGGGAGTTCGAATCGACTGCGCAGCGCAATCACCACGACAGCAAGATCGCCGGCGCGATGGTCGATAAGAACGTCGATCTGCCGCAGTATAAGCGCGCGGGCGCGATCCTCACGCTCAACACCGACGACGCGGTTCGCTCGGGCATCGCGACGGGCACGGCGCCGACGCTCGACGCCGCGCTGGCGCAGTTCAATCTTTCCGGCGCGCCCCGCGTCAGCGAATCGTTCACCTTAGGCGAACGCATCGCGCGCTTCGCGACCGATCCGGCGGTCAGCGGGCTGCTCCTCACGCTCGGGATGCTGGGACTGCTGATCGAGATGCAAACGCTCCACGGGATCGCCGGCCTCATCGGCGTGAGCGCGCTCGCGCTCTTCTTCGGAACGCACGTCTACGCGGGCTTCTCGAACGGCTTCGTGCTCGTGCTTGCGGTGCTCGGACTCGTCGGCGTCCTCTGGGAGCTGCACGTCGTTCCCGGGCACGGCCTGCCGGGGATTCTGGGGGCCGGCGCGCTCCTGGTAGCCGTGCTCTGGGCCTTCGGCTTACCCTTCTTGTTCGTGGGAATCGAGACGATCGCAACGGCGGTCGTGCTTACGGTCATCATCTTTACGCTGGCAGTGCGCGCCATGCCGCAGAACGCCTGGGCCGCTCGGCTGGCGCTCGCGGCCGCCCAGGGCCCGGAGTACGTCACCAGCGCCGACCAGCGGACCCTTCGGGGGCTCACCGGTACGGCCGCCACCTATCTGCGTCCGGCAGGCATCGCCTCGATCGACGGGCGCCGGGTTGACGTTCTGACCGAGGGCGAGTTCATCGCGCAGGGAACCCCCATCCGTGTAGTGCGCGTCGAAGGCGCACGCGTTTTCGTCGAGCCAGTCGCTTCATAGGAGCAGACATGATTGCCGTCAGCAGCGCGATCGTTATCGTCATCCTGGTCATCGCGTTCTTCTCGTTTCTCTATTACTTTCCGATCGGGTTATGGATCCGCACCATCGCCGCGGGCGTCCCGCTCAGCATTATCACGCTCGTGCGGATGCGCCTCATCGGCATCCCTCCCAGCGTCATCGTTACCAACTACGTCCGCGCGCGCAAGGCGGGATTAGACCTCAACGTCGACCAGATGCAATCGCACTTCCTCGCCGGAGGAAACGTCGAAAACGTCACCTTGGCAATGATCGCGGCGCAACGCGCACAGATTCCGCTCGAGTGGCAGCGAGCCGCGGCCATCGATCTTGCCGGTCGCAACGTGCTGGAAGCGCTGCAGACCTCGGTTAACCCCAAGGTCATCGAGACCCCGATATTCCAGGGCGTCGCGCAGAACGGCATTCAGCTCAACGTCAAGGCGCGCATCACGGTGCGCAGCAATCTCGACCGCTACGTCGGCGGAGCCGGCGAGCCGACCATCATCGCGCGCGTCGGCGAAGGCGTCGTGTCGGCGGTCGGCGCCGCCATCGATCACAAGGAAGTGCTGGAGTATCCGGACCGCATCAGTAAAGCCGTGCTCGCCAAAGGCCTCGATGCGGGGACGGCCTTCGAGATCGTCTCGATCGACATCGCCGACGTCGACGTCGGCAAGAACATCGGCGCGGAGCTGCAGACGAGTCAGGCCGAAGCCGATCGCCGCATCGCGCAGGCAAAGGCCGCGGAGCGTCAGTACGCGGCGCTCGCCGCGGAACAGGAGCAGAAGGCGGAGACGCAGGCGATGCGGGCCAAGGTCGTCGAGGCCGAAGCCGCCATTCCGCAAGCGATCGCGCACGCGTTCATTCAAGGCAACCTCGGCGTGATGGACTACTACCGCCTGAAGAACGTCCAGGCGGATACCGAGATGCGCTCGTCGATCGGGGTCTCGACCGAGGCCGCGACGGACGCCCAACAGCAGCCACCGCTCGCAGGGCCAAGCACCAAGTAAGCCGCTATGCGTGACATCGGGATCTTCGTCTGGGTCGTCCTGCTCGTGATCGGGGTGATCGGGAGCATGGTCTCGAGCCTTCGGAAGGCGTCGCAAGCCCAGAAGCAGGGGCAGGGTCAGGGCCAGCTCCGGCCCCCGCCGCGGCCGGTGGAGCTTCGCGAGGCTCGGCTTCCAGACTGGGCCCAGCAATTCGTCGCGGCCATGCCGCAACAGCCCCAGCAGGCGCCGGCGCCCCGGCCCGCGCCACCGGCGCGCCCGGCGCCTCCGCCAAAGGCCAAGGCCGCGCGCGCGCCGGCACCCCCGCCCATGGCCGAGCACGATTCGCCCCGGCACGGGCGCGGCCGCTTCTTCGACGGCCGGAGCGAAATCGTTCGGGCCGTGATCGCCGCCGAAGTGCTCGGCAAGCCTCGCGCGTTCAACGACGAATATTTTGGTCGTTGACCGTCCAACGATCCATCGACCTCGGCGAACTCGCCGATCGCGTACGACTCTTCGGAGAGTACGATCGCAATCTCTCGGCGATTGAGACCTCGCTCGACGTCGCGGTTCACGCGGACGGCGACCGTTTGCTGCTGGCCGGCGACGACGCCGCGGTCACGCGCGCCGAAGAGGTCGTTCGTCGCGTGCTCGAGGCCGCGGTCGGCGGCGCGCACATCACGCCGGACGACGTAGCGCTCGCGCTCTCGGGCGAGCGCGCCGAGGGATCCGCCACGGTGCCGAGCACGCTGCTGCGGACGCACCGCGGGCGCGAAGTGCGCCCGCGCACGGTCGGCCAACGGCGATTCGTACGCTCGATCGAAGAGGCGACGCTGACGTTTGGAATCGGACCCGCCGGAACGGGCAAAACGTACCTCGCCGTCGTCATGGCGGCGCGCGCGCTCAAACGACGCGAAGTCGCGCGCGTGATCCTCTCGCGCCCCGCGGTGGAGGCGGGAGAGCGCCTCGGGTTTCTTCCGGGGGACCTGCGCGAGAAGTTCGATCCCTACATGCGGCCGCTGTTCGATGCCCTGGGCGATCTTCTCGACGACACCGTCGTCAACAAATACATGGAGCGCGGCACGCTCGAGGTCGCGCCGCTGGCGTTCATGCGCGGGCGCACGCTCGCCGAATCGTTCGTGATCCTCGACGAGGCACAGAACGCGACGGACGATCAGCTGAAGATGTTTCTCACGCGGCTGGGCAGCGGATCGAAGATGGTGGTCACGGGGGACGTGACGCAGATCGACCTGCCGTCCGGGCAGCGCAGCGGCCTGCGCGCCGCGGCGGGGCGCCTCGTGGGCATAGCCGGCATCGGCGTGGTCGAGCTCGACGAGACCGACGTCGTGCGCCATCCGCTCGTCGCGAAGATCGTTCGTGCCTACGCGGCCCCGCCGCCCGGCACGCCGTGATCTACTATCGCAATGACGTTCGGCGCAGCGGCGTCGACGGCCGCGCGCTCGTCGCCGCGGCGAAGCGGCTGATGGGCGCGGTCGGGGAGCGTGATTCCGCGCTCTCGTTATCGCTCGTTGGCGACGAGGCGATGCGGGCGCTCAACCGCGAGTATCGCGGTCGCGACACGCCGACGGACGTTCTCAGCTTTCCCCTCGACGACTCGCGCGATCCGGCGGTTCCCGAACGGCTGCTCGGCGACGTCGTCATCTCGGTCGACACGGCGCGGCGTCAGGCTGCGGGATACGACGCCCCGCTTCAGCGCGAACTGTATCGCCTGCTTATTCACGGCGTGCTGCACCTCAAGGGGCACGACCACGTCGAACGCGCGGAACGACGCGTGATGGAGCGCGAGGAGCGCCGGCTGGCGGACGCCATCGAGCTGCCCTGGCCGTACGCCGCACGCCGCTGATGCACCACCCGATCGACCCTTCGACTCCGCTTCGGGCAGGCTCGTCGAGCCCGCGAAAGACGCCGGAGCCGCATTATTTGCCGATCGAGCGGAGCCGCTTCTTACGGTCGTTCCATCATGCCTTCGAAGGCATCATCTACGCGACGCGCACGCAGCGGAACATGCGCGTGCATTTCGTGATCGCGGCGCTCGTGCTGCTCGCCACGCTGATTCTCCGTCTGGACCGGTACTATGTCGTGGCGACGATCGCGCTGATTGCGCTCGTGCTGAGCCTCGAGCTCGTGAATACAGCGGTCGAATCGCTCGTCGACTTGCTGACCGTGGCGCACCACCCCCTCGCGAAGAGCGCTAAGGACGCGGCCGCCGGCGCGGTCCTGATCGCGGCCGTCGGGGCGGCGCTGTGCGGTTATTTGATCTTTTATCAAGGCATCATGAGCGGCGGCGAGCGGGTCTTCCAGGCAGTGCAGGCCGTGCCGGCCAACGCGGCGCTCATCGCGCTCGCCGTCACCGCGATCGCGACCGTCTTCGCCAAGGCCTGGGTCGGCCGAGGTTCTGCTTTGCAAGGGGGCGCCGTATCCGGCCACGCCGCGCTCGCGTTCGCCGTGGCGACGCTGCTGGCGTTCTTCTACCAGAAGCCGCTCGGCGCGATCCTCGCGTACTTCGTCGCCTTCCTCGTAGCCCAGAGCCGCGTCGAGGCTCGGATCCACCGGCCGTTCGAGGTCTTCTGGGGAGCCGTCCTCGGGACGCTCGTCGCCCTGGCGATCTACGTGCTGGTGCGGCCGCACGTTATGTTATAATGGCGCCGACTTGAATACGGACCCCGCACCCGGTAGCCCGGCAGGCCTCCCGTACCAGATCGCGGCGCTGGTCGTGCTCGTCCTCCTGGCGGGCTTTTTTGCAGCATGTGAGGCCGCCCTCGTCTCGATCAGCAAGCTGCGTGCCCGCGCGCTCGCCGAGCGCCGCGTCCGCGGGGCGCAGAACCTCCAGGATCTGGTCGACGACAAGCTGCGCTTCCTGACGTCGATTTTGGTGGGGAACACGATCGTGCTCCTCGCGGCCGATTCGCTCGCCGCCTACATCGCGATCTCGCTGAAGCTGCCAAGCGCCGCCGTGGTCTCGACCGTCGTCATGACCGTGGTGTTCCTGCTCTTCGGAGAGATCGTACCGAAGACCGTGGCGACGGGCGATGGCGAGCGGTGGGCGCTTCGCCTCGCGCTGCCGATGCGTTACGCGTCCTACGTGCTGACGCCGATCGCGCGAAGCTTCCAGGTCGTCACCGATTTGATTCTCCGGCTTTTCGGCATCAAGCACGCTCATCGTCCCTACGTCACGGAAGAGGACATTCGCGCGCTGGTCAACGTGGGCGCGGAGCAGCGAGTGATCGAGGAACAGGAGCGCGAGCTCATCCACTCCGTGATGGAGTTCGGCGACACGATCGTGCGCGAGGTGATGAAGCCGCGTCCGGAGATGGTCGCCGTTTCGGTCGATGATTCGCCGCGACGCGTGCTGGACGTGGTCATCGCCGAGGGCTACTCCAAGCTTCCCGTCTACCAAGATTCGAAGGACGACATCATCGGCGTGATCCTCGATCGCGAACTGCTGATCGCGCTGGCCGACGGTTCGTTGGCGCACGCGACGGTTCGCGTTCTGATGCGGCCGGCCGTCCACGTTCCGGAAACGAAGAAGATCGCCGACTTGCTCCGCGACATGCAGCGGGACAAGTTCTCGCTGGCCATCATCGTGGACGAGTACGGCGGCACGGCGGGGCTCGTGACCATGGAAGACCTTCTCGAGGAGATCGTCGGTGAGATTCGCGACGAGCACGACGCCGACGAGCAAGAGCCGATCTCGGTGATCTCCGATCGCGAAGCCGTGGTCGAGGCCGGCACCAATATCGAAGACGTAAACGCGAAGCTTGGAATCGAGCTTCCAACCGAAGACTTCGAGACGATCGGCGGTTATACGGTGGGCCTCTTCGGACGCCTTCCGAAGGAAGGTGAGGAAATCGACGGCCCGGATCACACGCGCTTGCGCGTCGATCGCACGCGAGGCCGGCGCATTCTCACCGTTCGCGTTTACTATAACGGCACCGTCGAGCCGGCACGCGAAGCGGAGGACGCTGACGCAGCCGCGCGCCTATAAGACGCGAGGCGTGGTGCTGCGCGGACGGCAGCTCGGGGAGGCCGACCGGATCATGACGCTCTTCACCACCGAGCGCGGAAAACTCGACGCCGTGGCCAAGGGCGTTCGCCGAGCCCGCAGCCACCTGACCGGACGGCTCGAGTTCGCCGGCGAGTGCGAGTTCCTGATGCACCGAGGCCGCTCGCTCGACGTCATCGTCTCGGCGGAGATCGTTCGAGCCGCATGGACGCGCCTGGTCGAGCCCGAGCGGTACGCGGTCGCCGCCGTCGTTGCGGAGCTCATCGATGCGTTCTGCGAACCCGACCTAGCGCTGCCCGACGTTTACGCGCTGCTGACGGGCGCAATCGCCGCGATTGCCGCGTCGGCCGCGCCGCGCGCGCTGCTGCCGCGGTTCTCGCTGCGTCTGCTCGAGATGCTGGGATTGGCGCCGCCCCTCACCGCGTGCGTGCGCTGCGGCGCTCCGCTCCCGCCGGGCGCGGTCTGGCTCGACGCGGAGGCCGGCGGCTTCGCCGATGCGGTCTGTCGCGAGCGCTGGCGCGACCTCCCCGAGCTCGACGAGCGGGATCTCGCGAACCTGCGCGCGCTCGCGCTTCCCAAGGGTAGCGGCTCGGCCGCGACGCTCGTCGCGACGCCGCGCGCGGCAGCCGCGGTCGACGAGCTCGTCGCGCACCACCTCGGAAAGCGGCCGAAGGCGCTCGCCCACCTCGCCACGCTCGGGGCGTAGATCCGTGCTGATGGCGCTCGACGTGGGAAGCAAACGCATCGGCGTCGCGGTGGCCGATCCGACGGCCACGTTCGCGTTGCCGGTCGCGACGATCGAGCGCACGAACCGTCGCGACGACCTCGCCTCGATTAAGGAGTACGTGGAGTCATACGACGTCGACGAGCTGGTCGTCGGCGACCCGATCACGCTCAGCGGCGAGCGCGGGATCGCCGCACAGGCGATCGATGCGTTCGTGGAGAGCCTCCGCGCAGTCTTCGGCGGCGCGATCCATCGCGTGGACGAGCGCCTGACGACCGCCCAGGCGACGAAAGGCCTCATCGCCGCCGACGTCTCGCGCAAAAAGCGCAAGGCGATCGTCGACCGGCTGGCCGCTGCGTTGATTCTGGAAACGTTTCTCGCGCAGCGCAACCGGACCCGCGCGTGAGGATCGTCGGGTGGATAGCGGCCGGCGCCGTCATCGTCGCACTCGCGCTTGCGGCCGTTGCGGGATCGATCGCGTTTGCGCTGTACGGCGACCGCATGCACCCATCGCAGCGCACCCAGCTCGTCGTCGACCGCGGCGCGACCTTCACCGAGGTAAGCCGGCAGCTCGCGGCCGCCGGCATCATCTCCAACGTTCTCACCTTTCGGGCGCTGGCGCACGTGCGCGGGGAAGAAGGAGAAGTCCGCGCCGGCGAATACCGCTTCGCGCCGCATCTCACGCAGAACGAGGTGTTGCGGGCGCTCGTTAGCGGCGGCGCGCAAGTCGCCGTGTGGGTCACGATCCCGGAGGGATTCACCGCCGCGCAGATCGCGGCGCGCCTGCAGGGCGCCGGCGTCGGGCCGAAACCGGCGTTCGTGCACGAATTCATGCATCAGCAACTGATCGTGGACGGCGCGCGGACGAAGAATCTCGAGGGGTTTCTGTTTCCGAGCACGTATCTGCTGCCGCTTGGAGCGTCTCCGCCGCAGGTTACGGCGCTGCTTACCGCCGAGTTTTTCAAGCAGCTTCCCGCCGATGCCGGGCAGCGCGCCCGCGCGCTGCGTGTGAGCGTTCCTCAGGCCGTGACGGTCGCCTCGCTCGTCGAGCGCGAAGCCAAGAGCAGCCGGGATCGGTCGAGGATCGCGGCGGTCATTTACAATCGGCTGCGTCTGGGTATGCCCCTTCAGGTGGATGCCGCGATAGAATACGCCTTGCCCGCGCACAAGAGCGTGCTATCCTTCGCAGATCTCAAGATCGACTCGCCGTACAACACCTACGAGCACCCCGGGCTGCCGCCGACTCCGATCGCGAACCCCGGACGGCCTTCCCTGCAGGCGGCGTTCCATCCGGCCTACGGCGACGATCTCTACTACGTGTATTGCGGAAACGGTCTCCACGTGTTCGCAAAGACGCTCGCCGAACACCAAGCCAACGTGGCGCGGTGTCTGCAATAATGACGTTTTCCAATGGCGATGGTAACGCGCCGCACGGCCCGCTCGACCTGAACGAAACGCTCTATATCCAGACGAAGGACGGCGCGGCACTCCCGTTCGAAGTGGTGGGCATTCTCGAAGATCCCCGCGACGGAGCGACGTATGCGGTGCTCCTTCACGAGCCGGAAGATGAGGTCGAGGGCGAGTTCATCGTCACCGATCTTCACGGCAATCTCCTCAAAGACGAGCGCCTCGCCCAGGAAATCGTCGATGACTTCCTACTGTCCGCGGAAGAGTCCGAGTGAAGATACTCTTCCTCTCGGCGAGCGTAGGTGTCGGCCACCTCTCGGCGGCCAACGCGGTCGGGGCGGCGCTGCGGTCGATCGATCCGGCCGCGCAAACACCGGTCATCGATGCGTATAAGTATGCCGCGCTGGTCGTTTCTCGGGTGGTCTCCGACGGATATCTGCGCATGGTCAAGACGATCCCGCAGATGTACCGCTACATCTACGCGCGGGCGGAGCGAGCGACCGAAGTGGGGCGGTTTCGCACGTGGGCGCACCAATTCACCGCCGGCAACCTTCGACCGCTTCTACTCCGTGAGCGTCCCGACGCCGTCGTGTGCACCCACGCGTTTCCCTGCGGCACCATGGCAGAATACAAGCGCGAGTTCTCCGACGCGCCCCCGGTGGTCGGGATCGTTACGGATTTCGCCGTGCACGGATTCTGGATTCACGAGAACATCGACCGCTACGTCGTGGCCACCGAGGCGATGCGCAACGCGTTGACGGCGCGCCGCATTCCGGCGGAAAGGATCTCCGTCACCGGAATACCGGTGAGGTCCGAGTTTGCGCCGACGGGAGAGGCTCGCGAGACGCTGCGCGAACGCTTGGATCTCCCCAAAGACCGCTACGTCGCGCTGCTGATGGGCGGCGGGCTCGGGATCGCTCCGATCGAGCGCATGCTTCGCGTGCTCAACACGGTTCGCGCGCCGATCGCTGCCGTAGTCGTGGCCGGTAGAAACTCGCGAATCTCGCGGCGCCTCTCGCAGACCGCCGACAGCGTAAACTATCCGGTGCGCGCGTTGCGGTTCGTCGAGAACGTCTACGACTACATGCACGCGGCCGACGCGTTCGTCACCAAACCCGGCGGCCTAAGCACGGCGGAGGCGCTGGTGGCGCAAGTTCCGATGGTGCTGTGCAAGCCGTTACCGGGCCAAGAAGAGCGCAACGCGCGCATCCTCGTCGAGGGCGGGGCCGCACTGCGCACGCGGCGCATCGACGAGCTTCCGGCGGCGCTCGAGGCGGTGCTGACCGACCCGGGCCGGCGGGACCGAATGGTTGCAGCCGCCCGTCGCCTAGGGCGCCCGCATGCCGCGCGTGAAGCCGCAACCATGATTTCAAGGCTGATCGAACTGCGAAAGGAGGTCGTCGCGTGACCCTGCCATCCTCGCGAACCTACGGCGGATGGTTGGCGCTCGTGCGAATGCTTACGGGAATCGTGTGGCTGACTCACGGGGTCCCGAAGTTCTTGCACAGCGACAGGTTCATGCCGCCCGGCGGCATGTTCGCCACCTACCTGCAGCGCGGACTCGCCGCGGGGAGTGGGCCTTACCACGATTTTCTCGCGAGCGTCGTCCAGCCGAACGCGGCGGTCTTCGCCGAACTCGTGCGGCTGGGCGAGGTGTGCGTGGGCATCTCCCTCGTCCTCGGCCTATTCACGCGGCTGGGCGGTCTGATCGGAATCTTGCTGCCGCTCAACTACATCGCCGCGCGCGGTGGCTTCGGCAGCTTCACCGAATGGGGCACGATCGACGGCTGCCTGCTGCTGTTGTCTGCGATCAATTTCGTGCTGCCGACGGGCCGCGTGGCCGGCATCGACGCGCTGATGACGCGCCGGAAGCCTCGCCGCGAAACAGTAGTGCCGGAGATCGTGATCGAACAACCGTTGCGCGGTCCGACGGCGCCGCCCTAGTTCATACGGTGCCCGGCGCGGCCGAACGGCCGCGCCTATCGTTATGCATCCGCACGACGATTGGTTCTCCCTTTTAGTGTGCTCGCTAGTTCTTTCGCTTTCGCGAGCACGAAGGAGCGAAATGCGCTCGGCGCTACTTCGGATATCGTTAGCCAATGGCCGTTGAGCATTTGGCTCGTCCGATCGTTAAGCTCACACGGCACAAAGCCGCGCCCGTCGCTCTGAAACCCGAAGTCAAACTTTGGATACGCCACGCCGAGAAAAACGAAACCGTCGGTCGCCGCGAACCCAGTAGTAGCAAACTGGTTCTCGAAAACGAACGTGACTGTTCCGAAGGCGGGGTGTTCTACGTCGAACCTCACGGAGCTCAGTCAATAGCCTCTAGGCCCGGTACTTGTTCCGATTCGGACTCACTCTGTACTAGGGGAACCGGAAACACGAAGGCGATGGTGAGGTCACCCAAATGAATCCACCCAGTCTGTTGCCCAACTTTTGCGCCCATTTCCACCTCCGTAGGTTAATGATGCCCCTCCGGCGGGCCACCAGCCAGAGACTCGCCGGAGGGCTGCCGGAGACCGTGGGGACTGCTTCCATAAAAGTGACCAGGGTCATTTTTGCCGGAAACCCCCTGGCCCGGCACACCCAGACCTAGGCTGGCTCGAGTCCTGACCTGGCGGCGGCACCCGGGCTCGAATCGGGCAAACAACCCAGCGCTTTAAGGCCGCGCTGAACGCGCCTATCGTTCGCGGTGAATGAAAGCGTCCAACGATGCTGCGCCATCGGGAAGTCAATATCGAGCGGACAGGTAGCGGCCCGGTCGTGAGCAAACGTGGGCAAGTCGTTCCAGCCGCAAAAAAGCACTTGCGGGGCGTGGAGAGGTGGCCGAGCGGCTGAAGGCGGCGGTTTGCTAAACCGTTATACGGTGTAAAGCCGTATCGAGGGTTCGAATCCCTCCCTCTCCGAAGCTCGAGTGCAACGAAGAAGAAGCACGCGGTCGTAGCTCAATTGGATAGAGCAACAGGCTACGAACTTGTAGGTTGGGGGTTCGAGTCCCTCCGACCGCGATTCTTTCCAGAGCGGAGGCCTTGGTGCGATTTGTAAATCACGGCAGCGCGTTGTTCGCGGCTGCAATGTTGTCTTCGTGCAGTTCCCTCGGCACGGTTCCCTCCGAGAACGGCGCGTCACTGGCGAACCTCCGCGGCGGAGTATCGAACGCCGACACGACGTCGGTTCTCAAGCTGCTGAAGAAGAACGTCGAGATCGGCTCGACGGTCGATCCCGGCAACGGGGATCAAGCACCGTACGGAATTACGATCGTTCCCGGCAAAAAGGGCCTCACGAAGGGTCAGCTGCTCGCCTGCAACATCGCCGACCAGGGCGGCACCGCGGGCAACGGCACGACGATCGAGGTGCTCGACCCGACGCCGGGATCGTCCCCGGCGACTTTCGCGCACAGCCCGTCGATCGCAGGCTGCGACGGCGTGACCATCGATTCGCTCAACACTGTGTTCGCAACGGCCTACACCGCCAAGGACGTCGTCACGCTCTCCAGCAGCGGCTCGGTGCAGAAGAAGTTCTCGGGTCACTCGATCAAGGTGCCGTTCGGAAACGTCTTTGCGATGCAAGGAAAGCATTACCAAGCCGCCTACGATTTCATCGCCGACGCGCTGACGGGCTCGGTTCTGAGCCTCAGCTACGATCGCTACGGCACCGGCAAAGCAATCCAAGTGGCCACGGGCTTTGCCGTCAACAAGCAGGGACCGCTTGGCACGCTCGGGCCATCCGGTCTGCAGTACGACGCGAAACAGGATACGCTGTATATCGTCGACGGCGTTGACAACACGGTCGTCGCGTTCTCGCACGCGAGCGATCTCCTCGTAGAAGACGAGATCGTCGTGAAGCCCGGCGGGAAAACGTTCCAGTGTAGGTATCCCAAGACCACCTGCGGATCGCTGGTCCACGCCGGGTCGCCGCTCGACGCGCCGATGGCATCGGCGCTGCTGCCCAACGGCAACCTCGTGGTCGCCAATACGAAGGGCGGCAACGAACTCGTCGAGCTGACCCCCTCCGGCAAGGTCCTCGACACGAAGATCGTCGACACCAGCAAGACGGCCGGCGTCTACGGGCTAGCTGCTACCGGGACGAGCGACGCGGACACCGTCATCTACTTCACCGACACGAACTCAAACGAAGTCCGCGTGCTCGAACGCTAGAGCGCGCGCTACTGCGTGTCGACGGGCTCGTTCGACGGCGCTTGGTTGAGGAAGTACGACTCCGGATATTTGCTCCCGAACGGCGTGAAGGGCCGCGGCTGCTGCGTGAAGTCGAAGCTATCCATGATGCTGTTGGCGCGCGAGTCCGAGTAGCCTTGCGAGGCCGGACCGATCGCCGGAAGGTTGTAGACCTGCTCGATGAACTTCAAGACGCTGCCGAACTCGTACTGCGTGTGCGACACGTAGCCCGTCGATGAGGTCCCCTGTTTGGCGTACGGCGAGATGATCAGGCAGGGAACGCGCATTGCAAGGCCTCGCATGTCCAGCTGCGGCGGCGCCGCGTTGTCGAACCAGCCGCCCCAGTCGTCCCAGATCACGACGATGGCCGTCGAATTCCAGAAGCTGCTCTCGCCGACCGCGTTGACGATCGACGCGACCCAGGCCGGGCCGGTGTCGCTATGCGCGCCCGGATGGTCGGAGTTGTTGTGGTTCGGCGTCACCCACGTGACGGAGGCGAGCTTCCCGTTGGGGATGTCCTTGAGGATCTTGTTTTCCGGCGCGATGATGTCGGTATTCCAATCGCTGCCGTAGCGCGTGTACGAGATCGCTTCGTATGGCGACCAGATGCCGGCTTTGAAAAGCTTCGTCACGTAGTACTTCCACGATACGCCGCCGGCGTCGAGCACGTTGGCCATCGTGTTGAACTGCGTGAAGCATGGGAACGGGCCGTTGCCGCGGCCCACGTTGCGGTTCTGGTCCACCAGCGAGCTCTTGGTCCCGGGCGGCGAATCGCAGTCGTTGGGGCTATGCGTCGGGTAGTTGACCTGGGCGTGGTTGGGATCCATGTTGTCTGTGCCGGCGACCGCGGTGAGATGCGCGGTGAAGCTGCCGCCGAACTCGGTAGGGAACATTGCGTCGGCTAAGACGTATTGCTGCGCCATTGCCCAATAGGTGCTGACTTGGGACGGCTCGACGTAGGCGTAGGCGGCGTAATTGTTACCCGGCCCCGTGTGGAATCCGTCCATCTTACCCTTGTGCCAGCCCGTGATGGCCGCCTCCCAGTTGTGCGGCAAGTTCGGATTCGTCTGAAACGTCGTCTGATGCAGGTTCACTTTGACGCGTTTGTTCGAGTGGAGCGCGTAGCCAAACGTCGGAGCATTGGCGCCCGGAAAGCCGGCGAAGAAATTCTCGAAGCTCCGATTCTCTTGGATGACGACGACGACGTGTTGAATGTAGTTGCTCGCCGTGCTTCGCTTGAGCGGGCCGCCCATCGAGCCGAACGCGTTCTGCGGAGGTGCGAACGCGCCGGGTGATGCCGGCTGCGTCGCCGACGAACAGCCGGCGGCGACTCCGAGCAAAGCAAGGACGAGGAGGGGCCTAGCTAGCATAAACATCCTCCGAAAACGTGAAACTTGCAGCGAACCTTCGCGAGGTTTCGTCGTGGCCCTACAAGAGCTGCGATTGTCGGTGCGGGCGGGTCTTGATATACTTCGGTGTCGAAGCGCGCCAGGCGGCAGTGGCTCGGTAGCTCAGTGGTAGAGCAGGGGACTCATAAGCCCTTGGTCGTAGGTTCAAGTCCTACCCGAGCCAAAAACGAAAAGGCCCGGCCGCCGCTGAAGGCGGCCGGCTTCATTCCGAGGTGGTATCTCATGTCGACCATTCCGTGCGATTTCTGCCCTCATCCGGTCGACCGCGGCCAGATGGAGGAGATCGAAATCTCACATTACGTACCGGACAGCTCCGGCGAAGATCTGGCGTACGCGCGTACCTACTTCTTCGGCCATCCCGATTGCGTGCGCAAGTTTTACCGTACGCTCGTCGATCACAAGCTCGATCTCTTCAAACACATCCCAAGCGCCGGATCGCCGCCGGACGCAGCCCGTTGATGCCGCCGAATCGCGTGCGCCCGTAGCGTAGCTGGATAACGCACAGCCCTCCGAAGGCTGGGATCGGGGGTTCGAATCCCTCCGGGCGCGCATTCGGCCCCATGGTGGAGCCACATGACTGAAGATGAAGCCTATGTCCGCCGGGCGCTCGAGCTCGCGGACGAGGCCGAGCGCGCCGGCGACGTGCCGATCGGCGCGGTGCTCGTCAGCGGCGAGCTCGTGCTCGAAGCGAAGAACGAGAAAGAGTTCCGCGGCGACGCTACCGCGCATGCAGAGATCCTCATCGTCCGCGAAGCCGCCCGGCGACTCGGCACCTGGCGCCTTTCAGATGCAACCCTCTACGTTACGAAGGAACCCTGCGTGATGTGCGCCGGTGCGATCATCGCGGCGCGTCTCAAGCGGGTCGTCTACGGCGCGCGCGACCCGAAGGGCGGAGCCGACGGCGGAGCGTTCGACGTCCTGAGGTCCCCGCTAACGAATCACCGCGTCGACGTAACGGCCGGCGTCCTGGAGGCCGAGGCGTCCGCGCAGCTGCAGCGATTCTTCCGAACCCGCCGCACCTAGACATCGCCTGGAGCTCTTACTGGCGGAGAGGGTGAGATTCGAACTCACGGAACGCTTTCACGTTCGCCCGCTTTCGAGGCGGGTGCCTTCAACCACTCGACCACCTCTCCGAGGCAGTCGATTGGGATGACCCGGTCGCGATACCTGCTTGCGCCTCGCGCCCGCGTGCGAGCGGAAGGCGCACGGTGAAGCGCGACCCGCCGGGACTCGAGTCGAGCGAGACCGTGCCGTGCGCGCGCTCGACGGCTCGTTTGACGATCGCTAACCCGAGGCCGGATCCGGCGACGTCGCGCTGCGCACCGCGGTAGAAGCGATCGAAAACGCGGGCGGCATCGGTGGACGCGATGCCCGGTCCCTCGTCGGCGACCTCAATGATCGCCGTGCTGTCTGCCGTGTGGACGCGAACCGCGATTTCTCCGAGGCCATACTTCACGGCGTTGTCCGCGAGATTGGTCACCGCGTAGCCGAGCTCGGTCGGATCCATCGCGGCGAGGATTCCGGAGCGCGTGCAAACGGCGAAGCGGCGATCGGGGTTCGCGTCGGCGATCGGCGCGACCAGGTCGGCGACGAGCGTTCCGATGTCGATGGCCGCGCTCGCGGGCTGCGCTTCGGGGCTTTCCCACCGTTCCAACAGGATGAGCTTGTCGATGAGCGAGCCCATGATGCGGCTTTGATCGATCATCGTATCGAGAATGCGATCGCGGTCGGTGGCGTTCTCGAATCCCCCGCGGCGTAAGATCGCGATGAAACCTTGAACGACCGTGAGCGGCGTGCGCAGCTGATGGCCGGCATCGGCGATGAACTGCCGCATCGAGGCGTTCGCCCGGTCGCGTGCGTCGAAGGCCCGTTCCATCTGATCGATGGCTCCGTTGTATGCCGCGGCCAGCGAGGCGAGCTCGTGGCCGGCGTCGGCGGCGATGGGCTGCGGCGTGAGATCGCCGGAGGCAAACCGTTGGAGGGCGGTGGCTACGTCCTCGAGCGGCCGCAGCGCCTGGCGCGTGAGGGCGCGCGCGATGAGAATTCCGCAAGCGATCGCGATCGCCAACGCGGCCAATAGTGGAATGGCGAACGACCTGACCGTCGACACGAGCGTAGCGTCGTTGCTTCTCACGATGATGTAGAGGCTTCCAACGTTGGCATGCAGCGGCGTGAGGCCGAACGCCGTTGCCAGCCCGAGGATGACCTGCGCGAAGGGGCCCGATGCGACCGGATCGCCCGAGAGATCGCCGCGGTGGCGCACTCGAACGATCGGGTGCGGATCGGAGCGATGGAGCCGGTAGACGGTCACGCGCGTATTCGCGTCGAGAAAAACGATCTCTGTGCCGGTTCCGAGCAGCATCGATGCCGCGAAGTCGCCGCCCGTTCGTGCGTCCGGAAGCGACGTCGGCGCGAGGGCGGTCTGGAGCTGTGCCAGCGTTCCAGTCAGCTCGGTCGAGAGCGTGCGAATGTAAAAGCCAAACGCGAGGAGGCCGCCGGCGATGAGAACCGCAGCTAGTAGGAGCGATATTTCGATCGCCGCGAGCGTTTGAATGCGGCGAGCGAGTCGCGTCACGATGGCGTCGCCCGCAGCGTGTAACCGGCTCCGCGGAGCGTCTGGATCAGCTTCACGGGCTCGCCGCTATCGAGCTTCGCGCGCAGAAACGAGACGTAGGTTTCGACGGTGTTCGGGATCACGTCGCGATCGATGCCCCACACGAGATCGAGGAGCTCGGACCGAGTGAGCACCTCTTCGGCGTGCTCGGCAAAGACCCGCAGCAGGTCGAACTCGCGCGCGGACAACTCGATGCGCCGGTTGCCCCGAAACACGGTCCGACTGGGCGTGTCGATGCTGAGGTCGGCATAGGTGAAGGTCTCGCGGCGCTCGATGGCCGGGCGCCGCAACAGCGTCCTCAGGCGCGCGACGAGCTCTTCGAGGTCGAAGGGCTTGCCGACGTAATCGTCCGCACCGGCCGACAACCCGGCGACCTTCTCGGTGATCTCGGTGCGGGCCGTCAGCATCACCACGGGCGCCGTGGTCATGCGGCGGATCTCCGGAAGGAGCTCGAATCCGTCTCTGCCGGGTAACATCACGTCGAGTACGATGACGTCAGGCAACCACGACTGGAGCAGCGGAATAGCGGCCGAGCCCTCGGTGACGCTGCGCACGCAGAAGCCGGCTTGCTCGAGGCCATACTCGAGGAGCTCTCGGAGGCCGCGCTCGTCGTCCACCACCAGAACGCGCGGCCGGTCAGCGGCCAGGCCCATTCTCAGACTCACTCCAGGACTTAAAACCCACGCTTTCGTTACAATCGGGCCAGGTATGACACTGCTCCCCGGCCTTTCGCGAACCTTCTGCGTGGCCTTCGCGATTCTAGCCGGCAGCGGCTGCGCCCGCCCTCAGGCGCCCGCCGCCGCACCTGCACCATTCGTGGAAACCGCCGTTGTGGGCTATGGAGAGATCGAGCCGGCTCGCCATTTGGCCGGCATCGTCGCCCCCTATCAGAATGTGGCGGTGCAGAGCACGTTGGCGGAGCCCGCCAACACCGTGGACGTTCGCGAAGGCGATCAGGTTCACGAAGGCCAGCTGCTGGCGCAGCTCGACACGTCCGATCTCCAGGCGCAGCTCGACTCGGATCTCGCAACGGCCAATAGCAATCACGCCAACACCATGCACTCCGAGTTCCAGGGCTCGCTCACCATCGAGCAAGGCGTCGACACGGTTCGCACCGACGAAGCCGCGGTCCATCAAGCGCAGGAGACGCTGAGCAACGATACGCACAATCTCTCGCGCGACCAGAACCTGCTCGGACAGGGTTATATCTCCCAGCAGTCCGTCGACGCGCAAGCAACGCTCGTGAAAAACGACGAGCAAGCGCTGAACACCGCGAATGCGAACCTCGCCTCCGCCCGCTCCACGGTCGTCGCCAACGGCAGCCTCTCGGGCCAAGGTCTCGCGTCCTCTGCGGTACAGCAATCGGCGGCGCAAGAGAAAGTCGCGATGGCCCAGGCACAGCAGATCCGCGTCCAGATCGCCAAGGCTGCCATCGTCTCGCCCATCGACGGGGTCGTCGTGAACCGCAACATCAACCCCGGCGAGTATCCGGGCAACCGGCAAATCTTTACGCTGCAGCAGATCAACCCGATCTACGCGGTGCTCCACGCGTCCAGCGAACAGGTCGCGAGCATCGAAAACGGCGCCGTGGCCACGGTGACCGCTCCCGATCTCAGCGGCATGCAGAGCTTTGCGGGGCACGTCACCGGCGTGCTCAACCAGATCAATCCCGGATCGACCGACTTTCAGGTGAAGGTGCTGCTCGCCAATCCGCAACAGAAGCTTCGCCCAGGGATGGTCGTGCAAGGGACGATTGCGACCGTTCCCATGCGCGGCATCCGGGTTCCGGTCACCGCGTTTACCGACGACAACCACGACCACGTCATGACCGTGCAACAAGACGGCAGCGTGAAAACGGTGAAGGTCGCCGAGGGCGGGAGCGACGGGACGACCTCGATCGTGACGGGGATTCCGTCGGGCATCCGCATCGTCAGCAACGGACAGACGAGCGTGGGCGACGGACAGAAGGTTTCCTTCCAACCGTGAAGTTTAGCCTCACCCGGCTCTTCATCAACCGGCCGACGCTCGTGTTCGTCATCATCGCGCTCATGATGTTCGGCGGCATCCTCTCGGCGGCAACCATCGTCAAAGAGCTCTATCCCGACGTCAGTCAGCCAACCGTGACGATCTCCGTCGGGTACAGCGGCGCTTCGGTCACCGAAATGCGCGACAACATCGTGCAGCCGATCGAGCAAAACTTAGCAGGCACGGCCGACCTCCAGACCATCAATTCCGTGGTCCAGCAAGGGCAGGCCAGCATCAGCGCGATTTTCGACATCAACTCGGATACCGCGACGGATCTTGCGCTCACGAATAAGGCGATTCAGGCCGCCGAAAAATATCTGCCGACGAATCTCACGCCGCCGACGGTCAATCTCTACGACCCCACGCAGTCCGTCGTCGTCACGCTCGCCCTCTACTCGCACAAACTTTCGCTGGCGCGGCTCGCCCTTTACGCCGTCAACGTCATTGCGCCGCAGATCGAGCAAGTTCCGGGAATCTCCTTCGTCAACGTCGGCGGATCGGTAACGCCGGCCTACGAGGTCGTCGTAAACCCGGCGCGACTCCAGGCTGCGAACCTGACGCTCAATGACGTCATCAACACCCTGCAGAGCGATAATCAGCGCGTGCCGGGAGGCTACGCGTACGAAACCAACCGTCAGACGACGATCGACATCCGCGGCGACATCCAAAATCTCGATAGCGTCCGGAACCTGGCGATCATTCCGGCCGGCGGGGGCGGAACGCTTGGGGCGCTGGCCAACTCGACCGGCGCGCAGGTGCAGAACTACGGGGGTGGGCTCTCCGCGCTGGCCGGCGTGATCAATCCGTGGAGCGCGAGCAATGCCGTCGTTCGAATCGGTGACGTCGCCACGATCACCGAGAGCAACGAGCCGCGCCTGCAATACGCGCATATCAGCGGAGAATCCGGCCTGTTCCTTCAGGTGCAGAAATCGGCATCGGGTAGCGAGGTCGACGCGTCCAACAACGTGTTGCGCGTACTCCCCCAGATCGAGCGGCAGTTCCCGGAGATAAGCTTCCGCGTTATCAACGTTCAATCCAAATTTACCCAGCAGCAGATCAACATCGTTACTCGCACGTTGATGCTGGCGATCTTGCTGACGGCCATCGCCATGCTGTTTTTCCTGCGTTCGTGGCGCAGTGCGATCGTCGTGTGCGTATCGATCCCGACCTCGCTGGCGATCGCGATCACGGTCATGAAGCTGACCCACATGACGATCGACACGATCTCACTGCTGGGGATGTCGCTCGTGATCGGCATCCTGGTGGACGATTCGACGGTCGTTCTAGAGAACATCGAGCGCCACTTTACGGAATTGAAGCAACCCCCGGCGGAGGCGGCGGTGCGCGGGCGCGAAGAGATCGGCGCGGCGGCGGTCGTCATCACGCTGGTCGACGTCGTGGTCTTCTTCCCGATCGCATTCATCCAGGGACAAGTCGGCAGGCAAATCTCGGAGTTCGCGATCGTCGTGGTCATCTCGACGCTGACGTCGCTGTTCGTGTCGTTCACGATCACGCCGACGCTCGCGGGGCTGTGGGCGCTGCATTCGCATTGGAAACCCTGGCGCGCCGTGGACTGGTTCGGGCAGAGGTTTGACGATCTGCGAACCTGGTATACGCACCGGGCGCTGCCCTGGAGCCTCGCTCACGGAAAGCTGGTCGCCGTGTTTTGCGCCGGCACGTTCGTCTTCGCGCTCGCGCTGGTCGGGCTCGGCGTCGTCGGGGAAGAGTTCATTCCGCCGGTGGACCGCGGCGAGCTGTACATTCAGTTGATCTATCCGATCGGGACGCCGATCCAGACCGTCGAAAAAGGCACGTTCGCGCTCGAGAAAAACATCCTGAACACGCGCGACACGTTCGCGAACACCGCGGTCGCCGGCGCGTACGCGGCGTCGTTCGGCGGGTTCGTCGCGCAGAGCAACGTGGGGCAGGTCCACATTTGGCTCAAGGACGGCCGCAAGAATGCGACGGACTACTGGGTGCGGCAGTTCCGGGAGATCGCGCAGAAAACGCTGCCGCAGGGCGTGCAGGCCGTGGTCGTCCCCTCGACCTCGACCTCCGGCGGCAACGCGCAGCCGGTGGACTTTCTCGTGACCGACGTCACGGGCGGCGACCCCACGCCGTACGCGCAAAAGGTCGAGCAGCTGCTCGAAAAAGTCAAAGGCGCCGTCAGCGTGAACAGCAGCGGCACTCAGCTCGCGCCGGAAATATCGATTCAGTTCGACCGAAACAAGGCGCAGGCGCTTGGCGTGGACCTCGGCCAGGCCGCGCAGGCGGCGGGCGCAGCGTTCGGCGGCAGCCTGGCGACGCAGTTCGAGACGACGTCGGGTCTAGAGCAGGTGCAGGTAATCTACCCGGAGTCGTACCAGACGAGCATCGACGCGCTGAAGTCGGTCGCGATCCGCTCCTCCACCGGCGGGCTCGTCTACCTCGGCGACATCGCGCGCTTCGAGTCCACGCCGACGGCGCCCCTTATAACGCGGACGAATCGCAATAACGTTATTCACGTCAACTCGAACTACGCCGCGAACTCTTCGCTGTCGGCCGTGGAACGCGGCCTACTGAAGCGTCTACCGTCGTTGCACCTTCCGCCGAACATTTCGGTGCGGCCCGCTCCGCTCGGGCAGCAAGATTTCATGCATCAGACGCTGGTCGGCATTGGCCTCTCGATGATCGTGTCGGTCGTGCTCGTCTATTTGCTGATGGTCGCCCTCTACAACAGCTACGTCTCGCCGTTCATCATCATCTTTTCCGTGCCCGTCGCCGCCATCGGCGCGATCGGGGCGCTCGTGTTGACGCATCGGACGCTGAACCTGTTTTCGCTCATCGGAACGATCCTCTTGATCGGCATCGCCACGAAGAACGGAATTTTGCTGGTCGACTATGCGAACACGCTGCGCTTGCACGGACGGGACAAGCTTTCTGCGATCAGGGAGAGCGCGCACACGCGGTTTCGGCCGATCATCATGACGAGCTTCTCGGTGGTCGCCGGAAACATTCCGCTCGCGCTGGCACTCGATCCCGGATCCTCGTCGCGCTCGAGCTTGGGCATCGTGGTCATCGGCGGCGTCGTCAGCTCGCTCGTGCTCACGCTGCTGCTCATTCCGAACGTCTACATGTGGGTAGCGCCGAAGGACCACCGGTCACCCAACGGCGAGGCTCACCCTCACCCGGAAGAACTCGTCCTGGCGCCTACGGTCCGGGCGAAGTCGCCGGCGTAGGCGTTCCGGCCAGGCGCGGATCCGGCGCTTCGGCCGGGAACGCAATATCGCTGAACGTGATGTCGGCAACGATCTTGTAGGTCAGAAACGCGACGTGCATCGTTTGACTGAACGTGCCGTGCACGATCACCCAGTGCCCGTCCATGACCGCGTAGTCGAGCGCGATGACTTCGTCGCTGCCGCCGGCGACGCGCATCTCGATGCGCTTCGGGAGCTGGGTGGCGCCGTCTTCGACGACTTCCGACGGGTATAAGCCTTGCCGCACGCGCGGCGTCGGCTCGATCAGCAGATGCAGCGCCGCCTCGGTCGAGTCGGAGGCGTAGCGCGCGGCCCAGTAGCTATTGTAAGGAACGAGGACGTTCACGCGCGGGTCCGGTTCCGGGATCGCGAGGTTGAACGGCGCGCCGCGATCCAGGGTGATGTCCACTCGCTTGAGGTTTGCGAAATAGCCAAACTTGAAGTTCGACATCGGGTCGAAGTACGCGACGATCGGGAACGCCTGTCCCACGCGGTGGGAGCCGTTCGGCAGGTCCTGCATCACCGCCAGGTTGTCGGCAACGCGGACGGCGATCGAGCGGTCGATGTCCTGAGCCCGGCCCAGCGAGGGCGCGGTGACGTGGGTATGCTCGGTGTACGTCATGTATACCGGCGGACTGGCGAGGTAGGACGCGCTCGTACGATTGATCAGGAGCGCGAAAGCGAGATCGGCGGTCATCATTGCGATTGAAGAACCTCGTTTCGCCGGCGGGAGCTCGAGTACCGGCCCGTAAACTCGCTCGCAATGAGCATCGAAGTAGACGAAGCCCTGGTCGCGCGGGTGACCGAGCTGCGCCGCGCGATTCATCGCCGTCCCGAGCTCGGCTTCGAAGAGCACGAGACCGCCGCGCTCGTCGAGCGGGAGCTCGACTCGCTCGGGATCGAACACCGGCGGGCCGCGCAGACGGGGGTCGTCGCGCGCATCGACGGCGCTGCGCCGGGGCGTGTGGCGGCGCTGCGGGGCGACATGGACGCGCTGCCGATCGGCGAGCGCACGGGCTTGCCCTTCGCGTCGGAAATCGACGGAAAGATGCACGCGTGCGGACACGACGCACACACCGCGATGCTGCTCGGCGCCGCGCACGTCCTCGCCGGGATGAAGTCGCGGCTTGCCGGAAGCGTCGTGCTGCTCTTTCAGCCGGCGGAAGAAGGCCCGGGCGGCGCGCTCCCGATGATCGAGGAGGGCGTACTGGATCGCGAGCGGGTCGAGGCGATCGCTATGCTCCACGTCAACTCGCGCCTCGACGTCGGCACGATCGGCATCACGCCGGGCGCCACGAACGCCTCGACCGACGAGTTTTATCTGACCGTTCGCGGGAGCGGCGGTCACGGCGCTTATCCGCACACCTCGGTGGACGCGATACCCGCGGCGAGCGCCATCGTGATGGCGCTGCAGAACATCGTCGCCCGCGAGACGGACCCGCTCGCGAGCGCGGTGGTGACGATCGGCACGATCGCCGGCGGCTACCGCAACAACATCATCGCCGACGAGGTCACGTTGAGCGGCACGCTGCGCGCGCACGATCCGCGCGTTCGCGACGAGCTCGAGTCGCGCGTGCGCCGAATCGTCGCCGGCGTCGCGTCAGCCTACAACGCGCAGGCGGACGTGCGCCTCGTTCGCGGTTATCCGCCCGTCATCAACGACGACACGCTTGCGGCGAGTTTTGCGAGCTATGCGCGCGAGCGAACCCCGCTGCGCGTCGAGGAGCCGCTGCCGACGATGGGCGGCGAGGATTTCGCGTATTTCGCGCAGCGAGTACCGGGTTTACTGATCTGGCTTGGCGTCCGCAGCGAATCGTCTGGTGCAGTTCATCCGGGTCACAGCGCGGCATTTCGGATCGACGAGGCGGCGTTGCCGCTCGGGGTGCTCACGTTGGTGCTCTTCGCAACGGCGCTGACATCGGGCGAAATCCGTTCATAAGCATCCACATCGGTTGTGGATATTTTCTTCGAAAACCGACAATTAATTTCGAAGGGTAAGAATTAAGGAGAAGCAAAAGAATATACGCGTTATGGCCATCAGCGATCAGGCATTTGTGCCCGGACTGCAGTCGCATAGCGCGAGCCTAGATCTCGACTGTTCCGCCGAGGAAGCGTTCACGCTGCTTTGTGCAGTCGAGAAATGGCCCGTCTGGTTGTCGTTCCTACGGAGCGCGCGGCGCGCCAACGCCGAGCCGCAGCTCAGCCTGGGTAGCGAAGTCATCATCCGCTCGTGGCTCCCCGGCGCGGAGGAGGAGCTCTACGAAATTGACGGGCTGATCGCCAACTATCGGCTCTCCCTGGTGGGCGCCTACTCGCTGCGCCGCCGGCTGGAGTTCCGCATCGAGCGCCGCACCTCGTGTTCGAAGCTTCACGTCCACCTGGCGTACCCCGCCTATCACGGGCGTCTCGGCACCTTTCTGGACCGCTGGCAACGCGGGCGCCGGGTGGCGAGTGCCCTCGACGACTCCCTCGTTCATTTCAAGGGCTTGGTCGAGTACAAACGGGACGACGCCGTCCTGGCAGACTTCTAGAGGCCGCCGGCGCGGCTAGCAGTCATTGACCGGGAGTGCTAAGGAGATTATACTCTGAGCATGCCGCTCTATGACTATGCCTGCACGAAGTGCGGGCACGTGCACGAGGTGCGACACGGCTTCGACGAGTCATACGACCGGCCGTGCGAGGCCTGCGGCGCCCCCGTGCGAAGGGTCTTCAACCCAGCGCCGGTTCTTTTTAAGGGCTCCGGCTTTTACGTGACCGACTCGCGCCGTTCCAGCGGCGCCGACAAGCCGGAGAAACCCAAGGAAGAGGCATCGTCCGCGCCAGCCGCGGCAAAGAGCGACCCGCCCGTTTCAGCCGAGACCAAGGCGGCCCCGAAGGTCTCCGAGCCCGCAGCTTAGCCGGTTCGAAGCCGCTCCAGCGCAGGGGCGAAGTCCGGGAAGCTGACGTCAAGACTCGCATCGCTATCGATCCGGAGCGGTCCCGCGGCGCACGCCAAGACCGCGGCAGCCATCGCCACACGATGGTCGCCGTGAGTTTCGATGTCGCGCCCCGTGGGCGCGGGAGCGCCGCCGGCGACCTGAAGAACGCCCCGTTCGTAACTCGCCGCTATCCCGACCGCATCCAGGAGCCGTTCGATGGCTGCGAGGCGATCCGACTCTTTGGTTCGCAAACCGCCCACACCGGCGATCGTGGTGACGCCCGGCGCGAAGGCGGCGGCGATCGCCAACAGCGGAATCTCGTCGATCGCTCGTAAGGCCACGCTCGCCGTAATACTGGCGGGCTCGAGCGGACGCCACTGGGCCGCAATGTCGGCCGTCGGCTCCTCGCAGATGGTTCGCGGGTTGAGCACGTCGATCGACGCCCCCATTGCGCGAAGAGCGTCGATGAGGCCGGTACGCGTCGGATTCGTGCCGACGCCGCGGACCAGAACCGAGCTGCCGGGCGTGATCGCGGCCGCCGCAATGAAGAACGCCGCCGCGGAGAAATCGCCGACGACCTCGATCGGTCTGCTCGCCGGTGACGACCTTCCGAGGCGCGCGCCGCGCTCGTTCCACTCAATATCGGCGCCGAGATAGCGGAGTAAGCGCTCGGTGTGATCGCGGGAGCCGCGGTCGCCCTCCACTTCGACGGGGACGCCGTGCGAAGAGGCCTGCGAAAAGCAACGCGGACTTCACCTGAGCCGAGGGCGCCAGCAGAATGAAATGGCGTGTTTGAATTTGGGGCGTCCCGTCGATGACCAGCGGAAGATGCCCCCCGGTCGTGTCGATGCGTGCGCCGAAGGCCCGCAGCTGTGCGGCTACCGGCTCCATCGGACGGCATCGCAACGAATCGTCTCCGTCGAAGCGTGCCCGTACGCCCGCGCCGGCGCAGGCTCCCAGCAGCATGCGAACGGTGGAGCCCGAATTCATGCAATCGAGGGTGGCCGCCGCCGCGGTGAGCGGGGCGCCGTCCACGATGAAGTCGCCCCCGTCGGATTGAAAGCCTACGCCCAGCGCCGCCAGCGCTTCACGAGAGGCGCGAACGTCGCGACCCGGGTTGAGATTCGAGATGCGCAACGGCTCGGTTGTACAGGCGGCCGCAATCAACGCCCGGTGCGAGATGGACTTGTCGCCCGGAACGTCGACGGTGCCGCGCAGCGGGCCCGGATAAAAGGTGACGACCTCGGGCATCAGAGGTTGATTTCAGACAAGGAGTCCATCATCATTTCGTAGCAAGCAGCGCGAAGCATTTCGTTGAAAACGGCTGCTTCTTGCACACGAAAGGAACCGATGAACAAAGTAGATTTGGTGCGCTCGGCGGTAGATCGCCTGGAGCTCGCCCGGAAGGACGCCGTCATCCTGATCGACGGCATCTTCGAGGATATCCAAGCCGCGGTTGTCTCGGGGGAGCCGGTCAAGATTCCGGGCTTCGGCCAGTTCAAGGTTCGCGATCGCGCGGCGCGCATGGCGCGTAATCCGGCGACCGGCGAGCAGGTAAAAGTTCCGGCGAAGCGCGTCTTCAAGTTCCTCCCCGCCAAGGCGCTCAAAGAAGCGGTGATGGCGAAGCGAGGGACACGCTCGGGGACGGCTCGCAAGAAGGCCGCCGCCAAACCGGCGGCGCGGAAAACTGCGGCTCGGAAAACGACCGCTCGCAAGAAGCGCTAAGCGCGATCGAACACCGGCGCTAAACTCGGTCCTCGCCGGTCAGCCGGCCGGCGAGGTATTTTGATTAGGAGGTATCATGCGAGGTTCATACCTTGTTCTTTCTAGCGTTACGGCAGCGCTGGTCCTCGGAGCGTGCAGCGGCGGCAGTCCAACTACTCCGAGCGCCGGAACGCCATTCCAATCCGCGCAAACCGGTTCGCGGTTAGTCGACTCGGGTTTTTCTAGTCCGCGGTTCTTGCGCCTGATGCGCACGCCGCCGCATCCACCGAAGCGCCGGCATACGGTAACGGGTGCCGACCGCGCGCGAGCCCGCGCGGGTGGGTGGCAGCAGGTGGCGGCCAGCGCGCCGTGGACGAACGGCCCCGACACGCCGCTCCTGATGACCGACGGAACGATCCTCGTTCACGATTACTGCACGCCGAACTGGTACAGCCTGAAGCCGGATTCAAGCGGCAACTACGTCAACGGGACGTGGACGAAGATGGCATCGATGCCGTCGAGTTACGCTCCGCTCTACTTCGCGTCGGCGGTGCTCGCCGACGGCAAGCTCGTCGTGAACGGCGGCGAGTATAACAGCGCATCCTGCAATCCCGTCGAGACGAACTTGGGTGCGATCTACGACCCGGTCGCCAACAAGTGGACGGCTGTGACCGGTCCGAGCGGCTGGAGCGAGATAGGCGACGCGCAGAGCGTCGTTCTCGACGACGGCACGTACATGATCGGCAACTGCTGCTACCAAACTCAGGCTCTGTTCAACGAGTCGGCCCTGACGTGGACGCAGACGGGACCCGGCAACGGCAAGCAGGACGGCAATAGTGAAGAAGGCTGGGCGCTTCTGCCCGGCGGCAACACCCTCGCGGTGGAGGTCGCCGACGAGCCGAATGCGCAGGTCTACAATCAGCCGTCGAACATGTGGACGGCGGCGGGGCAGACCCCGGTGAACCTCACCGCCGGCTTCGAGATCGGCCCGTCCACGCTCCGGCCTAACGGAACGGTGTTCGTGGCCGGCGCAAGCGGATACACGGCGATTTATAACCTCGGTACCGGCACCTGGACGCAGGGTCCCACGTTCCCGGTGGTCAGCGGCCAGCAGTATGACGTGGCCGACGGACCGTCCAGCCTGCTTACCAACGGCGAAGTCATGATTCCGGCAAGCCCAGGATTGTACAACGCGCCGACGCTTTATTATCTCTTCAACGGCAAGAAACTCAAGCCGATCGCGGCGCCTCCGGATGCGCCGAATGACTCAACCTACAACACCCGCCTCCTGATGCTGCCGACGGGCCAAGTATTGGAACTCGACGGGTCGACGGATATCGAGGTCTACTCGCCGGGCGCCATGGGCGGCGGCGGATATGCGCCGCAGATCACCAAAGTGCCGGCGAGCCTCAATCCGGGCAGCACGTATAAGATCACCGGGCGGCGCTTCAACGGCGTTTCGCAGACGAACATGTACGGCGACGATGCCACGCAAGCGTCGAACTACCCGCTCGTGCGCATCACGAACAATGGATCCGGGCACGTCGTGTATTGCCGCACGCACGGAACCAGCTTCATGGGCGTCGCTTCGAGCAAGAAGGTCTCGACGATGTTCGACGTGCCAGCGAGCATCGGCACCGGAGCGAGCAGCCTGGTCGTCGTCGCGAACGGCATCGCATCGAGGCCGGTGAGCGTCACGATCCCGTAGTTCTGAAACGGAGCATCGCCCCTGTGTCATCCTGAGCCCTTCGACTCGCTGCGCTCGCTCAGGATAAACTTAGTCGAAGGACACAGGGGCGGACCGCTCCCTTTTCATCCGGAGCCCTTCCCCCCGTTGTCATCCTGGGCGAAGTCGAAGGACGAGGGACGAAGGACGCGCCTAAAACTCCAGAAACTTCGTGGTGCCCCCGGGAGCGGGGCGGTAGGCTTTAGGCATACCGCTACGCCCGCAAAGGACACCGAAATGCCTCCCATCGCCGTCGCTATCGAAGAGTTCCCCGAGTGGTTCACGCTGCGCGGCCACGCTGGGGTGTTCCGCATCGACAAGCTCCGCAGCCGCTCCGAAGGGGTGGTGGTTCTCGCGAACGTCAACGGACGGGAAGTCGGCCGGTGTTCGATCTCGGAGCTGCGCGAAAGCTTCTACGAAGCCGCATAGGCGGCTTCAGCCGTACATTGCCACGAGGCGCGCCGCGTACCATGCCGGCCACGGCTCCGACTGGGACGCCGCCCTATACTGCTCGTCCAGCTCGACTAAGTCTCGCGTGAGATGGCTGCGCACGGGGCACCGTGCCAGCAACTTCGGAAGCTCCGAATGGTGAAGCAGCCAGTCCGAGTAAAACGTGGCCCAATCATCGTCGCTGCCGTCCGTGTCGGCGAAGACGACGTGGTGAACCTCACTAACCTGATGCAACAGTTCGGCGATAGAAGCCGTTGCCACGAGAGCTTCCTTAACAAGCACGGCCGCTACTTGCCGGATATGTATGCGTTGAGGGAGTCGTACGTGTCGGACGTCATGACTATTTTGACGGCGGACGGATCCGACCACGGGTTCCCGTCACCGGCCGGCGCAAAAAGTAACGTCCCCACTTCGACTCCGCCCGGTCCGGCCGTCGTGGAGTAGCCGCACGCGATAAAACCCCCGGGAATTGTCAATCCTGGCATGCCGTTGGAGTTGGCGCCTCAGGAGCGCGGACCCTACCGATTAGCCGGCGGCGATGTCGCCGTAAATTCCCGAGGAGTTCTCTCCCGCTCGGCTAACCCGGCTATGTCGTCTCAGCGGAGGTGCAGCCTTGCGAAACTATTCGGTCGCGCGAGCGTCGATTGCGGCCCTAACGATAGCCACGCTGGGCGCCTGTTCGAGCGCCGCAATGCCGTTCCGCACGGCCACCTTCCCCACGAGCGGCCCTGCCAACCGATTCAAAGGCGTGCTAACGTGGCATAACGACCTCGCGCGGACCGGGCAGAATAGAGACGAGACGCTGCTCAAACCGGCCAACGTGCGCAGCGGCTCGTTCGGAAAGCTCTTTGCAAGGCCGGTCGACGGGATGGCCTACGCACAGCCGCTCTATCTGCCGCGTGTGAACGTCGCGGGTATTGGGATGGTCGACGTCGTGATCGTCGCGACGGAGCACGATAGCGTGTACGCGTTCGATGCGAGCGGCAGACGCACGCGGCCCCTGTGGCGCACGAGCTTCATCGATCCGAAGCGAGGCATCACGACGGTCCCGTGCACCAACAAGCGACAGCCGGAGTGCGACCCGACGATCCTCGCTCCCGAGCACGGGATCACTGGCACGCCCGTAATCGATCCGACGACCGACACGGTCTTCGCCTATGCGAAAACGCTGGAGCGCGGAAAATATTTCTGGCGCCTACACGCGCTTGATATCAGAACGGGTGCCGAGCGCCCCGGCAGCCCGGTCCCGATCGACGCGTCGGCGCCGGGCTATCCCACCGTCCGATTCGACCCGGAACGGGGATTCGGTCGATCCGGTCTCGCGCTGCGGCACGGCACGCTGTACGTCGCCTTCGCTTCAAATGACGATGCGCAAGGCTGGCTCCTCGGATACGATGCGTCCTCGCTTGCAGAGAAATTCGCGCTCTGCGTGGCGCCCACGGGCGACCTCGGCGGCATCTGGATGGCAGGCGCTGCGCCTGCGCTCGACGATGCCGGAGATCTGTACGTTACGACCGGCAACGGCTCGTTCGACGCCGACCGCGGCGGCCCGAACTACGGCATGTCGCTGCTTCGCGCGACGCCGCGCCTCGCAGTTACTGATTACTTCGCGCCGTTCAACGAACGCGTCGAGTCGAGGCACGATCTCGATTTCGCGTCGACCGGCGTTATGCTGCTGCCTCAGACGAGCGGCCCCCATCCGCGCGAAGCGGTGAGCGCGGATAAGCGCGGTTGGATCTTCGTCGTCGACCGCGACCATCTCGGTGGCTTTAGTATGCATGGCAACGATATCATTCAGCAGTTGAACGGCAACCTTGGCGGCCAGATGTACAGCAGCCCGGCGTATTTCGACGGCGCGGTGTACTACGCGCCGTCCGGTCAACCGCTGCGGCGCTACGACGTCCGCAAGGGCCTCCTCTCGGAACAGCCGGTGTCACGCAGCCACGATTCGTTCAACTATCCCGGAGCGACGCCGGCGATTTCCTCGAACGGCAATGCGGGCGGCATCGTCTGGACGATCGCCGTCAGCGGGCGAGTCCAGGGCGGTCCGCCCGCGCAGCTCCGCGCGTACGATGCGCGCGACGTGTCGATCGAATTGTACGACAGCGGGCGCGCCGGCGCGCGCGATCGATCCGCTCCCGGCACGAAGTTCTCGGTGCCGACCGTCGCCGGCGGGATGGTTTACTTCGGCACGCAGACCGAACTGGAGGCCTACGGCCTCCTGCGGTAGGAGGCCCCACGTTACTGACCGCTCGCTGCTCCTACCGCGCCGCCTAACGGCCGGCCAATCCGGTCTTCGAACCATGGACGTTTTGGATCGGAGCCACATTGCCGTTCGCGCCGGTCGCATACACGGTCACACTGCCTTTCTGATCGTTCATGACGTAGATGCGGCCGTCGGGACCTAGTGCGATTCCGCGCGGGCTCTTCAGCCCTGTGCTCGGACCGACGATCGCTTGAATCGGTGCAACATTGCCGTTCGCCGCGGCAGCGTAGACGGTGACGCTATTATTGACGTTGGCGACGTAAATATTGTTGTCCGCATCGAGGGCGACGCCGATAGAAGTTTTCAGCTCGGTATTCGAGCCGCTGATCGTCCGATTCGGCGCAGCGTGCCCGTGCGCGTCGGCGGCGTACACGGTCACGCTTTTGCCGATGTTGACAACGTAGAGATCGGCGCTCGCAGGCTTGCGCTGCGATGCCGCGCTTTCGCTCTGTCGAATTGTGCTCGAGGGAGAGAGCTGCGAACCGCCGCTGTTCAGCCCGCAAGCTAGGTAGCTGAACCTCGCATCATGGCTCCATTCTCGGCGACCGCGCCGTGCGTGCAAGACTTGCCTTCACGCTCGCCAGCATTCCGGCGGTGAGGGCCTCGTCGCGCGTCCCATCGAAGCCCGGGAGACGCTCCGTGGCGGGTCCGTAGGGTTGTGCGACGATGCGATAGTCGAAAGCGACATTGGAAGCTCGGCGCTCTCGGAAGTTCGGCGCTTCGTTGTGTTCGCGCACGAGGAACGCGGTGGCCGTTTTCTGCGCCACGTAGAGCCCATTGCTGTCGCCTTGCGGTGTGAGAAAGACAAGATACCTATAGCTACCGTCGATCGTGCTTGCAAACCGAGGCTCCAGCCGAACAATGGCGCGACCGTCGACGAGCTGGGCTTCTCCGAAGTCCTCCATCGTCGGCGCACTCTGCGCAGGCGCGAAGGTGCCGACTTCGTCGCCATGCGACGTCCTTCTGATCGTCATGGGCGAGCCGTGTTGGGTGACGGTGCCTGCCACCGTCAAGTTGCCGTTGATGTCAAGCGACAGAACCTCCGTCGTATTACCGCTGCCGCCCCAAGCGTCGATCAACGGACCTTCACTTTGGTTGAATACGGCAAGCGCGGGGAACCGATGACCGGCCCCGATCGCCGAGACGGCTATGGCCCCGTATCCCTGGAGGCCCACGCCTTTGTCAGCCTCACCGAAACCCCGATGCCCGACTTTGTGCATAAGAAGGTACAGCCCGGCATCGTCGTGCCGTTCGCGTGTCCGACGACTCCGATGTTGTCGACCGATTGGCCGCGAACGCCGGAGTTGCCGTTTATCGTTCTTGAGACATCGAGACCGAGGGTGCCCATTTGGAAGAAGCCGTTTGTCGAGCTGTCGAATGAGGTTATGCCGGCGACGCCCGTTCCGTAGTCCGATCTGCCGACGACGCCGGCGTTGTTGTCCAACATGTTCGTCGATAGGTCGAGGCCGGTTAACGCCCCCTCGTACGAGTTAAGGGCCGCCAAAGGCCTCTTGTTGTTGTTGATGAATTTGCGTCCCTCGATTGCCGAACTCGCCTGCGCGGAGGCGAGTATGGCCTTGGCGCTTGATGAACTCACAACGCTCAGGCACGGCTGTTTATCGGAACAAGCATATGCTAGAAGCTGCTGCATCGCCGCCGCCGCGCGAGCGGGCGCAAAAAGGGCAACGCCGGATGCTGCGGCCGTGACGATCAAAAGGCACGAAACGAAGGCCGCCTGAAGTCTGAAATTGCGTGGCATGGTATCCTCCGGTTGGAAAAGAGCATGGGATCACGCAATCCACGGTAAAGCCCTAGCGTCCAGCCAGCGTCGAACGCGCCCGCGATGGCGTCTGGACGGTGGCTGGACGCAGCTTACTTAAGATTCACGAGTAGCCTCAAAGCCGCCGGGAACGCCCGAACGGCTCCGAGGCAACCTGCAAAGGAGACTGAGTCGTGCGAGCCCGTCAGCTGTTGCTTTTGTGCCTCGTCATCGCCGGGTGCGCGAAGAACGGGAGTTCTTCGCCTCTGCCGGCTGCCGGATACGACGCCGCCGGATCGGCGGCGCCGATCGCTCAAGCCAAAGAAGAAACCCTCTTTAGCTTCAACTATTACACCGGCGGGACACCCTGGTGCACGCTGCTTGCGGTCAACGGGGAGCTGTACGGCACGACCGCGATCGGTGGAACCGAAGGCGGCGGCACGATCTTTAAGATGACCAAGTCCGGCGAGGAATCCACTCTTGCCAACCTCTCTGACGATTTTGGCACGTCGGTAGCCGGACTCATTAGCCTTCACGGCTGGCTGTACGGCACCGCAAGCGCCCTCTATGGAAGCCGTGGAGGACAGGCTTTCAAGATCGGCAAGTCCGGGCAGACAGGGTGGTTCTCCGAGATCGGCCGCGTCCCACAAGGACGCATGGTCGCGTTAAACGGCGTGCTGTACGGCACGACTTACGGAGGCGGCGCCTACTCGGACGGTACCGTCTTTGCCATTACGACGTCGGGCCAACCCCGCGCACTCTACAACTTTAAGGGATCTCCGGATGGCAATAACCCGATATCGGACCTCGTCGTGCTTAACGGCAAGCTTTACGGCACCACGACCAACGGCGGTAGCCGCGGCGGCAGCGGAACCGTTTTCGAAGTAGACACATCCGGAAATGAACGAGTGGTCTACAGCTTTAGCAGCGATGGTAAGGACGGAATCCAGCCGCAAGGCGCCCTCGCCGTCGCAAATGGTAAGATCTACGGCGCCACTCCATTCGGTGGGCGCGGGCAGTTTGGCGGCACCGTCTTCGAGGTCACCGTTGCGGGCCGCGAACGCGTGCTTCATCGCTTCAACTGCGAAAGCGGCGCGTGCGCGCCATCCGGCGGTGTAATAGCCGAAAACGGTGTGCTGTACGGAACCACCGCCGCCGGCGCAGCAGGTCCAAGTTATGGTGGCACGGTCTTTGAGTTGACCTTATCGGGAAAGATAAGCACGCTGCATTCGTTTGCAGGCTCCCCGACGGATGGCTCGATGCCGCTGGCGGCGCTAATACAGGTAGGACACGCGTTGTATGGCACCACGGCCACCGGCGGAGCCTACGGCTGGGGGACAGTCTTTAAGGTGTCGTTGTAGCTCTGCGTTCAGAGGAACAGGAAAAATTGTTATGTCCCTGTCAAGATCTGGTCAGCGCGTACTAAGCCTTTGCGCGACTATTATGCTCGCTGCCTGTGGTAGCGGGGGGTCGGGACCACTCGGCCCCGCGGGGGGCGCACGACAAAGCGCGGCACAATCAGATGCCGCGCCCGTCGAGTTCGTGTATGTGGCAAACTGGTGGACTAGTAACGTTGCTGCTTTCGAAATTGTGAGAACGGCGGGCTACGGCGGCGCGCTGTCGACGGTGCCGGGGTCGCCGTTTCGGACAGGCAACTATCCCACCGCTGTGGCGATCGATCCTAACGGCAAGTTTGTCTACGTGACGAACGTAGGCTATGCTTCCTATGGCAGCGTTTCAGCCTACATCATCAATACGAGCACCGGTGCGCTCACGCCGGTGACGGGGTCGCCGTTTGGCGGGGTCTTCAATCCCGGTAGCGTGGCGATCGATCCCAAGGGCAGGTTCGCCTATGTGACCAACGGTAATAGTGTTTCCGCCTTTACCATCAACGCAACGAGCGGTGTGCTGACACCGGTGGTAGGATCACCGTTCGAGACGGGCAGCTACCCCGCGGGCGTGGCGATCGATCCCAATGGCAAGTTCGTCTATGTCGCCATCAATAGCGACAACAATGTTGCGGCCTTTGAGATCAAGCGCAGCGGCGCGCTAACGCCGGTTAAGGGATCTCCATTTGCGGCGGGCGCCGGGCCCGAGGACGTGGCGATCGATCCGAACGGCAAGTTTGCCTATGTAGTCAACAATAGTTCGGCCAATGTTTCGGCCTACGCGATCGACGCAACCCATGGTAAGCTGACGCCGGTAGCGGGATCGCCGTTTGAGGCGGGTACCGGCCCCGTTGGCGCGGCGATCGACCCAACGGGCAAGCTCGCCTATGTGACCGACGAGAGCTCCGGCAATGTTTGGGGCTACACGATCGATGTAGCCAGCGGCGCACTGACGCCTGTGAAGGGATCTCCATTTGCGGCGGGCACCGCCCCCGAGGGCGTGGCGGTCGACCCGACGGGCAAGTTTGCCTATGCGACGGACCGGAGCGGCGGAAACGTCCGAGGTTACCGGATCAGCGATAGCACCGGCAAGTTGACGCCCGTGAGGGGATCGCCGTTCGGGGCGCTCGCCCGACCCGATAGCGTGGCGACTTGCCGCGTCACGGCCGGCACGTGCAAGCCGCCGCCCTTGTGACGAAACGCAGTACTCAAGCGCTGGGGGTATAATCCAATTGGTCGCGGGTAGGCGGCCGGTTGCCCGCGAAGTTTCCCGCGGCAATGGAGAGCGTAGCGACGGGCGCCGCCCGGGCTACGACCGGCGACTCGGTCACCGGACCGGCGACGTTCTGCGTCCAGCTTCTCGGCCAGCCGCGGTTCACGCTGCGTGGCGAGCAGCACCGCTTTAGCGCGCCGCCTCGGGCCCTACCGCTGCTTGCATACCTGCTCCTTCGCCGTGAAGCCCACTTAACGCGTGAGAGCGTCGCGATGGCGCTGTGGCCCGACGATTCCGAGGAAGATGCACGAGCGAATCTCCGTCGCCACCTCCACCATCTCAAAGAGGCGTTGCCGCAGCTTGAGGCGCCGTGGTTCGTGGCGGACGGCGAGACCCTGCGTTGGCAAGCGAATTCACAAATGTCGTTCGACGTCGAGCTGTTCGAGCGACGCGTCGCGGCCGGGGATCTCGACAAAGCGGTTGCCATCTACGCAGGCGATCTCTTGCCTTCAGTCTACGACGACTGGATCGTCGCAGATCGTGAGCGCCTGCGCTCGCTGTACAACGGCGCCCTCGAAACGTTGCTCTTACGCGCGAGAAGCCGCCGGCAGTTCACAACCGCAGCAGGCTATGCGCATCGGATCCTTCTCGAGGATCCCTGGCGCGAGGACACCCTGCGCCAACTCATGTCGATTCGCTACGAAGGCGGCGATCGTCCCGGTGCTCTCCAAGACTTCGAAACGTTCGCGAAACGCCTGCAAACCGAGCTGAATGCCGAACCCATGGCGGAAACGATTGCGCTCCGCGACATCATCCTTCGTGGCGGGAGCCTGCCGGAGCATCCCCAATATTCGGAGCCGCCGAAATCTTCCGGCCAGGCCAGTCGCGCGCACCTGCTGCCTTTTGTAGGTCGCGTTCAGGAACTCAAGCGCCTCGTCGAGTCGTGGGTAAGCGCTACTTGTGGGCACGGCAGCCTTTTATTCTTGAGCGGTGAGGCCGGGATCGGAAAGAGCCGGCTAGCCGCGGAGTTAGCGCTTTTCGCGACCGCACAGGGCGCGCGCGTTTTACGGGGAGCCACATCCCCCGTCGAGGAAGAGCCGTATCAAGCGATCCGCGAAGTGCTGCGTGACGCAGCCCCGTTCTTCGCCTCGCTCGACATTCGCCCCATTTGGCTAGCGAGCATAGGCGTTCTCATTCCGGCGATCGCCGAGCAATTTGGCATTCACTCGCCCCCCTCGCTCGATCCGAATCGGGAGCAAGAGCGGCTCTTCGAGGCGCTGACCCAAACGTTCGCGTCGCTCTCCCGTCAGCGCCCCGTTCTCGTCGTCCTTGAGGATCTGCATTGGGCCGGCGCATCCTCACTCGCCGCACTCGAGTTCATTGCGCGCCGAATACGCGAGCAGCCGGTACTGATAGTAGCCACATATCGGAGCGAAGATGCGGTGGTTGACCATCCTCTTTCGACACTGCGGCGGCGCCTCTCGAGCGAAGATCTGGCCGGTCACGTCGCACTTGCCGGGCTCTCGGTACAGGACGTGGCAGAGCTGGCCGGCGTGGTGCCCGGGCTAGTTGACGTCGCAGGCGGCCGCGCCGGGACGATCGCGAACGCCAGCGGCGGCAATCCGTTGTTTGTGGGGGAACTGTTGCGCCATATTGCCGAGACGGGTTCGCAGTCAGAGCTTCCTCGTGGGATTTCCGAGACGATCCTGGCTCGGTCCGAACTCCTTTCGACAACAGGGAGGCTCCTCGCGCAAATTGCCAGCGTCGTTGGAGATACGTTCGACGTCGAATGGGTGCGCGAGCTGTCTGGATACGACGAGAACGCAGTCTTGGACGGCCTGGGCGAGTTGTTGGACCGGCGGATGATCCGTGAGTCGGACGAGCCACGGTCGGAGTTTGGCTTCGCGCACCACCTCATTCAAGACGCCATCTATCGCAGCATTGATGACAAGCGACGCTTTCGCTGGCATCGTCGGATTGCGACAGTCCTCGAGCGGCTACCTGAATCCGAACGCTTGAGCTCCATCGGCCTATTGGCGCGCCATTGGGACCTTTCGGGCGACGCTCCAACAGCCGCCGCTAGGTATCTTGCGGCAGCACAGCAGGCGTCTTCAGTGTACGCCCACGAGGAAAGCGTGCGCCACTCAACGCGGGGCCTTGAGCTTACGAGTCACGACGACAACCTCCGCTTCGAGTTCCTGATGGCCAGAGAAGCTGCCAATCGCTTTCTGAACGATCGCGAGGCTCGGCAGCGCGACCTCGAAGCGGTTCGGCATACCGCGCGGTTTGCTAGGGATGTCCGGGAACAGTGCCGAGTGCTGGAGAGGGTGGCGAAACTGAGCACGGATTTCGGCGACCTTCAGCGCGAGATCGAGTCCGTAGACATGCTTTTGAACCTGGCGGACTTACTGGGCGACGACTACTGGCGGGCCGTCGGACACGAACGCTCGGCGTTACATCTCTGGAACTCCGGTCGGCTAGCCGAATCGTCGGCGGAAAACGCCCTCGCTGCCGAGCTCTTCGAGCGAATCGCCCACGATCGAGGCCGCCTGAACGCTGCGTTTTTGGCAAGTATGGCCGCCGGCCGGGCTGGCAACTTCGAGTGCGCTGCTGACCACATCGCAGCTGCCGCCGAGATTGCGCGTTCGGCCGAAGACCCTTCGATGATCGCGACGGTGGCGCGCGCCCGCGCCGTAGTTGCGCTCGCTCAACACGACTTTGCTTCGGCAGCGGCAGCAGCGAACGAGCTGCTGGAAATGTGCCGTTCGATCGGCGACCGCAAGGTCGAGGCCGTGGCGCATGGTCTGCTCGGCAGAATGTCGGCTCTCACGTGGCAGATTGAAGATGCTCGGCAACACTTCGAGTTCGCGCGCGAGATCGGGCAGGCACAAATTGACAAGCATGGCCTTGCCGTCGTGCTGCTTGAGTCGGCGCAACGTGCAGCGGACCTAGGCGAGCTCGACCAGGGAGACGACTTCGCAACCCAAGCGATTGCCCTCGGGGAGGCCTTGGGCGCCGACGCCATTCGAGAAGCCGGTTTCGTCCATTTAGCGCGGATCGAGTTGTTGCGTGGTCGGCCGGCAAGATCTATTCGTCTTTCTACGCAGGCTCTCGAATTGGCGCGTACTCGCGAAGCGGCAACGGCCCTCGCCATGTTGGCTGAAGCCAAGGCGCAGCTTGGCGAATTGGGCGATGCAATCGTGCTGTTTGAGGGCGCCATTCCAAAGCTTCGACATGACGGCGAGCTAGACGATGAATACAGCGCTACGTTAGCCGCCGCGTCAGCCTATCTCGCCGCAGCACGGCTCGGCGACGCCGAGCGGTGCGTGAGCGAACTGATGCGGAAAATGGAGCCAGGGACTCAATCGCTCCCAAGGCAGTATCGGGCGCGTGTTTTTTGGATCGCGGGACGTGTTCTTAGTGCGACTGGCGACGTGGAACAAGCCAAGACGATGTTCGGGCGAGCGCGCCTGGAATTCGAAGAACTGCGAAACGCTATTCCGGACGCCGAAACGCGCGACCGCTTTTCTGCCCTGCCCTACTATCGCGAGATCCTGGCGTACTGCCCTTCGTGATGGATCTCGTCCATCATGGTCTGCAGCGCGGCCCCGTCGAGAAGCTCGCGACCAGAACGGCGACGCCGATCAAGAGAGTCGCGACCTGACTCGCGCGCCTACAGCGATGGATAATAAGATTGCACGCAGGCCGAGTCGACGTCACTCGCCATCGGCTGCATAGTGTATGACTTCGTCCGGAACGGCTCGTTTGCGAAACCGCTGAACTGGCACTGGTCGGCAATCTCGCCCTGAGGGCCGTTCCACGCGGAAAACGGCTGCGGGTCGGTAATCGTTTCGCCAAACTCGTGACCCGCGAAGATGGTCACGCCCTCATCGGCACCGCTTTCATCGGAAGGCGCCTTCACGGCGTTTGCCCCGCACGCTTTGGCGCCGTCCGGGATATAGGGGAAATACGCGTACGGTACGGGTTGCGTGCCGTATTCCGTATAGCTGTGATACGCGCACCAGTGCGATGCGAACCCGGCTTCGCTGTGCTTGTGCGGCGTCGCTATGAAGTAGACGGCGCTCGGGTCGTAGCCGAAATGGCCGACGGCCCTGAGCGACTCGGCGGCGATCTGCGCATCTGTGGGCTTACCGGGAACCGGGGACTTGTCGTCCCAGCTGCCTCCGTATTGCTTCGCGGGATTCGTGATATAGGTCTTGCTGCCGCTCGCGCCTTGATAATATTGGATCTCGATGTTGTTGTGTCCGCTGCCGCCCATCACTTTGGCGTACTCCTCGAGGAGCGGCTGCACTTTTTGCGGATCGCCGTACTTCTTGTATCCCCAGAACGTGAAGTAGAACTTAGGGGCAATGATTACGGGCCCGCCCAGATACGGTACGCGGAAGAAGAGCGGCTTGACGGCCGGTGCGACACCGCGAGCAAGCGCGTAGTGAGGGCTGTGAAAGAGCACGCCGCCGGCATACTTCCAATCCGAACCCATCGGCGCCGATGGCACGGACGGCACCGAGGGAGCCCCCCGGCCACTGCAGCCGGAAACGCCGACGGCAGCGCAGGCCAATACCATGGTGATCCGGGACGGCTTGAACATCGCTAGCTCCTTTCGAGGCCGCTAGACCGCTTCAAATGCCCGCCGCCAGAACCTCCTGAGCGCCTCCTTTGCTGGACGACGGAAGCGAACCTCGGCCAGCGATGTCGGCAGTCGTCGCGGCCCGAACGTTCGTGGCGTTAATGCGTTAACGGAATCACGACGTTGAGTTAGAGTCGCGGCCGTCTTGCCGATAAGTCTTGATAGCCGCGGGTACTAGTGCCATTATAGGGCCACGCTAGTCGTAAGGAGACTTTACTGTGCGACCTATTTTTTCTATTGCAACTTACTCAAGGTCGCCGATCCACGCATCCGCTGCGCTGGCACTCGGCTTCTCTGCCCTTATCGTTTCTGCGTGCAACGGACCAACATCTTCGTTGTCGCCGGCGAGCGCCGTACCACAGCGCTCGCAGATTACTAAACCGCTTGTCGGCTCGGCGACTCCCTCGCCGATTCCGTTTGTCTTTCAAACGGTCGACAGCCCGAATTCGCATCACAACCAGGTCAACGGCATCAATCAGCTCGAGACGATCGTCGGCACCTACGGCGGCGGCCAGGGTAGCAAGCTGGATACGAGCTACAACGCGAAGGGGCCGTACTCGAAGTTACTTCACTTGAATTACCCGGGCGCGCAGGGGACCTTTGCGTCAAGCCTGTCGAGCAATTTTATGCGGGTAGGCTATATCATCGATCCGGGCAATCAAGGCGGCATCTGGGGTTTCGTCAAGATCCGAGGCCTGTGGACGCTCTTCGCCGATCCCAATGAAGGCACCGGCAACAACGCAGTTACCGAGCTCTGGGGCGTCAACGATTCGTCGTACGCGGTCGGCTTTTACGTGAACTCCTCCGGGACCGACGTTCCGATCGTACTGAACGTGCCGACGGAAAGCTACACGGAGCTACAGCCTCCGGCAGCGATCGGCGCGCAGGCGACCGGCATCAATGGAAAAGGCGATATCGCCGGCTGGGAGACGACCTCGTATGGCACCCAGGGATTCTTCCTAAAAACCGGGACCTATTATTCGTTCGCAGCCCCCGGCGCAAAAGCGACGTACGCCCTAAGCCTGAACTGGCAAGATCAAATCGTGGGCGACTACGTCGACGCAAGCGGCAACACGCATGGATTCGTGCTTACCGGCCCAACCCGCGGTGGGGCGGCCCAAGTCTGGCAGACGATCGACGAACCTAAAGCCGCCAAAGGCACGTGGGTCACGGGAATCAGCAATCACGAGTACATCTGCGGATACTACATCGATTCGAGCGGCACCCAGCACGGCTTCGTGGCGGCTCCATAAAATGATCGGCAGATACGTTCTCACGCTCTTCGTATTAGGCGTTGCCCTGACGGCGTGCAATGGTCCGGCATCACTTTCTCCGTCCGGCGCCATTCCACAGGGTTCGCAATCCCCCGCAAGAATCAGCAGCGCGGTGACGCCTTCGCCGATACCATACACGTTTCAAACGGTCGACAACCCCAATTCGAAAGTCAACGCCGTAACGGGAATCAATCAGCAGAGCGAGATCGTTGGGACGATCGGAAGCGGCTCGCCGAGCAGTCCCATCGAAAGCTACAGCGCGACACCGCCATATGCCAGCTTTACGCCGGTGGTGTACGCAAACGCTCAAGGCACCATCGCTATGGGTCTGTCGAGCAGCCCCAGCCACCCGATCATAGCCGGCTACGTCATCAAGCCCACGTCGCTGCGCGGCACTTGGGCGGGCGTGCTCAACAACGGCCTGTGGACGGTGTTCAAAGATCGCAAGGAAGGCGTCGGCAATAATTCTATTACCGAGCTTCTAGGATTCAACGATTCTCAATACGCTGCCGGTTTTTTTGTCAACGCCTACGGCCTCGAGATTCCGGTGATCGTCAACGTTCAGGTGGAAAAGTTCAACGTCCTGAAGCCGCCTGGAGCGATCAGTGCGGAAGGAACCGGCATCAACGATCTGAACCACATTGCCGGCTGGGAATCCACGAGCGCCGGCGTCATCGGATTCTTCTTCAAAGCCGGCGTCTACTACTCGGTTGCGTATCCGTCCGCGACCACGACCGAGGCGCTCAGCCTCAATAAGCAGGATCAAGTCGTCGGCTACTATCAAGGATCGAACGGAATCAAGCACGGCTTTATCTTGAACGGCCCGACCGGCCAACAGATCTGGCAAACGATAGACGAGCCGAGCGGCGTGAACGGAACGGTGGTCAACGGCATCAACGCCAACGGTGATATCTGCGGGTATTACATCGACGGAAGCGGCGTACAGCACGGTTTCGTCGGCACTCCGACTTCGTAGTTACCTAACGAAGGGCGTCCACGTGACGACACGATGAGGCGCCCTTCACCTTCTAAGGGTTCGGCGGCGGCACGGCCCTCGCCGTAATGCCTCGAAACGTTTTAGCTAATCCTGTCGCGGAAGGCAATCGCCAACTTGTGAACGGCCGTCGGATCGTCGCAATCCAGTAATATGTAACCGCCCCCAGTCACCCACACGAATCACGAACAACTCAATCTCGAAATTGGCGGATGCCTTCCATCGAGCTAACTACGGTGTCGCCCCAGGTCTCCATGTGCCCCAGAATGTCGCGGTGCCTTCAACTGCTTCGCAGTCAACGACCTTGGGCCGGTACTTTGAGATCCTCGCCGCTTGCAAGACCGCCATATCGAAGTCCATGAATCCGCTGGTATTGGAGACCAAAGCCTTCTTCACCGTGCCGTCAGGCGCGACCGAGACCAAAACTTTGGTCGCGAGAGGCTCGCTTAAGAAATCTCCCATCAAATCCCTAGTGTCCGGAATAACGGGTTTAGTCACGGTCGCGTCGTGATTGCACTCGCTAGGGCTTGCCGAAGGCGACGGGGACGGTGCGGCGTGTGCTACGAGCCGCATAAGAAAGATCCCTACCGCGCCCGGCACAACGATCGACGGCTGTGATCCCTCGCACCCCGTAAAAAGCGCAAACGCGCTTATGATAAGTGCAAAGCAAGTGCAGTTCCTCATTTCGGATGCCTCCCACGGGCCATTCACCGACGACCTTCATTCATCCGGCGCCAGGCCATCTGGTTCGCGCCTGGCCGAAAGCGAGCAGGTCCTCGGTGCAGCGCGGCAAATCCCCATAGCAGGCGCACGCCGGAGTGCTCTCGCTTTTAGCTGACGCGTCGCGCCATCTCTTGCCTCGAGCTTGTGAAGAGCAGAAAGGAGATCCCCGTGATTAAGTATGTACGTCAGGCGCTGACAGTCGCGTTTGCCGCGGCGGTGCTCGCGGGCTGTGGGACTAGCGGTTCCGTTCCGAGCGCTAATGCCGTTTTGGGACCTAACCCAAGCTCGGTTTTGCGATCTCCGTCGTTGATCGACCCAAATTCCGGTCCCACTATCAAAAAAGTAAGTCCAATCCAAGCGGAACAGTATCAGAACATCGTCATAAGAGGTAAGGGCTTCGGGCATATGAAGCCGTACAGCGGCGATTCGTGCTGCATCCAATTTGTCATTACTAATCCTGCTTGTCTCTATTACTACCCATATAATTCCGACACGTGGCGGGCCGGTTATGAGGGGTCCGGCAACGAGATGGGATTGAACGTAACGCATTGGAGTAATAAGAAAATCGTAGTGACGGGCTTCGTCGGGCCATATGGCAGTTATTGCTGGTACCTCGTGTCCAACGAACCGATAACACTTAACATTTGGAACGCACAGACTCAATCAGGTCCTGCCACCTGGACCGGCATGGTCCACTAAGTCTCGCATAAAGTGATAACGAGGGCGCCCGCCCAAGGTGGGCGCCCTCCTCACAAATCATTCGGGCCTACTGTCTTTGCATTAGGCGGCGTCCTTCTTGCGGCCTCAATACTGCGCCGCGCCGTACGAAGGTACGCCGGGGACCGCTAGCCGCAGGACGTGTGGGCGACCTCGATGACCCGACCGCTCCTGATCGTAAAATCCAAATCAGTTTGTTCCGCTTGGGGGTCCTTGCGTGGAACGCGAATGCAAGCAGGACGTTCATTGCGACTCGCGCAGGTTGGTTTCGGTTCACGTGTGACCAATCCGTGACCAGCAAGGGGCTCTAGAACCGCTGAATACCTTTCGACGCTCAAAGAGACGCGATAACTGCAACGACGCGCTCCAGTGCCGTGCGATGCCCTAAACCGGCATAGCCGCTACGTCAGCTCTTGTTAGCGTCCAGGTCGCGACGCGCTCGTCAACTCCCAGCCGTCGATCGCGTCAAAAAGGTCGCTGCCAATTTCCTCGGCGCCCACCGGCGCAAGAGCGCTGAGCGACTGCAACGTCATCCCCGGCGGCGCGCACGATTCGCGTTGCCTCAGTGAGTGCCGCCTCCGCGAAAAGCGCGAGCGCCGGAGCCGTCGCGGTTGCCATACCAGTGGGGTCGCGTCGTCAGCCCTGCCGGGATTCCGACCGCAGAGAATCTCCCACGTCGCATAGTCGCTGTCGGCTCCAAGCAGGCGGCTTAACGCGTAATCAACCATGGTTTCGCGCGCGGCGGGCGGCAAGGATATTGCGACCGCCGTATAACCTTGATCAGGAAAGAGGGTCAACCCAGGGAGGGCACAATGGAGCGTTTCAATCTCAGCAGTCCGGTGGCGATCGTGTTGGCGACCAGCTTTTTGGTCGCGTGCAGCGGCGCGCAGCCGCCGGCAACGCAATTCCTCAATCGCTCCTTGGGAGCGCATACGCAGCACGAAGAGTTTTCGTACACTGGTGAAGAGCAATCGTTCACCGTGCCGATGTCCGTTACGACCATTACGGTCAAGGCCGAAGGCGCGAGCGGAGGCGGACCAAAAGGTGGTCGCGGCGGCGGAGTAAAGGCCACAATTCCGGTGAAGTCCGGCGAGGACTTGGCGATCTTCGTCGGCGGGAAGGGGCATCTGGTCGGCGGCTTCAACGGCGGCGGCGCCGGCGGCAACAGTCAATACAGGTACGGCCACGGCGGCGGCGGCGCCTCGGACGTGCGACAGGGCGGTGATCGGCCCGCCGATCGTGTCGTTGTAGCCGGTGGAGGCGGCGGTACCGGGGGATTTGCCGTTTACGGATATGGCGAAAAAGGCGGAGCCGGCGGCGGAAGCACCGGGGGCACCGGCGGGTGTTCGGGTGGATATAACGGCGGAAGCGGGAGCGGTGGTTCGCAAATCGCGGGCGGCCTAGGCGGCGCAGGCGGAATCGGCGGCCGTGACGGACAGCCTGGCGCAAACGGCAAGAGACTTCGCGGAGGAGCCGGCGCTAGCGTGCCATCGAGTCAATACGATACCGGCGGCGGCGGTGGCGGTGGCGGCTACTACGGCGGCGGCGGTGGAGGCTCCGGCGGCCAGGGCACGAGCGGCAACGGTTGCGGCGGCGGCGGTGGCGGCGGGTCTTCGTACGTGGAGCCATCAGCTCAAAACGTCAAGAGTCGGCAGGGATTCAACTCGGGTAACGGCACCATCGTGATTTATTGGTAGCCTGCAGCGCTACACAATTCTGCTTTCGAGGCTCCTTGATAACGCTGGCCATTTCGTGCATATGCTCGTCGGCCAAAAGGTCCGACGATGACGTTTGGCCGATCGACTTAAATGCGGAAAACTGTAAAAGCGTCGCGGTGCCAATCCGTTACCAATAGCATTGAAAACCGCCGCATTTTCTCGCCATTTTTGGTGGGGAAGGTGGGAGTCGAACCCACATGAGTTGCCTCGGCCGCTTTTGAGGCGGCTGCGTCTGCCATTCCGCCACTCCCCCGGGCGAGCTACGGCTGTTTCGCGCCGAGCAGCCGCCGAGCCTCGGCGGCGTCGGCCGCCGTGGATATCCCGAGGCGCAGCTCGGCCGACCGACGCGCAAACACAAGCGTAATCAGCTCCGCTCCGCGCGTTTGGCCGAGCGTCACGCGCTTCACGTCGCCGGGCCGCCAGCGCAGCGATGCGAGCCGGTGCCCATGCAAAATGCCGACGGCGTGCTCGTTGCCCGATCCGATCACGGCGTCGCCCGGAACGAACGCGAAACCGGAAATGCTCTCCAGCAACGCCGGCGAGCGGACATCGTGGGGTTGAAATTCCACGCCCACGATCAATTCGTTGCTCGACCCGCTCAGCGTCCACGTGCGCTTGAAGAGCGCGCCGCCGCTCGGAACGTCGGGCGCATCGTACGAACAGCTGATCCGCTGCGTGCCCAACGAGTCGATCCTGTTGCAGACGTACGGGCGATTGAACGTGCCGGCCGCGAGCGGATGCGTGTACGCGGCGATGTAGTCGCGCGACGAGGCCGGCGGCTGCGGGTCCGTCGCGTCGCGCAGCAGCCCGATGCTCGTGGCGGCGTTTCCGCTCCCGTCCCCGAGTTCGGCAACTCGCGCGCCGGCAAAGGGGGCGAATACGACCCGCAGGCGCCCGTTGGCGACCGCCGTCCCGTCGGGATCCTCAAACGGCGGCGGCGTCGCAGTCCCCCCTTCGACGGAGTTTATCGCAAACGACGCTCGCAGGCCCACAGGGACCAGCCGCGAGCCGCGCGCGCGAACGACGAATGCCGGAACGCGAACGCTCCGGTTGGACAGCGCGATTCGAAGCGGACCAATCGTACGGGAAGAATCGCTCGGGTTGATGGCAGCGACGAACGCGAACGAACGATCGTCCGCCATCAGCAACGTCGCGTCGGCCCCGATTCGCATACCTTTTGAAAGCGCCGATGGATCGGCGATCAATCGTTTGGAGCGCTGCAGCCGCGTGAGCCGGGTGATTGCCCACGGCTGCATGCGGCCCACGGATATGCCGGACGGAAGGACCGGCAGCAGCAGCGCCGGATAGCGCCGCAGCGAACGGTCGTCGGCGGCGGCAAGATCCACCAGCGGGCACGAAGCGCCGCGCGCATTGCAGGCGCGCTGCATCGCCGCGGTTGCAGACGCGAACGCCGCGAAATCCGCGTTGTTCAGCGAGCTCGGCACGTACAGGCTCGGCGGCCAGATGATGGCCGCGTCTGCCGCGACGTGAGTCCTGGCGAGCAATGCGCCGTACGCGCGAACCAGGGCACCAAACTGCGCGGTCGGCGCGTAACGCTGCGACGGACGCAGGTCGACGGTCAGTGCCGCGTTCCAGCCGTAAGACCAGTTCGCCCACGGTGCTTCCCAGCCGTGCGGATAGATCGTGTCCTGCACGGGAAAGTTGACGATGCCGTGGGCGCCGTCGCGCACGAGCTCGCCGAGCGCGAGCGCCGTGCTCGACGGATCGCTGGGGCGCGGCGCGCCTTCGTCGGCGCCCTGCAGCCAGCCGGCCTGGAACTCCGACTGCATCACGGGATATCGCGACTGCGTCTGCAGCAGCCCGGTGGCAAAGTCCAGATCCGCGAGGTCGTGCGCGCCGAGGCGGTACGAACCACCCTGGTACCAGTTGCCCCACGCCCACGCCGGCGACGCTCCGGGGACTTTCATCTCGTACGTGTTGATGAAGAGCGGCACCCGGCTTCCCACCACCGATCGCACGGTCGCGCGGAGCCATCCGATGTATGCGTGCCAATGCGGCGCGGGCCAGGTGTCGTTATCGAGATAGGCGCCTTGATCGTCGTCGAGCGCGATCGCGATCACGTCGTGCGAGTAGGGCTCGACGGCGCGCAAGACGTCGTGCAGCCACTGTGCGGCATCGCTCAGGTGCGTTCCGTTGGCCAGCCATTCGGCCGCGGCGGCGTCGGCGTGCGCGTTCTGCAGCGTGGCCGTGGCCGGATAGCGCCCCTCGAGAACGTCGTGCAACGGCATGTTATACTGCGCTCGCTCGAGCAGCCAGGCCGGATAACCCCCGTTGCGCCACTCGTTGCGAATGACCGGTCCCGGGCGGAGAATCAGCTTGAATCCGAGCGAATGCGTCAGCTTCAACAACGCCAGGAGGTCGCGTCGCGGATCCGTCGATCCCGTGAAATCGAGCACGCCCTGCGCCGGCGCGTGCCAGTTCCAAATGAGATAGAGATCGATCGTGTTGATCCCGAGCCGTTTGTACGCCTGGAGGGCCGGGAGCCATTGCTCGCGCGGAATGCGCTCGTAGAAGAAGGCCGCGCCGTACACAAAGAACGGCCGGCCCTCCACGTCGAACACGGGGTAGCCGTGGTCGGACGCAACGCGAGCGGCGTTCCAGCTCGACCATCCGGACGCCGAGTCGGCGCGAGCCGCCGCCGGAAGCACGAGCGCGAGCACCGCGGCGGCGAGAAATGGCCACCATCGTGCCGAACGGGCGGCGATAACGTACACGAGGCAGCCGCACGCGAGCCAGCCCGTGCCGATCGCGATCGCTTGCGGGCCCGAAGCGACGAACGCCAGCGTCCAACCCGCCAGGGCGACGAGCGCGGGGAGGGGATAGAGCGGCATCGCGAACGGCGCCGCACCGCTCCGAATCCGCAACGCGGCAAGCGCGACGATCTGCGCCACGCCCTGAATCAGGACGATGCCGGCGGTGAGGAACGCGATCACCTGATCGAGCGTAAAGAGACTCGCAACGAGCGAGAGTGCTCCCACCGCAAACAACGCGATGTGCGGAATCTCTTTCCGCGGATGCAGCTTGGCGAATGCGGGAAGAAACGCCCCATCCCTGGCAGCCGCAAACGAGATGCGCGAGAATCCGAGAAGGTTGCCGTAGAGCGATGCGAAGGCCGTGACGAGCACGAGCAGCGTTATCGAGATCGCCGCAACGCGGCCCCACGCGTGCTCGACGACCAAGGCGCCGACGTATTGCGACTGCGGGGTCGGCTGACCGTGCGCGTCGAGCAGCGATTGCCACGGCACGGCTCCGAGGACGCCGATCTGCAACAGAACGTAGAGCACCGCGACGATCAGCACGGAGAGCAGGATCGCCGTGGGAATCGTTCGCCGCGGCCGCACGACCTCGTCGCCGAGCAGCGCCGCATCGGCGTAACCGACATAGTCGTAGAGCGCGATGTAGAGGGCGCTGCCGAAGCCCGCGAGGAAGCCGGTGCTCAAACGTAGAGGCGCACCGAGATGAAAGGCTTGCGCGTAGTTCGCGTGTGAGAGCCCGGCGAGCGCGACGAGCGCCACCGTGAGCACCGCGGCAACCGCGAGCATCGCTCCCACCGACGACACCTGCGCCGTTCGCCGGTAGAGCAGAAGGATCGTCACGATCCCGATGCCGACCGCGAGCGCATCGTGTGCGGCGAGATTCGAGCCCAGGGCGGGATAGAGGTAGGCCGCGTAGTTAGCGAAGCCGATGTAGCCACTCGCGAGCAGACACGGCGCGTACAACAAGAACTGCCAGTTGAAGAGAAAGGCGAGGGCTCGCCCCAACCCGCGCTCACCGAACGCGTCGCGAAGATAGACGTAGGTGCCGCCCGAGCCGGGAAAGCGCGACGAGAGCTCCGCCCACACGAGCCCGTCGCACAGCGCCACGACCGCACCTGCGATCCAGCCGATGAGAGCGAGCGGGCCGCCAAGCGCGGCGATAACGAGCGGAATCGTCACGAGCGGCCCGATGCCGATCATCGTGATGACGTTGATCGAAACCGCGCCGCGTAAGTCGATGACGCGTTTGAGCCCCCCTGCTTCGCCCAGGATCGACACCTCCTAGGCGCGATGTGTTCTCCTGACGAACCGGACCGTCATGCAGGAGCGTTCGAACGTCGCGCGGCTTCTCGGGGTCGATGGCGACGTTCGCATCGATTTCGTCGCGAGCGACGCGTTGCGGGGAAATCCGCTGGGCGATCCGGCCACGCGGCCGATCGTCGTGTACCTCCCCCCGGGATACGACGCGAAGGCGTCGCGCCGCTACCCGGCACTCTACGTGCTGCACGGCTACACGGGCGACGCCGCGGCACTCCTCTCGTCGCGCCCGTGGGAAACCAACGTCGTCCAGTGGGCCGATCGTCTCATCCGCGAACGCCGGATGCTGCCGGCGATCGTCGTCCTCGTCGACGGATTCACCCGGCTGGGCGGTTCGCAATACGTCGACTCCATTCACAACGGGCAATACGCGACGTATACGGTCCGCGACGTCGTCGGGCACGTCGACGGCTCGTACCGCACGATTTCGGCCGAAGGGGGGCGTGCCGTGCTGGGAAAGTCCTCGGGTGGATTCGGAGCGATGCATCTCGTGATGGAACATCCCGGCACGTTCGCGGCGTTTGCGTCGCACAGCGGCGACTCGTACTTTCGGTACGCTCACTTCCCTGCGTTCGCCACCGTACAGCGCACGCTCGAAGCCCACGACTTCGACATCGCCGCGTTCGTGGCGGCTTTCGAACGCAAGCACAAGCGCAGCAGCTCCGAATACACGACCATGGAGATGCTCGCATACGCGGCGGCCTACTCGCCGCGCGGCCCTACCGCGTTCGACTTCGACCTTCCGTTCGATCAAAAGACCGGCGAGCTTCGCGAGGACGTGTTCGCGCGCTGGCTGGCCATGGACCCCGCCGAGCTGGTGGCCGAGCGGCGCGCCGAGCTGGAGCGCCTTCGCTTGCGTTACTTGGATTGTGGGCGCCGCGACGAATACAACCTGGATATCGGCGCCAGGGTCGTCAGCCGGCGGATCCGTGATCTCGGCTTAGCCGTGCGCCACGAGGAATTTGACGATGATCACCGCAACGTGAACTACCGGTACGAAGTCTCACTGCCGGCACTGACTGCCGCACTGGATCGAGCATGACGAAACGCTTTGTAATATTTGTAGGGTTTCTTTTCTCAATCTGCGGAGCGCCGGCGCTCGCGCAGGTGGTGGTGCCAACGCCATCGCCCGACCCGCACACCTACACGGACCCGGGGATGGCCTTTACCGCCCCGGCCGACGCAGTGCTCCTCGGGCGGCAGGAAGTGCCTCCGAGTCAGCTTGGCCAGGACCTCCAACCTATTGCCGAGTGGTTGCTGCACCCCGGTAAGGAAAACGCGCGGACGATTCAGCTCTCAATGGAGGCCTACGACGGGCCGCCCGACCAGTGGGAGGCGCAGTTCGAGAGCCAGACCCACGGCGCGCAAGACGGGACGCTGATTCGCAACAAAACGCCGATGACGCTACTCAACGGGATGCCCGCCTACTTCGTCGAGGTGGCCTACGGCAGCGGCTTCGACGCCCGTAAGGAATATGCCATCCTTTGGGCAGACGGCGAACGCGGCATCGTTTTAGCGGAAACGTCGCGGATGGGCGACGCGAGCGACGAGGAAGCGAAGCTCGTCCTCAAACAAGTGACGGCAGTCCGATATCCGATGTACCAGCCGTAGCGTCGAGCGTCGCGCGCAGATCCTCGAGCAAATCGTCGGCGTCTTCGATGCCGACCGACAGTCGTAAGAGCCCCTCGCCGACGCCACGCCGATCGCGTTCCGCCTTCGGAATCGATCCGTGCGTCATACGCGCCGGATGACAGATCAGCGACTCGACGCCGCCGAGGCTTTCCGCTAGGCTGAAGTATTTCAGACGGCTCGCGAAGTCGAGCGCGCGTTCCGGCGGGCCGTGGAGTTCGAACGAGAGCATGCCCCCGAAACCGCTCATCTGCCGCTTTGCCAGCGCGTGTTGCGGATGCGACGCCAGTCCCGGATAGTAGACGCGCGCCACCTCATCGCGCGACTCGAGAAACTCCGCGACGATCTGCGCGTTACGGGCGTGTTCGCGCATGCGCAGCGCGAGCGTCTTGGCGCCGCGCATCGTCAACCACGCGTCCTGCGGCCCAGGCACGCCTCCGACCGCGTTCTGTAAGAACCGGATCCGGTCGTGCAGGGATTCGTCGTCGGTGATCGCGACGCCGCCCACGACGTCGCTGTGGCCGCCGATGTACTTCGTCGTCGAGTGGACGACGATCTGCGCGCCGAGCGCCAGCGGCTGTTGAAAGTACGGCGTCGCAAACGTGTTGTCGACCGCGACGAGTTGCTCGCCCCGGCGCAGAGCCGCGATTGCCGCGATGTCGACGACCTTGAGCAACGGATTCGTCGGGGTCTCGACCCAGAACAGCTTCGTCGCCGGCCGAACGGCACCGCGCACGGCCTCGAGATCGCACATGTCCACGTAGGTGAACTCCAGGCCATAGCGCTCGAGCACGCGCGTGAACAACCTGTACGTCCCGCCGTAGAGGTCGTCGCTGACGACCACGTGGTCACCCGCGGAGAGCAGGCCCAGAACGGCCGCCGTTGCGGACATGCCGCTCGCGAAGGCGCTGCCGTACCGGGCGCCCTCGAGCGACGCGAGCTGCCGTTCCAGCGCGAGGCGCGTGGGATTGATCGTGCGGCTGTAATCGAAGCCCTTGTGTTCGCCCACCCGCTGCTGAGTGTACGTCGACGTTTGATAGATGGGAACGATCGTCGCGCCCGTTGCGGGATCGGCATCCTGCCCGACGTGAATGGCCTTGGTCGCGAACCTCATTTATTTGTGGACGACTTCGGAGCTCGTGGAGAGAAAACTGATGATGTCCTGCCGCGCCAGCACACCGATCGGCTCGCCGTCGTCGGTGACGATGATCGCTGGATTGGCCAGCGTGAGCAGCTTATACGCGCGCTCGATCTCTTCGGATTGTTCGAGCACCGGGAACGGCCGCCCCATGACTTCGCTCACGGGCTGGTGCAGGATGTCCGAGTGGTCGAACACGCTCTGCATCACGCCGATGTCGTTCACGCTGCCGACCGGCTCGTTCCCGCGCATCACCGGCACCTGCGAGATCTCGTAACGCCGCAGGAGGTCGAGCGCGGTCTTTACGGTGTCGTCGTCTCGCACGGTGATCAACGGTGGCAGCGGTGTTTTGCTGCGCAAAACGTCGCCGACCGTCGCGCGACGCTTCGCATCGGCCAAGAAGCCGTTCGCGATCATCCAGTCGTCGTTGAAGATCTTCGACATGTAACCGCGGCCCGAGTCGGGCAGGAGGACGACCACGATCGCGTCCGGAGAAAGCGTCTTCGCCAGCTTGACGGCCGCGACGGCCGCCGTCCCGGACGATCCGCCGACGAGCAGTCCTTCCTCGCGCGTGATGCGCCGCGCCATCAGGAACGAATCGCGGTCGGAAACCCGAACCATCTCGTCGATGACGCGCAAGTCGACCGTTTCGGGAAGATAGCTCATGCCGATCCCCTCGACGGCATACGAGCGCGGAATGTCTCCCGAATAGATCGACCCTTCGGGATCGGCGCCGACGACGTGAACGGCAGGATTCCGCTCTTTTAGATAGCGCGCCGTGCCCGAGATCGTGCCGCCGGTCCCGATGCCGGCCACGAAATGCGTGATCGTGCCGCCCGTCTGTTCCCAAATCTCGGGGCCCGTGGTTTGGTAGTGCGCGTCGGGATTGAAGTGATTGTGGAATTGATTCGGCTGAAATGCGCCGGGAATCTCGGACGCCAGGCGATTGGCAACGCCGTAGTACGATTCGGGCGAGTCCGGCGGGACGTTCGTCGGCGTGATGACGACGTCGGCGCCGTAGGCTCGCAGCAGATCGATCTTCTCGCGCGACATCTTATCCGGCATCACCAGGATGCAGCGATAGCCGCGGATGGCCGCCGCCATCGCGAGGCCCGTCCCCGTGTTGCCGCTGGTCGGTTCGACGATGGTGCCGCCGGGCTTGAGAAGGCCCTGGCGCTCGGCGGCGTCGAGCATCGCAACAGCCGGGCGGTCCTTAACGCTGCCGCCCGGATTCACGTACTCGACCTTCGCCAGCACCAAACAGCTCGCGCCCTCGACCACCTTGTTGAGCTTGACCAGCGGCGTGTGGCCGATGGCCTCGAGCGCGTTGGCGCAATAGGTCAGGCCGGCAGTTGCGGACGCCGGAGCGGGGCTTGCCATAGGAGCGGCGGCTTCAGCGCGGCGAAGAGCTTCACCTATGAAACCGAGCGTCGGCAGGGTCTTCCTCGCGATCGCGTTCCTATTACTTAGCACGCAAGGCTGCAACACGGATACGCTGCCGCCAGCCGCCGGATTCGCAACGGTAACCGGAGTCGTCGTGGACGCAGCGACCAACGCTCCGATCGCGGGCGCCGTGGTTACGATCGATACGGTGCTGACGGCAACGAGCGATGCCACCGGTAAGTTTTCGATCGAGAAGGTCCCCAGCGGCATCGCCGACTACGCGGTGCAAGCGCAAGGCTATCAGGCGCTGGCATCGAGCACGAACGTCGAGCCGGGCAAGCCGTTCCAGTTGAACCTAACGCTGGCCCAGCAGCCCGCTCACTGACCCTTAGCTAAAGGCGCTCGAACGGCGGTACGCGCTCGCGGGCTTGACCAGCGTCGCTCTTTCGGCGACGGTGCGATCGACGATCGACAACACCACAGCGGCGAGCTTTTCCGGATCGTGACGAACCGTCTCCGTCTCGCCGATGACTTGCGCCCGCACGGGCTCTAGGCCCAGCGCCGCGATTCGCTCGACGTCGGGCAGCACCGGAACCTGGCCCTCCTGCGCGTACGCTCCGAGCAACCGCGACGGTGGTTCGTCGTTGACGATGACGTAGTCGCAGACGCGCTCGCCGGCACTCTTGAGCAGCGCCTCGACGTGATCCGCCGCCGTCATCGCGTCGGTCTCGCCCGGCTGGGTCATCACGTTGCACACGTACATCTTGACGGCGTGTGAGTACGCGACCTCGCGCGCGATCCCGCTCACCAAGAGGTTCGGTGCAAGCGATGTGAACAGAGACCCCGGTCCCAGCACGATCGCATCGGCGTCACGAATCGCAGCGACAACTTCGTCCAGCGGCGCCACTGTCGCGGGCTCGAAGAATACCCGCTTGATCGGCCGCTTCGCGAGCGAGATCGACGATTCACCTTCGACGATCGTGCCGTCGTCGAGCTCGGCGCAGAGTCGTACCATTCCGAGCGTCGCGGGGAGTACGCGGCCAACCACGTTGAGCACGCGGCTCGATTCCTTGATCGCCTGGTCGAAGTTTCCGGTGATGCCGCTCATCGCCGCCAAGAAAAGGTTGCCGAACGAGTGGCCGCTCAGGCCTTCGCCCTCGGTGAAGCGATATCGAAAGAGGTCCGTGACCATCGCTTCGTCGTCCGCCAACGCCACGAGGCAGTTTCGCACGTCCCCGGGCGGCAACACGCCGAGCTCCTTCTGAAGGCGGCCGGAGGAGCCGCCGTCGTCGCTAACGGTGACGACCGCCGTGAGATTACTCGTGCGTCGCTTGAGGCCGCGGAGCAGCGTGGAGAGGCCGGTGCCTCCCCCGATTGCCACGATCTTATAACCCTGCTGAAGACGTCTTCCGGCCAGCGCATCTCGGAAGCCCCTGGGCGTTCTATCGCGCGCCCCGCGAACGACCGCGCGCAGCCACATCCAAACGCCGGCCGCGACCAGCGCGATCCCGATCGCACCGAGAATCCACGTGAGGTACGCAGGGGGAAAATAATCGTCGACGATGTCGTCGAGGATCTCGTTGACGTGAATCCCCGTGCCTTCGGCGATGAACCAGCGCGTGACCGCATCGAGGAGCAGGATGACGCCGAAGACCGCGAGCAGGATCCAGCGCTTGATGCCGATGCCTGGGACGAGCCAATGTAACGAACGCGTCAGGCGCGCGCGCATCACGCTCCTCGCACGAGGTCGCGCGCCTCGGACACGACGTCGAGCCGAGCGTCCTCGGCGAAGCGCGCCGTCAGCCGGCGTGCGACGTAGACCGAGCGATGGCGTCCGCCGGTGCACCCGATCCCAATCGTGAGCTGGGATTTGCCCTCCGCGAGGTAACGGGGCAGCAGGTACTCGAGCAGATCTTCGACCTTCGAAAGAAACGGCGCGAGCGACGGATCGTCCTCGATGAACGCGCCGACGGCCGGGTCTTCGCCCGTCTGCGCCGCTAAGTCGTGTTCGTAGTTCGGGTTGCGCAGGAAGCGCACGTCGAAGAGAAGATCCAGATCCGTGGGCAGCCCGTACTTAAATCCGAAGGAAACGAACGCCACCGTGAGACGAACGGGCCGCTCGGCCAGGAACGCCGCAGCGATCCGCTCTTTAAGCGTGCTGGGGGTGAGGCTGGTCGTGTCGATCACGAAGTCCGCCCGCTCGCGCAAGGGGGCGAGCATTCGCCGGTCGGCGTCGATCGCTTCGCGCACGGAACCGGCGATCGCGAACGGGTGTCGCCTCCGCGTTTCGCTGAAGCGACGTACGAGCAAGTCGTCGGCGGCGTCGAGAAACAGCAGCCGCGTGTCGTGCGTACGGGCGACGGCGTCGATGGCGGTTCGCGGGTCGCCGAGCTCAGCGTCGCTCGCGGAGGTCCAGTGCGATCGCAACGTCGCGCACGTCGGATCGCTCGAGCGCCGCGATGGCGCCGTCGAGAACGACGGGAGGCAGGTGTTCGATGCAGTAGAAGCCCAAATCTTCGAAGGACTTGATCGCCTGGCTCAAGCCCGCACCGGAGAGACCCGTAACGAAGACGATCCGAAGCGAACTCATTATGAAGCTCTTTTCGCCCGAACGCGCCAACGCCCTCATTCCGAAGCTCGAGCCGCTCATCGAGGAGCTCCTCGGCAAGCGCCGAGACCTCGCGATCAAACTGCTCGAATCGGATCCGGCCTTGCACCACGCCGAGCCGCGCCGCCCGCGGCTGGCCGCCGCGCGCTCTTCGCTGCCGGCGCCGCGCTTCGCCGAGCTCAAACACGAAATCGGCCGGCTGATCTACCGGATCGAGTCGTTTGGATGCGTCGTTAAGGATATCGACCTAGGGCTCGTCGACTTTCCCTCGATGCTCGACGGCGAGACCGTCTTTCTCTGCTGGAAGCTGGGGGAGCCCCGCGTGGGCTACTGGCACGGCATCGAAGAGGGCTTCAGCACCCGAAAACCGCTCTAAAAGCGCTAGCTCGACGCGTAGTCGGGTTCGACCGCGACGAAGTCCTCGGCGAGCCCCTGCAAGCGCACGTCGCCAAAGTCCGCGGTATACGCGCCGCTGTCGGCGCCGGTGATCTCGCCTACCTCGGGGACGTCGGCGAGCTGGGGGATTTTCGAGCGAATCTCATCGGGAATGCGCACGCGGTCGCCGACCGCCAGCGTACCTTGGTCGAAGAGCGCATTGAGGTTCTCTAGGAGCATCGGGAGCGGAATCCCATAGTCGACGCTAATCGCGCCGATCGTATGCGATTCGCTGATCGCGCAGTTCGAGCAGCCGCCTAGGTGAAAACGCGCGAACACGCGCCGCGCACCTGCGTGCAGCTTAAACGCCTCGTCGACGGTCATCTCGGGTGTAAACGACTGTTGGTTCATGTAATGTCCTCCTTCGGCAAAACGCATGCGCGGCCCCACTGGTTGCAGGAGGCCCCAGGCGAAGCACGCCTGTAAGCCGGATTCTGTCCCCACGCGTGGGTGATGACCATCTCTCTGGGGCGCTCGTCACCGAGCGCCTCGATGCGACGTAGCTCGTTCGGACGGGCCGTCCGCCGCCGGTTCGGCCAGGCAATCGCCTGAAGGGTCCGGCGGAAATTCGAGCGGTCTTGCTTCGGGTGGGGTTTACCCGAGGCTGCGTCACCGCAGCCTCCGTGAGCTCTTACCTCACGATTTCACCCTTACCCCAAATTCATGAGGCGGTATGTTTCTGTGGCACTTTCCTTCGAGTTGCCCCGACAGGACGTTATCCTGCACCCTGCCCGTGTGAAGCCCGGACTTTCCTCACCTCCATAACTGGGGGCGCGGTCATCCGGCGTGCTCCGCCAAACCAGTATACCACTGCGCGATTATTTCCGCCGCATCGACTAAGCGCGGACCCGGCCGGCTCAGATAGGCGTTGCCATCCATCGCCAGGACGCGCGCATTGCGACGCGCCGAAAGCGACTGCCATTCTGCGATGCCGTCGAGCGCGGCGACCTCGCGTTTGGTTCGATCGAGGTCGAAGCCGCACGGAGAGACGATCACCGCTTCGGGATCGGCGGCGACGATCGCGCTCCACTCTAGCCGCCGCGAGTTCGCGCCGGGATTCGCGAGAACCGGTGTGCCGCCCGCGATTTCGAGGATCTCCGGAATCCAGTGACCTGCGCTCATCGGCGGATCCGTCCATTCGAGCACGAGCGTCTTCCAGCGCCGCTTGGCGGTCCGGATCGCGGCGATTCGCGCCTCGAGAGCGGCGACGACCGGCGCGGGCTCGTCCGCGTGGCCCGTGATGTCACCCAGAAATGAGATGGTCGTAAACACGTCCCCCAGCGAAACCGGCTCGAGCGAGACGACGCGGGGATCGGAACGCAAGCGCTTCGCGGCGGTTGAAACGATGTCGTATGACACGGCGCAGACGGCGCACAGCTCTTGCGTAACGATCAAGTCGGGCGCGAGCCGATCCAGCAACGCCGCGTCGAGCTCGTACAGGCTCGATCCCGCGTGAACCGCCGCGCGCACGTGCCGGTCGATCTCGGCGGACGCCGCCATATCGGGTCCCGACGCGGCCGTCAGCCTCGGAAGCCGCGCGACCTCGAGGGGATAATCGCACTCGTGCGTAACGCCCACGACCTCGTCGCCCGCACCGATCGCAAAGAGAATCTCGGTCGCGCTCGGCAACAGGCTAACGATGCGCATTTGCTACGCCGTCATCCTGACAATGCGCTACTCGCCTTGAGCGAGTGAGTAGCCGCGCTCACCGTTGAACGTGTAGAGACCCTCGGTTTTGATCACGTCGAAGCCGGCGTGCTCGGCGGCATTGAGCAGCGCGACCACGTGCGCCGCGGTGAAGAGCTCGCCGTCGCTCTCGAAGCGGCACGACCAGTGATCGCTCCAATACGTATCGGGGTTGCCGTTCGGCCAGACCTTCGTACCGCGGTTGCTGATCACCGTGAGCTTCGCCCCCGGAACGTTAAACCGGTTCATGACGGCCGCGATTTGATCCGGATTGCCGTCGCGGCGGTCGATGAAGATATCGACGCCGGCGCGCAGCTTCATGGGCGGCTTTCCCGCCGGGCGGATCGCCAGATTCATCCCCGACTCTTTGTCGTACTCGACCGGCTTGAGGTGCTGGGGCTTCTGACCGAGCCGGGCGACGACGGCGTCTCCAAACTCCTTCGTGCCCACCTTCTGGCGCGACGTACCCTCCTTGAAGATGTCATAGGTGTGAATGCCGTCCTCGATCGTGCGCAGCCACGCGTTATGCACGCGCTCGGCAACGTTCGCCTGACCGATGTGCACGAGCATCAAAATCGCGCCGTGCAACAGTCCCGACGGGTTGGCCAGATTCTGCCCGGCGCGGCGTGGCGCCGACCCATGGATCGCCTCGAACATCGAGCAGTGGTCGCCGATGTTGGCCGACCCGGCCAGGCCGACCGAGCCCGTAATCTGCGCGGCGACGTCGGAGAGCACGTCCCCGTACAGATTGGGCATCACGATCACGTCGAAGGCCTCCGGCGTATCGGCCATCTTGGCCGCGCCGATGTCGACGATCCAGTGCTCGCTCTCGATGTCGGGGTACTCCAAGGCGATCTCGTTGAACGTCCGATGGAACAAGCCATCAGTGATCTTCATGATGTTGTCTTTGGTGAAGCACGTGACTTTCTTACGCTTGTTCGCGTGCGCGTACTCAAACGCGTAGCGGATGATGCGCTTGCTGCCCGGCCGCGAGATGAGCTTGAGGCACTGCGCCACCTGGTTCGTCTGGCGGTGCTCGATGCCGCCGTAGACGTTTTCCTCGTTCTCGCGCACGATAACGATGTCCATGTTCGGGTGCTTGGTGAGGACGTACGGATGAAGCGAGGCGCAAGGGCGCACGTTTGCATACATCGCGAGCGTCTTTCGAACCGTGACGTTGAGGCTCTTGAAGCCTCCGCCCTGCGGCGTAGTGATCGGGGCCTTGAGGAATACCTTCGTCCGGCGTAATGTCTCCCACGACGCCGGCTCGATGCCGTTGCTCAAGCCTTTGTTGTAGACCGACTCGCCGATCTCGATGCGCTCCAGTTCCAGGCTCGCGCCGGCCGCGTCGAGCACGCGAAGCGTCGCGGTCATGATCTCCGGACCGATTCCGTCGCCGTACGCGACGGTCACCGGCACTTTTTTTGCCGTTTCGATGGTCGTGGTCAACTCGTTCTCCTCGGTGGTAGGCCCGCGATGGGCCGCTTTTCGTACGGCGCCTAGCGCCGCCAATCCTGGGCGTTCCAGCCTTCGCTAATGCCGTTCGGCAGGAAATACTGGAGGTCGGGCACGCGTGCGTAGCGCAGCGACTGATAGTACAAAAAGGCCGCCGGCGCGTCGCGCAGCAGTAGCGACTGAATCTGCGCGTACGCCCGCTTGCGCACGGACCGATCGAATGTGGACAGGGCGAGTCGCTGTGCCGCCTCCATCGCCGGCGAGCAGTAACGCGACACGTTGTTCCCGGCGGGCGGGATCATGCCGCACGTCCATTGCGACGAGTCGTCGGGGTCCGAACCGGAGACCCAGGAATACATCGCGAGGTCGAACTTGCCGCCGTTTAAGATGCCACCGCTCTGCGCGGCCGCATAGAGCGTAGCATAGTCGAAACCCTTGAACTGAAGGTCGACACCGATGCCGCGATACATCTGCTGCACTTGCGCGGTCATCGTGCGCACGATTTGACTGCCGATCCCGTACACCATCAGGAGCGACAGACGCGTTCCGTTGCGAACGCGCACGCCGTCGGGCCCGGCGCGCCAGCCGGCGGCGTCGAGTAGCGCTTTGGCGCGGGCCGGATCGTAGGGCGCCGGATGCAGCGTCGAATCGAACGCCCAGTAATACGGCGCAAGGTCGGCCGTCGCGAGCGTTGCCGTGCCGTATTCATCGTCGCGCACGATGGCCGCGCGATCGACGCCCAATGCGAGCGCTTGCCGGACGCGCACGTCGTCCAGCGGCGGCCGCTGCGTATTGAACAAGATCGCCGTATACGCGGGCGAATCCGCGAGTTGACGACGCACGCCCGGAGCTCCCTCGACGTCGCGGTACACGGCGGAAGGAATCTCGATTGCAAGGTCGGCCTCGCCCGACTTCAGCTGCGCCTGGACCGTGTTGTCGTCGGGGATGATCGCGAGCGTCATCTGCTTCAGGGCGGGCCTGCCGCGAAAGTATGCCGGATTCGCCTGGAGCACGATCCGGTCGCCGCGCTGCCAGCTCACGAACCGGAACGGTCCGGTGCCCACCGGAGCGGCGTTGAACTCCACGTGATTGAGGTCGGGGTATTTCGCCAGCAGGTGGGCGGGCAGCACGCGCATCGGTGCGTCGCTTTCCGCGAAAAGCGTGTCGACGGCGGGCGGAAAGAGCTGCTTCATGTGCACGATCACGGTGTAGGCGTCGGGCGTGTCCATCGAGCCGACCAGGTCGTAGCCGCGCCGCGAAACGACGTTGTTGCGCGGGTTCATGATCGCTTGCCATGTAAACTTCACGTCGCGGCTCGTGAACGGCGCGCCGTCGTGCCAGGTCACGCCGTGACGCAGATGATAGGTCAGCGTTCGCCCGTCTTTGCTGATCCCGCCGTTTTGGAGCGTCGGAACCGCCTGGGCGAGATCGGGGATCTGACGGTGACGCTCGTCGTGCGTCACCAGCATGCTGAAGATCAGACCGTCGGCGAAGACTTCAATCGTGTTCTGCGTTAGGATCGGATTGAGCTGCGTCGGAGTGATGTTGATAGCGACGCGCAGGTGGTCTGACGCGAGTTCGCCGCGGTCGCCCAGCCGCGAGCAGGCCGTCACCGAAAGCACTGCGAGCGCGGCGGCGGAAACGAGCGCCCCGACGCGCCTCACGCTACGCAGCGGAACTTTGCATACATGTATGGATAGTCGTCGTAGAACCAGTTCCGGAAGGAGCGGCGAACGAGCTCGAGCGGCGTCACTGCAGACGCGCCCTTCATCACGTAGTGCCGGCCGTCGAAGAAGTCCGCCGAGTACCTCGGATATGACGCCATCGGCTCGAAGCCGGGCAGCGGGGCGAACGGAGTGGCCGTCCACTCCCAGCCGTTGCCGATGAGGTCGGCGACGCCCCACGCGCTGGCGCCGTCCGGATGGGCGTCGACCGGCTCGGGGTCGAACCGGCGCAACCCGAAGTTCCCGTACCGTTCGCCCGGCGGCTGCGCGCCCCAGGGAAACGGGCGCTCACCGGCGCCGGGCGTCCCGAACGCCGCGCGATGGTACTCAGCTTCCGTCGGCAGCCGCATCCCCGCCCAGCGCGCGTACGCGCGAGCTTGCAGATGCGTCACGTAGACGGGCCACGATTGCGGCAGCGGGATCTCCTCGAAGAGGAGCCGCAGGCGCCATTCACCGTCGCGCTCTTTCCAAAAGAACGGCGCCGGACCGCCATCGGCGACGAAACGCAGCCACTCGCCGTTGGTCACCGGAAACGCGGCGATGTCAAAACCGGCGACGTCGACCTCCGTGCGCTCGAACTCGTTATCCCAGCCGAACGCGATCTCGTCGCGCGACGCTCCCACCGTCGCGATCCCGGGTGCGACGCTGCACAGCGCGTCCGCCGGACCCGCGCGATCCTCGTGCCGGCTGGCGACGCCGTGCTTACGATCCGGGGCCAGCTGGTGCACGATGTAGAGCAGCGTCTCCTGGTGCATCGCCTCGTGCTCGAGGATCGTATAGGCCGCCTCCGCGTTGACGAGGCTCGGCACGCTCGCATCGTCGATGCGGCCCGACTCGAGCGCCGCCTCGACGCGCGCATCGCAGCGATCCGCGAAGGCCGCGACCGTCGCGCGGGCGGGCCAGTCCGCGCGTGCCAAGCGCCGGGCGTCGTCGAGTGACGCGGGATCGATGCCGCGCTCAAAGAGCCGCTCCATGGCGGGGTCGAGCGCCGCTTCGCCGAGTCCGCGCTCGTTGAGGGTCAGGTAGCTAAACGTGGGGATGTGGCCCTCGTAAAACGCGAACGGGTGGCGCAACGGGATGGGACGGTCGTAGAACGCGTCGTCCGCGATCAGCGCGAAGAGCTCGGCGGTTCGCTTCCGGTTGCGGCGGTACCAGTCGACCAGCCCGGCGCGGTCGAGTGCGGCGGCGGTAACTACAGCGTTCCTCGCTTTTCTTGCTCGCGCTCGATCGAAACGAAGAGCGCTTTGAAGTTGCCCTTGCCGAACGAGAGGCTGCCCTTACGCTGAATGATCTCGAAGAAGACCGTCGGGCGGTCTTGCAGCGGCTTGGTGAATATCTGCAGCATGTAACCCATGTCGTCGCGGTCGACGAGGATTCGCAGCTCGCGCAGCGTCTCCATCGCCTCGTCGATCTTACCCACCCGCTCCTCGAGCAAATCGTAGTACGAGTCGGGCGTATCGAGAAACTCCATGCCGTTCTCTTTGAGCGCTCGGATCGTGGCGGCGATGTCGTCCGTCCGGATCGCCATGTGTTGAACGCCGGCACCGCGATAGAACTCGAGATACTCCTCGATCTGCGATTTCTTCTTGCCCTGCGCCGGCTCGTTGATCGGAAACTTCACCTGATGGCGCGCGTCGGTCATCACTTTGGATCGCAAGGCCGTGTACTCGGTCGAGATGTCCTTGTCGTCAAACGAGACCAGCTGCGAGAATCCGAAGACGCGCGCGTAAAAGTCACCCCATGCGTTCATCTCGCCCCAGCCGACGTTTCCGACGCAATGATCGATGAACTGCAAGCCGGGCTTGCGCGCGTGCGCGATCGTGCGCCGCGCCTCGACGAACCCGGGCGCAAACAGGCCTCCGTAGGCGTCCCGTTGGACGAACGAGTGGACGGTGTCGCCATAGGTGGCGATGGTCGCCTTCACGAGACGCCCGCCGGCGTCTTCGCAATTCGTCGGCTCCAGCACGACGCGAGCGCCGCCGCGCACCGCCATGTCGAACGCCGAGCGTGCGTCGCCGACGAGGATCGCGATGTCCTTGATCCCGTCCCCGTGGAGCGCGACGTGCCGAGAGATCTCGTCGTCGGGCACTAGGCTCGAGGTGAGGACGAAGCGCAGCTTGTTCTGCTCGAGCAGGTAGCTGACGCGGTCGCGAACGCCGGTCTCCGGCCCCGCGTAGCCTATCTGGTCGAAGCCGAAGGCCGACATATAGTAGTGCGCCGCCTGCTTGGCGTTGCCGACGTAGAATTCGACGTGGTCCCAGTCGATCTGCGCGAGGGGATTGCTGCGCGCCTCAGCCGCCGTGCTCATGGGCAGCCGTTCTTGGCGAAGCCTCTCGGGCGGCCCTGTCGAAGCAGCACTCATGACCGCATCGACGGCGCGGCATCCCTCGGTCCGCGCCGCTTTTTCCACGCTCATCGACTATGCGGGGCTGTATCCCCCCGCCGAACTCAGCATCGCGGACGCGCAGCGCGAGTACCGCGCAGCGCGCCTGGGGCCGCACGCCTGGATGCTCGGGCGATTCATCCTCCCGGCGCGGCTGCTGCAGACGTCGGACGCCCCGTTGCAGGGGCCGTTCTCGGTAATCGTCGGCCGCGATCGCGATGCGCTGCGGGGCGTCGCCTTGCAGCGCGCTGCCGGCGTGGCGGTCGAAGCGCTCGAGATCGGCGTGCCGAGCGACGGCGTGCTCGACGCCCTGGCCGTACTCACCGAGGACATCCGCGCGGCGCAGGTCGACCAGCTCCCCGCGTACGTCGAGATTGCGCGCGGCCAAGGCTGGACGGAGGCGCTCCCGGCCGCGATGGACGTTCTCTCCCGCTCCGGATTAGGCGCGAAGTTACGCTGCGGAGGAACGACGGCCGATGCGTTTCCTACCGTCGATGACGTGGCCGCGTTCATTGCAGCGGCCGATGCCGCGGGCGTGCCGTTCAAGGCGACCGCCGGATTGCATCATCCCGTACGCCACGTCGATCGAGCCACGGGCTTCCCGATGCATGGCTTCTTGAACCTCATCGCCGCCGCCGCACTCGCCGCGCGCGTCGACCTCGAAACGCTCCGGCGGATTCTTGCGGAAGAAGAACCCCAGCGCATTTACCTTCGACGATGCGTCCTTTCATTGGCGAGACGAGCGCGTCGGCATCGCCGAGCTCGAGCGAACGCGTCGCGAAGCCTTCGTCGCTTACGGCAGCTGCAGCTTCGAGGAGCCCGTCGACGATCTCGCCGCGTTGGGTTTATTGCCTCCGCGATGATCGAGCCCGCGGACACAACCGACGCCGGCCTCGAATCGTGGGTGCCCGTCGCCGCGGACAGCGATTTCCCGATCCAGAACTTGCCGTTCGGCGTCTTCGTCGAGGGGAACCGGCAGCCGCGAATCGGCGTCGCGATCGGCGAGAAGATCATCGATGTTGCGGCCGTCGCGCGGGCCGGCTTATTCGACGATCTCTGCGAGCCCGAGCTCCTGGAGGCGCCGCTGCTCAATCCGTTCCTCGCGGCCGGGCGCCCGGCGTGGAGCGCGGTGCGCGAGCGGCTCTCGCAGTTGCTGCGCGCGGGCGGCGATCGCCGTTTGATCGAGGCCGGCGCCGATCGGTTCTTCGTGGCGCAAAACGCCGTCGAGATGCGCGTTCCGATGGAAATCGGCGACTACGTGGATTTTTATTCGTCGCTCGAACACGCGACCAATCTGGGACGGATCTTCCGGCCGAATGCCGAGGCGCTGCTGCCGAACTGGCGCTGGATTCCGATCGGATATCACGGGCGTTCGAGCACGATCGTCATCGACGGAACGCCCATTCGCCGCCCGCGCGGCCAGCGTAAGCCTCCCGACGCACCGGCCCCCGACTTCGGTTCGAGCCGCCGCCTCGACATCGAACTCGAGATTGGCTTCGTTGCGGGCCCGGGCAATCAGCTCGGCGATCCGATCGCGGTCGCCGACGCGGCCGATCACATCTTTGGGCTCGTTTTGGTCAACGACTGGAGCGCGCGCGACGTCCAGGCGTGGGAATACCAGCCGCTCGGACCATTCCTGGGGAAGTCGTTTGCGACGACGATCTCGCCGTGGATCGTGACGCTCGAGGCGCTCGAGCCGTTCCGGGTAGAAGGCCCGCCTCAACACCCGGAGCCCTTGGAGTATCTCCGCAGCGAAGACCCCTGGGCATACGAGATTCGGCTCGCCGTCGATTTACAGTCGGCGCGCATGCGTGAAAGCGGCGCGGCACCGGCCGTGATTTCGCAAACCACCTTTCGCAACATGTATTGGAACGTGGCGCAGCAACTCGCGCACGCGACGTCCAACGGCGCGGTGACGCGCCCCGGCGATCTCTATGCGTCGGGAACGATCAGCGGCTCGGCGCCGCATACGCAGGGGAGTTTGATCGAGCTCAGCTGGAATGGTGAGCGGCCCATCGCTCTGGCCGGCGGCGAAACGCGTGCGTTTCTCGAAGACGGCGACGAGGTAATGCTGCGCGGGTGGTGCGAGGCCCCCGGCGCGCGTCGCATCGGCTTCGGCACGGCTCGCGGACGCATCGAGCCGTCGCTCTAAAGCGTTAAGCGGTCGCCGGCGTTTCGATCCAGGAACGAAAGTACTCGCGATCTTCGCACGGCAGCGCCGCCTGCGCGAGCAGCAGCGGCTTGAACGTGTCGATCATCACCGCGATCTCGTCGGTCGACGTCTTCCCGAGGCTCGATTCGACCGCGCCGGGCTGCGGGCCGTGCGGAGCTCCGGCGGCGTGGAGCGTTATCGAACCTTCCTCGACCCCGCGGCGGCTCATGAAATTGCCGCTCACGTAGTACAGCACTTCGTCGCAGTCGACGCTAGAATGATTGTAGGGAACGGGGATCGCCAACGGGTGATAGTCGAAGAGGCGGGGCACGAAGGCGCAGTAGGCGGCACCGGGCGATTCGAACGTCGCGTGTGCCGGCGGCGGCTGATGGAGCTTACCGGTAATCGGCGCGAACTCTTCGAGATTGAACGCGTACGGATAGCAGTAACCGTCCCAGCCGACCACGTCGCAGGGATGATTCTGAACGATGTACAGCGCGTTGCGCCCGCGGTTGGTTACGCGAACCTCATATTCGCCTTGAGCTTCGACCGGCGCCTTGAGAACCGGCGCCCGGAAATCGCGTTCGTAGTACGGCGCGTGCTCTTCGAGCTGGCCGAACTCGTTGCGGTACCGTCGCGGGATCCTGACGGTCCCCGAGGTTTCGTAGACCAGCATGCGCGTAGGCGACGACGGCATTACCCGATACGTCGTGCCCGTCGGGATGACGAGATAATCGTGCTCGCGATAGGCTAGTTCCCCGAACTGCGATTCGACGATGCCGGTCCCGTGGTGAATGAAGAGCAGCTCGTCGCCCCCCGTATTGCGATAGAAATATTCCATGGGGCGCTGGGCGCTTGCGATCGAGACCACGACGTCGTCGTTGCCCAGCACCGGCGTCCGCGACGCGACGGGATCGTCTCCCTCGAGGCGCAGCGAGCCGGTGTGGAAGTGCCGGTTCCGCAGCGGATCGTTTGCTACGAACGCGATCGCCGGCCTATCCCAAGGCCGCACGTCGAGCGTCGCCGTGGGCGGGCGCAGATGATAAAGCAGCGAGTAGACGCTCTCGAACCCCTTGGTCGAGAAAAGCTCTTCCGCGTAGAGTCCGCCGTCGGGACGACGAAATTGGATATGTCGCTTGTGCGGGACGGAGCCTTCGCGCACATACGACGGCATTAGGCGCCGGCGCTCTCTACCACGGCGGCGCGCTCGGTCGCCGAGAACCCGTTCGTTTTATGTGAACCGTCGCAGAATGGCTTCGTCTGCGAACCGCCGCAGCGGCACAGTGCGACGTTTGGCGTATCGATCGTGTAAACGCTGCCGTCGGCGTCGGTGAGCGTCACGGGGCCGCGGACCAGATACGGCCCGTTCTCGCGTACTTTGATGGTTGTTTCATCCATTGCGCCCACGTCATTCGACGTCGGGCGAAGCTATCCTAAGGGTTGGACGCTGCCGTGCTCGCCAGGACGGCGCGAGCCAAAACGTGACCCTCGATGCGAACCTCAAGTTGCACGCCGGTCAGCGGCGGTTTAGCCGCAACGTGCGCCAGGTCCAGCGCGTAGAGCGTGAACGTGTAGTGGTGCGCCGGGCCGGGAGGCGGGCACGGCCCGTGATATCCCTGCTCGCCGAGCGACGTCTCGCCGAGTTGGCCGGACAAGAGTTGGGCGTTGCCGGGTAGGGCGCGCGAACCGGCCGGAAGATTGTAAACGACCCAATGGTAGAACCCTCCCGCAATCGGCGCGTCGGAATCGTGCACGATCAGCGCGAAGGATCGTACGCCTTTTGGCGCACCGCTCCAGGCCAGCGCGGGAGAGCGGTTATGCCCGCCGCAATCGGTCGCCATGAACGGCGTCGGTATGATGCCGCCCGCGGGAACATCGGAACTTTGAAGTTCCATGGTGCCGGCGGCGGCCACCAGCAGCAGGCCGGCCAGCGTTACGGCGCGTCGCATGTCGGTATGGTATCATGGCGGGACCATGATGGGGGCTGGGCCTTGCGCGGCGTAAACCCGCGAACCCCGCCAGAACCGGAAGGTAGCAACGGTAAGCGGGCACTTACGGGTGCCGTGAGCTACCTGGCTCTCGTCGTGGCGAGCCCGGATTCAAAACGATGCAGTCGATTACACTTTATGTCGCCGCCGGTGCACTCGTGGGCGCGCTCGTCGCGCTCGCCGTTTATCACGCTGTCGTCGTGCGCCCGGCGTTGGCGCGCCTTCACGATCTCGTCGCCATCCACGACGGCCTGATCGCCGGGGGAACGGGAAGCGCAGCCGGCCGGTTGCGTGACCTGGAAGAGGGCGCCGCCTCCACGCGCGCGGCGCTGGATAATATGGGCGAGCGTGCGGGCAAGCTCGAGGCCCTTGCCGGAACCGACCTATCGGGCGCCGGTTTCGTCCGCTACGACGCCTTCGCGGGGACCGGGTCCGGCTTGTCCTACGCGCTTGCGTTGCTCAACCGCCAAGGCAACGGGGTCGTGCTCACGAGCATTTACTCGCGCGAGGATACCCGCACGTATGGCAAACCCGTCGCAAATTTCAAGCCGACCGTTGTGGCCTCCGAAGAAGAGCTCGAGGCCATCGAGCGGGCGCGACCGCCCGCGTCGTAGAACGGCGCCCGCGTGAATTCACTCGTTTGCTATCTCTGGCAGGGCCTCTACTACGCGGTCAACGTCTACACGCTGCTGCTTTTAGTCTACGCCGTCGTCTCGTGGATTCCCGACCTGCGCCGCGGGCGTTGGGTTTACTATCTCGCCTCGGTCATCGAGCCGGTGCTTCAGCCGCTACGTCGCGTGATTCCCCCGCTCGGCGGCCTCGACCTCGCGTTCTTGATCGTTCTTCTCGTGCTGCAGCTGTTCGTTCGGCCCGAACTTTGGTCGCTCGCCAGCAGCTGCGTAGCGATGTAGTAGCGCCGCATTTTGGCTCTTAAGTCCGAGCGGCCGCACCGCATCGATGTTGCGAGCAACGTCCGCAACTTCTGCATCATCGCTCACATCGATCACGGAAAGACCACGCTTTCGGATCGTTTGATGGACATCACGCGCGCCGTAGGCTCGCGCGAGGTGGAAGATCAGGCGCTCGACGCGATGGACCTCGAACGCGAACGCGGCATCACGATCCGAATGCATCCGGTCACGCTCGAGTATCGGGCCAACGACGGCGAGCTCTATCGTCTGAATCTCATCGACACGCCAGGGCACGTCGACTTCTCGTACGAGGTCTCGCGTTCGCTCGCGGCGTGCGAGGGCGCGCTGCTGATCATCGACGCCGCGCAAGGAATCGAGGCGCAGACGCTGGCCAACTACCATCTGGCGCTCGAGCACGAGCTCACGATCATCCCCGTCATCAACAAGATCGACCTTCCGGCCGCCGATCCGGCGCGCGTGATGGAGGAGATCGAGGAGCTGCTGGTGATGGAGAAGAGCGAGTGCATCTTGGCCAGCGCCAAGAACGGCGTCGGGATCAAGGAAATCGTCGAAGCGATCGTTCATCGCATTCCTCCGCCGAAGGGACACCGCGATCGTTTGCGCGCGCTCGTGTTCAACGCGCAGTTCGATCCCTATCGGGGTGTCGTCAACTACCTCCGAGTGGTCGACGGCAAGCTGTCGCCCGGCACTCGCTTTCTCTCGATGGCCCACGAGCGAGTCTTCGAATGCACCGAGGTCGGCATCTTCGCGCCGCAGATGCGCGCAACCAAGTCGCTCGAGCTCGGTGACGTCGGTTACGTTATCGCGAACATCAAGGCTCTCGGCGAGATCGACGTGGGCGACACGATCACGTCGGCGACCGACCCGGCGCACGTCGCGCTCGCCGGTTACCGCAAGGCCGTGCCGATGGTCTACTGCGGGCTCTATCCGAACGAAGGGGAGTACGACGGCCTGCGCGACGCGCTGGAGAAGCTGAAGCTCAACGACGCGGCGCTCGTTTACGAGCCCGAGAGCTCGGTGGCGCTCGGCTTCGGCTTTCGTTGTGGGTTCTTAGGCCTGCTGCACATGGAGATCGTGCAGGAGCGGCTCGAGCGCGACTACGGTCTCGACCTGATCGCGACGTCGCCGTCGGTGGTCTTTCGCGTCGTGCGCACCGACGGCACCGTGGAGTCGATCGACAACCCCTCCAAGCTGCCAGCGCCCAACGTGATCCGTTCGATCGAGGAGCCGTACGTCAAAGCGACGATCATCTCTCCTCCCGAGTACGTCGGAGCGATCATGGAGCTCACGCAGAGCCGGCGGGGGACGCTCGGGAACATGGAATACTTGCACGACGGGCGCGTCATCATGACCTATGAGATGCCGCTGATCGAGGTGATCGTCGACTTTTTCGACGCGCTCAAATCGCGCACCAAGGGATACGCCTCTTTGGATTACGAGGTAATCGAATATCGCGAAGGCAACCTCGCGAAGCTCGAGATCATGCTCAACGGCGAGCCCGTCGACGCGCTATCGTTCATCGTCGCACGCGACAAGGCTGCTTCCCGAGGGCGCGCGCTGACCGAGAAGTTGAAGGAACTCATCCCGCGGCAGATGTTCGACGTGCCGATTCAAGCCTCGATCGGCGGGAAGATCATAGCTCGCGAGACGGTCAACGCGATGCGCAAGAACGTTCTCTCGAAGTGCTACGGCGGAGACATCACGCGTAAGCGCAAGCTCCTCGAAAAGCAGAAGGTCGGTAAAGAGCGCATGAAGCGAGTGGGAAAGGTCGAGCTGCCGCAAGAGGCGTTCATGGCGGTCCTTCGGCTGGAGAGCTGAGGTGAAAACGTACGTCGCGTCGCGCAACGCGGGGAAGCTGCGCGAGCTCAAGGCAATTTTCGCCAAGTCGCCGCTGCAGCTTGGAACGTACCGCAAGTATGCCGACGTCCTCGAGGTAGCGGGGAGCTATGCCGGCAACGCGCTGCTCAAGGCGCAGACGCTCGCGGCGGCACTGCGCGAGGCGGGCGTGGCGGCTGCGGCGCTCGCCGACGACAGCGGTCTGGAGGTCGACGCGCTCGGCGGGAGGCCCGGCGTTTACTCCGCGCGTTTCGGCGGACCCGACATGGAGTGGCCGCAGCGGCGGATCGCCCTGCTCGAGGAGCTGCGCGGTTTCCCGCCCTACCGCCGCAAGGCGCGCTTCGTGTGCGCGCTCGTGCTCATCGAGCCGGATCGCGAGCCGCTCGTCGCGACCGGCAGCGTCGACGGTTACATTCTCGAAGGGGAGCATGGCGCGGGCGGATTCGGCTACGACGCGCTCTTTCTCTATCCGCCGAGCGGCCGCAGCTTCGCAGCGCTCACCGAGAAGGAGAAGAACGCCGTCAGCCACCGGCGGCGCGCCGCCGACGCGCTGTTGGCGATGCTGCACGACCGTGGTTGACGTTGCGCCCGCGGGCGAATCGATCGACGGCGTCCGCGCGATCGTACGGCGGCGTCAGTTCGACGACGCGGGCGTGCGTCTCGCGCTGGAGTTTGCGGAGCGCGGCACGGTCTGGCTCGCACGAGACGAGGCGGAGCCCGTAGGTATCGCGATCGCGCACGACTCCGACGACGAGCGGTATCTCGGCGAACTCTTCGTTGAGGAATCGTACCGCGGTCAGGGCATCGGCGCGCGGTTGCTGGATGCGGCACTCGACGACGCGAGCGAGCGTTCCCACACGATGCTTCTCGATTTGGGCGACCCTGCGGCGTTGGCCCTCGCGTTTCGCTTCGGCATGCCGCCGCGAGAGCCGGTCGTCCGGTTTGCGGGCGCGATCCCGCGAGAAGAAGAGCTCGCCAAGATGGCGGCCGGCCAGTATCGCTTTCAAGTGGATGCGATCGACGCAGTCAGCCACGCGTTCGGGCTGAACGAGCTGGATCGGCAAGCGCGCGGAACGTCGCGCCCGGCCGATCACGCGGCGTTCGCGCGGGAGGCGGCCGGTCACGCGTTTTTCTTGAGCGGCGAGTTCGTGGGTTATGCGTACGTCTGGCCCGACGGCCGGGTCGGGCCACTCGCCTGCGCGTCCGAGGCGTATCTCGTGCAGATCTTCGCGTACGCGTTGGTCACGCTGCAGCGCGCGTACGGCGCATCGTGGTGCTCCGCGCTCGTTCCGGGATCGAACCGCCGCGTTGCCCGCGCGGCGCTGCGCGCGGGATTGAGAATTCAAGATTCGTTCACAATGGCAGGGGGCGCTTCGCCGTCGGGTATGTCTACTTACGTGGGCTGCCACCGGCTCTTGTTCTAATAGTTTCGCGCATCGCTTTCGCAAAGTGACACACTGTTGGCACATTAGTTCGCGACATTGGTTACATGAAGCTTTGCCCACGCTGCGCGCACCTACTGCCTTTAGAATCATTTGCGTCGAGAGGCGCGCGGAAAGGCGCGACATCATACTGCCGAATTTGCCAGAATGCATATTCGAAAAACCACTATCGCCTCAACCCGTTCCGGCACAACCACCGGAGGTACGCCAACCAGAAACGATATCGAAAACGAAACGCCCAACGTTTGAATGAATACTTGGCACAGCGATCGTGCATCGATTGTGGGGAATTGGATACTCGCGTGTTGGAGTTCGATCATGTGCGCGGCGTCAAAGTTCGTAGCATATCCGAAATGTGCGGGGCGGGGTTAAGCTGGCGAAGGATAGAAACAGAAATCGCGAAATGTGAGATCCGTTGTGCGAACTGCCATCGACGAAGGACCGTGGAGCAGTTCGGCTGGTGGCGCAGCATCGGGACGTAGCTCAGCCAGGCAGAGCGGTGCGTTTGGGACGCACAGGTCGCAGGTTCGACTCCTGTCGTCCCGACCAAACCTTCGCGCCCGTGGTCTAACGGGATAAGGCACGAGTCTTCTAAACTCGAAGATGGGGGTTCGAGTCCCTCCGGGCGCATGGTACAATGCCTTTTTCGCGGTGACTGTAGCTCAGCTGGTTAGAGCGTCGGTCTGTGGCACCGAAGGCCGCGGGTTCGAACCCCGTCAGTCACCCCACTTGGATTCGGAGGACGGCACCCGCGACGTTGCGTAACCACACAAAGCGCCCAACGCGCGCCTTTAGCTCAGCTGGTAGAGCACCGGACTTTTAATCCGTTGGTCCCGGGTTCGATCCCCGGAGGGCGCACGTCGAGCACCGCTAGCTCAATTGGTAGAGCAGGTGACTCTTAATCACTTGGTTGGGGGTTCAAGTCCCTCGCGGTGCAAGTCTCGGAAACCCCTGGAGGATAAAGAGTCCTGCGGGGGTTTTCCCTTAAATGGCTTGCTTGCTGACACCCACGTTGTTTGACCTCCTAAACCCTAACTGACGCACCGTGAAGGCCGGGTTTGTGTGGCCGAGACGGTCGCCGACGACCTTGGCATTCGTTCCGGCAGCCAGGGACAGGGTGGCGCTGGAATGCCGGAGGCCATGGACCCGGTCGGGGGAACTCGGCCCTCAGCAGCAGCGGGTGCCACCATTGCTTGTGGAGGTTCGTTTTCAGGGGGGAACAGCGGGCTGCCGGCCCTCGTTAGCCCTCTGCGCAAGCGATCGAATAGGCCGACTTAGCATCGGCCTATTACCGACATCGCTAGCTCAAACTAACACCAGCTGCCTTCAGTCCAATACCAACCGTGGTGAGCGGTATGGTGCCAGTGCCCGCCGCACCATTTGCCGCCGTGATGGACGTACCGACCATGAACCCAGACGTAGCGGCCGCCGGTCCAAGTGTAATAACCGCCAACCCAAACGTAACCAGGCCCCGGCATGGTTGGTATCGTTTCGTAGATTGGCGCGGGCGGTCCGATCTGTACATATACCTGCGCTGATGCAGGTTGGGAAATCACGGCGAACCCGAATGCGAGAAGGATCGACACCAGGAGGCTCTTGAGCATTAGTTCTCCTTTCAAAAGCAGCCGCGCATCGTACCGGCGCTGGTGAAACTGATACCCGAAACCGTCCCCCGTTACACGTTCCCTTGTCGGCATTCAGCGTATCGCCGCGATTACGACGCCAACCGTCCGCATAGCTCGCTGGGAAATCTCTCACCGGAAGAATACACCAGGGCCCAAACAAAAGGCGCTCGCGAATCGCGAACGCCCCTGGTGTCAAGGGTTCTTGGTCCCAGGCCATTGCCGGATGTGCGAACCGGATGGGGCGACGGAAACGACGACTCCCCACGGCGTAAGATGCCTGGCCGTTACCCTTAGAGCCTTTCCCCCCGATGGGATAGCGCCAAAGGTCCAATGCGTCGTGCTTTCTGCCGGCCCCCATTACTCGACCGCCCTGTATCCAGACCTGACCGTTCCCATCATATTCTAGGTGATGAGTTTTCAGAGTGCTCGTGCCAACGATGGTACCGGTGCCGTCCGACACTTGAACTCTATAGATGTACTCGGCATCGCTGGAGGCGCTGCTTGTGCTAGCGATAGTTAGGAAGCCATTGTCCCATTGAAGCGACCACGTACTTATCGACTGGTTCAACGTCACCGGTGTAAAAGCACTGCTTCCTTTAACCAACTCGGCCAGTGGTGTTCCAGTGCTTTCAGGGTAGCCGTCCACAAATAGATTACCGTCGTCATCGTATGCCGACCATTGCGCTTGAATATTGGGAACGACATACGCGGTTGGGGTTCCCTGCGCATTTTGAAATATCTCTACATTCGCAAAATCTGTGACGGCAAGGTTTCCGGTCGTCGGGTCCACAGAACAACTGGTGTTGAGCGCCTTGCCGTCAGTCAGCGTCTCTATTGGTTCGGTTCCACCGTGAGCAAACTCATAGACGTAGCCGGTTGTTTTCGTGTCGAACGTCCAGGCCGGGACAAAAACATCCCCGTTACGGTCTACGCAAAGACCTTGCGTCCCGACGTTACCCAGGCCACCGAGCCGTCCCACTTGTTGCAGTTGCGGATAAGAGTAAACATAGACATCGCCGATATCGTCGGAAACGTAAAGCAGGTCATCACTCTTCGCTTCGGGCAGCATCCACGACTTGCCGTGTATCGCGTGTCCCGCAGGGGCCGCACTCTGCGGCATCATCCCGGGTCCAACCCTTTGCGCCTGACCGCATCCGGACAACATGGCCACGGTTAGGGCGATCCCGAAACCCCACGGCCAAGACCGATAATGTTCATGGCCACGATTTTCTCTTTTCCTTACTTGTCAACGTGCGAGCCGGATGGGGCGACGGAAACGGTTATGTCGGTAATCTTATCACTTGCGCCCCTCGTTACTCCAAACCGTCTCTTCGTCGGATCCCCGCCCGACGGATAGGGCCAGACGCCGATTCCTCCCTGGTTCTTTTTCAGGGGTCCTAGCGCGCTAAACAGTACGCCGTTATGAATCCAAAAATTACTGGACATCCCGGTTTTCGCGTACGTTTCCGACCCAACGATGTTACCAACCCGACCCGAAACTTGCAGTTGGAATACCTTACTGAGACCGTTTCCGTAATACTCTTGGAAAGCGATGTAAGCTCCGTCCCACTGAATCTTATAGACCGAGAAACCCAGAACCACTTTGATTGATACGAACTTCGTCTTACCAGCAGGTAACTCGTCAAAGTGAAAGTCACCACGGTCCGTCCAACACGTTACAAACAAGTTGCCCTTGTCGTCGTAGGCCGGGTACCAATACCAGTCCAGGTGTTTCGTGGCAATTATCGTGGCGGTGCCCTGCCCGCCAGGATAAAGCAAGAGAGCCGCTTTCGTATAGCCGGGCAATTGGCTCGTCACGATCAGATTGTCTGTGGTTCGGTCTACCGCGCATGAAACCAGGGAGTGGTAACCCGACGGCGGAGTCAGTGTCGCGATCGGAGAGGTACCCCCGTGTGCGTAGACGACCACCTCGGAGCCCGCCGCAACGTAGACGTTTCCGTTGTTTGGGTCGGAACAAATACCGCTGTAAGAATAGGGGACGGTAGTGATTGAACGACCTTCAACTGCGGATAGCTCAGGACGACAATGGCGTTAGACGTTGCGACGTATATCAAGTCGCCATACGACCCCGACGCCTTTTGCGCACGAGCCTCGGTCGTAGCCATAGTGCCCTGCGGCGTCATGCCGACGCCGTGGCCCTGCGTCCCGCCGCATCCACCCAGCATGACCATGGCTAGGCCCATGCCAAAAGTCCGCCTGCCAAACCCCAACGTGTTCATCTCCACTCCTCGTCCCAATACGGGCAAAGGAACGGTTCGACGGGGCCCGTGGTTCCACAGTCCAAGATCGAAGGCGGTCAGGATGGCGAGGCCGGAAGCGATTCTCGGTGAGTGAGGACGCCCTTCCGGCCCCGAACCGTAGCGTAACGCCCGGTGCTGCCGGTGGTCCTTGAACTAACCTGGGAATGACGACGGCACGGCCGTCCGCCTGTGGTGGCTCGTTACGCTCCAGACTGCAAGCCCAGGGTTCCTCGTTGAATATGCAGGCAGGGGTAGACGCTGAGTCTGCCTTATAAAGCAGGCACAGGCACGCCTCATTCGAGGCGGCCGCACTTTGATTTATCGAGGTTGGTTATGAGTATTTCAAATCGCCGTTATGACGAGCTTGTCAAAGGCTGTTTTGCGAGCGCGTTGGCCCTCTGCACGCTTAGTCCAACCGCCGCTGCAGCTCAAGCCACACAAACAAGTGCCATTGCGCCGGCGGCGGCCGCGCCGGCGACGGTTCCCCAACAGGTCCTAGTGCCCGGTGGAACGACGGTTGTCGTATCGCTAACGGAACCAATATCGTCGGCAACCGCAAGCGTTAACGATCAGGTCGCGATCGTCGTGAAGAAGCCCGTAGACGTCAATGGCTGGCTCATCGTGCCGGAAGGAGCTAACGGCCATGCGACGGTCACGGCCGTTCAGCACGCCGGCGGGAACGGAAGCGGCGGCAAAATCACGATGAGCGTGGATTGGGTCTACAGTGTGGATGGCGGCATGATTCAACTTTCAACCACGAATCATGCGAGCGAAAGCGGCGACTCGAAGGGTGCGGCGAGCACGGCAACCCTAGTGTCCTGGATCCTCCTCGGGCCGGTCGGCTTTTTCGCCCACAATTTCGTAAGAGGGCGAGACGTCACGATCGGAACGGATAAGACATTTACGGTTTTCGTCGATCATGACGTTCACGTAAAGGCCGCGCAACGAGCGGGTCAGGCTCAGGCTTTCGATCAGTAACGAGCGGAAGCGCTCGTTGGCCGAGCGCTTCCTGTCTCTAGTGCATTGGAGCAAGCTCCTTTGACACGCTTGATTATTCCCAGGCCCCGAGCACCAAAACGACCGGCGCTTAAAATTTACCGTATCGGCCTTGCCTCGATCGTGAGGCGCCGTGCCTGCCCGTTCGTGCCAGCCAGACCATTGACGCTGCTCCGGACGTCGAAGACCTTGTCCATCTGCGTGATGTCAAGTAGCCTGCCGACGGTCCCGTGAGCTCCGGCCAGGATCAGCTTTGCCCCGCGCTTCTGCGTGGCCACGTGCAGCACCATTAGGCACTGGAGGACCGATGAGTCAATAAAGCTGGTTCTCTCGAGGTTCACGACAACGATCGGTGCGCTGTGGGCGATAGCGAATGCGTCCGTTAAACGGTCTCGTTCAGCGAGGTCAAACTCGCCCTCTAGCTGGATCACGAATACGCTCGGAGCCGCCGGCTCGGTATGCTCGGCCCTAACTTCCATGTCTTGGTCCCCCCTAAAAATGCGCTGCGTTTGAAGAGAGCAACTAAAACCTGAACGCCAACATTATTCACAGTAAGCGGCCGACCTTCCGTCATCTAGATGACATTTCTCGGGGTAAAATTCGCTCGCTTCCGTCAGCGTATAGGAAACAATAGGAGGAGGGTCGCCCTGCCGCCCGCTCGTCCCGGATCCTACGACCTGGCTACTGCGTGTCGAGTGGCCTGTTCGACGGCGGCTCGTGCAAGAAATGCGCCGCCGGATACTTGGCGGAGATTCTCGTAAACTTGCGCGGCTTCTGGCTGAAGTCGAAAGCGTCGTCGAGGCTGCTCGCGCGCCCGTCGGTGTAGCCTAAGGAGGCCGGACCGATGCTCCCGGCCGGAATTCCGTTGACCTCCTCGATAAACCGCAAGATGCTGCCGTACTCGTATTGCACGTGCGACACGTAGCCTCGCTTAGCATACGGCGAGATGATGAGGCACGGCACGCGGATGCCGAGCCCGCGATAATCCAACTGCGGGGGCGGGGCGTTGTCGTAAAAGCCGCCCCAATCGTCCCAAATCACGATGATCGCGCTATTGGGCCAGTACGAGCTCGTACCGACGGCGTTGACAACCGAGGCGACCCACGACGGTCCGGTGTCGCTGTGCGCCACCGGATGGTCCGAGTCTTCCTCGGTTGGCGTTACCCAAGTTACGGATCGAAGCCGTGCGTGTTTTGCGTCGCTCAAAACGTTTGTTTGCGGCGCGGTGATATCGGTGCGCCAATCGCTTCCGTAGCGTACGTACTTGATCGCTTCAAAAGGTTCCCACATGCCGGCGTTCAATTTCAGTGAACGCATAGAATTTCCAAGAAACGCCGGCGTTATCCAATTCCTGAGCCATCGTGTTGAACTGATCGAAACACGGGAACGGGCCGTTGGAACGGAGCTTTCGGTAGGGATCGGAAAGGACGTACGAGCTGTAGGTACCGGCCGGCGCATCGCAGTCGTACGAGCCGGCGCTGGGAAAATCGACCTCCGCCTTCGACGGAGGTTTGATGTCGTCGGTTCCGGCGACCAGCGTGAGATGCCCGGTAAAACTCCCGCCGAATTCCGTCGGGTACATTTCATCGGCAAGCACGTACTGTCGCGCCATCGCCCAATACGGGCCGATTTCGGAGCGATCGATATACGCGTAAGCCGCATACGGGTCGGAGCGCGGGCTCGTCTTCGAGAATCCGTCCATCTTGCCGCCATCCCAATCGGTCATCGACGAACCCCAATCGTGCGGCAGCGTCCCCGGATTGTTCTCGAACGTGTCCTTTTGCAGCGGCACGGATACGTCGCCGCGGGGGCAGCCCGAGCCCGAATCGAGTCGATCTGCGCCTTGACCAATCGCGCAGCCGGAAGCCGGCGCGTTAGCGCCGGGATATCCGGCGAAGAAATTTACGAGGCTCCGGTTCTCCTGGATGATGACGATCACGTTTTTGATGTGACTCGCCGGGGGCACGGGTGGAAGTACGTTCTGCCCTCCGCTCGCCGGCCCGGAATTCGAAGAGCATGCGGCTAGAAACATAGCGAGCCACGCGCCTGCGAAAAGCCGCCTGGCGTCCATGAAACCGCTGTTACCGAAGCCGTCTAGCCATCCCTACCGCGTCCGTGAAGGGTTCGCCGGCCTAATGCGGCTTGCGCTTCGGCGGACGAACCTTCAGGCTGACACTGGGGCTGAGGCTGGTGCTGGTGCTGAGGCTCGTGCTCGTCGTCACGCTGGTGCTGGGCATGATCGGACTGCAGCGTGCCTGTCCGATGCTGACTTGGCACATTTGCTGCGTGAGCCGATCGATTCGCCAAAGCACCCCCTGGCTCTCGAGGTATTGGTAACGGAAGAAAAACTGGAACATCACTAGCGCTGCGAGCACGCCGCCGACCGCGTAGAGCACCGGACGCGCGACCTTCGGAAGGGCGCGCCATCGCTTCAGCCGGTTAGTGTCGAAACGAGAGACCGCGTTCAGATCGAAGCTCCTTCGTAAACGAACAAGCGCTGATTTTGGCCACAGGATACGCCGGAACCACTCGGTCGCCCTTTCTTCTTAACAAGTAAGCGGCGCCGCGTCCGCCCCTTCCCGGGGGGTCGAATCCCAACGTTCGGGCCGTCGAATCCCTGGATTTTCAGAAGCTCCGCCCGAGATTCCTCGCGCGCGTTCGCGGAGGAAAAGCACTCGGGGCGTTCTATCTATCGGGGTCGTCGGGCAAGTGGCGGAACTGGCAGACGCGCTGGACTTAGAATCCAGTGGGGCGACCCGTCAGAGTTCGAGTCTCTGCTTGCCCATATGCCCAGTGACTGGGTCACACTGGCTCCCCTTTTTGGCCCAAATTAACAGCGCAACACGGAGGTTCGTGCAGTCGAGGAGGCAGAGCAGCAGGAACGGAGCCCGGATGGCGAAGTGACGAGCGGCTCCGAGACGCACGAAAGTCCGTGTTGAGCGCCATCTGCGGAAGTAGCTCAGTGGTAGAGCATCGCCTTGCCAAGGCGAGGGTCGCGAGTTCGAATCTCGTCTTCCGCTAATGCTTATGACCAGCTCTACCTTAACTCGCCTCGCCCCCACGGTCGTCGCCCTCGAGTTCTCGGTCACCGAGGCTGAGCTCGCCGCGGCCGAAGACCGAGCGTTCCGCAGGCTCGCCCAGAACGTCCGTCTTCCGGGCTTCCGCAGGGGCAAAGTGCCCCGGAAGATCTTCGAGCAGACCTATGGCAGCGAGGCGGTTACGAGCCGCGCCGTCGATGAAGTCGTTCCGGAGATCTACGCAAAGGCCGTGCGGGAGCACGACCTCGAGCCGGTCAAGGCGCCGGAGGTTGAGGTGCTCGAAGAGACCGACGGTCGCCCGACCCGCGTGAAGGCCACCGTGGAAGTGCGCCCGGCCATCGAGCTCGGCGAGTACACGAACGTCACGGTGGCGCGGCCGTCGATCACGGTGACCGACGCCGACGTCGATCGAAGTCTCGAGGCGTTGGCCAAGGAGCGCGCGACCCTCGTGCCGGTCGAGCGGCCCGCGCAACTCGGCGACGTCGTCACGCTGAACTACGAGGGGTCCGTCGACGGCGAACCCTTCGAAGGTGGGCGCGGCGCCGGCGAGATCGCCGAGCTCGCGGAGGACCGGTTCATCCCAGGCTTTGCGGCGGGGATCGTCGGGATGCGCCCCGGCGAGAGCAGAGAAATCGAGGCGCACTTCCCGGACGGATACCCGTCGGCGGACCTCGCCGGGAAGCCGGCCACCTTCAAACTCGAGCTGCTCGACCTGAAGGAGCTGGAGCTGCCCGCCGTCGACGACGCCTTTGCGGCGAGCGTGTCGGGTAACCAAACGGTCGACGAGCTGCGGGCGGACATCCGGCGGCGGCTCGAGGCGGTCGCAGAGGGCCGAACGCGGAGAAGCATCGGGAACGCCGTCATGGCCCGCCTGCTCGCCACCAACGATTTTCCGCTCCCCGCTTCGCTGGTGGAGCGGGAGGTCGAACGCCTCCTGGAGGACGCCACGGCGGCCGCCGGCGGCTCGGGTGAGCCCGCGCCTCGCGACGCGTTTCGTGCCGAGGCCGAGTCGCGCGTCAAGGCGGCCCTTTTAATCGAGGAGATCGCCAAGGCCGAGAAGATCGCTGCGACGCCCGCCGACGTCGCGGCGGAACTCGAAGCGCTTTCGCGTCGGTACGGCCAGCCCGCCGCTCGGGTTCGAAAGGCGTTGGGAAACAATCTGCTCTCGCTCATGGACGGCATCGTGCGCAACAAGACGCTCGATTTCCTCATCGACAACGCCAAGGTCGTCGACGAAGAAACCCCCGCTTCCGCGTCGTAGTTACAGGACGGCATGGGACATTTAGTACCGATGGTGGTCGAGCAGACGGCGCGCGGCGAGCGCGCCTACGATATTTACTCGCGACTGCTCAAGGATCGAATCGTCTTCGTCGGAGGCGCGATCGACGACCACCTCGCGAACCTCGTCATAGCGCAACTCCTCTTTCTCGAAAAGGAAGACCCCGACAAGGACATCGACATGTACCTGAACAGCCCGGGCGGGAGCGTCACCGCGGGGCTGGCGATGTACGATGTGATGCGGTTCATCAAACCCGACGTGGCGACGATCTGCATGGGCTTCGCCGCCTCGATGGGATCGATTCTCCTCACCGGAGGGGCCCCGGGGAAGCGCTTAGCCCTCCCCAACTCTAAGATCGTGATTCACCAGCCCTGGGTCTCGCAGATCGGGGGTCAGGCGACGGACGTGGAGATCGCCGCCCGCGACCTCCTCGCCACCCGCCAGACGGTCGCACGGATCTACCAAGAAACCACCAAAAGGCCGATGGACCAGATCCTGAGAGACATCGAACGGGATTACTATATGACCGCGCAAGAGGCAAAGGAATACGGGATAATCGACCAGATTATCGAAGACCGCGCAAGCCTGCCGATGCCGGCATAGCAGCAGAGGGGTCCCCAGCACGCGATGTTCCGCTTTGGAGACGACAAAGGTCAGCTCAAATGCAGCTTCTGCGGAAAGTCGCAGGAGCAGGTCCGCAAGCTCATCGCCGGGCCGGGCGTTTACATTTGTGACGAGTGCATCGAGCTCTGCAACGAAATAATCGAAGAGGAGCTCTATAAGAACGTCGACGAGAGCCTGCGGCTTCGCAACATTCCCAAGCCCAAAGAGATCAATCACATCCTCAACCAGTACGTGATCGGTCAAGAGAGGGCCAAGAAGTCGCTCGCGGTCGCGGTCTACAATCATTACAAGCGCATCAACGCCGGCGGAACGGCCGACGACGTCGAGCTCCAAAAATCGAACATCCTGCTCGTCGGTCCCACCGGCTCGGGCAAGACCTATCTCGCGCAGACCCTCGCGAAGATCCTCGACGTGCCGCTGGCGATGGCCGACGCGACGTCGCTCACCGAGGCCGGGTACGTCGGCGAAGACGTCGAGAACATCTTGCTCAAGCTGATTCAAGCCGCCGATTACGACGTCAAGCGCGCCGAGAAGGGCATCGTCTACATCGACGAGATCGATAAGATCGCGCGTAAGAGCGAAAACCCGTCGATCACGCGCGACGTTTCGGGCGAGGGCGTACAGCAGGCGCTGCTCAAGATTCTCGAGGGCACAACTGCCAACGTTCCCCCGCAGGGCGGCCGAAAGCATCCGCATCAAGAGTTCATTCAGATCGACACCACCAACGTGCTGTTCATCTGCGGCGGCGCGTTCGACGGGCTCGAGCGCATCATCGAGTCGCGCGTTGCAGCCAACAACATGGGCTTCCGCGCGCAACCCGAGGGGAAGCGCGACGTGCGCGTCGGCAAGCTGCTCCAGCAGCTGATGCCGGAAGATCTGCTGCGGTTCGGGCTGATCCCGGAGTTCATCGGCCGGCTGCCGATCGTCGTAACGCTCGACGCGCTCGACGAGCTGGCGCTTCGCCGCATACTCACGGAGCCGCGCAACGCGCTGGTGCGACAGTTCCAGAAGATCCTCAATATGGATGGCGTCGACCTGCAGTTCACCAAAGAGGCGCTGGTCGCGATCGCCACCAAGGCCCAAACCCGCAAGACGGGCGCGCGTGGGTTACGCTCGATCCTCGAGGAGACGATGCTGGAGGTCATGTACGATCTGCCGTCTCTGCAAGGCGTCAAGAAGTGCGTCGTCAACAAGGACGTCATCGAGAAAAAGGAGTCCCCAACGCTCGTCTACCACGAGCAGAAGAAGGATATGCCGGCTTAAGCTCCAGCCTGGCGTACCTATGGATCTCCCCAAGCAATACGACCCGAAAGCGGTTGAGGCGCGTCTTTATGCCCGTTGGGAACGCAACGGGTATTTTCACGAAGAGCCCGATCCCGCGCGCCCGCCGTTCGTCATCTGCATGCCGCCGCCGAACGTCACGGCGCGCGCACACTTGGGGCACGCCTCGACCTTCACGCCGATGGACGTTCTCACGCGCTACCACCGCATGCTCGGCGAGAACGCGGTCTGGCTTCCAGGCGTGGACCACGCGGCGATCGCCACCGAGGCCGTGCTGGTCCGGGAGCTCGCGCGCGAGGGCATCAAACGCGATGACCTGGGCCGCGACCGTTTCGTCGAACGGGCGTGGGAGTGGTCGCGCTCGTACGGCGGCGCGATCGACGAACAGTTTCGCCGGCTCGGGTTCGGGCCCGATTGGCAGCGCTCGCGCTTCACGATGGACGAAGGTCTATCTGCCGCGGTGCGTCGCGTGTTCGTGCAGCTCTATCGCGATGGATTGATCTACCGCGGCACGCGCCTGATCAACTGGGACCCGACGGCGCAGACGACCGTCTCCGACGCCGAGCTCGACCACGTGGAGCGCGACGGAACCCTCTGGCGGATCCGCTACCCGTTCTCGAAAGACGACCTGGCAACGGGCATCGAGGTCGCGACGACCCGACCGGAGACGATGCTGGGCGACGTCGCGATCGCAGTTCACCCGCGGGATCCACGCTACGCGGCCCTGGTGGGACGGCAGGTCTGGCTGCCGCCGCAGCTCGACCGGGCCATTCCCATCGTCGCGGACGAGGCGGTCGATCCGGAATTCGGAACGGGCGCCGTCAAAGTGACGCCGGCCCACGATCCGACCGATTATGAGATCGGCACGCGCCACGCGCTCCCCATGCCGTCGGTCATCGGCCTCGATGCGCGCATCGGCAGCAGCGACGTCGGCGTCGGCCCCTACGAGGGGCTCGAGCGCTTCGCGGCGCGCGCACGGATCGTGGAAGATCTGCAGCGGCGCGGCTTGCTGGTCGCATCCGAGCCTCATCGTCACTCGATCGCGACGAGCGAGCGCACCGGCGACGTCGTCGAGCCGCTGCTCTCGCTGCAATGGTTCGTGCGGGCCGCCCCGCTTGCCGCGCCGGCGCTGGAGGCCTATCGGAGCGGACGCGTCCGGATCACGCCGGAGCGTTACGGCCGCACCTACGAGCAGTGGCTCGAAAACATCCGCGATTGGAACGTCTCACGCCAGATCTGGTGGGGACACCAGCTCCCCGTCTGGTACACGCCCGACGGCCGCGAAGTAGTTGCGGATAGCGAAGAAGAGGCGTTGACGATCGCGCAGCGCTCGTACGGCACGCGGGACCTCACCCGCGATCCCGATACCCTCGACACGTGGTTCTCCAGCGGCATCTGGCCTTTTTCAATCCTCGGCTGGCCGGAGGACACCGTCGAGCTGCGGTGCTGGTACCCGTCGCAAGTAATGATCACCGCCGGCGAGATCATCTTCCTCTGGGTCGCTCGCATGGTCATGCTCGGCCTGCACTTCATGCACGAGGTCCCGTTTCGAGACGTCGTGATCACGCCGCTCGTTTTCGACGCGGCCGGGCGCAAGATGTCGAAGTCGCTCGGTAACGTCATCGATCCGATGGTCCTAGTAGAAAAATACGGCGCCGACGCATTCCGCCTCTCGGTCCTCCGCCAGATGCGCTTGGAGAGCCAAGAAATGCGCTATCAAGAGTCACGTTGCGAAGAAGCGCGCAACTTCAACAACAAGATATGGAACGCGACGCGCTATATTCTCGCGTTGCCCGAGGGCCTTCCACAGCCGATGACCCTTCCCGGCGCTCCGGCGCTGACGCTGGCGGATCGATGGATCCTCGCGCGCCTTCGCGAGACGATCGAACAGATGACCGCTTTTTTCAACGCCTTTGACTTCGGAAACGCGTCCGAAACGATTTGGAAATTCCTCTGGCACGAGTTTTGCGATTGGTACGTTGAAGCGACGAAGGCCGACGCGAATCGCCCGACGCGGGCCGCGGTGCTCTCCTACGTTTGGAACGCCGCGATGCGCCTGCTTCACCCGATCGCCCCGTTCATCAGCGAGGAGGTCTGGCTTGCGCTTCCGCATGACGGCGAGACCATCGTGACGGCAAACTGGCCCGATCCGCTCGAGATTCCGGCCTTCGACGGTGCGGTGCGCGATTTCCAGCTCGTGCAGCGCGCGGTCGAGCGAGTGCGCAACGTACGCGCCGAGATGGGCCTCCATCCCCGCGAGCGCGTGGTCCTCGACGTTCCCGCGAACGTACCCGCCGAGCTCGCGGCCCTCGTGGCCCTCTTTGCCGGCGCCGCAGCCGAGCGCTGCGGGGAGGCTGGAGAAGGCCCCGAAGACGCCGTTGCGTCCATCGGCGTACGCGCGCCCCGCGACCTGCTCGCCGGGCGTTATGCGAAGGAGGCGCAGCATCTCCGCTCCGAGATCGATCGCGGCGAGAAAAAGCTGGGCAACGAAGCGTTCGTCGCCAAGGCGGCGGCGAGCGTCGTCGCAAAGGAGCGGGAAAAACTCGAAGCTTATCGCACCGAGCTCGCAAGGGTCGAAGCCGCCCTCGTCGAGCTGAAGGAGCCCGCATGACCGCCGCCGTTGCGCGGGTGCTGGCGCGCAGCGCGGAAATCGAGCGCATCATCGCGCGTCTCGCCCATCAGATTCTCGAGCCGAACGACACCACACAAGGGCTGGTGCTGCTTGGGGTTCGGCGGGGAGGCGAGGCCCTCGCGGTGCGGCTTGCGGCCGCGGTCGACCGGATCAGCGGAAGAGCTCCCGCCCTCGGTTTCCTCAACATCAACCTCTACCGCGACGACCGCGTCGTACACGAGCTGCCCGAGTCGCAGATACCGGAGCAGCTTTCCGGGCGCATCGTCGTCATCGTGGACGACGTCCTGTATACGGGGCGCACGATCCGTTCCGCGCTCGACGCCGTCACCGATCTCGGCCGACCGGCCGCCATTCGCCTCTGCGTCCTGGTCGATCGAGGGCTTCGCGAGCTTCCGATTCAGCCGGATTACGTCGGCCGCTTCACGGCCACCACGCCGGAGGAGCGCGTCAGCGTCACGCTATCGCCGGAACCCGGACCGTCCGACGAGATTACCGTCACCAGTGCGGATACGCCGTAGCCTCATCGACCTCGACGACCTCACGGCTGAAGAGCTCGAGCATATCTTTGCTCGCACCGCACAGTTCGAACACGCGGCACCCGGACCACTCCTGAAGGGAATCGCATGCGCGAACATGTTTTTCGAGGAGAGCACGCGCACGTTCACATCGTTCAATATCGCCGAGTTGCGCCTTGGTGCCGACGTGGTGAATCTGCGGCCGAAGAGTCTCAGCTTGACGACCAAAGGCGAGACCTTGGAAGATACCGCTCTCACGTTGGGTGCGCTTGGCATCTGCGTCATCGTCGTGCGCCATCACGAAGCCGGCTTTCCCCAGCGGATTGCGCTCGCGTTCGACGGCCACGTGGTGAACGCGGGTGACGGCGTGCACGCCCACCCGACGCAAGCGCTGCTGGACATCTACACGCTCATCGAGGAGTTCGGCCAACTCGGCGGCCGAACGATCGCGATCGTGGGCGACATCCTCCACAGCCGCGTCGCGCACTCGACCATGCGCGGACTGTCGCGGCTCGGTGCGTCGGTCGTCTTGGTGGGTCCGGAGTCGTTCCTTCCAGGCAGCTACGCCGGTAACGGCATCACCGTCGAACGAGATTTCGATGCGGTGCTGCCGCAAGCCGACGCGATCGTCTTGCTGCGCATCCAGCGCGAGCGCTTCGTCGAGATGCCCATCACGGATCGCGAATACGTCGACGCCTACCGCCTCGACCGGCGGCGCTTGGGGCTCGCGCGACAAGACGCGATCGTGATGCACCCGGGACCGTACAATCGCGGGATGGAGCTCGACGACTCGGTGCTCGAGTTCGCCGGCTGGCGCTACGCGCGCCAGGTGCATCATGGTGTCGCCGTTCGCATGGCCGTCCTCGATCTCTTGGTCAATGCGCGAAGCGCGTAGGTTTGAGGCAAGACTCTGCTGATCAAGAACGGTCGCATCGTCGACCCCGCGAGCTCGACGGACGCCGTGCGCGACCTGCGTCTGCGCGACGGCGTCGTGGCGGAAGTCGGCGAGAATCTCGACGCGGGTGACGACGACGTCGTCGATGCCGCGGGCGCGATCGTCGCGCCCGGATTCATCGACATGCACGTGCACTTGCGGGAACCCGGCTTTCCCGAGAAGGAGACGATCGCCACCGGAACGGAAGCCGCGGTGCGCGGCGGCTTCACCGCGGTTGCGTGCATGCCGAACACGAAGCCGCCCCTCGACGACCCGGACGTCTTGAAGTGGCTCTTGCGGGAAGTCGAGCGGACGGCTCGGTGCCGCGTCTATCCAATTGCGGCCATCACTCGCGCTCGGCACGGGACCCAGCCGTGCGATTTCGCCGCGCTGGCCGCCGCGGGCGCGGTCGCTTTCTCCGACGACGGCGATACCGTGCGAGACGCCGCCGTTCTGCGCGATGCGGCCGCGCGAGCGCGAAACGTGCGCGGGCGATTCATCTCGCACTGCGAACCCGAAGACGAGATCGTCGAGCGCGACCTGAGCATCGCGTCCGAGACGGGGAAGGAGTGGCATATCGCGCACGTTTCGACCGCACGCGCGCTCGGGCTGGTCGCAGACGCGCGACGGCGGGGCACTGACGTGACGTGCGAGGTAACGCCGCATCATCTCACTTTTACGCGCGCCATTGCCGACCGGCTGGGCGCCGCGGCCAAGGTCAATCCCGCGTTGCGCGACGAGCGCGACGTGGAAGCCCTGAGGGCGGGCGTACGCGAAGGACTCGTCGACGCGTTTGCGAGCGATCACGCGCCGCACACCGCGCAGGAGAAGAGCGGCGACGCCGGCGTGTTCGCGCCCGGATTCTCCGGGCTGGAGATCGCAGCCGGCGCCTACGCCGCCGCGCTGCCCGATCTGCCGATGAGGCTGTTCGTCGAGCTCCTCTCGACCAATCCCGCGCGCATCCTCGGCGTCGCAGGCGGTACGCTCGCCCCCGGCGCGCGCGCCGACGTAACGATCTTTGCCGATCGCCCCTGGACCGTCGAGCCGGCGTTTTTTGCGTCCAAGGGCCGGTGCACGCCGTTCGAAGGGCTGCGGCTTCCGCGCAAGATACTCGCAACGATCGTCGGAGGCGCCGTGCGGTATCGCGCCGCGGAGTTCGCGCCGTGACGGCAGCAACAAAGCCGGCGGCGCTCTTTCTCGCGGACGGCAGCCGCTTCGAGGGCCACGGCCTCGGTTTCGAGGGGCTCGCGCTCGGCGAAGCCGTTTTCTATACGGGCATGACGGGATACGAAGAGGCGCTCACCGACCCGTCCTACGCCGGACAGATCCTGACGTTTACCTATCCGATGATCGGCAACTACGGCGTGTCGGGCAGCGCGGCGCAATACCGGCGCGCCTGCGTGGCCGGTACGGTGATCAAGCAAATCGCGCACCATCCCTCGCATCACCTCGCCACGGGCGACTTGCCCGCCTGGCTCGACGAGCAGCACGTTCCCGCGCTGATCGGGGCGGACACGCGGGCTATCACCATTACGCTTCGCGAGCACGGTACGATCTGGGCGGCGCTCGCGGTGGGCCACGCGGCGCTCGGCGCAGCGGAGCGCCGACTCACCGAATACGTCCGCGACGCCGATACCAAGGCGCTCGTTCCGAGCGTCGCGACCACGGAACGATTCGTGGTGGGCTCGGGAAACGCCCGTCGCGTCGTACTCATCGACTGCGGCGTCAAGCGCGCCATCCTGCAGCAGCTCGAAGCGCTGGGCGCGCGAGTCTCGGTCGTGCCGTACGACGTCACCGAGGAAGAGCTCCTGGCGGAGCGGCCCGACGCCGGTATTTATTTCGCCGGGACCCGGCGATCCGACCGACCTGACCGGCACCGTCGATCTGCTTCGCCGTCTCGCCGGACGCACGCCCCTCTACGGAATCTGCTTGGGCCATCAGCTGCTTGCGCTCGCGTGCGGCGCACGCACGTATAAGCTTCCGTACGGTCATCGCGGCGGAAACCAGCCGGTCATGGACATTGCCGCCCGCGAGGTGCTCGTTACCGCGCACAACCATGGCTATGCGGTCGACGCCGCTTCACTGCCCGGCGAGCTCGAAGCGACGATGACCAATCTCAACGACGGGACCAACGAAGGTTTTCGTCACCGCTCTCTACCGATCGCCGGCGTTCAGTTCCATCCCGAGGCGTCGCCGGGTCCGTTCGACGCTCGCGGCCTCTTCGCGCAATGGCTAGAAGCGCTGCCCGCGCGCTAGCGCTCGCCGCGGCTGCGGCAATCGCGATTGCCGGCGGGCCCGCGCGCGCTCAGAGTCTCGCGCGGCTGACCGTGGAATCGTTCGCACTCGCGACGGATACGAACGCCCCGAAAATCGACCAGCCCTTCCATCTGATTCTGACCTTGCGCGTACGCGAGCGCGTAACGCAGATCGCGAACCTCAATTTGCCGATCCTCGCCGAACTCGAACTGCTCGGTGACGAGCGCGAGACGTCGAGTACGCCCCGAGGAACGCAATATCGCGAGACGATTACCGTCGTCGCGCACAGCACGGGTCCGATCGCGATCGCGCCGGCGACGCTACAGGCGATCGACGCACGCGACGGCAAGCCGAAGCAGTGGTATACGAACGGACTGACGCTGCAAGTGGCCGGCGCGGGTCCGCAGGTGCTGCGAAACGGCGTGCACCTGTTGCGCGTGGCGGCCGTCACCGTGTTTTGGCTGCTGGTTTGGGTGCTCGGCCTCGGTTTTGTCGCGTTCGTAGCCGTGGTGCTGTTCCGGCGGCGGCCGCGGCCCGTACCCGTCGCGGCGCCTCCGCCGCCTCCGCCGCCTCCGCCACTCGTCGAGCGCTCTCGCCGTCAGCAGGCCGAGGATGCTCTCGCCGTGCTGCGGGTCGAGCGATCGCGGCCGGCCGCCGTCGCCGTGCGCGCCGCGATCTGGCGGATGGTCGGTGCCTCCGACGGCGAAACGCTCGGCGACGTGCTGCGGCGCTCCGACTCCTCCGACGACACCCTGCGCGGGCTTCTCATCGCGCTCGAGCGAAGCGCGTTCACGTACGACGACGACCTCGCGCGCGCGATCGAGGATTCGTGCTCCGCGCTCGAGCGCTTTATCGGATCCGCGCGCGTGATCGTTGCGCGAACTCCGGCCGATCTCCGCGCGGCGTTGGCGCAAACGATCGTCGGCCAGCCGGGCGTCATCGAGGCGCTGCTCTTGGCCCTGCTCTCCAACGGACACGTGCTGCTCGAAGGGCCTCCCGGCTTAGCCAAAACGCTGGCGTGCCGTTCGCTCGCGGCGGCACTGGAGGGAGACTTCAAGCGAGTTCAGTTTACGCCGGACCTGCTGCCGAGCGATATCGTCGGTACCCGCATCTTCGATCAGCGCGAGAGCGCCTTCGCTACCGTGCTCGGGCCGATCTTTGCCAACGTGGTGCTGGCCGACGAGATCAACCGTGCGCCCGCGAAAGTACAGTCGGCGCTCCTCGAGGCGATGCAGGAGCGTCAGGTGACGATCGGTCCTCAATCGTATCCGCTGCCCGATCCGTTCGTCGTCATGGCGACGATGAATCCGCTCGATTCCGAGGGCACCTACGCGCTGCCGATCGCGCAGATGGATCGCTTTCTCATGAAGGTCAGCGTCGGTTATCCGACGCGCGAGGAGGAGCTGCGAATCCTCGATCGGTTTGCGGTTGCCGACACGCAGCCGGTGCGCGCCGTCGCGACGCTCGACGACGTCCGGGCGTGGAGGGCGCAGGCCCACGACGTGCACATCGACGAGAAGGTGAAGCGATACATCGTCGAGCTCGTCGCGACGACTCGGCAAGCCGGCAGCGTGACGGTCCGCTCGGAATCGGGTGCGACGTTTCGGGTCGCGGAGCTGATCGATTACGGCGCGAGTCCGCGCGCGACGCTCGCGATGGCCTTCCTCGCTCGCGGCCGCGCGCTCCTCGAGGGCCGCGATTTCGCGCTCCCCGACGACGTGCGCGCGGTTGCGGAGCACGTCCTCGCTCATCGCATCGGCTTCAACTACCGCCTCGCGGTCGAAGGCATCCGCGTGGATGCGGCGATCGAGGCGATCGTCGCCTCGGTCCCCGCGCCGTGACGATTCGCGACGCCCTCCTGCGGGGGCGGCGACGGCCGCGCCACCTGGGCGCCGGTTCCCCCACGATCTATCGCGGCGACGGCTACGAGTTCGTGGAACTGCGCGCCTACGTTCCCGGCGACGACGTTCGCAGAATAGATTGGGCGGCGACCGCGCGAGCCGGCGACCTGCAGACCCGCGTCGTCCTCGAGAACGTCGCGCTGACCCTGGCGGCGATCGTCGACACCTCGCCCTCCATGCGCGTCGGCCGCCGGAGGCCGCTGCTCGACGCGGCCGCCGAAGCTCTAGCGAGTTGGTTCGGGGCGGCGAGCGGCGAGGACCGGTGCATACGCGTGGAGGCCGACGCGGTGACGCCGCCGGCGCTACAGCGGCGAGCTCACCGAGCGCTGCGCGCCTGCGCGAGCGCCGAGAGCTTTGACGCCGCGCGCACGTTGCGGACCGCGCGCGCGGCGCTGCCGCGCGGAACGGCGCTTCTGGCGATCGGCGATTGGTACGATCTGCGCCCCGGACTCGAGCGCGACCTCGCCGATTTGGGCACGCGCTTCGATTGCACGGCACTGGTGGCGCGCGATCCCTGGTACGAGGGGCTCCCGCTCGCGGGCATGGTGCGCCTGCGCGGGGCCGAGGGTGGGAACGTGCGCGCGTACGTCGGGTCGCGCGAGCGCGCAGCATTCCGTGACGCCGTGCGCCGGCGAGAAGCCGCGCTGCTCGCGACGTTCGAGGCTGCGAACTGGCGAACCGGAATTCTGTCCGAGCACGACGGTGCGAAGTCGCTCGCAGGCGCCTTCGGCCTGCAGCGAACGTGAGCATCGACCATCCGGTTCGGCTGGCGCTCGGCATCGCCGGCGTAGTCGTCTTTGCGCTGATCTACGCATGGCTGCAGCGCCGGGTGACCGCGCGCGATCTAGCCTACTCGAACGTCGTTTTCTTCATCGAAGCGGCGCGTCCGCGCAAGTGGGTTCCGCGGGCCCTTCAAGCCTTGTGGATCGTCGCGCTCGCCGGCGTGGTGCTCGGCGCCTCGGGACCGCACCTGACGCTTTTGGTTCCAGCACGCGACGGCTCCGTGTTCATCTGCATCGACACTTCCGGGTCGATGGCGTCCACGGACGTCCTCCCAACGCGCTCGCAGGCGGCCAAGGCGGCGGCGCAAGCGTTCGTCGAGGAGAGCCCGCGCGGGACCCGGATCGGGATCATCTCGTTCGCGGGCGCCGCCAGCGTCGTGGCTCCCCTGAGCGCAGACCATGTGGCAGTCACCGCGGCGCTCGACGACGTTCCGCTTCCAAACGGCGCGACGGCGATCGGCGACGCGCTCCAGCTGGCCGCACAAATGCTTCCGACGCGCGGTCATCGCGTCGTCATCCTCATTACGGACGGCGTCAACAACGCGGGCGCCGATCCGGCCGAGATCGCGCGCTGGCTCGGCGCGCATCACATACCGGTTTATACGATCGGGATCGGCACCGCTGCCGGCGGCCTCATTCCCGGCACCAATCAAGAGGCGACCATTGACGAAGATGCGCTTCGGGGCTATGCCGCGGCGAGCGGCGGAGCGTATGCGCGCGTCGAGAATGCGACGCAGCTCCGCGATGCTCTCGCTCGCCTGGGACGCTTGACGTCGCTCCAGCGCAGGCCGGTCGATGCATCGCTGGGCTTCACCGTTGCCGGCGCACTCGGAATGCTCGCAGCGTTTCTAGCGGGTTTCGGGCTGGGACGTTATCCGTGAGCGACCCGCTCGGTCTGTTGCGCCGCTGGATATGCGACGCCGGCGGAACCGCACGGATCGACGCGATCGCGATGGCGCTCGCGACCGCCGACGCATCGGGGCGTCCCTCGGCGCGAATCGTGCTCCTGCGCGGCGTCGACGTGCGCGGTCTTCGGTTCTTTACGTCATACGAGAGCCGCAAGGGGCACGAGCTCGCCGAGAACCCGCGCGCGGCCGCCGTGCTCTACTGGCCGAAGCTCGAGCGACAGGTCCGCGTCGAGGGCGACGTGACCAAACTTCCCGAGGAAGAGTCGGACGAGTATTTCAGCGCACGTCCGCGTGGGCACCGTCTGGCCGCCTGGGCGTCGGAACAGAGCGAACCTCTCGAATCGCCCGCGGTCTTACAAGAGCGCTTCGCACATTTCGAACAGCGATTCGAGGAAGAAGAGGTCCCGCGACCCCACTCGTGGGGCGGCTACCTCCTCGCGCCGTCGCGGATCGAGTTCTGGCAGGGCCGCCCAAACCGCATGCACGATCGAACCGTCTACACGAAAACCGGCAACGCCTGGGAAACGACGCGGCTCCAGCCCTGACCCAAACCCCGGGCTGCCAGGGACTTACCGCCGGCCTCGATAAACAGAGCGCCCGAGGATGCCCCGCCGGAACATCATGGTCATCGGGTCGGGACCGATCGTCATCGGTCAGGCCGCGGAGTTTGACTACGCCGGCGTACAAGCTTGCCGCGCCCTGCGCGAGGAAGGCCATCGGGTCGTCCTCGTCAACTCGAACCCCGCGACGATCATGACCGATCCGGAGATGGCCGACGCCGTCTACCTCGAGCCGCTTGCCGTCGCCTCGATCGAGGAGATCATCGCGCTGGAGCGGCCCGACGCATTACTGCCCACGCTGGGCGGACAGACGGGCCTGAACCTCGCGGTCGAGTTGGAAGAGGCCGGCGTGCTCGAGCGGTACGGCGTCGAGCTGCTCGGCACGCCGATCGACACGATACGATTGGCCGAAGACCGGGAGCGCTTCAAGCTCAAGATGCAAGAGATCGGCGAACCCGTTGCCGACAGCGCCGTCGTCACCGCGATCGATCAGGGCCTCGAGTTCGCAGACCGCGTTGGGTATCCGCTCGTCGTGCGGCCCGCGTATACGCTCGCGGGCACCGGCGGCGGCATCGTGTACGACGACGCACAGTTGCGCGAAACTCTCGACGCCGGTCTGAATGCGAGCCTGATCCATCAGGCTCTTTTAGAAACGTCCCTGCTTGGCTGGAAAGAGATCGAATACGAAGTGCTGCGCGACGGGGCCGGAAACTGCATCGTCGTCTGCAACATGGAGAACATCGACCCGGTCGGCGTGCACACCGGCGATTCCATCGTCGTGGCGCCGTCACAGACCCTATCGGACCTGGAATATCAGATGCTGCGCACCGCCAGCATCAACGTGATTCGCGCCCTCGACGTGCAGGGCGGCTGCAACATCCAGTTCGCCCTTCACCCCGACCGGTCGGAGTACGCGATCATCGAGGTGAACCCGCGCGTTTCGCGCAGCTCGGCGCTCGCCTCTAAGGCGACGGGTTATCCGATCGCTAAGATTTCCACTCGGATCGCGCTGGGGCAGCGCCTCGACGAGATCCCCAACCCCGTGACGGGAGTGACGAAGGCCGCCTACGAGCCCACGCTCGACTACGTGGTCGTCAAGATCCCGCGCTGGCCCTTCGACAAGTTTCCGTTCGCCGATATGGTCATCGGCACCCAAATGAAATCGACCGGCGAAGCGATGGGCATCGGGCGAACGTTTCGCGCAGCGCTTCTCAAGGCGGTTCGCGGACTGGACCTCAACCGCGAAACCCTCACGGGGCCACTCGGCGAGTGGAGTGAGACGGAGCTGGAAACGATCGTCGCGCGCCCGACCCACGAGCGGCTCTTCGCTGTCTGCGAGCTTCTGCGCCGCGCGTCCGCGCAAGGGCGCGCGAACGCCATCGAGCGGATTCACGCGATCTCCGCGATCGACCGCTTCTGGCTCGACGAGTTCGCCGACCTGGTCGCACTGGAAGACCGGCTGCGCGGCGACCCCTCGGACGGCGATCTCGACGAGGCGGTGCAATCGGGATATTCGGCCGCGAGCCTCGCGCGGCTGGTAAAGCGACCGGTCGCGCGCAATGGGCGCGCCCCGTCCAAGCCGGCGTTTCGAATGGTGGACACGGCGGCGGCCGAGTTTCCCGCCCGATCGCCCTACTACTATCTATCCTGCGGCGAGAGCGACGAGATGCGCGCGCCGCCGTCGGATGCCGTGGTCGTCGTGGGAAGCGGCCCGATTCGCATCGGGCAGGGCATCGAGTTCGACTATAGCTGCGTCCACGCGGCCTGGGCGCTCAAGGACGCGGGCCGCTCGCCCGTCGTGATCAACAACAATCCCGAGACGGTGTCGACCGATTTCGACATTTCCGATACGCTCGTTTTCGAACCACCGGGGCCGGACGAGGTCGAGGCAGCGTATAGAGCGACCTCGGCGCAGGGCGTGATGCTCGCGTTTGGCGGCCAAACCGCAATCAATCTGGCCGCCGAACTGAGCCGGCGAGGCGTGCCGATCGTCGGCAGCGACCGGCGCTCGCTCGACATGGCGGAGAATCGCGAGCAGTTCGACGCCGCGCTCGCGCGCCTCGGCGTCGCGCGACCAGAGGGGAAGGCGGCGCGCAGCTTCCGCGAAGCGCGCGCGATCGCACGCGAGCTCGGCTTTCCCGTGCTGGTCAGGCCGTCGTTCGTTCTCGGCGGCCGCGCCATGGAGATCGTCTACAACGAGGCGCAGCTCGCGGCGTACGCGGAGTCGGCGCCGCCAATCCTCCCGGACGCCCCGTTGCTCGTCGACAAATACCTTCGCGGCCTGGAGGTCGAGGTCGACGCCGTCTTCGACGGCGACGACATGCTCGTCCCCGGCATCTTCGAACACCTCGAACGCGCGGGCGTTCATTCCGGCGATTCGATCAGCGTATATCCCGTGCAGACGATCGATTCCGAGATGGAGGCGCGCATCGCCGACGTCACGCTTGCCGTTGCGCGCGAGCTGCGCATTCGCGGCTTGATCAACATCCAGTTCGTCATACACGAGGGGACGCTCTACATCATCGAGGCGAATCCGCGCGCCAGCCGCACGGTGCCGATCATTCAAAAGGCCACTGGAATCAATCTGGTCGCGGCGGCCACCAGAATCGCGCTCGGCGAAAAGCTGCGTGACATGCCGTATGGTCTGGGACTTCGTCCGCACGTCCCTTACGTCGTCGTGAAAATCCCCGTCTTCTCGTTCTCAAAGATGCGCGGCGTCGAAACGGTGCTCGGCCCGGAGATGAAGTCGACCGGCGAGGTCTTGGGCATCGACCCGACCTTCGGGGGGGCGCTCCTCAAGGGTTTTCTCGCGGCCGGCATACGCTTGCCGGGCAGCGGCGGTCGAATCCTCGTGTCGATCGCGGATGAGGAGAAGGAGGACTCGATTCCGATCCTGAGCGCCTACGCGGCGCTCGGCCACACGCTCGTCGCGACGCCCGGGACGCGCGCGGTCCTGGAAGAGGCGGGCATCACCACGGAACCAATCAACAAAATCGCGGATGGTTCGCCCCACGTGCTCGACCTAATCGCGTCCCGCGGGGTCGACTTGGTCATCAACGATGCGAAGGGCCCGCGGGAAATCTCCGACGACTACAAGATTCGTCGGGCGGCGGTCGAAGCGAATATCGCGTGTTTGACGAGTCTAGATACGGCGGGGGCACTGGCGGAGGCCCTCGCAAGCAAGGCTGGACCGCCGCGCAGCCTGCAAGAATACGCGAAGCACAGGTTTTCGTCGTCGGTGGAAACGACAGCACCCTCGCCGTCGTGAACTCATTGCGCCCTACCGACGGCGGCATCGTTGCTCGGCTCATTCCGATTGCCAGGACGCCCGCCGGCATCGCGATCGGAGAGAACCGGCAGGAAGCGCGCGTGCCGCTCGAGGGACTCTTCGACTGGATCGACCGGACGTTTCCACCCGAAGACGAGCACGCCTTCGTCGCGTCGATACGCGACCTCGAGCTGCTCGCGCGGGTCGGCTGGGAATCCGCGTTCCCCGACGATTTCGACGAGGGCAGCGTCCTCAACGCCGAAGACCTTCCGGACGACGTCGCCGAGGGACTCGCTCATCTGCCCGTCACGCTCGTACAGTGTGCCGCGTGCCGGCGCCTCTGCGTGAACGGCGAGTTTTCCTGGAAAGATAAGCAGCTTTGCGCGTGGGATTACCACGCGCAGGTCTTCGGCAGGCGCGGCCCGTGGCACGAGGGCACGTACGAGGAACGCCATTTCGAAACGCTGCCGGCCTGCGCGTACGTCGCCGAGCCGCTGTTGGTCGAGCTCGGCGTCAAGCCGGTGCTCATGGGAGTCGACGTCGAGGAAACCACGGCGCGCGCGGTCGTAAATGCCGTCCTGCAGGCCGATCCGGCGCGGCCGTATATGGCGGTGCGAACCGCGACCGGCATCTGCGTGTTGCGCGAGGCGCCCGTTTCGCCCGTGTCATCCTGAGCTTGTCCAAGGACGAAGCGTGACCAATCGGGCCATTCGCAATCTCTCGTCATTCTTCGTTTTGCTCTTCGCCGTGCTGGCGATACGCCAAATCTACGTCCAGACGATCGCCGCGCCGCGAATCGCGGCTCGGCCGGGTAATCCGCGCCACGCGCTGCTCGACGCCGGTCGCGGCCGCATTCTCGCGACCGACGGAACGGTGCTCGCGGCCACCGTCGGCGGGAAACGCGTCTACCCGTTCGGTCCGCAGCTCGCCCAGCCGCTGGGTTACGTCTCGACGCGGTACGGGACGAGCGGCCTCGAGCAGAGCTTCGATAGAGCCCTCTCGTCGCCGGACCTGAGTGGTGACCCAGTGGCGCAGCTCGGCGAAGTGGCGGCCACGCTGCGCGGTACCGTCGTCGCGGCGAAAGGCGCCGACGTCGTCACGACGATCGTGCCGCCGGTTCAGGCGAAGCTGTACGACCTGATCTCGCGGTATCCGCGCGCCGCCGGCGTCGTGCTCGACCCGCGCAGCGGCGCGGTCCTCGCACTTGCGAGCGTGCCGAGCTACGATCCCAATGGTTTGGATGCCGAGTTTCCATCGCTGCGGAGCGATCCCGGGGCTCCGCTGCTCGATCGAGCCCTCGACGGGCTCTACCCGCCCGGCTCGACGTTCAAGATCTTCACCGCGGCTGCCGCGCTCGACGCCAACACGGTCACGATGGACTCTCACTTCGACGATCCCGGCTATCTCGTGATCGGCGATTTCACCTTGCACGACAACGAGAGCGAGGCGACGGGCTACGCAGATCTCACAACGGCCTTTGCGCTCTCCAGCAACGTCGACTTCGGGCAGATCGCGCTGAAGATGGGCGTCGATACCTTCTACGCGTACCTCCAGCGCTGGGGCATCGGCGATTCGCTCGACTTTCAGCTCGCGGCACAGGGCGCTCGGGTGCCGCCGAAAGCGACCGTCGTGCCGGGCGAGCTCGCGCAGATGGGCTTCGGTCAAGGAGCGCTCCTGATGTCGCCGCTGCAAATGGCGTTGATCGGCGCGACGATTGCCAACGCCGGCAACGAGCCGCGCCCCTACATCGTGCGAGAGGTCGTGAGCGGCGGCATCGCCGCGAGCTCTTCGGCGACGGCCACGCTTGCAAACCCGGTATCCGTGGACACGGCCGCGAACGTTACCAAGATGATGGTTGCGGTCGTGCAGCGAGGCACCGGCACTCCGGCGCAGTTGCCGCACGTGACGGTCGCGGGAAAGACGGGCACCGCGACCAATCCGCTGGGACGCTCGCACTCCTGGTTCGTTTGCTTCGCGCCGGCCGAACATCCCCGCGTCGCTGTGGCCGTCGTGGTTGAGAACGTGGGCTACGGGGCGACGTACGCCGCGCCGATCGCGCGAGAGGTCCTCCGCACCGCGTTGGAAAGCGCCGGTTCTTGATCGAAGAACGGATCTTCAACAACCGCTACCGCCTCGATCGCAAACTGGGTGAGGGCGGGATGGCAACCGTCTTCTGCGGCACCGACACGCTGCTGCGCCGCCGGGTCGCCATCAAGGTGTTGCGCGAACAGTACGCCGCCGATGAGGAGTTCGTCCGCCGCTTCTACCAGGAGGCCGAGTCGGCCGCGAAGCTCTCGCACCCAAACATCGTCAATACGTTCGACGTCGGCCGTCAAGACGACACCTACTTCATCGTGATGGAGCTCGTCGACGGCCCCTCGCTCGCCGAGATCATCGCCGCGGACGGGCGGCTTCCGGAACCCGTCGCAATCGACTACGCGGCGCAAATCGCGAGCGGGCTGGCCTATGCCCATCGCCAGGGCCTGCTCCATCGCGACATCAAGCCCGCGAACGTGTTGGTCACGAAAGACGACGTCGTGAAGCTCTCCGACTTCGGCATCGCGCGCGCCGTTTCGAAGCAGACGATGGCGCTCACGAAACCCGGGCTCGTAATGGGCAGCGTCTACTATATCTCGCCCGAGCAGGCGCAAGAACACGACGTGCACGAGACCGCCGACCTCTACAGCCTGGGCGTCGTGCTCTACCAGATGCTGACGGGCACGCTCCCGTACACGGGGGAGTCGCCCGTGACGGTCGCGCTCAAGCACATCGGCGATCCCGTGCCAACCATCGACGTGCGTGAGAACGGCGTCAGCCCCGCCCTGGCGGCGATCGTCAACCGATTACTGCAGAAGAAGCCCGAGCACCGATTTCAATCGGCGAGCGAGCTCGCGACGGCGTTGCGCGAGGCTCGCGAGCGACCGAGCGTTCCGGGATATCGCATCGCGGACGACGCGCCGGGCGCGCCGTCGCGGGGAGGACTCCCGCCCCGGCGGTCGCCCATGCCCGACCGATCGTACCTTTCGGAGACGCGCGATCGCGAACGCGGTTCGCGCCCGTGGATCTTCGCCGGGCTCGTGGCGGCGTTGGTCGCGGCGACCGGTGCCGGATACCTGCTCTTCGCGAAGCCCTTCCCGAGCTTTGCGCCGGGAGTCGTCGTCGCCGACTATACCGGCATGACGCAGGCCGATGCGCAGCAGGCCGTCGTCAACGCCGGCTTACGAACGCGCTTTACCAAGAGCGCGAGCGAGACGGTTCCACCCGATCACGTCATCCGGCAATCCCCGACCGCGGGAACGAAGGTCGAGAAGAACCAGGTCGTCGAGCTCGTCGTCAGCAACGGCAAGCCCCTGCGCGGGCTCGACGACGTCCGCGGTTATAATGTCAACGACGCGCAGCGTACTCTGCAGCAGGAAGGCTTCGCCGTTACCCTCGTTCGGCGGTTCGACAACACCGTCCGAGACAACGTGATCGACCAGACGCCGAAACCCGGAGCGAAAGTGCAGGAGGGGAGCCGCATCACGCTGATCGTGTCGAACGGCTCGAAGCCGGTCGTCATCCCGAATTTCGTCGGGATGACCGTCACCCTGGCGCGCGCGCGCGCCGAGGCGTCCGGCATCACGCTGGACACGTCGCAAAGCGTTGCGGGGCTGCCGCCCGACACGATTGCATCGCAGTCGATCGCGCAGGGAACGACGGTCGACCGCAACGCCATCGTACGCGTCGTCGTGAACAACGGAACGCCCAACGCTCCCGCCGTGCCGCCCGGAAACGGCCCGATCGTTAGCCTGCCCAACGTCGTCGGGCAGGACTACGATTCGGCACGCCAGCTGCTCACGCAGGCCGGGTTCCAAATCGCCGTGCGCTTCGCGCAGCAGAGCGCCAACAACGGCACGATCGTGCAGCAGACCCCGCCCGCCGGCCAGGTGCCTCAGGGATCCACAGTCGTCGTCATGCTGTCCGTCTCCGGCGAGGTGCCCGATACGGTAGGTTTGAGCGCCGTGGACGCCATCAAACTGTTGCGATCGTACGGATACTCCATTTCGCGCTGGGAGTATACCACCAGCGCCGGCGCCGACGGGAAGGTAATCGAAACCCAACCGGGCGCGGGCTCTTCACTATCCCCCGGCTCGTCGGTAACCGTGACGGTCAACGGAACGCCGCCGCCATAAATCGACGAATGACGAACCGCTCGCTGCGCATCCTCGGCATCGATCCGGCGCTGCGCACGACCGGTTACGGAGCGATCGAACGGCGCAACGGCCGGCTGCAGCTCATCGAGGCGGGCGTCGTGGTTCCCGACGCGCGCGGAACGCTGGAGCAGCGGCTGCGCGAGCTCCACGCCGGAATCTGCGACGTGATCGCGCAGACCGAACCGGCTCTCATCGTCATCGAGGAGCTCTACACGACGTATAAGAATCCGCGTTCGGCGCTGTTGATGGGACACGCCCGCGGCGTGCTCTGTTTGGCAAGCGCCCAAGCCGGCGTCGCAGTCCACACGCTGGGTCATTCGCGCGTTAAGCGCGCCCTCGTCGGCTCCGGCACCGCTCGAAAGGAACAGGTGAACGCCATGGTGACGCGGCTGCTCAACCTTCGCAGCATGCCCAAGCCGCACGACGTCTCCGATGCCCTCGCGCTCGCCCTGGCTTTCCTCAACGTCCTCGATCTCCCGGCCGCGTTGAACCGATAGTGTTCGCCAGAATTTCCGGCTCGCTGGTCGAGCGCAGCGGGGAAGCCGTCGTCGTCGAGGCGGGCGGCCTGGGTTACGAGATCGTTCTCCCGCCCTGCATCGCCGAAAAACTTCCAACCACGCCGGGCGAGCGCGTGACGCTCGAGATCTACGCCGTCGTGAACATGGACGGCAACAGCGGACGGTTCACCTACTATGGATTCACGAACGCGATCGAGAGAGAGTTCTTCGAAGCGTTGCTGACCGTCGCATCGATCGGTCCGCGCTCTGCGGCACGCGCGTTTTGCGCACCGATGTCAATCATTGCCGACGCCATCGATCGCGGGGACCATGCGTTCTTGAAGACGTTGCCCGGCATCGGGCAGCAGAAGGCACGGGATATCGTCGCGAAGCTGCAGGGAAAGGTCTCGAAATTCTTGCTGATCCGCGACGCGCCGGCGGCCGCGCCGACCGCGATTCCGGACTTCGCCGATGAAGCGCTCGCGGTTCTGCTGCAGCTCGGGTACAAACGCGCGGAAGGTGAGGCGATGATTCGCGCGACGCTCGATGCCGACCCCGCGATCGATCAGGCCGAACGCCTGCTGGCGGAGATATACCGGCGTAAGGCGGCGAAGGGATCGGCATGAGCGAGTCCAACGCTCGCAGGCGTCTGCTGGGCCCCGCGGACGTTTCGCTCGATCCGGCAGGGGCACTGGAACAGGCGCGCGTCGTCGATCCTCACGACGTTCTCGAGGACGAGGTCTACGGAGCGAGCCTGCGTCCCCGGTCATTCGACGAATACGTCGGTCAGGAACGCGTGATCGAAAACCTGCGCATTTCGATCGATGCGGCGAAGCGGCGCGGCGAGCCGATCGAACACGTGCTCTTTTACGGGCCGCCCGGGCTGGGGAAGACGACGCTGGCCGCCCTGATCGCGCGCGAGCTGGGCGCGAACTTCCGGCCAACGAGCGGGCCGACGCTCGAGAAACCGAAAGACCTCGTCGGCATTCTCACTTCCCTCGATGAAGGCGACGTTTTTTTCGTCGATGAGATTCACCGGCTGGGGCGGATCGTCGAGGAGTTCCTCTATCCCGCGATGGAGGATTTTCAAATCGATTTCGTCGTGGACCGCGGCGCTTATGCCAAGACGTTGAAGCTCCCGCTGCGGCGCTTCACGCTGGTCGGCGCGACGACCCGGGCGGGCATGCTGACCGCGCCGCTGCGCGAGCGCTTCGGCATCGTACACCACCTCGACTACTACGCGCCTGCCGAGCTCGATCGCATCGTTCGTCGATCGGCCGGCGTTCTCGACGTGCCGATCGAGCCGGGCGCAGCCTCCGCCATCGCGGCGCGCAGCCGCGGCACGCCGCGCATCGCCAATCGCCTCTTGCGGCGCGTTCGCGACTTCGCGCAAGTGCGCGGGGATGGGCGGATCACTCCCGCGATCGCCGACGAAGCGTTGGCGCGCGAAGGCGTGGACGAATTGGGACTCGATCGCCTGGATCGCGCCTTCCTGCGCACGATCGTCGAGCAATACCGTGGCGGCCCGGTTGGAATCGCCGCCATCGCTGCAACGCTGACCGAGGATGCCGAGACGCTCGAAGACGTCGTCGAGCCGTTTCTGCTCAAGGAAGGGTTCGTCACGCGCACCGCGAGCGGGCGCCGGGCAACCGCGCGTGCCTACGGCCACCTCGGTGTCGTGGGCGGAACGCCCGCGCAGCAGCGGCTTCTTTAGGGTAACGCCGCTCGTGCAGCGCCGCTGTTTTCTGCTCATCGGGGTCGGGGCGCTCGTCGCACCGGGCGCCGCCCGTGCACAGAACGACGTCGATCCGGCGAGCGCCTCGCAGCGACCCGCCTTGCGCGTGCTGCTCGGCCGCGGCGACGCCGTGCCCGGTTCGCAGCAGACGTTCACGTTCAACGGCGCCGCCTACCGTGGAACGTTCGAGCGCCTCGACGACGGGCGGATCGTCAACGTGCTGGATCTCGAAGCCTACCTTTGCAGCGTCGTTCCGCAGGAGATGCCGTCGAGCTGGCCCGCGGAAGCCCTGGAAGCGCAGTCCATCTGCGCGCGCACATACGTGCTGCAGCGCAGCGATCCGCGGCGTGCCTACGACCTGGTCCCATCCGAGGTCGACCAGGTCTACCGGGGAATCGCTACTGAGACGCCGGCGGGCATCGCCGCCGTCGGAGCGACGCGGGGCCGGGTGCTGGCGTTCGGGGGCGGCTTCGCGCAAATAGCCTATTCGTCGTGCTGCGGCGGGCACACCGAGTCGTCGTCGGACGCCTGGGGGAGCACGGAGATTCCCTATCTCCAGGGTGTCGTCTGCACGTGGTGCTCCGCCTCTCCCAACTATCGCTGGACGACGAGCCTCGTCCTCGAAGAAATCGCACCTCGGCTGTCGGCGACGCTGCCCCCGCTGGGGCGGCTCACCGACGTGCGCATCGTAGCCCGCGACGCCAGCGGTCGAGCGCGGGCGTTCGACCTGGTCACGGATCGCGGTGACGCGAGCGTCGCCGGAAGCGCGTTTCGTCGGGCCGTCGGCGCGCGGGTTCTCCGCAGCCTCTTGCTCGCGGACGTCCGGCGCGCTCCCGACGGCGCGGCGCTGCTCGTCGCGGGGGCCGGTCTCGGACACGGAGTGGGATTCTGCCAATGGGGCGCGCGCGGGCTGGCGCTCGCGGGCCGCGCGGCGTCCGACATTCTATCGTTCTACTTCCCGGGAACGGCGATCGGGCCATCGTGACCATGCATGCATCGTCTCGATGAACCGGTCGCTGCGTTCGACTACGCCCTGCCTCAAGAGCTGATCGCGCAATATCCCGCGACGCGTCGCGACGAGAGCCGTTTGATGGTGCTCGACGGCGACGCGACGTCGCATCGCACGTTTGGGGATCTGCCGGCGCTCCTCCACCCCGGCGATTTGCTCGTGCTTAACGAGACCCGGGTTATCGCCGCGCGGCTGGTGGCCCGCCGCGAGCCTACCGGAGGACGGGTCGAGCTGCTCCTGCTCCACCCCGCGAGATCGCCGCACTACGATCCACGCGCCCTCGATTGGCTCGCGCTAGCACGGCCCGCGCGGCGGCTGCACGCGGGAACACGCCTAACGTTCGGGTCGCTCGGCGCAGCGACGGTTCGCCGCGAGCTCGACGACGGAATCCGCGAGATCGCGTTCCAGCTCGCCGTTCCCTTCGAAGAGCTTCTCCGGCGTCACGGACGGATGCCGCTCCCACCGTACATTCACAACGAGTCGCTCGAGGCTCAGCAGCGCTATCAGACCGTGTTTGCGCGCGTTCCGGGCAGCGTTGCCGCGCCAACGGCGTCGCTGCATTTCACGACCGAGCTTCTCGACGAAATCGCCCGCCGAGGCGTCGAGATCGCGCGGCTTTCATTGAGCGTCGGTTTGGGAACCTTTCGTCCGGTGACCGCAGAATCGATCGCCGATCACACGATGCACGAGGAGGCATACGCCATCGAGCGGGCGGCGGCCGCCGCGATCGAGCGGGCGCGGCGCGACGGACGCAGGATCGTCGCGGCAGGGACTACCGTGGTGCGCGCGCTCGAAGGCAGCATGAGCTCCCACGGCCGCATCGAGGCGGGCGAGCACTCGACGACGCTGTTCATCACGCCCGGCTTTCGCTTCGCAGCCGTCGGCGCCATGATCACCAATTTCCACCTGCCGCGCTCCACCCTGCTCATGCTCGTCTGCGCCTTCGCGGGCCGCGAGCGCATTTTACGCGCGTATGGCGATGCAATCGCCGAGCGTTACCGCTTCTATTCCTTCGGCGACGCGATGCTGATCGAGCGAAACGATGCGTTACGTAACGGTTGATTCACCCGGCGGCCCCGGCGTCCTGAGGGTCGCCGAAGCCGAGCGCCCGCAACCCGCCGCCGGCGAAGTGCTCATCGCGGTCGAGGCCGCCGGCGTCTCGCGCGCCGACGTGATGCAGCGTGAAGGCAAGTATCCGCCGCCGGCGGGGGCATCGCCGATTCTCGGGCTCGAAGTCGCCGGAACCATAGCCGCGCGCGGCAAGCGCGCGCAGCGGTGGGCGATCGGAGAGGCCGTCTGCGCGTTGACCAACGGCGGCGGATATGCGGAGTACGTGGCCGTTCCGCAGGGACAGGTACTGCCGCTGCCGCGTGACTGGACGATGGTCGAGGCCGCAGCCCTTCCCGAGAACGCCTTTACCGTTTACGACAACCTCTTTTCGCGCGCCCGTCTTCGAGCCGGCGAGACCGTATTGGTTCACGGGGGAACGAGCGGCGTGGGATCGACGGCAATCATGTTCGCGACGGCGCTCGGCGCGACGGCGATCGCCACGGCCGGGTCGCCGGAGAAGTGCGCCGCCTGCATAGCGCTCGGCGCCGTTCACGCCATCGACTATCGCGCCGTCGACTTCGTCGCGGCGGTAACCGAATTCACGGAGGGGCGAGGCGTCGACGTCGTGCTCGACATCGTGGGCGGCGACTATATCCCTCGGGACATCGCGTGCCTCGCGCCCGACGGGAGAATCGCATGCATTGCGGCCCCGCGCGGCAGAATCGTGGAGCTCGACCTCGGCCCGCTTTTCGCCAAGCGCGCGACGATTCTGGCATCGAGCCTTCGCCCGCGCACCGCACGGCAGAAAGCCGCCATCGCGCGCGAGCTCGAGAGACGTATCTGGCCGCTGCTGCCGCAACGCGGCCCAATCGTGCCGGTTATCGACTCGGTCTATCCGTTCGACCGAGCCGTCGACGCGCACGCCCGAATGGAATCGAGCGCGCACGTCGGCAAACTCGTACTCACACCGCGTTAGCTACTGGTAAATCCCCTGGCTCTGCGACGTGAAGCCCGTCGCCATGAAGAAGAGCATCGGAATCGATAGCATCGTGTTGGTGCGCGACGCGAGGAACGCGAGGCGGCGCGCCTTGGTTTTTTCCTCGTCGGTCGCGGGAACCAAGCCGAGGATTTTCTTCTGGTTCGGCCAGATAACGCCCCAGACGTTTAGCAGCATGATCGTCCCGAGCCAGGCCCCGAATCCGATGGGCGCCAGCGCGCCCTGCAGCGTGAATGCGCCGACGAAGCCGTTCGTGCCGCCGGCATTGTAGTTGCCGAGCAGGGCGGCGCCGAAGATCCACGTCACCACCGCGCCCCAGCGGAACCAGAACAGCGCGCGCGGCACCACGTACTTCGCGATGGGACCGGCTTCACCGGCCGCGGTCGCCTCTTTGACCGCCGCCACGTTGACGAAGTTGAAGTAGTAGAGCAGGCCGATCAGCATGATGCCGGCCATGATGTGAAACCACCGGAAGATCCAGTCGAAATTCTCGTGCATCTTATGCGCCCGCCCCGGTCGCGTGGGAAACGATCGCCCGCGCGATGGCCCAAAGAATTGCGGTTAATATGAAGCCGCTGATGATCGTGCCCGTGAGCGAGTCCAATGGGTTCTTCACGTACTCCCCCTCCGTTCGTACGAATTAGCAGTTCAAGGGATGTTGCGCGCGTTAAGTGAGTGTCCTCCTCCTCGATCGGCCGCCGGACGGCCGTACGCCACCCGCCGCCGTTTCATCGCCGAGCGCGCTGGGTATCCAGTCCGGATATGAGTAGTGCAATTATCACTTCACCCACCGGCGCGTACTCGCCCAGAAAATGGGACCTCGCCGGTTTGCAGGGCATCTCCGACGCAACCACCGAGATGCATTTCGGGCTGTACGAAGGTTACGTCAAGAACGTCAACCTCCTCAACGAGCGCCTTTCCGAGATTCGGCGCGCCGGAAAAGCCTCCGGAGCCGATCCGTCCTTCGCGGAACTCGTTCGGCGACTCGGCTTCGAGTACAACGGAATGCGGCTGCACGAATACTACTTCGACAACTTGTCGAACCATCCGAGCGACGTCGGCAACGGCGCGCTCTACAATGCGCTCGGCGAGTGCTATGGCGGCTTCGAAGAGTGGAAGAAGAACTTCATGGCCGTCGGCGGCATGCGCGGCATCGGCTGGGCCATCGCGTACTGCGACACGACCAACGGGCGGATCACCAATCACTGGATCGGCGATCATGAAAACGGCAACCTCGCCGGCTTCGTTCCGATCGTCGTGATGGACGTCTGGGAACACGCCTTCATCAAAGACTACAAGCCGGCCGACAAAGGCAAATACATCGAGGCCTTCTTCGCAAACCTCGATTGGAAGGCGTGCGAGTCACGTATCCCCGCCAACCGCTAGCGTCACGCTGAGCTAGCTCGCCACCACGGATAGTGTCGCCCTGAGCAGGCGCCGTGTCGAAGGGCAAACTGCAACCCACGCCGCGATTGCTGCACGGGCGGGGCGAGGGCCGCTGAGAAGGCTCCGACTTTTTCGGCCATCACAGGATGTGATCTTCAAAGCTTTGCTCGGCCGAAAAAGCGGCGCAGCAGGAGCGCCACACGATGTGGCGCGACGAGCGTCTTCGAAGCGGCCCTCGCCCCGCCCGTGCAGCAATCGCGCTAGTCAATCGCCTTGGGTTGCACCGCGATCGTACGCGCCTGCGTGTACCACACCAGGCCCGGGGGCGCGGCACGCTGCTTGCGGACGTGTTTTCGGAGCGTGTAGTCGACCTCGACGGACGTCGCACTTCGCGCGCGGGAGTGAAATGCGGCGAGCGACGCCGCCGCGCGCAGGTCCTCGTCGGGCGGCGGCGCGTGGTCTTCGCGCGCGAGAATCACGTGCGCTCCGGGCACGCCGCGGGTGTGAAACCATAGATCGTTGGGTCGAGCGAGCCGAAACGTCAGTTCCGCATTCTCGGTCGGAGAACGTCCGACGACGATGCGAGATCCGCTTTGCGTGCGGAATTCCAGCAACGATCGTTTGCGCTGCCGTTTGCTCGCGGGCGGACCGGGAAGCTGGGGGCGCCGCGAGCCGAACTCCGCGACGGCGCTCTCCACCGCTTCGAGATCCTCCTCGCCCGCGCGCTCCGCTTCCCATCGCAGCATCTCGACGGCCTCGAGCGCGGATGCCACGACGCGGCCTCGCGCGTCGACGTGGGGAACGCTCTTTGCGAGCCGCTTGTATTCGTTGAAAATTTTCGCGGCGCGCTCCTTCGCCGTCTCGCGATCGGGGTCTGCAAGCTCGTGCAGCGTCGCGAAGATCTGCTCGCCTTCCGCTCGCAGCGCGTCGCGTCCCTCGGTTCGCAGGCGCTTCTCGGCCAGTTTCGCGAGCTCGTCCCTGAGCTTGCGCTCGCGCGTGCCCAGCCGTTTGAGGATCGCGTTGCGCCGCGCGGCGCCGCGCTCGCCGCCCTGCCGCGCCGTTTGCCGGTCGCGCAGTTCGCGTAGAATCTGCATCAGCGAGGGTTCCCGCGACACCTGCGCGTCGTCGAAGCCTTCGAGCGGCGTGACGTAGGCTTGAAGCAGTTCGCCGTCCCGGCGGTAGACGAACAGCGGCGACGTGCCGGCATCGTCGCGGCTCGCCGGTTCGATCGCCGCGAGCGCATGCGTGCGCTCTGGCAACGGCGGAAGCTCGTACGGCGCCCCGGCCTGGACGGCACGGCGCGGATTTTCGGCGAGGCCGAACTCCTTGCGCGCGGCGACGATGATCCCGCCTTTGACGAGCACCAAATTACCGTAGCGGGGCACGAGCTCCAGGTAGAGATCGAGCTCGTCTCCGACGCCGAACGGCGACCGTGCGGCGAATCGAAGGCGAATCAACCGGTCGTCGCGACGCGCCGCAGCGCCCTTTAAGACCATTCCGCGCAGCGCCCGCGCGAGCGCGCGGACGAAGCCCGGCTCCACGCCGATCCCGAGCTCTCCCTCTTCGACCGTCACGACGGGCGGCGACGAAAACGGGTCGATCGCCAACAACAGCGGGCCGCCGCGCCGGAAAACCAGCCCGACGCGACCATCCGGCAGCAGCCCCGCGTCGTCGAGCCGTCCGCCGCCCACGCGCTGCTCGATCTCGCGAGCGAGGCGCTGGATGAGGACCCAGTCGGTCAGCATCAAAACTACTTATCGTGAGACTACCGATAGCCTTGGCGCTGGCGGCGTCGGTGTTGACGGCCTGCAGCGCCGCCTCGCCCGCGCCGAAAGGCTGGCAGGCGGTGCCGGGCTCGGCCAACACGTGGGCGAGCGGAAGCGGCGCGATTCACCAGGAGTACTCCTACGAGCAAAGCGCGTTCGGCGGCTCGCTCAAGGACCTCGCGTCGCGCGTCACCATCGACGCCCTCCTGCGCTACCGCGGAGCGAGGTTACTAGGGAGCGTGCCCTTCGGACCGTGCCAGGGCGCTGCGGGCGTCGCAACGTTGCGCCTCGCCGGCGGGGACGCTTTGCAGCTGGGATTCGCCGTCCGCAACGACCGCGCGGTGCAGACTCGTTACCTCCGCCCGACCGGCGCCCCGGTGGATCCAAACGTCGACCAGGCGATGCAAACGGTGCTCTGCGCTTTGTAGAAAGACGACGGCGGCTCGGCTGCTTAGCTAGGTTACGAAGCCCCGCAGCGTGAACGTTGGAGGGTTGATCACGGGGCCGGGTCTGCTATTTGTCGTATCCGGGCCGTCGGGGGCCGGCAAGGACACCCTCGTCGAGGCGCTGCGAGAACATCGCCCGAGCCTCCGGTACTCGATCTCGGCAACCACGCGGCCGCCTCGGCCGGAGGAGCGCAACGAAGAGCATTACTTCTTCGTTTCCCAGGCGGACTTCGAACGGCGGCTGAAGAGCGGCGGCCTTTTGGAGTGGCGCGAGTATAACGGCAACCTTTACGGGACGCCGCGCGATTACGTGGAGCGAAGCTTGGGCGAGGGTTACGACGTGATCATGAAGCCCGAGGTCAACGGTGCGCTCGCCGTGAAAGCGGCGTACGCGGACGCGGTACTGATTTTCTTGGTGCCCGACCGGTTCTCGAATCTGCGCGAGCGGCTGCTCGCTCGTCGTAGTGAGACGAACGAGGAGATCGCGAGACGGCTCGAGATCGCGCAACAGGAGATGAAGTTCATCCGCAAGTTTGACTACATCGTGGTGAACGCCCAGGACCGCCCAGAAGAGGCGGTGCGGGACCTGGGGGCAATCTTGCAAGCGGAGCGCTTCCGCATCCACCGATACCCCGACGATTCGATCCGCCGGGTCGAATCATCGTGACGACGCTTAGACAGAAGGAACCAATCGAACACTCATGAGCAAATCAGTCTTCGGCGATTTGGACGCGCTCCTCGAGCACGCGGATTCCAAGTTTAGCCTGGTCAACATCGTTACCAAACGCGCCCGTCAGTTGAACAACTGGATTCGCGTGCAGCAGCTGCCGGCGAGCGACCGCCGCGAGTACTTCGCTAGCGAGCCGCTCGTCGATCGCGAGACGATCAACCCGAACAAACCCGTCTCGATCGCGCTCGACGAAATCGCCGAAGGCAAGATCGAGTATCGCCGCACGCGCGAGGGAATCAAGTAGCCTCGCCGTGTGCGGCATAGTCGGATATATCGGGGGGCGCGATAGCGTCCCGATCATCCTCGACGCGTTGGGGCGCCTCGAGTATCGCGGCTACGACAGCGCGGGAATCGCCGTCATCGACGCCTCTGGAGCCCTCGCCGGCTCCAAGGCGGAAGGGAAGCTCTCGCGGCTGGCGGAGCGCCTGAGCAACGGCGAGGCGCTCGCCGGCGTCGTCGGCGTCGGGCACACGCGCTGGGCGACGCACGGCGCGCCTTCGGACGCGAACGCGCACCCCCACCTGGATTGCCGCGGCCGCATCGCCGTGGTGCACAACGGCATCATCGAGAACTACGCAGCCCTTCGGACTCGCCTGATCGAGCTCGGTCACGTGTTCAGCAGTCAGACCGACACCGAGGTGCTCGCCCACCTGATCGAGCTGCACTACGACGGTGATCTGGAGGCGGCCGTGCGCCGGACCGTGCACGAAGTTCGGGGCGCGTACGCACTGGGCGTCATCTCCAGCGACGACCCCGACCATCTCGTCTTCGCGCGCAACGGCGCGAGCCCACTCGTCATCGGCATCGGAGAGGGCGAAATGTACGTCGCTTCCGATACGCCCGCCATCCTGCCGTACACGCGGCGCGAGATCATCCTTCAGGAGGGCGAGATCGCCGTCATCGGTCGCGACGGGTTCCGTCTCAGCGATTACTCGGGCGCCCGCATCGAGCGCGATCCCATTGCCATCTCCTGGGACCCGGGCTCCGCCGAGAAGACGGGCTTCAAACACTTCATGCTCAAGGAAATCTTCGAGCAGCCCATCGTCATCAAAGAGACGTTGAGCGGTCGCATCGACGACGGCGGCAACGTGCATCTTGGCAACGAGCTCGGCGAGATCACGGCCGAGCGGCTGAAAGCGTTGAGCAAGATCGCGATCACCGGCTGCGGCACCGCCTATCACGCTGGGCTCGTCGGAATGTATCTTTTGCGTTCGCTCGTCCGGCTGCCGGTCGAAATGGAGCTGGCCAGCGAGTTCCGCTACGGCGACCCGGTGATCGACCCGACGACGCTCGTGATCGCGATGTCGCAATCGGGCGAGACGGCCGACACGATCGAGGCAGTGAAGATCGCCAAGGCGTCGGCGGCCGGGGTTTTGGGAATCTGCAACGTGCTCGGGTCTCACTTAACGCGCCTCGCCGACGGAATGCTCTACACGCGCGGCGGACCCGAGATTGGGGTCGCGGCAACGAAGACGTACGTCTCGCAGGTCGCGGCGTTGACGCTCTTCGCCCTCTATCTCGCTCGGCTTCGCAAGACGGCCGACGAACGAAGGCTGCAAGAGATCGCCGAGGGGACGAGGCTGCTGCCGGCAGCGGTCGACGTGGTGCTCGATACGTCCGATGAGATCCGCAAGGTCGCGCGCGAGCTGCGCAAGGCCCAAAGCGTGCTCTTCATCGGGCGCTTCGTCAACTTTCCGACGGCCCTCGAAGGAGCGCTGAAGCTCAAAGAGATCTCGTACATTCACGCTGAAGGCTATCCCGCAGGCGAGATGAAGCACGGCCCGATCGCACTGCTCGACTCGAGCGTCCCGGTCGTCGGCATCGCGACGGACGACCGCGTGCGCGAGAAGATGCTCTCCAACCTCATGGAATCCAAGGCGCGCGAAGCGCCGGTGATCGTCGTTGCAAACCACGGTGACGAGGAGGTCGCGAGCGTGAGCGACCACGTCTTCTGGGTGCCCAAGGTCGACGAGCTGCTCTCGCCCATCGTCAACGTCATTCCGTTGCAGCTGCTGGCCTATCACATCGCCGATATAGAGGGTAAGGACGTAGATCAGCCGCGCAATCTCGCCAAGACCGTCACGGTCGAATGATCCGCGGCGACGGGCGCGAGCCCAACGAGATGCGGCCGGTAGCGATCGAGCCGGGTTTCCTGAAATATCCCGAGGGCAGCGTGCTCGTCAGCGTCGGCAATACGCGGGTCATCTGTGCGGCTTCGATCGACGAACGCGTGCCGGTTTGGATGAAGGGCCGCGGTCTCGGCTGGGTGACGGCCGAGTACGCGATGCTTCCTCGAGCAACGCAAGAGCGCACGCAGCGCGAAGCGTCCAAAGGGCGGCTGGGGGGGCGCACGCAAGAGATCCAGCGCATTATCGGGCGCGCGCTGCGCGCCGTGACCGATACGGCAAAGCTCGGCGAGCGCACGGTCTGGCTCGACTGCGACGTCATTCAGGCCGACGGTGGAACCCGGACGGCCGCCGTGACCGGAGCGTTCGTCGCCTTGGCGCTCGCGCTGCGTACGCGCTTCGATCCGGCGGACGGCGCGCACTGGCCCCTGACCGCGATGGTCGCCGCCACGAGCGTCGGCATCGTCGGCGGGCATCCGATGCTCGACCTCGCGTACGACGAGGATAGTAAGGCGCTCGTCGATATGAACGTTTTTATGACTGACGCGGGGCGCTTCGTCGAGCTGCAGGGAACCGCCGAGGCGTCGCCCTTCGACCGGCGCGATCTCGATCGGCTGCTGGGGCTTGCGGAGGACGGAATCCACCGCCTCTTCGCACTGCAGAACGCGGCGCTCGCCGCCTCGATGCCCGCGCATGTCCATTGACGCGCGCTTGAGCGAACTCGTGGCGCGGATCGGCGCCTTCCATATCACCCATCGCGCCACCAGCAACGCGCAGCGGGCGATGGAGGCGGCGCTCCGTAACGGGGCGGTCGACGAAGCGGCGAAGGCGGCCTACGTCGACGCGGTTCGCCGTTACTTCGAAGGCTTTGATAAAGAAGCGCGCGCGAGTCTGCGCGACGTCGACCGGCGCCTGGAACACGTCAATCAGGTGCACTTCAATCTCACCGCCGAACGCGGCGTCGCGGTCAAACGCATCGAAGGCACGAACGCCGTTCTGGAAGCGCTCGCCGAACTCGAGGCAGAGCCGTGAGGCTGCTCGACCGCTTCGGCCGCGCCACCGTCGATTTCTTCGAGTACGCTGGGGGATTGACGCTGCTCTCGGCCGAGTCGGTCGGGTTTATGGTGCGGCTTCGCATTCGCGTTGCGGAAACGATCTCGCAATGCGCCCTGCTCGGCGTGCAGTCGCTCATCATCGTGATGCTGACGTCGCTCTTCACGGGCATGGTCATCTCGCTCGAGTCGGCTCAGCAAGCCGTGGCGTACGGCTTCGCCAACGTCGTGGGCGGCGCGGTCGCCTACGCCTCCGTCCGCGAACTCGGGCCAATGCTGACCGCGGTGGTCGTGGCGGGGCGCGTGGGCTCGGCAATCGCAGCCGAGCTGGGTTCGATGGTCGTCACCGAGCAGATCGAGGCGCTGCGCTCGATGGGATTGGAGCCCCCGCGGTTTCTGGTCGTCCCGCGCCTGACCGCTATGCTGCTGATGCTGCCGCTGCTCACGATCTTCGCCGACGTGGTCTCGATCGTCGGCGGCATGTGGATCGCGCAGACATACGCGCACATCCCGTACGACTCATTCCTCACGTCGGTGCGCCAGTCGATCGGCTTCACCGACGTCCTCAAGGGCGTATTCAAGGCGTTCGTGTTCGCGGTCATCATCGCCATGGTCGGAGCGTATCAAGGCCTGGCGACGCGCGGCGGTGCCGCCGGCGTAGGGCAGTCGACGACGCGAGCGGTGGTGCTCTCGATCATCCTGATATTCATCTCCAACTTCGTGCTCTCGTTTCTGCTCTTCGGTTAGCGCTCGATGATCGATCCGAATAGCTCGAAGCTGATCGCGCGAATGGAGGACGTTACGCTCGCATTCGGTGAGCGCGTGATCCTCAAGAACTGCAACCTCGACATCGTCAACGGCGCGATCACGTGCATCATCGGGCTCTCCGGAGCCGGAAAGTCTACGATCCTGCGGCTGCTCGACGGGCTGTTGCTTCCCGAAGCCGGGCACGTCTACGTGCGCGGCCGCGACATCTGCCACATGTCCGAGGAGCAGCGCAACCGCGTGCGGCAGAAGATCAGCCTCTCGTTCCAGTTCTCGGCGCTGCTCGACAGCCTCACCGTCGGAGAGAATGTCGCCCTGCCGTTACGCGAGCACACGACGCTGTCCGACGCCGAGATCCGGCGAACCGTCCTCGATGCGCTTGAAAGCGTGGGGCTCACGCACGCGTACGACAACCTGCCGGCCGAGCTTTCCGGGGGCATGCTCAAGCGTGCAGGTTTCGCGCGAGCCATCGTCACCCGGCCCGATCTCGTCTTGTACGACGAGCCGACGACCGGGCTCGATCCGATCGTGACGAATTTGATCACCGACACCATTTTGAAGCTGCGCGATAAGCTCAAGGGTACGGCCGTCGTGATCTCCCACGACCTGCCGTCGATCTTTGCCATGGCCGACTACGTCGCCATGCTTTTCGAGGGTGCAATCATCGCCTACGACACGGCCGATCGCATTCGAAATTCAACGAACCCGATCGTCGTGCAGTTCTTGCAGGGCTCCGAGGTCGGCCCGATTCCCCTCTAGGCGGGGGTGTGGGGAGGGGGGGGGGGGAGAAGAGGTTTTGAGGGTTAGGTGGGCGGCGAGAGGAGTTCGTCGCCGATCTCGGCGGAGAGTTGAGTTGGTGGACGTCGGATTCGAGGGAAAGGTCCGTCGTTCCGTTCCACGGTAATTCTAATACAGATTGGCCGTCCGCCTGCGAGGCTCTTCTGTTGGGCGAGTAATATCCACGGCATATGACCAGGCAAGCACAGGTTGGCGCCTTCGCGATCGTCGCACTGCTCCTGCTTTTTGGCATATTCTACATCGTCACCGATTTTGGTACGCGTCACACGGGCTATCGCGTGGGCGTCCACTTCCAGTCTGCGGCCGGCCTCACGCCAGGGGCGCTGGTCTACTTTAGCGGCGTCGGCGTGGGTTCCGTCGATTCGATCGTGCTGCTCCCCGACAACACGGTGGACGTCATCTTGGCCGTGAATCGCGACATCGACATACCCGCCGCATCGCGGTTTCTGATTCAAGCCCCGCTGACCGGCTCGCCCTCGATGATCATCCTGCCGCCGCGCGCCAAGCCTCCGGTCGCGCTGTTGCCGCGCCAGGTGCTGCCGATCGCGGATCAGCCCCGCGGAAGCAACAGCGCCTCGATCGCCGATTTGCTCGAACAAGGCCAGGGCGAACTCAAACGTTTCGACAGCGTCATGGCCCTAGTCGAACAGCGGACGCCCAAGCTCCTCGACACGTTGCAGGCAACGCTCGATAACGCCAACACGTTGACGCTCGCGACGAAGTCGTCCCTGCGGCAACTCTCGGGGGAGCTGTTGGCGCTCGGGGCCACGCTGCAGGGAAGCCTGGGCGAGGCCAGCGCGAACGTCGTGCAGCTCTCGTCCACGCTCAACGGCGCGGCGACGACCGATTCTAAGAAAATTGGCGTGCTGCTCGACCAGTTTCAATCCACCGCAACGGCTTTAAACCGGTCGATGAGCGCGCTGCAGGACCTCGCAACGGACCCGCGCCTCAAGGCGAATATTTTGACCACCACGCAGAGCATCGCCGACACGACGCAAACGCTCGCGGCTTTGACGAAGGACCTGCGGACCGTCACCGGCGATCCGCAGACGCAGGCGCAGATGCGCAACACGATCGCGAACCTCGACGCGGTCATGCAGAAGGCCAACTCGCTACTGGGCGAGCTCGGCGGCACGAGCAGCGTGAACGGCGTCGACGCGGGCGCGACCCCGGCGCCTCCGACGGTGCCGAACAGCACGCCGTATCCGGGGACGGCGCCGGCGGGTGGCGCCACGCCGCCGGGGACCGGCGTCTCGCCGGACGCGCGTGCTCGGCTGCAGGGTAAGCTTGCGACGCTGGCACACAACCTGGTCGCCATTCAGGTCCGTTTGAGCGGACTGTCACCGCAGCATAACCCCGGGCTCAACCCGGTGCTCACGAGCAGCCAAGGTCCGCTCGGCGACATCAATATTGTCGCGCTGCCGCACGGCAGCACGAGCTTCATCGTGGGGGCGAACGCCATCGGCAACAATACGACGTGGAACGCGCTGCTGCAGAAGAACACCGGAGAGTTTCACGTCGGCGCCGGCGTGCTCTACTCGCAGATCGGAGTGCTCGGACAGTACGCGCCCCTCCACGGGCTCGGCTTCGAGACCCGCATCTACGACCTGACGTACCCGATGATCGATCTCTACGGAAACTTCCACGTGACTCCGGGCGCGGAGCTCTTCTTCGGGCAACGCGACGTGACGCACGCTTCGCGCCGCAACACCTTCGGCTTCCAGTACCAGTTCTAATGGCCGAGGAGGCGTCGCGTCCGCGGATCGGGATCATCGGTGCGGGTGCGATGGGCACGCTCTTCGGCTTCCATTTGGCCGCCGGCTGCGACGTTACGATGCTCGACGACAACGCCAACGTCGCGGAGGCGATTGCGCGCGACGGTTTGCGCGTGAACGATGAAGCCGCGCGTTCCGTCGCCGTCGCGCGATCGGCCCGCGACCTGTACGGCTCGCAGATGCTCTTTCTCTTCGTCAAAGCCGTAGACACGCTCCGCGCGCTTCGCGCGTTTGCGGGCGAGCTCGACCCTGCGGCGCCGGTCATCTCGCTCCAGAACGGCGTCGGCAACGAAGACGCCATCAAGACCGCGCTGGGGGGCGCCGTGCCGGTCATCCTCGGCATCACGACCGAGTCGTCGCAGACCGTCGGCCCGGGCCACGTCCGCAGCTCGCAGCAAGGTAACACCATCATCGGATCGACGAGCGCCTCGTCCGCGACGGCGCGCACGGTGACCGAGCTGCTCGCGCGCAGCGGGTTGCGGGCGTCGATCGTCTACGACATCCGGCCCCATCTCTGGGGCAAGCTGGTCGCAAACGCAGCCGTCAATGCGCTCTCGGCGCTCCTCGAGTGCGACGCCGGCGAGATCCCGCGCGACCCGAATGCGGCGCGCCTCGCCGAGGCTCTCGCCGAGGAAACGGCGGGCGTCGCTGCCGCGCTCAAGATCAACCTTCCGTTCGTCAACCCGTGGCAGTACGTCACGGAGGTCGTCGCCCTCGGGGCCGACGCGAAGAGCTCGATGGCGTACGACCTCGAGTCCGGTCACCCGAGCGAGATCGATCACATCAACGGCGCGGTCGTCGCATTCGGACGCCGAACCGGGATCGCGACGCCATACAACGACGCGATGGTCCGGCTCGTCAAAGCGCGCGAGGCGCTGCTCGGCCGTTCACGGTTGGGGCGCGAGCCGCAGTAGCCTAACGGCGCCGGCCTCGGATTCGACGTCGATACCGCGCGCCGCTCCGCCGTTGACGCCTCCATCGATCGTCTCCGCGCTTCCGTTCGAGGTGCCTCGAAGTCCGAACTCGGTAAAGAGTGCGCCATCGGCGGTGTGCAGGTGCACGTCGAACGCCGCGGATGCGTTGATCTTCACGTCTATGTCGCCGCGCCGAGCCGAGAATTGCAGCGTCCCGGGCCAATCGGTCGATCCCATCGTCACCGAGAGATTGCCTTCACCGACCGATGCTTGCGCGTAGCCGGGCAGCATGATGTTGACGTTCCCGCGCGCGGCGTCGACGCGTGCGTTTCCCGAAATATCGGTGACGTTGACGTCACCTTGGCGCGAGTCCACGACGACGTTCACCCCGTCCGGGACGCGCACGAGCAGAGAGCCGAGCTTCGCGGGTGCGACGACGAGAACGCCGCCCCGCGTCACGCGCAGGCGCGGAACCGGCGGCGGCGACGCTTTCGGCAGCGCCGTCGCGGAAATCGTGAACAGGTCGCGGCGTTGCTTCGCGGCGGGCTGGTAAACGTTAACCGTCGCCGAACCGACCTGCACGACCAGTGTCGCGCCAGGCTTGAGTACGCCCACCGTCGTCACGTACGGGGTCGAGCTGCTGCACGCAGCGATCGCGAGCGGAAGAAGAAGGAGCGCGAGTTTCACTCGAGGGCTATTCGGTGAGCGTGCAAGGGCTCTTTCACGCGATGCGGCGAATGTTCGGGGCAAGAGACCGGAACAAGGAGCAGTTTCCGTGCAAAAATTCGCATTAACGCTTTTGACATTCCCTGCCGCGTTGAGCGTCGCGGCGTGCGGGGGCATGTCGGCCTCGCCCTCGAGTCCGGTGGCCAATGCGCCGTTCCTGCGTCAGCTGTCTGGCAGCTCACCAATCAAGCATATCGTCATCGTGATTCAGGAGAACCGAACGTTCAACGATCTCTTTGCGACGTTCCCGGGCGCGACCGGAACCACCGTCGGAAAGAAGCGTGTCGGCAACCAGACGAAGTCGATCACGCTGAAAGAAGTGAACCTTGCGGGGCAGAGAAACCTGAACCACGGCTACCACGGATGGGTGACGGCGTACGACGGCGGCAAGATGGACGGCTTCAATGAGGTCAGGTATCCGAGCAACAACAAGCCCGAAGGCGCGACGCCGTACGAGTACGTGAATCCGAGTCAGATCGCGCCGTACTGGACGATGGCGCAACAGTACGGGCTCGCCGACGAGATGTTTACGACCCAAGGGAGCGCGAGCTTTACCGCCCATCAAGATCTCATTCGCGGCGGGACGGCGATCGATTCGAGCCACAGCCTGATCGACAATCCGCCCTACGGCAACGCGTGGGGGTGCGACTCGGCGCCCGGAACCACGACGTCGCTCATCACGACCGGCCTTCAATACGAACGCAACGCCGGGCCGTTTCCCTGCACCTCGCATTTCCCCGGATCCGGAGCCGGCTACCAGACGCTGCGCGACCTGCTCGACGCCAAGTCGGTTTCCTGGAAGTATTACACGCCGAAGGTCGGCGACAACGGCGCGATTTGGAATGCGTTCGACGTCATCTCCCCGGTGCGGCAGGGTCCCGAGTGGGGCACGAACGTTACGTGGCCCGAGACGAACATCTTCAACGACATTTCGAACGGCCAGCTCGCCACCGTGTCGTGGGTCGTGCCCGACGGAGCGAACTCGGACCATCCGAATAAGGGCTCCGACGCGGGACCGTCCTGGGTCGCAAGCGTCGTCGATGCCATCGGAGAGAGCGACTACTGGGATTCGGCGGCCATCATAGTCGTTTGGGACGATTGGGGCGGCTTCTACGATTCCGTGGAACCGCCGCCGCTCGACAACCAGGGCGGCCCAGGCTTCCGGGTGCCGATGATCCTCGTTTCACCCTACGCGCGCGAGACGTCGTCGAGCCAGCCGGGTTACATCTCGCACACGGTGTACGCGTTCGGCAGCATCGTGCGCTTCGTCGAGGACACCTTTAACCTCGGGCGACTCGGAACGACCGACGGCACATCCAACAGCATGGACGACATGTTTGACTTCTACCAAACGCCTCGCCCGTTTCAAATAATCGGCTCGAAGTATACGCGCTCGTACTTCCTCCATCGCAAGCCGTCGGGACTCCCGGTCGACACGGAATGATCCCGCTGCGCTTCGTCGCTCCGATCGGCCTGCTCTCGCTGCTCCTGGCGGGCTGCGGGAGCGGTGCGCCCCCGCCCGCGGCCGCGCCGGCATCGAATCGCGTCGCGGGCGGCACCTCGACGCGGTGGATTCCGGCACCGGGCGAATCGTATCAGATCCAATACGACGGCAAGCTCGATTTGAGCGTTCCGGCCGACGTGTACGATCTCGACATGTTCGACACGCCGGCAAAGGTCGTCGCGAAGCTGCACACGATGGGCCGTCGCGTAATGTGCTACGTGGACGTCGGAACGTGGGAGAATTGGCGCCCCGATGCCCACGAGTTTCCCAAGAGCGTCCTAGGGCATCGCGACGGCCATTGGGCCGGCGAACGCTGGCTCGACATTCGCCAAACCTCGATCCTCGAGCCGATCATGGCGAAGCGGATCGCGTCGTGTAAGAAGAAGGGCTTCGACGGCGTCGATCCCGATAATCTTGACGGCTTCGAGAACAAGACGGGCTTCCCGATAACCTATCAGGAGCAGCTGGCGTACGATACGTGGGTCGCCGGCGAAGCCCACGACGACGGGCTGACGGCCGATCAAAAAGGCGACAACGACCAGGTCAAGGATCTCGTCAAGGTCTACGACTTCGCGGTGGTCGAGCAGTGCTACGCGCAGGGCTGGTGCAATCAGTTCCAAGTTTACACGAAGACCAATCGCCTCGTCGTCGACGTCGAATACGGCTTGAGCCGCTCGCGGTTTCTCGACAAGACGTGTCCGGACACCGCCCGGTACGACGAAACGGCCATCCTAAAGAAGCTGGAGTTAACGGCCTGGATCGTTACCTGCTCTTCACCCTCGCGCTAACCACCACTCCGATCGGCGTGCTGAAGTTGCTCAACGTCCGGAGGGCGTGTCCGCCCGCCGGGTAGTCGTAGATCTTGACGTATCCCGCGTACTCCACGGGCGCGCTCGCGGCGATCACCCGCGATCCCTGGATAAAGAATTGCGACACCTCGGTCGAACCGTCGAGCGGAGTCGTGCCGACCTCTGTTGCTTTCTTTCCCGCAATGGCGAACCGATAAAGTGTGCCCGCGCGAAAATCTCCCACCGCCACGTGCTTGCCGTCCCACTGAACGCTCCCCGGAAACTCGAACGACTGATGCAGCGTGATGGTCGTGAACGTGCTGCCGCCGGCCCGAAGCTCGGCGAACTGCAGGTAGCCGCCGATGACGTCGCCGTCCACGAACAGGTTGCCGCGGTCGTCGTACGCGCAGGAGATCATCCCGAAACCGGACTTGCTGTACAGTCGCGGCTTGCCGCGCGCCTTCTCGTAAATGGCCAGCGTCGCGCCACCGTTCTGAAACGGATAGTCGACGACGGCGAGGTTCCCGGTTTTCGGATCGACCGAACAGAAGATGGGCTCCCCCGCGGGATCGCCGAAGATGCCGATCGGATTCGTGCCGCCGTGGGCGTACTTGAAGATCGCGTGGGAATCGTTGAACGAATGGTTCGTGACGTATACGTTCTGCGCGGCGTCCACGCACTCGCCGGCCGGCGACTCGGCGCCGGTCAGGAAGCCGACGAATTTATACTTCGGCGGCTGGTAGCTATAGACGATGACCCCGCCGGTGCCCGGGTCGGCCACGTAGAGCAGGTCCGCGTCCTTGCCATCCCTGGCCATCCAGGAGCCGCGTCCGCCGGCATTAGCGGCGACAGCGGGCCCGCCAAAAATTACGCCGGCGGGGACGGCGGACTGCCCTCCGCCGCACCCGGAGACCGCCGCCGCCGCGCAAATCCAAAAAACGGGCCGCCTAAGACGCCTAAGCTGCATGGCCCTACCATTCTCTCGCGGGGGCCTGACGCCCCGGGGGAGAACCCCGCCGCCCCGCCCAGGGGCCTAAAAAGGACCTCTTCTTCGCGCTTGCGAATGCGATGAAAGATTTATTATGTCGCATTCAAAGCCCATGAAGAAGCCGCTCCCTGAGGCCGATCCCCTCGTCCGGGACCTGACCGGCTATCTGCTGACCGAGCGCCAACGCAGCCCGCTGACCGTGGCGGCGTACGAGCGTGACCTCCGCGAATTCGCCGCCTTCCTGGAAGGGGTGCCGCTGAAAAGCGTCGCGTCGTCGCAGATCCGCCGGTACATCGCGCACATGTTCGACGCCCACGGCTACGACAGCCGGACCGTCTGCCGGAAGCTCTCGTCGATTCGGGCGCTCTACCGCTTTCTCAAGATCACCGGCGTCCTCGAGAACGATCCCGCGGTCGCGATCCCGGGCCCGTCCGTGGCGCGGCGCAACCCGGCGCCCCTCAAGGTCGACGAGGTCATGAAGCTGCTGCGCACGTCGCTGGCCGGCCGGTCCGGCGCCGCGCGGCTGCGCGACGTGGCGATCATGGAGCTGTTCTACGCCAGCGGCATGCGCCGCGCCGAGGTCGCGGGCGCGCGCCTCGCCGACGTGGATCTCGCCGAGCGTACGATCCGCGTAATCGGAAAAGGCAACAAGGAGCGGACGGTCGTGATCAACCGCGCCGCCGCCGCGGCGATCGACGCCTACCTGCGCGTTCGTCCGCACTCAGCCGATCCGGCACTCTTTCTCGGCCGCGGCGGCAAAGGGCTAACGCCCAAGCACGTGTGGCGGATATTCAACGTCATCTACCGCGTGAGCGGAATGCAAAAGCACGCCTCGCCCCATACGATGCGCCATTCCTTCGCCACGCATCTCGTCGAGAACGGCGTCGATCTGGAGACTGTGCGCGAACTGCTCGGCCACGAGAACCTCGCCACGACCGGCATCTACCTTCAGCTCGCGATGGGCCACAAGCGCCGCGCGTACGACGAAGCGCACCCCCGCGACCGGGAAGCTCGCTAGGGCGGTCTTCTTCCGCCGCCTAACCACGGGTGCTCATCCAAGCGCCGGTCCGCGGCGCGGCTGGTCGGATAAGAATGATCCTTTAGATGCGGGAGCTTAGCGTTTGCGCCTTACGGAACGAGCACTGGACCGACGGCCACATCGTCGAAATATTGGCTGCCTGTCCTTGTGATGCTCTTCTTCGGTGCACCAGCTGCTGGATAGGAGTCTACCCTGAGAAGCGCCTCATGGAATGAGGGAAGGGCTAACCGCTACGTCTCCGTGAAACGGAAAGAGAATGGCGCCTTCTGCCGCGCCGCCGGCGGGATAGGCAAACTTGTAGGCACCCATAAGGTTTATATTCGCGTAGAGGTCCCGACCTGATGCCAGGAAAGCGAAACTGAATCCACCCCCCGCCGTTCCCAGGGTGGTCGTCGAGACGGGATTGCCGAGGGAGCCGTGCTTGGGAGGGTTGTATGTGTATATAATCGCTGAATCTAGCGCGAGAAAGGCGACGCGACCCGCTTTGTCCACTTGAACACCTGCGAGCTGGCCGAGTGCGTTGTTGGTTTTAAGCAACTTCACCTTCGTCGCTTTGCAACCGCCCCTGATTTCACCGATAAAAGCGTTCGACTCCTTTACAATTTGCCCCGCCAGGTACAGGTTCCCAGCATGGTCAAACGCCCCGGCAGAAATGGGGTTTGAGCCCGCCACGGTCGCGCAAGCTGTGGTCGAATTTTTAGCGTAGAAGCTAACGTTACCGTTAATCACTGCTACTACGCCCTTAGCCGATACCGCCACAAATTCTGGGAAATACGAATTAAGCGTTAAAATTGGCGCCCCGGTATAAGGCGGCGCGTAGACCGGGACAGTGGAAGTATATGCGTTAGCAATATAGAGATTATTAGCGACGTCAACTGCGAGTCCCAGCGGATGACCAAGACCCGTGATTTGGCCGACCATCTTGTGTTTGCCCTTTTGCAAAAAGATATAGACATTTCCATTTGCATTAGCGTCAGATAGGAAGACCAGTGGCTTCCCAACGGCCGCGGGGTCCATGAAGCTTGGCGTTGTCGCGCCGTGACCGGGAACTATGCCTTCGTGCGTCGTCAAGAAACTATTTGGCCGGCCATTCTGAAAGGCTGGCCCTTGGATGGACGTACTTCCTACGCCGGTTAGCGCAAGCGACGACGGCGTCATTTGCGAACCGCCGCCGCAGCCGGCTAGCGCCGCCAGTGCAATGGCTGTCGTGAGTGCTGAGTTTCCAACGTTAGAGATTCGCATGATGGGGGTTCTCCTGCAGAAGTTGGAGGTTATTTACCGTACGGGGCCGGCGGATCGAGGGCCACGCCATCTGGGGATTCCGTGTCATTCGTAATTGCGCGAACCTGCGCGCCGGTCTGGAAGTCGTAAATGCTGACCGCGACTCCTTGACCTGGAGTGGATGGTGCAACGTAAAGGCGCGTTTCGGCCTTGTTTAGAGCGAACGAAAATGGGGTCACTGTAGGAAACGATCGACTAGGCGTGGTCTTTCCGGGCGGATAAATATCGATAAGGCCGGCCGCTGCATCACCGAGAACGAGATCACCTTTTTGCGTGAGCTTAAGGTCATAGGCATAGCCAACGCTTATTCCGAGATCCTTGCCGGTGGTGGCTCCCGGCTTAAATTTCTCCACATGGCCTTTACCGTCGGAACCGTTGTACGCCACATAGAGGTTGTTTTTCTTATCGGTCACCATACCGAAGGGATAGGGAATTGAAATTGTGAGAGTCGACGTCGAAGCGCCGGGTGCGAACTCCAGGATTTCGTTCTCGGGATAGGCTGAAATGTAGACGGTTCCGTCTGCGCCGACGAAGATGTATTCCGGGCGAAGGCCTACGTTGAAGGTAACATTAGGCACGTCCGTGTTTCTCAGATATTCGGTTACATTTTCGTTTCCATAATTTGCGACGTACACCGTGCCTTTCGTGTCAACGGCGACGCTGGCGGGCGCGTAGATGCCGGTCGTGATGGTCGCGCACGGCGCCGGACTCTTTTTACGCTGCGGATAGACGGTAACGGCGTTGGAGCCAAAGTTAGCGACGTACACTCTAGCTTCGGGACATGCTTTCAGCGGGGCGTAGACGGAGGAGCCACCTCCGCGGCGTGCCGTTGGCACCTGCGGTCCACTAGGAATCCCGAGTGGCGAGCTGCCACCAGAGCACCCGGCCAGGGCGAAGAGTATGGCGGACGCGACGAGCACGCGGGGCACGGGTGTAAAGAGACGCATGATCGAGTGCTCCTCTGAAGTCGAGCAGGGGCGTAGATTCTTGATTCCATCCTGCTCCCGCGGAGGGAAGAGGTCCAGGGACACTCGTACAGATTATTCGGACAGTTCGATTGCCGATTGGAGGCGTGCTTGGAGGCGGCCGGTCGACCTAGCTTCGGTGCCCTGCTGCGGCAGTTTCGCCTCGATGCGGGGATGACGCAGCAGCAACTCGCCGAGCGAGCAAATTTGAGTGCGGATGCGATCAGCACGCTCGAGCGAGGGGCCCGAACGCGGCCCTATCGCGAGACAATCGTTTTCCTCGGGCGCGCCCTGGATTTGTCGCCGGAGCGTGAGGCGCTCCTGGCAAGGGCCGTCGGCAGCGCCCATCCGCCGCGCCGGCGCAGTGAGCGCCTCAATGGATCGCTGCTGCGGGTCGTGCGCCCCGAGCCGCAAACGACAGCGGAACACAATCTCCCGTTTGAACTGACGTCCTTCGTAGGACGGGAGCACGAGATCGCCGAGATCGCAGCGCTCCTGCGTGAGCACCGGCTCGTGACCGTCGTCGGAGCCGGCGGGGTTGGCAAAACGCGCGCTGCGCTACAACTCGGCAGGGAGCTGCTCGATGCTTGTACCGACGGTGTGTGGGTCGCCGATCTCGCTCCCCTTGCCAACGAAGCACTCGTTGACGGCGCGGTTGCAGCCGCTTTACGGCTTCCTGCCAACCGAGGATCGCTGCTCGAGAGCATCCTCACGTTTCTGAAAACGCGCCGGCTTCTCCTCATTCTCAATAACTGCGAGCATGTCGTCATCCCCGCTCGTAACGTCGCGGCGAGCATCGTGCAGGCCTGCGCGTCGGTACACGTTCTCGCCACAAGCCGCCGGCCGTTGGAGGTCGCGGGCGAGCGCGTCTATCGGCTTCCATCGCTCTCCGTTCCGCCGGATGCATCGCCGACTACTCGAGACGCACGGTCGCACGCCGCGGTCGCACTCTTCCTGGATCGAGCCCAAGCCGTCCAGTCGGATTTTGCGTTGACCAACGGCAACGCCGCCGCTGTGAGCGACATCTGCCGCCGTCTCGATGGTATCCCGCTCGCGATCGAACTCGCCGCCTCGCGCATCAACGTGCTCGCGCCCCGTCAGATCGCCCAGCGCCTCGACCAGCGTTTTCGCCTACTCGCGCGGTCGGATCCGCAAGCGTTGCTACGGCACCAGACGATGACGGCGTCCCTTGATTGGAGTTACGACCTGCTGACCCCGCGCGAGCAACGCTTCTTCGAGGCGCTGTCGATTTTCGCGGGCGGCTGCACGCTCGAGGCGACGACGGCCGTCTGCGCCGTTGACGGGGAAGACGACGCCGACGTGATCGAGATCGTGACCTCTCTGGTGACCAAGTCGCTGCTCGTGGCGGAGTTGGCCGGTAGCGAGCAGCGATACCGCCTCCTTGAGTCTTCGAGACAGTACGCTCGTAACAAACTACTCGCGCGCGGCGAGCATGCGGATATAGCGCGGCGCCATACGCTCTGCTATTTGGACCTGGCAGAGCGGCTTGACGCAGCTTGGGAAACGACACCCGACCGGGAGTGGCTGCCACAGGCAGGCGTTCTACTGGATAACTTGCGCGCGGCGCTGGATTGGGCACTTCAGAAACCCGGCGACATCGTCCTGGGACTACGCCTGGCAGCATTGCGAATGATGATGCGGCGCGTTTTTCCACTGTCTGAGGCGCGCCGTTGGGTGCGAGCGGCGCTCGAGCTGGTCACGGAAAGTTCTCCGATTCAAATGTGCGCGCGGCTCGAGCACGCTGACGCGGCGATTACGGGACAGCTCGGTGAAGTCAATCAATGCTTGGCCGCGACCGAACGTGCTCTGGCGCGATATCGAGAACTCGGCGACGAGCTGGGAGTCGCTCAGGTGCAGACATTGGCGGGCGGACCGCTCGTGATCCTCGAGCGGTTCGCGGAGGCGGAGCCCCTGCTGCGTGAGTCATTAAAGGCGGCGCGTAGGCTCGGCAATCGGCGCCTCGCGGCCACCGCCCTGCGAATGATCGCCCACGCCCAGGCGCTGGTTGGTGATTTCGACGCGGCTCGCGCTACTCTGGTCGAGGCGCTTGCGCTTGCTAAGTCCGCCGGCGCCGACCTGGTTGCGGCTGCGCTGGGTGTAGGTTTTTCCTCAATTGAGTACGATGCAGGCAACGTCGAAGCGGCGCTGGCGCTACAAACCGATGCGGTGGCCACCTACCGCGAACTGGGCCTGTGGGGGCTTCACGAAGTTCCCGGTAATCTCGCCGGCATGGCGATGGAATTTATCGCGTTGGGTCGGTTTGGCGAGGCGAGATCGAGCGCGAATGAGGCGCTCGAGCTCGCCCACGGGCTGGGCATCATTGGGATGGCCGCCGTGTCGCTGGGGCAACTCGCCATCGTGTCCGTGTTGGGGCCGCAGATCGAACCCGCGTCCATGCATATCAACTATGCCGCTGCCGCTCGGATCCTCGGCTTCGTCGACGCATCGCTCACGTCGGTTGGAGTTCCGAAGAAATACGGCGTGCCGGAATACGACCTCGCGCTGACGATCCTGCGCGACGCTCTCGGTGCCGAAGATCTCGCAAAACTCGTGACCGCCGGCGCGGCGATGAGCGAAAGTGCAGCAATCGCGCTCGCTCACGACTCACAGCCCGGTGTCGATTAAAGCCGGCGGCGAAGGATGGGCATCGTGCCAACGTTGTAAGCTTATTCGTTCGCGCGCGAACTACAAGCGATGCCGAGGGGGTCAAGGCTCGGCAATATGCCGTCATTGAAACTGTACTGATAGGCGAGAGACGTCGGCGAATAGCTATACACGTCGACTTGCTTGTTGTCGTAGTCCATGGCGGCGAACGAGGTGCCCTTCTTGTTGAGGTGACCTTGGACCGCCTTACCGAGAAACGGAAGCGGTCCGCCGAGTTGAGGTGCACGTTGGCTTGCAGCCGCTGTAGACGTAGAGCGCACCCGTGTTGTTGGCGTAGCCGTCGATCGAGACGACGTTGCCCTTGGGGTCGATATCAAGGCCGCCGCCCGCGCCGTTGACACCGGATACGCCGGGAACCGTGCAGATCGGCGGCTCGTTCTTCTTCTCGTTGCTCTTGTAGCCTAGAACGCTTGAAGCGGTATACGCGCCAACGTAGATGCTTCTTTTCGCGTCGTCCGGTGTCGGAATACCCTTAAGCGGAAGTTGGTGTGACGCGGTGCCTGCCGACTGGCCGCCCCGACCGACGGCGCGATCTGTGGGCCGCCACTCGCGCAGCCCCCCAGTAGTGCGGCGAAGGCCGCTACGGCCAACATTTCTTTAACAGAACCAAACGTCTTCATTGTGTGAACTCCCCTTTCGCGGGCGCTTCCGCGAACGCCGCGGCGCCCTTCCTGTGGATGCCTTGTGATCGTTATTGTCCGCTCGAAGGGGCAATGCGTACAGGTGCGCCCGTACAGGTGCGCCCGTACAGGTGCGCCCGTACAGGTTATCCGTACAGTTCGCAGATCGACGGCGAGGGTTATGGAGACTGACGTCGCGGAGGAGTTGCCGCCAACGATGATTTAGAGCTTGATGTTGACCGAGCCGGTGAGCTGCAGCGGTTCGACGACGCCCAAGAATCCCGTGTTGTTCCCGTTGAACCAGAACGAGTACGGATACTGCAGCTGCGGGGGCGGCCTCGACGAGTTCGAGTTTGGATAGAAGTTCCCGGCGGGGTAGAGAAAGTTCGTCGGCAGCGAGCCGTAGACGCAGACGTACGGATTGTCCCACACGTAGCCGCGCTGACCGCAGATGTCGAGAAGGTTCGTAAACTTCAAGCGCGCCGTGACGCGCGGGCTTACCTCGTAGGTGAACGCCAGGCCCATCTGCAGCTGCCAGGGCTCCTTGAACGCTCCGAGGTTGTCGTAGCCGTGCGTAAAGGCGTCCGGAACGAAGAGCGGCAAGTTGAAGGCGTCGTCGCACGACGCCGGGTCGGCGAGCTTCCCGTGCGCGGCGACCCACGATAACGAAGGCGCGTAACACGTCGTGGGATTGAATCCCGGCCACGCCGTCGGCGCGCCGTACTCGGCGCCCGAAGTGAAGTTCCACGAATTGGTCACCGCCAGCCGGCGGTGTCGATAGTTCACAATCAGCGACGTTACGTACGGCACCGCGTACCCGTTGGCGGCCGCGGCCGGGCCGGGGATGACGTCGTAGGTTGGATACCACGCGTTGTCCGAGAATATGTTTTGATAGGGCTGATTGTAATACGGGTTCATCACGACGCCGGGCCGCTTGCAGTTGTTCGTACCCTTCCCCGGCGTGTAGCTCGCGCCTTCATAGAAGTAACAGGCAAACCCGCCGTGCCCCTTGAGGAACGAATCGTAGTTCTGGATGTATTCGTTCAGCTGGTCGATCACGTTCTGGCTCGTGCCGCTGAAGTTTTGGTACCTGATTTGGCTGTGCGTATAGGTGAACGACAGCTGCCCGCTCCAGCCCTCTTGGGTAAAGTCCCCTTTTTGCACCGCGAGCTCGACGCCGGAGCTTTGCTGGTTGCCGACGTTGAGACCCGATTCGAGACCGCCCTGCGGATCGATGTAGAAGTTCTGCAGCTGATCGCGGGTCGCTCGGAAGAACGGGCTGAGCTTGAAGCTCCAGTCCGTACCTTTGAGGCGATGCTCCCACGAGAGGTCATAGTTGTACGACGTGTCGGGCCGAATGAAATGGTCGGGCGTGTTGAATCCGTACCCGTAAAAATGACCGCCCAGGAACGACGGCAGGTTCTCGTTGAGCGTGTTGTACTGCACCCACGATGAGTTGGGCGGCCGAGCGTAGACGCCGGCCGATCCCCGCAAGACGTCATTCGGATCGAGAGTGTACGTGACGCCGAACCGCGGCTGAAACCGCGACGTCGCGTAGGATCCGCCGCTGGAGTTGGTCAGCGCGCCGTACGGCGATTGGGCCAGCGGCACGGTCTGCACGCCGTTCACGAGGGGGCACGGACCGACACCGCTGTTGGTGCGATCGATCGGCTTGCTGTTGTTGACGCCCGGCGCGAAGCAAAACTCGGCGTTGTAGGCGTTGAACCAAAACTGGCGAGCGGGGTCATTGGGGCTCGTATCGCCAAAGAAATACTGGAAGTTCTCGATTCGAAGACCGAGGTTGACGTTCAAGCGGTCGTCGGGGCGCCATTGATCGTTGATCGAGTAGCCCGTGAGCGCGGAATCGACCTGATTCAAGTTGCCCTTGAACGTCGTGTCGGTGACGAGCCAGCGCGGATTCACGCCGGGAGCGCAAGCCGGCAGGCTGGGGCTCGATTTACACGAGAAGCCCGGCGGCGGAGACGGATTGCTTAGCGTGCCCTGCGATTGATCGTAACACCCGATCTGATCGCCGCTTGACGGATCGTAGCATTTGCCGTTCGCTCCGGCAAAGCTCGTGATCGGCCAATCCGACGAGAAGAACGTGACGTCGTAGCGTTGGAGCTTCGAGTATAGGTAGGCTCCCGTAACGCTCAGCAGGTGCTGCGCGCTCAGCTGATTCGTGTAGTCGAGGTTGAAGCCGTAGCTGTGATCCGGTAAGAAGTACGGGAGCTCCCAGCCGTAATACGGCTGCGCCGTGGAGTTGTAGCCGTTGATGTCCCAGTTCGAGTACATCGAGTATCCGGAGATGCGTGCGTAGGAGCTCGGCGTGAACTCGTGTTGGTATTGAAGCTTCGAGATTGCCACGCCGTTATCGTTGGGATCGCGAATATTCAACGGCAGCGGGCCCTGAAACGGGTGAGGCGGACTCGAGGGAAAGAAATATTTGGTCAGCTGGCTTTGCTGGAACGGCTGCATCGGGGAGCCGTGGTAGAGGTACGTGTCGTCCCACGTCAACGGGCCGTAGAGCGCTTCGACCGTGTTCGCCCCGAAGTCGTTGACCGAGCTGTAGTATTGGTTGAGGTTTTCGCTGGTCATCCAGAGCGCCTGAACGTCGTCGCGCAACCCGTTGCTCTTGTGCGGGATTCCGAAGTGCAGGTTGACGATGTCGTCGCGTAGCGATTGCGTGGCCAGCGCGAAGCCGAGACCGCTGGTAAAGAGAACGGGCGACGGCGCTCCCGTGTAGACGAATCCGTTTGAAACGGGTAGCGCGCTGCACGTCGAGACGCCGCAGGTATAGCCGGGAACCGCACTCGTCGGATAAAAGAACGAATTTGGAATGTTCGACCCGTTGTCGTTGTTGACGAAACGGAAGGATTCGTTGCTTCCACCGAGGCCGACGTAGTAGCTGAACGTCCGGTCGGGCGTCGAGCCTCCCACTTCGACCGAAGCTTGATGGTAGAATGCGGGATAGCCAACTGAAAGATTGGCATCTGCGTATCCCGGCGACGTGCCGGTTTTGATTACCTGATTGATATAGCCCGAGATGCCTTGCGCGTCCGACCCTGCCGGCACGCCCCCGGTGTAGACTTGGACTTCCTGGCTACCGAGGCTCGAGAGCATCGTCTGCGGCCCGTTATCGTAGGCGCGATTGAGCGGGATGCCGTCGAGCTCGTATCCGATTTGGTCGATATCCCCGCCGCGGATATGGACCGTCTGCCACCACCCCTGTTCGCCCTGATCGAGCACCACGCCGGGCACCGAGGCGATCGCGCCGTACGCGTTGTTCAGGCTGCCCGGGCCGGTCAAGCCCTGCGCCGCCACCTGCCCGGCGGCATTCACCGAGTAGACGTCGCTGGTCGTTCCTGACTTCACGAGGCTCGCGGCCGATTGCGCGGTAACGTGCGCGATCGTTTGCAGCGTGCGTGCCATCGAGAGGTTGTACGTCTGCACTTGATCTGCGACCACGGTCAGACCCGCCTGCGTCACCGGATCGTATCCGGTCTTGCTGAACGAAACCGTATACGTGTCGGGCGACAGCGAGAGGAAGCGAAACGTACCGCTCGCGTCGGTCGTCGAGGTCGCGCTCTGAGACGGCGAACTCGCCCCCACCAGCACTCCCGCGAGCGGCGCGTGCGTCCTCGTGTCGACGACGCGGCCGGTGATGCCGCCCGTCGTCCCGGCAAGTCCTCGCATCGGTAGGAGTGCAAGCATAAGCAGTGTCGCGGCGATCGTCTTCGAGCAGCGCATTTTGGAGAGTTTCGCACGAGCGGCCGCCCGCCTTCTATGGTGCCTCTTCCAACCAGTCGCGCGTCAGGTAGAGCCAAAACGCCAGCCCGGCATACTCGCGATAGCGCGAGAACGCGCGACGGATCGTCGAGTCCGCCGCCTGCTTCCGCCCGGCCAGGCGGCGATACTTCGGGCGCGTCCACGAGTCCAGTACCAGCTGACGGTGCCGGCCGAGCAGCTGCATGACGTGCGCCGCGCCGTAGGGCCCGATTCCCGGCAGCGCCAGCAGCGCTTCCTCGACGCCGGCGTCGGTATACCGCTCGGCGGAGAGTAGCGCCTCGAGGTCGAGCGCGCCCGCATCCACGTCGCGCGCGATGCTGTGCACGTAGGCCCCGCGATAGCCCATCCGCGCGACGTCGCGGTACCACGAGTCCGGCGTTGCCGCGAGGAGGGACGGTTCGGGGAAAGCGCCCTCGCCGAGATCGGCCAGCGCACCCGTCATCCTAATCGTTGCCGACCACGCGCAATTCGTCGTGCAAATCGTTTTGACGACGTCCTCGAAGACGGTCGGACTGGCGAGAATTCTTCCCGCCCCGGTCGAGGCCCAGCTCAGCGCGTCGTCGCCCGCGATCGCTGCGTAGAACGGCGCGAGGTCGTCGCGGAGGCGGAACATCCGGACGATCGCAGCTTCCACGCGGGCAGCCTCGTTTCGCCGCAGGCTCGACGCCGTCTCCGCAATGATGGTCGCGTCACCCTCGCGCATCGCAACGTCGACGACGCGCGCGCCGACGCGCAGCCGTCGCCGATAGACGAGCGGCGAGGCTTCCACCGCAGCCGGCGGCAGTTGCGCGAGGCCGTGCGAATAAACGGTGCGAGCGAACGAAATCGGCTCGCCACTCGCGCCGCGAAGCGGTAGTTCCCAGCGCGTCGCCACGCGGCTTAGGCTACGTAAGAAATGTTGACCGCGACCCCGGCCGCCGCCGCGCGCATGAGCACGCCGTACACTTCGTCGAGCTCTTCTTCGATCGCCGCGATCTCGCCGGCGCTCACGTGAAAGCGCGCGGCGTGCGTCCAAAGGATGCCTCGGGCGCGCTCGAGAGCGCTGTGGAGCCGTTCCGGCGTGGCTTCGAGCACCGGCCAGTCCAAGTCGCCCTGCGCCGGCACGACGCGCCAGCCCGGTCCGGACAGAAATGCGACCTCCTCCTCGGGCCCCAGCGCGTGGGGAACCGCGGCGAGGACGTCGACCGCCTCCTGGTCGGCCAGCGAGAGGCGCAGGCCGAGCTCGCTCAGCCGCAAGATATAGCGAAAGAACGACGCGCTCCCGACGGTGTACGCGCCGGCGACGGACGCCACGTTGACGTGAACGAGGTCGAGCTCGTGGTGGTGGTCGTCCAGAGGGCCGGTCATGCCGCCTAGTTCGCGGGGATCAGCCCGAGTTCTTTGACCGCGTCGCGCTCGTTACGCAGCTCCTCGAGCGTGGCAGCAAGCTTGCGGACGCCGAACTCTCCGTGGCCGATCCCTTCGACGATGCGCGAAACCCCGTTTTCGGTTCGCGACGGGAACGAAAAGATCAGGCCCGGATCGACGCCGTACTCGCCGTGCGAGCACCGCCCAACCGAGTAATGCTCGCCCGGGGGAGTATCGTGGGTGAGGTTGTGGACCCCCACGACGGCGGCGTTGGCAGCCGACGCGGCCGACGACGCGCCGCGCGTCTTGATGACCTCGGCGCCGCGATTCTGCACCGTTGTGATGAATTCGTTCTCCAACCACGCCCGGTCGCCGATCGCCTCGTGCGCGGCTCGACCGCGGATCCGCGCGTTCGTGAAGTCGGGATACTGGGTCGTCGAGTGATTTCCCCAGATCGTGACCTGAGCGACGTCGGTAACGTCGGCCGAGGCCTTGCGCGCCAGCTGCGCCCGAGCCCGCAGCTCGTCGAGTGTCGTCATCGCAAAGAACCGGTCGTTAGGAACGTCGGGCGCGTTGTTCATCGCGATCAGGCAGTTCGTGTTGGCCGGGTTGCCCACGACGAATACCTGGACGTCGTCGGCAGCGTTGGCGTTGATCGCGCGACCCTGCTCCGTAAAAATCGAACCGTTCACGCGAAGCAGATCCGAACGCTCCATGCCGGCTTTGCGGGGCACCGCGCCGACGAGAATCGCCCAGCTAACGCCGCGCATCGCCTCGCCGGCGTCCGATCCGTACCGGACGGCCTTGAGCAGCGGAAAGGCACAATCTTCCAGCTCCATCGCTACTCCGGCCAGCGCTCCGAGCGCCTGCTCGAGTTCCAGGAGCTGGAGCTCCAGCTCCGTCTCGGGGCCGAACATCTGGCCGGACGCCACGCGAAAGATCAGCGCATAGCCGATCTGTCCCGCCGCGCCGGTCACCGCTACCTTGATCCGCTTCTTCACTCCGCCTCCCAATGCGCTGTTGTGTCGTCGCGACGTTTCGGCGGGAGAGCTAGCGCTCATTCAGGGCGAACCTGCCATGCCGATGACGGAGCACGCACTCGAGGGCTTCGACGGAGCCGACCAGCCTAGCGCGTCCATCTACGACACGTGCATTCGCTGCGGCCTTTGCCTGCCGTCCTGTCCGACGTACCTGGAGACTATGACAGAAACGTCGGGGCCACGCGGCCGGATTAGTCTCATCAAGGCGGTCGGTGAATCGCGGCTCGACCTGCAAAGCGCTGGTTTCGTCGAGCAGATGTGGCAATGCCTTGACTGCCGCGCATGCGAAGCGGCTTGCCCCTCGGGCGTGAGGTATGGGCAACTCGTCGAAACGGCCCGCACCCAGATCCGGCGCGCCCAGGCGCCCGACGACTCCGCGACGGCGCGCGTCCTTCGACGGTTCTTCGTGCGAACGCTCTTCGCGCGGCTCGACCTCATGTGCATCGCTGCTTTGCTGCTGCGCATCGCACAGACGACTCGCCTCACGTCGCTCGCCGGGCTCTTCGGGCTCGCGCGCCTCGCAGGGCTCGCGCCGCAGATCCGAAGCTCATTCTTCGTCCCGAACGATCGGCGCTTCGAGGCGGCGGAGCCGCTCGGCATCGCCTTTCTGCACACGGGCTGCATCATGGCGGTCGCGTTCGGGGACGTCCACCGCGCCACCGTGCGCATGTTGCGCCGCGCGCGCCTCTCGGTGCTCGTGCCCAGCGCGCAAGGCTGCTGCGGCGCCATCGCGGTGCATGCCGGAGACATGGATTTCGCGCGCGAACTCGCCAAGCGCAACATCGCCGCATTCGAGCGCAGCGGCGCCGACGTATACGCGGTCAACGCGGCCGGGTGCGGCAGCGCACTCAAGGAGTATCCGCGAGCTCTTCGCAGGAGACGAAACGTGGGCGCCTCGAGCCGCGCGATTCTCCAGCCGCGTGCGCGACGTCACCGAAGTGCTCGACGCCATGGAGTTGGGGCCGGCGCACCGGTCGATCGATGCGACCGTGACGTATCAAGAACCCTGTCACCTCGTTCACGCTCAACGCGTCGCGGGAGCGCCTCGCCGGCTCATCGTCCGCATCCCCGGCGTACGCTTCGTCGAGATGGACGAGAGCGCCGTCTGCTGCGGCAGCGCCGGGATTTACAATCTCACGCAGCCCGAGATGGCGTCGCGCCTGCAGCGGCGGAAGGTTGACGCGATCCGGCGGACGGGCGCTACGATCGTCGCCACCGCCAACCCCGGATGCGCGACGCAGGTCGCGGCCGGGCTACGCGCCGCGGGCTACCGCGCCGAAGTCAAACATATCGTCGAGCTTCTCGACCGCGCGTACCGGTCGGATGGGGAGCGATCCTAGAGCGAGCCGTCGACCCGACCGTGATCCGCTCGCGCGTCCTCTAACGAGCGGTACGCGGCGAAAACCGTGACGAGTCCCGTTATGTTCAGTAATCGCTCGATCGGGCCGTGGCTGACGACCAGACGAAATGAGCCGCCACGTTCGACGGCGCGGCGATGGGCTCCGATCAACACACCGAGGCCGGTCGAGTCGAGGAACTCGAGCTGTGACAGGTCGACGATCAAATGGTGGCTTCCTTTTTCGGTCGCCTCGGTGAGCGCGGCGCGCACCGTCGGCGCGGTAGCGAGATCGAGGCTGCCGCGCAGCTTGAAAACCAGCGTACCGCCGCCGTCTTCGGTCTTGAGGTCAATTCCTAACTCATCGTGCGTCATATTCGTACGTGGCCTTCGCGGCCCGGGAACGGTTGGCCTTGAACTTGCGCCTCATGCTGCATTAGCGCGGCGTTAAACAAAGCGCGCTGCATCGTCGTCCCAGCGCGTCACGTTCCCCGGAACGAGATGGACGCCCCCGATCCAGCGATCTATCGGATGCTCGTCGAGCCAGTCCGCGTCGCCTGCCAGCACGCGACGGCCTCGAGCGGTCGGAACGAGCGTTCCCTCTTCTTCTTCGATGAGCGCGCCCGGGTTCGCGCTGAGATCTTCGAGCATTCGCGCGAACGCGCGATCGCTGAGGAAGTGCGCCTCCTCACGGCCCTGAGCGCGCGAAAACAGCTCCCCCAATCGTCCGGGTCCCTGCGCGACCGCATAGAGCGCTTGCCGCTGCGAACGTCCGAGGCCATCGCGCTTCCACGGATATTCTTCGCAGAGCCGTTGCAGCGCCGCGCGCAGGAACGGAAAACCGATCGCGTCCTCTCCGGCGGCTGCGAAGAGATCCGCAGGCGAGTCCGACGTGAATCGCTCCCACGAGCGGTGCGCGGATTTGAAGATGGCGGGCGTTGCGGTGCGCCGCTTGGGGAGCAATGGGAAAATTTCGTCAACCGTCATGTTCGCGAGATAGTGATCGCTCTGCACGGCCGATATCCGTCCGGGCTCGAGGTTACATTCTTCGAGCGCGGTGAGCGATTGCAGCAACTGAAGCTGATCGTAGAGGTCGTGTTCGAACCAGAGCACGACCTCGTCGAAATCGCCCGCGCGGCGAATCTGTGCGTCGCGCCGCTGGAATTCGTGGATCAGCTTGATCGGGCTTCCGAACCCGCGTTCGGCGAGATACCGCGCCCGCAACTCGCTCGTCTCCTCGAGCGACAAGCCCGCCGGAACGGGGCCTTCGTTGAGCGCGTCGCGCCACGCAACGTGGGTTCCGAGGATCCCCGACTTCTTGAACAGGTAGAGCGCCGAGTCTCCGTTGGTGATGTGCAGCGTCGCCGCGGACCGCGTCACCGCCCGCGCGTCCACCACGTTCCGCCAGGAACGTAGATCGCCGAGCCTTCACCCCAAACGACGTGGTTGACGCCCTCACCATCGACCGTGAGCCCGAGGTAATCGCCGAACGGGAAGTTATATCCACCCGCATGTTTGTAGCCGGCGCCCGATTCGCGGTCGGAGAGACGCACCGCTTTCGTCCACGTGGCGCCGGCGTCATCGCTCCGCGAGTACCACGAGGTCCACGACGAGTGACCATTGCGATCGTCCTGCCAGACGAGCCGAAAGCTGCCGTCGGTGGCGGCCGCGAGCGCCGGGCTCATAGCGTTGCCGGCGTTGGAAATGAATGCCGCAGCGCTCCACGTCGCGCCGTCGTCGCTGGACCGGCTGACGTACAATGCGTTGGGTCCTTGCACCCGGTCGTTCTTAGCGAAGACGAACGCGAGATTCCCGCGACCGTCGGCCGCCACCGCGTCCTGTGCCGTGAAGAAATCGGGGTAGCAGTTGCGCCGATCGCACTTCGCCCCTTCGTGGCTGACGACGAACGGAATCTCACGCCAGGCGACTCCTTTGTCGGCGGACGTTACGAGGCTCACGTGGCCGTCCCCGGTCTCGTCACGTCCCGTCTCGCCGTCGACCGCAAACCAGACGGCGCCGTCTCGGCCGACGGTACCGGAGAGAGAGTAATACCAGCGGCGGTGCGCCGTCGCTCGCACCGGCGCCGCCCAGGTGACGCCGTAGTCGTGCGACACCGAGACGTAGAGAGCGTAGTACGAATTGTACGCGACGTAGACGTCCTTTCCGGCCGGTGAAATCGCGAGCGTCGGCTTGTCGCTGTACTGCATCTTGTCGTCGAGACGCACCGCCTTGCTCCAGCTGGCGCCGTGATCGTGCGATCGCGCGAAAACGACGCCCGGCCGAAATCCGTCGAGGCAAACGACGTCGATCACGCCGGCGTCCGTCACGGCAATTTGCGGATCGTATTGAAACGGTACGCGAACGCCGCGGTGACAGAGATGCCGTTGCGGGCCCCACGTCATGCCGGCGTCGCTCGACGCACGAAAGAGCAGGTAATTGGGGCGCTGGCCGGTGCTCATTTGATACACCCATGGCGAGTGCCGGTCGGCGGCGACGACCGGCTCCCAACGCGTCTCGCCGGGCACTCCCCAGAGCCGCTCGCGCTCGAATCGCGGCGAGCCGCGTTGAGCGGCCGCGCTCTGCGCCGGCGGCAACGGGCTAGAGGTCCGAACCATCGTGCACGATGCCGCCGCTAGCGCCCACAGCACGGCGTAGCCCGCCGCCCTCTTTTTCAACACGCTGCGCCTCTTTCGCACGAGCCCCCGCCGGCTCTTGTTGCACCGCAAGCAACGTGCTACCATCGTGCAAGATCTCGCTCGCTTGGCTCGCTATTCATTGCGGCCTGGCGCGTGGGTGCTTCTTAAAGAGGAGGACAAGGTACGCCATGGGCATTTTTGGGCGCTCCGTTTTTGCGCTCGCTTCAGTCATCGCCGTGCTCGCCGGATGCAACGCATCCGGCACCGCGAGCAGCATCCCCAGCTCCGTAGCAGCCTCGCGGGTGTCCCCCGACACCGGGAATCGTCCCCCCGAGGTGTTCAATCAGGTGCTGCCCTATCCGTGCTACTCGTCGCCATGCCCCACCGATTTCGAGGTCGTGTTCAAGGGCAACGTGACGGGAGACATCCCGCCCAACGAGCCGATTAACGTTCACGAGAACGCGTTCTGTCCGCCGTCCGGTTCCACGCCCTGCTCGCCAACCGCAACCTACAATCCGACGGCCAACACGACGACGTTGGAGTACTCCGGGCCGACGCTCTATCACAACCGCGTTTCGGGCAGACCCGGCGTCCATTTTGGGGTCGGGGCAGCCAGCAACTTTGGTTCGATCAAATCGCTCGAAGCGAGCAGCTATTGGACGTATCCTTCCTCACCCGCGATACAGGTGCCGATCGTCAGCATCAATTCGAAGCAGCCGGCAAAGAGCAAAAAATGGCAGTATGCGGTCGTCTACGTCGCGGGAACGACGACGCAAAGCGGCGGCGACGAGTATCAAACGTGGAACGAGATCGCTTACGTCCCGAAGGGCGCAAACGACACGGGCGCGCAGCCGCGGTTTACGTTCGCGAACTACGGGTCACAGCCGATCTATGTGACGAGCTCGGGGATCGTGGTGGGCCTACCGGTACCGAAGGACAAGTTGTGCGTCAAGAATCCGACGTGCCCCGAGGACTTGAAGATGCTTGCAAACCTGCAAGAGAACGGGTTCCCGCCGCCGGGGAGCTCGGGCTCACCCTTTATCAAGCTGCAGTTCCCGCCGCCGAGCGTTCTAAAGCCTCAAAAGTAGCCGCGATCGTACGCGCACGGTCTCGCCGCTCGCGCGGCCGTGCGCGTTACCCGACGCCACCCTGAGCCCGGACCGGAATCTTCAACCGGGGGGACCCCAAAGTGCGCAGCGCTTTGGGATGGGCAACGGACTCTGCCTCCGCCAAGCAATGCTGGGGTGGCTGGATTCGAACCAACGCATGGCGGAGTCAAAGTCCGCTGCCTTACCGCTTGGCTACACCCCATCGCTTGCCCAGGTTTCTTCGAGCCCTAGCTTTCCTCATGGAACGGCAAAGGGCAAGCGTCTGATGACGCTCGCCCTTCGAGTGCTGAATGCCGCCAGGAGACTAGCGGGTGGCTATGAGACGCTTGGCTCCGACGTACCGGGATGCCCAGTACGACTCGGAGAGGTGGCTGACCATTACGCCGTGGCTCGAGCTGGCGTGAACGAACTTTCCGTGCCCGAGATAGATTCCCACGTGCGACACGCCGCCGTAGGTATCGAAAAAGACTAGGTCGCCGGGACGCGGGCCGCCCACGGCGGGTCGCCCGACGTCGAATTGCGCGTCGGCGGTGCGCGGCAGCCCGATGCCGAGCATGGCGAAGACGTGCTGGACGAAGCCGGAGCAATCGAACCCCGACGTCGACGTCCCGCCGAAGACGTACGGCACGCCCAAAAAGTGCATGGCGCTTCGGGTGAGCACCTGGGCAATCTTCGACGTACGGGAAAGAATCGACCCGGTAAACCGGTCGATGCCGCCGCGATTGCGAGAGGGGGTGGTGACGATCAGGCGGGTCGTCCATTCCGCCACGTCGGGGCTGAGGGCTTGGACGTCAACCGCCCGGGATGATCCCGTGTAGTCCAGCTGGGGGGTGGTGCCGGTGTGGGCTCGCGCAATCGTGCTCGAACCGGCGATCAACAGGGCGAACGCCCCTAAAAGTAACGCATGACGCAAGAAACCGCTCCTCTTTCACGACACTTGCGGGGTTAGTTGACGGGTTCGGGCGGGAAAGATTCGCCCTAGGGCCGACCGGCCCACTCACCCCTAACCGGGGACATCCCCCGCTCGGGACAACGCGTCCCGACTCAGTGACCTTTATCAGGCATGGGAACCGCCGATACGTTCTCGCGCATCGGGTATCCCGTGGATCTCAAGGGCGCTTCGGCGTAACGTCGCGGCGCCCTTCCGCGGTTCGATTCCACTCCGATTTCTGGGCTTACGTGGAAACGAAGCGCGCGACCTCCTGCTCGATCCGAGCGGCGACGCGACTAACCTCCGCCTCGACGAGCGCACGGTCATCGCCCTCGGCCATCACGCGAATCAGCGGTTCCGTCCCCGACGCGCGAACGAGAAGTCGTCCGGAATCTCCGAGAGCGGCCTCCGCCGCGGCAATCGCTTCTCGCACGATCGCTCCGTTCAACACTTCGCGATGGCGCGTTCTCACGTTCACCAACACCTGCGGCGCCGGCACGACTTCGCGCACCAGCTCGTGCAGCGTCGTCTTCTCCGCTGCGATGATGCCGAGCAGCGTCACGGCCGATCGCGGCCCGTCGCCGGTCGTGTTGTGGCGGAAGTCGATGATGTGGCCGGATTGCTCTCCACCCAGCGTATAACCGCCGGCGCGCATCTGCTCGAGCACGTACCGGTCTCCAACCGCCGCGCGAATCAACCCGATCCCGTGATGCCGCAGCGCACGCTCGAAGCCGATGTTGCTCATGACCGTCGCGACGATCGCGCCGCCCTGCAGCTCGCCACGAACCTGCATGGATCGCCCGAGCGCGAACATAACGTGGTCGCCCCCGACGATCGCACCGGTTTCGTCGACAAACAGCGCGCGATCCGCATCGCCGTCGAATGCGACGCCGACCACGTGTCGCTCGCCCGCGTCGATCTTCGCGCGAACAGCGGCCTGAAGGGCGCGGAGGTCCGTAGCCCCGCATGCGACGTTGATTCGCGTCCCGTCGTTCTCGCAGTTGATTTCGGTGACGGCGGCGCCGAGCTTGCGCAACGCATACGGCGCGACGGCGTAGGCCGCGCCGAATGCGCCGTCGACAACGACGTGCAGCCCGTGGAGATCCTCCGCCCCCTCGTAGAGCTCGCGATAGTAATGGCGCCCAAGGTTGTGCGCGGCCCTCGCCGTCCCGACATCCGTGCCGATCGGCCGCGGGAGCTCGGGAGAGTCGAGTAACGCCTCGATCTGGTCTTCCAGCGCGTCCGAGAGTTTGAACCCGTCCGAGCCGAAGAATTTGATCCCGTTGTCTGCGATCGGATTATGCGACGCGCTGATGACGACGCCGGCGGCCGCCTCAGTACGCCGCGTTATCGATGCGACGGCCGGGGTGGGCACGACGCCGAGGGAGAGCGCGTCGCGGCCGACCGACGTGATGCCCGCAATCAGCGCGGCTTCGAGCATCGTGCCCGAGACGCGCGTGTCGCGGCCGATGAGGATCGGCTGGTGGCGCCGCCCCTCGGGGAGCAGGCTCGCCGCCGCGCGTCCGAGGCGTAGCGCCAGCTCCGGAGTCAGGTCGCGGTTCGCGATCCCGCGCACTCCATCGGTGCCGAATAGGCGGCTCACTTTGGCGAGCCGCTCCCGGCGACGAAGTGCATCTGAACGCGAACCAGATTCGGCGCGACCGAAAGGCCGGAGACCTCCGCACCCAACCCGTCGACGGGAATCGGACGCACCATCTCGTCCATGGATTTGGGCTGCTCCGGCATCGCGACGTCGGCGTGCACGCCGGCTATTTTTCCTAGCACGGACGTCGGGGCCCTGACGATCGCCGAACCGGGGAGGATTCGAGTTTCGCTCACGACGATCCCGCTCGACCTCGGCCCGACGTAGTGCACCATGACCGGAAACGAGCGTTGTTCGATCTTCTCAATGGTCAGCGAGACCGAAGCCGGGCTCAGGCTCTGCACGACGACGTCCGGCGCTACGAGGGCGACGGGCACGTTATAGACCCCCGTTTCCTTATTGGAGAGGTCGAGGACGGCTTTGATCTCGTCCGGCTTGATCGCCGGTTCGCCATGTTTGTCTGCGACGGTCACGACCGCTTCGTGATCGGCGAAATGGGCCACGTAGCCCAGCTGCAAGTTCACCGCCGAGATCGGCACCGAGAGCTGATCGAACTGAGGCGACCCCACGATGGGATTTCCGGCAACGCGAAAGTACCCCCACCCGACGATCGCCAGAGCGACGGCGAGCAACTTGAGGCCGAGGTTATTTCGGAGAATTTCCACCGTAATGCTTTAAGAGACGCGCGAAACGGGTTCGCGCCGCTGCGGGCGCAGCCGGGAGCGAAGGTGTGCGATGATGTCATTTCGGCGTCGCTGGTCGCGCGGGGGGCGCGTGACGGCCAGCAGCATCTTGACCAGCCGCTGCTCGTCGTCGACGGGACGCGAGAGCTTACCGCCGCGAGCGATGGTGATCGCGCCCGTTTGCTCCGAAACGACGAGCACGACGGCGTCGGTCTGCTCGGCCAGCCCGAGCGCCGCGCGGTGGCGCGTGCCAAGCCGCAGATGGCCAGGCGTCTGTTCCGCGAGCGGCAGCAAACAGGCCGCAGCCTCGATTCGGCCGTCGCGGACGATTACCGCGCCGTCGTGGATCGGCGACGCCGGCGCGAAGATCGCGAGCAGCAGCTCTTCGGAGATATCCGCGTGCAAGGTGGTCCCGCTCTCGCCGTAGTCTTTCAGGCCGCTCTGCTGTTCGATTACGATCAAGGCGCCGCGACGGCTGCGTCCGAGCTGGAACGCGGTGCGGGCCAGCAAAGCCATCGTTCGGTCTTCCGGGCGCACGCGGCCGGCTTCCACGCCGTCGCTCTCCAAGCGAAAGAGGCCGCCCCGGCCGATTTGCTCGAGCGCGCGACGCAGCTCGGGTTGAAAGACGATGGGAATCGTGACGGCCGCGCCGACGAGCAGCAAGCGCAGAATCGTGCCCAGCAAATAGAGATGGAAGAGCGTCGCCACGCCGAGGAGGCCGACGAGCACGAGGATGCCGATGAGAATCTGAACCGCGCGCGTACCTCGTATGAGTAGCAACACGTAGTAAACGAGGACGCTCGTCGCGATCACGTCGATGACGTCGGAGACTCCGACGTAGAGGCCCAACGAGCTAAGCACGGTCTATCCTCAACTCCAAAATCCGGCTCGGCTCGATTTGCGGCGCCTGCAAGCCTTCGGCCGCGATCTTCGCGACGAGCGGCGGCGGCACCGGCGAGAGCACCTCGGCCGTTCGTCCTCCGCCGAAGCGTCCGAGCTCAGCATCGATAATGCCGAACACGACCCGCGTACTCGTGCGCTCGGGGTCCCACTCGACGACGAGTCCGCCCGCGCACGAGCGGCACGCGAGAACTCCCTGCGGCCGGCCTGGGCCGCCGAGCGCTTCCAGCAGCGGCGGCAAGGCTTCCGCCACCGCAGGGAAAACAGCCAATGCGATGACGGCCCCGTCGTACGTAATTGCCTCGGACGCTGCGCGAATCGCGTCGGCCTCGTGCCGATCGGGAAGCGCGAGCAGAGCGTACGAACGCCCGCCCGGCTTGCTCTCTCGCCAGACTGCGGTGCCGCCGGCGTTGCGAACGGCGTCGTCGACCGCCGCGCGCTGCGCGACGTCGATACTGCCTTCAAAACTCAAGGTTCGGTAAACCACGCTCGCTTCATCGTTAGCCGTTCCAACCGTGCAATCTTGCGTGTGAGCGAGACGCATCGCGCGCTGGTCGTCTCGACCGGTAAGAATTCCGCGTGGATTTCCATCGACGGCGAAACGCGCACGCGCATCGCGCAACTGCGGCGGATGACTGGGGAGCGCTCCATGCCGGTTCCCGGCGATGTGGTACAGGTTCGCATCCTCGAAGACGAACAGGCGCTCGTCGAACGCGTCGAGCCGCGCACGTTTGCGCTCGAGCGTCGTAACGCGGCGGGACGCTCGAAAACGATGGCCGCCAACGTCGATTTGCTCGTTACGGTGACCGCGCTTGCAAATCCGGCACCGCGGCTGGTCACGCTCGACCAGCTGTTGGTTTTCGCAGAGGTCGAGGAGATCCAGTCGGCGGTCGTCTTGACGAAGCCGGACCTCGGCGACCCCGAAGGAGCCCAAGCCCTGAGCGAGCTCTATGTTGGGCTGGAGTATCCGACGATCGTCATCAACCCGAAGAAAGGGGAAAACGTGGACGCGCTGCGCGACTTGATCCGCGGCCGGCGAGCGCTCCTCGTCGGGAACTCCGGCGTCGGCAAGAGCACCATCTTCCGCGCGCTCGGAGGCGACTCCGTGGTCGGAGACGTGTCCCGGTACGGCATGGGAAAGCAGACGACGAGCGCGGGGCGCCTCTACCGCCTGGGATCGGGCTTCCTCATCGATAGCCCCGGCATCAACGAGTTCGGGCTCGGAACGATGGTTGCCGGGGACCTCAGCCAGGCGTTTCGAGAGATGCGCGAACCGGCGACGCGTTGCCGCTTCGGCGATTGCACCCACGTCCACGAGCCCGACTGCGCCGTCGCGGCCGCCGTTGCCGAAGGGCGCGTCGCGCCCAGCCGATATGCGAGCTACCGAAAGATCCTGCTTGAACCGACCTAGCCCCAGGTGGACACCTACGGCGGGCACCTGGTATGATACACGCCGTTCCGCCATCCGCTTCTGTTAGGGAGTCCACTTGCCCAACATCAAGGCCGCCGAAAAATGGGTCCTTCAATCTGAAAAGCGCACCACGCGCAATAAAAGCGTCAAGAATCGCCTCAAGACGCTGTTCAAGAGCGCCGTCGAGTCGGGCGAGGCCGGTGCCGCACGGCTCGTCGAGAGCGCATACGACAAAGCCGCTGGTAAGGGCATCGTCCACGCCAACAAGGCCGCGCGCAAGAAGGCGCGGCTCGCCAAGGCTGTGCAGCGCGCCGCGACCGCGCCCGCGAAGACCGTTAAGGGACGCTCCGCCCGCACGAAAAAATAGCGGACGGCTCCGCTACGGATCCACGTTGATTGCCAGCCGCGTCGTGCGATCGCCGCGCGCTCGCGGAAGGATCCGCTCGCGAACGATCGTTCGCAGCGTCGCCGGGCTGCGGCTCTTGAGCGCGATGCGGTAGCGCCATTCGTTGTTGACTCGCGCGATCGGATAGGGCGCCGGCCCCAGCACCTCGATGAGGGCATCGTCGCGCAGCAGCGCCGCGTATTGGTTCGCGGCTTCCACCACGCGCCGCCGGTCCCGTCCGAGGATCCCGAGATAGATCAGTCGCTCTGCCGGCGGGAATCCTACCTCGGCACGCTCTCGACCCTCGGCCTCGGCGAAGGCATCGTAGTCGTGCGCTGCGGCGAACCGAATCACGGGGTGGTCGGGCGCGTATGTCTGCACGATCGCCTCGCCTGGCTGCGCGCGCCCGCTCCGCCCGCACACCTGCGCGATCAGCGAAAAGGTCCGCTCCGCGGCTCGGAAGTCGGGGATGTACAGACCGAGATCCGCCGCGACGACAGCCGCAAGCGTGACCGTCGGAAAATCCAGGCCCTTCGCTACCATCTGCGTTCCGACGAGGATGTCGCCCTGCGTCGCGAACTCGCCGAGAATCCGGGCGTGATCGCCCACGCGAGTCGTCGTATCCGAATCCATCCGCAGCACGCGCGCCTGCGGAAACAGGCGAAGGATCTCTTCAACGACGCGTTCGGTCCCGATCCCGAGCTCCTTGATCGTCTCCATTCCGCAGGCCGGACACGCGCGCGGGATCGCATCCTGGTAATCGCAATAATGGCAGCGCAGCAATCGTTCGCTGCGGTGCACGGACAGCGCGATGCTGCAGCGCGGGCAATGCGGCGAGTTGCCGCAGCTGCGGCAAAGCAGAGCGCCGGCGCTGCCGCGCCGGTTGACGAAGACGAGGCTCTTCTCTCCTCGTTCGAGGCGTTCGCCTAACGCCTGGACCAGCGCGGCGCTGAAGATTCCGCGATTTCCGCTCTCGAATTCCTTGCGGAGATCGACGATCCGGACGTCGGGCAGCGGCTGCGCGGTGGCTCGCTCGCGCAACTCGAGGAGCGCGATCCTGTCGGCCTTCGCCGCCGCATGACTTTCCAGCGAAGGAGTCGCGCTGCCCAGAATCAGCACGCCCCCGGCCTGTCGCATGCGCTCGCGAGCGACGGCCACCGCGTGATATCGCGGGACGACCTCCTGCTTATAGGATGGATCGTGGGACTCGTCGACGATCAGCAAGCGCACGCGTTCGAGCGGCGCGAACACGGCGCTGCGGGCTCCGACGACCACATCGATCTCGCCGCGCGCACAGGCCTGCCATGCGTCGAAACGCTCGCGCTCCGAAAGCGCCGAGTGGAGTACGGCGACCCTCTCGCCAAATGCCGCCTCGAAACGTTGGGCCGTCTGCGGCGTCAGCGAGATTTCGGGCACGAGGACGATCGCGCGGCCGCCGTCGCGGACGACGCGCCTGATGGCCTCCACGTAGACGAACGTCTTGCCGCTCGCCGTGACGCCGTAGAGAAGCGCGGCGTCGAAGCGGCGCGCATCGAGCGCCGCGCCGATCCAACGCAAGGCGCGTGCCTGCTCGGCCGTCGCGTGGACGACTTTCTCCGCGCTCCGCGCGCGACGATCCGATGCCGGACGGACGTACCGCTCGACCACCGCGCCGGCCCGCACCGCGCGCGCGATAACCGCGGCGCTGAATCCGGCAAGCAGCGCTTCGGCGCGAGGAATCCCGGGACGCGCGCGAACGAACTCGGTCAGCGCCTCGGCCTTTTTGCCGCGTATGGCGCGGTCCCCCGGATCGAGCACGCGCACGCGATACTCGCCCGTGCGCGGTTCGACGAGCTGGCGTTCGCGCCGAAGCACGCGTCCGCGAACGAGTGTCCGGACGTGCTGCAGCAACGCGCCGCGGTCCGCCGTCCGCCGCGCCTCAGGGTGACGCAGCAGCTGCTCGAGCGAGAAACCGTCAGGCAGATCTTCCCAGATGAGGCGCACCAGCCGCGGCGGCACGGAGCGATATTGCTTCGGGTCCGGGCGGGCCGCATCGCGGACGAAGGAGTCGCGCATTCGCGGAATCGCATCGGCAAGGACGACCGCGCCGAGCGCTTCGCCGAGCGTGCAGAGGTAATGCTCGGCGATAAATGCCGCCAGGTGCAAACCAGTCTCGTCGAAGGCCCTCGGAACGTCGAGCCGTTCGAGCACCGGCTTGAGCGGCTGTGCCGCCTGCGCCGTCGTCCGCACCGGTGAGACGACGAACGCCACGACCTCGCGGCCGCCGAGCGGAACGCGCACGACGTCTCCCACCGCCAGCGAAAGGGCGCCTGCGTCGTACGTGAGGGGAAGGTCGAAGCGTGACGAACGGATTGCCGGCAGCGCGTCAACGACGCGCACGAAACGTCTCCGGCGCTTCTCGCAGACGTCTCAGCACGGCGCGCACGCTGCGCGGATCGCATTCGACTCCGTACTCCACGTCGCCGATCGTCCGCGGCAGGACGAATCGCATGCGACCCGCGCGCTTCTTTTTATCGCCCTGCATAGCGGCGAGGAGCGCCTCCGGCGCTGCCTGCGTCTGCAGCGGCAGACCCAGCAGCGTCAAGAGCGTGAGGACCCGCAGATGCTCCGCCTCGCTAAAGCGATCGCTTCGCAGCGCGAGCAGGCCGGCCGCGCGCAGGCCCACGGCGACGGCCTCCCCGTGCGTCGCCTCATAGTTCGACGCGCGCTCGATGGCGTGCGCGAACGTGTGCCCGAGGTTGAGGGTTTCGCGCACGCCGGCTTCTTGCCGATCGTCCGCAACGACCATCGTCTTGACCTTGATCGCCGATTCGATCACGCTCGCCCAAGGCCAGCGCGCCAACGGATGTGCCGCGAGCTCCTCGAGCGCTTCGAAGAAACGCCTCCCTCGATGATCGCGGCCTTGACGATCTCCGCCAGTCCTTCCCGCCGCGCACGCGCCGGCAGCGTCGCCAGCATTCCTACTTCGCAGAAAACGCCGGCGGGATCCCGAAACGCTCCCGCCAGGTTCTTACCGCCGCGCAGGTTGACGCCGGTCTTGCCGCCGATCGCCGCGTCGACCATAGCGACCAGCGACGTCGCGACGTGCGCGTACCGAACGCCTCGCATATAGACGGCGCAGGAGAATCCGAAGAGGTCGCTTGCGACGCCTCCGCCGACGCCCAGCACGAGATCCGATCGCTCGACGCCCGCTCGAAGCATCTCGTCGAGCACACGCTCGACGGTTGCGAGACGCTTTCCCGATTCGCCTAGCGCGAACGCCAGCACCGGAGGTCCGCCCGCGGCAGAAGCAATTGCAGCGGCGACGCTTCGGACGTGGCGGTTTCCGTCGCAGAGAACGGCCGCCGGCGGCCCGTTTTGCCGCAGGAACCCGATCAGTTCTCCGCGGACGCCTTCGCCCACGACGATCGGATAGCCGAGATCGCCATTGACCGAGAACTCGGGCACTACAGGACCTGCTTTTCGCGCAGCCACCCAACGATGTCGTCGATCACGGCCCGGTCGCTGCGACGCTCCGCTTCGACCGTGTAATCCGATTTCGCATACTCCGGCAAGCGTTTCTCATAGAGCGTCTTGACGGTCGCAAGCGTCGGGCGCGGGCCGAGCACCGGCCGTACCTCGCGGCTTCGCCGCACGCGCGAGAGGATCTGTTCGGGCGAGAGTTTGATGAACACGCGATACGCGCGATCGCACAGCATCTCGCGGTTCTCCGCCTGGGTCAACGCGCCCCCACCCAGTGCGACGACGCTCGCCTCGGGCGTTTCCAGCGCTTCGCCGATCGCCGCGCGTTCGTATCGCCGAAACGCCGCTTCCCCCTGGTTGGCGAAGATCGCGGCGATCGGGCCGTGCGCGCGAATCACCAGCGCGTCGGTGTCGAGAAAGGGCGCGCCGAGCCGTCGCGCGAGCTTGCGTCCGATCGTCGATTTCCCCGATGCCATGAATCCTACGATCGCCACGTGGCGCGTCATCGCGCACCCGTGCCGCCTTCGCGCGCGAAGAGCCGCGCCGAGCCTTCGCGACTGCGCCGCACGTTGTCGAGCGTCTCCTCCATTGAGTCGCCGCCGTACTTTTCCAACACCGGCCCGACTAGCCCGAGCCGCACCATCGCCTCGCCAACGATCGCCGCCGCGGGGACGACGCAGACGTCGCTGCGCACGATCGCCGCGGGCGCCCCCGTTCCCTGGTGGAGATTTACCGACGGCAATGCCTTCATCAGCGTGGGAATCGGTTTGACGGACACGCGCACGACGATCGGCTCTCCGTTGCTCATTCCCCCTTCGATGCCGCCCGCTCTGTTGCTCGTCCGCACGACGCTCTCGCCATCCAACGCGAAAACGTCGTGCGCCGCGGAGCCCGGCGTTGCCGCGGCCCCGGCCCCGAGGCCGATCTCAACCGCTCTAACCGTCTGCATGCCCATGATCGCGCCCGCAAGCACCCCGTCGAGGCGCTGATTCGGTTGCCGGTTGCTCCCGATACCGACGGGCATCCCATCGACTCGAACGACGAACGTCCCGCCGAGCGTGTCGCCGGCATTCTTCGCGGCGTCGATCGCGGCGATCATCGCTTCCGCCGTTTCGCGATGCGGGCAGCGTACGTCGCTGCTCTCGACCTCAGGCTGTTCCCATTCGTCGAGCTCCGGTGCCTCTACGGCGCCGATGCGGGCGACGTAACTGCGAGTCCGGATCCCGAGTGCGCCGAGAAACTGCGCGCAGATCGCACCCAGGCACACCCGCATCGCCGTCTCGCGCGCGCTGGCGCGCTCCAGCACGTTGCGCAGGTCCCGCTGGCGATATTTCAGCGCGCCCGCATAGTCGGCGTGGCCAGGACGCGGATTCGTCAGCGGTTCCCCGTGGCCGCTCAACGGATCCATCAGGGCGCGAACCTTGGGGGTAAGATAGTCGCGATTGCGCACCAACACCGCGATAGGAGAACCGAGTGTCTCCCCGCCACGAAGGCCCGCGAGGAATTCCACCTCGTCGTGCTCGATCTTCATGCGCGCGCTGCGCCCGTATCCGCCCTGGCGGCGCGCGAGCGTTTCGTTGATCCCTCCGACGTCCAAACGCAAGTGTGCCGGAATGCCGTCGACGATGCCGACGAGCGCCGGGCCGTGCGATTCGCCGGCGGTCAGATAACGAAACATCACCGCCGCTCTTCGGCACCCCCGACCGAGGCTACTTTTAAGCGGTCGATCGCGGCACGGTGCAAGCGCGTCACGTGCCGCCGCGAGTAACCCAGTCGCGCCGCCAGCTCGACGACCGTTACTCCGTCCAGGTGAATCGACCGAACGATCTGCCGTTCCAGCGGCGGAAGACGCCGCAAGATGCTCTCCGCGGTCAGCCGGTCGAGGACATCGTCGATGCCGTAGGGCGAGCCGCCTTGCTCGCCGTTCGGTAAGACGTCAAACGACAGGATGTGATTGCTCGCGCGATAGGCGCCTATCTCGCGCACCTGCTCGGGCGTGGCGCCGACCCGCCCAGCCACCTCGCCGCGCGCCGGCTCGCGGCCCAGGGCCGCCCACAACTCGCGTTCGGCGGCGGCCCACCGCCGCTCGAGATCGCGAACGCCGCGAGGGGCACGCAAGAAGCGTTCGCTGTCGCGAACGTAGTGCATCAGTTCGCCGACGATGAGAAGCCACGCGTATGCCTCGAACGGCGCACTCTGCGAGGCGTCGTAGCGATCGACCGCCTTGATCAAGCCGATCGCAGCTACTTGTTGAAGATCCGCGCGGTCGAGCCCGCGCCGCAAGAAGCGCCGCGCTGCGCGCCGGCAGAGATACCAGTGTTCGGTAACGAGTCGGTCGCGCGCGAGAACACGGCGCAACGACGTTGCACGGAAGCGAAGAGCCACACCCAACCTCAGCTTCGAAAGAAACTCACGTCTGCCGCCCGAGAGCGACATCCGATGCTAATCGTTATATACCACGAACTTCGAAAGCGCAATACCCGGCAGGAGTCTCCGCGGCGCGACTCCTAGTCTGAAGCGATGAAGGCGTCGCGTGGCATTCTGCTCGTGGCGCTGTCGCTTCTCGCGATTGCAGCCGTGCGCGACTTCGCGCGTCTCGGCGACGCACTTCCATGGCGGCAGCTCTACGACTTCGCCGACTTCTACTGCGCCGGAGAAGCTCTCGATGCCCGCGCCGATCCCTATCGGTACGAACCGCTTCGAACCTGCGAGCATCGCGTCAATCTCGGAACGGCTTTCCAACGCGACCCGCGGCGCGTGGTTCCGGCGCCGCTGCCGCCGTACGACTTTCCGCCGTTCATGCTCGTCGCTCGCGCGGGCTTTCCGGTTGCGCGCGCAATCGACGCCGCGGCAATTCTCGCAGCGATCGTCGCCGCGATCTGGGCGCTCTCGCTCTGCGGCGTTCCGCTCGAGCTCGCCGCCTTCGCCCTCGTCATGCCGGCCGGATACGTCTTGCTCAACGCGGGTCAAGTCGTCCCGTTCGCGTTCCTCGCACTCGCGCTGTGCGGCGCCGCCCTCGCGCGCCGCCGCGAGCGAGCCGCCGGCATTTTGGCCGCGCTGACGCTGATCGAGCCGCATCTCGGCCTGCCCGTATGCGCGGCGATGCTCCTATGGCTGCCTCGAACGCGACCCGCGCTCCTGGCAACCTCTCTGTTGTTGGCGGCGGTAGCCGTGCTGACGTCGGGCATCCCGGAGATCGCCGAGTACGTTCTGCGCGTGCTTCCGGCGCAGGCCGCGGCGGAAACCGGCTACGTCTACCAGTACAGCCTCACGTATCTGCTGCGCGTGCTGGGCGCGCCACCCTCCGCGGCGTTGGGGGTTGGAGATCTCGGCTACGTCGCGGCGCTCGTTCTCGGCGTTTGGCTCGGGCGCCGCAGCGCGCGGAATCTGCGACGGCCGGAGCTCCTCGCGTTCGTGCCGGCCGCCTGCAGCGTGATCGGCGGCCCTTACGTGCACATGGTGGATTTGGCGTTCGCGATACCCGCGGCACTCGTGCTCGCGACGAGCCTAGAGGGGCGCGCCAAGAACGTCGCCGCCGTCGCGCTCTGCCTGCTCGCCGTGCCGTGGATCCCCGTCTGGATTACGAAGAAACTCTTTCTCGCGTCGCTGTTCGTCGTGGCGGTCATCCTCGCTCGGCTGCGCGTCGGCGCGCCCATCGCGATCGCGACGTTTGCGTCGACCGCCGCAACGATCTATCTCTTCGAGCTCTTCCCGCCCGCAGCACTCGTCGCGGCGACCGGAACCCTCGGCGGCGGCGAGCTGGCGCAGCGGGCTTGGGCGGACTCGGTAGCCCGGCTCGGCGGTGCAAGCCCCGCGTGGATCGCCGTGAAAGTGCCGACGTGGCTGGCGCTCGCGGGCGTGCTCGCCGCTTCGCTTCGGGCGTGAGCGCGATCGAGCGGCGGCGGCAACTCGCGGTCGGGATCGTCATCGCCGTGCTGGCGCTCGCGGCGCTGCGCGACGTGATCCGCCTCGGCGACGCATCGCCCTGGAGGACGATGGACGACTTCCCCGATTTCTATTGCGCGGGCTGGGCGCTGAACGCGAAGGCAAGCCCGTATCTCTACGAGCCGCTGCGCGCGTGCGAGCACCGGGTTAACACGGGCGATACGTTCCGCGGCAAGCTCTTTGCGGGCAATCCCGGCATCGCCATCCCCGCGCCGCTCCCGGGCTACGACTTCCTGCCCTTCATGGCGCTCGCGAGGCTTCCGGCCGGCCAGGCGCGCGCGCTCGATGCGGCCGCGATCCTCGCGTCGGTGCTGCTTTGCGCCCTCGCGCTCGCCGGACTGGGGATTCCGCTCGAAGTCGCGGCGGCCGCGTTGCTGCTCTCGACCGGTTACGTCGAGCTCAACACGGGCCAGATCGTCTCCTTCGCACTCCTCGCGCTCGTGCTGTGTGGCGGCGCCCTGGCGCGCGGCCGTGACGGGCTCGCCGGAATCTTGGCGGTTCTCACGGCGATCGAACCGGTCGTTGGACTTCCGGTAACGGTCGCCGTCCTCTGCTTCGTGCCGCGCGCGCGTTGGCCGGCCGTCGTGACCGGCGGGGCGCTCGCGCTTCTGGCCCTGATCGTCGTCGGACCGCAGACCCTCCTCGAGTACGCGGTGCGGGTCGTGCCGGCGCAGGCGGCGTCGGAGATTCACTTTCCGTTTCAATTCAGCCTGACGTACGCGTTGGCGCGCGCCGGCGTCGCGGCGAACGCCGCTCGAGCAGCGGGCACGCTGTCCTACATCGTTCTGCTCGCACTCGGTCTGTGGCTGGCGCCGCGCGTGGCGCGCACCGTCGGGCGACGCGAGCTACTGATTTTTCTTCCCGCGCTCGCGTGCGCGATCGGCGGACCGTATCTTCACCAAGAAGAGCTCTGTTTGGCGCTGCCCGCCCTCGCCGTGCTGGCGGTCTATACTCGCGGCTCCGACCGAACGGCCTTCGCTATCGCGCTGTGCGTGCTGTCGATTCCCTGGATCGCCGTGTGGGGCATCAAGCAGCTCTTCCTGGCGTCCACTCTCTGCTGCAGCGTGATCCTTTGGCGATTGCGCGTGCGCGCCGGGCCGGCGTTGGTGACGCTCTGCGCCATCGCCCTAACGATCTACGCTTTGGAACTGCACCCGCCGCACCTCCCGGTGCCGAGCGCGTCGATACCTCGGTCCTACGCGCCGACGGCGCTCGTGCAAGACGAATGGGGCAACTACGCCGAGTTGCGCAGCACTTCCGATCCCCTGTGGTTCGCGATCAAACTGCCCGCGTGGGCGGCCCTGCTCGGCGCGCTCGCCCTCGCCGCTCGCATCAGCCTCCGTCCGGGTCAGTCCACCTCTGCCCGCATCTGAATCCAGCCCCGAAAGTTTGCGTGGAATTCACGGTCCTCGGCCGGCGTCGCGACGTGCTCGAACGGGCTCAAGTGGCGATCGCTCTTCAGACGCTCGTAGAGCTCCAGGTCCTTCTCGATCTCCCGCTTCCCTTCGTGAGTCAGATACGACACGCGCGCGCATCGCGCCGCCGACACACGCCGTTGCGTCTCGGGGTCAAGCGCGCGCTCGTCGTCCTGCAGCAACGGCGCATGCCACTCGCCGCGGCCCACCACGCGCGGGCTGCTCTCGGCAATCGCATCGCGCATTCGCAGGGCCGCGGCGCGGATCTCGGGCTGCGCGTTCGGAGCGCATCGGAGCTCGAAGAAGTTGTGCCATTCCGTGGCCGTCACGATCACCGTGTGCCACAGGAACGGCTCGAGAAGCCGGTTCAGTTCCTGCTTGTGAACGTTGAGTTCCAGCAGCTCGCGCGCGCGCGACACCGCGTCATCCCGCGCGCGCAGCCAAGTTGCCCGCGCCGCCGCCGCCTCGTCGCCGCCCAGCAGTTCGCTGGCGGACATGCCCGCCTTGTTACGCCCCCATTCCAGCGGCATCGCCGGATCGTTCTCGACGCGGTCGATCAGCTTCGAGGTTGGAATGGCCCTCGAGCTCGATGAATTTCTTGAGAAGCTCCGATGCGTGTTAAATTCCGCGAGCACGAAGCGCGGGAACGTTACTTCGAGCGTCGTGAGCCGGACTCCGAGCGGACTGACGGAGTCCAGCAGCACGCGCGCGCTATAGGCCACGCCGAGCGAAGTTAGTCGTTAGCCGCGATAGCGCAGGAACGCCGGAACGTCGATGTCGTCCATCGTCACCGGGGCGACCGTGTCGAGGCGGCCCGTATCGAAAGCGTGTGCGCCCTGCGCTCCGCGATATCCGCGCCGTCCGCCGAAGCCCGCGGCCAAAACGGTCACGCGAACCTTGCCGGACATCGTCGGATCGATCGACGCGCCAAATATGATCTGCGCTTCGGAATCGACGGCGCGGCTGATCATTTCGGCGGCCTCGTTTACTTCGTACATGGCCATGTCCGGGCCGCCCGTGATGTTGAAGATCACGCCGTGCGCGCCCTCGACCGTCGTCTCCAGCAAGGGCGAGGCGATCGCCTTCTGTGCGGCGTCGGCGGCACGATGCTCGCCGGTGCCCTCGCCGATGCCCATCATCGCCGACCCGGCGTCGGTCATGATCGTCTTGACGTCGGCGAAGTCCAGATTGATCAAGCCCGGCTGCGTGATCAGATCGCTGATGCCCGCGATGCCTTGGCGCAGCACGTCGTCGGCATATGCGAAGGCTTCGTTGAGCGGCGTCTTCTTCTCGATGACCTGGAGGATTCGCTCGTTTGGAATCGTGATCAGCGTGTCGACCTTTGCTTCGAGCTCGGCGATGCCGTTCTCGGCGATCTGCATGCGTTTTTTGCCCTCGAACGCGAACGGTTTAGTAACCACCGCGATCGTCAGCGCTCCCGATTCGCGCGCGATTTCGGCGATCACGGGCGAGGCGCCGGTGCCCGTGCCGCCGCCCATTCCGGCCGTGAGAAACACGAGATCGGCGCCGTCGAGGATGAGCGAGAGATCTTCCCGCGACGCTTCGGCCGCCTCGCGCCCGAGGGTCGGATTCGCGCCGGCGCCGAGGCCGCGCGTCTGGCCGCCCCCGATGTGAACGCGGTTCTCCGTGAGCGTACCGCGCAGCGCTTGCACGTCGGAGTTGACCGCAAAGAAGTCGACCCCGCTCAAGCCCGCGGCCACCATTCGATTGACGGCGTTACAGCCGCCGCCGCCGATGCCGACGACCTTGATCGTGGCGGCGTGCTCGGGCTCGGATACGGAACGTCGTACGTCAGCCATTTGCTTCGGGTCCCTCCGTCAAGATTGAGTGTACAACTAGGTCCAGAGATCGGCCAGCCATCGCTGCACTCGTGCGGCGATCGCACTCCCCCGACGCCCCGTCCGCGAGGCGTCGTCGCGATCGCCGTTGGCGCCGAAGAGCACGAGGCCGATTGCAGTTGCGTACTGCGGCGCGGCCATGGCGTCAGTCAAACCGCCGATCGTATTGGGCGAACCAACCCGAACCGGCAGACCGAAAACGTCTTCGGCAATCGGCCCGATGCCGGGTAGCTGCGCGCCGCCTCCGGTCAGCACGACCTCCCCGAGCACCAGATCGCGAGGCACGTTTTCGACGATTTTTTGTTTTGCCATGCGCAGAGTCTCCAGAACCCGCGGAACCACGATCTGCCGCAGCGCGGCCGTTGTGTGCTCGCGGGTCGCGCGGCCGTCCAGCGTGTGCACCGAGAACGGTTGATCGCTCTCCGACGCCCCCAGGCGCTTCTTTACCTCCTCGGCTTCCGCGAGGGTCGTCTTGAGTCCCAGCGAGACGTCGTTCGTAAGGACGCTCCCGCCGACCGGTATGGTCGCGGTGTAGATCGCGCTTCCGAGGGAGTACACGGCGATGTCGGTCGTCCCGCCGCCGATGTCCAGCAAGACGACGCCGACCTGTTTTTCTTCCTGCAGGAGGGTCGCCGCAGAGCTTGCGAGGGGCTCGAAGACGACCCCGAGAGCTTCCAGGCCGGCTCGATGAACGCACTTGAGCACGTTCGTGATGAAGCTGGTGCTGCCGGTGACGATGTGCGTGTCGACTTCCAGCCTGCCTCCGGCCATTCCGACGGGATCGCTTACGCCCTCCTGACCGTCGACCGTGAAGTAACGCGGCAACGCGTGGATGATCTGGCGGTCGCTAGGGAGGTTGATGATTTTGCTGGCGTCGATCACGCGGCGGACGTCTCCCGCCGTCACCTCCCGATCGTCGCCGGAAACGGCCACGACCGCGCGATTATTCGTGCTCCGTATGTGGTCGCCCGTGATGCCTACGAAAACTTCATTGAAATGCACGCCCGCCATTCGCTCGGCTTTTTCGGTGGCGGCTTCGATCGACTTGATCGTCTCTTCCAAGTCGACAACGACACCCTTTCGCATTCCCAGGGACGGAGCTTCGCCAACCCCGACGATCTCGAGCCCGGCCGGCCCGTTCACCGCAACGACCGTGCAGGTTTTGGTCGTTCCGATATCGAGCCCGCAGACGGTCCCGTGCTTCATGCGCTCCCTCACACCTGTCCTTAGAATAGCCGCTGACCACGACATATTGTGGTATGGCCGCCCGAATCCTACTAGTAATAGCGGGAGCCGGGAAGGATTGGCAAGGCTTGGCGAGCGCCCGAGCTTCTCCTTGCGGGGAACGCAGCAAACGTGTGGAGATACGGTGCACGAATTGGGTCTACCCGGTGCCGCACGCGCAGAGGGGCTTCTCAAAAAGACCTCAAAAAAGACGGGCGAGAAAGTCCCGGCGCGCACTAGAAGTGCGAGGGGACTTGCGCTATGATGCAACCTTATAACCCACGCCTTCCAATTTGGAGCTCTCGTCCGTGAACCGTATATGCTTCGCCGTTTCTCTCTGCCTCGGATTTCTCGCTCCGATGGCCGCGCGTTGCGCGACCGTCGACGCCGTGACGATCCCCGACGGAACATATACCGTCAAAGTCGTGAAGGTCGTCGACCCCAAGCACGTCCAGGTGGTGATGGACACCGGCTCCGACACGACGCTGACTTCCGGACGCGATTCCGTCGATTTTTCGAAGGTTCGCGCCGAGGATCAGCTCAAGCTCTCGCTGATCAAAGGCAACGTCGTCGTCTACGTCGACCTGACCAGCCACTAGGGCATCTCTCGCGCATCATCGATAGACGAGCACCGGTGTGCCCGGCGCTCGCAGGTCGATGGCGGCTACACGGCGTTCGCGGCCGACGACTTGTGATAGGATCGCATCGGCCAGCATCAGCTTTCTGCCGAGATCGTTCTCTGGCCCGAACAGCAGGCGCAGACCGCCGTGCAACGTAGCCACCACACCGCCGAATCGATCGAATCCGAGCTGCGCCGGCACGATCTGCCGCGCGGCCATCGCCTCGTACGTCTCCCGCAATTCGATCGCATCGTGAGTCTTGACGAACTCGCCCGGCGACAGCTCCAAGACCGATCGCATCACGAATATCGGGAGCGGGTCGTCCGGCACCTCGAGCGTTAAGACGCGCAGCGCGCGGTCGACCAGCGCGATATTGTCGCCGCTGCGGAGGATCGCGAAGGGCGTTCGCTCGCTGACCACGATCGTCACCGAAGCCGGCGGCCTCCGGTGAACCGCCGCGGTGTCGACATACGGAATCGCCTGGATGCGCCGAACCATCGCACCGGTGTTTTGAAGCCAAATGCTCTCTCGCGGAGCGATGGCAGCCCGCGTCAAGATCTCGCTTCCGGCAACTCGCCGGTTTCCTTGCACCACGATCCGCTTCGGATCGAAGCCCGTCCAAGTCGCGGCAAACGCGAGGCCGGCAAGCGCCAGCGCCACGCAGAATGCGATCGGCATCCAAAACGGCCGGATACGCGCCGCGGGAGAACGCCGTCGTCTCCCGCTCTTCATCGTTGGCCCGCGGCCAACACGTATTTTTCGATCGCCTCGCTCACACCGTCGGCGGCGATGTCGCCGACCATCGCGTCGGCCCGCGCGCGCAGCTCGGGCGGCGCCGATCCCATCGCGATCGCGAACCCGGCCGCCTCCAACAGCGGCGCGTCGTTCCAGGAATCGCCGATCGCAACGGTTTCGTTCATGCCCACGCCCAACCGCCCCGCAACGAACCGTAGCGCGGCGCCCTTATCGACTGCCGGATCCAGCACTTCCACGAACTCCGGCAGGCTTCGCGTCACGTTGGCGCGATCGCCGAGCGCGGTGCGCAGCCCGTCGGCGTATTGCGCCGCCACGGGCTCGTCTGCAATGATCACGGCTTTGGTCGCCGGGCTATACGCGAAGGCCTCTCGCAAGGAGGGCACGATAACCGGCTGCGTCATCGACAGGGACGCGTAGAGATCGGAGAACCGGTTGCGCCCCTCGCAATAATACTCGTCGTTGCGGTAGAGCTGCAGGTGCATCCGGTCCCGCTCCGTCATCTCGATCAGTTCGCGCACTATGTCGTTTTGGAGCGCCGTGTGCGCGAGCACTTCGTCCGTCGCCGGATCGATGATTGCAGCCCCTTGATAGCAGATGATCGGCGTATCGAAGCCGAGTTCCCGAGCAAAAGGAACGCTCGCGCGATACATTCGCCCCGTCACCAAACAGCCGGCGATGCCGGCCTTGCGCATCCGCGCGATCGCCTCCCGGACGCCATGCGAGATCGTCAAGTCTCGCCCGACCAGCGTCCCGTCCACGTCGAATGCGACAAGCCTCGGAATCAACCGTCGCACCTCATGCGCGCCGTTTGCGCGTGGTTGGGCAGCCCGTCGAACTCCGCCAGCGAAGCGAGTGCGGGAGCGTCCCGCGCCATCCGATCAACGCTGTTTTCCACGACGCTGAAGGTGCGCGTAAAGTCCGCTAGGGAGAGTGCCGACGCAAAGCGCGCCGTACCCGATGCCGGCGCGACCCGATTGACGCCCGCGAGATATTCACCGCTCACGAGAGGCGTCATATCCCCCACGAAAACCGTGCCGGCCGTAAAGACGCGTTCGAGATAGCTGGAGGCATCGCGCACCTGCAAGGAGAGATAGGCCGGAGCGAAGCGGTTGAGAATTACGCACAGCTCGTCCCGCGTGCTCGCCTCGATCAAGCGGCAGTGCTTCCCAATCGCCTCGCTGACGAATTCGTTGCGTTCTACCGTGCGAAGGTCCAGGGTATCGATCAGTTGAGCGACGGCCTCGAGCAACGGACGTGATTCGGAAAGGACCGCGACTCGCGTCACCCCGGGCCGTTCGGCCTGCGCCAGGAGTTCGCCGACGACGTACTCGCTGCTCGCGCCGTCGTCGGCGACGATGAGGACCTCGGCCGGGCCGGCCAGCGCGTCGATGCCGCATCGGCCGAAGACTTGCCGTTTTGCCTCGGTCGTCCACCGGCTGCCGCGTCCGACGATCTTGTCGACCGGTGCCAACGACTCCGTGCCGAACGCCGCGGCTGCAACGGCTTGCGCGCCGCCGACGGCGTAGAGCTCGTCGACGCCGCAGAGCGCGCAGGCAAAGAGCACCGCGGCGGGGACCTCGCCCAGCGCGGGCGGCGACAGTACGACGACGCGTGACACGCCCGCAATTTTTGCGGGAACCGCCCCCATGAGCACCGCGGCTGCCGCAGAGCTCCGCTGTGCGTACACGGCGACCGAACGCAACGACCGGCGCTGCATCTCGTACCGGGAACCGTCTTCCTCCACGTACGCGACCTCGGGCTGTCGCTGACGCTGGTGGAATCGGGAGATGCGTTCACGAGAAAGCTCGAGTGCGGCACCGATCTCCTCGGAGACGAGCGACCGCGCCGTATCCAGCATCGGAATCGCCACTCGCAATTTCGAGAAGTCAAAGCGTTCGTCGTCGAAACGGCGGCCGAACTCCACGACGGCACCGTCGCCGCGCGCGCGGACCTGCGCGAGGATGGTGGCGACCTCGGTCGCAACCGGTTCCGGCACGCTCCAGCCGGCATCGAGCAGGCCCGCCAATGCAACCAGGTCCGATGCCGCGGTAACGTTCATCCGTGCGCGTCCAACGCGCCTTCGTGCACGCCCTGCGGTGCGAAGATGCGCTCGAGCTCGTCGCGCACGCGCGCGTTCCCGGCAATGGCGCGAGCTACGCGTTGCGAGCGTCCCCGCACGTGCATCACGACCGGAACTTCTCCGGGCCATTCATCGATCAGACGTGCCAATCGGTCGATCTGCTCGCGATCCGTCACCTCCACGTGCCAGCCGCGTACGGCACCGCCAAGAACGGTGGGCTCCGGCGGCGAGAAAGCGGTGACGTCGTTTGCCGCGACCGAGAGCTCGACTCGCGGTTCGTCGCCCGGCGCCGCGCCTGGGCGCTCGCGCAGCCGTAGCCGTCCCTTGACGATCAAGATCGCATCGTTTTCGAACAGGTGCTGACCCTGCGCATACATCTTCGAGAAGAGTACGACGTCGCAGACGCCGGTCGTATCTTCGAGCTGCGCGATGAGCATCTGCTGCCCCGCCTTCGTCAGCGTGCGTCGAACCCCGGTAACCGTTCCCGCAACCGTTACCGCCGCGTCGTCCGGGAGGGTTTGTAACTCCTTGATGCCCGTCGCACCGGCTCGCGCGAGCATCGGCGCGATCTCAGAGAGCGGGTGGCCCGAAACGAAGATCCCGAGCGTTTCGCGCTCCCAGGAGAGCATCTCGCGCGTCGTGGGCGCAGCGACGCTGGGCAATTTCGGCGTCAGCGTCGGTGCCTGAAACGACGCCTCGCCGAAGAGCGAAACCTGGCCGAGCTCGGCGTCGCGCGACGTTCGGGCCGCCAGCTCCAAAGCAGTGTCGAGCGCCGCCAGCTTTTGAGAGCGGTTGCCGGCGGTCAGGTCCAGCGCTCCGCACTTGACCAGCGCTTCAAAGACGCGGCGATTGACCTGCTTCGCGTCGACGCGCTCGGCCAAATCGAACAGGTCCGTGAACTGTCCGTCACGGTCACGGCTCTCGATGATGTTGCGGACCGCCGCCTCGCCCACGCCTTTGACCGCCGCCAGACCGAAGCGAATGGCATCGCCGACCACGGTGAAATCGACCAACGACTCGTTCACGTCCGGGGGCAAGACGTCGATGCCCATCTTTTTAGCTTCGTCTATATACTCGACCAGCTTCTCCGTTTTGTCCTTGACGGACGTCATGAGCGCCGCGAGATATTCGAGTGGATGATTCGCCTTCAAGTATGCGGTCTGATAGGCGATCCACGCGTACGCCGCAGCGTGCGCCTTATTGAACGCGTAGCCCGCAAACGGCTCGATGTGGTTGAAGAGTTTCTCCGCCAGAGCCCGATCGATCCCGGACGTGACCGCGGCGCCGGCAACGAACTTCTCCTGATAAAACGGAATCTTGTCTTTCTGCTTCTTGCCGATGACCTTACGCAGCTCGTCGACCTCCGTCATCGTAAAGCCGGCGATCTCACGGGCCATCTTCATCACTTGCTCTTGATAGACGGGGATGCCGTGGGTCTCCGCGAGAATCGGCTCGAGCGTCGGATGCAGATAGTGGGGCTTCGAGCGCCCGTGTTTGCCGCTGATGTACTGCGGAATCCAGTCCATCGGCCCTGGACGGTAGAGCGCCACGAGGGCGATGATGTCGTCGAACTCCGACGGCCGCAACTCGGCGCAGACGCGCTTCATCCCGTCGGACTCGAGCTGAAACACGCCCATCGTCTCGCCGCGACCGAGCATGTCGTAGGTCCGCGCATCGTCGAACGGAATCTTCGTAAGATCGAACGACGCGTCCACGGTGCGTCGGATCTCCACAACGGCCTTCTCCATCACGGTTAAATTGCGCAGGCCGAGAAAATCCATCTTAAGAAGGCCGATCCGCTCGATCCAGTCCATGTCGTATTGCGTGTTGATGCCGCCGTCTCCAAAACGCACGAGCGGCGTGTACTCCATTAGCGGCCCCGCCGAGATGACGACCCCGGCCGCGTGCGTTCCGGCGTTGCGCGCCAACCCCTCGATCTCTTTGGCCGTATCCAGAAGCTTGCGCATCGCCGGCTGGGTCGCGTAGATGGACTTTAGCTCCGCGATCTGATCGATTGCCCGCTCGATCGGATATCCGCCGGGGACGGAGGGAAAGAGCTTGGCGATCCGGTCCACTTCGGGCAACGGCACGCCGAGGGCCCGCCCCGCGTCGCGGATCGCGGCGCGCGCCGCCATCGTGCCGAACGTCACGATCTGCGCGACGCGGTCTTTCCCGTACTTGTCCGTGACGTACGCGATCACTTCGTCGCGCCGCTCGACGCAAAAATCGGTGTCGATATCCGGCATCGAGATGCGTTCGGGGTTGAGGAAGCGCTCGAAGAGCAGGTGAAACCGAAGCGGATCGAGGTCGGTGATCTTCAGGCAGTATGCGACCAGGGAACCCACCGCCGACCCGCGCCCCGGACCGACGGGAATGCCGTGATCGCGCGCGTATTTTACGAAGTCCCAAACGATTAGGAAATACGACGAAAAGCCCATCTTCGTGATGACGCCGAGCTCGTATTCGAGGCGCGCGCGCAGCTCCGATTCCGTGTCCACCCGCTCGGCGCCGTACCGTTCGATCAGGCCGCGCTCGCAGATTTCGCGCAGAAACTCGGCGTCGCTCTTTTCGGGCGTTCCGGCGTCTTGCGGCACCGGGTATTGCGGGAGGTGGAATATCTTTTCGGGGATGCGTATGTCGACGCGTTCTGCGATTCGCACGGTGTTGTCGCAGGCCTCGGGCAGGTCGCTCCAAAGCTCGCGCATCTCTTCCGCAGATTTTACGTAGAACTCGTCGGAATAGAATTTCATCCGATTGGTGTCCGACACCGTCTTTCCGGTGCCGATGCAGAGTAGCACGTCGTGTGCCGACGCGTCCTTCCGCTCGAGGTAATGCGAGTCGTTGGTGGCCACGATCGGGATCTCGAGCTCCCGGGCGACGCGCACGAGGCCCTCGTTGATGGCGTCTTGCTCCGGCATCCGGTGGCGCATGACTTCTATGTAGAAGCGGTCGCCGAAGATCTGGCGGTAGGTCCGTGCATTGCTCAGCGCCGTCGCGTAATCGCCCCGGAGCAGCGGCGCTGCGACGAGGCCCGACATGCAGCCGGAAAGCACGATGAGCCCGTCGTTGTGCTCCGCCAACAGCTCCAAATCGATGCGGGGCTTGTAATAGTAGCCTTCGAGGAAGCCTTTCGAAACCAGGGCGATGAGATTACGGTAGCCGGCGAGATCCGCCGCCAGCAGCGTGACGTGGGCCTCGTCGCGGACGGTGCGGTCGAAGCGGCCGCGCGGCGCCAAGTACGCTTCGCAGCCCAGAATCGGCGTCAGATGCACCTCGCGCGCTGCGTAGTAGAACTCCATCGCCCCGTACATCACGCCGTGATCGGTCAAAGCGATCGCCGTCGCTCCGGCTTCGGCAGCTCGGCGGCAAAGGCGATCGATTCGGCAGGCGCCGTCGAGGAGCGAGTACTCCGAGTGGACGTGTAGGTGGACGAACTGGTTCACGGGCAGGACAGTTGGACGTTTACCCTAAGCGACGCGCACGAACCTGTTCCGCCTCGAAAGGAAGCCATCGCATGCAACTCGAGCCATATCTCTTTTTCCACGGCCGTTGCGAAGAAGCATTGAACTTCTACGCGCAATGCCTGGGCGGCGCGATCGAAGGCCTGAATCGCTTTGCCGGCTCCCCGATGGAGGGTCAGGTCGATGCCGGCTACCGGGAGAAGATCATGCATGCGAGCTTCGTGGCCGGAAACGTCAAGTTCATGGCCTCGGACGGCCGTCCGGGATCGCCGCCCGACGGCGAGGACGATATCGCTCTCTCGCTGAATACGCTCGACGACGCCGAAGGAGAACGCGTTTTCAACGCGTTGGCCGACGGCGGCACCGTCGAGATGCCTCTGGCGGACGCGTTCTGGGGAGGCAAGTTCGGTTCCCTAACCGACCGCTTCGGCGTGCAGTGGATGATCAGCGTCCATCAGGAGTAACCGGCCCGATCGCGTGCGCGACGCGCAGCATCTCCAGCACTCGGGCGGCCGGCAGCGCGAAGACCGTAACGCCGTTCCGCCCGGTCATCGTCTTCGATTCGAAGAGTGCGTCGTAAATCGCCGCCTGCGTCGCCTCGGCGGTCGCGCTGTAGATGGCGTTGAGCGCGTCTTCGTCTTCGACGATCGGCTCCTTCGGCGCCTGGATGGTGAAGTCGGCGATGCGCTCGAAGACGCGCGTCGTCGAGAATGCTACGATGAGATCGCCGCTGCCGACCGAGGACGTGAGCCCCGTTCGCGCCATGCCCATCGCGGCACGCAGCGCGACGGCCCGTAGCTGCCGGCCATCGAGAGGTGCGTCCGTCGCGATGACGATGATGATGCTTCCTTCGCCGAGCCGTCCCCTGAGCGAGATTTTCTTCGGAAAGATGGGCCGGTACTCGTTTACGAGCTGCTGGCCGACGGGAACGCCGAGGATCGTGAGCTGCCGCCGGCTGCTCCCGGTGTTGTCGTTGACCAGCACGCCGACGCGGTAGCCGCCCGCGTCGGCCGGAAGCACGCGCGATGCCGATCCGATCCCCGCGCGAAAACCGAACGCGTTCATCGACGTGCCGGCGCCGACGCTGCCCCGCGCGAACTCTCCGGGCGCCGCCGAGTCGAGCAGCCCCACGACGTCCTGCGGGCTGACCGCGCGGGCCTGAATGTCGTTGAGCAGGGCGTCGTCGCATTCGGCGACCACCGGCAGCGGGACGTCGTCGCCCCGCCCGACCGCAGGGTGGTGCTCGATCACCCAGCTTACGACGCCGTCGGCCGCTCGCCCCACGTCGAGCGTATCGGTCAGCACGACCGGCTCTTCGAGATAGCCCGACTCCTCGATCCAGTGGGTCCCGGTCATCTCGCCGTTGCCGTTGAAGGCAAAGAAAGCGGCCGAAACCTTGTGGTCCCATGGGTCCGCGTTGGGCAGTACGGCGGTCGCTCCGGTGCGGATATCGGTGCCTTCGATTTTTGTCACATTCGATACGCGCACGCCCGCGACGTCGGTAATCCCGTCGAGGGGGCCCGGTGCATAGAAGCCGAAATGAAAGGGCAGCACCGCTCGGGCTTCCACGGCCGCGAAGAGCGTCGCCGCCAAAAAGCCCGGGATAAGAAGCATCCAACGCATCCGCCTTGCATTGGACGCAGGCGCCAAGGGTGGCCTGCAGGCGCGTGCATGCGGCGCGGAAAAGCGTGACGAGAAATACCGAAACAGGAGGGCACGAGATTCTTTCGCTTCCGGAAAAACTCAAGGTCGTCAAACTGTGGGAGAACCTGTCGGCTCCCACGCTGATCGAACATGCCATCGTCCGCGGCGAAGGCGTCCTCGGGGCCGGCGGTCAGCTCATCGTCGACACCCGGCCGCACACGGGCCGTTCCCCGAAAGACAAGTTTTTCGTGCGCGAACCTTCGAGCGAGGAACACATCGACTGGAGCGATTCGAATCAGGCGATCGAGCCCGCGAGGTTCGATGCCCTTTGGGATCGAGTGACGACCTATTTGTCCGAACGCGAGGCCTATTCGCTCGATTGTTACGTCGGCGCGGACGAACGCTATCGCGTCCCCCTGCGCGTGTACACGGAACTGGCGTGGCACAACCTTTTCGCGCGCCATCTCTTCATCACGCCGGAGCGCCCCGTGCCCGACTTCGTCCCCGAGTTTACCGTCGTCGACGCCGCCCTTTTCCAGGCGGATCCGGCGCGCGACGGCACGCGCTCGGGAACGTTCATCCTCGTGAACTTCGAGCGACGCGTAATCCTCATCGGCGGCACGCGCTACGCCGGCGAGATCAAGAAGTCGGTGTTTACGGTGATGAACTATCTCCTGCCGCTGCGCGAAACGCTGCCGATGCACTGCTCGGCGAATGCGGGCCAAAGCGGCGACGTCGCCATTCTCTTCGGTCTGTCGGGCACCGGCAAGACCACCCTCTCCTCCGATTCGCGGCGGCCCTTGATCGGCGACGACGAGCACGGCTGGTCGGCGGACGGTGTCTTCAATTTCGAAGGCGGATGCTACGCCAAAGTGATCCGTCTTTCGCCGACGGCGGAACCCGAGATCTGGGCCGCGACCAATCGCTTTTCGACCGTTCTCGAGAACGTCGTCTACGATGAATCGACGCGCGCGCTCGACGTCGACTCCGACGCGAAGACCGAAAACACGCGGTCGGCGTATCCGCTCGAGTTTATTCCGAACATCGTGCCCGAAAGCCGGGCGGGACACCCGAAGACGATCGTCATGCTCACCGCCGACGCGTTCGGCGTCTTGCCGCCGATCGCGAAACTCTCGCGCGATCAAGCGATGTACCATTTCCTATCGGGATACACCGCCAAGGTCGCGGGCACGGAACGCGGCATCAGCGAACCGCAGGCGACGTTCTCCACGTGCTTCGGCGCCCCGTTCATGGTGCACCATCCGACTGTATACGCGCGTTTGCTCGGTCGAAAGATCGAGGAGCACGACGTCGAGTGCTGGCTCGTAAACACCGGCTGGACCGGCGGCCCGTACGGCGTCGGACACAGGATGGCGATCGCGCACACGCGCGCGATGGTCAACGCCGCGATCGAAGGGCGGATTCCCAACGACTACGAGGCCGAGCGCTTCTTTGGCTTGATGATCCCCAAATCGGTTCCCGACGTACCGAGCGACGTGTTGAACCCGCGCAACGCCTGGGCCGACAAGGAAGCCTACGACGAACAGGCGCGCAAGCTTTCGCAGCTCTTCTTCGACAACTTCAAGCGCTTCGAAAAACACGTTCACGACTCGGTCAACGCGGTGGCGATTAGGCCGCTTGCACGGTCCTAATCCCGCGTTCAGGCGGGCCTGAGCCGCGGGGGCTACTATCTAGCGTATGAAGATCAACCTCCTGGCCGCGGGCGTCTTTGCCCTGGCGCTCGCGATGCCGCTCGGCGCGGTCGCACAGCAGAGCCAGCCTCCGGCGACGCAATCCTACGGCCACAGCACCCCCAGCCAAGCCAAGCTCCAGCACCGCTGGATGAAGCGCTTGCAAGGCATCAATCTCTCCGGCGACCAGCAGCAACGGATTCAGTCCATCATCGGTCAATATTCGCAGGCGCACCCGGAGGGAAGCCCCGCCGATCGCGACGCCAGCCGCGAAATGCGCCGGCAAGTGATGGGCGTTCTAACGAGCGATCAGCAGAATCAGTACCACGAGCAGATGCGCGCACGTCACGCGCAGATGCAGCAGCGGCGCGCGCAGCAACAGCAATCGCCCAACGGTCAGCAGGGCGCGCCCGACCGGCAGCCGCCGCAGGATCAGCAGCAGCCTTATCAGCAGTCGCCCGACCAGCAAGGTCCGCCGAACGGCCAGCAAGGCCCGCCGAACGATCAATCCGGGGGCCCGCCGCCCTCGAAGTAACGAACCTCTCGCCGGGTAATAGCGCGCATGCGCCCGAACAATGGGCCATGCGCGTTGCGCTATTTACGATCGCGATTTTTTCGGCGGCATTCGTCGCCTGCGGCGCGCGCAACACGTCGGCCTCGGCGCTGCAGCTGCCGGCAGGTTTTTCGCTCGACAGGATCGCCGAGATCTCAGGCGCGCGCGAGCTCGCCCCGCTGCCGAACGGCGACTTGATCGTCGGGACCAACGGGCGCGGCGTTTACATCGTCCCCGATGCGGAAGGCACGGCGGCGCACCCGCAGATCTTCGCCACGCTCGACGACGACCTCGCGGCCGGGGTTGCATACGCGAGCGATCGTCACGAGATCTACGTTGGGACCGCGCATCACGTGTGGGCGGTTTTCTATCACGGAGAACGCGCCGCATCGCAAGTCCGGCGACTAGCAGACGTGCGCAGCGGGCCGGTGGCGCCGGGAACCGACGGCGACGTTCATTGGACGACCTCGGTCGCCTTCACCGGCGGCCTGCTGTACGCGGCAGCCGGCTCCTCGTGTAATGCCACGATGGCCAACGGGCAGAAACCCTGCGAGGAAGTGGACCCCACGCGTGCCGCCGTTTCGGTGATGCAGCCCGACGGCTCCGGCTTCACGCAGCGTGCGAAGCGCGTACGCAACGCGATCGCGCTCGCCGTCGATCCGCAAAGCCATTCGCTCTGGATCGGCGGTGCCGGACAGGACGACTTGCCGTTCGGCCACCCGTATGAGTTCCTCGACGATCTATCGTCCCGCGCCGGCGACGCCGATTACGGCTGGCCCGTATGCGAGGAGAACCACCGCGCGTATTGGCCCGGCTCGGATTGCTCGCACACGATCTCGCCGCTCGTGGTCCTCCCCGCTTACTCGACGATCGTCGGCGCGACGTTCTACCCGGAGCAGCAAACCGGACCCTATGCGTTTCCGCCCGCATACCGCGGCGGGCTCTTCGTCGCTGCGCACGGATCGTGGCATCGAAGCGCCGACGGATGCGCGGCGGCGCCGCCTCGCGTGGTATTCGTCGCGATGCGCGGCGACCGCCCGGCGAAGAGCGTCGATTGGGCAAATCCGGCCGCGCAATGGACCGATTTCCTCACGGGCCTCCAGACCGGTTGCACGTCGCGCGCGGGTCGCGTAACGGGGATCGCGGTCGGGTCGAAGGGCTCGCTCTTCGTCGCCGACGACGCGGCCGGCGCCATCTATCGAATTCGGCCGGTGCGACGTGAGTGAAACGCTAGCAATCCTCGTCGGCGGCGGCCCGGCGCCCGGGATCAATGGGGTGATCGCCTCGGCGGCGATGGAAGCGTTCAAGTGTGGCCTAAACGTCGTTGGGATCTACGACGGCTATCGCGATCTCGCGGCGGGGCGCCCGCCCAAAACGGTCGAGTTGACGTTCGATCACGTTTCGCGCATCCACACGAGCGGAGGCTCGATCCTCCGGACCTCGCGGACGAACCCCGCCAAAGACGAGGCGACGCTGGAGCGTTGCGTTCGTTCTCTGAGCGACTTGGGAGCCCGCTATTTGGTCTGCATCGGCGGCGACGACACGACCTATGGCGCGGCGCGGATTGCCGAACGCGCGCGCGACCGCATCGGCGTTGCCACGGTCCCGAAGACCATCGACAACGACCTTCCGCTTCCCGAATATGCGCCGAGCTTCGGCTTTGAGACCGCGCGCTCGGTCGGTGCCGGCATTCTCGAGAGCGTCATGGAAGACGCCCGCACGACGGAGCGCTGGTACGTCGTCGTTTGCATGGGGCGCAAGGCGGGTTCGCTCGCGCTAGGCATGTGCAAGGCCGCGGGCTCGACCCTTGCGGTTCTGCCCGAGGAGTTTCCCGAGCGCGCCACGCTCGCGTCGGTCGTCGACACGATCGTCGGCGCCATCGTGAAGCGCCGGACGGTGGGCCGGCCGCACGGGGTCGCCGTCGTTGCCGAAGGAGTCGCCGAAAAAATCTGGGAGGACGTCTTCAGCGCCGCCGAGCACCTCGGCCGCGATTCGTTCGGCAACGTTCGATTGGCCGACGTCCCGCTCGGCATCATCCTGCGCGACGCAATTCGCACGCGCCTCGAAACCATCGGTGTCGACTCGGTCGTGCACGCCAAGGACATCGGCTACGAGCTGCGCTGCGCGAAACCGGTTCCGTTCGACGTCGACTATACGCGGACGCTGGGTTATGGCGCCGTCCGGTATCTGGTCGACGGAGGAAGCGGCGCGCTCATCGCGCTCGAGGGCGGGCGCGTCCGTCCTCTCGCGCTAGAGCAGCTGCTCGATCCGCAAACCGGACGCATTCGAACGCGCCAGGTCGACCTGACGACCGAGGCGTACCGCGTCGCCCGCGACTACATGGTCTATCTCGAGCCGGTCGACTTTAGCGACCCCGCAAAACTCGCGGCGCTGGCAGCGCAAACGAGCCTCGCTCCGCAGGATTTTCGCGCGCAATTCGAACGCGTGGCTCTGCCCTAGTCGTCTAACTCTCCGCCCCGACGATGAATCGGCCCGCGTGCGGAAGCTTCTCGATCGCGCCCATATCGAGGCCGAAGTTATCCGCCAACAACCGCGCCGGATTCGAAGCGAGCCACGCGGAGAGCGAGATCTCTTGATAGTCCGGGCTGTTAAAAGCGACGAGGATTTCGGTTTCCTCGTTGCCGATCTGTTTGATGTAATGGCCAAAGCCGCGATTGATGAACGCGACGTCGCCGGGGCCGAACTCGTCCTGCCGGTACTTTCCGTTGGCGCCGAAAATCCCGATTTCGGAGCGACCCCTGATGTAGTATTGCCACTCGTCGGCATTGGGATGCCAGTGCAGCTCTCGGAGGCCGCCCGGCTTCAACGTGAGCAAGACACCGCTGATCGTGGACGATATTGGGAAGTGCTGCTGCGACACGATCCGCTCGGTACCGCCGGCGAACGATAGCGCGGCCGCCGATCGCAGCCGATACTTGTGGTTGAGCTGGCTCGGTTCCAGGTTCGGGTTCATCGCCGCGGGGGGATCCGCGGGCGGGATCTCGCCCTGGACGATGTAGACTTCTTTTTTCGGAAGCCGCGCCAGCGCCGCGCTTGGGAGACTCAAGTTCTGCGCCAGAACGTCCGGCGGCGTGTGCGCCATCCAGTCGGTAATGCTGAACGTTCCGAACTCGGAGAACCGGCCATCGTCGAACACGAGTAGGAAGTGGCACTCGCCCGGCCCGAGCCCTTGGATCGAATGCCCGTGGCCCTTCGGAAAATACCAAACGTCGCCCGGGCCGAAGTCCGAAATCTCGGCGTTGCCGCTCGGCGCAATGACGGTTACGCGGCAACGGCCGCTCACCACGTACGCCCACTCCGCCGCGATCGCGTGCCAGTGCAGCTCGCGCAAGGCACCCGGCTGCAGGCGCATCGATACCGCGGCGAAGCTCTGCGAGACCGGGAACTCGTCAACGGTGTGCTGGCGTGCCGAGCCGGCCTGACCGCTCCAGCCCTGCGCCTTTTCGAGTTCGAACTTGAAGTTCGGGAGATCGCTCATTAGCCGCCGCTGCCGAGCGAATCGAGAAGCGCTTGCGCTTTCGCCGCGCCGGTCTCATCGTTCACGATGCGATAGTGTTTTAGCGCATCCGTCGCAGACGCGCGGGCCTCGCCGGCGTTCCCGAGCTTGCTCTCGATTTGAGCGCGCAACAAGTAGCCGTCGGGATCGTCGACGCTCCCCTTGATGTACTGGTCCACGTCGCCCAACGCGGCCGGATATGCGCTGGTCTTGAAGTTCGCCAGCGCGAGCCAATAGTACGCGCCGCTCTCCGCGGGGTCCAGTTCGAGCGCCTTGTTGAAATCCGCCATTGCGGCGGCCCATTGCTCCTGTCCGATCTGGGCGCGGCCGCGCTGAAAATACGCGAACTCCGACGAGGGGTTAAGTGCGATGGCGCGAGTACAGTCCTCGAGCGCGCTGGCGTAGGTCGTCATGTTGACGTAGATGCGACAGCGTACGGCGAATCCAAAGGCCGAATTGGGAGCCAACGTCACGGCCTGATTGGCGTCGGCGAGCGCGGCGTCGAGCTCCTTTCCGCTGAGTTTGACGAGCGCGCGCTCCCGGTAGGCGTAGGCCAGGCGGGGATCGAGTTTGATCGCGGCATCGCAGTCGGAAAGCGCCGGCGAATTCTGATCGAGCTCACGGTACGACTCGCACCGGGACGCAAAAGCGTAGGCGTAGTCGGGGTTGACCGCGAGGGCCGCCGTATAGTCGGCGATAGCGGCCTGCTGGTTGTTGAGCGCCTCGTAGTCGTCGCCGCGATCGACCAGCGCCGTGGCATCCTGCGGATGCGCTTTCAAGTACGCATCGAGGACTTGCACCGAATCCTTATACTTGCCGTCGTTGTAGAGCTGTTCGGCCTGCGCGACGGCGGGCGCGGGCGCCGCCGCCTGCGCGGCGGCAGCCGCCGATATCAGGATTGCGGCTGCGAAGAGTGCGCAACGAAACGGATGAAACATGAGGCAGCCCCCCGAGAGCAAAAAGCAACGAGCCCGCCGTTGTTGCGGCGGGCTCATTTGCTTCGTACTAATCTGGCACCGTCCTACTTTCGAGGGGCCCTGCGGCCCGACTATCATCGGCGCTGGCGGGCTTAACTGCCGTGTTCGGGATGGGAACGGGTGGTGCCCCGCCGCCATGGGCGCCAGAAACTTCGTTTCCCCGCCGCGATGGCGAGCCGGAGCTCGAGCCGATCGCGTGGGGAAGCCTTCTATCAAACTTGCATCTGTACAGAGAAGAACTTCCAGTGCCGCGAGGGCGTACATTAGTCAAAATTTCCGAGCGATTAGTACCGGTCAGCTCCACACCTTGCGGCGCTTCCACCTCCGGCCTATCAACGTGGTAGTCTACCACGACTCTTCACCCTTACGGGATTGAGATCTCATCTTGGAGTCAGTTTCACGCTTATATGCTTTCAGCGTTTATCTGATCCGAACATAGCTACCCGGCTATGCTCCTGGCGGAACAACCGGTTCACCAGAGGTTCGTTCGACCCGGTCCTCTCGTACTAGGGTCCAATCTCCTCAAATCTCCTACGCCCACAGCGGATAGGGACCGAACTGTCTCACGACGTTCTGAACCCAGATCGCGTACCGCTTTAATGGGCGAACAGCCCAACCCTTGGGACCAACTACAGCCCCAGGATGCGACGATCCGACATCGCGCGTGTTTCCATCGTTTCCGATGGCGCAGACTATATCTTCACCCTGCCCGAGATGTCTCGGGCGAGGGGCCGGCGTCTGATAGCGGCCATAGATTTGGTCGATATTCGACCAGCAGCGCGCTATCTCACCATCCTGCTAAAAGGATGGATCAGTCGTTACGGGGTCATGACGGTAACGTTTCCGTCAGACTTCCCACGGTATTGTCCTCGATTCGCCCACGAACCGGTCGGAGTTCACCGTTATAAGCCGGAACTTTAGATGATGTTTCCATCACCTCACCCCTTATGTTGAGGTGCCAAACCTCCCCGTCGATGTGGACTCTTGGGGGAGATAAGCCTGTTATCCCCGGAGTAGCTTTTATCCGATAAGCGACGGCCCTTCCATTCGGAACCGCCGGATCACTTAGCCCTGCTTTCGCACCTGCTCGACCTGTCCGTCTCGCAGTTAAGCTCCCTTATGCCTATGCACTCTGTACGAACGGTTTCTGACCGTCCTGAGGGAACCTTTGGGCGCCTCCGTTACTCTTTAGGAGGCGACCGCCCCAGTCAAACTGCCCACCTGACCATGTCCTACCACCAGATTATGGCGGCTAGTTAGAATCCCAAGATCATCAGGGTGGTATCCCAACGTTGCCTCCCCGACGACTAGCGCCGCCGGATCATCGGCTCCCACCTATCCTGTACAGACAATCTCAAAACCCAAGATCAGGATACAGTAAAGCTTCACGGGGTCTTTCCGTCCTGCTGCGGGTAACCAGCATCTTCACTGGTACTGCAATTTCGCCGAGTTCCCCATTGAGACAGTGCCCAAGTCGTTACTCCATTCGTGCAGGTCGGAACTTACCCGACAAGGAATTTCGCTCACTTTTTCCCGACGCTTTCACGCCGGAGTGGACTCTATCTTCATCCAGTAAGAGAACCGCGAACGGTTCAGCTCGTTTCTGGAGCTCAGCGTATAGTCTCTGAGGATCCCTCGAGTCAAAAGGCTCGAGGTTTCCTGCGGATCGTCCAATCCCAAACCATTTTTACTGCTCGTCTAAATGACGAACGAGTAGGTTGGGCTCTTAGGATGTTCCCGCATATAGCTGAGTTTTCGTACGCACATTACTGTGCGGTGAGGCAACGATAAAGTTGTCACCTTAGGACGGTTATAGTTACCGCCGCCGTTTACTGGGGCTTCAGTTCGCCGCTTCGCTTGCGCTGACGACTCCCTTTAACCTTCCAGCACCGGGCAGGAGTCAGCCCCTATACGTCTGCTTTCGCATTCGCAGAGACCTGTGTTTTTGTTAAACAGTCGCTTGGACCTATTTTGTGCCGCCTCCCTCAGCTTTCGTGGTAAACACTAGACCAAAGGAGGCACCCCTTCTCCCTAAGTTACGGGGTTAATTTGCCGAGTTCCTTAACAGGGATTCTCTCGTCGCCTTAGCATGCTCTGCCAGTCTACCTGTGTCGGTTTACGGTACGGGCACCTACGATCTACCTAGGGGCTTTTCTTGGCAGCGTGGAGTTGGTCACTTCGGCTCCGAAGAGCCTCGCATTCGTTTCTCGGCGTTATGTGTTGCGGATTTACCTACAACACCGCCTACCGACTTAGACGCGCACATCCATCCGCGCGCTGACGTATCCTCCTGCGTCACCCCCTCGGCTCATAGACCTAGGCTAACGATGCCATGCCCCGAAGGGTCATGACATTGTTCGCCCAGGTCTAAACGGTCGTCGGTGGTAGCAGAATATGAACTGCTTGTGCATCGCCTACGCTTCTCAGCCTCGGCTTAGCTCCCGACTCACCCTGAGACGATTGACGTTGCTCAGGAAACCTTAGACTTCCGGCGTGCGGGGTTTTCACCCGCATTTGTCGCTACTTATACCTGCATTCGCACTTGTGGTTCGTCCACACGTCCTCGCGGTCGTGCTTCAGCCTACGCCACAACGCTCCCCTACCGATTATTTTAGTAATCCCAAAGCTTCGGTTCGATGCTTGAGCCCCGTTGGATTTTCGGCGCCCCATCACTCGACTAGTGAGCTATTACGCACTCTTTCAAGGGTGGCTGCTTCTAAGCCAACCTCCTAGTTGTCTGAGCGACAGGACTTCCTTTACCACTGAGCATCGATTAGGGACCTTAGCTGTTGATCTGGGCTGTTTCCCTTTTGACCATGGAGCTTATCCCCCACAGTCTGACTGCTGCGCAATTCGCCGCGGTATTCGGAGTTTGATTGGGTTCGGTAGTCCGGTAAGACCCCTAGCCCTGTCAGTGCTCTACCCCCGCGGGTTAACACGCAACGCTAGTCCTAAAACTATTTCGGGGAGAACCAGCTATCTCCGAGTTCGATTGGCTTTTCACCCCTATCCACAGCTCATCCAATGTTTTTTCAACAACAACAGGTTCGGGCCTCCACGTGAGGTTAATCACGTTTCACCCTGGCCATGGATAGATCACTCGGTTTCGGGTCTACTGCAACGGACGAACGCCCTATTCAGACTCGCTTTCGCTACGGCTCCGGCTCAACACCTTAACCAAGCCCGTTACAAGTAACTCGCAGGTTCATTCTTCAATAGGCACGCGATCAGCCTTGCTTACGCATGGGCCTTTCACGGTTTGTAGGCATGCGGTTTCATGTTCTCTTTCACTCCCCTCCGGGGGTTCTTTTCACCTTTCCCTCACGGTACTAGTTCGCTATCGGTTTCCACAGAATATTTAGCCTTGGAAGATGGTCCTCCCGGCTTCAAACGGGGTTTCCCGTGCCCCGTCCTACTCACGAACAGCTCCGCGAGATCGATCGCTTTAATCTACGGGACTTTCACCCTCTGTGGTGCGGCTTTCCAGCCGGCTTCTACTAACGATCGATTTTTTGACTCGCGCTCGGAAATTCGGCTCCGAGACGGCTGTCGTACAACCCCGGTCATGCAACGCCCGAATGCTTGCACATGAACGGTTTAGGCTCTTCCCTGTTCGCTCGCCACTACTAGGGGAATCTCGTTTGATGTCTTTTCCTCCGGCTACTTAGATGTTTCAGTTCACCGGGTACGCTCACTCACGACTATTGAATTCATCGTGGTGTCCATGCCCATGACGGCATGGGGGTTGCCCCATTCGGATATCGCCGGATCATAGCTTCTTAGCAGCTCCCCGACGCTTTTCGCAGCTTGGCACGTCCTTCATCGCCTGTGGAACCAAGGTATCCACCTGCATGCCCTTATTAACTTTGACTAACGCAAAATTGCACCACTAGGCTCAGGAAGCCTATATGGCCGCTTTCATCCGATTTCTCGAAGGAGGCCGCTTATAAGTGTCGTCTGTAACACATGAAAGTTCTTCTCTATACAGTTTTCAAAGATCTTCAGAGACAATGGCTCGCCGCTGCGGCGAACGCCTGAGGCGTCGTCGCGAGGGCGAGGTTCATTCCCTCAAGGCTGAACAGTGCAGGCAAAACGCGACACGTTCATCCTCCAGCCATACGATCGAGATGATCGATAGACTCCTTGGCAATGGCTACCCTTATCACCACCCTTCTCATCCTGAACGGAATCGAAGGGAGAATCGAAGGGGTCTGTGGTCGACTTAGAATTGTACGCCGGCGCGATCGCATAACGCGATCCGACGGCATGTACTCCTTAGAAAGGAGGTGATCCAGCCGCACCTTCCGATACGGCTACCTTGTTACGACTTCGTCCCCCTTACCTAGCATACCTTAGACGCCTTGCTCCTTGCGGTTGCACGGGCGGCTTCGGGTACACTAAACTCAGGTGACGTGACGGGCGGTGTGTACAAGGCCCGGGAACGTATTCACCGCAGCGTAGCTGATCTACGGTTACTAGCGATTCCGACTTCATGAAGGCGAGTTGCAGCCTTCAATCCGAACTGAGAGAAGGTTTGTGAGATTAGCTTAGCCCTCGCGGGTTCGCGACTCGTTGTCCCACCCATTGTAGCACGTGTGTAGCCCGGGACGTAAGGGCCATGCTGACTTGACGTCATCCCCACCTTCCTCCGGCTTGTCACCGGCGGTCCCGCGTGAGAGATCTTGCGACCAACACACGGCAAGGGTTGCGCTCGTTGCGGGACTTAACCCAACACCTCACGGCACGAGCTGACGACAGCCATGCAGCACCTGTCTCTGCGTCCGGTTACCCGGAAACCTAGTCTCCTAGGATTGCGCAGGATGTCAAGCCCCGGTAAGGTTCTTCGCGTTGCGTCGAATTAAACCACATGCTCCACCGCTTGTGCGGGCCCCCGTCAATTCCTTTGAGTTTTAACCTTGCGGCCGTACTCCCCAGGCGGGACACTTATTGTGTTAACTGCGGCACAGATGGAGTCGATACCACCTACACCTAGTGTCCATCGTTTACGGCTAGGACTACCGGGGTATCTAATCCCGTTTGCTCCCCTAGCTTTCGCTCCTCAGTGTCAGGTTAGCCCCAGATGATCGCCTTCGCCACTGGTGTTCCTCCCGATATCTACGCATTTCACCGCTACACCGGGAATTCCATCATCCTCTAACTACCTCTAGACCAACAGTTTCCACACGGATTCCCGAGTTGAGCCCGGGTCTTTGCTTGCAGACTTGTTGATCCACCTACGAGCGCTTTACGCCCAATAATTCCGGACAACGCTTGCCCCCTACGTCTTACCGCGGCTGCTGGCACGTAGTTAGCCGGGGCTTCCTCCAAGGGTACCGTCAATATCGTCCCCTTCGACAGTGGTTTACGACCCGAAGGCCTTCTTCCCACACGCGGCGTCGCTCCGTCAGGCTTTCGCCCATTGCGGAAAATTCCTCACTGCTGCCTCCCGTAGGAGTCTGGACCGTGTCTCAGTTCCAGTGTGGCTGGTCGCTCTCTCAAGCCAGCTACCCATCGGAGTCTTGGTAGGCCGTTACCCCACCAACTAACTAATGGGACGCAGTCCCCTCTTTGTGCGGATTGCTCCTTTCATCGCCCTGGGAGGCCCCAGAGCGATCGTATGCGGTATTAGCTAACCTTTCGGCTAGTTATCCCCCACACAAAGGCAGGTTGACCACGTGTTACTCACCCGTCTGCCACTAGGTATTGCTACCTCGTTCGACTTGCATGTGTTAGGCACGCCGCCAGCGTTAGTCCTGAGCCAGGATCAAACTCTCCATAAAAAAACTTATGGAGCCTTCGAAACGGGCTCTCAAATTCTCTTGACTTTACGAAATCTCTCGACCAAAAAGGTCGGAGACCCACAGACTTTTGCGCTTGCTGCACTGTTCAGTTTTCAAGGAGCGAACTCAACCCGTGGCCACCCTAAGAGCGAGTCATCCGACCGCGCCGGGGCGCCATATATGCCTATAACGCTACGGGTTAGCCCGGCCGGCATCGCCGGTCAGGCACGACGGCTATCATATCGCCGTCGATATGGCGTGTCAAGGAAACTCTTGAAACGCGCTTCGGCCGCGGGAACGGCCGCTATCATCGCCTACAACCACCCGGCCAGCCGATTGGTTTCACCGGCGGCCAAAAAATCAGGCAAACGAAGGAGTTCAAGCAATGCTTTTCGACCACACCGACCTGCGGGTCGGCGATCTGGCCAGGGTCCGCGGGCTCTACGACGCCCTGCTGCCCGCCCTGGGCTTCTCTCGCATCGTCCAAGACGCCGAGTCGATCTGCTACTACCTCCCTGGGGACGACCGCTCGGCGCCCTTCTTCGGGATCGACGCCGATCCGGAGCACCGGCCAAACGGATCTCGGATAGCCCTACGCGGGGCCGACCGGGCCGAGGTTGACCGCCTCGCCGCCGTCGCGCGGGCGGCCGGCGCCACCGCGTTCGAGCCGCCGCAAATCTGCGAGGAGTACACGCCCTTTTACTACGCGACGTTCTTCGAGGATGCCGAAGGCAACAAGCTCGAGATCTGCTATCGGGAAGCCCCCTAGACTTTTCTCGACATCGTTTTTGCCTGCATGTACAGCAGCAGGTAGTCGTGCCCGCCGGCCTTGCTGTCCGTTCCCGACATGTTAAAACCGCCGAACGGGTGGACTCCCACCATGGCCCCGGTGCTCTTCCGGTTGAAGTACAGGTTGCCCACGAAGAAGTCTTCACGCGCCCGCGCGATCTTCTTCTCGTCGCTCGTGTAGAGCGATCCGGTTAGCCCGAACTCCGTGTTGTTGGCAATCGCCAGCGCGTCCTCGAAGTCTCTCGCCTTGATGACCGCCAGCACCGGGCCGAAGATCTCCTCTTGCGCGATCGTGGCGTCGGGCGCGACGTCGGCAATCACTGTCGGCTCGATGAAGTAGCCGCGGTCGCCCGCGCGCCTGCCTCCTGCGAGCAGCCGGCCCTCGGTTTGACCGCGCTCGATGTAACGCATGATCGACGTGAGCGCGGTTTCGTTCACGACCGGACCCATGAAGTTCTCCTGATCGACCGGGTCGCCGACCGTGATGGTGCTCACGCGCCGCTTCAGCTTGGCCACGAACTCGTCGTACACTTTCTCGTCGACGATCGCGCGAGAGCACGCCGAGCACTTCTGCCCTTGAAAACCGAAAGCCGAGACCGCCACGCCTTCGACCGCGGCATCAACGTCCGCGTCGGCGGCGACGACGATCGAGTCCTTGCCTCCCATCTCGGCCACCACGCGCTTGATCCACTTTTGGCCCGGCTTCGGCTTGGCGGCGAGCTCGTTGATGCGCAGACCGACTTCCTTCGACCCGGTGAACGAGATGAAGCGAATCTGCGGATGCCCGACGATCAGGTCACCGATCTCGCTTCCCGATCCGGGAATGAAGTTGACGACGCCGGGAGGCACGCCGATCTCGTGCAGCAGGTCCACGAACCAAGCCGCGATCACCGCCGCGTCGCTCGACGGCTTGAGCACGACGGTATTGCCGCACACGATCGCCGCCCCCGTCATCCCGATCATGATGGCGCCCGCGAAATTCCACGGTGGGATTACCGCGCCGACGCCGAGCGGTATATACACGAGCTCGTTCTCTTCGCCCGCCAACGGCACAACGGGTTGCGGCCGCGCGTAGCGCAGCGCCTCGCGCGCATAGTATTCGAGAAAATCGATCGCCTCCGCGATATCGCCGTCTGCTTCGACCCAGCTCTTGCCGACTTCGTAGACGAGTAAGGCGTCGTATTCGAGGCGCCGCGCACGCAGCAGTTCCGCCGCTTTGAAGAGGAACGCAGCCCGCTCGGGCAACGTGCGGCGGCGCCAGGATTCGAACGCCGTCGCCGCCTGCGCGATCGCTTGCTCCGCCTGATCCTTCGAGGCGGAGCTCGTAATGCCGACGACTTCGTCGGGGTTGGCCGGATTGACGGATCGGATCGTCTTTTCGGTGTCGATCTTGCGCCCGCCGATCACGAGGGGATACGTCCTGCCAAGCTCCCGCCGGACGCTTTGCAGCGCCGCCTTCATCGCGGCGGCATCGGCTGGATCCCGAAAATCCTTGACGGGCTCGTTTTGAAAGGGAGCGACCTCGTGGGTCGGCTTCATCGCTGTCGTCGTCATACGCCTATACTACCAGAAGCATCGGAGCGGGGGGCCCGCTTGCTGCGGCGCGAAGTTGGTCGGCGTGACGCAGCTCATTGCCGTCGCGATCGCGGCCTTCTTCTTGGGGATCGGCATGGCCGGCGAGCCGCTCGCGCCGTTGCACGCCCTGTTGGCGATCGCGATTCTGTTGCTCATCGCGGTCGCGCTCGGCCGCCACCCATCTCCCCTCATCGTCTTCCTCTTCGGGTTTGCCGGCGTGCTGCTGACCTGCTATCTGCAGCACGCCGAAGTGTATCCCGGCACGGGGGTCGTCGGCCTCGGCCTGGGCGGCCTCGCCGCGTCATCGCTCGGGCGCCGCACCGCACCGGTACTGGTCGCCGCGCTGGGCACCGTGGTGGGCTCGGGCCTCTTCTTCCTCTTATAGTTACGGGCGCGCGCCGACCGGAAGTCCCGCGCCGCGCCGCAGCGAGGCGATCAAGGCCTTCGGGTCGTCGGATTGCATCAGCGCCTCGCCGACGAGAAAGCCGCTGGCCCCCGAAGCCCTCAGGCGTGCGACGTCCGAGGCGTCACGCATGCCGCTCTCGCTGATCGCAAAGATGCCCGGCGGAACCTTCGGGAGGAGGTGTTCGCTAACGGCGAGATCCGTCTCGAGCGTGCGCAAGTTGCGATTGTTGATGCCGACCAGCCGCGCCCCGGCGCTCACCGCTCTTTTCAGTTCGACTTCGTCGTGCGCCTCGGCGAGAACGTCGAGATCGTACGCGCGCGCCTCGTCCATGCATTCCTGCAGCGCGGCGTCGTCCAGCCCTGCGACTATGAGCAGCACGCAATCCGCGCCGTACGCCGCCGCCTGCGCAACATGATAGCGCGTCCAGATGAAGTCCTTGCGCAGGAGCGGGCGCGAGGTCACGGCGCGCACGTCGTCGAGATACGAGAGCTCGCCCAAAAAGTGGTCGCGCTCGGTGATCACGCTAATGGCGTCGGCGCCGGCAGCTTCGTACGCGCGCCCGATCGCGACGGGATCGAAGCTACGCGCGAGTAAACCGCTCGACGGCGAAGCACGTTTGATCTCGGCCACGATCGCTCCACCCGGCGCCGCTTGAAGCGCGGCTAGAAAAGCGCGCCGTTCGCCCGTCCGGGCCACCGCTCGCGCGCGCAATGCGTCGTAGGGTTCGCGTTCGCGCTCGAGCTCGAGCTGCGCTGATTTCGCCGCGTAGATCTTTTGGAGAATATCGGTCACGGTGATGGCGTGGGCGACGCTGACGCCGTCGGCCCGCTGCTGGGTGTCGGCGTCGGCGCCGACGCGGGGCCGACCGTAATCGTCGACCCGGCGGCACTGTGAGCGATTTTGAGATTCTTTCCGGACGCGCCCGACGCGAACGTGATTTTTCGCACGTACTGTCCGAACTGGTTGGCCCGCTGCTGATTTCGATTCCATAAATCGTCGAGGGCGTACCCTGTCTCGTTCCGGCGCGTCAGCGAGATCTCCGTAACGCGTGCCCCGACCAGCGAGTTGCCGCCGGTCGAGCCTCCGGCGCCCCCGCCGAAATCGATCGCGCCGCGTGCGGCCTGAATTACCGGCGGGAAGGTATCCTCAAAGGCGAATTGCCGAGCCTGGAAGCTTTCACCCGACGCCGTCACGTTCACGCTGCCGTCGGTGAGGATGCCTACCACTTTCGCGACGATCGTACTGTCCGCGTCACCTCGGCTCAGCATGATCGAGGGTCCAGTCTGACCGGAGCCCGAGCCGGAGCCCGACCCCGACCCAGAGCCCGACCCCGAACCGGAACCCGACCCGGAACCTTCGCCGGGCACCGAGACTCCGCCGATGCCAAAATCGTTGGCTCGAATCTCGCACGAGGTGCACGTGAACGATCCGCCGGCCACGAGCACGCCGTTGACGTTTCGCAACGACGTGACGGTATCGGCGCCGAAGCTGGAGTCGGAGATGCTGGTCGTCGCGAGCAAATCGTCGAGCGTTACGTAAAAGGCGCTCGAATTCGGCAGCTTGAGCTTCGATGCCCCGACGTAGACGTTGCTCACGCTAACGCTTGCGCCCGCAATGAACTCCAACGCCGTGTAGACCGAGTGCGGCGGCGCGCCGACGACCTTCTCGAAGTTCGTATCTTCGCCGCTTCCGTCGATAAACGCGCCGTTGCGCGCACCGCTGCCGTAGTTTGCGCCGGAAATCGTCACGTTCTTCGGAACGACGATCGGAAACGTTTCACCGTTTGCCGCATTGTAGTCACCGCTGTTCAGATGAATCGTGACGCTCATGGCGACCGACTTCGCCGATACGAGCACGGCCACGGCCTTCGTCATCGTCTTGTACGGATTCGTGGAACTGCCGTTCCCGCTCGTGTCGCTTCCGGTGCGGGCGTCAACGTAGATCGCCGAGAGCGGAGAAAGCACCGGGACCGCGGGGCCCGGCTGGCCCCAGCGCGTGCACGCCGTGCCGCCGACGACCGCGGCCAAAGCCGCGCCCGCGAGGAGCGCGAAGAAGAAACGCGCGAACCGGTCACTGCGCATCGCGCCACCCCTTTGCCGCGCCGCTCGTCAGGACCTCGGGGAGTCGCCCTCGGCGCTCCGGAAGAGATAAAGCGATGGTTAAGAAACCCGTCCGCTCCATCGTAAGCGCCGTCGCCGCAGCTGCCGCTTGCTGGAGCGACCGAGGATTCGGCCCGCGCACTCGCATCCGCGAGGCCGTCGGCGCACGAACCGGATACTCGCTTTCTGCCGTCGATTTTGCCCTCGATGCGCTCTTCGGCTCGCTGCGGCGCGACGCCATCGAAGCCGTCATCGCCGACGAGCTCGGTTGCCTCGACGTGCTCGACGGTTTCGCCGCGCGGCCCGGCCGCCCGCCGGCGCACGCGGCTCCATGCGGCCGCGTCTGCATCGTGTCGAGCCGCACCACGATCGGCGTTGCAATCGTGCCGGCGATCTTCGCACTCTGCGCGAAGTGCGACGTGACCGTCAAGGATCGTGACGATTATCTCGTCACGGCGTTCTTCGAAACGCTGCACGGCGAGCTCGGCGAGCTTCGCGCTGCGGCGACCGCTCAAACCTGGACGGGCGACGGCGACTCGGGCCGCCTCGCAGCATTCGACACTGTCGTTGCGTTCGGGAGCGATTCCACGTTAGCCGAGATCGCCGGAGCGCTGCCGTTCTCGACTCACCTCATCACTTACGGATCCAAAGCGAGCGCGGGATACGTGGCGCGCGAGGCGCTCGCGAGCGACTCTTCAGCGCGAGCCGTCGCGCGGAGCGCCGCGCGCGATCTCGTGCTGTACGAGACGGAGGGCTGTATGTCGCTGCACGTGCTGTTCGCCGAACGCGGTGGGATCGTTCCGCCGCATCGTTTCGCGGAGCTACTCGTCGCCGAGCTGCGCGCGGCCGCCGCCGAGTTTCCGCCGGGTTCCCACGACGCCGTGGCGGCGGCGCGCCGTGCGGCGGCGCGCGATCTGGAGACGTTCCGTGCCGGCCGTTCGCGGGTCTATTCGGATCCGCACGCCGCGTCTCTCGTTGTCCTCGATCCTCCCTCCGAACAGCCGCCCGCGTTTCTTCCGCTCGCGATCGGCATTCATTCCGTCGATGATCCCGCACAGGCCGCCGCCTACCTGAACCGCCATGGGATCGCGATCGAGGCGCTCGCGATTGCGCATCGCCGTCCCGATCTGCTCTCCTTCGCGGCGCAGATCGGCGCCGCGCGCGTGGCGCCCTTTGGTGCGCTGCAGACGCCGCCGCTGGGCGCGTTTCACGGCGGCCGCCCCCGCGTCGCCGAGTTCGTCCGCTGGATCGTCGACGAGACGTGAGCATTCCCGGACCGCGAAGCGCGCAATTGGCGGCGCGGCTGCAATCGTACGAGCAGCGCAACGTCACGTACCTCGCCGACGATTTCCCAATCTTTTGGGAGTCCGCGCGGGGAGCGACGGTGACCGACGTCGACGGCAACGAGTACATCGATTGCACCGCCGCGTTCGGAGTCGCCAACGCCGGCCATTGCAACGAACGCGTCGCCGGCGCAATAGCGGATCAGGCGAAACTCCTCATGCACGGGATGGGCGACGTTCATCCGACCGAGATCCGCGTTCGGCTCTACGAACGCCTCGCGCGGATCCTGCCCACGTCGCTGGACCGGATCTTTCTCGCGACGACCGGCTCGGAAGCGGTCGAGGCGGCCCTCAAGACCGCAATGCTCGCCACCGGTAAGTCGCGGTTCGCGTCGTTTGGCGGAGCCTTTCACGGTCTTTCCCTTGGGACGCTCGCCGTCGGCGGGATCGAGCGCTTTCGCGCTCCCTTCGCAGCGGCTCTCGGCGCGCAACGCGTTCTCCTCGACTTTCCGAACGGCGGTGGCCCGGACGATGCGCGGCGAGCCGCGTCTGCTGCGCGTGAAACGCTCGCGCAGCACGACGACGTCGCGGCGCTCCTGATCGAGCCCATCCAGGGGCGCGCGGGATGCGTCGTTCCGCCGCCTGGATATCTCGCCGCGCTGCGCAGCACGTGCGACGATCTCGGTATCGTGATGATCGTTGACGAGATTTTCACGGGCTTCGGCCGGACCGGCACATGGTTCGCGATCGAACGCGAGGGGCTGATTCCCGACGTCCTCTGCGTCGGCAAGGCGATGGGCTCGGGTTTTCCGATCAGCGCCGCGGCTGGGCGCACCGACGTCATGAACGCCTGGCCGCTATCGACGGGCGAGGCGCTCCACACGTCCACCTACCTTGGAAATCCCCTGGGATGCGTCGCCGCCCTGGCGACGATCGACGAACTAGAACGCCTGCACCTTCCTAGCCGCTCCGCCCGTTTAGGCGAGTCGATCGCGCCGCGGCTGGAGTCGCTTCGGTCGCATCGAAACGTAAGCGACGTGCGAGGGCGCGGCCTGCTCTTCGGCGTGCAGCTTCACGATGCCGCGGTCGCCTCGGCCGTCGTCAAACGCTCGCTGCGCGCCGGCGTCATCTTCCTTCAATCCGGAACTGCCGGAAATACCATTACGATTTCGCCCCCGCTGGTCATCGAAGAGGTGCAGCTCACGCGAGCGATCGATACACTCGAAGCGGCAATCGAAGAGGAAGAATGAAACGCTATCGGATCGGCATTGTCGGCGCGGGCTTCGGCGTCACCGGGCACCTCCCGGCGCTTGCCAATCATCCCCGGTTCGAGGTGGTCGCGCTCGCCTCTCCGGCCAGCGCCGTAAACGCCGCGCGCGAAGCCGAGATTCCTCACGCCTTTCGCTCCTGTGCCGAGATGCTCGCCGGCGTAGACCTGGATGCCGTCGTGGTCGCATCGCCGCCGTTCGCACACCGCGACGACGTCCTGCGCGTTCTCGCGGCGAAGAAACACGTCATCTGCGAGAAGCCCTTTGCACTTCGAGTCACCGACGCGCAGGCGATGCTCGAAGCCTCGCGCTCGGCGGGCGTCGCATGCGGAGTCGCGCACGAGTTCCGGTTCGTTACCCAAGCACAGGCGCTCAAGGAACTGATCGTCAACGGGCACCTCGCTCACCCGCGCAACATCGAGATCACGATGCTGCGCCCGCATCTGCGACGGCACGAGCGCCGGCCACGCAGCTGGTGGTTCGAACGCGAGAGCGGCGGTGGCCTCGCCGGAGCGGTGCTGTCGCATCTGATCGATCATGCAAGCTGGCTGGCGGGACGGCGCCCGTTGCGCGTCCTCGGCTTTCGAAGGACCGCGAACCCCGATCGGGTCGACGACGGCGGATCGTTTTCCTCGGACGTCGACGATGGCGCCTTCGCGCTGATTGACTACGGCGACGGGTTGGCGGCGCGCCTCACGGCCGACGGGACAGCCGCCGTCGAGTCGTATATCTGTGCCGTCCATGGCGAGCAGCGAACCGCCGTCGCAAGCGGGCCGAACATCCTCGACCTCACGCTCTACACGGTCGACCCCGAGGAAACCGACGAACTGGAATGCAGGCCGTCGCCGTACCACAAGTTCGCGAGCATCCATCCCAACGTGCCGCCGCTCATGGAGCTGTACGACCAATTCGTCGAAGCGATCGAAGGCCGGACGAATACGTTACCAAGCTTCGAGGACGCGGTCGCGACCCAAGAAGCGCTCGCCGCGATCGGCTACGACCACTGAGCGCACGCACCGCGACGCGTTATGAGTGAAGGCTGACTTTATTCTGATCCATCAGTCCGCGGCCGGCGGGGGCGCATGCAAATGCCTCCAAAGAATGCCTAATCCGATCGTCGTGGATCGCGCGAGGATGGCCTCGCGTTCGCCGGACAGCTCAAAACGCCACGCGCGGGTGGTTCCGGCGGCGTCGTCGAGCCCGAACCACACGAGCCCGACCGGCTTCTCCGGCGTTCCGCCAGATGGGCCCGCAATGCCCGTCGTCGACAACGCAACGTCCGCGTTCAATCGCTCTCGCGCTCCGCGCGCCATCGCAAGCGCGACCTCCTCGCTGACCGCGCCCACGCGCTCGATCGTTTGCGGGTCGACGCCGAGCTGCGCGATTTTGACGGAGTTGTCGTAGGCGACGATCCCGCCCACGAAGCTCTGCGACGATCCAGCCACGCTCGTCATTGCGGCCGCGATCCGGCCGCCCGTGCACGACTCCGCCGCCGCCAGCGTTCGTCCGCGCGCTTGAAGCAGCACGTGAATCGCGCTCGCCGGTGTGGCGGCGTCCCTGCCGAAAACGTGGCCCTCGAGACGTCGTTCGATCTCTCGTTGCAGAGGCTCGATCATCGCTTCAGCCGCCGGCGCGGAGGCGGCCTTCGCCATGATTTTCACGTCAGCCCGAAAGTCATGTGCGAGAACGGCGATCTTCGGATTCTCGGAGCTGCGAAAGAGATCGGCGATTCGGTGATCGATCTCGGATTCGCCGAGGGCGATCGTGTGCACGACGCGCGTGTAGATCGCCTCACCGGTGCCGAGGCGCTCCCGCAAGAACGGCACGACTTGTTCGACGAACATCGGCTTCATCTCGCGCGGAACGCCGGGCATGCAGGCAACGAATTTTCCGCTGCTTGCGAACGCGATGAAGCCCGGCGCGGTGCCGTTTGGGTTGTCGAGGGGACGGCTGCCGCGCGGCAGCTCGGCTTGCTTGCGATTGTTCGGCCGCATCGGCCGCCCCACCGAGGCAAAGATCGCTTCCATTTGCCGCAGCGCGGGCTCGTACAGCTCGACATCGAGATCGAGCGCGTCGCAGACGGCCTCTTTCGTGAGATCGTCGATCGTGGGGCCGAGGCCGCCGGTCATGACCAGACCGTCGGCGCGCTCGAGCGCATCTCGGATCAGCGCCGCGATCCGCTCGCGGTTGTCTCCCACCGCGTGCGTTGCGTGAACGTCCACGCCGGCCTCCGCGAGCCGCTGCGCGACGAACGCCGTGTTGGTGTCCGTGAGCTGGCCGAGCAGCAGCTCCGTGCCGACGGCCACGGTCTCAACGCTCGCCATCGGCTTCTTCGAACCAGGGCGGGTATTCGAAGCGCACGTCGGCTCGAAAACCGCTCGCGGCCTCGATCATGGCAGCCCGCCGAACGTTCGAACTCTCGGGTTCCGGATGCGCCGCGTGCGTCCGTTCCCTGCGTTCGGCCAGATACCCGATGAAGCGCGCGAAGCGCTCGTCCATCGCACGCTGCAAGGCGTTCTTCAGCGCTTTGGCAACGCGGGGCGCGAGCCCCGCGGTCGAGATCGCCACGCGCACGGGACCGGCTTTGGCGATGGCCGCCATCGCGACGAACCCGAAGCGCGGCTGGTCGATACAGCAGAGCAGAAAGCGATCCCGATCCGCGAGCGCCCGCAGCCGCGCCGAAAGCGCCGCGTCCTGCGGTGTCGAGATCACGAAGAACGCCCCGGCAACATCCTCATCGCGCACGTCGGCGGCGTCGTAGATCCGCCGTACGTTCGCCCCCGCTTCCTCGAGCGCCGCCGCTTTCTCGATGGCCTCGCGATCGTCATGCGCGCCGATCACGACGCAACGACGCCCGTCCAGGTTGAGGCTTACCGGAAAGAATGCCTTACGCATTCGTCTTTCGACTACGCACCTAGTAATCCACCGGCCGGAGATAGAATTCGTTGATCGCCGTGCTGGTGAGCATCGCTGTGGTCGGCAGGTGCCGTTTCCAGTGCGTTGCGTCGACGCGGCGGCGCACGAGCGCGATTTCCTCGCCCGTGAAGCCGCGTTCCAGAAGCTGTGCGTCCGAGTAGCCCAGCAGCAGTTGCGCGAGGATCGCGTCGGCGCGCGCGTAGCTAATTCCGAGGTCGGCCTCGTCGGTCTGGTCGACCTGCAGATCGGCCGTGGGAGCCTTTTCGATCAATCGTTCCGGAACGCCGAGATATCGGGCGAGCTCCCAGACTTGGCTCTTGAAGAGGTCGCCGATCGGATTGAGCGGAGGGCTATCGTCCGCGTGCCACGTGAAGTACCCGAGCAAACGCTCCGTCTTGTTTCCCGTTCCGATCGGCAACGCGTCGAGCTTCGCCGACTGGTCGAAGAGCACGACCATGCGCATCCGCGCCATGACGTTGCCTCGCCGGCGCGCGTCGGCATCCGGCTCCATTTGCAGGTAACCGTCCACCGCGGGGGAGATGTCGATCGTTCGGCACGCGATGTGCAGCGCGTCGACGACGAGCTGCGCGTCGGCCAAGCTCGAGGGGTGCGACGTCTTGTACGGCAGCCGAAACCCGTAAACGTTCTCCGCGCCGAGCGCGCGCACGCACAGAAACGCCGTGACCGCAGAGTCTACTCCGCCCGAAAGGCCGATGACGGCGCGCGGAATGGCGCGGCGCCCGATGAGCTCGTCTCGCAGAAACGCGACCAGCCACTCCGTCGCAAGCGCCGGATCGATGCTCGGAGCGGCGGCCGCCGGAGCGGCGCTTTCAAAGATCTGCAGCGTCACGCCGTCCTCGGGGCAACGGGAGTTCGTCGTCCAATAGCAGGTCGGGTAGGACCGCCGCCAAGTCCCCGAGCAAGGGTAAGGTAGCGCGGGCCAAATCGATCTCGCGCAGGTCGAGATCGGCACGCACGATGCACGCTTCCGTCGGGGATCCCTGCACGAGAACGCGACCGCGTGGATCGATGACGCAAGAGGAGCCCGACATACCCTTTCCGCCTTCGAAGCCGGTCAGGCCGGCGTAGATCACGTAGACGCCGTGTTCGAGCGCCACCATCCGGAGCATCTCGCGCCAGCGCGCGACGCTCTCGAGTTCGCCTTCGCCCTCGCCCTCGATGCCGCGGCCGGGCGACGCGGAGGGAACGATCAGGATGCGGGCGCCCTTGATCGCCGCTACCGTCGGAACGATTGAGTGCCACGAGTCTTCGCAGACCAGAAGCGCCATCCGCCCGAAACGGGTCTCGAAGACGCCCAGCTTGTGTCCGCGCGAGAGAAAGCGCTCCTCGTCGAAGACTCCGTAGGTCGGCAAGAACATCTTGCGGTGCAAGTGTGCTATGCGCTCGCCGTTCGGATCGACGTGTACGTAGACCGCGCTATTGTAGTACGTGCCCGCGTCGTTTTCGAAGAAACCGGCCGCGATATCGACGGGCTTCGAGCTCGCGGACCGCCATGCGTCCGAGAGATCGCGCGCAAACCTCGGCGCCGGCAGCGCTAGATCGTATACGGCGCCCTCGAGGAAATAGCCGGTCAGCCCGCCCTCGGGAAGCACGACCAGGTCGGGTGGATCGCCGGCGAGCTGCGCGAACGCCTCGCGCGCTCCGCTGAGATTGCGTGCGTACTCGCCTTTCGACGGCTTCGTCTGCAGGATCGCGACGCGCAGACGAAACGGAGCCTCACTCCGCGGGGACACTGGTCGCCAACTCCACCTGTTCGTCGCCCGGGATCTTCCGGCCGAGCTGCTCGGCGCAGGCCTCGGCGGGATACGTCCAAATCTCGGCCAGCGTCGGATGCAGGTGTGGAATGCGCATGAACTCTTCCACCGTCGATTCAAAGCGCATCGCCACGATCACCTCGTGGATCAGCTCGGAACCCTGCGGCCCCAAGACGGCCGCTCCGAGGATGCGGCCGGACTGCGGATCGGCCATCATCTTCACGAAGCCTTTGGTCTTCCCCAAACATTGGGCTTTGCCGTGCTCGGCGAAGTCGTAGCGTCCACGCACGTAAGGAATCGCTTCCGCGCGCAGCTGTTTCTCGCTCATTCCGACGGCGGCGAACTGCGGGTCCGTGAAAACGGTGTGCGCCGACGCCAAACGGTAGTCGGCCGATTCGTCGGGATCCAGGCACGCATTGCGCGCGGCCACTTCGCCCTGATAGATGGCTACGTGCACGAGCATGTATTCGCCGGTCACGTCACCGACCGCGTAAATATTCGGGTTGCTCGTGCGCAGCCGCGAGTCGACGGCAACCCCGCCCCCGCTCCCCAGCGCGACCTCGGCGTTCTCCAGATCCAACCCCGCGACGTTGGGCATCCGCCCGAGCGCGTAGAAGATTTCGGCGGCGGCCGCCTCGCGCTCGATTCCCTCGTGGCGATAACGCACGACCTTCCGGTCGCCGCGACGCCGCGCGTCAACGAGCGAGGCGCGCGTGACGACGTCGATGCCCTCCTCTCGAAAATACTCCGTCAGCGCGTCGCCTACGTCGTCGTCGCTCTCTGTCAGCAGGTGACCGCTGCGAATGAGTACCGTCGTGCGCGCGCCCATCCGCGCCAGGAACTGCCCCAGTTCGCACGCCGTGTACCCGCCGCCCAACACGACGGCGGACTCCGGGATTTCTTCCAGATCGAGGACCGCGTCGCTGTCGACGTACCCCGTCTCTTCCAACCCCGGAAGCACGCCCGGCACGATGACGCTTCCGGTGGCGATGACGAACTTCGATGCTTCGAGCACCGTGTCGTCTCCTACGAGCAGTTTCGCCGGGGAAAGGAATCGAGCCGCGCCCGAATAGAGCGGAAACTCTTCGATCCCCTCGATCCGGTAATCGGCGAATTCTTTGACCAGCCCGCGCTTTCGCGCCGCGATAAAGGGCATGTCGATCGTGACGCCGCGCACGTCGATCCCCAGCACGCGAGCATCGCGCGCGTCTTGGAGCGCGTCGCCCGAAGCCAGTAGCGCCTTGCTGGGCATGCAGCCGCGTAATATGCACAACCCCCCGAGGGGTCCCGTGTCGACGAGGGCGACGTCGCAACCGACGTTTCGCGCGGTGCGCGCGGCCGCATAGCCGCCGGAGCCGGCGCCGACGACGATCAGTTCATGACGGTGGGACCTCACCTTCATTATCGCCCGGGCGGGCGAGCACCGAGCCGGTGGGTCGATTCGATGAAGCGTACCGTCCCGCTTGAATGAACCAGAATCGAATGCGTTCGTGCTTGATTCCCGAAAAACCGCACGCCGCGGACGAGGTCGCCGTCCGTGATCCCGGTCGCGCAAAATATGACGTCATTGCTGCGCACGAGGTCGTCGAGCTCCAAGACCCGGTCGATCTCGCCGAAACCCATCTCGATCGCGCGCTCGGCCTCTGCCGGATTGCGCGGCTCCAGCCGGCCCATGAAGTTCCCGCCCAAGCATTTGATCGCCGCCGCGGCGAGCACCCCTTCGGGTGCGCCGCCGGTCCCCATCGCGACGTGAATTCCGGTCGACTCGATCGCCGTTGCGATGCACGCGTCGACGTCGCCATCCGAGATCAGGCGAATTCGCGCCCCGGCCGCGCGGACGTCCCTAATCAATTCGGCGTGTCTCGGCCGGTCGAGAATCACGACGCACACGTCGTTGATCGGCTTCTCCAGAGCGTTCGCGACCGCTTCCAGATTTTCGCGCACCGGCGCGTCGATGTGCACGTAGGGCCCGGCTTTCGCTCCCACCGCAAGTTTCTTCATGTACGTATCCGGAGCGTGCAGCAGGCCGCCGCGCTCCGCGATGGCCATGACCGCGATCGAGTTGGGCAGACCGTTGGCAACGAGATTCGTCCCCTCGACCGGATCCACGGCGATGTCGACCTCTTTACCGCCGCTTCCGAGTTCTTCGCCGATGTAGAGCATCGGCGCCTCGTCACGCTCGCCTTCGCCGATGACGATGCGCCCCGCGATCTCCATATCCCCAAGCGCCTCGCGCATCTTTTCGACGGCCGCGCCGTCCGCCGCATCGCGTTCGCCTCGCCCCATCCAGCGTGACGCCGCCAGCGCCGCGTTCTCGGTAACCTTCACGAAGTCGAGCGAGTGAACCGGGCGGTCGAGTACCGCGCGCATGATCGACTTTGCCATTTAACGGAAGCCTACAAGGAAAGCGGCGCATTTCCTGTTAAGAACGTGCGTCGTGTTCGCCGACACCCGTCTCTCTGCACCTGTTGGTTCGCGCCCGTCACCGTTCGGCGACTTGCTCCTCGCCGGTCTGCCGGCTTCGTTGAGCGTCGCGCTGGCCGGCCTCACCCTCGGCTTCTTCGCGTGGTATGCGGTCATCGTTCCGCGTCACCAAGGCGCCGCAAGCGAGCTCGGATTGTTGGCCGGCGTCGCCCTGGGCGTCGTGCTGGCCCTCGCGGTGTGGACCGCTTACGCGCGTTACGTCTCGCGCCGGGCCGGGATCACGTTCGTGCGTTCGCTGCGCTACGACGCTTTAACGTGGCTGCCGTTCTTGCTGCTGTGGCTCACGTTCGTCTTGGCGCCGCAACTCACGCACGGAGCGCGGCTCTTCCTCGTCGCCGTCACGTTATCGTGCCTGGGCAAAGTCCTCATCGCAGCGCGGTTCAACCAGACGGTGCGCGAGGTCTCGATCGACTTCGCCGCGACTCGCATCGCGATCATCGTCATCGCCGAGCTCGCGGCCGTCATCATCGGACAACGTGCGGGCAGCCACGTGCAGGAGTCCTCGTACGCTCTGCTGGCGGTTTGGGGGCGCTGGGACGCCGTTCACTACCTCGACATCGCCACGCGAGGCTATCAAGGCACGGACATGGCGTTCTTCCCGCTCTTTCCGTTGCTCATTCGAATCGTCGGGTCGCTTGCGGGGAATCACCTGATAGCAGGTTTGCTCGTCTCCAACGCGTCGTTTTTCTTCGGCCTGCTCTATCTCTACAAGCTGCTCGAGCACGAATACGACCGCGCCGTGGCGCGCCGCGCGATCTTCTACACGTCGATCTTTCCGACCGCCGTTTATTTTACTGCGGTGTATACGGAATCGCTTTTCTTCATGCTGACGGTGGCTTCGTTCTACTACATGCGATCTCGGCACTGGTGGCTCGCGGGAATCCTGGGCTTCTTCGCGGCTATCACGCGCGTCGAGGGCGTGCTGCTCCTGGTGCCGTTCGTCATCGAATGGTTTGCGCAAGACCGCCCGTTGCGCCCGCGCGCCTTCGTCGATCTCTGTGCCGGTCTGCTGGTGCCGCTTGGGCTAGTCGTCTACATGGGCTACCTCTGGGTGCTGCGCGCAGACCCGCTCTACTTCTCCCACGTGCAGAGCCATTGGAACCGGCACCTGGCGATGCCGTGGGTCAGCCTCGTGAACGCCTTCGGCAAAATCAGCCACGGCGCACCGGCCCTGCTCGTTGCCAACCAATCGCTCGAGATCGCCTTTACGCTGCTGATGATCGCCGTGTTGCTCATCGGCTGGCATAGTCTGCGGCCATCGTACATCGCCTATATGGCGCTCTCGATTCTGGTGCCGATGTCCACCTCAAACCTCATGTCGATGCCGCGCTTCGCTCTCGTGCTTTTCCCGATGTTCGCCATTTTGGCGCGCTGGGGCGATCGCCCGTGGGTCAACAACGTGATCCTGGCCTTCTCCTTGCCTTTGCTGGGCCTCTTTACGGTGCTCTTCGCGGATTGGTACTGGGTTGCCTAACGAAGCCGCTCCAGGGCTCGTGCGCGGCCTGACTCATCGGCGCGGCGTGCGGCAGTTCCTCAAGTTCGGAATCGTTGGGGCCTCGGGAATGGTCGTCAACTTCGTCGTCGCGCACGTCCTCGAAAAAACGACGGAGTTTTCATGGTTCGGGGATTTCGCGATCGGGTTCATGGTGGGCGGCGTGTCCAACTATATCTTCAATCGGGTGTGGACCTTCGGCTCGCGCCGCAACCCGCTGCTCGAGGGCCTGCAGTTCCTCGTCGTCTCGGGCGTCGCACTCTTGGCGGGGAAACTCGTCTTCACGATCGCCGAGCGGGCGGGCTTCCATCACTTTACCACCGCGTGGTTCGTCGCAACGCTGTCCGGCACGTTCATCAACTTCTTCCTCAATAAGTATTGGACGTTCCGCCACCTCAATTGAAAAGAGCCTATTGGCAGCTGGGGCTGCTCGCCGTCCTCCTTCTCGCGCTGGCGTTACGGCTGCACGGCATCCATAACCCCGTCCTCGATCATCCCGGCTGGCGGCAGGGCGACACGGCCTCGATCGCGCGTAACTTTGGGCGGCTCCGATTCAACATCATCTATCCCCAGACGAGCTACAACGGGCCGCCGCCCAATTACGTCGAGCTCGAGTTGCAGATCGTGCCCTTCCTGGCCGCGTCGCTCTACAAGCTCTTTGGAATTCACGAGATCTTCGGACGGCTCATCACGCTCGCGTTTAGCCTGGCAACGGTGGTTTCGCTCGCCTATTTCGCCCGCTGGCTCTTCACGAGTGCGGCGGCGGGCTTGATCGCCGCCTTCCTTTACGCCGTTTTTCCGGGAAGCGTCTATTACGGCCGCACGTTCATGCCCGACAGCGCTATGGTCTTCTTTTTGACGATTGCACTCTACGCCACCGCCCGGTATCTCGTGGGGGAACGACGCCTTTCGCCGCGTGGGCTCACCGGCACCACGGCGCTGCTTGCGCTCGCGTATCTCGCCAAGCCCGTCGCGGCGATCGCCGTCGTGCCGGTGCTCGGCATGATCGGCGAACGCGCGGCCGCGCGGCGTTCGATGCCCGCGGCATTTGCCCTCACCCTCGTCGCCGCGCCGCTGCTGATCCTCGCGGGATACGACCGCCTCGTCGACGCGCACGCCGAATGGCACTGGGCGAGCGGCATCACACAGCTCCACGTTCTGCCCGCGTTGCGCTCCGCGCTGACGAGCCCCGCCGCGTTCGCGGACAAGTTCGCGCAGCTTCGGGTCGTGCTGGGCCTTCTGCGCGACACGCTCCTGGGCAAAGTCGCGTTTCTGCTCACGATCGCGAGCGCGATCGCGCTGCCGTGGGTCCCGGTGCGGAGCAAGGCGCTGCTCTGGGGCTGGCTCGCCGGCGGCCTGCTCTACACGTACGTGGTGGTCACCGTGGAGCGGGTCGATTACTACATGCTTCCGCTGCTGCCCCTGTGCGCTCTGCTCGCCGGCGGTTCCCTGGCGCGCTTCGCAGAAGCCGTCCGCGACGCCGGCATCGCGACCACCGCCCGATACGCGCTGCTGGCGCTCGTTCCGCTCCTGGCGCTCGCCGTGCTCCTCGGTTCCCGCGCGCCGGTCGCGGGTTACTATGCCTACGGCAAGCAAACGTATCGACGAGCGGCAGCGCTGAATCGGACGCTGGACGGAAACGCGCTCGTGGTCATCGGACACTACGGCCCCGAAGTCCAATACTACATCGACCGGTTCGGCTGGGAGGAAGACCCGGCGCTGTGGACCCCGTTCGACGAAGAGAGCGCGATCCGCAAAGGGGCGCGATACTTCATCTCCATCGAGGACAACCGTCTGCGCCGCAATCTCGAACTCTGCGCGTGGCTGCAGCGCTTCCCTCTACTCGACGCCGGCGCGCAATGGCCCGTTTACGAAACCGATCCGGCCAAAGTCGCGCCGGATGCCGACCGCTTCTGGCGAGCGTTCCGCGGTGCGGAACGGCGCGGCGACGCGAGGGCCTTCCTCGACGCGCATCACGTCTGCGCTATTGACCGATTGCGTTGAAACTTTCGATGAGAGCCCGAATGGCCTCGGGCGGCACCGCGATGCTGCCGCGGAACGGATAATCCAGCGCGACGATCAGGAAGAGAACCAAAGCTATCAAGAAGCTCAAGCCACCGATCATCAGCTCCTGCATGATCGTCTTGTCGAACCCGAACAGATAGGTAAACGAAATCGTCACGAGCGCGCCGGCGACCAGCGCTACCCACATGATGACGTTGATGCCGCTCGAGTCGACCGTAAGCCGCGTCTGGCGATCCATCAGCGCCGTGTCGATCGCCGAGAGCATCTGACCCTGAATGTTAGACAACCGAGCCGACGGGACGGGCAGCGCGCGGATGTCCCGGCTCGCGTCCTCGAGCAGCGGGTTCGAGGGCGGCGATCGGTCGCCCCGATGCATTCGCGGCCATTCGTCGCCGATGACGGAAAGTGCGTATGTCCGAATCGCGGCACGCAGCCGAGCCTTGCCGGCGAACGAACCGGCGTCACGATAGACGGTCGCTAGAGAGCCGGCCTCCTCGTACGTGCGCATCTCCGCCTGCTGAAAGCGCTCCCAGACGCCGATCGCGACGAACGCCAAGAGCACGGCGTAGATGACTCCGATCACGGCGAGAATGAAGCCGGCCCGGTCGTTGTGAGCGGTCCGCACCTCGCGGGACGTAAACTTCTCCACGAGGTAGCCGATCGCGAGGGCCACGAAGACGATGCCGCCGACCACGACGATACCGGCCGTCGCGGTTGGAAGGGATTCCAGCCACGAAATCATCGCGTTACGGCAGCGGCAGCAACGACGCCGCGCCGAACGTCGTCGACTGTGCCGGCTCCTCGGGCGCGCCCGAGGTCACGAGTTGGCGGTAGAGGATCAGGCGATTCGTGTTCTTCGCCAGCTCGAGCTGCAGCTCGTAGCTGCGCTTGGTCGCGGCAGCAAGGTCGGTGGCATCAAACGTGTAGCCGAATCGCTTGAGGCTGCGTAGCAAGAGTGCGTTGGTAACGTTGAGCTGCTGATAGGCGCGCTGAAGTTCCAGGCCGGCCGTGCGATAGGTCGGGTAGTTGGAAACCACGATCTCGCGCTGGAGCTTCGCCTGATCGATCGTCGCCTTGATCGCGGCGAGCCGCGCGCTCTGCGGGTCGACCGCCAGCCCCCCTTCTACCGTCTCCAGCGCATCGTCGAAGCTACCCTTCGTATATTCGAGGCGTGCCAGCTGCGCGGCGGCCTCCACGAAGCCGGCACGCGCCTGCGGATCCTTCGGATCGACGCGCAAAGCGAGGCGATACGCGAGCGCGGCGTCCCGCGCGTTGCCGCGCGTCAGGGCGACGTCGCCCTGGTGAACGCGCGTGTCCACGATCCAGCGCTCGATCGAACCAGCGCAGCCGCCCAGCAACGCCGCGCCGCACAACGCTGCGATGAGTCTAGAGACGAACATGCGCGGCAAACTTTGCTACCACTTCGATAATTACGGCGGCCGGATACAGGATCGCCTGCGACAGCAGCGATCCTACGATGGCCGTCAGCGCTAAATAGAACACCATGGAGCGAACTTCCTCGACGGTACGCTTGCCATGGATCGCCTGGTCGGTAATGATCGAGGACGTCGGGTCGACGAAGAGCGTGAAGGCGATGGTGCCGATCCCGTTGATGACTCCTGAGAGTCCGATCGCCGTCCTCGCGACGCCCCCGTCTAGGACCGACGCCAAGTATGCGGCCTGCACGCCGATGGCATACACGCACATCACGACGGTGTTGAAGATCAGCAGCCGCTTCGGTAAGGCCCGCCAACTAAACGCTCTCAGCTCCGCCAGGCTCGGCAGACGCTCGGCCTTCAACACGTCGGCCAGCACCGACGGTGAAAACAGCCGGGCCAGCGAGTGCGGTACCGACCCGCGCGATTCGAACGAGTGAACGCCTCGCCTGAACAGGTAGGTGAACATGGGAAGCAGCAACGCGAACGCGACCATGCCGAGCGATCCCGCCAGGACGATCAAGCGAAGTTGATTGCCGAAGAGTCGTTGCCAAGCGTCGACCGCCGCTGGGAACCCATGGAGCTTGGCGATGGCGTTCCCGGCTTCGTCGGACAGCGGCCCCACGAAAAAGACCATGAATAGGTTTGCGAGCCGTCCGGCCGTGACGAATAAGTTGAAGAGCGAGATCGACGTCGCGATCCTCTTCGTCTGCACCCCCGCAAGCCGCGCGGCATACGCTCCGATGGTCACGCCCTGTACTATGAAGGTAATCGCCATCGCTCCGATGAGCTTGCCGTTCCACATGTGGGGAACCAACGCGGCCGCCGTCACGATGCGCGTTGCTGTGCTGCGTGCCCGCTCCAGCTGATCGAGGATTCCTTCACCGGCCCGATGATGCACAGCCCGAGATTCTCTTCGAGCAGCAGCTCGCGCGCCAGCTCCTGCACGTCGCCGGCAGTCACCGCGTCGATTCGCTGTTCGAGCTCCTCGTGACTGACGTGCCGCCCGAGCGCGAACTCGTTGCGACCCAGCCGAATCATCCGGCTCGAGCTAGCCTCGAGCGACAGCGTTAGGTTCCCCTTGATGTGCTCCTTGGCGAGATGAAACTCGTCCGCGCCGATCGGCGTGTCGCGAACGTGCGCGAACTGCTCGACGATGACGTCGATGCACGCCTGCACTTTCTCGGGCGACGTTCCCGCGTACACTCCGAACAGTCCCGCGGCGCGATATGCGGCTTGGAACGAGTAGACGCTGTAGACGAGGCCCCGCTGCTCGCGGATCTCTTGAAAAAGCCTGCTCGACATGCCGCCCCCCAGGACCGTGTCGAGCAGAGAGAGCGCGTAGCGGCGATCGTCCCGGATGTCGATTCCCCGGGTGCCGACGATGACGTATGCCTGCTCGCTATCCTTGTAGCGGATGTTCGCCGCCGGCGTCGATGCCGGCTGCTCGGCTTTGGGCAAAACGCAGGTGCCGCCGAAGTCCGCGAACTGCTCGCGGACGAGCTCGACGAACCGATCGTGCTCGACGTTACCCGCCGCCGCGACGATGACGGAGTTCGGAGCGTAGTGCAGGCGCAGGTGGGCGCGAAGGTCTTCGGGCGTGATCCCCATGACGGTCTCGGCAAATCCGATGGTCGGCTCCCCCAGGCTCGAACCGCTCCACATCGTTTGCAGGAAACGTCGTGAATCAGATCGTCGGGCGAGTCGTCGTACATCTTGATCTCTTCCAAGATGACGTTCTGCTCCTTACTCAGCTCCTGCGGATCGAATGCCGAATGGAGAAACATGTCGGCGAGCACGTCGAGGGCCAGTGGGACGTGCCGGTCGATCACCTTGGCGTAGTAGCACGTCGTCTCTTTGTCGGTGAACGCGTTGAGATTTCCGCCAACGCCGTCCATGGTCTCCGCAATCTGTCGCGCGCTTCTACGCTGCGTTCCCTTGAAGAGCATGTGCTCGACGAGGTGCGAAATGCCGCGCCGATCGCCTGCCTCCACGGAGGAACCGACGTCTGCCCAGACGCCGACCGTCGCAGACCGAACGGCCGGCATCGCCTCGGTTAATACGCGCAGCCCGCTCGGAAGCGTCGTCTTCCTATACATCTACGCCGGCTCTTTGAAGGCGCTGCGCAGCCATAGCGGATCCCAATAAACGCCGTCGCTCCCGCGATTCGCGCGCGCCGTCAGCGACGCCGCGCCCTCTCCGCTTCGCACGGTGAGGCTGAAAACGATGCGCGACGTCGGCTTGGCCAAGTCGCCGTTGACGATCACTCCCTTGCCCACATCGATCGGGACGCTGGCCCAAACGTCGATCTCCTCCGCGGAGGGGGCGGCCGCGAACGCTCGGTCGACCACGGCGACGACCTCCCCCACGAACTCGTCGCGCGTTATCGGGCGATGGAATTTTACGCCCCAAATGCGGATGCCGACGATCAGATGACCGCCGAGCGAGTTCGCGGATATTTGACTCACCTCGGCCGGCCATTCCGTGGCGAAAATCGACTCGCCGATGCGTTCCGCAAGGTCCCGGCGATTGCCCACCGCGCGTGCTTCGGCATCGAGGTCGGCGACGCTCGGCGCGTACGCGGCCGCTACGCCGCCCGCGACGGCAAACGCGAGCGCGGTGCCGAGCGCGACTCTAATACGATTGCGCAAAATAAGCCCTGGCTGTTGCCGGTTCGCCGCACGCCGTGCAGACGATCCCCGTTTCCTCGAGCTCGCGAACGACGCGAGTCGTAGCGGCGGTCTCGGCCTTGACGCGCGCCTCGCAGTCGGCTCGCTCGCACCACGCAATGTCGACCATTCCGGCGCGGCTGCGGCAAAGCTCGAGGAACTCGGCGCGGTCGGACGTCACATAGGTATGGGCCTCCAGGAACGATTTAGCCTGAGCGTAGAGCGCCCGTTGAACGTCGTCGAGCAGTTCGCGCAGGACGTTGGGAACGTCGGACAGCGCGACGCTCTGCCGCTGCCCCTCCTCCCCCCTGCTGCGGTCTCGTCGCGCAAGGACGGCGGTCTGCGCGTCGACGTCGCGCGGACCGATCTCGATACGAACCGGAACGCCGCGCAGGTCCCACTCGCTATACTTCCAACCCGGCTGCGCGTCGCGCGCATCGACGCGAACCCGGAAGCCCGCGGCATTCAAACGTTCGGCGAGATCGGTGCATCGCTCGACCGCGCGCTCGTCGCCGGACCGCACGATCGGTATCAGGACGGCCTCGATCGGCGCCATCTTGGGCGGAATTCGCAACCCGCGGTCGTCACCGTGCACCATGATCAGGCCACCGAGCATCCGCCACGAAACTCCCCACGAAGTCGTGTAGGCGTGCTTGATGGCGCCGTCGGCGTCCACGAACTTGATATCGTAGGCTCTTGCAAAGTTCTGCCCGAGATCGTGCGACGTGCCGGACTGCAAGGCCTTGCCGTCCGGCATCAGCGCCTCGATCGAGTACGTCTCAACGGCCCCCGGAAACCGTTCGCTCGCGCTCTTTCGGCCGTGATAGACGGGAATGGCGGCAACGTTCTCGGCAAAGTCGCGATAGAGTTCGAGAATCTTGAGCGTCTCTTCGCGAGCCTCGGGGGCCGACGAATGCGCGGTGTGCCCTTCTTGCCAGAGAAACTCCATCGTCCGCAGGAATGGCCGGGTGGCCTTCTCCCAACGCACGACGTTCGCCCATTGATTGATCAGAATCGGAAGGTCGCGATACGACTCGATCCATTGCGCGTACATCACCCCGACCATCGCCTCGGAGGTCGGACGAATCGCTAGCCGCTCGGTGAGCTTCTCACTGCCGCCTTGCGTCACCCAGGCCACCTCCGGCGCAAACCCCTCGACGTGCTCCGCCTCCTTTACGAGCAAACTCTCGGGAATTAAGAGCGGGAAGTACGCGTTCTCGTGACCGGTTGCCTTAAACCGCGCGTCCAGATGCGCTTGCAGCTTTTCCCAAAGCCCGAAACCGTACGGGCGCAGGACGACGCAACCACGCACCGGCGAATACGAGACCAGCTCTGCTTTGAGGCAGGCCGCGGTGTACCATGCGGAAAGGTCGGCCGCCTTCGGAGGAATCTCTTTGACGGCGCCCCCAGCGAGCGCTTCGGACATGACCGGCCCCGTTTCGCGCGCAGCCGCAAAACTGCCTTTGCCGGCCCTCGGCGCCGTCCGCGGGCGGGAGTTTGCTCGACGTGGGGAACTTGCAGCGAGCAATGTCCAAGGCCACGCGCATCTATACCCGTACCGGCGATCAGGGCACGACGGGATTGGTCGGCGGAGGACGCATCCGCAAGAACGCGCTCCGCATCGAGACCTACGGTACCCTCGACGAGCTTTCGAGCGCGATCGGCGTGGCACGAGCCGCATTGCCTCCGCCGGTCGACGGCGCCGGGCGGCGCGCTCGGCTCGACGCCTGGCTCGCGTGGACCCAGGACGTGCTCTTCGATCTCGGCAGCGTACTCGCGACGCCGCCGAAAGATCGGCGCGCAGGCGCCCCGGCGGTCGGCAACGCGGCGATCGAGGCGCTCGAACGCTCTATCGACGAGGCGCAAGCCGACCTCCCGCCGCTGAATCAGTTTATCCATCCAGGCGGCTCGGTGCCGGGTGCCCATCTCCACTTCGCGCGCACGATCTGTCGCCGGGCCGAACGCCACTTGGTCACCCTCATCGATCGAGAAGGAGAGCCGGCGGACGAAGCGTTGTGCTATCTCAATCGACTCTCCGACGCGCTCTTCGTTTGGGCTCGCTGGATCAACGACGCGCTCGGCGTTGCCGAGCACGTTTGGCATCCGTCGAGCGAGGCGCCGGAAGGGTAGGGGCGCGTCGATGCGAAGCGACGCTCGAATGTCGTTCTTCTCCCAGCTTTTCGCGACGACCGACGCGGAGAAGCTGCGCGAACTCGGCACTCGGAAGATCCTTCGGCGGGCGCTGACCGCCAAGGACCTCATAGCGATCGGGCTCGGAACGATGATCGGCGGCGGCATTTTTACGACCATCGGAACCGGCGTCAAGGGTGCGGGACCGGCCGTGATCGTCTCGTATCTGCTCGCCGGCCTTACGTCGTTCTTCGCGGCGCTGTGCTACGCGGAGCTCGGCGCGATGGTGCCGGTCGCAGGAAGCGCCTACACGTATGCCTACGCGACGATGGGAAAGCTTTTTGCGTGGATCATCGGATTCGCGCTGATCTTCGAGTACGGGATTAGCGCCGCTCCGGTCGCGCAGCAGTTCTCGGCAGCGATTCAAGACGTGTTCAAGGGTACCGGGCTGGTTCTGCCAGAGTGGGCTCAGCAATCGAATCTTCTCATCCACGGCGCGTGGTGGCTCCCTTCGAGCTGGGATCTTGCTCACTCTCAGTTCGACTTCGTCGCCGCGCTCTTCGTCGTGGGTCTGAGCGTCCTGCTTTCCGTCGGCATCCGCGAGTCCGCGACCGCCAACAACATCTTCGTCGTGCTCAAGATCTCGGCGCTCGTGGTCTTCGTTATCGCCGGAGCCTTCCTCGTTCGCGGCGCCAACCTTCATAATTTCAACCCAGTCGGCTGGGGAACGCTGCGCCCGTTCGGCGGCCTTGCCGATTATTCGTCGTCCGCGCAGCCCTACGGCATCATCGCCATCAGCGCCTACGTCTTCTTCAGCTACATCGGCTTCGATACGGCCACGACAACCGCCGAAGAGTGCAAGAACCCGCAGTTCGACGTACCGGTTGGAGTGATCGGCGCGCTGGCGATCGGCACGCTAATCTATTGCGCGACCGCGATCGTCTTGGTCGGAGCCGTGCCGTGGAGCCAGGTTCCAATCAAGAATCCTCTCGTGTACGCGCTCGCTCCGCTGCACATGCCGGTGCTAAACTGGGTGATCACGATCGGCGTTCTCGCCGGCACGACGAGCGTCGCGCTCGCCTCTCTCCTCGGCCAGTCGCGCATCTTCTACGTCATGGCTCGCGACCGGATGTTGCCGCCCGTAGTCGCGGCGATCCATCCACGCTTCAAGACCCCCTTCATAACGACGCTCATCACCGGAGCCGCCGTCGCGATCCTCGCATTGATCGTCCCGCTCAACAACTTGCTCAATCTCGTGAACATCGGAACCCTGATCGCCTTCACCGTGGTGTGCGCCGGAGTGCTCTACCTCCGCAAGCGGCGCCCCGAGCTGCCCCGCAGCTTCCGCGTTCCGTTCGTGCCGCTCTTCCCGATTTTGGGAATCGTCTGCTCCCTCTTCCTCGCGATCTTCGGCCTGTCGCGCGCGACCTGGACGTGGTTCGTCATCGCCCTGGTCGTGGGGCTCGTGTTCTTCTTCGCCTACGGTTTCCGTCACTCCGATCCGGCCGACGTCGTGCCCGTCGAAGAGCCCGAGGGGCTCAGCGAGTACCCGTAGCCGCGCCGACTGACTACTGCGGCGAGGTGTTTTGCGGGTTGGGCGCCTCGCCGATTCCGGGAGTGACGACCTCGATGCGCGCGTCGCGCGGATCGTACGTCGCGCGGACGTGCAGGGCGCGAGCCACGGCGTCGAGCGAGATCATGATGCGGCCGCGAACGAGGAACGGCGCGTGCTTCAGCGTCACCGGCATGCCGTTCAGCGTGGCGTGCGTGTCGCCGACGCGCACGCGGAACGATTGGCCGCCGAGGGTAACGTCGATCGTCTCTGCTTTCGTGTCGACGTCCATTTCGGCGCCGAGGGCGTCGGCGATCGACCGGAGCGGCACGAAGGCTTTCGCGCTCGCCGTCGTGACGGGTGCGACGTCGCTATCGACTCGCTCACCGTCGACCAGCATGACGATCGGCCGCGAGAACGCAAGCAGGGCGGATATCGCCAGGGCTGCCGCACCTATCAGGCACAGGTCCCGCCAGCTCAACGCGGCGTAGAGCTCTGCGCTGCGCCGAATCACGGTTCGATATACGCGGGATACTTTTCGGCGATCACCTTTTCGATTTCCAAGCGCAACATGCCAAGCAGCTCGCTCTCCGGATAGGTCCCGACCAGCTCGCCCGCGCGATAGATGGCGCCCTTTCCTTTGCCGCCGGCAACGCCGACGTCGGCCATCTTCGACTCTCCCGGCCCGTTGACGACGCAGCCCATCACGGCGACCTTCACCGGTGCGCTGTACGACTTTGCGATGGCTTCCACGGCGCGGCCCAACTCGAGGACCGATATCTCGGCGCGTCCGCACGATGGGCAGGCGGTAATTTCGAATCCCTTTTCTCGGAGGCCCAACGACTTCAGAATTCCCCAGCAGACGGGGACCTCTTCGATGGGATCGTCGGCGAGCGAGACCCGTATCGTATCTCCGATTCCCTCCCAGAGCAGGATCCCCAATCCGATGGACGACTTGATGGTGCCGTCGCGGAGCAAACCGGCCTCGGTGATGCCGAGGTGCAGCGCGTACGGCGTCTCTCGCTCCCGCAGGCGCCTGTCCATCGTGCGATACGCATCGACCGTCGTCGCGACGTCGTGAGCCTTGAGCGAGATCGCAAGGTCGGTATGCCCGTGCTCTTCTAGCATCTCAACGTGCCGCAACGCCGAGAGTACCATCGCCTCGGCGGTGTGACCGAGCGACTTTTCCAAGTCGGGCGCGAGGGAGCCCATGTTGACGCCGACGCGGATCGGAATCTTGCGCGCCTTGGCTGCCTTGACGACTTCGGCGACCTTCTTGGGATCGCGGATGTTGCCGGGGTTGAGGCGCAGCTTTGCGACGCCGGCCTCGATTGCGGCCAAGGCCATCTTATGGTCGTAGTGAATGTCTGCGACGATCGGAACGGGCGAGCGATGCACGATCGCGGGCAGGCCTTCCGCATCGGGTGAATCCTTCACCGTGACGCGTACGACCTCGCAGCCTTCCATAGCCAGCCCGTAAATCTGCTCGAGCGTCGCATCGGCGTCCGCCGTATCGGTCGTCGTCATGGATTGCACGACGACGGGGTGGTCGCCGCCGATCCAAACGGTCTTGGCGTCGTCCTTTCCCGTCTTATTCTGCAAGAAAATCGGCTTGCTCTTGCGTCGCACGCGTAACATCAGCGCACTCCCCCAGCCATGGCTACATCACTCCTTGACCGGTCACGATGCGAGCGATGTCGTGAAAGGCGACGAGCATGATGAGGGCCATCAGCGCTGCGAAGCCGGCGATGTGAACCATCGCCTCCTTTTCCGGGTCGACCGGGCGTCCGCGAATGAGCTCCGCGATGATGAACGCCGCACGGCCGCCGTCGAGCGCCGGAATCGGCAAGAGGTTGAAGAGCCCCAGTGCAAACGAAATCGTCGCTGCCAGGGAAAAATACGGCCCCCAACCCCAGTCCTGGACGGTTGCCGCAACCTGACCCATCCCGATCGGGCCTGCAATTTGGGGCGCATACTTGGCGAACTGCGTCACGAGCAGCGCCAGGCCGCTGAACGTCTGATTCGCGATCGCGACGAACTCCTCGCCGCTCTGCTTGACCGCGCTGACGAGGCCGACACGCTCGTAGGCCGGGACCGGCTGGAACCCGATGCAGCCGAGGTTTTTCCCGACCTGCGCCGGGCAAGGCACGGTCGTAACGTAGATCTCGTTTCGTGCGCCGTTGCGCTCGTACACGAGGTCGAGCCGCTTCCCGAGCGCCTGGTGGATGGTGTCGACGAGTCGCCTCCCCGACGCGATGGTGCGGTTGTCGATGGCGACGATCCGGTCGCCGGGGCGGATTCCGGCGATCGCCGCCGGCGATCCAGGCAGAACTTCTCCGACGACGGGCTGCGCCTTGTCGCTGGCAACGCCGAACGCGAGCGCACCGATCAGAAGAATCGCGTAGCACAAGAGGAAGTTCGCGGCCGGTCCCGCCAGCACGATGGCGAGCCGCCGCCATGGCGATTTCGCTTGAAAGTTGCTATCGGTCACCCCGCCGCCCGCGAGGAAATCGCGCTGCTGCTGGGCCTCGGAGACTCGATTGTCCTCGCCTTCCATCGCGCAGTATCCGCCGATGGGCAGCGCCCGGATCGAATATTGCGTGCCGCTCCTCGGGCTCGTCCATCCCGCGAGTCGTGGCCCAAAACCGACCGAGAACTCATTGACGCGCACGCCGTTTCGCCGCGCAAGCACGAAGTGGCCGAACTCGTGAAGCACGATCAAGATCGAAAGCATCACGAGGAACGTGACGACCTTCCCGAATCCGACCAGGCTAACGACGGCTAGTAAATTCACAAGTCTCCTACGATGCCCTTTCGATGGCTCCGACGATCTCTCCGGCGGTTCTTCGAGCTTCTCGGTCGGCGGCTCGTACGCCGTTCAGGCTAAGCTCTTCAACATTTACGCGATTGAGGGCCCCCTCGATCACGTCGGAAATCCGGCCGAAGGCGATCCTACCTTCGACAAACGCGTTAACGGCGACTTCGTTTGCAGCCGACAGCACGGCGGGCTGAGTTCCTCCGGCGGCCAGCGCTTGGTACGCGAGGCGGACGCAAGGGAAGCGGACCGGGTCAGGCGACTCGAAATCGTACCGCATCGCCGCTTCCCCCCGCTTTGCCCCGAGCATCTGCAGGACGTCGCCGTCGGAAATACCGGCCGGCCCGGGCGGATCGACAAAAGACGTCAGCCTTTTCGGGAAGCCGAGCGCGTAGCCGATCGGAACCCGCATGTCCGGTGCGGCGAGCTGCGACTTCACGCTCCCGTCGGCGAAGACGACGAAACCGTGCGCCACCGATTGCGGATGCACGACGATTCTGATCTGGTCGCCATCGAAGCCGAAGAGCCGGCTCGCCTCGATCACTTCGAGGCCCTTGTTCATCATCGTCGCGGAGTCGATCGTATTCTTCGTCCCCATGCGCCAGGTTGGGTGAGCCATTGCCGAGGCCAAGTCGGCATTTTCCATCGATTCGCGCGACGCGCGCCAGAACGGACCGCCCGAGGCGGTGAGCACGAGCGCGGCGACGCTCGCAGGGTCCTCGCCGACCAGACACTGGAAGATCGCACTATGCTCGCTGTCGACGGGCAGAAGACGCGCGCCGCTGCGGCGGGCCGCTTCCACGAGCAAGGCGCCCGCGGCGACGACGAGCTCCTTATTTGCGACTGCGACGTCGATGCCGCGGTCGACTGCGGCGAAGACCGCCTCGAACGCCACCGAGCCGTCGGTCGCGGCAAGAACGACCTCCGGATCGCTCTCGACCGCAACGCGGCGCAAGCCGCCCGCGCCGTCCTCCGCGATGCTCGTCACCGCGACGCCGAACGATTGTGCCTGCTCTCGAAGCAGCCCGACGTTACGTCCCGCCGCCAGCCCGACGACTTCGAATTCGTCCGGATGGCGCGCGATCACGTCGAGCGCCTGCGTTCCAATCGAACCGGTCGAACCCAAAATCGCAACTCGCCTACGCATCGTTCACGGCTACTGCACCTGAAGTATCCCCAAGAGATGAAGCGATCCGAAGAACGCCACACCTCCGAGGAGATATGAGTCGAAGCGATCGAGCACGCCGCCGTGCCCCTGGATCATCGCCCCAGCGTCCTTGACGCCGGCGTCGCGCTTAAAGGCCGATTCAACGAGGTCCCCCACTTGCGCCGCGACGCTCGTGGAGAGGCCGAGGACCGCCCCTTGCCACCATTGCAGATGGAGTTGCGGCAACCACGTCGCCGCCGCTGCGACGGCCGTCACGATCACCAGCGACCCGACCGAGCCCTCCACGGTCTTGTTCGGCGAGATCTTGGTGAGCGAGTGTCGCCCGATGAGCGTTCCAACCAACATCCCGAACGTGTCCGTGAGCGCAATGATCACGATCACGTACAGCGTGAGCCACATCCCGTTCCCGGCGATCTGGCGTATAAAGACGAAATAGGTGAGCAGTTTCCCGATGTAGAGCACCGCGAGCAGCGTGTAAGCGGTGCGCGCAAAATAGCCCTTTTGCTCGCCGTACATGCCGATCGCGAACGCAACGATCACGATTCCCGCGAGCAGCAGCCCCTCCCATTTGTGAAGGAGGTCGAATACGGCCAGCGCCACGTAGGCAACGACGCCGAGCACCGCGACCGGATACTCCAGCGGCTGCCCCTTCGTCGAGCAGAGATAACTGAACTCGTAGATGCTCGCAAGTCCGATAACGAGCACCAGCGCGTAGAACGCCCACGGAAAGACAACGCACGTCAGCCCGATCGCCGCGAGGATCAAGCCGACGACGATGCGGCGCCCGGTCAAGTCCCGCCGAAGCGCCGTTCCCGCTGTTGAAACTCGATCAGCGCTCGGAGGAAGTCTTCCTTCGAAAAATCCGGCCAGTAGACGTCGCTCATCACTAGTTCGGCGTAGGCGGCTTGGTACAGCAAGAAATTCGACAGGCGGTGTTCCCCGCCCGGACGGATCAGGAGATCCAGCGAGGGAAGGTCCGCGGTATAGAGGTAGCGGCCGATGACCGTTTCGTCGATGTCATCGGGGGCGAGCCGCCCACCGGCCACGTCAAGCGCAATCGTTTTGACCGCTCGCTCGAGCTCCGCGTGCGAGCTGTAATTGACGGCGAGGTTGAGCAGCAGACCGGTGTTGCCCGCGGTCTGCGCCTGAAGGTCGGCCAGCGCGCCGCGCGGAGCGGAAGGAAGCGATTCCCAATCGCCGATGACGCGCACGCGGACGTTGTTGCGCCGGAGCTCCATGAGCTCGTTTCGCGCGAAGTACACGCAAAGCTCGAACAGCAGCGTGACTTCGCCCGCGTCGCGGTTCCAGTTCTGCCTCGAAAACCCGTAGACGGTGAGCACGTCGATGCCCAAGTCGCTCGCGGCCCGGGTCACGTGGCGCAGGGCGATCATGCCCCGCCGGTGGCCCTCGATCGCCGGGAGGCTGCGCTCCTTCGCCCAACGCCGATTACCATCCATGATGATGGCGACGTGCCGTGGAATGCTCCGCGTGTCGAGCGCAACGCGCGAGCCGGCGGCCAACGAGATGCTCACTGCCGATACGACTCGTAGCCGACGATCAATTCCACTTCCCGGTCATCCTTAACCGCGTCGTCCAGATCTCCGTCGACGGGCATCTTTAGCCGCAGGACGCGCAGCGTACCGCAACCGAGCCACGCACCGGGAGGAGCGAGCACGTGTAAGCGGACGCGCTGATCGCGTAAGGCCCGCAGCGCCTGAATGGCCGGCACGAGTACGAGGTCGCTCACACTTCCAGGATCTCTTTTTCTTTGGCCACGACCAGCGCGTCGATCTCCTTGACGTACTTGTCGGTCAGCCGTTGCAACGATTCTTGCATGCGCTTGTTGTCGTCCTCGGTGATCTCGGCGGATTTCAGCTGCGCCTTGAGCTCGTCGTGTGCCTTGTGCCGCACGTTGCGAACGGCGATCCGGCCATCCTCCGCCTTCTTCTTCACAATCTTGGCGAGATCTTTGCGCCGCTCTTCGTTGAGCGGCGGGATCGCCAGGCGGATCGTGGTGCCGTCGACGTTTGGCGTTAAGCCGAGATCGCTCTTCTCGACGGCTTTCCTGATCGCCGGAACCGTGCTCTTGTCCCAGGCGCTGATCACGAGCGTCCGCGAATCCGGCGTGGAAACGCCGGCGACCTGTTTGAGGGGAACGGGTTGACCGTAGGCCTCTACGACGATCCGATCGAGAAGCGCGGGGACGGCCCTGCCCGTGCGAACCGAGGCAAACTCGCTCCGAGTCGCCTCCACGCACTTGTGCATCCGCGACTCGATCTCGTTGAAATATGCGTCGCTCATGAGCCTACAAACTCCTCATGCGACGGGCGTCGCTTCGCGCGGCCCGACGTAGGTGCCAATCGGTTCGCCCCAGATGACCCTTCGTATGTTTCCCGGCACGGACATGTCGAACACAATGACCGGCAGCGAATTGTCCATGCAGAGTGCCATAGAGGTCGAGTCCATGACGGCGAGGCCGCGTTGGAGAACGTCCATGTAGTCGAGCCGCTCGAACCGCGTCGCCCGCGGATCCTTCTTCGGGTCGGCCGAATAGATGCCGTCGACCTTCGTCGCCTTTAGAATCGCCTCGGCGTTCACTTCGACCGCGCGCAGCGCCGCGGCCGTATCCGTCGTGAAGTACGGATTGCCCGTCCCCGCTGCGAAGATCACGACGCGACCCTTCTCCAAGTGGCGGATAGCGCGGCGGCGTATGTAAGGCTCTGCGATCTGATGCATCGCGATCGCGGTCTGAACGCGCGATGGCACGCCCATCCGTTCGAGCGCGTCCTGCAGCGCCAGAGCGTTGATGGCCGTTGCGAGCATTCCCATATAGTCGGCCGTCGCACGATCCATGCCGGCCTCTTCGTGCACCTTACCCCGCCAGATGTTCCCCCCGCCGACGACGATGGCGATCGAAACCCCAGCCCGGCGTACTTCGGCGATTTCCTCGGCCATCGCGCGCGTCGTGTTTACGTCCACGCCCGACGCGTCGCCGGTGAAGGCCTCGCCGGATATTTTTAGGAGTACGCGAGCGTATCGCGACTCCCCCAACTCACTGCCCAAGCGCGTATCGTGCAAAGCGCCGCACGCGGATCTTCTCGCCGAGCGCTCCGACGGAACGAACGATCAAATCGCCGATGCTCATCGTGTCGTCCTTGACGAATGCCTGGTCGAGCAGGCAATGCTCCTCGTACCACTTCGCGAGCTTGCCTTCGATGATCTTTTCGGCGATCTCCGGCGGCTTGCCGGCCGGAACGCTCGTGCGAAACTCGTTTCGTAGACCGTCTACGACCTCGCTCGGAACGCTCTGGCGATCGAGATACTGCGGCGACATCGCGGCGATGTGCATCGCGATGTCGCGCGAGAGCTCGGCAAACTTCGGGTTTCTGGCAACGAAGTCGGTTTCGCTGTTGATCTCGACGAGGACGCCGATCTTTCCGCCGGCATGAATGTAACTCGTCACCAGGCCTTCGTCGGCGGTCCGCTCCGACTTCTTCGCGGCCTGCGCGGCGCCGCGCTCGAGCAGCAGCGCCTTCGCGCGCTCCACGTCGCCGGCCGCGTCAAGCAGCGCCTTCCGGCAGTCCATCATGGGAGCGCTGGTCTCTTCCCGCAGGGCCTTGATTTCTTCGGGCTTGGGTTGATACGAAATCAACGCCCCACCTCCGCCAACGTCGGGACCGACTCGTCTTCGAGCTCTTGGGGCGGCGCCTCGTAGAGATCCTGATCGTACGAGCTTTCGCTCTCGGTCTTGCCCTCGATGATCGCGTCCGCGATCTTACCGACCATCAACCTGACCGCGCGAATCGCGTCGTCGTTGCCGGGGATCGGATAATCGATCTCGTCGGGATCACAGTTCGTATCGATGACTGCGATGATCGGAATCTTTAGTTTGCGCGCCTCCAGCACGGCGATGCGTTCCTTCTTCGGGTCGACGATGAAGAGCGCGTCGGGCAGCCGATGCATGTCCTTGATGCCCCCGAGAAAGCGCTCCAGACGATTCATCTCGTCCTGGAGTTTCGCGACCTCCTTCTTGGGAAGGCGATCGAAGTCGCCTTGCATCTTCATGTTTTCGAGCTCGCGCAGACGGGCGATACGCTTCTGAATGGTCGCGAAGTTGGTCAGGGTGCCCCCCAACCAGCGCTGGTTCACGAAAAAGGCGCCGGCGCGCTCCGCCTCCTCCCGGACGACGTCTTGGGCCTGCTTCTTGGTCCCGACGAAGAGGATGACCTTGCCTTCGCGAGCGAGCTGTTTGACGACCTCGTAGGTGTCGCGCAGCCGCTGCACCGTGAGCGCCAGGTCGATGATGTAGATGCCGTTGCGCTCCTGGAAGATGAATGGCTTCATCTTGGGATTCCAGCGGCGCGTCTGATGGCCGAAGTGGACCCCCGCTTCCAGGAGTTCTCGCATGGTGACGACGGACATAAAGGATACCCTTTCTGGCTCCCGGCCGCAGCCCATCCTGGACATCGCGGTCGCGTCGCGGAGCCATAGCCACCTCGCCTCCGTGCGGGGTGAAGTAATGGACAGCCGCGCGATTATATCACGCGGGGGACGGGGCCACAAACGGAGATGCGGCGAGCGAGCGGCCGCCGGGGCCCTGGACGCCGCGGCAGCCCGCTGCTACGGCCGGGCCTCGAAGACCAGGTTGAACGGAGTCTCGGTCGCCCGCCGGAAGTGCGCGAACCCCGCGCTCGCGGCCACCTCGCGCATCCGGGCTTCGCCCGACTGAGCCCCCAGTGCCAGGCCGACATCCTGGGCCAGCGACGCCGGGGTACAGAGCATGGTCGAGGCTCCGTAGAAGATCCGCCCAACCGGCGTGAGATTCTCCTCCAGCGAGTCTCCCGCGTACGGCTCCACCATCAACAACGTGCCGTTGGGCTTCAGCGCCGCGCGGAGCGACGCGAGCACTCCGACCGGATCGCCCATGTCGTGCACGCAATCGAAGCAGCAGATCAGGTCGAAATCCTTCTCCGGCATCGCATTTGCCGAAGCTACCTCGAACCGGACGCGGTCGGCCACGCCCGCGCGGCTCGCCGCCTCGCGCGCCGAAGCGATCGAGCCTTCGTGAAAGTCGTAGCCGACGAAATGCGACATGGGATACGCCTTTGCCATGAGGATCGTCGAACTGCCGAGTCCGCAGCCGACGTCGGCAACCACCGCGCCGGTGCGAAGCTTCGACTCGACGCCGTCCAGCGCGGGGATCCAATCTTGGACGAGATGGGCGGCGTAGCCGTTGCGGAAGATGCGGTCGGTAGAAACGTAGAGCCGAGCGTCGTGCTCTTCCCAGCCGACGCCTCGGCCGGTTCGGAACGCGTCGGTTATCTTAGGCTCGTCTGCGAAGATCGGCTGGCCCGCCCCAAACATCCCGCACACGTTCACCTCGCTCGAATCGTCAGCCAAGAACGGCACGTGCTCGGGCGGGAGCGAGAAGCGCAGTGTGGCCGGGTCGTAGGCGACGTATCCGGCCGCAGCTTGGTTCGCGAGCCACTCGCGGATATATCGCTCGTGCGTACGCGTGCTTGACGCGAGTTCGTGTGAGGTTTGCGCGCCGCCCTCGGCCAGCGCTTTGTACAGCCCGAGCTTGTCGCCGGTGATGACCGACGCGGCCGTGAACACGCTGCCCACGTCATTGAGAAACCGACCGAGCGCGGCTTCGAATTTCGCTTGGTCGAAGGGAAGAGTCGTCGTCAAGGTGTCGTCCTCCATGGCATAAAAGGTCTCCTCGAGCACCATAGCAAGGCGAGGTACGTCGTGCATCGGGAGCAGTACGGAGGGACGGCGGCCCGGCCGCGGAGCCGTCTGGTCGGCCGAAGCGTTCAACTCGAGCGCCTCGAGGCTCTTTATGAGTGTGCTCGCAATGGCTCCGGCGGCCTTGCGCTTCTTTGGGGTGAAGCCGGAGTCGGCAAAACGCGCCTTCTCGACGAGTTTTCATCGCGCGCACTCGGCAAGGGCGCCCGAATCGCCGCGGCCGCCTGCTTCGAGTTTCTCTGCTCGCCGTTCGCGCCGCTGCGAGAAGTTTACGGCGCGCTCGGAATTCCGGCGCCTTTTGAGGCCGATGAAACGCGGCCGCGTTCGGAGACGGCGCGGTATCAAGCCTTTCTCGCCGCCGCCGAGTCGCTCAAAGCTGCGGCCGCCACGCCCCTCGTGATCGTCATCGACGACCTGCAGTGGGCAGATTTCGCGACACTCGAGTTCTTGGCGTTCTTGATGCCTCGTCTCGCGAACTCGATGCTGCTCGTGCTCGGCGCGGTTCGCACCGAGCAGATCGAGCGCGATCACGCCCGGCACGAAGCGTTGAGCCGCCTGAGCCGTCAAGGCGCGGTCTCGCTGCAAATCCCTCCGCTCGAGGTCGCCGAGATGCGCCGCCTCGTTTCGGCGCTTTGGCCGGCCGCGGCGGCAAATCGAGAGCGCGATATCGGCCGGGTATGCGCGCTGGCCGAGGGAAAGCCGTACTTCGCCGAAGAGTTGGTCAGCAGCGCGGTCGCTGAGCGAGGAGGCGCGAAGTTCGAAGCGATGCCGCTGAGCATTCGCGCCGGCGTTCTCGCACGATTCGAGCAGCTCGCACCCGCACAGCGGCAGACGCTGCTTTATGCATCGGTGATCGGGCGCAGCTTCGATGCCGCGTTGCTCGCGCAAGTCACGCGGTCCTCGGCCGGCGACGTATCCGCCGCGCTCGGGCTCGCGCACGACTTTCAACTCGTGCGCGAAGTGCGCGAGAGTCCCGGGCGGTTCGTCTTTCGGCACGCGATCACGCGCGAGATCCTCTACCACGAGCTTCTCGCGTTTCAAACTCGGACGATTCATCGGGAGGTGGCGGAACGCTTGGTGGATGCCGGCACCGTCGACCCCTTCGACCTCGCGTACCATTGGAACGGTGCCGGCGACTCCGAGCGCGGAAGCGAGGCGTACGAAAGGGCGGGGGACGCGGCGTTGTCGCGCAACGCTTATCGCGACGCCGAAGCCGCCTATCGCGGCGCGCTCGAGTCGCGAAACGAGGGCGACCGCGGTTCTGCTCTTCTCTGCGAGAAGCTCTCGCGCGCGCTCTCCGTCAACGGCGAAGTGGACGAGGCCTGCGCGTTCGCCGACCGAGCCGTCAGCGCATACGTGGCGGCCGGCGAGACTCATCGGGGCGCCTCGCTCGCGATTCGGCTGGCGCGTCGCACCTACGAAAGCGGCAAGCCGGTGCTCGCGGACGCGATCGCGCGACGCGCCTTGAAGTTGAGCGGCGAGAGCGGTCCCGTTGCCTACGACGCGTACGTGACCCTCGCGCATTTTGAAGCGCTCCAGGGCAGAAACGATCTGGCGGCCGCGCATCTCGCGTCGGCCGAGGCGGCGCCCGGCGAGCACCCGGCTATCGATCGGCGTAACGCGTGCATGGTGCGCGCGCTCGTTGCCGCGACCTCGGGGCGCCTCATGGAGGCCTTCGAAGACTATGAGGAGGCCGTCCGGCTCGCGCGGCAGCTCGATGATGCCGAACAGCTGGCGTGGACGCTGAATAACTACGCGAGCCGCGCGACGGCGACGGGCTGGACCGATCGCGCTCTCGCAGCCCATCGCGAAGCCGAGCGTTGCCTGCGCAGTGACGAGTTCGGAAAGGTCCGGGCTTCGACCATTCAGGGGCTGGCGTTCGCGGAGCTGCTCGCAGGTGATTTGGCCGCCGTTCGCGCGCGACAGCACGAGGACGAGCAAATGCCCCCGGGTATCGCGATGACCCAGACCGCAAGAACCGCGCTCGGGGTGCGGCTGGCGTATTACGGCGGCGACGATGCGCAGGCCGGCGAGTTCGTCACCGCGCAGTCGCTCGAGCAGGCTTTTACTTCCGGTGAAACGCAGCGCATCGGCTTACTGGCCGGGTGCGTGGCCGCTTACTACGACGTGACGGGCCGGCGCGACGAGGCGCGCGCCTTGCGCTCGCGCGCTCTGGAAACGATCAGTACGGTCGATTTCTCGTTTTGGCTGCTCGACCAACTGGCCGAAAGCGAGAATCCCGGCGAACGAGAGCGCGCACGCGAGCTCCTCGTTGCCGCTGCGGCCGATCCCGGGCACGCGGCCGCTCGAGCGCATCTGGCGCTGTTCGACGCTCGGGCCGCGCGGCTGCGACGGAACCCGGCGGCAAAATCGCTGGCGAACGACGCGGCAGCCAAGTTCGCGGCGATCGGGTGGCCGTGGGAGCGCGCGCAGGCGCTCGAGATCGGGGGCCGCTATGCCGAAGCCCTCGAGCTCTACCGCGGGCACCGTTTTCTACGCAACGCTCGAGCGCTGGAAGAGGGCAGGCGACGCGCCCGGCATCGCGCCGGTAACCGGGAGCTAACGCAGCGGGAGCTGGAGGTTGCGCGGCTGGCGGCGGCCGGCGAGAGCAATCGATCCATCGCGGCTCGGCTCTTCATCAGCGAGCGCACCGTCGAAACCCACCTCGCGTCGATCTTCGATCGCTTCGACCTGACGTCGAGGCGGCAGCTCGCGGCACTCGTCGGCGATGGCGCACGGCAGGTCGCGGGAGAACCCTTTCCGTAGAGCGCGGCATGCGCTGGCTCGTTACCGGAGGGCTCGGATTCATCGGCTCCCACTTCATTCGCTTAGTCCTGCGCGAGCGGCCCGGCGTGACGGTCGTAAACCTCGATGCGATGACGTACGCCGGAAACCCCGAGAACCTGCGCGACGTCGAGCGCGATCCTCGCTACCGCTTTCTCAAAGGCGACATCTGCGACGCCGCGGCGGTACGTGCGGCGATCGGAAGCGGTGTAGACGCTATCGTCAACTTCGCCGCCGAGACTCACGTCGACCGCTCGATTGTCGACCCCGCCGCGTTCCTCCGAACGGACACGCTCGGCAGCCACGTCTTGCTCCAAGCGCTTCGCGACCTCGCCATCCCACGCTATCTGCAGGTGTCTACCGACGAGGTGTACGGCGACGTATCACAGGGAGAATCTCTTGAGAGCGACCCGCTTCGCCCGCGCAGCCCCTACGCCGCGAGCAAAGCGGGCGCCGATCTCTTGGCCCTCGCCTATCGCGCGACGTACGGCGTTCCGATCGTGATCACGCGGGGGAGCAATACGTACGGGCCCAACCAGTTCCCCGAGAAGATCGTCCCGCTCTTCGTGACGAATCTGATCGACGATCGCCCCGTCCCCGTTTATGGTGACGGCCTGCAGATACGCGATTGGCTTTTCGTCGAAGATCACGCGCGCGCAATTCTTCACGTGCTGGAGCGCGGCGAGGTCGGAGCGGTTTACAACGTCGCCGGCGGCACGCCCCGAACGAATCTCGAGCTGACCCGCGTTCTGATCGAACGCTGCGGCCGTTCGATGGAAACGCACGTCGCGCACGTCACCGACCGGCCCGGCCACGACCGAAGGTACGCCGTCAACTCGGAGCGACTGCGCTCGTTGGGATGGGCCCCGCGCGTCCCCTTCGACGACGGCATCGCCCAAACGGTCGCGTGGTACCGGGAAAACGAATCCTGGTGGCGCCCGCTGAGGAATTATGCGCGTTCGTAGGGGGCCCACGCGGCGAGAGTCCGCGTGGGGGCGTGGAGCGCAGATTTCGTCGCTGCGCAGCAAGTGGCGAAATCGAAGCGGAGCGCCAGCCGAGGGGCGAAGTCCCGAGGCTTCAAAGTGAAGGGGGTTATTCTGGCCGGTGGCCTCGGCACCCGACTGCGCCCGCTGACGAAGGTTACGAACAAGCATCTTCTGCCCGTTTACGACCGGCCGATGATCCACTATCCGCTGGAAACCCTCTGCCGGGCAGGCATTCGCGACATCATGATCGTGACCGGCGGCAACTCGGCGGGAGACTTTCTCCGCCTATTGGGAAACGGCGCCGAATTCGGCTTGAACGACATTTACTACACGTACCAGGAAGGCGAGCGCGGCATCGCCGACGCCCTGCGGCTTTGCGAGCACTTCGCCGAGGGTGACCGCATCGTCGTCGTCCTAGGAGACAACATCCTTGCCGACGATATCGCGCCCTACGTTCGCAAGTTTGAAGAGCAACGGTCCGGCGCTCGCATCCTGTTGAAAGAGGTCGCCGATCCAGAGCGTTTCGGCGTGCCGGCCTTCGACGGCGAGCGCATCGTCGCAATCGAGGAAAAGCCGACGAACCCGAAGAGCCGCTTCGCCGTGACCGGCGTCTACATGTTCGATCGGCGCGTCTTCGACTTCATTCGAACGCTGACGCCATCCGCGCGAGGTGAGCTAGAGATTGCGGACGTGCATAATCGCTACATCCACGACGGAGAACTCGCCTACGACGTGCTCCAAGGCTGGTGGACCGATGCCGGCACGTTCGAGAGCCTGTTTCGCGCGAGCGAGCTCGTCGCACGCGGCCGCCGCGAGGCGGCGCCGCGCACCTAGCCCTTGGCGTGCGGCAGAATCGGCAGCAGCGCGAGCGCCACGACGACGAGCACCCCCGCAAGCGCGCCCCGGAACCATCGCTCCGGCAGCCGCGTCACGAAGTGCGAACCCACAAAGACCCCCGGAATCGAACCGATCAGCAACGACACCGCAATCGCCACGTTAACGTCGCCGAGGCGCCAGTGCCCGAGCAGGGACGGCACCAGAACGACGACCGCAAACGCGAGGTCGGTTCCCACCAACCGTCGCAAGGCCACGACGGGTGCGACGAGCAGCAGCATCGGCAGCGTAAGCGAGCCCGCGCCGATCGACGTGATGCTCACCGTCAACCCCACGAAGAAACCGATCAATGCAAGTTTGAACGTCGGCAAGTTGTTTTCGCTCACTGCATCGCCCGCTAGTTTGCGATTGAACACGATTCCCGCCGCCGAAACCAAAAGCGCCGCGGCCACGGCGATGCGCAGCACCTGCTCGAGCTGATGGATGTCCAGCCTGCGGTGCAAATCCGTGCTGACGATGACGCCGATGATCGCACCGGGAAGGCCGCCGATCGAGAGGCGCCAGAGGACGGAGACCTGCACCGTCCGCTTTTGAATGTGGGCGCCCATCGCGACGACGCGCGTTACTAAGGCGAAGAGCAGGTCCGAGCCGATCGCCTTGTCGGTCCCGACACCCAAGAAGATCAAGAGCGGCGTCGTGATGGCGCCGGCACCGACGCCGCTGTACGCGGTGCAGGCGCCGACGATGAAGCCGACCAGAACGTAGCTCCAATTGATCGTCACGGCTCCGAAACCCCCATCGGCGAGAGCGGCCGGAGCCTCGCGGTACGGCGCGCGGTCTCGGCAGGATCCTCTTTAAAGGAACCCAGGTCAACATTCAACGGCGCCCGTAGGCTGTCCCGGTCCGGCAGTTTGGCGGGGCAACCCCCAGCGAAAATCTCCGGATTCCTGTCGGTCGCGGTCGGCATCAGCGGGGTTATCGGCATCGACGGATGCTTTTCCTACTGATCTGAGCCCGCTGCCGGATTCGCCCGCTGGATCTCCGAGAAGATTTCAAAGCGGTGCACCGGCACATCCCGCGGAGCCTCGATTCCTAGCTTGACTTGATCGCGGTCGACCCCGACGACCAAGATGCGAATGTCGCTTCCGATCATGATGGACTGATTCGCCTTGCGGCTGAGCACGAGCATCGACGCCCTCCTTGGCCGGCCGGAGCGTGGAAAGCGGGCCTTTTCGAGCGGCAGGCGTCCTCCGCCTTTGCACGCAATCGCACACGTTCGGAGGGAATCGTCTGATGGTCAAAGATATCGCGTTCTTCGCTTACTCAGTGCGCGACGTGCCACGCGCGCGGGCATTTTACGCCGATACGCTCGGCTTGCAGCCGGGCGACTCTTTCGGCGACCATTGGATCGAGTTCAACGTTGGGAACACGACGTTCGGCATCGGGAACGGTGAGCCGCTGGGCTTTGAGCCCGGTTCTTCCACCGGGGCGGCGTTCGAAGTCGACGACATGCAAGCCATGCGAGCGCGGCTTGCGGAGGCCGGTGTCGAGGTGGGCGACGTGCACGAGTTTCCAGGGTGCGTCACCTGCTTCGCGAGCGACCCAGAAGGGAACCGATTCGCGCTGCACCAGCGCCGCACGGCCACGCAGCCGAACGTGGCCTAAGGAGTCTTCCCCAAGCCACGTTCCGGCAGCGAGCCTCGGTTAGGCCGACGCCGTCTCGCGCGAAGCTTCGATCAGAATCGCGGCGACTTCGGGGCGCGAGAATTCCGGCGGCGGCAACTGCCCGGCCCGCAGCATCTCACGGACCTGGGTGCCGCTCAGGGCCACGTGGTTTGCGGAATCGTGGTTGCACGTCTTCTTGGAACCCATCGCTTGACAGCGCACGCAATAGAAGCTGTTCTCGAACTTGAGGGGCATGATGCCCAGCTCCTCCGCGGTGAACTCGTCGAACACTTTCTGTGCATCGTACGTTCCGTAGTAGCTTCCCACGCCGGCATGGTCGCGTCCCACGATGAAATGAGTGCAGCCATAGTTCTTCCGCATCATGGCGTGGAAGATGGCCTCACGCGGACCCGCATAACGCATCGCGGCCGGTAGTGTGCTGAGCAGCACTCGGTCGGCCGGATAGTAGTTATCCAGGAGCGCCCGATAGCAACGCATCCGCACGTCCGCCGGAATATCGTCGCTCTTGGTCTCGCCGACCAGCGGGTGCAGCAGCAGCCCGTCGACGGTTTCCATCGCGCATTTCTGAATGTACTCGTGCGCGCGATGCACCGGGTTGCGCGTTTGAAAGCCTACGATCGTCTTCCAACCCCGGCGTTCGAACTCGGCACGCGTCTCGGTGGGCGATAGGCTCTCCGGATTGGGCGTGCTCGGGAGCACCCACACCGGTCCGCCGATGAGGACGTCTTTACGATCGTAGAGCGCTGCGACGCCCGGATGCTTTTCATCCTCGGTGCGATACACGTTTCGGGCTTCGTTGTGCTTGTCGTATTCGAAAACGTCCTCGACGTCAATCACGCCGCGCAACTTGCCTTCGCCGTCATAGAGGGCCGCGCGCGCGCCGACCGTCGGCGCCTCGTCGCGGTCGACGGCCAGAACGACGGGAATGCTCCACGGCAGGCCGTTCGCGAGGCGCATCGCCGAAACCACGGGGTCGTAGTCCTTGCGAGTCATGAAGCCGACGAACGGACTCAAGGCGCCGTTGCCGATCAGCGCGAGATCGTTCAGCTCGCGTCCGGTAAGCGTGAGGCTGCGCAGCCCTTTGCTCGCCTCGCGCAGCTCCGTCTCGGCCTGCGGGGAATCCGCGGTGCGATTGATCAGCTTGCCACCGTGCGGAGCGATCATCGCGGTGCCTTCACTTCGGAGCGGAGAAAACCGCGTTTTCCGAGCTCTGTGAGAATTTTCGCCACGCTCTCTTCGACTTCTTCGTGCTCGCTGTCAACGACGACGTCCGGTTTCTCGGGAGCTTCGTACGGATCCGAGACGCCCGTGAAGTGTTTCACTTCGCCGGCGATGGCCTTCTTATACAAGCCCTTGACGTCGCGGCGGACGAGTTCGTCTAACGAACAACGCACGAAAACTTCGCAGAAGTTCGCGGCGCCGATGCGATCGCGGGCCTCAGCCCTGGCTTGCGCGTACGGCGAAATCGCGGCGGTGATGACGGCGGCCCCGTGCCGCACGAGCAGCGACGCGACGAACGAGATGCGCCCGATGTTGATGTCGCGGTCTTCGCGGCTGAACCCGAGGCCCTTCGAAAGATGGGTGCGGACCTCATCGCCGTCGAGCACCTCGACGCTGCAGCCGCGAGCACTCAGCTCGGGCGCGAGTCGTTCGGCGATGGTGCTCTTGCCCGCACCGGACAGACCGGTAAGCCACACGGTGAATCCCTGGTTCAAGTGGAGTTCCTTTCTGGCAGGTTGGAATTTACGGGGCACCCATCACTCAAGAGCGGGAACTTCAAGGAGGACGTCCCCTGATCGCCGCTTCTTCGCCCCCGGATTGTTGATTTCCGGCAATTTTCCGGCCGATCTGAATCAAGACGTTCTAAAGGAAAACTGTGCAGCATGCAAGCGCGCGTAGGCGCCTCCCTTTGCCAACAGCTCGTCGTGGGTGCCGATTTCCACGACGCGGCCCGCCTCGATAAAAAGCACCTTGTGCGCGCGCCGCACCGTCGAGAGGCGGTGCGCGATGATCAGCGTCGTGCGCCCCAGCAGCAGCCGGTCGAGAGCTTCCTCGATCATCGCCTCCGAGTGGCTGTCGAGCGCGCTGGTCGCCTCGTCGAGGATCAGGATCCGGGGATCTCGCAAAACGGCTCGCGCGATCGCGATTCGCTGGCGTTCGCCGCCCGACAGTCGCACGCCGCGCTCGCCGACCTCGGTGGCATAACCCTGCGCGAACGTCTGCACGTAGTCGTCGACGTTGGCATCGCGCGCCGCCGTTTTCACTTCCTGGTCGGTCGCATCGATGCGGCCGTACCGGATGTTCTCCAGAATCGAGCCCCGGAAGAGCTGCACTTCTTGCGGAACGATTGCGATCGCCCGGCGCAAATCCGAAAGCCGCGCGCCGGCGATGTCGACCCCGTCGATACGCACGCTGCCCTCTTGCGGCGAGTAGAACCGCGGCACCAAGTTGACGATTGTCGTCTTGCCCGCACCCGACGGCCCCACCAGGGCGACGATCTCTCCGGCTTCGATGCTCGCGTTCACGTTGCGAAGGGCCGGCGGCTCCCCGCTCTTGTAGCGAAACGTGACGTCATCGTATTCGATGCGTCCGCGCACGGCCGGAAGCGCTACCGCGCCGGGAGGATCGCGCACTTCCACCGGCAGATCGAGAAGCTCGAAGAACGCGCCCCGCCCCAACCAGCGCCTTGCTGATGTCGCCGAAGAACGCCGCGACTCGGTTCATCGGGTTCATCAAGTTCACCAGAAGTCCCCAATACATGAAAACCTTTCCGGTATCGAGCCGGCCGACCAAAACCTCGCGGACCGAGAGCCACATGATTGCGACGACGGCGCCCACCATGATCGTCGAGATGACCAGCGGCTGGGTCTGAATGAACTGCGTCAGCTTCATGTACGCGCCAAAGAAATCGTCGTTGCGGCGGCGGAAGCGATCGACCTCGAACTCTTCACGTCCGAAGGATTTCACCACGCGCTGCCCTTGCAGCGTTTCCGATAGGTTCGCCGTGAGGTCGGCGATGCGCTGCTGGGCGCGCTGCGTGCTGACCGAGATCAACCGCTGAAAGTTGGAGACTGCGACCGATACGATGGGTGCGACGAGTACGAGCGATATCGTCAGCAGCCAATCGAGGTAGATCATGGTTGCGAACGATGAGACGAACGTAGCGAGAGCGACGACGAGCTGCGGCACGGAAACGCTCACCGCGTCGATCATGATTTGCAGGTCCGTCGAGAAGCGCGCGATGAGCTCGCCCGGGCGCCACTTGTCGAACTCTCCGAGCGGCAGGTTCAGCAGACGGCCGAAGAGACGAACGCGCAACCGTGCGACCAAGTGCTGCCCGCTCCAGGCCGTCAAGTAGGTCTGGCCGTAGATGGCGGCGTTGGACAGCACGAGCGCGACGGACGTCAGCCCGAGCGACAGGTACAACGCCTTCAAGTCCGGCGCGCGGCCGTGTTGAGGAATGAGTACTTGGTTGATGATGATTCTGAAGGCCAGCGGCGGGGCGATGGAGAGCACCCCCGCGAGTACGCCCATCCCCATCGCGAGCGCGAGACGCGGATAGTACGGGCGCGCCTCTCGGGCCAGGCGACCCAGAATCGAGCGACGGCTCATCGGCGGCACGGTCTTGCCGTCAGAACGGGATGAAACCTCCCCCGACGCGTTTCGGTACGTGAAGGTGGCAAAAGCCTACGGAGGATTCGGAGAGTTTCATGGACTGCTATTTTCACTCGAACGTACCGTCGATAGCGCGCTGCGTCGACTGCGGAAGGCCAATCTGCGCGACCTGTCGCGACGAACGCGGCGGCTGCCCTAGCTGCCGCCTCGCAGCCAAGGTCGAGGCCGCTACCGCGACTCGTCAGCAGATTCCCGGCCAGGTTCCCCCGCGGCCGGCGCCGGCGAGCGTGCGCGGGAAAGTCACGGTCGACGTGCCGATCGATCCGGTCGAGTCCCGTGCGCTCGTCGCGCTCGGTTATCCCCTCTGGCCGTTGGCGCTGCTCTCGCTACTCGATCGCAAGCAGTCCCGCCGTCTGCGGCGCCAGGCCCTCCAAGCCCTCGGCTTCAACGTGGGCTTCTTGGGTTTCTGGGGGCTGCTTTCGCTGATCGCGCAGGTGCCGTTCCTCGGGTTCTCGGCCTGGGTACTCGTGCCGCTCCTAGCGCCGCTGTTTCTCGTCGCGAGCGTCTACTACGGCATCAAGACCTGGAACGGCGACGACGTCCGCGTGCCGGTCGTGAGCAGCTGGATCGACGAGCGATTCCCTCAAGAGGACGGGAACGCGCCATAGCGGCGTAGGAAAGCGCGGGCGGCGGCGGCATGATCGACCGCCGGTTGCGGATATTCGCTTCCGGCGTAGAGCCCGAGCGCAAGCTGCGCCGACTCGGCTGTCCGCCCGTGCCACACCTCGATCGGCACCTGCGCGAGCTCCGGGATCCAGCGCCGGACGTACACCCCCGCGGGATCGTAGCGGCGGCGCTGGCGTTCGGGGTTATAAATCCGCGGATACTGCGCCATGTCCGCGCCGACGCCGGCGATCCACTGCCAATTGCCCGTCGCTAACGCGAGGTCGTCTTCGACAAGCCAGCGATCCCACTGCTCGCGCCCGACTCGCCAATCCACGCCGAGGTCGAAGCAGAGCCACGACGCCGCCACGGCGCGCACGTGGGGGTGCATCCACCCGGTCGCGCGCAACTGGCGAATACCCGCGTCGACCAGCGGGAAGCCCGTCGTGCCCATGCGCCACGCCTCCAGCGCGGGATGCGCGGATTCCCACGTAAAGCCGCGCATCTTCTCTTGCAGCGGCTCGTCCTGCGTCCACGGCGCAAACCAGCTTAGCTGCAGGAAGAAGTCGCGATGCGCCAGCGCCCGCAGGAAGAGGCGCAGCGAGAGCCGCTCCTCGCTCAGCGCGAACGGATCGGTGAGGCGCTCCCGAACCCGGCGAGCGACCGAACGTGCCGAGATCGTGCCGAACGAAAGATGGGGCGAGAGGTGCGACGTTCGGTCTTCCGAGGGCAGCGATGCCGCGAGCGAATATTGCGCCGCTCCTTCCCGCAGGAAACGTTCGAAAAGCCGGCGCGCGTGTGCCGCTCCGGCGGCCGCGTTTCCCGCGCCGCCGAATTCGTCCGCGGTGGGGAGGGCTTCGCTGCGGACGTCGCTCGTCGTAAAACGAAGCAGCAACGGATGTTCGTGCGACGTAATCGGCAGCCCGCACCACGCATCAAAATATGGGGCGAACGCCCGGTACCCGGCGCCGCCCGAGCTGTGCGCCGCGGCGCTCTCGTCCGGGGCGACGGCGGGGGCGTCGTGCACGACCAGGGCCGTGAACCCGTTCTCCTCGAGGTCGGATTGCAACGCGCGATCCCGAGCCATCGAGGCGCTATCGTACGACGCGCTCCACGCCACGCCGGCGGCACCGGCGTCGCGCGCGACCGTGACGAGGCTGGCGGAGGGATCTCCGCGGAGGACGACGAGGCGGCTTCCGCGTTCGACGAGCTCGGCGTCGAGCGCGGCCACGGCGGCGCAAAAGAACGCCGCGCGCCGAGGTGAGGCCTTCAGCCGCTCTTCGAGCGCGGGTTCGATCACGAGGACCGGGAGAACGCTCCCGCGCGCCGCGGCTGAGGCTAGTCCCGCGTGATCGTCGAGGCGTAAGTCCTTGGTAAAGCGATACACGAACGGCCTGTCCGCCATTGCAGGCCGTTTCGGTCGCCCTTCGACTCGCGCCTACGGCCGCGAGTAGCTAACGCCGCGTGTATCGCACGTGCAGGGCTGCGGTGCACACCGCTCGATCGAGAGCGCGATCGCCGGAGCTCTTGGTGATCGCGCAGTGCAGCGGCGTTCCGCGCCCATCGAAGCTGAGGGTGAACGACGTCCGCAACGGCGCCGCCGAACCCACGACCAGCGACTCCGCGCGGCCCTCTCGCCGCGGCGCCGACTGCGTTCCGATGGCGGCGATGTCGCGCGCCGAAGTCGTATGCTGCGGGGGCGCGGCCTGGGGCCTCTTCTCGAATGAGAAGGCGCCGCCGATCGCGATGACCACGGCCGCGAGAACCGCGCCCCACCGCCACGCTTGACGGGGCGCGGCCCGGCGAACGAGCGCCTTGCGGATGTCGGGTTCCCAGCGCTCGTCATCGCGCGCTCGAAGCACCGCGCTCATGACGCGCTCCATCTCACGCTCGCCGCCGAACTCTTGCAAACAGCGTTCGCAGCCGGCAACATGCGCGCGATAGCTATCGCGCTCCGCATCCCCGGCCTCGCCGATCGCGATGGCACCCGCCAGCGTTTCCGCTAGCGAGCAGTCGCTCCGGGTCATCATGCCTCCATCCCTTCCCTCATCACGGTCCGTAAGATCCGCATCGCCCTGCAAACGCGCTGGCGAACCGCGCTCGACGTCGTGCCCAGCATCGCGGCAGCCTCGCTGGACGAATACCCCGCGTAACTCGTCAAGAGCAGCGCCGCCGACTGTTCGGGCGGCAGCCGCGACAACGCCACCTGCAAGTCGACCGACGCGGCGCTTTGCTCGTCGACGCGCCACGTGTTGCGATCGACTTCGCGATCGAGCGGAAGCATTCGCAATATTCTCTTTCGGCGAAGAAACGAGATCGCTCCGTTCGTCGCCGCTCGGTAGAGCCAGCCGGCCGTGAGCTCGCGCTCGGGGTCGGCCTTCAGCATCCGGTACGCAGAGAGGAAGACATCCTGCGTCAGATCGAGGGCGACCTCGGCGTCGCCGACCATGCGCCGCAGGTAGCGCGCGAGCTTCGTCTGGTACTCCAGCACCAGCGACTCGGCTCGCGCCTGCGCTACCGCGGTCCCGTCGGCCCTATGGCAAGCCTCCACACTCCTCCCCAACGGTTCGCCCATTCGCCTTGTGACCGGCCCGGGCGCCGGCTCAGCCGCCGATCTCGGAGAATGCCCGCATCTGCGACGCGGTCTCGCCCAGGCGCAAGTGGTGGCGCTCGGGTTTGATCAGCATCGCCGAGCGGAGGAGGGCGGCAAGCCGTTCCGTGGTCGCTCCGCCTCGGAGCGGCGTCCGGAGGTCGACGGCGTGATCGCCGAAGAGGCAGAGGCGCAGATGGCCGTCGGCCGTAAGCCGCACGCGATTGCATCGCTCGCAGTAGTCGTGCGAAAGAGGGCTGATCACGCCGATCGCTCCGGCCGCGCCGGGGAGCGCAAAGTAGCGAGCCGGGCCGTTTCCGCCCGGGCCCGCCACGGGGCGCAGCTCGCCGTTCGCTGCGATCCGCTCCAGGATCTCGTCGGACGAAACGTACGTGTTGCGCTGCAGCTCGAGGTTCTCGTGAACGGGCATAACTTCGATGAAACGAACGAAGATCGGCAGCTCGCGCGTGAGCTCGGCAAAATCTCGCAGTTCGTCGTCGTTCTCGCCGCGCATCACCACGCAGTTGAGCTTCAGCGGCGTCAGCCGGGCCCGCACCGCGGCGTCGATGCCGCGCAACACCGCCTCGAGGCCGGGGCGCCGGGCGATCGTCTCGAAGCGCTCGGGGCGCAGCGTGTCGAGGGACAGGTTGACGCGGCACAAACCCGCGCCGATCAAGTCGGGCAACTGCTCTTCCAGGAGCAGCCCGTTCGTCGAGAGCGCGATGTCGTCGATGCCGGGCACGGCCGCGACGGACGCTACCAGGCGGCTAAGATCCCGTCGGACGAGCGGCTCCCCACCGGTGAGCCGGATGCTGCGAACTCCGACCGACGCCGCGGCACGCACGATCGCCGCGATCTCTTCGTAGCTTAGGATCTCCTCCCGCCGCAACCACGGCAAGCCTCCCTCCGGCATGCAATAGATGCAGCGAAGATTGCACTTGTCGGTCACCGAGACGCGCAAATAGGTGATGGGGCGGCGAAAGCCGTCGATCAGCGAAACGGCGATCATTGGCCGGTGAAGATCTCGTCGGAAATCGCGGGATTGATTTTGTAATCGCCGATCGTCGACGTGATGTCCGCTACGTAGCCGGGCTCCTCGACGTGCCCGCTCTGCGACTGGACGACGAAGTTCCCCTCCACGCGCCCGTAGTGATTTGTCAATTCCGCGTACCCGCCGTTGCGATATCGCCATCGCATCGAAATGACCGTGGCGGTCTTGTCGTCGGCGGTCGCGTCGATTTCCTCCACGTTGCCGGGCTTGCGCGGCACGAGCTTGAACCGAGCCGTGCCGCCGTCGTCCGAGATCGTCGTAACGGCGTACTTATCCGTCCATTCGGACGGGCTGTCGAGGTGCGCGTAGAGCTTGTCGAACTGTTGCGCCACCAGCGGCACGCCGCTCGTGAAGACGACCTTGTTCTTGTCGGGTTCCTTATAGTAGTAGGTTCCGGTGAGGTCGGCCGAAAGAAACGGAAACGACTTCATCACGACGTGCGCGTGCATGGTCGCGGTGAACGCGTGCAGATTTGGGTTGACTTCCGCCATCCGCGCAAGCAGCGCCGTGGCGGCTACGGCAACCAAAATCATCCGAAAGGTTCCAAGGCCGAGAGTATCTCGGCTCGGACGCCGGAGCTCCTGTCTACGCCACGCCGGCGGCGCAGCGCGGCAAGAGCTTCGGGCGAGCCGATTCTGCCGAGCGCCCAGGCGGCATGACCGCGCACCGTCGGATTCGGATCGCCGCACAAGCTGGCGATCAAAGCGGAGACCGCGGAGCGATCGAGCGCGTTGCCCAGTGCCACGGCCGCGTTACGCCGAAGCACCGCGGCACCGCGCCAGCCCATGGCGGTGTGCCGATACCGCCGCTTGAACTCTCCGCTGCGCAAGCGCAGCAACTCGATCAACGACGGACCCGCGGCCGCGGCATCGCGCGGACTCCACTCGGGGCCGCCGCGCGGCGCCGACGCCGTCGGCGGGCAGACGAGCTGGCAAATGTCGCATCCCCACACCCAGTCGCCCATCAGGGCACGCATCGCCGGAGGAATGGAGCCGGTGCGCTGCGTGAGATCGGAGATACAGCGATTCGCATCCATCGTATAATCGCCGCGCAGCGCTCGGGTGGGGCATGCTTGTACGCAGCGGACGCACTCGCCGCACGATTTGCGCGACGGAGCGTCGGCCGGGAGATCGAGCGTCGTCACGATCTCTCCGAGAAACACGAACGATCCGAGCGACGAAGAGATCAAATTCGTATGCTTGCCGACCCACCCGAGGCCGGATCGAGCGGCGAACGCGCGCTCGGCCATCGGGCGCGTGTCGCAGGCGATCGCCGTCACCGGCTCGCCCGCCGCGCCATCGATTTCCGCGGCCACCGCGAGCAGCACGGCTCGAAGACGCGCATGATAGTCGCTCGACCACGCGTAGTTCGATACGCGCCCCGTCAGCGGAGCGACTTCACCCTGCCGGGGTACGGCGTAGGGCAACGCGATGCACAGGACGCTGCGCGCTCCTTGCAGCAGCGTCCCCGGGTCGCTCGCGCGGCGTGCGTAGGCGTCGTCGTAGAGCCACGTGCTGAGGTCGCCGCGCGCGAACGCCGCGCGCATTCTTTCGCGCGATTGCTCGTCGGCGAACGCCGGTGCGACGCGAACCGCACCGGCGCCGAGCCCCAGCGCCGTGCGGATCGCTCGTTCTTTGATCGCGCCGAGATCGACGGTCGACGTCACAACGTTGCCAGCGGCCTTGGGCCGCCTCTCGGATACGCCCCTTCGATGGCCGCGACGTCGCTCGCGTCGAGCGCGAGAGCTCCCGCAGCGGCGTTCTCTTCGGCGTGCTCGACACGTGCGGCTTTCGGAATCGCGAAGACGCCGGCTTCGCGCGTCAAAAATGCGAGCACTATCTGACGCGGGGTTGCCCCGTGCTTGCGCGCGACGCGCGCGAGCGTCTCGCGCCCCGAGGCCGAGCGCAGGAAGCCCCCCCGCCCGAACGGCGTGTACGCCACGACCGCGATCCCACGCTCGCGCGATGCGGGTAATACGTGATGTTCGACGCCGCGTTCGTCCAGATGGTAGAGCACCTGGTTGCAAGCGAGCGGCGTCTTCCGAAGATAGGAAGCCGCCTCGATCATCTCGCCGGCCTCGAAGTTGCTGACTCCCACGTATCGAGTCTTACCCTGTTCGACCAGCGTCTCCAGCGCCCGCATCGTCTCTTCGAGCGGGTGCGAACCCGGCCAGTGCAGCAGGTACAGGTCGAGATACTCGCAGCCTAGCCGCGCGAGACTGCGTTCGGCGGCCGTCAAGGTTCCACGATAGGTTGCGTTGCTTGGCAGAACTTTGCTCGCGATGAACAAGCGCTCGCGTGGGATGCCGCGGATCGCCTCGCCGAGGAGCTGCTCGACGCGCCCGGAGCCGTACATCTCCGCCGTGTCGATGTGCGTCATCCCGAGTTCGATCCCGCGCCGAAGCGCGCGCTGTGCCTCCTTCACGCGAGCGCCGCTTTCGGGCATGTTCCAAGTGCCCTGCCCGATGGCCGGCAGCTCGATCCCCGTTTTCCCGAACGCGTTGCGTCTCATCGCGCTAAAAAAACGCAAAGTCTTCGTGGCGTGCGGCGTACGCGAGCAGGCCGCCGCGAAGATGTTGCAGCCGGGTGAACCCCGCGTCGCGCAGCCGGTTCATCGCCCAGAGCGATTTCGCTCCGACGCGACACGCGACGACGTAGCGGGCCGCACTGTCGAGCTCGAACATCCGCGCTTCGAGCTGCGATGCGGGGATCCAAACGGCACCGGCGACCGTTCCCAGCACCGCCTCGTGCGGCTCGCGCACGTCCAAGAGCACGGCGTCGCGGAGCGCCTCGTCGAGTCCGTCGGCGCCGATTTCGGCAACGCCGGCGTCGCATGCCACGTCGCCGTCCACGCGCAGCGCTGCCGTTTCGATGGTCGCTTCGCTCCCGCACAGAGCGCACGACGGGTCGCGCTCGAAGCGCACCTCACGTACGCGAGCGCCAAGGCTATCGACGAGCAACAGCCGGCCGGCGAGCGGTTCTCCCACCCGCAGCAAGAGTTTGATGGCCTCGCCGGCCTGCCATGCCCCGACGATGCCCGCCAGCGCGCCGAGCACCCCTCCCTCCGCGCAGGTCGGGCGGCTTTCGAGGGGCGGTGGCTCCGGATAGAGGCAGCGATAGCACGGGCCGGCGGCGCGAAATACGCTGACCTGCCCGTCGAAACGAAAGATCGAACCGTAGACGTCGGGCCTGCGTTCGAGAAAGCATGCGTCGTTGATCAAGTAACGCGTCGCAAAGTTGTCGCTGCAATCGAGGACGACGTCATACAGGCGCACGAGCTCGCGCGCGTTTCCGGCATCGAAACGACGCGCGACAGGATCGACGGCAACGAGCGAATTGATGGCGTGGAGGCGGTCCGCCGCAGCGACGGCCTTGTTGCGGTCGACGTCCGCCTCGGTGAAGATCGTTTGACGCTGAAGGTTGGTTTCGTCGACGGTGTCGTCGTCGACCACGCCGATGCGGCCGACGCCCGCAGCGGCTAGGTATTGCAACGCCGGCGATCCTAGCCCCCCGGCGCCGATGACGAGAACGCGCGATTCCGTAAGCCGGCGCTGGCCCGCCAGTCCGACTTCCGGAATCAGCAGGTGCCGGCTGTAGCGGCGCAGCTCGCGCGGGTTCACGTTTGACGATCTTTTGCCGAGGGATGGCGCTCGCTCAACCATTCCAACACGGTCGCGCGGGCGCGTTCCGCTGCATACGTGTGGTCGCTGTCGATGGTCGCGAATGACTTCGGCTCGGGCGCGCGCTCGTAGAGCTCGCGGACGCTCTGCGGGCTGACCATTCCGTCGCGCTGTGCCGCCACGTAAAGCTGCGACCGGCCCGCCAGCCGCGGGAGGAGCTCGGCGTATCGCAGATCCACGCCCGCAACCAGTTCCGGCAACGCGACGCCGACGACGTACGACGCGCGAAAATCCGTTGCCCCTACCTTTCGGAGTACTTCCAGCGACGTGGGGCGCCCGTATCCAGTCGCTATCGCGATCGTACCCAGAAGATTATCGTCGAGGGCGGCGGTGAAGATCGCCGTCATCCCGCCCATGCTGTGACCGAGCGTGTAGGCGGCGCCGTCGCCGCGCTCTCGCGCAAACGCGACGACCCCGAACATCGCATCGATGCAGTCGTCTACTCCGGTGAGTTCGCCACCGCTCGCTCCAAGCTTATGCCCCGGAAAGTCGAGGCTGTAGACGCCGAAGCCGTGGCTCGCGAGGAACGAACAGAGAAAGTCCAGGTTCTGTTTGCTCGACGAGTAGCCGTGGCCGGCAATCACGGTGACGCCGCGCGACCGGCGCGGTTCGTACCAGAGCACCGCGACCGGATTGCGCTGTGTGGCGATCCGAAAGAGCTCGACGCGGCTCATCCCGCGTCCGTCTCTTTCCATTCGCCGCTGCCGTCGGCATAGAGTTCCTTCTTCCAGATCGGCGCGCGTCGCTTGAGCTGATCGATGGCATATCGGCAGGCATCGAAGGCGCTGCTGCGATGTGCGGCCGCGGCGAGCACGGCCACGGAGATCTCACCGACGCCGAGCTCACCGATGCGATGAACCATGGCCATTCGAACGTCGCCGAAGCGTTCTCGGGCTTCGCTCGCGATCGCACCGAACTCGGCGACGGCCATCGCGTCGTGCGCTTCGTACCAAAGGGCTCGCACCGGCCGGCCGTCAGGCGCATCGTCGCGCACGACGCCGAGAAAGGTCACGATTCCTCCGTCGCCGCGGCGAGCGATTCGCTCCAGCGCATGCGGATCGATTCGATCGCGAACGATCTCGTACATCAGACTCTAGCCCCCGCCGACCGGCGGCAACAGCGCGAGCTCGTCGCCGTCCGCCAACCGTTCGTCGAAAGGAACCACACGGCCATTGATCGCGACGCGCGTCGAAGCGCGCAGGCTTGCCAGTTCCGCACGTCCGTTCGCCAACGCGTCCCAGGCATCGCCGGCGCGTGCGCCGCTCGGCAATTCGAGGCTGCGCTCCGATGCTTCGAGCAATTCTCGCAAACGCCCGAACGCGACCACGCGGATTAGCATAGAGGTTCCCCTTTCGACGGGTGAGGCCGCGATTCGTACCGAATTCACCGGGCGGACTTTCAACGATGATACGGGCACTCTTGTTCTGGATCGTTTTGGCTGCAGCCACCTTCGCGGTAGCGGAAGGCGCCACGCCGTGCACGCAGCAGACGCTGTCGGTCGAGGGTTCGCCGGTGACGATCGGCTATTGTGTCCGCGGGGCGCCCAGAGCCGACGGCTCCGAAGAGGTCGTCGTGCCGGTCTCGGCCACCTACTCTGCCCCGCGTGGGTCGGTTCGCCGCGAGATCGAGCTCCATTTCATCTCGGGCGAGGGCGTTTCGCGCGTCATCCAGAGCCTCGATCTTACCGCATTGGGGCTGACGGGAACCCTGCATCTGACCCTGGCGTACGCCCGCGGTCTCGTCCAGGTCGAGGGAGCGCTCTTGACGCCCGGCGCCATTACGATCAAGTGAGCGGTCACATCCCGGTCGCTCCCGGCTGCAACCCAATTGCCGCGCCGCGGGCTCTAGGAGGTCGTATGCGCCGGCGTTATATCGCCTTCAAGAGTTCCAAGATCCCCGACGGCTGTCGATAGAGGAGCGTACCTTTCCTTATGCCTTGTACGGCGACGATCCCGAACCTCACGGCTCGCGAGCAGGCGCACCACCTGTACGAAGCGATACCCCCCGGTCTCTTCCGGGTTCAGGACGAAAACGACCGTATCGCATGGCGCGTCAGCCCCGAGCCGTTTGCATTGTCGGAGGCGCAGGTCGACGCAATCGAGCGCCTCGGATCCGATCTTTTAACCTTCTACCGCGCCCTCAACAACCTTTATAATCGCAGCGCCCGAGGGACCGCGCCGGCGTTCATCGCGGAGTATCTCGATCACGGCAAGCCCGAACAGATTGTCAAACTTGCGCGACAGAATCGGTTCAAGCAAGAGCTGCCGGGCGTGATCCGGCCCGATCTGATTCTCACGGCCGACGGTTTCGTTGCGACCGAGCTCGACAGCATCCCGGGCGGCATGGGCTTCGTGGGCGCGATGACCGAGGCGTATTGCCAGCTCGGCATCGAAAGCCTTGGCGGCGTCGACGGCATTCCGACCGGTTTCGCCGCGATGGTCGCGCACGCGACCCGTGTAGCGTACCCGACCGTCGCTATCGTCGTCTCCGACGAGTCGGCCGATTATCGCAACGAAATGGCGTGGCTCGCGGAAGCGCTGCGCCGACTGCATCTCGCCGACGCGTGGCTTCGGCGGCCCGAGGAGATCACGTTCACCGAAGAGGGCCTCTTCATACGGCACGAGGACGGCCGCGAGGCGCGGCTTGACGCAATCTATCGCAACTTCGAGCTCTTCGATCTCTTCAACGTTCCGAAGCAAGAGCTCATGCTCTATGCGGCCCGTCACAATCGCGTGAAGATGACGCCGCCCCCGAAAGCGACGCTGGAAGAGAAGCTGGCCTTCGCGCTGCTCCATCACCACGCGTTGGCGGGGCTGTGGCGGTCCGAACTCGGCAAAGATATCTTCGAGCGCTTGCAGCAGCTCTTCCCGAAGACGTGGGTCATCGATCCGCGCCCGCTCCCGCCGCAGGGAACGATCGCGGGCTTAGAGGCGGGAGGTTCGCCGATCTCCGACTTCCGCCAGTTGATCGCGCTGCCGAAGAGCGAGCGCGGTTACGTCGTGAAGCCGTCGGGATTCTCCGAGCTCGCATGGGGTTCGCGTGGCGTAAAGATCGGCGACGACCAGACGCGTGAGGAGTGGACCGCAACGATCGAGACGGCCCTGGACTCCTACGATCGAACGCCGTGGATCTTGCAGCGTTTTCACAAGGGAAAGCTCGTACGCCAGCGCTACTTCGATCGCGATCGCGACGAGATTCGCGAGTACGATGGGCGCGTGCGCCTCTGCCCCTACTACTTCGTCACCGGTGAAGAGAGCGTCCAGCTCGGCGGCGTGCTGGCTACGATCGCTCCGGCCGACAAGCGTCTCATTCACGGAATGAGCGACGCTGTCATGACCTCGTCTATTAGTGCCTAGCGCTCGCAAAGCGGGAATCGTTCTCTGCCGCCATGCAACGACGGCGGTCAACCTGGAGAAGCGCTTCCTCTCCACGTCGGATCCGCCGCTCTGTGCCGAGGGGCGGACTCAATGCGAGCGCCTGCGCGAGGGTCTGCGAGACTTCGCCTTCGAGCGCTGTCTCGTGAGCCCGATGCAACGATGCCGCGAAACGCGCGAGCTGATCGCGCCGGCGCTGCCGTTCGAAGTGGAAGGCGCGCTCCGCGAGGTCGACTTCGGGTCGTGGGAGGGCAAGAGCCTAGCGTGGCTCGAGGCCAGCGTGCCGGAGCTGCTGGCGCAACGCCGGCGCGATCCGGTCCGCTTCCGTCCGCCCGACGGCGAAAGTTTTGAGGACGCCGCGGTCCGGCTGCGGCCGCTCGCGCGCCGGCTGCGCGGCGAACGAGGCACGCTGGTGATCGGGCATCGGGTTACGTTGGGCATATTGGAGCGGCTGCTCCGCGATCTGCCGCTCGACTCGCCGTTCGTCGGGCCGCTCGAGCCCGCCGATTTCAGGATCGTTGCCGAGTAAGCACCGCGTTCTGCGACGGAACCACGATTTCGTCGGGGACGAGCGTGCTGGGATCGTACCAAATGGTCACGGCGATCGGGCGATCGATCGAGAGTAAGGCGTCTTGCGCGGGAACGTCTGCGGGCCGTGCCGACGTTTGCGCACCGACCGTCAGCGATTGAGCCTGCGCCGACGTCGGCGTGATCCACGTCACCGCCGGATCCTTCCATGAACCCAGCTGCGCCGGCAGCGCAAAGAGTCCGGCCAACAATCCCGGTTCGATGACGACGAAGTGGCGGGTGTTCGAGCCGAGCGGGACCTGCTGCGGCTCGTTGTTAAAGGCGCCGACGACCGTCGCGGCCGTGGGCGTGAGCACGACGCTGACGTTCGGATTTTGGCCCGGGGTGCGGTAGTGGCCGTCGTAGCGCGTCGGAGCGAGATCCGGTCCCAATACGAGCGAGGCCGTCGCCGCAAGCTGTAGGCCGCCGATCGACGCGCGCGACTCTTCGGCAATCGTCGTCGAGTCGCCGCCGTTTGCCACCTTGACGGACCACGACCCGATCGATTGCCCGGCCATCGACGCGGTGTACCGATACGCCCCCGGCGCGGGGAAGACCGCGGCGGCGCCGAGCGCCGCGAGTACCAGAGTTGCCAACATCGTTACGAAACCAGCGCTTTCTTTTTAGCAAGCTTTTCCAGCGTTTCCAAAACCACGTCTACCTCCGCCGCGGTGTTATACCCGTGCGGTGAGATCCGAATCCCGGTCGCGCGATACGTCGCCACGATGCCGGCCCGCGCGAGCTCTTGACCGAGCTCCACGCTATCCCAGCCTGGGAGAGCGAACGTCACGATCCCTGAAGAAATGCCCTCGCCCCGCATCGTCGACAACTCAGCCCCGAGTCGTCGTAGACCCTGGCACAGACGATCGGTGAGGTCCAGGACGTGCCGCGCAATCGCCTCCTGCCCACTGCTCATGATGAGATCGACCGCACACGCGAACGAGAGCGCGCCGATCAAGTTCGGCGTGCCACCCTCGAGCCGCATTGCGTCGTCGGAGAACGGCTGATCGTAGTTGTGAAAGTCCCACATGTCGCGCATCGATCGCCAGCCGGGCATTGCGAGCTGCAGCCGTTCGCGTAGCCGCGCACCGACGTAAAGCATGGAGATGCCGTGGAGTCCGAGCATCCACTTCGCCGCACCGGCGTAGAACGCGTCTATGTCGAGCTTCTTCACGTCGATCGGGAAGATACCCAGCCCTTGCATTCCGTCGACGCACAGCAGCACGCCGGCGTCGTGCGCGGCCTCGGAGAGCCCTGCCAAGTCGTGCCGGTAACCGTCGGCGTACGAAACCCACGAGACCGCAACGAGGCGCGTTCGATCCGAGATCTCCCGTCGAAGGGCGGCGGGAGTCAGCCGTTGCCGAGCCGCGGAAAGCAATCTTACTGCGACGCCGCGACGCTGCAACGCGGTCCAAGGAATCGCGTTGGCCGGAAATTCGTTGTCGCAGAGCAATACTTCGTCGCCGGGACGCCAATCGAGCCCCGCCGCGACGGCGTTGGCGGCCGCGCTCGTGTTCGTGAGCATCGCGATCTCCGCTCCGGAGGCCCCGACGAACCGGCCGATCTTCTCGCGATACTCGGGCATGCGCAGATCGTACGGAAACGTTCCGAGCACGCCATCCTCGGCTTGGCGGCGCAGGAACGCTTCGATGGCAACGACGGAGGAGCGCGGCAGCACGCCGGCCGATGCGTGATTGAGATAGATGTGGCGCCCTACGACGGCAAACTCCGACCGCGGGAGCGGCGTCACTCTGCGCCGATCATGTCCTTGGTGTGCCAGGCGATGTTGCCGGCACGGTCGCCCACGCGTTCCAGTGACGCGAGCACGAAGAGGTAGCGCGTGCCGGGGCGGATGATCTCCGGATCGCCACGCATTTCTTCCTGGAGCAGTTTGATGCTCCGCTTGTAGAGCTTGTCGACCTCGTCGTCGCGATCGATCACATTGCTCGCCAGCTCGGCATCGCGCTCGGTATAGGCGCGCATCGCGTCGAGGAGCATCGCATGCGCGACGCTCGCGATGCGGTCGATCTCGACGCGCTGCGGGCGCATCGGCTGATCCGACAACTTAATGGCGTTTTTCGAGATGTCGACGGCATAGTCGCCGACACGTTCGAGGTCGGTCGCAATCTCCAGCATCGCCGCGATCTCGCGCAGCTCACCGGCAACCGGCTGCTGTCGCCAGATCAACTCGATGCAGTGCGCCTCGACGCGCCGGCGAAGATCGTCGATGACGTCGTCACCAGCCACAACACGCGCCCCAGCCGACGCGTCGCGCTTGTCGAGCGCGTCGACGGCAACACGAATTGCGTCGCCGACGAGCGCGCCGAGACGCACCACGTCGAGCCGCGTCGCCTCCAATGCCTCATGATACGCCGTCCGAACTGCCACCTTGCCTCCCGCGCTAGTATAGGTGAAAGGGCACTTCCTTGCAACGGAACGAAGGAACCTGCAGCCTTTATCAAATCATAAGGTTTCCTATATGCAATTCGAAAACATCCTCGTCTCTATCGAAGCGCCGCTCGCGGTCGTTACGTTTAACCGCCCGAGCGTGCTCAACGCGCTCCGCACCGGCCTCTTAAAGGAAGTCTCGCAAGCTCTCGCCGAGATCGAGAGCAACGAGAGCGTCCGCGCGATCGTCATAACGGGCGCCGGCGAGAAGGCCTTCGCGGCCGGCGCCGACATCGGCGAACTCAACGCGCTAGCGTCGGCGGGACTGGGAGCGGCGCAGGCGCGCAGCGGACAGGCCCTCACCCGACAGATCGAACGTTTGAGCAAGCCCGTGGTCGTGGCCGTCAACGGTTTCGCGCTCGGCGGCGGCTGCGAAATCGCGATGGCCGGCGATATTATCATCGCGAGCGAGAACGCCAAATTCGGTCAGCCCGAAGTCAACCTCGGCCTGATTCCAGGCTATGGCGGAACCGCTCGGACGACGCGCCGCGTCGGCAAAGGCATGGCATCCTACCTCTGCCTCACCGGTGAGATCATCGACGCACATGAGGCCCTGCGCATCGGGCTCGTGCAAAAGGTGGTTCCCTTGGCCGAGCTCATGAACGAGGCGAAACGCATTGCGACGACGATCGCGTCGAAGGCACCGCTCGCGGTCGCCGCGTGCAAGCGCACGATCAACAACGGAGCGCATCTCTCCATCGACGACGCGCTCGAGCTCGAAGCGCTCGAGTTCGGAACGCTCGTCGACACCGAAGACATCAAAGAAGGCACCAGGGCGTTTCTCGAAAAGCGCAAGCCGAACTGGAAGGGCCGCTAACCGGCGCGGGCTACCCTCATTGGTGTCATCCTGAGCGAAGCGAAGCGGAGTCGAAGGACGCGTTCGGCGCGGCACTTCGTGTTCGGCGCGGCACTTGACGTAATGCCGAAGAGGCTCCGACCGACGAGCGGAGCCATGGATGGCGGGAGCGAGGAGGCGGCGCAGCAGGAGCGCAGCCGGGACGGCGGAGCGACGAGCGTCTCTGAGGCGTTACGTCAAGTGCCGCGCCGAACGCGTGCTATGCCGAAGATACCTAGAGGGCCTTCTCCGCGTTGCTCATCGCGAGGCCGATCGCAGGGTTGAGGCCCTCCCACTTCGCGCGGATATGACTGGTAGGATCGATGACGACGACCGTTGGGAAACCCTCGACGCCGAACAAGGCGCGCGCATTGCTCGAGGGATCGAGCGCGACGTTCTCGAGCATGTGCCGGCGCGCGAACGCGGCGGCGACGGCGCGCCGCTCGCCGACGTCGACCGGCACCACGATCGCATCTCGGTGCCCGCGTGCCCACGCTTCCACGAGCGGGAGCTCGATCGCACACGGCGTGCACCAACTCGCGTAGAACTCTAGGAAAACGAGGCTGCCGCGCTGATCGGCCACGCGAAACGCGCCGCCGTCGAGACGATCGTAGACCGCGTGCGGGGCCGGTTGCGATCCGGGTGCGCTAAACGAGCGCGGCGCTATGAAAATCTTCCAGACGACGAACGCGATCGCGACGATCGCCAGCGCATCCCAAAGCTTAATCCGCACTAAAGAGCGCAGCGATGCCCTGGCCGCCGCCGATGCAAGCCGAGGCGATCCCGTAGCCGCCGCCGCGCCGGCGCAGCTCGTGCAGCGCCGTAATCGCGAGCCGCGCTCCGGAGGCTCCGAGCGGGTGCCCGAGCGCGATCGCGCCGCCGTGCGGGTTCAGTTTCTCTCCGCCGGCGTGCATCTCGCGCAAACACGCCAGCACCTGCGGGGCAAACGCCTCGTTGATCTCGAGGACGGCGAGATCGCGCATCGCGACGCCGCCTTTTTCGAGCGCTTTGGGAATCGAAAAGGCCGGGCCGATTCCCATGATCGCCGGATCGACTCCGACGACGCTTGCAGAAACGAGACGACCGAGCCACGGCACGCCGTCGGCTTCCGCGCGTTGGCGCGTCGTCAGAACGACCGCCGCGGCGCCGTCGGTAATGCCGCTGGCGTTGCCGGGCGTGACGACTCCGTTTTCTACGAAACGCGCCGGCAGTTTCGCGAGCTTTTCCATCGTCAAACCGGCTCGCGGCCCTTCGTCCTTTTCGACGCGTATCGTCGAGCCTCTCGGGCCCGGGACGTCGACCGCTACGATCTCCTCTGCGAAATAGCCGTCGCTCTGCGCGCCTAACGCACGATCCTGACTCGCCAGCGCGAACTCGTCGCACTCCTCGCGCGTGACGCCGTACTTCTTTGCAAGATTCTCTGCCGTGATCGCCATCGGCGTGTTGCCGTAAGAGTCGATCAGCGCCGTCCAAAGCGAGTCCTCGAACGCCACGTCCTGTCCGAGGCGGAAACCCTTGCGCGCGCCGCGCACCACGTGCGGAGCCTGACTCATGTTTTCGGCGCCGCCCGCCAACGCATAGGTCGCGCTCCCGAGCGCCAGCGACTGCGCGGCGGAAAGGATCGCCTGAAGGCCGGAGCCGCACAGGCGGTTGAGGGTCAGAGCCGGTACGCCCACCGGGAGCCCGGCCCGCAAGCCGACGTGGCGGGCCAAATAGATCGCATCGGGGCTTGTCTGGATCACGTTGCCGAAGACGACTTCGTCGATCGCTTCGGGCGCGACGCCGCTGCGCTCAATTGCCGCCTTCGCCGCCGCAACCGCGAGATCGGTGGCCGAGAGATCCGCCAGCGCTCCGCCGAGATTTCCAAAAGGGGTCCTGGCTCCGGCCAGCACGACGATCTCGCTATTCTGGAATGCAACGCTCATATCGACGCGACGTATTCCCCGCGCGCGCGTGCGCGTCCCGGCAGGCGCCGTCGCGGACCGTCTTTAAGACGGCTTGCTATGCCGATCAATCGAACCGCCGGGGTCACGCTCGACGCCCGGTCGCTTCAGCCCGCGACGAAGACCGAACAGATCCTCGAGGCTTTCGACAGGCTTCAGATCGGCAGCACCGTGGAAATCAACGAAGAGACCGACCCCCGCGCCCTCCGAAACGAGATGGCCCAGCTGCGCCCGGGGCGATTCTCGTGGGACGCGCGCAATCTGGGGGGCAATCGTTGGACCATCCGGCTAGAGCGCATCGACGAGAATGCCAGCGGCGAAGCGCTTCTGACGCACGTCACGGCCTTCACGTCGGCGAAGGCGAGCACGATCAAGGATTTGGCGGCCCAGATGGGCGAGCGGGCCTATCGCTCCGGCGATACCATCTTCGACGAGGGTGAAGTCTGGCCGTATCTGGGCATCGTCAAGAGCGGAAAGATCATCTACACGTTGCTCTCGCCCGACGGCAAGACCCACACGATCGGCGAGCGCCTCACGCACGACACGCTGAACGAAAGCGGCACGTTCGACGGCGGCGGCGCGACGACTCGCGCGGAAGCGTTGACCGACGCGACGATCCTCACGCTACCGAGCGAAGCCGTCATACATGCGGCGCGCAACGACGCAGAACTCGCGCTCGGATTTCTCATCGCTTCATCGCAGGCCCGGCGCCGTTCGATTGACACGATCGCCGACCTGGCCTTCGCCCACGTGCTGCAGCGCGTGGCAAAGTTCTTACTCGGCTACGCGAGGACGTCGGTTGGAATGGCCCGAGGCCTACCCGGCGTCGAAAGCCTGTCGCAGGCGCAGATCGCTGCTGCGGCGGGCACCGTTCGCGACATGGCCGCGCGCGCGCTGCTGCGCCTCAAGACCGCGGGCGCGCTCGAGCTCGATCGCGGACGCGTTCGGGCGATCGATCGGGCGCGCCTGGAAGCCTTCGCGCACAACGTACAAGCGCCGCCAGTCTAGATGCGATAGACGCTGGCGCCTGCGTTCGGATCGACGAGCGCGGAATGAACCCGCGGTCCGCTGCACATTATCGCGTCGTGTCCGATCTCGATTTTTATCCGCGAAACTTCACCACCGATCACGTCGTCAACAGCGCAGCCCTCGACCTTCCCGGGCAGCCGTGCCATGACCACGTAACGCCCCGGATCGAGCGTAACGTCGCTAAAGAAGCCGCGACCGTTGGTCTGCAGCGTCATGATGCGGTTCGCCCCATTCTCGCTGTAGGGGCTTCGATAGTAGTACAGCGTCGCGTGCGACATCGGTTGGCCGGTGTGCGCGTCAACGACGGTTCCGGAGATCCCACCAAGCTCGTCGGCTAAAGCGAGCGTACCGAGAGAGCCGGCGAGCGCGAGCACGATTGCTAGATGTTTCATTCGGGCGTTATTCCCGAACGGCGGGGGTTTCAGACGCTTTCGAGGGCGGCCGTCTCCTCGGCCGCAGCCTGCGAGTCGAACGCCGCTCGTTTGCTCTTCGCTGCAGCGTCCGCAAGCGGGTCGGCAACCGGGCGAGGCCGGTCGAGCATCTCGCGCCCCTTCCGCACGGCGCCGAGCGCTCCGCCGAGGCGGCCTTCCATTTCCACCAGCACGTCGCGCGCGTACCGGTCCGCGCCTTCTCGCACCTGCGCAGCGCGCTCCTCCGCTTCGCGCAGCACCGTGTCCGCCGTCGTGCGGGCCCGCTGCACGATCTCGTTTTCGTCGACGAGCTCGTCGTGTTTGCTGGCGGCTTGCTCGACGATCGCTTGCGCCTTCTCCTGAGCGGCGCGCATCACGCGCTCTTGATCCTTCGCGATAACCTTGGCGCGGCCGACCTCTTCCGGCAACGACGCGCGAATTTTCTCCATCAGCTCGAGCAACCGCTCCTCGGATAGAATGCGATAGCCGGCGGGCAGCCACGTCCCCTCGTGAACGTACGCCTCGAGCTTGTCCAGCACGCGATAGACCGACATTACTACCTCCGTTGCAAGTTTGTGCGCTTCTCCGCCATCACGCGGAGGACCGGTTCGGGCACCAGCGCGGCGACGTCGCCGCCCAAAAAAAAGACCTCTTTGACCAGGCTCGAGCTGACGAATGAATACTTCTGATCAGACATCAGGAAGAGCGTATCGACGTCGGACAGCGAGCGGTTCATCAAAGCGGCCGACATCTCGCTCTCGAAATCGGAAATCGCACGCAAACCCTTGATGATCACGTCCGCGTTCGCGCTCCGCACGTAGTCCGCGAGCAGGCCCCTGAAATGCTCGACCCGCACGTTCGGCACCCCGGCAACGCTGGCCTTGAGCATCGTCTCGCGCTCCTCCAAGGTAAACATCGGGGCGCGCTTCTGCGGATTGACGACGATGGCGACGAGCAACTCACCGAAGCACCGGGCCGCGCGCTCGATCACGTCGAGATGACCGTGCGTCGGCGGATCGAACGATCCCGGATAGACCGCGCGCGTCGCGCGCATCAACTTACCGTTCGTCAAGATTCCAGCGACAAAAAGGCGAGGGCCACATCGCCGTAGACTTCTTCGCGCGAGGAGCGATACCCGGGTATGTCCGGCAGGATCCGCTTGGCGGCATGCTCGTAGACGACGAGCGCGTCGGGAGCCAGCAGCGCGCGTTCGCGCATGAGACGGAACACATTGAGCGGCACCGGATCGGCGTACGGCGGGTCGAGATACACGATGTCGAACGGCCCCTCCAAGCGGTAGAGCGCGCGTTCCGCGGGCGCCGGAAACACGGTCACGACGTCGTCGACGCCGAGGCTCTTTGCCGCTTCTTCGATTGCCAGCGCGACGTCGCGCTGGCCCTCGACCGAGACGACGCGCGCGGCCCCTCGCGAGGCCGCCTCGAACCCGATCGCGCCGGTTCCGGCGAAGAGATCCAGCACGCGCGCCCCTTCGAGCCTGTGTATAAGTATCGAGAAGAGCGACTCCTTGACCCGGCCCGGCGTCGGCCGCACGTTCGGGCCTTTGGGTGAACGCAGCTTTCGGCTGCCGAGCGATCCGCCCGTAATCCGCGGCATCTCCTTAAAACTCGCGCGGCCCGAGCGGGTCGATCGCCGGCTGAAGCCACGAGTCGTCGCCGAGCCACTCGTAACGTATCGTCGAGTAGGGCACGGTGCCGTACGAGAGCAGGCGGTCGTGGAAACGGCGGAGCGAAAAGGCGCCGCCCTCGCGATCCTGCACGAGGCCGATCAGCGTCTCGATCTGAACCTTCCCGATCAGGTAGTCGATCGCCTGACCGGGACCCATGGCGAAGCGCGTGGCCTCGCCTCGCGCCGTGTCGTAGTCGATGCCGGCGTTCTTTTGAAAGTACGCGATCGCTTGCGGCAGCGTCATCGCGCCGGTCGCCAACCCGACGTCGACGCCCACTCGCGTGGCGCGGTGGCGCATTAAATGAAGCACCTGCAACCGCGCGCCCGAATCGTCGTCGTAGAGCCCCTCACGCATCAGCATCTCCTCGCCGTAGAACGCCCATCCTTCGGCAAAGACTCCGTCGCCTTGCACGTGCCGCACGAAGTCCGGATTGTGGTATGCCTCGCTGAACTGCATGAAGTGACCGGGAATCCCTTCGTGTCCCAACAGCGGCAGCACCGACTGGCGCGCTTGCTGGACGAAGAAACTCTGGTTGCTCGCGCTGAAGTCGGGGACGAAATAGAAGCCCTGCGGATCCTTCGAGAACATCGGCGGCGGGTTCATGAAGCCGCCGGGGTATGTCGCCGCCAGCGCCTTGGGAACCTCTACGATATGGAACGGTCCGATGTAGGAAGGAATGTCGACGATCGCGTGTGAGTCGATGAACGAGATGATCTTCGCGAGGCTCTGCTCGTAGTACGCCAGAAACGCGGCCTTCGAATCGAAGGTCGGCGCAGGCGACGGCGACGGCTCGTGCTCGTCGCGACTCGTCTCCCAGACCTGCAGGGCCCGATCGCGCGCGAGCTCGACGCGGCCGATCTCGGCTACTCGCCGCGAATCGTACGGCAACAGCAAGACGCGCCTGAGATACCAGTCATACTGCTTGCGCCCCACCGCGAAGCCGCCCGGGTGGAACCGCGACATGCGCGCGTCCAGCCACGCACGATACGCGTGCAGCGCGCCCAGCGCCACGGATTGCGCCTGCGCCAAGTCCGCGCGAGTTGCCGGTGAGGCATCGTGCGCCACTTCGTTGAGGCTGGTCGTGTAGAGCGTATCGCCGTCGCGAATGTCCTCGGATGCGATCTGTGCGAACTCTCGTACGGTGTCCGTGAGATTGGCCTTACCCTGCTCGAGCACTCGAGGGCAGCTGCGCAGCCGCGCGATCGCGGCGCGAATCCGAATCTCGTCGCTCGCATACTGCCGCTTGACGATCGAAAAGATGCCGTTGCTGCACTCTCCCTCGTAGATGCTCGGATTGCGCTGCAAACCGCGCAACACCGTGCGGCCCCACCAGTCGCCCTCGATGCCGGCTCGGATGAGCAGATAGTCGACGCGCTCGTGCGCGCTCGCGCCGCCGGCAGGCTGCAGCGCCGCCAATTCGTTGCGAAAAGCGCGCAATCGCGCCATCTGCGCAGCCTGCACGGCGGCTGAGTAGTCGGCGAGACGAGCGTCGTAGGTGTGAATCCCGGCATCGGTTGCGGACGTCGGATTCTGCTCGAACGACCAATACGTGTAGCTCCGCTCGAGGTCCACGAGCTTCTGCTGATAACCGGGCGGCGAGGCGAGGCCGCACAACGCGATGGCCGCGCCCAGTACCAGTAACCGGCGCATCACGTAACGGGCTCCGGAGCGGGGAGCAGGCTTAACAGTTCTTGGAAGTTGGCGATGGTGTGTTCCGGCGCGCGCAGCTCCGCCGGATACTCTTTGCGCTCCCAATTCATCCACACCGCCCGCATGCCGGCCTCCTGCGCACCGGCGACGTCGGCGTGCGGGTCGTCGCCGACGTACCACGTGCGGGCCGGATGCGTTCCGAGCGTACGCAGGAGCGCCTCGAACGCGCGCGACGCGGGCTTCTGTACGCCGATCTCACTGCTGACGAGAACGGGGCCGCGAAACCCGGCTTGCTCGGCCTTACGCGCCTGCAAGGGATTCCAGCCGTTGCTCAGGATCGCCATTTCGATGCCCCGCTCGCGCAGGACGTCGAGCGTTTGCTTCACGCCCGGAAGCGGCACGAGGAACTCGTCGACCATCGCGACGGCCGTCTTTTGGAAGCTTTCGACGTGCCATTCCGTCGGTTCCACTCCACGCTGGGCAACGAAGCGTCGCACGGCCGTCTCGACGGAGAACTCCCCGCGACGCTGGCGTGCGAGCAGGTCGTCGATGCTATCGATTTCGTCGGCGAGCGTTCCGACCGTCCGGCCGCCCTCGGTCAAGACCACCTCTAGAAGCCGCAGCAGGGCCACTCGCTCGAGGCGGTTGTCGATCGCGAGGGTATGGTCGAGATCGAAACCGATCCCGCAGACGCGCTCCATGATCCGCGCGTTCGACGCCTCGAGCCGCTGCCCCCTATGAAGAAAGCAGCAGCGCGCGCGTGCTCGGCGTAGACTCGAGCGCCGTCCTCAGCCCCGCATGTTCGGGCCGGTCGAGCTGCGGATCGTCTCGGACGATTGCTTCCGCGGCGAGCTTGGCGGCACGATAGACGTCCACGTCGCGCACGAGATCGCCGAGCCGAATCTCCGCCCCACCGGATTGCGCGGTCCCGGCAAACTGGCCGGGTCCACGCAGCCGCAGATCCTCGTCGGCGATCTTGAAACCGTCCGTGCACTCGGTCAGAATTTCGAGGCGAGCTCCCTCGCCGGCGTCGTCAGGGTAGACGAGGATGCAGAACGACTTGGCCGCCGCTCGCCCGACGCGCCCGCGTAGCTGATGCAGCTGGGCGAGACCGTAGCGCTGTGCGTCGAGTATCACCATCGCGGTCGCGTTGGGAACGTCGACTCCGACCTCGACCACGGTCGTGGAAACGAGCACGTCGAGTTCGCCGCGCACGAACCGCGTCATGATCTCTTCCTTCTCGCGCGAAGCCAGCCGCCCGTGCAGCAGCCCGACCCGCAAATCGGAGAAAACATCGCTCTTGAGCCGTTCGGCCTCGGCCACGACGCTCGTGATCGTGCCGTCTCCTTCCTCGATCGCGGGCGCCACGATGTAGGCCTGGTGTCCCTTCGCAACATTTTTGCGAACGAACTCGTACGCCTTTTGCAGGCGGCTGGTCCGGACGGCGAACGTCTCGATCGGCGTGCGCCCGGGTGGAAGCTCGTCGATCACGGAGAGGTCGAGGTCCGCGTAGACGGATTGCGCGAGCGTCCTCGGAATCGGGGTGGCCGTCATGTGCAGGGTATGCGGTGAAACGCCTTTCGCGCGCAGTCGAGCGCGCTGCTCGACGCCAAAGCGGTGCTGCTCGTCGATGATCGTCAGGCCGAGGCGGTCGAAGTCGACGCCCTGTGTCAGGAGCGCGTGCGTTCCCACCGCCACGGACGCCTCGCCGCTGCCGAGCTTCGCGAGCGCGGCGGTGCGCGAACGGCCGCTCTGGCTTCCGAAAACCGCCTCGAGGGCGATTCCGAACGGCAAGAGCAACGGTGCGAGTTTGCTCGCATGCTGCCAGGCCAGCAACTCGGTCGGTGCCATCAATGCCGACTGCATGCGGTTTCCCGCGGCGAGCAAGATCGCCGCAGCGGCCACGAGCGTTTTTCCGCTGCCGACGTCGCCCTGCAGCAGGCGGTTCATCGGAACGTCGCGGGCCATGTCGTTCCAAATCTCGAGAATCACCCGGCGTTGCGCGCCCGTCAGCGGGAATGGCAGCGCGCGTTCGAACCGCTCCAGCAAATCCGGCGGCGCGCGCAACGCCTGCGCATCGTGATCGCTTTCGCGCGCGCTGCGCCGCAGCGCAGCAGCCGCGGCGAGCGCCAGAAACTCCGCGAACACGAACCGTTCGCGCGCCAGCTCCGCTTCCTGCGGAGTACGTGGCCCGTGCACCGACCGATACGCGTCCACCAGCGAGCCGTAGCCGCGCGACGCCGCGAGCGATTTCGGCAACGGGTCAGTGGGCGCGAGCTCGAGCAGACGCGGCAGGTTCTTCTTCAGCACCGCCGCGATCTTCCGGCTCGCGAGTTCTTTGCTGGCCCGGTAGATCGGAACGAGCTCCCCGCGATACTCTTCGCCTTCGTCGAGCTGCCCGTAATGCGACACGCCCACGACCGGGCCGGAGAACGTCCGCTCGACGCGACCGCGTACAAAGAGCCGCATGCCTTCGCGGAAGCGCCCGTAGACGTACCGGTTGCGGCCGATCCATTTGGCGACGAACGCGTCACCGGCTTCGTCGACCATCCGCAACTCGACGATCTCCAAGCCGCGCACGCGACGTTCTTTGATTCCGGTCACGCGGCCCACCGCGTTCTCCTCGCCGCCGGTCTCACCCAGCCGCATCGCCGGCGTTGGAAAGCGCAGGTCGTCGTAGCGAAACGGCAGATACTCCAGGAGCGCGCAACCCGTTTCGATGCCCAGATCGCGAAACAGCGGCGCCGTCTTGGGCCCCACGCCGCCGAGATCGGCGACGCCGAACTGCTGTGCCGGTTCGGCGATCATCGCGTCGTCAGGCGCGATCGCCGTAACGTGGCGTAGGCGGTTCGCACCTCCGGCGTGGCAACGCCGTAGCGATCGCCGAGCTCGCAAACGGCGCCCAAGATCGGATCGATCTCCATCGGGCGGCCTCGTTCGAAATCTTGCAGCATCGAAGTTTTCACGTTATCGAGTCGCGCGGCATACGCGATGCGCGCGTCGACGTCGATTTCACCCACCACGCCCAGTGCCTGCCCAACCTTCAGCGCTTCGATCATCAAGCGGCGAACCTGTGCCCGCGCCTCGGGGTCCTCCAGCATCGGTTTGATCGTTAGTTCCCGCAAGACGCTCACCGCATTCAATCCCACGTTGTTCACGAGCTTCAACCAGACCGTCCCGCGAACGTTCGAATCCGCTTCGGCGGCCAGGCCGGCACCGTGAAACAGCCGCACCAGCTCGGCCGCCCGAGCGCCGCACCCGCCGCCCGGATCGCCGAACACATAGCGCAAGCCGCCGCTCTGACGAACGTGCCCCGGCCCCACGATCTCGCCGGAGACGTGCACGACGGAACCGACGACTTGCCGGTCGGGAAAGAGAGCCCCGATCGCCCCCCCGGGGTCGACGCTCTCGAGCGGCGCTTCTCGCTCGTACCAGAACGGAACGCCGTTCTGCATCGTAACGAGTGCCGCCGAGCTTCCGGCGAAGGGGGCGAGCATGCTGAGGAGTCCGGGCCACTGGTGCGCCTTGAACGTGAGCAAGAGGAAGTCAAAGGGCTCGTCGACCGTCCGAAGGTCGTCGGTGACGCCGACGCTGACCCTAAACGTTCCCAGGTCCTCGCTCTCGATGCGGAGCCCGGCACGCCCCGCCGCGGCCGCGTGCTCGCCGCGTGCCACTATAACGACCGAAGCACCGGACCGGGCAAGGGCGCCGGCGAGGAAGCCGCCGATCGCTCCGGCGCCGACCACGCCTACGCGGGTCATCGAAACGGGTTGGAGGCGACGGGCAGATTCGAACTGCCGAATGGGGCTTTTGCAGAGCCCTGCCTTACCACTTGGCTACGTCGCCGTTGGAGCGGGTAGTGGGAATCGAACCCACGCATCAACCTTGGGAAGGTCGCAGGCTGCCATTACATCATACCCGCAGTCGAGCGACCCTTCCGGTTCGAGCACGTCCATACCCCGTCCTACAACCCCGAACTCGCGCGTTTAGTTCGGCCTCTTTTCACCCGCTGGGGATTACGCTGATCGCTCGGGCGAGAACGATGGCGATCGTGATGAGCGAGATCAGCGCTTCAGCACCCATCAGCGCCTTCGCCCAACGGCTCAGCGGCAGCACGTCGGCGGGACTGAACGCCGTCGCGGTCGTGAACCCGAGGTAGAGGTAATCCAAAAATTGCGGCTTCCACAGCGGATCGATGCACGTCGACCTTCCCCCGCTCGAAATCGACAACTGCATCTGCGGAAAGAGAAAGTCCGCGTTTTGGAATTCCGTTGCCGTGGTCGCGTGAGCGCGCGCGTCGGGCCCGTCGCCATCGAGCTCCCAAAACCACAGCGCGAAGACGAGAATGTTCGTGAACCAAATCTGCGCGCCCGTCCGCAGCAGAATCCCCGGCGAATGCATCACCGCCTTCTCCGGCCGGAAGAAGCCGGCGATGAGCAGCAACACCGAAACGAGGTTGAAGAAGTTGACGATGGCGATGAGCAGAATGCTCCAGAACCGCGTGCGCCGCGTCTCCCGATGGCGCTGCGGCACCAGGATCGACAGCGGAATGAGTAGCAGCAGAACGACCAGGGGAGCCGCCCAGGTCGGCCCGATCACGAGCCTCGGCGGTAGCGTGACATAGAGCACCACGGCTGCCAACACCGCCATCGACGCGTGCCATCGCGGCTCGTGGCGCGGCGAGGCGGTCGTAGTCTCCATCGCGTCACCGTTCGCTGGCTTGCCCGCGCAACCCGCTGCCGTACAGATGCATTATGGGTCGCATGCCTACTGACTTTCGTGACGAAAAAACGTTTCCGCGCCGAGGCCGCGAGGCAATCGGCGAAACGCTCTGGCTCCTTCGCGCGTCCGACAAAGGGCGGGCCGCCGCCGCCGGAACGATCCACGACTACATCTATCCGTGTCCCATGGACGCGGGGATGATGGAACGCTGGAAGATTTCGCCCGCCGAGTTCGACGAAGCCCTGCAGCAAAATCCCACCGACGAGCTGCTTCACGCGTGGTTTATGGAGCGCGTGCGGCCCGAAGACGCAAAGGCCGCAAACGAGTGGCTGCTTCGCGAACGCTTGGCGAATCTCGATCGCCAGGACGCTGAGGAAGGCGCGCTCGCCGGACGTCGCTGATGGGTTCGAGCGTCGAGTTCGTTCGCCCCGACGGTACGACCGCACCGGGATACTTTGCGCCCGCGCCGCACTCAAGCGACGCGCCTGGCATCGTCCTCTTCGAGGAGTGGTGGGGGCTCGACGACCGCATCAAAGCCGCGGCCGATCGGCTCGCTTCCCACGGCTTCAGCGTGCTCGTGCCGGATCTCTATCGCGGCCGCAGCGCGGCAACGGGTGACGAAGCCAACCATTTGATGGAAGGCCTCGACTTCGCGGACGCCGCAACGCAAGACGCTGCCGGCGCCGCGCGCTATCTGCGCGAACGTGGCGCCAAGCGCGTCGGCGTAGCCGGCTTCTGCATGGGCGGCGCTTTGGCGATGCTGGGTGTGATGCACGGGCGCGAGTTCGACGCCGCAAGCATCTGGTACGGATACCCGCCCCCGGAAGCGGGCGACCCCAGCGCGATCGCGGTGCCGATTCAGGGGCACTGGGCGCTCAAAGACGGATTCTTCAAGATCGAAGGCGTCGACGCGATCGAGCGCAAGCTGCGCGACGCCGGGGTCGCCCTCGAGTTCCACCGGTACGATGCGGAGCACGGCTTCTTCAACACCGGCGAATTAGGGCAGGGCGGCCTCGGCCACTACCATCCGGAGCACGCAGAAACCGCCTGGCACCGCACGATCGAGTTCTTCGACCGCACGCTGCGGGGCTAGGCTCTTCTTCTAATAAGCAGCCGGGTCACATGCGCCGCGCCGTCAGTTGGCTCGGCCCTTGAGATAGCGGACAGCTGAGACCAGACGAGCTCGCTCCTCTTCGAACAACCCAATCCCTGTGTTGCACGCATTGCAGAGTAGGCCGCGAATTTCGCCCGACCTGTGATCGTGATCGACGTAGAGGTATTGGAGGAATATCGCCTCGTGAAGAACTCGCTTAGCCTGCGGGCACTCTTCCCAGCGCCTGAAACAGATCGCGCAACGTCCTTGTTGTTGGGCAAGAACTGCTTCCAAGCACGCCATCGAAGTGCCGTATTTTCGCAGCACGTACGACTCCCGCTGCTTGCGGCGGCGGGTTGGGCTACTGCTATAGTAGTCACGCCCACGTCGATTGTGGCACGCGAGACATCGTGAGGCGCCGCTCTTTAGGGTGACCTTGAGAGTCCCACATCTGCTGCAGCTTGGCAGGCGCCGCCTCGGCATGACACCTCGATATCAAACCTGAGTGCCACGCGTACTGGCACACCGCCAAACGCAACGGCCGGGTAAACTGGTGGGGACGAGAGGCCCGAGATTGCCCGGGCCCCTCCACTATGGTGCCAAGGGCGCGAATCGAACGCGCGACACCGCACTTTTCAGGCGCGTGCTCTACCAACTGAGCTACCTTGGCCCGGTTCTTGTCGAGCGCACCGCTCTCGCGATGCGCTCGACTCAAGATGGCGACGCTGATGGGGCTCGAACCCACGACCTTCGCCGTGACAGGGCGACGCTCTAACCAACTGAGCTACAGCGCCAAGAGACGGCACCGCCGACGAGAATCGCGCACGAAAAAGCCCTGTCACTGTTGACTTTCTCGTCACCTAAATGACGCGCTGACCCTCAAAAAACCGGTGCTCGGGAACCATTCGGAGAGTCTACCATAGGCCCTCCACTGCTTCAACACCGTCGACCTGACGAGGAGGCAAGCCGGCCTTCCGCGGCCGCTAGCGCACGAAATCTGCCCGGAAGAGGTACAATCCCGTAACCGGTCGGCAGTACGAGGTCGCGCCTTTGTAGGATGATTTCTTCGCCGCATCCAGCGCGGCTTGGTCGAGCTGCGGATATCCGGAGCTCGCGAAGATCCAAGCATCCCTGAGCTTTCCGGTCCGATCGATTGCGATATACACCTCGGTTACCGGCGCTTTGTGACATGTTTACTGGGGCGCCCAAGATCGAAAAAATCAGGAGGATCGCATGGGATCGCTCCACGCGCGTCCCAGCCGAAGACGGCGTCGCCTTGCGTTTTCGCCACGGTAACCCAAGCGCGCGTGACGTTCACGGGCTCTGGAAACGTGACGCTAATTATGGGCGACTCGGCTTGAACGTACGTCATCTTATAATCCGGTCCAGAGCTCGTATATGTCATGCGCGTCAGCGGCGCAGATGGTTGCGTCCACGAGAACCAGCCGCGATCCGTATCGGCGACGATTACCGCGGCGATGAGCGCGGGCTCAGGGCCTGCAGGCGGTAATGGTACGCGAGCGAGCCGGTACCGCTCGATTTCAGGTAGGGGGCCCGTAAGCCGGGCCACGCAAAACTCCGTTACCGCGCGGGAACGGCGCTAGCGGCCGCAGCCGTGACGATCAGCGCGCCTATCAATGCCGCGCGTTTCACCTAATATTCTTCCCCTCCAACCGTGCGTCCGCCTACCCTCTAGAAAGCACGGAACGGCTAACGCCCGCGTGCAAGCGACGAAGAAAAAGCCCCTACGGTGTAAGGGTTTTTCAGTGGTGGGCACGGCTCGTGCCGAATCTGTACTAAGGAAGAGACGCGTCAAAACCGCTGTGTTTATTGAATTTTCGCTAGTTTGCCCTGGCGCCGATGCCTCGAAAATCGGCTGGTCCGGCAGTGTTCAGGCAGGCTCTGCGTACCCCGCCGCTGCTTCGGTACAGTTGCAAAAACCACTCTGCATGCTCTCCTCACAGAGATATTTGTTTCAGGGCCGCGCCCGACCCCCGGACGGGAACCAATCGCTCAGGTCGAACACTAACTCGGAAGGAGGCGAAAAAAGGCATGAAAACAGCGGTGATTGGCAGCCGTGCCTTAGGCATTGGTCTGGCCGTCGTTATGTTGGCCGGGTGCGGCGGATCGCAGCCGCCGATCGGCGCGCCGGGCGCGCTGCCGCAGCGTGGTGCGATTCGCAGCGGATCGCCGGTCGGCACTCTAAACTCGCAGTCCGAGGAACACGGTTGGCTATCCTCAGCCGCGATGAATGGACAGCCGCTCGTCTATATTGCTGATAACGACCGCATCCAAATCGTGCCAGAGCGCCCTCATAAGGCCCACAGGATCGGCGAAATAACCGACGGCATAAGTGAAGCACAGGGACTCTGGGTAGATCGTCACGGCAGCCTCTATGTCGCAAATGGAAGGTCGGGCACGGTAACCGTCTACACGCGCGGCTCATTGACACCATCCATCACGTACTCCGGGCTTAATGGTCCGAAGTACGTCGTCGTCGATCATCCCGGCAATGTGTTCGTTAGTAATTCCGATGGGACTGTTACTGAATTCTTGCGTGGCATCACCTCTCCGTATCGTACCTGGAAAACGCCCGGCACTCAGGCGGACGGCGTCGATTTGGACAGACGCGGTAATCTCTACGTCGCGTATCGCGATTCAAGCAACAGTTATGGCAGCGTTGAAAAGATTCGACCTCACTCGTCATCCAAGCAAGGGCGAATTCTCGGCATGCCGGTTAATCAGCCGCAGGGCCTCGTAAGGACAAGGTCGGGAACCTTCCTCGCGGTTGCCACCGGCTTCCCCGAAGTCGTTGACGTATTTCCCCCGAATTTGCGGCAGACTTGCCAGGTCGTCGGCGTCCCTGACATACCAACCGAACTCGTCATAACAGGTGACGAGCAAAGGCTCTTCGTCGCAGGATGGTACTCCATTTGGGTCGCGCCTATGAGAAAAGTAGGAGGCGGCTGCGCCTTTGGGCCGGTTTCTCTGTTCCATTCGAAGATAGGGTTACGCAAATATCCTCGCGGCGTCGCCGGAGTGGCTCTAAGCAATGGCCAGGCGTTTTAAGAGGGAGGCAGCAGATGTGGGTTTCGGCTTCCGGGCGCTCCGCGCTTGGCATCAGCGCCGTCGTGGCATTGCTGGCCGGGTGCGGCGGATCGCAGCCGCCGATCGGCGCGCCGGGCGCGATGCTGCAAAGCCGCACGATCGCGACGCGGGCCGCGCATGGCAAGTCGTGGATGCTGCCGGAAGCAAAAGGTCAGGATTTGATTTACGCCACAGGCGGTTGTGAAGGCACTTGCATCTTGTCGTATCCTCAAGGCAAACTCGTTGGCGAAATCAGTGGCTATCAAGGAAACGGTCTTAGCGGGGACTGCTCAGACGGTGCCGGGAATGTTTACATCTCCAACAATACCGCGGTTGTTGAGTTCGCCCACGGCGGCACCACGCCGATTGCGAGTTTTGCGCTTCCTCAAGGGGATGCGGAAGGTTGCGCCATTGACCCGAAGACCGGAAACCTAGCCGTTGTATTCGGCTTTACTGGCATCGCAGTTTTCTCAAACGGTTTATCAATGCCGACTGTTTACTCTTCGCTTCTTGACGCTCAGTATTGCGGATATGACAGCGCGGGCAATCTTTTTGTGGATGGCGCGACCACTGATACGCACGGCGTCGCATACGGTCTATCCGAATTGCCGAGTGGTGGCAGTACGTTCGAGATGCTAACTCTAGACCAGAGGGTGGGGCTTCCCGGCCAAGTTCAGTGGGATGGTCAATATCTAACCTATGAGTCGGCAAGTCCTAGCCTCTTTACGGTCTCGCGACTGGCCATTTCAGGTTCCTCTGCGACGATAGTTTCGCAAACGACATTGAAACGCGTCCGCAATAGGCTAGCGCAGTCGTGGATATATAAAGGCTCTATAATCGCGCCTTACAGCAATCAGGGGCCAAACCCGCGAAATATTGGAATCTGGAAGTATCCTAAAGGTGGCACGCCAGTCAAACGGATTACGACGTTTGGTGACTACGATAAGAAAGACTTTGGCTTCATAGGCGTGACTATTAGCGTCGCGAGGTAGCAATACCACGTTTTGGACCGAACTGGCCTTCGACGTAAAGCCGAACCCCGAAGCTCAACCTACCGCGAGAGCACGTCCGTTCGGGCCCTGTTACATTTGGCATCCAGGGTTGCATCGCTACGCTCATTAGCCGTCGCCGTCCCGGCTGGGTTCGAACCAGCTTTTTAGCCTTTGTAAGTGTGGTCCGGCCGTGGCCCGGTTGGGTTCGAAGCACTCTTGCAAAATCCAGGGCGTGAATGAGCCCGGAGGCGTCTCTGCGTGTAACCATTGCCTTTTGAGCTACAAAAAGGGAGCCCACCGTCAGCCTGTCCTTTGGCAAGCTGGGCTGCCAAGAGTCACAGGAAGTTTAGGCTTTAGCCTGGTTTGGGCACGGCTGGGCTCGAACCAGCGACCCCCCGCGTGTGAAGCGGATGCTCTCCCGCTGAGCTACGCGCCCCCGGCTCGCTCCTTGGACAAAAGGGGACCTTACCCTCGCTGCGGTTGAAATCCGGTAACGTGACACTGGTCGCGGTCGTTCTTGCCGTCGCTGCCGTGGGAGTACCGGTGCATCTCCCGGTATCGACGACCAATCCCGCCGCGCAAGCGGCGGTCGATCGCGGGCTCTTCCTTTACTATGCGTACAACGGAAGCGACTCGGCCAAAGGGTTCTCACTGGCGGCGAAGCTCGATCCGCACCTCGCGATGGCGTTGTGGGGAACGGCGCTCGCCGACGGACCCGACTTGAACACGCCGGTCACGCAAGCTCGCTTCGAAGACGCGGCGCAAGCGATCCGAAAAGCTGGTGCGCTCGCGTCCGGCCTGACGCCTCGCGAGCAAAGCCTGATCTCGATCATGGCGCTGCGCTATCGCGGAAGATTCGCCGACTGGGCGAGCGACGACGCTGCCTACCGTCGAGCGATGCTCGCCTTCGCCGAATCGTCGCGTGATGAAAACGTGCGCCTATTGGCTGCCGAGGCGCTGCTGGAAGGCGGCGGCCTCGAGTGGCGTGACGGCATGCTCGCCGGCCAGCAGTCGCGAGAGGCGCTGGAACTCGTAATCGGCGTTCTGCGCGACGATCCGTCGAACGTCATGGCCAACCATCTGTGCATTCATCTGTACGATCTCGCCAACGATCGCGCTCCCGCGCTCCCCTGCGCCCGGCTTCTCGACGCGGCGGCTTTTTCGCCGCAGGCCGAGCATCTCGCGCACATGCCGGCCCACTACTGGATCGAGGTTGGCAACTACGCCGCCGCCGTGGCTTCGAGCGCGCGGGCCTACGAACTACTGACGGAGCTCGACGGCGGCACCGAATCCGAGCAGGGACAGCATTACGCGAGGCACGACGTCGCCGTCGGCTACTCCGCGGCGATGATGCTCGGGAACTATGATGTCGCGCAGCAGTGGGGACACCGGATGGCGAGCCTGTTCGGAACGAGTTTTGACGCCCTTACCGCGCTACGCTTCGGTCGTTACGCCGAGGCCTACGCCGCGGGCGGAAGCGAATTCGGCGGCGCCGGCGTTCGCGGCCTCGCCGCGCTGAATTTGGGCCGCATCGCCGAAGCCCGCGCGCTGGTCGCACATGTCCCCGCGGAGAACTTCGCACAAGGGTACATCCCGCAGCTTTTCGTTGCACGGCTCGCGGAGGCCGACGGAAAATACGACGAAGCCGAGCAGTGGATCGAAAAGAGCCGCGAGAGCCAGCAACGCAACTTCGGCGGCGAGCTTATTCCCTTGCTGCCGGCGGACGAGGCGCTCGGCGAACTGCGGCTCCGGCAAGGTGACGTTGCGGGCGCGATCAGCGCGTTTACCCAAACGCTCGACGCGTATCCAAACGATCCGCGCGCGCTGTTCGGCCTCGCCGAGGCGCTGACTGCCGGCGGCGCGAGCGCGCAAGCACGTTCGGCTCGTGTGCGCTTCGACCTACAATGGAAGGGCGCCGACACTAACGTGCGCGACGCCCTTCTCTAGCCGATTTAAGCGGTTTCACCGTTTCGCAGGCTGCGCGCCAGCGCTGCGAGCAAATCGCTCATTGCCTCCGCGGCGTGCGCGATATGAGCCCGAACCTTGGAGCTTCGTCCCGTCGCGGCGCGGCGCGTGAGCCGGCTGCGGTGGGCGTCGCCCAAGGCGTCGTCACGGCGAATCCGAAGTTCGGCTTCCTGCCAAAGTTCCATAATTCGCCTCGTACTGAAGAAAGTGCAAAAATCAAAAGGCCTCCGGTCGATCACGGAGGCCTTCGTCTTTCAACCGTGCGCCCTCGGCGCGTTGCTCAGATTGACAAAGACGAAGGTCCAAACGGATTCGACCCCACGCCGATCTTCGGCGCGGTGGAGCACAGTTGACGCGTCTGATTCATAGTGTCTCCTTTTTTATGACGATCGAGTGAAGTAATACGCGCAACTCTATCACGCCCGCGAAGGCCTTGTCAAACGCGCGATGGACGCCTCCCCAGTGCGCGGAAGGTCCGCGACGCTCGGCTGCGAATCTTCGCCACTTCTCGCCACACACGGCGCGACGGGCGGTTAGCTCAGTGGGAGAGCGCTTCCTTGACACGGAAGAGGTCGTAAGTTCAATCCTTACACCGCCCACCATAGAAGAGACTCCAATCGGATATAAGTTTTTGAGGCCCTGCAAAATGGGCCTTCGTCATTGGTCTGCTAACGCGACTACTTACGCCCCCGGCGCCGCAAAACTCAATGGCGGGAGCGGAAGCAGTTGGCATGAGGTGAGAATGCCCGCGCACCGCCCGATGGTTCTGAGCGCGGGCCTCGGAGTGGATGACTCTTCCTCCTGTAGAGCCGCGGGAATGTTAGCCCCCGTCGAATAGCGCTGCGATGATTCGGGACACCGGGACTTACATTGCCACGCAGACCGTCGGCGTGCTGGCCTCGCTGATGTTGTTATTTATTTGGTCTATCAGTCCACCGACACACCCGTTATTTCCGGTATGGTTCCTTATCGGAATCGCGGTGTTCATGCTTGGCTCGTTCAGCTACAACATATACATGAGGCTTACTGGCCGCCCGATTCCGCGCGCGTCCTGGGCGCGACATTTGACCGATGGGCAATTATGGACCATTAAGGCTGTCCTTATGGCCGCCCTTGCCGTAATAGCCCTCGTTATCATCTTCCATAAATAACAGCGTGTCTTCGACTAGTGAAAGCCGTCCCAATGCCGTGGCTGAGGAATCTGCACGGATGCACCATCAGGCCGCGAGCGAAAACGCCCGTCGCCCGCCCAATCGCATTGAGCGGATGGCCTTGCAGCTTCGGCATGATTTCGCGCCCGCACCATGCGCAATCGCGCCACTCCCGATGCTCGCGAGCCCAGCGATGATTGCGCAGATGGTGCTCGGCGCGCACTAGCGGCTTCCGAATCGACCAACGTTTGGCTCTTCCTCAGAGATAACGTCGATCACATGGCGTTTACACACGACGCCCCAGTGCTTGTGGTTTGGAGCCAAGAACCGAACATTCTGGGTCTGTCGTACGAAGTCCAAGTAACGAGACTCCTGATAAAGGCGAAAGCGATTGCCTTTAAACTCCGCCGACGACTCCCACTCCGAATAACTCTCATTCAGCACGTTATATGCCACATACTTCGACCAGCTAACCTCAAAAAGCCGGTCGCGTTTACCGTGTTCGACGAGGCGAGCATCCGGAACCGGCGGTGGTGGCAGATCAGTTCGTTCGCTCTCGGAGAGCTCAGCCACGATTAACCGAAGACTATTCTCGCCAAGTTCGGAAATGTTGACGAGGTCGAGGTGTTCACACTCGTTCATCTCGTCCATGGTCGATCTGAGGTCGCCGGGAACTCTCAAACATGCCTCATGCCACGTGTACGCGCCAGCATCGCGGAGCCCATACAGCACATCTCCGCCATGATAGTAACCGACAGATCTGACGGTCGTTATGAGTCCCGCAAATTGTAGCTGTGCCGCGTCAAGCCGGTGATGATATTTCCAGGTTGCCTTGAAGTGATTCAGCGTTTTTTCGTCCGCGACTTGAACGGAGCAACCGATAGGGAATCGCTCCTTGTACGGCCCGGGATGGGGATTAGGTTCCGGCGGTCTGATTGAGTCAGACACGGAGAATCGCTACCGGCGGCAAGCATAAGGTCATCGCGGAGCCCGGTTCTACATCGCGCGCCAAGCTCCAGCTATTGTACAATCATCGAGAGCGGCGGCTCCCAATGCCTCGAATGCGGAGGCCCAGACTTGCGCTCGGTGGCCGCGCCGGCGAAAAATGAAAGACGCTCGCCGTTTTTTTTAGCCAGCGTCTTTCGCGTTTATCCAAGGATATGGTTACAAGGGTTCCCGATTTATGTGCAGCCTAATCCACCTCGGCATACTGAGTGGTCCTCGACTTTTCACAGCGGCGTTCAAGGACCGTCGCCTTCGCCTCACGCTACGCTAGACCGGGGGCCAAGGATGGACGCTGGAGGTCCTTGGCCCCGCCATGTTCGCGACCGTAGATTTGGTGCCCCGCCCGGGGCATAATCAGGCCCTCCGTTTTACCGTGTACCTGGGCGATAACTCAACGGGGCACCGAGACGAAGAGTTTTCATTCGTTGCCGTCGAGGAACAATAGACCCCGGCGTCCCTAGGCCGGCTCAGGTTAACTCCGTCACTCTCTTTCTCGGATTGCCAGAATCGACGAAATCGGACCTTTGATCGTGAGCTTGATCGTGGACTTCAACGCTCCGTCTTGCAGCCGCTCCGCGAACACGAAGCCCGCCGCGTTGTCGCCGCTGCCGCCGAAGCGACGGTGACCATCTTTTCCGGCATCCACGTACTCGTAAGCATCTATTTCGAAGGAATCGTTTCCAACGTTATGCCAACCATCCGCGAGCAGTACTTGGGTGATTTTATCGATTTCGATTGCTAAACTCATTGATTTACTCTCTTCGTCCGATTTGGGATTGTCGCTCGCGAGAACGCGACCCATGTCGATCGGTCCGAGCGTAAACAGTGCGGCCGCGTTCGCAGATCACATTCGAAAACCCGGGTTTGCACAATGGCGATCCCGAGAAGTTTCCATCGTTCTCGATTCGTGCGCCGCCCGGGCGTTTTACCCCGGGAACTGCCGCTCCAACGTTAAACGCACCAGTTCCGAGCTTAGATACTGTAGAGCCGCTGGTGGGGGGGATTCCGCTTTTTCTTGACGGCAAATCTTCAGGACCGTATCCCGCGACTCAGGCACGCTGATTAGCGCCTTGTGCTCCGCAAATTTAGTCGCGGCAGTATTGATACGCGTCCAGACGCGTTCCATCGCGCTCATGGCTGGCCCCTCTCTCTCGCGAAAATGCGGGTTGGCCGGGCGCTGAACATGCGGTCAAGGCGTATTAGGGTGAGGTTCTCAGTATATCAGGGGCATTGCGAGGGCGGGATAGCGAAAAACTGCCATTTCGGCTCACGTTTCGGACTAGAAACGAGTCCTCGCCACCGTTTACTCGAGAGAAAACTCCCTTAACTCCTGACTAGATCGCCGAATCACGGCTGCATCTTGAAGACGGTCCCACAGCCAACTGCTCCGCAATTCGTGTAGGAGCCCGAGCCGCCGGATGTCGTCGTGCCGTAGAGCGTGCCTTTCACGTTGCTCAGGGTCGTTTGCGGTAACCAGCCATCGGGCGTGCCCTTGAAACTGTAAAGGACTTGTTCGTTCCCCGACGTGCTCACCTTAAAGACGGTCCCGCATCCCTGGTAGTAGCTGGCAATGCATTTGTTACTGCCACCGCCGAAGTTCGTCGTGCCATAGAGCGCGCCGTTTACGTCGATCAAGGTCGAGAAGGGGCCTGCGCCGTCCGTACCGCCTGTGAACGTGTAGAGGGTCTTCTCCACGCCGGATGGGGTCACGCAGAAAATGGTGCCGCAGGTGCTGCCGGGGCACTCGAGCCCGACAGAACTTCCACCGGTCATGCCGTACAGTGTGCCGTTCACATCGATCAAACCAGCGTCCGGGTATCCACCGTCGGCCCCTCCCGTGAAACTGTACAGCACGTGCTCCTTGCCGGACGTGCTCACGCTGAACACGACCCCACACCCGCACGCCGCGGTACCACCGAGCTGCGTCGTGCCATAAAGTTTGCCGCTCGTGTAGATCAAACTTCCTGTTAGGAAATCGCCATCGCTGGTCCCTCCATTGAAGCTGTGAAGCACGTGTTCATTGCCGGATGGGGTGATGCTGAAGACGGCGCCACACCCGTACGTGCAAGAGCTACTCTTGCCGCCGTAGACCGTCGTGCCGTAGAAAAGGCCATTCACGTAGACCAACGTCGCGTACGGGAGTGCAGCATCTTTGCCGTGGCCAAAACTGTACAGCATCGATTCCGTTCCGGTGGTCGTGATCTTGAAGAACGTGCCGCCATTGTATGCGCCACCTCGTTCCGTCGTGCCGTAAAGAGTGCCGTTCAGCGCGATCAGGCCCCCTCTCGGGCTCGCGCCGTCCGTGATGCCGCCCGCGAAGCTGTAAAGGACACTTTCCGTCCCGGACCTGTTCACCTTAAAGACGGCCCCGCAACCGCCGCTACACCCTGAGTAATGGCTGCCACCGATGCTGGTCGTCCCGTAAAGAGTACCCTTCACGTCGATCAAGGTCGTGCCTTTTGGGAGCGCGCCATCCCCTTGGCTTTGGAAGCTGTAGACGATCTTGTAACCGTTGCCGGTGAGTGGCCGCGACGGCGAGCCTGCGGCAGCAGATTGCGGAGAGAAGCCGCTATTACCCGCGCCGCACGCGGCCAGAATCGCTGCGCTACAAAACGCTGCGACGAGAGTCCCTGTTGAAACGCGCAAGGTTTGAACCTCCTCAGCTCAAGGCGATGCCAGAACGTATGAAACGCGAAGAGTGAGAGCCGCTAAGCGTCCCAACTGTCCCCTCCGAGCCAGAATGCGCTTTCTCGCTAGCCTTTGTCAATAGAGGTCTCATCGGGCCGATATTGTCTTAATTCCGGTCCCGGGAGCCGCGGGGCGCCTGCCGGGCCGGCAATGTAATGACCCTCAGAGCGCGAAACAGTATTCTAGATGAACACCAGTGGTCTGGTTCTCCTAGCGCTCGCTCTTGGTTGCGGTTTGGTCGCCTGCACCCACAGCGACTACATGCCCAACGTGGTTCAGATCACGCCAGACGGAACGGCCGCGAAGCCGGCGGACGAATCCGCAGCAACGTCGTTCACGTTGATCGCGGTGGAAGACGGGTACACGGGTCAGTTCACGGCCCAGACAATCGTCGGCAAATGTTGGGTCGTTCAAACCCCGATCACGACGAGCGGGGCCTTCACCGTGGTTCCCCAGGGTGTCGCTTGCGACCACGGCAACGTCGATCAGATCCAAGTCAAGGATACTAACGGCAATTCGGCCGTCACGTACATTCGCGCGGTGCAGGGCGGAGCGCGTGTCTCGAAGGCAGCTCCGCGGCCCTAGTCATCCGGGTGAAGCGCGAGAGATCGTCATTCCCCTGATCTGATCGTATCGTTCCAGAGTCTGCGTCGGATGACCGCCCGAGGGATACGGCCACGCTCCCGTTGCAAGCGTGATGACCTTTCGCCGGTCTTGCGAGCGGTATCCTATCGAGCGTCGAAGCGCTCTGCCATGACGCTCCTCACCGCCTTCGGGGCCGGCGCGGTGGCCCTGATGATGGCATTCTACGCCTTAGAGCACCGTTCGCCGTGGTACACGCTCGGGTTCGCGGCCGCGTGCGCCGCGGCATCCGTGTACGGTTGGCTCGCCGGCACGTGGCCGTTCGGCGTCGTCGAAGCGATCTGGGCGCTCGTCGCACTGCGAAAGTATCGCAGCCTCGTCGCCGCTCGCCGGTGAGCTCGGTCACGGTCTCTTGAGCAAGAATCGGGAGGCTCGGCCGCGCGAGGTCTGCTACGATCTAGTCATGACTCCTTTTCGCATCACCGGCCTCGCAGCCGAACCCTTCACCGAGCTCTTCGGCCTCGACGACGCCGCTCTCGCCGCGCGCAACGCGAAGCGCTACATAGTCGACCAAACTCCTGGCTTTCCCGATCGCATCGAAATGCGCGACCTCGAGCTCGGCGAGCGCGCGATCCTAGTCAACCATACGCACCAGCCGGCGGACTCGCCGTATCGCTCGAGCCACGCCATCTTCGTCCGCGAAGGCGCCACGCGGCGCTACGACCGCGTTAACGAAGTCCCCGCCGTCATGCGCCTCCGCCCGTTGAGCCTGCGCGCATTCGATGCCGCCGGCATGATGATCGACGCGGATCTCACCGAAGGCGCCGAAATCGAAACGCTGATCGAGCGACTTTTCGCCGATCCCCACGTCGCCTACATCCACGTCCACAACGCCAAGCGAGGCTGCTATTCCGGCCGCGTCGATCGAGCGAGCGAATAATATGCTCAGCGAAACCGAACGCATCGGCGAGATCTGCCGCTACATCGAAACCCACAGCGCCGAGCGCCTCACGCTGGATCGGCTTGCTGACATGGCCGCGATGAGCAAGTTTCACTTCGCGCGACGCTTCAAAGCGATCGTCGGCGTCACGCCGAAGCAGTATGCCGCCGGCCGGCGCCTAAACGACTTCAAGGTCGGCTTGAAGTCCGGAAGCGCCGTGGACGCATCGGTCTACGACGCCGGTTACGGCTCGCCCAGCCGCGCCTATGAGAGCGCCGCGCGCAACCTCGGTATGACGCCGGCTCAGTACAGGCGCGCCGGCGACGGCGTAGAGATCTCGCACGCGACACTCGAGACGCCCGCAGGCCTGATGATGATCGGAGCCACCGACAAGGGCATCTGCTTCGTCCATTTCGGCGACTCGGCGAGCGCCCTGGAGGCAATGCTCCGATCCGAGTACCCCAAAGCAACGATGGTCCCCGTGGGTCTACCGCACCATCCTCAGTTCGGGGCGTGGGTGCTCGAGATTCGCAGGCTGATCGACGGAGCGTCTACCCTGAATTCCTTGCCGCTCGACGTTCGTGCGACCGCGTTTCAGATGCGGGTCTGGAAGCATCTGCAATCGATCCCTTACGGCGACGTCCAATCATACGGTGAGGTAGCGGCGGCGATCGGCTCGCCCGGCGCCGCGCGGGCGGTGGCAAACGCGTGCGCTCACAACCCGACGGCCATCGTGATCCCGTGCCACCGCGTTATCCGGGAGTCGGGTGATCTGGGCGGCTACCGTTGGAACCTCGCGCGTAAGCGCGCGTTACTCGACCACGAGCGTCAAGAACGCGTCAGTCGTCCGACGCTTAACGAGAAGCGCCCGGACTGATCGTTACCCCGAGCGGCGCATATAGCCCGCCGATCGTTTTCACGGGGCGACCTCCCGCGGGGTACTTCCATCGACCGACGTCGCCTCCGTACGCGTCGGCACCGACTACCTTCGATCCATCGATCCAGAACTGAAAGATTTGCGTCGCGCCGCGTAGCCGCGTAGATCCGGCCTTCGTGCCGCTGCTTCCGCTGATCGTGAACTGGTAGATCGTATCGTTCGATTGGTCGCCCACCGTGACGTACTTGCCGTCCCATTGCACGCCCCCTCCGAGCGTGATCGGCTGATCGAGCGTGATGTCCTTGAGCTTCTTGCCTCCGCTCGGAAGCTCGGCGAATCCAAACGCCCCGCTGCTGGGTCCCGAGCCGTCTACGAAAAGATTCCCCGCGTCGTCGTAGCCGCAGAGCGACACCTCGGCGACGTTCGGGTCGCTGTAGTGACCGGTGGGCCGGCCCTTTGCGCGCTTGTAGATCACGACGTCGCCCAGCGTGCTGCTGCTCGACGAAAAATTCGTCACGGCGAGATTTCCGGTGGTTGGATCGACGGAGCATCCTACCGGAAAGAACCCGGGATCCTTGAGCGTCGCAATCGGCGACGAGCCGCCGTGAGCGTACTCGAGAACGTTGCTCGCGCCGGTATTCGTCACGAACACGTCGCCACTCTTATCCACGCACTCGCCCGCTGGATCGACTAAGCCAGTAAGCGTCTGCACGAGCTTGCCTTGCGGATACGAAAACACGTACACGTCGCTGGTAATCGTGTCCGAAACGTACAACAAATCCGTTGCCGAATCGGCCGCGCCCCTTGTAGCGTCTCCCTGCGCGGAGCGCCCGGAGGGAGCCAAGCCGAAGGGCGAAGGAGCAAGCGACGAGCTCCCCCCGCACGCCGCGAGCGTCGCGCTCGCCACGCAAATGCTCGCCATAAATCCGATACGATTTGCCTTCATGCGGGCCCCTTTCACTCAGTATCCACCGGTTTGCCCGAGGGCGGCTGCCGCTCGAAGAAGCTGCGCGAGTATTTCGTCCCAATCGGCGTGAACGAACGCGGCTGCTGAGTGAAGTCGAAACAATCGACGATGCTCGTCGCACGCGTATCGGTAGTGCCCAGACGACCGAGGCCCCAGGTATCTTCGACGAATCGCAGGATGCTCCCGAACTCGTATTGCGTGTGCGAAATGTAGCCCGGCTGGCTCGACGCGCCTTCACGCGCGTACGGCGAGACGACGAGCATCGCCTCCCGAAAGCCCAGGCCGCCCCATTGGTCCATGAACGGCGGCGGCGCGTTGTCGTAAAAGCCGCCCCAATCGTCCCACACGACGACGACCGCGGTGGAGTCCCAATACGAACTCTCGCCGACGGCATTGACGATGCTCGCCACCCACGACGGACCGGTATCGGATCCATTGCCCGGGTGATCGGAGTTCGCCGAGTCGGGTACGATCCACGATACAGAAGGCAGCGTCCCGCCCGAGACGTCGGTGAAAAACTGTTTGGGTTCGGCGACGTTCGTGGTCCACTCGGGGCCTTCGCGCACGGCCTGGATCGCATCGAAGGCATTCCAGAGCGAGCCCGTGCCGCCCGGTTCCCGCGGCGAGTAATACTTCCACGTCACCGTCTTTGCATCGAGCAAATCCCGCAGAGTCGCGTATGTGAAGCATGGAAACGGGCCTTTGTCGTACTGGCGAAGCGGCTTCTTCGTGCCGTTCGCGACGAGCAGCGACGTCACCGTACCCGCCGGCGCGTCGCAGCCCCACGGCTTCGCCGACGGAAAGTCGACGACGCTCTTCGTCTGTTTAGCGTCAATCATGGTGCCGCCGGCGATCAGGTCCTGGTGCGCGGTAAAGCTGCCGCTGCCTTGTGTCGCGAACAACTGGTCGGCCAGCACGTATTGCTGCGCGATCGACCAATACGGCGCGATCTGCGTAGGATCGACGTATTGATAAACGGCCGTGCCTGCCTTTCCGGAGCACCGTCCTCCACCGCCCTCTAAGTTGAACGCGTCCATCTTACCCTTGTCCCAGTCGCGGCGGTACGTCAGCCACGAGTGCCCGAAGTCGCACGGCTCGGACAGATCGGCTTTTCTCAACTGCACGTATTGGTCACCCGACGGAGTTTTCATCAGCCCCTGTGTCGCGCCGTCGGCGCCGGGAAACGTCGCGAAAAAATCGTCGAAGCTTCGGTTCTCCTGGATCACGAGCACCACGTGCTGGATCAAGTTGGAGCCGCCGCTCCCGCTCCGCGACGACGGCGACGACCGTTGCGGCGGCGCGATCGGCGCACCGGTCGATCCCCCTGCGCACGAAGCCGCGCCGAAAACCGCGATGGCCGCTGCGAACGTGAGCCACGTGCGTGTCATTGTACGCTCTTTTTTAAGGAAGATCGTCGCACCGACGATCACGGCACCGAGCGCGATGAGAACTGCGGCCATCAAATCTCCGTCAAGCTACCACGCGATGAAGATTTTGCCGTTGTCGACGCTGCCGCGTCCGGCCTCCTTGGTGACGCGCGTTGCCGTTTCTCGGCAAAAGACGAACCGCCGCCACCGCCGCCGCCACCGCCCCCTTCACGCTGAGTGCCTTGGAAGTACGTGCCGCCGCTTCCGGCGCCGCCACCTCCGTAGTAGCCGCCGCCCCCGCCGGCGCCCGAGCCTCCGCCGTCGCAGGCGGCATCGCCGCCGCTGCCGCCGATGCCGAGCGCTCCTCGGCCACCGGCCGTTCCGGTACAAGTTTCCTTTCCGTCGTTGGCGCCTGCGCCGCCGGCACCGGCGATGCGCTGGGTCGCGCCACCGCCCCCGGCGCCCCCATCGCCGGCCCCGGCACCGCCGCGGAAGCCTCTGCGGGCGCCGCCGAGACCGCCGCCGCCGCCCCAAGCTTCGCCTCGATGGTGAACGGTCGCACCGATGCCGCCGGCTCCCGCCGCGACGATCGCACGATCCATTAATCGGTCCCCGCCGCGGCGAACGTCCGAGGCGCCGCCTCCGCCGTTACCCCGGCTGCCATTTCCCTTGCCGCCGACGCCGCCGCCGTTGAAGCCCCCGGAGGTGCCGTTAGCGCCGCGGCCGCCGACAAAAACGAAGAGCGTTTCCCCGGGCGTAACCGGTATCGTGGCGCGGACCCAAGCGCCGATGCCCGGTCCGCTGTAGGTGTTGCCGCGCCCGCCGCCGCCCGCGCCGCTCGCGGTGATCGTGACGCGCGTCACGCCGGGTGGAACCGTAAAGCTCTGCCGCTCACCCGTATATTCGAAGGTCATCGCTTTAATCGCGGTCGACGACGCCGTCGCGCCCTTCGAGGCGACCGGCAGATAGAATCCGCTGCAGCCGGAAAGGAGCACCCCAACCGCGATCGTTCCGACGGCTCGGAGAGCCTGGGTAGACGTCATCTCCTTAAAGAGTTTTCGTGTCTAACGGTCGGGACCCGCAAAAAGCAACGCGGCCTCGCTATTCGCGAAGCCGCGTGCCGAGCAACGGAGGGTCTACGTCACCCTGAGCTTGCGGCGGAGCCGGGTTCGAGTTGCAGATCGTACTGCTGGGTTTGGTCGGCGGAAACGCTTTCCCCCGAGAGCGACCGCGTGTCGTAGCCCTCCTTTTGCGCGGTCAACGTATAGTTATCTGGTTGCAGCGAGAAGGCGATGTAGTGTCCGTGCGCATCCGTTGTTACCGTTACCGCCTGAGACGGCGAGCTGATTTGCACGTGCGCGCCTGCGATCGGCGCTCCGGTTTTTGCATCGGTAACGATGCCGCTGATTCCACCGAGTGTACCAGCCGCTGCCCAGCTTGCCTGACCCATGAAAGCGGCAAGCATGCCGAGCAGACTCAGGGAACGTCGCAGAGAAAGTGCTCTTACCATTGGTTAGTTATCCTCAACATCAGACTAAGGGAAACACCCTGAACTGAAGCGTGCTCCCTCCGTCCATCGCCTGCAATAGAAGAAAGCTCAAAAGCATCTAACCTACGTCTCTCTCATTCGCCGGCGAGGTTTTCGAGATCGGGTTGAGCGATTTTTGATACCGTCTGAGAGGCTCGGTCTCAGCGGTTTCTCAGCGTAGAAACGAGGCCTTCGGGTTCTCGATGCACAAGGCTCCCGCATGCCTCACGTCCCGCCAGAACCATCCGAACTAAAAGAGTACTCCGAACGAGCGCGCCGCTCGCGCGTGCGCATCGACACGGCCCACGGCGACATCGTCTTCACGCTATTCCCCGAGGACGCGCCGCTCCACGCCGCGGCGTTCTTGAAGCTCGCCGACGCGGGCTTTTACGATGGGCTCGCGTTTCACCGGGTCGAACCCGGTTTCGTCGTACAGGGCGGCGACCCGCGCGGCGACGGAACGGGAGGGCCCGGCTACCATCTCAAGGCGGAGTTCAACGCGCGGCCCCACCGGCGCGGAACCGTCGCGATGGCGCGCGCATCCGACCCGGACTCGGCGGGCTCGCAGTTCTACATCTGCCTCGACGACGCGTCGTTTCTCGACCGGAAATACACGGTGTTCGGCCAAATGACCGAGGGTTTCGAAGCGCTCGACGCGATCCGCCGCGGCGACGTGATGACGAGCATAAAGGTCGAGCCGCTGCCTTAGGTCGTCACTCCGTGTCGACGGGCTCGTTCGACGGCGGTTCGTGGAGGAAGTGCGACGTCGGGTACTTCGATCCGATCGGCGTAAACGGCCGGGGCGACTGCGTGAAGTCGAAGGCATCGTTTAGGCTCGCCGAGCGCTTATCGGTGTAACCCATCGACTTCGGCCCGATGCTGCCGGCCGGAATGCCGTAGACCTCTTCGACGAATCGCAAGATGCTGCCGTACTCGTACCGCACGTGCGAAACGTAGTTTTGCTTCGCATACGGCGAGATGATCAAACACGGAACGCGGATGCCGAGGCCGCGGTAATCGAGTTGCGGCGGCGGAGCGTTATCGTAGAAGCCGCCCCAATCGTCCCATACTACGATGATGGCGCTCGTCGGCCAATACGAGCTCTCTCCGACCGCGTTTACCACGGACGCCACCCACGATGGGCCCGCGTCGCCGTGGTAGCCCGGGTGGTCTGAATCCGCGTGGCTGGGCGTCACCCAGTTCACGGATGCCAAGTTGCCGTCGGCCGCGTCCGTCAAGACCTTCGTCTGAGGCGCGATGATGTTCGCGGGCCAGTCGGAGCCGTAACGAACGTACTTGATCGCTTCGAACGGCTCCCACAGGCCGCCATCGAGCACCTTCGTCGCATAGATTTTCCACGAAACGCTCGCGGAATCGAGCACTTGCGCGATGGTATTGAATTGGTCGAAACAGGGAAACGGCCCCGTGTAATGCACCTTGCGATTCGGGGTCAGGTAGTCGCTCTTAGTACCGGGCGAGGAATCGCAATCGTCCGGCGCATTCGAAGGAAAGTTAACCTCCGCTTCGCCGGGGAGCTCGATGTCGTCGGTGCCGGCGATCAGCGTCAAGTGCCCGGTAAAACTGCCGCCGAACTCCGTAGGAAACATCGCGTCGGCGAGGACGTACTGGGACGCCATCGTCCAGTAAGGCTGTATCTCGGCCTGGTCGATATACGTGTAGGCCTCGTATTTACCGTGCTTCGTGCCGTACTTGGAGAAGCCGTCCATCTGGCCGTTGTTCCAATCGACCATGGACGAGGTCCAATTATGTTGCAGGTCGGGATTGTTCTTAAACGTGTCTTGATGCAAGGTCACGGGAACGTCGCCGGGCGGGCAACCGGTACCGGAAGCGTGACGGCGCGCGAGCGGCTCTCCGGGGGATGGCGACGCGCAGGCGGTCAACGGCGCGTTCGCGGCCGGATAGCCTGCGAAGAAGTTTTCGAAGCTGCGATTCTCCTGGATGATGACGACGACGTGCTTTAGGTATTTGCTCGCGGAGCCGCCGCCGTGACTGAGCGGCCGAAGGCCGGTCCCCGCGATCGGCGGCTGCGATCCGCCGCACGCGCTGAGGACCGCAAAACCGGCGCCGGCGACGAGCAAGAGCCGACCGATTGCTGCACGTTTCAACGGCATATCCTCCGGCCGGTATCTACGCCAAGAGCAGCACGATTCCCCGGCAGTTGCTCGGCTGGGCCCGCGTCGCACTTGCTCGGTTTGATGCATATCGGGGCGGGGTACGCGAAAACGATTATGGGTCAACTCCTGGGACGCTATCCCGTCGCCTCGACGGTGTTTCTGCTGACGTTTTCCAACTTGTTCATGACCATCGCGTGGTACGGTCATCTAAAAAACACGAAGAGCCCTCTGCTCCTCGCTATTATCGTCAGCTGGGCGATCGCCTTACTCGAATACTGCTTCCAGGTGCCGGCGAACCGGATCGGCTATGGCGCCCTCACTCTTACACAGCTCAAGATAGTCCAAGAAGTAATCACGCTCGTCGTCTTTACGGTGTTCGCATTCTTCGTCTTCGGCCAGGCCCCCAAGTGGAACTACGCCGTAAGCTATCTCTTCATCGTGGGTGCCGTCTACTTCGCGTTTAGGGTGTAGCTCGAGGTTCTTCCCTTCCGCGGCCGTCACGGGGTGACCCGGCATCGAAAGCGAAGTCGACGCAAACCATCCCGCGGAGGAGCCGATTATGCCGCTACAAGCCGACGAGATCCGGGTCCAAGCTCGACTGAATCGCGTTCGGGAGCACATCGAGTGCGAGAACCGGCACGACCTTCCCGGTATCATGCATACGGTCGCACCGGAAGCTCAGTACGATGACGTGCCGTGGCTCGAAAAGTCGACGGGTCACGATGGCGTGCGTGCGTACTATACTCAGCTGCTCAAGAGCCTCCCCGACCTGCAGATCGATGTGCGGCATTGGCACGTAGCGGGCGACACGATCGTCGTCGAGACGACGATCCGTGGAACCCATCTCGGAGCGTGGCGCGGGCTGCCCGCCACCGGGCGCCGGGTTGAGTTCTCGCTTTGCGGCATCTTTACGTTCGACGAAGACGAACGCATCGCGGGTGAAAAAATCTACTACGACCGCGCAACGGTGCTGCGGCAACTCGGCGTCTTTCACGAGCCCGAGACGATGTTTGGCGGTATCGTCACTGCGGCGATGCACCCCGTGACGATGGCCAGAGCCGTCGTAACCACGCTGCGCCGTCGTTGACGCGCGGAAGGAGTCCGTCGTGAGATCGGTCCTCGTTTTCCTCGCGAGAGTCTTCTTCACCATCGCGCGAGCCGTCCGGCGATTCGTCTCATGGATTCCGGTTCCCGGATCTAGATCGCGGCTGACCCGAAAAGAGCCTGCCCCGATGGATGCCGTCGCAAGGGCCGTTCTCGCCTACAACAACGGCGTTTCGTTTTTCAAGACGGCGTCTTCGTGGACGATTCCGATCAAGGGCGTCGTCCTGCACAAGATCGACGCCGCAACGGCCCTTGCGGTTTCCAAACAAGTTACGATCAGTGCGGCCGCGGCGGGGCTTCCGCTACCGTACGTTCTGGGATGTCTCGCGATCGAGAGCGTTCTCGATCCGGCGTGCCAAAACGGAAACCTCGGGCCGGGAGAGTCGAACACGGCCAACGATCCGCTCGGCTACGATATGGGCATCAGCCAGATAAAACTGCGCTACTTGATCGGGCATGAAGGCGTTGCCGACGCCGTATCCGCCAGAGCATTTGCGCTGGACGTCGCTAAAGCCATTCCGTATCACTGCTCGATCATGGCCGGGAACCTCGCTTGGGCCAAAGACATCATTGCCAAGGATACGTCCGCGCGTCCCGATCCGCGCATGAAGAACCCGTTGATCTTGGCGACCTGGGCATACAACGCCGGGCGCACCGGCAGCCTCGTTGATTTCTCCAACGGCACGTGGCCGGCCCATTGCCAGCAGGTACTCGACCTCACCAACTACTTCTCCAAGGCGCTGGGTGTGCCGCCGCTCTTCACAAGTTCTTGACTCTTCGGCCGTAGAATCGCGTCGTTGCTACTTCTCGCGCCTGGAGGTTACGCATGGCCGGCCGGCACCACGTTATCTTCCCGTTCGCTTTGGCCATCGCGGCGACGGGCATCGCCGCGTGCTCATCCCCCTCGACGCCCGGTTTCTGTTGCGCTCGAGGCGGGGCTCCGCAGTCCGCCCCGGAGCACCTTCTCCGGGCCTCCGGAACCATCGGTCCGATCGTTCAGCCCAAAGTCCCCGGCGAGATCCTGGGCTTCGACCTGGATCAGAACGGCAGCGACGGCGTCTTCGCGAACTATCGCGACCTTAAGAACGGGCTGACGCAGCTATCCGTCGAGACCTTCGATCAGCGTAGCGGTAAAATCACGAAGGTCGTCACCAAGCCCAAGACCCGCAGCGGCAGCTTCGCCGTCTACGGCATCCTCGCCAAGGACATCGGCTTCATCCAGGACGGCAAGAACTACGATCTCATGAGCCCCGTGCGCGGTGGAAAATTCACTGGAACTTGGACGCCGCCCGTGCCGTTTTACGTCTCGGAGATCGCCGTGAATCAAACGACGTCGCGCTCGGCGATGCTGGGATACGACGCGCAATACTCGTCGCTGCCGACGGCGATCGTCGTCGCCAACGTCACGGGCGGCCCCACGAAGGTGATCGCGCTCGATCAGGACGTTTCGGAACCGGCGACGTGCCCACGATCGCGCAGGACACGAAGACCAACCAGGCGATGATCACCGGCGGCAGCGGCGGGCAACTCACCCATCCCATCATCGGCATCGTCGACCTCGTGCAGGGAAAGATCAAGACCTTCACCGGTCTCGGCTACGGCTCGATCAACTCCGTCGCGATCGATTCAACCACGCACACGGCCTGCACGGTGACGAACCTCGACGAAGGTGTCGAATTCTACGACGTCAAGACGCAGACCGGGTTCGAGGTCTTCTTGCCCAATCAGGGGAGCCAACTACAAAGCGGTTCACAGGTCGCGATCGACCCCATCCATGGCCTTTGCGTCGTCACGCAGCCCGTGTCGATCAACGGGGGCACGCAGCAGAGCGCGATCTGGGTCTACGACGAACAGGGCAACCTGCAAGAGGGAATCCAAGGCTTCAACTTCTGGTTCGGCGCCGGGATGTCGATCAATCCGTCGAGGCGGATCGGCTACGTCCTCAACCCGCGCCCCGAGTACATGACGCTCACGGGGTTCACCTACTAGCGCTGCTAACGGCCCAGGGTTAGCCGCATCCGCCGCTCCTGCCGCTCACCTCGCGGCATTTCGATGCGCCCTCGATCTGCAAAGCCGCGGCGCGCGAAGAACGCGCGCGCGCGATCGTTGTCTTCCATCACGTCGGCCGAGAGTTCCTCAACGTTCTCCTCGCTCGCCCAGCGAACCACCGCATCGACGAGGGCGTCAGCAATACCCTGGCCGCGTGCGAAGGGCGCGACCCACATCGAGATCAGCTCGGCCGCGCCGTCTTCGTTAGGGGAAGTGCCGCTCGCAATGCCCACCGGATCGGCGTCGACGTAGGCGATGACGTTAAATGGCACTTCGGTCAGGCGTCGCCGCCAACGTTCCTCGCTGTCTCGTTCGCCTTGCCAGTCCCGAACGGTTGAGCCAAAGGCATAGGGCGCCTCGTGCAGCGCCTCCAAGCGCACCTCGCGAAAGAGTTGCCAATCGTCGCCCGTTAAGACGCGCACGCTAATCATGGCGGTTATAGTTTGCTTGGCTGCCCGGCGCTACCCGCGTCGGCGCCCCAGGCGGTAAGCGCCAAGGCGCGTCGAATCCACGCTTCGTGAAAAATTTACTTGCCGTCACCGTGGCGCTCCTCAGCGCATCTTCACTGGCCGCCTGCAGTGGCGGCAACCTCGTTTCGCCGATGCCAAGCATCGCGTCTCAAGCGGCGTCACGCTCCGGCGGGGACGCGGCCAAGTCCGGCTACAAGCTGCTGTACAGCTTCAAAGGCACGCCCGACGGCGCCAGCCCGTACGGCGGGCTGATCCCGGTAAGCGGCACGCTCTACGGGACCACGCTCAACGGCTCGAGCAACTATTGCTCGCAGAGCTGCGGCAGCAACTACTGTTACCTCGGTTGCGGCACGGTCTTCTCCGTCACCAGCTCCGGCAGCGAGCACGTCGTCTACAACTTCAAGGGCAACTTCAACGACGCGGGCGACGGATCGTGGCCGTTCGCCGGCATGACCTCACTCAACGGAGCGCTCTACGGCACGACCAGCAGCGCCGGCGCGCACCTCCAGGGCGCCGTCTACACCGTTACGACGTCGGGCACCGAGAGCGTGCTCTACAGTTTCGCCGGCGGCACCGACGGCAGCGTCCCCGAGGCGGGCCTGACGGCGTTAAACGGCAAGCTCTACGGCGCCACGCTGCAAGGGGGCAGCACGAACTGCGGCGGATCGGGCTGCGGCGCCATCTTCCAGGTGACCACGACCGGCCAAGAGCACGTCGTCTATGCGTTCGCCGGGGGCAGCGATGGCGCCAAGCTCTATTCGGGCGTCACCGCGCTGCACGGCAAGCTCTACGGCGCGACGCTCTTCGGCGGTGGTACCGGCTGCGGCGGCAATGGATGCGGCACCATCTACCAAGTCACAACGGCGGGGAAGGAGCGCGTGCTCTATCGCTTCCAAGGGAGCGCCGACGGCGCGTATCCCAACGGTCTCACCGCCGTTAAGGGCGTGCTCTACGGCACCACCGAAGGCGGCGGCAACAGAAACTCCGGCACGTTCTTCTCGATTGCGCCGTCCGGCAGCCTAAAGACGCTCTACAACTTCCAAGACATTCCCGACGGCAATCTGCCGGGCGCGAATCTGATCTTCTACAAGGGCAGCTTTTACGGAACGACGGTGGGCGGCGGCGTCACCGGCGTCGGCACGGTTTTCAAGGTGAGCAAGACCGGCGCCGAACAGGCCCTCTACAGTTTCAAGGGCGGCGCCGACGGATCCGATCCGCAAGGCCCCGTTTCCGAAATGGGCGGAAAACTCTACGGAACCACGACGACCGGCGGTGGCACCGGTTGCAGCGGCAGCGGCTGCGGGACGATCTTCCGGCTACAACCGTAGTTGCGCGTGGGTTTCTTGGCACCGAACCCGTGTCAATCTGACGGCGTTTGATCGTCTTCTAAGCTGGGAACGTCGGTGCCAATGCCGATGGGAAGATAGCACCGATACCTCACCGCGCTCTCAAGGCATCGCTGGCTCTCGCAGCGTTGGGCATCGTCTTCGGCGACATTGGAACGAGCCCACTCTACGCGTTTCGGCAATGCTTCGTCAGCGCCCTCAAAGTGGCGCCCTCGCACGCCAACGTGCTCGGCATTCTCAGTCTGATCCTTTGGTCGCTCATTCTCATCGTTTTCGTCCGTTATATCGGCATGGTCATGCGCATCTCGCATCACGGAGAGGGCGGCATTCTCGCGCTGCTTGCATTCGTGCTCCCGCCCGTGAAGCGCGGCGTGCTACCGAAAGCCACCTGTTTGACGTTCCTCATCATCCTGGGCGCCGGCATGCTTTTCGGCGACGGCGTCATAACGCCGGCCGTCTCGGTGTTATCGTCGATCGAGGGCCTCGCGGTCGCGACGCCCGATGCGCAGCGGTTCGTCGTCCCGATCTCGGTCGGTATTCTGGCGGCGTTGTTCGCGCTGCAAAGGCACGGCACTCAGCGCATCGGCTCGATCTTCGGCCCGATCATGCTGGTGTGGTTCCTCACGATCGCGACGCTCGGGGCAATGGGTCTCGCGCGCTACCCGTCGGCCCTTTGGGCCTTCGATCCAGTGTACGTGTTCGGTTTCTTCGCGCATCATGGCGCAGCCGGCGTGGCGATTTTCGGAGCCATTGTCCTGTGCGTTTCCGGCGTCGAAGCCCTCTACGCCGACATGTCCCACTTCGGCCGCGGGCCGATCGCCCTCGCGTGGTCGACCGTTGCCTTCCCGGCACTCGCGCTCAACTACCTGGGCCAGGGCGCAATCGTTCTGGCCGATCCGCAAAGCGTCAAGAATCCGTTCTATTCGCTTGCGCCGCCGGGCCTCTTACTCGTTGTCGTCTTCATCGCGACCGTGGCTACGATCATCGCCTCCCAGGCGTTGATCTCCGGCGTTTTCACGCTCACTAAACAGGCGATCAACCTCGGGTTCATTCCGCGCACGCGGGTGATCTACACCTCCATCGTCCACCGCGGGCAGGTCTACGTCCCGTGGGTGAACCGCCTCCTCGCGGTCGCGTGCATCGCGCTCGTAATCGGCTTCCGCACGTCCGGCCGGCTCGCCAATGCGTACGGCCTCGCCGTGGCCGTGACCATGGTCGTGACATCGATCGCCTATTACGAGGTCGTGCGCTCGAAGTTCGGCTGGAGCCATGTGAAGGCGACGCTGACGACGGCACCGTTCTTGGCGATCGAGCTGCTCTTCGTGATCGGCGGACTCCCCAAGGTCCCGGAGGGCGGCTGGATTCCGCTCATGATTAGCGTCGTCGTGTTCGTCATCGCCAGCACATGGCGAGCGGGTCGTCGTCGCGTGGCCCAGAGTCAAGTCGATCAGTCCCAGCCGGTCGACGATTTCCTGCGCGAGATGCGGGGCCGCCTCGGTATCCCCTATCACGGGACCGCCGTCTTCCTCACCGCCGACCCGCAGGGAGTTCCGTTCGTGCTGCGCCATCACTGGGGGCGCACGCACGGCGTCGACGAGCGCGTCGTCCTCTTGACGATCCTGCCGACCAACGATCCCTACGTAACCGATGCCCGGCGCGTCGCCGTTCAGCGGCTCTCCGAAGGTCTGTTTCGAGTCACCGCCCGCTTCGGCTTCATGGAACAGCTCGGCATCGAGCGAATCATCCACGGCTGCGCGGCGAGCGGACTCCACATCGGCGGCAACGACACGACCTTTTACAGCGCCGATCCCGACATCGTAGCGAAGGGTCCCGGCCTGTGGCATGCACTGCGCCGGAATCTCTTCGTGTTCTTGAGGAGGAATTCGCGTCCGGTTACCGCCAGCCTGGGCATTCCGGCCGACGCGCTGGCGAAGCTCGGCATCGAGGTGCCGATGTAGCGCGCGTACCGATGGGATGGTTTGAGCGGCCACACGGTTGGGAAGGCCCCGATCAACTGCTTTGAAAGGGAGAGGCAAATGGCTGCTAAGAAAGTTGCGCGTAAACGCGCCGTCAAGAGTTCCAGAAAGAAAGCCGCCGTCACGGTGAAGACGGTCAAGAAGTCGGTCCGGAAAGCTGCCTCCAAGGTCCATAAGACTGCGGCTCGGACGCGCGCGGTCAGCGACGTCGTGATCGGCGCGGCCGAAGTCGTGAAGCGCGCGGCCAACTTGGTGGACAATGTTGTATCGAGGGCGGAGGCTGCCTCTAAAAAGACGGCCAAGCGTAAGACGTCCCCAAAACGCAAGACCTCGAAGTAGCCTTCAGGGTTTTTTCATTTCTTCAGGTCATTAAAAGGGAGACATCCATCCCATTCCCTGAAGGAGAGACCCGTGCGACGAACCCTGCCCGCTACGAGTCTGGTGATATTTTTCACGGCCTGCCAGGGTGCGAGCCCGTTACATGGGCCGAGCTCGGTTCTGCCGCTCGCGCGATACCACACCAACGCCGGTTCGCTGGGACCCGTGCTCACGACGGCCGACGGCGGCGAGATCTTCGGCTTCGACGTCGATCGTAGCGGCAACGACGGCGTCCTCGCCTCCGCGAGCGCAAATCAAATCTCCGCGCAGACCTTCAACACGACGAGCGGCAAGATCACCAAGACGATCGGGGTGAAGTCCGGCCATCCCGTCGCGAAGGGCGACGATTACGTCACCGACGGCATCTTCGCCGGCGACGTCGCGCTACTCGACTTCCAGCGCGCGGGCAAGCCCGGCGTTACGCCGGCGAAGGACATGTATCGCGTCATGAATCCAGCCGGCGGCAAGAAGTTCACCGGGAGATGGAAACCAACGATCAAGCTGTTCAACATCGTAGAGAGCGCCGTTAACCAGGATACGGCAACGACCGTGGTCTACGGTTACGAGCGGATCGGCTCCAACGCACCGAAGCTGGTGGTCTCGAACGTTGGCAAGAACACAGTGAGCAAGGTCATTCCGCTCGATCCGAGCCAGTTCTATCTCGCCGACACGCCGCAGTTGGCGCAAGACACCGTGAACGACCTGGCCGTCATCGCGACCTCGCCCAGCGACGGTAGGGCCGGCGGTCCGCCGCCGGTGATCGCGACGGTGGATTTGAGCTCGGGTCACGTCACCGAGTTCAACGGCGTCGACTGCCCCGGACTAGCGCGATGCGGCTCCGCCAACGGGATAGGCTACGATTCTCAGACCGGCGTCGCGTGCACGACTACGGAGCTCGACGGCGGCGTCGAGTTCTACGACGTCGCCAAGCAGACGGGATTCCACGAGTTTATGCCTGGCCAGACGGGGCAGCTCACGGCCGGGACCTACGTCGTAAACGACCCCATCAATAAGCTCTTCTTGATCGCCCAGCCCTTTTCGAGCACCGCGCCGTCGGGAAGCAGCGTGCAGGTCTTCGGTGAGGACGGCACCTTCATGGAGTCGATCAACGGCTTCGATTTCACCGGCGCCGGCTTCTACGTCATCCCGACGAAGGTGGCCATCGATCCGAAGCGCCGTACCGGCTGGGTGAACGGCCCCGGGGCCGATCAGCTCCAGGAGTTCTCCTACTAGCCGAACGCCTCGTTGAGCGGCAGGCGCACTTTCCACCGTTTCGAAATCGCGCGGATGCGTTCTGTTGCCGCAGTCTCCGTAAGTTCATCCCTCGCGCTCGTTCTCCTGACGGCCTGCTATCAAGCCGCTTCACCGGTATCGGCGACGAGTTCGGCCGCCGCAACGCGCGCAAGCCGTACGGCTTCCGACAGTCAGTCAAGGTTGATCTTCAGCTCGTCGTTCGGCGGTAATTCCGTCGACTACTATCTCAAGGGCACGGGGCCGAACAACCCGGTAGCGGGCACGCTCTCGGGCGGTTTCGCCAATCCGCAAGGCATGGGAGTGGACCGGGCCGGCGATCTATACGTTTCTAACGGAAACGACAAAGACGTGCTCGTCTATGCCGCCGGATCGACGTCGCCGACCGGCACCCTGGACGATCCAAACAAGTTTCCGGACGACGTTGCGATCGGTCCCGACGGCACCGTCTACGTCGCGAACGGATCCGGACCGATCGGCGCCTCGGGCAACGTCGTCGTCTACGCGCCCGGCGCGACCAGCCCCACCCAGACCCTCAACGACAAACACTTCCTTCACGTGATCGGCGTCGCGCTCGACGCGCGCGGTAACCTCTTCGTCTCCTGCAATGCCGCCTTAGCCATCGGCAGCGGAACCGTCGTTGAGTTCAAGGCCGGCTCGACGACGCCGATCGAAACGCACGTTCGCCTCGGCTATTCCGGGGGCGTCGCGATCGATCGCGACGGACACCTGCTCGCGATCGATCAAGAGGTTCCCAGCCTCAACGTCTACGTCGTCGGCAAGCGCAAGCCGGTCGCCAAACTTCCGCTGCCCGGAGCGTCGGCGTACCTCGCGTTCAATAAGACGTCGGACGAGCTGTACGTGGCCGACTATTCGCTCGGTGAGATCGACGTGTTCCGTTACACACCGAACGGGCTCACTCCGATCAATACGATCACCAACGGAATCACGCCGTCGAACGACAATATGGGCGTCGCAACCACACCCGCGCAGCGGCTCTAGAGCGCAAAGGGTGCTGCGCCCCGCACCGGTCCAGCCGGCGAGCAGCTCGACGTGCTTCCACCGAACACGACCGCGAGCCCGCAAGCGGACGTAAACATGCGCCGGTTGTCATGCGGCACGCCGCGCACGAAAGCGAAGTCCTGACTCGTGCCTCCCGGATGCCGGCGCCCGATATAGGCGATGTAGTACTCGGCACGCGCGAACCGATAAGGCCCTTGCGCCTCGCCGCCGCAGCTGCGATCCAGATCGTCCTCGTTCGGATTCGTATCGGCCGTGCCCATGAGATAGGTGACGTGCCGCGCCGCGTAGCGCCGCTCGAGCTGCACCGCGGTCCCCTCGACGTATCGCGGCGCGCCGCTGAGCCCATAGCGCCACTGATCGAAATCCGAGCAGTTGGCCTGCGGCACCGGGCGCCAATCGTTGAAATAAAAGTACGACGATGGATTCGACACCACGAGGTGCACCGGAACGCGCGCCCCTGCGTCGAGCTGCGGCGCCTTGCCGACGACGGCATAGCGCTGCACGATCTGGCCGCCCGCTGAATGACCCACCAGCACGATGTCGCGCATCCTTGGGAAACGTGTTTCATCCGAGAGGCGGGCTATCATCGCATCGAACACGTCGTAGGTGCTGATCGCCGCCGGAGAAAGCGCGTCCGATCCGCCGGGCCATTTGCCGTCCCAGTACAGCGTCTGCGGCGAGACCGCTTGGCCCGCCAGCTCGCTGCGTTCGACGAACTGCGGGGCGATGACGAGGGTCCGGTCCAGCTGGTGCGCTGCGTCGGCGGCGATGACGCCGGTGTCGTAGTAATAATCGGCGTCGCGCAGCACGCCGTGCACCACGATGACCGCGCGCGACACGGTGGCGTCGCCGTCCAGGGACGACGTGCCGAAGTAGCGCGCATATCCGCTGCCGCGTGGAGTGCTGACGAGGAACTGCCGGTCGGCGAGTTTCCCGGCGTTATCGGGCTGCGGCGTCGTGGTTACCGGCACGACGACGCCCAGCAGCGTCGAGGCCAACAGCAAAGCGAAGACGGCTCTCATCGCGACGACGGTTCCCCGCGATTTGACCCTCCATCCTGCCGCACGCGACGCAATTCCACCTCGCAGCAGCGTTTTTCGTTATCTTTTCGCTGTCCCAATGGCGCCCTCGATGGTAGGCTCTGGATATGGCAGCGACGATCGATTGCACGCTCGCGACGTGCGAGGTCGTGCCTACGCTAGATCCCGACGACCGGTTGCTGGTGCGCGAGCTTCGCGAGCGCGGCCTCAGCGTGTCCGTCGAAGTCTGGAACGACCACGACGTCGATTGGGGCGCTGCCCGGCTCTGTCTGGTGCGCTCGACATGGGACTATCACAACAACTACGCGCCGTTCATGCGGTGGATCGACGAGCTCGCGGCGGTGACGACCGTTCGTAATGACCCCGATTTATTGCGCTGGAACTCCCACAAGTCGTATCTCCTCGATCTCGAACGCCGTGGCGTTCCGATCGTGCCGACGACGCTGGTGCCCCACGGCGAGAGCCGCCGCATCGCCGAGCTCTGTGAAGAACGCGGCTGGGACGAGGTCGTTCTCAAGCCGGCGCTCGGCGCGGCATCCCAGCAGGTCATGCATGTGAGGCGGGGCAATGGCGCGCTCGCCGCCGGGCAAGCGCACCTCGACGGTCTGGTGCAAACGCAAGACGTGCTCGTTCAACCGTACCTCGAAGCCGTGACGACCTACTTGGAACGAGGCCTCATGTTTTTCAACGGGCGCTACTCGCACGCGGTCGCCAAGAAGAAACCGTTCGACACCGTGCTGGCCATCACCGACGCGCACTCCGCGCTCGTTGAGGCAACACTCGATGAGATCCAGGTTGCCACGCAGGCCGTTCGTGCGCTGCCGAGGTTACCGCTCTACGCCCGGGTCGACCTGTTGCACGACGATAACGGTCCGTGCGTGAGCGAATTGGAACTGATCGAGCCCGCGCTCTACCTCGGGGCCTATGCTCCCGCTCGAGCCGCGTTCGCCGATGCCGTCGAGCGCGAGCTTACGCTAGGGATTCTCTATCAGTAAACCCGTCGGCCGCTCGATGCGTTCGTCAGCGTTGCTTCGAGCGTGTAGCGCTTTGGATCGTACAAATAGACCGCTTCGGTAAGCAGATCCGAAACGACTAGCGCTTGCCTGGGTTTGCCTTCGTTTTGAACGCCGACCGCGTACGGTGAGCCGTGCCCCGCGATCGTGGCGGTTGGGTTCGTCTGGCCCGGATTGTAAACGTTGATCTTACTGACACCGCTGGTAATCGTTTCAGCAGCATCGTCTGGCCCTTCGCGTACTCCTCGACGTCGTTGCCTCCGCAGTTGTCGACGACGTAGAGCGTCCCCGTCTTATCCATCGCAAGCCCGTACGGACAGTCGCGCGCGACGGTGATGGAAGCGACCGGCGCGGGGTTGTAAGCGAGATCGAACGTCTGACAGATATTGATGGCAGCCTCGTTATAGTCCGCCTCGAACACCATCGACGTCGCCGTCGGATAGTTTGGAACGATCGAGCGAAGTGGCGCGGGCCGCCCGAATCGAGCCGCCGTTCCGAGGGCGGCGCGCCGCCACACGCGGTCAGCCCGGAAAGCGCGAATAACATCGTGAGCCGCACGTCTATGCGCATAGTATTAGAAGGGGGCGCCGTGCCGCACCGAGCGGCACGGCGCCGTGGGAGCCTGAGTTCTACGTTAGGGCTTCGTTATCAGGACACCGGTGGGAAGCTCGACTCCGTTGGTCAGCGTCGCGAACGACGAATACTGGTTCGGCTTGAACCCATAGACCGCGTGAGAATCGACGTCGGATTCGACGACTTCATCCTTCGGCTTGCCGATGTTCTCTAGGCTGATCCCGTAGGGGTACTCGTTTCCCGCGATGGTCTTGATCGGGCTCGTCGATCCGCCGAGTTTGTAGATGTTGATCGCGTCTCCGGAGCCATCCGTTTCCCAGAGGTCTCCGTTCTGGTTGTCGATGGCCAAGCCGATCGGCTCGCCCAGCCCCGAGAGGCCCATGTTCGTCACGGTCGATCCCCCGGCGGGAAGCTCGAAGACTGCATTCGCACCGAAGTCGGCGATGTACACGTTCCCGCTCTTGTCGACGGCCAGTCCAAACGGATCGGTCAGGCCGCCGCCCGTGATCGTCTTCGACGGGGTGGTGGTACCGAAGGCGTATTCCGTGATCGATGCCGGGTAGTTACTCACGTAGAGCGTTCCGCTGCCGTCGATCACCAAACCCAGGGGATTGCTGATTCCGTTGGTGATCGACGTCGTCATAGTCGTCTGGCCCTTTGCGTACTCTTCGACGTCGTTGCCGCCGCAGTTGTCCGCGACATAAATCGTTCCCGTCTTGTCCACGGCCAGGCCGTACGGACATCCTTTCGCGGCGTGAATCGTCGCGATCGGTGGTGGATTGGTCGCCAGCTGCTTCGTCTGATAAATGTTGACTGCCGCTAGCTCTTGGTCTGATTCGAAAATGAGCGATTTCCGCGTGGAATATGCCGCACTCAGCGATTGGCGTGGCACGGCGTTCGGATGCGCGAACGGAATGAACGGGACTCCACGATGGACGACCAACGTCCCAGATTGGCCGGCCGACGTACCGGCCGGAGCGACCGGCGATCCGGTCGGGGCCGCAGCGCTGCTGCACCCGGCAATGACAAAAAGCGCCGCGACTGACAAAGCGCGGCGCGGGTGTACGTTCATGAGGAGCGCCTCCGTAGCGAAGTGGAGTGAGAACCGGGTGGTTTTGCACCCGGACTGCAACTCCTACCGCGTCTCGGCCGCGGCCAAACCGTCCAACGTTTCGAACTCTTCGCGTGTGAGCGAGAGCGAGGCCGCGGCCACGTTCTCCGCGAGGTGTTCGGGCGACGACGTCCCTGGAATCGGCAGCATCACCGGGGAGCGGTGCAGCAGCCACGCCAAGCCGACCTGCCACACCGATGCGGCGTGCGCCCGCGCGATCGGCCGCAGCTCCTCGACGGTGTGCAGGTCACCCCCATCGAGCGGAAAGTACGGAATGAAGGCGATGCCGTTCGCCTCGCAGTGCTCGAGCACGGGCTCGTGGAGACGATTGCCCACGTTGTAGTTGTTCTGAACCGACGCGATCTCGACGATCCGCCGGGCGCGCTGCAGCTCATCGAGATTGACGTTCGAGAGACCGATCTGCCGGATCTTGCCGGCGTCGCGCAGCTTTCGCAAGGCCCCGATCTGGTCTTCGAACGGAGCGTTCGGACCGACGGCATGAAGTTGATAGAGGTCGATCCGGTCCAGGCGCAGCCGGCGCAAGCTGCCCTCGCAGGCTGCCTCCAAGTATTCCGGGCGGCCGTCGCCCCCCCACTGCCCCGGCCCGGAACGCGTGGAGCCGCCTTTGGTCGCGATCACCACGTGCGGCGGGTACGGATAGAGCGCTTCCGCGATCTGTTCTTCATTCACGTGCGGGCCATAGGCATCGGCCGTGTCGATGAAGTTGACGCCCAGTTCGACGGCGCGGCGCAGAACGTGCAGTGCATTCTCCCGATCCAACGGCCATCCCCAGATGCCTAGGCCGCATAGCCGCATCGCGCCGAAGCCGAGACGGTTCACGGTGAGCTCCTGACCGATCGTGAGTTCAACTGCTGCGTTCATTCGCGCAGCCTTCGTGACGCCTAAAAAAAGACCGCTCGCTTTTGGCGAGCGGTCCTGACATCGCTAGAGGGTAACGATGTTTAGTGAACGGTCTTACTTAACGGGGACTTGCGGCTTGTTGGTCATCGGGTTGGCGGCCTTGAAGTCCACTTCGGTCTGCTTCTGGGTCTCGACGAACATCTCGGCGATGCGCATGGTGTAAGCCTTGCGCAGCTCCAGAAGCTGGCTCGCGAATCCGAACGACAACTCGACGAGCTGCGTCGGCGACGGCATGTTCTCGAACGCCGGCATGGTGCCCGGCTTCTCGCTCATCTCGCGGGTGAACTCGCGGAACGACTTCATCGCGTTCAGGCTGGCGTCTTGCGTCTGCTTGATCGCGGCGAGGCCCTCTTCCTGAAACTTGTTCATGTACTCGGAAACGTTGACGGACATTTTTTGCTCTGCTCTCCTGTGGTGTTTGGTATTCTGTGCGCTAAGTATACCAAGCACCCGCTGTGCCTGTCAACACCCTCGTCACGCCAACTTGCCGTTTGTCACCCCGAGTGGAGTCGAAGGGATTAGCAGTCGAGCGACCGCTAGCCTATTCCTGTCCGATGAAGCTCCGGTAGATCCGGATCAGCGCTTCCTTCTGGTCGACGGTCAGGCGCGGATCGAGCTTGACCGCGTGTTCCACGCCGTGATGGCTCTCGTCGCGCCCCGGGGTCTCATCGAGGAGGCCCGCCTGCGCGTACATCGTTTCGGCGGAGATGTGGAGCGCGTTGGCGATGCTCTTGAGCACCTCGGCCGAGGGTTTGTAGAGCCCGCGCTCGACCTGGCTGAGGTACGGGTTGGAGATTTTTGCGATGTCGGCGAGTTGGCGCATCGACAGGTTCGCGAGCTCCCGCTGGCCGCGGATGAAATCGCCGAGGCTGTGCCAGCCCACCCCCGGGATGCCCTTCTCTTCGTCGCTCACTTCGGAACTTCGACCTTCACCGCAAACGGCGGACCCGTCTCGTTACGCACGTAGCGTCCCGGCGCGGCTTCGCCATCGGGCAGCGGATAAGGTGCGCGCATCGGCCCCCCACGCTCTTGCGCCCAGGCCGCCCAATCCTGCCACCACGACCCTTGATGCCGGTCGGCACTCTCGAGCCACGCGTCGGCGCTCTCGCCGCGGCGTGCGGATGGCTGGGTATAGTGCCACGTTTTCTTCCCGCCCGGGGGATTGACGATGCCGGCGATGTGGCCGGAGTTGGTGAGGACGTATTTGGATTTACCACCGACGTGCTGCGTGGTGAGATACGTCGCCCGCCACGGCGCGATGTGATCGTTCTCCGCGCCCAACACATAGAGCGGCGCTAGAATCTTTCCCAAGTCGATCGGCGTACCGCCGATCGTAAACGCGCCCGGCTTCACGATCGCGTTGTGTAGGTAGCAGGCGCGCAGGTACTCGGAGTGCATTTCCACCGGCATCCGCGTGGAGTCGTTGTTCCACGCCAAAATGTCGAACGCGGGCGGCTGCTTCCCCTTGAACCAGTTGTTGACGACGTAACTCCAAATCAGGTCGCTCGAACGCATCCAATCGAAGGTTCGCGCCATCTCGGCGGGATCCAGGTAGCCACGTTCGCGCATCCGCTTTTCGAGGCGATCGATCGTGTCTTCGTCGGTGAACACGCCCAGGTCGCCGGGGATGCTGAAATCGATCAGCGTGTTTGTCAGCGTCGCCGAGGCCACGCGATCTCCTTGGCCGAGCGCGGCCAAGTGCGCCATCGCGATCAGCGCTAGCGTACCTCCGAGGCACAGCGCGGCGACGTCCACGCGCGGCGCGCCCGTGATCTCCTGCACCGCGTCGAGCGCCGCCAGCACACCGTCGCGCAGATAATGGTCCATCGTGAAGTGCGACAACGCCGCGTCCGGATTGCGGTAGGAGATCATGAACGTCTGGTGCCCGTGCTGCACCGCCCACTCGACGAACGACCGCCCCGGTGCCAAGTCCATGATGTAATACTTGTTGATCCAAGGGGGGCTGCAGAGCAACGGTATTTCGTGCACCTGCGGCGTCTGCGGCTCGTACGCGATCAACTCTATGAGCTCGTTGCGCATGACCACGCGGCCCGGCGTCGCCGCGATGTTCTCGCCCAGCACAAAGCCGGACTTGTCGACCTGGCGCGGATAACCGCCGTTGTTCTCCACGTCGTCCAAGAAGTTCTGCAGGCCGCGTACCAGGCTCATGCCGCCAGTCTCGGTCGCCTCTTTCACAACGCCGGGGTTGAGCCACGGCACGTTGCTCGGAGCGAACGCGTCGCACATCAGCTGCATCGCGAAGCGAGCCTTGCGACGCGTCGCTTCCGGCAGGCGCGCCGAGTCCACGAGCTGCATAGCGGCCTGCGTCCGAGCGCGATAGTCCTCAACCAGCCCCGCGAGCAGCGGATTGCTGCTCCACTCCGGCTCGGCAAACCGCTTGTCGTTCCACCCAGTCGCCTTGTCGCCCTGAGCGTTGGGTGGATCGCCACCCAGCCGCCGCAACATGTTCAAGCCGACGTTCTGCTCGGCCAGAGCGAACCCGGTCAGCCAGGTGCTCATGCGCATCGGGTCCATCATCACGTCCGTCACCACGGCCCGTAGTGCATCGGTAAGCGAGGCGGGATCCAGGCCGGTGACGTCGATGCCGTAGCCCAGTTCCTCGGGCGCGATGCTCGGGCTCTGCTCGGCGCTCTCGTTTGCGGTCGTCACATGTACCAGCCCCCGTTGATATTGTACACCGCGCCCGTGATATAGCCCGCCTTTTCGTCGAGTAGAAAGCGCACGAGCTGCGCCACCTCGTCGGGTTGGCCCAGCCGGTTCTGCGGAGTCTCGGCGATCGCGTTCTCGATCACCGCGCTCGGCATCGCCTTCGTCATATCCGTGTCGATAAAACCCGGCGCCACCGCGTTCACGGTAATGCCGCGGTTCGCGACCTCGAGCGCCACCGTTTCGTGAGGCCGATCAAGCCGGCTTTCGCGGCAGCATAATTCGCCTGCCCGAAATTGCCGCTCTCACCGACGACCGAACTGATGTTCACGATCCGCCCGAAGCCTTGGGCGAGCATTGTATCCAGCACGGATTTGATCATGAAAAACGGCCCCGACAGATTGACCTGCAGAACCGCGTCCCATTCTTCGACCGTCATCTTCCGAACCGTTCGGTCGCGGGTGATTCCCGCGTTGTTTACCAGGAAGTCGATGCGCCCGTGCTCGCTCAGCACGGCATTCACGGCCTCCTTGACTCGGTCGTAGATTCCGACGTTTGTTTCGTAGAAATGAACTCGGGGCGAGGCCCCGTTCAGCCGCGAGGCGAGCGTGTGAGTGCGCGCCCGGTTTCGGGAAGACCGAGCACCGCGACCGTTGCGCCGTCCTGAGCGAGCAAGCTACTGATCGCCCCGCCGATGCCTCGGGCACCCCCGGTGACGATCCCAACACGTTCTTTGAGAGGTAAACTATCCACGCGCTAGATTTATACAACGCTCGGATGGTTTACCTCCTCGCCCCGTTACATATCCAGCCCGCCGTTGATCGAGTAGACGGCCCCGGTGATATAGCTCGACTCGTCCTCGAGCAGGAAGCGCACCACCCGGGCGACTTCTTCGGGTTTGCCGAGCCGGCGTTGCGGGATCTTCTCGACGACCTTGGCGAGCGCGGCCTCGGGAATGGCCGACACCATCTCGGTCGCGATGAAGCCCGGTGCGACGCAGTTCACGGTGATGCCGCGCTGCGCCATCTCGAGCGCGAGGCTCTTGCTGAACCCGAACAGCCCCGCCTTGGACGCCGCGTAGTTCGCCTGGCCGATGTTGCCGGTCTCACCGATCACGGAGCTGATATTCACGATCCGGCCCGAGCCGCGCTCGATCATGTGCTCCAGCACTGCCTTGGTCATCTGAAACGCGCCCAACAGGTTAACGTCCAGCACCTGGCGCCAGTCGTCGACGGTCATCTTGCGGACCGTCTTATCGACGGTGATGCCCGCGTTGTTGATCAGGTAGTCGACGCGCCCGAATCGATCCATTACCTCTTTGACGACCCGGTTGCAATCGTCCGCCTCGTCGACGCGCCCTTGATGGATCGAGACCGTCGCCCCCTTCTCAGCCATCTGCTTTTGGAATTTCTCGGCGCTCTCCCGGCCGCGGTTGTATCCCGCCGCGACCGTGGCCCCGCTCTGCGCGAGGCACTCGGTGATGGCCGCGCCGATTCCGCGCGTACCGCCGGTAACCAAAGCCACTCGATCTTCAAACACAACCGTACCTCCGAGCCCCCGCAATTCGAGGCCACGCCTCATTGTCATCCTGAGCGGAGCGAGCGAAGCGAGCGCAGTCGAAGGACGAAGGGCGCGGGCGCCCCGCGCCGGAACACTCTCTTTCGAGGAGCACTTTGCAATGCTTTACTTTGCTCGTTATTCTGCTGGCATTTGCGCGGCGGCGATCCTCTCTGGTTGCAACGGATCCCAGCCGCCGCTTCCCGCACTCGCTACGCCGGCACAGGCCCGCGCCACCGCCTCGTGGATGTCGCCCGAAGCAAAGGGCGAGAATCTTCTTTATGTCGCCGACCTCGGCACCAACTCGGTCGACGTTTTCCCGTACCCCAAAGGTAAGCAGGTCGGAGCGATCACCGGTTTCGGCTCCGTCGCGACGCTCTGCGTCGATAAGGCCGGCGACGTTTTCGTGGTGGACGAGGCCGGACCGGTCAACGTCTTTGCCCACGGCGGCACGACGCCGATCCGGAAGCTTCCCGCAACGGGCGCCCCCGACGGCTGCTCCGTCGACCCGGCCACCGGCAACCTCGCCGTTACGAACGAATCGTCATACCTTTACGGCACGATCGCGATCTACGCAAAAGCCAAGGGTAATCCGAAACCGTATTTCAACGACACGGTCGATGCTACGTTCTTCTGTGGCTACGACGACAAGGGGAATCTCTTCATCGACGGTTGGGATCGGTTTGCGAATCCGATCTTCTTGGAAATGCCCAAGGGTAAGAAGAACGTTCAACATCACCAAGATCAACCTCAAAACCCCCGGCGGCGTCCAATGGGACGGAAAATACGTCGCGGTCGGCGACCAGGGAGCCGGATTGATCTACCGCACGAGCGCGACGGGCCAGATCGCGCAAACGGTGAAGCTGCACGGCGGAGATTCAGTCGAACAGTTTTGGATCCAAGGCTCGACGCTGATTGGGCCCAACGCCGCAAACAACGGAACGGTGCCGTACTGGCGCTACCCAGACGGCGGCTCCCCGAGCAGCACGCTCAAAGGCTTCGTGTATCCGATCGGCGCGACGGTCAGTCTAGCGCACTAGAACAGCTTCAACGCTTCCTCTACTGCCTGCTCTTCCGTCATCGCTGCGCCGGACGACATGGCTTTTCCGAGCTCCTCGGCCCCGAGCGCGTCGCGTAACGCGGCCAAAGCCCGCTCGTACTGCGGCTGCTCGATGAAGTCTCGCGCCGAATCCAGCGCTTCGAGCCGCGCGCTCGCGTAGCCGATCACGCGTCCGGCCGTTGCGCATGAACTTGACGGGGGATGTAATGCCCTGTGCGCCTGCAGTGTCGCCACGCACGCCACGAGATCGAGGGCCCATGCGACCTGTATGTCAAGATGATACTCTCGCGCCAATGCCAGCAACTCGCGCGAAGTTTTGCCGGCTTCCTCGTACCGCGCCGCTTCCACCAGGAAGCGAGAAAGCCGGTTGAGCGCGGGAAGTTTTGCGATATCATGAGCAGAAGCGATGACCTGATCTTCCGCGCGCGCGACGAGCCGCTCCCGCGCATATTGCCGGAATGATTCGAGGAGCCGATAACGGGGATCGGGTCCCTCGAGGTCCGCCACGACGAGCGATTTGTCGACGAGCGATGCGAGTACGTCGGGTACGTCGTACTCGGCGACGTCATCGCCCGCGCAAACCCTAGCCGCGCCGTGAAGCGTGCAGCCGCCGGCGAAGATCGATAGCCGTTCGAAAACGCGCTGCTCCGGTTCGGACAGCAGGCTGTAGCTCCAGTCGATCGTCGCACGCATCGCCCGGAGCCTAGGGTCGGCGGTGCGCTCGCCCCCGCTAAGAATCCCAAGCCGGTCGTCCAGCTTTGCCGCGAGGGCCCTCACCGACAACACGTTCACTCGCGCCGCCGCCAACTCGATCGCTAGCGGCATGCCGTCGACGCTCCGGCAGATTTGCTCGATCACCGGCGAAGTGTCGGCCGTTACGGTAAAGCGATGATCGACGGCGCGGGCCCGGTCGGCAAACAGGCTAACGGCATCGTTCGCGCCGAGCGGAGGCAATCGGTAAGCGTGCTCGCCGGCCGCACGGAGCCGTTCGCGGCTCGTCGCCAATATCCGAACGCGCGGACAGGCATCCAGCAACGATTCGGCAACGATGGCGGCCTGCTCGATGACGTGCTCGCAATTATCGAGGACCAACAGCAGCGGCCTGTTCCTGAGGTACGCGCGAAGCGTCTCGAGCAGCGGCCGGCCGGGCACCTCGCGCACGCCAAGCGCGGATGCGATCGTCGGTTCGACGATCGACGGATCGCGGACGGGCGCAAAGCCGGCGAAACAAACCGCGCCATCCGCCGCATCGGCGAGCACCCGCGCAATTTGCGCTGCCGTACGCGTTTTCCCGATTCCGCCGGGACCGATCAGCGTGACCATCCGCTGGTCGCGCATCAGCGCGCGAATCTCTTCCAGCTCGGCCTCGCGTCCGATGAAGCTCGTCAACGCGGCAGGCAGATTCGACGCCCCCGCGCCGGACCAAGGTCCGACCGTGACCGAGCCCCCGCGTCGCGCCGATTCCGAGCCGGCGGCCGCCACGAACTCACGACGATCGTCTTCGTTCAGCGCCAGGGCTCCGGCAAGGAGAGTCAGCGTCTCAAACTGCGGCGTGCGGCGATAGCCGCGCTCCAGCGCGCTGATCCCATTGACGCTCATGCGCGCGCGCTCGGCCAAGGCCTCCTGCGAAAGCCCGGCGGCGAGCCGGTAATGCCGCAGGAGCCTCCCAAAATCGGACGCGGCCACCGTCCGCTGCTCGTTCGCCACGGTATTTGGGGGATTCGCGCAGCCACCGGCCCCACCCTCAGCGGTCGCCGCGCTACTTCAACTCCACCAGGATCGCGCGAACGGGCTCGTGCTTGCTCTCCGGAAGATGGTCGTGCGGGGGGAACCACGCGGCCTCTCCGGCCTTCACGTTGGCGTCTTCGCTCTTGCCGTCGGGATACGTAAATTTCGCGCTGGCGTCTGAAAGGAACACTGCCACTGTGTCGGGGTGGCTATGCATTACCGACTTCTCGCCGGGACCGTAGTTGACCCGAAGAACTCGAACCTTATCGTTCTCGAACTCAACCGAATAGTGTTTTGGATCGGCCGTTACGGGATCGATCATGGGAACCTCCAATGCAGATGTAGGCTAGGTCTCAGAAAAGACTAGCTTCGTTACCGCTTCGCTCCCCGGCCGCACGTAACCCCCACCGGCGCGTATCGCCTACAGTCCCGCGAGGTACGCGATGTAAAGCACCGTAAAAAAGCCGTCGACCGCCGCGATGACTCGCATTCCCGCCGTCCAGCGCACTCCGCCGATCGCGAAGAGCGCGATCAGAATCGCCTTTTCGATGCACGCGGCTACGAGGATGGGAACGCGACTCGACGGATTGTATGCCGCGTAGACGATCAGACAACCCATCAGGAATACCAACAGGCCCCAGTGTCGCACGACCAACGCCGCGGCGCTCTCGGAGATGGTTGCCCCAAAGATGACGCGCACGATCGCATGCGGAGCCAGGAACGCCGCGACGGCGCCCGCGGTGACGACTCCGGAAACCAACAGAATCGGTACAATATTTGAAGCGATCATGTCGGCGAATGCACCCTCGCCGGCGTGCATCCCTCCACGCTTGGAGATAAACGAGCAGGAAGGCGACTCACGACTCTGAAGGGTCGTCATTAAGGAGGATCAGCGATGAGACTGCAATGGCTTTCTGCCGCATCTTTGAGTGCGGCGATCGCTCTCGTCTGCCTGCCGGGTACGGCCGCCGCATCGGACGGCAGCGACGTGACGGCGACGATCGCTCGCGCCGTGGCAGCATTCAACAAAGGCGACATGAAAACGTGGGCCGCTGCGTGCGCCTCGCCTGCAGCCGTCATCGACGATTTTCCGCCCCACGAGTGGCAAGGCCCGACCGCCTGCGCCGATTGGGTGAGCGCATACACCGCGTACTGCAAGAAGATGGCAATTACGGCTGGCAAAGTCACGCTGGGCAGAGCCTGGCACGTCGACGTCACCGGCGCCCGCGCCTACGCAGTGTTCCCGGCGACTTTCGCGTTCTTACAAAAAGGAAAGCCCGTGAAGGAGACCGCCGCAGCCTTTACGTTCGCCCTCGAGAAACCGCAGCTGGTTGGCTGATCACGGGCTGGGCGTGGGGACAACGTTAATGGAGTCGACTTGAAGTACGTCTTATTCTACGAGTCGTCCGGCGACGTGCGCGAGAAAACCCCGCAACACTTTCCTGCCCACCGCGCGCTTTGGAACGAGTTTCGATCTCGCGGCACGCTCCTGATGGTCGGACCGTTCGCCGACCCCGCAGAAGGCGCCATGGCCATTTTTACGACGGACGAAGCCGCGCGCGAGTTCGCCGCAGCCGATCCGTTCGTTCTCAACGGCGTGGTAGCCAGGTGGTATGTCCGTGAGTGGAACGAGGCTATCGCCTGACGCGATCGCCAGGCCCCTAGCCGAATCGCCCGGTGATGTAATCCTCTGTCCGCGGATCGCTGGGCTTGGTGAAGAGCTTCGCCGTGTCGTCCATCTCGATGAGCTTGCCGATGCCGGTCTCGTCGGCGAGCATGAACGCGGTGACGTCGGAGACGCGCGCGGCCTGCTGCATGTTGTGTGTGACCGCGACGATGGTGAACTCATCGGTCAGCGACGACATCAGCTCCTCGATCACGGCGGTGGCAATCGGATCGAGCGATGCGGTCGGCTCGTCCATCAGCAGCACTTCGGGTTGAGCGGCGACGGCGCGCGCGATGCAGAGGCGTTGTTGCTGGCCGCCCGAGAGACGCAGCGGGCTCGTGCGCAGCTTGTCCTTGACCTCGTCCCATAACGCGGCCGATCGCAACGCGCGCTCGGCGGTCTCGAGCTTCTGCCGGCGATCCAGCCCGCGCGGCGCGCAGGCCAGCGTGTTGTCGAGAATCGAGAGCGTCGGGAATGGATTCGGGCGCTGAAACACCATGCCGATGCGCCGCCGAATCGACATCGGGTCGACCCCGCCGGCGTAGATATCCTGACCCTCGAGCAGCACTCTGCCTTCCACGCGCGCGTCGAAGGCGACCTCGTGAATCCGGTTGAGGCAGCGCAGCAGCGTCGTCTTGCCGCAGCCCGACGGTCCGATCAATGCCGTGACGGCTTTCCGCGCGAACCCGATCGACACGTTTCCGACCGCTTTACGGTCGCCGTAATAAGCGCTCAAATCGTCAGCGGCGAGCAGCTCCGCGCGTTCCGCAACGGCGCTCAACTCTCCAGCCCCTTCATCGCACGGCTCAACATGAATCGCGCGCCCAGGCTCAGCACCAATACGGCAACGACGAGGAGGAGCGCACCTGCCCATGCCTGCGCCTGCCAGTTTGGGTAGGGTGAGATCGCGTAGTTGAACACCTGTAGCGCGAGCACCGCCATCGGGTGATTGGGATTGGTCTCCCAGAACTGAGTGCCGAATGCGGTGAAGAGTAGCGGCGCCGTCTCGCCGGTGACGCGCGCGATCGCGAGGAGCAGCGCGGTGATGATCGCCGGCCTTGCCGTCGGCAGCACGATGTGCACCGTCGCGCGAAAGTTTGACATCCCGAGCGCCAGCGCGCCTTCGCGCACGGTCTGCGGCACCGACCGGATCGCCTGTTCCGAGGTACGCACGAGCAAGGGCAGCATTAGCATCATGAAGGCAAATGACGCAGAGAACGCCGAGAAGTGTTTCAGCGGCGCCACCAGCACCGCATAGGCGAAGAGGCCGATCGCGATGCTCGGCACTCCCGAGAGTACATCGGAGAGAAACCGCAGAGCCTCCGGGATCGGGCCGCGCCCGAAGAGCGCCAGATAGATTCCGGTCAACAGCCCGATCGGAATCGCCATCGCGGTGGCGAGGCCGATGATGATGAACGTGCCGAGGATTCCGTTTCCGACGCCGCCGCCCGGAACGCCGATGGGGTGGGGCAGCTGCGTGAGAAAGGCCCAGTTGATCGCCCCTACGCCCTGTACCACGACGTAGCCTAAAATCAGGAGCAGCGAGCCCGCGGCGATCGTCGCGCATGCGAGCGCCAGCGCCGTTCCGAGCGACGCGTACGCACGCCGCCGGCCGAGCCGGCGATAGCGCATCGTGCTCACGCTCATGTCGAGCCGCGTACGCTCCAAATCATCAAGCGCGCGAGCGCGTTGACGACGATACTCACGATAAAGAGGATGAGGCCCAGCTCGATCAGCGCGCTGATGTAGATGCTCGTGGTCGCTTCGGTGAACTCGTTGGCGATCACGCTCGCCAGCGTGTACGAGGGCGCGAAGAGCGAGGCGGAGATCTCCGGCCGGTTCCCGATCACCATCGTCACGGCGATCGTCTCGCCGAGCGCGCGGCCGAGCGCGAGCACGCACGCACCGAAGATGCCGACGCGTGCCGCCGGAAGCACGACGCGCGTCGCCGTTTCCCACTTCGTCGTGCCCACGGCCATCGACGCCTCGCGCAGGTCGCGCGGAATGGCAGCGATCACGTCGCGCGAGATCGCCGTAACCGTCGGCACGATCATCAGGGCTAGGATGATCCCCGCGGTCAGCAGCCCGACGCCGTAGATCGGCCCCGAGAAGAGCGGCGTCCACCCGAGCACCTTCTGCAGCGCGGGCCCGATCGCGGTTCGCACGAACGGCGACAGCACGAAGAGCCCCCAGAGGCCGTAGACGACGCTTGGCACCGCCGCCAGCAGTTCGATCAGAAACGAGAGCGGCGCCGCGAGCCAGCGCGGCGCGAAGTCGGCCAGGAACACGGCCGCCATGATGCCGACGAAAGCCGCCAAAAGGATCCCGATCAGGGACGTCACGACCGTGCCGAAGATCATGGGCAACGCGCCGAAGTTGCTGGTGACGGGGTCCCAGGAACTCTTCCAGATGAACGAGGGCCCGAACGCGACGATCGAGGGCCACGAGCCGAGCACGAGCTCGACGAACAACCCGACGATCAGCAGCGCGAAGAGAATGCTCCCGCCATACACCACCGCCGCGAAGCCGCGGTCGGCGGGACTTACGAAACGGGCTACGCGCCGAAAGCGCGGCTCTTCCGTCACGTTGTCTAAGGGCTAGCGCTGCATTTGCCGCAGCGTCGCCGAGGCCGCGTTTTGAACGTTCACCGGCAACGGCACGTAGTCGACGGACTTGGCATTCGATTGTCCCTGCGGTCCCACGAGCCACGTCAGGACGTTGTACAACTCCTTGGCGCGGCCGGAATCTGCAGGCTTCTTATAGGCGACGATCCACGAGTATCCCGAGATGGGATACGAGTTCGCGCCGGTCGAGTCGACGATCGAGAAGTTGGTCGGGCTCACGTCGGGCTTCGTAGCCGCCGCCGAGGCGACGGTAGCCTCGGAGCAGGCGACCCATTTTCCCGCGCGGTTCTGCAGGGTCGCCGCCGGCATGTGGTTCTCGATAACGTAAGCCAGCTCGACGTATCCGATCGCGCCCGGCGTGCTGCGAACCTGCCCCGCGACGCCCTCGTTGCCCTTGGCCCCGACGGAGCTGGGCGCCGGCCATGAAACGCTCTTACCGGTTCCAACCTTGCTCTTCCACTCCGGGGATACGTGGCTGAGGAAATCGGTGAAGATGTAGCTCGTCCCCGAGCCGTCCGACCGATGGACAACCACGATGGGCATGTCGGGAAGGTTGACGCCCTTATTGAGCTTGGCGATTTGCGGGTCGTTCCACTTGAGGATCTTTCCGAGGTAGATGTCGGCGATTACCTGGCGGCTGAGCTTGATCGTCGCGGTGACGCCCGGCACGTTGTAAGCGACCGCCGCGCCGCCGAGCGCGACGGGGATCTGCAGCACGGGCTGGCCGGCACGGGCGAGCTCTTCGGCGTTCATCGGCACGTCGGTCGCGCCGAAGTCCACGTTCTTGGCGGTGAACTGCTGGATGCCGCCGCCGCTGCCGATCGATTGATAGTTGACCGTCACGTTCGGATTCTTCTGATTATAGATGTAGAAAGCTTTGGAAAAGAACGGGTAATCGAAGCTCGACCCGGCCCCGGTGAGCTGGGTCGCGGCTGCGGCCGGCAGGGTCATGGCGACGGCAACGGCGGCCGTAGTAAACAAGCGAACGAACGATCTCACAGAAAACTCCTCGTGTAGCAAGTTAGGCTCTAGTGTAATGGGAGCCCGATTAACGTGATGTTAAGAGCCGCACGCCGCCGCGGTACAAGGGGGCCCGGCCAGGGCGCCGAAGGCGCGCCCATGCCTTCGCTTGCCGAGCTCCGTCATACGGCGGCTCACGTGCTCGCTTATGCCGTGCAGGACCTCTTCCCCGATGCGAAGCCGACGATCGGCCCAGCGATCGAGAACGGCTTCTACTACGATTTCGACCGGAGCGAGGCATTCACGCCCGAGGACCTGGACCGGCTGGCGGCCCGGATGGACGAGATCGTCGCCGCCGACTACCCGATGACCGGGCGCGAGGTCACGCGGGCCGAAGCCATCGGTGCCTTCGCGGGCAATCCCTACAAGATCGAGATGGCGCGGGAGATCCCCGAGGGAGAGCCGATCACCCTCTACTCGATCGGCGAGTTTACCGACCTCTGCCGTGGCGGCCACGCCGACTCGACCGGCAAGATAGGCGCCTTCAAACTCACGAGCGTCGCGGGGGCCTACTGGCGGGGTGACGAGCGTAATGCCATGCTGCAGCGCATCTATGGCACGGCCTGGGACGACCGCGCACAGCTCGACGAGTATCTCGCCCGCATCGAAGAGGCGCAGCGCCGCGACCACCGTAAGCTCGGGGCCGAGCTCGATCTCTTCTCGATCGAAGAGGAGGCCGGCGGCGGCCTGATCTTCTGGCATCCGAAGGGCGCCGTCGTGCGCGGCATCATCGAGAAATTCATTCAAGACGGCTTGCGCGACCGCGGGTACCTGCCGGTGGTCACGCCACACGTTGTGAGCGAGCGGCTTTACGAGATCTCGGGGCACCTGGAAAACTTTTCGCAAAACATGTTCGGCCCGATTGACGTCGAGGGCCAACGTTTTCGTCTCAAACCGATGAACTGTCCGGGCCACATTCTCATCTACAAGAGCCGGTTGCGCAGCTATCGCGACCTCCCGCTGCGTTTCTCGGAGTTTGGTACGGTCTATCGTTTCGAGCGCTCGGGAGTGCTCCACGGACTCAACCGCGTTCGCGGCTTCACGGTCGACGATGCCCACCTCTTCTGCACGCCCGAGCAACTGCAGGGCGAGTTCGAGCGGACGCTCGACGAGGCGCGGCATTTGATGCAAGCATTCGGTTTTGCCGATATCAAGTACGAGCTTTCCACTCGTGCCGCCAGCGACCGCGGCGACACCGATGCGATCGCCGAGGAAGCGATCCGCAAAGCGTTGGCACGCTACGAATTGTCCTTCGACATCGACGAAGGCGGCGGCGCGTTCTACGGCCCTAAGCTCGATATCAAAGTGCGCGACGCGATCGGCCGGCCCTGGCAACTCGGCACGGTACAGGTCGATTTTGTTCTGCCTGCTCGCTTCGGCCTGAAGTACCGCGGCGCCGACAGCCAGGATCATCGGCCCGTCATGATCCATCGGGCACTCGCGGGCTCGCTCGAACGTTTCTTCGGTGTGTTGATCGAACACTATGGCGGCGCGTTTCCCGCTTGGTTAGCGCCGGTTCAAGCCGTCATCACGCCCATTTCTGAGGATCAGCTGAGATATGCACGTGACGTCGCGTCGCGGCTCGAACAGGCGGGCTTTCGGTCCGAGGTCGACGAAAGTAATGAGAAGCTGGGCCATAAAATTCGCCACTGGAAAATGCAAAAGGTGCCCTATATTCTGGTGACGGGTAAACAAGAGGTTGCAGACGGTACCGTGAACGTGAATCAGCGCGGCATCGACGAGAAGCGCACGATTTCAGTGGATTCCTTCGTCGAAGAGTTACATCGGACAGTCGAGGCGAAACACTAGGAAATGAAATGGGACATGCGCGCCGTTTTTGCGGCGCTGGCGCTGGTACTGGCTTCGTGCCAAGGCGCCGGACTCGATAGCGGGATGGGCGGCGGAATGGAGCCGCCGGTCTCGCAGCCCGGTTCGATGACCGGCGGAATGACCGGCGGGATGAACGGCGGTATGGGAAACCAGGTAGCCGGTCCGAACGTCGGGGCCAACGGTCAAGAGCAGCTCACCAATCCCGGCGCTACGCTCGCCCCGAACGAGGCGCAATATCCGATTGGCCAAGGGCCCACCGGAATGAAGTGCCCGCAAGTGCTGCAATACGGTCAGGGATATAACTGCTCGCTCGCGTTCAACATTCCGACTCCGTCGCCGGGCCCGAGCGGCTCGCCGGGCGCGAAGAGTACCTCGCAGCCGACTGCGAGCCCGACGCCGACACCGCAGCCCAGCGCATCGTCCGACGACGATAACAACGACGACAGCAGCGACGATACGCCGGCGCCGACGTCGGCACCGGCCGGAACGATGACGCTCCAGATGGAGGCGCTGCCGAAAGACGTTCCGTCGATGACCAATCCGAATCCGCTCTTCATGCACGTCACGCCACTGGTGGCGATCCGCCTGCAGAGTAACATGGACTTCGTGCTCAACGGAAATGCGACGGTGCAATACGCCCTTCCGCAGGTTCAGTACTCGGGCCGCGTTTTTGCGCTGCAGCTCTACAACGAGTCGTATCTTCGCGGCAAACGCGTCGACCAGCTGATCGCGACCTACGGAAAGTGGAATTCGCCGCAAAGCAACACCGTGGGGTTCTCGTTCACCACTCCCAAGGTCACGGTGCGCCACACGCAGATCTGGCTGCTCGCGATGTACGGTGCGCAGCTGCCGCCGGGCTCGACGCCGTCGCCCTCGCCCACCCCGTCCTCCCCGACATCCCCGTCCCCTAGCGCCTCGCCCTAGCATCCAACTGTCGCCCTGAACGGAGTCGAAGGGCGGCCCGAAGTCGAAGGACGGGGCGTGTCGCCCGCGGCCCGTCGCACCTTCATCGCGAGCTTCCTCGGATGGACGCTGGATGCGTTCGACTTTCTTCTTCTAACTTTCGTCATCTCGCGCATCGCAACGAGCTTCAACCGCGGGATCGCGGAGGTCGCGTTCGCGATCACGCTCACGCTGGTGTGCCGCCCGATTGGCGCGCTGCTCTTCGGATGGCTTGCCGATCGCTACGGCCGCCGTACGCCGTTGATGATCGACATCGGGTTCTACTCACTAATCGAGCTGCTCACGGCGTTCTCTCCCAACTTCACGGTGTTTCTCGTGCTGCGCGCGCTGTACGGCGTGGCGATGGGCGGCGAGTGGGGGCTCGGTGCGGCCCTGACCATGGAGATGCTGCCGCCGAATCGCCGCGGCTTCTTCAGCGGCTTGCTGCAGAGCGGCTACATGACCGGCTACCTGCTCGCCGCGCTCGCCTACTACGTCGTCTTTACATTCACACACTGGGATTGGCGCGGGCTCTTCGTCATCGGCGCGCTTCCGGCGCTGCTCATCCTCTTCATTCGCTCGGGCGTGCCCGAGTCGCCCGCGTGGCTTGCCGGCCGCGCGGAGCGCATCGCCGTTCCCGCGACCTTCTTGCTGAAATCGCTCGCGCGGCACTGGCCGCTCTTCGTCTACGCGATCGCGTTTATGGCCGCGCTCAACGCGATGTCGCACGGAACCCAAGACCTCTACGCCACCTTCTTGCAGAAGCAACACGGCTTCTCGCCCGGCACGACATCGCTGCTGTCCATCATCGCGGCCCTGGGCGCGATCGGGGGTAGCATCGCCTTCGGCACGCTCTCGCAGCGTTGGGGCCGGCGCACGAGCGTCATGCTGTGCGCGGTGCTGGCGCTCTGCGCGATCCCGATATGGGCGTTCAGTCCCGGCATCGCGCTGCTCGCCCTCGGCGCCTTCGTGATGCAGTTCTTCGTTCAGGGAGTGTGGGGCGTCATCCCCGCACACCTCAACGAGCTGTCGCCCGCAGACGTGCGCGGCACGTTTCCGGGTTTCACCTATCAGCTCGGCAATCTGATCGCGGCGGGCGTCGTGCAGCTCGAAGCATCGATCGCACAGAAGATGCCGCTACCCGGAGGCGTGTTCAACTACGGCGGCGCGATGGCGCTCGTCGCCGCTCTCGTCCTCGGGTCGGTCTTCGTCCTCGCCGGACTCGGCTATCTCATCCGCAGGGAGAACCGCAACGCCGCGCTCGGCTCAGCCGCACTACCCGCGTCACCCTGACCACAGCGTCGCTCGGAGGAATTTCGCTATGGAACGATTTTCTTTACACGGTCTCTGCGTGGCTTTCGCATGCGCCGTTTTGTGCGCGTGCGGCGTCCAACCCCAAGCCTTCGCGCCTCCCGCGACCGCGCCCGGCGCTGGGTCGGACGCGGGGCTCGGCGTCACGTCGCTCGATTTGGAGAGCGCACGATCCGCCCGCGTTCTCTCGTACCACCTCATGCCGCTGCGTACCCCATCCAGCGAAAGCCGCGTCGACGGCGATCACAAGATCAAGTATCCCGCCGACCTCGTGCGCAAGAACGGCCCCATCATGAAAGCGGCCGCGTCCTTCAACATTTACGTGAATTGCAATAAGGGAGGCGAAAGCTGCTGGGGCGACCCGGAAGGCTTCCAAAAGAATCTGGCGGACAGCCGGTTCGCGTCGCTATTGACGCAGTATACGAACTCCCCGTCGAGCGCCTACACCTTCGGCGGAGCGTTCTCCGTTAAATACCGCACGTACACGAAGCTGTTCTACCAAGACGATCTCCTGGCCATCCTGCACGCGGCCCTCGCCAGAAACGGGAACCAAGCGGGGTACGCGATTTTGTACCACATCTTCCTGGCCAAGGGCACCGACACGTGCTTCGACCGCTCGCGCTCTTGCTATTCGCCGGACCATCCGCGCACGTTCAATTTCTGCGCGTACCACGAAAGCGTCGCATTCAAGGACGTCTCGAAGAACGTCATCGTCTCGATCGAGCCCTATCAAAAGGTGAGCTTCTGCGCATCGCGCGCTTCCGACGGAGCCGGCGCCCTCACGAACTCCACCGCGTCGACGCTCGCGCACGAGACGTTCGAATCGATTACGGACCCGGGCCCCGCGTTCGCCTGGTTCAACTTCACGTTCTTCTCGGAAGTCGCCGATCTCTGCGAAACGTATCAGTGGAAGATTCCGGTCCGCGGAACCGTCTACAGCCTACAGCCCATGTATTCCAACGCGTACCATGCCTGCGCGGCCGGCCCTTGAGTGCTACTGAAACGATTCGTCGAACCTACCGCTATATAAGCTCGCGCCCCCGCTCCCGTGGGCGTGCAGCCGCTTCGCCCGGTATCGAAGATCGTCGACCGCGAAGCCGAGCTGGCCGCTTTTCGAGCAAGCAAATGTTGGCGACCCGAAACTGCTGGGAATACTCGCAACTCCGGAAATCAACTGCGATCCGGATCGTATTTGGAATTCTTCGCGAAAACTCAAGGTCGTTAAGGTTACTTTGATCTTGGCGTGAGCCGTGAATTTTCCGGGGTACGGCCCGCGCGCCTTCCCCGATGCGTGAAACGTCCCCGCGATCGAGAAGGAACTCTTGCTGGAGCAAGTCGACGACGCGCCGTCGGCCGAGAACTTTTCCCCGCTTAGCGTGGCGTTTGGACGCTCGGCGGTCGCGGGACGGGCGCTCGATGGCCAGACCGCGTTCGGCGCGGTAATGGGCTGTTGCGCTCGGCCGCAGCCGGCGAGCGGCCCAACGGCCGCGCATAAACCTAAGGCGAAAAAGAAAGCACAGGAACCCCTCATGAGGCACCTCCGGAAGCGATACTACTCCCCGCGGGTGGCCGGTCCCTCGCCTTCCTTGTCACCAATACCGAACTACGTGCGTTACTGATACATGTGGACTCGGTTGCTCCTGGACGGTGCGTGCCCGAGCCCCGCAACCGGTGACGGCATCGTACAATCCAGGAGCAACTCCTTCGCATAGCGATTATTGGAAGCCATGATGGCTGGATCGGATCTGACGCGAGCGGAGTTCGAACGCGTCGTAGATGAGGCGCTGGAATCGCTGCCGGAACGATTCGCGTCGCTCGTTCAGAACGTCGTCGTCGCGGTCGAGGACGAACCGAACGAAGAGGATCTCGAGAGCGTCGAAGACGACGACGATTCGGAGCTTCTGGGGATCTACCGCGGCGTCGCGCTCACCGACCGCACCCACGACGACCCATTACTGCCCGACGAAATCGCCGTTTTCCGCGGCCCGATTAGCCGGGTCGCCCGCACGCGGGGTGAGGCGGTGGAACAGGTGCGCGAAACCGTGATGCACGAGCTCGGGCACTACTTTGGGCTCGACGACCACGAGATGCCGTATTGAACGGGACGGCGTCGATCGTTACGGCCCCGGCCCGAGGATGACGCGAACGAAGTCGTTGGAGCGCAGCCACTTGTGCACGGCGGTGATGATCTGCGCGTTGGTCACGGCTATCTCGTTGCGCGCGTCGATCGTCGCCTGATCGAGCGGCAGCTTGAACTGGACGAAGCCGATCAGCTCGCCGGCGATCCCGTTGAAGCTCGACACTCGCATCGGCACCTTCGAGACGAGCGACGCCTTCCCGCGCGCGAGCTCGTCGGGCTGCAGCCCGGTGCTCGTGAGCGCGTTCAGGTCGGCCATGATCAACGATTGCGCCTGCTCGATCTTGCCGGGATCCGACTCGAAGTGCACGCCAAACGTTGAGCGGTTCTCACCGAACTTCGCCTCGGTGTGCACGTCGTAGACCAGACCGTGCACGTCGCGCACGTCGTGATAGAGTATCGATGATCCGCCGGCGCCGAACGACTCGTTCGCCACGGCGATAGTCGAATAATCGGGATCCGTGCGCGTCATCGAAAGCACTTGGACGAGGCGCACCTGCGCTTGGATGCGCTCCTTGTCGGGGACGATCACGCTCGCGGCCGCGTTGTCCGGCACCGCCGGCATCGAAACGGCGGGCTTCGCGCCGGTGGACGTCCAGCCGCCAAAGTATTTCGCGATCGCGGTCGCGGCCTGCTGCGGATCGACGTTGCCGACCACCACGATCGTGGTCATATCGGGCCGGTACGCCGACGAATAATACGCTTTCACGTCGCCGGGCGTAATCGAAGCGACGCTCTCGGGCGTGGCGAAGCGTTGGGCAGGATCGGAAGCCGGGTAGAGCGCCTTATCGAGCGCGACGTTTGCCTGGTGCTCGGGCGACGTCACGTCTCCCTTGACCGCGCCCAGCGTCTCTGCTTTTACCGCCGCGAAGCCGGTAGCCGGAAACGCGGGATGCAGCTCTTCGTCCGCCAACAGCTGCACGCCGCGCTCGAAGTCCTTCGATAGCGCCGTCAGCGAGAATTGCGTACCCGCGGTGACGTCCGCCGAGATCGCGTCCAGCTGGGAGCGCAGCGCCAGCCGGTCATACGTCGTCGTGCCGAACGGGAGGAGCCCCGCCGTGACGGCCGCGATGCCGTCCTTTCCTCGCGGCGCCTGCATCGCTTCGTCGGAATCGATTGAGCCGCTCACGACCACCGTACGCGATACGTTCTCGGGCACGACGATGAGCCGGATGCCGTTAGGCAGCGTCGTGTCTACCGGGCTGATCGTCGATGGCGGCACCGTCACGTTGGCGAACGCGGCTTGCGCCCACTCCGGCAGCGGGTCGTGATGCAGAAGCGTCGGCTTATTCTCATTGCCCGTCGGTACGGGAGCCGACGCGGCGGTCGCCGCGGCGGCATTCTTCGGCGCCGCGATGCCGACGATCTCGTGAGCGGGGACGACATACGTCCGCAGTACGCGGTTCACGTCCGACGGCGTCACGCGCCGGATCGCGTTCAGGATGTCGTCGGGTGACGAAAGTCCCTCTACCGCCACCGCCTGGCTCCACTGGAAACCCAGGTCGCCGATCGAGTTCGCCTTGAACTCCGCACTTGCGATGGCGCGCCGCTTCTCGGCATCCACGAGCGCCGCCGGCACGCCGTTTCTCCGGTAGCCGTTGACGACGCCCCGCAGCATGGCGATCGCGTCAGCCGGCTTCGTCGCAACCGGCACCACCAGCAGCGCCGCCGCCGAGCCGGCGAGCGGATGCGTGTCGAAATCCTCAAAGCCGGCCTCCAGCGCTTTGCCGGACGCCACCAAACCGTACAGGTCGGAACGCTGGCTCGAAAGCGCCGCTTCGAGGATCTGCCCGGCCGCGTAGTCCTTGCTCCGATAGCCTGGGAACCGGTAGGCGAGCCCGACCGCCGTGTACGGCTGGTCGCTGTCGACGCGGATCGTCTGCGGCACGAGCGGCGTTAACCGCACCGGCTTGCGCACCGGCAGCGGCGCAGCGGGAATGGAACCGAAGTACTTGTCCACGAGTTTGACGGCCGACGGGCCGTCGATGTCGCCGACGATGACGTAGATGGCGTTGTTGGGATGGTACCAGGCGTCATATAGCGCACGCAGCTGCGGCGTGTTGACCTGTGTGTCAAACGAGTGCAGCGTCCCAAGACCGTCGTTGCCGTAGGGCGTTCCGGCGAACATCGCAAGGTCCACCTTCAAGAAGAGGTGCTGCACCGGATCGCTGTAGTCTTGGGTCACCTCATTCTTGATCGCGCCGCGCTCGATCTCCCAATCCGATTGGGCGAGCGAGAGCCCTCGCGCGCGCGACGCCTCCATTCGCAGCAGCAAATCCAGATACTGCGACGGCGCCATAAAGAAGTATTGCGTCACCTCGGCCTGCGTATCCGCGTCCCAATAGCCGCCGAGGAGCTCGGAAATGTCGGCGATCTGCGACTGGGAGAGCGTCGCGCTTCCCCGGAACATCATGTGCTCGAGCGCATGAGCCTGCCCTGCGAAGTCTTGCTCGTTCGATCCGACCTGATAGTTCAACATCGCCAACGCAACGGGAGCCAGCGGGTCGCGCACGGCGATTACGCGCAAGCCGTTTCGCAACGTCGCTCGCGTTACCGAGAGGCTCTGCGAACGAGCAGCCACCGCCGCGCCGGCGAAGAGGAAAATCCCGGCGAAGACGGCGAGCGCGAATCGTGAGAACGGCGTGGTCATGAGCGTCCTTTCATGATGACTCGCTCTACTATACCGACGCGAACGACAACACAAGCTCCACGAACTGGAGCAGTAGCGCGGCGGCGAGCTCTGGTTAGTCCTGGTAGAAGTAGGGGTCGAGCACGGAAACCTGCGTGACGGAGTCCACGGGCAGGCCGTTTTCCGCCGCGGCCTCGTAAATCGCGGCCTCATTTGGGCCGTCGTAGACGCAGTACGTCTTCTTCTTGTCCGTCGTCACGTACGAGTGCACCCACGTGACGCCATTCTTTGCGTTGCGCGCCACGACCGCCTGGGATGCTTGAGCCCCACTCTCATTCGTCGGAATGTGCACGCCGTCGGGGAAGGTCCGCTCCACCATGAATCTCGGCATGCTACCGGCAATGCAACCAGCGCGCGCCGCATTCCTCCCGCTATTCGGCGCTGCCGACTCCGGTCGGCAACGCAACCATCGAGATGAGGGCGGCGGTCTTGGACGGCATGTTGAACGAAACGAATCGTATCAGTCCTTGGTCCTCGAGGCGCGCGTTGTGCGCGCTGGCGCTGCTGCTCGCCGTCGTGAGCTCGGCCGCTCTCGCGGGAGCCGGAACGCTGGGCGGCATCGCCGGGACGGTCACCGACGCTAAAACCGGCACGCCGATCCCGGGCGTGCATCTCAAGTTCGTGTCTCCCTCCGGGAGCGTCACGACGACGACCGACGGACGCGGACATTTCGCCGTCCTCTCGCTGCAGCCCGACGACTATACGGTGACCGCGGAAAAGGACGGCTACGAGACAAACACCGCTTCCGGGTATACCGTCTCAGCCGACCAAACGCAGCAGTACGATCTCACGTTAACTCCGGCCGCAGCGTCCCCGCCCGGCTCCTAACCCGTTGGGCACGGCGCGCGAGGAGCGCTTCCAACGAGGCCGCGCGCTTCGAGCTGCGTGCCCGCGGTCCGCGCACGCGACGTGGAAGCCGCGCGACGCATCGATCGATCCGCTCGCATTGATCGAGGAATCCAACGTCGGGCGGATCCCGGGCCTCGTGCCGCTGCGCTACGGGCGAATGTCGGCATCGCCGTTCGCGTTCTTCCGGGGGTCCGCGATCCTTCAGGCGCGGGACCTCCTCGACACGCCGGCCTCGGGCATGACCGTTCAACTCTGCGGCGACTGCCATATCATGAACTTCGGCGGCTTCGCGACCCCGGAGCGCAACCTGATCTTCGACATCAACGACTTCGACGAGACGTTCCCGGGACCGTGGGAGTGGGACCTCAAACGCCTCGCGGTCAGCATCGTTCTCGCGGCGCGCGAGCGAAACTTCGCGGAAAACGTCGCGGAGGGCGCGGTGCGGGGCGCGGTCGCGTCGTACCGCACGCGGATTGACGAATACGCTCGTTTGTCGCCGGTCGATGTTTGGTACGCTCGAATCGGGTTCGACGATCTAGCCGGTTTCTTTCGCAGAAACGCCGGTGTGCTCGGCGGCCTCGAGGATGCCGAACGCTTCGCTCGCGGCCGGACATCCGAGAGCGCCTTTCCGAGACTGACGACGGCTCAAGGCGGACGGCCAACGATCGTCGATAATCCACCGCTGGTCTATCACTTCCACCAGTACGTTCACGAGTGGGATGCGATGATTGCCGCCTTCTTCGAGGCGTATCGCCGGTCGCTGCCGGCCGATCGGAGGCAGCTCTTCGATCGCTACACGTTCGAGGATGTCGCCATCAAAGTCGTGGGCGTGGGAAGCGTCGGCACGCGCTGCACGGTCGCGCTCTTTCTGGCCGACGAAGCCGATCCGTTGCTTCTTCAAGCGAAGGAAGCGCGCCGGTCGGTGCTCGAGTCGGCCGCGACGAAGACGAGCCGCTTCGAACATCAGGGCGAACGCGTGGTGAGCGGCCAGCGGTTGATGCAAGCCGCCAGCGACATTTTTCTCGGCTGGGCGGAAGTGCCCCAATCCCACGATTATTACGTTCGCCAGCTTCGCGACATGAAGGTTTCGGTCGATCTGGACGTGTTTCGCCCACGCACGCTGATCGACTACGGCGCCGTCTGCGGCTGGGCCCTGGCGCGCGCCCACGCCAAGGCCGGCGACGCGGCCACGATCGCGGGCTACCTCGGCGTCGGGGGCCGTTTCGACCGGGCCATCGCCACGTACGCGGTGGCGTACGCCGGACAGGTGGAGCGAGATTTCGCCGCATTCGAGGCGGCCATCCGCTCGGGCCGGTTCTCGATCGAAACCGGCGACTTCCATGAGGTCGAATTCCTGCCCTAGCGCGGCGTCCCGCTAAGTGATGAGGGCAAAGATCAGCGCCATGATCCCCAGCACTCCGATCAGCGCTCCAACGAATCCGGCGATCGAGCGTGGGGCCAGCGGATACCGCTTTCGAAATTGCCGCACCTCGAGAACGAACAGCAGCAGCGCGATCAAACCGAATGCGATCATCGTGATCCCGATCGTTCGGCCGCCGCGGTGCTCTAAGACTTTGTCAATCGTGAACCCGAAGCCGATGAACGAAAGAGCGGTGCGCATCCACGCCAGGGTCGTGCGCTCGTACGCGAGCCGCAAGCCGTCGATCGCCGGATCCGGAACGGGCGCCGTCTCGTTTCCCCTCATTCGTAGTCCGGCGCGAAGTAGTTCGCCTCGTCGTCATCGTGCATGAAGAACTTCGGCGGAAGCGGCGCCCTGATTTCTCCGAAGGCACGCGGCTGCTGCGTGAAGTCAAGGCAATCTGAGGCGGGCGAGTTCGCGCGCTTGTCCGCCGCGGCCAGTTGCCCCAGGCCGTAGAGATCCTCCGCAAAACGCAGCACGCTCGCCGTCTCGTATTGCACGTGCGAAACGTAGTTCTGTTTGGCATACGGCGAGATCACGAGCAAGGGCACGCGGAAACCCACGCTGTCGTACCCCTTATACGGCGGAGGAACGTGATCGTAGAGGCCGCCCCAGTCGTCCCACTGCACGAAGATCACGGTCGAATCCCAGAACTTGCTCTTGCCGACCGTGTCGACCAGCGCGGATACCCACGACGGGCCATAGCCGTCGGGACAGTTCACGTGGTCGGAGTCGTTGCAGACCGGCGTGATCCAGGTGAAGTTCGCGAGCTTTCCGGCACGTACGTCGGTGATGAACTTCCAGTTCGGCGAGACGACGTCTTTCTTCCAGTCCGGTCCCTCGTAGATGTGCTTGACGGCCAGAAAGCCCGACCACTCCGCTCCATCGCGATAGGAGTGACTTCCATACGAGCTGGCATAGAACCGCCACGAGAGCCCCGCATTGTCTAGCTCGTCGGCCAGCGTTTGATAGTCGAAACACGCACGTTGCTGCGGCCCGTATCGGCGCTTCTCCGTGATGGTGGATACCTGGTCGTACGATCCGCCCGCACATCCCCATTGGCCTTCGGGAAGATCGACGGAAGAGTCAGCTTGTGCCGCGATAATGTACTGATGCGCAACGAAACTCTCGTCGAGTTGCGACTGAAACATGCGGTCGGCCAGAACCCATTCGTGCGCCATGTCGAAATACGGCTTCGATTCTTTGTGCGGCACGTAGACGTACTGCGGATACTTCAAGCTTGGGGGAGCCTTGAACGAAACCTCGTTGTTGAATCCGTTCATCCGGCAGTCCGTTCCCGGAAGCTTGCCGGTCCCGTTGCACGCCGCGAACATCGCGGTCGCCGAGTGATCGATGTCGTAGAACGCGCCGAGACTGGCCGGCTTCAGCACGATCGTCTTACCATGTGAATCCTTGCCGCTCGCGACCGTGTCGGCACCGGGATAGCCTTGAAAGAGGTTGTCGAAGCTGCGGTTCTCCTGCACGATATAAATGACGTGCTTGATCCTCCCCGCACCGGTGGAGCTCAACGCTCGCAGCGGGGCGCCGTCTTGCATGTATGGCAGCGCTGCGGGCGTGCCGAAGGAGCACCCGGCGAGCAGCGCGGCCGCCGCGCAGGCGCTACCAGGCGACGACGATCGCACCGTTGCCCGCGCCTCGAGACATCATCGAACTCATAATCGCTCCTGACGTTCGGCCTGTCCGAACAACGGTGCAATGCGAAAGACGGTACCGCCGGTGCCGCCGTCGTAGGTAGTGCCGTAGAGCGTGCCGTCGACGTTGGTAAGAGAAAACTGCGGATGCGCCGCGGCGCCCTTATAACGATGGAGCACCGTTTCAACGCCCGACTTGCTGATTTCGAAAACCGAGCCGCAGCCGTCGTTACTGGCGCACCCCGACCCGCCGCCCGCCGACGTCGTGCCGTAAAGCTTACCCTTGACGTCGATGAGCCCTCCGTTCGGGTACTCGCCGTCGGCACCGCCCTTGAAACGATAGAGCACGCGTTCCTTACCGCTCGTGCTCAACTCGAAGATGGTGCCGCATCCCTTCGCGTGCCCGCAACTCGAACCGCCGCCGGCAAACGTCGTGCCGTAGAGGTTGCCGTTTTCGAGAATCAGGCTTCCGCCGGGATCCGCGCCGTCCGAACCGCCCCTGAAACTGTAAACCAAGCGTTCCTTGCCCGCGACGGTCGCGGCGAAAATGACGCCGCATCCCGAGCCCGCGCATCCCGACCCGCCGCTCGCAGCTCCGAAGAGGGTTCCGTCGTCGTCCAGCAGAGTCCCGACGGGCCGCTGGCCGTCGCGACCTCCTTTAAATCGGTAAAGCACACGCTCCGACCCAGTCGCACTTATCGCGAAGATCGTCCCGTGTCCGCTCGCCTCCGCGGGCCCGTAGAGCGTGCCCTCGTTCACGACGAGCCCGCCGGACGGATTGGCTGCATCTTGGCCGCCCTTGAACTTATAGAGAACGACTTCTTTTCCGGATCCCGTGATCTTGTAGACGACGCCGCACCCCGCGGCGCATGACCCGTTTCCGCCGGTCGGCGTTGCCCCGAAAAACTCGTCGTCGTCCGAGGCAAGGCCGTACGTCGGAGACGCGCCGTCGCTCGGGGCGCCCCTGAAACGATGTATGACGCTTTGTGTGCCCGACGTGGTCACTTGGAAGACGGTTCCGTTATGCGACGTTCCGCCGCCGGCCGTCGTTCCGTAGAGCGTTTCGCCCACGGCGATCATGCTCGCGTTGGGATAGCGGCCCTCTGTCCCGCCCGCGAACGTGTAGACCGTTGCATAGTGCGGATCGAAGAGCGGCGCTTCGCGTGCGGCTTCGCCCGGCGTCGCAATCAGCTGCTGCGAGCCTCCGCAGCCGGTGAGCATAAAGGCAGCGCAAGCGCCTGCGGCGTTAACGACAGACAGCCCCACCGACATGTCCCAACTGTCGAATGCCCGTCTCCTACCAGGTGACGGCGATCTGCCCGTTGCCGGGAGCCGCCCCTCGGAACGACGCTCCGCCGCCGCCCGCGTTGCCGAAGCGTCCGCCTCCGATCCCGCCGGGGCCGCCGCTGGCTCCGCTCGCCGCGATCGTCAGCCGAGTCACTCCCGCAGGGACGGTGAAGTCTTGTTTCCGCCCTGCGTAGTTGAACGTGTGCGAGCCGTGGGGCCGCTCCAGGGCATCTGCGGTGTCGAGGATGATGCGGACCGAACGTTGCCTCCACCGCAGCCGGCCAGCACTGCCGCGCTGAGGCAAGGCACCGCCGAGGCTACGAAAATCAAACATGAGGCACCTCCGAGAAGAGACGCTGGCAACCGCCCCTTTGACGCTCACCACCCTACGTCCCCTCGCTTCCTTGAAAGCTCCAGCGACGCCGCACCGAATGCTTTCGGGCATGACGGCTCGAGGGCGATCCATTCGCGCGTGCGCGCTCGCTGCAAGCACCGCGTTGAGCGCTTGCGGAGGCGCTGGGACTTCCTGGCCGGTCCCAGCCGGCGGTACGCTGCAGCATAAGCGCGGCTCCGGCAGCTCGCCGATCCAGCACGTCGTGCTGATGATTCAAGAGAACCGCACGTTCAACGACTTCTTCGCAACCTTCCCCGGAGTGACCGGATCGACGAGCGGTTACGAGCTGATCAAAAGCGGCAGCTCCTACTCGAAGAAAAAGATCGCGCTTACGGAAGCGAGGCTCGAGCGAAAAGGCAACGGAAACCTCACCCACACCTACACCGCATTTCTCACGGCATACCAGAGCGGCGCGATGGACGGATTCAACCTCGTCAAATCGTCCAAAGGCATACCCGAGGGGAGCGGACCGTATGAATATGTCAATCCGGCGCAGATCGCTCCCTACTGGTCAATCGCGTCGCAGTGGGGCATCGCCAACCAGATGTTTCAAACGCAGGGTAGCGAGAGCTTCACGGCCCACCAGGATTTGATTCGTGGCGGCACGTTCATCAGCCCGATGCGGAGTCTGATCGACTCTCCTACGGCGTCGCAAGTCTGGGGGTGCGACTCCAACGCGGGTACCGTCACATCGCTGATCACGACGAAACTCAAATACATGCGCGACCGAGGGCCGTTCCCGTGCTCCAGCGACTTCCCGAACTACGGCTCCGACGGCTATGACACGCTGCGTGATTTGCTCGACGCCAAGGCCGTCTCATGGAAGTACTACACGCCGCCTTTCGAAAAGATGCAGCCGAACGGAATCTGGAACGCGTTCGACGTCATCGCTCCGGTTCGGAACGGTCCCGAGTGGACCGACGGGCATATCGCTTCGCCCGAGACGACCATCTTCGACGACATCTCGAACGGGGCGCTTCCGGCGATGTCGTGGGTGATTCCGGACGCGCAAAACTCCGACCACCCCGGCTACGCTTCGAAAGATACGGGCCCTTCGTGGGTCGCGAGCGTGGTCAACGCGATCGGGGAGAGCTCCTATTGGGACTCGACGGTCGTCATCGTGGTCTGGGACGACTGGGGCGGTTTCTACGACCCGGTGGCGCCGCCGTTACCGCGTGACAAGCAAGGCGGCCCCGGTTTTCGCGTTCCGATGCTCGTCGTCTCGCCGTACGTTCCGGTCGGCACGCTAAGCCAAGGGGGATACGCCTCCAACACCGTTTACGGTTTCGGCAGCATCCTGCGATTCATAGAAGACAACTGGAGCTTGGGGCGGCTGGGAACTACCGACTCGACGTGCACCAGCATGGCCGATATGTTCGACTTCGGCCAATCGCCGCGGCAGTTCCAACAAATTCCGTCGAAGTTCGACCGCGCGTATTTCCTCGGCCGAAAGCCGTCGGGGCTACCGGTCGATACTGAATAGACGCTCTACTCGTAGTCCGGCGCGAAGTAGTTTGCGCCTCCGCCATACTGGTCGATAAAGAACTTCGGCGGTAGAGGCGCCCTGATTTCTCTGAACGGCCGCGGCTGCTGGGTGAAGTCAAGGCAATCTGAGGCGGGCGAGTTCGCGCGCTTGTCCGCCGCGGCCAGTTGCCCCAGGCCGTAGAGATCCTCCGCAAAACGCAGCACGCTCGCCGTCTCGTATTGCACGTGCGAAACGTAGTTCTGTTTGGCGTACGGAGAGATCACGAGCAGCGGCACGCGGAAGCCCACGCTGTCGTACCCCTTGTACGGCGGAGGGACGTGATCGTAGGTTCCTCCCCAGTCGTCCCACTGCACGAAGATCACGGTCGAATCCCAGAACTTGCTCTTGCCGACCGTGTTGACCAGCGCGGATACCCACGACGGGCCGTAGCCGCCCGGGCAGTTCACGTGATCGGAGTCGTCGCAGACCGGCGTGATCCAGGTGAAGTTCGCGAGCTTTCCGGCGCGCACGTCGGTGATGAACTTCCAGTTCGGGGATATCACGTCTTTCCGCCAATCCGGTCCCTCGTAGATGTGCTTGACGGCCTGGTACCCCGACCACTCCGCTCCTTCACCGCTCTGGCCGCTGCCATACGTGCTGGCATAGAACCGCCACGAAAGGCCGGCCTTATCTAGTTCGTCGCCGAGCGTCTGGTAATTGAAGCACGCCCGCTCTGCCGGGCCGGAGGGGTTGCGTTCCTTCGTGATCGTGTCGACCGTATCGTATTTTCCGCCACCGCATCCCCACTGGCCATACGGCAGATCGACGGCAGAATCGGCTTGTGCCGCGATGACGTATTGATGCGCGACGAAACTCTCGTCGAGTTGCGACTGAAACATGCGGTCCGCCAAAACCCATTCATGCGCCATGTCGAAGTATGGCTTCGACTCCTTGTGCGGCACGTAAACGTATTGCGGGTTCTTGAGGCTCGGCGGGTAATCGAAGGTCTCTTCGTTGTTGAAGCCGTCCATTCGGCAGTGCGTCCCGGGAAGCTTACCCGTTCCGTTGCACGCCGCGAACATGGCCGATGCGGAGTGATCGATCACGTAGTAGGCGCTCAGGCTCGCGGGTTGCAGCTTGATCGTGTTCCCGTTCGAATCCTTGCCGCTCGAAACCGTGTCCGCGCCGGGATAGCCTTGAAAGAGATTGTCGAAGCTGCGGTTCTCCTGCACGATGTAGACGACGTGCGTGATCTTACCCGCGCCGCTTGAGTTCAACGTTTTCAGCGCCGTACTGCTTTCCATGTACGGCACGGTTCCTTGCGAACAACCGGCGAGCAGGGCGGCCGCTGCAGAAATGCCTAAGGCATAACGTCCCAAATGCAACGTATTCATAGCGTTGCCTCATTCGCCGGGACCGCGCGGCTTTCATCCGCGATCAAGCGGAGCAAGCGCCTTCTTTTTTTCCACTCGAGCCCGTGGAGTCACAGCACTCGCTCCACACGAGCTCGACAATCGCTCTTACCCTTTTGTCATCCTGAGCGAAGTCGAAGGACGAAGCGCATCCACGCCGACATTACGGTAAGCGCCGCGCCTTGCCGTTTTGCACTGGAACCGACTCGTTGTGCCTAGTCTTGGTTCTTGGCGTTCGCGCTTGGTATAACGTTGGGATTGTGCTCCGCAAATGCTCCCAACGGATTCGGAACCAGCCAAACCTGCAGATCCCATAGCGCCGGGAACTGGAAGACGAACGCGACGTCGGCTGCGCTCTGAGGCTTTGAAATGCCGAGCACCTTCCACCGCGAGAGCTGGCTGATCTTCACGATGTCCGCCGCGGTTGGATTCGCGACCGATCCGCCAACTTTCGCCATGGTCTTGGTGCCGACACCGCCGTACTCCAGCCCCGAGGCCGTCTTGATCGCGAAGTGAACGTGCGCCGGCGAGAAGTCGATCCAGCGCGACGGCGACACGCCCCAGACGGTTGGTCGCGCGGACGAGCCGCTCTGCAGCACCGAGAAGTCCGCGCCGATCAACCGGCCGCTGACGTCATACCAAAGCTGGCTCGGATGGCTTTGATCGCTCTGCCAATTTTTCGTATTCACCCAACTGATCGCGCCGGTCTGATCCTCGGTCGTGTACTGAAAGTAGCCGGCGGCCGCGGCTTGCGACGTCGTCGCAAAGCGGCCCTGCAAGTCGGCGGTCACCGAACCTACGAACTGCTTCTCGGCCGCGCTTGCGGGAGGCGCGGCGGTGGGCGCGGGCGACGCGGTCGGCGCCGGCGGCATGGCCCCGACGGTGGCGAAAATCGCGAAAAGTACGATAAGCGTACGATGTGCTAAAGTCCTCATGCCTTGCGATTCCGGTTTTAGCCACCGGCGCCCTCCACGGGCTCGATCGCGCACCGAAAGGCGGCGATGCTTACGACATCGCCCGCAATCGCTGGCGGAGATGGTTCACCGCCTGCGCGTGGATTTGCGAAACACGCGACTCCGAAACGTCCAGCTCGCCCTTGATCGCCTTGAGCGTCTCGCCTCGGAAGTAATAGCGCCGGATCACCGTGCGTTCGTGCGGGGGCAGCGACTCGACCGCCGCGACCAGTTCGGCGCGCGCTTCTTCGCGCTCGATCGACGCCGTCACGTCGCTCTCTTCGTCCTCCAGCGAATCGCCGATGTTAGGCTCCTCCAGCGAGACGACCGATGCGCCGCGCGCGTACCGGCGAAGGCGATCGAGTTCGCATACCGAGAGGCCCAGGCGGCCGGCCAGTTCTTCGTCGGTTGGATCGCGTCCGAGCTCGCCCTCAAGCGCGGCGTGCGCGCGCTCGACATCGCGAGCGCGCTTGCGAACTCCGCGTGGAACCCAGTCCAGCGAACGCAGCGCGTCGAGGATTGCGCCGTTGATGCGCATGATCGCGTACGTCTCGAATTTCACGTCGCGGCTCTGATCGTACTTTTCGATTGCGTCGATCAAACCGAAGACGCCGTCGTTGATCAGGTCGTTGATCTCGACGCTCGAAGGAAGCCCGACGGAGATGCGGCCGGCCACGTACTTGACCAGGTGCAAGTACTTGTGGATGGCCTCCTCGCGCGAAGGAGCCGCGCTAGCCATGGCATGCGATGGTGCGAAGCCCGAACCGCATTGCCTGCCGGTAGAGATAAAAGCGATCGCTCATGGTTCGCTCGCGGTCCTCCTTGAGCAATACCTCGGCCAGCCGCGGAGTCCTCGCGAGTTGTTCGAAGAGCAGCGAGTAACGCAGCGGCCGGCGTTCGAGATACCGCAGCGGCCGGCGTTCGAGATACCGCATCAGCTCGACCCGATGGCGAAGGCGCCGTCGAAATCGCGCGTCTACGAGCGACGCGTAGCGCGCGCTTGCCCGTTCGGGACTCGTCCGCTGGTGCGCGACTGCATCTGCGGCGAAACGCCCGCTCATCGCCGCCTCGAAGATACCTTCACCGTTGGTCGCGTCCACGAGGCCCGCGGCCATCCCGCCGACCATTAGGCCGCAATCGGCGAGGGACGGCCGGGGCATGCCGCCGTAGAGGAGATGGCCCTCCGTCTTCACGGCGCGCACGCCGGAACCAGCGTAGAGTCGCGCGCGCACGCGCTCGACAAACGCGTCGAGCTCCGCGCGCAGCGTCGATCCGCCGATCTTGCCCATCACGCCCAGACCGATGGCGAGGTGATCGCGCTTTGGAAACATCCATTCGATGATCTGCCGCCCGTCGTGCCCGGCATAATAGTGAAGCTCGAGAGTCCGATAGGCGGGGGCTGCGGCCCGGTGGTCGAAATAAACGCGATACTGCAGCGTCGTCATCAGACCGCTACGCCAGCGTGTCATGGCGACGCCGCCAAACGCCGCCGTATCGAGTTGTGCGGCCGCACCGGGCGCGAGGAACACGTTGCGCACCGCGACGGTCCTGCGTTCTCCCGCCGTCAGGTCGGCGTATTCGACGATCGTCCGCGCGCGGTCGCGCCGAATCCCGCGAAAGAGCGCCTGCGTGCGAATTTCCGCGCCCTCCCCCGTGGCCCGCTCGCCCATCGTTCCGTCGAGCTCTTCGCGCGTGGTTGTGTGCCCCGGCCCGAAGCGAAGCTCACGTTCGACGCCCTGGCCGTCGAAGAGGGCCAGCCGCGGCGTGTCGCAGTGTACGAGCGAGCGCGGTAGATCGAACGTTTCGCAGAATCCCGGCCGTAGGCCCGCGGCGCACACGCGTTTTCGCCCGACCACGGCGTCGCGTTCCAGGACCAGGGTCCCGATGCCGGCGCGAGCGGCCTCGCGCGCCGCGGTAGCGCCGGCGGGCCCACAGCCGACGACGAGAAGCTCGGTGCTTTCCAAATCGTCTACCGCGGTGTGAGCGCGTCCGTTAGGTCGATTGCACGACTCGCAACGACACGCCGCCGAGCGTGTACGAGTCGACGATATGCGATAGGTTTTCGTTTTGCACGCGGATGCAGTTTTCCGTCGGGCACCAGCCCTGCTGAGGCGCCATTGAGTTCGGGTAGACGCACGACCCTCCGCCGTGAATCCCGATGCCGTCGTGGCCCGGGATGTTATTAACCGGGATGAACCACGGTCCCATTTCGGTCTGGTCTTGAGTGGTGGTATTCGCTTCGGCGGCTCCGAGGACAAACGTACCCGGAGGGCAACCCGCATCGGGATACCGCCAGGCGTTGCCTGCGACCGTATCGTTGTGAGCCTCGCACTTGTAGACGAGCTGACCTCCAAGCCATACCTTGAGGTCTTTATCGACTCCGTCGTACTCGATAAAATCAGGACGCGTCATCGTCTTCCCCCTTTTTCGCCAAACCGGCGGCCCGGTTGGTCGGCCCGCCGCAGGCTATCCCACTGATACTTTCCGCGCCGGGCCGCTCGGTCGCCTGCGATAGGACTTGAGCGCCTCGCCGGAGTAGCCAGGCCGGTCGGCCCTCCGGGGCCGGTATTTTTAACCGACGCTTACTTCAGGGATGGGAATGACCGCACAGATAGCGATCGTAGCCGGGCTGGTCGGGGGCGCCCTTGCGGTGCTCTATGGAATCGCGCTCACGTTTTGGGTGCTGGCGCAGCCCGCGGGCAACGAGCGGATGCGCGAGATCGCCGCGGCGATACAGGAAGGCGCCATGGCCTTTCTCCAGCGCCAGTACCGCACGGTAGCCATCGTGGCCGTCGTTCTGGCGATCGTGATTCTCTTCGCTCCGACCCTGGGCAAGGAGGCCGCAATCGGCTTCTTGATCGGCGCGATTCTCTCGGGCGCGGCCGGCTTCATCGGCATGATCGTCTCGGTTCGCGCCAACGTGCGAACGGCCGAAGCGGCGCGCGGCGGCCTCGGGCCGGCCCTCAACGTCGCATTCCGCGGCGGCTCCGTCACCGGAATGCTCGTCGTCGGGTTGGGCCTCTTCGCGGTGGCCGGCTACTACGCGATCCTCTTACAGGTGAACAACGGCGATGCTGCCACCTCGCTCAATGCGATGGTTGGGCTCGCGTTCGGTTGCTCGCTGATCTCGGTGTTCGCGCGTCTCGGCGGCGGCATTTACACGAAGGCCGCGGACGTCGGCGCCGACCTCGTCGGCAAGGTCGAAGCAGGAATCCCCGAGGACGATCCGCGCAATCCGGCCGTTATCGCCGACAACGTTGGCGACAACGTCGGCGACTGCGCCGGCATGGCGGCCGATCTCTTCGAGACGTATTGCGTCACTACCGTCGCCGCGATGCTGCTGGGCAATCTGCTGTTCGGCGCGACGCTTCCGAACGCGACCACCTTCCCGCTGCTGCTCGGCGCCGTGTCGATCGTCGCGTCGATCATCGGCGCGATGTTCGTCGGCGTCGGCGGCGTGCGCCGCGCGAAGATCATGGCGGCGCTCTATCGCGGCATGACCGTCGCCGGAGTGCTGGCTCTGATCGGCTTCTACTTCGTTTCGCGCCTAGTCTTCGCGGGCGCCACCGTCGTCAGCGAAAACGGGATCTTCATCTGCGCCGTCGTCGGCGTCGTGATCACCGGCCTCATCACGGTCATCACCGAATACTACACCGGAACGCAGTTCTCACCCGTCCAACGCATTGCCAAGGCGTCGATCACGGGCCACGCCACGAACATCATCGCCGGTCTCGCCGTCTCGATGCAGGCAACCGCGCTTCCCGCGATCGTCATCGTGCTCGGCATTCTCGTGAGCTACGGGCTCGCGGGAGTCTACGGGGTCGGCATCGCGGTCATGGCGATGCTCTCGATGGCGGGCATCGTCGTTGCGATCGACTCGTTCGGCCCGATCACCGACAACGCCGGCGGCATCGCCGAAATGGCCGACATGCCGCACGAAGTCCGCGCCGTCACGGATCCGCTGGACGCAGTCGGCAACACGACCAAGGCCGTCACGAAGGGCTACGCGATCGGTTCGGCGGCGCTCGCCGCGATCGTGCTCTTCGCCTCGTTCCTCCAGCAGCTGATCAACCACAAATGCCCCGGCGTCGCGACGCTCGAGTGCTCCAACGGCGTACGCAACCTTTTTGCGATCGGCAATCCCTTCGTGCTCGCCGGCCTGTTCATCGGCGGCCTCTTGCCGTATCTCTTCGCGTCGCTCTCGATGGAGGCGGTGGGGCGCGCCGGCGGCGCCGTCGTCGAGGAAGTGCGCCGCCAGTTCCGCGAGATTCCCGGAATCATGGAAGGCACCGCACGCCCGGACTACGGCACGACGGTCGACATCGTCACACGAGCCGCGCTGCGTGAGATGATCGTGCCCGCGCTCATCCCCGTCGGCGTTCCGCTGATCGTCGTGCTGCTCTCGTACTTTCACGTGCTTCCCGACGACACCGGCGCGCAGATGATGGGTGGCATTCTAGTCGGCTCGATCGTCACCGGCTTCTTCGTGGCAATCTCGTTTACGTCGGGCGGCGGCGCGTGGGACAACGCGAAGAAATACATCGAAGATGGCAACTACGGCGGAAAGGGTTCGACCGCGCACCAAGCCGCCGTCACCGGCGACACGGTCGGCGATCCCTACAAAGATACGGCCGGGCCGGCGATCAATCCGATGATCAAGGTGCTCAACATCGTAGCGCTGTTGCTCGTCGCGTTTCTCGTGCACTAACCTACGCCACTAATTCGGAGTCGCTAAGAACGTCACCAACGTCGCTCCCGACGACGGGCAAGCGCCGCTGACCAGCTGGCAGGCCTGGCCCGCAATTTCACCGCGATCGTTGATCCCGCCCACGCTTACCAGCCGCAGCTGCGGATAGGTTTTCAGCACGAGCTGCGTGAGATCGGTCATCATCCCGCCTTGCCAGATGAAAACGTCGGAGCTTGGGAAGGAAACGCCCAGCACGACCCCGCCGTTATTGATCGAGGTCGGCTCGCTCAAGGCGTCGCCGGGCAGCGCGCCGATGATCGTCGGTCGCGATCTCGGATCGTTCCAGATCACCGAGACGAAATCCGGATCGCCGTGTCGATCCGCCTTTCCGCGCACGTTGAGGAAGCCGATGACCTGGCCGTTGTCGTTGATCGCGGTCGGCGTGTTCCAGGAGTGTCCGCCGATCGTCTTCAGCTGCATCGGTTTCCCGTTCTTCCAGAGCACCGCGTGCTGCGCCGAGAAACTGCCGACGGCTTCGTAGCAGAGTCCGGAGATACCGACGACTTCGCCATCACGGTTTACCGCCGTGGCGGCGCCGTCGGGATCGGTCTTTCCTCGCACCGTCAGCGTCGGAAGCGCCGTGATCTTTCGCGTCGTCGCCTCCCAGGTAGCCGGCAGAAACTGCAGCACCTGCGGAGCCACGCACGTCGGGTCGTGGCGTTTGGTCTCCGCCCAGCCCACGATCTCGCCACCGTCGTTCATGCCGGCGCCGTATCCGTTATTTCCGCCCAGCGTCGGCAGAGCGCGCATGTGCCCCGCATGCCAGACGAAGGCAAGGCACGTATCGCCGGAGTTTCCCCCATCGGGCAGGAACGCGTGGCAGCTCCAGCCGGTGCTCTCGCCCAACGGGTCTTTTCTCGACGTCTCGGAAATGCCGGAAACGTACCCGCGGTCGTTTTCGACCGGCCATTCGACCGCGCTGTTCGGGCCGCCCAGCGTGCCGAGGTCGGTGACGCCGCCGTTTCTCCAAATCGCCGCGTGCATGATCGTGTTCCCCGACAGAAACGACGTTCCCATGGGCCAGCCGCGCCCGTCTATCGAGTTGGCCGCGCTATTGGTTCCTCCCAGCGACGGCAACACGATGACGGCATATCCGCTGCCGGAACCCGACGCAAAGGAGGAACGATTCGGAACGGCGTTGCTGCCGCTTCCAGACGCGCAGCCGCTAACGATCGCAAAGACAAACATGGAACCGATGACTCGCTCTCTCACGTGCACCTCCAACAAAGCTTTGCGGAGAGCATACGGGCCGAGCGCCATCCCGGTCACCCACATTCGGACGGTCGGGAGTACGATCGGACGGCGTCACAATCGCCCAGCGCGTCGCGTTAGCTTTAATTCGACATGTGGCAGGAGCGCGCGTGGGCCCGGCACGAGGACCGCGAGATGGTGTTCCGCGTTCGATCGAGCAGCGCGGGGCGTCATTGGGATGGGTTCGAGGCGATCCTTTACGAAGCGTCCGCCGGATTCTCCGAGCAAGCGTTCAGCCGCCACAACGTGAGCATGCAGGTCGGGCGGCCTCTGCTCGTCACGAGCAGCTGCAACGGCCAAACCCTGCGGCGGCTTCAAGTGCCCGGTGACGTGAAGATCGTCCCGCCCGGAGTCGCACGTGTTTGGGAGACCGAATCGGCAACGACCAAGCTCTCGATGTATGTGAGCCCGGCGCTTCTCTTCTCGGCAGCGGATGCGATGGGATTAGATCCGGAACGCGTCGCCATCGCGCCGCAGCTCCACGTTCGCGACCCTCGCATCGAGCACATCGGCTGGGCCGTCAAGGCCGAACTGGAAACGCCGGAACCGCTCGGACGTCTCTACGGCGACAGCCTCGGCCTCGCGCTGGCCGCACACCTGCTGCGAACTTATGCGCCGGCGCCTCGCGGCGACGCGCGGCTTTCACGCAGGCGCCTTGAGCGCGTCGTCGACTACGTTCGCGCGAATCTCGCGAGCGATCTTTCGCTGAACGAGCTGGCGAAGTTGGCCGGCGTCAGCTCCTCGCACTTCAAGACGCTCTTCAAACAAACGGTCGGCTCACCGGTGCATCAATACGTGATTCGACGACGCGTCGAATACGCGGCCGAACTCCTGCAGCACGGCGCTTCACCCTTAGCCGACGTCGCGCTGCAGGCCGGCTTCTCAAGTCAGAGCCACATGGCACGCTGGATGCGCCGGCTCATGGGCGTGACGCCCGGAGCGCTGCGGCGCTAGGCCCCGATCAGCCGCTCGTACTTCCGATAGATGACGTAGTAGCTGATCGCTATGAATGCGATCGCGAACGCCAGCAGGGCGTCGCCGATCGTGGCGGAGAGGCTCCCGCGGAGCGGCACCGCCATGCGAATGCCGTAGCGGAGGCCGAACGCCACCGCGAAGATCGCAAGCGTCACCCACGACGACCCGAGGTACATCACGCCGCGCCGGTCGGTGGGGCGCACGTCGGTGTGGAGGCCGCGCAGGATCCCGAACGGGATTGCGACGAGGGCGCCGATGACGAGCCCCGCCGCGATCTCGAGCGGCGGAGCCGGATTAAGTTTGAACGCATTGTTGGCGTAGATTGCCCACGCCGCCAGCGCACAGAGAACGATCGGCGATACCCACATCCGCGTGACGCTGATTCGTTGTGGACGAATGAGACGCACGGCGAGGATCGCCACTACGATGACGATCGGCAGCAGGCGGACCAGCGCCGACGCGCCGTGGTCGGGCTGCGGCGTTACTTGATCTCCACCTTGGCGCCGGCTTCTTCGAGCTTCTTCTTCACCTGCTCGGCCTCGTCTTTAGTGACGCCCTCCTTGACGGCCTTGGGCGCGCTCTCGACGAACGCCTTGGCTTCGGTGAGGCCGAGGCTCGTGAGCTCGCGAACCGCCTTGATGACCTTGATCTTCTCGGGTCCGATCTCGGCGAGAACGACGTCGAACTCCGTCTTCTCGGCTTCGGGAGCGGCGGCGCCGGGCGCCGCAGCCATCATCGCGACCGGCGCGGCCGCAGAGACGCCGTATTTCTCTTCGAGCTGCTTGACGAGGTCCGCCAGCTCGAGAACGGTGAGTTTATCGATCTGTTCGATGAGTTCGGCTAATGCCATGATGCGTGATCTTCCTTATTAAACGATATTAAGCGATTGAAGGTGCGGCGGAATCATCGCCGGCTTTTTGTTCGCGAATCGCGTTCAGCACGCGAACGAAGCCGCTGGTGTTCCCGGAGAGCACGGTGACGAGCCCGCGCAGCGGATTGGCGAGGGTTCCAACGAGGCTAGCAATGAGGTCGATCTTAGGCGGAAGCTTCGCGAGCTTGTCGACCTGCGCCGCGTCGACGACCTGTCCGTCGATGTACGCGGCCTTGACGGCGACACGCTTGACCGTGTCGCTGAACGTCTTGAGGGCCTTCGCCGGGGCGACCGGATCGGATCCGGCGAAGACGATGCCGGTCGGGCCGACGAGAAAGGCTTCCAACCGCGCGGCGAGGTCGCCGGCGGCGATGCGAAAGAGCGTGTTCTTGACGACCGAATAGGTGTTTCCGTCCTTACGCAGCTCCCCGCGAAGCTTCGTGATCTCTCCGACGGTGAGGCCCTGGTAATCGGTCAGGAACAGATTCGTGGCGGCGGCGAGCTTTTCGGTAAGCTCTCCGACGGCGGCTTCCTTACGAGGGGTCGGCATATATTTTGATTTCCAACAAGCGATGTGCGGCGAAATAAAAAAGCGCCCCGTTCGAGGGCGCCTCGTTCAAAGCCGGCATCGCGTAGCGGCGGTGCCCGAACTTCTCTGTTGACGCATCCTCGGTAGTCACAATTAAGGCCATCCGGCCGGCTACGGTCTTTGGAGCCGTCGGCTAGCCTATCACAGGAGCGCCGGGGGACGCAAGGCTTTTGCGAGAAGCCGTCTGCTCGCATATGGCCCGCACGACTCCCGCCGAAGCTCTCGCACTGCTCAAGGCCGGCAACGCCCGCTTCGTCGCCGGCACACCGACTTCCGATCGCCTGAGCCCTCGGATAGCCGAGTTGGCGAATGGGCAGAGCCCATTTGCCGTCATCCTGGGCTGTTCCGATTCGCGCGTGCCGATCGAAACCGTGTTCGATCAGGCACCAGGCAACCTGTTCGTGGTGCGTGTCGCCGGAAATTTTCTCAACGGCGACAACCTCGGTTCGATCGAGTACGGCGTCTCGGTGTTGCTAGCGCGGCTCGTCGTCGTGCTCGGGCACGGCGGCTGCGGCGCCGTGACGGCCGCGCTGGCCTACGTCGAAGACGGCACCGAGCAGCGTGGCCATATTCAAGGGATCGTGGCCACCCTGTCGCCCGCGGTGCGGGCGGCGCGAGCCCTCCGGGGTAAGTGGCTCGACAACGCGATCGCGGAGAATGTCCGAATCACGGTCGCCGCGATGACGGGGGGATCGAAGATCATCGCGGACCCCGTCGAAGCCGGCGAGGTGCAGGTGATCGGTGGTATTTACGACGTTACCACGGGACGCGTCGCGTTCTCGTAGCGGCCTCGTGAAATCGGCGATAGGGTTCGTCTGCGAGCGGCTCTCGCTGGCCGTCGTCGCGATCGGGACGATCGTGATGATCCTAGTGTTCGTCGTCGTCGAAAACAACGCCACGCACATTGGCTACTATCCGGTCGTCTTCGACCGTAACTCTAATCAAGTAGAGATGGAGTCCGCGCCGTCGGCGGACAATCCGCTCCAAACCGGCGATCGCGTCGACCTGGAGGCCCTCACTCAACCGCAGCGCTTCTCGCTCGCCCGCGGCGCGCCGGCTCTGGCGCGGATCACCCTGCAAGGCACGCACGACGGACGCGCGCTTGCCGCGCGCCTCACCGCGAGCGCGGTCGACCATTCGCCGCGCGCGGTTATCACCCGCGACGTAGGAACGCCGCTTTGCTTCTTCCTCTCCCTCGCCCTCGCGAGCGCACTCTTCTTGATGCGCCCGCGGACGATCACGCTGGCTTTCTATATCTACACGATGCTGATGCTCGTGAAAGTCAACCAGACCGCGCTGGACCTCGCGAACTGGCCCATCAGCCTGATCAGCGATCTCTCCATTCAATTCGTCTACCCGCTGGCACAGCTCATGATCCTCGTGTTTGCACAGCGGCTCTACGGGCGCCCGAGCCGCAGATGGCCGTTGTTCTTCGGCAGCGCGATCGCGCTGTCGCTGGTCGTCTTCGTGGCGTGGGTCGACCCCATCGTCTGGATGGTCTTCCAGCGCTACGGCATCCCGGGCCCGACGGGCCTGTTCATGAGCCTCTCCGACGTGCTGCTCTTATCGGTCGTGCTCGCCGGCTTGGCATACATCGCATCGGGCGCGACCGCGCTCGACCGCGCGCGCGTCACCTGGGTGATCGCGGGCATCGCGCTCTCGCCGGTTCTCGATCTCACGTGGGCCATCGCGAACGTAGCGAGCACGCTCATCGGTAACACGTCCGTTACGCTGCTCTACGTCCAACATTGGACCGACGCGCTTGCCCCCTGGTTTGGTCTCGTCGGCTCGATCTTCGTGGTTTACGGCTTCTTATCGCAGCGCATCGTGGATTTTCGCTTCGCGATCGGTCGCGCGGCGATCTACGGCTCGGTGACGGCGCTCATGCTGCTCTGCTTCGGCATCCTTGAGTGGTGGGCCGAGCAAGTCTTCGAGAGCACGCGCCCCGCGATCTACCTCAGCCTCTTTGCAGCGCTGCTCATCGGCTTCACGCTCAATGCGCTACACGGCCGGGTCGAGAACTTCTTGAACTCCTTCTTCTTCCGCGATCAACGCCGCGGGGAGGAGGCGCTGCGGCACGCCGCCCGCGCGCTGGCCAACACGTCCTCGGAGAAGACGCTGATCGAGTTTCTCGTCTACGAGCCGGTGCGCGTGCTTGGCCTCACGTCGGCCGCGCTTTTCGTCGCACCGCGCGAGGGAGGCGCGTTCGAACGCAGGGCGGACCGTGGATGGACACGCCAGGAAGCGGAGTGCATCGACGCCGAGGATCCGCTCATCGTGGAGTTGCGCGCGGACCTTGCCCCGATCGTGCTCGACGGGCGCCCGCGCGCGGAGACGATTCTGCCGGGCGGATCGAAGGCGCCGTCGCTCGTCGTGCCGCTGCTAATGCGCGGTGCGGTCTTCGGCTTCGTCCTCTACGGGGCGCGCAGCAACGACATGGCGTTCTCTTCCGACGAACGCGGGCTGCTCGAATCGATAGCGCGCAGCGCAGCTGCCGCGTACGATCACATCGACGCCGACAACTCGCGGGCGCGCATCCATCAGCTGGAGCAGCGGCTCCGGCAGCTTGGCGCGTTGCCGGATGATGCGGGGTCGTTCAGCCTTTGAGTTTCAAACGGCCGCTTTTATCCGGTTGGGATCCACCTTCACGCCAGGCCCCATCGTGCTCGCGAGCGTGACGCTGCGAAGGTAGGTGCCCTTCGAGGCCGACGGCTTCGCGCGGACGATTGCGTCGAGCAGCGTCGTGACGTTCTCGATCAGGTGCGCTTCGTCGAAACCGGCTTTGCCGACGATGGTGTGGATGATTCCCGTCTTGTCGAGACGGAACTCGACCTTACCGGCCTTGATGTCACGGATCGCGTTGCCGATGTTCGGAGTCACCGTCCCGGCCTTGGGATTCGGCATCTTCTGCGCGAGAATGCGCCCCAGCTCTTTGCCGACCTGCGCCATCATATCGGGCGTGGCGACGGCTACGTCGAACTCGGTGAATCCACCCTTGACTCGGTCGATGAGATCCTGGTCGCCGACGATGTCGGCGCCCGCCTCTTGCGCGGCTTTCGCGTTATCGCCCTTGGCGAATGCGATGACCCGCACGGTGCGCCCGGTTCCGTGCGGGAGGAGCACGGTGCCGCGCACGCTCTGATCGCTCTTCTTGGGATCGACGCCGAGTCGGATATGAGCCTCGACGGTCTCGTTGAACTTCGCGGTGGCGTTCCTCTTGACGAGTGCGATAGCTTCGTGCGTCGAGAACAGCTGCTTGGGATCGAAGCCTGCGGCGAGCGTCTTGAACCGCTTTCCGTGGTGCTGCGGCATCTTACGCCTCCACCTCGACGCCCATCGAGCGCGCCGTGCCGGCCACGATCTTCTTCGCCGCATCCATGTCGTTGGCGTTGATGTCGGGCATCTTTACTTTGGCGATCTCTTCGAGCTGCTTATCCGTCAGCTTGCCGACCTTGTTCCGATTCGGCTCCTTGCTCCCGGACTCTATCTTCAGCGCCTGCTTGATGAGAAATGATGCGGGCGGCGTCTTCGTGATGAACGAGAACGTGCGGTCTTCGAATACGGTGATCTCGACCGGAATGATCATACCCGCCTGCGACGCAGTACGCTCGTTGTACTGCTTGCAGAAATCCATGATGTTGAGCGAGTAGGGTCCGAGTGCCGGACCGATCGGCGGCGCAGGAGTCGCTTTGCCCGCCGGAATCTGTAGGCCGATCTTGCCTACGACCTTCTTAGCCATTGTTGTGTCCTTTCATCGAATCGGGTCGCCCGCATTCGAACTCGGACACATTCGTCGCGCGACCTCGTGTCGCGCTCCTATCGACTGCCTCGCGCCTTTCGCAATCCTGCTCCGACGCTCGGTCAGACGGTCCTCGTTCGAAGCGGTCTCCCCGCTTCTCCTCCACTCGGGTTTTGGCTTCGGTGTCATCCTGAGCGGAGTCGAAGGATGACCAAGCCGGTAACCTCTACAGTCTATACTTTCTCTACCTGGAAAAACTCCAGCTCGACCGGCGTTTCGCGCCCGAAGATCGAGATCAGCGCGCGCAGACGCTCCTTCTCCGGAGCGATCTCGTCGACGACGCCGGTGAAGTCGAAGAACGGTCCCGACGTAACCTTGACGCGGTCGCCCTTTTTGAAGTCGATCTTGAGCTTGGGCGCCTCGATGCCCATCTGCTTAAGGATGGTCTTGACTTCTTTGTCTTGGAGCGGCACGGGCTTCTCGCCGGGGCCGGGGCTTCCCACGAAGCCGGTGACACCCTGCGTGTTGCGCACGACGTACCACGACTGATCGTCCATGATCATCTCGACGAGCACGTAGCCGGGGAAAACTTTTTTCGGCGTGATCTTCCGCTTGCCGTCTTTGAACTCGACCTCATCCTCCATCGGGACGAGGACGCGAAAGATCTTGTCCTGCATGCCCATCGAGTGGATGCGGCGCTCCAGGTTCGCCTTGACCTTGTTTTCGTATCCGGAGTACGTGTGGACTACGAACCAATTCCGGTTGTCCTTGGGCTTGGGCGCTGCTTCCTCGACGAGCGCGTCCTCGACGACGGCGTCCTCGGCGGTCGCTTCCTCGACGGTTGCTTCATCGGCGAGTGCCGCCTCGGCGAGCGGTTCCGCGGCTGCGCCCGCGGCGTCGCCCATCTGGGTGTCGTCGATGATCGGCTCTTCGGTCGGAGGCTCGGCGATCCCGAGCTCTTGGCGCTCTATCTCGTACATGGCGGCTGCGTTACTGCGTTATGCCCTGCGTGACGGGGTGGATCACGGTAAAGAGCCAGCCGAAGAGTTGGTCGAGAACGAAGGTGAACAAGCCGATGCCGACCACCAAAGCGACGGTGAGGATCGTCGCCGAGATCCACTCGTCGCGAGTCGGCCACGTGACGCGACGAAGCTCGGCGATCACGCCGCGCACAAAATCGCCTCCCGCGAGCGCCTGGGCCGTTTTCTTTTGCTGTTCGTTCACCAAAGGTTCACTTCCGAAGACTGGCAGGGCGGACAGGACTCGAACCTGCAACAACTGGTTTTGGAGACCAGGACTCTACCAATTGAGCTACCGCCCTATCGGGTCTCCCTATGCGGTTTGTGGCAGCGGCAGAAGCGGCAATATTTGCTGAGCTCCAGCCGGTCCGTAGTCTTCTGTTTGTTCTTCTGCGTGTTGTAATTGCGGCGCTTGCACTGGGTGCACGCCAGAACGACCATCACGCGCGTTTCTTTCTTTGCCATCAGTAGTCTACCACAACATGAATAAAACGGACCGCCGGTCCGTTCGGAAAACTCATGCTAGCACATGGCCAGCCCGCTCCGCAACGGCCTTGGCGCCATCCGGGTCGCCGAGGGGGAGCAAGCAAGCTCCCTCCCCTTTGGGACCGAGCAGTAACCCGCATCGCGCTACCGGGCAACGCTTACCGTGACCCCGGCTAAACTTCCCGTGCCAAGGTTTTTCTTGATCGTCTTCTTGACGGCTCCGCTGGCGGGGTATTTCCAGAATCCCAACTCGTTGGGGCTGGAGCCGGTGCTCGCAAACGGTACGACGACGGTGCTGCCCTGGATCCACGATTGCCCGCCCCAAGCGCCCGCGCCGGTCAGCTTCGTAGTGCCCTTCCGAGTGGCGGCCGACCCAGAAATCTGGAACTGATAGATAACGGGATTCGAGAGATCTTCGATCGCGAGGTAGGTGCCGTCCCATTGAACCTGACCTGCGACGGCAATGCTTTGGCTCACCGAGATCGGCGACAGGATGTTACCGCCCGCCGAGAGTTCGAGGAGCGCGAACCCGGTGCTGCCGTTTCCGTCGGTAAAGAGGTTGCCCTTGTTGTCGTATCCGCAATACGACAAGAATATGCCGGCCTGTTCGTACGTCTCAGGCGTGCCCTTCGCGTTTTGAAAGATCGCGAGCGGACCATAGCTGCAGTCCTGGCAGAGATACGTGACCGCGAGATTTCCCGTCGTCGGATCGACGGAGCAGCCCTCGGCCACCAGGCCTGGAACGTTCAGTGTCGCCTTGGGGCTCGACGCGCCGTGTGCAAACTCGTAGACGACCGCCTTCTCACTCGAGGTCGAGCTGGGCATGAAAATGTCGCCGCGCTTATCGGTGCATAGGCCCGCGCCGCCTAGCGAAAGGCTCGCGCCCGGCTTCCCTTTCGGATACGAGAAGACGCACGTGCCGCCGCACCCGCCGGTCGCATAGAGCAGACTGCTCTTAGCCGCCGGAACGCCGGCGCTTCCCTGTTGAACCCCGGGCGCTCCCACCGGGGGCTGCAATCCTCCGCATCCGGCAAGCAGAGCGACCGCCGCACAAATGCCGATCGCCTCACGACAAAAGCGTAACATCCTCATTCCTCCGTCTTCCTTTTCAGCAACGTTCGAGAAACATCGTGCGCCCGGCCAGAATCGAACTGGCAACCTTGGGCTTAGGAGTCCCCTGCTCTATCCAGTTTGAGCTACGGGCGCGCACGTGATCTGTCTTATTCTACAACGCTTGCTCGCATGATCCGCCTTGGCGGGTCATATCCTTAAGCGGCTGCGGTGACCATTTTGTGGCCGCGCCCGCGCTGGAACGGGTTCGCCGGGCCGTCATTTCTCGACCGTTTTGAGGCGAGCCTCGGCTGCCGCGATGGATTCGCCGATGCTGGCGACCGCCCGCGCCTGAGCACCCGGGTACGGCGTGGCTGTAAGCGAGGAGCCTTTTCCCATGACGCCAGCTTTCTGGGCGATGAGCGAGAACTCGGATACTGCATCGAGATCGAGCATGCCGCCAAGCTCATCGGCGAAGACGAAGGCGTGATCGACGTAGTCGCCCCAGGCGGCGAGCTTCTCGGCAGCCTGCCGGGCGCGCCGCCGGCGTAACGCATCGACCGCACTCGGGCGAGTGGAACGGTGCGTTCGCGCTCGGTCTTCGTCGGCTTGACGAAACGGTTACCACGCCGGATCTTCGCCGATGGCTTCCCGCACGGCGACTACGCCTCGCACAAAATCGACCGCGACCCCTCGGCGGCGCGCAGGATCGCGACAACATGGTGCATTGCCGCGTCAGCTTCCCGCTTAAAGCGGCGTCCAAAACTTTTCACGTCGCAACCTGAGAATTCAGTCGCGCGAGGATCGACGCACGTCAAAAAGATGGTGTAGGGTTTTTCAACCGACGGCGACTCGCGACAACTCCGCGCCGACGCATTAGGAGTCCCCAGCTCTGTTCAGTTTGAGCCACGGGCGCATGTGAAGCGTTGTATTTGACAAACGGGTTTCGTGCATCCGCCGTCCGTTGCATCGCCGATGCTTGCGGCCGCGCGCGATGCTAGAGGGAGCGACACCACGGTCGCCACCTGCGCCGCTCCCGGGATCACGCGACGTGGCGGCGAATGACACGGAGCGCCGTCGCGTTCACGGTAGGAGGAGCAGAGCACATGAGACGTTGGGACCTCATGCGTCACGCGTTTACCATCAGTCCGGCCGCCGCATTGCTCGTAGGCTGCGGCGGATCGCAGCCGCCGAACGGCGCGCCGGGCGTGACCCCGCAAACGTCGGCGATTGCATCGGCTCCGAGCGCAGCTCATCGCCTTTCGGCGTCTTATCAACAGCTGTATCGCTTTAGTCCCGCACAGGACGGAGCACGTCCCGGAGGCGGACTGCTCGACTTAAGTGGCACGCTGTACGGGACAACCGACGCCGCCGGTCGAGGGGGTAAGGGTAAAGGGACCGTTTACCGCATCACCACCGGCGGCGAACAAAAGGTGCTCTACCGCTTCCAGGGCGGCTCCGATGGAAGAAATCCGCAGTCGGGATTACTCAACGTGAACGGTACGCTCTACGGCACGACGGAGAACGGGGGTCCGGGCGGCAATGGAACCGTTTATAGCGTAAGTACCTCCGGCGCGGAAAAAGTGCTGTACGCATTTAAGGGTAAGGGCGGCTCGGACGGATGCCGTCCGGGAGCCCGGTTGATCGACGTGAATGGTACGCTCTACGGCACGACGAGCGGATGCGGCGATTTCACATGCGATAGTGAATTTGGCTGCGGAACTGTTTTCAGCGTAACCACAAGCGGCCAAGAGGCCATTCTGCACAGTTTCGCCGGTTGTTGCTCCGACGGATCCATTCCGGAGGCGGAGTTGATTGATGTAAAGGGCGTGCTCTACGGCACCACGTCCATGGGCGGGCTCAAGGCTTCGGGCAGCGCCGGAACCGTTTTCAGCATCACTCTGGCCGGCGTGGAACAGGTCCTCTACTCATTTCATGGCTCGGATGGAGCGCTTCCGCTTTCGGGCCTGATCAACGTGAAGGGTATGCTGTACGGAACGACGTTTTACGGTGGCGGCCATGCCGACTGCGACGGCGGCCAACGATGCGGCACCGTCTATCGTATCAGCACGACGGGTGCTGAAAAGGTGTTATACAGCTTCGCGGGCGGTTCCGATGGGGCAGATCCGACTTCCGACCTGACCGAGATGAACGGCGTGCTGTACGGAACGACTCAGAACGGCGGGAACCCTAATGGTAACGGTACCGTCTTCAAAGTTTCCACCTCCGGGAGGGAACGCGTGCTGTATAGGTTCGGCGCGACCCAAAACGACGGTGTAACGCCGTCGTCGCCCCTCACCAACCTGAACCGAACGCTCTACGGGACTACAGCATACGGAGGCGGCACGCACGGGTACGGAACCGTGTTCGCGTTGACCCCATAAACGAAGCAGGCGGGCGAGATGACGATGGCCGTCGCGAGGAGGCGGCGTATCCCCTCGCGCGCCGAGTTACACAGGACCACCAGGTTCCGTTAGGGCAGCAACCTACTATGCTTGCGCCTTCAGGGGGAGATTTGCCGTGAAGCCTGTCGCCAGACGCATGTTCGCGTGTTGGATAGCCGCCGTGGCCTTAGCCGGATGTGGTGCCGCGGGACCTTCCTTCGGTCCGAACACCACGCCGGCATCGCGCCCGGCGGCGGGGATAAAGAATAAGGCGCTATTGTATGTCGCCACGGACTACGGAACTACGATCATTAATATCTTCACGTATCCGGAGGGAAAGTTCGTCGGAAGCCTTACGAGCGATATGTCTTTTGCAAGGGTGTGTTCGGACCCGAAAACCGGCCATGTCTTCGTTTCCCAGAATTACGGATTAGATAAATACCAGCGCGGAGAAACGACGAAGATTACGACGCTAGCAGCACCCGAAGGCTACACGCAACTGCTGGGCTGTTCGATCGACCCGCTTTCCGGCGACGTCGCTGCAGTGGCATACGAAAGTAAAGGCGGTCTTTTGATCTACCCGCACGGCACTGGCACGCCGCTGGTCTACTCCGACCCCAGCATCCACGCTTACTATTACTGCAGCTACGACGATAGCGGCAACATCTTCGTTCTCGGTTACGGCGTCGGGACAGAATACATTACGTCTGTTTTTTCGGAACTGCCTAAGGGAGGCAAGGCGTTTCGCGACATCACGATGCCGTTCGTCGGCTATCCGCAAAAGCTACAGTGGGACGGCAAGCATATGGCACTCAACGAGGGCGCGACGATCTATCAAATGCTGGTGTCCGGCTCGACAGGAACGATTGTCGGCACGACGCGTTTGCTCGGAGATACGGAGCCCGCCGGTGGAACAGCGTGGATCGCCGGCGACACGGTACTGGGGCCGTACGGCGGTGAGAGTGCGCGCCGCGTCGGGACCTGGAACTACCCGGCCGGCGGCGATCCAATTAAAGTCACGCGCCGCGTGGGGGGCAGAAACACGATCATCAGCGACATCAACCAGAGTGAACCGACGCACTAGCACCACGGAGCGGCAGCCTCCGCGCGCCTATGCGTAGCGGAGGCGCATTTTTCGCGCGCAGCTCGCCAGCAAGAGCAGCACGAGCGACGCGAGAGTAAATCCTGCTGCGTTGGCTCCCTGGGTGAAGTCGAACATCGTCCGGTTCATCGGGCCGATGTACCAAAGCACGAGATACGCGATTTCGAAGAGCCGAGTTGTCCCGGAGAGCGCGCCGCAAGCCAGCGCGAGCGTCGGGACGAAGACGGCGCCGGCGAGGACGCCCTCGATGCCGCCGAGGTTCCCGCTGACGGCCCAATGAACGAGCGAGCCGCCGGCCAGGAGCAATGCGAGAAAGACCGCGGCCAGCCACTGCGCGGCGAACTGCCGCCGGATCGGGTGCAGCGTCGGAAACACGAGCTGCTCCGTCTCGTAGAGGCGTTCGCGCGTGCCGAGCTGCGACCAGATCAGCATCGGCCAAATCCAGGCCAATCCGACGGCGATACTTTGTCCCGTTGCGCCGGCAAACACCTGAAACATTCATAGCCCGAGCGCGACGACGTACCACCAGAAACTCAAGCCGCGGACGAGCAATCGCAACTCCGCCAGGACGATCGCACCGAAGTCGCTCCCGAAGACGACGTCGCTAATCGGCGTCGTAAAGCGCTCGAACGCCCCATTGCAACGAGCTGCGACGACGCTTCGGGGCCGTCGGTCCGCGATGCGAACGGGCTTCGAGAAACGGTCGAAGAGCAGCGCGGCCCCGGCGGCAACGCCCACGGCGACGACGAGCCACATGAGACGTGCCCCAACGTCGCCGGCCGTCCAGGTAAATCCCGCAAAGGTAAAGACGCGGCGAACGTTCGAACCGACGATCGCGCCGATCTCGACCGAACTCGGCCGCGCGCGCGGATCGATACGCACAATTGCGCTCCAGACTTGCCGCATAATGAGGTTTCCACCGAACATGTCTCTCCACCACACCGCGCGCAAGTCGGCATCAAAACTCCAGACCAAGTACCAGCACCAGAGAAAGAAATAGGCGACGTTGCCCAAGCCGCCGCGCAGCCACGGCACCATCTCGAACAGCACGGCGACCGCGCTAACCATCGCCATCAATGGCACTAATGCTAGCGCGAACGGTGCGGCGATCTGCGCAAGGTCGACGGTCCCGCTTTCGGCTCGCACGAACTGCATCACGACGGCCGTGATGAAGAGGATCGCTGCCATCGATGCTAAGACGAAAAAGTTGCTTAGTACCTTGCCAAATGCATACTCGAAACGGCCGATCGACGTGGTCGCGATGATTTGTCCGACGCGCGTGGTTCGATCGCGCTCCACCGCGCTCTTGATCAGGTAAAACCCGAAGAGCGAGAGGAGCATCGCGGCGAGCAACGCGTAGCTGGCGCCGACCCAGGCCGAGTTGTAGACGCCGCGATAGTTGTCGATCAGGAAGGTTTCGTAGCCGGCGTTTCGGGCGGGAAGAAGCAACGCGCCGACCAGCAGCGTGACGGCGACCGTCGCGAGGTACTGATAGCGGCGCGTGCGTTCGAGAAAGTCGGCGCGCACCAGCGCGAAGATCGGCCAGGCCCAGGTCACGCCGCCGCTCGCGCCCCCGAAATGACGCGGAGATATCCCGTTTCGAGCGACTCCGACGCGAGCAACAGACGCGATGGGACGTCGTCGGCCAGCAGCGCGCCGTGGTCGACGATGGCGATGCGCCTGGCGACGCTCTCGATGTCGGAACAGATGTGCGTTGAAAAGATCACGATTCGGTCGTGCGCCATTTCCTGCAGTAGGGTACGAAATCGGACGCGTTCCTCGGGGTCTAACCCGGCCGTAGGCTCGTCGACGATCAAGACCCGCGGCTCGTTGAGCAGCGCCTGCGCGATGCCGACGCGCTGGCGCATTCCTCCGGAGAAACCGCCCAAAGGGCGGGATGCCGCGTGCGACAGGTTCAGGAGGTCGAGCAACGAGCCGATCCTAGCGCGCAGCAAACGGCGTGGAATGCCTTTGAGCGCGCCGATATACTCCAGGAACTCGGTCGCCGTCAGGTGCGGATAGATGCCGAAATCCTGCGGCAGATAGCCCAGGATTCGACGAAGGTTTCCGGGGGCCGTGACCACGTCGACTCCGTCGAGTCGGATCGTTCCGCCGCTCGGCTTCGTGACCGTCGCGAGCATGCGCATGAGCGTCGATTTCCCGGCGCCGTTAGGGCCGAGCAATCCCAGGATACCGGGCCCAAGCGTTAGCGTGAAATCGCGGACCGCATCAACGCGGCCATAGCTCTTGCTCAGGCCATCAATCTGGATCTCCATCGCCGCACGTACGACGCTCGCGGAGGGTTTGTTTCGGCGCGCGTCTCCGGCGTCTTACGGGATCTTCGTGACATACCCGTTGGCGAGACCGGCTCCCATGTAGACGCCGAGAACGGTGCGTTGGTAGACCGAGTTCGCGCTGACCGGGCCGATGACGGTGGCACTCCCCGCGGTCCAGTTGCGAATCGGCAGAAAGAAACCATACTCGAGGGTTTTGTCCTTAAGATCGAAGTAGTCGCCGATCACGTTGTAGTTGCCGGGTCCGCCCGCTCCGGTAATCCCCTCGAAGTGGGTGAGGATCGACTTCGGCCAATCGTAGACGAGCATTTTGGTTCCGGCGAGGTTGCGCACGTACGCGTGCGTGCCTTTCGTATCGGTGTAGCCGCCGGCGATGGCGCCGGCGTTGCCGTCCATCCAAATGCCGTAAGCCGTCGAGCTGATGGAGCCGGGGAATTCCAACGTCGAGAACGTCGCCGTCGCGGAATCGTAGATGAATGCATGCCCCGAAATAGGATAGGTATCCTCAGAGATCGTGGTCGAGCCCGCCTTCACCGCATCGTAATTCCCCACGGCTTTGTAGGTCGCGTTGCCGTAGTTGCTGTGAACGATCGTGTAGTTGCACGATTTGGGCGCGCACAGGGCTGCCGGAGCGTCGAGCGTGAGATAGTTCTTGGTCGTCGAGTCGTAGACGAAGCCGTCGGCGTTCGTCTGTCCCCTTTGCTCGTAGCTGCCGACGAGGCGATAGCCCGTCTGCGTGATGGCTGGGCCGTACACGCTGGTCTTCGCCGAGCCGGGATATTTAATGGCGGTCCAAGCGCCCGTTTTTCGGTCGTAAACGACGCCGAGGTTCGACCCGTTCCTGTTGTCGATGAAGCCGGTGATGATGTTGCCGCGGATGCCCGTGAGCAGGGTGCCGACCGCCTTCGGAAACTGGCGAAGCGGAACATCGAGCGTTTGCAGCACCGGCGCGTTCGAGCCGAAGCGCAGAGAGCTCGTCTGCTGCGACATTTGCGACGACATCGCAGGCACGGCGCCGAAGCCGCCGGAACGATCTCCGCCGCCGCATCCCGCCAGAAGGGCGATCGAGAACGCTGCGATCGAGGTCCGCGCGAACGCGGAGGTAGATGGTAAATTCATAATAGACCTCACATAGTAAGAAAGGAGTTGGTACGGGGTCTTTCGGCCAGTGTAGCATAGATCGGCTAATCGGGCGAGCCTCGTCTTTGCGCAGCGGCGACCTGTCTTTGTATTCCGTTACCTGGCGCTCGCGGTGTAATTTCAGTGCTGCGCTACAGCCCTTCATGGGCCCTTTCGAGGCCCGTTCACAAGCGAGGGTTCTCGCGAGCCGCACGCCGCGCTTGTGCCGTCACCATGGCACCCTCCGTCAGGGTTAGGCGAAAGGGGCACGTGGCCGCAGCGTGAGATAACATCATCGTGGACTCATTGAGGAAGAGGTGCTCATGGCGCGTTCTACCCGCTGCCGCTGACGGTCGGTCCGGGATCCATCGCCGTCATGGTGACCATCGGCAGCAGTATGCTCGGTGCTCCGAGCGCGACTCTGCTCGATGGCCTTGGTGCGCTGGTTGGCCTGGCAGGCGTCTCAGTCGTCATCTACCTCTGCTACAGCCCAGGGGAGCACGTCTTACGAAAGCTGCGGCCAGCCGGCGTCAACGTATTGCTGCGCCTTTCGGCATTCATCTTGCTCTGCATCGGCGTGCAAATCGCGCTCGAGGGTTTCAGCGCGACCCTTTCACCGCATCCCTAAGCGCGTGCGCTGCGGCGGAAGGCCGAGGGCGCGCTCGGTGCCCCCTCGAAGGAGCAATGATAAAGATGCGTCACAGTCTCGTTCTTGATTTCCGCGGCCCTGCTCAGCGCATGCGGCACCCCGAGCAGCGCCGGCATGCCCGCCTCAACCCGCTCAAGATGGCGCTACGCAAACCGCGCGATCGACGTACAAGATCTTCGTCGCAAACATTGGCGACGGGACCATAACGGCGTACAAACCCGATGGAACGGCTACCACGTGCCCGTCGGCATCGCCGTCGATCGCAGCGCAAGATCTACGTATTGAGCGCCACGCATGACGGTAAGCGCGGAACCGTCACTATACCTCCGGCGGTAGCGGCTCGCTTCGGACGACCAAGGATCGCGAAGCTCCCGGCGGCATCGCCGAAGCGAACGGCAACCTCTACCTTGGGAGCAGCTCCGCCTATCGCAGCACGTTGAAGACTTACCCGGCCGGCGGTAAACAAATCTCGCCGACGATCACGAGCGGCCTAGACGAACCCAGCGCCATCGCCATCCATTAGGTTACAAGCGCCTCGCTAACGCAGATAAGCGGGTGACATGTCTCAAGGAAGGAGATCGTGTGAAGCGAGTTACTGGAATCGGAGGAATATTCTTCAAAGCGAAGGACGCACCAGCCTTACAGGCTTGGTACAAAGTACACTTAGGAATTGACGTCCAGGAATGGGGGGGAACCTCGTTCACCTGGACCGATTCGGAAGGAAAGCCCGCCGGCGGCACGACCGTTTGGTCCATCGGTCCCGCCGAAGGGGACCAGTTCGCGCCGAGTCAAGCTGCGTTCATGGTCAACTACCGCGTCGATGATCTCCACGGCCTCATCGCCGCACTCAAGGCCGAGGGCTGCAATGTCCTCGAGACGGTTGACGAGTCGGAGTACGGAAAGTTCGCCTGGGTTTTAGATCCGGAAGGGAACAAGGTCGAACTTTGGCAGCCTCCAGTCGGCACGTGAACTCGGCAAATGCCTACTTATCAGGTATAGTTCGCTGGATCGCTAAGCCAGCTCAGCGCGCAAAGGCTCGGAAGAAAGCAGTATTCTCCGCCGCGAGTGACGACGAAGCGCGGTATCCCACGCAGCTGCCGGCGCAGCGGCCGGTGCGGTATGCCGTACGTGCCGCTGCCGTCGCCGGCGCCGGTAATCGGATCGCGCTCGGTCGAGCCTCCGCCAAAGAAGGAGCTAGCGTTGATCCACTCCGACTGCACGAACTCGAACTGTCGCGCGAGATGCGCGCCCACGAAGGCAAACATCAGACCGCGGTCAACTCCGTCGTCTTCGACCTGCCCGTCCGGCAGCGGCGGACCGTACGCTGTGCCGCGCCGGATCATCCGATGAATGCGCAAGACGCCGGCAATTTCCGCATCGCGCGCATTCACGCGACGAATATGGGAGCCGAGCGGAGTGGTATAGCCCAATGCGTCGTCGGCTTTGAAGAGAAATGCGTTATTGCGCTGCGGATCGCTTCCGACGCCAGGATTGTCGGCCGCGGGGCAGAGTGCCAAGGGCGCGCCGCTTCGCCAACGCCCCATCATTTTTGCCGCGACGAGCTCTTCGTCCTGAGCGTCGGTCGTATTGGCTCGCAGGTACTGACGAAACGCGGCAACGCGCTGATGGAGCTTTCGGAAGGCGACGTAGCTGCCGTTGCGGCCGAGTGCTTCCGGCTGCGGGATGGCGGGTGCGGCGCTCATCTCATCGGGGTATCCGAGAACGAACTCGCCCGCTTTGAGCGGATCCTCGTGTGGATTGGTGCCGGGGATGCCGCTTCCCTCAATGGCGGGATGGCTGATGCCGTCTTTGAATCCGAACGGCTCGCGTTCGTCGGGAAGCACGTGGCAGTCTTGACGCCAAATCGCCGTCACTCCGGTGAACTGCTCGTAGGCCGCACGCGCCCGCGCCAGCGCCGCCTCGAGTTTCGGCTGGTTGGTAGAAATCGCGGTGAGCACGACGTGCACGTCGCCCGAGCCGAGCGGCTTTTCCCAGTGCTCCGGATCGCTCTCGCCGGTGTCGCCAAGGATTTCCGCACGCGCCGCCATTCCTTGCTTAAACGGCGTCGAGAAGCTGTCCAACAACTCGGCGCGAAGGCCGAGCGCCTTGAGGCCGGCATAACTGAGCGAGGCGCTCACCCACGTGTCGCTCGCCGGGCTCTCGCCGTGCGCGGCAGAAGCGACGACATTTCGCAATCGCCCCATCAGTTCGCGGCCGGCGGTGGCGTCTTCGATACGTAAGATGATGTACGTGGCTTGAAACGGCGTCGGACGGGGCCGCAGCACACCGCTTTGGATGTCGTGCAGCTCCAGGTTCGACGAGCTCATTTTGTCGCTAGATTGCGCCAGAAGTGCCGCAGGCTTTCGTCCCCGCCGAATAGCGTGGTAAAGATCGTGGAGTCCGCCAGCAGCACGTCGCCGCTCCGCTCGCCCGAGGGCGGCATCCACAAGAACATGTTGAACTCGCGGTTTCCCGCATCGGTGAATGGGTGCGGTTTGGAGAGATCCACCGGCTGCCGCGCCAAGACGTGGATGTCCTTGGCATTCTCGTCGATCAATGCGTAGTGCGGCAGATGCATGTGGAAGACGAACGTTTTGACGTTCTCCAGCCAGCCGCGCCGGTCGAGGTCGTTCGCCGTCGAAAGTGCAGCCATCGCAGTGGTGCCGGGCAGTGTCGCGGGTCGCAGCCCGTAACGGTTTTCCACCGGAACGTCCAAGCCACGCATCAACGAGCGCGTGTATTGCCCAAAACGCTGCTGGCGCGGCACCAGCGGGTCGCCGTGATGGAAATACTCCATGTTGCGCACCTTCGGGTCGTCGGAGACGCCGATGTCGTGGTGCGGGCCGAGGATGAGGCACGTACCCTCACGCTTTAGGAACGCTTTGAGGGCGGCGATCTCTTCCGGCGCGGCTTCCTGCTCGGTCACCAGGTGGTCCAGGCCGAAGACCATCAGCGTGTCGGTATCGGCGAGAATTCGCTCGTCGATCGGCAGCTTTTGACCGGCCTGATCGACACGCTGATAAACGGCGACGGGATGCCCGGTCACTTCGCCGACCAAGGTTTGGAAGTTCAGCAGCGAGAGATGGAAGAGTTCGAGCGTTCCGGATATTCCCTGCAAAAACATCCGGTGCGAATACGGCTCCGTTTCGTACGCCGGCCATGCCACGCGGCGAACCTCGGTCATTGTCGAGAAGCGATTGTCGAGCTCGGTGACGTCGGCGTTTGCCTCCCAAGGATAGCTCCACGTCCAATAGACGCTGAAGCGCCGCTTCCCGGCTTCGTATTTGCGCGGAATCTGAAGTTGGTTATAAGTTCGCCCGACGGCCGCCATGGCTGCCTCCTATTGCATCTGATCGAGCATGTCGCCAAGAGCCTTCTTGACGTGGAGCGCCTTCTTGATCTCGTCGGCGCTCACGTACGGATATTCGCCGTACTCCAAGAAGCTGGGCACATGATGATCGCGGACGAATTTTATGAAAGCTGGAATATTGGTTTTCCAGTCCGCCGGAAAGCCTTCGAGATTTTCAAACGACGTCGATAAGCCGGCCTTCCCGAACAGCGCGACAGCGTCATCGGTGTACTTGTCGAAATCGGTATCAAAAACTCCTTGATACATAAAGTACGTCTCGCCGCCGATATCGAACAGCACCCACTTTAAGAAGTGCAGCTTTAGCGCAGCGAGAAAGTTCGGGTCGGCTTTTATCGCCTTCTCTATCGTGTCGGCGAACGTTCGCATCGCGGCCTCTCGCCCCGGTTTTAGCTTCGCGATGATCGTGAATCCATAATTTGCCGGCGTGCGCGGAAAGACGGGGCCGTAGTTGCCCTCTACGCGCTCGAAATACCCTCCTTTGGGGATGGCCATCGCGGCCGGCTTCGACCAGTCGTGTTCGGGCTCGCTCATCTCGTGATTTCTCCTTTTCAGTACGGGCGGCGGCAGGCAAACCGCAGCGAGCTTTAGGATAGCGGCGTATAATGTTAGCCGTTCCCGCTCTCTTCGCAGCTCTGGCCACCGAGTCCCCGGCGCCGATGCCGCGGGTAGTCCCAACGCCGGCTGCAGTCAGCGCAAGACGCGATCCCTGCGGCGGCCCGCAAGAACTGCTCAAAAAATATCTCGCCGCTTCCCCATGCGTCTTCATCGCGGGGCAGGCGAGCCTGCAGGCGACCTATGCAACGACCAGCATTCCGGCAAACGTTGTTCTCGATCTGGCCGAATCGAGCGGACCGGCGAGAGCGAATAGGTCGGCGATCGCCTATCCGGGAGCCCTCGTCAACGTGGGGATATCGCAAAACGCGCAGATAACAATTCTCCCGCCGTCCTTCTCGCGGCTGTCGAGCGCGACGCGGGGAACGCTGGCCGCCGGCGCCACCGACATGGAGTTCTGGTACAAGCAGCTCGTCTACGTCGACCCGGCGCGGGGAATTCTCGGCGGTTTGCTGCTGACCTATGAGGCACCGACCGGATCGCCGGGCCTGGCGGCGCCCGGTCCGGCCTACGTCATCAATCCACTGCTCAACGTAGCCACGAATCGAGCGCGAACGATGGGCGTGAGCCTGGCCTTCCCGGTTTCGAGTTTCGCCACGGCCTCATCCGCGGGAACCACGCGAGGCTGGAGTTTTGCGCCGCAGGCTGTTCCCTTTTGGCGCTCGCCCGGCGGCACGCTGCTCGCGCTTGTCGTCTCGCACGATTTTACAACCAACGCCACACCACTGCTGCTCAACACCGCGCAGCTCATCACCCGGCAGTTTCAGGTCCAGGCGACCTATGGCGGCGTCAACTCGGTCTTCGACGTCGCGAATCCGCTCGCAGGCGTTACGCGGGCTCAGGGAACGTCATATTCGCGCACGCTAACGATAGGAGGTAGCTACATGTTGGGAACCAGCGACCCGTGACGGCCCACGAGGTCGACCTAGTGGTCATCGGCGCCGGACCGGCGGGCACCGCGGCAGCCCTGCGCGGCGCCGATCTCGGCGCGACGACGGCGCTCGTGACCCGCGGCGCATTCGGCGGGATGGCGGCCAACGATGGACCTATCCCCGTGCGTACGCTCGCCCATGCCGCCCGTCTCATCCGCGAAGCACGGCAACTCGGCCGCTACGGGATCTCATCGGGCGACGTCGCGCTGGATTATCAGGCACTGCTCGCGCGAGCTCGCCAAGTCGTTGCCGAAGCTGCGGCACACTCGACGCTGCGCCCGCAAATCGATCGAGCCGGCGTAATGGTCTACGAGCATGCCGGCACGGCGCACTTCATCGATGCGCGCACCGTCGCCGGCGAACGCTCTCCCACGTTTCGTGCGAAGAAAGTGGTGATTTGCGCCGGTGGCATCAGCCGTAAGCTAAACCTTCCGGGATGGGAGCTGACCGTAACGCCGGGCGACGCTTTCAGCCTGACTTCGGTGCCGAAGTCGGCGATCGTTATCGGAGCCGGAGCGACCGGATCGCAAGTCGCCTCGATCTTCAACGCGTTCGGCACGCGAATCGACCTTTTTCAGACTGCACCACGAATTATTCCGACCGAAGATGAAGAGGTTTCGCGCGACGTTGCGGCGGCGTTCCGTGAAGACGGAATCGCCGTTCACGAAGACTTCGGGAGCATCGTGCGATTTGAACGATCCCCTTCGGGCGTGAGGATGACGTTTCGCAAGGACGCAATTGAAGTGAGCGTCGAGGCGGAGCTGGCGGTGTCGGCCGTCGGATGGGTGGCCGACGTTGCGGGCTTACAACTGATTAACGCCGGCGTCGAGACCAACGTCCGAGGGTCCGTCCGCGTCGACGAGTATCTGCAGACCTCCAACCCAAACATCTTCGCGGCGGGAGACATCATCGGGCGATCGATGCTCGTGCCGCAAGGCGTCCGCGACGGATTCATCGCCGGGAACAACGCCGCGGGCGAAAAGGCTCTTCGCGTTCCGGGTGACGTCGAGCCCATCGGAAGCTTCACCGAGCCGGAATACGCGAAGGTTGGGTTGACGGAGGAAGAGGCGCGCGAGGATCACCAGCTCGTCGTGGGCCGTGCGCAGTATGCCGAAACGACCCGGCCGATCGTCGACGGCCGAACGAGGGGATTCTGCAAGCTCGTTGCAGACCGCGTAAGCCTCCGAATTCTGGGCTGCCACGTCGTCGGCGAGAGGGCGGTCGAGGTCGCGCAGATGGCCGCCATCGCGATGACCGCCGGGATGAAGGTTGAAGAGCTCGCGCGCATACCGCTCTCGTTTCCAACGTACGCCAACGTTCTCGGGCGCGCTGCGCTCCGCGCCGCTCGCGAACTCAGAACGAACCAGCGGGTTTGACCTCTGGCTGCTATTCGATATAGGCTTCGATCTTGCCGGACTTCACGGCCGCCTTTAACAAAGCGTGATCACGCTCGGCTAGCTCCGAATAGGCCTTAGCGAACGCGGCGATCGCCTCATCGAAGCAACCCCTCTTGCCGAGGTAGCCGCTTATGGTCCAGGCATCGCCTGACTTTGCGTGCGCTCGAGCGAGATTCCAGCCGCAGGCCTTCGCGTACGCAGCGAACATCGTTTCGTCGAACGTTTCGATGTTCGCGCCGATTTTTGCATCTCTAAGCTGACGCACGTAAAAATCGCCGGCGGCGCCAGTCGTCCATCCCAAAAAGATATCCGACGCCGCTTGCATCAGTCTCTGCCCCATCACCACGCGTTGACCATGATGTGGATAGTCGCTCTTGCCGGCATAGGGTTCGAGTACCGAGGCATTGGCTTGTTTGAACTGAAGGAACAGCGGTTCGTTGGCGGGAGACATGAGGAGCGCGATCCAACAGCGGGTTCCCACACTTCCAACTCCAACAACCTTGATAGCTGCGTCGACAAAGCGGTAGCGGTCGAAAAGCACGCGGCGATCGTGCGGCAGAGTATCCCGATAGTCATTCAGGATCTTCTCAACCCCCGACGTGAACTCCGGAGTACGCCCTACGTCGGGGTGAAATATCAGCGGCGGCCTGTCGTGGATCCGTACCTCACCGTGGACGGTCTCGGCAAGCTTCGGATAGTCGATCTCAGATGCGCGCTTCGCCGTCGCCTTAGCAATCCGTTTCGCGACTCCGATCCGTGTGCTGCGGGAAAGGAGGCCGAGAAAATCGTCAGCCGCAATCTTCGCGTACCAGACCGCCAGAGGATCGAGGTTGCTGAATTCGTTTATTCCGTTGCGATAGGCGCGCACGCACGTAACCGAGACATTATGGGCGGCACGCTCGGAGAGTCCGTTTTCGCGAATCGCGAGAACGAATGAAGTGGCCAGCCGTTTGACGTCCCACTCCCACGGTGCGCGCAGGGTCTCGTCAAAATCGTTTATGTCGAAGACGACGTTCCGCTCCGGCGTTGCAAAGCCCCCAAAGTTTTTGAGATGGCAGTCACCGCACGCTTGTACCGAGATACCGGTCGAGGGCGTGTGCGCGAGATCGGCCGCCATGATGCCCGCCGATCCACGGAAGAACGCGAACGGAGACGCGAGCATGCGCCCATAGCGAATCGGTACCAACTCGGGCAAGCGATTCACATCCGCTGCACGGAGGATGTCAAGCGGCTCCCGCTTGGCGTGCCTCAGCCCGGCGTGTGCCGCGCGGGGGACGCGATCGCGCAAGGCCCTCCCAGCCGCCATGCAGTCCTGCGGCGATCGCGGATGCACGTTCAATGCGCTGCTCCATTATTCACGGCGACGGTAAGGCAAAAGCATATACATTTCCCCCCTCGTCCGCGCCGTAGACGCCGGACGGTACCACGACCATCGAGGCGTTGATATAGTCTGGGGTGGCGTGGCTCCAAAGCGTTTTACCGCTGCTCAAATCCAGTGCTACAAAATCTTTATTTAGGCCAACAAAGCCGATGCCTTGCGCTAGCGCCACGTAGCCAACGAGGCGATTTTGCATCGTGCGGGCCCAGATAACATGCCCGCTAAGATTCATCCCTTCCAGCTTGGAATGAAAGCCGGGGAAAACTTCGCTAGGCTTCGCCGCCACGAGCATGCAGAACTCGCCCCCTTCGTAGGACGTGGAGCCTTTATACAAACCCGAACCTTCAACGATCGTAGTGCCGTCCGTGGTTGGTGTCGCAAAACCGCCAACCCAATTGGGAGGATGAGCGTACGGATTAAGGTCTGTACTCCATGCGATGTTGCCCGTGTACTCGTTGAGTGCGTAGAAACGTCCGTTTTTATTGATGAAATGTGCGAGTCCGTGGAGGAGCATCACGCCACCGCCGGTATCCGAATCGTAATGAGAATCTTTTACCGCAACCATGTTCCAAGCCGGCTTACCGTCGAGGCTGAGCGAGACCGCACCGTTTGAGGTCGGGATTGGCGTCTGGCACGTGTTCCCTGTTCCGAAGATAAGATGCGTATCGTCGTAGGCGATGGCGCCCCAGACCGACCCTCCCTCTTTGGGCTCGGGATCGACGCTCCAGCTCCACGCGACTTTGCCCGTCGACTCGTTGATAGCAGTGATCCCGCCCTGCCCACACATCGGCTCGTCGCCCCCTGCGCGACCGACATAGACCGATCCGCCAGCTACGACCGGCGCTGCACGTAATAACCCACGCACGTGTTGCCGCCACACGAGGCTGCCGTCAAGGAGCCGTAGCGCGAAGACGTATGACGCGTCGCTCTGGCGGCCGACGATGACCAAGCCGGCGTCGGGATCGATCGTGGGCGTCATTCTCGCTCTGCCGCCCATCGCAAATTTCCAGAGCAAGTGCCCGTCCGACGACCGAAAATCATAGACGATCGACCCCGGTCGACTCGCCCACGACCCTTCCGACACGACGATCAGGTTCCCGGCGTAAGTCAGGGGACTCGCGAATATCTCGTCGCCGACGTTTCGTCTCCAGCGTAGCTCGAGTCTTGAGACGTTCGATCGAGTGAGATGCGTGACGGCGGGGTTGAACCCCGAGCGCCTATAGTCGTACGCAAACGTCGTCCAAACGTCGCTCGCGCCGGCGTTCCACAGCCCCTGGCTCGCGCTCGGTAGACCTACATTTGGTAGCGCTTGCGGACGCGCGTTACAGCCGACCGCCGCCAAAGCCAAAACAGCGACGATGAGAACGAATCGTAAGCTACGGGTCGCGCGGTTGCCACCCACGCCGACATGCTAGCATGTTTCAAACGCAGCGACAAGCGGCGAAAGGGACACGTGACCGCGGCGTGAGATAACATCATCGTGGACTCATTTAGGACGGTGGCCGCATGGCCGTTCATCCACGGTTTTCTCTTCGTGACGCTGGCTCTATTCCCGATCGTCAATCCGCCGGGCATGGCTTCCATTTTCCTGAACTACACGGAGGGCCTGGACGAGGCCGTCGCGGTGGGCCTCGCCCGTCGCGTTGCGATCAACAGCTTCATTCTCACGGCGGCGGCGTTGATCGTTGGTCCGCTGGCGCTGAAGTTCTTCGGCCTGAGCCTCCCGGCCGTGCGCGTCGCTGGCGGCCTGGTCCTCGCCGCTGCGGGTTGGGGACTTCTTAGCCAGGGACAGGAAGACTCGAAGCACCGCGCGCCGGCCGCTTCTGCGGAGGAGGTGCTCGGTGGTGCGTTCTACCCGCTGACGCTGCCGCTGACGGTCGGTCCGGGATCCATCGCCGTCATGGTGACCATCGGCAGCAGTATGCTCGGTGCTCCGAGCGCGACTCTGCTCGATGGCCTTGGCGCGCTGGTTGGCCTGGCGGCCATCTCCATCGTCATCTATCTCTGCTATAGCCAAGGGGAGCACGTCTTACGAAAGCTGGGGCCAACCCGCGTCAACGTCTTGCTGCGCCTTTCGGCATTCATCTTGCTCTGCATTGGCGTGCAAATCGCGCTCGAGGGTTTCAGCGCGGCCCTTTCACCGCATCCCTAAACGGGCGCTGATTCCAGCGCCATCGCCATCCATTAGATCACAACCGCTTCGCTAGCGCAGGTAAGGCCGCGACATGCTGCGCGCACGTCACGGCTTTTGCGTGGGTGTTCCCTTGGCGACTGCCGTCGCGCGAAGCGACGTGTTCGCGTTAACCACCCAAAACGTCCACGTACCTCCGGCGTTTATTTGCGCAACTCCGTTTCGAGCGGCGCCCGCGCTAGGAAGCGGCACGTCGATGCGCGCCGGCTCGTTCGGGCGTACTGCGCGATCGAGCCAGGCGCACTGCCCCGGCTGCAGTCCCTGCGCTGCTGGGTGATCGGTCTTTGCAAACGTCACGACTAGCAACGTTCCCTCGGACGATGCCATGCCGCTTTTCCCGCGACATCGAAGCGGAAATTCAGAGGCCGACGCCGGCTTGGTCAAACTGGTCCCGGAGTTCGTGAGTTGCGTTGGGGTCTGTTTGACGAGCGAGCCACCGGCAAAAGGATTGCGCGTCCGCAACCGTTGCTCGTAACTGATGTACGCCTTGGGGCATTCGTGAACGACGTCACGATAGAGCGCGACTGCAACCGGATTCGCATCGGCCAGGTCTTCATCGAGCAATAGCAAGTACTGAAGCGTGCGGGGATCAGGTTTGGCTTGACCGGACATTACGGCACACGCCTTCCCCGCTGCCGCGGCGATATCGGCCGCCGTTTGTGCCCGTGCCGGATGGCTGCCGACGGCTGCAAGGCCAAGCCAAGCTACGACCGCGCATCCAAATAGAACACAGCGCATTAGGAGGAGCCAGTTCGCGGTTTTGGTTCCGGGCCCCGTTGGTTGGCGCCATTCGGCACGTTGACAATGCCACAAGGAAGGCGCATCCTGAGCCTCAGAAGATCGACCGGGACGCTTTGCGGTTCTTGGTTCCCGCATTTTGCGCGTACCGGGCGCTTTTGGGATGGAGGGGGTTCGTTGAAACGCTTCCCTATGTTTGCAGGGGCCGCCGTTGCGGCCACATTCCTTGCCGGGTGCGGCGGCGCAGATCAAAGCGCTTCGCTGACGTCGCAGGCATACAGCGCACATCCGTCGTCACACCAGTCGAAGAGAGACGCGTCGGGCTGCATCCCGATTCAAGATTCGACAGGCGCGCGCTATACGGCGGCTCAGACGGGCGGCGGGTACTATAGCGACGTCGAGTCCTCCGCGACACCTTGCACGATCGGTATCTATATCAATGGGTCGAACGGCCCCAATACGCTGACCTACGCGGCGGTCAACGGTCCGTTCGACATCGGGATCTACTTCGACAACGCGGGACGCCATGCGTCGGTGTCGTACGCGTCAATCTGTTACCACGGTTCCACTATGAATTACGACGGCTGTGTGCTGGGCACCAAGCGCGGCTTCGGCACGGGCCTCTACATTCGCAACACGCCGCGGATCTCGGTCTCGTACACCGAGGTCGACAGTTACACCGCCGGCGCGGCCACCAACCCATGCCCGGACACAAGCAACAAGTTGAGCGTAGACTACACGACGATTACCGATGTGAAGTACCCGTGGTCGTTCGCAGGCGGGAAGAACTCCTTTTACTTCGACTCGCCGACGCCGAAAAGCAGCTGCAAGGGGAGCAGCGTCGGCGCCGGCTTACTCCCACCCTAAGAGCCAAGCGGGATCACGGCGCGTCGCGCCGCGACTCCAGCTCGATCTCGGCTTCGATGCGCGCGGAGGCTCGCGCAGCTCGGTACGCGTCTGACTTCGCGGCTTCCCTCGCGCGGATGTTTCGCAGAAAAGGAGCCACGAGCGCTAGGAGAACCACCGCTGCGATCGCGGCCATCAAAAATGCAGGCGCGAGCGGATGGAAGCCTTTCAAGAGCGATACCGCGAGAATCGAGGCTCGCATGAAGCACCTCCTTCATTAAGGCGTACCCGGCCGGACACTCGCTTGCTCAGCCCTTCGCAGTGGCCCTGCCGGGAACGCTGGTTAACGCTCACAGAAAGGTCCCAGGCAGCGCTCGCCTCTTCGGTGTAGCATAGTGCGGTGAGGCGAACTGTCGCTAGCGTTCTGTTTTTAGTGCTGGCCGGTTGCGGACAGCCGGGCGGCTCCGCGCCGTTACCCAACGAGGAAGCCACCGGCGGCCTGCGGGCGGATGCCGGCCCGCTGGCCCAGCAGCTCTATAGCAGCGGGACGATCAGCCACATCGTGGTGATCGTGCAGGAAAATCGCAGCGTCGACAATCTCTTCAACGGCCTGCCGGGCGCGGACACCGCCCAGTCAGGCCGCGACTCGCGCGGGCAAACCATCCGCCTCAAACCGGTCTCGCTGACGGCGCCCTACGATATCTCGCACACGCACTCGGCCTATGAAACCGAGTACGCCGGGGGCCAGATGGACGGCTTCGACCGGGTCAAGACGAAGTGCCAAAGCGTACGCCGCAACTGCCCGCCGGCCCGCATTCGCGCCTACGGCTACGTTCCGCAGGGCGACGTGCAACCGTATTTCGACCTCGCGGAGCGATACGCGTTCGCCGATGAGATGTTCGAGACGAACCAAGGCCCGAGCTTCCCCGCGCACCAGTATCTCGTGAGTGGAACGTCCGCCGTCGAGGACGGCTCGACGCTTCGGGCCTCCGAAAACCCGCGTTCTCCGGACAATCGGCAGACCGGCGGGTGCGACGCCCCACGCGGCACGCGCGGTGAGCTCATTAGCGATACCGGGAGAGAGGATACCTACGCGTTCCCGTGCTTCGACCGGACGGCGCTTCCCGACCTGATCGACAAGCGCGGTCTGACCTGGCACTACTATCAGGAGAGGACTGGTCCCGGCCTGTGGAACGGGCTCGACGCGGTCGAGCATATCTGGAAAAATCGCGCCGAGTACAAGCAAAACGTCATCGCCCCCTCGGCGCAGGTGCTCCGCGATATCTCCAACGGGCACCTCGCGAACGTCACGTGGATTACCCCGTCGGCGGCGGCTTCCGACCATGCCGGCTCGACCGACGGTTCGGGTCCGTCCTGGGTCGCGTCGATCGTCAGCACGATCGCGTTCAGCTCGTTTTGGGATTCCACGGCGATCATCGTCGTGTGGGACGACTGGGGCGGCTGGTACGATCACGTCACACCGCACCAGTACAACTCCTACGAACTAGGGATGCGCGTGCCGCTGCTCGTCATCTCGCCGTATTCCAAGCAAGGATACGTCTCCCACGTCCACTACGAGTTCGGCAGCATCCTGAAGTTCATCGAGCAGACGTTCCAGCTTGGCTCGATGCACACGACCGACGATCGCGCCAACGGACTCGGCGATTTCTTCGATTTTGGGTCGCGGCCCCGGCCGTTCAAGCCGATCCGAACGAAGTACTCGGCGAAGCATTTCCTGACGCGCGCGCCTTCGGATCAGCCTCCTGACAACGACTGAAGAGCTGATCGTTCGGCGCGCCTCGGGCGACGATCTCGACGCCGTGCGCCGCATCTACAACGAAGGCATCGAGGACCAAGTGGCGACGCTCGACGTCGCGCTGAAGTCGCGCGAAGAGATTGCCGGCTGGTGGCAAGAGCATGACGACTTCCCAGTGCTCGTCGCCGTCGAAGCCCCGGAAATCGTCGGATGGACGTCGCTCAATCGGTTCTCGCATCGCTGCGCGCACTCGGACATCGCGGACCTGTCCGTCTACGTCGCACGCTCGCATCGCAGTCGCGGCGTTGGCTTCGCATTGTTACGCACGATCGAAGCGGAAGCGATTCGCGCCGGCTTTCACAAGATCGTTCTGCACGCCGTCAACGAAAACGAGGCCGGCAAGCGCCTCTACCGCAAATCGGGGTTCCGGGAGGTCGGCGTCTTTGCGCAGCACGGTCTGCTCGACGGGCGTCGCGTCGACGTCGTCGCCATGGAGAAGCTTCTCGGCTAGGTAACGATCGCGATGGCGCCCGCGATCGCGACGGCATCCTCCAGAAGCGCCGCCGGCACGCGCCCGATTCGGGAGATCGCGCGCGTACGCGCGGCCAATCCGAGGTAGGCGCCGGCGAGCGCCCCCAACGCCCCGATCGCGGCGCCCAGAATCGCCGAGCGTCCAGCCGGAGCCGACACCGCCCATCCACAGAACGCCCCGCTGAGCACGCGTGCCGAAAGTCCGGCCGCGCCCGTGCGGGGCGCCGCCTTCGGATGTAAGTCCGCCGCGAGTTCGAGGAGCGCGAACAGGCCGAGCACGTACGCCGCCGGGGAGCGATGGCGGACGAGCCAGAGAACGGCCGGAGCCGTGAACGTCCGCAATCCGGCGACGATGCCGAGCAGCAAGGCGGTGAGGTACGGATCGAGCACCATCGTTAGCTTCTTATGACTTAGCGCCGAATCTTTCCCGTTTCCACCACTTCGAACGCGGTGTTCGGAACGTACTTGAGCTGATTGAGGTCGTCGTCGCTCCAGCAGCTCGACGACTTGCCGCCTTCGCCCTGGAAGTACCAGTTCGAGCCGTTGTCGGCCACAAACATGCCGTAGGTTTTCATCGCGACGGCGATTACGTGCGCCTGCCCCGTGATGCCCGAGATGTCGTAGGACGCCTTCATCCGGATCCGCAGGCCCATCGGCGGCAGATCTTTGTCGCGGCTGTCGCTGGCATAATGCGTGGCTGGATGGATATAACCTTCCTGCGTTTCGCTGAACGTCACACGAAGCGCGTGATCGATTTCGCCGGCCTGCACTTCGGCGCACTTCACGAGCGCCGGAGTGATCGGCAGCCCCGCAGCGTCCGCCGAAGTCCAGCCGTTGTGGCGCAGCTTATTCGTATCGAGCGGGAAGATCGCACCCGATCCTGCGCGCCAGCTCTTGCCGCCGTGAATCGGGTATGCGTCCCACATCTCGAAGAGCTTGCAAACCCCTTGCTGCAGCACGAGCACGTGGCGATCGCCGGTCGAATGGCGGCCGCCCTCGATCTGCGCGTTGGGCGGAATCGGATACGGCCCCTTATTGCTCTGCGACTTGTAATGGAAGTGGACCGGCACCGGCGGCTGCGAGCTCGGAACGACGTCGAACGGAATGCCGTAATCGGGATTCTCGCCAAAGTCGGGATGCAGATTTCCCGGAAGCGCCCCGATGTATCCATCCGAGTTCGGGTCGAGCGGATAGTTGGAGATGTCGGTGTTCCAGGGGTTGTCGTCGGGGAACATCTGGCACCCGCCGACGATGGGAGCCGGCGGCTTGACTCGGTGGAAGCCGCTCGCTGCGGATCCGCCGGGCGCGGACGGCACGTTTGATAGCCCGCACGCGCTGAGGACCGAAGCCGAGAGAATCAATGTTAGGATGCGTTGCATGGTAGCCTCCTCTCGCTAATAAGGTGAGGTTCCATTCCTCAGCGGGGGGCCCTCTGCGGCGCGCGAAAGCTAGCCTCATGCTCGCATTCGTTCTCGCCTGCGCAATCACGATTTTTCCGCGTCTGGGGCCGTACGTGCCCACGCCGCACCTCCACGGCCCCGGGCTGCTGCTCGACGGCGGCGGCGGCGAGGAAGCGCCGAACTCCTCGCTGCGGTGGCTGCATCGCAGGATCGCCGGCGATACCGCCCACCGCGCGGGAAACGTCGTCGTGTTGCGCGCCTCCGAGGACAACTACTACGACCGCCAGTTCTACCGCTACGGTAATTTCGCGTCGGTGCAGACGGTGCTGATTCCGCCGTGCGCGTCGCGCGCGGACGTAGATTCGGTGGCGAAAGTCGTGGACGCCGCCGACGCGGTCTTCTTCGCCGGCGGCGATCAGGCCAATTACGTTGCGTGGAAGGGTTCTGCGCTGATCGCAGCGGTCAAGCGAGTCTACGCGCGCGGCGGAGTCGTCGGCGGCGGCAGCGCCGGCCTGGCCATTCAAGGTGCGGTAATCTACGACTCGGTCGCCGGCGATCGTTTGAACGTCGAGACGCACACCGCCGACGCCGTCAACAACCCGCTCGAGCAGAGAATCAGCTTCACGACGGGCTTCTTCGCGTGGCCTTCGCTCGCGAACACGATCACCGACACGCACCTCGCCGTGCGCAACCGCTTCGGGCGCATGATCGTGTTTCTCGCCCGGATCATCCACGACCGCGTCCTTCCCGGCGTGCCGCCCGTCTACGCGCTCGGCATCGATCAGGCGAGCTCTGTCGTCGTCGATCCCGATGGCACCGCGACCGTCCTCAACGGGCCCGGCGGCCAAGGCGCCTATCTCGTGCGCGCCGACGCGTTCCCCCACTTGGTCGTGGGCAAGCCGTTCGACTACACTATTTCGGTCTCGCACGTTCACCGCGACGGCGAGAGCTTCGACCTGCTGCACAAGCGCACGATGGACCCCTGGTTTACGCTCACCGTCGACGGCTCGCGCGTACCGATGTACAGTCGCGATCCATACTCGCTATGAGCTCCCGCGTGTACGACCTGCTCGAGCAGCAGGTACGGGCGCTCCTCGCCGGCGAGTCCGATTTCGTCGCCAACGCCGCCAACTTCGCGGCCTTCGTCTATCACGCGTTGCCCGACGTCAACTGGGCGGGCTTCTATCTCGCCGCACCGTCGGGCGAGCTCGTGCTTGGGCCGTTCGGCGGACGCCCGGCCTGCTCGCGCCTGCCGCTCGGCCGGGGCGTTTGCGGCGCCGCCGTGACCCGACGCGCGACGCTCGTCGTTGACGACGTCGCGGCGTTCGACGATCACATCGTCTGCGATACCGCCTCGCGCTCCGAGATCGTCGTGCCGGTCTTCATCGACGGCGTCTTGGCCGGCGTATTCGATTGCGACAGCTCGAAGCTCGCGCGCTTCACCGATGCGGATCGCGAGGGCATCGAGCGGCTCGTGGGCGCGTTTAGCGAAGCGGTGCGCCTGCCGGCGACTTCCGTACGCTGACGCTGACCCACGCGAAGTTCGCCAGCGCCGTCGCGCCGATCGCCAAGAACGCCGCCTCGAAGCCGAAGCGCGCGGCAATCGTCCCTGCGAGCAGCGGCCCGGCGAACATGCCCAGGAACGTGGCGCTCGAGGTGATTCCGAAACCTGCCCGCGCCGCTCGAGCGGAAAGAGCCGGCCGATGAGCGCGTTTGCGGTGGGCAGCACGCCCCCGAGGAACAATCCGACGCCGAACCGCAGCGCGATGAACGCGCCGACGGTGTGGGCGAACGCCTGCGGAATCGTGAACGCCGCGACGCCGCAGAGCGAAACGAGCAGCACCCGCCGATAACCGATGCGGTCGCTGCGCTTGCCGAGGAACGGCGAGGCGATGAGATCCGCAAGGCCTGTCACCGCGAAGGCCACGCCGGCGGCGGTCGCAAGCCACGGCACGTTGCCCGCCAGCGCGCGCACGAACAGCGGCACGATCGGCTGCACGCCGAACGCGACAACCTGTGCGAGCAGCACCACGGCGAACATCGGCGCCAGTTGAGGATGGAGTGCGATCTCGCGCAGCGTCGCCAGAAACGAAGGTCGGGATTCTCGCGAGAACTCCGGCCGGAAGTGCTCGCGCACGAACAGCATGCAGACGAGCGCCGCCGCGAGCGCGAACGCCGACGTCGCGAAGAACACCTGCCGATAGTTATGCAGCGAGTCGGCGAGGAACCCGCCGAAGAGCGGTCCCAGGAGACCGCCGACGAGCTGCCCCGTGGCCATCCAACCGAGCGAAAATCCGAGGCGCTCCTCCGGCACCTGGGTGGCAACCATCGCGATCGCGGCCGCCGAGAAGCCGCTGAAGATCCCCATCGACGCGCGCGCCGCGAACAGCTCCCAGACGTTTCCTACGAAGCCCATGAGCGCCGTGAACACGGCGACGGCCACGCACGACCGAACGACCATGGCTTTTCGCCCGGTGCGATCGGCCAAGCCGCCCCACATGGGCGAGAAAATCGCCGCCATCAGGAAGTTCGCCGACGCGACGATCCCGGACCACACCGAAACCGCCGCGATCGGCTTCACGCCGAGTTGAATGATGAAGAGCGGCAGAAACGGGCCGGACGCCGAGAAGGCGAAGGACATCAACGCCTGCACCGTGACCATGAGCCACAGCGTGCGCTGCCAGGAACTTGACGTCACGCACTCCACGCTTACATGCAGCGGCGGCGCGCACCTTGGCGCGTCCTTCGAGCAACTACGCCACGAGGTCGTGCCAGCTCGAGGCTTTCACGTTGACGCCGTAATAGCCGGCGGCTGCCTTGATGTTCGCAAACGCCAGCGCGCGCTCGGCGTCGGTGACGCCGCTCACTTCGCCGAAACGCGCGATCGCGCTGCGGACGTGATCGCCGTCGGTCAGCGGCTCCTTGCGCTCGTTCGGAAACGCGAACGCGCTTTCGGGCAGCTTCGCGCGCGGCGAATGTGTGCCGTCCTGAACCGGCTTCCACGTCACTTGCATCGCCGTAGCCTAGCACGCGGCCGCGATCTACGTTTTGCCGGTCTGTAGCCGTCGTTTTGCCAGCGCACTCAGCGTTTCGCGCGTGGCCTTCGTCTCCGCGTGATCGCGGCCAAGAGACTTCTCTTGAATCTCCAGCGCCCGCGCGAGCAGCAGTGCCGCATCGGCGTGACGATCCTGCCGCGAGCGCACGCTCGCGAGTCCGGTCAGGCTCGTCGCCACGGCGGGATGATCGAGGCCGAGCGCCTTTTCTCGGATCGCGATCGCGCGCATATGAGCCGATTCGGCATCGCCGAGGCGCCCCTGCGCCTCGTGCACCTCGCCGAGAACGTTCAGCGTAATCGCGACGTCCGGGTGGTCCGGTCCGAGCGCCGCTTTCTCCCAAATCGCGAGCGCGCGGTCTAAGAGCGCCTCTGCCCCGTCGTAGCGGCCGAGGCGATATTCCATCTCGGCCACGTTGTTCAGGAAAATTGCGACGCGGGGGTGGTGTGGTCCGTCTGCCTTCTCCCCAATCGCCAGCGCGCGGCGGACCGGCGGCTCCGCGTCGACATAGCGCCCTTGCGCATAGTACACGCCGGCCAAGTTGCCCAGGGCGCGCCCCACATTGCTGTGATCCGGCCCGAGTGCCTTTTCCCAAATCACGACGGCGCGCGAAAACAACCGCTCCGCCTCGCCGTAGCGGCCCTGTGCGTAGTAGGAGCACCCGAGACTGTTCAGGCTAATGCCCACGTCGCGATGTTCGGGGCCGAACGCGTTCTCCAAGATTGCCTGCGCTCGAATGTACCGGCGATCGGCATCCCGATAACGGCCCTGCTCGTTGAGCAGAATGCCGAGCTCGTTCAGGCTCGTCGCGACGTCCGGATGGTCTGGTCCGAGCACAGCCTCCCGTATCGCCAGCCCACGCGTTTGCAGCGGCTCCGCGGCCGCATAGTTCCCGCGTTCTCGCAGATAGACGGCACATACGTGCGCAAGCCGTCCCGCCGATACAGGCATTGCCCCGTTCGGCAGATTCTCGAGTGCGGCCCGCGCGTGGGGCAGCAGACGCTCGCATTGAGGCCACGCTTCAAACTCCGTGTCGGAGAACGCGGCGTTAACCACGGCGACCGCACATTCGCGCAGCGCGGCATCGGGGCCGGCGCCCTGGTCGCGCGCCGCAAGCTGGACGAGCCGATGGATGCCGTACGTGCGTGATCCCTCGGAAAAGGCGAGCAGCGACAGACGGTCGAGCGCGCCGATCGCCTCGTCGAGTCCTAGCCCGGCCGGAAATCCCTCCGGATACAATGCGGGCGACTGCCGGAAGAGCTCGTCCGGAATCGCGTCGGGAGCAAACGACGCCGCGAAGCACAAGACGGCCGTAGCGCCCGCGGTTTCTCGCTCCGCTTCGCCAATGGCCGTGCTAAACGTCGCGAACACCGAGCGCGGATACTCGGCGCCGCGGGGCGCATTCTTCAAGTGCTCGCCGACACGCTCGAGGTAGCGCGCTGGGGTCACCATCCGCATGCCGCGCAGCGACGCCGCGGCATGCGCCAGCGCGAGCGGAATACCCCCGAGCGATTCCGCGACCGCACGTGCCTCCGCCTCGGATAGATCCGCGCGTCCGCTTTCGCGCCGCAAATACTCGGTCGCCGTGTCGATCGGCCACGTCTGCAGCGCCACGGCGGTGATATCAGCGCCCCAGGCGGCATTGCGCGACGTCATCAACGCGCGCGCGCCCGTCCGCGGCAGCCACGTCCGCACCAAACGCTCGTCTTCGAGGTTGTCGAAAACGAGCAATACCGGTTTGGCAAAACCGTGCAGCACCGAGCTTCTCACCTGCTGCGCCGCAGCCCGCCGGTCCGCATGTTGATCGAGCCCGCGCACGAACGTCGAGCCCAGGCGTAACAGACCATCCACGATCGCGTTTTCCGTCTCCGCGTTGAGCCACCAGACGATCGAGTAGTCCGCACGGTTGCGCCACGCGTATTCCCGCGCTACCGACGACTTGCCGACGCCGCCCAAACCGCACACCACCGCGATCGCGCCCTCCCCCGCGAGCGCCGCAGCAGTCGCCGCCAACTCCTCCTCACGCCCACTGAAGCCCGGTACCGGACGAATCGCTTCGCCATCCACGATCGTGCGCCGCGCGCGCCAGTACGGACCGCTCGGCACCGCATCGCGACGATCCTCGCGCACCGCCTCGCGCACGATGCCCTCCAAGAGCGCGCGGTTCTCCCGCACCGGGACCAGATCCCAATAGGCAAGCCCGCTCAGCAGCCCCGCCGGCTCGCACTCCGCCACTCGCAGCAAAATCAGCCGGCTCTTGGTGTTGAGCGGATCGCCAGCGATCGCGTTCTGCCATTCAGCTTGACAATGCTCGCTGCTCAAATACTCCGGCGAGAGCAGCGCAACCACGCGCGCTCCACCGGCGAGTGACGAGTGCATGCGCTCCATGAAGTTGCGGTTGGCGAAATCCCACTGCTGCAGCGTTACCGCATAGCCGGCCTTCTGCAGAATCTCCCCGATAACGGCCGCGAAGTCCGCGTCGACGCCCGCCCTGCTGACGAACAGCGCGCTCTCCACTGCTATGGCACCGTCTCCCCGTCGTACTTACGGCACGCATCGGCGGCTTCGATCCCGCGTTCGGCGGCCGCGCGCTCCGCCCGTTCCGTGCCGGCGCCCGCCCACAGGCACAACGTACGTTCCCAGTCCACGGGATCGGCCGCGAAGACGACGATCACGTGCCGCGCCCCGCGCAGCCCATAGGTCACGATGAGGTATCGCGCGTTGTCGCTAAAGGCCAAATTTTCGATGGAGTTCGCTTCCGGCGGGCCTGGCAATGCCGGCCCGATCCGTGCGTTGGCGGCGACGTTGAACAGCTGAACGTCGGTATTGCGCGGCGGACCCTCGCCCGTCACGTACGCGATCGTTTCGGCATCCGGGGAGAGTGCCGCAATCGGTGTCTCGGGGAGGTCGAGGCCTGGTAAACGGTCGGCGCGTGGTAGGCGATACAGTCCCGGGCCGGTGTCGCTATCGCTTGCGAGCAACCCCGTGGCGAAGCGTTCGTCGATCGAAACGTACGGCCTCGAAACGAAACGCCCAACGAGCCCTCCTTTCGTCGAAACGACGGCAAAGCTCGAAGGCACGGCACCCGGCGCCTGATTCGTTACCGGCGGCAGCAGTCCGACGTACGACCCCCGCGACGAGAGGAAATACGGAAACGCCGGATCCCAGCTCGGCAGCGTCGCGGCGGCGGCAACCTTGTTCCAGGGCGTCTGTTCGATTGCGCGCCCGCTCACCGCGTATCGCGCGATACCGTCCGTCGATGCTTCGGTCAGCGTCCGTTCGACCGGATCGTAGCTGATCTGCGGCTCGTCGACAAACGAGCCGTGCGAAACCGCCGGCGCCTGCACGCGCAATTCGCCGGCGACTCCAACGGAGGGATCGAGCGTCATGACACGCACCAGACCGTTGCGATAGTCGAAGGTCACGGCGTGTACGCCGTCACCGGGATCGGAAACGCGCACAACGCTGCTGACGTCGCCGGCGGTCGTCAGCTGACTTCGATAGCGGTCGAGATCGTACGTATGGATTCCGTTGCTTCCCGCCAGCACGAGCCGGCTCCCCACGCTCGCGAACGATCCCGGCCACTGTGGCGCCCTCTGGCTTCCCAGCGCCGGCGCAACCGTGCCGTCCAACGCGTGCTCCGCGACGCTGCGACCGTCATATGTTACGTAGACCTCGGTGTTCTCGTCGTATACGGGCGCAAGGCGCCCCGTCGCACCGATCGCGAGCGGGCCGGAGCCGTCGAGGCCGTAAGCCGGCGCCGAGCGGCCCGCGCACCGGCAAGGTGAGGACGTAACGTTCGCCAGGCTCGGCACGGCGGCCGATCGTAGCGACGTGCCGTCGATCCATGCCACGCGGCGTTCGTCCGGGCTGAATGCGACTGCCGAACACTCACGCGCGCATGAAGCCCGCGCGCCGTCGATCGGCGCGATTCGTAGCGATCGGAGATCGAAGAGCTCGACGTCCGCACCGCTCGAGCCCGACGACGTGGTCGCAATGAATCGCCCGGTGGGCGACGTCACAATTTCGGCGACGTGCTTTCCTCCGAGCCGCGCCAATTGCTGCTGCGTGGCGTTTCTGAAGTCTAGCTCGCGCAGACCCTTTCGCGCGTCCGCTACTACGACCGCGCGTTTGCCCGGCAGGCATGCCATCGCGTCGACGTCCCCGGCTTCCCACGAGCCCGTGAGCGAGAGTCCCCCTTGTTCGACGCCCTCGTAGAGAAGAATTGAATGCCCGTCCGATGCGGCGAACCATGCCGAATCGGGCGACCCGCAAAGCCCCGCTACCCGAGCGACACCGAGGGGGCCGCGAGCGATCGCCGCTAGATTTAGCGCGTCGAACAGCACCAGGTCGGGCCTGGAGTTCGCGCCCGGACTCGTCGTCACGGCCAGGAGCCGCCCACGCTGCGCGAAGACTTCACGAGTCACCGAAGCGATCGCCGCGCCGCGCAGTATCTGCAAGCGCATCAGTGCCTCGAGCATGGCGCCGCTCGTCCGCGGCATCTTCGTCATCCCGTAGGCGTCGGCGGCCAGCAGCGCCGGTACCGCGCGGCGCGCCGACTCTTGCACGCTCAGGTCGGCCAGCCGTTCGGCTCGCTCGACCCGCAGGCTCGCGTCGGCGATCCGCCATTGAGAGAAGGCCACGGCCGAAAGTCCTGCGAGCGCGACGATGACCAGAGCCAACGCAGCCAGCGAAGCTCGCACAGCCGCGGTGCGCTCGCGTCGCGCGCGCGAACGCTCGGCGACGCTGTCGCCCAGGAAGTGCATGGAGGACTGAAATCCTGTTTCGATCCGTTCGCCCCAAGCGGCAGTGGGGTGATTCTCATCGCGCCAATTTACGGCGATCTGGAGATCGGGATCGCGCCAAAGCGCAGCCTTTGCCTCGCGGTAGAGCTGCGCCGCGCCCGCCAGTCGGCGATAGATTTGGGCGCTTTGGGCTTCTTCGTCGACCCAGAGCTGCAAGCGCTTCCAAATGCGCATGAGACTCTCGTGCGAGATATCGAGCACCGTATCGTCGTCGATCGGCACCGCCGGCGGGGGCATGAGAAACGAGCACCCCGGCGCGCGAAAGGCCTCGGCCACTTCGCGCACTTCGGCCGGCGTCGCGTCGGTGATCGCGCAGACGTCGGCAAAGCGCGTCGGTCGCCGCACTCCGCGATTGTCCTCGCCGCGATCCGTCAAGCATTTGAACACCTTCTCTGCGACGTCGCGCAGACGATCGCTGCGCAGACCCGCACATACCTCGTCGCCGTGCAACGAGAGCGCCTGCGAAAGCGCTCCGATCGCCTCGAGGTCGCGCACGTCGAGCGGCTCGCCGGCCCGGTGGACGTTGTGGGCGTCCCACGTCCGCATGAGCGCGTGCTGGAGCACCGGCAGCTGGTCGGCGTCGTCCTCGAGGTCGTTGAGCAGTCTATTGATCAGACGCGGGGCGATGCTTCCTCCGGCGACGCGAATCGGTCCCTCGATAGCGCGTTGAAACTGTGCGCGCGTCAAACGCGGAACGAGAAACAACGATTCGCTGATCGCCTCGGGCAACGCTCGAAATTGCGAAACGTCGCCGAGAAAATCGGAGCGCATCGTGATGACTACGTAGATTGGATACCGCGACTGCGCGATTGCGGCAATCAGCAATTTGACGAACGCGACGGCGTCCACGGCTTTGAATCGAAACAGCTCTTCGAACTGATCGACGACGACCAGCAGGCTTTCGCCGGGGCCGAGGCGCGCATCGGCAACGACCTCGACGAGGCCCAAAGCTCCGCGTTCCAAGACGGCCCGAACGAGCCCGACACGCAGCTCCGGGTCGCCGCTGCCTTCGCCGAGCACGCCGCTCGCACGCAACGCGCCGGCTAAACCCGCAATGGGTGAGCGGCCCGGGCGCATGAGAGCCACGTACCACCGAGATCCCGACCCGCTCATGAAACCGCCGTGCAGCGCCGGAAGCAAGCCGGCGCGCACGAGCGACGATTTTCCACTGCCTGACGCACCGACGACGGCTACGAATCGCGTTTGCGCGAGTCGCGACAGAAGCCCGTCGACCTGGGCTTCGCGTCCGAAGAAGAGATGTTCTTCGTCAGGTTCAAAAGGGCGGAGCCCCGGGAACGGATTGCCCGAAAAGCCTCCGCCGGCGGTCACGAAGCCTCGCTTCGTGCTCGGCCCAATCGTTCGAGGAACGCCCCGAGAATGGCCGGTTCGAAGCCGTCGATCGCCTTGAGCACGAGAACCTCGTTACTGCGGAACTGCCGTTTATCGAGACGATCGGGTGGTCCCAGCGCTACCGCCGCGGCGAGAAACGACCGTTGCCGACCGTAGCCGAACGCCTTCTGCAGGTCGCGCAATTTTGCGCGCAACCAGAACTCCGTCGCCGCTCCATAATAGATGAAGATCGCGTCACAGCTCTTGAGATTCTCCTCATGATCGATCCGCAGCTCGCTCTCTGAGCCCTGGTACAAGGACCGGATGACCTCGCAGCCACCGGCGAACAGCGCGTCCTCGCACGCGTGCGCCCCATCGGCGTCGCATTGAGCCGCAACGAGATAGACCGACGCCGCGCGCGACCGCTCCGCTATCGCGGCCGCGAACGGCTTCTGCGCCGCCAAGACCTCCGCTACGCTGGTTTTCAAGTTATCGACCGACGTGATCAGCAGCCGCGGATCGTTCTGTAGCTGCTCGATGAACGCCGCGGCGCGCTCATCGGCGGCAACGTTGCCGGGTAACATCCATGGGATTCGGATTAGTTGTGGGCGGCGCTCGGATTCCGCACCGGCGAGATCGTATTGCAGCTCGAGGATCGACTGATGATATCCCTCCGGAACGACGCCGTACGACGTGCCGATGGGATGAATCGAAACCGCCGCGCGCTCGAGGCTCCGCGTGACGCGCTCGGCGTAGTCTGGCGCGTGCCCCAAATCGGCGTCCGGCAACACGGCATGCCCGTGCTGCTCCAGTTCGCGCCGCAACTGCTCGGCATAGGGAGCGAGATCTGAGGTCGTTTCGGCCAGGTAAACGGCCATACCGCTGGCCGGCGCCACGCTAGTCCTCCCGCTCGATTTTCCAGTGAGAATCTCGAGCATCGCGCAGATGTCGTATGCCAGCTCGTTGACCCTTGCGAGAAACTGCTGCCGCGCTTGCTCGCCGAATCGCGCATCGAACTCCCACGGCATTCCGCGCTCGTCCAGCCGGTAGAATGGGTAGCCGATCGATTCCGCTAGCGCACCGTACGGTGCTTCCACGCTGCGCACGACCGGCGTCTTGATCACCTTAACCACGCGCGAGCGCGTACCAACGTGGAGGCCACCGGCCTTCTGCGCGGCCTCACAGAACAGGTTCAGTTCCTTAGTACACCATTGCGAGTGCACGTATCCCGGAGAGAGCACCGAGATCAAAATCGAAGCGTGCGCGACGGTCGTTTCGATCGTTGGCGTCAGGACGTCGTTGCCTTGGCTCTTGATATCGCGCCAAATATCGGCGTGGTGGCCCCAAAGCGTCGAGAGACGCATCTCTAGCGCTTCGTGGAACCGATCGACCCATCCGTGCTGTTCATCGCTCAGCTTGGCGTTATCGCGGTGCGTATAGCTGATGAATATGTCAGCCATGCCTTGACTTTCGCTTGCTTATTCGCTCATTCCCTTTCGAATCCACTACGCATCAAACTCCAACGCCTGCGTGCGGGATCGTACGTCATGACGATTTCAGCTCGGGGGTCGCTCGGAGCGACCAATCGCACGCGGCTCCCGCCGTGGAGAAAGAAGAGGCCGCGGGTTGAAATGCCTTCGGGCCCTTGCCCGTCGTATGCAATCCACTCGCGCGGCGCCGTGGCGATGAAAGCATTCTCCGGCACGGCCTTTAGCAGGCCGTCATCCAGTTGCCTCTCCAGCACGGCGCGCGCCTCCATTTCCGCCCAGCCCTCGCGGACGACCCGCACGTTGGTTGCCTGAGCGATCGTCGCCACGACCGCGATGGCCGCGATCCACCCTGCACGCCACCAGCGCCACCGGGTTTGGCGAATGGTCAGAACCGCGAGTCCAGCAAACACGAGCGCGAGACCGAGCTCCTCGTAGATCACCGGGAGGTACCCCAAGCCCGGCCGGAGCTCGGTCTGATACTTGACCAGCAGCGCGATCGGCACTGCCGCCAGAATCGTCACCGCGGCCCCGGCCGCAATCGCCGAGCGAACGTCGACCGATTCGCTCGCCGCGTCGTCGAGCGCGAAGGCCGCCGCCAGAGCAAAGGCTACGAAGAGCAGCGGCTGCACGGGAGCGTTGCTGTAGAAATCGTAAAAGCCGTTCCGGCTAAAGATATGTGACGGATCGAACAGATAGTAGCTGAGCGGAAGGGCGGCGCCGATTTGATCGGCCATCGTGCGCAGCACGGCGCCGGCGGCCGGGTTGAGGCCATAGGGAGAGTATGCCGGTACGTGCGCGATCGCGCGCGCCGTTAGGCCAAACAGCGTGAGCGCCGCGGCGATCAGCAAGTACGGCCCGCTCACTCGCAACACATCGCGCCAATTGCGTCGCGCCGCCGTTGCGAGGAGCGGATAGAGCAGGGCGAATCCGTATGCATCTTCGTACGTCAGCGCCGCGAGCGCGTAGAGCACGATCGAGGCCGTGCTCCATGCTCCGGTCTCGCCTTTCAATACGTGGCGAAACGTCATGATCGAGCAGAGCATCAACAGCGCTACGACCTGCGGCATCGCATTATATGACAGGATCGGATCGTGATATCCGCGTTCGACCAGAAGTCCCACGGCGATCAGCGCGGCAAGGTTTGCCAGACTCCGCGACGAGTACGCCGCGACGCATCGCCGAAACACCTCAATCACCGCGACGGTGGCAAGCACGAGCAGCAGCTTGTACGCGAAGAGGTTGGTGAAGATCGAAAAGACCACATATTTCTCGACGATCAGCAGCGGATAAAAGCGGCCCGAACCAAAGAACCAGAGATCGAAGCCGTGTGCCATCGCCTGCCAGAGCGACATTCGATCGGCGCCCAAGATTCCGTCGAGCGCGGAATAGTACGCGTCGTCCGCAAGCCAGCCGCTCCACAACGACGGCGCGATGACGGCAAAGCACAGCGCCGCGACGACCGCCGGGAACGCTCTTCGCGTAGCGGCTACCGAGGCTCCGGCGGGGCCGCGAGGTCGGCGAGGATCGCGTTTGCTGCCCGCTTCCCGGGGAAGCCGCTGACGCAGCCGCCTGGATGCGCGCCGGAGCCGCAGAGATACAGATTGCTCACCGGCGTGCGGGTCGGGAAACGGTCCTCGTAGATCTGACCCGGCAGCAGCTCGCCATGAAAGATATGCCCGCCGATGAGCCCGAACCGCTCCTCCAAGTCCGGCGCCGACAGCACCTGGCGGTGTTCGATCGCGTTGGGCAAGTTCGGCGCATAACGAGCTAGGATGGCGACGATCTTATCAGCGGCCGCGTCACGCTTCGCGTTCGACCAGCCGTCGGGTCGATCGTACGGGAAGTACTGCGCAAAAATCGACAGGATATGCTTGCCCGGCGGTGCCAGCGACGCATCGGTGGGCGTCTGCAGGAAGCACTCGATCAGCGGCTCGTCGCTTTCCCCACCGCGGCGCGCGTCGGCGTAGGCTTTCTCGAGGTAACCGATGGATGGCGCGACGTGGATCGTCGCGCGGTGGTGCGGCTGCGCGTTCGCTCCCGGGCGGCAGCTGAAGTTCGGCAGCTCGCCAAGGGCGAGGTTCACTTTCAACGACGGCCCCGTGGTTTTCCATCCCTCGACCTTCGCAATGAACGCGGTATCCAGAAGCCAACGGTCGATGAGGTCGAGGAACGTCGTGCGCGGATGAACGTTCGATGCGACGGCGCGCGCACGCACAAGGCGTCCTTCTACCTCGATCCCGCACGCGCGGTCATCCTCGACGATGACCTTCGTGACGGTCGCATCTGAATACACCTCGGCCCCGTGAAGGATCGCCGCCGAGGCGAGGGCCTGCGACACCCATCCCATTCCGCCGCGGACGAACGCCCATGCGCCTTGGGCCCCCAGGAGGCGTCCAGCGAGATGGTGCGCAAGGACGTATCCCGTTCCCGGACTGCGCGGCCCGAGATACGTGCCGATCAATCCGTCGTTAACGAGTTCGGCCTGGAGGACCGGCGTGGAAACGTGCGCCTCGACCAAATCGGCAGCCGACCCGCGCAACAGATGCTGCGTTTTCGCATCGAATCGCGCAAACTGGGGGTCCTCGTCAGAGAACGAGTCGAACAGCTGCCGTCCCAAACGATCGGTGCATTCGACATAGGCCTCGAAACCGGCAACGTCGCGCGGGTCGAATGCCGAGATTTCTCGCGCGTTGGTAACGCGATCGGTGCTCAACAGGAGCGATCGCCCGTCGAGCAGTGGCGTGAAGGCGTACGGATCCTTCCGGTAATACGATAACCCGCGCCGGTCGAGTTCGAGCTCCTCGACGAGCCACGGATCCAGGAGGCTGCAAACGTACGACGCGGTCGAGAGTGCATACCCGCGCCAGACGTCCGTTTCGTTCACGGCGGCGCCGCCGACGACCCCACGACGCTCGAAACGGCAACGGATCGTCCCGCCTTGGCCAACAGCGCCGCACACGCCAAGCCATTGTGGCCGGCGCCGATCACGACGGCGTCGTAGGAGCGCTTAGGTGCTGACGAGTTGTGAGTGTTCAGCGATAGGACGGCCGCGAGGCGAAGCAATCCCTGCAGAAGACCGGCTTGTCGCCGCGGGGATTGAATGGAACCTCGGCGATACCGCCACAGTTGCTGCAAGTTGCGGTGAACATCTCGAGAGGACGGCCCGTGCGCTCGCCCCCCGATCCACAGTCCACACAGTTGAGCATTTCATCCACGTACACGAAACGAGAAACTCCTTAGCCTCTGCCGTCGGTGATCTGTCCGCCTTTGCGACCTCCGCGGCGCCGGTCCCTGCCGCCCCGACCGCGAAGGAACGCAGGTGGCCGAAACGATTCCGGACGTGATCGAGCCCGTCTCGCTCGCCGATTATTTCGAGGTGATGACGAGGGCGGTCTTCCAGGCTGGTGTGAGCTGGAAGCAGATCGCGGCGCCCTGGGACGCGTACCGCGATGCGTTCGCGAACTTCGACCCTGTCCGCGTCGCTTCATACGACGACCTCGACGTCGAACGAGTGCTGGCCACGCGCGGCATCTTGCGCATGCCGCGCAAGGTACGGGCGACAATCGCCAACGCGAAGGCGGTGCTGCAAGCCGACCGCGAACACAACGGTCTTGGCGCCTACCTCGAGTCGTTCGAAACTTATGCGGAACTCGCGAAGGACCTGAAGCGGCGCTTCACGCTCATGGGCGATATGAACGTCTGGTACTTCCTCTTCCGCACCGGCCGGCCCGTGCCGCGCTTTGAAGCCTGGGTGGCGACGATTCGCGGCGAGCATCCGCGGATGCGCGAAATGGTCGACCGGGCCCGCAGCCTCGGGCGCTCGCCGGAGTCAGGGTGACGGGGACGGCCGCGGCGCCGGCCGGATCAGGTACAGGCCCAAGCTGGGCGTGAAGTTGAGTTCGGGCACGATCTTTCCGGCGAATCCGCGCTGCGCTAGTTCGTCGTCGGTCGTCGCCGCGACGCGGCCGCAGACCAGGAGCGCCGGAACGACGGTGGCATCGCCCGGATCTAACTCGTACCACGTTCCGCCCTTCGCGCTATGGGGCGTGATCGTCCAACTCGCGGCGGCGGCAGCGCTTGCAAAGTGCGCGCGCAGGTCGTCGAGCGCTTGCGTCGCCAGGTTCTTGGCGTCGCCCGTGCACGACGACGATGCACGGATCTCGAACGGAGTCTTCGGCGGCGCGGTCGGCAGCTTGTAGACCCGGAACATCTCCTGACCGGCCTGCGGCTGACGCGCGACGAAGTATAAGCCTACCGCGGGCATGAAGTTCAACTGCGCCACGAAGAACAGCGGACTCGAGGGCGCGTAGAGTTTGCGCTGCGTTATGTCGTCGCTGCGCGCGATGTGGAGCGACAGGCAGCCGGCCAGCGCGCGCAGCCTCGCGGTGCCCTTCGGCGTGATCGCGAGCGCGTAGGTCGTCCCGAGTCCGTGGTAGGTGACGGTGGCGTCGGTCAGGGCGGGCGCCTGCATCGTCGCAGGATAGCCCGCCGCCGTGCGCGCCGCCTCGATCTGCGCGACGAAGGCCTTGAGCTCGCTCGAAAGCTGCCGCATCTTCGGCGCGTTGTCCGCGCTGCAAGTTGCCGGATTGTTGCCGACCGCAAACGGATCTGCCGGCGGCGTCTGGGGAAGCGGGGAGAAGAGCGCTTGGAGCCCGCGCCCGCTGCCGGGACCGCCGCCAGGGCCGCCCCCGCCGGGTCCGGTCGCGCCGTTTTGTCCGCCGAAGAGACCGCCTCCGCCTCCGCTGCCGCGCGCGCGGAACGTCGACGCGGTTTGCGAGGATTCCGCGCCCTGGCCGAAGCGAGCCGAATAGGTGACCGAATACGTGCGAGGCATCAGAGGCCGCGCGATGTTCGCGATCACAAAGCCGCCGGCCGTCGTGAACGGCACCGCGTTGGCCGGGGTTGCAAAGATGCCCCCGTAGGTGTTCGTGATGTTTGTCGCGGCGAAGGTGAGCGTTCCGCGCGTCAGCTGCGCCGTCACGCCGGCGTCGATTGTCGTGTACGGCGGCAAGTTATTGGGATTGTTCGTTCCGACGTGTTGCGCGTCCGCGAGCCACTCGAAGATCGAGTGCGGCGCCTTATAGTCGAGCACCAGGCCCGCCTTCTGCAGCGGAACGTTCGGAAGCTGTTGCCCCGGAATCGTGATCGACCAGGGGTTGTCGAAAATATAGCTGCTCGAGTTCGCCTGCGCTCCGGTGAGGTTGTAATACGGCTGAATCACGAGGTTTCCGATCGTGAGGTAGCCAGTAAGCTCGGCGCCCTGATAGAGGCGCGATATGCCGGAGACCGGGGTCTGGAAGTAGAGCTGCTGCGCGGTAAACGGTGTGCTCGGCGGCGTGTTGCATCCCGCCGGAGAGTTGTAGATCTGGGCGATCTCCTGGAGATATCCAGGCGGAAATTCGCCAAGCCCGTTGAGAACGACGCCGTTCACATAGACCGGCAGCAACACGCCATTCTGCACCTGGCGGTAAAGCGTGAGCGACACGTTGCCGCCGTGCAGCTGGTGCGTGTAGCTCACGCGGACGGAGTTAGAGGAGCTGTTGGTGGGCTCTTGTCCCGGCGCGTTGCCGTATGCTACCTTACCGGCGCAATCGAAGCGCAATGAGGCGGGATCGCTCAAGATCTGCTGGCGCCCCTGGGTGGCCGCCGCGCCGCCGAGCGCGAACGAGGCGCCGTAGCTATCGTGCGCCGTCGGACGCCATGTCGCGCCGACGCTTGCGAGCTCCGAGATGCCGGCGTTGCCCGTTGCGGTGCTCAGCCCCGCCGACCCGATCAGCGTGAGCTTGTCGTTCGAGTGGATCGCATCGCTGGCTTGGAGCACGTTGTACTGCGCCGTTTCGGAACCGTTGTAAAACTGTGCGACCTCCGGTACGAGGGGCGTGGTCGCGAACTGGGACGACGTGCCGTAGGCTTGAATCGAAATCGTGTGCCGCTGCTGTGCCGGCAGCGTGGCGTTCAGCGAGTATCCGCTCGAGCGCGTGTCGGTCGAAAAGCCGCTCGGCGACGGCAGCCCATTCACGTAACGCTCGAGCTGGTTCAAGAGATTGGACGCGTCCATCGAATAGATCGACGCCTGCAGCTGGGTCGCGCCGACGAGCGCGTTGTCGGTCAGCGCGTAGAGTTGCAGGTTGCTGCCGTTCGTGTTGTTCGGCCCATAGCCGCACGGCAGCGTCGTTTCCGGATCGCCGTTGTAGCGGAGGCAGACGACGTTCGTATCGCGGGTGGAGTTCATGAAGAGCCCGCTGAGCGAATCGGAGTCTCCGAACTCCCAACGTGCCGAGATGAGGTTGCCCGAAATCGTGCTGTCGCCGTCGTGAACGTAATCCAACCCGCTGGCATCTTCGTAGAGCTCGCCGTCGACGAGGCTCGGGTACAAGCGGTCGATGGTCTGGACGGCGATGCCGAGCTTGCCCGTCGAGCCGGTCTCGGCGAGCGAGTAATTGTAACGGCCGTTGCTCCCGGTAGAGAGCTGAAGCTGCGACAGCCAGCTCAAGGTCGGCTGGAGCGTGCTGAAGTTGACCGAGCCTCCGAGGCCCCCGAGCGACGGGCCCATGTGCACCGATGCGCCCTGGAAGAGATCGGTCGCGAACCCGCCGAGGTTCCCGGTTGATCCCGGCGCGTTAAGCGGAATACCGTCGAGCGTCAACTGCGTCTGCGAGGGGTCGTGCCCTTCCAGCGAGACGGTCTGTGTTGCGTCACTGTCGTCGCTCGAGGTCGAGACCGTGACGCCGGAGAGCTTGTTCAAGGCGTCGGCCAGGTCCGTCGAGAGGCGGCGCTGCGGGGAGTTTTGGTCGATGCTGGAGCTCGAAATCGTCGCCGACGACTTGGCGGTGACTTCCCCGATCACTTTCAAGCCCCCGGTGTCGAGTGCAAGCGAGAAACTGACCGTAACGACGCGTCCGTCGAGCACCTCGAAGGACGCCGACGTCAAACTCGAGTAGCCGCGATGCACGATGCGCGCGCGGTAGATGCCGTCTGGCACGTCGGTGAAGACGACCTTGCCGTTCTTTCCGGTGAGCTCGGAGGTGATGACCGGCCCATCCAGGAGCACGCGCGCCAGCTCGAGGGGCTGCTTGGTGCTCGCGTCGACGACCGCGATGTCGATCTCGCCCGAGTCGGATTGCGCCGGGGCGCTCGGTGTCAACGCCGCAACGAGGAGGAGCAGAGATACTGCGGCTGCAGCGCTGCGTCGTCGCAACATAGTCCGGTTGATTATAGGGGAACGCCCGCTCGAGACGCCTGAAGCAGCCCTGTGAAACGGCTAAATTGTGATGGTGACTTGGGTGCCCTGGCCGGGAGCGCTATCGATCGCAATGCCGCCGCCCACCCGCTCGACCGCACGCTTCGCGATCGCCAAGCCAAGCCCGGTTCCCGCGATTTCGCCCCGTTGATCGCCACGGTAGAAGCGCTCGAATGCGTGGAGGCGCTCCGATTCCGACATGCCGGGGCCTTCGTCGCGCACCGTAATGACCGAATGCCCGTTGTTGCGCCTCGCGCTCAGATGGATCGGCGCCTCCGGCGCATATTTTAGTGCGTTTTCGATCACGTTCCAGACCGCTTCGGACAGCTCGCCGCGGTCGGCGGAAACCGTTTCGACGCCCTCGACGCTATAGTCGATCGTGCGCCGATCGTCCAAACGCCTGGCCGCATCGCACTGACTGCGCAGAAGCTCGGCGACGTCGACCTGTTCGACCTGCGGGGGCGCCTCCGAGTCCAGCCGCGCCAATCTCATCAGCCGGTCGATGAGTCCGCGCATATGCTCTTTCTCGATCGCCATCGTCGCAAGGATCTGGCGAGCGATTCTCGGTTCGTCGATCGCCCCGCGGCGCAGCACGTCGATGTAACCCGCAATCACGGTGAGCGGCGTCCGAAGCTCGTGCGACGCGTCGGCGGCAAACTGCCGCATGCGCTCCTCGGCATGACGCCGGTGGTCCATCGCCGCCGCGACGCTAGCGACGGCATCGTTGAATGCCGCCGTCAACGAAGCGACTTCGTCGCCGCCCGGCATTACAAAGCGGCGTTGCGTGTAGTCGCCGTCCGCTAAAGCGCGCAACGAATCGCTTACCTCGTTGATCGGGCGGAGCGACTGCTGCGCGAAGAGCCGCCCAACGAACCACGAGAGCAAGATAGCCGCCAGAGCAATCGTGAGCACGATTCGCCAATAAGGGACGAGCGAGACGAGCAGCAGCGGAAATGACGGGCCGAACCCGACGTATCCGCCTTCGACATACGTCAGCGAGAGCGGTTCGAGGCGCGTCGGATCGGGCGGCATCTGCGGAAACGCGCCACGGTAGTTATAGAGGTGCGCCGTCCCCCGAGCGGAGCGATCGCCCGGAATGAAGTGCTGCATTCCGCCTGCGGCCAGCACGCCTTCCAGAGATCTGGGGCGCAGCGTCTTGTCGCCCGCGAGATATCGGCCCTTCAAGTCATAGACCGTCACGCGCAATCCGATTCCGCTGAGCGAGTTGACGATCTCAGGCGCAGCCTTCGACAGCGACATACCCTCACGCCGGTATTGATCGACCAGGATGCGCGCCTCTTCGTGCTTGGCAACCATGACGTCGCCGGAAAACTGCCAGAGTTCGAAGACCAGCGCGATTGACGACGCCAGAATGACGATAAGGACCGTCACGCCCAGCAGCACCGCGTATAAGGCGGAGAGACGCGCCGCGAGTTTCACGCCGGGGCCCTCAGCTACTGCGAGAGGCCGTAGCCCACTCCGCGGACCGTCCGAATGAACGAGCCGGGCTCGCCGGCACGGTCCACTTTCGCCCGAAGATACGAGATGTAGGTCTCGACAATATTCGGACCGCCTTCGAAATCGTGTCCCCAGACAATCTCCAGGAGATGGTCTTTGCTGAAGACGCGCCGTGGTTCGCGCATGAACACCTCGAGCAGGTCGAATTCGCGCTGAGTGAACTCGAGCGGCTCCTTTCCTCGCCAGGCCTCGCGCGTGGCGGGATTGATGGAGATGTCGCGCCAGCGAAGCACGTTCTCTTCGATGAGCTGCGGACGACGCAGCTTTGCCTGCAGGCGCGCGATGAGCTCTTCGAAGATGAAGGGCTTGACGAGATAGTCATCGGCGCCGGAGCTCAAGGAGCGCACCTTGTCCTCGGTGCCCCCTTTGGCGGTGAGCATGAGAATCGGCGCCTGCGTGATCTCGCGCAGACGGGGCAGCAGTGTCACGCCGTCGATCTTGGGCATCATGATGTCGAGCACGATGAGCTCAGGATCGAAAACCTTGACGAGCTCGAGGGCCGCAAGGCCGTCCATGGCGGTGCGCACCTCGTAGCCCTCGCGGGAGAGTCCCAATTCCAACATCTCCCGCACCATGCGGTCGTCATCGATGACCGCAACTCGGGCATTCGGCATTATATACATCTCTACGATGCATCGTGCTTGCTCACCCTTGGAGCCACCTGAATGTGACCCTACGGGGGTCGAAAAATCCTAGGCCGCCCGTACGGGTAAGGGCCACCGTTCCACCCGCTGGCCCGAGACGAGGGACGCCTGACCGATCGCTTCGAGAGGGTACGCGAGGACCCTCACCCCACGATCCGCCAGGATCGTTCTGGTCGATTCATCAGGGAGCCACCGGGCGAAAAGGTGGACCTCGCCGGCCCCGGTCGCCTCGGCAAGGGTCGAGATCACGTCGGTCAGTGCGCATTCACCCCGGTCGAGCAGCCGGCGCACCACCTGGGACCGAAAGCGCGCCGGGCTCCACCCCGCCGCGACGATCAGGATGCGCGAGAGCTCCCAGGCGTGGGTTGCTTCGAAGTCAATAACGGCAGCCTCGACCCGCCCAGCCAACCCCCGTTGGGTCTGAGCATGAAGGGTTGCGCCCGTAATCGACGCCGCAGGCCCTGCCGTTAAGAGCGCCCCGGCCCCAATTAGGTACTCGTCCATGCCGGTATTTTGGCATGGACGAGTGCCAGCAGGGTGGCGCACAACTCCGGGACGCCACCAAGGCGCTAATATAAAGGATCTGGCGGGGTGATTGCCAGCGCTATGATAAGGGCGATCGCCAAGCTAAACATGCGGAACCTCCTCACAGTTTGGTAACTAAAACCAAGCCTATCCCGTCCGCTGGGCCTCGTCCCTAGTCATCTTTGATTAGGAGGTTCCCTCATCTAAGCTCGGCAGAAACCAGTCCCATTCGGCTTGCGGTCCGTATGGCGTCGGAGCGTCCATGACAACCGAGTTTTGCAATCACGTTGGCGATGTGGACGCGAACCGTGTAAATACTGCGCCCGTTCCTGGCCGCGATCTCCTTAGGTGTCAACCCTTCTGCAAGCAGCCGTAGTATCTCTAATTCGCTAGGCGTAAGACTTGTGGGAGGAACGCCATTGGCCTGAGCGTATGTCAAGACTCGATCCGCGGCTTGCAGTATGCGACCGACGTCCGCGTAGCCGAGCGCTACGAGGTCGCCCACAATCTCCCCTATCCTTTCCGCCACACTATCGGTGGGATGACGCAGCCATGAGATCATCTTGTCTATGGCCTTCACGGTCATTGCGATAATCGGGTCTGCGTGCGCCCTAACGGATTTTAGGATACGGTCTGAACTAGTCATCCGCCCGTTAATGGCTTCGACGAGTGCGCATATCACCTTCGCAATTGCGAACGCTCGAATTCGGCCCAGCCCATGCTGTTCTGACGAAGGCTGAATCAAGAGAATTTCTTTTACCACATCCGTCGAGGCTTGGTTCTGTCCGTCAAGCGCCAAAAACAACGCATATTCGCTGGCCGACGACATTCTATCGAAGTCAAACGGCAACTGGGTCCAACAGGAGAGACACTAGCTGATGCGCTTCGCTAAAGCGACCCTCCCATGCGAGTCTCACAGATCTGAAAAGGGCAACGAACCGTCGCACCAAATCACTAGTCTGTATCGCGCCCAGCCGCTGCTCAATCTCAATGCTCCTGGCTATATTTCCGCTCCGCATCTCAGCACTCAGCATTTGAAGTAGCGCCGTTTGGAGAGCGAAGGTATCGCCTGCTTTCGTGGCTGCGTCGGCCCCTGACTCCGCGTACGCCAGTTGCCGGGCAACATCGTCCTCCTCGTGAACCGCAAGGTTAGACAGTACGGCGCTTGCGCGACTTGCGAGCCCGTAAAGGTGTAGTTCTGCGGCGAGCTCGCGTGACTGCGACAGAACGTCAAAAGCCTTGCTCGCCATTCCAAGATGGTGGAAGGCGATCCCCATATGGTGCAGGACCTTAGCGCGAACCGCGTCTGAGTCGATCTCTAGAAGGAGCGGCTCGACCCGAGCTACCGCGCTCTGCGCTGTTAACGAGTCCCCGGAAACGGCTCGTTGGCCCGCAATCACCGACAGCGCCTCCGCACGATGAGCGGCACTTTGGAGAAGATCATCTCCGACGGCGCTCAAGAGGCTCGTAACATCTCCCCCTTGGTTCGCAACTAACGATGCAAGACGGAGGCTGGTGGTCGCTACGAGGTCTCGGTCGTTCCCGGCGCGGGTCAAGGCGCGCCGAAGCAGCGACTCGGCACGGGCAAACTTGCCCCCAATGGCTTGAAGCGTGCCCTGCAACGCCAACACCGCGGCATTCTCACGGCGGGTCCGCTCGTCGAGGGCCTCGATCGCGCGGGCGACGATATCGCCGCGCGCGCGTTCCAACAAACCCAAGCCGTGCCGCTCGAGCAGCCGCACGACATCCACGGGTAACGCCGCCGCTGCAAATGCCGCAATCGCATGTTCGACGTCCCCGCTGTCCTCCAATGCGCGTGCCGCCCGTTCGTGGATGCTCTGCTGCGCGCGCTTTCCGCGCAAGGCGCTCTGGCGTCGAAGGAAGTCACGGAAGAGGTCATGGCATTGATAGATGCCCGGCGACTCTTCGTAAATAAACGCGGTTCGTTCCCGCAATCGTTCGACGAGTGGCAATGCGCGATCGAATCCGGCGCGTTCCAGAACGCTCACGTCGATCACCGGCAGCGCGATCGCGATCTCGAGCAGGGCGCGTTCGTCGGCGTCGAGTCCACTGTACACCTGCTCGGCGAGGAGCCGATAGATCATCTCGCGAGTGACGGCTGAAACGTTGCGTAGCTCCGCGGAACGCGTCGCCGTTCGGAGGGCGAAGCTCATTGCCGCCGGCCAGCCCTCGGTTAACGATAAGAGATCTCCGAGTTCGTCGTCGCGGATCGCCGAACCGATCCTGCGCGCGGCTGCCCGGACCTCGGGGAGCGTGAAGCGCAAGTCGTGTTCGTCTACCGGCAGATCGGCGTCTCGATAGGCTAGCCACGTCGCCACGGGAAGGCCGCTCGTCGAGCGCGAGGCCAGAATCCAGCGAATTCTGCCTTTGGAATGCTCGATGAGCGAAGTCAGGAACTTCGCAACTTCCGGGTCGCCCTCGGCCACGTGGAGGTCGTCGATTGCGATGACGCCTGAAAACGATTCGAGGTGAGCGTGCATCCAGCGGGCGAGCTCCGTCCCGCGCTTCGGCGACGCGGTATTTCGCTCGTACGCGCCTGCCAGCGCCGTGATGGCATGCGGAGCGCTCTCGCGCAACGCCTCCGCGAGCCCGCGTAAAAAGCCCAGCAGCTCCGCGTGCTCTGCACGAAGCGCGAAGCGCACATGAGGTTCGCGCAGCGTTTTGAGATATTCACGGAGGGCGATCGACTTGCCGTAGCCGGCCGGGGCAATCAAGAGCGCGATCGGATACGCCGCCGACGCGTGCAACCGCTCGACCACGCGCGGCCGTTCGACCGGGGCAAAAGCGACGGCTTCGCGCCCGTGCTCGCTCGCAAGCGTGCGGCTCATCGAAGGTCGTTCTAAGGCTGCTTAGGCGTGGCCTGTTGGAGGAATGGGCCCGGGTCGGGAACGTCGCCCTTACCGATCAGTTCGCTCAAGAAGTGCGCGACCAGCGCGCCGGCCCAGTGCAAACGGTGCGCGAGCCAGGCATGCTGAGCGAGGCAAGTGATCTCGCCGAGCTCGAGCACGAGGCTGCCGTCGCGCGCGTCGACCTGCTGAAACGCGTAATAACTTCGTAACCCTTTGGTAAAATTATTCGGCTGAAATCCGTACGGCCAATAGGCGCCGTAGAGCGCACGCCACGCCGCGGCGGCCGCCGCGTCGCTGGCATGCCCGTAACCGATCGACGCACTGCTCCGGCACGGTGGGCTGGATCCGTCGAAGTGAATGAACACCGCCGCTCTCACTCGGTAATTGCCCGAAAAATCGGCGGGTAGGCGCGCGACCGTTACGCCGTGCGCGCGCAAAATCTGCGTTGCAGCGTCGGCGACGATCGGCGTCCACGCCCGCTCGCCGCTCGCTCCGAGGTTGCAATGGTGCTGTGGAAACCGCGCGCAGCTGGCCGGACGGCCTTCGTGACCGGCCGAAATCGCTACGTCAGAGGTAACCAGCGAGACGCCGAGCAGCAGTGCGTACACGACTCACCAGCCACCCGAAGCGCCGCCACCTCCGAAGCTGCCGCCTCCAGCCGAGAATCCCCCGCCGCCACCGCCAAAGCCCCCACCTCCGGACGACGATCCCCCGAGGAAACCGCTGCTTCCCCAGAACCAAAAACGGCGCATGTCGGCCTTCGCTCGCGTCGACCCTTCGCGCATCACGAGGTATCCGTACCGGATCGACCCGATGACTTGCATGATCACCAAAAAGATCAGAAAGCCGAAGCCAAGGAGGATGACGGCAAGGATCAGCAGCCCCGTGCCGGAGCTCAAGTTGCCGGACTCCTGTGTTTCGGGCGGCGGCGTGACGCCTTTATATGACGGCGTGATCGTCGTCAGCATCGCCGCGACTCCGTTCGCGACGGCGGCATCGGTGTTGCCGGCGCGCATTTGCGGCACGATTACGTCGCGGACGATTCGATCGCCGTCCGCATCGGTCAGCGAGCCCTCGAGCCCATACCCCACCTCGATACGAACCTTGCGATCCTTCATGAACAAAAACAGCACCGCGCCGTCCTCATGGCCCCGACGCCCAATCTTCCATTGATTGGCGGTATCGACCGTCCAACGCTCCAGCGGAACGTCGCCCGTCGTTTCGCCGATCCAAACGACGATCTGATGCCCAGTCGATTTCTCGTATGCTTGAAGCTCGTTCTCGATCGATGCGCGCGCATCGGCCGAGAGCACGTTGGCGTTGTCCGTAACGTAATGGTCCGGCGTCGGCGGAACTTTGAAATCTGCGGCGACGGCCGGCATCGCCCACGCGGACGCGACCAGAGCCGCGACGGCCAAACGGAGACGCGTCTTCACGCTCGTACTCCCTCCGGAGGTTCCGCGAAGTGCGTGTGCAGCGCTTCTCCGACACGCCCGACCGCGCATACGATACCTTCGAAAACGTCGCCGCGCGCGAAATGCGGCCGGCTCTCGGCGACGACCTCGTTCCAAAACGCGTCGCCCACCCGTTCGTGCAAGTCCCGATCTCCGAGGACGGCAAACTGCCGCGCCTTGGGAGCAACGAGAATCAAAGCCGCGTTGCGGTGCTCGTGACGTCCTAGCCCAATCCGCTCGAACTCGCGCTGCGCGCGTTCGAAGGCGTCGACCGAACCGTCGGGAATGACGCGCACCGCGATCCAACCGGACGTTCCTACTTCTGCGTTGGTGATGGCGCGGGCGATCTCGGCGCGTTGCGAAGGCGTCACGGGCTGAAGTTCACGACCGGAGCTTTCTCCGCACCGGGTTGCGACTGGAAGTACGGCTTCTCGTTGAAGCGGCTGCCGAACATTCCGGCGATCATGACCGTTGGAAACGTATCGCGCTTCGTGTTGAAGGCGCGAGCAACGTCGTTATATTTTCTGCGCTCGAATGCGATGCGGTTTTCCGTGCCTTCCAGCTGCGCTTGGAGGGTCTGAAAGTTTTCGGTGGCTTTGAGCTGCGGATAGTTCTCCACGACCGCCAGTAGGCGAGAGAGTGTAGAGCCGAGCGTGTCCTGCGCCTGGGCGTACTTGGCGAAGTCCTGCGGGTTGTTGACCGCGTTCTGGACGACCTGGGGCGAGATCTGGCCGACGCTGGCGCGCGCCTTCGCGACCGCCTCGTACGTGCTCGATTCGAAGTTCGCGGCACCTTTGACGGTGGCGACGAGATTGGGAATCAGGTCCGCGCGCCGTTGGTAGACATTTTGCACCTGGCCCCATTGCGCGTCGACGGCCTGACCGAGCGTTACGAGGGAGTTGTACGTCCCCATGACCCAAAGTCCGAGAACGACGACGACTCCGATCGCGACAACCGGTCCGATCCATGAAGGACGTTGTTGCATAGCGTGGCTAACATGCGCCGGAATGCGGCCTGCCCCTTCCGCGACCGCCCGCTTCTTGCGGGCGGCTCTGGCCGTTCTACCGGCCGCGGCTCTGACGGCCGCGATTCCGTTCGTAAACCGCGTCGAGCCTAGGGTTTTGGGTGCACCGTTTTTGCTCGTCTGGATCATCGCGTGGGTTTTTCTGACGCCGGCGTTCCTCTGGATGATCGGACGCCTGGAGCGACACTGGTGAGCGGAGCGGTAACCGCTCTCTCGATCGTCGCCTTCGTAGTCTTCGGAACGATCGCGTTCGCGCTTCTCGGCGTGCGGCGCATCAAGATGGACCCGCAGCAGTATATCGTGGGAGGGCGCTCCTTCGGCACGATCTTTCTTTGGGTGCTGCTCGCAGGCGAGATCTACACTACCTTCACGTTCCTCGGCGTCGCGGGACTCACGTACTCGCAGGGCGCCCCGGCCTTCTATATCGTGACCTACGGCACGTGCGCGTATATCATCGCCTTCTTCCTCGCTCCTGCGATTTGGCAAGTCGGCAAGGAACACAACCTGCTCACGGGACCGGACTTCTTCGAGGTCCGCTACAATAGTCGAGCGCTGGGTGTCGGGGTCGCGATCCTGCAGTTTCTAATGATCGTGCCATACGTTTCGTTGCAGCTCAGCGGTCTGCAAATTCTGCTGCGTATCGCCGGTTACGGCCTGTACGACGCGACCGTTTCGGTCTGCATCGGCTTCGTGGTGCTCGCGCTGTTCGTCTACAGCGCCGGGCTGCGCGGCACCGCCTGGGCGAGCATCGTCAAGGACGTCCTAGTGCTGGGTGCGGTAACCTTTGCGGGCATTGCCATTCCGATGCGTTTCTTCGGCTCGCCCGGTGCGATGTTCGATCGCGTGCTGCGGGTACATCCGCAGATGCTGGTCCTTCCGCACGGTGCCGCGTTTCACGGGACGACTTGGTTCGTCTCAACGGTGCTCTTGACGGCGATGGGATTCTTCATGGGCCCGCAATCGTTCAACGCGATTTTCAGTGCCCGAAGCGGCGATACGCTGCGCCGCAACGCGATGCTGCTCCCGTTCTATCAGGGTTTTGTCGCCTTGATGATCTGCGCCGGCTTTTCGGCCGCTCTGATCGTGCCGGGTCTAAAGGGCACCGCCGTCGATCAATCGTTTCTTCTGGTCGTCCAGCACTACTATCCGTCGTGGGTTCTCGGTTTGGTTGCGGCGGCGGGCGCGCTCGCCGCGCTGGTGCCCGCTTCGGCGCTCGTTCTCGGCGGCGCGAGCGTCATCACCAAGAACGTTGCGGGAGATCTGCTCGGCATCGCGACCAGCGACGCGGAGCGGACGCGGCTCACGCGCGCGCTCGTCATCGTCGTCGCGTTCCTCGCGCTCGCAGTCTGGCTCGTGGCGCAAAAGACCATAGTAGAGATGCTCTTGCTGTACTATAACGGGGTCGCGCAGTTCTTGCCCGGCGTCGCGGCCACGTTCCTATGGCGCCGTGGTACGGCGCGGGCGGTCGGCGCCGGAATCGCCATCGGGCTCGCGGTCGCAGTGCCGCTCGCCGCGTTCAACGTCACGCCGTGGGACATCAACCCGGGCTTCGTCGGGCTGGCGGCCAACGTTGCAGTGTTGATCCTCGTATCGCTTGGAACTCGGCGCCGCTAGCCTGATGCGGATCGTTCTCATTCTCGTCGCGGCCGCACTGCTCGGGGGCTGCTCGCTCTACTCGCCTTCCGCATCCGGTGGGTTGCAACCGGCATCCCAAGAGCAAAGCTCGGGCAGCAGCTCCGGTTACATTCAGCACGTGGTCATCGTGATCCAAGAGAACCGCTCGTTCGACAACTTATTCTCCACGTTCCCCGGCGCTGACGGAACGAGCGGCGGCTGTATGGCGGCCCCTTCGCGGCTCCGTTCCTCGCTGGTCCCGCGTTCGCATCTGCGTTCAGCCCCGTGTCCGAGTGGTGACGAGTACGTTCCTCTCCAAAAGGTCAACCTCGTCGCGCCTTGCGACTACAACCACCACTACAACACTTTCCTCGACGACTACGATAACGGCTTCATGGATGGGTTCGGTTCGGAGAACGGCAACAAGGTCACGTGCCCCGGCAAAGCCGGGACGGCGGTCTACCAGTACGTCGATCCGCAGCAAATCGCGCCCTACTGGACGATCGCGCAGCAATACGTGCTCGGCGATCACATGTTCCAGACCCAAGGCAGCGGAAGCTTCACGGCGCATCAGGACCTCGTCGCCGCGAGCACGGTCCTCGACGGGGCGAAACCAAGAGCCTGGTCGACTTCCCCGATCATACGCCGTGGGGGTGCGACGCGCCGGCAGGAACGAAAACGGACCAGCTGTTTTTCAACGGCTCGAAACTTCAGGATCAGTATCACAAGGGTCCCTTCCCGTGCCTCACCTACGAAACGCTGCGCGATTTACTCGACGCAAAATCCGTCTCCTGGAAGTATTACTCGCCGCCCGTCTTCAACAAGCGGTCCGGGGCGCACGCGGCGGGCTCGCTTTGGAACGCCTTCGACGCAATCAAGGCCGTGCGCAAGGGATCCGAGTGGAAGAACAACATCGCACAGCCGAAGATCTTCTTCAGCGACGTGAAGCACGGCACGCTGCCGGCGGTATCGTGGATCATCCCCGACGAGACAAACTCCGATCATCCCGGGAACGGCTCCGACACCGGCCCGTCCTGGGTCGCGAGCGTCGTGAATGCAGTCGGTGAGAGCCCGTATTGGGACTCTACCGCGATCGTCGTGGTGTGGGACGACTGGGGCGGTTTTTACGACCACGAGCCTCCCGCGTTCTTCGACGACTGGGGCGGCCTTGGGCTCCGCGTTCCGATGCTCGTGGTATCGGCCTACGCTCGCCAAGCGTACCCGAGTCAGCCGGGCTACATCTCGCACACGCAATACGAGTTCGGCAGCGTCTTGAAGTTCGTCGAAAACACCTGGGCGCTTGGAACGCTGGGAACGACCGATCAGCGCGCCACGAGCATCGTGGACTGCCTCGACTTTACGCAGCCGCCGCGTTCGTTCACTCCGATTCCGTCGAGGTACTCGCGGCGATACTTCGAGCAGCAGCCGCCGTCCAACGAGCCGGTCGACACACAATAGCAAAAGGCCCCGCGGTTGCGGGGCCTTTCTTTCGGAACGAGCGACGCCGCGTTACAGGTTTTCCGGATTGATGCCTTTCAGACGATCGTATTGGGTTTTCTTCGGACCCGCGTGCGGAGCCGCGTGGTCTTCATACTCGCCCTCGTACTGCACCGTGAGCGGCTCGCGGTTGCGCTCGTAGGCGGTGACGAGACGGCTCATGCCGTCCCCGTTGCCGCCGCCCATGACCTCGGCTAGCGCTGCGTCGTCCGCGGTCATCGTCGCGTAGGGCATGTCGTACTCGTGGCGCGGCCGTCCGTCATCGTCGACGTCTTGCCCTTGGGGCACGATCTCGACGTTGCGATAGCGCGACATTCCCGTGCCCGCCGGTATGAGCTTGCCGATGATGACGTTCTCCTTGAGACCGAGCAGCGGGTCGTACTTACCCTTGATCGCCGCATCGGTGAGGACGCGGGTCGTCTCTTGGAAGCTCGCCGCCGACAGGAACGACTCGGTCGCCAGCGAGGCCTTCGTTACGCCGAGCAGCACCGGGTTCGCGGTCGCGGGTTCTTTGCCGGCTGCGCGCATTCGCTCGTTGGCTTCGTGGAACTGAGCGGCTTCGATCAGCTGCCCGGGAAGCAGCAGGGTGTCGCCGCCTTCGACGATCTTTACCTTACGCAACATCGAGCGCACGATTACCTCGATGTGCTTGTCGTTGATGTCGACGCCTTGCGAACGGTAGACCTTCTGCACTTCCTGAACCAGGTAGTTTTGCAGCGCAGTCTCGCCCTTCACGCGCAGAATGTCGTGCGGATTGAGCGAGCCTTCGTTGAGCTGGTCGCCCGACTCCACGTTCTGCCCTTCCTGCACGAGCATGTGCGTGCCCGGCGGGATCTCGTACTCGTGCTCGTCACCGTTTGAATCGGCGACGTAGACGATGCGCTTGTTTTTCTCGTCCCCGAGCCGGACCGTGCCGGTCGCCTCGACGATCGTCGCCTGGCCCTTGGGCTTGCGCGCCTCGAAGATCTCCTCGACGCGCGGCAAGCCGGTGATGATGTTTTCCGTTGCGACGCCGCCGGTATGGAAGGTTCGAAGGGTGAGCTGCGTGCCCGGCTCGCCGATCGACTGAGCCGCGATGATGCCGACCGCCGTGCCGATGTCCGCGTGGCTTCCGGCCGCGAGATCGCGCCCGTAGCAGAGCGAGCAAACGCCATACTTCGACTGACAGGTGAGAACCGAACGGATCTTCACCTGGCCGATTCCGGCGTCGATGAGCGCCCGCGCCTTCTCCTCGTCGATCTCTTGGTTCTTCGTGACGATCGCCGTCGTCGGGCGCTTGGGATCGAGCCGGACCTCTTCGGCGGAACGCCGCCCGACGATCCGGTCGATGAGCGGTTCGATGATCTCCTTGCCCACTCGGATGTCGCTCACCATGATGCCGTTGCTCGTTCCGCAATCCTCCTCACGGATGATCACGTCTTGAGCGACGTCGACGAGACGCCGCGTCAAGTAGCCGGAGTCGGCGGTGCGCAGCGCGGTGTCGGCGAGGCCCTTACGCGCGCCGTGCGTCGAGATGAAGTACTCGAGCACCGTGAGGCCCTCTTTGAGTGATGCCTTGACGGGAATCTCGAGAATGCGCCCGGACGGGTCCGACATCAGTCCGCGCATGCCGCCGAGTTGCTTCACTTGGGCGATCGAGCCGCGCGCCCCTGACGTGGCCATCATGAAGACGGGGTTGAGCGGATTCTGCGCCGACTGCATCGCAGTCGTGACCTCGTCTGAGGCCTTCGACCAGATGTCGATCGTCTTGTTGTACTGTTCATCCTGCGAGATGAAGCCCTGTTCGTACAGCCGGTGCAGCTCGTCGACTTCGTCCTGTGCCTTCCCGACGATCTCGTACTTGTTTTCCGGAACGATGACGTCGCTGATCGAGACGGTCGTCCCCGAGAGCGTCGCGTAGTGGAAGCCCAGGTCTTTGATCGCGTCCAAGAAGCGGGCCGTCTCGGCGTTGCCGTAGCGACGATAGCAATCGGTAATCGTCTTCTTCAGCATGCCCTTGTCGATGATGCGGTTGACGAACTCGTGGTTCCACGGTTCGGGGAACGCGAGGTTGAAGATCACGCGTCCGACGGTGGTCCTGATGAGCTCGCCCTTCCAGCGGACGTAGATCCACTCTTGCAGCCCGATCTGTTTGGTCTCGTACGCCATCACGGCTTCCTTGCCGTCGAAGAACGTCGGCATGGCACCCGCCATATCGGCCGCCGGCGCGTTCTTCTTCGTCACGCGGTCGACGCGCTCGTATTCATCGGTAATCGCCGCCTTGGCCGGCCCGGCGTACTCGTCGCGATGGAAGCTGAGGTAATAGAGGCCGAGCACCATGTCTTGCGTCGGAATCGAGACCGGATTGCCGTATGCCGGCAACAAGATGTTGTTCGATGAGAGCATCAAGATGCGAGCCTCGGCCTGCGCGCCCGCGGAGAGCGGCAGGTGGACCGCCATCTGATCGCCGTCGAAGTCGGCGTTGTAGGGCGTACACACCAGCGGATGCAGGTGAATCGCCTTACCCTCGACGAGCACCGGTTCGAAGGCTTGAATGCCCAAGCGATGGAGCGTCGGCGCGCGGTTGAGCAGCACCGGGTGTTCCTTGATCACCTCTTCGAGCACGTCCCAAACCTCCGGGCGCACTCGTTCCACCATGCGCTTCGCGCTCTTGATATTGTGCGCCAGGCCCCGGTCGACGAGCTTCTTCATCACGAACGGCTTGAAGAGTTCGAGCGCCATTTCTTTGGGCAGGCCGCACTGGTGGAGTTTGAGCGTCGGACCGACCACGATGACCGACCGGCCCGAGTAGTCGACGCGCTTGCCGAGCAGATTCTGACGGAAACGCCCCTGCTTGCCCTTGAGAATGTCCGAGAGCGACTTAAGCGGACGGTTGTTCGGGCCGGTAACCGGACGTCCACGCCGGCCGTTGTCGATCAGCGCGTCGACCGCCTCTTGGAGCATCCGCTTCTCGTTCTTGATGATGATCTCGGGCGCATTGAGTTCGAGCAGCCGCTTGAGGCGGTTGTTCCGGTTGATCACGCGGCGGTAGAGATCGTTGAGATCGGACGTGGCGAAGCGGCCGCCGTCGAGCTGCACCATCGGGCGAAGCTCGGGCGCGATCACCGGCACGGCCGCGAGCACCATCCACTCGGGACGATTGCCGCTGGCCAGAAAGGCTTCGACGACCTCGAGACGCTTGATCGCCTTGAGCCGCTTCTGCCCGGAAGTCTCTTTAAACTCTTTGCGCAGGTCCTCTTGCAGCTTGCGCAGGTTGAGGTCGCGCAGGAGCTCTCGAATCGCCTCCGCACCCATGCCGGCCTTGAATCGGTTCCCAAACTTATCGCGCGCCTCGCGATACTTCTGCTCCGAGAGGACTTCTCGTTTCGTGAGCGTGGTGTCACCGGGATCGATGACGACGTAAGCGGCAAAGTAGATCACCTTCTCGAGCTGGCGCGGCGACATGTCGAGCAGGATGCCGATACGGCTGGGGACGCCCTTCAGGTACCAGATGTGGCTAACCGGCGTCGCGAGCTCGATGTGGCCCATGCGCTCGCGCCGCACCTTCGCCCGGGTGATCTCGACGCCGCAGCGGTCGCAGATCATTCCCTTGAAACGGATGCGCTTATACTTGCCGCAGTGGCACTCCCAGTCTTTGGTGGGGCCGAAGATCTTTTCGCAGAAGAGCCCGTCGCGCTCGGGCTTGAGCGTGCGGTAGTTGATCGTCTCCGGCTTTTTTACTTCGCCGAACGACCAGGCGCGAATTTGCTCGGGCGATGCCAGCCCGATGCGCATGGCGTCGAAGTTGTTGACGTCGATTAGGTTCAAAGGAAGGGACTCCGTCCGGCCCGCCGCTGCCGCCGCTTACGCAGGGAACACGCCGCTCACGTCGTCACGTAAGGGCTCCCACCGTCGCTGCTGGCAGGGGGCACAGATGGCGATTGTATCACAGGCCGCCCCCCGTGTCACGCTTCGTCAAACCCAGCTACCGCAAACCCAGTTATCCCTCAGGATCCCGGGTACGAAGGAGGACATGCGAATAGGAATAGTTGGCTCCGATGACCGCGCGATGGCGATTGGTCGCCTCTTGCGCACCGGCGGCCACCAAGTAACGTTCGGCGACCCCGGCGCGAGGGAACGCGCCAAGCGAGCTGCCGCCACCGTGGGCGCCCGCGACGAAATCCCCTACCGGCAGGCCATGTGTTCCGATCTCCTGGTTCTGGCGGTTCCGCGTCGGGAGGTCGACCAAGCGCTCACGGCCGTCGGCTCGGGCGCGGAGGCGGTGGTCGTCGACGCGGTGGAGGGCGAACGCGGGAACGGCTGGCAAAGCGGCTCGGAGATATTGGCCCATAAGCTCGATTCGCGGCGCGTGGTCCGCGCCCTCATCAACATGCCGCAGGCCGGAGCGAACGTCCCGATTTGTGGCGACGATGCGACGTCCAAGAGTCTGGTCGGCCGTGCATTGAAATCCTGCGGCTGCCTCACGACCGACCGCGGTCCGCTAGCGAACGCAGCGCAGCTCGAAGCGCCGGCCTAGCCGTTCGGCGATCGGGATTACTTCTTCGGCGAGGGGCGCTTCCGCTTCGGCACTTTCGCGCCGGAGCGGCGCGCCTCGCTGAGGCCGATCGCGATGGCCTGCTTTTTGCTCGTCACCTTCTTGCCGGAGCGTCCCGATTTAAGCTTACCGTGCTTCATCTCGTGCATCGCGCGCTCGACCTTGCGGCCCGCTTTTGGCCCATACTTCCGCGTGGACTTCTTCCGCGGGGACTTCTTGCGCGTGGTCGATTTCTTCCGGCCCGGCATCAGACCCGCAAGCCTCGCCCGGTGATGAGATTGACCACGACCAGGATCAGTACCACGACCAGAATCAAGTGGATCAGGCCGCCGCCGAAGTGCAGCAAGAAACCGAGCAACCAAAAAAAGAACAGAATCACGATTATCGCCCAGAGTAGTCCTACCATGCTCCCTCCCTTTGTTAGCGCTCAGGGGTTTCGTCGCTTATCCCCGAATTTGGGGAGCGCCTAACCGGGGCGGCGGTTAGAAGTCGAAGTAACCCGCGCACAGGGCGTAACACTCGCAGGCGAGCGATTCGAGCTTCGCGCGGTCGGTCACGCGAACCTGACCCCGGCTGCTCTCGACGCCACCCGCGTCGCGCAGCGATGCCATCGCGGCGGTGACCGTCGGCCTCTGTGCGCCGAGCATCATGCCGAGGCGCTCCTGGGTCATGGGAAATGCCGGCGCGCCGATGCGGTCGACGGTCATTAGCAGCCATCGCGCGCACCGTTGTTCGACGCGGTGTAGGCGGTTGCACGCGATCAACTGGGCAAGCATCGCACAATACCCACCCGTGTAGTCGAGCAATGCATGCATTATGCCGTTGCGCTCGATTACGGCTTCACGTAGGACCGTCACCGGCATGCCCAGAGCCGTACCCGGCACCTGGCACACGCTGCGCCCCGTCGACAGCCCGTCCCGGAGGATCGCTTCGAGCCCGCTTACTCCTTCGAACCCGACCATGCCCACCTCGGCGGCCGATCCCTCCTGCATCATTTGAACGATCGAGACGACGGCGGTCAAGGGAAAGAAAACGCGATCGATCCGAGATCCGGGCTCGTAGAGAACCGTCCCGTCACGGAACGTCACCGGCTCGAGAGCTCCGGCCAGGCTCTCCCGTGTGGCATCCGAAAGGCTACCCAGGATACGATTTTGCCGATCGCGTTGCAAGTGTCCGGTCCGTTACCGACTTGCGCCTGCCTTTCCTGTACTATCACGACCAGCCGATTGGTATGAAGAGACTAAACGAAAGCGAGCCGCTTCCCGTTTCGAGCGAGCATACGCTCCAGTCGATTCGTTCCGTCATGGCGCGAATGACCGACGTAATATGGCACGCCGACGCCGCCGGCAACGTCACGAGCATCACTCCCTGCCGTCCAACAGCTCCAAGCGGCGAAGGAGCCCTCGACGACGCCGAGGTCGCGCGGCTCGAGCAGCTGTGGCGCAAGTGCATCCGGTGCGCCGATCGGTTCAGCGCCCTCTATCACGTTCACCTTTCGGACGCAGTCCCCCAGACATTCCTGATGCGCGCGGTACCGGTGCTCGACGAGCGCGATGCCGTGCTCTACTGGTCGGGGATCGCTGCCGAGACCGACGGCCTGGGCGAGGCCGATATGCGTCTCATCGCTGAGGCAGCCTCCGTGCTCTCGTCGTCCCTCAATCGCGCCACGATCGTGAATCGGCTCGTGCAAGCATCGGTCGATCGGTTCTGCGACCTTTGCGTCGTCTACGCGTTCGACGACGACGGCGCGATGCACGTCGAAGGTATCGGCGACCGCCACGCCGCCGCCGCTCCCCACCTCGAAACGCTTGCGCCGCTCACCGAAGAAGCCGCGCGTACGCGTCAGCCCCTGCTGCGGCTCTTCCCCGCGCGCGATCCGGCGCGCTCCGCAATCGTCGTGCCTCTCTTCGTGGCGACGAGCTGCATAGGAGCCTTGGCGTTCCTCGAGACCTCACGGTTCGCGAGCTTCGGCGCTCGAGACGTGGACGTGGCCGTCGTGGTGGCTCGTCAGCTGGCCATGGCTCTGGAGAACATCAAGACGTTCGAGCGCGAGCAACACCTGACCCAGCGCTTTCGCTTCTTGGCTCGCGTCACCGATCGCCTCTTCGCGACGCTCGATTCGGTCAAGATGCTGCAGCATTTACTCGATGCGCTCACCGAAGGGTTTGCCGACTGTGCCGTGGCCGCCAGCTTGACCGGGAAGCGGCTGCACGTCCTTGCCGCGTCGGGCACTGACGCGCGATTCCGCGAAGGAGTCGAGCACGAGATCGTTACCTCGCTCGGCGACCGGCGCTCGCTCCTGACCGGAGCGACGCCCGACCTGCTTCGCGCGGGCCGGCTAAAAGCCGGGCCATTCGATGAATCCGCACAGCCGCGGTCGTGGATGATGGTGCCGCTCTTCGTCGGCGACACGACGTACGGAGCCATTCTCTGCTCCTCGAACTCGCGGTATTTCGACGCCGGCGAACTCGAGCTGCTCGAAGAAATCGGCCGGCGCGCGTCGCTGGCGCTCGAACACGGCGAAAGCTTCGCTCGCGAGCGCCGGCTGGTCCACACGCTGCAACAAGCAACGCTGCCGACGCGGTTGGCCAGCGTCGAGGGCGCATTGCTCAGCGCGATCTACCGTCCCGCCGCATTCGAACTCGAAGTGGGCGGCGACTGGTACGACGCGTTCGAGCTCGAGGACCATCGCGTCTTGCTCACGGTAGGCGACGTAACGGGCCACGGACTGGAAGCGTCGATCGTCATGGGGAAGCTGCGGCACGCGATTAACGTCGTGGCGATGTACGAACGCGACCCGGCCCGGATTCTCGACTCCGCGGAGCGAATTGTCCTGCGCCGCTATCCGGGCTCCGTGGCCACGGCCTTCGTCGCCGTCTTCGACGAGCGCACTCGCACGATGACCTATGCCAACGCCGGCCACCCCTACCCGATCCTGCGAGCCAAAGATGGCTCCCTGACGGAACTGGTCGCGGACGGCCTGCCGATCGGGCTGCGCTCGATAGCGCGCCCGGCTACGCCGGTCACTACGCAGATCGGAGACGCGGCGCTGCTCGTCTTCTATACCGACGGTTTAACCGAGGCGACGCGCGATATGCTGGCGGGAGAGCAGCGTTTGCACGACGTCCTCTCAACCGACGCCGTTCTTTATGCGGAGAACCCGGCTCAATTCATCGAGGACTACTGCCTGCGCGGCCAGCCCCGGGACGACGTCGCAATCCTGCTCTTGAATTTTGTCCAGTCCTCGCGCTGGACGTTCGACTCGGGTGACCCATATGCCGCGCGCAACGCGCGTCTCGAGTTCTTGCAGAACCTCGAAGCCTCGGCCGATCCCCGGAGCGACTTGAAAGCGGCAGAGATTATCTTCGGCGAGCTCACCGCAAACGTCGCGCGGCACGCAGCCGGCCCGATCGACGTCGCACTGGAGTGGCGGGCCGAAGACGCCGTGCTGCACGTCATTGATCGCGGAGCGGGTTATGCGGTGGGCGACCGGCGCGCGGCCGATTTGTTCGACGAGAGCGGCCGCGGCCTATGGATTATCGATCGGCTCGGAGCGACGCTGGGGGTAGAGACCCTTCCCGGCTTCGGAACGCACGTCCACGCCGTGCTGCCGATCCGCCGCGCTCTTGCATGATCCCGACGCGTAATCTCTTGCCCTGGCGATGACGTCCTCCGCGTGTCGCGGAAAGACGCTGCGTAACCCGAGGATCGTGCGTTCCGCGCCAAAGACTGATACCGGCAGCGCGTGAGGCAGCACTTCATCCATCGCGCGCCGCATCGCCGCTTCGAACGCGGGCGACAGGGATGGAGCGAGCCGGCTGTGCGCGGTCAAGACCGCGTGAACCGCCGGCGATTGAAAATCGTCGCTCAACACGTCGATCGGATAGCCGCAGAAGAGATCGAAGTCGACCCGTTCCATCAGCCGATTCCAGAGGCGCTCGAGTTCGATCGCCGCGGCGAACGCTCGCTTCTCCCACAGACATCCAACCATCTCTCCATACGCCCGCAGCTGCCCGTGGCGCAGCGCGAGCGCCGTGACGCGCTCCCCGACGTTGAGATCGAACAGGGCTGGGTCGGGCCTGCCGTCGCGCATGAAGGTAGCGAGGATCTCCTCGGCGTCCAATAAGAGGAGGCGGCCGTCACTCACGAGGTCGGTCCCTAAGCGAGCGCCGAGCTCGGCAAGAATCGCGTTGCGCCGCGGGTCGGAAGCTACAACGAGCGCGGCACCTCCCGCGCCAAGCGCAACGGCCAAATACTCGGCCGCCTCGTGCACGCGGCGGCCCTCATCCCGTCCGTAGAACTGGACGACATGCTCGTGGGCTTTCGTCTGAAGTTCGGCGGTCACGCTCTCAATGGTACGGCCGGAACGCTCCCGAGTCAAACGCGGGCAAAGGTCGCTTTCGGGGTATACGCTGCGTATGAGGGATCATTTCGGCTCCGACCACTATGCAATTGCACTGGCCGGGGAATACGATATCGCTCGCAAGCAAGAGCTCGCGACCACGCTCGCTGGGGTCACGAACGGCAAGCCCGTCAGCATCGACATGCACGACGTTACCTACGTCGACTCTACGTTCCTGAGCGAACTTGCGGCAATGCGCCTGCGCCTCAACGAGCGCCCCGTCACATTGATCGGCGTTCAGGGGAACGTAGCGCGCATCATGCGGCTTGCCAAGCTCGACCGTTTCTTCATTTTTCGTTCAACCGGCTAGCCTCGTCGGGACGGCGGCGCATTTTGGGTACGATGTGGCCATGAGAGCAACATGGGAACCTCATGAAAAGCACGGCCGGCTGACCACTCAAAGCGATCTTCCGGACAGCGTCTATGCCTTTCCGAAGCAGCGCAAAGAGCCGCTGACCGACGCCCGCCACGTCCGAAATGCGATCGCCCGGTTCGACCAGGTCACCGACGTCTCCGACGCGGATCGATCGCTCGCTTTCGCGAACATTCGTAAGGCCGCGAAACACTACGGGGTGGAGATCTCCGAAGAGTCGTGGCAAGAGTTGGGCGTCCATCCGCAACCCCGCCGGAAAGCGACCGCGCTCAAAGCCGCTGCAACCCGCAAGAAGACCGCGCGCAAGCGCGCGGCTACGCGCGCTGGAGCTCGATCACGCTAAAGCCGAGCGCATCGACATCGATGGCGAAGCCGCGCTCGAGCCGGCTGCCATCGACGTTGTCGCGCTCGGCCCACTCGCCGAGCAAACTCGTGTAGTAGCGTACGTGGTAGCGGCCCCGAAGTGGGCGCGTAAGGCGCAGCGGGGTTGTGATCGTGCGTGACGCGGTGTTGCCCATGAAGATGACGAGATCCGATCCGCGCCGCATCGCGATCTCCGTCACGTCGTCGCCGAGCTGCAGCATGGGCGTGACGTCGCGCTGGTAGCGCTCAAACTTTAGATCGGTCGCGCAGTCGAAGTTGGCGTAGAGCGTGGGCTCGGGAAGCCGAGCGACAAACCAGGTCAAACTCTTCCCACGAAGAGGGACGTTACGCGCGCCGAGCCACTTCCATTGCGGCGCCAGCTTGGGGTTGCAGGCCAGCCGCGAGCCGTGAATGTCGAGCCCGCACGCGCCCTCGATCGCCGACCAAACGTAGCGCGGCGGGTACCACGGCGAGAGCATCATCCCCTGATTCGCGAGCGTTTCGCCGTGCAGCCACTCCGAGAACTGGCCCGGTACGGTGTTGTGTCTCCCCGGGTCGCGCGAATAGTGCTGGAAGCTCGCGCCCAAGGCGTACGCCATGAAGCCGGGGTTGAAGCGCGCGGCGGCCAAAGCAAAAATGAACGTCATGCCCACCCAAACGCCGCCGAGCAGGCCCCAGCTCTGCGTCGGACTGTATTCGACGTCGTCGCGAGCGACGGTGCGGATGCCGGCCTCCGTCCAAAACGACGGGACGCTCAACCGGCTGACGATGCGCGCCGCCGTCTCGTGGTTAGCGACTCCGAGAATCACGGGGAAGAGCATGTCGACCGAGACGTTCGAGCGCGCTCGCCCGTCGACGTCAATGTTGAGGTAGTAGAGGCCGGTCTCGGGGTCGAGCAGGTAACGGTTGATGGCCGTTCGCAGTGCGATCGCCTCGCGCTCGAACCGTTCCTTGTCCTTCTTCTTGCCGAGTGCGCCGGCCATTCGCGCCATCGAGACTAGCGCGCCGTAGCACTCCGAGTTCACCTCCGTCGACGCACCGGAGATCCGGTAATCGTCGATGATGTTGCGCCAGCCGACGATGCCCCAGTCCGAGGTCTTCGCCGATGTGCACCATATGAGTCCGCGTTCGTCGCGCTGCGACAGGAGATAGTCGGCGGCGCGCTTGGCCGACGCATAGCATTCGCGGACGTACTCGACGTCGCCGGTAGCGAGGTAGTAGTGGTTGAGCGCGAGGATTACGAGCGGCGTATCGTCGTTGACGTTGAGCCCGTAATCGTTGGCCTTCCCAGTGCGAACGTCGTAGTATTCGACGATCTTTCCGTTTCGCTGGGCGTGGCGAAGGTACCACCGCAGCGATTCGCGCGAGAACTCGGGCGTGACGTAGTCGGCGCCCAGTCCGAACGAGGCAGTGTCGCGACCGACGCTATTGTTCGAGCGCGTTGGGTCGTTGACGAAGCACCAGCCCGTCGGCGCGCACAGCTGCGTGCGCAGCATGTTCGCCTTCGCCCAGAGGACGCCGCGGTTGACGTTCGCGTCGGGCGTCACCACGACCGAGCGCTCGAGTACGCTCTGATAGTGACGACGCGTCTGCGCGAGCGCCGTGCGTGCCGCAGGTGCGATCCGCAGGCTCCGTCGCGCTCCCCGCGCCCCTTCCGATGAGCCGGCGAGCGTAAAGGAAAGCCGTCGTCGCGCGCCCGGCACGAGGCGATAACGATGATGGAAGATCGCGACCGGGTCGGCGGCGCCGCGCGTCACACTGTTCGAGAGCGCCCCGGCGAAATGCGGCCGGTTCATCTTGCCGTGATCGCCCGTTACTTCGAAACCAGCCGGAGCATGCGAGGCGGCGAGCGCGCGTCCCTGCTCGGGCCTGCCGGCGTTCCACGCGACGATGGCGCGAAGCGACGGGTCGTACGTCGCGCGAACGTCGCGCTCGGTCGTTCCGCGCAGCAACGCGCCGGTCAAACTCTCGAGCTCGCGCGTCTGGTCGCCGTCGTTGCGAATCTCCACGACGAGATAGGCTATCAGAGGATCGACCTTCGGGCCGATCGGAAATCGGTTGAGAACGACGAGTTTCTCGCGGACCGTCACGCCCTCGTCAATGCGATACTCGTACTCTTGGTGGTCGGGATGAATACGAAACTTTCCGTCGACCTTCGCCCGCGCCGCTCCGGTTGGCGCATCCCAGAACTGTATGGAGACGCCTGCCATGAGCGTTAGGCCGAGGTCGCTCGAGTAAAATTTCTCGATCGCGCCGGAAGCCTTGACGACGACCGCGCCCTTCGGCGATCCCAGCGTGCTCCCGACGGCGAGTTCGCTATCGTCAACTTCGTAGACGGCGATTCGTTCGCCGGAACCAAAGATTCGAGCGGTCACGTCGCGTCGATTGCTTGCTTTGCAGGCGCGCTCCTTCCGGTCGCTAAGTGGGCACGCGTGCTATTGCTGGGGATCGAAACGTCGTGCGACGATACGGCGGCCGCGGTGGTGCGCGACGGGCGTGACGTTCTCTCCAGCGTCGCGACTAACCAAGACGCGTTTCACGCCAAGTACGGCGGCATCGTTCCGGAGATCGCGAGCCGCCGGCACGTCGCGTTGCTGTCCGCCGCCGTCGAAGACGCACTGGAACGCGCCGAGACGACGTTTGCGGACCTCGACGGCATCGCCGTGACCTGCGGTCCGGGATTGGTCGGCAGCCTCGTCGTCGGCGTCGCCGCCGCGAAGGCGTATGCGTTCGCGCTGCACCGGCCGCTCTACGGCGTCAACCACCTCCACGGCCACGTCTTCGCGCCGTTTCTCGATCGCCCCGAATCGCCGCCCTATCCGCTTCTCACGCTCCTCGTTTCCGGCGGCCACTCGCAGCTCGTGGCGGTGGAATCGGCGACGCGCATGCGCGTGCTCGGTCGCACGCACGACGATGCCGCCGGCGAAGCATTCGATAAGACCGCGCGGCTACTGGGCCTGCCCTATCCCGGCGGCCCCGCGCTCGACGCGCTCGCGCAGCGAGGCGACCCACGCGCTCACGCGTTTCCACGCCATCGGCCCGGGGGCGATTCACTCGACCTCTCGTTCTCGGGCTTGAAGACGTCGGTGCGATATTTCTTGGAATCTGAGGCAGGCCGGGAAGCCAAGCGCGAGGACGTCGCCGCATCCTTTCAAGCCGCGGTCGTCGACGTCTTGATGGCGCGGCTGCAGGCGGCCCACGAACGCGACCACTACAATGCGGTCACGCTCTCCGGCGGGGTCGCGGCAAACACCGCGCTGCAGTCGGCGTTTCGTTCGTGGAGCGAGCGCAACGGCATCGCCGCGTTTTTTCCGCCGCCGAAGTACTGCACCGACAACGCCGCGATGATCGCGGCCGCGGCGTACCATCAAGGTGAAGCGGCGCTCGCCGATCCGCTCGCGCTCTCCGCGGATCCAAACCTGCCGTTCGAGTTCGCCGTCTCACGCTGAGCGCGTCGGTGCCATGAGCTCGATCGTGTTGCCGGATGGATCGCGTACGTAGAGCGACAGGCGCGATCCGCGTTCGTCGTTTTCCACGCGCTCCTCGATAATCTCGATATCGTGTGCTGCAAGGTGGCGACGCAAGGCAGGTTCGTCGTGCGCGCCAAGGACGAGGCACACGTGATCGACGTTTCGCCCGCCTTCGACTGCTGGCACAGCCCACGCCCCCTCGGACGCGGCGGTATCGACTAAATCGATGTGCGACGCTCCTGCGGCAAGCTCGGTCATTCCGTATTGCGGCAGGCGCGACTCAACCCGGCACCCGAGAACGTTTTCATAAAAAGCGATCGCGCGGTTCATCCCTTGCACTAAAAGCAGCACGTGATCGATGCGCTCGAGAGCGAACGGGGGTGCGGAGAGCACCTAGCGGGGATTCCCCATTACCGTCCCGTTCAAGGCGACGCTCGAATGGCCCCGGCGAACCACTTTTAAAACTCGCGGTCGGAGGGGCTCGAACCCCCAGCCTACAGGTTCGAAGCCTGTTGCTCTATCCAATTGAGCTACGACCGCACGCCGGCTTCTTCGTTTTCCATCCTTCGACTTCGCTCCCTGAGTTCACCCTGAGCGCAGTCGAAGGGGTCGCTTCGCTCAGGATGACACGGGTGGCGTGTTTCACGAATCGTACGCGCATGACGCCTGTGCGTACAAGTCTCTGCGGGTGAGGGGCAACTCGACCCGCCCGTCATCGTGCGGCCGCGCGAGCAGCGATTGATATACGCCGATCCGGCGCGAAGCGAACCCCTGCGCGCTGCCGGCGAGATAGAGCCGCCACGCCCGATAGGAGGTTTCGCCGGCGACGGCGACCGCCTCGGCGCGGTTGCGTTCCAAGTTCCCCATCCACGCGCGTAGCGTGCGCTCGTAGTGTTCTCGCAAACTCTCGACGTCACGCACCTCAAAGCCGGCGCGCTCCGCGGCCGCCAGTGCACTCGAAACGGCCACGAGCTCCCCATCGGGGAAGACGAACCGCCCAAGGAATCCGCCCACCGGGCCGTCGCGCCGCTCCCCGCTCTCGTTGGCGATCGCGTGGTTGAGAAAAAGGCCCCCGGGGCGCAGCGCCTCGTACGCGGCGCGAAAATACTCGGCAAATCGCCTGCGGCCCACGTGCTCGAACATGCCCACGCTAACGACCTTGTCGAACCGCTCGCCCCGCATCTCGCGGTAGTCGCGCAGCTCGATGCGAGCCAAATCGCCGACGCCGGCAGCGTCGACGCGGCGGCGCGCCTCTTCGCACTGCAGCTTGCTCAGCGTGATGCCGAGCGCGTGCGCCCCCAGCTGGGCGGCGCGTATCACGAGCGCGCCCCAGCCGCAGCCGACGTCGAGGATGCGTTCGCCGGCGCGTAGTCGCAGCTTGCGCAGGGTGTAATCCAGCTTCGCGGCTTGCGCGTCGTCGAGCAACTCTATCCCGTCGTCGAAGTACGCGCACGAATACACCATCTTGCTGCCGAGGAAGCTTCGGTAAAAGTCGACCGGTTGATCGTAGTGAAAGCCGATGGCGGCCCGGTCGCGCGCCTGGGAGTGAAGCCTTCCCCGCAGCCGCGGTTCGCGCAGCCGCGGCCTCTGGAGCTTTGGCAAGAGGCGCAGCAGCCGCGCCAGTCGCATAAAGTCGCGCGCGCGGCGCGACGCAATCGCGCGATAGAACGAATCGACCGCGGCCACGAGATCTCCCTCGGCGTCGAGCAGCCCCGCCCCGAAGGCGCGGCCCGGCGAAAGGTCGAGCGGAGGCGCGAAGGCTACACGCAGCGCTCCCGGCGCGGTCACGCAAAGGACGAAGCGCTCGCCCTCCGCGGCCCGAACGCGCGTCCCATCCCAGAGCGCGACGCCGAACTCGCGCCCATAGTCGTCACCGAAGAGCACCCGAAGCGCCGCAATCGCGATCCGCGCGTGCGGATCGGGCGACGCAAACTCCTCAGCGATCAAACGCGACGATTTGATTCGCGTCGCGGTGGTTCGTCCAGAACCGCGACCCGTCGAACGCGAGCGCGCGCGCCGCGAACGGGATGCGCGCGAGATCTTCGGAAGCGTTGGCGCCGTTTGCGGAGACTCTCGTAAGAAAGTACTCGCCGCTCTCTTCGTCGTCGGTGGTGACGAGATAAAAGCTGCCGTCCACGTAACATTGGCCGCAGATGCCGTGTGGCACGCCGATCTGGCGCACGACGTTCCCGCGCTCGTCGAGCCCAAGGATCCGGCGGTTATACCATTGACTGAGGTACAGATAGGTTCCGTCGTAACTAAGCTGGGATCCCGTCGAATCGGGGCACTCGATCGAGTCTTGCGTCTTGAAGCCGTGGCCGGGAACGAACCGGCGGATGACGCGATCGTCCTCCTCGCCCATGCCGCAGATCACGCGCAGCTCGTCGCCCAGCACCGTCATCCCCCACGGCTTGCCCGGCGCCTGCTCCTCTTCGATCACGGTCCATTGAAGCGGGTTGATGGCATACAGGCGATCCGTCTCGATCGACCCCATCCAAAGCTTGTCACCGTCAAAGGCGAGCGCCTGCGGGCGCGGTGCGGGCGACGGCAGCCGCAGCGCCTCGGTCACGTTTTTCACGCAAGGAGCTTACGGCGTCAGCTATTGACCACCTCTCCGGCGGCCGGCTCGTCGGCGCCAAAGAGGATCGAGGCCTGCGTGGGCAGACCTCGATGGTTCCTTGCGTTCGTGTAAGCGGAATTGCCTACGTAGGACTGTTTCCCGCGAACGGCGCGTCCTAAACCGCGACCCGGCCGGTGACGGTCGCGATGCTGTCCTCGTCGTCCTCCTCGTCGTCGTCCTCGTCCGGCGGCGATATCGACGCGACCACCGTGTGAATTTCCCGGTACATCGCGCCTATCTCGCGACCGACTTCTTGGCCGCTCTTATCTTCCGAAGAGTTTTCGAGCCACCGGTCGATCGCGGCGATGGTCATGTTCATCGCGATCACGTCGTTGCTGGGAGCCTCGAGCTCTGCGTACATCGTTTCCACCCCTTTCGCAGCATGTGCTTTATGTACGACAATACCCGCGCGCGGTTAAGAGCCCGCTAAGAAACGCTTATCACCACGGGGCGACGAAGCTCTGGTCGATCGCCCCGGTCACGACGCTGCGAAACGTCGAAAACGGGCAGTCGAAACCGGGACAACCAGGCACGTAGACGGGCACGCGCAGCGGGTGCTCGCCGTGACCGGCCCGCATCGCATCGAGCGATTGCTCGATAAAGAACGTTCGAACGAATGCGTCTCCCCCCGCCGTCGGCCGGTGGACTTCGAACGCGAGCGCCGCTCCCGGCGGCGTATCATCGAGCTGATCCCCCGCCACCAACCAGGAGAGTCCCAGCATCGAGGAGAGCTCCGCAAGCTGCGTGTCATGGCCGGACAAAAAGATGAAGCGAGCCTGCGGCGGCACTCGCGTTCCGGCCACCGCGTTGCCGGTCGCACCCTCCTCGAGAGTCTGAAGAACGTGCGCCATTATGTTGGACGAGTGCGCGCGGGCGGCGTAGCGATTGTGCTCCAGCCGCTTGCCGAGCACGTGGAGCTGCAACAGCTCGAGAAGCGTGCCATGGCCTACTCGTCCCCAGCCGACAACGCGATGGCCGTCGGTATATTCGAGTAGCAGATTCTCCGCTACGTCGCCCGCCATGTCAAGCCCGCCGTTGATGCTGGCAAGACCGCCGTCCCCGTCGTTGGAAATCGTGGTCGGTACTTGCGAGATCGCTTTGCAGCGCCGCGACGCCGCGCATCCGAGGACTTGCTCCATCGTGGCAAATGCCACTCCGTACGCGTCCACCACTCCGCTAAAGCTCCCGCCGACCGATCCGAGCACGGCCGCCGACGCCTCCGTCTTGCTCACGACGCCGGTTCCCGGCAGCGGGTCGAACAGCGCGTCGTTGTCGGCGTTCGCGTGACGGACGGCGATGCCGCAACCCGGCGCGAATCCCGCAACGATTGCGTCGCCGGTGGCTTTCGTCCGCTGATCGACGTCGGCCCAGACGAAGACCGAGCCGGAGGGCGGACATGCGGAGCCGAAACCCAGCAAGCCGCCGTACGACCTGCGATAATAGGCCCCGTACTGTCGCATCAGCAGCGCTCCGTGCGGCGTGAGATAGCCCGGGTGTTGCCCGGACCACGCCGGCCACGGTTGGCTCGCGTAGGCCTGCAGCTCCGTTGGATGCGTCGGCGACCGAACGCCGTGCCGACTGACGACGACCACCATGCTCAGCGAAGAAGCCGGCTCGGCGGACGCGCTCGAGGGCGCGGCAAGGGCGCCGCCGCAGAGAGCCGCGCAAAGCACGGCGGAGGCCATGAGTTTGGTCATGTTGCGATTATAGGCGTGCCGGATGACACCAACATGAAAGCCTTAAATTCCGAACTTGACCGTAAACCAGTAGCTGCGAAACGGAAGGCCGTACTGTTCGCTACTCTGCTCGAGGCCGCTCGTCGCGCCGCCTTGAGCCGCGAGTCCGTAAAAGTTCTGCGGCATGTAAACGCCGGAACCGATTAAGCCGTATTGCTGCGCAGCGCTGTTGAAGATGTTGTAGACGCCAAGACCGACCGTCGTTTGGCCGCTCGTCTTGGAGATGCTCGTGTTCGCGAACCAGAACGGATTGCGGTTCCAGGAGTTGTTCCCCCCGATGTACGTCGCGTCGATGCGAGCGCCGAAGCCGTTGTTATCCTGGTATGCTAGCCCCGTCGTCCCCTGGCGCAGGGGCACGCCGTAGATCTGGCCGCCGTCCAGCAGATTCGTGTTCGCGATCAGGATGTCGGTGGGGATGCCAAGGTAGGCCGCCGATTGTACGTCGAAGGCGGCGTTGAACGAAACGTTCCGGGTGATCCCGACGTTCGCCGAAAGCACGATGCCGCGATAGCGCGCGGACGCCGCGTTAAACGTCGTTGCGAATGCGAGGTTGTTCTCCGTGGGGTTCAGGCCGGGACAGGAGCTCAGCCGCTGCAGCGCCTTGTCGATGTAGTCCCGCGGAACCGTGATGCCCGGGAAGCCGACGATCGACACGTTGCCGCTGAGCAGCGCCTCACTCTCCAACGATTGGTAGACGTCGGCCTGTATGTTGGTCGTTGCGTTGAAACGGTGGCCGTAAGCGAGTTCGAGGTCGCCCGCGGTCTCCGGCTGCAGAGCCGGGTTGGCCACTGAAGCGATCGGCACCAGCGCTCCGCTTCCGCTCGTCGCGGGGGGGCAGTTGATGCTCGAGGGCGCCCCGAATATCGGCGGAGCGAAGGCAATCAGGGATGGATCCGGCTCGCTGTACGAGCGGCCGCCGGTTAGACGGATGACGTCGCTGCTGTCGGGCCGGTAGACGAAAGAGACGCGCGGATCGAAGTGCGTCGACGACGTGTCGAGCGAGCGCTGGATCCAGAAGCTTCCAAACGCGGAGAACTTATCGTTCGGCATCCAGGTGTCGCGCGCGTAGTAACTCGCGGTCGCAAGAAAGAGGGGCGGGTTGGTTCCAAAGACGTTGTACGTCGTACCGTTCGCCAGCGAGTAAGGAAACTGTCCGTTCGTGTTGGCCTGATGCAGCCACGTGTATCCGAAGCCGAAGTCGTTTTTCGACATCGGAAAGTCGTCGCCGATCAGATACCCGCGATTGTCGTAGAGGTTGAGGAAGCTCGGCCCCGGCCCATAGGGTCCGATCGCCACGCCGGGGCCCTTCTGGGCATTGTAGTTATATGCGTCGTCGAACCCTTCCACCGTTATGATCCCCGCGCCGAGTTGCTGGGTCGCGCGCGCGTCGTAATCCGAGTTGCCCAGCGTCCTCCAGCGGTCGATGCTTCCACCGAACGGCCCGTAGAAGTTCACGGCGTACTGCTGAGGATTCATACACGTGTAGCCCTGCCGGTTGTCGACCAGCACGGCGATGCTGTCGTGGCACGACCGAGGCTTGCCCTTTACGAGGATCGTATTGAGGCCGTGCTTCGTGGACTCGATCTGCGCGAGCGTCTGCTGCGCGCCGAAGAGCACGTACTGATAGGTCTCGTAGTCGTTGTCTCCCTCACCGCTTGAGTTCGACCAATCTTGAGCCGAATACGCCGTGAACTGCAACGTCGTCTTCGGCGAGAAATCGTAGACGACTTTGCCGACGAAGTTGCGCTGCACGTATCCGCCGCTGACCGGATACGTGTTCACCAGGTTGTACGCGTTGGCGTGGGTGAGATCGGGGGGCGGAGGGCTCGCGTTCGCTGCGGGACGGTGGGGTGCCCCGATTCCCGGGTTGACGACGCTGCTCTGCAGCAGCGCCGTCTGCGTGATGAGGCCGCCCGGGAAGTTTCCCGTCGTGCCCTGCGATCCCCAGGCAACGGCGTATCCGAGTTTCCCTATCGTGCCGGTTCCCAGCAATCCGGTGAGCAGCTTGAGGTTACTTCCCACGCCCTCGGTGATCGAGACGTGATTGCCCTGGGTCGGATTGATGGTTTGGAAGTTCACCGCCCCCGCGATGGTCGTCGCTCCGAACAGTCCGGTCGCCCCCGAGCCGAAACGACGTCGGCCGCGGACAAGCCCCAGAACGGTGATACGTTGTAATTGTAGCCGCCGCCAAACGCGCCCACCGGCCCGATCGGATGCCCATCCAACAGCGTCGCCGTCTCGGTGGGGTCGTAGCCGCGGATCGAGAGCGACATGTCGTCGCCGACCGATGAGCTCGTCGACGTGATGACGCCGGGAACCGTCGTCAGCACGTCACCCATGCGTTGAAAGCCTTCGCTCTGGAGGACGTTTGCGTCGATGTGCGTGTTGATCGTCGCGGTCGTCTGGAGCGCCGTACGTCCACCGGTGACGACGTATCCGATCTGCTTCAGGCCTTGGCGCTGACGGCTGATCGCGATTTGAAACGAGACCTCCGGCGCCTCCGACGTCACGAGCAGATCCGGAGAAAGGCGCGTCGCCTCATAACCGGTCGCCCTGATCAACACCACGTAAGTACCGGGGGACACTTCCGTGCGAAACGCGCCGGCGGCGTCGGTGCGAACCGAGGCAACACTTACGCCGTTACGCTGCAGTTCGACGGAGGCGTTGGGAATCGGTAAGCCGCCTTGCGTGTCGAGTATCCGACCCGAGATCGTCGTTCCCGGCGCCGGCGCGGCCGCCGCGAACGAGGGAGCCAGAAGCGCGAGCAGTAGCAGCGCCGCGACGCGCGAACGCACGCCCGAACGATCGTTCATACCGCCAAGAATGGCGGAGCATTCTTATGGGAGACTTATGCCACCCTTAACGAGTCGCATAAGAGTAACTTCATGTTGAGTTCATATCGGCGCACTACAATATTTTGATGCTTTTTAAAGCACTTTCCGCCGTCGCGGCGATATCGCTCGTGTGCCCCGCAATAGCCGCCGGCGAAACCGACGCGCCAGCCGCACTGCGAAGCCGGATCAAGTATGTCTTTGGTAATTTATCAAGAGAACCACTCGTTTGATAATTATTTCGGGACCTATCCGGGCGCCGATAATCTCGCCTCTCCGGAGGCGCAGTCGCACGGCTTTCGGCAGTACGATCCGATCGGTAAGAGTTGGATTACCCCGTTTCGCATCGCCGATCCCGACACCGAATCGCCGTCACAGTCGCGGGCGGTCGTCTACGCCAAGATGAACGGCGGCGCGATGGACGGATTCGTCTCCACTCAAGAGGGCCTATCGGCGAAAAAGTTCAATTCGGCCGGCGCGCGCGACGTCGGTCTGCTCACGATGGCGCATTACGATTGCGACACGATTCCGTTCCTTTGGAAATACGCGCGGTCGTTCGCGCTGTTCGACCACATCTTTAGCGCTGCGACGGGCCCCTCCACACCCAACGCGATCGCCCTGATTGCCGCGCAGTCGGGGCAGGTCACCAACGACCTCGACCCCGCCTACGGCCCGTACTCCGAAGCCGACAAGGCGTACCAGGTCCCGCAGCGCTACTCGACGCTCATGCTGGAGCTCGCAGGCAGCGACGCCACGCTGGCGACGAACGAGACGCAGGACGTCGGCCGCGATCTCGGCGCCGCCGCGGCCAGCGGCCGCGCCCCGATCCCGTGGGGTTGGTACCAGGAAGGCTACGTTTCCCCGGCGGTCGCGCTGCCCGGTTACGAGGCTCACCATAACGCGCCGCAATATTTTGGTTACCTTCGGCAAAACGACGCCTTTTGGCGGAACGTCCACGACGCGCGCGCTATGCTGCGAGCGCTCCAAACCGACGCGTTGCCGGCACAGGGCGTATTCTATGTTAAGGGCGGTTCGCGCAACGGGTTCGGCTGGAAACCGGCCAACGCCGATCCGTACGTGCAATCCAACTATCTCGGCGACGACGATCATCCCGGGCCCGGCGACACCGATGCGCAAATCGGAGAGGCGTTCGTCGCTACCTTCGTCAACGCGATCGCGCGAAGCAAGTACTGGCAGAATTCGGCGATCGTCGTCACGTGGGACGATCCGGGCGGCTATTACGACCACGTTCCGCCGCCGCAGTTCGAACGGTGCGCGGACGGCGAGCCATGCGGCGATGGTCCGCGCTTGCCGTTCTTGCTGATCTCACCCTACGCACGCAGCGGTGAAGTCGTCCACGACCCGGGCGATCAGACGTCGATCTTGAAGTTCGCGGAGCGGCTCTACGGCGTGCCGCCGCTGGCCGCGCGGGATGCCAACCCCGCAATTGCGGATCTGCTCGGCGGCTTCGATCTTGCGCGGTTGCGCGGGGACACCCCTCCCGTCGCCGCCTCGGATGCGATGATTCCCGACGCGGTCGTGAACGCGCTGCCGGCGCCCATGAACTGCCGGTCGCTCGGAATTCTTCCCGCCGCCCTTCCGAATGCACCCTCGCCGCCGCCGCCGAACTTCAGTCCGCGTCCCCCGCGTTCGCGGCCGTCCAACTGAAAGGATCGATCATGCCGATCTCCGCCGCCGCACCTCCGGAGCGCGTTCCGGTTTTCAGTGGCTTCGACTACGTCGCGATCGACGAACGTCGTCATCGAGCCTACGCGGCGCATACGGCGAGCAAGCGATTACTCATCGTCGATACCGGCGACGGGCAGGTCGCGGGCCAGGTCGACGTGGGCCCGATGCACGGTCTGGCGGTCGATCCGGAGACCGGCATCGTCTTCACCGGAAACGGGACGGACCAGACCCTCTCCAAAGTCGACCCGGCCAGCCTTCGGGTTCTGGGGACCGTCGACGTTCCCGGGAGCATCGACGCGATCGCATACGATCCGTCGCGCCGAATCGTCTACGCCGACCAGGATGGGGGCGGGTCGGTCTACGTGATCGACGGCGCGTCGATGAAGCTTCTCGCGACGATCGCGATGCCGGCGAACGACCTCGAGTCGCCCGCCGTCGATCCCGCCACCGGGGTGCTTTACCAAAATCTCGCAAACGGCGGCGGTTTTGCCGTCGTCGATCCTGTAACTCGGAAGGTGGTCAAAGTCGTATCCACACCGCAGCTACGCGACAATCACCCGCTGGTCTTTGCGCCGGCAGCGAACCAGGTCATCGTCGGCGGCATCAACGGCGTTCTCTCCGCCTATGCGGCCGACGGCACGCACGTGGGCGACGCGCAGGTGCAGCCCCGCATCGATCAGTGCAGTACCGGCTCGCGCGGCAGCCTCGTCGTTTGCGCTGGCCGGGGGATCGTTACGGTCGTCGCTGTCGAGAGCGGCACGGCGCCGCGCGTCGTCGGCCGCTTCGATACCGGCCACCAAGGCCTTCACACGGTTGGCATCGACGAATCGACCGGCGATATCTGGGTCGTGTACGCCGACGCGGGCGGCGACTGGGTGCAGCGGCTGAAGTGGGCCCCCTGAATGCGCATCCTGGTCGTCGAAAACGACGATCCGCTGCGCGAACTGTTGCGGCGAGGCCTCGGCGAAGACGGCTATGTCGTCGATGCGTTGCCGGACGGCCGCGACTGCGACGATTACTTGGCGGGCGCGCGTTACGATGCGATGGTGCTCGACCTGAACCTCCCGCGTGAAAACGGCCTCGCGATCCTGCGTCGCGTGCGCGCCAACGGTCACCGCGTGCCTGTGCTGATTCTCACCGCCCGCGACGGCGCCGCCGACGTCGTCGCAGGCCTCGACGCCGGTGCGGACGACTACCTGCGCAAGCCGTTCGCTTTCGGCGAGCTCGAGGCGCGGCTGCGCTCGCTGGGCCGGCGTCCCCTCAACTGGGTCGATACGGTGCTGAAGGTCGGAGATTTGGTTTTCGATTCTGAAACGCGCGAGGCACGCCGCGGCGCCCGCCATTTGCATCTGACGGCGAAGGAGGGGCTTTTTCTCGAAGTCCTAATGCGTAATCCGGGGCGAACGGTGACGCGGCGCACGCTCGAAGACTGTCTCTGGGACCGCGAAAGCGACCGCCTCTCCAACGTGCTGGACGTGTACGCACGCCGCTTGCGCAAGAAACTCACCGAGTCGGGCGAGCCTCAAGTGCTTCACACCGTGCGCGGCTTGGGGTACCGGCTGGAGCCTACGTGAGCGTCCGCGCGCGCTTCACCGTTACGGTCGTCGCGATCATGGCGGTTACGATCGCGCTCTTCGCCAGCCTCTCGATCGTCGCCCTCGACCAGACGCTCCGCTCGGGGTTGGAGTCTCGTCTGCGCTCGGCCGCTCAAACGATCGCCATGACGGTCGACGTTCACGAGGGTCGTATTTCCCTGGACGCAAGTGACCTGCGATCGCTCACCGAGCTCCACGCCGGCACCGCGTTCGCGGTCTACGCTCGCGATGGAACGCTCGTCGCAGGCGCTCAGCCGCCTCCATCTCAAGCGCGCGCGCTGCAGGGTGCGAGCGTTCCGGTGATGCGCGGCGACGAAAGCTTCGGAAGCGTGACCGTCTGGCAGCCCGCTCTCTGGATCGGTGAGTTCGATCGCGATGCGGCGATCGTGTCGCTGGGTGTCGGCGCGCTTTTGATCGCGCTCGGTGCCATCGCGTCGCGGCGCGTCGCTCAGCGAGTCCTCGCGCCCGTCGGCGAGATTGCTTCGTTGGCCGAGCGCATCGAGGCCTACGACCTCTCCGGTCGCTTGAACGCAGATGGTAGGGACGAGCTTGGCCGCCTTTGTGCGTCGTTCGACCGGATGTTGGACCGCTTGCAGTCGGCATTCGAGCGCGAACGCCGCTTCGTCGCCGACGCATCTCACGAGCTGCGAGCTCCGCTCGCCGTACTTCGTGCCGAGACCGATCTGGCGCTGCGCCGCACGCGGGATGCAGGCGAATATCGCCTCGCTCTAACGTCCATCGCCCGGGAGGCGGTGCGGCTCGAGGAACTCGTTGACGAACTGCTGGCGGTAGCGCGCGCCGAGGTCGACGCGCGGCAGCGCCAGACCCTCGACGCCGCCGAGCTCGTCCGCGAACTCGGCGATCGCGTACGGCCGGCGGCCGCCACGCGCGGCATCGAGGTGCGGGTGGCGGCCGACGCGGCAACCTTCGCGCACGCGAACCGCGCGACGCTGGAAAGAGCACTACTTGCAATCGTTCACAACGCGATCGAATATGGACGCGACGGCGGGAGCGTGAGATTGAGCGCGTTGCGAGAAAACGGAGCCGTTCGAATCGAAATCGCGGACGACGGTCCGGGATTCACGTCCGACGCGCTGGAGCACGCGACCGAACGATTCTGGCGTGGCGATGCCTCGCATCCGCGCGGGGGAACCGGACTCGGCCTGGCGATCGCCCGCACGATCGTCGAAGCGAATCGGGGGAGTCTGCAGCTCGCCAACGCGACGGGCGGAGGCGCGGTCGTAACGATCGAGCTTGCCTCCTCACACGACGACCCGAGCGCGTTCACGTAAGGTTCATCCTGCGCCGGTATGCTGTCGGCGTGAGCCCCGCTCGGTTTCCGATCCGTCACGCGCGGGCGATTGCATTTCTCACGGTGGCTATGGCCCTGGCAGGAGTCTGGGCCTACGTTCATACCCCCGCCGCGATTCTTCCCGACATCCACGTGTCGCGCGTCGACGTCGTCGCCGACGCAAGCGATCTGCCGCCGGAACAGGCGCGCGTCGCGATCACGTTGCCGCTGGAGCGCGCGTTTCAGGGACTCCCCCAGGTCCAGCGCGTGCTCGCCACGTCGTCACAGGGCAGTTCAGAGCTCCGCGTGCAATTCGATCCGAAAAGCGACACCGCCGCCGACCTGCAGTACGTGAACGCAGCGATCTCCCAAACGCGCAACCAGCTGCCTTCCGGGACGTCCGTTCAGGCAAACGTCGTCACGCCCCAGACCGAACCGGTATTGTCGTACGCGCTCACGTCGACCGATCTTTCACAGACCCTCGTGCGCGAGTTTGCGTTGCGCGCGCTCGTCCCGGACCTGTACGGTGTACCGGGATTGGCCCGCATTCTCGTCGCAGGCGGCGCCACGCGAGAGTATCGGGTGGATCTCGATCCGGCGGCGCTGGCGGCCGCGGGAGTATCGGCGCAAGACGTCGCCAATGCCATCGCGGCGGCAAACGACGTAACCGCAGTCGGCCTGTCTCGCGGTGGGTCGCAGCAGAGCGCGCTGCTGGTCGATGCCGGTTTGCGCGACGCCGCCCAGCTTTCGCGAATCGTCGTGCCGGGGCATGCCGGTGGCGGATTCGCCGTCGGATCGCTTGGCGAAGCGCGTCTCGGCGTCGCTCCGCTGACTGCGCAGATGTCTTTCGACGCAACGCACGCGGTCGCGCTCAACTTCTATGCCCTTCCGGGTGCGGACAACGTGCGAATGGCGCGAGCGATCGACGACCGCCTCGACGCGTTTAGCGGCCGGCTGCCGGCCGGCATTCGCTTGCACCGCTACTGGGACGCGACCGATCTGGTCGTGGCGTCGCAAGAGAGCCTGCGCGACGCGATCCTTCTCGGCGCCCTGCTCGCGCTCGGCGTCATTCTCTTCTTCCTTCGGAACGTCCGCATGACGCTCGTAGCCGCTTTGGTCATCCCAGCGGCGATGACGATCGCCGTGCTGGCGATCTGGGCGTTTGGAGAGACGCTCAACATTATGAGCGTCGGCGGCCTCGCCATCGCCGTTGGGCTGATCATCGACGACGCGATCGTCGTCGTCGAGGGCATCGCGCGTACCGTTCACGACGCACCCGAGATCCCGCTCGCCGAAGCCGTCGCCGCGACGATCCGTCGTTTAGCCGGACCGATGGTCGCATCGACGCTGGCGACCATCGTCGTATTCGTCCCGCTTTCGTTGCTCGGGGGCGTCACCGGCTCGTTCTTCCGCGCGCTCGCGTTGACGCTGACCTGCGCGCTCGCCGTCTCGCTGGGTCTCGCTTTGGTGGTCACGCCGCTCCTCTTTCGCGCGCTGCTGGCACGCCGCACGCCCCGCTCCGAGAACGCCGCGATTACCCGCGCCTTGGAGCGATACGAACCGATTCTTCGCTGGGCCCTGGCGCGACGCGCGATCGTCTACGCCTCTGCCGCGGGAGCGCTCCTCGCCACGATCGCCATGCTGGCGACGCTTCCGACCGATTTCCTCCCGCGCCTCGATGAAGGGCAGTTCGAAATCGCCTACCGCATGCCGGTCGGTACGACGCTGGCTGCAAGCGACGCTGCCGCATTTGCCTTGGAGCGCGTCGTGCTTGCCGACCCGGCGGTGGCGGGGGAGGGCCGATTCACAGGCGTCGACACCAACGGTTTCTCGCCAACGCCCGTGCGCGCCGGAATCATCCGCGTCAGGCTCAAGCCGCTCGGTCGTCGCGCCTCATTCGAAACGATCAGCGACCGGTTGCGCGCCCACTTAAACGAAGTCGTGCCGGCGGCGCAAGTCGACGTGCACCAGATTCTGGAAGACCTCATCGACGACGTTTCGGGTGCGCCTGCACCCGTCGAGCTCGTCGTGACGGGCCCCGATCAGCCGGCGCTCGTGCGAACCGCCGACCGTGTCGCGAAGGCTATGTCGGCGGTGCCAGGCGTCACCGACGTCTTCTCCGGGATCAACCACGATGACCCGACGCTGCGCATCGCGCCCAACTTTGCCGCGCTCGCCCGGGCGGGCACCGACACCCGCTCCTTGGCCGACTCGCTCTCCGCCGCATCCCAAGGCACGATCGCAACCGCGCTCTCCAGTTCGTCCCTAACAGTGCCCGTCCGCGTCGCGGTCGCGAACGGTTCGAACGCGCTGCCGGATTCGGTCGCGCTCAACGGCGGCGCGGTGCCGCTCACCGAACTAACTCAAGCGGCGATCGATCGGACCGCTACGGACATCACCGAAATCAACGGGCAGCGCGCGGCGCTAGTGACCGCGAACACCACGGGCCGCTCCCTCTCGGCGACCATCGGCGGCATTCAGAAAGCGATGGCCGGCGTCACGCTGCCGCCCGGTTATCGCACTGAGATCGCAGGCGCCTATCAAGCGCAGCAACAGTCGTTTCGCGAGTTCGCGCTCGTGATCGCGATTGCAATCGTACTCGTGTTCTTCGTGATGCTTGCTTCGTTCGGATCGTTTCGCCAGCCGCTTATCGTTCTGGCCGCGGCACCGCTGGCGCCCATCGGCGTGGCGATCGCGTTAACGATCACACGAACGACCTTTAACGTCGTGTCGTTCATGGGCTTGCTCCTGCTCGTCGGCTTGGTCGTAAAAAACGGAATTCTCCTCATTGATGCGGCAAACCGCCGGCGAGCCGAAGGCTACCCCGTGGAAGAGACGCTCGTTCTCGCGGGCCGGGAGCGCCTTCGTCCCATTTTGATGACGACGCTAGCCGCGATCGGGGGCTTGCTGCCGTTGGCGTTCGGAATCGGGGCCGGCGCAGCCATGGAACGCCCGCTGGCCATTGCCATCGTGGGCGGTCTATCGACCGCGACGTTCTTCACCCTCGTCCTCATTCCGGTGCTCTACGCGACGCTCTATGCCGACAAACCGGTGAAAACGTGATTTTCGCGATCGCGCTCGCCATGATGCCGGCGTTCGCGCAGCTTTCGCTGGCCGACGCGCAAGATCGGGCGGCCGCCAATAGCGTCGACATGCAGATCGCCGCTGCGACCGTGCGCGAGCGGGAGGCATCGCTTCGGATCGCCCGCAGCAGCGGCGTGCCGCACATCGCCGGCGACTATTCGCTCGCGCCACAAGCCGGCCCGCTCGATACGGGCACCGTCGAACAGCACTACCTCGCGTTCGGCGCCGGCGTCTCGATCAACGACCTCGTAGCCAGCTCCAGCTCCGTGCGCGCTGCCGCGGCCGACCTGCTTGCGGCGCAGCGCAAAGCGGATGCGGCGCGGCTCGCGGCCCGCGAAAACGGCGCGAAACTTTACTTTGCCGCGCTGCAGGCGACCGCGGTCGAGCGCTTTCGCGTCGCCGACGTGACGGGCGCCTTACGCGACCGCATCGCCGCCGGCCTTCGAGCGCGCAGCGGCGAATCGCCGCAACTCGACGTCGTTCGCTCGGACGTGACGCTCGCCAGAGCGCGCGCAGACGCGGCCCGCGCGCAGGCGGATCGAGCCAATGCCGTAGATGCGTTGTGCTCGGCGACCGGCGTCGCACCGGCCGACCTGGCGAATTTGACCCTCGTTACGACCCCCAGCGAGGTGCCGCTCGACGTGGATCGAGCGATCGCGCGAGCCCTCGCGGCTCGGCCCGAGCTTGCCGCTCTGCTTGCGACCGTCCAGGCGCGCGACGCCGACGTTGCCGGAGCGCGTCTATCGGTGGTGCCGGCGACGACGATTGAAGCGGGATATCAGAAGGGCGTCGACACGGGCATTCCGGTGCAGGGGCCGCAGGCGGCGATTCACGTCGATTTGCCGCTTGCATCCGCCGCCGGCGACCGAGTTGCCACGGCGCGGGCGCACGTCGATGCGGCGAGCGCGCAGCTCGTCGACGAGCGCCGCCGCATCGCGCTGGAGGTCGCGGCCGCGGTTCGCGATGCTCGCGCGGATGGCGCGGCCGCTGCGGGCGCGCAGCGCGCGCGCGACGAAGCGCAGCGCGCGCTCGCCGTCGTCGAGATCGGTTATCGCGAAGGAGCGAGCTCGAGCCTCGACGTCGCCGACGCTCGGCGAACGTACGAACAGGCTTCCGTTGATGCGCTCGTCGCCCAATATCAGCACGAGCTCGCGCTCGCCATTTTGGCGGTCATCGTTCCATGAAACGTTTGACACGCAATCTTCTGCTCGCCGCTCTAGCCCTTGCCGCGCTTGCAATTGCACTTTTCCGACTGACCCATCACGACGACACGGTGCACGAAACGACGCTTCAGCCGCCCGTTTCGCTAGCGACCGTGCGCGACGGAACCGTTTCGGAACGCATCGCGATTGCCGGCCGGGTAGGATCCCCAGCCGGAACCCAGACGAAACTATCATTTGGCGTTCCGGGCTCGGTCGCCGGCATCGATGTCCGGCTCGGTGAGCGCGTAGACGCGGGCGCGGCGCTCGCGCGGCTCGATGCCACACCGTATACCCTCGCCGCGCAGCAAGCGCAAGCCGAGGCGAGTGCGGCTGGCGAAGGTAGCACGCTCGCGAGCGTCGACCGCGTGTCGGTCAAACTGCACGTCGATGAGGCGGAGCTCGCGCGGCAGGAACGGCTCTACGGAGCCGGCGTCGTCGCGTTGCGCGACGTCCAGGCCGCCAAGGCAACTGTCGCGGCGGACCGCGCCGACGCCGAAAGCGCGCGAGTCCAGCTCGCGCAGGCGCTGGCCCAATCGAAGGCAGCCGCCCTCCATGCCGCCGGCACGCGCTACGACGCGAGCCGCACGACGCTTCGCGCGCCGGCTGCCGGTACGGTCGTCGGAGTCTACGTACAGCGCGGCCAAACCGTGGAGCCCGCTACTGCCGTCGTTGCGCTCTCCTCGGAGCGACAAGGCGTGGCGACGCTCGACGTGCCGGTTGCGCAGCTCGCGCGCATCGAGGTGGGCGACCGCGTGGAGCTGCGCTCCAGCGCGGCGCGTTGGAGCGGACGCGTCGCGGGGATCGCCCCCGCGGTCGATCCCGCAACCGGCTTGGCGATCGTGAGTGTCGCCGGGGTGCCGGACGGCACGCCGGCGGGAACTCCGGTGGACGCCGCGGTCATCGCCGGAGAGGCCCGTGGGCTCGTGATACCCGCCGGCGCGATCGTCGAGGACCCGCAGACCGGCGCGCAACTCGTGTTCGTCTGGAGGCCCGGCGGCGGCGCTTCGAATTTTGCCGCGCGTCGAGTAACCGTCGACGTTCGTGACGACCGCTTTGCGCGCGTTACGTCCGGTTTACGTGCAGGCGAACGCATCGCTGCGGAGGGCGCCGTCGACCTCCTCGCACGCCCGGACTAGCCAGGTAGCCGCGCTACGGCGTGGGCGACGCGTGCGGCATCTCGCTGCTGCAGAGCGCCGCGCTCGACATCACGGCCTTCGCGGCGTCGTTCTCGCGAGTCGCCGTCGCGTCGATGGTCCAGCGAAGTGCGTCAAGTAGACGCGTTACCGGATTGTAACCGAGCGTGAGGCCCGGGACATTGGCCAAGTCGATGTCGTACGGATTGGGCGGAAGCCCTGCGTAGTTGGGGTTCGTCGTGAGCGAGTTCGGTGCGGGCGTGGCCGACCGCGTGGCGCCACCGACATCTGGCTGGCTCATCGAGCTGATGTACGATTCCCCGGCATGCTGCAGATCGGCCATCTGCTGCGTATCGACGAAGCCGCTGATGATGTCGAGCGAGGCGTTTTGCGCCGCGAGCGCCTTGAGCAACTTTGCCCGGATATCTTGGAGCAGCTTGTCATCTTCCGCTCGGCCGGTCCCCTGCATGAGCTGCGGCGTATCGAGCATCGTCTGAATGGCGATGATGTTGTTGGCGATCGGCCGGATCAAGGTCTCCATCCCTTGCAGCGCCAGCGCTTGCGACGGGTTCGACGAGCCGCCCGGATCGCCGGCGATCGGGTCGTTCTTGCCGGCCGTCGTCGCGTCGCTGCCGTAGAGCGCGGCATCGTTGTACTGTTTGAAGAGCGTAGGACTCTTCTTGATCGTCGAATCGTTCTGCAGCATCATGCCGATGGCCGGGGCAACGTGCTCGTGCAGCTCGCTGCAAAGCGGGCGCGTTACAATATGGTAGATCTGCGGCGGCGGACTGGGCGACGGGGTTGCCCCGACCGCAAGCACCGCCGCCAGCGCAACAATTGCTCGACGCATCGAACCTCTCTTACGCCTAGGACGCTCAAAGAGACCTGCCTGTGACTCGGGCGGTTGCTAGATGTACTTGCCCAACCAGGCGAGGATCAGGCGCAGGCGCTCGACGCGGTGAATCGGCGAGCCGGTCCTCGACAAGTCGTGGTTCTCGTTGGGGACCGCCACGTACTCGACCGTCTGCCCGAGGATCTTCAACGACGTGAACTCTTGCAGCGTCTGGTCGATCGGAGCGCGCGTATCCTCGTCGGAATGGAGCAGCATCAACGGCGTGCGAACGCTTGCAACGTACGTGAGCGGCGAAAACTTCGCGTAGTCGGTGCTCGCCGGATCCCAAGGCGGCCCCCATCCGTAGTAACCGCCGCCCAAACCGTTCTTCGCCGCGAAGTCGGCGGCCAAGTTCTCGCTCTGCAGGTTGCTCACGCCGCGCTCCGCGACCGCGACCTTGTAGCGGTCCGTATGCGCGATCACCCACATCGTGGCATATCCGCCGTACGATCCGCCCAGCACGCCCATGCGCGCCGGATCGACCTCGGGGCGGCGCACGGCCGCATCCATCACGGCCTGCACGTCCTGGAACATCGCGTCGCCATAGTTGTGCTCGAGCGCTTCCTCAAACGCATATCCGTGACCGGTGCTTCCCGCGGGATCGCAAAACACGACGTTATAACCCATTGATGTATAGAGCTGAAACTCTTGGAAGAACGTGTCGCCGAACTGCGTCTCCGGGCCGCCGTGGATGTCGAGCAGGGTCGGATGTCTCGATCCCGCTCCTCCGCTCGCCGGCATGAACCAAGCCTGAACGTTGAAGCCGGCGGGATCCGTTACCGTAAAGGCTTGCGGCTGCGATAGGGCTACCGAAGAAAGATAATCTGCGTTGACGTGCGTCAGCTGTCGCGGCGTGCCTCCGGCGACATCGGTCACGTAAACGTCGGCCGGATGCGCGAAGTTACTATAAAGATAGGCCGCGCGCCCGCCGTCGTGCGTCACGGTGCACGACCACGCCTCACCCTTCGGCGGCGTGACGTCGGCGAACGATCCGGTTGCGAGATCGAGCGTGCGAAGGTTCGAATACCCGGGACCGTCGATGTTCAGCAAGGCGAGCTTTCCGCCCGGCAGCGGCGCCCCGCAGAGGCCGCCTCCCTCTTTCATGTCGGCCAACAGTGAATCGCCCCACGGCACGGTGTTCCGCGGGACGACGATGCGACGGTCGGACCCGTCCCGATTCGCCGACACGAGTGCGGGCAGTTCCGCCGCATCTTTAACGTCGCCGCTCAGGAAATAAACGCGGCTGCCGTCACCGCCGAAGAAGAACCCGGCGTTTGCGGGCAGCGGCGAGGCGACTTTCGCCATCGCGCCCGAGCCCGCGAGCGCAGTCAAACGGGTGGAGGGCATCGTGTAGACGTCGTTCGGACCCGAGTCGACCGACTCGTAGCGGAGCGAGTCGAAGAGAATGGTTCGATCGTCGGGCGACCAAGCGTCGAAGTTCTCCGAGTACTTACCGGACGTCAGTTGCGTGGCGTGGGAGCCGTCGGCATCGACGACCCAGATGTGCTGATGGTCGCGATAGGTGTAGCCTTGCCCGTTGCTCTCGAAAAAGAGCTGGTCGATAAGGTTGATGTCGCTCTTCTTCTGCGAGCTCTTCGGCGTAAAGCCGGCCGCGCTGAAGTTGATGAAGGCGGCGGGCGCGGGATCCGTTTCGGTGACGGCGAGCGCGATCCGGTCGCCCGCGTGCGAGACGATCGGACCCGAGACGCCCTGCTTGACGTGCGTCAGCTGCGTGACGGCTTCCGTCGCGAGCGTGTAGCGGTAGAGTTGGGGCTTCTCCTTAGCGGCGGTCCGGACGAAAACGAAGCTGCGTCCATCGTTCATCCACGCGTAGTCGGCGTCGCCCGCATGAGCGGTGACGTTGTGACGCAGCCGCCCGCTCGAAACGTCGACGAGCTCGATCGTCCGGTCGTAACTGTTTTTCGGGCCGTTCATTCGCGACGCCTCGACCAGCACGTGGGTCCCGTCCGGCGAGATGGACGCGTTGCTCAGGAACGTCAGCTTGAAAAGGTCTTCCGGCTGGACCCCAGCGGCGGTAACCGCGACGGGGCACAGCGCAAGCATAAGGACCGCAAAGGCAGTAAGGCGCATGTCCGCGATATTCTACGTCCCCTTGGCGGCGCCCGCGTAGAAGATGATCTTGAAAATGGCTTGTGGGACGGTCGTCAGCGCGTTGGGGTTCCCGTACGCCAGATAGACTTCGCTGTTACGGAGCCGCAGGTGGTAGGCCACCGAGACGTTCGAACACGTGCCGATGCAGTCGCCGCCGCCGTTGGGGATCGGCGGGTCGCCTACCACGCGCCGCAGTCCGATCGCAAACGACGAGTTCCGGCCGATCTGATAAGCGTAACTCAGACTCTCGAACCACTGAATGTTATCGGGCCCGGGTGCCGGCATCCACTGCGCCGTATCGTCGAGCGATAGCGTCAGCGCGCCGTGATTTCCTATCCGAATCGTCGTCGAACGAAACCACGTGTCGAGCCGCCCCGTGCCGTAGTTGCCGCCGTTGTAGGAGATCGTCGTCGGGGTGGACGAGGGACCGTGGTACGGAAACTGACCCGGATTGTTGGTCTGCAGCCCACTGTCGTAGGTGAACGCGAAGCCGCCGTTCTGCGAGATCGGGGTCAAGATGTTGCCGAAACGCCAGTAGTTCGAGCCGGTGTAGACTTGGAAGTCGAGGGCGTTCTTCGTTAGGACGTCCAGGATCAGTTGGTTGTCGCTTTGCGCCTGGCCCTGACTTGGGCCCTGATAACGGTCGAGTATGCCGGCAATCCCGACCGACGAGAGCTTGTCGGAGCCGCTAAAATCCCAGATCTTGGCGCTGTAGAGTGCGTAGCCGGCGATGCCGGGGTGCGAAATGAAACCGTCGACCGGGTCGTAGTATTGGCCGATTTTCCGCGTCGACCCGAAGAAGCCTAACGTCTGGTTCGCCCACCCGCCACCGAACTCGTAATACTGCGCTTGGTCCGGCACGAGCACGTTCGTCCCGACGTCGCTCCCGTAGTTCGCGTACATGCTGAGATGCTTGAGGTCGGAGTATCCCATGCCGCTCTCGATCACGTCGTCGCGCAAGCCCGGCAGGTTGACCGAGACGCGTTGAACGTTCGTGAACCACCGCGTGTCGGACGACGTGAAGTCGAGCGCGCTCGCGAGATCGTTGCGCCCGTCGCCGATCGAGTCGAAGGTCGCGAAGCCGAACGGCCCCTGCTTTCCCTCCACGGCGTAGCCTTCGGCCGGCGTCGGAATAGCCGGCGTATAGAGCGACTGGATGTTCTGGCACACGTTGCAGTTGAACTGATTGTAGAAATTGGCTGCCTGGGTGAAGAACGGCCGCACCTCGCTGTAGTAGCGCGCGAAGACGGTCGGCGCGATCGTCTGCTGATCGAGCTCGACGTTGGAATAGTCCGGATGGAACGTCGAGTAGAAGGATGCAGTCGGCGTGATCGGGATCGACAGGTCGGCGCCCACGCGCGACGTCGAGCCGCCGATGGTCTTGCTGGCCGCCTCGCCCAGCGCATACACCGCCGCGCGCGGCTTCGGCCGCGCCATTCCCACGCTCAGCTGGGGCAGCGCGATCGCGCCCGCGTGGGCGTAATCGGAGTTGCCGTACGAATCGGGCTGCATCTGAACGCGGTCGTACGACCAGACCTGCTGCTCCCCCGTCGCGCGCACGTAGCGCACGAACTGTGCCTTCCAGGTGCCGCCGTGGGCGTTGCGCAGCACGTCGAACGGAATCTTCATCGTTACGGTGTAGCCGTCAGCGCGCGTGACGCCCTGCGATTCCCAATTCGGCGAGTAGGCCGTGTTCTCCGACGAGTATTCGTAGTGAGTGCCGTTTGGCGTGGCGTAAAACTGGTAGAAATAGCCGCTGATGCCGTTGGGCCACAAGTCCACCCAGACCGCGTCGTCGCTCCCTTGCCCGACGTCGTTGGTGTGTTGCTGCGCCACGATCGGCTCGTGCTGTACGGCATCGAATCGAACGTACAGGCAACGCCCGTCGGTCGACATCCACGCCTTGGTCGCTTCGCTAGCCGGCCGCGAGCGAACGGCGTCCCACGACAGCTGGACGTTCGCCGCTTGCGCCCACCCGGCGATGGGCGCGTTCGGGTCGAGCGAAGGGTCTGGCGACTGCGGCACCGCGACGTGCGGATAAGAGGCCAGCGCGCGGGCCATCGTGGCGAGCAGCGCCGCCCACGCGATCGCGACGGCTCTGCGCGACATCAAAGGATCGCGCCGTCCAGGTTGCTCCGGCTTCCGCCGCGCAGCGTTTGCGGGTCGACGGGCACGCAATCGCTCTGCGCGCGGCCGTTGCGGCACACGAGCGCCCCGCGGAAGTCCGCGGCGTGCACGTCCGCGCCGCGGAGGTCGGCACAACTCACGCGCCCATCCTGGTTGCGGGAGCAGAGCTTCGTATCGCGCAGATCGGCGCCGCGCAGGTCTGCGTCGGAAAAGTCGACCCCTTCCAGGTCGGCCCTCGTAAACCGCACGCCGCGCGCCCTCGCATCGCGAAGATCGCTGCCGATGAGCGATACTCCGGAAAGATCGAGGCCCTCGATCTTCGTGCCGTGCAGGTCGACGCCGGTGAGTGTCGCCGCCCCGAGATGCGCGCCATCGAGCTGCGCGCCCTGGAGATCCACCCCCGTTAAGTTGGCGTTTTGCAGGTTGGCGCCGCGCAGGTTCGCATCCTGAAAGTCGACGCCCGTCAGATTGGCGCCGCGCAGGTTTGCGTTACGCAGATCCGTTCGGGCGAAGTCGACGCCCACGTAGGTGGCATTCGAGAGATCCGCGCCCCGCAGGTCGCGGCCCGCAAAGGAGCACCCGGTGCAGTTCGCGGGCACTCCCGAGCCCGCGGCTAGCGTCATCGCGACGGAGAGTAACGGCAGCAACAGATTGATCATGTGCATTCTCCTTCAATTGTGTGGCGGTGAGGGCGCAGGAAACCGGGCCCGTGTACCGCGAGGCGCTGTTAGGATGGCTGCGTTAGGACCGCGTTAGGGCTTGGAGAGATCCATGCCGACTAACTTCGTTCTCGAAAGATCGACGTGAGTGAGATCGACGCCGCTGATATCGCAGCCGTTCAGCGTCGCGCCGGCGAGGTTAGCCCCGTCCAAGCGCGCCTTGCTGAAGTCGATACCGGTGAGCTGGGCGCCCGCGAAATTAACGCCGCGCAGATCGGCCTCAGTGAAGTCGTCCCCGCTAGCCCGTACGTTGGCGAGGTTGAGCCCGCCCAATGACGCGCGCGTGAAATCGCAGCCGCTGCAGCTGTTCAAGACGTCGCGAAGCTGCGCCGACGTCAGGCCTGCGCCGGTGAACTGGCAGCCCGAGATCTTCGCCCCGGTGAAGTCCGCGCCGGTGAGGTTGGCGGACGAGAAGTCGCAGCCGACCAAATGCGCGTTTCGGAACGAGGCGTTGTGGAGGTCCGCCTTGCTGAAATCGACCCCGCTGAAGTTGCCGTCCGAGAAATTCGTTCCCGAGAGGCGCGCGCCGCTCAGGTCGACGCCCACGTAGCTGACTCCGTGCATGTCGCGACCCGACCAATCGACGTGACTATAATCGCAGCCCGAGCAGGTGCGCCCGGCCTGCGTGATCTTGGATACGCCGAGCGCGGCGTCGACATTCGCGTTGACGCTCTTCGTGATCGAGTCGGCAAGACTAGCGCCATCGACCTGCACGTTCACGCGCGCGATCTCGAGCTTCGCGAACTTGCGCGCCGGCCCGGCCGTCTCGATCGGATACGAGGTCAGCGGCGCCTGCGTGCGCGGCTGTGTTACCTGCAGCCGCGCCGGCGGCGGCACCGGAGCTGCGGGCGCTGCGGGCGCAGCGGCGTGCGAGGCCTTCTTGACGACCGTCGCGGGCTTGACGCGCGTCGCGGGCGCCGCCGGCGTCGCGGCGATCGCGACGGACGGTGAGGCGATGGACGGCGCTACCAGAGCGATGACGAGCGCGATCGCGCCGACGATGGCGATGGCCGCCGCCGCCGGGGCGAGCGCGAGGTTCGTCGCCATGTTTCGGCCCGCGCCGAGCAGCCGTTCGATGCGCAGCGAGATGTGCTTGCGCGTGGCGAACACGCCGGGCGCCGGAATCGGCTGGCGCGGCCACGTCGCGGTCTCGGCCATCTTGGTGAGGCACAGAGCGTAGGGGCGCACGGTGTGCACGAACGAGAGCACCCAGTCGTCGCACGCGACCTCGCGCTCGAGATCGAGCTGCTGGCCGACGAACTGCGCGGCCGGGTTCCAGCCCAGCAGCGCGTTGATCACCCGCTGCAGCCCGTTCGTCCAGTCGTCCGCACGCCGAAGGTGCGCGAGCTCGTGCAGGCAAATCTGATCGACTTCCGGCTGCGAAAGCCGGTCCAGCAGCGAGCGCGGAACGAGAATCATCGCGTCGAAGAGGCCGACGGCGATCGGCACGTCGGTCTCGTCGCTCACGCACAACCGCACGTCGCGCGCTCCCTTGTTTGCGCGCAGCCACTGCGGCATCGCGTCGCGATACTCGACCGGGAGCGGCAACGCGTCGCGTTTGAGCTGCTCGAGACGCATGAGACCCAAGCCGAGACGGACGAGTGCGTACGCGGCAAGTGCGAGCCACAAGCCAAAGATCGTCAGGGCAACCGGCGCGGATAGCGTCACGTGCAGGCGTTCTGGCATCCGCTCCAGGGGCTGAGGTGCGGGAATTGAAGCCGTAGCGAGCGTCCGATGCGCGGCCGCGTGAACGGCCAACGGAAGCGTTGTCTCGATCGCGGGGGAGTGAGTGCGCGCGGTGGTCGCGATCACGGTCTGCGGGGTCGACGGTGTAAAGAAGGCGAGCGTGGTCGCGACCGGCACGACGAACGCGGCCACCAGCGTCGCGCTCCACACGGTGTACCGTGTCGCGGCGTTGACGCGCGGCCATGCACGCAGCATCGCCCACACGCACAGCACGAGCAAAGCATCCTGCCAAAGCGCGTTGAGCGCGACGGCGGATAGCGCGCTCGCGAAGGTAACGAAGTCTTGCTGCCAGCCGGTCACTGCCCGCCCTCCTCGTACCGCTCGATCAGGGCTTTGAGTCGCGTCATCTCCTCTTCCGAGGGGCGCTCCGTTTGGATCAAGCGTAGCGCAAGCGTGCCGGCGCTGTTGTCAAAGAATCGTGAAAGAAGATGCCCGACCGCGTGTCCGGCTGCTTCCTCGCGTGCGACGAGCGGACGGTACACGAAGGCGCGCCCCGCCTCTTGGTGGGCCACGTAACCCTTGCGCTCGAGGATGCGCATCGTCGTGAGGACGCTGTTATAGGCAATCGGAGGCGGCGGGAGGGCAGCGGTAACGTCCCCGACCGTCGCCTGTCCCTTGAGCCACAGCACTTCCATCAGGCGAAGCTCGCCTTCCGTGAGGGTAATGGAACGTCGTCGCGCCATGCTCGCTCCTAGCGCCCCAGGCCCGGGCCCCAGCCCGGGAAGATGCGGGCCGGCGCAAAGGACTCGGGAAAACGGACGCGGGTCCGCGCGGTGGGCGGGAGCTCGGAACTGGACAAATCGGCTCGGCAGATCATGGTGCCTCCTGGTTCTACTAACGATTTAGTTGCATCATAACCATCAGGTCCTGGGCTGTCAACTAATTATTTAGGATTAAGCGTCCCGCCGCGTTGCGGGAATGCGGGGGCAGTCTGCCAATAACGCAGGCTGATTCCAACGTCGTCTTACCTTAGGAGAGAGTTTTGTTGCCAACGGCGCGCCTTGCGTTCGTATTTCTGACCGCCGGTCTGCTTGCCGCGTGCGGCAAGGGCACCCCCATCACGAGCGGAACGGCGACCCCGGCGCCGACGCCTCCGCCCGCCGTTACGAGTCAGTATCCGATTCCGACCGCTTCGAGTCACCCGGTCGGGATCGCCCTCGGCAGCGATGCGAATCTCTGGGTTACCGAATTCACCGGGAGCAAGATTGCGCAGCTCAACACGGGGGGCAGAGTCTCCGAAAGCGTGACGCCCTCGAAGAAGGCCGGGCCAAACGGCGTCGCCGCGGGCCCCGGACCGAATCTCAACATTTGGTTCACCGAAACGAATCTCGCGCGAGTCGCGCAGATCACGATCGCCGGTCCGCCCTATACCGAATACACCATGCCGAATTCTGCCGCGAGGCCCGCCGGCATCGCGCTCGGGTCGGACGGCAACATGTGGGTTGCCGATATCGGAACCAACTCGGTTTGGAGGGTGCAGCAGCTTCGCGTCAAGCCGCACGTCAAGTTCACCCAATATCTTCTGACCGGCAACGCTCAACCGGCCGGGATCACCAACGGCCCGGACGGCGCGCTGTGGTTCACGGAGCCCGGCACGAACAAGATCGGCCGGCTTCCGGTGACCGGATACCCGCTCACGGAGTACGCGGTGCCGACGCACAACTCCGACCCGGTTGGAATCGCCCCCGGCACGGATAACGCGCTGTGGTTCACCGAGCAAAAGACGCAGAAGCTCGGGCGCATCGCGACCACGGGAGCCGTGACCGCCGAATATCCGCTGACCGGATCGCTGACGCCCGATGGGGTCGTTCAAGGGGTCGACGGGAACTTCTATTTCACCGATACGGCCAAGAACAAGATCGGCCAGTTCTTGTTCAGGTCGCATCGCGTGGTATTCTTCTCCATTCCAACCGCGAATTCGGGGCCGACGGCGTTAACGCTCGGCCTGGATAGCCAAGTCTACTTCGTTGAAACCGCCGGCAACAAGATCGGACAGTTCCGCTACTTCAACGTATAGGCCCGCTACCGTCAACCTGAGCGGAGCGAAGCTCCGCGATTCTCGACACGCCTCCGGCTGAGCTCCCGATTAGGAAATGGCGCGAGCCCGCGCGCACGACGTGGAGCGCGGCGTGCTGCGAGAGCATCGTCGTTTCGAGCAGGCTTACACTGCGGCCGTCGCGGGGGAACTGCGCGTGGCGCAGTTTGCGCGCAAGCAGGTAGAGTGCGGTCAGCGCGAGCGCGACGATCGCGAGTTTCTCGAAATAGCCTGCCCAGAAGCTTAGGGGCATCGGTGGATCTTGCGCTTGAACGCGACGACCTTCTCTTCGATCTCCTCTAGCCGGTCGCGCACGACGACGGCGTTGCCCGTCGTCAGGGTGACGATGGTTTCGCCGTTCTGCTCGACGGATTCGATCAAGTCGCAGTTCAGCATGACGGGCTGTCCGTTGAGCCGCATTAGCGTGATCACGTTACGACTCTTTTGCGCTGGGAGCGCTCGTGCCTACGTGCGTTGGCATCGTCGAGCTCGAGCTCTTCGCGGCGCGCTTGTTCGGCCTCGAAGTCGCGCCGGCGCCGATCCTTGAGCTTTTCCAAAACCTGCCGCTCGCGGCGCGCGCCGACGTACTCCTGGCGCGACCGGTCCAACTGCGCCCGAAGCTCGCGCCGGCGAGCGTCCAACGCATAACGTTGCCCGTCGAGGTGACGCAAGTATGCGTCGCGCAGGCGGAGGTCGGCGGCGTCGCGGCACGCCGCTCGGGCGCCTGCGAGCCGCTCGGCATCGACGTCGCATGCGTCGAGGGCGCGCCGGCACTCGGCGAAGCTCCGGTGACGTTCGTCCTCGGTGCGCCGGCACCGATCGAGCAGCGGCTCGAGGCGAAACTCGAAGGCGCGGGCCACACTCGAGAAACTCCCGCGCGACGTGCTCAGCGAGCCAGTTGGGTGCGTTCCCGCCCGACCGAGACGAGGTCGATCGGCACTCCGAGCAGCTCGCGTACGCGGTCGACGTACGCCCGCGCCGCCTTGGGAAGATCGGCGATCCGTCGGCACTCGCCGATCGGCTCTCTCCAACCGGAGACTTCCTCCACGACCGGCTCCACGTCGTCGATGCCCACCGCGCCGAACCCGACGGATTTTCCGCCGGAGCGATAGCCCGTGACGATGCCGATACGGTCGAGCCCGGCGAGCACGTCGAGCTTCGTGATCGCGGCGCTCGTCAGACCGTTGAGCGCGACGGCGTATTGCGCCGCGACGGCATCGAGCCAGCCGCAGCGTCGGGGGCGTCCCGTCACCGTGCCGAACTCGCCGCCCTGCCGTCGCAGCCGCTCGCCGATATCGTCGTGCAATTCCGAGGGAAACGGGCCTGCGCCGACGCGCGTGCAGTACGCCTTCACAACCCCGATAACGCGACCGATCGCCCCCGGTCCGATGCCCAGGCCCGTGCACGCGCCGCCTGCGATCGTATGCGAGCTCGTCACGTAGGGATACGTACCATAGCCGACGTCGAGCAGCGTGCCCTGCGCTCCCTCGAGCAGCACGCGCTGTCCCGCGCCGAGCCGCTCGTGAATGTACGCCACGCCGTCCACGACGTGCGGCGCCAGCCGCTTCACCGCGGCCGCCGTCTCAACGTCACCAGCGTACTCCAAGGGCACCGAATGCAGCAGGTCCGCGAAGCGGATCCCGGTGCGCGCGACGCGATCGACGTAGGCCGGCCCGATGCCGCGGCCAGTCGTGCCGAGCGCGCTGGTGCGCTCGCGCTCCGCGGCGGCGTCGCGCCGCATGTGATGCGTAAAGACGACGTGCGCTCGATCCGAGATCTTCAAGCGCGACGTGTCGATGCCGATCGCGGCCAACGCGTCGAGCTCCTCGATCAGCGTCTGCAAGTTGACGACGGTGCCGCCCCCGACGAACAGCTCGACGTGCGGATGCATGACTCCCGATGGAACGATCCGCAGCGCGAGCTCGCGATCCCCGACGACTATGGAATGGCCGGCGTTGTCGCCCCCGCCGAATCGCGCAACGACGTCGTAATCGGCCGCATAGAGATCGACGATGCGCCCCTTGCCTTCGTCTCCCCACTGCAGCCCGAGAATCACATCAGCTTTTGCCACGCCCACCCTGTTACGGGGCTAGTCGGCTAAACCTTCGCGCTTACTCGGTGTTGAACTCCAGGTCGCTCGTGTCGCCCATCGGAATCTCGGCCGTGCCCTCGAACTGCGTCATGACGAACTCCGAGAAGAGCGCGTTTGGCCATCCAAAGTTGCGACGCGTGTATTGCTGTGGATTGTCAGGGTTGAACGACTCGTGCAGCAGATGATCGCCGGGATCGCTCGCGAGAAGCTGGCCCAGCACGTCTTGTTTCTCGCTGCTCGACGTGGACGTCAAGCCCTCGATGATGAGCGCCAGCGGCCAGACCCAGTGATCCGGCGTGTGATAGCTGCCGATTCCGCGCGCCACGTGGCCCTGGTAGAACGACGGGTTGTCTTGCGAGAGCAAGAAGCGGCGCGTGTTCTCGTAGTAGCGGTCGCCCGGCGCCGTATAGCCGAAGTACGGTGCGGCGAGCAGGCTGGGGATGTTCGCGTCGTCGGTGAGAATCGCGTGGCCGAGACCGTCGACCTCGTAAGGGTAGATGTATCCATACTTCGGCACGAGCACGAGACCGTAGGTCTGGATTCCTCGCTGCACCTCGTCGCGCAGCGCTCTGGCTTCACGCGCCTTGATGATGTTGTGGTAGACCTTGAGCTCGATCTCCGACATGTCGCCGAGGGCGACGACCGCGAACATCTCGGAGGGGATCGGATAATTGTACTCGCACGCGTCGTCCGACGGACGAAAGCCGGTCCAAATCATACCCGTGTATCCGACCGGATTGCCGCGCCCGTCGGCGGGCAGCTCCTTGTGGGTGTAGCGGGAATCGCGCGGGTGGTTCTGCTCGCGCTCCATGGTGGCGAGCACCCCGTCGAGCATCTTCGAAAAGTCGCCGGTGAAGATCGACGTGTCACCGGTGGTCTTCCAGTAGCTCCACGCCAGTGCCGTTGGATAGGCGAGCGAGTCGAGCTCGAACTTTTGCTCCCACACGCGGTAGTCCAGCGTATAGGCGTTCGCGTACGGATCGATCTGAAGGTACTTCACCATCCGGGCGATGATCGCGCGCAGCAGCGACCGCACGTCTGGATCGTCCTTCGCGAAGAAGAGGTAGGGACGCGCCTGGGCGCTGGCGTCGCGAAGCCACTCGGCGGGGATATCGCCCGTCATGATGTAGGCCGTGCCGTCCGGCGCGTACTGAGCGAGCTTGCTCGTGTCCAGCAGGGCCGCACGGAACATCTCCTCGAGGTGGGAGTTCGGGCTGCGGTAGCCAGCCGCGGCCTGCTCGATAGAGCGCAGCTCCAGCGCCGCGGCCCGGGCCGGCACGAGCAGCGCTCCGGCGCAGACGAGCGCGAGCAATGCGACCAGGGCGAGCGACCGCCTCATTATGCGGGCCAGGTCCCGTGAGCGTACAAAGCCGGAAGCTCCCTATAGCGTCCTAGGTAATCGAGTCCGTAGCCCACGACGAATACATCGGGGACCTCGAAGGCCCTATATTTAATTTCAATGTCTGCAATTCTCCTGTGTGGGCGGTCGAGAAGCGTGCAAACGGCCAGCGAGGCGGGCGTGCGCTCGAGTAGCCTCTTGACGATGTACTGGAGCGTCAGCCCCGTGTCGACCGTATCGTCGACGAGGATGACGTGCCGCCCTTCGATCGGGATCGCGACATCCTTCTCCAACACGATCCCGTCGCCGTCCCCATATTTGTTAACCGAGATAAAATCCAGCTGGCAGGGGATCGTTACCGCGCGCGAGAGATCGGCCAGAAAGGTCACAGCGGCGGTCAGCAAGCCGATCATGAGAGGCAGCTTACCCGCATAATCCTGAGAAATCGCCGCGCCGATGGCGGAAACGCGGTCGGCGATCGACCGCGAATCGTAAAGCGGGGCCCCGATCATGAGGCCCGCTTCATCGAGCGCGAGAATACTCGCTCGATGTCGCGGCGCGTAAAGAGCTTAACGTTGACGCCCGGATGGTGCGTGCGCATCAATCGCAGCTTGCGGTTCTTGCGCGTATTGCGAATCGCCTTAGCGACCGTGACCTCGATGTAGAGTTCATATTCGGGGAGATAGAAATCGGGGGTGAAAAACTCGACCGGGCGGCCCTGCTCGTTCCAAGCGATCGGGAAACTTCGCGGTTCGTACAGCCAGTCTATTCGGTAGAAGTCGAAGAGGCGCGCGAGCTCGGCTTCACTCGCATGTGCGAACGGCACCCGGGACATAGCCACGGACCGTTATCTACGACCCGTGGCGGGGATTCTCCCGCTGGGAGCCACGAGGCGAGGGAATTCTCAACCCTCCGCCGGAGGCGGGACTGCCGCTGCGCGGTCACGCAGGCGTGAACCTCAACCCGGCAATCTTTCCGGCAGCATCGATTCCGAGGAACTCGTTAACGGTCCCCGCCTTGAAGGTTAGAACGAAGTGGTATATCGTGACCCCCTGGACCGTCTGCGATCCGACAAATGAAACTGCCGTCGGATCGCCGAGCGGAGCGAGTTGCGCCGCCACCTGCTGTACGAGCGCCGGTGTGAGCGCGGCGTTCATCTGGTCCGTAAGCTGCGACCGATCGACGTTCGCGGTCTGAACGCGGTGAAGCCAATCCTTGGCGATCGCAGTCACCTTAGGATCGACCTGAACTGGCGCCGAGGACGGCGCGCTCGACTGCGCCGGCGCGGTTTGAGCGCGACCGGGTGCCGCCACGTGAAAAAACGCAAAAGACAAAAGCAGCGAGCCGCTGCAGACGCGTCGTACCACGCTATTTCCTCCACGACGGGTAAAGCTTCGGCGTCGGTTCACCGATAGCGCGAGAACTTACCTTCAAATGCCGTCGCACCTCCCGCTGCGCAGACGTCCAGGCGTGCGTGCGAGATGTCGCGTAATCCACCGCCATGATGCACGCTATTCTCGCCGCGGTCGTCGCCCTCGGCGCGAAGGATGGGCCTTCAAAGGTCGAGCGAGCCGTCCATCAGGCCGCGGAGAGTTTGGTTGACACCCACCGGACGGCCGGCGTGGCGTACGCGCTCGTCCAGAACGGCAAACTCGTCGGCTCCGGCTTCGCCGGCGTGCGCGACCTGTCTAAGAACGCGCCGGTAACGGCCGACACGCTATTCCGCATAGGCTCCGCCACGAAGATGTTCACGGCGCTGGCGATCATGCAACTGGTCGAGCGCGGACGACTCTCGCTCGACGACCGCCTGGCGACGTTCCGGCCCGACTATCCGAACGCGTCGTCGATCACCATTCGCGACCTGTTGATGCATCGCACCGGACTTGCCGACTATCTAGACGCCGCGATTACCGGCGGCCGGGCCCAGTCGCCCACAACCCCCGTACAAATTATCAATGAGGCCGCGAAACTTGCGCCAACGTCCGCGCCCGGCGCCCGCTTCTCGTACAGCAACACAAACTACGCGCTCCTCGGACTCATCGTCGAGCATATCTCCGGGCTCCCGCTGCACCTTTATTATGAAGACCACATCTTCGGGCCGGCGGGCATGTCGGAAACCTTCGCTGGAACAGTCCCGTCGACGAGTCCCGTCGCGACCGGTTATATGCTTTCCGGCGACGGAACAGCGCCGCAGTCGCCGGGCGACGTTTCGTGGTATTACGGATGTGGTGACGTGCTCAGCACTCCGCGGGACATGGCGCGCTTCGACATCGCGCTGATGGATGGACGAGTTGTGCGCGCGTCAACACTCTCCGCGATGACGGAGCCGGCGCAGCCCAGTGCCGATCTCGGAAGGGGTGCTCGCTACGGGTTGGGTTTCACGACCTTTCCATTCGGCGATCTGGTCTTAGTCGGGCATCACGGGGGCCTTCCGGGATTTGAGGCCGACGACGAGATGATCCTTAAAGAGCGTTTTGCGGTCGTCGCCGTCGGAAACGACTTCAACTTTCCGACGGGCGTTTTGGTGGATGCCGCCCTCAAGACCGCCTATCCGGTGCAGGCAGCGAGGGCCGCGGCGCAGGCTGCCTCGGAAACTCGAGCCGCCGCCGCGAATGCGGCGCCCCTGACCAGTCGCTTCAGCGCGTTCTTTGCGAGCCTCCTCGCGGGAAAGGTGCCCACCGACCGGATGACCGACGCGCTCAAGGGAACGATGACCCCGTCGACCATCGGCGAGCTTGGCCAGATGTTCGCGGCGAATGGTACGTTCGAGCGATTGCAGTTTGACTCGGACGACGAAGCGGGAGGTTATCACCGCTACCACTACACCGCCGTTTTCAGCGCCGGAACTCAACCCGTCACGTTCGTGCTCGACTCAAGCGGAGCCATCGCCGGATTCTTCAAAATGTGAGCGCGTTTCAGTGTCCCGCTCGTGCCGAGCCGCTTCGACGAGCTTAGAATGACAAGAGATGCCGTTCCACCTTGTGCTGGAGCGTCTCGAACGCACTGGGATCCTTGCCGTACACGTACTGGCGCGTGTTGACCAAGAACGCGTAGTTCTTGCCGTCGGGCAGCTGCTCGGCCCACGTATTCGTTCCGGGCATCGAGCCTTCACGCGCCCAATCAGCTCCCGGTTGCGGCGTGCCGACGCCCCAGATCAAATAGCGCTTCATGAGCGCGAGCATCGAGTCGGCGTTCGTAGCGAGCGCGGACGCACCACCGGCAACTTCCAAAATCATATCGTCGCCGCTATATGGGAAACGATATGGCTTGTTCGAGAGCACGTAGACGGCTGAGAGTCCGCGATAGGACGAGTAATATTTCGCGACTTCGTTCCCCAGCCGAGATCCGACCGTCGGTGAGACGAGCACGTTCTTAAGGCCGAGGGGACCGGCGACATGCTTGGCTACGTATCGTTCGAAGCTCGTTCCGGACGCCTTGGCGATGACCATTCCGAGCACGGTGTAGCAGACGTTGCAGTACGCGTATGTGGTTCCCGGCGGCTCTTGCAGCGGCTGCCCGAGTTGATAGCGCACGTAGTCGACCTGCCCGACCTCGTGCTTGAGCCCGAGCGCGAGAGCGATCTCGCGCATTTTGAACGTCGGATCGTAGTAGGGCGGCTTCGAGTCGTCCCAGCCCGATTCGTGCAGGATCATGTCTTCGATCGTGATGTCGTAGACGCGCTTGTCGACCTTGACGCCTTTGGGCAACGGCTTTATGATGCCCAGATAGGTGAAGATCTTTGCGTTAGGGTCCACCTTCCCGGCGCGAATCAAGTTATACAGCGCCGCATCGACCCAAGCTTTCGTGTTGCTGGCGAGCCGCATGATCGTGGCGGGCGTCGTGGTGGATCTTGCAAATCCGCGATACGTGTAAGCGTGCGAGAACGCGGTCTTGCCGTTGAGCGAAACGGCGAGCTGCGCGTTGGGAACGTGCTGCGCGACCATGAATCTGACGACGAGCTGGTCGAGCGTCGAATCCTTCCCCGTTCCGTCGATCGAGATGGGCGTGCCGGGCGCGGCTTTAGCAAAATCGGGGGTGGCAGGAACGTAGGTCGCACCGCTCGCTCCGTGATCGCAGCCGGCGAGCATCGCTGCGGCAAGCATGGGCGCCCGCATTATCCGGGCTAGACACCAACGTCGCGCGCAAGTCGCTGCCACGGTTCTCATTGCCTACCAGCCCGCACCTGGTGTCCTCCTCGGAACGGAAAAACGGCCGAGGGATCAGACCGATGCCCTCCGGCAGGCCGATTGGTTTTGACGCCGGGGCCGTGCGTCCCGCTTGCCTAATAGGGCCACATGACAACAACGATCGCGCTGGCCTTAGTGCTTGCGCAGGCCGCGCCGAGTCCAACTGCGTCGCCGTGTATGACGGAGGTCGCGGGCATAGCAAAAGGAGCCGTGGTACAGATCGATGCGGTGCCTCTGGACCAGGGGCCGTTTTCCGCCACTGTGTCGGTACTTGTCGGACCCGACGGCAAAGTTGAAAAAGCGACGATCGTTAAATCGAGCGGCAACTTTCAGTTCGACATGGCGTCGGTGCTGGCGGCAAAGCGCTCTACGTACACGCCAAAGAGAATTGATTGTACGCCCGTTGAGGGAACGGTGTTGTTCAATACGTCGTTTACTCCGCCGCCGTAAGCACCCTTGACAAAACTGGCAAGAAGGCGCACCCTGGCTTTTGGGTGGCGGCCTTGTTGGGCCTCGGCTTTTTGGTATCGTGCGCGCTCGGCAGCCGTCGGAAAGTAGGTTTTCTAAATATGGATATTTCCAACGTGCGCAATATCATCGGCGCCTCCCTTAGCGCCGCCATTATTTCGGCGTGCGCTGCCAGTCCCGGCGGGTTGCCCGGCTTGAGCGCGCCGAATGCCGAGCCGCCTCAGACTTCGAGCCGCACGTTTCGGTTTACCCACGCGTCTCAACGTTTCAAGGTGCCGTCGGGCGTTACTGCGCTCACGATCACCGCCGCGGGAGCGATGGGCGGCGGGTATGCAAAACGGAAGTACGGATACCCAGGCGGCTTGGGAGCTAAGGTGAAAGCCACGATCCTCGTTACGTCAGGGCAGCTGCTGGTCATCCACGTTGGCGGCAGGGGGATCTTGAACAGGCGCGGCGCGGGCGGCGGAGGCTTCAACGGAGGCGGAACTGCCGGCACCGATGCGTATGGCGGCGGCGGGAGCTCCGACGTACGCACCGCGGGAGATAAGCCGGCAGATCGGCTCGTCGTTGCCGGCGGCGGTGGTGGGAGCGGTGAAACGGGCGAGGTGTCGTCCTACACGGGCAGCAGCAGTAGCAGCAGCGGCTCGTCTTCCCCACTTTTCGGTGGCACCGGCGGGATCGGCGGTGCGACGACCGGCGGTAAAGGCGGCGGCGGCCAGGAGGGTGGCGGCGCCGGCACGGGAGGGACGCAGACACACGGAGGCGCCGGCGGCAAAGGAGTTGGGGGATCGTCGGTAAGTTTTAGCAGCTCCTACACTTGCAATCCCGTCGATGGAATCGAGGGAAAACTTTTCAACGGCGGCGCGGGAGCTAGTGCTGCTTGCGGACCTGCCGGCGGTGGCGGCGGCGGCGGCTATTACGGCGGTGGCGGCGGTGGAGGCGGAGGCTATGACGACAGCACCGCCACCGGTTCCATCTACTACAAGTCCGGCGGCGGCGGCGGTGGCGGCGGCGGTTCCTCTTTCGTCGAGGAGTCGGCGACGCACGTGCATTGGACCCCGGGCGGCGGTCCGGACGGCAACGGTCTGATCATTATCAGTTGGTAGAACGCGATCCGCTAAACTAACCTGGTTTTCAACGCGGCAAGTCGCCGGTTTTTTCGAGGCTCATGCGCACGAACTCAGCGGTCAAATAGTCTAGCGCTTCCGACGTCGGAACCAACGCTTGTTCCTGGCGACATAGCTTCAGGATGGTGCTCTCCGCCTCGAGCGCCGTGATCGCCGTCTTGCGGGTTGTGGCGTTGGTCTTCATGCGCCTCCAAACCCGCTCTATGGGGCCAGCCATCGAAGCCTTTCTGTCGCGAAACTGCGCACAGGATCCCTGAGATTCACTCGGCTTGCAGAACCACGTGTTCGGTCTTGGCCCCTGTAAGTTCCAGGGCTTTTACGGCGTCGCCGGTCGTCGCAGCTGAATCGAAGATCGATGACATGCCGGTCACCTGGAAAACTCGCTCATGGGATGAGCTTAGACCGGCGATCATTAGCCGAGCCTTCTGCTCCAGTCTGGCGTTGCGAAGTTCGACGAGGCACGAGATCACTGTAGAATCGATGTAAAGAGCGTTCGTGAAATCAACGATCACGGCCGGGCTGGTCTGAGCGGATGCGAACGCTTCTTGGAGCCTGGTCCGCTGCGAAAGATCAAACTCGCCCTCGAGGCTAATAATGGAGAGGTCCATGGCTGGCCCTTCTCTCGCCGGAATGCGGGTTGGCCGGCGCTGAACCTACGGTCAAGGGCGTATTGAGGTGAGGTTCTTACTATTCGGTGCCAAGCGTAATAATACCTAGGGTTAGGCAACGGCCCCGGCGTCGTCATCGTTGGAGTTCAAGGAGCAATCCGGAGTGATCGGTCAGACGATCCTGGCGGAAAACATGATCGTATTCCGCGCCCTTGAGCGCGGGCAGAAGTGCCGGTGACAGAAACGCTTTGTCGATGCGCCAGCCGGCGTTACTGCGATAATCTGGATCGCGACGAAATGGATACCAGCTGAACTCGTATTCGTCGGGATGCAGGTGAGCCCATGCCTCGATCCATTGATCCTCGAGTTCGTGGTAAAGGTCGGCAGTGCTGAACTCGTCACGCAGTTTTCCGGAACGCACATTGACCTCGATGTCGGTCTCATTTCGACCTGAGTTAAAATCTCCAATGCAGATCACCGGGTCACCTTTTTCATTGTGGTGCTTCGCCGCGGCTATGAGACATCGCAAATGCGCGCGCTTTCGATCCTGACCCGGCAGATAGACGCCATAAAGTTGGATTTCTCTGACGCGCACCTTTAGAACGGCACCCGGGTACTCGTCCGCCGAAAACCCAAAAGGATTATCATCCCATGCCTCAAGAGGTCCTTCGGACGCGATTAGCACGCCGTTTGCTCCTTTCGCGGAGGTATGCGCCTGATACCGCAAACCCGCGCGATCGAGCTCGGTGCGCAAGAACGAGCCCGCCGGGCTATCGCGAAACTCCGCGAAAACTACGACATCGGCATCGCGCTGCGCCGCTCGGCGTACGATGGGCGGTATCGTTACGCTATTTCCACCGGCCCGTAGGTTGACCGTTAGAATCCGCCAGGTTTCTCGGGCATCCACTCAGAGCGCCGCTACCCCAGTTTCTTAAACCGCTTGCGATCCCTGTCGATTATCGCGAAGGCCTTCTTCCGCGAGCACGTTCCATTCAGCTTGATCTTGTGGCCTTCGACTTCAGAATACTCTACGAGGAAGCGTTCTATGCCTTCCAACATGTCTTTAGGTAGATCGTCGAGCTTGTCGAAACCGTCGGTCTTCAACGTTACGCCGGACTGGCGCTTTGGGCAGCCCACGATTCGATCGTTTACAACCCCGTCCTTCGTTACTAGAATCGCGCCGATAATGCGTGTCTCTAGCAGACAACCGGGGAAGGTGGGCGCATCGTTGATCACGAGAACGTCGGTCGGGTCTCCATCGTCGGCAAGCGTCTGCGGGATAAAGCCGTAGTCATACGGCCACGCTAGGCCCTCGGCGAGCGTTAGTTTGAGCATCATGATTCCGTACTTGGGCTCAAAAGCGTACTTGTGCCGCGTTTGTCCGGGCGTCTCGATAACCGCGTTTACAAGGTGATGGGGTTCATCGGGCACATAGGTCGGGATCGCGTCGTAATTCGTCGGATTGATTTCCGTTTTTGCCATGCTGAACAGTTGTACCACACCTGGCCGGTGGCAAACGCCCGGTCCCTCGTCGCTCACCTTCCCTTAGCCGCGCTGCGTTCGCCCTTGTTGGGCCGATTGAAGAAAACGGCCACGACGACAGCGGCGACCGCCGCGCCGACGCTCGGACCAACTGCGTAGATCCATGCGATGTTGCCGGCTCCCCCAAGAATGAGCGGCGGGATCGAACGCGCTGGATTCATGGACGCGCCGCTAATGGGCCCGGCAAAAAATCCGCAAGCGGCCACCGTCAGACCGACGGCGAGCGCAGATTGCTTGCCGATAGCGGCCTCTTCTTCCGCCGTCATGAGGATGACGATCATCAGTAAGAAGGTCAGGAGAACCTCGCAGATCACCGCCTCGGTTTCCGTGAACTGCGGTCCGGGATGGCTCGCTCCCAACGCAGCCGCGCGACCCCACAGAGCGACGATAAGAAGCGCAGCCGCGCATGCGCCGGCGAACTGTCCTAGCCAGTAGAGCAGCATCTGCGCCACCGGCATCGCTCGGCGAACCGCGAATCCCATCGATACCGCCGGGTTGAGGTGTGCCCCCGAGATCCCTGAGAACGTATAAATGAGTGCGGCCGTGATGAATCCACGAGCCAGCCAACGCGAAACGTAATCGACGTGCCCGCTGCCGCTGAAATAGAGGACGTCGACGCTCGCTGCGACCACCGTCACGAAAAAGGTTCCAACGAACTCGGCGCCGACCTTTTGCGCGATCGATGGCTTGTTCCGTTGGTCTCTGCTCGGCGTCACGCCGGTTCGGTAACTAGGTCGTCTTTCAAAGCCGCGGTAACTGCTTCAGCCTCAGTGATCGGTAGCTGCTCCAGACCGACGAGTCGGTTATCCGCTCGTTCGATTGCGAGTATCAGGGAGTCCAGTTTAGCATTTATCGCAGTAGTATCGCGGTTCTGTGCGTGGTTCAGGACGAACACCATCAAGAAAGTGACGATGGTCGTCCCGGTATTTATCACGAGCTGCCAGCTCTCCGAGTAGTGTGTAATGGGGCCGAAAACCGCCCATACGACGACGACCACAAAGGCCGCGCCGGTTGCGGCGGCCGACGATACGAACCGATTGACCCCGGAGGCGAATATGCTAAATGAGCGTCTCATGCGGCGTGACTAAGGCGCGCGCTAAGCGGCCTTACGTTGACTCCGCTTTCTTCGCACCGGTTTCGTTGCGTTGCCCTTTGCTGCCGCATCGAAGCGCTGACGAGCTCTGGCCCATTTTTCGCCCAAATCGTTCCGCTCGTCCTCATCGAGAAGTTTCCGCGCAATCGCAAAGACGGTGGACTCCTCCTCTTTGACATGGTGCTTGATGCTCTCGCCCAACACTTGTACTTCCGCTTTGAACTTCTCATCGGGCTTGCGGCCGGATTTTAGCAGCGCGATGAGGTGAGCGGCAACATCGTGTTCGGTGTACGCCTCGTATACGTCAACGAGCTGCTCCTCCTCTTCCGCGCCTTTACGGAGGCGCGAGTAGAACAACCGCTCCTCGATCTGAACGTGCGTGGAAAGCGCATATTCAATGCGTTTAGCTAGCTCGACCATTTTCTGGTCGCCGGGCTCGCACTTCTGGGCCTGATCGAGCATCGCCGCGGCTTCCCGATGCTCTTTCTTGATGACGTCTAAGATGTCCAATTGTTACTTCCTTTAGAATAGAAACCTGAGCTGGCGCCTCTACGGCGCAGTTTGTTGGCGTTTCCAAAAATGCGATCTCGTTTGATTCGTTCGACGTGCCGGCCGAGCGATGAGAAGTGCTAGCCAAGCGTCAAAGCAGGGGTGCCGCGATTAAACGCGTGCACCTCGCCCGGTCAGAAGATTGATCACGACAAGAACGACGACAACCACGAGAATAAGGTGGATCAGGCCGCCGCCGAAGTGCAACAAGAAGCCCAACAGCCATAAGACGAACAGGACGGAAATGATCGTCCAGAGGATGCCTACCATGAAATACCTCCTTTTCTTATAGCTCTTTATGCCCCATTTAAGGGACGGTCAACCGTCTGCACGCAACCAAAAACAAACCTGCAAGCGTTTCGCGCAACTTCGGGTGCGATTGAGTCTTAGCGACCGGGGAGGACCGTTAGGACCCGAGCCTATCTGAGACCTACTATTGGGGCGCGCCTTTCGCGATGGCACCTGCGCGGGCGTGCGTAAATTCTGCGCCGAGCAGCAAAATCTGCGCCGAGTAGTTTACCCACACCATGAAGGCGATGAGCGACCCGAAAGCTCCATAGGCCGAGGCGATGCCGGCGCGCCCGACGTACCAGCCCAATAAGGACTGGCCGGCTACGAATAGGAAGGACGTCGCCGCCGCTCCTGGCCAGACGTCGCGCCATTCAACCTGACCCTCCGGGAGGAAGCGGTACATCAGACCGATCAACCCTGTGATAGCAACGTACGAAAACAAGAAGTCCAGCAGTTCGGCGAAGGTGGGGACCAGCGGAGACAAGCTCGTTAACTCTTTAGAGAATCCGGCGATTATCGCATTAGCGCCGAGTGCGACAAGCAGCAGAAACGCAATCGCCAGTACCAGACCGAAGGCCAGGAGCCGACCTCGGATGGCCCCGGCGAATCCGCGTTTACTAGGTTCGACCTCCCACACGACGTTCAGTGCCTCTTGCAATGAGCCAAACAGCCCAATCGCGGCAACGATAAAAAGAAACCAGCCAATAGCTTGAGCGATAGTGCTTTCTCGCGGATGCGAGGAAGCGGTACTAACGATGACCCACACGCCATCGGCGGCGGCTTTACCCGCACTTGTTTGGAGATAGGTATGGATTTCGGTCAACACCGTTTGGCGCTCTCCAAGCAGGAGGCCGGCGATCCCTACTACCACGATGATGAGCGGGGCTACGGCGAAGATCGTAAAGTAGGCAATGGCAGCCGCCAGCCAAACATCGCGGTGCCGCTGGAAATTCGCGACGGATTCTTTCATGACTGCTAACACGCCGGCCACGGTCGACCTCTCTTCCAAAGTAACTCCTTGTCGACGGGCCCGCCTAGACGCCCCTCTCGCATTATTGGGTAAGACTCCCGTATGGAAAGCACGAGTGGGCTGAAACGCGCCCTCACCGAGGGTGATGCCGTCATTCTAGCCAGCGGGGCGACCGCAACCGTACGGCGTTCATATTCCGCGGGATACTCAGGTGACGTCGCTATTCTCCTGGACGGGGCGGAGGAAAACGAACGAGCCAGTGCCTTGACCTTACCTGATGCAGAGCCTCCAGATGCGGGTCCCGAGTTAGGTGATGCAACCTGGGCGCAGAGCGATATGGGTGAGAATCGAGCGGCAAGCCGGCGCATGGAACACTAGCGGTGGAAGCGGATGGGCGAACATCTTTTGTAACGAGGCTAACGGAACGCGGCCTTGCCTTACATTCGTTTGACGGGCGCCTCCTGAAGCTCACCTACAATCCTGCAGCAGACCTTCAGATCGAGCAAGGCAAGACCATCGGACGAGATGAGCTCGCGGAGTATGCTCGTCGCATCTTGGTAGAACTGCCGGAAGCCGCAAAGATGTTCCCGGGCCTCGAGCGCATCGAAATAGAGTTTGGAGAGATATAGCGGACGGAACCAGCTGCTAGGTGTGTTTTCGCACCTCGCGTTTTGCGGCGTCGATCTCGGCCTGGGTTCGCTCTTTTGCCTCGTTCAAAACCGATTTTGCTTTCTCGGTGCCCGTAAGCTCGCCGTCCAAAGCTTCGCGGCGCGCCTTCTCTGCATCGGCTACAGTGCGATGCGACGCTTCATGAATCGCGTCCTTCACGTTATCAGTCGTTCGTTTAACCGCATCTGCTGCTTTATCGAGACCATCTTTGCTCATTGTTTACCTCCAAATCGGCGGATAAGCTCCCCAACGATACCCGCATTGCCGCAATCGCCAAACCTCGCCCGTTACGACCCGGCGCGAATATTCATAAGGTAGTGCCAAAGTCCAAATGCCTTCAGAAGCCAAACGACTAGAGCGATCACAACGACGGCGTTCAGCAGCGACTTTATAGGACCCGCCATCGGAATGTAGGTATTGACAAGCCACAGCAGTACCCCGACGACGATCAATACAACGACGATTTCGACCAATGACACAAACGCTCTCCTTATGACGACGCGCGAGCGTGTCGGCTGTTTGCGTCCCTCTTTGCCCAATAACCAAGGGGGCAAAACACCAAGCGGCGCGTTTTATCCCGCCGGGAAGCGCAGGACGAAACGGGCGCCCCCGAGCGCGGACTCCTCCGCCCGCACGTCGCCGCCGGCCCGCTGCGCGATCGCCTTGACGACGGCGAGTCCGATGCCTCCGCCGGGCCGATCCGGCGAGTCGCCGCGAACGCCCATCGCGAAAACTGCTTCGCGCTGCTCCGGGGCGATGCCGCGGCCGTCGTCCTCGACGGCGATCGCGACAAACCGCTTCCCGCGGAGGCACGAGACCTCGACCGTTCCCGGCTCCCGGCCGTACTTCACCGCATTCTCGATCAAATTCGCCAAGGCGTGGACGCAGGCATCGCCGTCGACGCGCGCGTGTGCCAGCGGCGGCAGCAGCGTGCGTATCGTCACGTGCCGAGCCGCAGCCATGGGAGCGATCAGCTCGATCGTCGCGCGGATCTGCTCGACGACGTTACAGGCCGCGCAGGTCTCCGGCGTCGAGAGATCGAGCATCGAGAACTCCAGCATGCCATCGACAAGACGGCCGAGGCGCAACGTCTCACGGCGAGCCGTTTGAAGAAATCGCCGAGCGGTGGCCGGGTCGAAATCACCCTCGATCAGCGTTTCAATGTAACCCCGGATCGACGTCAGCGGCGTCCGCAACTCGTGGCCGACCGTCGCCAGGACGGCGCGCGCCAGCTCTCGGCGGCTGCGCGGCGTATCAGCCTCGCACGAACTTGTAACCAAATCCATGAACGGTGCGCAGCAGCGGCGGCAGCTGCCACGGCTCCTCGATCTTTTCGCGCAAACGGTGAATGTGGACGTCGATCGTTCGCTCATCGCCGTTGAAGTCGAAGCCCCAGACGCGTTGCAGGAGCCAGTCGCGCGACAATGCGACGCCCACGTTTCCGGCCAGCTCCATCAGCAGTGCAAACTCTCGCGGTTTAAGCCGCACGTCGGTTCCGTCGACGCGCGCTTCGCGCGCACCGCCGTCGATTTCCAAACGCCCGAAGCGCAGCACGGGATCCGGTGGCGGGACGGCCCGGCCGGAACGGCGCAAGATCGCCTTGATGCGGACGACGATCTCGCGCGGCGAGAACGGCTTGCATATATAGTCGTCGGCCCCGAGCTCGAAGCCGAGCACGCGGTCTATCTCATCCGAGCGCCCCGTCACTATGACGATCGGAAGATTTCGTTCTTCGCGCCGCAGCGTTCGCACGACGTCGTAGCCATCCACGCCCGGCAGCGCGATGTCGAGAACGAGCAAGTCGGCGGCGCCTCGCGCGCCGCGAAGCGCGGCGTGACCGTCGGCGGCGCCGACCACCGCGAAGCCTTCGCGTTCGAGATGATGCTCGAGCAGCTCGCGAATCGCTCGATCGTCCTCGGCGACGATGATTGTCGGCGGCGGCATGCCGGAGGGAGTGCCCGCTTCGGCCGCGCGATGGGACCCGTCGCGGCCGCCCGCTTCCGCAGGGGCACTATGGCGGCTGGCGCGAACCTGGTGTTACGAGCTTTTGAAGCCGGAGCTTTTTGACTGAGGGAGTGTTGGTGCTATGATCGCCAGGCTGCTTTTCGTTCTCACGGTGCTCGGAATAACGGCGGGCTGCTCGACGAGCGCACCGTCTTCACCCGTAGGCCCTGCGCTGCCGGCGCCATCGGCGAGCGGCAACGGCCCGATTTCGCACGTCGTCATGATTATCCAGGAAAATCGTAGCTTCGAGAACCTCTTTGCCGGATTCCCCGGCGCGAACGCACCAATGTACGGCCACGCGTTCCACAGTCACCACCGCGTGAAGGTCGCGCTTCACGAAACGAACTTCGAAACGAACCCGAACTTACCGCACACGTGGCAGTCGGCCATCACCGGCTGGCACAAGGGCAAGATGGACGGCTTCCATACCGGGCCCGGAGCCGACTACGCAGCCTACGCTTACATGGATCACTCCGAAATCGCCCCCTATTGGGCGATGGCGCAGCAATATGTGCTCGCCGACGCAATGTTTCCCACCGAATTCGGCGGCAGCTACGTCACCCACATGATGGCGGTCGCCGGGACCGACAATATCAGCGACACCGAGGCCGAGGTCAACAACCCGACCCTCGCCCCTAACGATTGCGATGCGCCGCCGCGGACGAGGAGCTCGCTGGTGAACAGCTATCGCCAGGTCGGGCGCGGCGACGGCCCGTTTCCGTGCTTTACGCAGTTCAATACGATGGCAGAGGTTCTCGATACGGCGGGGGTATCATGGAAATACTACATCAAACGCCACCTAAACGGCGGCCTGTACTCGCCGTTCGAGGCGATCTCTTACGTTCGGTACGGCCATGACTGGAATGCGGACGTCATTGCGCCGCAGACGCGCGTGCTCACCGATATCGCGAGCGGCCAGCTCGCCGGCGTCACCTGGGTGACCCCAAGCCGCAACGATTCCGACCTCCCCGGAACTCATAGCGACCACGGGCCGTCATGGGTCACCGCCATCGTGAATGAAATTGGCGAGAGCCAGTTTTGGAACTCCAGCGCAATCATCGTTATTTGGGATGAATGGGGAGGCTGGTTCGACAACGCCGCTCCTCCGCAGCTCGACTTTCGCGGACTTGGAATTCGCGTTCCGTGCCTCATCATCTCGCCTTACGCCAAAATGGGTCGCTCAGGATCCGGATACGTCTCGCGCACGAAGTACGAGTACGGCAGCATCTTGAAGTTCATCGAGCAGGTCTACAACCTTCCGCCGATCGGTCCGGCTTCGCAGGGCTACTCAGACTCGCGGGCCAAAAGCATCGGCGACAGCTTCGACTTCACGCAGCAGCCCCGGCCCTTCACGCCATTCGGCTCGAAGTATCCCGCGTCAACTTTCCTCCACGAGGCGCCATCAGACGCGCCGGTCGACGACGAGTAGGAACGAGGAATAGAACAATGGAGAGCCTGCGACGCTACGCCTTGTCCCTTGGCGCGACCGTTGCAATTCTCGCGGGCTGCGCGGCATCGCAGCCGCCGCTCCGTTCGCCGGACGCGATGCCGCAAAGCACGGCAGCCGCAAGGCATAAGACGAGCAGTACCGATTTGCTGTATGCATCCGGTGGTTGCGGCGGCACCTGCGTGTTTTCGTATCCGGACGGCGCGCTCGTTGGGACCCTCGATAAGCCCAGATCTGAGATCAGCGGCGATTGCTCAGACGCCGGGGGCGATGTGTTCATTGCCGACAATGACACGGTCGTTGAATATGCCCATGGAGGCAGTGCTCCGATAGCGGCGCTTCGTTTGCCGGGCACCGACGGTGAGGGCTGCTCGATCGATCCTACCACGGGAAATTTGGCGGTTGTGTTTAGGGGAAGCGGGGGCGATGTTGCCATTTTCCCTGGGGCTACCGGAACGCCGACACTATACGGATCTCAAGTAGATTCGCGCTATTGCGGTTACGACGGTTCGGGGAACCTCTTCGTTAATGGTTACGCTGCCGGAGGCGGACACCCGGGCTTTTCGGAGCTGCTAAAGGGGGGAAGTATTTTTTCGGTGCTCTCGATAAGCGATTCGGTCGGCGTACCGGGTCAGGTACAATGGGATGGCAAGTATATCACATACCAGTCACAAGGCCACAACGACTCAATCCTGTCGCAGTTAAAGATCTCAGGTTCGCGCGTCACGATCGTCCGAACCATACACTTCGACGGCATAAAAAGCGTTGCCCGACCATCTTGGATCCACGGCAGCAAGATTTTCGTGCCCTACTCAGACCATCAAGATCGCGCTAAGTTCCTCGCCGTCTGGAATTACCCCCGCGCGGGCAAAGTGACGAAAAAGATCAAAGACTTCGGCGATTACGAAAAAACATTGGACTTTCAAGGCGTTACTCTGAGCGTCGCCCCACGCCGGTAAGAACTCTGGCCACGAACCAAGAATGGCCTGTTGACCCGTCGAAGCCGTCAAGGCGAATGACCGCCAAAGGGTGGCGGCGCCAGGAGGTCCAGTGGCATACTTCGATCGCTCTCGCTCGATAGCACGGCCCGACTTCAATCGCTGGCTCGTCCCGCCGGCAGCGCTCTGCATCCACCTCTGCATCGGAGAAGCGTACGCGTTCAGCGTTTTTACCAAGCCGATGTCGCAAGCGATCGGCGTCACCACACCGCTACCCGGCGTCGACTGGAGCGTGCCCGCGCTGGGCTGGATTTTCAGCCTTGCGATCCTCTTCCTCGGCCTGTCCGCCGCGTTTGGCGGCAAGTGGGTCGAGCGGGCCGGGCCGCGCGCGGCCATGTTCGTCGCGGCGCTGTGCTTTAGCGCCGGCCTGATCGTCGCGGCTATCGGCGTGAACGCCCATTGGCTCTGGCTCGTCTACCTCGGGTACGGGGTCATCGGCGGTTGCGGTCTCGGTATCGGTTACATTTCGCCGGTCTCGACGCTGATCAAGTGGTTTCCCGACCGCCCCGGATTAGCGACGGGTACGGCTATCATGGGCTTCGGCGGGGGCGCCATGATCGGGGCTCCGCTGTCCGTCCTCCTCATGAAGCATTTCGCGAATGCGTCGGGCACCGGCGTGGCACAAACGATGATCGTGCTCGGTATTCTCTACTTCATCTGGATGTTCGTCGGCTCGCTGATCGTCCGTGTTCCGAGCGAAGGCTGGAAACCGGTGGGCTACGTGGCGCCGGCAACGTCGCAGGGAATGATCACGACGAGAAACGTCGTCCGCGAACAGGCGTTGCGCACGCCGCAGTTCTATCTTCTCTGGCTCGTTCTTTGCCTAAACGTTACCGCCGGCATCGGCATCCTCGGCCAAGCCTCGCTCATGATCCAGGACATGTTTGGAGTAACCGCTATCGCGGCTGCCGGTTTCGTCGGGCTCATCAGTATCTTCAACATGGGCGGGCGCATTTTTTGGGCGTCGCTCTCCGACCTCATTGGTCGCAAGATGACCTACGCGATTTTCTTCATTATGGGTGCGGTGCTCTACGCTTTGCTGCCGGCGTTCGGGCACGCGAACGCTCTCGCTCTCTTCGTCCTAGCGGTCCTGGTCATCATCAGCATGTACGGCGGTGGATTCGCAAGCATTCCGGCCTACCTGCGGGACCTCTACGGGACGATCAACGTAGGAGCGATCCACGGCGCACTGCTGACCGCGTGGTCCGTCGCCGGCATCGTCGGGCCGGTGCTCGTGAACTACATTCGGCAGTACCAAATCGATCACGGGGTTGCCAAAGCCGACGCCTACTCGGTGACGATGTACGTCATGGCTGTACTCTTGGTGGTCGGTCTGCTAAGCAATCTCGCGGTTCGGCCCGTGCACGAACGATACCACCTCGAGACGCAAGCCGGGGCAACCTGAGGAGAACGCGATGGATCAGCTCGAAGAACAGATGCGTCCGACCGACAGCAACACGACGTTCCTCGTGATAGCGTGGCTCTGGGTCGGAATTCCGCTTGCCTGGGGCATCGCGGTAACGATCCAAAATGCAGTGAAGCTTTTTCGCTAAGCCGACCAGTCGTCGATCACGTGGAAGCGTTGCGACGCCCTCTCGGGAAGTGGCGCGCGCCGTTTCGTGTCTCGATAGTAACCAACGGATATATCACGGCGATTCCGAAAGACGTGGCTCCGTGCGCAGGCAACGGCCCCGCGGGGCATGAATCACCCATCTCATAGCTATGCGTCGCCTTTTTGCCATATTGGCCTCGTTAAGCCTGGCGCCCGGCTCCGCGGCCGTTGCCCGCGCCGACACGCCGCCGCTGCGCCATCTCGTCTACTCCTTTACGTACGAAGCGTCTCAGAGCGGCTCGGTAACCAGCGAGGCCGGATCGAGCGGGAGCCGGTCCTACAGCACTAAGATCGACGATAAAGGCACGATGACCGTCGACGTGCTGCGCGAAGCGCCCGATCGCGGATTAGTGGTCGTCGTCAGCGAGCAGGGAACGGACACGCGGCGCGCTGCGGCTGCCACCTGCGCAGTCTACGGCAACACCATGGTCGTCTGCGATCCGGGAAAACAGGTGAATGGCGAGGAGTACACGCTCCTACGTTTTCTCGGCGCGAACTTCTTCGATTCAAACCTGCTCGACGCCAAGCAGCACTGGTCGATTTCACAAAGCAAAGACAAGACGACCGTTACCGCCGATTATACGGTGACGAGCGACGTCAACGGGCTAATGAAGATCAGCGAGAAGCGGCATGTTGAAGACAAGTCGACGGGTTCGATTACCGTCGACAGCGAGACGAAGCTAGAATACGCTGCCAATCGGCTGCTGCCGACGTCAATTGACGAGTATGCGACCGAGGAGCAGCACAGCGGCGTAATCGGCATCTCGACTACAACCTATCAAACGACGCTCGAGCTCGTCTCCGACTCGATGGAAAACAAAGTCACCCCGTAGCGCGTCCACTGCTATTTAGGTCGCACGTGCATGCTTTAGACTTTCTTCATATAGCATCGCTAGACTCCAGCAAGATACACATTTTGTTGGAGGACTCATGCCTACGAAATTCAAAGCGCTCGCTGCTGGAACGCTTGCCGGGCTCACGTTTAGCGCGTGCGCTGGTAACGTCGGGGGTGCCAACGTCGGTGGCGGCAACGCCATGCCGATGAACGGCACCACGTATACGCTTCCCGCGATTGACTCCGACCTGGTCGCCACTGCAACCGTTCCGAAGGACACGATCGGCGAGGAGCTTCCCCAAGAAGGGGTCGGCACGATCAAGTCGTCGACTTGGAAAGCGACCCTGGGCGGATTCACGCAAACGACGCGCTCGCAGTCGCTCGGCTTCCCTCCGGGCACGAAGATCACGATTCGCAACCTCTCGAACAGCATTGAGCATACGCTCGACGTCGTCAAGGCCATATCCGGGCCGCCGGCAGTTTTTCCGAAGAATCCGAACCTTTCGATACCGGCGAAGGGCGGCGGCAAGCTCGAGACCGGCTATGCGAGCGGCCCGATCGAGCCCGGCAAATCGGTGACAGTTACGCTCGTGAAAGCCGGCACTTACCTCATCGGCTGCGCCTTCCACTACAGTGAGGGAATGCACGACGTTCTGGTTGTCGCGAAGGGCGCGAAGCCGGGGCCTCAAGCGACGCCGCCAGCGCAATAATAAGGAAAGAGGCTGCATGCGCCGCGTTATCACGATTACAGCTCTGCCGCTATTGCTCGCGGCGTGCCAGGGAACGAACCCGGTGCCGACGTCGAGTGGCGTGCAAACGACCGGGGAGCGGGCGCCGGCCGTCGGCGTGCGCTTCTCGAAGCTCAACCTGCCCGATGGGAAAGGGCCGCCGTCAGTAACCTGGATCTTTGCTTCTAACGGAGAGCTGGGCAATGTCGACGTTTATGATGCCAAGACGCTCAGGATGATCTCGCAGTGCCCTTGCACCGGCGTCGGACTCGCAGTCGACCCGCGGTCGGGCGACCTAGCCGTTGGTACGAGGTCGGCCACGGTCACCATTTGGCACGTGCAGAACGAGCAGATCACGCTGTTCGCCACGCTGAACCTGTCTCAAGGCCCGTCTGCGATAGGACTCGCATTCGACAAGAAGGGCGACTTGTACGCCGCCAACGCCGGCGACAACGTCATCGACTTCTTTACGTCTAGCGAGATCGCAGCCGGGGGCGGTGGACCCGCTCGCACGCTGGTTACGTCACACTTGAACGAGGTGGAATTTTTAGCTGCTGATGCCCGCAGTTTGCTCGCTGACGGCTACGACAGCAACGGCCAACCGCTCCTGGTCTCCGTAAACACGCGTACGGGCGCCGACTCGATTCTTCAGAACATCGAGTCCGGCCTCGTGCCCGAAGGCATCGTGCTTGATCGCCGGGAGAACCTGATCCTAAATACCGTCGGCAACAGTAACACGCTCGCGGTCTTCAAACGGCCCTGGAGCGGGTCGCCTACGTCGACGTTTGTATACGGGTCCGGTGCTCCGAATGGCTACTATACCGGAATTTCTCTGAATAAGCCGCAAAACACGCTCTGGGCAGACAGCTTTTTACTGCCGGTCCCGTCGCACGGCTTCGGGGCCGTGCAGGCGAACAGCTACCCCCTGGGCAGCATCGGGCGTTCTTCGACTGGTATTGAGTCGGAGTTCTACGATAGCATCGCTGTGGACCCTCAAGCTAAGTGAGATCATGATCGCCGCCTACGGACGGGTCAACAACAACCGGCGACGAACGCCATTATGTAAGTGGGGAGCAGCCGGTGAACCAGTCCGTCGCTGACCAGGAACTACTTCAAATCGTAAGCGGACCTGGAGCGGTCACGATTGCCGACGTGGCAGCGAAGATGGACGCAATTAACAACTCATTACCGGGCAACGATGGGCTCAAGTGGTTTAACCTGCTCTACCTAAACGTAACGCAACAGGTGGACGGACATCCCCCGGCGGCTGGTTGGGAGGACGCTCCTTGGCTCAATCGCCTTGATGTGGTATTCGCTCAGCTCTATTTTAACGCCATCGCGGATTGGCTACAGAGCTCGGCTGGGGTCCCCGACTCATGGAAGGCGCTGTTCGAGTCACGCTTTACAGCCGGCATCGATCGCATCCAGTTTGCTCTGGCCGGGATGAACGCGCATATCAATCACGACCTCGCGCTGGCTTTACTCCAGACCGACACCGAAATGAACCTTGCTCCGCTTAAGGATAGCCCTGAGCACGACGACTTTGAAAGTGTGAACGGACTTCTGGAGGCCACGCTGCCACAGGCCCTGCAATACCTCGCGACTGGGATAGTCGGCGAGGCGGCGCAGGACACCGGTAAAATCGGGCGCCTTCTCGCGATTTGGAACGTTCGCGCCGCCCGCGATCTGGCCTGGGACGTGTGCGATAACCTTCGTCCGCTAGACGGGATCGCACGCAACGTGGCATTGGCAGCACAGGATCAACTCACCGGAGTCTTGGGTCGCAGTTTGTTGCTCTGAACGCCGGTTTCACTATTTGACGGTCAGCCGCGCCTCCTCGGTTAGTCGAATCAACTCGCGAGCGTAGAACTCGACCGCTGCCTGGGGAAATGGTCCATCTACACTTAGGACGATGTGGTTCACGATTTGTTCCGACTCTGGACGACTCAGGCGACGTCGCTGGACCGCGTTGCGCTGAGCGGTGTCCTTGATTCGCTGCCAGACTTGTTCGGTTAGCATGGTAATTTACATGATACCCATTCGGAGCAGATACATGGCCAGCGATTGCACGGTTAGAAGTGTAGGATCGAACGCCCTGCTGTTCTCGTTCTATCGCCCAAGTGCTAAGGTTTGTTGGCCTCGGGCGGCGCGATCGCGTGCGGCGACCCACGGGATCGGCTTTGGCCGATCCCGTCTTCGCGCAGGTTCAACGAATTCTAACCAGCTGACTCCGCGTTACGACTTTAGCGACGAGTCTCGGAATGCAACTCGCCGGCATAGTCCACGTCGCGGTCGACTCCGTCATAGTTCGCGGAACGGCCGGATTCGAGTGCCTTACGTACGTCGGCCCGATGTTCTTTGGTTTCGGACGGACGGCGACGAGAATGCCACCCTCCCGCAAGCCCTTCTCATAGTCTTTGGCGCGTTTCTCGCCGATCCCGACGCCGATGAGTCCGCCGAGAATGCCGCCGCCCGCGGCGCCGGCTCCCAATCCGGCTAATGCGGCCGCTAAGGGACCGACAACCAGGGGTGTGGCGAGTCCGCCCGTGCCCGCGATTGCGGCTACGCTACCCGTAGCGGTAAGCCCCGCAACGATCGCGCCGAGAACGCCTCCTATGGTGGCACCGGCGGCAAGACCTTCGCTGCCCTTGGCATTCACGACTGCGGAAAATGCCTTCTCTCGTGTTTTGTCGTCCATCATTACGCTGATGTCATCGCGGCCGTAGCCAAGTCCGTGTAGGCGGTCGACCGCCGCACTGGCCGGCTCCCGGTCATAATACATTTCAGATTCAAATTCGTTGTCTTTATCGTACATGAGTCCTCGCTTTCCGGCGCTTTCTACCCTCGGCTCTGCACAACAAAACAATCATCTGAAGTGCCGGACCCCTCGTTTCGGCTGCCGCCTTTTGTGGTACTAGGCGGTCAACGGCGTCGCTCGTACCGGGCTTGCGCGCCCCGGGGCTTCCGCTGCCCTATCGGCACTTCGGGAACATTCGCTTGCAGGCTAGAACGCTAGGAGGGTGGCCAAATCAGAATCGGTCGTTCTCGCCGCGGCAGATTCAAGACTGATGGGCTATACGGTTCGTCCTCTACTAAATCTCGCGGTAATCCTAGCGGTCGCCCTTTCGGGATGTAGCGGCGCGCAGACGCCCGCTATCTCGACGAGCCGCGCCGCCCAATGCTCCAATTCAAACGAATACGTTTCTATCGGCGGTACTGCCGGCTTCAACGCGCTCGTCAATCGCGACTTCACCACCACGCTGCTCGCAACCGGGCGCGTGCGTCTCTACGAGCACGCAAACGCTATCGCATCCGCGGTTGCGGATAGTCCGCCCTCGAATCCGTATGCGATCCTCGACGCGATCGAGAACATTTTCAGCGGAACCGGACCAGGCGAGGCCGAGCTGGGTTACGTCGGTGCGAACTATTTTATGCTGCCTGCAAAAAGCTACCCGGCTTACTATCAGTATCAATTCGTCGGCAGCGGACTCAACCCAAACGCCGCCAACGTGGACGTCCCGGATCGGCCGCCGGAAGCCATAAAATTCGACCGAAGGAACGTGCAAGCGTGGAAGCTGTGGGTGCGGGCCGGCCGCTCCGTGGACATCGCGTCGATGGCTCCTATCGTCGCTCCCAATGCAGCCTGGAAGCCGCACAGCCGCATCTTTCCGCGGACGCGCCGCGAGTACTACGATCTGACCAGCTCGTTCTATGCTTTGGCGCGATTCGAAGCATCGTACGGCGGCGGAATCGCGCTCGACACCCCGCCGCACTTCTTCCTCACGGGCGGGAGCGGGCACGGCTACCAGCGCTTTATCGAGCAGACGATCCGCTGGGGGAATGCCCACGGCATTCGCACGACGGTATTGGTCTCGCCGTATCCTACTCGGCGCACATTCTCCCGCGACACCCAGGAGTTCGTGAGCGCTTTGGTGGCGCACGGCGCGATTCCCACCGAATGGGCGGTGGACGACTACGAAAATACTGACCCGAACGATGCGCGCGCGATGGGGCCTGACACGCGCGAAAACACGACGACGAACGTCGGCCTCTGGCTAGCCGTCCACGCGCCCGTCTATGCCTGTGGCGTGGCTCACTTCGGACCAATGGGCCCGATGGCGTTGGTGAGCAGCTCGCAGTCGTTTGCGCCGACTTCCTTGGCCATGAGGTCGTTGAGCAGCGCGTTCATCCGCAAGATCAATGCTTGGTTCTTTTCTCGATCTAATGCAAGATTTTGAACTTCCTGGGGATCGTTTTGCAGATCGAAGAGCTGCACGTCGTTGTTTTTGAAAATCTCCTCGATAGTCTGCGGTGTGTTACATGCTGTTGGCGCGTAGTACCGACCAAGCTTATAGCGTCCGTCGAACACCAAGGCGAGGAGGCCACGCTTCGTTAGATTCGCCTCGGAGAGCGGTGGCGACGTCTCGTTCATAAATTGCGTGTCCATCGTTTTGTTGAGGAAGGCTCCGTCAACGGTCGACGGACCGACGTAGTTGAAAAGAATCGCGGGTCGTATCTCCGTCGGACTCGCTTTCTCGGGCTCGGCGAGGAGTGACGAGAAGTCGTGGCCCGGCAGCGCCTTCACTGCGGATGGCCGCTTCGACTCGGGGAGCCCTGTGAGGCCTACGAACGTGGGAAGCAGGTCGAGGTGGCTGGTGAGAGCGGGGCAAGTCGTTCCGACCTTCGCGCCCGGGTGCGCGATGATCAACGGCACGTGAATGTTTTCCTCGTAGACAAATGGCCCCTTACCCTTGAGCCCGCCGTGGGCGCCCCCCAACTCGCCATGATCGGCCGTGAAAACGACCACCGTATCCTTCCACAAGTCCATTTGATCCATGACGTCGACGATCTGCTGGATGCTGCGGTCGACGTCCTGAATCGCGTTGAGATAGTAGTTGTAAAAGATCGTCCACATGTCTTTGCGATCCGTGGGAATCGTGCCCGACCAGCCGTCCCATCCCGTCTTGTATTCTGAAAGGGCACCCGGCATACCGGCGGCGGCGAGCGATTCGTCAAGGCTCGTCGGAAGCGTGAAAGACCAAGTCTTCTCGTAAATCGAGTTTGCCGGCGGTGGTGGAATTGCCGACGGCACCACCGGCTTCTGAACCTCCGGTTGCCCGGGAACGTTGCCGTCGCCGTACATGATGTCGTGCGAGTTAACGAAACTTGCGACCACGAAGAAGGGCTGGCCCGTCTTTCGTGCCTCTGGAGCGACTTCGAGCAGACATCGAACGCTTTCGCCCGCGATGAAGGGGTCGTTGTCGTAGCCGCTATCCGGCGTGCTGCCGATGTCTCCGCCCGCGCTGAATATATCGAAGCCATAGGCTTGAGCGGCAGTGCTGTAGTTGACGCCGGGCTTCGGGTCGAGAATGCTCTGGTCCATTTCGAACTTCCCGAAATAGGCCGTCTTGTAGCCCATCGATTTCAGGACGGACCCCATATTGGGCATCCCCGGATTCAGGCTGTGTACGAACGAAAACTGCATCTGATCGATAACGCCCGTAACTTGAGGCGGCTGCCCCGTGAGGAAAGAGGCCCTCGACGGCGAGCACTGGGCCGACGAGATAAAGTGCTTTGAGAACGTGACACCGTGGCTCGCCAGCGCATTCATGGCGGGCAGCGAATAATCGGAACCAGCGAGCAGCTTTTCGACCCGCTGATCAACGATGATGAAGACGATATTATATGGCGGTTGGCTTTGCGGAGTCTGCGCCATCGCGTATTCGGGACGGACGCGCAATAGGCCCAAGCTTGCCAAGAACTGCGCGCATCGTGTAAGGAACTTGCCTCTCGTCTTCCCTGCGCCCGCGCCCTCGGCATTCGGCAACGGCTCGCGCTTCATTTCCATTTCGCACTTCTCCCTGGCGCAGAACGAAGTTAACACTTAAACAATAGCAGCCCTTCGGAACGAATGACTTCCGGCGATTCGCGTCCGGATATTGCAACCCCTGGTGAAGAGTTTGGCGCGCTCTTTCGCTACCGCGCTGCAACGCGGTTAGCTATTTCCAACGATCGCCCGCCGCCTGCACGTAGTTTTTCCAAATGTAGCCCCACGGGAGAACGAGCGGCACAAGAACTACGCCGAGCAGAATCGATAACGCGTTATCGGCGGTATCCGCGTCGACGCGATGAGCGAGCCATAGCGGAAGCCAAATCGCGAGTGCCCAGAGCAGTTTCCACGCCAGTTCGAAGATCAGAAGCGGCAGCATCTTGACGGGATACCGAACTCCGACCAGCGACAGCGCGGTGAGGGCGCCGAGGAAACTCATGCCGACGCCGTGCCAGAAGTCCCACGGCCGGGTGTGGTGGATGATGGCGGACCATGTCTGACTGCCCTGGGCCAAGCCTATGAGCAAGAACATCGCTCGTAGCAGGTACAGGCGCACGAGCGAAACCTCCGGCCTGGGCCGTGCGGCCATCATGCCCACAGTCTACTAGCCGCGGCGCGTCCATGTCTCGCGGCGGGCTGCCCCGCCCAACATTTTCTAATCGAGACGTCGGGAACGGTCACCGTGACCGAGCGCCCGCAGCTAAGCGCGACTGCTCGTTCCATCGTCGAGCGTTTACTCCGAACGCGAGGAGCCACAGCGTTAGCGACCCTTCCCCGACCAGGCCCGTGATCATGAGGTAGGGGAAAAAGAGATGGTTTCCGAGCGCCGGTGAGAGATACGTCAGCCAACCTAAACCCGCAATTGCCAACAACACGCTTAGAAATCGAGGGAGGAAGGTCGACCTGAAAATGAGGTAGGCGAGCATCAGGCAATAGCATCCAAAAAAGACGAGCTCGTTGACGTTGGGCCCGGGGAGGTGCAGAAGGCGAAGAACGCCTAACGCGCATCCCGCCAGACTGAAGAGCGCAGCGAGCAACGAGAGGCCCCCGTTCACCGGCTTGAGCAAGTCGTACAAGATCAGGGTCACGGCGACGTAGCACAGACTCCCGATAAGATTGGCTGCAAGGCTAATCCTGCCGCCGCCCGCGATGGTCACCGCGAATATGCCCGTGAGTATGGACAGCAAGTAAAACACGCCGGCGATCCGCGCCTTTAGGAGCGGGGACGCCTCGGCAAACCGTTTCGTCATCATATCCTACCCATTCTCCCTGAGCTAACTACCGCGTCGGCCATGTCCTTGCTTCAGCCGGAAAGCCCGGGCCCCCGTGCCCACCGAGCCGAACCGTGCTGGAAGCTCGGCCGGCACTGCATTCGCTCGACTGTTCTCCACTCGTACTATTTCGTACGGACTTAGGCAACTGCTTTCGATATGCTTGGCTCTTAGAGCGCCAAGGCGATCCGAAGGTCGCAGCCCTATGCAATTGTGCGCCGACATGCGCGCGACCATCAACGGCGAAATCCTCGAGGAGATCCGCGCAGAGGCCAATCCGTTCTCAAGTTCAAGGGAGAAACTCTCATGGTTCGTTACAATCTCGCCGGGCTCGCGCTGAGCACCACGGTCACGGCAATGTTTCTTGCCGGCTGCTCCGGGAGCTCGCAAGTCGGCAACCTGATCTCGCCCATTTCGCCTGACTCGCAACAGCAGGGCGTTTCGCGCGCACCCGTTCACAATGCCCAGTCCGGCTCCGTGTTGGCATCGCTGTTTGACCCGGCTAGCGACAAGGGCATGACCTATCTCAGCACAATTGGGGGTACTACCGTGTACGGGTACCGGAGCGCTAATCAGGCCAATCACCCGCCGGTTTGTACGGTGGGTCCATTCGTAAGCGTTAACGGCGGCATCGGCGTCGATCAGTCCGGGAATCTGTGGGTCCCCGATCAAGGCGCCAATCCCAAAACCGTCACGGAGTACGGCCCCGATTGTGGCCCGGCGAAGACGGTGCTCACTATATCCGGCGACACTCTACCCGATAACGTGGCGTTTGATACGATCGGCCACGTGTACGTTGCGAACGCGGTAGCGAACAGCGGCGGCCCGGGAAATATCTTGCAATACACTGGGACGACAGTAACCAAAACGCTGACGGATCCCGACATCGCGACGCCGCAAGGTCTCGCCGTCGACAACCGCAACAACGTATGGGTCTCGTACCGCGATCCCGGTAGCACCGGCACCTACGTCGCAAAGTTCTCGGGCGGGAACATGCCGGCTAAGCTGTTCCACAATATAGCGCTTGGGTTCCCCGGCAGCCTCCAGTTCGATCATCATAAAAACATGCTGGCCTTGGCTCCCGGCGTTCCGGCCATGTACGTCTATGCGCCGCCATACAAAGAAAAGAAACCGACCACCCAGCTGCCTATGCAGAACGCTCCCACTATGTGCACCCTGGGACGCACCGAAACCAAATTGTACTGCTCCAACGGTTTTTACAGCAAAGTGGATATCTATGCGTATCCGGCCGGGACCTATCTCTACAGTTACAATAACGGTCTGTCCGGCCTGCTCCCGGATGGCATCGCGAACGACCCAGCCCCGCGCAATTAGTTTTGAGGTTGGCTAAGTAGCGACGACGACAACTTTGCCGACGTTTTGAGCCGACGCGATGCGCCTGTAACCGTCAGCGGCATTCTCGAGCGGCAGCACGCAGTCGATCACCGGTGCGATCTTGCCTTGTTCGTATAGAGCGAGCAGCGCGCGCATCTCGCCAAACAGTAAATCGCCACGTCCGAAAAGGTGTCCCATGTTGACCCCTATGACTCCGCGATTCTCAGCCATCAATCGAAGCGGTGAAAAGCGAGGCACGCGCGCAAGCTGCCCGAGGACGTGCAGCGGATTAAACCGCCCCTTCTGCAGGTTTGCAAAGCCGTAGACGACGATTCGGCCTCCGGCGCGTAGCAGCCGGTAGCCCTTGAGCGTATCGCGACCGCCCAGCGGATCCAGCACGACGTCAACGCCTCGCCCTCCGGTTAGGCGTCGTACCTCGGGCTCGTAATCGACGACGTGGTAGTCGATAGGATGCGCGCATCCGTTGTCGCACAGTACTTGATGCTTGCCGGCTGAAGCGGTGCCGAAGGTCAGAACATCGGCAACGGTGCGGCATAGCTGAAGCACGGCAGTTCCGACGCCGCCTGCCGCCATGTGCACGAGAACCGATTCCCCCGCACGAAGATTTGCGGCGAAGAACAGCATGTGGTAAGCGGTGAGGTAAGTCACCGGTAGCGCTGCCGCTGTCTCGAAACTCATCGCCGGCGCAATCGTGAACGCGAACGGAGACGGAACACAACAAAACTGCGCGTGGCCACCGAAGTGTGTTAACGCGACGACGCGCTCTCCAATTCTCGAAGCCTCGACGCCCTCGCCCACTTCGTCGATCTCGCCGGCGATTTCGTAACCGAGGATCGCGGGAAGCTTGGGGGCATCGGGGTAAAGCCCTTGACTCGCCATTAGCTCGGCGAAATTGAGACCGAACGCCCGCACCGCAACGCGGACCTCGCCGGGTTTGGGCAGAGGCATGGGCGTCTCACGAACCTCCCAGGTTCCGCGCTTTATCAGCCAGAGCGCCTTCATCGTTCGCCGCTTGCTCCCAAATTACAACGAGAGCGCAAAAACCGCCCCATCTCCCGTGCTGCCAGGACCGGTGCCGCCGTACCAGGCTGTCCCGTAGAGCGTGCGGCCAATCGCAAGGAGATCCGCGTACGGCCCCGCTCCCTGGTTAAAGCCGAAACTATATAGCACGAGCTTCTTGCCCGACGAGGAGATTTTGTAGATCGTGCCGCAGCCGCGCTCACAGCCACCGCCCGTGCCGCCAATCGGTGTAGTGCCGTAGAATGCCCCTTGACGCGCACGAGAGCCGCTCGCGGGTTCGCGCCGTCCGAACCGCCTGATCTTAAAAACCGTTCCATAGTAGCTTTCACCGCCCTGTTGCGTCGTGCCAAAAAGAGTGCCGCCAACTTCGATCAGGCTCGCAAGCGGGTTGTTGCCATCCGTCGGCGGCCCTAGGAAACTGCGAAGCGTTTTGAACTTCACGCCATCGGTCGGCATCCACGATCCGTCGTGGGCGGCCTGCGTTGCAATCGCGAGACCTTGTGGCATCTCTCCGCGCGCAGCGATTGGCGGTTGTGATCCGCCGCAGCTTGCAAGCATTGCCGCGGTCACGCAAACGCTGAAAGTATAGCGATTGAGATCCAAGCTCTTCATCTAGCCTGCTCCTTGAACGCCGCACAGCCGGCAACGTTTTCGAGCTCACTCGGCATTTGGCTCGACGCTTTGCGGATAACGAAAGACGTTGCCGGGATCGAGTTCCCGCTTTACCCTCTGCAATCGTGGGTAGTTCGATAAATAATAGCGCCGTTGCCAGTCCTCCAGATTTAGATCGCAATAGTTTCGATAGCTGACTTGGCTTGTGAAGGGGTCGATCGACAAGAAAGCGCGTTCTATCCAAGTACGGTAAGCTAGCGCTTCGTTCGGATCGGCCCAATACGCTTGAAATTGCCAAAGTAGTCGCTGGTTTCGATGAGGAAAGGCGGTGGCTTCCACGCTTACATCCGTTACCGCTCCTCCAAGGGCATCAAACTCAATGAGCGTCCCAGGCGGTCCGCTAGCCAGAGCCGCTATGAGTGCGTCCATTCCGGCACGGCTGATGGGATCGGCGGAAAACGTCGAAGCCATCTTCCAGGACGTGCTTGCGTAGTCCGTGCCCGCATATTTCTCCATGTTCGCGAGAAAGGGGGCAACCGCGATCGTTTGTTCGGTTGGATTTGGAATGGCACCAATAACATCTGCGATCGCGTCTCGAGTTGTTTCAATATCCAGAAAACTTTGTCCAAAAAAGTGGAGCGTGTTCCAAGACTCGCTCGTTATAACGAGCGTCGCACCGATTTCCCGAGGCGCGCGTGCCGCCCATTGCTCATAGACTGGAAAGAGCGCCCGAATCGAGTCTTGATTCCATTCCCATTTGTAGGAGAAAACCGTGATGTTAGCCGGAACGGGTACAGGCTCGAATTCGAACTCCGTAACCACGCCGAAGTTGCCGCCGCCTCCGCCGCAGCAAGCCCACAGTAAATTCGATTGAATTGGGCTACCTTTAGACTCTTTAACGTCGCCTCGAGCGTCGACGACCTGCACTCGTCGCAAACGGTCGCAGAGCAAACCGTGGAGCCTACCAAGATTGCCGAACCCCCCGCCTAGTGTCAGCCCAGCGACCCCCACCGAACCACACGTTCCACCGGGCAAACTCAACCCGTGGCCAAAAAGTGCATGGTAAACTTTTCGAAGCTGTACGCCCGGTCCAACGATGCAGCGGGTCTTGTCCCTGCTTACGTGGATTGAATCCAGACGGCCCGTGTCAATGACGGCACCACCATTATTGGACGAGAAGCCTTCGTAGTCGTGACCGGCGCTACGCACTGCTATCGGCAGGCCCGCATTCACAGCTTTCACGGTCGCCTCAGCTACTTCACGAGCGTTATAAGGGTAAGCGATCCACGCTGGGGCGCAAGTTAGGGCGCGATTGAATAGCGTACAAGACGCTAAGTAGTCCTGGGAATCCGGCGTTACGACGTGCAGGCCTGAATCGGAATTGGGGGCACCTATCGAGCGATAATGGTACGGCATTAACTTCTAGTCCCTTAGGGGCTCATCTTAGTTGGCGGCCATGCTATCTCATCCCGGCGAGGCGATCCTCGCCGCCGCACGCCGAGTGATGGCCGAGTATCCGACGGCCGATGCCGCCGAGGTGGCCGGGTTCAAAAGTTTCTGCCGAACGTGCCGCTGCCGATCGAGCACTATACAAACCGGCGCTTTGCCATCGAAGCGGCTCTAGGGCACTTCGACCCACTCCACCCGACCTCGCTGATCTTCGCACGCGCCGGCGACGCGCTGCGCATCGTCGGCGTCATGTATACCGCGAACAACGCCGCCGACCAAGACCAGCTCGATGCTCGCCTGCCGCTGAGTTTCGGCACCTGGCACCGCCACGTCGACTTTTGCACGGCCCCCGCCGGGGCGTCGGCGTCCGATCGCTTCGGGCCTGACGCGCGCTTCGGCTTCAAGGGCTCCATCCACACCGAGCAGGCATGCCAGGGCCGGAGGCACGTTCGTTCCACGGGTGTTTGGCTGGATGCTCCACGTGTGGCTGCTGGAGATGACCGAGTCGCGGATCTGGGCCGTCGATGCTCACGGCGCCATGCAGAGATGATAGGCCCCGCGAACGTCTTCCTTTGCCCCAGCGGGAGCTCGTGCAACCCGGCGGCGCGTCCCGCGGATTAGAGTCATACACATGCTGGTATGAGGAGAGTTATGGACTTAACAATTGAAAAACCGCGCAGCGCTAAGGACAAGCTCATCGGGCTCGTCTCGCTCAAGCGCGTCATCGACAAGGCGAAGGCCTCTAACGAGGGAGACCTGGGCGAGTACGATTACGACTGCCCGCACGACAAGCCGCTCTTCGAGTTCTTGGGAACGACCGGACCCGAGTTCGCGAGCAAGGTCAAGGAGCTCCAAAGTGACGACGCGATCGCCAATTGGGTGCAGACGCAGTTCCTTTCGCGAAAGAGCCCGGAAGAGATCGCACGGTTCAACAACGACCGGATGCACTGGCATCCCGACCCCGGCTCGCACTCCGAGGAGTACTTCAATAACCTGCGTGAGCAGGTTGCGCCGGGGCGTTCGGACATCGTCACCTGGTTCGACGTGCTCGATCTGGACGAAGGACGTCCCGTGCCCACGGCAACGAGCCTGAACTGACCGTTTTTATTCGCCGACGGCCGGCAAGCTGATCGTTCGGTCTGGGGCGGCGTTATCGCCGCCCCCGTCGGACAGCCGCTGTCTCATAGCCCTGTAGATCGCCAGTTCCGCGCCTTCCCTTAACGATCGACCCAGCCGCGAAACGGCAAGTTTTTTCTACTCGGTGTCGACCGGCTTGTACGACGGCTTCTCGTGCTGGAAATAACTGCGGGAGTACTTCGAGCCGATCGGGATGAACGACCGGGGCTGTTGCGTAAAGTCGAAGCAGTCGAAAATGCTGGTGGCGCGCTTGTCCGTAGTATGGAGGCTTCCCAAGCCCCAGATGTTCTCGACGAACTTCAAGATACTGCCGAACTCGTACGGCGTGTGCGAGATGTAGCCGAGCTGGCTCGACGAGGTCTGGCGCGCATAGGGCGAAACCACAAGCATCGGTACCCGGAAGCCGAGGCCGCCCCAGTGGTCGAACAGCGGCGGCGGCACGTGATCGTAGAAGCCGCCCCAATCATCCCACACGACGATCACCGCGCTCGAGTCCCAATAGGTGCTCTGGCCGACTGCGTTGACGATGCTCGCGACCCACGACGGACCGGTGTCGTGCGTGCTGGGGTGGTCCGAATCGTTGTTGTCCGGAACGATCCACGAGACGGAGGGCAGCGTTCCGCCGGTGACGTCGTCGAAGAACACACTCGTGTTTGCGATGTTGGTCTTCCACTCGGGCCCGTTGCGCACCGCGTCGATCGCGTCGAACGCGTTCCAGAGCGCGCCGGTTCCGTTCGGCTCCGGCGGCGAATAGTATTTCCAAGGAACGCCCTTTGCGTCGAGCAAATCCCGCATCGTCGAATAAGCCATGCACGGGAACGGTCCTTTGAGGTATTGGTCTTGTACCTTCGTGCCGTTCCAGAATGCCTGGGTCGTTCTTCGTTTTCGGCGGCGCGTCGCACCCCCAGGGCTGCGCGCCTGGAAAGTCGATGAGGCTCAGCGTCTTGGCGCTGTTGAAGATCGTCGCTCCCGCGATAAGGTCCTGATGTGCGGTGAAGCTGCCGCTGCCCTGGGTTTGAAACATGTGGTCGGCGAGCACGTAGTCGTTCGCGATCGACCAATACGGCGCGATCTGGTTTGGATCGACGTACTGATAGACGGCCGTCCCCGCCTTGCCCTTGCAGACTTTCCCCGCCGGCTCCTCACCGAACCCGTCCATCAGGCCGCCGTCGTAGTCGATGAGGAAATTCTTATACGAATGGCCCCAGTCGCAAGGCTCGATGAGATCGACCTTCTTGAGCGGAACGTACTGGTCGCCGCTGGGGCAACCGCTGGATCCGTGGTGCTTGTGGTGGAGGGGCTCGGCAAATCCCGAGGGCGGCTTCATGCACCCGCCCGTCGTGCCGTCGGCGTTTGGAAACGCAGCGAAGAAGTCGTCGAAGCTGCGGTTCTCTTGGATCACGATCACGACGTGTTGTATCTTGCCGGAGCCGCTCTTTCCGTCGCCGAGCGGCAGCGCAAACGCTCCAGGCAACCCGCCGCCCGTCCCGCCGCCGCCGCATGACGCGACGCCGAAAGCCGCTATAAGCGCAGCCAGAGAGGCACGAACTTCAGCTCGCATGTGCTGCTCCATCCTAAGGTCGCCGTCTTCGCGCTGGATAGCGCGTGACTCACGTTACATCTATATATGAAATGGGCAGCTTTACCTGCCAGACGAGTTCGACACGCATGCGCTGGCTCACCTCAGCCCGAGTTACGTGAGCGGCGAGAGATGCTTTGGTTCGTACAGGCCGAGCTTGTCGCCGCCGGTGAGTTCGAGCGTCGTCACCAAACCCCAGCCGCGGTCGACAACCGGTGTCGTTTTGATTCCCTTGTTCTCAAGCCGCTGTACCGTCGTGGCGATGTCGTCGCAGATCAGCCACAGTTCGTGTTCGGGATCGTCTTGCGTCTCATGGACGGCGAGTTCCGTCGGCGGTGCGGCGAAGAAGAGTCGCCCGTTGCCGGCGTCGACGTAGCGTAGGTCGAGCACGTCCTTGAGAAACTCGTACATCTCCTTGGAATGCTTGGTGTAGAAGATTGCGTGGATGCCGGTGATCACTCTATTCCTCCTCTGAACTACGCGCGATTCGCGCGCTCCGCGCGGGAGACATTACTACGCCGCATCGCGGGGCCCCGCTTCGGTGCTTCACTCGGCTGACACGTGGTACTGAAGTGAGACCTAGCGACGAGGACCCCGGGCCCGTGGACGGAACTCGGTGAATTCGATAAGTTAAAGCCCTTGTTCCCGTAAGGAGATCCCCCAAGGATGCGTTTACTACCGGCTTCTCTCTCTGCACTCGCCGTCGGCCTTCTCGCAGGCTGCGCGAGCAATGGCACGTCGCCAAACAACCTTGTCTCAGTGCCGCAGTACTCCAGCGCCGGCGTCATCGCCTCCCTCGAAGGACCCGACGCGTCCGGCGGCGGCCTTTACATAAGCCAATTTTCCAGCACCAGCATTCTGGGCTACAAGAGCAACAACAAGAAAAATGGGGCGCCGACCTGCAACGTCCCCGGCGTGCTATACCTCAATGGCGTTGCCGTCGATGGCAAGGGCAATCTAATCGATCCGGACGGCGGTAGCCGCTCGATCATCGTTTTCAAAGGCCCCGGCATGTGCGGAGCGAAAGCCGCGTCGGCGAGCGACTCGTTCGGGCAACCGGTCGATGCCGCAAGCAGCGATGCGCTCAATGGTAAAATCGTCGTTGCCAACATGTTCGACAACAACAGTAAGGCCGGCAGCGTCTCAGTCTGCACGATGAAAAGCGGATGCCAGACCAATCTCACGAATTCAGGCATCTACGAGATGGTCGGCGTCGCAATGGACAAGAAAGGCAACTGCTGGGCATCGGCATATAACACGCAGTTCTTACCGACCTTGACCTATTTCGCAAAATGCAACGGCGCAGGCGTAGCTACAACCGGTTATGGGAACACCAGCCCGGGCGGACTCGATATCGACGACGCAGGTGACCTGGTTGCGATCGATACTTCCGCCAACAATACCGGAGCGCTAGTCATATATTCCGGTTGCAAGCCGGCCTGCAAAGTTGTCGGCGGCCCATTCCCGCTGCATGGCGAAACGTTCTGGGGCCACCTGAACCAGAAATCGACGGCCTTTGCCACGGCCAACTACGTTGCCGGCGAGATCGACGTGTACAAATACAGCACGACCGCCCTCACGTACCTTTACAGCTTCAGCAACGGCCTTAACGCAAGCTACTCAGTGAAAGGGGCGGCCTACAACCCGCGTTCCAAAGAGTAGTCATCGGCCTCGACCTTGAAGCCGAGCGTGCGGTCGATCCGCGCGGCATAGAGAACGAGCGCCAACCCGCCGAGCATTCGTGTTCGAGATGCTCGAGCTCGCGAATCGCCTGAAAGCGGCGCTGGAGGAGCCTCCGGATGCAATTCTCTCAGCGTTGGCGAATGAATATGAGCTAGACTGCTGGGGGAGACTTAATTTGAGACGTTCGCTGCCGCTGTTAGCTGCACTCTTCGGCGCGAGTTGCATCGCCGCAAGCGCGTCAAACGATGCGCCTGCGATCGCCGCCTTCGACCGGGCGTTTGCCGACGTCAACGACTACTCGTGCGTTCTGCGCGTTCACGAAGTGAAGGGAACGCAAACGCAGGACCGGGTCTATCAGTACTATTACATGAAGCCACACTACGTTAAGACCTTGATCCTCGACGGCGACGGCAGGGGTTCGGGCGGCGTGTGGATCGGCGGTGACCAGGTGAGCGGTCATCTGGGCGGCATTCTTTCCGGTTTCCATCTGAAGGTCGGCCTGCACGATCCGCGCGCGGTCTCCCTGCGCGGCGTTGCGATTCCCGAAGGTCTCATCCAGCGCGTCATCGATGACTACGCCACCATCCCGGGGCAGCTCACCCAGATTTACGGCGGAAAGCTGGGCGGCGTCGAAACGGACCGGTTAGAGCTGAAGGTCGCCGATCCGGCGTCCAACCACGATATCAGCGACCAGATTATCTATCTCTCGAAGGACACGCATTGGCCGATTCGACAGATCATGTATTCAGGGCCACAAATCGTGCTCGACGAAACCGTCAGCGATCTGAAAACAAGCGTGGGATTAACGCAAACCGACTTTCCGTTCTAGGTGTTGTTCCCACCGCGCATCGCCGGTCAGGATAACGCCGGTTCGATCGTCGCTAGAGGACCGAAGCGCGCCGCGTGCGCGCGCAAGATTCGGTAGATCGTCGCCGCCGGGAATCCGAGCCGCTCCAGGCGCCGCGCGGCTGAAGGATAGCCGATGGTAGGGTTCTTGTCGATCAGCCGCTCGAAGGCCGTCGTACAGCGCTCGCCTTCGTTTTCTTCAAGCCCTGCCACGACTTCGAGCGCGGCATCGCCATCGATGCCCTTGCGGATGAGCTCGCCAACGAGCCGGCCGTTGCCCACCACTTTGCGTTTTCCCTCCACGTACAACTGCGCATAGAGCCGATCGTCGAGAAAACCCTGGCTTTTGCAACGCTCGACCGCTTCACGCGCGGCTTCGTCGTCGAAGCCCTTACGCTCCAGGTGTTGCCAAAGCCGCGCCTCCGTGCAGCGTTGCCGCGCCAGAAACGCTAGGGCGGCGCTATACGGCGTCAACGGCGGCTGTGGGGGCCTTGCCGTTGGTCGAAGCCACCTTGCTCAACGCCTCGCGAATCTTCGCTTCAATCTCGCCGGCGACATCGGTATGTTCCTCGAGGAACGCCTTGGCGTTTTCGCGCCCTTGACCGATGCGCTGCTCGCCGTAGGTGTACCACGAGCCGCTCTTGCCGACGATGTTCTGATCGAGCGCGACATCGAGAATCGATCCCATCTTCGAGATCCCGCGACCGTAGGTGATGTCGAACTCGGCCTGCCGGAACGGCGGCGCAACCTTGTTTTTCACGACTTTGACACGCGTGCGCGTTCCGACGACGTCTTGCCCGACTTTGATCTGCTCGAGCTTGCGAACGTCGAGGCGCACCGACGCGTAGAACTTCAGCGCGCGGCCGCCGGAGGTCGTTTCGGGATTGCCGAACATCACACCGACTTTTTCGCGCAGCTGGTTGATGAATATCATGACGGTCTTACTGCGCGAGATCGCGGAGGTGAGCTTGCGGAGCGCCTGCGACATCAGCCTCGCCTGTAAACCGACGTGCGCGTCGCCCATGTCGCCTTCCAGCTCGGCTCGCGTCACCAGGGCGGCGACCGAGTCGACGACGACCACGTCGACCGCATTGCTGCGAGTCAGCATCTCGGCGATCTCGAGCGCCTGCTCCCCTGTGTCCGGCTGGGAGACGAGCAGATTGTCGAGGTCGACGCCGAGCGCGGCCGCATAGGTCGGATCGAGCGCATGTTCTACGTCGATAAAGGCAGCCGTGCCGCCGGCCTTTTGGGCCTCGGCGATGGCGTGCAGCGCAAGTGTCGTCTTGCCGCTCGATTCAGGTCCGTAGATCTCGACGACTCGTCCGCACGGAAAGCCGCCGACCCCCAGCGCCAAGTCGAGGGCGATCGAGCCGGTCGGAATGACCTCGAACGCCATGCGCTCCTGGAAATCGCCCATCCGCATGATCGAGCCTTTGCCGAACTGGCGCTCGATCTGCGTGAGCGCATTGGTGAGGGCGAGTTGCCGTTCGTCTTCCGCTGCCATCTGGGTTCCTTTCTTTACGGTGCCTTCCATCACGCTCTCACGCGGGAGTGCCAAGTGGCTGGCATTTATCTTCGAAGAGGGCGTCGACGAATTCATCGGGAGCGAAGGCACGCAGATCCTCGGGTCCCTCGCCCAGACCGACGAGCTTGATCGGCACCTCGAGCGCGTCGACGATCGCGACCAACACCCCGCCCTTCGCCGTCGAATCGAGCTTGGTGATGACGATCCCGGTGAGCTCGGTCGCCGCATGAAAGAGCTTGGCTTGCGAGATCGCGTTCTGCCCGTTCGTGCCGTCCACGACCAGCAGCGTCTCTGCCGGAGCCTCGCCCAGCTCGCGCTCGATCACTCTGCGAATCTTCTTCAGTTCTTCCATGAGGTTGGTCTTCGTCTGCAGCCGCCCGGCAGTATCGACTAGCACGACCTCGGCGCCGCGGGCCTTCGCGGCGCGCACGCCGTCGAAAACCACCGACGCCGGATCGGCACCGTCGGCGCCCCGAATAAGGGCGCTTCCGCTGCGCTCGGCCCAGACCGCGAGTTGCTCCGCGGCTGCAGCGCGAAACGTATCGGCCGCGACCAGCACGACCCGTTTTCCCTCTTTGTGCAGGCGCGTCGCCAGCTTGCCGATGGTCGTCGTTTTGCCGCTGCCGTTGACGCCGACGATCAGCATGACCGCGGGGACGCGGTCGAGACGCAGCGCCGCGCCCGGCAGCGTGAGAAAACGCTCGACGTCTTTTCGAAAGCGGGCCACGGGCCGATCGGCCGTTTTCCACTCTTCTTGTTTCGCGACGGTCTGCAATCCGGTAAGGATCTTCTGCGTGGCGGGTACGCCGAAGTCGGCCAAGATCAGCGTCTCTTCCAACTCGTCCCAAAACTCGGGAGTCAGCGGGCGTTCGGGCCGGCCCAGCCGAGTGACGGCGGAGAAGCTCTCCCGCGCCCGGCCGAGTGAGGAGCGCAAACGCGAAAGCCAGCTCACCGCGCGGGGCCCCTTTCGTCCATTATCAAGGACTGTATCATGCGAACGTATGTTCGTCAATCGAGTGCGTTATACTCGGCATCGGGAGGCGCCTCATGCGATATCGTCGGATCCTCGAGCGGCTGGTGCTCTGCGTGTTTCTCGCCGGATGCGCGGCCAATCGCAGCGTGCCCGCGGCCTTACCACTCCAAACGCCGCTGGGAGCATATGGCCGGTCGAACGCGCCAATCGTCGCGCTGGACGCTCGCTCCGGCGGTCCCGCCGTTTCCGCCGATGTATACGGCGCTTCGCTCGACACGTGGTACGACTTCCGGCAGCGTTTCGTCGATCCGTCGTTGCGCGCGACGGGCATTCACCTGTTGCGGTTCCCCGGCGGGTCGGAATCAGACGCTTATCATTGGGAGAACGGCGGCTCCCTCTGCGCCAAGATGGGCTACATCACGCCCGGCGCCACCTTCGACCACTTCATGAGCGGCGTCGCGAAGCCCCTCGCGATCGACGTCGCGATCACGCTCGACTACGGAAGCAATCGGTCCTGCAATGGCGGCGGCGATCCGAGTGAAGCGGGTGCCTGGGTGGTGCATGCGAAGAGCCGCGGCTACCGCGTCGCGTACTGGACCGTGGGCAACGAAGTCTATGGCTCGTGGGAGTACGACCTGCACGCGCACGCACACGATCCCCACACGTATTCGAACGCGGTCCGCACCGGTTACTATCCTGCCGTGAAAGCGGCCGACGCGCAAGCCAAACTAGGCGTCGTCGTAAACACGCCGGACGACCGCGCCTGGAACCGCATCGTCCTGCGCGAGGCCCAGCCGTTCGATTTCGTGGAGCTCCACTACTACCCCGAATACAACAAGGATAACGACGCGTTTCTCCTGGGCCCGGCGATCGACCGTTTCGGCGGCGATCTCACGGGCTTACGCCGCGAGATGAACGCCGCGGGCGTAGCGAGCAGCGTGCCGATCTACCTTGGTGAGTACAACAACGACGCCGGCAACGAGGGTAAACAGTCGGTCTCGATCGTCAACGGGCTCTTCGTCGGTCAAATGCTCGGCACGCTGATGAACGCCGGCGTCCCGATGTCGACGTTTTGGCTGGCCTACGGAAGCTGCGACGAAAGCGGCGATTACTCGAAGAAGCTCTACGGCTGGCAGCAATTCGGCAGCGAGGCTCTGTTCTCCGACGGGCTGCCCGATCCGTACGACGGGTGCGCCGACGCGCCGAAGATCCCCGGCGGCACGCCGTTCCCGACGGCGCGCGTCATGGCGCTCCTCGCCGACGATGTGCCGGCCGGCTCGGAAGTTCGCAGCGTCAGCGTTCCGAATTTGCTGCGCCTTAGGGTGCGCGCTTACGGCTTCGCCGAGGGTACCGGTTACGCGTTCGCCATCTTCAACAATACGCTGTCCCCGATCGACGTGGATGCGCGCTTAGACCATTCGGGGCAAACGAGCTTCTCAGCGATGCTCGCCACGTATGGCAAAGCGCAGTACGACAAATCCAAGAACAACCGTTGGGTTGGCCCCGAGAGGCGCAGCCTGGGCAAGGTCGGCACCACCGTACCGCTCTCGCTTCCGCCCTACAGCATATCCGTTCTTCTCTTGTCCTCCTGAGCCGAATCAAACCAAGGCGCTCTTACTTCGATGGCAAAAGATCGAGCATCGGCTTTACGTTGTCGGTGTCGGCCGTGTATCCGAGCTTCGGCAGATCCCACACGGCCTCGATCGTCGACAGGAGTGAATAGTGATTGTAGAGTCGGGCCGAGGTCACGCTGCCCGGGACTCCCGTGATCAGGATCAACGGGATGTGCCCACCCGCTTGAACCGGCGGAGAATCGCAGCATCCCAAATTATTATCGCCCTCGTCCCAAGTGATGAAGAGGAGCGAGCGACGTGTAAACGATCCCGAACCGATGATTTGTTGAACGAGTTTTTGGACCGCGTTGTCGCCCGCCTCGATCAACGCGACGTTAGGGCCCGGGCAGAACGGCACAGAACCGTGCATGTCGTGGCATTCGTTGGGAACGATAAACGAAAAGCGCGGAAGCGAGCCGTTGTTGAGAGTGTTCTTCAGATCTACGAACGTTTTGACGTTGGCCAGCCGCTTGGGATTCGTTGCGATGTCCTTGAAGTACACAAATGGATCGTGCTTTTGCCTATAGAGTCCGTCGCCTTTCGGCGGATACCGCTGTCCCAAGAAGCCGTCGTGCGGCATCGATTCATTGTATGACGCCCAACTGATGCCGGCAGCCTCCAGGCTGTCGACGAGGTTCTTTTTCGTGAAGCCGTGACAACCCCGCGGCGCTTTGGGCTGTGCGTAACAGCTTCCATTGTCGTCGCGCACACCGAACTCGCTCCCCGCGATGAGCGACAGGTAGTTGGGAAGGCTTGGATGCGAGACACCGAACGCCAGGGTGGCGAGCCGATTGGTTTGAGCGGCCTGGGTTAGGAACGGCGCCAGAAGATGGTAGCCGGAACGATCCGTCGCGCCGATGATATCGTCGAAGCTATGATTCTCCATCACGATGATGATGATGCGGTCGGGAACCAAGACGGTGCCCGCCTGCATCGGTGCGTGTTTGCCGGAAAAGCCCACTTGGGCCCCCGACGTCGCCGGAAGCTGCTCGCTCTTGGCGGCTCCTCCGCAGGCGGTGAGCAGCGCGCCGGCCAGCGTCGCCCCGAGAATCGGCGAGTAACGTGAAAGCATGGTCCGTACCTCCGATGCGAGCCATGGAACTTTCCCCGCGCCGCTTGGCGACTCTTGTTACGCTGCCGGGTCTTTCAGGCCGCTAAGCTGCGGATCGCGCTCTCGAGGTCGGCGAAACGCCGGAAGTTGGAGTACCGCAGATCGACCGTTCCCGATCCGGGGAATGGCCCAATGCTTCCCGTGTAGGTCTGCGTCTCTTCGATAACCGCCCAATAGCCGGGCAGCACCTCGGAACGTCGGTCGAGAATCTGGGCCGATTTCGCGTGCGGGGGAAGCGCATTGGGTTGGTAGGCACAGGAGACGATGTTGCCTTGCGCGTCGTAGGCGAAGGTTCCGTTTCCATGTCCGGCGTCGCGCACGGTTGACGTAAACGCGATGCTCCCGTCGCCGTTTGCCTGGTATTGATACGCGGCGAAGTAGCGCGAGTCGTACGGCGGTACGAAGGCGTCGCCCGGTTTAGGGTTCTCCCACTCTTGCTCGACCTCCGATTCTGCCGCCGCGCCCGCGGCCTTTCCGTCGATCGAGTACGTCGAAACCCGCACCCTGACGACCGAGCCGTCGTCGAAGATCCCATCTAGGACGAGATCTTCGTGGCGTCTCGAGAATCCCGCATGCACGTCGAACGTGCGGTGCATCTGAAAGCCGACGATCCCGCGGCTCGTTTCGGCAAACCGCTGCGCGACCTCGGCTAGTGCGGGGGGCGCGCCGGCGGGCAACATTACGGCAGCAAAATAAAACGGTGCTCGAGGTCGACGGTTTCACATGCCAATTGAAAGCGCCTCATAGTCGCCTCGTACCCTGGCTCCGCGGCGATCTAACTCGCACAAATGCGCTCTTAATCGGGGCCCGTCGGGTTGCGGCGCGAGCGGGCGAGTGCCCGATACCCTTGCTACGCCGGCGGGATGTAGATCCAGTGGTTGGGCAGATCGAGCGTGAAGCCGCGGGCCGCCCAGAACGAGTTTCCGACGTTGCAATCGTAGATCAAATCCCCGAAGCCTACGGCCGGCCTCTGGATCGTCGTCTGCTGGGCACCGATCATCGTAATCGAGGCGACGCTCCCCCTGTCGGCGCCGGTCGGGTTGAGCCCGGCCGCCGCCGCAAACGTCTTGTCGATCGTGATGCCGGGCGAGCCGGTGTCGATCTCGCAAAGGCCGATTTTACCGCCGCCGAAATCGAAGCGCGCGAAGAGTCCCAGCGCGATGCCGAGATCGTCTTGCAGGATCAACGGCACGCGAGTGTCCGGGCGGACCCGCTCGGGGAACGTCTGCGCGTCCTCGATCACGATGGCGTGGTTGTGGTAGTCGAAGGTGGTCGTAATGTTTCTAAAGGTCGTCGCGGAGATCAGTCCGTCGATCCCCGTCCCATCGAGGCCCTTCCAGATTCCGACGCGCGGCGCGTCGATGGGTACGCCGTTCATCGCCATCGTGAGGACCTTGCCGATCGGAAGGTCGACGCGCTCGCCGGTGAGCCGCAAACTCACGTATTTCCCGTTGACGAGCACGTACCGCCGCCCCAATGCCGTCGAAAGCACGTCGACGCCGGCGCCGAGATCGACGAGCATCGGAAACGGCCCCTGCCCATCGACGGAACCCTGCACCTGCAGGCCTCCCTTGACGTCTGTAAACGGGATCGTCTCGACCGCAAACGCCGGACGTGCGATGGCACCGAAAAGCAGCATCGCGGTTGCCGCGACGGGCGCGTTAAAACGCCGCAATGCCATTTGGTGTTCCCAGGCCGGTCGGTCCGTCCCAGCCCGTTCCCGCGGTGCACATCGGCGCGCCGCAGTTGCCGTTGTTTCCGCTCGTCACGTCGTTGAGGCTCGAGGCATGCGAGTAGAGATTGCCCGGATTGTTCGTGCCGGTGCTGCCCGCAAGAGCGAAGACCGATGCAACGATCGGCGTCGCCACGGACGTCCCGCCAAAGACGAGCCATCCACGTTGATGGAACGAATCGTACACGGCAACGCCGGTGTTCGGGTTGGCGACTGCCGACGTATCGGCCTGAGCTCGATCCGAGCACCCGGTGTTGATGCCGCTCTGGAAGCTCGGTTTCGCGTAGACTGCGCTGCAGCCGCTCCCGGCCCCGCTCCACGCCGATTCGGAGCGCGGACTGACCGATGAGAGCGTCGTTCCCCCGACGCCGATCACCGCCGGCAGAATCGCCGGCCACTGCGCCGTGGTGTTGTGCCCGCTGTCGCCGGTTGCCGCCGTGATCGCGACGCCGCTGACGTTGTAGTCGCCGTCGTACGTTCTTCGAGCCCTCGTTGCCGCTCCAGCTGTTGCTCACGTAGTCGGCGCGCGCCGTCGCGTATTTTTCGGCCGCGCTCAGCGCCGAGTTGGAGGCAGTGGACGCTTCAACGAGCAGGATCTTGCACTTCGGACAGATCGCCGAGACCATGTCGACGTCGAGCGATTCTTCCTCTGCCCAGCCGGTGTTGGTCGTATTCGCGAACTTGTGCTTCGTGAAGCAGCCGCTCGACGCCGTGCAGGCCGGAAGTCCGAACTGCGCCCGATACGTCGCGAGATCCGTAGCGGCGTTTGGGTCGTCAAATGCGTCCACGATCGCGACGACCACGCCGTTTCCGTTGCTCCCACTGTACGACGAGAGATTGTACGCCGTCTGCAAGTCGCTCGGAGCGTAGCCGTTCGGCACATCCCCGCGCATCTTCCCCATGACATCCGTGCGAATCCATGCCTGACAACGCGCGTAGCCCACGGAGACCGCGCCGCAGACACGAGCGGCGGGGCCGGGCCGCGGCCACAATCCCAAACGTGCCGCCGTCGGGGCCGAGCTCGACGTTCCGGACGTTCCGGGCACGGTGTTGAACGAGCCGTTGCACGCAGCGAGGACGGTAACCGTGGTCACCGCAGCAATCGCTCTAAATCGCATCTGCCCTCCGTTCTATGCTGGCTGGCACCCTGCGACAAGACTTTACCGTTTCCTGCGTCGAATAACCGGTTACGAAACTCGGCGTTTTGGAGGTGCCATGAAAAGGGTCAGCGTCTTCGTTTACTCCTGCGCGCTAGCCGGCGCGATCGCCGGCGCCGCGGGCTGCAGCAGCTCGACTACGACGCCGGTCGTACGCCCGACGCCCGGTGCCGCAATTCAACACGTCATCATCATGATGCAGGAGAACCGCAGCTTCAACAATTTATTCGCGGGATTCCCGGGCGCCGACACGGCGCTGTCGGGTCCTTGCAAGCCCGAGGGCCAAGCCGCAAAATGGTGCAAGGGCGACCACATCGTCAAGCTGCATTCGGTCAACCTCAAGACCGGTACGCCGAACTTCGGTAATGACATCGATCACAGCCACCACGGCTTCGAAGTCGAGTGCGACGCGAACGCTTCCAACGTCTGCCAAATGGACGGCTTCGACCTGATCCGGTTCGGCGAGTCGGGTCAGGGACAAGCCGCCAAACTCTATCCCTACGCGTACGTCGACCGCAAGGAGACGGCGCCGTACTGGAAGCTCGCGCAGCAGTACACGCTCGCCGACAAGATGTTCTTGACCGACACGGCGTCGAGCTTCATCGCCCACCAGCTGATCCTCTCGGGGACCGTCCGGCTCAACGACCGCGAGTCGCTCACCGACCAGCCTCCGGTGACGCCGTGGGGCTGCGACGCGCCGCCCGGAACCAGCACGCCCGTGCTGCTTACGAACGGCCACGAAAACTTCAACGGCCCGTTCCCTTGCTTCACGCAGTACCGCACGATTGCCGATTTGCTCAACGCGAAGAGCGTTTCTTACCTGTTTTACGTGATGCAAGGGCTCGACTCATCAAAACCGCACTTCGATTTCTCCGGCGCCGCGTGGAATGGCTTCGACGCCATCAAGAAGTTTCGCTACAGCCCCGATTGGAAGAACCACATCAGCGTCCCGAATACCAACATCTTCGCCGACCTCAAGGGCGGCACGCTCCCGTCCGTCTCGTGGGTGATCCCAACGCTCTTCGATTCCGATCATCCCGCCAGCGGCTGCAACGGCGGACCGCGCTGGGTGACCAGCGTCGTGAACGCCGTGGGCACGAGCCAATACTGGAATCATACGGCGATCATCTTGCTCTGGGACGACTGGGGCGGGTGGTACGACAACGTGCCGCCGCAGCAGGTCAACTACACCAGCCTGGGCATGCGCATTCCGCTAATGATCATCTCGCCCTACGCCATACCCCACAACGTCTCGCACACGGAATACAACTACGGCAGCATCCTGCGGTTCATCGAGGAGACCTTCAATCTAGGCTCGCTCGACACGACCGACGCAACGGCCAACTCGCTCTCGGACAGCCTGAACCTCAAGCAGACGCCCAACACGTTCACGGCTGCGCTGTTGCCGCCGAAGGCCCACTGCGGGAACGGGTCGGCATCCGGCGATTTGATGCGTCGGATCATCGAGCACGATGGGGGCGTTCCCGAATAGCGTGCACCTCTTCGCCGACCGGGCCGACGCAGGGCGGCAACTCGCCGAGGCGCTCGCGTCGTATGCGGGAAACCCCGGCGTCATCGTGCTCGCGCTGCCGCGAGGAGGCGTCCCTATCGGCTACGAGATCGCGCGTCGCATCGGCGCGCCCCTCGACGTGTACGTCGTTCGCAAGCTCGGCGTTCCCGGGCACGAAGAGCTGGCGATGGGCGCGATCGCGAGCGACGGAACCTGCGTGGTCGACGAAGACTTGATCGAGTCGCTCGGGATCGACGCCGAAACCCTCGAGGCCGTCGTCGCGCGCGAGCTCGGCGAGCTGCGCCGCCGCGAAGCGGCCTACCGCGGCACCCGGCCGGAGCCATTTATCGGGGGAAAGACCGTCGTCGCCGTGGACGACGGCCTCGCGACCGGCGCGACCATGCGCACGGCGGCGACGGCGCTGCGTGCCCGCAATCCCGCGGCCATCGTGGCGGCGGTGCCGGTCGCGGCCGCCAGGACGTGTGCCGGCCTGCGCAACGTCGTCGACCGCGTCGTCTGCCTCGCGACGCCGGAGCCCTTTCACGCGGTCGGCCTGTATTATGCAAACTTCGAACAGACCAGCGACGACGAGGTGCGCCGCCTGATGGCTGCGTAATATCAGAATCATGAAACGCCCCTCGGCCGCAGCAGCCGCATTCGCGGCGATCCTCGTCTTCGCCGCGGGCACCGCTCGCGCGCAGCCGATACTCTTCACGTTCACCGGCCTTCCGGGAGCGGTCGATACGTGCAAGTGGTTCGACGACAGCCTCACCGATCGATCCGTCGGCGCGCTCACACGCCAAACGGATCTGCTCTACAACCGGGTGGCGCTCCCCTTCGGCGAACCCGTTACCGTGCGCGGAACCGCCACGACCGAACAGGGGGGACAGCTCGTCGATTTCGATCTCCGCTCGAAGGTCGTTTGCACGTCCGCCGAGACCGTTTACGGCCCGACGCCCACTCCCTCGGAGTCGCCGACTCCGATGCCCGCCCCGACGTAGTCGCGCGAGCCGAAGAACGGGGCCGGCGGCATGCACGTGACGGGCACGGCGCTCGTACGGCACGCTTGCTGCGTCAATCGATCGATCCTCCACGTGCTGTCGCCGCCCCGCACGTAGTGGTAGCGAAAAAACGCCTGGAAGATCGCCGGCAAGAGAATCAACAGCAGCAGGTTGAGTCCGATGTGGCGCATTCTTCGCGTTTGAAGATCCATCTTCGTTATCGTTAGCTTAACACGGCTAGCGCCAAACCCACACCTACGCACGTTCTCCACTTGGTCTCACGCTTCGTCGTTCGGCTCGTACGGTTACCGCGTCGCCAGCCGTAGACCCCGGATTCCGAAATAGACGAGATCGCCATCTCCGATCCGGTGGCCGTAGTGCGCCACCATCGCGCTGTGGTAGATGGCTCGGTAACGCGCGAGATCGAGCGTACGATCGTCGACCGGTCCGTACGCGTCGAAGAAAGCCGCGCGCGCGTCCGGTGCGAAAAAGCTAAAGCCGATCGAAAGGTCGAGCGCCGGATCGCCGAAATGGACGTCGCCCCAATCGATGACTCCGCGCAGGTCGAACGCGGAATTAACGACGAGGTGCCGCGCGTAGAGGTCACCATGCACCGTCGCTCGGCACTCGCTGCGCGACGCGGCCGGAGCTACCTCCTCCAAAAATGCGGACAGGCTTTCGGCTTCGGCCAGCAAGCCGGCCATTTCCAGCTCGGAGAGCCGAGCGCGCACTCTCGGCATCATTCGCGCGTGATCGAGGCGTCCGATCGTATCGTCGGGCAGACCCGCGGCCCGCAGCGGTCCGCACTCCAGTGCGTGCAGCGTACGCAGGAAGGCCCCCAATTTGCGAGCCGGCGGCAAGTACGCGTCGACGTGCGGCCGTACCGCCGACAACACGGTTCCGCTGATGACGGGATAGCCCGCGAACCGCCACGGATACTCGCTCGTCGGGCCTCCGGCGAAACGGGCCACGGGAACCGGCGCCGGCAGCACGGGAGCGATCAGCGGCAGAATGCGCGACTCGGTTTCAATGAGCTTCGCGGCGATGGCTCTTCTCGGGAACCGAAAGACGTATTCATCGTTAACGAGGAACGCCGCGTTGTCCCATCCTTCACCTAGGAGCACGACTTCGACCGGAGCCAGCTGCGGAAATTGCGCGGAGACGAGCCGGCCGGCTAGCGCGGCGGTCACTTCCACCTCCGCCTCCCACGGCGACGGCGCTACCGTGGCCGAACTCTTAGCGCGACGCTGATGCGCGGTCCTACGACGCCGCGCGTCTTGGGGATGCCGTGATCGTAGTGCAGCTGCGTCTCGTAACTCATGAGCAGAAGGCTACCGTTTTCGAGATCGAGATCCAAAATTCGGCGCGGCTTGGATTTGCTGCGAATCGTCATCAGGCGCGTCGCCCCGAGCGAGATCAGCGCGATCGGATGTCCCGCTACGATCTCGTACAGGTGATCGTTATGCGGTGCGACGCTGTCGTGTCCGTCGCGGTAAAGGTTGAGCCCGACGCTATTGAACGGCGTGCCGGTCGAGGCTTCTACGCGCCGGGCCGCCTCGGCGATCGCTGCCGGGAGGTGCTCGTCGTCGAGCCCGTAACGCGCAACAAGGCGCGGCACGTCGACGTCGCGGTCGTACATTCGCCGCCGCTCGGCCTGCCACGGAACTGCCTCGCGAAGCGCGCCGAACCACGCGCGAGCGGCCTCCGAGTCGGCAAAGCCCGCCCTGTAGACGATCGTTCCCGTTTCATCCTCGACCAGCGTCCGGCTGGCGCCGCCGAAAAAGCCGAGTTGCGTCAGGGGTAAAGGCCGCGGAGCTTCGTCGCCTCGGCGACTCGCGCTACCGCGACGCAATAAGCTCCTTTGCGCATCGAAACGCCGTGGCGGTTCGCCTGTTCGTGGGTCTCACGGAACGCGCGCGTCATCACGCGCTTGAGACGTTCGTTGATCTCGTCCTCTTCCCAGAAGTTCGCCTGCAGGTCTTGCACCCACTCGAAGTACGAGACGGTCACGCCGCCGGCATTGGCAAGGATGTCCGGCAGCACCACGATGCCCCGGTCGAAGAGGATGTCGTCGGCGTCGGGCAGGGTTGGGCCGTTAGCGGCTTCGGCGATGATCTTGGCACGAATTCGCGGGGCGTTCTCGCGGGTGATGACCTTCTCCAGCGCGGCCGGCACGAGCACCTCGCAATCGAATTCCAGCACTTCTTTGTTGTCGGTACGCTCGCCGCCGGTAAAGCCGACCACCGAGCCCGTCTCGCCCTTGTGGGCGATCAACCCCTTGACGTCGAGTCCGCGCTCGTTCGCGACAGCGCCGATCGAATCGGAGACCGCAACGATCTTGTAGCCGCGCTCATCCATGAGCTGGGCTGCGTACAGACCGGCGTTGCCGAACCCTTGAATGGCGACCCGAGCGCCCTCGATCGGCATCCCCTGCACCGCCATCGCTTCGTCCACGACGTACATGCAGCCGCGCGCCGTCGCCTTGTCGCGCCCGAGCGATCCGCCAATCGAGAGCGGCTTACCGGTCACGACGCCGGGAATCGAATAGCCGTGCTGCATCGAGAACGTGTCCATGATCCACGCCATGATCTGCGGCGTGGTGTAGACGTCGGGCGCGGGAATGTCTTTCTCGGGCCCGATAATGATCGAGATTTCGGTAGTGAAGCGGCGCGTCAGGTTCTCGAGTTCTTGCAGCGACATCTCCTTGGGGTTGCAGATCACGCCGCCTTTTGCACCGCCGAACGGGATATTGACGAGCGCGCACTTCCACGTCATCCACATCGCGAGCGCCTTTACTTCGTCCAACGTCACGTCGGGATGGAATCGGATGCCGCCTTTGCCGGGCCCGCGCGAAAGGTTGTGCTGCACTCGGTATCCCGTGAACATGCGGAACCCGCCGTTGTCCATGCGGGCCGGCACCGAGACCTCGAGCACGCGCTTGGGCTGGCGAAGGTAACCGTGGAGCGATTCGTTCAAACCGATGAGCAGCCCGACTTCGTCGAGCTGCTGTTGTGCCATCTCCCAAACGTTATCGCGCGCCTGGACCGCGGAAAGATCTTGAGCCATCGTGACTGTTTCGCTTAGTGCGGTCGCTCGTACATGCTAGCTTTGTACGCCGGCAAGTGCGGATTCTTCCATTTCGAACCATCTTCAAACGTGATCTTCAACGGAACGCATTTCGCGAAGCTGGTCTGAAGCGGAAAGACGTTGGGACTGAGACCGAACTTGTGCTTGATCTCGGCGCCCGGCGAGAAGGTCCCGACGTCCTTGACTTCCGCGACGAGAGCCCCGCGGACGATCAGGCCAAACTCGATTTGCCTCATCACGACGCTGGTGACGTTGACGTAGTCGATGCCGAGGGTCGGGTCGTTTTGGACGGGGGCCTGGTAGTAGGTCGGACCGTACACCGAGGGCCATCCCCAATAGCCGCCGTAGACGCCGGGGCCGTAAAAGCCGGGCGTGTACCCCGCCCAGTTATACGAGACATTTTTCTGCGGACTGCAGTTGTTGACGGTGATCGGGTGTGCCATGGTCACGTGCGCGGCCTGCGCCGTCATCGCGACCTGCGCAGGGTGCGCCGTCGTCAGCGCGGGGAGGCCCACCGTAAGGCAGAGTGCTACGGCGCCAAGCGAAAAGCGTAAGGTGTTCATGAAGGGTCGAGGACCTCCTTAAATAGGGCGAACATCTGTTTCAGATCTTCCAGCTTCTGCAAGCGAAAGGGCGGTGCCTTGACGCCGCCCTTTCGTTCCCCAGGATCTTTGCCTGCTTGCTAGTGCGGAGGCCGTCCGCCACCGCCACGGCCACCGCCGCCGCCGCCACCACCACCGCCGCCACGACCGCCGCTCCAGCCGGCGCCGCCGCCGCCACCGCCACCCGACGGATGCGGAGCGGAGTAACCGCCGCGTGAGTACGACCCATATGACGGCGCCGAACCGCGTGAGTACGACCCATATGACGGCGCCGAGCCGCGTGAGTATGACCCATATGACGGCGCCGAGCCGCGTGAGTATGACCCATATGACGGCGCCGAGCCGCGTGCGCCTTCATACGGATTGCGTGAGGAGTACGAGCTTCCGTATGCGTTGCGCGATTGTGAGCTCGCGTACGGATTGCGCGACGAGTACGCGCTTCCGCTCGCGTTCCGCGACGACGTTCCGTAGTTATTACGATCGCCGTAGGTCACCGGTGCGGAGCCGCGGCCGCGTTCCTGCGAGAAGCGGTTCCACGAGTCCGAAGGCGCGCGCCCCGCAGTGTCGTGCGCGGCCGATTGCGCTCTCATCGTGCTGCCGGATTCCGTGCGGGGTGCGTTCGACTGCATTCGCGGCGCGTTTGATTCGGTGCGCGGCGCATTCGACTGGCCCCGGCCCGAGTGGGTCGAAGTCGCGTCGTCGCGGCCCTGGATTCCGCGCGTCTGATCGAACCGCTGCCACGACGTGGACGGAGCGTTCGCCCGTGCCATTCCGTCGTTGCGGCTCACCGGGGCGCTTTCATGCTGCGCGCTTACGGCGTCGTTGCGGCTCACCGGCGCATTTTCGTGCCGGGCTTGGCTCGCGATCGCCTGCGAGACTACATGCTGCTGCTGATCGAACGACGTCCTGCCGCTGAGCGCGCGGTTCGACGCGAACCGCGGCGAGTCGAAGGACTTCGAGAGCGTTACGGGCGCCCGCGCCGTTCCGCGGCCGAAACCGAGGTTCTCGCGAGTCGGCGTTACCGGCACGGCGCCGTGAATCGCGCCGACGTGGCCACCGATGTTGTGCTGGTTCACGGCAAAGGTGTTCCCGGCCACCGTTCCGTGACGGAAGTTTCCGATCGTGGTACCGTGCACGCCGCCGTGCGGGAAGTTGCGATAGATGTTCGTGATCCTCGTGACGTTCACGACGCGTGTTCCCCAGCCGCAACAGCCGCCCCAGCCGCCGCCCCAGCCGTATCCGGGCCAGCCCCAGCCGTATCCCGTCCAGGCCCAGCCGGGGTACCAGGGATAGAACGGCGCGTACGGCGTCAGCGGATACCAGCCGATATTCGGATAGCCGAACCCGACGTTAAGCCCCCAGCCCGCGCCGCCTACGCCGAATCCAAAGAAGCCGACGAGCGCGGGAGACCATGACGGATACCCCGTGTAGGCCGGCGGATACCACGCCCAGCCGTAGTTGTTCGCGTAGTACCAGCGGCCATAGTGATACGGCGCCCAGCCCCAGGGCTCGTTACCTACCCAGGTCCAGCCGTAGCCGCCTTCCCACGTCCACGATCCGTCGCCATACGGCGACCAGTTCGCCGATTGATCCGGCACCCATGACTGCCCGTATCCGGGAACGTTTTGCCACTGGCCGTAGGCGCTGAGATTGTCGTAGCCCGCGATGTCCGGGTTCAGATTGGGACTGGAACCGATCGCGGCAACCATCGTCTCGTCGCGTTTGGCGTTGAAATCGTCGAATGAATCGTAACCGATCTCGGACGTGTAGGTAATCGCCGGATCCGATGCTGATCCGCGCGCGACGAGGGTGCGCCCGGACTCGAGCGTGTACGAGCGCTGCGGCGTGACGACCTCTGCACTGCCGCGGCGCGTGGTCACCCAAGTCGAGCCGTCTTTTCCGATCGAGACGCGATAGTCGCCGACCTGGCGAGCGCGAACGGTCACGGAGGGCGTCTCGATGGAGACCGCGTCGCCTTCATGGACGACACCGAGCTCGACCGTGCCGTCGGCAAGCTGCAGCTGCCGGTTATTGGGATCGTTGGTAATGATGCGCGCTTGGACGTTACCGCCCAATCGAACGGCGCTGAACCCATCCAGCTGCACTTCGGCCCGTGACGTTGCTCCGGTCGATATGTAGTCGCCCGGAAGCAACGGCGCGTTCACGGTCGCGGCAACCTGCTTGTTGCTGTCGCCTCGCTGGACGACGGCCGAACCCTGCAGAATGCTCACCCGGGCCACGCCGGGTCCGCTCTTGTCAGGGGCCTGCTCGGCCGCCGGCGCCGGGAATGCGCTCGTTAGGGTGACCCCGATCAGGGCAAACCCCGAAATCAGGCTGGTAAACCACTTGCTCTTCATGCTCTCAATATTTCCCCTCATCACTATTGAAGCGGAAAGGCTCGCGCAAAGCATCGCATCACGATTAGCTTACCATTAAGCTCGCGTGAGAGCGCCGGCGTGCTTGCCCGGCCGCCGGGGCAAGAAACCGGGGCGCGCGCGGCCAACCTACTCCGGCGGAGGTAGAAGCAACGATGAAAGATTCCAAAGGGTTGACTCGCCGCGCGTTCATGGCGGGGACGATCGTGCTCCCGGCGCTGGCCGGGCTCATGCTCGCGGAAACGACCGCCGCACGAGCCAAGGGCTCCCAGGCGCAATTCAAATATCAAAAGACGCCCAGCAACGGGCACAAGTGCTCGCAGTGCACGTTCTATATCCCGGGGAAGTCGTCCACGGCGAACGGGACCTGTAAGATCGTGGACGGATCGATCAGCCCCAACGGTTGGTGCACGGCGTTCTCCGGAAAGTCCTAAACAACTTCGAATAGCGCCGCGGCGCCGATTCCTCCGGCGACGCACATCGTGACGACGACATATTTCTCGCCGCGGCGCTTGGCTTCGATAAGCGCGTGCATCGTCATTCGCGCGCCGCTCATCCCGTACGGATGCCCGATCGAAATCGCTCCGCCGTCCACGTTGAAGCGATCGTTCGGAAGGCCCAGGGCGTCGCGGCAGTAGACCGTCTGCACGGCGAAGGCCTCGTTGAGCTCCCAGAGCCCGATGTCGTCCACCTTCAAACCGTGCGCGGCAAGTAACTTCGGCACCGCGTAGATCGGCGCGATGCCCATCTCGCCGGGCTCGCAGCCGACGGCGACGTATCCACGATAGATTCCCAGCGGCGTCAAATTGCGCCGCTCGGCAAGCGCGACGTCCACTACCGCGACCGCGGCAGCGCCGTCGGACAGCTGCGACGAGTTTCCGGCGGTGACGGTTGCGTCTGCGACGCCCGGTACGGCGCTCTTCAGCGCCGCAAGCCCTTCCAGCGTCGTGTCCGGCCGATTGCCTTCGTCCTGCTCGAGTTCCACGCGGTGCTCGCTCACGGCACCGGTGCTCCTGTCCTGTTCGTATTTCCACGACGGCATCGGCACGATCTCGGCGTCGAATCGCCCCGCCGCTTGCGCCGCGGCGGTGCGCTGCTGGCTCTGCAGCGCGTATTCGTCCTGCCTCGCGCGCGAGACTGAATATTTCTTGGCAACGAAATCGGCCGTGAAGAGCATCGGCGTGTAGAGGTCGGGCGAGTGGCGCAGCAGCCAGTCCTCCGTGACAAACCGCATGTGCAAATCGTTCTGGACCATGCTGATCGACTCGACCCCGCCGGCGACAACCACGCTCGCGCCGTCGACGATGATGCGCTTCGCGCCGGCCGCGATCGCGTCGAGTCCCGATGCGCAAAAACGGCTCACCGTTTGGCCCGGCACGCCCACCGGGCATCCCGCGCGCAGGGCCGCCGTGCGCCCGACGTTGTTCCCGGTCGCTCCCTCCGGCAGGCCGCAGCCCATGATCACGTCGTCGACCTCCGCGGGGTCAATCGACGCGCGTTCCATGGCGTGCTTGACGACGTGGCCCGCCATCGTGGCTCCGGGCGTCTGATTGAAGGCGCCGCGAAACGCGCGGCCGATCGGCGTCCGCGCGGCCGAAACGATCACGGCTTCACGCATGCGCGTACCACATCGGGCCGCCGAGATGCGGCGGAAAGCCGTAGCCGTAGACGTAGACGATGTCGATGTCGCCCGGGCGCAGCGCGACGCCTTCGTCCACGAGATGCTTTCCGCGCTCGGCAAGCGCGTTCACGAGCCGGTCGCGAATCTCGCCGTCGCTCACCTCTCGCGGGGCGATTCCCGCTTTGCGCGCCTCCTCGGCGAAGAGCCGCTCGACCTCGGGATCCTCGATCGGTTCGCGCCCTTTGCCGACGGACTTGTCGTACTTGAAATAGCCCGCCAACGTTTTCTGTCCGAGCCGCCCCATTTCGACGAGCTTCTCGAGCACGTTGGTGCGCCCCAGAGCGTCCGCGCCCCTCGCCTTCTGCACCTGGCGGCCGATATCGAGCCCAGACAGATCGCTCATGGCAAACGGTCCCATAGGAAAACCGAAGCGCTTCATCACCGCATCGACGCGGGCCGGCGAAACGCCCTCTTCCGCCAGGGCGTTCGCCTCGCGCAAGTAGTCGAAGATCATCCGGTTCCCGATGAAGCCGAAGGCGTTGCCCGAGAGCACGCCCTTCTTGCGCAGGGTCTTGGCGAGTTTGAAGGCCGTGGCGAGCGTCTGCGCCGACGTTTTTTTTCCGCGCACGATCTCGAGCAGCGGCATGATGTTGGCGGGCACGAAGAAGTGCAACCCGACGACGCGGTCGGGCCGCTGTGTCGCCTCCGCGATCTTATCCACGTCCAGCGTTGACGTATTCGTCGCGAGAATGGCGCTCGGCTTGGCGATTGCGTCGAGCTTGCGGAAAACCTCGCGCTTGACGTCGAGATCCTCGAACACCGCCTCCACGATGAGATCGGCGCCGGCCAGGCGATTCCAATCGTCGGTAAACTCGATGAGCTGAGCGCGCTTCCAGGCCTCTTCTTGCGTAAGTCTGCCCTGCTGCACGCGATACATGAACATACCCATCACGGTCTGCCTGGCCTTGTCGACGGCGCCGTCGCTGCTGTCGACGACGACGACCGGAATTCCGGCCTGAGCGAACGCGATCGCGATGCCGCTGCCCATCGTCCCGGCCCCGACGACACCAACGTTCCACGCCCTGTCACCCTGAGCGGAGTCGAAGGGCTGAGCGGAGTCGATGTCGACGCCATCCACCTTCGACAACTCTCTTTCGGCGAAGAACAGGTGCCTCAGCGCCTGCGACGGTTTCGAGCGAACGAGTTCGTCGAAGAGCCGCGCCTCGCGGGCGAGGCCGAAGTCGAAGGGTAGTTCGACGGCCGCCTGGACGGCGTCGATCAGCTTGTGAGCGGCGAAGCCGCCGTTGTCTTCGGGCGGCACCATCTTGTGCGCCTGCGCCACGACGTAGGGACCGGCCTGCGCGGGAACGTCCTTTGCGATGATCGCTTCGCGCGAACTCGCTCGCCGCTTCGGCTCTTTCGCGAGTTCGACTGCGCGCTCCACGACGTCGCCGGATGCGATTTCGTCGACCATGCCCCGCTCCAGTGCGCGTTGCGCCGGGATGGGCTTGCCCTCGAGCGCGAACTCGAGCGCGGCTCGGGCGCCGATCAGCCGCGGGAGGCGCTGCGTTCCGCCGGCGCCGGGCAAGAGCCCGATCAGGATCTCCGGCAAGCCGAGCTTCGCGCCGGCCGTCGCGACCCGGTAATCGCAGACCAGCGCGAGCTCGACGCCGCCGCCGAGGCAGTTGCCGTCGATCGCCGCGACGTGGGTCTTGTCGCTCGTTTCGATCGCCGCGATGATGTCTCGAATCGTGGTCGTACCAGGCGTCAGCTCCTGGTTGAAATCGTTGATGTCGGCGCCCGCGCTGAAGAGCCCGTTCGCGCCGCTGATAACAAGCGCGCCGACAGAATCGTCGGCGTGCGCGGCCTTGAGCTCGGCGAGCAGCTTCGCGCAGTAGGCAAACGAGAGTGTGTTGAGCGGCGGATTGTCGAGCGTGACGACTCGAACGTCGCTCATTTAGGCCATTACCGTCGTCCTGCGATCGAGTTCGAATTGCGCGTCGTTTAGCGCCATCACGTCACCGGAGCCCTCGACGATTTGAGTTCGATACCAGCCGGCCTGCGAGAGCACGTGCGTGGCGTAGAACGCGGCGGTCGCGAGCTTGGCGCGGTAGAACTCGGCCTCGGAATCGGCCGCCGCGATCTTGTCGGCGGCAATCCGAGCGGCGCGCGCCATCTGCCAGCCGCCGGCGACGGCCCCCCAGAGGCGCAGATACGGGACCGAACACGCGAACGCTTTGTGCAAGTCGCCCATCGCGTTCATGCCGATCGACTGCGAGGCTTCGTTGAGTGTCGCGAGCGCTTGCCCGAGCGCTTCGCCGATGCGTTTGACGGTCGGATCGGAGTGTGCGACGCACTCTTTTGCGACGGCTTCCATTTGCTTGCCGACCTTCGTCGCGGTTGCGCCCATGTCGCGAAGCAGCTTGCGGCCTACCAAATCGAGCGCCTGAATGCCGGTCGTGCCTTCGTAGATGGGAAGGATGCGGACGTCGCGATACTGCTGGGCGATTCCGGTCTCTTCGATATATCCCATCCCGCCGAAGATCTGCAGCGCGGTGGAGCAGAGATCGACGGCGTTCTCGGTGCACCAGCCTTTCACGACCGGGATCATCAGCTCGACGAAGGCCTTGTGCTCCTTGCGAACGCGCTCGTCGGGATGGCGCTGCGCGTAGTCGAGCGATGCCGCCGTTACGTAGGCGAGCGCGCGCATGGCTTCGATCGTCGCCTTCTGCCACATCAGCATGCGCCGCACGTCGGGATGCTTGAAGATCGGCTCGGGGGCGCGCGATCCGGGCTTGAGGTCGCGGCCCTGCACGCGCTCCTTCGCGTACTCGAGCGCGCTCTGATAGGCACGGTCGGCCAGCGCGATGCCCTGCACGCCCACCGAAAAGCGCGCCGCGTTCATCATGATGAACATGTACTCGAGGCCGCGGTTCGGTTCGCCGACCAGATAGCCGACGGCGCCGCTTCCCTTCTCGCCGTAGTTGAGCGTGCAGGTCGGGTTGCCGTTGATGCCCAGCTTGTGCTCGATGCTCGCGCAGACGACGTCGTTACGCTCGCCGATGCTGCCGTCGGCGTTGACGAGGTATTTCGGCACGATGAAGAGCGAGATGCCCTTCGTGCCTTCCGGAGCGTCGGGCAATCGCGCGAGCACCAGATGGATGATGTTTTCAGCCATGTCATGCTCGCCGAAGGTGATGAAGATCTTCGTACCCGTGATCTGGTGGTGGTCGCCCTCCGGCACCGCACGCGTTCGCACCTGAGCGAGATCCGAGCCGGCTTGGGGCTCGGTCAGGCACATCGTGCCCGTCCACTTGCCCGACACGAGATTTGGAATGAACCGCTTCTTCTGCTCCTCCGAGCCGACGAGCTCGATCGCCTCGATCGCGCCCTGATTGAGCAGCGGCCCGTTGGCGAAGCCGATGTTTGCCGCGTTCCACATCTCGAGCGTAGGCCCAAGCAGCATCTGCGGGAGGCCTTGACCGCCGTACTCGGCTGGCACCGGTAAGCCGATCCAGCCCGCGTCGGCGAACTTCTTGTACGCCTCCTTGAAGCCGGGAGCCGTCGCGACCTCGCCGTTCTTCCACGTGCAGCCGGCCGTATCGCCGGTCCGGTTGAGGGGGTCGAGCACGCCCGAAGCAAAGGCCGCCGCTTCCTCGAGCACCGAGTCGAGCACGTCGAGCGTCTCCTCGCAACCGGGCAGCTTGGCGATTTCTTCGATGCCGGCCAGCTCGCGCAGGGCGAACTGCATGTCGCGCAGGGGGGCTCGATAGACGCTCATATGGATACTCTTCCTCTTTGTTTCCGCAAAATCTTCACCGAAGCGAGCAAGCCCGGCGTGACTCCGCACGCACCCGGGAATTAGAATACGTACAAAAACGCTCCGCCTGCTTGCCTGCGCACGTGGTGGTCCGTTTATTCTACACCTACACCATCGCATACCGTCGCAAGGAGTAACACGAAACAAATGTTCTTGTCATTGCTCTTGGCCGTGGCCACATTCAATCCGGCGATTGCGCCGCGCGTCCACTCGGGCCCGATCGAGGGCTACATTCAGGCGCCATCCATCTCTCCGGACAGCAACTGCGGGCCCGGCAAGATCTGCGCCTCGACCACCTTCAACATCAACGGATGCTTCTTCAATAATTTCTGGAACGGAAACAAGGGCGGCACGCCGCTCACCATCGACGTAACGCAGACCGGCGGAAACGGCAGCAAGGTCTACGTCTATTGGGTCAACGCTACCAATAAGACGATTAGCATCGCCGGGAACGCCCAGGCCAAATACTACTGCCCGTAGGTTAACGCTACCGGCCGGGCGCGCCTCGTAACAATGGACCGAGGCGCGCCAGGCCGACCTAACCATCCGCTATGCGCGTCTAGAAGCTATTCCGTTACCTTTAGCGTTGCGCCGGCGCTGCGGCCGAACTCTTCGGGGGCCGCTTGCAGATACGCGTGAGCGCCTGGCCACGCAAACGTTCCCGGAGTCACCGAACGCACGAGGTAGTGCAGCTCGTACACCCCAGGATCGAGGTGCTGGGCATACGCAACGACCCGGTCACGATAGATCTGGCTCGCGTCGAGTTGCCAGCTGTTACTCTGCGGGACGATGGCCTGGAGCGTCGTTCGGAACGTCGCATCCACCGCTTCGAAGCCCGCCGGCAGCGGATCGTCGATGACGAGCCGGTCGACCGGATGATCCACGATTGCGCGAACGCCGATGTCGAAGACGCGTCCCGCGGTCACTTGCACGGGCTCCAACGTCTGCAAATCCATCGTCGCGAGCAGCGCCGCACCGGCAGAGCCCGCAACGCTGGGATCGTTCAGCATCCGAACCACGCGGAACGCCGCCAGCTCGCCCGGTGCGTTCGACGGCACGGGGTACGTGTAGAGAAGCAGGTAATGCACGGCGCCCGAGCTCGATGTTACGGTGATTGCATCGCCGTGGAGCGACGAGGCCGGAACGCTAAACGTCTTCGACGAGGCGGTCGAGTCGAAGTTCGCGGTGCCGATCGTCATGCTGCCGACCTTGGCGCTGGCGGTGCCGGGCGCGAGGCGTTCGGTCGCCGCATACGCGCTCAGCGCCACGAGTGCCGAGGCCGTGTCGTCGGTCGTCGGCCAGCCGCAGCGGCATTGCTGGGCGACGAGCGCGCGCACGGCGCCGTCGAGCTGTTCGGGCGGCGCGTGCCGCTCGAGCATGAGTTGCAGCATCTGCGCCTGCGCGTCGACCAGCGATCCTAGCCATCCCCAGCGCGTCGAAACGTTGGCGGCGGCATAACGCCCCGTGACGTACACCGTCTGCTGCAGTCGCATTGCCATCGCCGCGCCCTGTCCCTGCCATCCCGGGGTATTCAGCAGATAGCGCGCCAGCCGAATCTGCGTGGCGCTGTCGAAGTTTTTCGACTGCGCCACGATATCAGAAAGGAAATCGGTTCTCGGCGGCCCCTGGCCGGCCAGCGCCCAGAGTGCCTCGAAGCGCAGCTGCGCTTTACAAAGTGCATCGGTCGAGCACCACTTGAAGATCCCGGGATTGGCGAGCGCCCGCGCCATGAATGCGACCGCTCGCGCAACGGCGCCGGAGTCGACCGCGATCCCGTGCGCACGGGCGAAGAGCAAGCCGTTGAGGGCAGCAGCGGCGGCGAACGGATCGCTCTCCTTCGCGTTGGCGAATCCGCCGAAGCCGCCGTCGCCGCGCTGGAACGAGAGCAGCGCCTGCAGGTTGCTCGCGATCTCGGCGTTCGGATCGAACGCAAGCTTCAGCCGGTAGGGCCCGCTTAGCCGCTGCAGCGCGCTGGCGATGACGAGACGCGAGGCCGACTCGTCGGCGAGCGGTAGTCCGTCGTCGGTCATCACGCGCTCCGAGGGCGTGACGAACTGCGGCACGATCGAGTTGGCTAGAGTGATCTGCAGCGTGCCGCCCGACCCGAGCGCGATCGGTATCGACGCTTCACCGGTCGTCGCCCCGCTCTCGATCACCGAATCCGTGCTCGCTCGATCGCGCGCCGCGAACGGCACGTCGAATGCGTCGCTCCGATTACCCAGACTCGCCTGTGCCCGGAACGCGGTCGGCGCGGGCGTCCCGACGATCACCGGGAAGCGGAATGCCTGCATTCCGGTTGCGGCCTGTTCGCTGGTCCGCTGCGTATTCGGGTCGCCTTGCGCGAACGCGAGAGCGCCGGTCAGCCGCAGCACGAAATCGAGCGCGCCGGCGGCACCCGTTTGGTTGGCGATCGAGACGCCGAGGTCGAAGCGATCGCCCGGGCGCGCGAACTGCGGGAGCAACGGGTTGGCCATTAGCGGCTCGTTCGAAACGAACGTCGTATCGGACGTGGCGAAATGCGCCGAATCTCGATCGAGCGCAACGGCCATCACCCGCCAGGTAGTGAGATCGTCGGGCATCGTGAACTCGGCCCTCGCGCGCCCCGCTCCGTCGGTTTTCAGTACGCCGTAGTACGCGAGAGGCCGAAAGTTCGCACGCACGCGCGTGCTCGCCGCTCCCGCGAGATAGCCGCCGCCGTAGCCGAAGCCCTTTTCGAGCGGCGGCGTCTGCGTCGTAAGCGTCACGTTCTCGCGGTTGTCCGCGAAGATCGTGGCGATCGGCTGCGCTGCGAAGATCGTCTGGACGAGATCCGGCAGGCGGTAGCCCGAGAGCTGCAGGATCGCGTCGTTCACGACCATCGCAACCACCTCACCCTGAGCCGGCGTCCCGTTGCGGCCGCTCACGGCGAACTCGAGGCTTTGCGCGCTCCCCGGATGGACGGTCGCGTCACGCGGCGCAATCCCTAGTTTGAGATAACGGTCCGCGACGTCGACGTTGAAGCCGGTCATTCCGGTCAGCGCGAGCGTTTTCGTTGCTCCCGTCAGCGTCGCACCTCTTCGAACCACGACCGCTTGCAGCGCCGCGTTGGGGAGCATCGCCGGCGTTACCTTGAACGAAACGTGCACCGCGCCCCCGACGCCATGCAGCGCCGTGTGGTAGATGACGTCGTTGCGAACGACGGCGAGATAGATGTCGGCCTTCGCGTACGGTGAAGCGACCAGAGCGCTCGCGGTATCGCCGATCGCATACTGCTGCTTATCCAACTTCACGGCGACGGCGTTTGGATCGCTGAGTCCCCAATCGGCCTCCCCCGGCCCGAACGCAAAGACCTGAATGCTCGAGGCGCTGGCGTCGCTGTGCGCGTCGGAAAAATTCGCGAAAACGCGATACGAACCGGTGTCGCTCGGCGTGAGCTGCGCAGCGACGGGCCGATCGCCCGATGTCACGTCGGCAGTCGCAACGGTGTCGTATTTGATGGATTGCTGCGCGTTCTCGCCGCCCTCTTCTTCCTGCGTCGCCGAAACATAGGTCATCTTCTGCAGCTGGAGATGCACGGTGCGGCCCGCCATGGGCTTTCCGTTCGCATCGGTCACGATCACGCGTACGGGCATTGCGGCGCCGGCCTTCCCAACCGCGTCGGACGCCAGGCCGATCGCCGCGTCTGCCGGCAGGGCCAGGAAGCTTTGGGAATCGGCGACGGAGAGATTGGAGACGTCGCTCGTATCCACGTCGACGCGATAGGTCATCGGAAACGGAAGATCGCGCGGTACGGCGACGTCGAGCGCGGTCGTGCCTTGAGCGTCGAGGGCGAGGTCGCGCTGCAACACGTCGGTATCGAACGACGGCGTCTGCTCCGGCCAGAACCATTGCGGACCGAACGAAAAGTCGTCCCAGCCCTTCGGCTGCACGGTCGCGACGTCGCGCGTGACGTACGCGTGCGCGGTACCGCCTTGCAGCGGCGCGCCGAAGCGATACGCCGCGGCGACCTTGGCGCTCACGCTCGAACCCGCCGTCGCGAACGTTGAGCCCAGCGTCAGCGTCAACTTGAAGTTGGGCGGCTTGAACTCCGCGACACGCAACGATCCGCTGATGTCGTTGCCGTTGCTTCCCTTCGCATCGACCGTGTAGTATCCCAGGGCCTGCTGCTTTGCAAAAACGATCGGCATCGAAAACACGCCGAAGGCATCGGTTTTGACGCTGCCCAGCGCCGCCTCGTTGTTGCTGGGATCGACGAGCTTCACGCGGTAGAGGGCGTTTGCGTCGGCGACGACGGCGGAACCCTTGACGTAGTACGCCACGCCCGTGATCTCGCCGTGCTCGCCGGGTTGATACATCTGGCGATCGGTGAAGATCGTGCCGCGCGAGAGGGGCGCGCCGCTGGTCCACCCGCCGGAGACCTGGAAGCGCGAGACGCCGCTCCAGTTCCAGGTTGTAACCGTTGCGACGTCCGCCCCCTCCGTCACGACGACACCGAGGTTCGGCGCCTGATTCGACGCCGCCGTCGCCGAGCAACGCTCGACGGCGACGCCGGAGAGGTCGAGCTCACCTGAATCGTCGGTCGCTCCGGATGCGCACTGCTGGGGCGCCAGCTTGCCGTCCTCGTCGATACGATAGACGCTGACTTTGGCCGCCCCGACCGGGGCGCCGTCGCTGAGATGCTGCACGAGCACGATGCCGTGCGCGGGAAACCACTGCGCGAACACGCCGAGATTCGTCAGCTGCACGATGCCGGTAAGCCCCGGCGTGGAGCCGCCGTCGAGCGCCGTGCGGAAGCCATACGCGAGCGCCCCGTAAGGTCCACCCAGCGCGCTCTGGAGCGGCACGCGCACGATACTCTGAGCGTTGCGGCGCGCGCCATTCAACGCGCGCGACGGCCAGTCCGCATAGGGCGGCAGCATCGCGACTGCACTAGGCGATCCAAGCATTTGCAGCGGCGGCGTACGGGCGTATGCCGCCTGATAGCTGTTGTTCGGAAGGTTCGTCGCGTAGAAATTCAGCGCGACTGGCGCACCCGCCGGGATGATCGTCGTCGTGCCGCTCGGCGCCCAAGCGCCGGCGGCGAACCCCGACGTGCGGATCGTCACGCGTTGCTCCTCGCCGAGCGTTTGTCCGAACGCGTCTTTGACGCGCGCGGCGATCGTCGCCGTGTACGTGCGATCGGGGTCGAGCGCGTACGGATCGATCGCGATCGTGTTCGTTTGGTAGTCCGGTACGCTCACCAGGGTCTTCACGGATGCCGGAGCCGGAGAGATCGCCACCGCTCCGGCGACCGACGACGGATCGAGCGGATTGGAAAACGCGATGGCCGGATCGCCGTCGGCGAACCGGCCTCCGCTATTTGGGCTCGGCCGCGGAGTTGGAACGATCGCGAGCGCCGCATACGTTCGCACGCCCCCGTCGAAGCCGTCGCTGCTCGGACGATTGCCGTAAAGCGGTTCGACGCCCGGCTCGATGCGCAGCGCGTACGCCGTCCCCCGGCGCAAATCGCGACTCGGCCGTAAATCGTAGACCCACGTCTTGAGCGACGGGTCGAAGAGCTCTTGTGCGTTCGACCCGGGATAGGGCGTCGGCTGCGTTTCGAGCGCCGCAGTCACGTCCACGCGGTCGCCGCTGCCTGCGAGCGATGCATGCGATGCCAGCGACGCCGGATCGACCGCGGCGTTCGCGGTAACCCGGAGTTTGGGCGCTAGTCCGACGGGAGCCGGGGTCGCATCGTCGTCGGACGCCTGCAGCTGTGGCAGATTCGTAAACTGCACCGGGTCCGTTTCGAACGTCCAAACGAGATCGTGGTCGAGCGTGTCCCCCGCCAGATCGTGCAGCCCGGCGCCGAGGGTGATGCGCACGCGCGTGCCGATCGGCAGCGCCTGATCGGCGACGAAGCCGATCATGCGGGGCGTGAGCACCGTGAAGTGGCCGCGCAGTTGCGGTTCGATTCTCACGCGGCCGAGCACGTCGCGCGGACCCGCCCCCGAGAGCGCCTGCACGGCCGTAACCGGCTTGGCGAAGATCACCCGGATCTGCGCGAGATTATCGGCCTTACCGGTTGGCGAAACGGACGCAATCCACGGCGGCAGGCTCGGCGCCGGCAGCGCCTCGACGGGCGCGAGCTTCGCCAGAGCGGAGGCGTTATGGGCGCAGGAGGCGGCTACGAGCGCCGACGCGGCCAGGAAAACCAGGCGGGAAAAGCGACGCATGCTCACGTGTGCAGGCCCGCCTTCAACAGAATGACGCCGAACCATGCGACCGTTCGTCGCCGGCGAGGCGCGTTCGAGGTTATGCGAAGTTTAGTCCTTATTGACTAAACCGCATAAACCGAACTAAACTTTTTATAACCGTGGACCCGTTGGAGAACCCCTACCGCCCGGGCGCCGGAGCTCGCCCGCCCGCGTTGACCGGGCGCGACGGCCTGATCGCCGAATTCGCCACGGCCGTGGCCAAGACCAAGGCGGGCCGGCCGGGACAGAGCATCATTCCGATCGGGCTGCGCGGCGTCGGGAAAACGGTGCTTTTGAATCGTTTCGCCGACGATGCCCGAGCTGCCGGCGCTCACGTGGCATACCTCGAGGCGGGTGAAGACCGCCGTTTTTTGCAAGAGCTCGCGGCAGCGATTCGCACCTTGCTCCTCACCTACGACCGCCTGGGAGCCGTTTCGCAAACGGTCCAGCGCGCGTTGCGCGTGTTGAGAAGCTTCGCCGTGACCATTCCCGGCGGCGTGGGTTTCACCGTCGCGGTCGACCCCGAAGTCGGCGTCGCCGATTCCGGCCTGCTGCGTAGAGACCTCACCGATCTCCTCGTCGCAACCGGTCAGGCTGCCGCCGACCGCCACAGCTGCACGCTGCTCGCGATAGACGAGCTGCAATATCTGAGCGAAGACGAGTTCGCCGCGATCATCATGGCGCTGCACCGCAGCGTGCAGCTCGATCTCCCTATTCTGCTCGTGGGTACCGGCTTGCCCCAGTTGCCGGCGCTGGCCGGAGAGGCGAAGTCATACGCCGAGCGACTCTTCGCCTTTCCGCAAATCGGTTCGCTCGACGCCGCATCGGCCCGTGAGGCGATCGTGGAACCGGCGCGAGCGCGGGGCGTCGACTTCACGGAGGGCGCCCTCGCGCTGATCCTCAATCGAACGCACGGATATCCTTATTTTCTCCAAGAGTGGGCGCACGATGCCTGGAATCAGGGTAACGACAACCGCGTTACCGAGGCCGACATCATCGCGATCCAGGGAAACGTCGAGCACCGCCTCGACCGAGACTTTTTTACCGTACGCTTCGACCGCCTGACGCCGCAAGAGCGGCAGTATCTGCGGGCGGTCGCGCACTACGGCACCATCGCTCGCTCCGGCGAAATCGCGATGGCGCTGCATCGCAAGGTCGAATCGCTCGCGCCGGTGCGTGAGGCGCTGATTCGCAAAGGCATGCTCTATAGCCCCGAATACGGTCAGACCGCGTTCACCGTTCCTCTCTTCGACGAGTTCATGAAGCGCGCACTGCCGATGAGTACCTCTTGAGACTCCTAGCGTTCGCGTTTCCAGCGTGCGTCTTCGCAGCCTTCATCGCACTTGGCGCGTCCGGCCTCGACGTCGGTACGGCCGCACCACCGCAAGGATCGGTCACCTACACCGACCGCAACGGGAGCGTCTTGGGAACGGTCCTCGGCGCCGGCTCTTCGCACGTGGTCACCGTGCCGCTCGCCGCGGTTTCGCCCGCCTTCCTCGATGCGATCGTGGCCGCCGAGGACGCGCGGTTCTGGCACCACGGCGCGATCGACGTTGCGGCGCTGCTTCGCGCAGCGCGAGACTACGCGATCTTCGGCGAGGCTCGCAGCGGCGGATCGACGATCGAGATGCAGCTGGCGCGGATGCTCTACCCGCCTTCGGACGGGGTTGGACAAATTCGGCGGAAGCTTGCACAGATCGCCGTCGCACAGCGGATCGCCATCGCGTCGACGAAGCCGGCCATCCTCGCGGCCTACGTCAATCGCGTGCCGATGGGCGGGAACCTCTACGGCGTCGAGGCCGCGGCACGAACGTATTTCGGCGAGCCCGCGAGCGACCTCGATCTCGCGCAGGCCTCGCTGCTTGCCGCGATCCCCAACGATCCCGCGCGTTTTGCGGATCCGTCGAACTGGACGGCGTTGCGCGCACGCCAGCGCTTCGTACTGGGGCGGATGGCCGATCTCGGCAAGATCACACGCGCTCGCGCCGAGCGGGCCTTTGCAGAAACCGTGACCCTGCGGCGGCACGACGTCGGGATCGCCGATGCCGCCCACGCGCTCTTCTTCCTGGCGCGTCCGGGCGACGATCGAAGCGGACGCGTGCGCACGACGATCGACGAAAGCCTGCAGCGCTTCGTGCAGGCCCAAACGCAAGACGTCATTGCCGCACTCCAGGCGTACCACGTTTCGGACGGGGCGGCGCTCGTCGTCGAAAACGCTACGGGCAACGTGCTCGCCTACGTCGGTTCGCCCGATTACTTCTCCGCCGAGATCCTCGGCCGCAATGACGGCGTTCAAGCGCTGCGGCAGCCGGGGTCGTCGCTCAAGCCGTTCACGTACGAGCTCGGGCTCGAGCGCCGCACGATTCGCTCGACGACGATCCTCGCCGACGCGCCGACGGCGTATGCGCTGCCCGGGGGGAGGCTCTACCAGCCCGGCGACTACAGCGGCCGCTTCAGCGGGCCCGTGCGCGTGCGGTACGCGCTCGCAAACTCGCTCAACGTCCCGGCGGTGCAGGTGCTTTCGAAGCTCGGGGTCGGGAGGCTGCTCGAGCGGCTTCGCCAACTCGGCTTCACGCATCTCGATCGGCCCGCGTCGTATTACGGCCTCGGCTTGACGCTGGGCAGCGGCGAGGTGAGCCTTTGGGAGCTCGTGCAGGCGTACTCGACGCTCGCGCGCGACGGCGTCTCGGTGCCGCTTCATTTGACGACGGCTCCCGCATCGCCATCGCGGCCGATCGGACGTTCCGCGTATTGGGCGTTGACCGCCGACATGCTGGCAGATCCGTACGCGCGCGCGAAATCGTTCGGCGTGGGCTCCGTGCTTCAGATGCCGTTCCCAGCGGCGGTCAAGACCGGCACGTCGTCCGATTTTCGCGACACCTGGACGATCGGTTTCACACGCGACTACACCGTCGGCGCGTGGGTCGGCAACTTCGACGGCAGCCCAATGCACGGCGTCTCCGGCGTCACCGGCGCAGGCCCGCTCTGGAACCGCATCATGCTTCACTTGTACGAGCGCCGCGACGATCCGCCGGCATTCGCACCGCCGCGCGGTTTCGTGCGCACGGCGATCTGCGCCACGACGGGACACGCGCCGTCTTCGCGCGACGGCTGTCCGGCGGTCGTGAAGGAATGGGTTCTCGCCACCGACCTCGCGGCCGTCCGACGTCCGGCGTCCGCGGCGAACGGCCGCTACGATTCGTGGCTCGCCATGCAGCCGCACGGCGTCGCATCGGATCTGCGCATCGTCTTCCCGCACGACGGCGACGTTTTCGTTCGCAATCCGCCCGCGAGCGAACTCCAACTCGCCGATCAGCAGCTAGCGCTCCACGCCGTGGATGGCGGCCGGACGGTGCGATGGAGCGTCGGCGGCGCATCGCTCGCTCCCGACGCGAACGGAAACTCGTTTTGGCCGCTACGGTTGGGAACGTGGCGGATCGACGCCACCGACGGCGTGCGCCACGATGCGATCGCGATTCGCGTCGTACCCGCGCGCCCCCCGGCCCGCACGGGATTTACGCGCTGAGCCCCGCGGACTAGCCGAGCGCCCTTCCTCTCGTCTCCGGGGCCCAACGGATGGCAACGATGACACCGGCGAGCGAGAGCGCGCACGCAAGGGCGACGACCGTCGCAACGCCGTACCGCGCGAGCATCCACGGCAGAGCGAACGTTCCAAAGAACGCGCCAATTCGGCTGACCGCCGCGGCGAATCCGGTGGCGCTCGCGCGAATTGTCATCGGAAAGAGTTCGTTGGGATACGTCAGTTCGAGCCCGGCCGCCGCACCGATGCCAACCGCGTAGGCGACAAAACACGGCACCACGAGCCACGCCCGGCCAAAGAGCAGCAACGCGAAGGCGACGGCTGCGACCGCAAAGCCCGCGATGCAGAGCGGGCGGCGCCCCCACGATTCCACCAGCGGCAGCGAGATCAGCGAGCCGGCGAGGAATGCGGCCGTGATCGCGACGCTCCCCGCCGGCGACGACGAGCCGTTCAGCCCGAGCGCGCCGAGCACCGCCGGCGCAAACGTGTAGATCGCGAAAAGCGGGATCACCTGCAACGCCCAAACCGCCGAGACGAACGCGAGCGCGCCGCGCCAACGGGGCGCGAACATCGTCGCGAACGACGCCCGTCCGAGCTCGCCCGACGCGCGCGCCACGAGCCACATCGGCGATTCGGGAGCGCTCGCGCGCAGCAGCAATCCCAAGAAAGCAAACAGCGCCGGGCTCGCGAGTATCCACCGCCAGCTCTCCCCGCCGGTGCGCAGCAAGGCGTAGCCTGTTACGTACGCGACGGCGGCTCCGAGGAACCATGCGACCTGCATGCTGTTGATCGCGGCGCCTCGCCGCGCCGGTGGCATGTGTTCGGCGATCAACGCGCCGGCGATCGGGTAGTCGGCGCCAATCGCGAGCCCCAAGATAAACCGCAGGGCAATGAGCTCCCAAACGTTCGCGACGAAGATTTGCGCGAGCGAGGCGACCACGAAAGCCGCCAGATCCGCGATCATCAACGCGCGCCGCCCGTAGCGGTCGGTGATGTGCCCGACGATCGGCGCGCCCAGCAGGATACCGAGCAGCGTCGCCGCGCCGACCAGGCCCGTCATCTTCGCGTCCAGCGCGAAACGCGGACCCAGCGTCACGAGCGCCAGCCCAATACCGCTCAGAATGTAGCCGTCGCAGAAAAGTCCAACGTTTGCATAGACTAGCAAACGCGCCGTGGTCATCGAGCCGCTAACGCCGGCCTAGTAAAAAAACTGCTGCAGTTGGTTGAACCCCGGGCCGAACACCCAGCCCATGCGCTTGCCGGGATTGATCGCCGGCGCGGGTTCGGCAATCGCGAACTTGAATCCGGTGATGGTCTCAACGAGATTGCCCTTCTCGTCGTAGACGACGATCGCGCTGCCTTGGCTCCCGCTGCAATAGAACGGATCCGTCACCAAAAACAACCCGTTCACCGGATCGCTGGCGATGCCGGCGCCGCTATTTCCCTGCGACGTGTCGCCGGTGCAGGGGAGCTGCGCCGCGACGCCCGTCTCTTTTGCGAGATCATAGAACTCGACTTGGGCGTTGAGCTCGGTCGTTGTGGCCGCGATGCCGGTTGTCGAGTCGACGGCTAAGCCGTTGACGTAGCCCGCACCGAAATAGCCGTTATTCAGGCCGGTGAACTGCGTCTGCTTGTCGGTCTTGAGATTGACGAGTACGTTGATCGGTGCCGCGCCGCCGACGCGCCCGCCGTCGGGCGAGGTTGCGATGACGGCCTCGTTCGCGGCCGTATCTTGCGCGACTTGCGGCTGATCCCCTAACGAAAATGCGCTCGGATCGAGGTGGACGACCTTGCCGAACTTGTTCTTCGCAACGTTCGATTCGAAGAGAATCGGCACGTCCGAAGCCTTGAGTTCGATTGCGAAGATCGCCGTCATGCCCGTGCTTTGATTCGGCCCGGCAGCCTCAACCTCGATGTCCTTGACGGGAGGCGTCCATTTGCCGGTAAACTTTCCCTTAACCGGATCCATCAGATTGTAGAAGCGCTTGGCGAAGATCGAGCCCTTCGGCATGACATAACGCGTGACGAGCCCTACGTCGCCTGTGACAATGGCGTCGAAGCCATACGTCGTTCCGCTTGGGGGCGAGTTCGGCAACGTCTTCAAAATCGCTCCGCTGTCCTGGTCGAATGTCTCCACGTTGATGGAGGTGGCGAGTGCGCCGTCGTTGCCGTCGCGGTCGATGTCGAACCCGAAGATCTGGCCGCCTTTGCTCGAGAGGATCTTGCCCAGCCCCGTAGCGTGACGTGCCGACTGCGACGCGGGCCGAAACGGAGCTAGCAGCGGCGCCGAAGCGCCGCCGCCGCAACCGGTTACGATCAGCGCCGCCGCGCTGATATAGAGTAGCTTTACCGTTCCAGCACCTGCAGATTGTTGTCGTTATCGTCGTTGAAGTATATCTTCGAGTCCTGGGCGGTTGTACCCGTCGCGACGATACCGAAGAGCGAGCCCGAAGCACCCTTGTCGACGTTGCGAACGTCCATTACATGCCCGCTCGGGGAGAGTTCGACCATGAGGTTCTGGCCGCTCGGGTTGCCGGTGTTTCCGACGACGAGGTTACCGTTGGCAAGGAGAGCCGAACTGATGGGGCCGTTCAGCGGCTTGCCGGCGAACACCAGCCGCGCGTCGCTCGCGGAGGGTCCCGAGAACGTTTTACCGTCTTTCCCCACCGTGATGCCGCCGGCCGGAATGGTCGACACGTTTGAGAAGGCCACCACGGTGTTGTTCGTGCCGTCCACGATGTACAGCACGTCGCCGCTGGGATCGTAGGTCAGGCCTGACGGGCCTAAGATGCCGCCGGGCTTTCCGTGGTTGACCGCAAAACCTTTGGCGATCACGTCGTAGGTAAACGTCGAGCCCAAGTTGATCCGAACCACCGTTCCGTTACCTGCATTGCTTTCGTAAAAGGCGGGGCTTCCCGACGTCGGTTGCGCAAAGATCTGGCCGAATGGGCGATCGAACGGCTTTCCTTTGATGTTGACTTCAAGTTTACCCGAAGCTGAAAGCACCGGGTTATCGTTGGACGCAAAGGCCGCCGCCCAGATGTCGTCCGCAGGGCCAAGCGCCATCGCATTGCATCCGAGGAGCGTCTTGTTGTGAGAAACGAGCAGGGGCATGGAGCCGGGCTTGGGATGAAGTGCTACGATCGTATTGCCCGTGCCCTGAACGTTGCCTTTCGCGTTGAAGTTACAAACGACCAGATCGCCCTTTTGGAAGTCACCGGTCGTCGAGGGCGCCACGGTGAGACCGTACGGGTTGAGCTGACCGAACTTTGGGTCGATCGTCGATCCGATCACGACCTGCTTCTTGAGCATCTTGAGAATGGAAAATTCTTTGTCGGGCATGCTGCGCTGGAAAGGCGCGGTCGTTCCCGCTGCCGTTTGTGTCGGCGGCATGGCCGTCCCGTGCGCGCACCCCGCGAGCGAGAAGGATGCGATTGCGGCGACGGCGAGCCGTCGCTTGGATTGACTTGACATAGAAACCTCCGGAGATAGGCGAGGGGGGAAATTCGAGTCCAAAATTACGGGGCTGGTAAATAGAGGGTGTGCCGTCCACCGTAGGCGCAGGGCATGAAAAAACTCTGAAACGCGGGCGCCACAGCGCGGCAAGCCTGCTGAGCGACGATGGCCGCGATGCAGAGGGATGCGCTCGCCGCGGCTCGCCGCCTTTTCGAGAGCGACCGGCACCGTCCGCCGGAAACCGAGGTCGTCGAAACGCTGCTTCGCTTCGGGCGGGGTGCGCTCGCTTACGCGGCGCGCAGCCGGGTCCGCGTGATGCTCCTTCGCGCCGGCGAACGTTACCGCGAAGCCTCACCAGCCTTGGCACGCTTGGGCATCGACGTCGACGCGTGGCCTGCGCCCCCGGCCGGGCTCTTCGTCGTCGAGGAACGCGCTCTTTACTTACGCTCGCGCAGTCCGATGACGGTCGCGCACGAGTTCGGACACGCGCTGGATTGCGCGCTCGGCGGCGGCGTCTATCGCAGCGGAATCGACCCGCAGGTTCGCGCTCTGTTCGCCGGGGCGACGAACTTCATCACGCCCTACGCGGCGACCGGTGTGGACGAGTATTTCGCCGAGTCGCTGCGTGCGTACGTCGAAGCCAACGACCCGGCGTCGCCGTGGCCGCGAGCGACCCGCGCGCGGCTCCGCCACGCCGATCCCGGAATGCACGAATTCGTAGAACGCCTCTTCGAGCGCGAGTTCGGAACTCGATTGGAGGCCGCCGGCGTCGTTTCTATTTGACGTTTTCGACGTCGGAAACGCTGACGCCGGGGGCGTGATTCTTCCACGAGCTGCGGATATAGCTGATAACCGACGCGATCTGCTCGTCGGTCATCAGTCCCTTCCAGCGCGGCATGATTCCGCTGTAGGTCTGTCCGTTTACGACGATTCTGCCCTCGAGGCCGTTCTTGACGATCGCGATCGCCACAATCGGGTTGCCCGTAACAGCCGGGTTTTCGGCGAGCGGCGGGAATGCGCCGGGGACTCCGCGGCCGTCGGCTTGGTGACAACTCGCGCAGTTGGCGAGGTAGATGACCGCGCCGTCGCTCGCCGACGCCGGGTTTTTTGCGAGCGCTGCCGAGGCCGATGCCGCGGTCGTTTCGTGAGCGCCGCGAGCGCAACCGGCCAGCGCCAGCGCGAGCGCGACGACGGCGAGGCTCCTCACGCCGGCTTTCGCGGTCGCGCGCTCATCGCCCAAACCAGCGCGACGAGCAGGAAGTTCGCGACGAGCGAACTCCCCCCGTACGACATGAACGGGAGGGTGATACCGGTGAGCGGCAGCAGACCGATTATGCCGCCCACGATGATGACCACCTGAAAGCCGAGCGTGGCGGCAAGGCCGGTTGCGAGCAGTTTCGTGTAGAGATCCGGCTGCTCGAGGCCCGTCGCGAAGATGCGCCGCACGAGGTCGAGGAAGATCGCCAAGACGACCAGCGCACCGATCGCGCCGAACTCCTCGGAAAAGGCGGCATAGACGTAGTCGGTTGCAACGTCCGGAATAAATTCGGGATGGCCGAGCCGGTATCCGCTTCCGACGAGACCGCCTGCCGCCAGCGAGTAATATGACTGCGAGGATTGATAACCGGCGCCGAGGGGGTCGGAAAAGGGATTGCGCCACACGGCGATTCGCGTCTGTACGTACGGATAATGGTGCATCGCCCAGAACGCGCCGAGCGCGAAAAAAAGTGCCCCGAAGAGCACGATGTCGAGGCGACGCGTCGCGACGAAGAGCATCGTCGCAAACGTCGCGAGCAACAGCGTAGCCATCCCGAGATCCCGCTGGACCACCAATATCGCCATCGACGCGCCCCACCCGATAAAGAGCGGGCCGAGATATTTGAGATTCGCGCGCAGCGACCAGGGCCGTGAGTTGCCGATCACATCGGCGGTCTCGGCGAGATACGCAGCCAAAAAGAAAACGATAAAGAGCTTGATCAGCTCGATCGGCTCGTACTGAATCGGCCCCAGGCGTATCCAAAGCCGCGCGCCGTTGACCTCCTGTCCGAACGCGAGCAGCAGCGCGAAGAGGACGAGCGAAGCGATCACCCAGAGATACTTGTAAGCCGCGAAGCGTCGAAAGCTCGAAAAGGCCGGCCCCGCGCCGATGCAGAGAACGAGCGAGAAGAGCACCCAGAGCTGCTGGCGCTGCGCCAACGCCGGAGAGAGGCGGGAGACCATTGCGAGGCCGAGTGCCGTCAGCACGATCGCCAGCGCCGGCAACGCGTCGTCGCGCACCATCGTCTTGGGCTGCCAGAGCACCCAAACGATCGCGAGCGCCGCGAGCAAACCCAGCATCCACGGCGGCCCGATAGCCTGGCGCGGTGCGAAGGAGAGGATGAGCGCGGCGACGGCCAGCGCCCCGACGACCGGCGCGAGCCGTCGCGCCACCAGCGTGGTCAGTGCGAGCAGACCATCGCGACGAGAAATGCGATCGCCGCCGCCGCACGCGCGAGAGCCGGGAAAACTCCGATCGCGCCGCCGATCTCCGGCTCGCGCGCGGCGACGTCGTCGCGCTCGAATCGCGCGACGAGGACGTGCTCGCCGGGATCGCTCGCTTCGAGCTGCCCGAGCAGCGCCCGACGTTCGGCATCGCCGCGAGCGCGCCGCCCGAGGAGGACGATCGCGTCGCCCGGAGCCAGCGCCGCGCTCGAGATTGTGACGTCCAGCGCCGGCCCGACTCCGAGCGCCCGGAAAAGCAGCGATCCCGAGCGTTCGTCGAAGACGTCATCCTCGGAGAGGGCGACCACCTCGCCTTGGTGCGCGAGATACGCGGCGGTCGATCCGGCCTGGATCGCATAGGCGCGCCCGTGCACGACGAGCACCGCGGTCAGCGAAGCCGCGGCCGTCACGTAGTCTTCGTGACTCGCGGTGCTCGCGTAGAGATCGCCGTTCACGCGCGTCAAGACTGCTAGCATCGCCGTGGCCGCGCCGCCTGGATGATCGATGGCGCGGCGAAAGCGCGGCCTGCGCGATCGGCGCTCGCATTCGGCTCGGAGCCGGGCAAGGAGCGCCGACTCGGTTGCAATGCCGGCGAGGTGCCCGAATCCGCTTGCAACCGCCAGCAGCCAGGTATGCGGTCCGAGTTGAAGGCTCAGACACGATGCCCGGTCGCCGCGAATCGCTAGCGTCATCCGGCGCGCACCGCCGTGACGACGAGGCGAGTCGATCCGAGGTCAATCTCGTCGCCGGCGCGTATCTCGATCGCCTCGTTCACGCGACGGCCGTTGAGAAACGTGCCGTTGCTGCTCTTGAGGTCCTCGACGTAGACGACGCCCTGCTCGCTCTCGAGCCGCGCGTGGCGCCGGCTCACTTCGGGATCGCGCACGACGACGTCGGCATCACCGGCGCGGCCGATCTCGAGCGGCGGACGGCCGCGATGGATGCGGCGCGCACCTCGCTCGAGGATTTCCAAGTCGACCTGCATCGGCGACAGCGCGCCGATCTCCGCCGCCGCCCGAACGCGCGGGCGCGCCGCCAAGATCGCGACGACCGCGAGCGCCGCCGTGATTTCCAGCGAGCCGATGCGCATGCTGCGAGAGAAATCCGCGGCCGCGCCGAGCACCGCCGTCACTGCACCTCAAACCTCATTCGGGTGTTGCCGAAGCGCAGTTCGTCGCCATCGCGCAGCGGCTCCGCCTCGATCCGCCGGCCGTTGAGATACGTACCGTTGGTCGAATCGAGGTCGCGGACGATTGCCCCTCGGGAATCGAGTTCGACCACGGCGTGGGAGCGCGAAACGCTGGGATCGACGAGAACGATTTCACCCTCCTCGCTGCGTCCGATGCGGACGCTTCTCGCAATCGAGTATACCCCGTTGGGCGGAACGCCTTCCAGCGTTCGCAGGGAAAACCGGGCGCCCAGACTCGACGTTCCGGCCACTTCGACCGCGATCGCGCCCAGCGGCACGCTTTCCCGCGCCGCCATCGTAACGGTCGCATCGCCCTCCTCGAAGGCGACGCCGACTTTCGCAGCGAGATCGCGCAGAAGCTGCGCCCAGGCGCGCTCCAGATACTCCCGGTGACCGGCCAGGCGTTCGAAATCGACCGGACTCACGGAGACGGTATACGCACCGGGCGCCCGGAGGTGGCCGTCGTCGTCGCGCGTTTGTGCTTCCATCGTGGAAACGAGCTTGCGCGCGATTTGCGCGGGTTCCAGATCGCTCGGAAAGGTCTTAGCGAAGGCGCGTTCGATTAAGCCCGCGCAGAACTGCTCCAGCTTGGCCAGGAAACTCACGGCCGCCGCTCGAGGCGCGCGATATAGAACCCGTCGCGGCCCTCGACTCCCGGCGCGACCAACACGTCGCCGTCGCGGGTCAACAGGGGCGCATACGCGGCCGGTATCAAGCCGCGCTCGAAGTTCTCTCGCGCTAGAAACCAATCGATCACTTCCGTCGTTTCGCGTGGATCGGTCGAACAGACCGCATAGACGAGCGCGCCCCCCGGATAGACGTAACCGGCTGACCGTTCGAGGAGAGCTCGCTGCGTCAGCGCAAGGCGTTCGCCGTCAGCGGCCTGCTTCTTCCAGCGTGCCTCTGGGTGGCGTCCCACCACCCCGACCCCGGAACACGGCGCGTCGAGCAGCACCCGATCGAAGCGCCGGCCGGGCGCGATCGATTCCGAAGTTGCGTCGCCGGCCACGACCGACGCGGTGACGTCCGCCTGCTCGAGCCGGCGGGCGAGCGTAACCGCTTTGCGCTCGTCGCGCTCGATGCAAAGCAGGGCGCCCCGGCGCTCCAGCCGGCCGCCGATTTGGAGTGCCTTGTTGCCCCGTCCGCTGCAGACGTCCAGGATCGACTCGCCGGGCTGCGGCCCCAGCACGTCGACGGGCATCGCGGAGCTCTCGGACTGCATCCACCATGCGCCGTCGCCGTCCGTGTTCCACGCCGGACCACGCTCAACGAGAAGCGTGTCGGCAACCAGCGCCGAGCGAGTCGTTTCGACTCCCGCAGACGCAAGCCGCGCAGCCGCCTCTTCGACCGATCCCTTGAGCGCGTTGACGACGATCGCGCTGCGAGGCGGTTCGTCCACCGCCGCGCAGATTGACTCGACGGCGTCGCCGAAGACCTCGCGCCACTGCCGTACGAGCCACGCCGGCAGCGAGTAACGCGTCCCCAAGTAATCGTCCTCGGCCGCGAAGAGATCGCTCTGCGGCTCCGCGTGTCCGGCACGAATCATCGAACGGAGCACCGCATTGACGAGATTGGCCAGCCCACGATGCGCGTGTCGTTTCGTAAGGTTGACAAACTCGAAGACGGTGGCGTACGCGTCGGCGCGGGTGTAGATCAGCTCGTACGTCGCCAGCCGCAAAATCTCTCGAACCACGACCGGCAACGTCGAGGAGCGCTCTCCGATGAACGGCTCGAGATGCCAGTCGAGCGCGCGGCGCATCTTGACCGCCCCGTAAGCCAGCTCTGCCGCGAACGCGCGGTCGCGATCGCTCAGCTGCGTCCGGCGGGCTCGGTAGTCGAACGATGCTTGCGCGGAACGTTCGGTCCCCCCCGCTCCCGATGCTGGGAACACGTCGCGGACCACGCTCAGCGCGAGCTCACGTGCCGTCATCGCCCGCGCGTGTACTCCGCGCCGCTCATCCTGCCGCGATTTGGCGCGATCAGCTCGTCGATCGTCACGTTGCCGTCGGCCGCGACGTGCGCTCGCAGAACCTTGACCGCCTCGCCGTTAAGCGTGGTGCGCGCGGCCGGCCGCGGCGAAAAGGCGCGAATCCGATCGACGATGCGCTGGGGTGGCCAGCTCCAATCGAGCGTAAGATCATCCTTCGAAAGCGGCCGCGTCAAACTCGCGTCTCCTGTCTGCGGCCGCGGCTGGAGCTCGCCGCGCTCGGCCAAATCGATTGCGGCCGCGAGAAGCTCGGCGCCGGCCGATGCCAGGCGGTCGTGCAGCTCCCCGTAATTTTCAGCCGGCTCAATCGCGACGCGCCGCTGGAGCACGAGATCGCCCGTATCGAGCCCCGCGTCCATCAACATGATGCTCACGCCGGTCTCACGGTCACCGTTTGCGATGGCTGTTTGAATCGGAGTCGCTCCGCGATACTTCGGCAGGAGCGACGGATGGACGTTCAGCGCGCCTAACCTCGGCAGCTCGAGCAGCTGGGGCGGGAGGATGCGGCCGTACGACGCGAGGACGAACAGATCGAAGCGTTCGCCGGCGATCTCGGCCGCGAACTCGCGAAGGCGTAGCGGGTGGAAGATCGGCACGCCTATTTCGAGGGCGGCGGATTTCACGGGGGTCGGCGTCACCCGTTGACCTCGACCGGAGGGACGATCGGGGTGCGTCACGACGCCGGCCAGCTGCGTACGCGCCGCCACGGCGCGCAGAATCGGCACCGCAAAGTCGCTGGTGCCGAAAAAGAGCGTTTTCACGCTTCCGCCGTTTCTTCTTCTTCCTCTTCGCTGGCAACGGGTCGCAGATTCTTCGCGAGGTCGATGTAGAGCGTGCCGTTGAGGTGATCGATCTCGTGCTGAACGCACTGCGCGAACAAACCTTCGCCCTTGATCCGAATCTTCTGTCCGTGACGGTCGAGCCCCGTGACCGCGGCTCGCTTATAACGAACGATCTCGCCGACCATGCCGGGAACCGAAAGACAGCCTTCTCGAAGCTCGACCTCCTCCTCCGCGTTCTCGAGCCTCGGATTGATGACGACGGCAGGCCCGTGGTCGTCGTCGTGCACGTCCATCACGAAGAGCCGCTTGGAGACGTTGACCTGCGGCGCGGCCAGGCCCACGCCCGGGGCCGCATACATCGTCTCGAACATATCGTCGATCAGCTGCTGAAAGAGCGGCTCCCGGATCTCCTTCGGATCGACTCTCTTCGAGATTTTACGCAGCGTGGGGTGGCCGTCGGCAAGTATCTCGCGCACGTAGGGCATCGCGGGCGGCTATTCTTCCCTCAGCCGCCCGCTACTTTCAGGAGAGCCGCCCCGGTTAGCTGCTGGTCGTGAACGAACTCACCTGGAAGCGAGGCGTGCAGCCGTTGGCGATGTTCCACATTACGCTGACCGATTGGCTCGGTCCGATGATGTAGCTCGGCGGCAGCGACGTGGCGTAGTAGGTTGGATTCGAGTAGGTTGGGTTGGCGTGAGGCGTCGGCACCTTTGACGCGCTCGTCCCGAAGAAGATCGACGTGGCCGTAAAAGCGCCGTTGGATTGTGACAGAAACAGATTGTACTGGCTGTTTGCCGGCAGCTGACCCTTGGTCGAGATGAAAATGGTACCCATGCCCGGCGGGGCCTTCTTCCACCCGGGTTTCGGATAGAGCACCTCGACTTGGTTCGCGCTCGGCGGTCCTCCACAATTGCTGCCGGTCCCGGCCGGCGCGTTGACGTTGTTGTTGCCGCCATTGCAAGCCGCAAGCATGCAGCTCGAGAGGAAGAGAACGAGAGCACCGATCGACTTATTCATGATGTAAACATCCTTCGCGGCGGTTCCGACCCCTCCCGGGACCGATGGGAATTCGCTTAAAGAATGTACCCGGACAGGTCGGCGTTCGCCACAACGTCGGCGAGCCGCTCGCGCACGTAGGGGCCGTCGATGACCACGGTGCCGGTCGTCTCGGGGGCGTCGAAGCTGATGTCCTCCAATACGCGCTCGAGCACGGTATGGAGCCGGCGGGCGCCGATATTTTCGGTCTGCTCGTTCACGGTCATGGCGAAGGTCGCGAGCTGCTCGATTGCGTCCTCGCGGAATTCGAGCGTCACGCCGTCCGTGGCAAGCAGTGCCTTGTATTGCTCCACGAGCGCATTCTTCGGCTGCGTCAGAATCGTCTTGAAATCTTCGGCCGTGAGGGAATCGAGCTCGACCCGAATCGGCAGCCGTCCTTGCAGCTCGGGAATCAAATCGGAGGGCTTGCTGATGTGGAAGGCGCCGGCCGCGATAAACAGGACGTGGTCGGTCTTGATCGGGCCGTGCTTCGTGTTAACCGTCGAGCCCTCGACGATTGGAAGGATGTCGCGTTGTACTCCCTCCCGCGAAACGTCGGGCCCACCGCGCTGATGCGAGCCGGCAACCTTGTCGATCTCATCGATAAAGATGATGCCGTCCTCGCCGGCGCGCCGCAGCGCCTCGCGCTTGACGGCGTCACTGTCTATCAACTTTGCCGCCTCTTCCTGCTCGAAGATCCGCAGAGCGTCGGCGACGGTGACGCGTTTTTTGGTGCGGCGCTTCGGAAGAATCCCGCCGAGCATTTCGCCGATGTCCCCGCTCTGATCGAGCCCGCCCCCGATGACGCCGATCGGGAGACTCGGCGCCTCCTCGACCTCGATCTCGATCAGGCGTACGTCGTAGAAGCCGCGTTCGATTTCGCCGCGTGTCTGCTCGCGCACGCGTTGCGCGTCTTCTGAGACCGACGCCGACGGACCGGGCTGAGCCTGGTGTGGGACGTTGCTGCCGAAAATCGAGCCGAGCGCGGCGCCGAAGGGGCTTCCCTGCGACTGGGCCGAGGGCGGCCGGGTCTCGGGGTGGAGCGCGTCGATGACGCGCTCCACGGCGTGGTGCGCGGCAAGCTCGCGGACTTCTTCGCGGCGTTCGTCGGTGACCGTGCGAATCGATGCATCGACGAGATCGCGCACCATGGACTCGACGTCCCGGCCGACGTAGCCGACCTCGGTATACTTCGTGGCCTCGACTTTCACGAAGGGCGCGCCGACCAATGCTGCCAGCCGCCGCGCGATCTCGGTCTTGCCGACGCCGGTCGGCCCAATCATGAGAATGTTCTTGGGCGTTATCTCTTCGCGCAAGTCTTCGCGCGCACGCGCGCGGCGATAGCGATTGCGCAGCGCGATGGCCACCGCTCGTTTGGCTTTCGCCTGGCCGACGATGTATTTGTCGAGCGCCTCGACGATTTGCTTTGGCGTCAGTTGGGCGGGATCGAGAGTCGTCGTCAGCGCGCCGATCACGGAAGGATCTCCACGGTGATGTCGTCGTTCGTATAAATGCAGATCTCGGCGGCGATCTCGAGGCCCTTACGCGCGATCTCCGCGGCGTCGAGCTGAGTGTTTCGCAGCAGCGCGGCGGCGGCCGCCTGCGCGTAGGCGCCTCCGCTCCCGATCGCGGCGATTCCCTCGTCGGGCTCGATCACGTCGCCCGTACCCGAGAGCAAGAAAAGATGGTCCGGGTTGCCGACGATCATCAAAGCCTCCAACCGGCGCAGAGCCCGGTCTTGCCGCCAGTCCTTGGCCAGCTCGACGGCGGCGCGCGTCAAGTCCTTGAACTCTCCAAACTTGCTCTCGAACTTCTCCAGCAGCGTGATACCGTCGGCCGCCGAGCCGGCGAAGCCGGCCAGGACCTTACCCCCGGATATCTTGCGCACTTTGCGCGCACCGTGCTTGACGATCGTCTTGTCGAGCGTCACTTGACCGTCGCCGGCGATAGCGAGCCGGCCGTCGCGGCGCACCGCCAAAATCGTCGTGGACTTCATGCTAGCATCAGTACCCGGACGGCGCGACGAGGGTTTCAACGGCCATCCCGTCGATCGCCGCAAGCGCGCGCTCGGCCATCGCCCGCCGCCGCTCGCGCTTGCCGACGACGGCCTCGGGGGGCGGAAACGACCCCCAGGTCACGTTCGAGGGCTGAAAATCTTTGGTGTGCCGGTTTTGGAGATGAGCGACGACTGCCCCGAAAGCGCTCTCGCGGGGAAAATCGATGGGCGGAAGGCCCTGAATCGCCCGTGCGGCGTGCATTCCCGCCATCAGCCCGCAGGCCGCGGCTTCCACGTAGCCTTCGGCCCCCGTGATCTGGCCGGCGAAATAGAGCGCAGACGCGCCGCGCAGCTTGAGACGCGCATCGAGAAGCCGCGGCGAGTCGATGAACGTGTTGCGGTGCATCACGCCCAGCCGAAGCCACTCCGCGCGCGCCAGGCCCGGCAGCTTACCGAACGCCTCGCGTTGCGCCGGCCACGACAGGCGGGTCTGAAAGCCGACCAGATTGTACGCGCTTCCTTCGCTGTTCTCTTTGCGGAGCTGCACGACGGCGTACGGCGTTCTCCCCGTGCGCGGATCGCGCAGTCCGACCGGCTTAAGCGGGCCGAAACGGAGCACATCGTCGCCCCGGTCGGCCATCTCCTCGATCGGCAAACAGCCTTCGAAATAACGGGTCTCTTCGAAATCCTTCGCCGCGTGACGCTCCAGCGTTCGCAGGTCGTTGAGGAACTGCGCGTAGGCGTCGCGATCCAGCGGGATGTTGAGATAGTCGTCGCCCTGGCCTTTTTCGTAGCGCGACTTCCGGTACATTGCCGACTCGTCGATCGAATCGGCCGCGACGATCGGCGCCGCCGCATCGAAATAGTGGAGCCGCCTTCCCCCCGTGTCATCGGGCTGAACGGAGATCACCTTATCCAGACTCTGCAAGAACTCTTGGGTCGGGAGCGGGCCGCAGGCGACGATCGCGGGCCGGTCGAGCGGAATCTCACGAACCTCTCCGCGGTGCAGGCGAATACGCGGCTCGGCGCCGATGCGCTCCTCCACGAACGCGGCAAAGAGGCCGCGATCGACCGCGAGAGCGCCACCCGCGGGAACCGCCGTCGCGCGCGCCGCGCTCACGATCAACGAACCGAGCCTGGCGAGCTCCTCTTTCAGCAAACCGACGGCGTTCTCGAGCGACGCTCCGCGCAACGAGTTGCTGCAAACGAGCTCCGCCAACGCTCCGCTCGTGTGTGCCGGACCGCTTTTGAACGGGCGCATTTCATAGAGGTCGACCTCGGCGCCGCAGCGAGCGGCCTGCCACGCCGCTTCGCAGCCGGCGAGCCCCCCGCCAATCACAGTCAGCCGCTGCATTTTCTCGTCCTTCGACGAAATGCTAGGACGAAGCGGCTTCGGCCGGCTGAATTGCGGCGAGCGCGCTTACGTCGTGGGCACGATCGGCCGCACACGAGAGCTGCTGGTTGCCGCGCCGGACCTTGGCCACGACGTGCGAACCGCAGACCGGGCAGCGTTCGGGAATGACGGCGTCCCACGAAATGAAGTCACAGTGGGGATAGGTGCCGCAGCCGTAAAAGACGCGGCCTTTTTTCGACCGTCGCTCGACGATCGGTCCGCCGCACTTGGGGCACGCCGCGCCCGTCTCCTTGACGATCGGTTTGGTTGTCTTACACTCCGGATACCCCGAGCAAGAGATGAACTTGCCGAAGCGGCCGTTCTTGATGACCATCGGGCGGCCGCACGCGGGGCAGATCTCGTCGGTCGGCTCGTCGCGCAACTCGAGGCGCGGCAGTTTCCGTTCCGCGGCATCGAGCTCGCTTGCGAACGGGCCATAGAACCGGCGCAGAAGCGCCACCCAATCTTCGTGGCCCTCCGCAATCTTGTCGAGGTCGCCCTCCATCCGAGCGGTAAAGTGGAGGTTGACGATGTTGGGGAAGTGCTCGACGAGCAAGTCGTTTACCGCCGTTCCGATCACGGTGGGGATGAAGCGCCGCTCTTGCTGCGTGACGTAACCCCGCGCTTGGATCGTCTCGACGATGGTCGAGTAGGTCGACGGCCGGCCAATGCCGTTGTCTTCGAGCGCCTTGACGAGCGCCGCCTCGGTATAACGAGGGGGCGGCTCGGTGAAGTGCTGCTTCGGCTCGAGCTTCCGGCACTCGAGCTCTTCGCTTTCATTTAATTCGGGCAGACGCACTCGCCCCTTCCCGCCCTGCTCCTCCTCCTTGCCCTCGTCGTAGACGCGCGTGAAGCCGGGGAAACGCATCACGGTGCCGGTGGCGCGGAAGCCGTAATCGCCCGCAGCGACGTCCACGACGGTCTGGTCGAGCAGAGCCGACGACATCTGCGAGGCTACGAATCGCTCCCAGATCAGGGTGTACAGGCGCAACTCCTCGCGCTTGAGGTGGCCCGCAACGTGTTCGGGAGTGCGCAGCATTGAGGTCGGGCGGATCGCCTCGTGCGCGTCTTGCGCGCCCTCGCGCACTCGATGCCGTTGCCCGCCGTGGAACGCCTCGCCATACGCGCCCACGATGTACTCTCGCGCGGCATCGCGCGCCTGATCGCTGATCCGCGTCGAGTCAGTTCGCATATAGGAAATGAGGCCGACGGTTCCCTCGCTGCCCCCGAGATCGACACCCTCGTAGAGCGACTGCGCCACCTGCATTGCCCGGCGGACGCGCATCTTGAGCTTCCGCGAAGCCTCTTGCTGCAGGGTCGACGTGGTAAACGGCGCCGGTGGGTGGCGCCTGACCTCGCGCCGTTTTACCGACGACACCTGGTACGCGGCGCCTGCCAGATCGCGTAAGATCGCGTCGGTCTGGTCCTGCGTGCCGATTTCCAGCTTTTCGCCGCGGTGAGAGACGAGGTCCGCGGAAAAGGTGGCGGACTCCGCCGAACCGGTGGTACTCGCGCTCGCGAGCAGGGCGCTGATGCTCCAATACTCCCTGGCTACGAACGCGCCGATTTCGCGTTCGCGATCCACGATGAGCTTGACGGCGACCGACTGCACACGCCCCGCAGATAGGCCGCTGCGCACCTTGGACCATAGCAACGGCGATATCTTATACCCGACGAGCCGATCGAGAATTCGCCGGGCTTGCTGCGCGTTGACGCGGTCCATGTCGATCACGTGCGGATGCCGCAACGCCGCCAAAGCCGCCTCTTTCGTGATCTCGTGCAGCTCGATCCGATGGGGATCCGAGAGCTTCAGGAGTTCTGCCAGGTGCCAGGCGATCGCCTCACCCTCGCGGTCGGGATCGGTCGCGAGATAGACTTCGGTCGCGCTTTTTACGGCGGCCCGCAGCTCTTTGATCACGTCGCCTTTTCCCTTAATAGTAAGGTATTTTGGCGTAAAATCGTGCTCGACGTCGACGCCCAGCGTGCTCTTTGGAAGGTCGCGAACGTGCCCCACCGATGCCTTCACGGCGTAGCGCGCGGGCAGAAACTTCTTAATCGTCCGCGCCTTCGTGGGTGACTCCACGATGATCAGGGGCTTTTTCACGGGGCTTAGTATACCGCCGGGGTCAAGAGCCCGGCAATCCTTCGACTCCAATCAGGATGATTTTCGACTCCGCTCGGGATGATAATAAGAGAGAAATGCAGGCTGATATTCCCTCGCGCGCAGCGCGCGCGGTGCGCACGTGAATTTGCATGATTTCAAAAAATCCTCTATGATGCGCTCAAAGCGCGAAGAGCGCTGTCCACTAACGCTTATCGTCCCCGGGGACGAGGAGGAATGAATGGACTCGGATTCCACAATGAACGGCGCAGCGGCTCCGGAAGCTCCGAAGCCGCGCCGTAAGGCTCGCCGACGAAAAGTAGCGGCGGTCGTTGCCGTGAAGAAGGCGGTCGGCGCCCGAAAGAAACGCAAGGCCGTGCGAAAGGTTGGGCGCAAGGTCCGCAAAGTCGCGCGCAAGGTTGGGCGCAAAGTTGCGCGCAAGGTGCGCAAGACGACGCGAAAGGTCGGGCGCAAGGCCCGCAAGACCGTCCGGAAGGGCGCACGCAAGGCTCGCAAGGCAGTCCGGAAGGGCGCGCGCAAAGCGCGTAAGACCGTTCGCCGCAAGACCGCCAAGAAGAAGACCGCGGTTCGCAAGACCGTTCGCAAAGGCGTTCGTAAGCGCAAGAAAGCCGCGCGAAAGAAGTAACGCTCGCGCAAGGTCCGATATAGAGGGAGGGCGACCGCGTTGCGGCCGCCCTCCCCTCTTGTATCGGCAAGTGCCGCCGCTGCGCCAGCGCGTCGAACTATATCAGCTCCGGCGCCTTTCCGCCGTGCTCTTCCACCCAGTGGCACGCGGCCACGTGACCCGGCGAGTATTCGCGCAGCGGCGGTTCTTCGACGGCGCAGCGGTCGAACGCGATCGGGCAGCGCGTGTGAAAACGGCAGCCCGACGGAGGATTCACGGGGGACGGAATGTCGCCGGTGAGCACGATGCGCTTGCGGCGCTTCTCAAGCACCGGGTCGGGAATCGGGATGGCCGAAAGGAGCGCCTGCGTGTAGGGATGGAGCGGGTTCTGATAGAGTCCGTCGCGGTCGGCCAGCTCGACGATCTTACCGACGTACATGACCGCCACGCGGGTCGAGATGTGGCGAACGACGGAAAGGTCGTGGGCGATGAAGAGGTAGGTGAGTCGCAGCTTCGCCTGAAGATCCTCGAGCAAGTTGATGACTTGAGCCTGAATGGAGACGTCGAGCGCCGACACCGGCTCGTCGCACACGATGAACTTCGGATCGACGGCGAGCGCGCGGGCGACTCCGATGCGCTGACGCTGGCCGCCGGAGAACTCGTGCGGGTAGCGGTTCGCGTGGTACGGCTGGAGCCCGACCAGTTCGAGAAGCTCTCGCACCCGGGCGCCGATCGCCTTCCCGGCGGCGAGGTGGTGTATTCGCAGCGGTTCGGCGACGATGTCCCCCACGGTCATGCGCGGGTTGAGCGACGCGAAGGGATCTTGGAAGATGATCTGGATGGACCGCCGCAGCCGGCGAATCTCCGCGCGATTCATCGCGAGAACGTCGTGGCCTTCGAAGAGAATTTCGCCTTTGGTTGCCGGCAGCAGGCGCAGAAGGAGCCGGCCGACGGTCGTCTTTCCCGAGCCCGACTCGCCGACGAGGCCGAGCGTCTCGCCCTCCTCGATCGTGAAGCTCACGCCGTCCACCGCTCGGACGTCGGCGACGTGGCGAGACATCAGCCCCGCGTGGATCGGAAAGTATTTGTAGAGATCGGTCGCGCGCACCAGCGCGCCATTGTTCATCCGGCGTTTCCAAGCGGCGCGATGGGCAGAGCCTGCGCCGCCGGCGGGCGCTGGTCGCGAGCGCGCTCGTCGTAGAGGTAGCACCGCGCGAAGTGCCCCGCTCCGAAATCGTAAAGCGGAACGGGCTGGTCGCAAATCGGCATGCGATACGTGCAGCGTTTCGCGAACGCGCAGCCTGGGGGCAGGCGCAAGAGATTCGGCGGCTGTCCAGGAATCGGCTCGAGCCGCCGGTGTTCGGTATCGTCGAGCCGCGGCAGCGACGCGAGCAGCCCCTGAGTATAGGGCATTCGAGGCTGCGCGAAGATTTGTTCGGCGGTTCCGTACTCCACCATGTTGCCGCCGTACATTACGAGCACGTTCCGGCAGAACTCGGCCACAACGCCCAAGTCGTGCGTGATGAGGATGATCGCGGCGCCGGTCTCGGTCTGCAGCACGTTCATCAGCTCGAGCACTTGAGCCTGGATCGTAACGTCGAGTGCGGTCGTCGGCTCGTCCGCGATCAACAGCTGCGGGTTGCAGGAGAGCGCCATCGCGATCATCACGCGCTGCCGCATGCCGCCGGAGAACTGATGAGGGTAGTCGCCCAATCGCTTCTCAGGCGCAGGGATTCGGACTTTTCTCAGCATCTCGATGGCCCGATCCCGCGCGTCCCGTTTATCCAGCCCGAGGTGGAGGCGCACCGCTTCCGAGATCTGCTCGCCAATCGAGAGGACGGGGTTAAGCGACGTCATGGGATCTTGAAAGATCATCGCGATCTTGTAGCCGCGAATCTTCCGCATTTCGGCTTCGCTCTTGTCCTGCAGGTTCTCGCCGTTGAAGGTGATTCGGTCTGCGGTGACCGTCGCGTTACGCGCCAGCAGCCGCATGATCGAGAGCGCCGTTACCGACTTCCCCGAGCCGGACTCGCCGACGATGCCGAGCGTTTCACCGGCATCCAGCCCGAAAGAAAGACCGTTGACAGCCGTGACCGGCCCATCTTCCGTGCGGAATGTCGTCCGGAGGTTGTCGACCTCGAGAAGCCGCACGACCTGCTCGGGACCCGCGCTAAATGCCCGTCAGGGAGAGCAGGAACGCCGAAACTACAAAGCTCACGGCGGCGACACCGGTCCAGCGCTTCAGCTGCTCCTCGGCGCCGAGGCGCCCGCGATACGCGGACTCGACGCGGCCGCCGATGGAGCCGGTAAGGCCTTCCTGTTTGGTCGTCTGAAGGGCCAGAAGAATGATCAGGGCGACCGCCGCTACGATGAAAAGCCCGGCCATGCCGTGCGTAAACCAGGCGGCGTGCTGCATGAACCAGGTCGTGGGGGCGGCCTGCGGGACGACCGGCGGTATGCCGGCCTGCGCATTCGGCGCAGCGCCCGGGGGCAAAAGCGTTGCCGCCGCCGACGGTACGACCTTCGCGGCCGCGGCAGCGATGAGAATTGGGATCATTGCGGCATGGTTTCTACGACTGCGGGCTCCAACGGGCCTGCTGGAGGCCCCCCCCGAATAGCGCAGGGGTGGCCGACCCCGACGGGCTCGCCGAGCCGCTTGCCGCGATCGTACCGATAAAGAACCGGCGCGTCTGGCGCGATCTCGCGCGGATTCTTTCCACCATCTTCAACCCGTTTCTGACCGCGCTCGCGCTCTTCGTGCTCCTGGCGCACATCGGTGCCAAAGATACGCTCGACTTCTGGCGTCTGCTTTTCGTTTCCACGTTCTTCACCTCGCTCGGCCCGATGCTCTACGTGTTCTGGCTTTACGCTACCGACCGTATCTCGGATCTCGAGATGTCCTTGCGCCGCGAGCGCGAGCTGGTCTTCACGGCGTTCGTCGTCTTCGATTTCTGCGGCGCCGTGGCCCTGTGGCTGCTGCACGCCCCGCGGCTCATGATCGCGGCCATGCTCGGCTACTTCGTCTCCACGCTGGTCGTGCAGTACATCACGCGGTACTGGAAGATCAGCACGCACGCGATCGGCATCACGGCGCCTTTGGCCGCGTTGACCCTCCTCTACGGCCGGCAGCCGCTGCCCTTCATGGTGCTGATTCCGATGGTCTGTTGGGCGCGGGTCTACCTCAAGGCGCACACGGTCATGCAGGTGCTGGCGGGCGTCGGGCTCGCAATCGTCACCACCGCGTTCTTCTTCTCCCTATTCCACGTCGGGCTGCTCTCGGCGCACTAATAATTTTCCTTGTCATCCTGAGCGCGAGCGTAGCGAGCACTCGAAGGACGAAGGATTAGTAAACGGCGTTCGGAGCGTCGACGCTCCCTGCCGGGGCACCGCCGTAAGCGAGACCTAGTTGCCTAAGGCATCGCCGGCGCGCCCATCATCCGCGCGACGTTGGCGCGGAAGGTCGCCTCGTCACCGCTCGTGACGTAGATCGTCTCGCCTTTACCGTTCGCGCGGTCGCCAAGAAGTTTGCCAGCACGTTCGGCTTGGACAAGCGCCGGATCGACAAAGGCGATGTCGTCACCGAGAATGGCCCTAAAGTGGGCCTCGAGCACCGGGTAGTGCGTGCACCCGAAAACCAGCGCGTCGAGATCGAGCGGCAGGTGGGAGCAGACCTCGGCGACGGCCGCACGTGGCTCGTCGCCGTTGATTCTCCCGGCTTCGACGAGCGGCACCAGCGCCGGCGCGGGCACCTCGACCGCGTCGATCCCGGGAATGCTCGCCCGCAGCGTGCGGCCGTACGAGCCCGCGCCGACCGTCGCCGCCGTTGCAACGACCCCCACGCGCAGAAAACCGCCGCGCTCGACTGCAATGGCTGCCGAATCGATCAAGTCGATCACCGGCGCACGCGAATGGGGCCAGCCGTAGCGTTCCGCGATCGCGCACGACGTATTGCAGGCCATTACGATCGCGTCGACGCCGTACTCGTCGAACCACGCCAGGTTCGCGCGCAGCAGCCGCAAGAGGTCGTCGTGCGTGCGATCCCCGTACGGCACGTGGGCCTGATCCGCAAAAAAAGCGATGTCGACGGCCGGCAAGCGCTCCCGCACCCGCGCCAGGACGGTCAGGCCGCCCAACCCCGAGTCGAATAAACCGATCACGGGGCGCTACTGCGCCGGTTGGTTTGGTACGGGATACGCTTGCGTGTATTGGCCGATGCCGTCGGCCATCTCTTGCACGACCTTCTGTCGCCACGCGGACGACGTGAGCAGCGCGTAATCGCTCGGATTGGAAAGGAAGGCCGTCTCGACGAGCACCGCCGGCATTCGGGTGTGGAGCGTGACGTACAGGTGACTCTTGACGATGCCGTCGTCCTTCGTGCCGTCGGACGCGAGGTGGGTTTCCACGATGCGAGCGAACGCGACGTCGTCCGGCTTAGAGATATAGGTGGTCGTTCCGTAGGGTCCCGAGTTGATGAACGCATTGACGTGGATGCTGACGAACAGCCGTGCGCCGGCCTTATTCGCGACGTCGACCCGCGCTTGCAGCTCCTGATGCGCCTCGTCGTTCGGCGCGTAGACGTCGACGTCGGTATCGTGCGTCAGCTTCACCTGCCAACCGCGCGCGACGAGGAGATCTCGCAGGCGCTTCGCCATATCGAGCGTGAGATCGGCTTCGGCGACGCCGCCGTGGATCGTACCGCGGTCGCTGCCGCCGTGCCCGGGATCGATGACGATGAGGCGCGGATTCGTGGGCACGTATTTGCTGCGCGGACCGAACTTCCAGCCGCTCGAGTCGGCGCTCCCGTAATCCCCGGATTCGTCTTGCGGCGCCGGCGTCACGAGCGCCGCCGTCTGCTCGCCCGACGAGACGACGCTGCCGAGGCTCCCGGTCCCCGACCGCGGCTGATCGGCGACGTTTTCCGCCCCTACGGAAATCTGCAAACCCGTCCCTGAGGGTGCCAGCGCGATCGTTTTTTGCCCGTCGAGCGAAAGCGCGACCCGTACCGTCCTGGGATCGACCTGACGCGCACGCAGCGACACGAGCGGGCTCGGCGCGTTTTCGTCGATCGGCGCGCCCGCGAGCTGCGCGTTCTTGAAATCGATCCAGAAGCGATTGTCCGGCTCGCGCAGGCGATGCCATTCGTACGCCGCGTCCCCCGTAACCGCGACCGCGACGACGACGCCGTCGCCGGACGGCGTGACCGTCACGCCCGTGACCGTCGCCGGTCCGGTCGCGGCGGGGCCGTTCGCGGAGGGCGGCTCGGGTTCGGGAGTCGGCGAGCTTGCGGCGACCGTTTGCGATCCGTTCGCGCTGAACGCGAGCGTTACGTCGCGCTCGTCGTAGTTGCGCGGCGCTGCCACGATCACGCCGGGCGAAAGCTGCACCGTGACGAGCGTCGTGGGATTGCGCACCGTCCCCGAGTTCGCGATGACCACGCTGCGCACGCCGCCCGTACCCACCTGCCGCGTACCGCTCAAGGCCGTACCGACGCCGTCAAAGGCGTAGGTGATTGCCGCGGGGCTCTGTTGCACTATTCGCGGACGAAGCGCCGCGCCGCCGTGCGCGAGCAGCATCACGTCGCCGTTGTTTTGACGCACGTCCAGGCTCGATAACTGCGGCTGCAGCACCGTCGCGCGACCGTCCTGGCGCATCGCGAGGTCGAGCGCCCGCAACACTTCGTTGAGCGGAAGATAGGCCTCGTTCCCTCGCTGGTACGGTGCGAAGCTCGCCTGCAAGGCGATCGGCCCGATATCGTATCGGCGATCGCCCAGCGCGAAGCTAACGACGACCGGGGTTGCGGTGGTGATGAGCACGTATCGCTCGCCCGGCTTCCAGGTTAGCAGCGCGCCGGTATCGTGAAGGAGCGCTTGGAAGCCGGCGTCGTCGACGCCGATCGCGACGGCTCCGGACGTCGATGCAACGTGGGTGAAGAGAATGGTTTGACCTTGATAGGTCGCGCGCAACGGCGCGTCGGCGAGCGCCGTCGCCGCCAGAGACGACACCGCCAGCAACGACAGCAGGGCCGGCGCTACGAGGCTACCAGTCGGCGCGGTGAAGCGGTTGATCCAGTTCAAGATGTCCCCCCGGAAGCGTATCCAGCCGGGCTCCGCCGACCGTTACCTGGACCGCGTCGATTCCGCGAATCCCGGTGATCGTGTAGACGAGCGCTTTGAACTCGCCGTTTTCGCCGAACGTTCCGCCCGCTTGCCGCTCCACGTCCGTCGAGAGGTCGACGGTTGCGGTGGAGCCGTCCACGCCCACCCCTATCACGCGAGTACCGGGCGGGAATCGAATTGCTTGGACGTCGTTCGGTGGACCGGCTACGGCTTGAACCGCGCCGTAGAGCACCGTGTTGTGCAAGCGCTCGGCGGTGCTCTCGCCGGGTTGCCGCGGCCGAAGCGAGACGCCGACGTTTCCGAGCGTCTTTCCGTCCAGTTTGGCATAGTAGATCGCGATCGTTTCGCCGGTCTGCCCGCCGCGATGCGAGAGATAGTACCAAGTGCTGGCGGCAACGATGGCCAGGAGCACGACGAGGATGGGAAGGCGCGTCGATCTCACGTCGGAATTTTTTCTTCGCGGAGGTCGGCCGAAACACCCCCGTCGAAGCCGCAATCGATGAGCGCCCCGCTGTAATGAAGTGGTTGGTAAAGACCATCCGGGGCGAACTTCGAGCGCTGGAACACGCGCGCCGGCGCTTTGTCGGCAAGCCGACCGAAAGGCGTTTGCACGACGTGCGCACGGCCGGACGCCGTTTCCGGTCGTTTCTCGAGGATATCGCCGAGCTCGCTCCAGCCGAGCGGCTCTCTCGCCGTGTGAAGCGGGCCGCGAGGGTCACCGACGCCGCGCGCGACGCCACGGTCATCCGGCGGTTGCTCGAGAGCTGCGCCGACAGCGGCGAGCTTGCGCTCGCGCAACCGCTACTCGAGGAGCTCCGTCACCGGGAAAAGCTCGCAACGCGGCACGCGCGCAAGCAGCTCGCGCGGCTGCGATTTGCTCCCTAGCGTCGTGAAACCACAACCCGTCGATCTTCGCGGCGTAACCGGAATCGAAGAAGTCGTCGAGCGCATCTTGGAAACGCGGCTGCGCGAGGTCCGCAGCCTAACGGCCGAGCTGCAGCAACGCGACAAGCAAGGCCTTCACGACCTTCGGATCGCGTGCAAACGACTGCGCTACGCGCTCGAGCGCTTCGAGCCCCTCGATCCTTCGCTCGACTCGGCTGTCGAACGGCTCTCGCTTTTGCAAGACGCGCTGGGCGAGGTGCACGACCGGGACGTGCTGCTGGATATACTTCCCTCGACCATGGGAGCGACCCAACGCCGCTTGCAAGACGATCGCGAAATACATATCGATCGCGCGGTCGCGCTCTGGGACGAAGTGCAAAGCATCACGGAGGCGATCGACTCTCATCCTATTTGAATGAAGCTTTAATCGCGCTCACCCAAGCAAGCCGCGATGAAGTGGTAAATGAAATAGCATGATGAACTTACGAAGCCTCCTACTCGCCTGTGCGCTCGGTGGAGCGATTGCCGGAGCGGCACTGCCCGCAGCGGCACAAGTCTACGGCGGCGCCTACGTTCAAATCGGTCCGCCAGCGCCGGTCTACGAAGCGGTCCCGGTCTCGCCCGGCACGGCTTATTATTGGCAACCCGGATACTGGTCCTGGGACGGTTACCGTTACGTATGGACTCACGGACGCTATGCGTACCGTCCGTACACCGGGGCCGCGTGGCACGCCGGACACTGGGCGCGCGGCGCGGGCGGCTGGTATTGGCGGCCGGGACACTGGGGACGCCCGTACTAATCGCATGAACGAGTCGCCCACCACGCGTTAACGCCGGTGGGCGATTTCCATCTGCGCGTGGAACGGCGCCGCCATGCACCTTCGGCGGACTCTGGGTCTGTTCGACGTCGTTCTCTTTTTCGTCGTAGCCGGTTCGAATCTGCAATGGGTCGCCACCGCCGCAGCGGCCGGACCGAGTTCGATCCCGGTCTGGATCATCGGCGGCCTAGCGATGTTCGCTCCGCTCTCCATCGCGGTCGTCTTTCTTTCGTCGCATCATCCCGACGAGGGGGGCCTCTACGTTTGGAGTAAGCGCGCATTCGGGCCGTTTGCCGGCTTCATCACCGGCTGGACGTACTGGGCGAGCAACCTTCCCTACTTTCCGGCACTGCTCTACTTCGCCGCGGGAAACGCGCTCTTCATCGGCGGCACGAACGGCGGCGCGCTATCGGGATCGCCCGCGTACTTCATCGCAGTGGCGCTCGCCGGCCTAGCCGTGGCGACGATCGTGAACGTCTACGGCCTGCAGATCGGAAAATGGCTGAACAACGTCGGTGCGATCTCTCGGTGGGTCGTCACACTGCTGCTCGTCGCGCTCGGCGGGCTGGCGTGGTGGAAGTTTGGCCCGGCCACGCCGATCACCGCCGCGACGATGCGCCCCGGCTTGCAGATCAAGGACGTCATCTTCTGGTCGGTGATCGCATTCGCGTGGACGGGACCCGAGGCGATGCCGTTCATGGGCGGCGAGATCAAGCGTCCACGCCGCACGATTCCGCTCGGATTGGCGTTCGCCGCGCCGGCCATCGCGGTGATCTATATCGTAGGCACGCTCAGCGTGCTGGCGGGGCTGACGCCGAACGCCGTGAATCCCTCGTCCGGCGTGATGCAGGCGATCGGCAGCGTCGCAGCGCGCTTGCACTTGGACGCGCTTACGCCGGTGGCGGCACTGCTGGTCGCGCTGAGCTGCGTCGGCAGCTGCGGCGCCTGGCTTGGCGCCGTCGCACGCATTCCCTTCGTCGCCGGAATCGACAACTATCTGCCTAGCGGATTCGGCCGTATGCATCCGCGCTGGGGCTCGCCCGTCGCGGCCCTCCTGACGCAGGCTGGAATCGCGGCGATATTCATCTTCCTCGGGCAAAGCGGCACGAGCGTGCGCGGAGCTTACAGCGTGCTGGTCAGCTCGACGGTCGTCATCACTATGGTCCCGTTCCTCTTCCTCTTCGCATCGGCCCTGAAGCTGCGCGCTTCGCCCGCGACGCCCGAGACTATCGTCATTCCGGGCGGCCGCTGGACGGTCTCCATCGCGGCGACGATCGGCCTGGTGACGACGCTCACGGCGCTCGTCTTCGCCGGCTTTCCGGCCGACGACGATCCAAACAAAGCCCTCGCGGTCGCAAAAGTGATCGGTCTTACCGCATTGATGCTCGCCAGCGGCGCCGTCATCTATCTCATCGGTCGCCGGAAGGCGCTCGCGCTGGGAGCAGCCAAGAACGACTCGCTCGCGCTTTGAGAAGGGAACGAATGCAGAAGACCGCTGTATTTCGCATGACCGCAACCCTGCTTCTCGCCTCGGGGTCCGCGCAACTCGCGCTCATGGGTCGCGCGCTCGGCGCCGAATACGTCGTTTTCAAGATCTGGAACGACACCAGCGTGCCGATTACCCAGCTCTACGACAAGGACACGTACACGTGAATAAACCGTAATGTTCATAAAATCATCGAAAGCCTTGGCGATCGTCGCCGCGGTCGCCGTGTCGTTACTGCCCTCCAACGCCGGGAGTCACGTCGTCTCCGCGCGAGCTGATAAGAGAGCGCCCCACGCCAGTTCCGTCGTGGTCGTCATCATGGAAAATCGCGACTACGATCTCATCATCGGCAGCTCGGAGGCGCCGTACATCAACGGTACCCTCGTGCCGGAGGCGGCCCTGATGACCAACAGCCACGCGATCGGGCACCCCAGCCAGCCAAACTACGTAGCGTTCTTCTCCGGATCGACCCAAGGCCTCACCGATGACTCCTGTCCGCACTCGTTTAGCACCTCCAACGCCGGCGAGGAGCTGCTCGCGGCGGGCAAGACGTTCGACGGATACTCCGAATCGATGCCGTACCCTGGTTATACCGGTTGCTCGTCGGGCGAATACGCGCGTAAGCACAATCCATGGGTCGACTTCACCAACGTGCCGGCCGCATCCAACCTGGTCTACAACGGTTTCGTGACACCGCCGTCGACGCTGACGGTCATCGTCCCGAATCTCTGCAACGACATGCACGATTGCAGTACGCAAACCGGGGACACGTGGCTCGCGAACAACGTCCCGGCGATACTCAAATACGACCAGACGCACGACGGGCTCTTCATCTTGACTTGGGATGAAGCCGCCCCCGATGCGAATGGGAAGAACCAGATCGCCACGCTGTTGGTCGGACCGATGATCAAGCCGGGAAAGTACAACCAAAACGTCAACCACTATTCGGTGCTCCACACGATTGAAACGATCGCAGGCGTCCCATGCACTGCAGGGGCGTGTCAAGCCGCCGATCTCAAAAAAATGTGGAGGTAACTCAGTCACCGCCGATGCCCGCGCCCGATGCACGGCGCGAACCGGGCCGGGACGAGTACTTCGTTCGGCGCCTCGAGGCATTCGGCGATGTCGTCATCGGATTTAGCCTCGCGCTCCTCGCGCTCAGCCTGATCGTTCCCAACCACGCGGCAAGCCTGATTTCGAACCCGGTGTGGTTCTCGGCCTACGTTTGGACCTTTGCCTTGGTGTGCTCCATGTGGGGCTCGCACTACTGGACCTTTCGTTACGTTTTCGTCCCCACGCGCCCGTCGATCTTGTTGAATTACGCGAAGCTCGGCTTGCTGGTGCTGCTGATCTTTTTCGTTCAGGTGCTGCTCAAGGCGTTCGAAGTCGGAAACGATCGCGACGTCATCGTTGCCAACGAGCTTTACTGGGGGTGCTTGAGCGCTTATTGGATCGCGGCGGGACTGCTCTTGGCGATCGGCATGCGCGCCCGAGTCGCACCTCTAGCTCCGGAGATTGCGCAACGTTGCGTCGTTCGAATTTGGCGCGTCGCGGCGACGGTGCCGCTGGTGCTGACGGGCATCCTCCTAGGGGCGCGAGGAACCGCCGACCAAATGGCGATGACCGTCGCGCTCTTTATGGCCGCCGGCACGGCGATTGGAGCATTCGCGGGCAGGATTGCCGCCCGCGTTGCGAGAGCGCCGTCGTGAGAACCCCCCGTTTTGCCTAACGCGGGTAAACGCGGCGTCCCCCAAAGTACGTGCCGACTATCTCGGTCGTTTCGATGTCCTCCTGCGCGACCGTCATCCAGTCGCGGTCGATAACGACGAAGTCGGCATACTTTCCCGCCGCGATCGAGCCGATCGCGCGATCCTGGAAGTTCGCGCGCGCGGCCCAGATCGTCATCGAGGCCAGCGCCTCGCGCCGCGTCATCGACTGATCCGCGTTCGTGATCGACGCGTGAAACGTGCGCGGCGTGCTCGGGGACTCCACCGGAGCGTCGGTTCCGTTCGCGACCTGCACGCCGGCATCGAGGAGCGAACGCCACGCGTAGGCCGTGCGTAAGCGCTGCGGCCCGAGGCGCGCCCGCGCCCAGGCCATGTCGCTCACCCGGTGCGTAGCCTGCACTGACGCGACGATCCCGAGCGCGGCGAACCGGGGAATATCGGCGGGGTCGATCACCTGAGCATGCTCGATGCGCAGCCGCGGATCGTCGGAGGGGACGTGGAGTAACGCCGTTTCGAAGGCGTCCAACACCATCCGGTTCGCGCGATCCCCGATCGCGTGGCAGCAGACCTGCCACCCGGCGCGTAGTGCGCGCTCGGTGAGCTCCGCGATCCGCGCGCCGGGCGCCAGAATCAGACCGCGGTTCGCCGGGTCGTCGCTATAAGGCTCGAGCAACGCGGCGCCGCGCGAACCGAGCGCGCCGTCGGCATACATCTTCACCGAACGCACCCATAGGCGGCCGTCATGGCCTGCGTCGAGCAGTCCGGCGCGCAGGTGCGCCTCGACGAGCGCGGGCTCGTCGTCCAGCATCGCGTGGTTGCGTATCGAATACTCGCCTAGCTCGATTAGCGTGATGTGAGCCGCGAGCACGGCGTCGCTGCAGCCCGGCTCCGCGACGGCCGTAATGCCCCAGCGGTTGCATTCGGAGATTGCCGCCCGGGTCGCTTCGACGAGGCGCTCGCCGGTGGGCCGGGGGACCGCATCGTAGATCAGCGCCTGGGCCGCGTCCACGAAGACGCCGCTCGGACGTCCGGACGCGTCGCGCAGCACGCGGCCGCCGGGGGGATCGGCCGTCGATGCACCCACGCCGGCTATCGTCATCGCACGCGCGTTGGTCAAGACGGCGTGTCCGTCGATACGCGCTAGCGCGACCGGGCGATCGGGAATCGCGGCGCTCAACATATCGTGCGTTGGAAACGCATCGCCGGGCCAAAGCGTCTGGTCCCAGCCTCTGCCGAGAATCCACGCGTCGCGCGAGTCTTGAGCGAAGGCCGCCGCTCGCGCCACGACCTCGTCGAGCGAACGTGCGCCGGTGACGTCGGCCCCATGGAGCTTGAACCCGAGGTTGGTGAGATGCAGATGGGCATCGATCAGCCCGGGAAGCACGGTCTTTCCGCGGACGTTCAGCACCTCGGTCGACGGACCGCACAGCGCCATCGCAGCCGCCGCCGGTCCCACGTAGACAAAACGGTTTCCACGCACGGCAAACGCCTCCGGCGCGACGCACGCATCGTCGGCGGAGCGGATCGTGCCGCCGGCGACGATCAGATCGGCCGGACCGTCGGTCATGCGGTGCCGTTTCGACGGCGAGCTGCGGGACCTCCCCGCGCCTATCCTAAACTCAGTATTGACTTTAGGATATTCGAGAGCTAAAGTCAACGTTAGACTTTAATGCACAAAGAACTGATCGTCCTGGGTCTCCTTGGGGAACGGCCGATGCACGGCCACGAGCTGCACCGCATCGTGCGCGCGCACGGAGAACTCTACTCCGACCTCAAGAAAGCCAACCTCTACCACCTTCTCGCGAAGCTCGAAGAGCGGGGCTATCTGCGCGTGCGAAGCGAGGCGGGAACGCGCGGCCGCCGCGGGGAGCGCCTCGTCTATGCCATCACGGCCGAAGGGCGAAGGCGTCTGGGGGCGCTCCTTCGCGCAGTCCTGCGGTCATACGAGACAACGCACAGCGGGATCGAAGTTGCGGCGGTGCTCATGTCGCAACTGCCGCCCGCCGAGTGTGTCGCGCTGCTGCGAGAGCGCCGAAAGGCGGTCCGCAGCAGAAGGGCGATGCTCGCGAAGGAGTTCGCCGATTTCGGAAACCGGGGAGCCTTCGCGCAAATCTCGGCCGACCACGTGCTGGCCTACGTTGACGCCGAACTCGCCTGGATCGATCGCTCGCTGAAGCGTTTGGTCGCGAAAGGTCCGCTCGGGCTCGCCGGGCACGGAGCGGACGATGCGTAACTGGATCGTCTTGGCCGTCGTGGTAGCGGTCGCGGCAAGCCTCTACGCGGGCCACGCGATGATGGCTCCGACCTCCGGCGCGATGTTGGAGATCACCTCGGTCTCGCCCGCCGGGACGTTCGCCGGGCGCGTCCTCAAGAAGGAAGAACGAGGGTACGCGCGCACACGGGCGCTGCTTCGCGTGCCGCTGGGCCCCGGCACCCGGTTCGTCATGGGCGATCGTTCCGATCTCCGGCCGGGCGCGGTCGTTCAGGTCAGCGGCGACCGAATCGTCATTCTAACCGGCTACGTCCGGGTGATATAGCTTTACGTGCTTGCATTTCTTTTCTCCAGCACGAGCGGTTACGTCGCGCTGGTTCTCATCGCGCTGACGATCGGAATGCCGTATTACTTTAGGCGGCGCGGTATTCCGATGCGCGGCCATTTCGTGGCCGGCTATGCCATCCTGGCCCTCGTATGGGCGCACGCGCTAGTCGCGATGTCGGCGGGCTTCGCTTCGCGGACCAGCGTCGTGGGCCTCGATATCGGAACGGGAGCGCTTCTCTTGGTTACGATGCAGGCGGGGCTCGGGCAAACGCTGCGTCAAGCGCGCGCAAAGCGACGGGGGCTCACCCGCCTCCATTTCGCCGTCATGCTCGGTATCGTCGCATTCGCCGTCGTTCACGTCGCACTGAACGGGGCGCTCGTTCGAGTCATCTTACCGATCTGATGCGCGCCTCGGAACCGGGCCTCGCCATTTACGCGCTCTTTTCGGCGGTCGCGTTGGCGGTTCGCCTCTTCTTCCGTTGGAAAAGCGGCGGCACGCGAGCGGCGAAACGGAGCGGTTCCTGGAGCGATGGCGCGCTTCCGTGGTCGGCCTTCGCAGCCATGTTCGTGATTCCGGTGCTCAATTTCTCGACGCCGCTGTTGCGCTTCGCGAGCTTCGAACCGCCGGCCGTGACGATCTGGGCCGGCGCCGCTCTCTTGGCTTTCGTCGTTTGGCTCTTCGCGCGGGCCCACGCCGACCTCGGGCTCAACTGGTCGATCGACGTGCGGATACGCGAGGGACATGCGCTAGTGACCTCAGGCGTCTACTCCCGTATACGCCATCCGATGTACGGCGCGCTGTTCCTAGCCGGCGTGGCGCTCGTTCCGGTGCTCCACAACTGGATGGTCAGTCTCGCCATGCTCGCGGTCGCGACGCTGTTTCTCACGGTACGGGCTCCGCACGAAGAGCGCTTTTTGGCAAGCCATTTCGGCGCAGCGTATCGCGCGTACGTCGCGCGCACCGGCCGCGTTGCGCCGCGCCTCCGCTCCCGGCGCGTCAACGACGGCTGGCCGTACCTCCCCGGAAAGTATTTCGTCGTCGATGCCGCCGCGCCGGTGGCGGTGACGACGCTGGGCAGCGTCGCCCTGGCTCAGACGGTAGCGAACGCGGCGCCGCGAGGTCTGTGCATCGTCGGCAAGGTGGAAACCGAAAACATCGGCATCGAAAAGATCGTCAAGAACGTCGTTGCGAACCCGGCAATCCAGTTTTTGGTTTGCGCGGGAGCAGAGCCGCCCGTTCACCGTTCGGGTGCGACGCTGTTGGCGCTTTGCGCGAATGGAGTCGATTCCGCGGGCCGCGTCATCGGCTCTCCGGGGCGGCGGCCGACGCTGCGCAATACGACGCTCGACGAAGTCCAAGCCTTTCGCCGCCAGATCGAACCGGTCGATATGATCGGCTGCACCGATGCCGCAGCGATCGGTGCGAGGGTGCGCGATCTCGCGGCGCTAGCGGCCGAGCGCCGCGAACCTCGCTCCGCCGCCCCGCGCGTGGCAGTAGCGCCCGTTGCGAGAATCGCCGCGAGCGCGCCGCCGCCGGAAAACATCAAACTGGACCAGGCGGGTTATTTCGTCATCAATGCGCAGAGCGACGTCATTTTCGTGGAGCACTACGACTATAAGGAGCAGCTCCTTCGCTCGATCGAAGGCTCGGACGCGCGCACGATCTACTGGACTCTGATCGGGAACGGCTGGGTCACCAAGCTCGACCATGCCGCCTACCTGGGGAAAGAGCTCGCGCGAGCCGAGAGCTGCGTGCAGTCGGGCGGCGAGTTCGTGCAGGATGGAGCCTAGCCAGGGACGACCAATTCCGGCATGTACATGCCGCCCCAGTTCGAGGTTACCGATCGCGCGTGGATCGTCGAGCTGATCGGACGCTATCCGTTCGCGCTTCTGGTAACCTGCGACGCCGAGTACCCGCGGGTTTCTCACCTTCCACTTATCTGCGAGGAACGCGACGACTCGCTCTGGGTCGTGGGTCACGTTGCGCGAGGAAATCCGCACGTCCAATCGATCTCGGCGGGCTCTCGCGCCACGATCGTCTTTCAGGGAGCGCACGCCTACGTGTCGGCCTCTTGGTACGAGGAGCCATATGCCACGGTTCCCACGTGGAACTATACGGCCGTTCACATCCTCGGCTCGCTACGGCCGTTCGACGCTTGGCGCGCGGTATCGCTTTTGAGCGGAAAGATGGAAGGCTCGCAGGCCGACGCCTGGGATCCGCATCGGCTCGATGTACCCTATCGGGAGAGCCAGCTTCGCGGCATCACGGCATTCGAGCTTCGTGCCGACGCCATCTACGCCAAGGCGAAGCTAAGCCAAAACCGCACGGAAGCCGACCGGCTGCGCGTCATCTCGAAGCTTGCCGGCTCCGCCGATCAGACTGAACGAGAAACTGCGGAAGCCATGAAAGCGAACGGTTGACCTGGAATTCGCCGGGTGTTAGGCTGTGGGGCAGGGTATGCGCTGCTTATTCCGGCCAGGAGCCTGTCTTCTGCTCGCTGGTTGCATCGGCTCGCCGGTGCAAACGGCACCGCCGATCGGGAGCTCCAATTCTTGGATGCTGCCCGACGCTAAGGCCATCTCTCTCCTCTACGTGGCAGACCGCGGCGCCGATAAGGTCTACGTGTATTCGTATCCAAAGCCCGATCTCAAAGGGACGTTGACCGGGTTCGGCCGCGTCGAGGGCGTCTGCGTCGACCGCGTTGGAAACGTTTGGGTCGTGGATAGCAAGGCCTCGGCGTTATACGAATACGCCCACGGCGGTACGGAACCGATTGCAACGCTGCAAGATCCAAACAACGAACGTCCGTGGACCTGCTCCGTGAATCAGCGAACCGGCGACCTCGCCGTCGCAAACATCACGCAACGGGGACACGCCCCCGGAAGCTTGTCGATCTTTACGGGCGCGCAGGGCGCGCCGAAGATTTACTCAGACCAGACCATGTTCGAGATGATCGCGCTGAGCTACGACGATCGCAGCAATGTTTTCGTAGCGGGGATTCCGTACGCTCGGCCTCGCTTCGCCTTCGCCGAGCTTCCTCACGGGCGCAAGAAGTTCGTTGGAATCACTTTGGTAGGGGCGCTGATCAAGTTCCCCGGTGGCGTCCAGTTCGCGGACGGCAAACTCGCGGTCGGCAACGACCAGGGACGCTCGACCGTCTACCAATTCTCGGGCGGCACCATCACCGGCGCCACGTTCCTCCGCGGAGCCTGCCACATCGCCCAGTTCTTCATCGACGCCGCCACGCTCGTCGCGACGAGCAGGTGCAAGAACGGCAAGCCCGGCGTCCTGTTTTACGGCTATCCGTCCGGCGGAGATCCTACGAATAGGCTGACCGGCTTTACGTATCCAGTCGGCGTAGCGATCAGCAACCCTTAGAGCATATAGGTCTTCGGGGGATTCGCCAGCGTGAGGATCGGTCGATCGATCTTGAACGCGTCGATGCCCGACGCCGTGGCGCCGCTCAAGGCAAGATCGCTCGCGATCCGCCCGATGACCGCCGCGAACTTGAAGCCGTGGCCTCCGCCGACCAGGACGCTCACGTTCGGATGTTCGGGCAGCGTGTCAACGATGAAATCGCGGTCGGGCGTGAGCGCGTAGAGACAGGTTTTCAGGCGATGCACGGGTCCGAGCGCGCCGGGAAGGTAGCGCTCGAGGAACGCGGTCACTCGCGAGCTGATCGCAGGGTCCTCGTCAAAGCTCCGCGTGTCGGGATCGACGGCTCGGCCGCCGGCGTCTTGCGTGACCTTCACGGCGTCCTCCTCGCCGAAGACCGGAAAGCCGTAGAACGACGGGTCGTCCATCCATATCCAGATCGGAAATGAGCCGAACGCAAAACCGGCCAAGTCGCGCGCGCTAAAATAGATCACCTGCTCCTTCGTTACTTCGAAGGGCAGCGAAACGCCGAAGTGTGCCAGCAACTGCGGCGTCCAGGCCGCCGCGGCAATCACGAGTTTGCCCGCGCGATACCGCTCGCCGCCGGCGTCGACGTCGATCTCGCCGTCTTTGGCGCGCAGCGCGGCAACCGGCGCGTTCTCCCGCAGCGTGGCTCCAAACGCCTGCGCCGTGCGGCGCAGCGCGGCGGTGGCGCGTTCGGCGGCGACGATGCCGCTGTCGGCCTGGAAGAGGCCGTGGATCTCGTCTCCGACCTGCCAGACCGGCCAGCGCCTCCGGATCTCGGCGGCGTCGAGCTCCTCGAACGGCACGTCGCAGGCACGCATGGAATCCGCGTAGTTCGACAGCGGGATCGCGCCGCTGCGGGGGCCGATATCCAGGCCGCCGGTCTTGAAAACCACTCGCTCTCCGGCGTCGCTTTCGAGCGATTCCCACGCCGCGTAGGCTTCTTTCGCGAGGCGCACGTAGGCGGGAGTGAAGTACGAGAGCCTGATGATGCGCGACCAATCGTGCGAGCTTCCGCGCGCGTGACCAAACTCGAACTGGTCGAGGCCGAGCACGCGAGCGCCGCGCTTCGCCAGCCAGTATGCCGCGCCGCTACCGAGGGCGCCGAGCCCGACGACGATGACGTCGAACTCGTTCACGACGCGGCTCAAGACAGCCCGCGTGACGCGAGGTAGCGTCGAATGTCGAGGCTAGCATCTTCCATCGGCGCGTAATAGCCGTGCCGGAAGGCTCTCGATCGCATGCCGGCCTGAACGCTCTCGCAGATCGTCCAGTCCTGCCGGTTGACGCGATCCCAAAAATCCACGACGTCGCCCGGGTCGAAACCGGGTTTCGCCATCTCGTCCGGATGAAAGAGAAAGTCGCAGTGAATCGTCGTCTCCGCCGGGCCCCGCGGCCAGATCGAGAAGGCGGCAACGTGGTCGGCGGCCAGGCTCAGCATGAAGTTAGGATAGACGAGCTCGCCCTTGTGGCGATTTTTTTCGTCGTCGCTCAGGCCCGAGAACGGGCTCCGATCGCTCGTGCCGTCCGCGGTGAACGTCCACGCCCCGTCGCGGTGCGGAATCCCGCGTTCCCAGTCGAGTCCTGCGCCCCCGTTCCGCCTGAAGGCCGGGACGATGGCGCACAACTCCGGATGCACGCCCGCGCAGTGGTAACACTCGTTGTAGTTCTCTAACATCACCTTCCAGTTCGCCGCGACGTCGTAGCGCAGCGAGCGCGCCGATCGCAAATCGCCCAGCGGATATCGTGCGAGCCGCTGCGGTATCGGGCCAAGCTGCGACACCAGCGTCGCGCCGCCTGCCGGCGCGGTCTCGAGCGAAAGATGAACGAATACGAAGCCGCCCCACTCGTCGACGCCGACGCGATGCAACCGGCGCGCCTCGGGCGGCACCTCTTCGGCCGCGATGAACGGCGACGCTACGAGCCGCCCATCGAGAGCGTAAGCCCACGAATGATACGGGCAGCGAATCGCGCCTCGGACGGTACCGTCGCCGCAGAGCAGACGGCTCCCCCGGTGGCGGCAGAAGTTGAGGTGGGCGTGGAGCCCTTCCTCTCCGCGAACGAGGATGACGCTCTCCCCCGCGACGTCGAGAACGCGGTACGCGCCGACGCCCGCGAACTGCTCGGCTCGTCCCGCGTAAAACCATTGGTCCCAAAAGATCGCCCGCTGCTCGCGCGCGTAGAAGGACGCGTCCCAGTACGCCTCACGCGGAAGTGACGGCTCAAGGGCAAGATTTTCCGAAGGTTTCACCGCTAGATTTACCAAAAAGCCAAACAAACTGCTGGTTATGAGCGGATTCCGTCAAATGAGATAGAACCCTTCGCCGTTCGTTCCGCTGCTTCGCGCCGCGCTTAATAAGTTGGTTGAGAGGGACACGCACATGGCGACTTTCGTGAAGCCAAACGTCGGCACCGGCGCAAAAGCGCTGGCAGCTTCCTGGTACGTTTCGCCGGATGTTTTTTCCAGCGAGCAAGAGCGGATCTTCGCGCGCGAGTGGATCTGCATCGGACGCGAAGAGGCGATCCCCAATCCCGGCGACTTCTTCACGGTCGATCGCGCCGGCGAGAGCCTCATCGTCACACGCGATGCGAAAGGCGCCGTGCACGCGTTCTACAACGTCTGCCGGCATCGCGGCACGCGCGTCTGCAACGCGTCGTCAGGGCACTTTCAGGGTTCGATCCAATGTCCGTACCACGCATGGACGTACGGTCTCGACGGTACGCTCAAAGTCGCCCGGAACATGACGGAAGTGCCGGGGTTCGATCGCTCGGAGTATCCGCTCAAAGAGGCGCCGGTCGCGCTCTGGGACGGCTTCATTTTCCTGACCCTTCGGCAAACTCAGGGCGACATCGGGGACTCTTTCGAGCACGTTTATGCGCCGCTAATCGGGCGATTTGATCGCTGGAACGTCGGCGGCCTCACAACCGCGCGGAGCATCACGTACGACCTCGCGTGCAACTGGAAGCTCGTCTTCCTCAACTACTCGGAGTGCTACCATTGCCCGCTCGTGCATCCGCAGCTCGACAAACTCTCGCCGTCCGACAGCGGCCGCAACGATCTATCGGAAGGGCCGTTTCTGGGCGGCTTCTCCGAGTTGCGCCAGCACGGAACGAGCCTTACGATGTCCGGGCATAGTTCCCGTCCCCCGATCGGCAGCGTCGAGGGCGTCGAGCTCGATCGCGTCTACTACTACACGATCTTTCCGTCGTTGCTTCTGAGCCTGCATCGGGATTACGTCATGGTGCACTACATGAAACCGGTTGCCGCCGATCGCACCGAGGTCGTATGCGCTTGGCTCTTCGATCCGGCCACGATCGCGCGCCCGGATTTCGATCCGAGCGACGTCGTCGACTTCTGGGATCTTACCAATCGGCAGGATTGGCAGGTGAACGAGCTCACGCAACTCGGCTTGCGTTCGCGCACCTATTCGCCGGGACCGTACTCGAACGCGGAGGGGCTCCTGAGCGCGTTCGATCGTCACTACCTTCGCAGGATGGGAGCCTAAGGCGACGCTCGGGCTCGTCCTCGCCGCCGGCGTGGCCCTGCCGTCGCTGAACGGGCTCGCCTGGCGAAACATCGGGCCCGCGGTCGCCGGCGGCCGGACTTCCGGCGTGGCCGGAACGGATTCCGATCCGAATCTCTACTACTTTGGCGGCGCGGACGGCGGGGTCTGGAAGACCACGACCGGCGGCCTCCTATGGCAGAGCGTCTGGCCGCGATGGGCGGTCGGCGCGGTCGGCGCGATCGCGATCGACCCACGCCGGCAAGACACGGTCTGGGTAGGAACCGGCGAGCCTAATCTGCGGAACGACGTCTCGTACGGTGACGGTGTTTGGATGACACGCGACGGCGGAGCGCATTGGCGCGCCGTTGGACTGGAGCAGACGTGGGCGATCTCGCAGATCGTCGTCGACCCCAAGAACTCGCGTCGCGTGTGGGTTGCTGCCGTCGGCAATCCCTACCGCGACAGCGCCGCGCGCGGCGTGTACCGAACGACCGACGGCGGACGCAGCTGGCGGCGCACGCTCTATCTCGGCCCGTCGAGCGGCGCATCGGATCTCGCCATCGATCCGCGCAATCCCGACGTCGTTTACGCGGGCATCTGGCAGTTCCGGCGCGTGCCGTGGAGCTTCAGCAGCGGCGGCCCGCTCGACGGCATCTTCAAGTCCACCGACGGGGGCGCGACGTGGCGTCGCCTGCACGGGAACGGATTGCCCGGCGGTGACATGGGCCGAATCGGCCTCGCCGTCGCGGGCGAGCGCGTCTATGCGCTAATTCAATCGAAGGAAGGAGTGCTATGGCGATCCGATGACGGCGGCGCTCGTTGGCGGTTGATGACGCGCGACACGCTCGTGAACCAGCGGCCGTTCTATATGAGCAAGCTTGCGGTCGATCCGTCCAACCCCGATCACGTCTTCTTCTCCTCCGAAGACCTCATTGAGACGCGCGACGGCGGGAGGACCTACCGCGACGTGGAGACCGCCGTTCACCAGGATCACCACGGATTGTGGATCTCGCGCGACGGGAGGCGCCTCGTCGAGGCGAACGACGGCGGCGCGCCGATCTCTATCGACGGCGGCAAGAACTGGGACTGGCGGTTCAACGTCGTCCTCGCGCAAGTTTATCGCGTGGGTTACGATTTCGAGAATCCGTATCACGTCTGCGGCGGAATCCAGGACAACGATTCCTACTGCGGCCCGTCGGATTCTCTGAGCCGCCTCGGCATCGAGAACTCGGACTGGCGCGCCGTGGGCAACGATGGCGACGGTTCGTGGGTCTGGCCGCAGCCGAATGATCCGTCGTCGATCTGGAACGTCGGCGTGAGCCAGCTCAACGGGCAGTTGGGAATTTTCGACTTAAAGTCGCGGCAGAACTACGATATCTCGCCGGACGTCACCGACACCAATGGGCGCGGTCTCGCGGGGTTGCCGTATCGTTCCAATTGGGAGGCGCCGATCGCCTTTTCATCAGTCGATGCCACCGCGTACTACGGAGCGAACGTCCTCTTCGCGACGCGCGATCGCGGGCGGACGTGGACTGCCATCAGTCCCGACCTTACGCGAAACGATCCCGGAAAACAGCGCGTAGCGGGCGGCCCAATCAACCCCGACGTCTCCGGCGCCGAGTTCTACGACACGATCTTCGACATCGCGCCGTCCACGCTGGAGGCGGGTCGCATCTGGATTGGGACCGACGACGGACTGGTGCAGCTAACCGTGGACGGCGGCGGCCATTGGACGGAGGTGACTCCGCCGGGCGTCGAGCCCTGGGGCCGCATCAACACCGTCGATGCGTCGAGCGCCGACGCGCGGCGCGCGTACGTCGCGATCGACCGTCACGTGATGGGCGATCCGCGGCCGTACGTCTTGGTAACCGACGATTCCGGAGCGACGTGGCGTTCGATCGTCAACGGCCTGCCGCGCAACCAATACGTGCACGTCGTTCGGGAGGATCCGGCGAATCCAGACGTGCTCTTCGCCGGGCTGGAGCAGGGCGTCTGGTTTTCGCTCGACCGCGGCGCGCACTGGCAGAGCCTAAAGTTGAACATGCCATCGACGGCGATACACGACATGCGGATTCAGCCGCGGCGCCACGACCTCGTCCTCGCGACGCACGGCCGCGGCTTCTGGATTCTCGACGATATCGCCCCAATTAGCGGTTTGAGCAAAGCAGCCGCCGCCGGCGTGCCCGCGATCTTTCCGCTTCAGACCGCCTACACGTGGTACCGCTGGTGGAGCGATTACTACGGCACGCATCCCGACGAGTGCTGCCTCGGCGCGGGGGCATATGCTGCCGACAATCCGTCGGACGGAGCATCGATCGCATACTACCTTCCGCAAGCCGAGCGCGCGTCGATCGAAGTGCTCGACTCGAACGGGGGGCGCGTTCGATGCTTCGACGCGCCGGCCGGGGCCGGCGTGCAGCGCGCGGCGTGGGACCTCACCGTGTCGCCGCCCGTCGAATGGCTTCGCGCGCGCGACTGGAATCGCGGCGGCGACGGAGCGACCGTCGTCCCAGGTCGCTACACGGTTGCGCTGCGTACTTCGACCGCGCACCCCGTCGAGGCAACGGTCGACGTGCGGCCCGATCCGCGCGCGGCGTGGACGCAGGAGCAATACGTCGCCCGCTACGATTTCCTCAACTCCCTCAACGACGAGCTCTCTGCAATCGACGTCGCGTTGAACCGGCTCGACTTGCTGCCCTACCGCGACAAGGCGCTCTACGCGATGTTCACGTCCGGCGTGGTGAACTCCGAGGACGACCTGCAGCACCCGGATTACTTGCGCGAGCGCCTCACGATTTTGCTGGGCGTCGTCGCGCTCTCGCAGGGTCCCCCGTTGCCGCCGCACGAGCGCGAAGCGGCTGCGATTCACGCGCAGTTTCAAGCGGCGATGACCTCATATCATGCGTTCCTGGCCACACATCATTTAGCGCCCGATGGAAAAAAAGAGGTGTGTTCATGATCTTCCTTCGACTCAGGATGGCTCCGCCTATCGTGCTGTCGCTGATGGTTGCGACGATGCTTTGCGGGAAGGCCGGGACCACAGGCGGCATCAGCGGAGTAGTCAACGAGGCCGGGACGTCCGCCCCGCTTGCCGGCGTCATCGTCAGCGTGAAGAGCCCGTCGCAGAGCGCGAGCACGACGACCGATGCACGCGGTCATTTCGCCTTCGTATCGCTGGCGCCTGATGAATACACGGTCGCGTTGGAAAAGAGCGGATACGCTCCCGTGTCGTATTCCGGCGTCGCCGTTTTCGCCGACGCTCAGCAGACGCTCTCCCTTGCCATGCACGTGGCACTCAAGACGATTGCGAGCGTCACGTCGCGAAGCGCGTCCAGCCTCGTTCGGCCGGGGACGACTGCCGATCTCTATTCAATCAACGCCGCGCAAGCCGAGCGAACGGCGGTGCTCGGCGGCGGCGGCGCGCTCAACAGCGCCTACTCGGCGATCGCTTCGGTTCCCGGCGCGTACGTGCCGGCGAACCAAAACGGCTATCTGCAGGCGGTTCACGTTCGCGGGGGCGACGCCTCGGAAGTCGGTTACGAGTTCGACGGCATTCCCGTGAACCGCGCGTTCGACAACTATCCCTCGAGCTCGCTGTCGTCGCTGGGGCAACTGGAGCTCCAGGTCTACACGGGCGCGACGCCTGCGAACGCCGAGGCGCAGGGTCTGGCCGGATTCATCAATCAGGTGATCAAGACGGGAACGTTTCCCGGCTATGCGACCGCCAACGCCGCGATCGGAAGCACCATCTTCTACCACAGCCTCAACGTCGAAGCCGGCGGCGCCACGCCCGATCGCACCTTCTCCTACTACGTGGGCATCGGCGGCTACAATCAGGATTACCGCTACGTCGACCAATTCGGGGGCGCGGCGTATGCCAATGAGTTCGGTCAACAGCTCGGCTCGTGCCCGGCACCCAGCGCCTTGGCGGGAACCGTCCTACCCTCGTGCTACACCAACGGCAAAGCCAACGTCGGCTTGAACGGAACACCGGGCTGGATACTTGGGCCCATGGGTTTCGGCTCGATCAACGCGGCCAACGTCGCGACGCGCACGTCGGTAGTCAACCTGCACGTGGGGATTCCGCACAAGAACGACGGCTTGCGCGACGACGTCCAGCTGCTCTACGACAACGACGAAATCTTCACGACGTTTCTCAGCTCCGTCAACGACGAGGGTTACGACAACTGGATCAACACGGTCGGCGTTTTTCCGCCTTACTATCTCGATACCCACCAATACCTCGGGCCGATCGGCACGTTCTTGCCCCCGAACTATAAGTCGCTCGTAACGCCCTACTTCTACCCGTCGTCGCCGCCGCATCCGTTCGACGGGCCTATCCCCGACCCGTATAACCAGCGCGACCGCGGTTACAATGGGCAGGCCATCGTCAAGCTGCAATACCAGAAGAATTTTAACTCGAGCGCTTACCTTCGGGTCTACGGCTACACATATTATTCGGACTGGATCGAGAACGGACCGATGATGTCGTTGCAGCCTTACGCGTACTATGATTCCGGCGACTACGAGATCAACAACCACACGCGCGGGATCAGTCTCGCGTTCACCGACCAGCTCAACCCGCAAAATTTGCTCGAGGTCGCCGGATCGTACACCACGTCGACCGGCGCGCGCATCTATAACGAGCAGATGTTCGCGGGAGGAAAGGCATACGGCAACGCATTCGCCGTGCTCGTCAATAAGAACGACCCGCTCGACGGGACCTGCTATCACATCAACGGGAACGGGACGCAGACCCTTGCGACCACGTGCGCGGACGGCCAGGCCAGCGGGGTCACGTACGGAACGCTGCCGACCTTCTTGAAGCTCAGCAATCCGCTCGAGAACTCCGGAATAGGCGGCCTTCGCTGCGGGGGCGGCCCTTGCGCGTACTACGTCGTCGAGAACGGGGCGTACGGCCTCAACAACACCGTGACCCCGTACTTTTCCGGGTATTCGATCACCGATCAGTGGCGCCCGAGCGATAAGCTTTTCTTCAACTTCGGGTTGCGGGTGGACAACTACAGCTACGTGGGCGCGAACACGGTCCGAGGAGCGGCCCGCGATTTCTGGTTCAACGCCTTCAACCAAGACACGTGCTTCGACAAGCAGACGCTCACGCTGGTCGACCGCAGCGCGCTCGTCGGGTCGGGCAGCTGGAGCACCAACGCGCAGCAGCCGTGCTCGAGTTTCGGCAAGCAATACGTCAACGCGAACCTGCAGAACACGCCGGGCGCCTTCGACTACAACATCCCACAGCCGCGGCTGGGCATGACGTACACCATGAGCCCCAATACCGTCCTGCGCGCGAGCTACGGCCGGTATAACGAACAGCCTAGCGCGGCCTACGAGCAATACAACTCGCTCGAGCAAAACCTCCCGGACACGCTGGCGCAGTTTTACTCGCTGGGCTTCACCTCACCGGGCCACCAAGTCGCACCGTCGGTCTCCTACAACAGCGACCTGTCGATCGAGCATCACTTCTCCGGCACCGACATGTCCTTCAAGCTCTCTCCCTTCTTGCGACAGACGCAGGACCAGGTCGAGAACTTCTATATCAACTACACCGCGGGCATCACATCGGGGCTCAACGCCGGCTACCAGACATCGTCGGGCTTCGAGTTTCAGTTCGACAAGGGCGATTTCAGCCGGAACGGCTTCGCCGCGCAGCTGTCTTTCGCGTACACGTACGCGACGGTGAAGTATTCCATACTGCCGAACGGAACCAACGTGCTTTCGCCGGTCAACGCGGGGATCTCCCAATACAACGCCTATACGAAAGCCTGCCAACCCGGCGGCTCGGCGTTCGGCAAGAAACAGTTCGGCCAGCCGATGTGCGGCGCGACCACTTACTACGGCCTGCCCGCGGCCGCCTGTTATCGCCCGAGCGGCGTACCGGACAGCTCGTGCAAAGCCGGCGACGTTGCCAACCCGTACTGGCTCTCGCCGGCATTCTCGCTCTTCGATCCGTCGGCTGCGTACCTGCCGTTCTCGATTTTCCCCGGACCGATCGGATCGGGCGTGAACGCGTTCAACTTTCCGTACGTCGCGACGCTGCTGCTGAACTACAAACACGATCGCCTAACGGTAACGCCGTCGTTCCAGTTCGTCGCCGGTAACCGCTACGGGGCGCCGCTCACGACGCCGGGCGTCGATCCGGCCGCCGGCTGCGGCAGGCCGCTGGCGGGCACGACCGCCGGCGATCCGCGTTATCCGTACGGCGCCGCCGGCGGCGGGCCGTTCAACGCCAACCATCTCGGTTGCGCCGCCACGCTCTCGATCCCCGATCCATATACCGGCCAGTTCGACGCGATCGGCGCGTTCCGCGAACCGGCGCAGCTGCTCGGCCATCTGCAGATCGCGTATCAGCTCTCGCCGCGCGTCACCGCCTCGGTGACGCTCGCGAACCTGCTGCAGACCTGCTTCGGCGGCCAGCACACGCCGTTCACGTACTATTGGAGCAACCTGACCTGCACGTATACGAATCTCATCGGCGGGCCGTCCTCGCCCCCGGTCGGCAACGCCTACAACCCCGGCGCCAACGTGCAGACGTTCCTGCGCTATCCGTACGAACCGTATTTCGGGACGTACAACGACCAAACCAGCTCGCTGAGCGAGCCCTTCAACGCCTACTTCAGCCTCAAAGTGAGCATTTAAATTGAACTACGACGCGATCGTCGTCGGCGGAGGCCACAACGGCCTCGTGACGGCCTGCTATCTCGCGCGCGCGAAGTGGCGCGTGCTGGTCTTGGAGCGCCGCTACGTCGTCGGCGGCGCGTGCGTGACGGAGGAGACGTTTCCCGGCTTCAAAGTCTCGACCGCGGCCTACGTCAACAGCCTGTTTCGCCCGGAGATCATTCGCGACTTGCGTCTGGCCGACTACGGCTTCGAGGCGATCGAGCGCAATCCGGCATCGTTCTCGCCGTTCCTGGATGGGCGTTACTTGATGCTCGGAACCGGCTCCTCACGAGACGTCGACGAAATCGCGAAGTTCAGCAAGAGCGACGCCGCCAACTATCCCCGGTACGAAGCGATGCTCGCGCGGGTCGCTTCCGTGGTCGAGCCCACGCTCGTGCAGATTCCGCCCAATCTCATCCACCCCAGCCTCGGACAGATGCTCGAAGCCGGTAAGATGGGGCGAGCGCTGCAGCGGCTGGGCCCCGCGATGGGCGAGGCGATCGAGGTGCTCACCGGCGCTGCGCGGCCGATCCTCGACCGCTGGTTCGAATCGGAAGAGCTGAAAGGGACGATCGCGACCGACGCGATCATCGGCGCGTTCATGGCGCCGTCGATGCCCGGGACGGCGTACGTCTTGTTCCATCACGTCATGGGAGAAACGAACGGCAAGCGCGGCGTCTGGAGCTACGTGCGCGGCGGCATGGGTGGGCTGACGCAAGCGCTGGCTGGGGCCGCCAAGGATCTGGGCGTCGATATACGCACGGAGGCCGAGGTCGAGCGGATCCTTACGCGCGGCAATCGCGTGACGGGCGTCGCGCTCACCAACGGCGACGAGTTCCACGCAAAGCGCGTGGCCAGCGGCGTCGACTGCCATCTCACGTTCGAGACGCTGCTCGACCCCGCCGTTCTTCCTTCGGATTTTCGCGAGGCAATCGCGCGAATCTCGTATAGCAGCGCGTCCTGCAAGATCAACGTGGCGCTCGAGCGCCTGCCGAGCTTCACCGCGTTGCCCGGACACGAGCCCGGACCGCAGCACTTCGGCACCGTGCACCTCTGCCCGGATCAGGATTTCATCGAGCGCGCCTACGACGACGCGAAGTATGGCGGGTTCTCGCGCGAACCGGTCGTGGAGTGCACGATGCCCTCCTCGCTCGACTCAACGGTGGCGCCACCGGGAAAACACCTGATGTCGATGTTCACGCAGTACGCGCCGTACAGGTTGCACGGCGGTCCGTGGACCGACGCCGCACGCAACGAGTACGCGGACCGCTGCTTCGACATCGTCGAACGGTACGCGCCAGGCTTCAAAGACTCCGTGATCGATCGGCAGATCTTGACCCCGGTCGACCTCGAGGCGACGTTCGGGCTCACCGGCGGCAGCATTTTTCAGGGCGCGATGCCGCTGCACCAGCTCTTCGCGTTTCGGCCGGTGCCCGGCTACGCGAGTTACACGACTCCGATCCGCGGTCTCTACCTCTGCGGCGCGGCCGCACATCCCGGCGGCGGCGTCATGGGCGCCGCCGGTTGGAACGCCGCACGCGTGATGCTCCGCGCTTCCTAGGCGCCGTCGTACGCTCGGCGCAGCTCGTCGATGTCCAGCTTTTTCATCGCGAGCATCGCGCGCATCGCGCGTTCCGCCTTCTCGCGATCGGAACTGCCGAGCAGCTCCCCGAGGCCTTGCGGCACGATGTTCCACGCAAAGCCGTACTTGTCGCGCAACCAGCCGCACTGGATGATCTCGCCGCCGTCGCCGAGTCTTTCCCAGAGCCGGTCGACTTCCGCTTGGGTCTCGCAGGTTACGAAGAGAGCAATCGCGCCACGAGGCATCGCTGAAGCTCCGCCGGTCTTGCCGTTGGCTTCGCCGTTTGCGCCGCCGTTGAGCGCCAAGAAGTCCTGTCCCTCGAGCTGAAACTCGACCATCATCGCCGAGCCGGGCTCACCCGGGCCGGCGTCACCGAAACGGCTGACGTTGTCGACCTTCGAGCCGTCGAAGATCGAAACGTAGAACCGCGCCGCCTCTTCCGCGAGGCCTTCGAACCAGAGCAGTGGTGTAATCGTTTGCATCGCCGGCACGTTCGGTACCCCGTCGCGGTACCCGCCCGAGATGACAAGGGCGCGGCAGGTTCGAAGGACGCACGCACGATGATACTGCGAGATGCACGCGTTGCACGGCGAGTTTGAGCTTTCGCCGCTCTTCGACCTCGGCGCGACGTTCGTCTGGGCCGTCTCCGGCGCCGGTCTCGGGGTACGGTACGGGTACGATTACACCGGCATCTTCGTGATGGCACTGGTCTCCGCAGTCGGCGGAGGGCTCTTGCGCGACGGGATCTTCCTACAGCACGTCCCCGTCGTGCTACAGGACCCTCGTTATCTCATCGTCGTCCTCTGCGGTGCGATCGTGGGCACGATCGGCAGCGTCGCCGCCGGAGGGCGCAAGCCCGCGCGCGCCTACCAATCGCTCTTAGATATCGTCGACGCACTGGGGCTCGGCGCATACGCGTGCGTCGGCGCGCAGATGACGCTGCAGATGGGCCTCTCGATTCCGGCGGCGATCCTCGTGGGAGTGGTCAACGGCGTCGGCGGCGGTTTGCTGCGCGACATTCTCGTGAACCGCATCTGGATGCTCCCCGGGCAAATCCTCGCGATCGCTGCGCTCGCCGGCGTTTCACTCTTCGTCGTGCTGGTCGAAAAGACGACGATTCCAGCGGGGGAAGCAGCGTGGGCCGCGATCGGCCTCACGTTCGTCATCCGGATGCTGGCGATCCGGTTCGATTGGAGAACCCGGGCGCTCGTGCCAACCGACGACTTGGAATAGCCCTTGGCGGCGCTACTGCCGCCCGAGCCCGAGCGACGTCGTATTTCCGTACCGGCGAGTCTTGGTCAGCCCAATCGGTTTCCGGGCGTTCGGAGGGTACTCGCCGATCCAGCCGGGATGTCCGGGCAAATCCCAGTTATCATTCGCAACGTACAGATCACCGGCGTTGTCGACCCGTAGCGCTACCGGTTGGTCGACGTCCTTCACGATCTCGTATTCGGCGCTCGAGCTACCGGCAGAATACACTGAGACCCGACCTTTTGACGGATATTGGTCGGTGTTTGCCACGTAGAGCGTCCCGCTGTCGTCGGTCGTGAGCGCTTGCGGGCTTGCGATTGCGTCGGTGATTTTGCGCAGCACGTTGCTCAACTGAGGCGCGAATTCGATGACCTCCGAGGACCCGTTAGCCAAGAATACGTTGCCCGCTCCGTCCGTTGCCAAGGGGCCGGGACGAGTAATGCCCTTCTTCACCGTCCGTAAGAGCGAAGTCGATCCCGGTGAGTAGGCCGTCAGCGACGGCGGGTGCGCCGACTTCCCCGTGCCGGAGTTCGCAACGTACAGGGTGCCTGCCGCGTCTAGCGCGATCGACTCGGGCACGTGGACGCCCTGCGTAATCGTACGCATCGGGGTCGTCGCTTTCGGCCCATAGACGGCGATCGAATCGAGTTGTTTTTCAGGTGCGGTGTCGTCCGTATCGACGCACGTATTGCAGTTTGCCACATAGAGATCGTTCGATCCGTCTAGTGCAATGGTTACGCCCCAGTAAAGCCCTGCGATTTTTCGTGAAGGGCGCGTGCTGCCGTAGTCGTACTCAGTAACGGAAATGCCTCCCGCGTAGCCGGCGGATTGATCGAGAACGTAGAGCGTCCCGGCGCTATCGAGTGCGATAACGATCGGATTGAACTGCTTTGCCACGATGTGGCGAACGATGCCGGTAAGGCCGGGTTCATAAACGGTGACGTCGCCGCTGTTCAGAACGCCGCAGCATTGGGCGACGTAAACATAGGAACCGGCCGATCGTGGGGCCTCTGCCGGCAGTGTCTGCGGTATCGCGCCACCCGTCGCGCTCGACGGCGAGCGGGCGCAGCCTGCGAGCATTACGACGGTCGCGCAAACGGCGAGCGCGCGCATCACACCGGGCTACCGCTGTTCGGTGAAGTCGCTCGGAGGGCTGAAGATGGGATCGTTGGCCGCGATCGCGCGCACGTTGCCACGCTCGGTAACGAACGACCCCGTGTGACCCCCTCCTGAAAAGCTCATCGCGGTATACATAGCGAGCTTGCCCAACGGGAGGGGCGGCCCGCTTTGCGAGACGCTGAACCGCGAATCGCCCGACGACCCCAGCGCTCGCATCACGCGCGCAAAGCCCGCCGTGATGTCCATTCCGTGGGCCCCGGGGGCCTGTCGGGATCCGAACCGCGCGCACCCCGAAGTCGGGTTCGCATACGCCGAGTAATAACCGAGAACGTCGGCGTTCTGAGTGTGCGACTCTCCGGAAGAGTTCGTCTCGGTGATCACCATTTTGGAGCGAAAACCGCTCGTTGGCTGTCCCCCGACGTCTTTCGCGCCAAGGGCGGTGTTCGTAACCGAGATGGCGAGTCGCTCGTCGTTCTCGCCGCCCGGACCCGAGGCGTTGCCGCCGGTTGCGTTCGGGCTAGAGGGCGAGTCCATGGGTGCGACGCGATACGTCTTGGCCCTGAGGTCGAGGGTGGTGATCGTGCGTGCGGCGCAGTCGACGATCGTCGCCGTTTGCTGGGAAACCTGATCGGTTCGTTCCTTCGAGCCGGCAACGTAGTGCCGCTCGGCAATGCCGGACTTGATCATCTGTTCCGCCGCCTGCGCGGCGGCCATTCTATCCTTGCCGAGGAACATCGCGGCGGCGCCCATGTTCGGCGGCGACGCCGCTGCGGCGGCGGCATAATCCGCGTCGAACGCGCCGGGCTGGAGGGTCGACGGGTCGGCGTTCGTGACGAGCTTCGTGACGGAATCCCACGCCAAACCATTGGATGCGCCAATCGAAACAACCGGCATGCTTGCAGCGACGATGCCGGTGACGAGCGCAACGAGCAGAGCGGCACGAGCCGCGCAATATCCACGCATTATGCGCGGTTCGTCGCGGCGGCCCGTTCCGCCCTGCCTCGGCGATTTCCGCCGGAAGTTTACATCGACCCCGGAGTGCTCAGATGATACGCGGCGGCGAGATCCTTCATCGCCGTCGTAAGAATTGCGTGGTATTGCGCGTCGGCCGCAAGACCGTATTTGGCGTCGATGTCGGTCATCACTTGCACGTGAATCGGATGGGACACCGCTCGGTCGAGCATGACCTCCACGTTGAAGCCTTCACCCGACTGACCTGCGTTCCATAACGCCGTGGCCAGCGCTTTGCCGTCCTTCGGATTCGGGTTGGGCTGGCTCGGAAGCTGCACGTTCTTCTCTTTGACGACCTTGAGCGAATCGGAGACGACGAAGTCGAACGTCTTGATGAATTGCGCGACCTGATCCTTGCCGTACTGCTTCGTGAGTTTGGCGACTTCAGCGTCGAAGAGCGAGCCGGTCAGGGTCTTGAGCAAGGTTACGGTGCTGAAGTTGCTCGGGCCGCCGCCGGCTTCCACCATCGATAGCGTCACCGCGAGCGCGGGGGCGCCGGTATACACGCAGCACGATCCTGAAAAACGCGTCGGCTGGTCGACGACGTTCGGCATCAGCTTGGCCGATGCGATGCCGGTGCCAATCGCCGCGAGGGCGAGGGCGAGCGCGGCAGTCAATCGGAGATTTTTCATGAGGTCCTTTCCGAGCCGAGGCTCTTCGGAGAGATGATTCCCGAAGAGAACGGCCGGCGTGACGCTTTGGATTGCGCCCTGGCCCTAGAGCCGCACCAGCGCGATCGGCTTGGTGGTCGGCTGCGCCGAGCCGCCCTCGGGCTCGACGCTGACGGCCACGGCGGCCAGCGTGGTGGCCTCCTCCGGAAGCCGCACGACAGCGGGGCCCTTCCCCGGCTCGAACGTGCTCGACGGAGCCACGGTTTTCGCTCCCTTCGCGAGCGTCCACGCCTGGTAGACGTGACCGGCCGGCGGCAGAGGCATCCGATGCATCATGATGTAGAGGCGCTTGCCGTGCGTAAGCACCTCGCCCCCGGCGAACGGATAGTGCTGCGTATCGGGTGCGGTGAGGTCGGCGATCGTCTGCTGCTGCGTCGCGCTGCGAGCGCTCAGCGAAATGTAGGCGAGCCCGGTGAGCATCGCGAGGGCCAGGCAGGCCGCGGCGACGAGATACGCAGGCCACGCGCGCGGCTGCCGCCGGCCCGCTTCGGCTCGCACTTGCTTCATCACGCGGGCCTTCAGAAGCGGGCCCGCAACGGCGCCGGTCGTGCCGTCGGCGCACGCCTCGGCGGAGTACGCGACCGCAGTCACCGCAGGACGCAGGAGCCGGTACTCCTCGCGGCAGCGTGCGCACGTCTGGAGGTGGGCCGCGACCTCCGCGGCTTCGGCTGCCGGAAGGATGCCGAGCGCGTAGGCGGCGACGCTATCGAGCAGCTCTTCGTGCGACGCCATCATACCGTAACCGCCCCTTCGAGTGCGTTGCGCAACCGGCGCAGCCCGGTTCGAATGCGGGTCTTGATGGTCCCCAGCGGGAGGCCGGTTTGCCGAGAGATCTGCTCGTGGGTGATTCCCCCAAAAAAGCCGAGCTCGATCGGCTCGCGCTGATCGTCGGGCAGTTGCGACAGCGCCGCGCGCACTCGCTCCGCCGTCACGTGTTCCAGGGCCGTGTCCTCGAGCGCATCCTCGGCTGGAAGGGACTCGGGAAACCCGCTCTCGGCGTGCAGCGCTCGGGCGCGCAACACATCGTACGCCCGGTTGCGCGCGACGCGCGCGATCCACGCCGCGAAGTTGCCGCCCCGGAAGACCTCAGGGCTGCTCCAAAGCTTGAGGAACACGGCTTGGGTCACGTCCTCGGCAGCGGCGGCGTCGGAGAGGACGCGCAAAGCCAGCCCGTAGACCAGGCGATGATACTCGTCGTAGAGCGCCTCGAATGCGTCGGCGTCACGGGCTCGTACTCGCTCCATGAGCCGGCCTGCGTTTTCCACCGTGCCACCTTTCGCTGCTTTCCCCGTTCCGCACTCCCCTGATAACGCACCGGCGCACTCGGCGGATTGCGCGAGGTCGAGAGCGTAATCTCGCCCGTCCGGGCAGGGGAGCGCTCGATTTCCTCGGACAATACAAAGTACGCTAGGAGCCCAGCACCTCGGAGGTGTGTGAGATGAGTCAGAAGAGGGGTTTCGAAGGCGCGATGACGCGGCTCTTTGCCACGATCGGTGCGATCATTGCATTTGTAGGGTCTGTTGCCGGCTTCATTGCACTCTTCCGGCAGCAAACATGGCTCGTCGCGTGGATTCTCTTCGGGTTGGCCCTCTGTTTCGCCGGATTCGTCTCCTTCTCGACGATCTATCCGAGATGGGCCCGTCGTAGCGCCCTCGTCGCGCTGATTGCGCTTCCCGCGGCGGTATTCGCCATTTTCGTCAGGTGGGAGATGTGGCTCAACGCGCCCCCGACAAACACTCGCATTTTAGTCGCCACCTTCGTCGACGGATCGGGTAACGACAGTTTGCAAGTTACTCAGGATATCTTAGAGACGTTGCGGGATCGAACCGCGGCGGCTGTCGGTCAAGATTCTCAGCAGAACGAAATAGAAGTGGGGCGCCTCAATCAGGTGATCGATCCAGCCGAACCAGAACAAGCGCAAATCGCGATCGCGAGGGCAAAGGGACGAGCCAATAGGGCTAGCGTCGTAGTCTGGGGCAACTACATCATCGATGGCGATCACGTCAAGGTACGCCCGCACGCGGAGATTCTTCGCTCGTTTAAGTTGGATCGGGCCGACGGCATGTTTCCAAAAGCGTTGGCCAGTTGATTCTAACCAGGAATGATATCCACGATGCCCTCATCCAACAGTACACCTATATAGCCGAGGCGATCGTCGGTATTGCTCGCTACAATGCTTCGGCTTACCGCGACGCGGTTCTCATGCTGACACAAGCCATCCAGGCCATTCCTTCGCATCCGGCACTGGAGCCAGACATCCTTTTTTACTACCGAAGCAATTCGTACGAACGGCTTGGCGATACGCCAAACTCACTTCGCGATATACAGATCGCTGTAAGGGATAACCCGACTCAAGTTCTAAACCGGACGAACGAAGGGGTCGCCTACCTAAATCTCGGGCAAATACAAAAAGCCCTGGAAAGTTTTGGTAAAGCACTGCAGCTCGAGCCGACGAACAGCGCGGCTCAATTCGACGATGCTCTCCTCGAGGAAATCTACCTCGGCAATTTTAACGATGCTTACGCCACATACGCATCTTTAGCGAAGCTAACGCCCACGAAGGTCTGGGACTGGCGATTCAAAGCCGAGGCAGCAGGGCGGTTAGGCAACTATGATGCAGCGTGCTCTGCCCTGAGTGAAGCGGTACGAAAGGAGCCTGCGCTTTCCGACATTCGCGCCAGGTACGCGGACTGCCTGTATCACACAGGGAAGCTTCGACAGGCTATCGATGAATATACGTTTGCGCTATCGCTCGACCGCGGCGACGAACAAATTCTCTACAGCCGGGCGATGGCTTTCAATGCGATCGGCAACCAGCAAGCCGCGCGGACCGACCTTCAGAACATTCTGGTAAGAGAACCTCACACGGAAATCGATCACCTTAACCGCGGCCTCGCTTTGCAGCAACTAGGAGACTCAGGGCAGGCGATCTCCGAGTATACAAAGGCGATTCAGCTCAACAAGAATTCCATCACAGCACTGCGGCAGCGCTCTTACTTGAATTCGGAAGCCGGTGCGTACGACCTTGCCGCGGAGGACTTAACCGCCGTGGTCAGGGAGGCTCGATACAACGAAGGCGACCTTATCAATTTCAGTGGTGTTCTTATGAAGGCGAGACGGCAGCCCGAAGCAAACGAATATTTTGCGAAAGTGCAGAAGCTGCCGCTAGTCAGCTATAAGATGCACGACGTTATGGCCGATGTATTCGTCGATCGGCAACGGTGTGACGATGCGATCGCGGAGTACCGAAAAGCCATCGGTATGAATAAGTACGATGGCTACGCATATTTATTTCTTGCGTATTGCGAGAGCAAGACCGGTTCGAACGATCTTGCATCCAGGGACTTTGCGCGGGCCGAACAACTTCTACCGTACGACTCGAGCGTAAATCGCGACCCGAACGGCAACCGCCACGAGCCGGGATGGCTCAGAGACGCGGCCGCGGCCTATGTCAAATCGGGTGAGTTGTATCGCCGGCTCGGTCTTTCGGCCGGCGACGACAGAATCCAGGATTAGCGGTCCGCTCCCTCGGTGGGACACTACACTTACTGGGGCACGGGCTCCGGCAGATTCGGAGCTCCCGTGAGGCCCTGCGGCGAGCGAACCACACCCCGCTCCATGTCGATCCAAGCGCGCGACAAGATCGAACGCAACGTATAGAGCGAGTGCGTTCCCTCGGGCGCCGAATAGAACGTGACCGGCATGCCGGCATCGCGCAAATAGATCGCGGTGGTCGTCGGCCAGAGCGTCGGGACGGTGCCGTCGTGCGCCCCGGTCAAGATGTAGAACCGAGCGCTCCGCATAGTCGTCGTGACCCGCGGCGCCCGCGAGGCGAGCAACGAGCCCGCGACGCTCATCACCGCCGACCAATCGTTCGGGTGCAGGGGCGCGATGTTGTACACAGAGAAGCCGCCCATCGAATAACCGGCTAGGTAGCGCTTGTTGGGATCGATCGCAAAGGAGCGCGTCACGGCGCCGAAAGCGTCGTAGATGTCGCTCGCGGATCCGTTAAAATCGTAATAACCGCGACCGTAGGGCGCCACGACGATCGTGCCCGTCTCCTCGGCGACGTCATCGATGTATTGTGGTGCAACGAGATGCGATTCGGGCTGCTGCCAGCCGTGCAAGAAAACTATCAAAGGCGCGGGCCGTTGAGACGAATAGGTAAATGGCACGTAGAGCGCCACCGGCTGCATCGTACCGTCCTTCGAAGATCGAACGAACGTCTCGCCGGCGCCGCGTATGGCGTTCATCGCCTGATACGAGCCGCTGATCAGTTGAGCGGCGAGGCTAACATCGAGCTGCGACTGTGCCTCGATGGAGCGCTGCCATACATCGGCCGGGTAGTACGGCGGTGGCAGCTCCTTCAACAGGTCGAGATCTTCCAACAGGCGGTTGTAATAGTCCATGGTCGAATCGCGTCCGGTTGCGGCCGCGATTTGGCCCGCCTTAGCGAAGTACGAAGCCGCCGTCGACCTCAACGTGTCGGCGAGATTGTCGCTCGCGGTGCCGGCGCACAGCAGAACGGCGCCGACCGCGGCAACCGCGCGGATGCCCCTCACGACTGTCTAACGCGGACGTCGGCGCCGCGGTGACGAACTCGGGTGAAGAGCGCAGGAGGGCTCTCCATGAAGAAGTACGGTGCTTCTCGTTCGACCACCGCTCCGCCGCCGGCGGTCTGGCGCGTGTGGTCGGATCCAAACCGATGGAGCCAATGGAACTCGGGCATCGCGTCGGCCGAGGTCGACGGTGCGATCGCCGACGGGACGAAGGGAAAGATGACGACCGACCGCGGCAGCACGCACGACGTGACGTTCCACGACGTAACGGCCGGACGCGGCTTCAGCATGTCGATGGACGGTGCGCCGCTTACGAAGTTCACGTTTAGCTGCGAAATCGTTCCGGACGGCACCGGAAGCACCATTTCTCAAGCCGTCGCAATTTCGGGACCGCTCGCGTTCCTGTTTGCGCCGATGATGGGCAACGAGATGGCGAAGCATTTCGTTCCCGTGCTCGACGACCTCGCCAAAGCGGCGGAAACTCCTTAGGGCCCGATCGCAACGCCGATGTTGCCGCCGGGCAGCTGCAAGACCGGCTTCCGCCATCCGTGCCGCGTGGCGTCGTAAACGAGCACGGCACCCGCGGCTCCGCCGAGGCCGATGCAGCCCTCAAACAAGTAACTCTTGTAAACGGCTAAACCGTAGCCGAGTGCGCCGCTGTCGAGGGTTGCCTTGCAGCCGGTTCCCACGATCGTGCGCATGGGCTGGCCGGGCTGACCGATGCGATAGATCGCCGTCGCCAAGAAGAACTTGTTGTGATGCCGATAGAAAAATTGCGCGTAGAGGCGACCCCCGTCGGTCGCGACACCGTCGGCCGAGTAGTTGTAACCGTACTTGTAATAGACGGGCTGGCTCTGCGCATGCTCCGGCATGGCTTCGATGCCGACGCCTAACGAGATCACTTGAAGGTAGGCAATGCCGCGCGATGCGCCCAACGCGTTAACGCCGCCCGTTGTGATCTCGTTGATCGGTTGGTCGGTTCCGCTCGCGTTCGGGCGGTAGACGTTTGTGACGCCTCCGCCGCCTTGCAGCGTGCTGACGTCGAGGTAACCGCGTTGATCCACCGCGATATATTGCGGCTGCTCCGGCACGTACAACACTCTGATCGGCACGGCTCGATGCGACGCGCCGGGTGCGAATGCTTCGACGAAGCACTTCTTCTCGTTCTTGCACGCGTTGGCGGTGCCCGATGACGACACGTACAAATCGCCATCTGGCCCAATGGCGATGCCGCTCGGATAGCGAAACCCCAGCGTGAGCTCGCCGTCCGGAGCACTCGATGGCAGGCCGTCCGGCTGCAGCGGGTAGCGGAAGACCTTGCTTTGGATGTCCACGCCCCGTGCGACATAGAGGTGCCCCGGCGTCAACGTAGCCGTCGGAGAGACCTGCGCGCGCGCAGCAGGCGGTACGACCGAGGATGCGTTCGCGCCGCAAGCAGCGAGAAACGTCACGGCGATCGAGAGAGTCACCTTTTTCAACGACGCTGACGTGGTCATGCGGCGGCCGTCCGCGCGCGATAGGCTGCAATCGCGACGGCGGCGACGGCGATCAGCGCCACCAGATTTGAAACGAGCGTGAAGCGATCGTTGATCGCCATTGAGCCCATCGACGTCTCGCCGAAGGAGCTCCCGATCACCCGCTCCATGATCGCGCCGGCAAGCAGTGCCCCGATTGTAAAGAGCGCGACGAACGTCCACGTCACCCGCGCGGGAAACGACTTGCGATAGATCGCGATCAGCGGGAGGATGAGCAGATCGCCGTAGATGAAGGTCGTGTTGGCGCCGAGCGGGATGCCTGCGTTCGCGAGATAGCGTGCGATCGGAACGTTCCCCATAGAGCAGACGAACGTCGCGACGGCGATCAACAGACCAACCACGAGAAGCAGCACGAAACCCACGCCGGGAACGGCCCCGACCGCGTGAAGAGCGCCCGAGAGCCAGCCGGGCGGCACCAGGGCCGCGGCAAACCCCGCGATCAAGTAGCCGACGATTAGCTCCGTTCGGAGCATGCGTACGTCGGCGACCGCAGTCGAAGCGATCACGTCCCATCCGCGTCGTATCGGCTCCTCCGTTTCATCCGCAACGCCTCCGGCGTGTTCTGCCTGGAGCCGCTCCAGCTCGCCGTTTCGAAAGAGTAAGCTGAAACCGGTAGTGACGACGACGATAATGATGACGCCGCCGAAGAACTCGGCGAACGCGAACCGCCAGCCAAGCAGCGACCAGAAAAGGATCAGAATTGCCAGATTCATATTGGTCGAGGAGATCAAGAAAGCGAAGATGGCGCGCGCGTCGGCGCCGCTGCGATAGAAGCCGCGGGCGGCCGCGGCCGCTCCATACGAGCAGGCCGACGAGATGATTCCGAAGCCTGTGCCGTAAAGCAGGCCCTTGATCCCCGGACCGAGGTATCGATGCATCGTCGCGGGCGTGAGCATCACTTGCACGATTGCCGACACCAGGAAGCCGAAGATCAGGCCGAAGAGGCTATCCCAAAAGAACGCGGCCGCCTGAGCGAGGCCGCCGATCAGCGCGTGAGCGATCGCGGTCACGAGCGGCTTTGATCGCCTAACCGCCGACCGCGACGGGGGCGTGCCCGAACAGGGGCGGGATAAAATGCCCGACGAGATACGAGATTGCGAATACGGCGCATCCGTATAGAACGATTTCAACGCCCTTGCCGACGGCGCTGCGTTCGCTCAGCGTCCCGGCGTAGTAGCCGACGGCGAAGAGCCCGACGAGGGCAAAGAACAGCGACGTTACCGTCGACATGCGAATCGAGAAGGGCAGCATAAACGCGAGAATCGGCAGCAACGAGCCGAGAGCGTAGGAGCCGCTCATTGCGAGCGGCGCCCGCAAGCCGGCATCTTCGGCCTCGCGGGGATCGATGCCGAATTCGTCACGCACCATCTCGTAGAGATAGATCTCGGGATGCAGCGTGAGCCGCTTGACGATCATCTCGGCCTCCTCTGCGCTGAAGCCTTTCAACTTATAGTAGGCGACCTGCTCGGTGAACTCGCCCTGCGGATCCTCGGCCATCTCGCGCTTCTCCAGATCGATCGTCGCCTGCACCACCTCGCGCTCGGACTTGCGGCCGAGATACTCTCCGACGCCCATCGAGAGCGAGCCGGCAAGCAGCGCGAGGAAGCCGCTGATGAAGACTGCCGCTCGGTCACCTTCCGCGACGCCGACACCGGTTATGATGCCCAGCGTCGTGAGGATGCCGTCTTGAACGCCGAACACGATCTGGCGAATGTTTCGGCGCTTTTCGAGCGTGCGCCGCTGCTGCGTATCCGGGATCCGCGGCTTTACCTTTTGCCAGCCGGGAACATCGACCACGACGTTCTCGACCTGCGGCGTCAAGCCGCGAGCGTCAGGATGGTCGGACAGGATTACTTCTTTCCCCGGCTCACCGCGGAGCCGATCGGCGAGCCAAAGCCCGAGACCGTCTTGGTCGGTCGCCGACCGCGACGTAAAGATTTGCTCTACATCTCCGACCAAACCACGTCGTCATCCGTTCGATGTTAGACGAAACGAGGCGGCGTACCCGCCCTGCAGGAGCACCTCACAGGGGCGCCAACCAAGCGCTATGGCAACGCACTTTCGGACCTTCATTCGCTCCGCTTCGGTGCTGGCGTTGGCGTTGGATCTCGTCGGCGCCCCGGCGCTGCGAACCGCCGCCGCCGATTGGCCGGTTTTCGGCTACGATCCGGCGCGCAGCAGCTTCAACTCGTCCGAGCAGACTTTGACCGTCGGCAACGTACACCGCTTGCACGAGCGTTGGCAAATCTCGCTCGGATCGGTCGCCGACTCCACGCCGATCCTGCTCCAGCACGTCCGCTTCGGGCGCACCTACCGCACGATGTTGTTCCAGACTACCAAGAGCGGCGAGACGCTCGGCATCGACGCGCGCTCGGGGCGGATCGTTTGGCATTTCGCGACGCATGGAACCAACTACACGCACTCGACGCCTGCCGCCGATCCGGTCGGGAAGGCGATCTACGTGCCCGGCATCGACGGAAGGGTCCACAAGCTCTCGGCTTCCAAGGGACGCGAGCTTCACGCCCCCGGCTTCCCGGCGCGACTCACGCGCATGCCGACGACCGAGGCGGTCGAGTCGCCGCTCAACGTTGCCAACGGGTATCTCTACGCCACCACGTCCGGATATAACGGAGACGGAACGCCGTACGACGGCCACGTCGTGGCGGTGAATCTTCTCACCGGGAAGAGGTCGGTCTTCAACTCGCTCTGCAGCCAGCACCACAAGCTGATCGATCCCGGTTCTTGTCCGGAGCAGCGCTCGGGAATTTGGGCGCGCGGTGGCGCGGTCGTGGATCCGGATTCCTCGATGAACGGGCGCGTCTATGCCGCGACCGGCAACGGTGACTTTAACGCCAACCAGGGCGGTAACGACTACGGCGATACCGTGCTATCCCTCAGCGGCGACGTTTCGAGCCTCCTCGGCAGTTACACGCCGACCGACTACAAGGGGCTGGATGACGGCGACGTCGATCTCGGTAGCACATCGCCCGTGATGCTGCCGGCGCAGACTTCGAGCCAAACGCCGTTGATGATGGTTCAGGGCGGCAAGGATGCGATGCTCAAGCTGCTTAACCGGGCGGCGCTACCCGGCGTCGGCGGCGAGCTGCAGATCGTGGACCTGCCGAACGGGCTCTTCTCGACGCCCGCAGTCTGGACGGATGCCTCGAACAACGCGTGGGTTTTCATGGGTTTTTCCGACGTCGTCGACGCGTATCGCCTGCAAACGAACGGATCGGGCGTGAGCCAGCTCATGGGAATTTGGCAGTCGAGCGCCGGGTCAACGAGCGGCGAGGGCACGTCGCCGGTGATTGCCAACGGCATCGTTTTCGTCGCCTTCGACGGCGCGATCGTCGCGCTCAACGCGCGCAACGGAACCCTCTTGTGGAGCAGCGCCTCACCCAGTGCCGGAAAAACGATCGGACGCGTCCACTGGCAGAGCCCCATCGTGGTCAACGGTTCCGTCTACTGCTCCGATCAAGCAGGCAACCTAACGGCGTACTCGCTCCACTAAGCGGCTCCGTTCGGCGAGCGTCAGCGACGTGTGGGGCGGCATCGCGCGCTCCCACGCGGGGTCGCCGCGCTCGACGGCGGTGAGATAGCGCACGGCCGGGACGAACTGAAGGCCGTCGAGCCCGGCGCGCTTGCGTGTGAGTTCATCGCCTTGCGCCGCGTCGGTCTGCGCGAAAACCGCCTGCGCGAGTTCCGGCCAGAGCGAGACGCTCCCCGAGATGCATCCGGCGATACCGCGCGCCTTCGCCTCGATGAGGTCGCTCTCCGAGCCGGGAAAAATCAGCAGGTCGGGATGGCGTTCCATGACCTCGCGTTGCAGCCGCGCATCGTTGGAACTGTCCTTCATGCCGGCGATGGCTTCGGGGAATTCTGCAACGAGGCGATCGACCAAGGCGGCATGGAACGCGATGCCGCTCATGCGTGGAAAATTGTAGAGCAGCACGCTCCGGCACGGCGGATTGGCTCGTGACAACACCGCGTCGAAAAATGCGACGACGCCGTCATCGGATGCGTCGCGAACGAAAAACGGCGGCATGATCAGCGCCGCCGCGAAACCCTCGGCGAAAGCCAGGCGCGTGAGGCGCACGACGTCGCCGAGCGAGGCGGCCCCCGTGCCGACCATCGCACGCGCCATGGGCAGACCGCTCGACGCCAGTTCTTCCATGAACCTCGCGCGCAGATCGGCGCTGAACGACATCGCCTCACCCGTCGTCCCGAGAAGGTTGAGTCCGTCGCAGCCGCGATCGAGGAGTTGCGCGTAATACGGAACCGCGCGCGCGCCGTCGGGCGAAAACTCTGCGTCGATCGGCGTGAGCACGGCCGCCCAAACGCCCTTCATCGCATGAACGCTCCTCTGAGGAAGAATGCCACGTTGGCCGGGCGTTCGGCGAGGCGGCGCATCAGGTACGGAAACCAGTTCTCTCCGTAGGGGAGCGAGAGCCTCACGCGGTAGCCGCGCTCGAGCACGCGACGAGCGAGCGGCGCGGCGATGCCGTAGAGCATCTGAAATTCGAAGCGGCCGCGCTTCGGCATTCCTCGCCGCGCCGCGAACTCCATGACGTGATCGACGATTCTTGCGTCATGGGTGGCAATGGCGGTGTAGCCATCGTGCGAGAGTGCCAGCTCCGCCAGCTCCACATAACTCTCGTCGACGTCGCGCTTGTTAGGATGCGCTACGTCGGGGGATTCCAGGTAGGCGCCCTTCACGATGCGGACGTTCGGCGCCAACGGGAGCAGCGCGTCCAGATCGCTCCTGCTGCGATACAGGTAGGACTGTAGCACGAAGCCGACGCCCGCGTAACGCTCGCGCAAACGCCGGTAGATAGCGAGCGTAGGAACGACGAAGCGCGATTGCTCCATGTCCATGCGGACGGTGTTGCCCGTCCGCTCCCCTGCAGCCGCGATTGTCGACGCGTTCTCGAACGCGAGCTCCGGGTCAATCTCCAGGCCCACGTGCGTAAGCTTGAACGCGACGTTTGCGTCGATCCCATCGTCTGCAAAGGCACGCAGCAGGCGGCAATACTCGCTCGCCACCGCGCCGGTCTCGCCGGGATCGCGCACGCTCTCGCCGAGAATCGTGGCGGCAACCGAGAAGCCTTGTGCGTTGGCGGCCCTCGCCACCGGGAGGAACTGCGAGGAGTCTTCGCCGGCCACGAAGCGGCGAGCGCCCAAACGCATCCCATACCGCGTGACCGCCCGGCGCACGAGCGCGCTGTCGGCTGCGGCCAAGATGCCGGCTCGCAGCGGCCGGTCGAGGACAGAGCTCACGCCGCGGTAGTTCTTCGCCCGATAGGAGGCGACTGCAACGGCGGGAACGCCGCAGGCGTGAAGGTCCCGTGGGTACTGATCGCAGCCATTTTGGGTTCGGCGATGACGTTCATCGACAGCACCGCGGTCAACGTGTCGCTGCCGATCATCCAGCGCGAACTCCATGCGACGACCGGTCAGACGCAGTGGGTGATCGAGGGTTACGCGCTCTTCCTCTCGGCATTGATCCTGCTCGGGGGAGCGCTTGGCGACTTGTACGGGCGCCGTCTCGTTTTCGCGTGCGGCATCGTGCTATTTGCCGCGGCCTCTTTAGCCTGCGCGCTCTCCGGCAGCATCGAGATGCTGATCGTCGCGCGCTGCGTGCAAGGCATCGGCGGGGCCCTCTCTACCCCCGGCAGCCTGTCCCTGATCAGCTCGGCCTACGATTCACAGGCCCGCGGCCGGGCCATTGGCCTGTGGTCGGGCTTCTCTGCGCTGACGTCGGCGCTGGGGCCCGTCATCGGCGGCTGGCTCACGCAAGATTTCTCCTGGCGATACGTTTTCGTGATCAACGTGCCGGTCGCGATCGCGGTGCTGGTGGTTCTCGCGCTGCGCGTTCCCGAAAGCCGCGACGATTCGGCCGACCGGCGAATCGACGTCGTCGGCGCTACGCTGGCGACGCTCGGGCTCGGTCTTCTGGTCTACGGTCTGATCGAGATGAACGGAGGTCGCGTCTCGCTGCAGTCTCTCGTCACCGCGGCCGCCGGAATCGCCGCGCTGGTCGCCTTCGTGTTGTTCGAGCGCCGCACGCCGCATCCGATGGTTCGCTGCGACCTCTTTGCGTCGCGAAGCTTCAGCGTCGCCAACATCTACACGTTCTTTCTCTATGCCGCAATCGGCGGCAGCCTCTATTTCGTGCCGTTCGTGCTCATCAACGTCCATCGTTACTCGCCGACAGCGGCCGGCGCGGCCCTGCTTCCGTTCATCTTCATCATGGTCGTCTCGTCGCGTTGGTCCGGCGGGCTGGTCGCCAGAATAGGGCCGCGCACCCCACTGGTTGTCGGAGGCATCCTTGCCGGCTTAGGATTTCTTGCGTACGCGCTGCCGGGGAGCGGCGGATCCTACTGGACGACCTTTTTTCCCGCGGCCGCCATTCTGGGACTCGGCGGAGCGCTTTTCGTCGCTCCATTGACCACGACGGTGATGAACTCCGTCAACGTCGGACATGCGGGCGTCGCTTCCGGGGTGAACAACGCGGTCGCGCGCACGGCAGGTCTCATCGGCATCGCAGCGCTCGGCATCGTGGTGACCACGGCGCCCTCGTTAGTCTACGGATTTCGTTTCGCGATGATCGCTTCGGCGCTGCTCGCTTTTTCCGCAGCAGGTATCGCCGCCAATGGCTTTAGAAAGGAATCGAACCTCGCCGCGTGAATGGTTCCTCGTCTTTCTTTCGGGCTTTTGCGGCCCGTCGTACGTGGGCCACGAGGAGGCGCGATGTTGGGGCAAGTGCGGCTGAGTAATCTTTACGCTCTTTTGGTTATTCTCGTCGCTTCGGCCGGCATCGTTTCGTGCTCGGGCAGTGGCTCGAACGCGTTTTCCGGCGCGCCGCCGGTCTCGCGCTCGTCGAGCGGCAGCGGGTCGAGCCCGATCAAACACGTCGTCATCATCATTCAAGAGAACCGCAGTTTCGACGATCTGTTCGCCACGTTTCCCGGCGCCGACGGGGCGACGAGCGGCTGCATGAAACCGCCGAGCGCTTTGCGGTTGCAAGGCAAGCACCATGGATCGGGCTGCCCGAGCGGCGACCAAACGGTTCCACTCAAGAAGGTCGATCTGAGCACCAACTGCGATCCCGGTCATGGATATCACGGCTTTCTCAAGAACCTCGACGGCGGCAAGATGGACGGCTTCGGCCTCGGCGGCGGCGCCTGCCACGGCGACGTCACCGCGGCTTACCAATACGTCGATCCGAAGCAGATCGCACCATATTGGGACATGGCCGACCAATACGTTTTGGGCGACCACCTGTTCCAGACCCAAGGCAGCGGGAGTTTCACGGCGCATCAAGATTTGATAGCAGCCGGAACGACGATCAACGCAAAGCAAACCGTGAGCATCGTGGACGACCCGACGCAGACGCCATGGGGATGCGATGCGCCGCAAGGAGTGAAGACCGACGAACTCAAGTGGATCGCGAAGCACATCCAGTATAGCCATAAGGGCCCGCGGCCGTGCTTCACGTCCACCTACTCCACGCTCCGAGACCTTCTCGATGCGAAGTCCGTTTCGTGGAGATACTATTCGCCGCCGATAGTCGGCGGCGAAGGCGTATTATGGAACGGGTTCGACGCGATCTCGGTCGTTCGTTACGGTTCCGAGTGGGGCACGAACGTCACGATGGACGATACACTCATCTTCAAAGACATCAAGAACAACGCGCTCCCCGCCGTGTCGTGGGTCATCCCGGATCGCCCCGACTCGGACCACCCCGTCCCGGGCACCGGCGGCGACACCGGGCCGTCGTGGGTCGCGAGCCTCGTGAACGCGGTCGGAGAGAGCTCGTTCTGGAATAGCACGGCGATCGTCGTGGTGTGGGACGACTGGGGCGGCTTCTACGACCACGAGCCGCCGCCGCTCACGGATCACTGGGGCGGCTTAGGCTTTCGCGTGCCGATGCTCGTGATCTCGCCCTACGCCGTAATCGGAAGCGGCAGCCAGGGCGGGTACATCTCGCATACGCCATACGAGTTCGGCAGCATCCTGCGGTTCGTCGAGGACACGTTCGGCTTGGGGAGCCTGGGCAAAACCGACGCGCGCGCAACGAGCATCGTCGACTCGTTCGACTTCACGCAGTCGCCGCGCCCGTTCCAGCAGATCCCGTCCAGCCGTTCGCGCAGTTACTTCATGCATAAGCGGCCCTCGACCGTACCCGTCGACACCGAGTAACGTCACACCGGCACTTCGCCGTGAAGATTCCCTTCTATCACCTCGACGCGTTCGCGCAGGCACCCTTCGGCGGTAATCCCGCGGCGGTCTGCCGCCTTGAACGCCCGCTCGACGATCGCACGTCGCTCGCCATCGCCGCCGAGAACAACCTGCCCGCGACGGCGTTTTACTGGCCCGATGGAGCCGATTTCGCGTTGCGCTGGTTCGCCCCGGCCGCCGAACTGGAGCTGTGCGGCCACGGGACGCTCGCCACCGGCTACGTCGTTTTGAACCTCCTGGAACCGGGGCGGCAGAGCGCGCGCTTCAGCACCCGCAGCGGGTGGCTAGAGGTCGAGCGCGACGGCATGCGGCTCGCGCTCGATTTTCCCGCTCTACCGGCTCGCCGCGAACACCCGCCCGCGATCGTGGGCGGCGCGCTCGGGATCACGCCGAAGGAAGTGTGGGAGGCCGATCGCGGCATGGCAGTGCTGGAACGAGCCGACCAGGTGCGTGACTTGCGGCCCGATCTCGACGCGATCGCCGCGCTGCCGTTCGCCGGTTTAATCGTCACTGCGCCGGGATTCCACGGTGATTGCGACTTCGTTTCGCGCTACTTCGCCCCGAAGTACGGGATCGCCGAAGATTACGCGACCGGTTCGGCTCATTGCGTAAGTACGCCGTACTGGGCCGGCGTTCTCGGCAAGTCGCAGCTCTTTGCGCGCCAGCTCTCGTCACGCGGCGGCGAGTTTTGGGTCGAGGTCCGCGGCGACCGCATCCGCATCGCCGGAACTTGCGTTCCCATCGCAGAGGGAACGCTCACGCTGCCATAGCAGCGCGCAACCAACTCTCAGAAACGAGGTACACATGAAAACGAGCGTCATTCAAGTGACCGTTTGCGCGCTTTTTTTCGCGGGTTGCGCCGCGAGCGCCCCTTCAAACGATAATGGTTACGAGAGGTTGAATGCAGATCGTTACATCAAGGCCAGCGAGGCGGCTTGGGCCGAGTCGGTGGCGACCAACAATCCCTCGGTCGTCAAACGAATCTTGGCGAACGATGCCGTTTGGGTTCTGGACGGGCAAGTGTGGAGCAAAGCCCGCGCAGTCGCCGATGCAGGAGCCGGGCCGGGCGATTTTATCTCCGATCACTTGAATTACGCCCACGTGCGTTTCTTCGGCGATACGGCCGTGGTTCAAGGCATGGAAACCTGGACGCGTACAGGCGGCCGCAAGGGTCATTTCGTCTGGACGGATACCTGGGTTCGTCGTGGCGGCCTCTGGCAAATCGTAGCGGCCGAGGACGTAACGGTGCCGGAATCCCGCCCTGACTAACGGGGCACCGGATCAGATCCGGTGCCCCGCTTGGTCGGGTCGGCTTCTAGTTTCCTAGTGTTCCAACACCTGGACGTTATTGTCGTTGTCGTCGTTGAAGTAGACCTTCGTGTTGGAGTTGTTGGTGCCGGTGGCAACGATGCCAAAGATCGACCCGGCCGGCCCGGTGTCGACGTTGAGCGTGTCGAGAAGCTTTCCGGCGGCGGAGATTTCGATCATCAAATTCGTGCCGTCGGGATCGAGCGTGTTGCCCACGACGATGTTGCCGTTCGGCAAGAGCGCCGTGCTGATCGGTCCGTTGAGCGGAGCACCCGCGAAGACGATGCGCGCGCTGGATGCCGAAGGCCCGGTGAACTTCATGCCGTTGGCCTTCGCCTTGATGCCTCCCGCCGGGATCTGCGAGACGTTTTTGAACGCCACGACCGTGTTGTTCTGACCGTCCGCGAAATAGAGAGTATCGATGCTACGATCGTAGGAGAGACCCGACGGCGCCAGCGCGGTTCCTGGTTTCCCGTGATTGACCGGGAAGCCGGTCGCGATCAGGTCATACGTGAATGGGGAGCTGAGATTAATGCGAACCACGCTCCCGGTCCCGGCATTGCTCGCATAATATACCGGCGAGCCGCCCTTGGGATCCGCAAACGCCTGGCCCCACGGCTGGTTGAAGGGCTTGCCTTTGATATTCTGGACAAGCTTGCCGCTCGTGTCGATCACCGGGTTGTCATTCGCCACCATCACCCCCGCCCAAATGAGATCGTCGCTGCCGATCGCTAGGGAGTCACAACCCTTTAACGACTTGATCGACGAAACGTGGGTCGGGTTCGAACCGGGCATTGGGTGCAGCGCGACGATCGACTGGCCGGTTCCCTGGACGCCCGACTTCGCGTTGAAGTTGCAGACGATGAGATCGCCTTTCGTAAACGCGCCGGAGGTGATCGGTGCGATCGTCAGGCCGTACGGATTTCCGGCGCCGTTGACCGGATCGACCACGGAGCCGATGACGACCTGTTTCTTGAGCTGCTTGAGCACGGAACCGTCGGGCGAGGCGTCCGTACTGCGCCCCTGGGCCTGCGAGACCGCGCCCTGCGGCGTGGCGGAGGATCCGCCGTACGTGCTGCAGCCGGTTGCGAGAACGATCGCGGCGACAGCGCCGCCGGCGACTTGGAATGGTTTCATACGAGTCTTAAGCATAGATAAACAAACCTCAAAGTAGCGCTGAGATATTGAGTGGCGTCGACGAGTGGAGCTGAAAGCTACTTGGCGGAAAACGCCATGCAGTAGCCGTTAGGCGAGATCGAGCCGTCGACGATCTGGCAGCTGCCGTCGGACTTTGCGTCCTGTGCCGGAACGAAGAACTTACACAGCGAGCAGTGATTGTCGCCGCTCGGCGTGCCTTGGTAGTGCATCGATGCTTGCGACGCCTTCGATGCGTCCGCATCGGCGGCCGCGACGAGCAAGCTCGCAAGCGCGGGAAGGACCACGATGCCCTTACAGAACGCGCTGCGACTCAACGGTTGTCGCGATTCAACCATTCTTGTCGAACCCCCATTTGGTGGCATGTGAGGTATGCTAGAGACTACTTGTAAAAAAAGCCTGAATGCGTTTACGGCGTCAGCCGCGGGAGGAGCCGGGCCGAGCCTCGCGGCTCGGCCCTCGCGGCCTGCCTAATGCGCGGCCTGGGAATCCTTGATCAGCTTTACCTCGATGAGATCGTTGTTATAGACGGTGTGCTGGGGCAGGTGCGTCCGCACGTCGCGCACGATCGCGGGGACCTTCGCCGTCGGATCGTAGACGATTCGCTGCTTCGAGGTCGCGGAAAGATAGCGCCCGCCCTGTTGGGTCAGCGTGCCATTCGACAGGATCAGCACGAGCGGGCCGGCGCCTTTAACGGGCCCCTGGCCGTGGAGCGCAAAGGTGCACTTCCACGTGTACAGCTGGCCTGCGAATCCGGAGGCCCCCGGCAAAATCGCGGCCTTGACGGCGTAGTCGTGCGTCCAGCTCGATTTGCCGCCTGCCGCAAGCGGCTTGAAATAGCCGCGCGCAAGCAGTGGGAAAAGCGTGAGTTGAATCGGCGACAGCGCGTACGGGCGCTCCAAGCACGAGACCCCGCCGCCGGGGTATACTTCGCAGGTATTCGTCGCTCGCGGCCGTGCAGTGTTCCACCAGTAATCGGTTCCGCTGATCATAATGCCGCCGTCTGCGGCGGGGCCCGCGATATCGATGGTCGTCGTTCCGGTACCTTGCCCGGAGCCTGCGACTGGGGTGTTGTACCCGAATTGATAGACGAGGTGGCGTGCCGGCGCCTGTGCCGGCGCCTGTGCGCTGAGCGCAACGATGGCCGCTAGGAGCAACCCAAGCTTTTTCATTTCTCTTGTACCTCCGGACAAAGCAATCGTTCGCCGGCGGGTCCTTCGTCAACTGCCGGCGGGGAGGTTTGGGCCGACTGCGAATCTCCTCCTCGGAGCAACACACGGAGAAGGACGGTTTGAAATGAATCCACTGCGGCTTAGCCGGGTTGGGCTATTCGTTGGTGCGGCCGTGACGGCGCTGGCCGGTTGCGCGCAGGCGTCGCTGCCGTACATGCAGAGCGCGAGCGCGATGCACGCGCTCGGTTCGACGGGGGCGGGCAAGATCAAGCATATCGTCTACATCGTCCAAGAGAACCGCAGCTTCGACAACCTCTTCCAGGGTTATCCGGGCGCGAACACCGTTTCCGAGGGTAAGATCTCGAGCGGTAAGACGGTCGAGCTGAAGCCCGTGAGTCTGGCGGCCTTCTACGTGATCGATCATTCGGCCCAGGCGATGTTCTATGCGTGTAACGGCACCGGCAAGCTGCCCGGGACACACTGCCGGATGAACGGTTTCAATAACGAGCTCAACGGCGGGGGACCCAGCGGCATCAAGTATCCCGAATACGTCTACGTTCCGCATAAGGAGTCCAAGCCGTACTTCGACATGGCGCACGAAGGCGCGCTAGCGGACAACATGTTCCAATCGCAGCTCGACGAAAGTTTCGTCGGACATCAATACATCATCGCCGCTCAGGCAAACTGGGCCGTCGATCTGCCCGATAGCTTTTTATGGGGCTGCGAAAACGGCGGGACGATTCAAGTCCCGACCATCACCGCCGAGCGAAAGATCGGGGGCTACGAATCGGCGTGTTTTGACTATCAGACGCTCGGCGACGAGCTGGATAAGTCGAAGCTCTCGTGGCGGTTTTACGCGAGCCGGTACGGCAGCGCGTCGAGCGGAGACGGCGGAACCTGGTCGAGCTACGAGGCCATCAAACATATTTACCACGGGCCCGACTGGAAGAAAGACGTCATCTCGCCGAATTGGAAGTTCATCACCGACGTGCGGGCCGGCAAGCTGGCCAACTTTACCTGGATCACGCCGGTTTGCGACGACTCCGATCACGTTAACTGCCCCGGCGGCTACGGCCCCTCATGGGTCGCGGCGCTCGTGAACGCCGTGGGGCAGAGCAAATTTTGGGACTCGACCGCGATCTTCATCCAGTGGGACGATTGGGGTGGCCTCTACGATCACGTACCGCCGGCGTATCTGGATCGTGACAGCCTGGGTTTCCGCGTTCCCCTGATCATCTTGTCGCCGTACGCCAGGCAGAACTACGTTTCTCACACTCAGTATGAGACGGCCAGCGTGCTGCGCTTTGCCGAAGACCTCTTTGGGCTCGATCAGCTTGCGGCCGCGGACAAGCGGGCGAACTCGCCGGCCGATTCTTTCGACTTTTCGGGTAGCCCACATAAGTTCGTGCCGATCAAGGCGCCGTTCCCACCGAAGTTCTTCATGCACCAGTTCGGCGACGAATACTTCGCGCCCGACTACGAGTAGCGGCGACCGGTGGACGCACCGCCTCTTGACGGGCCGCCGATGGGATCGCATAGCACGATCATCCGCCCGTAGTGCCGTTTCGTAGCGCCGGCAACGCCGCTTCGAGATCGTTGATGAGGTCGGACGTCGATTCGAGACCGATGCTCAAGCGCACGAGACGGTGATCGTAATGAGGCCGATTCGGCGTCGTCGCGATCGTATACGCGACGGCGAGACTCGTCGTGCCTGCCCAGCTATATCCCACTTCGAAGAGCCGCAGCGCATCGACGAAAGCAAAGACTTGCTCGCGTGACGGTCCGGGCGCGAGCACGATGGAGAAAACTCCTGAAGAACCGGCGAAGTCGCGCAGCCAGAACTCGTGGCCGGGGCACGACGGCAATGCGGGGTGTAGGACGCGTTCGACCTCTGGACGCCCGGCGAGCCAACGAGCAATTTCCAGCGCCGACGTTTCGACCGCGGCCAAGCGGACGGCGAGGGTCTGCAGCCCTCGCAGCGCGAGGCTGCAATCGTCGGGGGAAACGGCGCAGCCGATCACTTGCCGCGCGGCGCCGAGGTGCCGGTAGATCGCGTCCTCGCGAACGGTGATCGAACCGAGCAGCAAATCGCTGTGTCCCCCTACGTACTTCGTGATCGCCTGCATCGTCACGTCCACGCCGTGAGCGAAGGCGTCGAACAACACGCCAGCCGACCAGGTGTTGTCGAGAATGACCGTCGCATTGCGCGCGTGCGCGGCGGCGGCAATGGCCGGCACGTCTTGGACTTCCATCGTGACGGAGCCGGGGCTCTCCGTCCAGACGAGCCGCGTGTTCTCTTGTATCAGCGCTTCGATCCCCGCTCCCGCAAGCGGATCGTAGAACGTCGCGGTAACGCCGAACCGGGCCAGGAGCGACGTCGTGAGTTGGCGGTTCGGACGATACACGCTCAACGGGATCAAGACGTGGTCGCCGGCCTGGAGCAGGGCAAGGTCGATGAGGGAGATCGCGGCCTGCCCGCCGGGCGTGACGATCGTATGCCGTCCGCCTTCCAGCTCGCAAATGCGCGCGGCGAGTTCGAGCGACGTCGGCGTGCCGTACAGTCCGTAGGTATAGCCGGCGCGTTCTTGATCCCACGCGTCGGTCACCGCCGAAGCCGATGGAAAGAGCGTCGTCGAGCCCCGATAGACCGGAGTTGCGAGCGAACGATAGCCCTCCGGAACCGTCGCGTCGGGGTGGATCAGCCGGGTCTGCCACGTCTTGTCCATGGGCGCCGTGGTTCCATATCGCCGAGGGTGCGGGCCTCTCCGGCGCCGTAGTTTGCGGCGGTGAGATGCTATTTTTTACGGCACGGCATCGCGGTCGAGCCCGAAACGTGGCAAGGCAGCGACTTCGACCGGCCGCTGACGCGCGAGGGACGGGATCGGATGAAACGCGAGGCCAAGGCCATCGCGAAGCTTTCACTCGGCTTCGATCGCGTCGTGACCAGCCCGCTTCTTCGCGCGAAACAGACCGCGGAGATCCTCGCCGAGCGCCTCGGCATGCTCGACGAGTTGGTCGAGGACGAACGCCTCGGCGGCCGCTTCGACATCGCGCGGCTCGGGGAGATCCTAGCGGCTAACGCCGGCTGCACGTCGATCGTGCTCGTCGGGCACGAGCCGTCGATGAGCGTTACGATCGGTCACGCGATCGGCGGTGCGAACGTCGAAATGAAAAAGGCGGCGCTCGCCGGCGTGGAGCTGCCGGATCCACGCTCAACGAGCGGCACCCTCATCTGCCTGCTTCCGCCGAAGGTGCTAACGGCGTTCGGCGCTACGGTTGAAGGGAAACCGGGATCATGACGTGCGCGTACGGCGTGTTCGGCCACATCACGTACGGTTTCGTTGCATCTGCGTCGCTCGTCATCGGATAACCCAGCGTATTCACCGCCGGCCCGACGATCATTACGTGCGGTCCGGTCTTCACCCAATGATTATCGGCGGTGGCGCTGTGAGCGTACGGATCGGTATTGCTGGCCCCCTGATCGCCGGCGAGCATGTACACGAAGCCGATCCCGTCGGGCGGCGCCCTATGGGCTACCAGAGCCTGGGCCCAAGCCATGGCGTTCTTGTCCGCGCACATCGGCTCCGCCACCGGTGGTACGAGCATGCAAGTGAAGCCGTTCGTCCCCGTTTGAATCGTGCGCATCGTACCAGTTTGCATGTCGACGATGGTCGCACCCTTCACTACGGCCGCGGGAGCGGCGGTCATGACCTTCGCGATGTAATCCGAATCCGACATGCTCGTCGTCTGAGCAAAGACGGCCGCCGGAGCAAAAACGAGAGCGAGAGCGATGGCCCCCGCGCAGAGCGTGTAACGAAACATAACTTCCTCCGAAAATCCTAGTCGTAGCAGGGCTGCCTAGGCCTTCGCCCCGCGGGCTGCCGTTCCCGCAATCGGCGGCGTCACGTACAAAGGAAGCCGTTCGTGTTTCCGGCGCGATCGAGGTAGGAGCCGACCAGATCCCCGCGGTCGTTGACACCGCGTAGAATCGTGCGGCCCACCGCGTTCGGTTCGTCGAAGGACTGCCATTGGGGATGGCCGCTCGGGCGCTGCAAAATGAAGCCGTGCGTCGCACCCGCCGCATCGACGTACGACCCGACGATTTCGTCTGCGTCGTTGATCCCGAACGCTTCGGTCTTTGCAGAGCCCGGATATGAGAACTCCGTATAGGCGCCGCTTTTCTTGAAGAAACCCTCGGTCGCCCCGGCCTTTGTCGTTAAATAGCCTACGATGTCTCCACGAGCATTGATTCCGGCAGCGACCGCATCGATGGCTCCCGGCGGCCGGAGCTTTCCGTTCGGACCGGAGGCATGCTCGACGCCGCGCCGATCGGTGTAAAAGCCGACGTACCCAGGAGCGTTGATGCCGAGAATTTCGGTGATCTTCGATGGGCCCTTAACACTCACCCATGTGCCGCCGGTCAGAAGGAATCCGAAGATCGTCGTGCCCTGCTTATAGAAACCGGCGATGTCGTGCCTGCCGTCGATCCCCGCAACGGTAGTCGCTTCGGCGCCCGGAAATCCTAGAAATCTGTAATCTTTCCGCCGGTAGGGAGGCGCGGCGACATAGCCGTATCCCAAGCCGTCGTCGCCGGCGATGATGCGACGATCGTTAATCCCATTCAGTTCGTTGAACGCGGAGTCTTTCGCATCGTCAAGCGTCCGGCATGCGAACGCATGCGCGGTGCGAACGAATGCCGAACTGGAAGGCGATGCGACGGGAACCGAGCCTCCGCAGGCGCTCACTGCGAAAAGCAGGCCGGCCGGCCAGAATGCGTGACGCTTCATACCGCGAATTATGCCACAGATCGTTAGCGCGTCAACGGGTCGAAAATTCGAAGAACATCGTACGAGGAGTTATGCGAATGAAGCGTCCTATGGGTCTCGTGCTCGCGCTGGGTCTTTGCGCGGCACTCGCGGTAGTCGCAGGCTGCGGTACGGCGACCGGCGGTGCGTCACCGAGCGGATGGGAATCCACCGGTGCCGCGAGCGCGATACCCGATCGGGGCGGGAGAGTCCGCCTCTTTCGGGACACCTTCGGGGATCCCGCGCCGGAAGGCATCGCTGTCGGCCCCGACGGCGCGATCTGGTTCACGGACTCCGGCAACGACGTGATCGGGCGCGTCACCGGCAATGGCGATTTCACCATGCAAACGGTAGCGGGCGGCGAGGTCTCCAACGGGATCACGGCCGGCCCCGATGGCAACCTCTGGTTTACGCTAGAGGAAAACCCGGGTCGGATCGGACGCATCACGACCGCGGGCGTCGTCACCTTGTTTGCCGACGGCGGCGGCTCGTTTCCGCAAGGGATTACCACCGGTTCGGATGGCGCACTGTGGTTTGCGGAGTCGAACGGCCGCGTGGGGCGCATGACCACGACGGGCCGAGTGAAACATTTCGACGTGGCGCCGAGCGATGCGACCCTGAAGGGCATCGTGTCCGGCCCTGACGGGGCACTTTGGGTCACGCAAAACGTCGTGAACGGCAGCCGCGTCTCCAACCAGGTCATCCGGCTGACGACGCGCGGGAAGAAAAGCTCCTACACCGTCGGCGCGGGTCCCGACTTCATCTGCGTCGGACCCGACCAGGCCCTCTGGTTCACCGAAGAGGGTTCGGCGGCGATCGGACGGCTCACGATCGCGGGGGCGTATCGCGAATTCTCGCTCAACGATCGCTATGCGACGCCGTCCGGCATCGCGGCCGGCCTCGACGGGGCGCTCTGGTTTACGAACTACGGCGACGGAATCGGCATCGGGCGCATGACGACGTCCGGCCAAGTAAAATTCTACAACGTTCCCGGCAACCCCGAAATCGAGCAGATAACCCTAGGGCCAGGCGGCGCGATGTGGTTCACGAGCACGATGCCGCCCGCGATCGGCCGCATCACGACGCCTTGATCGACGTCCGGCTCGCGATGAGCGAACGTCGCGACGCGGCCACGAGCAGCGCGACGGCGACGATGACGCACGTGACGATGGCGAACAGGCCAGCCTCCGGGCCGAACGATCCTCCCGTAAAAAGCGACGGCCCGGTAACGCGTGCGTCGACGGCGCTCTCGAGAAAGGAACGGCCGGAAACCTGCGTCCCGTAGACAGGCCCCTCGAAGAAGTTCCATGCGAAGTGAAGGCCGATCGGAAACCAGAGATTGCGCGTGACGACGAAGGCGGCGCCGAGAAGCACGCCGGCCTCCAGCGCAATCGCGAGCGAGGAGACCCAGGTCGCGCCAGGATTCGCCGCGTGTGCCGCTCCGAAGATCGCCGCCGAAACCGCGAGTGCGATCCAGGTTCCGAGCCACTCCTCGACAAGTCGAAAGAGAACGCCTCGGAATAGCAGTTCTTCAATCGCGGCGGACGGAAGCAGAAGGAGCGCGGCAAGCGCCAGATCCCGGGTGACGTGGACAGCGGTAACGCGATAGAAACCGCCCAGCGCGAGTTCCATGACGACGATCGTAAAGAGGCCGGCGCCGAGCGCGGCACCCAACGCGAGGTCGCGCGATGCGTTGCACCGGCCAAGCCCGATCGCTACGAGCGGTTTCCCGGCGGTGACGCGTTCGACCGCAATCATCGTTCCGGCCAGCAGCCCCGCGAGGACCCAGTTGAGAACGACGGCTACGCGGAGGTCCCGAGACCCGTGGGCGCCGAGCACGACGGGCGCCGCAAAAACGGCGAAGAGTACGACGATCAGCAGCAGTCGCACGAGCGGAAACGCGAGGACGCGCTTTCGCACTGCGTTCGCGCTAGCGGCGCCGCTTCGTCAGTTGACCGCTTTACCGATGATGGGCTCTTTGCTCACTTCTTCGCCGAATAGCGTCGGGTAGACGAGCCCCGCCAGGCCGCCGCCGACTAACGGCACGATCCAGAAGAGCCAGAGCTGCGCGAGTTCGGCTGGTCCCGCGAAGATCGCCGGACCGGTGCTCCGGGCCGGATTCACCGATGTGTTGTCGATCGGAATACTGATCAGATGGATCAGCGTCAACACGAGTCCGATCGCGATGCCCGCGAAGCCCACTGGCGCCCGCCGGTCCGTCGCGCCTAGAATCACCATGATGAACGCGAACGTACAGACGAGCTCCACGATGATCGCCGAACCCATGCCGTAACCGCCCGGCGAGAGCGCGCCGTAGCCGTTGCTGGCGAACTGTCCGGCGACGAAGCCGGGCTTCCCGCTGGCAACTGCGTAAAGAACCGCCGCCGCGGCAACCGCGCCGAGAACCTGCGCGATCCAATACGGCACCACGTCCTTCGCGGGGAACCGCTTTGCGAGGCACAGCCCAAACGTGACCGCCGGGTTGATGTGACATCCCGAGATCGGACCGATCGTGTACGCCATGGTCAGCAGGGTCAAGCCGAACGCCAGCGCCACGCCGGCGAAACCGATCCCGAGTTGCGGAAAGGCCGCGGCGATCACGGCACTTCCGCAGCCACCGAAAACGAGCCAAAACGTGCCGAAAAACTCGGCCGAAACGCGTCTTGAGAGTGTCATGGCGGGTAGTTGACTGCTTCGCGGTGGCTGTCCTGCGCTCGCTTCTTTTGCCGCCCTAGCAAAGCGTCTTTCGAAGCTTGATGAGCCGCTCGGTTTCGAGAAAACCGCAGCGCAGGTGGGCCGCGAGCGAGGCACGGTTTTCAATCTCCGTGTCCGACGCAAGTTCTACGAAACCGAGTTCGCGCGCCCAGCTCTCACCGGCTTGCATGAGGGCCCGTCCCGCGCCGCGGCCTCGCGCAAACGGTTCGACGTACCAGCCTTCCACGTGGGGAACGGGCTGCGAGTCGCAGCCGTCGGCGAACGGTCGAATCGCCAGCTCGATGAATCCCAACGTTATCGCTCCTTCTGCTTCGACCGCCAAGAACGCCGCGGCGATCGCCGGCGTCTCGACGCCGGCGGCGAAGGCGCGGGTTTCGGCTGCCAGTCCTTCGGCATCCGCATCGGGCCAGAGACGGCCGCGGAGAACCGCCCACGATTCCGCGTCGTCCTCTTCGATGGCGCGCACGACCACGTTGCCGCGTTCAAGCCGCGAACGAGCGGGCCTTTTTTTCCGTGTTATGATGAGGGCTGGTGGAGGGCAAAATGCGCAAGGCGCACGCGTACGGCGCGTGCGTCCAGTGGACGGCGGCGGACGGCGCGGGCACGAAGAGCTACCGCAGCTACTCGCGCAACCACACGATCGGCACCGACGGCAAGCCGGATATTCGGGCATCGAGCGATCCGGCTTTTCGCGGCGACCCATCGCGTTACAATCCGGAGGAACTGCTCGTCGCCAGCCTCTCCTCGTGCCATCTGCTCTGGTATTTGCATCTATGTTCCGTCAACGGCATTACGGTACTCGAGTATCGAGACGACGCGACGGGAACGATGGAAGAGGACGACGACGGCTCGGCGCGATTCGTAGGAGTGCAACTGCGGCCGGTCGCCACGATCGCCGCCGGGGACCGTGCGCGGGCGCTGGAGCTGCACTCGGAAGCGCATCGGCTCTGCTTCATAGCGCGATCGGTGAACTTTCCGGTAGCAGTAACGGCCGAGGTCGTGGGTGCCTAAATCGCCCGAGGAGAAGCAGCTCGCGCTCTTCATCGGACGGTTCTCGCCCGAGATCGCCCGGCTGGCTCACGGCGCGCTGGCGGTGATACGCGATTGGCTCCCCGGGGCGGTAGAGCTCGTCTATGATAACGCGTATGCGCTCGTGGTCGGCTTTAGTCCGACCGAACGGCCGTCGCAAGCGCTCTTCTCGGTCGTGATCTATCCGCGCAAGGTGAGCCTCTGTTTCCTCCGCGGCGTGCACGTGCCCGATCCGGAGGGGTTGCTGAGCGGCGGCGGCAACCTCGTGCGGTTCGTACGGATCGGGGACGATCGAACGCTCCGAAAACGCGGCATCCGCGCTTTGATCCGCGCCGCGCTGGACGACGCCGGCAACCCCTTCGAACCCGCGCAAGAACGCCGCACGGTCGTCCGCGCGATTTCGAAGAAGCAGCGCCCGCGGCGATAGCGTGCCGGAGCTGCCCGACATCGCGGCCTACATCACCGCGCTGGAGGAGCGGATCTCCGGTCGGCCGCTCGAGCACGTGTCCGTCGTCAACCCGTTCCTGCTACGTACGGCGCAACCGCCGGTCGGCGAGGCGGAAGGGCGCAGGGTGCGCGAGCTGCGGCGCATCGGCAAGCGCATCGCCATCGGATTGGACGACGAGTATTGGATCGTGCTCCATCTGATGATCGCCGGCCGCCTTCGGTGGAACGCCCAAAGTGGCGGCGCACGATCTCGTGCGACGCTCGCGACGTTCGACTTTCCAAACGGCTCGCTGGCGTTTACCGAGGCAGGCGCAAAGCGGCGCGCTTCGATGCACGTCGTTCGCGGCGAACCGGCGCTGACGGCGCTCGATCCCGGCGGCGTCGACGTCTTTCACCTCGAGATCGATGCATTTCGCGCCACGCTCGTCGCTGAGAATCGGACGCTCAAGCGGGTGCTGACCGACCCGCGAATCTTGAGCGGCATCGGCAACGCGTACTCGGACGAGATTCTGCACGCGGCACGGCTTTCACCGGTGCTGCTGACGCACAAGTTGAATGGCGAGCAGTGGGCGCGGCTCTTCGCGGCGACGCGCGAAACCCTGCGAACGTGGATCGATCGGCTAGAGGCCGAGGCGCGGCGCGAATTTCCGAAAAATGTCACCGCGTTCCGCGAAGGCATGGCCGTGCACGGCCGCTACGGAAAGCCTTGCCCGAGATGCGGTGCTGCCGTGCAGCGCATCCGCTACGCAGCCAACGAGACCAACTACTGCCCGGTGTGCCAGACCGATGGCCGGATCCTCGCCGACCGGGCATTGTCGCGGCTATTGAAAGCGGATTGGCCGCGGACGTTGGAGGAACTCGAGGCCTTGCGGACCGAGCGTTAGCGCTCGGCGACCTCCTTTGCTCGGAACGTTGCGATGCGTTCGATCAGCTTGGCCGGAACGGGCTCCGCCAGAGCGAAGCGCAATGTACTCTTCTCGACGAGATACGGCGTTAGCTCGTGCCCGAACGCGGCCAGGACCCGCGCGTTCGCGGGATACAGCGAATAATGCCGCTTCCATGCCGCCAGATGCAAGACGACGCGGCCGTGGAGTTTATACGCGAGAATCCCATACGAAATCGTCTCCTCCGCAGCTGGTACGGCGCGGCCCACGATACGCCGCACGCGATCGAGAACCGCGCGCGTTGCCTCGGGCAGCGCCGCGATGTATTCATCGACCGATTTGGCGACGGCTCTAGCCACGCCCGGTGCACCGCGCGCGTTCGACGGCCACATATTCGAGGAGCACCTTTCCAAAGTCCCCGATGACGACGAGTGCAGAGAGGTCGATCGGAGTCAGCGGCATCTGCATCCGGAAGGCATCTGCGCCGCCCAGCATCCACGGGCCGACACCGGAGAAGAAAAATCCGCTCGACTCCAAGCCTTCGCAGAGCGCCGGTGTTCCGGAATCCTCGAGCGGAAGCGACGCGTAAATCGCGCCGAGCCGATGCGTGCCGCGCAAATCTTCAACCGACTGACGCACGAGCTCCGAGGTCTCCGCCCCGATCGTCTCCACCGAGATAGTGCCGACGGCATCGCCGCGCGCGATTCCGGTGTGGAAGAGGCCCCGACCGCTCGGCGCCGCTCCGTCGCGTGCGACCACCGGGAGCCCGAGCTCATCGTAGATGGCGACGACGATGGCGTGATGTCGAGGTGGAGGGTAGATCGTTCGCGGCTCGCGCGGACGCAGCGGCTTCACGTAGAGCATGCAGCTCTGACGCTGCGTCGTCGTCGAAAGCGCCATGTGCCGCGCGATGAAGCTGCGGGGCGCCTCGCCGAGCGTGATGCCGCATGCCTTCGCGCCGAAGCTCTCGCTGGAGTGTTGCGTGCGCGGATGATCGGTCACCGGTTCCGAGTAGTATCCCGCGAGCCCGAGCGCAATCGCTTCCAGTTCGGCCCGGTCGCGCAAACGGTTCAGCAAGTCGCGGCCGCGGTGCGCCGGCAGGACGACGGCGCCGGCCGCATCGGCTATCGGATCGCCGTCCTCGCGCGCCAGCGCGTAGTGTCCGACCACGTCGCCACCGGACGTCGTCGCTACGATCGACAGGTAGCGTCCGCTCTCGTTGAGTTCGATGAGCCGTGCCGGCGCGTACACCGCGCTCAAATCGTACGCGTAGCCATACGTGAGGTAGAAAGCCCGCGCGACACCCGGGGCATCGCCCGGCTCAAAGCGCCGGATCGTATACTCCTGCTCGGGCGCGAGCGGCATGTCGTCACCTTTGGAAACCGGCGTCTGCTCGACATCGGGTGTGTGACGGAATCGGCGCACGACCAATCGCAGCTCGCTGCCGGCCATTCCGTGGCATCGCCAGTGCGCCTCGTCGACGTCGGCAGTCAGCTCGTTCCACTTGGGACCGCGCCTTGCGAGTGCATCGTCCATTGGAATACCCCGCTCGAAGAGCGATAGCGTCAAACGGAGCGCGTTGCTCGACGCGACGATGCGAATCGGCTCGCGCGCCTCGGCGAGCGCTTGTTCTACGATGGCGGCGAAGCCTTGGCGAGCCGCCGCGACGATGCCTTGCGCGCGATCGTCCGAGAGGTCGCTCCGTCGCGCAGCGTCGGCCGCAAACGACTGAACGAGCGTGACAAACGCAGGCTCCGGTGGAACTTTCAGCTCGGTTGTGAAGACCAACGCCGGGTGTTCTTCGCTCGCTCCCGCCCCGGCCCTGGGGCCCTCGCCGACGCTCGGCGAAAGCACAGCCGCGTGCACAGAAAACTCCTCCTAGCCGCCCTAGGCGCCGCGGCATTCGTGTTGCTCGCGTGGCCGGCGCGGGCGGGCGATCCCGGGCAAATCGACGCGTACGTAACCCCGTACTACTATTCGACCGGTCCCACGATACATATCGGTAGATACAGCGCCGGGTTAGCGTCCCGAAACGAGCAACAGTTCGTCGCGACCATTCATCGAATGAAGGAGCAATGGATCGAGCTCGACTTCGTCGAGCTCTACGTCGGCGCCATTCGCCTCTACGACCACGGCTATCGAAACGAGGCGACCTATTGGTTCTACACCGCGCAGTACCGCGGGCGCCAATTCGCGCTTATCGTCGACCAAAAAAAGATGGGGAGCATCGGCGATCCGGGGTTCGAGCTGTACCACGCCCAGGACGCGTTCTTCCAGCTCGCCGGTCCCAACATCAACGGATACGCCTTCGGCGATATCGACTCGCTCGTCAAGATCATCCAAGGAGTCCAAGAGGCCAATCGAATCGTGCCGAACCTTCGGGCGATCTACCCCGGAGTTACGTTCGTCGGCAAGGCCCGGTGGCCGGGCGAGAACGCGGAGCTCAATGCCGGGCTAGGAAAGCTTGGCGCTTCGCTCGTGAGCCAAAAGGCCGCGATCGCGCAGCAGCGCCGGCAAAACGGCACGGAGGCACGCTTTGCACTCCTGACGAGCAAGCCGTTTCCGGGCGGGCGGTGACGCTCTCGTGCACATTCTGATCATCGGTGGGACGCGGTTCCTCGGGCGCCACGTCGCGGAGTGCGCACTCTCCGGCGGCCACCGCGTCACGCTCTTTCATCGCGGAAGGACGATGCCCGATGGCCTTCCGGGCGCCGAGAACGTCATCGGCGACCGCGCGCACGACATCGCCCGGCTCTCGGAGAGATTCGACGCCGTCGTCGATACCTGCGGCTATCTGCCGAGGGACGTCGCCGCGTCGTGCGCGCACCTGCACGCGATCAGCCCATCAGCGACGTACGCGTTCGTTTCGAGCGTGAGCGCCTATCGCGACGGCTTTCCGGCCGGCGCCGACGAGTCGGCGTTGCTCTGGGATACCGGCGATCCGGGCGCGACGGAGGTGACGCTCGAAACGTACGGTCCGCTAAAAGCGTTGTGCGAAGCGGCCGCGATCGAGCGGTTCGGGCGCGCTGCGCTCGTCGTCCGTCCCGGCCTCATCGTCGGCCCCTGTGACCCGAGCGACCGCTTCACCTATTGGGTCCGCCGTGTCCGCGACGGCGGCGCGATTCTGGCACCCGGATCCGCGAACCGTTGCGTCCAGCTGATCGACGCGCGGGACCTCGCCACGTGGATCGTTGCGTCGCTCGAGGAGCGACGCGGCGGAACGTTCAACGCCACGGGGCCGCTCGAGCCGCTCGCCTTCGGCGCGCTGCTGCTGGCGTGTCGCGCGGCGTTAGAATCCGATGCTGAGTTCGTCTGGGCGCCGCAAGACTTCTTGATCGAGCAAGGAGTCGAGCCGTGGACCGAGATGCCGCTTTGGATACCCGACACCGAGGCCGGTGGTTGGGATTCGATTTCCGTGACACGCGCGCTCTCGACGGGACTTGAGTTCCGCCCGCTGCAGGAAACCATTCTCGACACGTGGCGATGGGATCGGGAGCGCGACCGAGACGTACCGCTCAAGGCAGGCATCACCGCCGAGCGCGAAGCGAGCTTGCTCGAGGAGCTGCGACGCGAGCGCTCTCGCAGGCCGGAATAGCCGTCCCGCTGAAGGTGGCGCCATGTTGCCACGTTACGTTGCACTTATCTCACTTTTTGCGCTCGCAGGTTGCGCGACCAGCGTGCAATCGCCGTTACCCTACATGGGAAACGGAGCTCCAATGCACGCCCTCAGCGCCAGCGGAGCCGGGAAGATCACACACGTCGTCTACATCGTGCAGGAGAATCGCAGCTTCGACAACCTCTTCCAAGGCTACCCGGGCGCAGACACCGTTTCGCAAGGACTAAATTCGAGCGGTCAGACGATCACGCTGCAGCCGTCGTCCCTGTCGAAAGTTTATATCATCGATCACTCGGCGTATGCCATGTTCGCGGCGTGCAACGGAACCGGCAGCCTCCCAGGGACGGATTGCCGCATGAACGGATTCAACAACGAGAACACCTACGGCGGGCCGCCCAACCCGCAATACGTCTACGTGCCGCACACCGAGTCGAAGCCGTACTTCGACATGGCTCACGAGTGGGTCGTAGCCGACAGGATGTTCCAGTCGCAGCTCGACGAGAGCTTCGTCGCGCACCAGTACGTCATCGCCGCGCAGGCGCAATCGAGCGTCGACTTACCCTACGGGTATTGGGGATGTGCCGGCGGCTCGTACGATACCGTCGCGACGATCACCCAGGGTCGCAACCCCGGTGGCGCCCCGCAGCGAGCCTGCTTCGATTATCAAACCCTCGGTGACGAGCTCGACAAAGCGAAACTATCCTGGCGGTTCTACGCGGTACGCTACGGCAACGACGGGGGCGGCAACGGGGGAACGTGGTCTGCCTATCAAGCGGTGAAGCATATATTCGAGGGCCCCGATTGGAAGAAAGACGTCGTCTCGCCGAACTGGAAGTTCATCACCGACGTGCGTGCGGGCAAGCTCGCAAACTTCACGTGGATCACACCCGAGTGCGCCGAGTCCGATCACCTCGAGTGCGGCGGCGGCTACGGGCCTTCGTGGGTCGCTGCCCTCGTCGATACGATCGGCGCGAGCAAGTTCTGGGATTCCACGGCGATCTTTGTCCAGTGGGACGATTGGGGCGGTTTCTACGACCACGTTGCCCCGCCGTTCGAGGATTACGACGGCGTCGGCTTTCGCGTGCCGCTCCTGGTCATCTCGCCCTACGCCAAGAAGGGCTACGTCTCACACACCCAATACGAGACGGCCAGCGTTCTGCGCTTCGCTGAGGACCTCTATGGCCTCGCCCCGCTCGCCTCGGCCGACGCACGAGCGAACTCGCCTGCCGACAGCTTCGACTTCACACAGAATCCGCGCAGGTTCGTGAAGATCAAGGCCCCGCATCCGGCAAACTTCTTCGTGCACCACCGGTTCGCAAGTGATTACTTCGCGCCAGACTACGAATGAGCGATGCCGGACCACATCGAGGTTGAGCCGCACCGGCTACAAGAGGCGCTGACCGAAGCGCCCGAGGAGGCCACGGAGAAGCATACGTCCCTCTGGCTCCGCTACGTCGGCTTGAGCGCCGCGCTCTTCGCGGTCGTCGCCGCGATCGGTGCATTGCGCTCGGGTGCGCTCATCAACGAAGCCACGATCGACCAAATCAAAGCGTCGGACACCTGGAACGAGTATCAGGCCTCGCGCGAGAAAGACCATATCTACACGGTCGCGCTCGACGAGTTGACGGATCGCGGGTCGAAGAACCCGGTGCGGATGCGCGCCTACCGCGAACAGATCGGCAGGGAGGTTGCGAAAGAGAAACCCCTCGCGGCTTCGGCTCGCAAGCTGGAAGAGGACTCCGCCGCGGAAGTGCGCCGCCACCATGCTTTCGAATACGCCGTCGCGCTTCTGCAGGTCGCCATCGCCCTCGGCGCGGTCGCGGCCCTCGCGCGCTTCAGGCCGGCTTGGTACGTCGCCCTGGTCGCCGGTGCGGCGGGCTTCCTCTTCTTCCTTTGGGGATTCACTCTATGAAGCCGGGCGGCACCGAAGCCGGTGCGCCCGCGCATACCTAAGAAATGGTGGAGCTGTCGGGGTACTGCCCCCCGAGTCCAAGAATCCTAACCGGCGCGTTCTCCAGGCTCAGCTTCAGCTTTGTCTTGATCGAACGTACGCCCCGAAGCGCGGCTTACCGTTCGCTGCAGATTCTTGTTCTCGCACGAGCGTCGAATCACGCGCGCGTGCCAGCCCGAGTTTGTGACCGGAGTGCAGAGTGGTTCGGGCCGACTCTCCGCGTCCGGTGACTAGCCTAGATTAGGCAGCCAGTGCGTATTCGTTGTTGGCAGATATTGCCGTTGCGATCGTTTTAGGAGAGCTCGCAACTCCGCCTGCTGACGCCGACTACAACCTTCTTGTCGAACCTATTTCAGCCCCGCGAGTCCTTCGCCTCAGCTCGGGACGACACGCATTATAACACAAACGCCGGCCCCCGGGATTCGTGGCGGCCGGCGTTCGGCTCTTTGGGGGCCGCCGCTACGCGGCCTGATTCTTGGGTTCTCCCATCGTGGCGATGAGCGTCCCGACCAGCATGAGCACGACGGCGCCTATGAGGGTCGGCAGCCAGCCGCCCTTGAGGTTGGGCGTAAACCACACGGCCAGTCCGAAGAGAACCCAGTTGATGACGCACTTGGAAGAGCCCGTGGGTCAGCCAGGTGATCGGGAACGAGACCAGGCGGAGAATCGGTCCGATCAACATGTTCACGAGGCCAAAGATGATCGCAAGTAAGACGACCGTCCAAACGCCGTAGGCGCCGAAACCGGAGGCCCCGGCATCGTTGTGAAAGCCCGGAACCAGCGAAATCACGAGCCATAAGACGATGGCGTTCACGATGAAGCGGATGAGCAGATTCATGTTACTCTCCTAGCGCAGTTCCTTGACGCGCGACGCCAGTTCCGGCGTCATCCCCTTGATTGCAACGATCTCGTCGAGGCCGGCCCGTTTGACCGCCGGCAACCGAGCCGAAGGCCGCTAGTATCCGCTTCTTGCGAACCGGTCCTATGCCTTCGAGCGAGTCGAGCGCCGACCGGGTCATCGATTTCGAGCGCCGCTGGCGATGGTAGGTGACAGCGAAGCGGTGCGCCTCGTCGCGAATGCGCTGGATCAGGTGGAGCGCCGGCGAGTTGGCCGGCAGAACGATCGGATCGGACTGCGCAGGCAGGTAGAGCCACTCGTGCTCTTTCGCCAGCCCAGCCACGGCCAAGCCGGTCATGTCGAGCTCTTCGAGCACCTCGACGACCGCGCTCAGCTGCCCCTTCCCGCCATCGATCAGCAGCAAATCGGGCTTCTTATTGAACTTCTCTTTCTTGGCGAGCTCCCGCTCCATTGGAGTGTCCGCTCGATCCGTTTCGCGGCGCAGGTAGCGAAGCCGGCGCCGAAGCGCCTCCTGCATCATTGCGAAATCGTTTGGCCCACGGTCGTACTGAATCTTGAATTTCCGATATTCGCTCTTTTTCGCCCGTCCCTCGACGAACACGACCATCGACGCGGTGGGATTGGTCCCTTGAATGTTCGAGACGTCGTAGCACTCGATGCGGTGCGGCGGCTCCGGAAGCTCCAGCGCTTCGGCGAGGTCTGTGAGCGAGCGCGCCTGCGCCGTCTCCTGCACCTCCTGGTGCGCCAGAAACGCTTTGAGGTTCTGCTCCGCATTTTTCGCCACGAGCCGCATATACTCGGCGCGAATTCCACGGCGCGGCTGGAGGATGCGCACGCGTTGCCCCTTGATCCCCGTAAGCCACGCTTCGATCGTGCTGCGATCGTCCGGCAGCGCCGAAACGAGCAGCTCCTTCGGAACGGCCGCGGCACCGCTCGACTTCGGCCGCCGCCGCTCGGGCACGGGCGCCTGGTTGTCGCGGGCGACGCGCACCACGGAAAGCGTGTTGTCTTCGGGCGCGCCGGCCGTGCGCGCAGTGTAGAACTGCTTGAAAAACTCGCCCGTGAGCACCTCGTCGGCTTGCTCGTGCACGCCCTCGAGGATAAAGTACTCCTGGCCGATCAGCTTGCCGCCGCGAACGAGGAAGACTTGCACGCAGGCCTGCCCCTTGGCGCGAGCGATCGCCACCAGGTCCATGTCGAGGCGCGATTTCCAGACGACCTTTTGCCCTTCGGTCACACGCCGCACCGCGACGATGCGATCGCGGAGCCGCGCGGCCGACTCAAAGTTGAAGTGCTCCGCGGCCTGCGTCATCTCGTGCTGCAGGCGCGCGAGCAACGAGTCCTGTTTGCCTTCTAAGAACAGCACGACCTCGTCGATTGTCCGGTCGTACTCTTCCTCGCTCTGGTAGCCCACGCACGGCGCGAGGCAGCGCTTGATGTGGTACTGCAGGCACGGGCGCTTCCGTCGTCCGTCTATCGGCTCGCGGCACGTTCGCAAGGGAAACACGAGGCGCACCAGATCGATGAGCTCGCGCAGCCCGTGTGCGTTGGTATAGGGGCCAAAGTAGCGCGCCCCGTCGTTGCGAACGAAGCGGGTGAAAACCACCCGCGGAAACGGCTCGTTGGTCACCTTCAGATACGGATAGCGCTTGTCGTCGCGCAACCGGACGTTGAACGGCGGCTGATGCCGCTTGATGAGGTTCGCTTCGAGGATCAGCGCCTCGACTTCGTTCGTGACGACGATCGTTCGGATGTCGGCGACCTTCTCCACCATCGCGGTGGTCCGCGGATGGTGTACCGCGCCGTCTTGAAAGTACGACCGCACGCGCGAACGCAACGAGATCGCCTTTCCGATATAGAGAATCTCGCCATCGCGCCCGACCATCATATAGACGCCGGGCGCATCCGGGATTTGCGCGAGGTCCGACGCCGTCGTCATCCTAAGCTTGTCGAAGGACGACCCCGTTTGCGCACGACAATGATCGTCGCGATCGCCACGACCACCGCAACGGCCAGCACGACATATCCGCCCCGGCGCAGCAGCGGAAGCACCGTGTCGAGGTGTGTGCCCATCGCGTGTCCGAGCAGGATCAAGAACGTGCAGAAGATCAGCGACCCCAGCAGCGTCCACAGGTAGAAGAGCGCGAGGTTCATCTCCGCGATGCCGGCCGGAATGGCGACGATTCCGCGCACAACCGGCAGAAAACGGCAGACGAAGATTGCGAACGTTCCCCAGCGCTCAAAGAAGCGGTGAACCTGCATTAGGCGAGCGTGGGTGAAGTGGACGTATTTGCCGTAGCGCTCGATGATCGGGACGCCGCCGAAACGGCCGACGGCGTAGCCGATCGATCCGCCGCCGACCTCGCCGGCGAGCGCTACGGCGATCGTCAGCCATAGGTTGCTCAAGTGGCCCGTCGCGGTAAGGGCGCCGGCGACCGGGAGCACGATCTCCGTGCCGATCGGGACCCCGACGTTGCCCAACGCCAGAGCGATGAAGAGCCCGAAATACCCGTAGTGATCGATCAGCCCGACGATGGCTTGTTGGAGGTGCTCCACCCAGCTGTTACTCGACCGGCGAAGCGGTGTTTCGAGAGGCGGCCCGGCGCAGGATCTCGGCCGCCGAACTTCCCCCTTCGGAGCGCAGCGCTTCGAAGAGGTCGAACGGACCAACCTCGCGGTTCCCCGCGCGCTCTTCGGCGAGTGCGACAATTCTCCGAAGCCGCGGGGTGATCAGAATGCCCTCCCACAGGCGGTCGTCGCCGGTGCCGAGCGCTCGCCGTACTTCGGCATGCACTTCCGGCACGTCAACGCCGTCGGCGTCGAGCGCGTGCAGCGTCGCCGGGTCGCGCTCCTCGAGGAGAGCGGCCAGCAAGTGTTCGGCGCCGACGTAGTAATGGCTATGGTTGCGGCACTCTTGCTCGGCGATGCGGAGCACGCGCCGTGCCGCCGGATTGAAATTGGAGAACAAATGGGTCCCTCGGCTTCGGCAGGACGGAGGGAGAGATATCGGGGCGACACGATTTGAACGTGCGACCTCTTCGTCCCGAACGAAGCGCTCTACCAAGCTGAGCCACGCCCCGAGCGACCCCGTAGTTTTCACGGACCCCCGCCCCCCTCCTTGTGCCTCTCCACGGGAACCCCGGCAGAAAACCAGGGTAAAGCTGAGAAGTTCCTAAGAGTTACGCCCGTTGGCCATGAGATATTTGATCGTAGGGTGTGGGCGCGTCGGTTCTGCGCTTGCAAAGCTGCTAGATTCCGATGGGCACGAAGTGATCGTCGTCGACGAGAACGCTGCCGCATTCAAGCGTCTCGGGCCGAAATTCAAAGGACACGAAGTGGTCGGAACCGGCATCGATTACGACGTGCTCAAGCGGGCCGGCGCAGCGACGGCCGACGGCTTCGTCGCAGTCACCAACGGCGACAATCGGAACATCATGGCGGCCCTGATCGCGCAGCGCATGTTCAAGATAAAGCGGATCGTCGCGCGCATTTACGATCCCCCTCGCGGGCAGATGTACCGCGAGCTCGGCGTGCAGACCGTTTGCCCGACGACCGTCGGCGCGAAGATGATCCGCGACGTGCTGATCGAGGCGCCGTGGGATTCGCAGACGTTCGAGCTCGGAAAGCTCACGTCGCTCTCCGCATTCGTCAGCGCGCGCGACGCCGGCAAGACGGTCGGAGAAATCGAGGAAGCCGGTCGCGTCCGGATCGCGGCGGTGCGGCGCAACGCTCGCGAGGTGATGGTCGCTTCCGCCGATCTGCGTATGGAGGAAGGCGACGAGTTCAGCGCCATCGTCGCGCCGGACGCGATCAGCGACTTCGCGCAGCGTTTTCCGCACGGTTCGCCGCGGACGAAGGTAACGGCCTAACCGGATGTTCGTTCTCATCGTCGGCGGCGGAAAAGTAGGAACGTATCTGGCCCGCGCGCTGCTCTACCAGGGCCACGAAGTCGTCGTCATTGAGAAAGACGACCGCAAGGCGAAGATGCTGGAACGCCTGGTCGACCGTCAGGTCTCCGTCGTCGGCGACGGTTGCGACCCGGTCGTCCTCGAGGCCGCGGGCGTAAACCGCGCCGACGTCGTCGTTGCCGATACCGGTGACGACGAGGATAATCTGGTCGTCGTGCTCCTCGCAAAGCGCAAGTCGAAGGCTCGGTGCATCGCTCGCGTCAACAATCCGGCCAACAAGCTGATCTTCAACTCGCTCGATTCCGATGACCCCGTAATCGTCATCTCCTCGACCGAGCTCATCCTCGACGTCCTCAACGAACACGTCAATGCCTCGAAATACCGCTCGATGCTCGAAACGATGCACCTCTTTGGGAAGGGCGACATGCAGCTCGTCAAGGTCGCCATTCCCGAGCAGTCGCCCGTCAACGGGAAGCGCCTGGCGGAGATCGATTTCCCGCACAACTCCGTCGTGGTCGCGGTCGATCGCCCCGATAGCGACCTCGAAATCCCGACGGGCGATACGACGCTGCACGCGGGCGACGCGATGATCGTAATCGTCAAGAACGGCGCGGCCGAGCGTATCCGCGCGATTCTCGGAGCGCGAGAGACCTAAATATAGCCCTTCCGCAAGGCGACCACCGCCGCTTGCGTGCGATCCGCGGCTGATAGCTTTTCCAGAATATCCCGGATGTGTCCCTTGACGGTTCCCAAGCCGATGTGCAGGCTTTCCGCGATCTCCGCGTTTGCGCGCCCGTCGGATATCAGTCGAAGGATCTCCGTTTCGCGCGGCGTGAGCGGTGAGGGCCGTGCGTCCGTAGAGGATCTAGGCGAGAAGCGAGCGAGAACGACGTGTGCGATCCGCGGGTCGAAGTAGGCGCCGCCCTCGCTCGCAATGCGCACGGCCTCCACGACTCGCTCGGGCTCGGAGCTCTTCAGGCAATAGGCGTCCGCGCCCGCACCGAGCGCCGCGAGCACCTCGTCTTCGAGATCGATCATGGTAACGATCACGACGCGCGTGGCCGGCAGCTCGGCTCGTACGCGCTTGGTCAGCGTGACCCCGTCGAGACCGGGAATCCCGATGTCGATGACCGCGACGTCGGGGCGCTCGCGAACGATCGCGTCCCAGCCCGTCAAACCGTCAGGCGCTTCGGCAGCAATCTCGAACGAGCTTTGCAGCGCGGTCCGCAGGCCTGCACGAGTGAGCGCGTGATCCTCGACGATGACGACGCGGATCGGGGCGTGAGATTCCATGTTACTCCTGCGCCAACGGGAGGGTCAGCGTAAACGTGCTTCCGCGCGGCGTTCGCGGCACGTACGCGACGGTTCCACCATGCTTCTCGGCAATCCGCCGGACGATGTAGAGGCCGAGGCCCGTGCCGGAGCCGGGATGGCCCCCTCCAAAACGCTGGAAGAGCGCGTCGCGGCGCTCCTCTGGGACGCCGTAACCGTCGTCTTCCACGGCGATGACGATCGATTCTCCCTCCACGTAGCCTCGCACCACGACGTGCCCGTCCCGTGGGGTCGCGTCCAGCGCGTTAGCCAACAGGTTTGCGATCGCGCGCCGGATCTCGTGCGGGTCGCCCATGGTCGGCAGCTGACGCGCCGGGAGATCGGCGCGCAGGTCGACGCCCTTGATTTCGGCGACGGGACGCAGCTCGGCGACGATGCGAGCCACGAGTTCCTCGCAGCGGACGCGCTCGGATAGGGTCGAGACCTCACCGGCTTCATATCGTGCGACGAGCAGCAGCGTCTCGACGATGCGCCGCTCATCGTCGTTTGCCGCAAGCGTGGTCGTCAAAATGTTGCGATAGCGTTCCGGAAGCTCGCCGTAGGCGCCCGACAGCGCCTGGCTCATGGTGACGTGTGCCGCGGAGAGCGGCGTGCGGAGGTCATGGGCGAGGGCGTACACGATATCTCGAATGACGTCGCTGCGATCAGTCAGCTCGTCCTTTTGCCTGGCGATCTCGTCGTTGCGTTCTCCGAGCTGGGCGAAGAGGCGCGCCTGCTCGAGCGCCATCGACGCCTGTTCCGCGAAAGCCCTCAGCGTCGCGATGGCATCGGCCACGAAGGACTCTCCCGTGTTCACGGACTCGATGAGGACGTGGTCTACGGCTTCGCCCGTCGCGATCGGCGTCACCAGCGCCTCGCTCGCGCCGAGCGCCTCGAGCGTGAGCCGCCCGAGCAGATCGCTGCCGGTAACGCGAAAAACGCCGTCCGCATCACCGGCGCGCGCCACGAGCGACGCCATTTCGGTCGATAGCGCGTGGCGTTCCACCGAGACGTCCGAATCGTCCCGGGAGTGAGCGAATACGAGCGACGGGCCAAACGGCGCCTCGCGCACGACGAGCATTGCTTTCGAAGCGCCCACGAGCGCAGCCGATTCTCGCGTAATGGCGCGCTGCACGAGCTCCACGTTGAGCGTTCCGCGCACGCGTCCCGTCGCTTCGCGCAGCGCCTTTTCGATCTCGACTTGTCGCATCCGGCCCGACGAGACTCCGGCTTCGCGAGCGAACTCTTGCGTCTTGATGCTTAAGTAGCCGACCAAGACGAACGAAGCTGCTAAGAGAAGCCGATCTCCGACCGCAATGCCGTCCCAATGATGGCCCGCCTGCAAGCCGTTCACGTAGCCCGCGACGACGTTGGCGATCTCCGCGGCAATCACGAGATTCGTCGTCAGCCTGCTCTGCAGGGCCAGGCTGCTAAGCGCGATCGGACCGTTGAGCAAGATCGCCGCGATGAACAATTGCGGAGTCAACAGGTCGACGAGCCAGGCCAGCACGAGTAAGCCGTAACAGAGCAACGCCACCGCCGCGGTTTCGGGCCGAGCGGCGGGGGCGCCTTGGTGCAGCGCGAAGCCTGCGGCGATGGATCGCACGGCGAGAGCTGAGGAGCTGTTGCGCGAACTCGGCGGACGCGCTCGGCTCGTCGTCTACGTCGCGAGTGCTCCCGGTTCCGGTAAAACGCGCCGCTTGCTCGAAGATGCCCGCCGGCTCGCGGCAGACGGCAAACGCGTCGTCATCGGGTGGATCGAAACGAAAGGGCGCCCCGATCTCGAACGCATGGCCGCCGGACTGCCGCGCGTTCGGCCGCGCGAGGTAACGATCGGCGACCACGTGTTCGAAGACTTCGATTACGAGGCGGCGGTACGCGAGAAACCCGATGTCGTCGTTCTCGACGAAGTTGCCCACGACAATCTTGGAGAATCGCCGCATGCCAAGCGCTGGCAGGACGCGCTGGCACTAAAACAACGTGGAATCGGCGTCATCGGCGCTCTCAATATCCAGCATCTGGAGACCGTCGCGCCGACGGCCGAGGCGCTGATCGGTTATCCCGTTCGCGAAATCGTTCCGCTCTCGTTCCTGCAGGCGGCGGACGAGGTAGTCGCGCTGGACGTCTCGCCGCAACTGCTGCAAAGCCGCGTCAGAGCGGGGAAGATCGTCAACGAGCAGGACGTCGACCGTGCGCTCAACGGCGCCTTCAAAGAGCAAACCCTCTACATGCTCCGCGAGCTGCTCCTGCGCACCGTCGATAGCCTGACCCTGCCAGCGGTCAAAGCCGGGCGAACCTCGATGGCAGCCGCGTTTGTCTACCCGAATCTCGACCCGATGCCGTATCTCAAGCGCACCGCGGCGATCGCTCACGCGCTCGACCTGGGGCTCGAGGTCGTGCCGACCAGCGGCGTCGATCTCGCCGCGGTCGATCGAATCGCGCGCGAGCTCGGCGGGGAAGTGCTGCACGAAACGCTCGATCCGGCAAGCTTGCCGGGCGACGCGCTGCGCGCCTCGCTGGTGGCGTTGCCGCACGGACGAGTCGCCGCGAAGCTCGCGAATATGCGGCTTCCATACGACCTCTTCATCGCCGGTGCCGGCCAGACGTATCTCGGCGCGAATCCGGCGCGCTCGCCGTATTCGCAGACCGCGGGAGATCGGCTGCGCGTCGGTTACGGCAAACTCACCGCGTATATCGGTGCTGCCGCCGGCGCCGGAAAGACCTACGCGATGCTCGACCGTGCGCACCAGCTCAAGGCTGAGGGCGTCGACGTCGTGGTCGGTTTCGTGGAGACGCACGGCCGAAAGGAGACCGCGGCGTTGCTCGACGGCCTAGAGATCGTGCCCTCGAAGGTAGTGAGCGCCAACGGCATCACCTACAAGGAATTCGACCGCGATGCGCTGATCGCGAGAAGGCCGCGGGTGGCCCTCATCGACGAGCTCGCCCACACGAACGCGCCCGGTTCCGTCGCGCCGAAGCGATTCTACGACGTCTTGGCGGTACTGCGTGCGGGAATCGACGTCATCACGACGCTGAACATCCAGCACCTCGAGGGGTTGGGCGACACGGTCCTCCGGCTCACCGGAACGATAGTGCGCGAAACCCTGCCCGACGGGATTTTGGCGCTTGCCGACGAGGTCATTCTGATCGACGTCACTCCCGAAATGCTGCGCCAGCGCCTGCGCGAGGGCAAGATTTATCCACTGGAGCGTTGCGAGGCGGCGCTCGCCAATTTCTTTCGCACCGAGAACCTCTTCGCGCTTCGCGAGCTCGCGCTGCGCGAAGCGTTGCGGGCGCGCCACCGGGAACGCGTAACCTCGCCTTTCGAACGCATCTTGCTAGCCGTCGGTTCGCGTGAGATCGACGTACCGATGATCGCACGAGCCAGCCGCATCGCCGCGCGCCTAGCGATCGAGTTCGCGATCGCTCACGTCGTCGAACCGCGCTCGCGCCGCGAACCCAAGATCGTCGAGAGAATGCGGGGCGAGGCACGCAAGACCAACGCCGAGTGGATCGACGAAGTGGCCGACGACGTCCCGCAGCGCCTGATCGAGATCGCGCGTGAGCGCGCCGAAACGACGATCGCGTTGGCGGGAAGCCGGCGCGCACCGCGCTTCCTGCAAGGCCCGTCGTTTCCACGCCAATTGCTCGAGGCCGGCGCGCGCGAGCTGCTCGTGCTCATGCCACCGGCGGACGCGACGTCGAGCGCACCCCCGGAAGAGTAAGCTACTGCGGTTTTAAGCCGTCCAGTGCGAGGTTGAGCTCGAGAACGTTGACCCGTGGCTCGCCGAGAAAACCAAACGTCCTGCCTTGCACGTGCTGCGCCACCAGCGCGTCGACTGCCGCTCGGGTCATCTGGCGCGCCTTCGCGACGCGCGGAGCCTCCCAGTGCGCGGCCTCCGGAGAAATGTCGGGATCGATGCCGCTCGCGCTCGACGTGACGAGGTCGATCGGCGGCGGTCCGTTAGCGTCGGGGTTCTCCTTCTCGAGTTGAGCGATCGTCGCTTTCGTAGCGGCGATCAGCTTCTGCGACGTCGGGCCGAAGTTCGTTCCGCCCGTCGCCGTCGGGTCGTAGCCTTTGCCCGCGGCCGACGGCCGCCCTTGAAAATATTGCGGCTTGGTCCAGAGCTGGCCGATGATGGCCGAGCCCACGACCTTTCCGTTCACGACGACCATGGAGCCGTTGGCCTGTCTCGGAAAAATCGCTTGCGCGAGCGCGGTCATTGCCAGCGGGTAGATCAGCCCAAAAATCACGATCGAGACGATCGTAATCCGAAGGGACGTGCCGAGATGCTTTATCATAATCGTCGGTTCCTAGGTGAGATGGAGGGCCGCCAGGATCATGTCGATCAGTTTGATGCCGATGAAGGGGATGATGATGCCGCCGACGCCGTAGAGCATAACGTTCTCGAAGAGGACCCTATTTGCGCCCTTCGGCTCGTAGCGCACGCCGCGTAAGGCGAGCGGTATCAGAGCCACGATGATCAGTGCGTTGAAAATAACGGCTGAGAGGATAGCGCTCTGTGGCGTCGTCAGGCGCATCACGTTAAGCGCGGACATCGCCGGATAGGCGATCGCGAACATCGCCGGCAAGATAGCGAAATATTTCGCGACGTCGTTGGCGATCGAAAAAGTCGTCAGCGCGCCGCGGGTCATCAGGAGCTGCTTGCCGATCTCGACGACCTCGATCAGCTTGGTCGGATCCGAATCGAGGTCGACCATGTTCGCCGCTTCCTTGGCGGCTTGCGTCCCGGAATTCATCGCGACGCCGACGTCGGATTGAGCGAGGGCCGGCGCGTCGTTCGTGCCGTCTCCGGTCATGGCGACGAGCCTGCCCGACGTCTGCTCGCGCTTGATCAGCTCCATCTTCGTTTCGGGAGTTGCCTCGGCCAGAAAGTCGTCGACCCCAGCTTCCTTCGCGATGGTCGCCGCGGTGAGCGGGTTATCACCGGTAATCATAACCGTTCGAATACCCATGGCACGCAGGCGATTGAACCGCTCCGTCATGTTGGGCTTGAGGATGTCCTTCAGATAGATGACCGCGATCACGAGCGTATTCCGAGCGAGCAGCAGTGGCGTGCCGCCGCTGCGAGCGATCCGCTCGACGGAAGCCGACAGTTCGGTCGACGGGGTCCCACCGGCATCCCGCACCCACGCGAGCACCGAATCCGGGGCGCCCTTGCGGATCTTCGTTCCGTCGGCGAGGTCGAGTCCGCTCATCCGTGTGTAGGCGCTAAACGGCACGAATACGGAATTTGCGGGGGCTTCGCCGTTGCGTGAACCGAGTTGTTGCGCGAGCGCGACGATCGACCTACCCTCGGGCGTTTCGTCGGCCAGCGAAGATAGATAGGCGATGCGGGCGGCGTCTTTGGCATCGATTCCGGCGGCCGTGATGATCTCGACGGCTTGGCGGTTGCCCAGCGTAATCGTGCCGGTTTTGTCGAGCAGCAACGTGTCGACGTCACCGGCCGCTTCAACCGCGCGGCCGCTCATGGCCAGGACGTTGCGCTGCATGACGCGGTCCATTCCGGCGATGCCGATCGCCGAAAGCAAGCCGCCGATGGTCGTCGGAATCAGGCACACGAGCAACGCGATGAGGACCGTAACGCTCTGATGCTTGCCGGCATAGAGCGAAAATGGCGCCAACGTCGCGACCGCGATGAGAAAGATGATGGTCAGGCCGGCCAGCAAGATGGAAAGCGCGATCTCGTTGGGTGTTTCTGCCGCTGCGCGCCTTCCACGAGACGGATCATGCGATCGAGGAAGCTTTCGCCCGGGTTCGCCGTCACGCGAACGACGATCCGGTCGGACAGCACCCGGGTGCCGCCGGTTACCGCACTGCGGTCGCCGCCGGATTCGCGAATGACCGGCGCCGACTCGCCGGTGATCGCCGATTCGTCGATCGTCGCGGCGCCTTCCAGTACTTCGCCGTCGGCGGGAACGACCTCGTTCGCCTCGATAACGTACCGGTCGCCCTTTCGAAGGCTCGTGCTCGCGACGCGTTCCTCGGTGCCGTCGTCGTGCAACAGGCGCGCGTACGTGTCGGACTTCGTCCGGCGGAGCGTCTCCGCTTGCGCTTTGCCTCGGCCTTCGGCCACGGCCTCCGCAAAGTTCGCAAAAATAACAGTGAACCAGAGCCACGCGGCGATCGCAAAGTCGAAACCGGGCGTGCCGCCGTGCCGCACGAGATCGCGCAAGAAAAAGATCGACGTTGCCGCAGCGCCGACTTCGACCACGAACATGACCGGATTTCGAGCCTGCCAACGTGGGTCGAGCTTTTTGAACGAGTCGGCGAGAGCTCGGGTGATGATTGTCCGATCGAAGAGCGACCGCGCTCTGGGACGGCGCTCCAAGCGCCTCTGGCTCAGCATTAGAACGTCTTCCCTTGGAGAACGAGCAGGTGTTCGACGATTGGGCCGAGCGAGTCGGCCGGCAGAAACGTGAGCGCTCCGACGATGACGATGACACCGATCAACAGAGCGACGAAAATCCCCGAGCGCGTCGTGAACGTGCCCGAGCTTTCCGGGACCGACTTCTTTCCTGCCAGCGCGCCTGCCAGCGCGAGCGCCGGGACCGCTACGGCAAAGCGGCCGAACACCATGTTGACGCCGGTCACAAGATTGTAGAAGAGATTCGGGCCCAGGCCCGCAAACGCCGAGCCGTTGTTGGCGTTAGTAGACGTGAACGCATAGAGAATTTCCGAAAAACCATGCGGGCCGCCGTTGTTCAGCGTCGCCAAGCCGGCCGGCAGCACTGCCGCGATCGCTGTCGGCACCAGGCAGAGCACGGGCGTCACGAGCGCAGCCAAGATTGCAAACTGCACCTCGCGACGTTCGATCTTCTTGCCGAGGTATTCCGGCGTCCGCCCGACCATGAGGCCCGCGATGAAGACGGTCAACACCACGAAGACGATCATGCCGTACAAGCCGCTGCCGACGCCGCCAAAAACGATTTCCCCGAGCTGCATATCGACCAGCGGGACGAGCCCGCCGAGCGCCATAAACGAGTCGTGCATCGAGTTCACGGCGCCGCAGGACGTGTCGGTCGTTACGGTCGCAAACAGGGCCGAAGCGGAGATGCCGAACCGGCACTCCTTTCCTTCCATGTTTCCGCCGATCGCCCCTAAATGGTGCACGATCGGGTTACCGGCCGCTTCCGCCCAGTACGCGAGTGCAAAGCCGGCGAAAAACAAGATCGCCATCGCGGAAAAGATCGCCCAGCCTTGGCGCGTGTCTTTGACCATCTTGCCGTACATGTAGGTTAGGCCGGCGCCGAGTGAAAAGATGAGCAGCAATTCGATCAAATTGCTCAACGGAGTCGGGTTCTCGTTGGGTGAGGCCGAGTTGGCGTTTACGAACCCGCCGCCGTTGGTACCGAGCTCTTTGATGACCTCTTGCGAGGCCATCGGGCCGCCCGTGATGGATTGAGCGAAGCCTTCAAGCGACTTCACGCTCTCATACGCGTGGAAGTTCTGCGGCAACCCTTGCCAAACGAGAACGAGCCCGACGACGATAGAGATCGGTAGCAGCACGTACAGCGAGCAGCGCGTCAGGTCGACCCAGAAGTTCCCCAGGGTCTTCACGGTCGTGCGAGCGAGTCCGCGAACGACCGCGACCGCGATCGCGATACCTACCGCAGCGGAGACGAAGTTATGCCACGCCAGGCCGGCCATCTGGGAGAGGTAACTCATTGCCGTCTCGCCCGAATAGAACTGCCAGTTGGTGTTCGTCGTAAAACTTACCGCCGTATTCCATGCCAAGTCCGGCGTCATGTTGTCGATGTGCTGGGGGTTCAAAGGCAGCCACTTCTGCGTCCGCAGCAGCACGTAGAGATACGCGAGGCCGATCAGCGAGAAGGCCAACATCGACAGCGTGTAAGCGTACCACGTCATCTCGTCGTCGTCACGAACGCCGCAAAGCCGATAGATCAGTTTTTCCACCGGCGCAAGCACGGACGTCAGCCACGTCCGCTCCCCCTCGAAAATCCGTGCCATATACATGCCGAGCGGTTTGGTGATCGCTAGGATGATGAGAAAGAATACGATGGCCTGCAGCCACCCGATTGCGGTCATCAAAACCTCTCCGGACGGAGCATCGCAAAGACGAGGTACCCCAAGCCGGCGATGGTCAGGATGAGACCCAAGACGTCATCGAAACCCATTGCCTCGCCTACACCCTCTCGCACCCGACGACGTAGAGATCCAGCAGCACGAAACAGACAATCGCAAGTGCGACGATTCCGATCTCGAACAACATGCGCTCAGCATAACCGAGCACCGAGGCCCGCGCCACCTGCCGATCGGATGATCCGATAGGATATCCGGATGGATCATCCGAGTGGCGGCTGCTAGGTGAACGCTACCGGCTCTATAATCGCGGGGCTATGGTTTATCAACGCCTCATCACCACGGCCTACCTCGCCGGCAGCGTAGCCGCCACGACTTGCTTCGGCTTGGCGCAGACGGCGCCGGCGCCTTTGAGCTCGCCGGCACCGGCCTCGTCGCCCGCGACGACTCCGACTCCGCCGGCTGATCCGTGCGGCTCTCTCATTTCGATCGTGAACCGGCCGACGGTGACGACGGGCGTGTGCACGGTGCGGACCGGTCACTTCGACGTAGAGACCGGCTACTCGAATACCACGACGTCCGGAGCCGACGGCGGCAGCAACGCCAACTATCCGCAGCCGCTCATTCGCATCGGCACGGCGAATCCGCACTTCGACCTGGAGCTGGGGCCGCCGAGCTACGAAACGACGTCGGTCGGCGAGCCGACGGTCTCGGGAACGAGCGACGTTAGCGTGGGAGCGAAATACGAGGCCGGCTACAGCTCGAACGCCGATTGGGGCGTCAACGGCCTCATCACGTTTCCAACCGGGAGCACCGCTTTTTCTGCAGGCGATCCTCAATTCACCGGCAGTCTCAACGGGGCGTACACCGTAAACTCCGTCGTCGGGATCGCCGGTTCGTTGAGCTTCAACGCACTCTCGGGCCTGAATTCGTCGGGCGTTCCGCAATCGTATTTCGCGTTCATCCCAAGCCTCGAAGTCACTGCGTCGCTTCCAGGACCCTCCGAATTCTTCGGTGAGTACGCCTATTTCAGCCAGGCGGGTGTGGGCTTGGGGGGCAAGAGCCTCATCGATTTCGGTTACATACGCGATCTGGGCGGCCACGTGCAGTTCGACGTCGAGTACGGTTTTTCGCCGACGCTCTTGAACGGCCAGACACAGCACTACATCGGCGCCGGGCTCTCGTTCATGAACTAGCCGTCGAAGGGAAAACTGGCGAGGCGCGCCTAAGGTCGCTCGAGCAACTTTTCCCATATTCGGAAACGGAGGATACCGATGGCGAACGCACCGATCCCCGTCAATATCGGAAACACCGGCTTCATGCTGCTCTGCGCGAGCCTGGTCATGTTGATGACTCCAGGGCTCGCCTTCTTCTACGGCGGGCTCGTCCAACGCAAGAACGTGTTGACCATCATGATGCAGAGCTTCATGTCGCTCGGGTGGACGACCGTTATCTGGTTCGCCTTCGGTTATTCCGAGAGCTTTGGTCCGGACTGGCATGGCATCATCGGCAACCCGGCAACCTACGCGTTCTTGCGCGGTGTGACGCTGCACACGATGTTCACCGGCAACGACGCGGGCATTCCGCTGGTCGTGCACATCGCGTATCAAATGATGTTTGCGATCATCACGCCGGCCCTCATCACCGGTGCGTTCGCCAACCGGGTCACGTTCAAGGCATATTTCTGGTTCCTGACCGGGTGGCTCATCTTCGTCTACTTCCCGTTCGTTCACATGCTGTGGAGTCCCGACGGAGCACTGGCCAAGTGGGGCGTGCTCGATTTCGCCGGCGGCATCGTGGTGCACGCGTCGGCCGGCTTCGCGGCTCTGGCCTCGGTCCTCTACGTCGGCCGTCGGCACGTGGTCGATAACAAGCCGCACAACGTCCCGCTGATCGCGCTCGGCACGGGCTTGCTGTGGTTCGGGTGGTACGGCTTCAACGCGGGCTCCGAGCTGCGGGTCGACGCGGTGACGGCTTCGGCCTTCCTCAATACCGACGTCGCCGCGTCGTTCGCGGCCATCGCGTGGCTGCTGGTGGAATGGGCTCGCGGACGCCAACCCAAATTCATCGGTCTGCTCACGGGCGCCGTGGCCGGGCTCGCGACGATCACGCCCGCGGCCGGCTACGTCTCCCCGATGACCGCGGTGATCATCGGCATCGCTGCCGGCGTCGTCTGTTATTTTGCCGTCACGCTCAAGAACCAGCTCGGCTGGGACGACGCGCTCGACGTCTGGGGCGTGCACGGCGTCGGCGGCTGCCTGGGCATCATTCTGCTCGGCGTCTTCGCTTCGACCCTGTGGAACCCCAACGGCGCAGACGGGCTTCTGCGCGGCAATCCGGCGTTTCTCGGCAAGCAGTTCGTCGCTGCCGTGGTATGCAGCGCGTGGGCGTTCGGCTTCACCTACGCGTTTCTATGGCTGATCAATCTGGTCACGCGCGTGAAGGTCGACGAGGTCGCCGAAGAGCACGGGCTGGACGTCGCGCTCCACGGCGAGGAGGCTTATCCGCTCGGCGTCTGACGCGATGCGCGTGTCACCACCCTGGTGAGCGTCAAGCCGCTTGCGGCCAGCGTTGCCAGCGAGACCGCGAAGGTCGCATCCACGATCGCTTCGCGATACGGAACCCACCCTGGAATCGCCAGTGCGAGTGCCAGGGAGAGTGCTCCGCGCATTCCCGCGACGCGCACGACGTCGATCCATTCGCGCGGATAGGGACCCGGCAAAAGAAACCCCGCGACGACGATCCGAGCGACGGCGACCGCGATCAGGCATGCGACGGCAAAGACAGGCTCCTGCGCGACATGTCCGATCTGCAGCGCGGCGCCGACCATGAAAAACACCAAGACGTTTGCCAGCATCGCTGCGAGGTCCCAGAAACGGTTTACGTCTTCGGCGATGCTCAACGTGATCCAGGTCCGTTCGTAGTAACGCAGGGCTATCCCGAATGAAATCGTCGCGAAGATGCCGGAGAGGCGCAAGTAATCGGCGGCAAAATACGCTCCGTACGCGCAGACGATCGTCATGACGGTTTGAATCGTAACGTCCCGGCTGCCGCGCAGGATCCTCGCGATGCCGTACGCCAAAGCGACGCCCAAGATCACGGCTCCCGCGGCCCCCGCCAGCGTTTCGACGGTTACCAGAGCGATTGCGCCGGCGCTCGCCGTACCCATCGCGAGCGCGATCAGCACGCCGCGATAGAGAGCGACGGCCACGGCATCGTTGAAGAGCGATTCACATTCGACGATCGTTACGAGCGTCTTGGGCACCCTCAGCCGCCGAAAGACTGCCACCACTGCGATCGGATCCGTGGCGCTGAGAATCGCGCCCGCGAGCAGCGCCGGACCGAACGGCACGCGCACGATCGCGAGCCCTCCGGCGACGATAAAAGCCGTGAGCAGCACGCCCGGTCCGGCCAGGGCCGCGATCGCCACCCATTGACGCCGGATCGCCCGGTAGTTGAGATTCCCCGCGGCCTCAAAGAGCAGCGGCGGCAGGAAAACGTACAGCGTCGCGTGACCCAGTGCGTAGGTGAAGCGTCCGGGTGCGAGCAGCCCGTACGCGACCCCGAACCCGACTACGACGAGGATCTGCCAGAGCTTCACTGGGCGCCCCCGCTAATGAGTATGGGTAAAGTTTCCCACGCGAGCCAACTCGCCGATTCGTTCGATCGCTCGGCGCATGCCCAGCGGAGCGCGGGGCCGCCCGACCGCCGCGAAATAGGCCGCGGGATCGATGTTCAACGTTCGCGTCTGCACCATTGCCACCGGCGAACTGCCCAGGAACGCGGCCATAGCGGCGATCTCATCCTCGTCGTCCGTCACGCCGGGATGGGTGAGCAGGTTCAAGCTCACGCGCACGCCTCGCGAGAGCGCGAGACGAACCGAGCCGAAGACGTCTTCGAGGCCGTAACCCTGGGGCCGATAGTACTCGGCATAGACGCGCGGACGGAACGAGTTGAGGCTGATGCGCACGGCGTCCAAGCCGGCGTCGATGCAGCGTTCGAGAGCGGCGGGGAGGCTGCCGTTCGTATTGAGGTTGATCGTTCCGTTGGGACGGCTCTTACGAATCGCTTCTATCGCCGCGGCGATGGTGACGGACCGCAAGAGCGGCTCTCCTTCGCATCCCTGGCCGAAGGAGACGATGCCGTCCTCGACGCGTTCCAGGTGATCCACGGCAACCCGGGCGAGTTCTCGCGCAGCGGCCTCGTCGGCGATCCGCGCCTGCGGCGACGGCACTCCCGCATCCGGCTCTTGCTCCGAAATGCATCCAATGCAACGCGCGTTACACTTCGGAGATACCGGCAACGCGGCTTCGCCGCGCTCGAGAAAAACGTTCTGCGCCGTAAAGCATCCGTACTCTCGGGAGCAGAGTGCTACTTGATGCAGCACACGGTTCTGCGGATCTCGCGCGAGGCGGCGCGCGACCAATTGCTCCAGCTCGCCCGCGCCGAACCGGCGCGGCTCCCAATCGTCGCTTTCATCGGTTCGCATCGCCGCGACGTGCAGCCGATCGTCGACAACGCACGCAAAGGTGTAGCCGAAGAGCGGTAATGCCGGCGCCCGGCGGTCCGCGGCATACGCCGGGAGGAGCAATCGCGTGTATCCCGCGGGCAGCGCGACGGCGATCGCGTAGCGCCCCGCAATCGGGCCGATCGTCGTCAGCGGCGACCTCTGCTGCAACAGCATCTCCACCGTCCCCGCGGGCGCCGGGATCAGCTCGTCGAGCGACGCCTCGCGCACGAGGCCGCCGTCAGCGAGCGGAACCAGCTCTTCGTCGTACGCGATCGCGCCGCTCGCGTCGCACGAAGCTAGCCCGATCAGGGCGGGTTCACTTTCGCGTCGAAAACGCGCACGGCCGGACCGGTGAGATATGCTTCGCCTCGGCCGTCCCACTCCACGACGAGACGTCCGCCCGGAACGAACACCGCGACGGGCGAGACCACCGATCCTCGTTCGATGGCGGCGGCAGCACAAGCTACTGCGCCGGTGCCGCAGGCCTGCGTCAGGCCGACACCGCGTTCCCAGTGGCGGGCGCGCAGGGATTGCTCGCCGGATTTCGCCGCGACGTGGACGTTCGTGCCCGCCGGAAAGAGCGGATCCGCCTGCAGCTGGGCCGCCACGCGCTCGAGATCGACGTCGTCGACGCCGGCGCTAAAGAGGACGACGTGCGGATTACCGGTGTCCACGAATGCCGCATCCGCGAAAGCCGGCGCCGAAAACGCGCGAAGGCCGGGCCGGCCCATGGCGATGCGAACAGAATACTCCGGTTCGCGCGCGACGATCTCGGTGCGGACGATCCCCGCTTCGGTATCGAACGCGACGCGATCCCCCTCGCCCGCCTCGTCGAGCCAACGTGCAGCGCAGCGAATGCCGTTGCCGCACATCTCGGCTTCGGTCCCGTCCGAATTGATCGTGCGCATCCGCACGTCCGCCTTGCCGGATGGTTCGAGCACGATCAGGCCGTCCGCGCCGATGCCCGCACGGCGATCGCACGCCCATCGCGCGAATTCGCTCAAGGAGCTATCAGGAGTGAGCGTTCGCCGATCTAGAATCACGAAGTCATTACGCGCTCCGTGCATCTTCGTGACGTGCATCAGTCGCGCTTCGCAGACCATCCGAGGTTTTCCCGTACCGCGCTCTTCACTCGGTCGGGCGCGATCCACAGCGTCCCCTTCTCTCCACGAAACCACGCTCGTTGTCGCCGCGCGTAGCGCCGCGTCGCGCGTTCGAGCGACGCTCGGAGCTCGTTCTTCGTGCTCCAACCGCGCAGGTACGCCCGGGCCTGCGGGTATCCAACCGCGTTTCCCGCGATCGCGGCGCCGCCGATTCGCTCGGCTTCGTCGACCAATCCTTCCTCGATCATCGTCTCCGTGCGCCGGGCGATTCGTGCGTCTATTTCGCTTGAAGGCACGTCGAGGAAGACGAGCAGCCACCGGAGCCCGTCGCTCGCGAGGGTCTGGATCGGCCCGTCGCGGACTGCCACCTGCGGTGCGGCGAGCGCAACCTCAAGCGCCCGCAGAACGCGATACGTATCGTTGATGCTGAGGCTGCTTGCGCGCGCGCGATCGCGGCGTTCGAGCCATCCGTGAAGAAACTCCGCCGGATGGAGCGCCGCCTCGCGCACGAGGCGTTCGCGCAGCGATTCGTCGTATTCGGGCGCGAGCGCGATCCCGCCGGTGAGCGCACGAATGTAGAAGCCGGTGCCGCCGGCGACGATGACGCGCTTGCCGCGCTGCCGAATGGCGCGGACGGCATCGAGCGCGTCGCCGGCGTACCGCGCCGCCGAATAGCGCTCGCCGGGATCGAGAAACCCGATCAGATGATGCGGTACTTCGTCCAGCATTCGTGGCGAGGGCGCCGCCGTACCGATCGGCATGCCCCGGTAGATCTGTCGCGAGTCGGCTCCGACGATCTCCGCATCGAACTCACGCGCCAGGTCGACGGCAAGCTCGCTCTTTCCAGCGGCCGTCGGGCCGGCGAGGATGAGAACGCCGTCGTCAGACACGCTTGAACATGCGCGCGATCTCGGCGGAGGTCAGCCGCACCATGGTCGGGCGGCCGTGCGGACAATGCATGGGGTTCTCGCACTGCTGCAAGCGCTCAACCAGCGTTGCCATCTCGTCGGGCGCCAGCCGTTCGCCGGCGATCGTCACCGAATGGCACGCGAGCGACGCCCACACGCGTTCGCGCACGTCGCGCTGCTTGGGTTCGTCGGTCAAGTCGTCGATGAAGCCGGCGAGATCGAACGCGCGCGCGCCATAACCGAACGGCGTCGCGACGATGCGATACGTCCGCTCGCCGAAAGGCTCGATTTCAAGCCCTCCCTCGCGCAAGAGCTCGATCGTCCGATCGAGCACGGCGCTGCGCGCAGGATCAAGCTCGAGGATTTGGGGTACGAGCAGCGGCTCGCTCGCCACGCCGTTTCGCGCAGACGACCGAATTGCCTCATAGGCGATGCGCTCGTGGGCGGCGTGCTGATCGACCAACAACAGCGACTCGCCGTCAGCCGCAAGAATGAACGTCCGATCGAGCTGCGTTAGGACGCGCAGTCGCAGCTCCGCGCGTTCGCCCACCTCGCCGACGCCGTCGAAGAGGGAGGCTGCCTCCGATGCCGGTTCGGTTGGAGCGAACGAGAGAACCGGCTCGTCCCCTCCGCCGGTGTGTTGGCGCGATCGCGCACGGGCGTCGCCGCTCAGCGTCGCGCCGATCGCGCGGCGCACGACGTCGAAAACCTGACCGCCGTACCGCAGGCGGACCTCGCTCTTGGTGGGATGGACGTTCGGGTCGACGTGATCGGCCGGAAGCTCGAGGAAGATGGCGCCGTATGGATACCGCCCGAGCATCGCAAACGTCGCGTAGGCGCTCGCCCAGGCGCCGGTAAGGACGGTGTTGCGAACCAGGCGTCCGTTTACGAAGAGCAGCTGCATTCGCCGATCGGGACGGTCGTTGCCCGGCGTGCTGACGAAGCCGCGCAGGCGTCCGTCGAGCATGCGAGCCGCCGTAGCGTCGAGGGGCAAGAGCGCCTCCGCGGCTCGCCGCCCGAAAACCATGGCGAGCCGCTCGCGTTCGTCGCCGCTCGCCGGCATCACCCAAACGTCCTTGCCGTCGTGCCTCAGCGTGAAGGTACGTTCCGGGTACGCGAGAGCGAAGCTGGAAAGCCACGCCGAGATGCGGTTGAACTCGGCGCTCGCGGAGCGAAGGTATTCGCGCCGTACCGGCAGATTGGCGAAGAGCGACGTCGCCCGAACGCTCGTCCCGACCGGCGCCGGCGCCGGCTCTACCGCGCCGACCTCCTCGGCGTGCGCCCGAACTCGCGATCCAACCGCGGTCTCCACCTGGCGCGAAAAGACCTCCGTGCGCGAAACGGCCGCGATCGAAGCGAGGCCCTCGCCGCGGAAACCCAGTGTCACAATCGACTCCAGTTCGCGGGCATCTCGCAATTTGCTCGTCGCGTGACGGCGCAGCGCGAGCGCCAGATCGCCGGCTGCAATGCCGGCCCCGTCGTCGACGACCTCGATGAGATCGAGACCGCCGCGTTCGACGCTGACGGTTATCCGCGTCGCGCGGGCGTCGACCGCGTTTTCGACGAGTTCCTTCACCACCGAAGCCGGTCGCTCGATGATCTCTCCCGCAGCGATCTGACCGATCGTCACAAGGTCGAGTTCGCGGATGTCTGCCACGCCGCGCAGTTCGCGATTCAAAGATTGGCGTCCCGGCCGAGCAAGCAATGCTCGGGGTTGACAAAGCCTCTCACAAGTGTATCCTAATCGAGGATTCCTCGTTAGGTGAGGCGTCTGCACGAAGAGATGCCGCTGCCCGGAAAGGTCGAGAGACCCCAACGGGTGACCAGATCCCGCCGAATCAAGGCGGAATCTAACGCGGCTGGCCCCGAGCGAGACGGGCCTAGGTTGTGCAGTGCTAAAGCTCGACACTGAGGGAGCCGGCGCGTCGAAGCGCGCAAGGGTTCTCGAACTGTCGGCCTGCGAGGAGCGGCGACAGTTTTTTTATTTTGGAAGGGGGTGATGCCTCGCCATGGACGACGGACCGAGTTGTCGATTCCGCCACCGGCTCGCGCAGGGCCGTTTTCTTCTGCCGCGTTCGCTCGTTCGGCGCGGCCAACCGTAACGCCATAGGAGGCACGTGCCATGAAAAAGATTCTGGCGGTTCTGCTGGAGTACGCTCGCAGCCGTTTCGCGCGCGAGAGGATCGCATTCCACGACGATTCGCTGCGCGCGAATCAGCCCGAACGGGCCGCGACGTTCAGCTACTGGCGAGCTCTCGTGAGTTAGGCACAGCCGGCTCGTAATGTCTGTCGCACGGGTTGCGCGCCCTAGCCTCTGGCGGTCGATCGCGATGTTCCTCTCGATCGTCGGCCCCGGCATCATCACCGCGAACGCAGACAACGACGTCGGCGGGATCCTCACCTACTCCCAGGCCGGCGCACAGTTCGGATACTCGCTCCTCTGGATCCTCGTGCCGATCACCATCGCGCTGGTTGTGGTGCAGGAGATGTGCGCGCGGATGGGCGCGGTTACCGGCAAAGGCTTGGCCGATCTCATCCGCGAGAATTTCGGCGTGAAGGTGACCTTCTGGTGCTTGCTGCTTTTCGTGCTCGGCGGCATCGGGAATACCGCCACCGAGTTTGCGGGCGTGGCCGCGACGGCGCCGATCTTCGGCGCCTACCTTCATGTCACCAACCTGGAGGCGTTCAAGGTTGCGCTCGTGGCAGGCGCGGCGATCTTCGTCTTCCTCACGGTGACGCGGGGCAGCGCCAAAGCGATCGAGCGCGTCTCCCTGGCCTTCTGCGTCGTTTACGTAGCCTATATCGTCAGCGCTTTCGCGGTGCGACCGGATTGGGGCGCCGTCCTGCAGCAGAGCATCGTTCCACACTGGCAAGCGTCGAAGGCTTACATCATCATGATCATCGCGGTGATCGGTACGACGATCTCGCCTTGGATGCAGTTTTACATCCAGGCGGCGATCGTCAATAAGGGCATTCGCGAGGCGGACTACGCCTACTCGCGTCTCGACGTGGTGGCCGGCGGAATCTGGACCGACGTCGTCGCGTATTTCATCATCGTCTCCTGCGCGGCGACGATCTTCGTTCACAACCTCGGCGCGGCGCACCCGGTCGTCGTAAAGGACGTAGGCGACGTCGCCGTAGCGCTCGCCCCGATCGCGGGAAAATTCGCGGCGCTGCTTTTCGCGGTGGGCCTCCTCAACGCCGCGGTCTTCACGGCATCGATCTTGCCGCTCTCGACGGCCTACTACGTTTGCGAGGCATTTGGTTTCGAACGCGGCGTCGACCACCACTTTTCCGAGGCGCCGGTCTTCTATGGTTTCTACTTGGCGCTCATCGTCATCGGCGCGGGCGTCGTTATCCTTCCCGGCGCTCCTCTCCTCACGATCATCTTCTACTCGCAAGTGCTCAACGGAATGCTTTTGCCGATCGTGCTAGTGCTGATGCTTCTATTGATCAACAACAAGCGCCTGATGGGCAAGTGGACCAACGGGCCGGTTTTCAACGTCATCGCGTGGGCCACGGTGGCAATCGTCGGCGTCTTGACCGTCGTCTCGACCGCGCAGATCATCTTCCCTTCGCTGGGAAGTTAGACGAGCACTAGAGGCGCTGCGAGCTCGGCGGGCGGCGCTTGACGTGATGCCGAACAGGCTCCGACCGACGAGCGAAGCCACGGATGGCGAGAGCGAGGAGGCGGCGCAGCAGGAGCGCAGCCAGGATGGCGGAGCGACGAGCGGCTGTGAGGCGTTACGTCAAGCGCCGCTCGCCGAGCTCGCAGCGTCCTCTCGCCGGTCCTTCGACTCCGGCGCTACGCGCCTCCGCTCAGGATGACACCGTAGGTGTGGTCGCCCGAATGACTTTATGACAAGAACGTGAGCTGACGTTCGGGCGGCGCGCGCTTGGGCATCTTCTTGCGCAGCGGAACGCGCGCTTCGATGTCGGCGTGCCCTGAGAGCTCGTCGGCGATCTCCTGGGCCCGCTCGATGACGGCTTCGGGCAGCCCGGCCATGCGGGCGACTTCGATTCCGAAGGAACGCGAGGAGCTGCCCGGCTGGACGCGGTGGGAGAAAACCGGAGCGCCGCTGACGATGTTCTCGACGGCGGTGATGTGGTAGTTGGCGACCAGGGGCCAATGTCCGGTTAGGGCGCAGAGCTCGTGAAAGTGCGTCGCGAAGAGCACGAGCGGGGCTTCCTCCTCCAGCCCGAGGAGAAACTCGCAGATGGCTTGCGCGATCGCGAGGCCATCCAGCGTTCCCGTGCCGCGCCCGACTTCGTCGATCAACAAGAGCGAGCGTTGCGTACTGCGCCGGAGGATGTTCGCAGCCTCCGCCATCTCCATGTAAAACGTCGACTGGCCCGAGGCGAGATCGTCGCCGGCACCGATGCGCGTGAAGATGCGATCGATCACACCCAGCTCCATCTTCTTCGCGGGCACGAACGAGCCGATCTGCGCCATGATCGCGAGCAGGCCCGCTTGGCGTAAGTAGGTCGACTTGCCGCCCATGTTCGGACCGGTCAACAGCACGAAGCGCCGCTCGTCCACGCGCAAGTCCAGGTCGTTCGGTACGAACTTCGTGTGGAGGACGGCTTCCATGACCGGATGCCGACCATCTTCGATCGCAACGACGCTCTCGTCGAGGAAGTCCGGACGAACGTAGCCGCGTTCGGCCGCGCACTGGGCGAGCGCTGCGAGGACGTCGATCTCAGCGATCGCACCGGCCGCGGCGAGCAGATCCTCGGCCCTCCCCGCGATTCGTTCCACGAGCGTCTCGAACAGTTGCTGCTCCAGCCGCTGCTGGCGCGCCTGAGCCGTCGAGATCGCGACCTCCAGCTCCTTGAGCTCGGACGTGACGTAGCGCTCGCCGTTGCTCAGCGTCTGCTTTCGCACGTACTCGGGCGGCACGCTTCCCGCGTGGCTCTTGCTTACCTCGATCGCGTAACCAAACGGGCTCGCATATTTTACCTTCAGCGTCTTGATGCCGGTGCGTTCACGCTCGCGTTGCTCCAGTTCGGAGAGCCTCGCCCGCGCGTCGGTTCGCAGTGCGACGCACTCGGTTAACTCGGCGCTCGCCTCCGGCCGGATCACTCCGCCGACGGCGACCTGCGCCGGCGGCTCGTCGACGAGCGTCGCAAGCAAATCGTCGCGCATATCGGCGAAGTCGCTAACTCGTTCGAGAAGGGCCGCCAGCGCCGGCGGCGCCGCTTGCCGGAGCGGGCGAAGAATTTCGAGCGTACGCCGCAGCGAGCCGAGATCGCGCGGCATCGCCCGACGGAAGCGGACTTTCTGCGCGATGCGCTCCAGGTCGAACGCGCCTTTGAGAATTTCGCGGATGACGTCGCGACGAGAGTGTTCCGCAAGCAGCGCCGCGACCGCGTCCTGCCGGGCGACGATCGCCTGACGATCGACCAGGGGCCCCAGAATCCAGCGCGCGAGCATGCGCGAGCCCATCGACGTCGCGCACGCGTCGAGCGTTGCGAGCAGGGTCGCGCGCGGATTCTGACCCTGCGTGCGGGTCAGCTCGAGGTGCTTGCGCGTGGCGGGATCGAGCGACAGGAACTGTTGACGGCGGTAGAGCTGAGGCTCGCTCGGCCCGCGCGCCCCGTTGGTCACGCCTGTGCGTTTGACGAACGCCGCGAGCGCCTCGAGCGCCCGATGGATCGCAAGAGATTCGTCCATCGAAAAGCCCGCAAACGTCTCCCGGTCGTGCGCGTCCACCACGCCGAGGGTCGGCGTGGCCAGGCGCGCGCCGATCGCCTCGACCGCCGTCGCGATCGTGGCGCGTGCGTCGGCGGGAATGTCCGCGACGATCTCGACCGGGCCTACGCGCGCCAGCTCCGCCAGCAGCTCGTCGCACGCGTCTTCGCCCGCAATCGCGGTCGCCGCCGCGAAACTCGTCGACACGTCGGCGTACGCAAGTGCGAAGGTTTCGCCGACCGCGGCGATCGCCGCGAGATAGTTGTTCTGCTTCCCGTCGAGCAGCTGCTCCTCGACGAGTGTGCCGGGCGTCACCAGCCGCACGACCTCGCGCCGCACGAGTCGATTGGGTTGCGGCACCTCCAGCTGTTCGGCCAGCGCAACGATGAAACGCTGCGCGACGAGTCGAGCGAGGTAGCCCGCAAGGGCATGGTGCGGCACGCCGGCCATTGCGACTCGCTGACCTGCACCCGCCTCTTTGCTGGTCAGCGCGATCTGCAGCGCGCGCGCGACGGTCTCGGCGTCCTCGCCGTAGGCTTCGTAGAAGTCGCCGACGCGCGACAGCAGAATCGCCTCCGGATGCTTCGCTTTCATTCCGAAGTACTGCTCGAGCATCGGCGAGAATTTTGCCACGATCGGCTCGTCCAGTCTCCCTACGTGCCCAGCGCTTTCGAGATCGCGCGCACGAACGTGCCTTTGGCATGGCCGGTCCCGCTCGGCGGCGGCTGCGGGTTGTCACGGTCAAGATCCCAGATCATGATGCCGCGATAGCCCAACGTCCGTACCTCGCGTCCGTATCCCGATGCGTCGCGCGGGGTTACGACCACGCCGTCGTCGGCCGCGCCGATCATCAAACCGAGCACGATCTGCGACTCGGGGAAGGTGCCGCCGCCCGGCATCTTGATGCTCGCGAACTGCGCCAGCACGTCGAGCCGGCAGTCGTCTCGGGCACCCTGCCGATAGCTGCAATGGGGATGGTTGGTCGGGTGCCATCCGTACTGGTCGTACGCCATGACGTTCAGGTAATCGATCGCCGGTCCCGCCTGCTGGACGATCGCGACGTCCTCGCCTTGGTGCCCGCTGCCGGGCGCGGAGTCGGCGCCGTCGATGAATGCGTCGAACGTGATGGTCGCGCTCGGGAACGCCTGGCGAACCGCGAGCAGCACGTCGATGAGCTGCTGCGGCCCGTTGGCCGGAATGACCTCGTCGTCGAAGTCAAATCCGTCGTAGAGCGCGCCGTGCGCTTTCGCATACCGCTGGAGATTGGCGGCAAACGTCTGGGGATCGGTGATATCGAACGGCGAGGTGGCACCCCCGAACGAGAGCAGCACCTTGCCGCCGTGGGCATGAATCCGCTTCGCGCCCGGGCCCAAGGGATACGTGTTCTGCGGCGGCGAGATGTCGTTGCTGTCGGCGATACTGAACGCGACGTCGACAGTCGTCACGCCGCGGGGCACGCCGCCCAGGCGGCGGAAGGCGTCTTGGCGATTTGTATCCGACCAGGATTCCCAGAACCCGACGAACTCGAGAGCCGCCGACCCCGCGCGCGTCGCCGGGGGACTCGTGATGCGTACGGGAGGCGCGCTTGTTTCCGCCCAGGTGCATGCCGTCAGCGCGAGCGCCAGCGCGCCGGGGGCGAGCCGCGATGCCTTCACCGCCCGAGCGGCACGGGTTCGGCGAACCGCTCGGCTCGGCGGCTAATGCTGCCCACGCAGCCCCACACGTGAGCGCTCTCGATGGCAACGTCGAGCCAGGGCGTCCGAGCGTAACGCGCTTCGTCGTAATCGAGGGGCTTGGCGGCAACGATTGTAACGTTGTCAAGCGTTTTGGCGGCCAGCCGGCTGGCGTCTTTCTTCGAATCGCCGACGATCAGCGCTCGCACGGTGCGGCCGACTTTGCGTTCGTGATAGGCGCGCGTCGCCGCGTTCTGCGCGTCGGTCAAGCGCCCAAACCGCTCGAGTGCAACCGCTCGCGGCACTTGTTCCCAGCGCGCGGCGGGCGTCCCGCGCCGTATGGAGTAAATGAAGGTAAAGGCGTTCGCGAAAACGCCGCGCGAGACGTAGTCGAGCGTCGCTTGGAAGTCCGAGTCGCTCTCGCCCGGAAAGCCGACGATGATGTCGGTCGTGATCGCGGCCTCGGGAAGCCGGCGCCGGACGCCCTCGACGACCCCGTGAAACGCGGCCGCCGTGTACTTGCGATTCATGCGCCGCAAGACCGGGTCGCTCGCCGACTGCAGCGGCAGATGGATGCGCGGATTGAGCGCAGTGATGCCGGCTAAGTCGTCGAGGATCTTCTCGGTGAAATCTTTTGGATGCGGCGAGATGAACGTCAAGCGCTCCAGCCCGGGCAGCCCGGCGATGGATCTGCAGAGGTCGCCGAAGTCGGCGCCGTCGGCCGGATCGCGCCACGCGTTCACCGTTTGACCGACGAGCATGATCTCGCGCGCTCCGCTCGCGATCCTCTCCTGCGCCTCGTCGACGATCGCGCTTGCCGGCCGGTGATCGAAGCGCCCGCGCACGTGCGGAACGATGCAGAACGTGCAGTAGTACGAGCAGCCGCGCTGCACCGTCACGAACGCGCGCAAGTGCGAGAACGCGTCGGGCACGGCATCGGCGGTACCGCCGAGCGCGAACCGCAGCATGTTATCCGTTGCGTCGTGCGGGGTGTCGTCCTTAGGCGCGTTCGCAGCGTCGCGAACGGCCCACGCCGCGAGTTGATCGCCGAGCTGCACGAGCTCGCGCGTCCCGAAGATGGCGTCGATGTGCGGCGCAAGCGTCCGCATGCGATCGCGATCCTGTTCCGCCAGGCATCCCGTGATCACGAGCCGCATCGCGGGGTCGCCCGCCTTCAGGGCCTTGAGGTGATTCATTCGCCCGTAAGCTCGGCGTTCCGCGGCGTCGCGGACCGTGCACGTGTTGAGGACGACGACGTTCGCTTCGTCCGGCGCCGAGGCGACACTATACCCGGCCGCGGCGGCGCGCTCGGCGATGTAACGCGAATCGGCTTCGTTCATCTGACAGCCGAAGGTCTCGATGTAGACGCTGGGCATACTCGAAGGCCGCACTTCGCTCGACGACTCGGCCGTTCCGCCGATGGGTCCCGATTAGCCCGAGTGAGAAAGGAGTCGGCATGCTTCATCCGGCGACGGTCGCTATTGTCGGTCGGCCGAACGTCGGCAAGAGCGCGCTGTTCAACCGTCTGATCGGTCGCCGGCTGGCGATCGTCGAGGATACGCCCGGCGTGACCCGGGATCGGCTTTATGCGCTCTGCGATTGGCGCGGTCGCGACTTTAGTCTCGTCGATACCGCCGGCATCGACCCCGACGCCGCGGTCGCGCACGGCGCCGAGCTGGCGGAAGCGACGAGGCGACAGGCCGAGGCAGCCGCCGACGCAGCCGACGTTATCTTGATGGTCGTCGACGCCCGCACCGGCCTCCACCCCCTCGACGACGACGTCGCGCGGATCCTTCGTCGCAAACGGCGGACGATCGTCCTCGTTGCCAACAAGGCCGAGGCCCCCGACGCCGCCGCGGCCGTTCACGCGGAGTTCGGCGGCCTCGGGTTCGGCGAGCCCGTCGCGGTTTCGGCGATTCACGGCGAGGGCACGGGGGATCTGCTCGACCGTATCGTCTCGCTCTTACCCCCGCCGGCGACGGACGAAGAAGCGCAGAACGAACTTGCGCTGGCCGTGATCGGCAGACCCAACGTTGGAAAGAGCTCGCTGGTCAACGCGCTGCTGGGCGAGGAACGCACGCTCGTCTCGCAGACGCCAGGGACGACTCGCGACGCGGTCGATGCCGTTTTCCGCTGGCACGACCGCGAGTTTCGTCTGGTCGATACCGCCGGATTCCTAAAAAAGCCCGAGGCCCACGGCGCCATCGAATACTACGCCGCGCTGCGTTCGTTGGCCGCGATCGCGCGCTGCGACATCGCCTTGCTCGTCTTCGATTCGATGCACGGCATCTTGGCGCAGGATCGGCGCTTGGCCGGCATCGCGATCGAAGAGCGCAAGGGCCTCATCGTGGTCGGCAACAAGTGGGACCTCGCGCGAGAGCAGGGCGGCGATACCAGTCAGGCCGAGTTGGCCACGGTCATCCGCGAGCTGATCCCGTTCGCGACCTTTGCGCCAATCACGTTTCTGTCGGCCAAGACGCAGCGCCGCCTCGGCAGCCTAATGCCGATGGTGACGGCGGTCGCGGAAAACCTCGACCGCCGCGTTCCGACGCCGCAGCTCAACACGTTGATTCGCAACGCCACCCTGGCGCATCCGCCGGCCGGAACGGCCGGGAGGCTCCTTCGCATCTACTACGCGTCGCAGCCGGGCACCCATCCGCCGATATTCGTCTTCCACTGTAACGATCCCGACCTCGTGCAGACGCACTACAAACGGTTCCTGGAGAACACGATTAGGCAGCACTTCAACTTCGAAGGCGTTCCGCTGACGCTCCAGTTCCGCCCACGCCGAAGCGAAGACGAATCGCGATGAGCGATGTCGGCCTCCCGGAATCGACGGCGATCGGCTTGCTCCTGATCCTGATCGCGATCCCGATCGCGGCATTCGTCGGAGCCTTCCTCATCGGTTCGATTCCGTTTGGGTACCTCATCGGCCGGTTCTTCTACCAAACCGACATTCGGACGCAGGGCTCGGGGAACATCGGTGCGATGAACGCGTTGCGCACGCTCGGCAAGGGGGGTGCCACGGTGGTGCTGCTGCTCGACGGGCTGAAGGGATTCGTGCCGACGTTCTTGGCGCTCGGATTCTTTCGCGGTCATTTGGACTTCGAAGGCTTGCCTCCGGGCGAGCAGATCGTCGCCGCACTCGTCGCGGCCGGCGCCGTCCTGGGCCATTGCTTCTCGCCGTGGTTGCGCTTCAAGGGCGGCAAGGGCGTTGCGACGTCGTTCGGAGCCCTCTTCGCCCTCTGCTGGCCGGCGGGTCTGGTCGCCGTCGGCGGCTGGGTCGCCGGCGCCGCTCTGACGCGCTATTCCTCGGCGGGGTCGATGCTCGGCAGCGTGCTGGCGCCCTTTGCCATTTGGTTCGTCAGCGGCTCGCTGCCGGAAACCGCGTACGGAATTTTCGCGGCGTTGCTCATCCTTTTTACGCATCGCGACAACATCCGGCGCCTCCGCGATGGAAGCGAAAGCCCGATTCGCCTTTCCAGACCGCACGCGTAACAAAACCGCCCGTCACCCTGAACCCGCCAGGGCTTGCCTTGCCGCGAACCGTACTGTGTGGGACCCATGATTTCGTCAAACGATCTTCGCAACGGCGTGACCATCGTCGTGGACGGCCAGCTCTGGACGGTCATCGAGTTCCTGCACGTCAAGCCCGGAAAGGGCTCGGCATTCGTGCGCACTCGCATGAAAAACGTCAAGACGGGCACGACCCTCGAGCGCACCTTTCGGGCCGGCGAGAAACTCGAGCGCGCCACGGTGGACAACCGCCAGATGCAGATGCTTTACAACGATGCGGACGGATACCACTTTATGGACCAGGAATCGTTCGAAAACGTTACGCTGCAGCGAGACCTCATCGGCGGCCCGGCCGATTTCCTCAAGGACGGAATGGTGGTCGACGTGCAGTTTCACGACGGTGCCGCCATCGGCATCGATCTGCCGGCTCACGTCGAGCTTCGGATCGTCGAGACAGACCCCGGCTTCCGCGGCGACACCGCGACGAACGTGACGAAACCGGCCAAGCTCGAAACCGGCGCCACCGTCGCCGTCCCGCTCTTCGTCGAAAGCGGCGACATCGTTCGCATCGACACGCGCGACCGCCGCTACATCGGGCGCGCGGGCTAGGAGCCCGTGGACTCCTAGTCGCCGCGTGCGCTTTGCGCTCGAGCTCTTCGCGGCGGCCTTCTTCGCGAGTGTCTTCGGTTCGATGGTGGGCCTCGGCGGCGGCTTTATCCTCGTTCCGATCCTGCGTCTCTTTCTCGGTTTCTCGCCGGCGTACGCGGCGGGCACGTCGCTCGTCCTGATCGTCGCCAACAGCGCGAGCGGAGCCTTCACGTATCTATTGCAGCGGCGCGTTCACTTGAAGATCGGCTGGCTGATCGCGGCGGGGGGCTTGCCGGGTGGAATCTTGGGCTCCATAGCGTCGGTTCACATATCGCCGCGCCTCTTCGATACCATTCTTGCCGTGCTGCTCGTCGGCGTCGCAGTCGACATGGCGTGGAACGCCGAGCGGCGGATGGCGGGCCGAATCGAACACCACCGCGGCGCGACGATCAAGGGCATGTCGTATCGCGGCGCGTTCGGTTTGGGCTTCGTCGTCGGCATCTTCTCCAGTCTCTTCGGGCTGGGCGGCGGCATCATACTCGTGCCCTCGTTTCTCTACTTCTCCGAATTGCCGGCACACGCGATCAGCGCAACTTCGCACTTCGCGATTCTGCTCACGTCGCCGGTCGGTCTCGTGGTGCATGCTCTGCAGCGGGACATCGTCGCGCGCGACGCCGTGCCGCTCGTCGCCGGCGGCCTGCTCGGCGGCCCAATTGGGGCGCGGCTCTCGCTGCGCCTGAAATCGCCGCAACTCTTGATGGTAGTCGCGGTCGCGCTCGTCACGGCCGCCGTGACGCTCGTCTGGCGCCAGTTGTAGCGTTCTTACCCCGGGGCGGTCATCTTATGAGGCACCACGATGCGGTCGTACTCTTCTTCGGACACGTGGCCGAGGGAGAGCGCGGCCTTCTTGAGCGTCGTTTCTCGTGGTGGGCCTTCTTCGCGATCTCGGCGGATTTGTCGTAACCGATGTGCGGCGAAAGCGCGGTGACGACCATGAGCGACTCGTCAAGGTACTTTCGGATCTGCTCCTCGTTGGCTTGGAGTCCCTCGACGGCGTGTTCGCGGAACATCGTGCAGGCATCGCGCAGCAGCGTCGTAGAGTGCAAGAAATTGTAGATGATGACCGGGTTGAACACGTTGAGCTCGAAGTTGCCCTGCGACGCGCCGAAGCTTACGGCAAGATCGTTCCCATACACCTGCACGCACACCATTGTCATCGCCTCGGACTGAGTCGGGTTCACCTTGCCCGGCATGATCGAGCTGCCGGGCTCGTTCTCCGGAAGAATGAGCTCCCCGATTCCTGCTCGCGGGCCCGAGGCGAGCCAGCGGATATCGTTGGCGATCTTCATGAGGGCGGCGGCGAGCATCTTCAGCGCCCCCGAGGCAAAGACGAAGTCATCGTGCGACGCGAGCGCGGTAAATTTGTTCGGGTGCGATCGAAACGGCAGTCCCGTCAGTTCCGCGATCTTGCGCGCGGTGCGTTCGCCGAACTCGGGGTGCGCGTTGAGCCCGGTGCCCACGGCTGTGCCCCCGATCGCCAGGTCGTAGAGCGGATCCAGCGCCGTCGTGCAGGCCGCGATCGCGCGATCGAGCTGCGTGACGTATCCCGAAAACTCTTGCCCGAGCGTGATCGGCGTGGCGTCTTGTAGATGCGTGCGGCCGACCTTCACGATGTGTGACCAGCCCCTCGCCTTGACCGCGAGCGCGTCGCGCAGCCGTTCTACGGCGGGCAGCATATCCACCATTCCCTGCGCCCCCGCCACGTGCATCGCGGTCGGGAACGTGTCGTTCGACGATTGCGACATGTTGACGTGATCGTTCGGGTGCACCGGTTTTTTCGAGCCCATCTCGCCGCCGGCCAGCTCGATCGCGCGGTTCGAGATAACCTCGTTGACGTTCATGTTGGTCTGGGTGCCCGAGCCCGTCTGCCACACGCGCAGCGGGAAGTGCGAATCGAGTCTGCCTTCGGCGACGTCATCGGCGGCGCGCACGATGAGGTCCGTTTTTTCGCCGTCGAGCTTGCCGAGATCGCGATTAACGAGCGCCGCGGCCTTCTTCAGAACCGCCATCGCCTTCACGACCTGCCGCGGCATCACGTCGCGCGGCCACCGGTCGTCGCCGATGTCGAAGTGCACGAGCGAGCGGGCCGTCTGGGCTCCGTAATACTTGTCGCTCGGCACGTCGATCTTGCCCATGGAATCGCTCTCGGTTCGCATGGCTCCTACGTTCGGCGCCCTCGCCAACCTTTCCGGGCGGCCGCAACTCCCTCGAGCGTGGTTCCGGCTTCGCGCATCTCCACGACCTCGTAAATCGTCAACGGAAAGCGCTCGTCGAAGCGACGTTTGTTGCAGCGCGGGCAGCTCGAGGGCGCACGCGGGCGGCTTCGCCGAAGCGTTTCAAACGAGCATTTGTCGCAACGCAGAATGTAGCGCTTGCTCGATTCCCGGAGCGGCGCGACGCTGCCGAGGTCGTGATAGATCGACCCGAGCCCGCACTCCCGCAGCTTGCGCTTGAATCGCGGTCCGTGCCCCGTGTCGCGAAAGTTCGCGAAGCACCACGCGTGGATCATCTCGTGCAAGAGCGTTTCCTGGAGCGCGCTAGGGTGCGCGCGAAAGTGTTTCGGCGAGAGCTCGATCACCAGGGGAGGCCGCCCGTACGTGATTCTTCCCGCAGAGTTCGAGAATCGCTCGTTATAACGAATCCTGCAGTCGGGGGCTTCGCCGTTGAAGAATTCGTAATTCAACCGCGCGAAGATCAGTTGGAGATCGGCTTCGTTCGGCAGCACGGGGTCCACGCATGATTTGCTTCGGCCTTCGTCCAACGAAATCATCGTGCCGGTAAATTCGTCGAGTGGCCTTCCCCCGCGGATCTACGTGCCGATCGTGACACTCATCGCTGCGGTCTTCCTCTGCACGATGGCGTATCTGGTCGCCGACGGGTTCGGCGTGACCGGGTCGGTTTTCGGCAAGGCTGCCCCGTCGGGCGCGGGCGGATCGACGGAGCGCCAAGGATCGCAGGATAGCGTCGAAGGCGGCCCACCGGCTCCGGTGATGGCGCAGCTTCAGACGCTGCGCGCGCGTATCGCATCCCATCCCGGCGACGACGTCGCCCTCACCCAGCTGGCCGACATGTATCTTGCTGCCAACAAATTCGAGGAGGCAATTCCGCTCTATCGACGAGCCCTCCGGGCGAACCCCCGCAACGTTGCCGCGCAGACCGGCCTGGCGCAGGCTCGCGAGGCGTTGCGTGAGTAGCGCGCCGAGGATCTACATCTCGTGCGACATGGAAGGCACGGCCGGCGTGTGTTCGTGGAAGCAGTGCGATCCGAGCGACGCGCACGAGTATCCCGTCTTTCGCGAGCACATGACCCGGGAGGTGCGCGCGGCAATCGACGGCGCGCGCGATGCCGGCGCTCGCCGGATCATCGTGAACGACTCGCACTGGTCGATGCGAAACTTGCTCCTCGACGGACTGCCGCCCGATGAGGACGTGCGCGTGATCTCGGGGGCGCCAAAGCCGTGGAGCATGATGCAGGGGCTAGATGGGAGCGCCGACGCGGCCTTCTTCACGGGATACCACGCGAAGGCGGGCGACTGCGCGACGTTGGCGCACACCTATTCGGAAGCGATCTATTCCGTCGCGGTCAACGGGACGCGGTGCAGCGAGGCGCTACTCAATGCCGCGCTTGCGGGAAGCTATGGCGTTCCGGTCGTCCTGATCACGGGCGATCGCACGATCGTCGAAGAGACGACGCTCGCCATGCCCTGGGCCGTCGGCGTCGCCGTCAAAGACGCCGTCGGTTTTTCGGCCGTAAACTCGCTCACGCCGAACGCGGCGCGCGAAGCGATCCGCGCGGGTGCGCGCGAGGCCATGGGGCGCATCGCGCAAGCGCGACCCTTCGTATTCGACGCGCCTTTCGAGCTGACGATCGAGACCGCGCAGGTAGAGCACGCCGACTTCATCGAGCTCATGCCCGGGTTCGAGCGCCTCGGCGGCCGAGCCGTGTCCTTCCGGTCCGACGACTACACGTTGCTGCTGCAAGCCTTCATCGCCGCTAGCCGGATCGCGGCGGCCGCCGACACCATCGCATGAAACTGTACGTTTCGTGCGACATGGAGGGCGTCGCCGGCGTCTGCGCGTGGGAGCAGGTCGATGCTCGAACGCCGCACCGTGATTTTGCGATCTATCGCCGATACTACACGCACGAAGTGAAGAGCGCGATCGAAGGCGCCCGCGCGGCCGGCGCCTCGGACGTCCTCGTCAACGACTCGCACGGCCCCATGAGGAACCTGCTGCTCGACGAACTGCCGAGCGACGTGCGCGTGCTCTTCGGCAATCGTAAGCCCTTCTCGATGGTCCAGGGTGCGGACGCGAACTTCGCGGGGGCCTTTTTCCTGGGATACCACGGCGCCGCCGGCGATGCCGACGCCGTGCTTTGCCACACCTACACGCCGTCGGTGATCTACGAGGCACGCATCAACGGCGTGCCCTGCAGCGAGGCGACGATCAACGCCGGCCTGCTCGGATACTACGGCGTGCCGCTCCTCCTGGTCACCGGCGACCGCACGACGGTCGACGGCGTTCGCGCCCAGATGCCCTGGGTGCACGGCGTGGTCGTGAAAGATTCGATCGGAAACTTCGCGGCGAACTCTATGACGCCCGCGGCCGCCTGCACCGCGATCCGCGGCGGCGCCGAAGAGGCGATTCGCAACGCCTCTCGGGCAAAGCCGTTCCGCTTCGATCCGCCGATCGTGCTCGACGTGCAGCTGGTCGCCGCCGCGCAGGCACACCTGGTCGCGACGATTCCCGGGTTCGAGCGAACGGGCTCCCGCAGCATTCGCTTCGCGCACGAGGCGTATCCGGTCGTATTCAAAGCGTTCGTCGCAACCTGGCGCCTCGGCGCCCAAGCGTGACCATGCGCTGCGACGCGCGTCACCATGAGTGATGCCATCCTGAGCTTGTCGACAAATGACCTTGTCGAAGCGTTACCTGTCATCCTGAGCTTGTCGAAGGATGAGCTTGTCGAAGCGTTACCTTGTCATCCTGAGCTTGTCGAAGGATGACCGTGTCGAAGCGTTACCTTGTCATCCTGAGCTTGTCGAAGGATGAGCTTGTCGAAGCGTTACCTTGTCATCCTGAGCTTGTCGAAGGATGAGCTTGTCGAAGCGTTACCTTGTCATCCTGAGCTTGTCGAAGGACGACAACGCCGCCCGTACTCATTTCGAGCCAAACGTGATATTTCGCGCCAGTCGTTCCCAATCAAAGCCAGCTTCTTTGCACGCGACCATCCCTTAAGTTGTTTTTCCCAATGGATGGCTTCATCGATGTGGTGGAAGTCGGAGGAGTGCACGAGTACTAATGGCCTTCGTGTGAACGTGTAACAACGGCGATCGACGCCGTACTCGTGCTGCGCCATGCGGAATTCGAGATCGCTGGTCACTCCGACGTAGAACGAAGAATCCGCGCATCGAAGCATGTAGACCCAGTAGGTATTCATGATGGGTCTTCTGCGAATTAACAGGCGCTAGGAAAGAGTGTAGGCGGTATTGCCTTGTCATCCTTCGACAAGCTCAGGATGACAGAGGGGAGCTGCTACGATGCTTTTGCGGGGGTTCCCAATGCGATCGCGATTTCGACGACGTCCTCTTCATTGAGCGAGAGCCGCCGCATCGCGCCTTCGTAAAGCTCGATCGTCTCCTCGCTCCTGCTCGACGCCGCGCGCTCTTCGCGCAGGCGCTTGACCTCGTCGGTCACGCGATGTGCCAGCTCGGGCGTCGGCTCGACGCCGGAGCGCGCGAGGCGCTCGTGCTGTCGCCGCAGCGTATCTTCGACGAGCGACGCACCGGTATGCTTGCCGAACACCCAGCTCGTTCCGCCGCCCACCAGCTCGGCGGGAACGGCCTCGTACATGCGGCGGTCGATCAGCATCGCCTGCGTGTGGATGCCCGACTCGTGCGCGAAAACCTTGGAGCCGACGATCGGCTCGTGCTGCTGCATTGGGATCCCGCTCATGCGTTCCATGAAGCGCGCTAGGTCGCGCAGCTTGCCGTATTTGAAGCCCGGAATGCTGATGCCGTAGAGGACACGCAGCGCGACGACAAACTCGTGGAGCTTCACGTTGCCGGCACGCTCGCCGTAGCCGTTCGCCGTCACCGATATCACTTTGAAGCCGCAAGACGTGGCGACGAGCGCGTTGATCGTGCCGAGGCCGTAGTCGTTGTGGAGGTGTGCAACGATCGGCAAGCCTTTGGGGAGCGCCTCCACGATCCGCGAGCAGTACCAGCGCGTCGCCTCTGGCGTGAGCGTACCGACCGTGTCGGGCCACGCGGGACGAGTGCCGCCGGCAGCCAAACCCGCCTTGAAATACTCGATGAAGTAATCGACGTCGCCCCGGCTCCCGTCCTCGGCGCCGAACTCGATGCGCTCGATCCCGCACGAGCGCGCATGGTTAATGGCGTCGCACTGCAGCCGAATGTTGGCGGCGCGGTAGAACGAAAGCGGCAAGTCGAGCCAGTCACGCTCGTCACGCCCCTCGTAGCGCAGCAGCGTCTTGCCGATCTTGTACTTGAGGTGGAGATCGCTTCCGCTTGTAAAGATGAAGAACGTCACCTCGCGCGGATCCACGCCGACGTCGCGCAGCGTCTTCACGGTCACGTCGATGTCGTTCCGGTTGCTGCGGCACATCACGACGATCTCGACGTCGCCGAGTTCGCCGCGGTGCTTCGCCTCCATGACGAGCTGCAAAGTGCGCCGGTCTCCGACCGATGCCGCGGGGAAACCGACGCTCATGACGTGCACGCCGATGTCCGCCAGCGCCCGCGCGATCTCCAGCTTTTGCCCGGGAGTATAGCAAACGCCGGGCATCTGCTCGCCATCGCGCAACGTTTCGTCGTAGACGCGAATTTCGGCAGGGTCCGGAAAGGTTACGTCGCGGGTGAACTCCTTGGGATCCCGTATGAGGCGCTCGATCGGTTCGCGGAGCATCTTCGAGCCTTCTACGGCGCCGCCTATATTTCTTCGTGCGGCGTATACCCTTGTCGCTCGCCGAAGCGCAGCTCGGCCGTGTCGCGCGGGAAGAGCAGGTCGAGCGTCCAGTCGAAGGCGACGCGCATCTTCCGGTCGAGGCCGGGGAGGCGCAGCAAGTAATAGGTTCGCCAGAAGAACCACGCGATGAAGCCGGTGATGACGCGATTTCCGGGAAGCTGGGCCACGGCTTTGCGCCCCCCCAACGCGGCCATCATCCCGAGCGCTTGGTAGCGAAACGGCTTGGTCGGACGATCGCGCAAAACGGCGACGATGTTGTCGGCGAGCAGCGGCCCTTCGCGAATCGCGTGCTGCGCGGTCATCGGATAGACGCCTCCCCTTTCATCGGGGATCGCGGCGCAATCGCCGAGTGCCCAGACGCCCGGTATGCCCGAAACGCTCATGTCGGGCTGCGTTTCGATCGCGCCGCGCCGGGTCTTTCGCAAGTCGATCTTCGCGATCGTCGCCGACGGCTTGACGCCCGCGCTCCAGACGATCGTTTCGCTTCCGATGCGCCGTCCGCTCTGCATCGTCAGGCCGTGTTCGTCGGCGCCCGTCACCCCGTCGCCGGTGAGCACTTCGACCCCGCGCCGTTCGAGAATGCGCCCGGAGTATTCGCCCATCTTCGAGGGAAGGCCGGCGAGCAGTGTGGGGCCCGCCTCGACCAAAATTACGTGCACCCACCTTGGCTCTAGGCGCTTGTAAAAACGCAGGACGCTGCGAAAGAGCTCGACGATCTCGCCGGCGGTTTCGACGCCGGTGAATCCGCCGCCGACCACGACGAGCGTCAGCAAACGCTTACGCCGCTCGTCATCGTCGATCGTGTCCGCCAGCTCGAGCAGCCATACCAGGTGATTTCGGAGTGCATCGGCATCTTCGAGCGTTTTGAGCGCCCATGCGTGTTCGGCCACGCCGGGCAAGCCGAAGTCCGACGTCGAAGAGCCCAGGGCGAGCACGACGTGATCGTAGGGCTGCACCACGCTCTTGCCGGTGAGAACGTGGTGATACGTCACCGTGCGCCGGTGTACGTCGACTTCGTCGACGTCGGCCAAAACGAAACGCGAGCGGTGCAGCTGCTCGCGAATGGGGGTGATGATATGGCGCACCTCGAGCTCGCCCGAAGTGACCTCCGGCAGCATCGGCGTAAAAAGCGTGTAGTTATTACGACTGAGCACGACGATCTCCGCTTCGAATGGGTGCAACCGTCGCTCGAGCTGCCGAGCGACGGCGATTCCTGCGAAACCTCCGCCCACGATCACGATGACCGGCACGCGATGCGGTTGAAGAACACGGCGTGACATACCTCCCGCCTGAGCCGCCCGGTCCGGAGCCGCAAGAGCCTAAGCTGGTGCAACGCCGCCGGGGGGGCATCGGCGCCCTGCTCGCGGCCGCCGCAGCCTTCCTCTTCAAGTTCAAGTTTCTTCTCTTGATCGGCGCTAAGCTGATCGGCGTCAGCTGGACGTTCTTACTTTCGCTTTGGATTTACGTCGTGGTCTTCGGCTGGAAGCTCGCGGTCGTGGTGATGCTGCTCTTACTCGCTCACGAGCTCGGACATTATTTCGCCTTTCGGGCCTACGGGCTGCCGGTGCGCTTACCGCAGTTCGTTCCGCTGCTCGGCGCCTTCACCGCCGGCGCCGCTCCGGACGATCTCGAGCAGGACGCGTACATCGCGTTGGCCGGACCGCTCGTGGGGCTCGGACTTGCCGCGGTCTGCTACGCGGCAGGCGAGGCGACGAACGACCGTTTCTGGTATGCGTGCGCCGGTTTCTCCGCGTTCTTGAACCTCTTCAACATGATCCCCGTGCCGCCGTTCGACGGCGGTCGCATCATCGGCGCGCTCTGGCCGCCGCTCTGGATCGTCGGCTTTGCCGTTTTCGTCGCCCTCGCAATCTTCATGCACATTCCGGTGCTCTTCGTCGCCATCATCGGATTGCTCGGACTTCCGGCAATGATCGCCGCATGGAGAGGGCACGTCGATCCGCGCGCGCTGCACATGACCTTCAATGCGCGATTGCGCGTCAGCCTCTGGTATTTGGCGACGCTCTTGGGCCTCTTTTTCGTGATGGCGCAGTCTCACGCGGGAGTCGCAGGTCAAATACCGGGAAGCGCGTGGTGATCCGAACGGCGCTGCTGGCCGTCGCGTTCGTCGCGATCGCGTTGGCGATCGTCGCGGCGCGGCCACGCGCGACCCCGGGTCCGTTCCTCCGCGACTTCGAGGCGTATTGGGCTGCGGGAACGTCGTTGAATGCGCACGCCGATCCGTACGGGCGCGCCATCTGGAACGCCGAGCGCACGGTGCCGGGCGTGCAGCCGCAGCGCGACGAGGTCTTGCCGTTCGTCGGCCCGCCCGCGACGTTGCTCGTCTGGCGCCTCGCCGCGCGCCTGCCCTACTCCGCCGCGGCCTTCCTGTGGGCCGCGCTGCTCGGCGGATCGCTGCTCGCGCTGGCGGCGGCCATCGTCCGTGGAAGCGGAAGGGCACTCACCCCGTTCGCGTTCTTTGCAGCGCTCGCGCTAGCGCTCGCCTTCGGACCGGTTACGAGCGATATCGCGCTCGGACAGCTGGCGCTGCCGTCCGTTCTCGGCGCGGCGCTGGTGGTGATCGCCGCGCCGGGCTCGCTCGCGAGTGCGACGGCGGCGGCGTGCCTGGCCTTCGCACAGCCAAACGTATCGCTCGGACTCCTCTCACAAGTCGGTCGCAATCGCGCGACGCTCGCAATCGCAGCGGGAGCCGCGCTGACGTACCTGTTCGGCGCGCTCGCGAGCGGCTGGGGCTGGCCCGCCGGCTACGCGCGTCTCGTGGCCGCGCACGGCGCCGCCGAGCGCTTCGGCGCGATTCAGCTGAGCCCGGCGTCGATCGCGTTTGGTTTCGGCGCGACGCCGCTTGCGGCGCATGTCGTCGCCGTCGTCTTCGTGGCCCTCGCGATCGCCGCCGCGATCGTCCTAGCGATCACGGTACGCGACGGGTTCGCGCGCTTTGCGGCCTTTTCGGCGCTCGCGCCGTTTGCGGCCGGATTCTTTCACGAACACGATCTCGTCGTCGCCTACGCGCCCGCCGTCTGGTGCGCTTTGCGGACGCGCGCTCCGGCGCGCGTCTTCGCGCTTGCGGGAACGCTGCTCGTGGCGGTCGATTGGCTCGGCCTGGCGCAGCGCCCGACGGGAATCGCGCAGAGCGCGCTGCTTGCAGTCGCGGCGCTCGCTGCGTTCGCCGCGCTCTCGGGTGGAGCCGAATTGCGCAACACGGCGCTGGTCGCCCTCGCGTTCGCCGCGTGTTTTCTCGCGGCGGCCTGGTTTGCCGCGCATTGGCAGGCACCCATCTGGCCCGACGCGCTCGGTGCGTTCCGCGCTCCCCCGAGCGCCTCGATCGCTGCGGTGTGGGCGCAGGAACAGCGCGCGAGCGGATTGTTCGCCGCAGTTCCGGTGTGGGCGGCGCTCCGCTCGCTCTCGCTAGCGGGGTGCGCCCTGCTCGCCTACGCTATATATCGACATTCATCATGTTGTCGAACGGCGTGACCGAATTGGGATGGAAGTTCTTTAGGTCTTTGTTATATCCGTAGATGTCCTCGGCGACTCCCGACACGATCGAAGGAGCGTCTTTCACGAACTCGGTCTGGACCGTCAGCACGTCGTTGTTCCGCTCCGCCTGGCCGTAGTGCCCATAGAGCGCGGTCATCGCCGCTTGGGCGCGGGGGTTGCACCAGCGCAGGTCGTTCTGACCGTTCGGAGGGAACGCTTTGCAATCGTAAATCGGCGAGTAATCCCCGATGGCATCGTTGACCCACTGGAAGATGATGACGTCCCACTTGTTCGAATAGACGATGCCGCCTTGCGGCAACGGAGCAAACATCAGGGCCGGGGGATAATGACGAACCGTGATATCGGCACCGATCTGCTTCCACCACGAGCGGATCAGCTCGATCCGCTCGTCGGTGTCGGGCGACCCCGCCGACGTGGCAAACGTGAGCGAGAGCTGCATGCCGTTCTTCTGCCGAATGCCATCGGCGCCGCGCGTCCAGCCTGCTTGGTCGAGCAGAGCGTTGGCGCGCGCGATGTCGAACGGCACCATCGGAATCGACGTCACCGCGTACGGCGAGCTCGGAGGCGTCGCCACCTCCTGCAAAATGCCGACGCCGCGGCCGATCTTGTCTCGAAGCGTTCGCCGGTCGATCGCCATCCGCAAGGCCTCGCGCACGACGGGGTCGCGCAGCACCGGTCGCTGCAAGTTGAAGTCGAGATGGCCGAAGCCATAACCGGGCTGGCGGATCACCGCGAGGCCCGGTACCGCCTGCACGCGCGACAAGTACGCGCCGGGAACCAAGTTCCACATGTCGGTCTCCTTCGCTTCCAACTGCGAGAGGAGCGTGTCCCGATCGGGAATGATCTTGTAGATGACTTCGTTCAGCCTGGGACGGCCGCGCCAATAGAGCGGGTTCGGGACCAGAATGACGTCTTGCGCCCGATCCCAGCGCAAATACTTGAACGGGCCGATGCCGATCGGAAGCGAGTTATACGGAACGTTGTTGATGTTCGGATATTTTTCCAGCAGATGCTGGGGCAGGATGCACGGGTTGGCACCCGCGGTTGAAAAGAACGTTTCGATGAACGGCGAGTACGGCTTCTTGAGATGATATACCACCGTGTATTTGTCGGGCTCGTCGATCTTGGAAATCTGATCCCACCCCTGACGGCCGACCTCGTTCGTTGCCGGATTGAGCACGACGCGCGTCGAGAACGCGACGTCGTCGGCATCGAATGGAGCGCCGTCCGACCAGCGAACCCCCTTGCGCAAATGGTAGGTGATCGTCAGGCCGTCTTTGCTGACGCCGCCGTCCGCCTGCGTCGGAACCTGCGTGGCGAGCTCGGCATAGGGCCTATTGTGTTCGTCCCACTTGATGAGATACGCCATCGTCATCGACGACAGGTAGCCGACGTCGATGATCTGCCCGAAGTGCGGGTTGAGCGTGTTGACGTCCGATGCGTCGGAGAATCGCAGAACGTGCGGCTGGGTCCACGCGTTCATACGGCCGCCGGTTCCCGCCGGCGATCCGCTCTTGGTACACGAACACAGGGTCGCCGCCGCAACGGCGGCTGCGATGCAGATAAACCTTGTTTTCATCTCCTCGAAGCTCCTTAGATCGAGTAGTTCCAGGGATCCCAAAACGCCGAGATAACGGGAGACGGATCGAAGCCTTTCAGGTCGGCATTGTAGAGGTATGGCACGCGCGTAAAGTCGATGATGATCGTGGGAACGTCGTGCGCGAGCTGTTGCTGCACGATCACGTAGTCCCGCTTCCGGCGCGCCTGGTCGATAGTCTTGAGCGCGTCGTTCATGGCGTCGGTCGCAACGCGATTGTTCCAGAACATCGCGTTCTGGCCGTGCGGGGCAAAGTTGTCGGCCGAATAGATCGCACTGTCGTCGGGGTCGGCCGCGCCGATCCAGCTAAACCCGGCGGCGTCGTAGTGGCCGCCTTGCAGCGTCCCGTTCGCCGAGTTGTCGAAGAATTGGCTGGTCGGATAGTTCTTTATGTCCACCTGAACGCCGACGTCCCGCCACTCGCGCTGCAGCACGGTCTGCAGCGCCTTGCCGTAGGTCGACTCGCTCTGCGTGCTCAGCGTGAACTCCAGCCGCTGCCCGTCCTTGACGCGAACCCCGTCGGGCCCCACTTTCCAGCCGTCGGCGTCGAGGACAGCTCGCGCCTTCTGCGGATCGTAATCGTAGTGCGTCACGTCCGTGGTGTAGGCCCAGGAGAGCTGCGGATGCTGATCGGTCTCGCCGGGGATGCCCGACCCGTGAAGGATCTTGTTGATGATCTCGGCACGGTTCGTTGCGTACGCCAGGGCCACGCGCACGTTCCGGTCGCTCACGATCGGGTGTTTCAGATTGAAGTCTACGTGCGACCACTGAAACGAGTTGACGCGCACCGCGACGAGACCGTTGCGCGGATCGGCCGCGAGCTCGGCGTAGTGCGGCCACTTCAGGCCCGTCCCCTGCGCCAGCATGTCGATCTCGTGGGTCTGGATCTGCGTTTCCATCGTGTTCTCGTCCGGTAGTATCTGGTAAATGACTTCGTTCAGTTTCGGCTTGCCGAGGTAAAAATACGGGTTGGCGGCCAAACGCACGTCCTGACCCCGGTCCCACGCCACCACCTTGAAGGGGCCGCTGCCGATCGGCAGCGCGTTGTAGGGAGCGGTGTTGAACGAGCCCTTGTCATCATTGTCGGAGGCGAGGATGTGCGCCGGGAGAATCGGAGCG
>CAVUWE010000002.1:0-1762719 GCA_963745145.1 Vulcanimicrobiota bacterium | reverse complement strand
CGTGGCTGCGCGCGATCGCGAGGCTCTGCAAAACGTCTCCGATAACGCTGGGCAGGCCAAGTGCTCTGGCCTCCTTCACGGCCTGGGTTAGCGCCACTTCGCCCTCCTCGGTCTTTCCGAGATCGACGAGGGCACGTCCGACTAGATGTCGCGCCTGTGCAACGCGCAAGGGCACGCTGAGTTCCGTATAGAGCGCAAGCGCGCGTTCTGCCCGCTCGCGCGCCGTGTTCCGTTGAGCAAGCGCTGTCGCGATCGCCGCTTCAGCTAGGTCGAGTGCAGCTGCCACTGACTCGGGCGTTTGCACAGAGGACAACTCGCGTGCAGACCGGATGCGCCGCTGTCCTTCCGCCGCGGCAAACCGCGTCCACGCGGGTCGAAGCGCGGCAGTCAGCCGTTGACCGAGCAGGACATCGCCCTGTGCTCCGAACGCCCAGCGCAGCGCTGCGCGGAAGTTCTCCAGTTCTGGCTCGGCCCGGCGCAGCCATATGTCTTCGCGTGTCGTTTCAAAGATTCCATCGAGGTCTTCGCCAAGCGCCAGGTACGCAACCGCGTGCGCTCGCGCAACGGCGGCGTCCTCTTCGGCCGCGGCAAGGCATTCGCGCGCATACTGTCGCGTTGATTCCAAGAGCCTGTAACGCATTCCGCTGCCCGTTATCTCGGCCTGCACTAACGACTTGTCGACAAGCGCTGAGAGCAGGTCGAGAATCTCCCACTGCTCGATCGCATCCTCTGACGCTTCCCCGTCGGCACAAACGGCGGCGGCAATTTCGAGCGTCCATCCACCGGCGAAGATCGCCAGCCGCCGGAACAACGTCTGCTCCTTGGGGGACAGCAGATCGTAGCTCCAACCGATCAGCGCCCGCATCGTCTGTTGACGCGGCAGCGCAGTGCGGCTCCCACTGGTAAGCACGCGAAAACGCTCGTCGAGTTTCTGGGCAAGGTGTCGCGGCGTCAACACCTTTACTCGGGCCGCCGCCAGTTCAATCGCCAGCGCGATGCCGTCGAGGCGTCGGCAGATCTCCGCAACGATCGGCGCGCTCTCGTCGGTCAGCCCAAACTTCGCATCCGAGGCCGCGGCGCGCTGCACAAAGAGCGCGATGGCGCCGTAGCCTAACGCGTCGGCGACCGCGAGCGTGTCGCTTTGCGGCGGAAACGCTAGCGACGGCAAGCGATAAACGTACTCGCCGTCGATGCGCAGAGGTTCGCGGCTCGTCGCCAGTAACCGCACGTCGTGGCACGCGCGCATTATTGCGTCGGCGATCCTTGCTACCTCATCGATCACGTGCTCGCAGTTGTCGAGTATTAAAAGCAGACGCTTATCCTTGAGATAGTGCAGCAGCGTCCCGAGCACTGAGCGATCGGGCTGCTCGCGCAAACCCAGGGTCGACGCGATCGTACTGGCGACCAAACCAGCATCGCTCGCCGACGCCAGCTCCACAAGCCACACGCCATCGCCCGAAACGTCGAGCGAGTCCGCACCCGCTTGCAGCGCGACGCGCGTCTTGCCAACTCCGCCGGTGCCTACGAGCGTCACCAACGCATGCTTGTGTATCAGCGGCTCGATCTCGGCCAGCACTTCGTCGCGGCCGATGAGCGGCGTAAGCTGACGGGGCAGGTTGCTCCAACACGATTCGAGCGAACGCAGCGGTGGGAATGTCTCGGCTAAACCCGGAGCGACAAGTTGCCAAACGTGCTCCGGCTCGGCGAGATCCGCAAGCCGGTGCTCGCCCAAATCGTACAACTGCGCGCGCTCGGGCATCAAATCGCGCAACAACAATGCGGTTGCTCCGGATAAGACGACTTGGCCGCCGTGCGCCGTCGCTAGCAGCCGCGCGACTCGGTTCACGACCGGGCCAAAGTAGTCGCCATCGCGCTCGTGGGTCACGCCGCTATGCATCGCCATGCGAACGTGCAGCCCACCGATTGCCCTCCAACCCTCGACTCCGAAAACGCATTGCGCATCGATTGCGGCCGCAACGGCATCCGCCGCACGCCAGAACGTTGCGCAAAAGGCATCCCCGACCGTCTTGAACACATGACCGCCGTGGCTTTCGATCACGCCGCGCAGCAGTTCGTCGTGGCGGCGCAACGCCTGCGCCATTGCCTCGCCCCGCTCTTCCCAACGCTGCGTGCTTCCCTCGATGTCGGTGAAGAGCAGCGTTACCGTCCCCGTCGGAATTGGAGCCGCCAGCGCCATCCCTGATAGTTCAAAATCTACGCCGAGCGCGCCTTGTCCCGTGCTGGCGCAAAGGCGGCCATGGCAAATGCGACCGTTCTCGTTGCGTAAGGACCAATAAACGAGGCAGAATTCTTGGGATGGCCGGGAGTCGAACCTAAACTCGGGGGTTCCGGGTAGTCCCGTCCAATCCCGAAACGTTTTATTCTGCAAGGCTTTTTCGTCACTCGGTTCCCGACCGATCCCGTCCATTCCCGACCCTTCCCGACCGCTCCGTTAGAAAATGTTAGAATCCAGACGCTCCGCCCTCATACTGGAGCGAGGGAATCTGGGAGGTGCTGACGACTCTCCAAGGAGTGAGGAGCTTGGGATCATCGCTACTTTTCTTGGTAGTACTTGCTGCCGCTCTGATCACGCGCCCCTCATTCGCATCGAACTCGGACGAGGGTCCTCGTGAGGCCGTCGCGGCGGTCCGGCACGACGTTCCGATTTTGCTGGCAGATATGCTCGCTGCCTCGCACGTGCAATCGGCTCTTGCGACTCAATGGGTAGTAACTGACGGACGTCAGGCTGTAGTGGAATGGCGTTCGGGGCACCACCGTGGCGTGATCGTGCTGCGTTTTCGAACGGGAAGATGGTGGTGGCGAGGGGCTGCTTCAAACGATCCGTCTGACGACCAAACATGGGCGGCGATGAACGCACCCGGGACGAGCCTAAGCCTCTGCGGGGGCAGCCACTTCGGACCACCGTCGGCGCATGACCTACTTGTACAAGGGTTCATCAGCGCACCTCTGGCAGCGCGTGTATCGACAAGACTCAAGCCGACACCGCAGATGGGGCGGATCGCCTTAGAGTTGTGCGACTCATTCGGCTGGTCCGAGGGGAGCACGGCCGAGGGCTACGTTGCTGATTTTGATCATCCTGGAAATGTACAGTCGGGGCGGTTCACATTCACTGGACGCGGGCCGGCGGATTGGCAACGGCCCGTAACCCCCGACTCAGAGCTGTACTACGCTTTCACGATGTCAACGGGCGCGCCGGAGGCAGCGACGTTCACCGCAGGGTCGACGTTCGACGTTTGGTTTCCGTTCGTCCTCGACGGCAGGAAGTGTTTTACGTTGCGAGTTAGGCACGTTGTTCCGGAGTTTGAGGTCAAGTCAACTCCCGTGAACAACGCGCTGCATTTCAAGTTACCGGCGTTCGAGATACAGAAGGGGATCGTCGCGCAAGGTGAGATTGACGCTGAAAACATCATGAAGAACTAGCCTCGCGCGATCGAAGTCTAAACCGGCGGTCCTGGCTAATCCGACCCGCTACTGAAAAGTCCGATGCTGTGAGGGATTTCCGATGCATGCGAACCTGACCGCTACTGCCCAAAACGGCCGGTTTCGACCCCCTCTGTTGCACGTCTGTTGCACGGAGGCTCAGCGGGTTAAGTCTCCCGCTCGAATCCGCTTCGTCCAGCGATAACGGGGCGCCAGTAGAGGCCGTCCACGACTAGCAGCCGAAGCCGTGCAAGTAGCGAAAGCGAGCGTTCAAGTCCACCGTCCGCACTCAGGCGGACGCGGGTGCGCGCGCCAGTCCTCCGGCGAAAGGATGAGTCAATGAGCATTTGGAGCTTTATTCGCTTCCCGTTTTGCGCTTTAGGAAGCGTCATTATGCTGTGTGGTTGTGGTGTCAATCCTACGGGCATGGGAGCGCCCACGACCGTCGCTGAACCCAACGGGAAGGCGAGTCAGATGACTTTTGGCTACACCGGCGCAGAGCAAAAGTTCACGATTCCATCCGGCGTGAAATCTATTAGCGTCGACGCAAGCTCGGCGGCCGGCGGCGCGGGCGCCCAACCGGGACGCGCGGGACGCGGCGGTCGCATCATAGCGGTGGTCCCTGTAACTCAAGGTGAGACGTTGTACGTATTTGTGGGCGGGCAAGGGTCATCGGCAACCGGAGGCTTCGACGGTGGCGGAGCCGGAGGAACCGACCCGAGCTGCGGACACTGTAGCTATGGCGGTGGTGGCGCTTCGGACGTGCGAGAGGGCGGAGACGGCTTAAGCAACCGGATCATTATCGCCGGTGGCGGAGGCGGACAGGGCTTCGCCAAATCGCGCGGCGGTCTTGGTGGCGGCCTGGTAGGTGGATCAGGACAGGGTCGCAAGCCTTCCGGCCATGGCCTAGGCGGTGGCGGCGGTTCCGGCGGCACGCAAAGCCAGGGCGGAGCAGGGGGTCTCCCAGGGTCTTATGACGGGTTCCCTGGCGACGCTGGTGCGCTCGGCGTCGGCGGCAGCGGCGGTCCGGGCAGCGAGAGCAACAAGGCCGGCGGCGGCGGGGGTGGCGGCTATTACGGCGGCGGCGGCGGCGGAAGCGGATCGGTAGGCCAAAATGGCGAGGGTGCAGGGTCGGGCGGAGGCGGAGGTGGCGGATCGTCGTATGCGGAGTCCAACGCAGCAGACGTCCAGATGTGGCAAGGGTGGCAAGCCGCAACGGGCAACGGCGTGATCATCCTCAGTTGGTAGTGAGCCCATAACCACGAAGAACCTTGATGATCCAACGGACGGCAAATGCGGGACCCAAATCTGCAGCGATCTCTGCGGACTACACTTTGGATCAAGTCGGTCACCTTCCGACCTGCGCGGGCATCTACTCGATTGTAAATCGTATTAACGAGCATCGTTACGTTGGGCAAGCTGTCAACGTCCCGGAGCGCGTTGCCACGCGTGTTCGCGATCTCGATGCTGGCAAGGAGCGAACCAACGCCGATATGCTGCTCCAGCGAGCCTGGCTTGAGTTCGGCCGCGACGCCTTCGTCATTCGCATCCTTGAAGAAATGCGAGACAACCGCTCTGAGACGCATTATCATGTTAGACCCGACAATCTAAACCTAGCTGAACACTACTACATCAATGAAAGAGCTGAGTACAATAAGGACAGAAGGATTGTCCGCGATCAGTTTATCGATCTGATCGAGTCTAAAGCGTGGCGAAAACCCATCGATGCAGAAACGCAGGCCAAGTTTCTGAAGGTACAGCGCCGGCCCTATCTCGTGGGCAAGCGCAAGACATGGGAACCTTCCGTCGTCGTGCTTGCATTCAACCACGAGGATGCGAAGACGGAAGCGACGCAGAGAAGCGAACTAATCTCCGCGTTAGGGCGCAACCTGTCGACGAGACGTTTGAGCGACGCAAGTGTTCTGCGAGTCCTGGGAAATGGTGCGTGCGACCTTCGCCTATAGGGCGCCACTAGACCCAGCGGGTTCGAAGTGCAAACCGGCGGTCCTGGCTAATCCGACCCGCTATTGAAAAAGTCCGATAGTGTAAGGGTTTTCCGATAGCTCCGCTTCTGGCCGATGCTGTCCGAAACGGTCCGTTTCGACCCCCTCTGTAAAACGGCTGTTGAACGCCTAGCGTCTAACGAGGTAATGCGTCATCCGCGTTCTCAGGGGATGGTTACCCTGGGATAAGAGCTAAGGCCTTTTAAAACGAGGCCCCCCTGGCGCGGCGCTGAGAGGCGAGCGGATCGGCGTCGCTCTGCGATCGTGCTAAGCCCTTTCAAAACGAGGCCCCCCTTGACAAATCCCGTGGGCTTGTTCTCAGTGCGCGGATCCATAGGAGCTAAGGCGTTTCAAAACGAGGCCCCCTCGGCCGGCGATCGGATCCATAGGAGCTAAGGCTTCCAAAACGAGGCCCCCTGTCCGCACGCCGGGCGGCGAGGCTAGCGTTAGCGAAGCCTGAACGATGCGTTTCCGGCTTTTGCTTCTAACACCGTTACTAGCGGCTTGACGCAGGGCTCATCACTGCGAATACGTGGGGAGAGTTCATGTCGCCGTACGCGTAGCGACCGAGGCTGATCTTCGCGAAGGGTGAACCGCCGGCGGGGTAGTGCCAGATGCCGAGTGTAGACGTGCCAACGTACTGTTTAAAGTAGACTCCGAGGACGACCGCACCCGCGATCCAGATCTGGCAACAGAGTGGACTAGTTGGCGACGAGAGTACAGTCGAGCCAACGTACTTACCACGGCGCCCGCTTACGTCATATCGATCAATCTGATTGGCATTGCCCTTCGTTATGTATGTGCCGTCCCACTGGACCGGACCGGTGGCGTCACCGTACGCGGAGAGCTTAATACGTTTAAAAGAACTCTTGCCACGAGGAAGCTCGAAGAATCCGCCACTGCCATCAACGAAGGCGTTGCCTTGGTTATCGTATCCGACGCTAGAAATACTGACGTGCACATCGTTGTACTGCTTTGGAGTACCTGAGGCATCGGGATAGACAAAGAGACTGCCATCGCCCTTAAAGGGAATGGTAACAGCAACGGCGAGATTGCCCGTCGTAGGATCGCTCGAACATGAATCCGGAAGTCCGTTGCTAACGGGGATCGACAGTTTCTTTATAGGATGTGTGCCACCGTGAGCGAACTCGAGTATCTCCGGACCTGAATCGGTTATCCAAAGCACGAACACATTACCATCCTGGTCTGCGCACGCGCCTTCGACTGCGGTGTTTTCCTTTCCGATCCATCGTCCCAGATGTTTTCCTTGCGGATATGTGAGAACGAAGACCACGCCGTGGCACGGCCCGGCGGAGAAGAAATTGTAACACGTGCCTTTTTCCGATGCGACGTAAACCAAGCTCTTACTCCGAGCGTGGGCCGGACTCTGTTCGGCCACTCCAGGAGCTGCGATTGGCGGCTGCGATCCGCCGCACCCTTGCAGCAATGCCGCAGCCACGCAAATGTATAGCGCGTTGCGGCCAAAATCCAAGCTCTTCATCTGTAGTGCTCCTTGTATAATGGGACGGTGGGCAGGTCATGCTGATTTGCTCCGAGGGCCCCGAGCCCGTGAGCGAGATAGGCGGCCTGCCCCCGCTGCGCCCTCAGAGATCGAACGGTATCGTAGGCTGCCGGTCCAGGCAAGCCCGGATGTGCAAGGTCGATCGAGAAGGCGCCATTACGGAGGGCCCGCTAGTGGAATCGTATCTTGGTATCGACATTTCTAAGGAGACGTTCAACGCGCATCTGCTGAGCCATGGGACTGAAGCAAAAAAGGTCTTCCAAAACTCCGCTAAGGGTTTTAAACAGCTGACGGCGTGGCTCAAGAATCGTAAGGTTTCGGCGCTCCATGCGTGCATGGAAGCCACCGACGGATATTGGGAAGCCTTGGCGCGGTACCTTTATGAACACGAGTACCGCGTCAGCGTCGTAAACCCGGCCCGGATCAAGGCCTTTGGGCAAAGCGAACTGCTGCGCACAAAGACCGACGCGGTCGACGCGGCGCTGATCGCACGCTTTTGCAAGAGTCAACTTCCTGACACCTGGACGCCGCCGCCGGAGGACGTTCGTGTTTTGCAGGCACTGACCCGGCATTACGAGCACCTCAAAAAGGTCCGAGCACAGCAGGTTAATTATGCCCAGACCTCCGATGAGCCCGCTATCGTCAAGAGCTCTCTTCAGGAACTGATTGCTACGCTCGACGTTCAGATCGCCGAGCTGGAGCGACAGATCCGCCGGCATTTCGACGACCACACGGATTTGAAACGAAAGCGCGACTTATTGACGTCAAATTCCTGGGATCGGGGAAACGACAGCTGGATCGATTCTTGCAGAGATCCCGCAGATCGATCGCTTTGAATCGGCGAGAGCCGTTGCGGCCTACGCAGGGCTTTCTCCAAGGCATCGTCGTTCCGGAACGTCGGTCTACGGACGGCCACGCCTTTGTAAGACGGGTAATGCGCGTATTCGTAAGGCGCTCTTCATGCCAGCAATGGTCGCATGTCGTTTCAATCCAGTGCTGCGCGCCTTTTCAGAACGCCTGGCGGCCGCCGGAAAGCGGCGTATGCTCATATTAGGCGCCGTTATGCGGAAACTGCTCGTCCTCGCTTACGCCATTCTTCGCACTGGCGTTCCATTTGAGGCCAATCATGCCTAACTCGATCTAGTGCGAAGAGGCGACCCCTGAACACAGTTTGGCCTCCGATCGCACTTGACGGCCAAGACGGTATCTCGCTCCGTGAACGTCACGGCGCCTGGCATCGTTTCGGCTTTGCCGGCTGAGTCCCCGCGTCGGCTAAGCTGCTCGGCCATCCGCGCCACTATGCTGCCGTTGCCGCGCAGGCTGCGATGCCGTGCAAAGACCAAAGCCTCGCGGCGCTTCAATGCCGCTGCGATCGCGGGCGGACGATCGCGGATGGCTGGGGTCCTAGTGCGGCGGGGCTACGCTGATAGTCACGCCGGTAAACCCAAACTTTTTCTTGTCATATTGGCCGAACTTCGTAATGCGTTCAACAGGGCTGCCGCCCTTTGGGTATTTCCAAATGCCAATGTTGCTTGCCTGAGACCCTGTGACGGCGTAGGGCGCAACTATTGTTTTTTGGTAGATCCACGACTGCTCTAACCAGTTGGGAACTCGATTCAAAATCGTTTGCCCTACGATCATCGCCACCGAACCGGAAATCGATAGTCGCGAGATAATCCCGTGTTTTTGATTTCCTCGATTGCCTTCGACATCTTCATAGGTTAGATAGTGCCCGTCCCATTGTACCTGTCCGGCTTCGCCTACGCCTTGGTCAACGGTTAGGAGATGAAACGAGCTTGCCCCTTTTGGTAGTTCCGAAAGCCCGGATTGCCCATCGATGTGGCCGGAGACGAAAAGATCTCCCGAGTTATCGTACCCACAAAACGAAGCCTCGACGAACGGATTGTAGGAAGTTGGTTGAGTCGAACCCGCCGAAAACACTTCCACAAAAGGATCACCTACAACGGCCAGATTGCCGCTGTTGGGATCTACAGAACAGCCGACAGCCGGAGGATACGGAACGGTATAACTTGCGACGGGAACTGTTCCGCCGTGAGCAAACTCTTCAACGACTCCCGGAGTGGAAATAAAAACGTCACCGTCGCTGTCGGAGCAGGCGGCATATCCGTAATAGCCCGACAGTGCACCCACTAACTGGCCTTTAGGGTATGACAGTACGCAGGTTCCTCCGCAGCCCCCTACCCCGTAGATTAGGGTGCCTTGTTTCGCTTCCGGCAGCATCCACGACTTGGCGTGCGTTGCGATCGCCGAGGTTTGCGGCATTGTGCCCGGCGCGCGCATCGGCGGCTGCGATCCACCGCACCCGGCCAGCAATGCCGCGGTGAGGCTGATGCCAACGGTCGAACGACTAAGATCTAGGATTCTCATGGCCATGATTCTTCTTATGCTATTGCCGAACGCGCGAACCGGATGGGGCGACGGAAAGCGTCACGCCGACGAACTCGGGCTGCCACTCGCCGTATACAACGACCACCTTGCCCCCCTTGGGATATTCCCAGAGCCCCAACCTATTTTTTAGCTGACCCTTAGTGGAGTACGGAACAATGACTCGAGTTCCCGTAATCCAAGACTGACCCGCGCTCTCGGGGTTTTTGATTTGAGTCACCCCCACGACTTTGGCGCCTGACCCCGAGATACTAAGCCGCAAAATGTTGATCGCCCGTCCGTTTAGCGTCTCATAAGTAATGTGGTTCCCATCCCATTGAACCTGACCGGGATGCCCGAGCTTCCTGTTTACAGATAAGATATTAAATGCGCTACCCCCTCTCGGAAGCTCCGACAAAGCCGAGGGCGACCCATTGTGTCCAGAGGCGAACAAGTTTCCAGCGTCGTCGTATCCGCAATAGTACTCTCCGACGAGAGTGTTATAAAGCGCGGGCGTTCCCGAGGCCCCTGGAAAAATGGCGACATTTACCCCGCTTCCGATGAAGGTAACGGCGAGGTTGCCCGTTATCGAGTCTACGCTGCAGCCATACGCCCCCGCTCCCGGTAAGGGGAGTGTTGCAATCGGGGTAGTGCCGCCGTGAGCGAATTCAAGAACCTGTGAATCGTTAGCCACAAAAACGTCGCCCTTTGCATCGGAACAGTCTCCACCTATAAGACCACCACTTAACGTAATCGTTCCGACCAGTTTGCCCTTAGAATACGACACGATGCAGACACCGCCACAGGCCCCAGTCGCATAAATCAAATCCTGGCTCTTCGCTTCCGGAAGCATCCGCGATCCGCCCCGTTCCGCGTGCGCTGCGATCGCTTGGCTCTGCGGCATCGAACCCGGCGCGCCGATCGGCGGCTGCGAACCACCGCAACCCGCCAGCAATGCGGTGGCTGCGCCGATCGCTAAGGCGTAGCGGCTAAGTCCCAAGCTCCTCATTTTCTGACTCCTCGCTCCGTGAACGCCACGGCGCTTGGCATCGTTTCGGTCCAGCCCCGCTCAGGCCCCGCGGCGGTGAACCATTGGGGCCAAAATGCCCTGCTCAGTCACTCAAAAGCGCCAGACGGATGAAATAGCGCGGGCGCGTGATCGCGGATCACGAGGCTGGCGCGCATGAATATTGCTACAAAAAGAACTGGACAGAGAAACGGCCCCGGCTCTCGCTTCAGCAGTTAAGGGCAGCTGCCTCGTATTCTATGCCATTCCAGTCTGGCAATGGGCCGTTGGCGGGAAACACATTGCCGTCTTGTCTGTCGATGTATTGGTTGTTCGTCCAAAGTACGTGCTCCGCTGAAACGTCTGTCCGATTTAGGAATAGCACGAACGGCATCACGTCCGGGTTCGATGGAAAAGCATATCGCAAGTAGGGTCGCTGACAGGCTTTTAGAGCCGCCAGCGTTTTACGAAGCGCCCTGACATCGCTAGGCGTTAACGAATGCTTGCGGTCATTCTTGTAGTCCGTAGCCGAATAGTTTGGCCAAGTCGGCGCAGGTGAAGGAAGGCGGAAGGTGTAGTTGGCAAAGCTCTGGGTCGATTTGTTATGATTGCAGCCAGCCAGAAATGCTAAGGCCGCGCAGCTATGTAGCGCGTAGCGTCCAAGATCTAGGCCGTTCATCATGCGTCACTCCGAGAGCCACGAACAGATTCAGCGAAAGGTTTGCGCGTCGTTATTCTGCCGACCCCGCTAGTGGCAACCCTGAAGGAACACCGCGAGAACCAGGACCAAGAGCGCAAAAACCTCGGTGCCGGATACCAGCACGACGATCTTGTATTTGCACGTCCCGACGGCTCTCTTGTGAACCCTCGGAGCTTCGGAACCAGGGTGATCGAGTTGGCCGAACGGGCGAAGGTAAAGCCAATAACTCTGCACTGCCTGCGTGACACAAATGCAAGCCTGCTTGCGAAGAAAAATGTGGCGCTTGAGGTTGTCAGCAAGCGTTTGGGGCATCAGGATATCAGAACCACCGCCGAGCGTTATCTGCATGTCTTTCGGGAACGCGATGCAGCCGCCGCGAGGGCGCTTGACGACCTTTCCGGCTAACGCCTTTCGTGCCCGTTAGACGAATGTTAGAAACCGGGGGCTAAAGACGGCTTAGGGTGACGAAAAGCCTTGTAAAATAACGACGATTTTCTTGGGATGGCCGGGAGTCGAACCCAAGCTCGGGGATTCCAGCCGCTCTCGCCGGTTACCGAAAAGTGTTACTCCGTCGAGCTATTCCGTCGCACTGGTTCCCGGATCGTCCCGCCCGATCCCGACCGTTTCCGACCCGTCCGTGACAAAATGTGACATACGGGAGTTTTTATTTTCTTTTTCTGGCACTGGCATGATTGATGCAATCTGTTGGATGAATAGCACCACTCTCGAATGACGGCCGGCGGCTGAAATGATTGCTTTTCCCTTAGGCTATCTCCTGGTGTGAAGCCACCACCACGCCAACCGTCTTTTGCGCAAGCTGATCCCCACCAAATAGCGGAACCCGCGCAAGCTGCTCATCAATCGTCTTTGTGATCGCTGGCAACGGCATCGCATCGCGAATCTGGGCCCATCGATCGCGAAAACGCCCTACCATATCTAGCGCGGCGGCGCGAACGACGCTTTTTGAGATCGCGGCGCGGTCGGCAAGCCGTTCGAATTGGTCCATGGTTACATTTTGAAAAAAGCGTGCAGACCCAAGAGCCAAGCCGGTTTCACTCGTGCCCAAGTAGGCTTTCGTACAGACGTAGTCATACGCGGGCGCTAGCTGAGGCGTGTGCCCATCAGGGTAAACAAGCGACCAGTTCTTTAGGTGCATATCATTGTTCGAAATTCCCATGTTAAAAACGAGTCGGTGCACAAAGTCGACCAGCGCGTCATTCCCAATTGCCTGGTAGACGACCCGCGCGATGTCGGCAAAGGAGAAATTGTCATATTTTTGCGCCGGTTGTTGCCTAAAAACTTGATTGAAGTCTTCGGTGTGAGCACGCATATTCGGTGTCGGACGGTCGAAACGGTCGATCACGAGGGCCTGTCCGTTCAAGCCTTGCGCTTCATCAGGTAGGCCGCTTATGTGACTTAATGGTACTAGGCGCATGTTGGGGATACTGATGCCAACGTCACTAGCAAACTGCAACATCGCGTACTCGCCTTCGGGGACCAGCGGATATTGCGTTGAGGGCAGCTTAACGATCTGATTGCTGCCGTCGCCCTGCGTATGAATCGTCAGTCCGCCGGTCGCCTCATTTACGGCGCTAAACTTCAGTTGGACGCCGGGAAGCGCAAACCGGAAAACGTCCTTAAGGTCGGGCGGATCTAGCGGGCCGCCGGCGGTGGGCGGCGGTATCTGTCGTCCTTCGGAATCTTCAATGATAACGGCCCCAGTTAGGTCGTTACCAGTCACCCACAACAAACCGAAGTCGTCATCCCGGGCAAGTCCCGCGCGGTGCGCCGTGTACTCGCGTAAGTGTCCTTCTGCGATGAGATTGGCAAAGAATCCCGGCGCGCTGGGGTTGCTGCTATAGCTGCGCGCCCGCAGGCGTTTGAAACTATCGAAGAATCCCCAACTGAGTGTTGGGCGATTTTCGTCTTCCAGGTAGCTTTGGCTGAAGGTGAATGTGATGGAGCGATCTGGCAGACGGACAAGCGTTCCGATCTCTTGCTTGTTGAGCCGGACGATCAGCGCGTTGGGGCGATCGATCACCATTGCCCACCTACGAGCGGCGGCGCCTCGTTCGGCTGATCGGCGCCCCCTTGGACGATCGTCATAACCGCTGGGACCCAGCTGCGCGGAATAAGCATCGGCTCGAGAGCGAGCGCGCGCGCGAAATCCAGGACCGTCTCCCATCGGGGGTCTCTTTTCCCACCCTCCACGCGGGCGACGTAGGTCTGATCTCGCCCCATTCGTTTGGCAAGCTCAGCCTGGGTTAGGCCATGCCGCTGGCGTTCGCGGGCTAGGATCTCCCCGATATGACGCTTTGGCTCTATCATCCCAAGATTATAGCCAATAAGGCATAGAGTGGCAATATGACGGATTGCACATAATTGCGCCGGAATACAGCCAAAGAGTCATGGCAACCGCGGCGCTGACAGACGCCTCGGCGTCACGTCAAGCGACCTTCTTGGCACCGACGCGAAAAGCCATCCGCCGGTCAGCCCGACGGCACGAGCACCCCGCCGGGGGCAAGCAAGCCGGAGGGCATTTTTCTAGCGTGCCGAGCCGCGGAGCAAAACTCGAGAGTAACCTTGTACGCTAGGCGTCCGAATTAGTAGATTTTTTAAAGTGCCTCTCCGCCGGAATCCATTCGGCGGTCCTACAACGTGATGTACGCGTTCGACATCACACAAGCGTTGTCAGTGATCGAGCCCATGTCGGCGTGCCGTCCGCGTTCTGCTTGTATGATGTTGCGCTAAAGAATCGTCCGGTAGCGTAGGTGGCGTAGCCGGGTGTCCGCCGACCGCTTAATGTCGCGGCGTGGTTTGCGCAGGAACCGAGCCAGATGAGATCATTATCGCCTCGTACGCCCGCCTTGATCACAGTGATGGAGCTCGTATCGAGTCCGGCGCCGTAGTTGAATTTCCATGATGACTCGGCGAGACTCCACTTTTTGCGCAACGTCGGCAGTATTACGTCATCCCTCGCGGCCCTGAGCTTGAAGGCTGCTTTCGCCGCAGAATCCGCGTGGTTGTCTCCGAGGAAAACTCCCATCACGCGGTCCCCGTCAAAACTCCGCACTGCTCCACCAGTATGCTTTATCAGCTGGGCTGCAACGTACAAAAAGACACGGGTGACCTGCGCCGCGAACTCGGTCTTGCAAGAATCCACGAGGCCGGTCGAGTTCGCCAGATCGGCGTACATGACGGAGCCGTCGATCGTCACGGCACCTTCGGCCAGCGCGATCGTATCGACGTTTGGCACCCTGCGGCCATCGCGCGGGTTCCAGGTACTGGTCGCAATGTCGTCGCAGGCTTTGAGCAAATAGTCTTTGAGCGCCACTAGAAATCTCTCCCGGTCGCCGTGCTACGCGCGCGTGGCGCGGCGCCTCGACGCGCGCTGCCTGGGGGAACTCACGCTACGTGTTGCGACGCGGTATCGAGCAGTTCCATTATTTCCTGACGATCGCCGAAGGGGAGAGCCCTTATGACGTCGGTTACGGCGCGCTTGTGGCAGTGCGCCCAGATTACGCCGGATCCGCATGGGCAGGGGGACTTTCTCGCCGGTGGATTCCCCCTATAGACGGAGAGAAGCGTTGCCACCATGTTCGGCCCCACTTGCTCCACGACGTACTGCGCCCAGCCGAGCGAGCCGTGTTTCCATTCCGGCGGCGGCCATCGTCCCGCATTCAGATCGTAGATGAACTGACGGTGTACGAAGAGGACGAAATTATACAGCCACTTCATGAGAGCGTCGGGATCGCGCGGGTTCCAGCCTGACATCGCGGGCAGGTCGAGGCAACATCGGCCGTCAGCAGCGATATGCCGATCCGAGAACGTCTTTCCGGCGTGCGCTTTGAACTTGCCAGGCTCGATCCACCCTTGCGGCTCGCTCTTCGGGTAGTCGGTCGCGAATCTCACGGTAACGTTCGCGGTGCGGACGATGCCGTGCTTCGTGCCGATCATTACTGGAATTGGTCCTTGCAGCGTTATCACACCGCCGGCTTCCTCGACGACCTGAAGCGATGGGAATTCCGCGCCGGCCGTCGCAATGTCGGCTCGGAGACGGCGGCGATCGTCGTAACACTCACGCGATTGTGGGACCGTCGCGTTCGGGCGCTTTCTAGGGGCCATAGGTGCGCGACGGTTGCACTTGGCGCTCTTCCTTCTCCTTAGCTTTGGAAACGGCGTAGGCAACGCCGGCTGCTCCCGCAGCGATGACGCCGATCGTTAACGCCTTCTCGAGCGTGTAGCTCTTCTCGTCCTCGGCGGCGTCGATCTTCTCCCACGTCAGTCCTCGCGCGATCCAGCAGTCGTATGGCTTTTCGTACTTGAAGTGCTTCTGCAGATCGCTTCCTTCCAGCGCATCGAACACGGTACGTGAGATGCCGATCATCGCGTCGCCGCAACGCTCCTCAATATTTGCCGCGTTTTGGACGGGTACGCCCAAGCAGGTGTTGTCGCGGTCCCCGTGTGCACCAAGCCGGCTCGCCAGGGTCGTTCCCATGTCGATGCCGATCTTGAGCGTAAGCGGAGCCGCCTCGGGCATCTCCACCTTGATGACCTGTTCGAACGACGATTGCATGCCGATCGCGGTCTCAACCGCTTCCGCGGCGATCGTTGCCGCCTCGCCTTTCGGCAGGTGGCAGATGATCTGGCTGCGGTCCCCCTGGAATTGAACGTGCACGCCGCCCTGATCGCTGGTCGCCACGCTGGTGAGCTCCTTACGGATGACGTGAAAGACCTGGAGCGCGGCAGCCTTGTCCTCGTCGGTGGCGGCGTCCTCCACGAACTTGGTGAAGCCCGAGACGTCCGCGAACAAGGATGCACCCAGGACTCGTTTACTGTTCTTCCACCCCAGCGACGCGAAGTCGATTGCGACATTCGCTTCCGAATAATCGACTTCGGCAAGCGGAAAGGCCTCGCGATCCCCGGCGATACGGTTGGCGCTTGCGGTCCGATCCCATTGGATTCCGTATTCGGCGCAGAGCGAGTCGAGATTCTGTTGGGATGCCGATAACTTGTACGTGCCGTCGCTCATCAACGACCCACACGCCCTCAAATCATCGGGCAGCGCATCGTGCAGGCGCTTCGATATCCGTAGCGACGACCGATCCGGAATCATCTTCGCCGCGTAGTTGGCTGGATCCCCGATGAAGAGCGTCTCACGCTCCCCGACCTTACCGTTGCGCGTGCCGATTGCTTCACCGAGATCACCACCGCCGCCGACGCTCCAATCGAGATACGAATCGAATTCTTTATTAAAGACCGACCTCACGAAATCGTCGAGGATGAGCAGCAACATGGCCGCTTTGACCGCAATATCGGATTCGTTCCCGACCGGAACGTAGACGAGCGCGTGTAGCTTCGCCCCCTGAAAGTGAACGCGATATGCGCCGATGACGTTTTCGACGATTCGGCCGACCTCGCGCTCATAAAGGTGAGTGGCCTGGATCAACCGCTGGTAAGCGTCGCGTTTCATGGTGGCGTCGGATGAGAGTTCGTCGAAGTTCGTGACGTCGCAATACACGTGCGCGCCGACGATTTTTCGGCACGAGGTTTCGGAAAGGATCACCTCGATATCGGACACCTCTCGTTTGAGCGGTGCGACCTCGATCTGACCCATGTTCTTGATATGCCGCTGCACCCGGTCGCGGCTGGCCTGTTCATTCCAAGGCATTAAGCTTAGTTCTCCTCAATGGTCAGTGAGTAAATGGATTGCGAGCCCGCGCCACGGACGTCTTGATTTTCGTGCAAAGCGAGGCGGAGTTGCTGTTGCGTGCTCAATCCGCTGAAGAACGTGGCTCCCACCACGATGTTGCCAAAGTTCTTGGTTTTCGTTTCTAATCTGGACGCGACGTTGACGGCGTCGCCGATTATTGTGAACTGACGCTTGTGATCACTACCAACGTTGCCCATGAAGCATGTGCCCTGCTCGATGCCGATTCCGATTCGCGCAGGCTTTCCCCCGAAGGTATGTCGGCTCGCAGTCGCGATCATCTCTTCGGCGCAAATCAAGATCCCGTCGTTGTGCGGCCGATCAATTCCGGGTAACTCCAGAAAGCCATCACGGCGTCACCAATGAACTTGTCTACGAAACCGCCGTGGACTTGGATCAGCTCTGTGATCGCGGCGAAATAGGGGCTCAACTCGTCCGCAAGCCGAGCCGAGTTCGCGGGACCAGCCTCGTGCACGTAGCTCGTGAAGCCGCGGATATCTGAAAAAAGCACGGCGACGTTTTCGACTTGCTGCGGAGCTCCGTAGTCCGTACCATCGTCGAGCAGTTTGTCACGAACCTCTCTGCCGACGTGGCTGCGGAATTCGGAGAAAAGACGTTGCCCTGTGCCGTAGCGAACGTACCGCTCGCGGGTCGACTCGCGCAACTTGCCGGATAGTTCGCGGAGCAAGTTTTCAACAAAGGCCGGATCGCGCAGAAACGTCGCCGCGTCCGCCTTCGAGATGCAGATCACCTCGACGGGGCTCAGCGCGATGCAGTCGGCGCTGTGCGGTTCGCCGTCGATGAATGCCTGCTCGCCGACAACTTCGTGCTGCTTGCGCGTGACGAGACGCACGCCGTCGATCTCGACAAGCACCGAGCCTGAGCGAATCACGAGGATGTGGGTCGGCTCGTCGCCCTCGGCGATGAGCTTCTCGCCTTGTTCGAAGCCCCGCGTCTGCAGAGTGTCGAGCAGGGTCGCAGCGACGTTCTTGAGCAGCGGGATGTCCGCGAAGTAATCTCCCATTCCATCGACCGTACCACCGTAAAGTGCCAGCAGAGTGGCACGGTGGAACGGCACTCGCTGGGATCGCCCTGTCAGGCGACCTACCTACTTTCACAAGCCACAAGCCCATAGGAGGGCTTGCCTTCTTATTTCCTAATAAGTATAACATTAGAGTGTATGGAAGGTCAAAACGTCATAATTAGAGCGCTCATAGCGAACCTTCGCTCGGAGCGAGGACTCACCCAAGAGCAGCTGGCGAAGCATCTGGGCGTCTCGTTTGCGACGGTCAACCGATGGGAGACTGGAAAGGCACAACCGCGGCCCGCGGTGATGCGGCGCATCGAGGCGCTGGCCGCCAAAGGTGGGGCTCAGAACCAGGCCGCTCCGCCCGGCAAGGGCGCCGCGCCTGGGAGATCGCCCTCTCGGCAGGGTCGGCGCCCTAAAAGCGGCGCGAACCCTCCCGCCCCGACGACCAAGCCGATGGAACAGATGCTCTGGGATGCGGCCTGCTCGATTCGGGGCGAAAAGGATGCACCGAAGTTCAAAGATTTTTTGCTGCCGCTGCTCTTCCTGAAACGCCTCTCCGACGTCTTCGACGGCGAGATCGAGCGCCTGACCGGCACGTTCGGCACTCGCGAGAAGGCGTTGCAGATGGCAGAGTTAGATCACTCGCTGGTCCGTTTCTACTTGCCTCCGGTCGCACGATGGGGCGTGATTAGCGGCCGCGAGAGCATGGAGTGGCCGGAAACGAAAAGCCGCGCGACATTGGCGAGCACCTGACGAAAGCCGTCCGTGCGGTCGCGAAACAGAACCCAGCGCTGTCTGGCGTGATCGACGTCGAGGATTTCGCCGCCGAACGAAATGGCGAGCGTGACATAAACCCGGCGAAGTTGCGCGCGGTCGTCGAGACGTTTTCCGATCCGCGCTACCGGCTTGGGTTCAACGACGTAGCTCCGGACTTTCTCGGGACCTGCTACGAGTATTTGCTGCGGAAGTTCGCTGAGGGTTCCGGTCAAAGTGCCGGCGAGTTCTTCACGCCAACGAACGTCGGCTTCCTCATTGGGCACATCATGCAGCCGCAGCCGGGCGAAGAGTGCCACGATTACGCCTGCGGATCGGCCGGCTTGCTCATCAAGCTTCAGCTCGTCGCACGCGAGCGGCATGATAGCAAGGTGCCCTTGAAGCTATACGGGCAGGAGCTCCAGGCCGAGAGCTACGCCGTTGCTAAGATGAACGGCATCATCCACGATCTCGACATCGAGATGATGCGTGGCGATTCAATGATCAATCCGAAATTTCGCAATCCAGACGGATCGTTGCGGAAATTCGCTATCGTGGTCGCCAACCCGATGTGGAATCAGCCGTTCGCGAAGGAAGTTTACGAGAACGATCCGTTTAATCGATTCGCTGAAGCTGGCGGCACAACGAGCGGCAAAGGTGATTGGGCATGGCTCCAGCACACGCTCGCTTGCATGAACGATCGGGGTCGTGCAGCCGTCGTGCTCGACACCGGGGCGGCAACGCGTGGCTCAGGCTCGAAAAGCGAAACCGCGAGCGCAACATTCGCAAGTGGTTCGTGGACAACGACCTGATAGAAGCGGTGATCCTGTTGCCTGAGAACTTGTTTTACAACACAACGGCTGCTGGGGTCATCATCGTCCTTAATAAGAACAAAGCCACTGATCGCAAGGGCAAGATCTTACTTCTAAATTCGGCCAGTTGTTTCGAGAAGGGTCGACCCAAGAACTACCTGCCAGTTGACGCCATCGAACACCTGTCCACAGCTTTCATCAACGGCGCGCCGATCGATGGGGAACTGGCGGTTATCACACGGGATCAGGCCGAATCCGCTGACTACAACTTGAGCCCGAGCCGCTGGGTATACGACTCGAGATCAGCGGTCGCCAGTGACCTCGTCGAAATTATTCAGGCAGCTCGATGACCTTTGCACGGAAGGCCGCGAGATTGATGCAAGGGTCCTTCAGCTACTCGCGCCGCATGTACCCGAGGTCGGCGGTGCCTGATCAAGAAATAACCAAGGTTCGGCTACGCGATGTAACGCTGCCGACCACGACCTGGGATCCTTCGAAGGAGCCCAGGACTATCAGGTACGTGGACGTGTCTGCAGTCTCGCGCGAACTGTCGCTCATTGAGTCCAATGTCGAGCACGGAGTGGCAACGGCACCGAGCAGAGCTCGCAAGATCGTTGCGACTGGCGATACCATCTTCGCAACAGTTCGACCATCTCTAAAGCGCATCGCGCAAGTGCCGGCGGATCTGGACGGACAAGTTGTGTCCACTGCGTTCTGTGTTTTGCGTCCGGACAAAACAATGGTGGAACCTGACTTCCTTTTCTATGCCGTTTGTGCAGACGACTTCCTCAGCGAGGTTGTTGCGCACGAAACAGGTGCAAGCTATCCGGCCGTTCGTGACCGAGACGTATTCGACCGGCCGATTTCTCTGCCATCCCCCGGTAGCCAGAAGTCAATTGCAGCAGTCCTAAATACCGTTCGACGTACGATACTTCATCACGCTAATGCGCTGAAGGTCTCCGCAGAGCTAAACCAGGTCGTGATGCGGAGGCTGTTTACTCGCGGGTTGCGAGGCGAACCTCAAAAGGAAACCGAGATCGGGCAGATCCCGGAAAGCTGGACGGTCAAGAAGGTGGGCCAGATTGCAACGGTCAAAGGCGGCAAGAGACTGCCCCGAGGGACTGCGCTAACCGATAGCAACACCGGACAGTTGTACATTCGTGTTACCGACTTCTCAGACATGAGCGTTGGGCTGGAAGGACTGAAATTCGTCCCAGAGGCGGCCCAGCAGACGATAGCGCGATACACAATTTCGCCCGAAAACGTCTACATATCGATCGCCGGAACAATCGGCCTGGTTGGGCAGATCCCGCACGAACTTGATGGCGCCAACCTTACAGAGAATGCAGCGAAGCTGGTACTGCAAGAGTCCAACGTGCGTCCGCGATACCTGATGTATGCGATGGCTTGCCCGACCAGCCAGTCACAGATCATGCAGGCGACAGCGAAAAACGCGCAGCCGAAGCTGGCGTTAACGAGAATAGAGCAAGTCCTCCTGCCCGTCCCATCCGATACGGCCGAACAGGCACAAATCATTGGGATTCTTGACGCGATCGGCGAGAAAGTCAACCTGCATAAACGCAAGCAGATCGTACTCGAAGAGCTGTTTAAGGCGCTGCTCAATAGGTTGATGACCGGCGAAATCAGCGTTTCCAACCTCGACTTGAGTGCGCTGGAGAAGCCACCAGGCGCTACGACGCCGACGACTGAAGCGCCGGCATGAGCGAGCTTTCGATCAGCGAAGCGAGCACCGTTCAGTTCCCGATGGTGGAGCACGCAGCCGAGATCGGATGGACACCGCTGTCTCCTGAAGAAGCTAAGACGCGACGTGGTGGCGAGGACGCGATGCTCTTCCGTGAGGACGTGCGAGCGAAGCTGCGCGAGCTCAACGGCTGGCTCAACGAGGACGCGGTTCGGCAAATCGTCGAGAAGCTCGAAGCCCTGCGACCGAGCATCGAAGGAAATCGCGAGATGCTTCAGTGGTTTCGCGGTGAGCGAAGTTGGTACGATGAAGACGAGAAGCGACATCGTCGTGTGAAGCTCGTCGACTTCGAGCATACCGAAGCGAACCTGTTTCACGTTACCTGGGAATGGAAACTAAAGCCTCCGGCGCGCAAAGGCAATCGCGCCGACGTCATGTTCCTCGTCAACGGCATCCCGGTCTGCATCGTCGAGCACAAAAACCCCAAGGACCGCGACGCTGTCGACAAGGCAATCGTACAGCTCCGGCGGTACGAGATCGAAACGCCGGAGCTTATCGCAGCGCCGCAGCTCTTCAACGCCACCCATCTACTCGACTATTGGTACGGCGTCACCTGGAACGCCGCCCGGCGGTATATGGCGCGATGGAAGGAGGCCCCCGACGAGGCGTATCGCTTCGCCGTTCAATCGTTCTTCGACCGACCCGAGTTCCTTCGGACGCTTCGGGAATGGATCGTCTTCTGGGAAGAAGATAACGAACTGCGCAAGTCTGTGCTCCGCCAGCATCAGCGGCGCGCGATCGGGCGCGTGATCGAACGCTGCGCAGACCCTGACAAGAAGCGCGGCCTGATCTGGCATACGCAGGGTTCCGGCAAGACGTTTACGCTGCTTACCGCGGCCCGATTGCTGCTCGAAGAACAAAGAAAAGTTTAGCAACGCGACGGTCATCGCCGTGGTCGACCGCTTGGAGCTCGAAGGCCAGCTTAAAGGATGGGTTGACAGGCTCCTCGGCGAGGTGCAGCAACTCGATATCCCAGTCGAGCATGCGTTCACAAAAGCGCACCTTCAACGGCTTCTCGATCGGGATTTCCGCGGCCTGATCGTGTCGATGATCCATAAGTTCGAAGATATACGGGCAAACTCGTCGGAACGCCAGAATATCTACGTTTTCATCGACGAGGCGCACCGATCGGTAGCGCGAGAGCTCGGGACCTATCTCATGGCTGCGCTGCCGAACGCAACGATCGTCGGCTTCACGGGCACGCCTGTCGACAAAACGACGTACGGGCGCGGTACATTCAAGATTTTTGGCGTCGATGATGCTGAAGGCTACCTAGATAAGTACTCGATAGCGGAGTCTATCAAGGACGAAACGACGGTGCCGCTGCACCATATGCTCGCGCCAAGCGAGATGACCGTGCCGGCGGAACGGCTAGAAAGAGAGTTCTTCTCTTTGGCAGCGTCGGAGGGCGTCACCGACATCGAGGAGCTGAACAAGGTTCTCGAGGACGCCGTTGCACTGCGAACGTTCCTAAAGGCCGACGAGCGTGTCGCGAACGTCGCGAAGTTTGTCACGAAACATTTCAAAGAGAACGTCGAGCCGCTCGGGTACAAGGCGTTTCTCGTGGCCGTCGATCGCGAGGCGTGCGCGAAGTACAAAGAGGCATTGGACAAGCTGCTGCCTCCAGAGTGGGTCGTGCCGATCTACACGAAGCTGCCGTCGGACGTCGTGGAGCGTCCCAAAGTTGCGCACTATCAGCCTACTGAAACCAAGAAGAAAACGCCCGCAAGCTCTTCAAGAAGCCGGATCAACTTCCCAAGCTCATGATCGTTACCGACAAGCTGTTGACGGGCTACGACGCGCCGATCCTCTACTGTATGTACCTCGACAAGCCGATGCGCAACCACGTGCTGCTTCAGGCGATTGCGCGCGTTAACCGCCCGTATGAAGATGAGTCGGCCCAGCGTAAGCAGGTCGGTCTCGTCGTCGACTTCGTCGGCGTGCTGCGTGAGCTGAAGAAGGCTTTGCAGTTCGACTCGTCCGATGTTGGCGGCGTCATCGAAGGTCTCGACGTGCTCATGGCCGACTTCCTTAAACACATCATCGTCGCCCGGGAAACCTATCTGCAAACCAGCGAGGAAGGCTCCGAAACGAGCGTCTGGAGCGGATCGTCTACGGGCGATTCCGCGATGGGAAGAGCGCGAGAAATTTTTCGATCTCTTCAGGAAGCTCGAGGACCTTTACGAGATCCTTTCGCCATCCGCAAAATTGCGCGATCACATTACAACGTTCCAGCGGCTCGCAAGACTATACGCCGCGGTTCGCAACGCCTACTCGACTCAGCTTGGCCCGACGAACGATCTCGCCCACAAGACGCGCAAGCTCATCGAAAAAGGGGCGGCGCATTCGGGGTTGGAGCAGTTTAGCAAGAGCGTCACCTTCGATGCGAAGACCTTGGAAGGGCTCCGGCGCGACGGCGGTCCTGACGAGGGGAAGGTTTTCAATCTCGTTCGCGGACTCGCGAAGGAAGCGGAGGAACATCCGGAACAAGCCGCTGTACTGCAATCGCTGAAAGATCGTGCGGACCATGTGCTGAAGGGCATGATGGACGGCTTGACGAGCGCTCAGGTAGCGATGGCGGAGTTGGAGCGCATCGCCCAGGAAAAGGAAGAGGCGGAGCGAGGCGCTCGCGAGAGCGGTTTGTCGCCTCAGGCCTTCGGAGTATTCTTTGCCCTCAAAGATGATGCCGCGCTAAGAGAGGCGGCTATTGATACCATGCAGCTTGCTCGCGAGGCGCAGTCGCTGCTGGAGCGCCATCCCAATGCCGCGGTCAACTCGGAGGAGCAGCGCCTACTGCGGACGGGGCTCTACGAGCCATTACTCAGGCTTGCGCCAAGCGACCTCAAGCGCGTCGTCGAGCAGGCTATGGCGGTCCTTTTCCCGGGATAAATTGAAATTGCTGGCGTGGTCTTGTCATTTGCTCGATTCGTCGCAGATGGACTATGCGTTGGAAATCGAGGAAGAAGCGCTGGTTCGCCTTCGCGAGCGGGTCGGCCATTGGGCGAAGCGCCTCGCTCTGCAACCGCGAGCCGTGCGCATTCAAGGCATGACGCGGAAGTGGGGATCCTGCTCGACGGCCGGGATCGTCACCCTCGCTGCCGATCTTGCCGCGCGCCCAGAATGCTTTCAGGATGTCGTGATCGTGCACGAGCTGCTGCACTTACGCGTTCGTAACCACGGCAAGCTCTTTCGAGCGCTCATGGGCGCTCACGTCCCCCATTGGCGCGATTCGACGCCGAAGAAGAGGCCTTGACATGTAGCCAGCTCGCGAATGGCTGCAGGGGTGTGACCGCGGCCTTCTGGGCCTCGACCCGGGAGTCGTGCGCTCGCTTCCGCACCCCGGTTAAACGTCGCCGCCTGGCTGCGACGCCGGTAAGCTGGCGATCAGGATCGCCGCGCCCGTGGCGGTTTCCGGCGCAGTAGTCACCGCCGCGTAGCGCACTAGAGCGTACGGAGTCGGTAAGGCTCAAGGGCCCACCGCGCGCACTGGTCTGTGCATTGCACCGAACCTGCCAGCCCAATCCGGCCTCACCGCCAACCCACACGGCGACCATCTTGGCACGTGCGGCCCACGCTGCCGTGCTCGCCTCGGGCGACCGACACTTGCTCGGCCCTCATTGCGACTGAACCGCGCGTTCTGTCGCCCGGAGCCTTTGTGGCTCGTCTTGACGCGGGCTGAGCGGACCGTCAGGGCCGCGACCCCGCCCCACAGACTGGTTGGGCGGGCGGCGCCGCAGGCGCTGTCCGTACAACCACCGGCTTGCGTCGTAAAACCCCTTCGATCCCAGCCAACGTTGAGCCACCGGAAAACACCCTTCGCGAAAAGAGCGTAACGCCAGACTACAACGCCTGAGCATAGGAATGTCACGCCACTGATGCCGACCGTTATGCTGCCGCGACGTCCTCCATTATAGCTTACGTTTCGGAGAACTCTCGATCGCGTCGACATCGAGCTACCGGAAAGCAGCCCGTCGCGCAAAGGGATAACGGCCCAGCGTAGCGCCTGAGCACAGCATGTGACGCCACCGCACTCGAAGTGCTACGCTCGCGCCGATGCCCGTGTCATCGTTGGGTCGAGGCCGAGCAACGCAGCAGCAACGGCAGCGCTACGCTCTGTTTAGCGTTCTGTCATGGAAGCGCAGCGCGTTGTGCATGAGCAGATATTGCCACGGCACGCGAATGTTGCGTCGCCGCCACGCCACCGATCATCCCTCGATCGCATCTAGAGTAGCATAGCGTAGCGGCAGCGCTACGCGCCATTAGCGCAGATTTCGTAGGAACGCATGTAGAGTGGCGCGAGCAAGCTGTGGCGCAGCACGTAGAGAGGAGGCACGGAGCCGGGGTTCATTGCCTAGCGTGGCCGGGTCCAGGGTCTGCCCATAAGGGCCGAGCGAAGCGAGCCCTGGACGCGGACGCTAAAATCTAAATCGAGCCCGGCTCCGTGCGGGTCAACGCCGTACGCGGTATAATAGGGGTACCGAATCGCATTTGACTTTCGCCCGCATTATAATGCGGGTAAATCGCTCCGGAGCTCGCGCTCTGGGGCGTTTTTGTTTGGAGAGCGTACGGATGGATAAGACCGGGCAGCGAAAAGCAGCGCACGAGGCGGCGGCCGGGCGCGAGTTGCAGCAAATCCTCCCCGGTATCGACCGTAACGCGGCCTGTGTTAGGGAAGCCCGCCCAAATCCGGCCTTGCGAAAAACGAGAATAATTCGCTACGAGGATCTCCCCGACGTCCTGACGCCCAAGGAAGCCCAAGTGTTTCTACGCCTCGGCCGCAACGCGATCTATGCAGCGTTGCAAGACGGCAAAATCCGGAGCACACGGGTTGGCCAGAAGTTCCTAATCCCCAAGTCTGCCCTGCGGGAATTCCTGGACCGCGATGCCGAAGATCCGCGCGCTGGAATCCCCGTGAAAGGAACGACCTAACATGGGGTCAGTCAAGCGACTACGAGATAAAGTCTATCGTATCGTCTACGACGTTCCGGGCACGAATGGAAAACGCAAGCAGAAACGGGAGACCCTCGACAACGTCACCAAATCCGAAGCCGAAGAAGTCCTGGCCAAGCGAAAAGAAGCGGCGAAGCATCGCCAGACGCTTCGTAATCCCAACATCACCGTCGCCCAGCTGTTTGACGAGCTCTTTCGAATCAAGGAGAGGACACTGTCTGCATCGGCTAGCGAACGCTACGAAGGACTTCTTCGCAACTACATCGCGCCGGCTATGGGTAACGCCAAGGTGAGTGATCTGCGACCGGAACACCTTATTGACGCTTACGCAACGTGGTCTGCCAAAGGCGTTAGCGGGAGGCCGCTATCAGGCCGCACCGTCCACCACCTGCACGATCTCATCCGCTGCGCTCTAAACTTCGGGATCCGTAGGGAATGGCTAACACGAAACGTCGCAGCCTGTTTGGAGGCAGAGGACTTACCTAAAGCTACGAAGCCCGAACCGATTGCCTTGGATGAGGCAGAGATCGCCGCACTTCTGAGCGCGGCACGGCACCCGTCGGAGCGCGCCAAGCGATCGGGTGGACCGAGTGCGGAGCCGTGGTTCTATCCAGCCGTCGCGTTCGCGTTCTACACGGGAGCGCGGCGAGGAGAGATCTTGGGTCTGCGCTGGTCCGACCTAGACTTCGAATTCAACACCGTCAGCATCCGGCGGTCTCTTACGAGAACGCATAGCCGAGGGCTCTTCTTCAAGGAGCCCAAAAACGGCAAAGCGCGCACGATCACCATGCCGGCGACGCTGATCGCAATCCTCAAGCAGCAACGATCGACGCAGGACAAAGAACGAAGCATCCTCGGGGCCGGATACAAGGACGACGATCTCGTCTTTGCCCGACCCGACGGTTCCCTCGTCAACCCTCGGTGCTTCGGGAACCGCGTGATCGAGTTGGCGGCTCGGGCGAAGGTCACGCCGATCACCGCTCACTCTCTGCGCGACACGCATGCATCGCTCTTGGCGAAAAAGGGCGTGCCGCTCGAAGTGGTGAGCAAACGGCTCGGCCACGCTGATATCCGCATTACGGCCGAGCGTTACTTACACGTCTACAGAGAAAGCGACGCTGCCGCAGCGAGGGTACTCGATACCGTCCGAGTTTAGGCGGTACCTCGGATTCTGTGACAAATCCGTGACAAATTGGGGAGCTGAGTGCGGCGGAAACGCCAGTAAAATAAGGGAAATACTTTTTGGGATGGCCGGGAGTCGAACCCGGACGTCCTCTCGGACTGCAGATTTTCGCACCACTATAGCTTTCGCCACCGCTTCTTTGCGTTTGTGGTCCGGACTGTGCCTTGACCCTATGAGCAAAAAGCTCACGTAGGCCGCGCCCGTCCAGTCTCTACACCTTCTCCTTCACGGAGCTTGGCTCGGCGTCGTCACGTCACACGACAGAGAGTTCACCGACTTTGAGCGCATCCCGCAGGCGGTTTCCCGGCCTGCGGCTCAACCGATATAGTCAAGTCTGCTGTGTCTGCCTATTCCACCACCATCCCGAGCTTTACGTCACCCTTCGACAGGCTCAAGGTGACGTCGAACGACGCGCTACTGCCGGTAATGCTCGACCACGTTCTTCGCTTCGTATATGCGCGACTGCGGGATCTTGACCGGCATCGCGTCGCGCTCGACGTTGACGCAACAAGTCCCAGTATTGATCGAGCCGGACGGAGATCTCTTCGAGCCGCAAACGATCGTCGTCGGTCAGCTTTCCGTTCTCGCCGTGTTCGAGCAATCGATGTTCTTCTTCCACGAGGCTCTCGATGTGCTCGTGTATTTGCGTGTCCTTCATCGACGAAATCCCCTCCGCGTCCCGGAACCTGCGCGCGCGGGTTGCGCCGGTCCTCCCGCGGCGTCGCGTTCCTGCAAAAGAATGCCCAGAAGCAAATCTGCCGTGGTCGCGATTGCCTCGTCGCGGCCGAGGAGCTCGAGCGCGACATCGAGCAGAATGATGCCGGCCGGCAGAATGTCTGCGCGCTGGGGTCGCATTCCGACTACATGCTTGCGCTCGTCGAGCTTCATTTTGAGCAAACGTTCGAGCGTACGCTGCAACTCGGCCCGCGTCAGAGGATAGGCCGGAGCGGGGGTGGGACGCCCCCGCACGATGGTGGCCGTCGTCGTCGCGGTGCCTCCGACGAACGCGAGGCGCTCGACGGCGGCGCAACCCTTCAGAGGTTCGAGCGCTTCGGTTGCCATCGCCCGCGCGCGGGCCACGGCCTCGTCGTCAACCGCTTCTTCGCGGCCCGCCAGCGCCGGCACGGCCTCCGTCAATCGCACCGCGCCGATTTCGCACGAGACGACGGTATCCGGCTGCAAAGAATCGCCGGCCGCATATTCCGTGCTGCCGCCTCCGAGATCGAGAACGCCCACGCGTTCGCCGCGCAGCGAACCGAACGCGGTCAGACCCCCGCGATACGAGGCGGCCGCTTCTTCTTCGCCCGACAGCACGCGCAGGGGCACGCCCAGCAGCACCGCGACGCGCGCCGCGAACTCTTCGCCGTTGTCGGCTCGCCGCAGCGCGCTCGTCGCAACGGCGAAGAGCCGGACGTAGTGCCCCCTGGCCGTGCGCACATATTGCTCGACGGCATCGAGCGTCCGGGCCATCGGCTCGTCGCCGAGGTGACCGCGGTCGCCGAGACCTTCGCCGAGACGCGTGCCCATCGACCGCACGAGTTCAATCCGCGGATTCTCCGAGGCGACGTCCGCGAGCAGCAGTCGGGTCGAGTTCGTCCCAATCGAGACGATCGCGTGGCGCTTGCTCAACGGTGTTTGGATTCGAACAGAGCAGCACGGCGCTTCTTGCGCAAGAAATGACGTTCGGCCGCAGGTACCCCGTCGGCCGGCTCCCACTCCTCGGTGCTCCTCAGGTATGTTGTGATTTGTTCCTCGAGGCCGTCGTCGCGAATCTGAGGCGCAAGCGATACGGCGCACCGCCGACCCTCGCGCCGCACCTCGAAAGCCAGACGCTTACGGCGCGTCAGCGACCCCAGATATTGATCGCGGTGGATCTCAACGTCCAGAGCACTCGCGCTGGCGAGATCCCCGTCGTCGAGACGAACCGTCGCCCCGTACGCGTTGAGATTGATGACGATGCCGCCGGACGTGCCGTTCAAGGTGCGACGGACGGCTGGGCGGCCGGCTGGGGTGAAACGAAGATCAGGGCCTCGTTCGGCCGCACGAGGCGCAAGCGATCGTGAATCTCCGGGATGGCGCCTTGGGGGTCGCGGAGGCGCTGCAACTCCTGCTGCTGCTCGTCGCGCCGGGCGCGTAGCGCCGCGATGTCCGAGCGCACGGCCGCAAGCTCGTGCGCGGCCGCGAGATTCTGACCGATGGCGCGTGCGAACTGGATGCCGACAAGGGTGACGATGAGCAACGCGATCGCGGTCGCCGTCATGCGCCCCGCGAAACGGAGCGCCGGTGGGCTGCGCCGGGTCAATGCGCGCTTCCTATGGGTTCCAACCCTTCGGCCTGCCAATCGCCCAATCGCCGATACTTTCGATAACGCTCCTCCATGAGTCTCTCCGGCGTGAGCGCCGTCAAACTCGTCAGCGCTGCGTCCACCGCGCCGAGCGTGCGCGACACCACGTCGGGGGCGTTTCGGTGCGCGCCGCCCAGCGGTTCGGAGATGATCTCGTCGACGATGCCGAAGCCGAGTAAGTCACTGGCGGTCAACTTCAACCGAGCCGCCGCCTCTTCCGCCTTACTCGAGTCGGACCACAGAATCGCAGCGCAGCCCTCCGGCGACGCTACCGAGTAGGTGCTGTTTTCGAGCATCAGCACGCGATCCGCAATCGCCAGCGCCAGCGCGCCACCCGATCCGCCCTCGCCGACGACCGTCGCGACGATCGGAACGCGCGCAGTCGCGAACGTCTGCAAGCAGGTCGCGATCGCCTCGGATTGAGCGTGCTCCTCAGAACTGATGCCGGGATCCGCTCCTTTGGTATCCACGAACGTCACGATCGGAAGGCCGAAGCGCGCCGCGAGCTTCGCAAGGCGCGTTGCTTTACGGTAACCTTCCGGAGCCGGCATCCCGAAATTCCGGCGCAAATTTTCTTTGGTATCCCTGCCCCGCTGCTGGCCGAGCACCATGACCGCGCGCGAGCGCAACCGCGCGAAGCCCCCGACGATCGATGGGTCGTCGCGAAAGTGACGGTCGCCGTGCAGTTCGTCGAAACGATCGAAGCGCGAGATGTAGTCGAGCGACGTGGGCCGGCCCGGGTGCCGGGCCATGTGCACCTTTCTGCCAGGGAGAGAGCGTGCCGAACAGCTCGCGTAGGATCTCCTGGTACTTCTGCTCGAGCGCCGCGATCTCGCCGGACATATCGAGCGGCTGCGCCGCCGACACTTCGCGCAGCTCTGCAATCCGCCGCTCGAGCTCGACCAGCCCCTTCTCGCGCTCGACGATGACGTTATTGCTCATGCCCTTCGACTCCGCTCAGGATGACACACGTATTCGAGCAGCCGCACTAGCGCGTCTTTGAGCTTCCGGCGGTCTACGACCATGTCGATGGCGCCTTTTTCGAGCAGAAACTCCGCCGTTTGGAACTGGTCGGGCAAACGCTGGCGAATCGTCTGCTCGATCACGCGCCTGCCCGCGAACCCGATCATCGCCTTCGATTCTGCCACGATCACGTCTGCCTGAAATGCAAAGGATGCCGCGACGCCGCCGGTGGTCGGGTCGGTTAGAACGACGACGAACGGGTTGCCGCCCTCCATGAGCCGCGCGACCGCCGCCGTGGTCTTGGCCATCTGCATGAGGGCAAGCATGCCTTCTTCCATGCGAGCACCGCCCGACGCGGCGAAGATCACGCACGGCACGCGTCGCCGCGTGGCCTCTTCGAGCAGCAGCGTGATGCGCTCGCCGGTCACCCGTCCCATCGTGCCGCCCCTAAAATGAAAGTCCATCACCGCCAACGCCACCGGGAAGCCGCCGATCTCCGCGAAGCCGCACACGACCGATTCCGAAAGCCCGCTGCGCTCGCGGTCGGACTTGAGCTTGGCCGCATACGACTTCTTGTCGGACCATCCCAGCGGATCGCTCGAAACGACGTCGTTGCCGATCTCCGCAAACTCTCCGTCGGCGATCGATTCGATGCGATCGTAGGCGCTCATGCGGAAGTGATACGCGCATCGCGTGCAGACGTAGAGATTCGCTGCCAGGTCCCGGCGGTAGAGCACCTCGCCACACTTCGGGCACTTGCTCCACAGCGCGGCTTCTCCGTTCTGAACCTCTTTGGTGCGGCGCGCCGCGAGCCACTCCGGCATCGGCATCAGAGGCTGCCGGCCTTGCGTTCGCGGGCGGTCGTGGGACTCACGGCAGCCGCATAGAGCCGAGCGAGCTGCTTGACGTAGTTGAAGATCTCCCGCTGATTGAGCTTCGAAACGCCCTCAACGCGATCCCTGAACACGTATGGGATTTCGATCGCCTTGCCGTAGCGCGCCTTGGCGATCACTTCCAGCCCGATCTTGAAGCCGATCGGATCGAGCTTCACGCCGGCGAGTGCGTCGCGCCGAACCAGGAAGTAGCCGCTGGTCACGTCTTTGACCCGCGTCAGCGGCCTCGCGAGCCAACAGGCAACGCGTGAGGTAATCACGCGGCGCGCGGGCCAGTTCGCGATGCCGCCGCCCGCGACGTAGCGGCTTCCCACCGCCAGTCCGTACTCGCCCGATTCCAGCGCAGCCACCATCTTCGGCAACGCGTTGACGTCGTGGCTGAAGTCCGCGTCCATCGCGCCGAGCGCCACCGAATCGCCGCGCGCAATCGCCCAGCCGTCGATGACCGCGCTCGACAAGCCGAGCTTGCCGCTGCGATGCAGGCAGCGAACCGGCAACCGCTGCGAGAGCTCGTCGACGACCCGGCCGGTTCCGTCGGGCGAGTTGTCGTCCACCACGATGATCTCCCCGTCGAGTCCGTTTTCCCGAAACGCGGCGTCGAGCGCACCGAGCAGCTTTCCGATACCCGCAGCCTCGTTATAGGTTGGAATGACGATCGAGAAGGGGAGCGGCATATCAAATCGCTTGCTTCTACGACGTCAGGGCGCCGATCACCGCCAGCAGCACGATTGCTGCCGTGTCGGTTCTCAGGATGCGCGGTCCGAGCGAAAGCGCGACCGCGCCGCTTTGCCGGGCAGCCTCCGCTTCGTCATGGGTGAATCCCCCCTCGGGGCCGACGACGACGAGCACGCGCCCAGCCGCCGGCAGAGCCGACTGCAGGAGTTCGTACAATGGAGCTGCCGGAGCAAGCTCCCATGCGAAGAGGACCGCGGAATACGCGTAAAAGCACGCCAGCAACTCGTCGAATCGCTTCGGATCCCGCACTTGGGGAACGTCGCGCCGGCCGCACTGCTGCGCCGCGGTACGGGCCAGCCGCTGCCATCGCGCCAGCTTCTCCTCCCCCACCCGCCGCCCGACGCTGCGCTCGCAATAAAAAGGGAGAAACGCGCCCGCCCCGAGCTCCGTGCACTTCTCCACGACCAGCTCCATCCGGCGCCCCTTCGGCACCGCCTGGGCGACGTCAATCGCGAGCGGCGTCCGCCTGTCGGCATGCTCGCCGATCACCTCGATGAGCCGCGCGTGAACGACGCGCCCCGTCGCGTCCACGGAGGCTGCGAACGCGGTCGCCGTCGAGTCGACGATCTCGATTCGGTCGCCCGCGCGCAAACGCAGGACCCGTGCAATCTTGTGGGCGTCGCCGCCCTCGATCTCGACGGTGTTTCCGACCGCGCGCTGGCCTTCGATAAAGAAACGGCGAGCCGTCACTCCGGGCGAAACGCGTCCTTCACCCTATCGAAGAAGGTACGCTCCTCGATCGTATCGCCCCCCGCGTGTGCGTATTCCTCGAGGAGGTCGCGTTGACGCTTATTGAGCTTCGTCGGAACGACGACATAGACCGTGACGTGGTGGTCACCCCGCTGCGCCCCGCGGAGGCTCGGCATCCCATATCCTCGCAGCCGCAGCGTCGTGCCCGTTTGCGTGCCCTGCGGAAGCGTCATCTCCACGCTGCCGCTCAACGAGGGCACTTCGATCATCGCGCCGAGAGCCGCTTGCGTGAAGCTGATCGGGACGTCGACGAACGTCTCGCGCCCGTTACGCTTGAACAGCGGATGCTGCGCGATCGTCAAGTAGACGTACAGATCCCCCGGCGGTCCACCGTGAGTGCCGCCCTCGCCGTTACCGGCGATGCGTATTCGCGAACCATCGTCGACGCCCGGCGGTACGGTGACGGTGAGCCGCGTCTCCGTTTCGCGGCGTCCGCGGCCGCCGCAGTGCTCGCACGGCTGTGGGATCACGTGGCCTTGACCGCCGCAGCGCGTGCACGGCATCTGAGTGACGATCTGTCCGAGCGGCGTATGCCGAGCGCTTCGCATCGTTCCGCTTCCGCCGCAGCGGTCGCAGGAGACGATCATCGTTCCGGGTTTGGCGCCGCTTCCCTTACAGGCGTCGCAGTGCGCGAGGCGATCGAAAGCAATCTCCTTGGTGGTTCCGTTGAACGCCTCCTCGAGCGCGATCTCGACGTCGTACCGCAGATCGGATCCGCGTTCCGGACCGGCGCGCCGAGCCTGAGCGGCGCCACGCACGTTTCCGAAAAACATGTCGAAGATGTCGCCGAACGAGCCGGCGCCGAATCCGAAGTCTCCCGGGCCAGGCGCGCCGTTTCCAACGGCACCGAAGCGATCGTACTGAGCGCGCTTCCGAGGGTCCGAGAGCACCTCGTACGCCTCGTTGATCTCCTTGAAGCGATGCTCGGCTTTGGACTTATCGTGTGCGACGTCCGGATGGTGCTCTCGCGCGAGACCCCGATAAGCTCGTTTGATCTCATCCCCGGAGGCGTCTCGAGCGACGCCGAGGACTTCATAGTAATCGCTGGTGGGCATCTTACGCTTGCGGAAGATCCTCGACGTCCGAGAGCCGTTGGCTCAGGGTCTCGGCGGTGCCGGAGGCGAGCGCCAGCAGGCGCGCGTACGGCATGCGCCGCGGGCCGAGAATCGAGAGCATTCCAAGGGCGTGCTCGCCAAAGCGGTATGGCACGGTAACGACCGAGAAATCCGCCAATTCGTCGCTGCCGAGTTCGTGGCCGATCTTTACGCTCGCGGTTTCCGCACTCATTGCGTCCGCGACGATTTGATAGAGCGTCTTCTGCTCTTCCACGATGCGCAGGATCGAACGAAGCTTGCGCAGGTCTTGGAACTCCGGCTGATCGAGGAGATTCTGAGCCCCGGCCGACGCGATCGTGGGCTGCTCGCTCGAGCGCGCGGAGAGCGCCGCCTTCATGACCGCGCCGCGCAGGTCGTCCGAAACTCCGGCCTCCTGCGCCGCATGCGCGATCTCGCTCTCCGTTACCTCGCGCAGCGAGCGATTGGCCAATCGCGCGTTGAGCGCGTTGGAAAAGCGCGTCAAATCGTCGGGACGCACTTCGGCCCCGAGCTCGAAGAGGCTCTGCCCCGCAACGCCCAGCGACGTGACGACGATCGCGACGCCGGTGTGGGGCGAAAGCCAAATCAGTTGGATGTGCTTGAAGACCTGGACCTCTTGCTGCGGCTTCGTCACGAACGCCAAATTGTTCGAGAGGCGCCCGAGTAGGCGCGTCGTGTTCTCGATGATCTCGTCGAGCTCGCGCGTGGCATCGCCGAGCTCGTCGCCGATCCGGCGGCGCTCCTCCACGGTTAGCTCTTCGGGCTGCATCAACCGGTCGACGTAGGTGCGGTAGCCCGCGTCGGACGGAATCCGCCCGGCCGAAGTGTGCGGCTGCACCAAGTATCCGCCCGCCTCGAGCTCGGCCATTTCGTTGCGCACGGTCGCCGAGCTGATCCCCAGATTATATTTCTGGGTGAGCGACTGCGAGCCGACGGGCTCGGCGGTCGCAATGTACTCGTAGACGACGGTCGCCAGAATATAGGCCTTGCGCTTGCCGAGGCCGCTGTTCTCTATCACGCCCCCTACTGTAGCACTCCGGCCCCGGGAGTGCTAGACGAAGGGTTGGCTTGCGCCCGCTCGATTGCCTGCGAAAGCTCTTCCCAACTCAGGCCGCCAATAGAGACGTACGACACCGCGCCGTTCGGGTCGAGCACCAGCGTGACCGGGATGGCGGAGACCGAGTAGATGTTAAAGACTGCGCCCTCGAGGTCTTCGACCAGGGGCAAGGCGATGTTCGCAAGTCGCAAGTAGCCCGCGGCGACGTCGGGACGCTCGGCGGAGATCGTGACGACGGCGACCTCGCTGCCGAAGGTCTCCCGGGCGCGAACGAACTCCTTGAGTTCGGCGGTGCACACGTGGCACCAGCTCGCCCAAAAGTCGATGACGACCACTCGGCCGCGAAAATCGGAGAGAGACTGCGTGCCGTGCCCCGTTGGAAACGTGAAGTTTGGCGGAGGCGCGTCGTAATGAATCGTTGCGAGCCCCGTTGAAGGGGAGGTCAGAGCCGCGAGGACGAGTGCAGCCAACATCTCTGGTGTGCGAAATCTTCGGCAGGCATGGCTGTCCCGCCTAGGTAACGCTGCGCTGCATGAGCGGCTCTGCGATCGAAGCGCTACTCGAAGAGACCCGGCGCTTTCCCCCCTCGCCTGAGTTCGCCGCGGCGGCGAACGCGACGGCGGAGATCTACGCGGACGCCGAGCGGAACTATCTCGAGTTTTGGGCATCGTGGGCGCGCAAGCTCGAATGGATCGAGCCTTTTACCGTCACGTTGAAATGGGACGAGCCCTTCGCCGAATGGTTCGCGGATGGAAAGCTCAACGTGTCCGTCAACTGCCTGGACCGTCACGTGCGAGCCGGCCGCGGCGACAAGATCGCGTTCTATTTCGAAGGGGAACCGGGCGACCGCAAGACGATCACGTACCGCGAGCTGCTCGACGAGGTAAACCGGTTCGCCAATGGGTTACGCAAGCTCGGCATTCGGCGAGGGGACCGCATCGCGATCTACATGCCGATGATCCCCGAGCTTCCGGTCGCCATGCTCGCCTGTACGCGAATCGGCGCCGCCCACTCCGTGATCTTCGGCGGCTTTTCGCCGGAGTCGATCGTCGATCGCGTCAACGACGCGCAGTGCGTGGCGCTCATTACCGCCGATTTCGGCTGGCGCCGAAGTGGTAAGGTGCCGCTCAAGCGCAACTGCGACGTCGCGATGGAGCGCACGCCGTCCATCAAGCACTGCATCGTTGCGCGCCGAGTGGGTGACGAAGTCTTCATGCACGAGCAACGCGACTACTGGTGGGACGAGATCGTGGCGGGAGAACCCACCGAGTGCGAGCCCGAACCCATGAACGCCGAGGACCTGCTCTTCCTCTTGTATACGAGCGGTACGACGGCTAAGCCCAAGGGGATCAAGCACACGACGGCGGGGTACTTGACGCAGGCAGCGATGAGCCACAAGCTCGTGTTCGATCTCAAAGAAGAGAGCGACGTCTTCTGGTGCACGGCCGACATCGGCTGGGTCACGGGTCACTCGTATATCGTCTACGGTCCGCTGGCGAACGGAGCGACGAGCGTCCTCTACGAAGGCACGCCGGATTTCCCGGCCAAGGATCGCTTTTGGGAGATCGTCGAGCGGTACGGCGTCACCATCCTCTACACCGCGCCGACTGCGATTCGTACGTTCATGAAATGGGGTCCCGAATATCCCGCCCGTCACGACCTCACGTCGTTGCGGCTGCTGGGTACCGTCGGCGAGCCGATCAATCCTGAAGCGTGGATCTGGTATCGCGAGTGGATCGGCGGAAACCACATCCCGGTCGTAGACACGTGGTGGCAGACGGAGACGGGCGGCATCATGATCGCGCCGCTGCCCGGCGTAACGACGCTGCTGCCAGGCAGCGCGACGAAACCGTTGCCGGGCATCGCCGCCGACGTCGTGAACGACCGCGGCGAATCGGTGCCGCTCGGCGGAGGCGGCTACGTCGTCTTGACGCGGCCCTGGCCGGGAATGCTGCGCGGAATCTGGGGAGACGACGAGCGCTACGAGCAGACGTACTGGTCCCGCTTCCCACACGTCTACTTCGCGGGCGACGGCGGTCGTCGCGACCGCGAGGGAAACTACTGGTTCATGGGCCGCATCGACGACGTGATGAACGTCAGCGGGCACCGGATCTCCACCACCGAGGTCGAGAGCGCGCTCGTGGATCACCCGGCCGTCGCGGAGGCCGCCGTCTGCGGAAAACTCGACGAGATGACCGGACAGGCCGTGTATGCGTTCGTATCGCTCAAGGGCAGCGCGGGGGGCTCGCCCGAGTTTGCCGACGCGCTACGCGATCACGTCGCCGCGAAGCTCGGCAAGTTTATCCGCCCGAAGTACATCACGTTCACTCAAGAGCTCCCCAAGACTCGCAGCGGCAAGATCATGCGGCGTCTCTTGCGGGATATTGCCGAGGGGCGCACGCTCGGCGATACCACGACGCTCGCCGACTCGTCGATCGTAAAAGAGCTTCAAGAACGCGCTAGAGCCGAGGTGACTCAGGAAGATTAGCCGGCCCGATCATCCGGGGGCGCCCTCGGCGCGTATCCATAGCGGATGACGACGCAGTGGGCGTCGAAGGCTATCGACTATGCCGGCGCCCGGGGACGACGAGAGGTTGGCTGAAGCGTTCGCGGCACACGAGCGTTGGGCGTTCGGCGAGGCCTATAGCCGGTACGCATCGCTCCTTTATTCCTCGGCATACAACGTGCTGCGCGACGGAGAAGACGCCCAGGATTGCGTTGGCGACACGGTCGCGCGCTTGTGGCGCTTGCCCCGAGCATACTCACCGGCGCGAGGAAGTTTGAAAAGCTTTCTCGTCGTTTGCGTCCGCAACGAAGCGATCTCTCGGCAACGGCGGGCAGTTCGGCGGATGCGTTTGGAGGAGCAGCTGGCGGCCATGCCAAGCGACGGCGAGGAGTTCCGCTTTCCCGACCCGATCGAGTCCGATCGCGTGCGTAGCGCCTTACTCGCGCTTCCGGTCGAGCAGCGGGCAGCCCTCGAACTCGCCTACTATGAAGGCAAGACTCAAACCGAGATTGCCGCCGAGCTTGGAGAACCGCTCGGAACGATTAAGAGTCGCGTCAAGCTGGGGTTACGCAAGCTCGCCTCGGCCCTCGAATCGCTCTCAACCGCATGGCCGGACCGCGAATGACGCACGAACAAATCGCAGATCTTGCACCGCTCTACGCTCTCGGTGCCCTCGACGACACCGAGCGTTTGGCGCTCGAGGCCCACGTACGAGGATGCGTGACGTGTGCGCGGGTAGTCGGATCGGCGGAGCGCGACGTCGCGCTGATCGCGGCGATGGAAGCGCGCCACGCGGCACCGCCCGGGCTAGACGCTCGAATCGATCGCGCGCTTGCGCTGACGCCTGCTCCGTCAATAAAACGCGGCACTTCGACGTGGCAAACGTGGGCGGCGTTGGCCGCCGCGCTTCTCGTCGGCCTATTGCCGGCCACTTATTTTTGGTCGGAGAATCGAACGTTGAGCGGCGCGATGCTCGCCCAGAGCGAAGCGATGGACCGCCTCGCCGGCGCTCCACATCGGATCGCGTCGTTTCGAGTCGCTCCGGGGAGTCCGGCAGCCACCGTCGCTTATGGAGCGGACGGCTCGTGGTATCTGGTGGTCGTACGCGATGCGGCAAAGGCGCTTGCGGTCACTTGGGTACACGACGGCCGCCAAACGATGCTCGGCAAAACGATTCCTCACGGCCGATTCGCAATGCTCTATCTGCCGAAGAGCCACCGCATGGACAAGCTTGCACTCATGGATGGTTCGCGGATCGTTGCCGAGGCAGATCTGACGTGGCAAAAAACGCCTCTAAGTCATCGAGGTGCGCGATCCGGGTAGCCGGTGGTAGCGCCGAGAGGATCGTCGCGCCGTAACGAGTCGAGGCGGCGCGGCCGTCGAGCAGCGCGACGAGACCTCGATCGCTCGTGCTGCGGATGAGTCGCCCGAACCCCTGCTTGAGCCGTACCGTGGCGGCCGGTATCATGTAGTGCTCGAAGCCGTCGAGACCTCGCTCCTCGAGCGCGCGCACGCGCGCCATCACGAGCGGATCGGTCGGCGACGGAAACGGCAGCCGGTCGATGATCACGCACGAGAGCGCGTCGCCGACGACGTCGATACCCTCCCAAAAGGTCGCCGTGGCGAAGAGCACGGCCCCCGGCGTTCTGCGAAACCAATCGAGCAGATGCGACCGCGGCAGCTGGCCCTGCAGCCGCACGGGAAACGCGAGACGTTCGCGCAGCAGATCGTGCACCTCGCGCAGCCTGGCGTACGACGTAAAGAGCACGAACGCGCGTCCGCCGCTTCGATCGAGGCACTCTTCCACCAGCGGCGCGGCGAGGCGCGCAAAGTCCGGCGACTTGGGGTTCACCTCGGGCGGCGCCACGAAGAGCCGCGCCTGATTTGCGTAATCGAACGGCGACGGCGCAACGAGTTCTTGCGCGTCGTCGATCCCTAGCGTTCGCCGCGCGAAGGCGAATGATCGATCCGTAGCTAGGGTCGCGCTCGTGAGGACGACGCTGTGCGCTCGCGTAAAGAGAGCGTTGCGTAAGAAGTCGGCGACGTCATGCGGCGCGCAATTCACCGAGAAGCGCCGGTCGTTCTCGCCGCGCTCCACCCACGCGATCGTTTCGGGAACGCCGGCCTGGGCTCGATCGATCACGGACTCGTGCGCGAGCACCGCTCGCAGGGCGAGATCGCGGCGGCGCTCGGCTTCGGCCTCGCTGTCGACGCGCTTCTTCAATGCCGTCAGCGCATTGGCGAAGAGCCAATTCTCCAAGCGATAGAGCGTCGCGCGCAGCGGCTCCAGTGCCGGCCACGCGCCCTCGTTCGCCGCCAGCGGATAGCGGTCGAACGGAACGCGCCCAAGCGCCGCGTCCAGCCGCCGGATTCCCTCGTCGAACTCGTGATCGAAGTCCGGCGGGAGATCGTACACACGGCGCAGCTTGCGCAGCATGCGGCCGATCGTCGCTCCGGAGAGCACCGCCGTGAGCGCGTCGGTCGCCCAACGCTCGCACTGGTGCGCCTCATCGAGCACGACCACGTCGTACGCTGGCAGGAGCCCTCCACCGACCGCGAGGTCGAGAAAGAACAGGGCGTGATTCACGACGACGACGTCGGCGTACTTCGCCTCGTCGCGCTTATCGAAAAAGAAGCACTTGCGGAAGTGCGCGCAATGCTCGCCCACGCATTCGTCGGCATCGGCGTCGAGCTGCTCCCACTCGTCCGCGGGAGGCACGAAGCCCAGCTCGCCTCTATCGCCGCTTTGGGTGCGCTCGGACCATTCCCAAATCCGCTGCATCGACCGCGACGACGCCAGCAGGCGATCCGCTCGCATCCGTTCGAGCTTCTGACGGCACAGGTAGTTCGCGCGGCCCTTGAGCAGCGTCACCCGCAGCGGCGTGCCGAGCGCGGCCTCCACGAGCGGGATGTCCTTGCGCACGAGCTGTTCTTGCAGCGCGATGGTCCCCGTCGAGACCACGACCTTCTTCCCGCTGCGAAACGCCGGCACCAGATAGGCCAGCGATTTCCCGACGCCCGTTCCCGCTTCGACGATCGTGTGCATCCCCTCCAGGATGCCGCGCTCCACGAGTTGCGCCATCTGGAGTTGTCCGGCGCGCGGCTCGAAGCCGTGCAACCTCCGCGCGAACGGTCCCGAGGCTCCGAAAACCTCCTCCAGATTAACCGGCATCGGGCGATTCGTATTCCGTCTCGAGCTCGCGTCCGGTGCTCGCGTCGACAACCACCGGAGCGACCCGTCGCGGCGGCGCGTACATCACGTACGTGAGCGCGAAGCCGGCCAGCAAACCGGCCACGTGTGCCTGCCAAGAAATCTGCGGCACGGTAAACGTGATGATCAGGTTGAGAACGAGAATTCCGACGTTGGCGCGCACGAGCTCCATGCCCGGCTTTCCGAGCTTGAATCCGATCGCAAAAAGAGCACCAAAGAGGCCGAAGATCGCCCCGCTCGCTCCAACGGTCGCAATCATCGGATCGCTGCTAAAATAGACGACGCCGAGCCCGGACACGACGAGCGAAACCATGTAGACCACGAGCATGCGCCACGATCCCAGCGCGAATTCGATGAATCGTCCGAGGAACCAGAGCGACATCATGTTGACGCCGATATGAATCAAATTACCGTGCAGGAACCCACCGGTGAGGATGCGCCACCACTGGCCGCCTTGCAGCACCGCGGCGGGAATGAGGGCTCCATCCGCGAGCACGCGCTGCATTCCGCTGCCGCTTCCGAAGCCCGAGAGCATGCCCGGGCCGCCGACGGAGATCTCCCAAAGATATCCGATGACGTTGAGCACGATCAAAGCTCGAGTGATCAAGCGATCATGACCGTCCGCGCGAGCTCCAGCGAGATCGCGTGGCGCTCGCCGGCAACCTCGATCGTGAGCGGACCTCCCAACGGCGCCTTCTCGACGACGTAGAGACGCGCCCCGGGGCGCAGGCCCACCTGACCGAGATAGCGCAGGATCTCGGGCATCTGCTCGGTGACCCCGGCGACGGTAACGGTCTCTCCCGAGGCGACCTGCGCGAGCGGAACGCCGATACGCACGGGTTCCGTCAAATCCGCGGGCGGGATGGGGTGCCCGTGGGGACAGGTTTGCGGATCGTTGAGCGTCTCGATGAGCCGTTGCTCGACGCGCGGCGTGATGGCGTGCTCGAGGATGCACGCTTCGGCGTACACCTCGTCCCACGGCATCCCCAACACGTCGGTGAGGAGCCGCTCCGCCAACCGGTTGCGCCGAACGACTCCGACGGCAACTTCAAGGCCTTGTCGAGTCAACTTGATGTCACCGCGTATTTCGTGCTCGACGAATCCGTCGTTCACGAGTTTCTTGAGCATGCCGGAGACGGACGCCGGGGCCACGCCCAACTCGGACGCCAGTGCCGACGTGGTAACGCCCGGCCCTTCACGCTCGAGGCGGTAGATCGCCTTCATGTACATCTCGAAGGACTCGGCGAAATGCGAGTGCGAGTGGCCGGGCATAGAATCCTTAACTTCTAGGAGCCGCGCGGAGTTCCGCGACGGCCTCTGAAACCTGCGCTTCCATCGCCAGCTTCGCTTCCGCGCCGGCAAACGTAGCATCGACGGCGTTGCGAACGAATCGTTCCAGCGCGTCCGGTCCCGCGACCTCCTCGACTAGCGCGTACTCGCGCGCGATCGAGGTACGGAAGATCGTCGGATCGTCGCAATCGATCGTTACCGAGCAGCCGAGGCGATCGAGAGCAAGGTAGGGATGCGGATGCCCGGCGACTGCAACGCCCGTCAGCAGGTTTGACGTGGGGCAGATTTCGAGCGGTATGCCGCGCGTCGCGAGCAGCTCGACCGTGCCCGCATCCTCGAGCGCGCGAACTCCGTGGCCGATTCGCTCGACGCCCAGCACCTCGACCACGTCGCGGATGCTGGCGGGGCCGTCGGCCTCACCGGCGTGGGCCACGCGGTGAAGGCCTTGGGCGCGCGCGTACTCGAACGCGCCGGCGAAGAGATGGGCCGGAAAGTGCGCCTCGTCGCCGCCGAGCGAGATCCCGATGACGTCCAGATCCGTCATTTTGGCGGCGGCGCGAGCCGTCTCCAACGCGCTCGCGGCTCCGAAGTTGCGCGTGAGATCCGGCAATAGCTTGAAGGTCGCCTTCGGCCTGGCGCGGCGCAGCTCCGCGACGATCGCTTCCATCGTCGCGCGAACGTCGAGCTGCGGATTAAAGAACGTCCACACGGGAGGCGAGACGAACAGCTCGCCGTAGATCACCCCCTGCGCGAGAGCGTCCTCGACGAACTCGCTCGCGAGCCGCGCGTAATCGTCCGGATCCCGCAGCGACCGGCTCACGGCGGCAAAGATGTGCAGAAATTCTCGAAAGTCTTCGAACCGATACGGGTCGGCCGGATCAACGGTGTCCATCGCCGCAGCGCCGGACGGGTGGTAGCGCAACGGCAGCCCGTGCTTGGCCGCCAACTCGACGAAGGTCGCACCGCGCAAGCTGCCCTCTAGGTGGCAGTGGAGATGGATTTTGGGTATGCGCTCTGCGAGCGCAGCGGACGCCATGTGCGTGGTTTCGGCGGCGGCATGGCGGTCACCGCGCGTCCCGTCGGAAGCAACCGGACGGCAGGGGCGCAACCCGCAGCGTCGTAACGTAATCGTTCTCGTCGCGGGGTGGAGCAGTCCGGTAGCTCGTCGGGCTCATAACCCGAAGGTCGGTGGTTCAAATCCACCCCCCGCAACCATTCGTTCCGCGTTTAAAGCCGACGCCGTTAGGGGCGATCCTCGGCCAGCGTCAGCCGCCCCCGGGCAATCTCATAGTCGGCCATTCCATAGTAGACGTCGAACTCGCGCTCGCTGCGCCGGTCGATACCGGTGGGAAAGACGACGTGGCCGACGGCGCCATGGAGCTCGGCCGGTGCTTCGGGAACGAAGAGCGGCTCGCTTGATCGGAAGATCACGCGATCGAGATGCTCGGCGTCGTGGATGATGACGCCCGCGCAATATCGCAACAACGCGGGGCCGTCCGGCTGGGCGAGCTCGTCGACGCCGTGCACCACCGACAGCCAGCCCTCGGCGACGCGCACCGGCGGAGTACCGGCGCCTACCTTGATGGCGCCCCAGTTCGCCGGAGGCATCGTGAGGCGATGCGTCTCGGCGACGCAGAGAAGGGCGTCGATGTCGGATCGAACGGCTGCGAGCGAAACGTATCCGATCGCGATGCCCTCGCGCCGCTCAGGAGGAAGCGCTTCGATCGCGGTGAGGGCCGCCCTACCATCCTTTACCGAGAGCTGAAGCGTGGGCCGGTGATAAAAGGCGAGCGATTCGACGCCGGCCGGCGACGCGACCGGGTCGGGAAAAAACGCAGCGTCCTTGTCGGCAACCGATCCTCCGTCGTCCTGGAAGTGCAGCAAACCGAGACGCTCCCACGCCAAGCCGTCGCGCGACACGGCGACTGCGACTTCGGGTCCGCGCGGTCCGAAGGCCACGTACGACATGACGTACCGGTCCAGCACCGAGACGAAGGTGACGCGCGGATCTTCGCAACCGTGGCCGCCGGGCTCGTCACGCAATTCATACGGGGCCGTGGGTTCGAGCGCGTATCCCCGCGGCTCGAGGCGCAGCGACCCGTCGGCGCCCTCGTGCGCGCTAAAGGAGCCGACCCGCGAGATGTTCCCAGGTGCGACCATCCGCGGATAGAGCTGCAACGAACCGTCGCGACGGCGCGTGCAGGCTGGATTCAAAACACCCAGGCTCTCGTCGAGCGACGCGCTCGGCGTCAAGACGATCCCCGTGCGGGAGAATCTCAAGCGGTTAGCAGACCCGTTTCGCGGCCGACGCGCTCGAACGCGATCAGGGCCCGGTCCATTTCATCCTGCGTGAGCGCTGCGCTCGTCTGCACTCGGATCCGCGCCGTGCCTTCGGGGACGACCGGGAACCCGAAGCCTGTTACGAAGACGCCGGCATTCAGCAGCTTGTCGCTGATTGCGATCGCAAACGCCGTTTCGCCGACGATGATCGGCACGATTGCGCTCTCGCTCTCGAGCGGCTTGTAACCGATCCGTTCGAGGCCGCCGCGGAAGTATCGGGTGTTCTCGCGCAATCGCTGTACTAGATCCGGGTGCGAATCGAGATACTCGATTGCCGCGAGCGAGCTGCAAGCGACCGTCGCCGGCAGGGCGTTGGAGAACAACTGCGGGCGCGAGCGCTGAGTCAGCGTATCGATGAGCGCATGACTGCCGGCGACGAATCCGCCGGCGGCGCCACCCAGCGCTTTGCCGAGCGTGCCGGTGATCACGTCGACTTCGCCGGTCAGGCCATAGTGCTCGACCGTCCCGCGGCCCGTGCTACCCATGACGCCGGTTCCGTGCGAATCGTCCACGACCACGATCGCACCGTACCGCTTTGCAAGCGCGACGATGTCCGGGAGCTTTGCGAGGTCGCCCTCCATCGAGAAGACGCCGTCGGTGACGACGACGATCGGGAAACAGCCCTGGACGCTCTCGAGCTTCTCTTCGAGGTCGCGCATGTTGCCGTGCTTAAAGCGCTCTCGCCGCGCCTTCGAGGCGAGCCGCACGCCGTCTATGATCGACGCGTGGTTGAGCTCGTCGGATACGATCGCCGATTTTTCGTCGCAAATCGTCGGAAAGAGGCCGGTATTCGCGTTCCAGCACGAGACGTACGAGAGCGACGCCTGCGTACCCAGGAACGCAGCGATCCGCTCTTCGAGCACGCGATGGACGTCGAACGTTCCACAGATAAAGCGCACCGAAGCGGTGCCTGCGCCGTACCGGTCGAGTCCCTTTTTTCCGGCTTCCACGACCTCGGGCTGATCGGCGAGCCCCAAGTAATTGTTGCTCGAGAGCACGATGACATCGCCGGCCTCTTCCATGTGGACCTCGGGCGCCATCGGCGTCGTCAAGTGGCGGAGACGCTTATAGGTTCCGGCCTTCTTGAGCGCGTCGAGATCGGTTTGCAGCTTCTCTTCGAATGCCTGATTCATGCTTTCGCGATATCTCCTTTGAAGTCCAAGACAATCTTCACCGCTTCGCCTTTCTCCATCAGTTCGAACGCGCGGTCGAACTCGGTGTAGGGCAACACGTGCGTGATGACCGCGCGAGGGTCGACCCTCCCGCTCTTTACGAGAGCCTCTGCCTGGTACCACGTCTCGAACATGCGACGGCCGTTGATGCCGAGCAGCGTGAGCCCCTTAAAGATGATGCGCTCGGCCAGATCGAGCGTGACCGGATTGGAGGGTATCCCTAGCAGCGCCGCCGTTCCGCCGTTGCGGAGCAGTTGCAGGCCGAGGTCGATGGCAGCGCCGCTGCCGGACATCTCCAGCAGCACGTCGGCGCCGTCGCCGCGCGTGAGGCGCCTGATCTCAGCGGCGAGGTCGGCGGCGCCCGCGACGAACGTCGCGTCGGCGCCCAGCTTCTTCGCGAGCTCGAGCCTTGCCGGGTTGACGTCGATGGCATACACCGCGATCGCACCGGCCGCCCGCGCCACTTGAATCGCGATCAGTCCGATCGAGCCAACGCCGCTGATCACGACGCTTTTGACGCTGACCCCCGCCGCCATCACCGTATGGACGGCGTTGCCAAGCGGGTCGAAGATCGCGGCGCACTCATCCGGGATCGCCGGATCGAGCCGCCACACGTTGTACTCGGGCATCGCGACGTATTCGGCGAACGCGCCGTCGCGATCGACGCCGACGATCTCGACGCGTTCGCAGATGTGCGCCTGACCGGTGCGGCACAGCAAGCAGGTGAGATCCGCAACGTGCCCTTCGGCGGCGACCCGCTCGCCGACGCGAACGGAGCGCACCGCGTCACCGACTGCGGCGACCGTGCCCATGAACTCGTGTCCGACGACGAGCGGGGGCTTGATCCGGCGCTGCGCCCATGCGTCCCAGGCGTAGATATGATGGTCCGTGCCGCACAGACCCGCTTTCTCGACGCGAATCAGCACGTCGGCGGGCCCGACCTGCGGTATCGGGACGTCGGTCAAGAGAAAGCCGGGGCCGGCGCTCGGTTTGACGAGGGCTCGCATTGACGAAGCCATGAGGGCCCGTTAATTTCACGCGGGCCCGGGGAAACCTACTCCTTCGCGAAAACGGCGAGATCGTGCGGAGTGATGAAGACCTCTTCTCCTTTGTGCAGCGCCAGCGCCCGGAAACGCTCCTGCGGCATTTCTACGTGTACGGCCGCGCCCCAGTCGGTGATCGCCTCGATCTTCACGACCGGGCCGGCGGCGTTGATGTGCTTCGTCGTCGCGCGAAAGTGGTTCGCTCCGTTGGGATGCCGCGTGATCTCCAGCGCGTGCGGGCGAACGAAGACGACGTGGCCCGTCTCCTCGCGGTGGATCCGTGCCGTGCCGTCGTCGATGCGTCCGTGAAAGAGGTTGACGTTCCCCAAGAAATTATAGACGAATGACGTGGCCGGGCGATTATACACATCATCGGGCGCGCCCACCTGTTCGATCTTGCCGCGATTCATGACCGCCACCTGATCGGCGACTTCGAGCGCCTCGTCCTGATCGTGTGTCACGAAGACGCTGGTGACGCCGACCTCGTCGTGAAGCTGACGCAGCCACCGCCGCAGCTCCAAACGAACCTTCGCGTCCAGCGCTCCGAACGGTTCGTCCAAGAGCAGGACGCTCGGCTCGACGGCGAGGGCGCGCGCCAGCGCGACGCGCTGACGCTGGCCGCCGGAGAGCTGCGATGGATAGCGGCCGGCCTGATTTCGGAGCTGAATCAGATCGAGCAGTTCCCCGACCCGATCGCGGATGCGCTGCGCGGAAGGACGCATCGCCCGCGGACGCACGCGCAAACCGAAGGCGACGTTCTCGAAGACGGTCATGTGGCGAAAGAGGGCATAATGCTGGAAGACGAACCCGACGCGCCGCTCGCGTGCGCTGCGGTCACTGATATCCTCGCCGTCAAACTGCACGACGCCCGAGTCGGCGAACTCCAAGCCGGCGATGATGCGCAGCAGCGTCGTCTTGCCCGAGCCCGAAGGCCCGAGCAACGCGACGAGCCGGCCCCGCGGTATGTCCAGATCAACGGAATCCAACGCCGTGAAGCCCCCGAATTTCTTCGTTATTGCGCGAACGGTGATGCTCATGCGACCTTCCCGGCGAGATTTCCGGCCCGCCACTCGACCAGGCTCTTGACGATCAGCGTCGCGAGCGCGAGCAGCGCCAAGAGCGACGCGACCGCGAACGCCGGAACGAACTGATAGTCGTTGTAAAGGACCTCGATTTGCAGCGGCATCGTGTCGGTCAAGCCGCGTATGTGCCCCGAAACTACGGACACGGCGCCGAACTCGCCCATGGCGCGGGCGTTGCAAAGAATCACACCGTAAAGGAGCGCCCACTTCACGTTGGGCAGCGTCACCCGCAGGAAGGTTTGCCAGCCGCTGGCGCCCAGCGTGATGGCCGCTTCCTCCTCGTCGTTTCCTTGCACCGCGATCAACGGGAGCAGCTCGCGCGCGATGAACGGAAATGTCACGAAGATCGTCGCCAGCACGATGCCCGGTACCGCGAAGATGATGTGCACGTCATGCGCCGCCAGCCACGGGCCGAGCAACCCTTGAGCGCCGAAGAGCAGCACGTAGGTCAGCCCCGCGACGACCGGCGATATCGAGAACGGGAGATCGATCAGCGAGATCAGGAAGCTCTTGCCGACGAATTCGAATTTGCCGATCGCCCACGCGGCCGAGATGCCGAAGACGAGATTCGCCGGGACCGCTATCGCGGCCGCAAGAAGCGTCAGGCGAATCGCCGAGAGCGTGTCCGGATTAGTGAAGCTTCGAAAATACGCGGCGATGCCTTCGCCGAAGGCAATGGCGAAGACGAGCGCCAGCGGCGCCAGCAGGAATGCCCCCAGGAACACGACGGAGACTCCGATCAGTAGAGCCCGGACCGCCGCCGACTCCGTCACGGCCGGCAAGGCGCGAGCGGGCAGCGCGCTAACCATCGAAAGCCAGTACCGGGACCTGCTGTGGCGCAGCGGGGGCGTCGGCTCCCTCGCGGCGGCTGCTCCATCGCTGCAACGTGTTAATTCCGATGAGCATGACGAAGGATAGCACCAGCATCACGACTGCGATCGCCGTCGCGCCGGCGTAGTCGTACTCCTCGAGCTTCGTAACGATCAAAAGCGGTGTGATCTCGGTACGCATGGGCATGTTGCCCGCAATGAAGATCACCGAGCCATACTCGCCCACGCCGCGCGCAAAGGCGAGCGCGAAGCCCGTCAACGCCGCGGGGAAGATCGCCGGGAATAGCACGCGCCCGAACGTCTGCAGGCGGCTCGCACCGAGGCTTGCGGCCACCTCTTCGAGTTCTTTCTCGAGGTCCTCGAGAACCGGCTGGACGGTGCGTACGACGAACGGCAAACCGATGAACGTCAGCGCCACGACGACTCCAAGGCGGGTAAATGCAACGTGAATCCCCAGTTGTGAGAGCGGATGCCCGAACCAGCCGGTCGATGCATAAAGCGTTGTCAGCGCGATGCCGGCGACCGCCGTCGGAAGCGCAAACGGTAAATCGACCAGCGAGTCGAGGATTCGCTTACCGGGGAACCGGTAACGCACCAAGACCCAAGCCACGAGCGTGCCCATGACGAAATTGATCAGCGCGCCGACGAGCGATGCGCCGAACGAAAGCTCGTACGACGCGATCGCCCTCGGAGTCGTCACGATCCGCCAGAATGCGTGCCACCCGATTTTCGACGTCTCGACGAACGTCGCCGAGACCGGGATCAGCACGATCAGGGACAAATAGAAGATCGTGAAGCCCAGGGTCAATCCGAACCCGGGAAGGATGCTTCGCTTAGACAGCCTCAACGCGGCCGGCATCGTGATCGTCTTTCTGCCTACTGGTTGCCCTGGTAGATCTGATCGAAGACGCCCCCGTCGGCAAAATACTCTTGCTGCGCCCTGCGCCAGCCGCCAAAGCGATCGATGTCGACCAGCTTCATCGCGGGGAACTGGTACGCATAACGTTTCGCGACCGACGCGGCGCGCGGACGGAAGTAGTGCCGCGCGACGATATCTTGGCCCGCCGGCGAAAAGAGAAACTCAAGATATGCCTGCGCGACGGCTCGCGTGCCTTTCTTAGCCACCACGGCGTCGACCACGGCCACAGGCGGTTCGGCGAGGATGCTCAGTGACGGGCGGACGATCTCGAAGCGTCCCTTGCCGAGCTTGTTGACCGCGAGCAAGGCGTCGTTTTCCCAGGCGATCTCGACGTCACCGATACCGCGCTCGACGAACGTCGTCGTCGACCCTCGCGCACCCGAGTCGAGCACCGGGACGTTCTTGTAGAGCTTGGTGACGAATGCTTTAGCCGACGCGGAGCTGCCGCCGCGCTGGCTCATCGCATAAGCCCATGCCGCCAGGAAGTTCCAGCGCGCGCCGCCGGAGGTCTTCGGATTCGGAGTGATGACCGCGATCCCGGGCTTCGCCAGGTCGTCCCAGTCGCGAACGTGCTTCGGATTGCCCTGCCGCACGAGAAAGACGATCGTCGACGTATACGGCGTGCTCTTGTACGGCAGGCGCGTCTGCCAATTCTCGGGCAGCAGCTTGGCCTTGTCGGCGATCGCGTCGATATCGTACGCGAGCCCCAGAGTCACGACGTCGGCCTGCAGACCGTCGATGACGGCGCGCGCCTGCTTTCCGGAGCCGCCGTTCGACTGCTGCACGGTCACGTCTTGTCCCGTCTTCTTCTTCCAGTACTTGGCGAAGACGGCGTTGTAGTCGTCGTAGAGCTCGCGCGTCGGATCGTAGGAAACGTTCAGGATCGAGGCCGGCGCGGGGGGTGCCGCGCCTGCCTGTAGGCCTCTGCAAAACACCAGCAGCATCGCCGCGGCGAGCGCTTTGGCGGGAAGTCTGAATCTCACTGGCTATCCGTCCTTATTTTTAGAAGTCGTACTCGAGCATCGCTCGGCTGTACTTGAAGATTGGGAGACCGCCGAGCTCCGTCGAGCCGATCGACGATCCGGCCGGGCAACTCGTGGCCGCCGCGCCGCAAAACGTGTTCGAGAGGTCGCGCTCGCCGTAGCGATAGCGCAGGAGCAATCCGTGGTACGGTCCCTTGCCGACGTGACTGAACCGATAGCGCCCGTCAAACCACCAGATCTTGGTGTTTTCCGGCGCGAGCGCATTGCCGTAGTCGTACCACGCGTCGGCTGCTTGGACGATCCACTTCTGATTGGTCGATGTGAACGTCAGCACCGCTTGCCACGACGTTCCGGGCGCGCGCCGGTCGGGCTGCCCCTGCAAGAAGTTCGTCGTGTAGAACGGGTCGCTCGTCGTGTTGTCGGTATACGGACCGGCCCAGCCGCCGTAGTAAATCTGGGTCGTGCCGTTCTTATTGTTGAAACACTGCCCCGCGTTGAGCGGCAGGAAATATGCGAGGGTCGCCTTCGCGGTGATCTGATTGTTCGCATTGCTGCAGGTCACGCCCGCGGGCAGAAAGACCGAATCGTTTCGCCACGGGACCGAATCGTAGCCGACCGTCAGCAGGAAGTTCTTGGTGACGTTCGCTCCGATTTGCGCGCCGATCGCCTGGCTATCCACCTTGCCGATATAGGACTGCCCGCTGTTGTTCTCCCAGCCTCCTTGCATCGCAACGAACGGCGCCCACCTGCCGTGGAACGTGTACTTCGCGTCGAACCACGACATGTTGACGAGATCGGCAACATTGTAGTAGTAGCCGTTCGCGGAGAGTCCGGTACCGGACGGGTCGGCGTAGCCGGCTCTCCCCGTCAGGAGGCCGTTGGTATTGATGCCGTTGCCTCCCGCAACGACGATGTTGGCGGGCAGTCCCGCGTTGCCGGCGGGGTAACCCGTTAGGAGCGTCTGACGGCTGAACGCCGAGCTGGTACGCGGCTCGAAGGCCAGCATGTCGGCGCCTCCGACGTTCCAGCCGGACGGCGCCGTATAGTTGAGGTAGCCGCCTTCGAACGCCTGCGGCTTAAGCCGCGTGTCGGCCGGATTCGCCCACGGCGACGTAAAGAGAATGTTGCCCATCGCGCCGTCGAAACCGTGCGCTCTGTAGGCGAGGTACGCCTCATAGAACGTACTCAGCGTGAAGCCGGGCACCGTGTCGTCGGGATTGGTGTTGGGTGGAACCTGCTGTATGCAGTTCGGCGACGGCGCCGGCGCATTCTTGAGGTGGTTCTGCGGAACGACGCACGGGCCATCGATTGGGTTGGCGTAGAGATACGTCCCGCCGAAGTCCCAGCCCGAGTTCGCGAAGTTGTAGTCGCCGTGGACGGCGATCGCGCTGTTCCACGTCGCCTGATTGACGCCGTTGGCGTTGTACTTTGCGCCGGGGGTGAAGTCGAACCGCGCGCCGGGATTGTTCGACGCGTTCTGACGCGTGAAATAATACGACCGGAAATAGCCACCCAGCTTCAGCGGATTCGGAGTTGCCGGAGGCGGGGGCGGCGGTGCGACCGTCGATTCGGGAACAGGCGGCGGCGGCGGAGCCTCGGTCGGCGGCGTCGCCGGCACGTACCGCACCACGACCAAACGCTTGTCCGGAACCCACTGTACGTAGCCGCCCATGCCTTCGGAGATCACGCGTATCGGCACCAGCACTACGCCGTGGTACACGATCGGCGGAACGTCGAGCGGCCGCGATTCGCCGTTGACGATGACCTCCGGCTTGCCGATGGTCACCACCACTTCGGCGCCGGGTTTGGAGATCGTCGCGGTGCGGCTGGACGGATCGTACGAAACCGCCGCACCCATCTGCTCGAACATCGAGCGCAGCGGCACGTAGATCGCCCCGTTGCGCGCGAGCGCGGCCAGAACGCGGCCCTGCTTGAGCGCGTCGGGCGTGGCGTAGACGTGGCGGTCGTTGTACAGGATCGGAATCTGGCCCGATGGCGGCGACCCGAAATCGGCCGCCGGCGCCGAGCCCGTCTGTGCCACCGGTGTTGCCTGTGTTGCCGCCAGTGCCGAAACGGGACTTGCCGCCAGCGCGCCCAAGGCGAGAGCGCAAGCAAAACCGAGTTTCATCGCAGCAGGAACCTCCTCCAAGCAGAAGTAACTGGAATTAACTTTTCCGGGGATTGATGACACCAGTTATTAATCCTGCCCCACAAAAAAGAAAAAGAAAGCCCGGCCGAGGAGGACGGCCGGGCTTCGAACCGCTTGGTTCGGTGATCCCGCGAGGCTAGAAGTCGTACTCCAGCTGTGCCCGATTGTACTTAAAGAGCGGCAAGCCGCCGAACTCCGGCGCCCCGAGTGTAGAACCCGCCGGACAGTCCGTCGCTGCCGCGCCGCAGAACGTGTTGGATAGCGTACGCTGGATGTACCGGTAACGCAGCATCAGGCCGTGATATGGGCCCTTCGCCGGAACGTGGCTGAAGCGGTAGCGCCCGTCAAGCACCCAGATGTTCGTGTTCTCGGGTGCCAGTGCGTTGCCGTAGTTGTACCACGCGTCGGTCGCAATGAAGATCCACTTCCGGTTAGTGGACGTGTATTGAAGCCCTACCTTCCACGACGTGCCGGGTGCGCGCCGGTCGGCCTGGCCCTGCGTCACGCTGGTCGTGAAGAACGGGTCGCTGTCGTAGTTGTCGGTGTACGGGCTGGCCCAGCCGCCGTAGTAGATGTTGGTCGTTCCGTTGGGATTGGTGAAGCACTGCGCGGCATTGAGCGGCAGGAAATACGCGAGCGTCGCGCCCTTCGCGCTGATTTGGTAGTTCGAGTTGCTGCAGGTCACGTTCTTGGGCAGGAACACCGTGTCGGTCTTCCAGGGTATCTGATCGTAACCGCCGGTGATCTGGAAGTTCTTCGTGACGTTGGCACCGATCTGAGCGCCAAAGACCTGGCTGTTGACCTTGCCGATGTACGACTGACCGGCATTCTGGTTCCAGCCGCCCTGCAACGCGATCCACGGCTTCCATGCGTTGTCGAACGTGTACTTGCCGTCGAACCACGACATGCTCACCAGGTCGCTCACGCCGTAATAGTAGCCGTCTACGGCAAATCCCGTGCCCGATGGGTTGGCATAGCCGAGCTTGCCCATCGCGAAACCGTTGGTATTGAGGCCGTTGCCGTTGGGCAGGAAGATGTTGGACGCGAGGCCGTTATTGCCGGCGGGATAACTCGTGAGCAGCGTTTGCTGCGAGAACTGTGAGCTCGTGCGGTTCTCATATTGCAGCATATCCGCACCCTCGATCGTCAAGCCGTTCGTCCAGGTGTAGCTCAGATCGCCGCCCTCAAAGGCCGCCGGCTTCAACCGCGAGTCCGCCGGGTTCGCCCACGGGGTATCGAACAGCTGGTTGCCCAGCGTGCCGTTCCAGCCGTTCTCCTTGTACTTGACGTAGGCTTCGTAAAACGTGCTCAGCGTGAAGCTGGGCAGCGTGTCGTCGGAGTTGGTGTTGGGTGGAACCTGCGACCCGCAAACGCCGCCCTTGAGATGGTTGGCCGGCACGACGCACGGGCCGTCGATCGGGTTGGCGTAGAGGTACGTCCCGCCGATGTACCAGCCCGAGCCCGGGAAGTTATAGTCGGCGTGCAGCGAAATCGCGCTGTTCCACGTCGCCTGATTGACGCCGTTGGAGTTGTACTTGGCGCCGGGCGAAAAGTTGAACTGCGTGCCCGGATTGTTCGACGCATTCTGACGCGTGAAATAATACGACCGGAAATAGCCGCCCAGGTGCCACGGGTTGGGCGTTGCCGGCGGTGGAGGAGGCGGTGCGACCGTCGATTCGGGAACCGGCGGCGGCGGAGCTTCGGTCGGCGGCGTCGCCGGCACGTACCGCACCACCACCAAACGCTTGTCCGGAACCCACTGCACGTAGCCGCCCATGCCTTCGGAGATCACGCGTATCGGCACCAGCACTACGCCGTGGTACACGATCGGCGGGACGTCGAGCGGCCGCGATTCGCCGTTGACGATGACCTCCGGCTTGCCGACGGTCACCACCACTTCGGACCCGGGTTTGGAGATCGTCGCGGTCTGGCTGGACGGATCGTATGAAACCGCCGCACCCATCTGCTCGAACATCGAGCGCAGCGGCACGTAGATCGCCCCGTTGCGCGCGAGCGCGGCCAGCACGCGGCCCTGCTTGAGCGTGTCGGGCGTGGCGTAGACGTGGCGGTCGTTGTACAGGATCGGAATCTGGCCCGATGGCGGCGACCCGAAATCGGCCGCCGGCGTCGAGCCCGTCTGTGCCACCGGTGTTGCCTGTGTTGCCGCCGGTGCCAGAGAGGGAACGCCGAGAACGACCGTCGCCGCGATGAGGCCCACGCGAACGAAAGTAAATAACACGATTACGTCTTCTCCTCGAATTTTGGCTTGGAGGGTTGCTATGTAAGTTAGTCTAGCGCTCGCCGATTAAGACACTCTTAACAAGAATGTTCGCGTTCTGCGCTTGCTTGCTTATCTACCGAGTTAGCCGAAACGCCCGGTAATGTAGTCCTCAGTTCGCTTGTCTTTCGGCTTGGTGAAAATCGTCGAGGTCGTGTCGGTTTCCAGCAACTCGCCGAGCAAGAAGAACGCCGTGTTGTCGCTGATACGCGCTGCCTGCTGCATCGAGTGCGTCACGATGACGACGGTGTACTCTTTCTTGAGCTGTTCGATGAGGTCTTCGATCTTGCTCGTGGCAATGGGATCGAGCGCGGAGGCCGGTTCGTCCATCAAGATGACTTCCGGATCGACCGCGAGACAACGAGCGATGCACAGCCGCTGCTGCTGTCCGCCTGAGAGGGCGAGGGCCGAACGGTCGAGGCGATCCTTGACTTCGTCCCAAAGCGCCGCTCGACGCAGGCTGCGCTCGCAGATCTCCATAAGCTCGCGGCGATCTCGCTCGCCGTGTATGCGCGGGCCGTAGACGACGTTGTCGAAGATCGACTTCGGGAACGGATTGGGCCGCTGGAAGACCATCCCGATGCGGTAGCGGATCGTCACCGGATCGATTTCAGGCGCGTAGATGTCGTGACCGTCGAGCAGAACCCGCCCTTCGACCCGCGCGCCGGGCGTCAGATCGTGCATACGGTTGAGGGTGCGAATGAACGTCGACTTTCCGCAGCCGGATGGGCCGATGAGCGCCATCACGCGATTTGCCGGCACTTCGAGCGAGGCGTTCCGGATCGCGTGAAACGCGCCGTAATACACGTCGAGGTTCTCGACGTTGATCTTGGTCTGCATCGAAACATCCGTCCGGTCGGCGGCGGTCGCGAACATCTGATCCGCGGGTTCGTCGTTGGGTCGCCGATGCCCGTTCGCCGTTAAGAACCTTAAGGCGCGCCGGCCTCCCGTTTGATGCGCATGATCGGAATACGAATGGTGAACGCCGTGCCGCGGCCGAGCATCGACTCCGCCGAGATCGCCCCCCCGTGCGCATCGACGATTCCCTTTACGATGGCCAGACCCAAACCGGCGCCTCCGGTGCCCCGCGTACGCGATCGATCGACCACGTAGAAGCGCTCGAAGATATGCGGAAGGTCGCGGTACGGGATGCCCTCTCCAGTGTCGCGCACGCGCAAGACCGCGTCGCTGTCGCGGGCATCGAGCTCGATCCGTATTCGGCCGCCCCCTCGGGTGTGACGCAGCGCATTATCGATCAAATTGACGAAAACTTGAGCGAGCCGGTCCGGATCGGCCTCGACGCGCACCGGGCGCAGCGCCGTGAGCTCGAGATTCACGCCTTTGTGCGAGGCCTGCTGCTCGAACGATGCGACGATTGGCCGCGCAACTTCTTCCAAGTCGACGTCGCGCAGGTCGAGCTTGAGCTGGCCCGACTCGGCTCGCGCCTGCTCGAGAAGCTGCCCGACGAGCGCGGTCAACCGGTCGACCTGTGCGAGGGCTTGCGGCACGAAGAGATCGCGCGCCTCCTCTTCGGGAGCCTCTAGCACCGTTTCGAGCATCAGCTTGATCGACGAGAGAGGCGTTCGCAGCTCGTGCGAGACGTTCGAAAGAAACTCTTTGCGCGCGCGGTCGAGCCGGAGAAGCGCCGTTTGGTCGTCGGAAAAGACCACAACGCGCTGCGAAGCCTCGTTCTCCTCGGTCAGCGGATAGACCGAAACGCGATAGGTGCGCTGGCCCGCGGCCCCCGTCACCAGCAGGGGAGCCACCGACGCTTCGCCGCGCAGCGCATCGGCAATCCTGCGCTCCAGCTCGACGCTGTGAATGGCCTCGATGACGTGGAGATCGATGGCGCGCGATGGATCGAAGCCGAACGTCGCTCCCGCGGCCGCGTTGGCAAACTCGACGCGGCATGCGTGGTCCACCAGCACGACGCCGATCGGGAGGGCGCGCACCAAACGCTCGAACGCGGCCTCTCCGGATGCCGGCACCGACGCGGGCTCGCGGCGCGGCTGCGGGGGCACGGCAGCGGCGGGCGGCGCAGCGGCCGGGCGAAAGATGCGGCCGATCGCGGCGCCGGCGATCGCGGCAGCCGCAACCAGGAGCAGCCATTCCAGAGGCGTCAAGCTTTGAACATATAACCGCGGCTGCGTACCGTGAGAATGTGCCGCGGAGCGCGCGAGTCTTCCTCAATTTTCTCGCGCAGCCATCGAATGTGCACGCTCACGGTCTGCTGCTCGCCTTCGAAATCATATCCCCAAACCTTGTCGAGCAGCGTCTGACGCGTGACGACGCGTCCGTGATTCTCCATGAGCACGCGCAACAGGCCGAACTCTTTGGGCGCGAGCGAGACCTCCTGCCCTCGCACCATCAGTTGCTGCCGCGATGGATCCAGCACGATGGTTCCTAGCGAAATCGCCTCGTCGTGCCCCGTCTGGATCGAGTTCTGCCTCCGAAGCCGCGCCTTTACGCGCGCCAGGAACTCGTGCAGCGCGAACGGTTTCGTGACGTAATCGTCGGCGCCGAGCTCCAGTGCCAGGACTTTGTCGATCTCCTGATCCTTGGCGGTGAGCATGATGATCGGAACGGGGCTAAACTTGCGAATCTCCTTGCACGCCTCGACGCCGTCGAGCACGGGCAGCATGATATCGAGCACGATCAAATCGGGCTGCTCGCGCTGCGCCATCGCAATCGCGCTTCGGCCGTCGCCCGCGGTTACGACCGCGTATCCGCTGCGTTCGAGGTTGAACCGCAGCGTTTGGAGGATGGCGGACTCATCGTCCACGACCAGAATCTTTTTATTGAAGTCCGGGCTTTTGACCAACGGTATCCGCGCGGGCTTCATCTCCTGGGTTCCGTTCATACGATTTTACTATCGCGCTGTAATCCAGCGCGCCGTCCCCTTTAGCGGAGCGAGTTGTGTAGAGTTGGTACGCCAGGCCCGTGGCCGGCATCGGATAGTCGAGAGTACGCGCTGCATCGAGCGCGGCCGCGAGGTCCTTGCGCAAGAGGTCGAGGGCAAATCCTCCCTCAAGCTTGCCGGCAAGCCACGTCTTCGGCAACCATTCCGCGAGGAGATAGTTCGACGCAGTCGCCGAGGCGAGCACGGCACGCACGGCGCCTAGATCGGCTCCGGCCCGCTGCGCGAAGAGCAGGCCTTCCGCGTTTGCGATCATCACGTTCGCAATGATGATCTGGTTGACCAGCTTGACGGTTTCGCCCATGCCGACCGGGCCAAGATGGTGGGGGTTGCCCATGGCCCGCAGAACGGGCTCGGCCCGCCGGAACGATTGTTGGGACGCCCCGACCATGATCGTGAGCGTACCCTCCGCGGCGCGAGCCGGACCTCCGCTGACGGGCGCGTCGACGAACTCGACGCCGTTTTCGGCAAGCCGCTCGGCGATTCGACGGCTAGCTACCGGAGAGATGGTCGACATGTCGATCACGAGCAACCCACGACTCGCGCCCGCGAGCACGCCGCGCGGTCCGAAGACCGCGTCGTCGACCTGCGGAGCGTCGGGAACGCAGAGAATCACCGCATCGTTGCCGGCGGCGAGTTCCGCGGGATCGGTCGCCTCGGAGACCCCATCCGCGCGCAATCGCTCCAGCGCTTCGCGACGCCGGTGAGCGCTCGCCGTTACCGCGAATCCCGCCCGGCGCAACGAGCGCGCCATCGGCTCGCCCATCGCGCCCAATCCGACGAATCCGACGCGCGCAATCACGAGCGGCCATTTGGGCGCCGCTTCAGGATAACCTTCGAGGCGCGGCGAAGGCGCCTCGACTATGACAGCTGCCGTCACTCCATCGGTCAGGCGCCCCACGTTCGACGCAATGAACCTCTCGATCGGCAAGCGTACTCGTCTGCATCGCCTCATGTACGAGCACGGGCCGGCGAACGGAACGCTGATGATGCTCCCTATCGACCAGGGGCTCGAGCACGGACCGATCGACTTCTTCGACAATCCGGACGCGATCGACACCGACTGGATCTACCGTCTCGCGGTGGAAGGCAACTTCTCGGGTATCGCGCTCCACGTCGGCCTAGCCGAAAAATATCAGAAGTCGTACGCCGGACGCGTCCCCCTGTTGCTGAAGGTCAACGGCAAGACGAACATCCCGTCCGACGACGAGGCGTTCAGTCCGCTCACCTCGTCGGTCGAAGATGCCGTTCGGCTGGGAGCCGACGCGGTGGGCTACACGCTCTACGTAGGAAGCCCGGCGCAAGAGCTGGATATCGCGCAATGCAACGAGGTGCGCCGCGATTGCGACCGGCTCGGCATGCCGCTCGTCATCTGGGCCTATCCGCGGGGGGCGGCGGTGAAGGCCAAGGGCGGCATCGAGTCGCTCTACGCCGTCGATTATGCGGCGCGCGTCGCGTGCGAGATGGGCGCCGACGTCATCAAGCTCAACGAGCCGGTCTGGAAGCCCGACGATGCCGCCAAGTTGCCCAAACCCTACGACACGCTTGCGTTCGACGACGTCGAAGGCTTGCGGAAAGTCGTGAAATCGGCCGGTCGCAGCCTCGTCCTCGTCTCAGGCGGGAGCAAGATGGGCGACGAAGCAACGATTCACAAGGCGCACGTGGCGATGGCAGCCGGCTGCGTCGGTCTGATCTTCGGGCGCAACATGTGGCAACGCAAGTGGGACCAAGCGTTGGCGATGGCCTCGCAAATTCACGAAGTCATGGACGACTACGGCCAGGGGCAGTAAGGAGCTCTCTTTAATGCGCTGCCGCTTGTGCGGCGCATTGAGGGCACTGCCAACCGATCGAGCCGCCGTGATCCTGCGGAACCATCTGATCGCGCGATCCGCGCCGTCCGCACATCGCACACGCGTAGGTCGACTCGGTGGCCGCCGGCGCACTTGATCGTTCGTGGCGCTTCGCGATGTAGAACGTAAAATAGATCGCGGCGCCGACGACCCATGGCGCCCACGCGAAGAACGAGTCGAAGGCGTGGCTCGAAATCTGCGGGTTCACTTCTTGAAGTATTCCGCGTTTATCTCCGTATAGTTCTGCCACTTTTCCGGAACGTCGGAATCGGCGAAGATCGCTTCGACCGGGCAGGCCGAGACGCAGGCGCCGCAGTCGATGCAGACTTCCGGATCGATGTAGAGCATCTCCTCGTCATCCTTGCCGTGGATGCAATCGACGGGACAGACGTCCACGCACGACTTATCTTTGGTGCCGATGCACGGCTCGGTAATGACGTAGGCCATGGAGTTTCAGCTTCTCCGACGGGTGGCGGCGCCCTTCAGACGGCCGCTCTGCCGCGGATGGCTCGCAACAGCCGAAGCAGCACGATGGCGCCGATGAAGGCGCAGACCATGCTCGGAAGATCGATCCTCGCGCCCGCGCCCGCAAACGCGCAGGACAACCACCCGCCAACGAGCGCTCCGACGATGCCCACGAGGATATCGGCGGCCACAGCCGGCGTTTCGCCCGGTACGATCCAACGGGCGACGAGGCCGACGATCGCGCCGAAGACAAGCCAGGCAACTGCCGCCGTCGCGTGCTCCACTTTCTCCCATCATGGCACAGGGACGTAACATCCCCACGGTGCAGTGTTACCCATTATGAAGCGTACTTTCATTTGCCTGCTCGCGGTGCTCGCCGTTGCGACGGCCGGAGCTCGCGGCGCGCAAACCGTCGCCACGGAAGTCACGGCGTCCGGAACCGGCAGCGTTTCGCTTCCGCCCGACACTGCGACCGTGAACGCCGGCATCGAGACGAACGCCGAGAACGCCAACGATGCGATCTTGCAGAGCAACGTCGTCTACGATCGCGTCGTCGCGGACCTGGCGAAACTCGGCATCGCGCGCGGCGACGTCGCGTTAGCGTACTACAACGTGAGTTACAATCCGCGTCCGCGAGTCGCGCCTCCCAACTCCGGAGAGCGCTATGGATATACCGTCTCACGAAACTTCTCGGTCAAAGTTCGTGAGATCGGAAAGGCGGGAGCCGTGAGCGACGCGTGCATCGCGGCCGGAGCGACGGCGATCAACGGCGTCAGCTTCGGCCTGGCGGATCCCGCGACGGCGCGCGCGCTGGCCATGAATCGGGCCGTAGCCGAGGCTCGGGCCAACGCAGAAGCGCTCGCCCAAGCGGCCGGCCTTCGCGTCACGGCGATCAAAAGTATCGAGCTGGGCGGGGGAGGCGCCCCCGGCCCGATGCCGATGATGCGCATGGCGGCCGCCCCGGCTCCCCCGACCGAATTCGACCAATCCAACGTCAACGTGACCGTCTCGGTGAGCGTCGTGTTCCTGGCGGAGCCCTAGCCGGTGAGCTCGGCGAAACCCGGCGGCAAGATTGCCGGTAGACTTCTGCGATGAACGCATCGTGTGAAACCTGCGGGACCGTTCCTGCCCCGGTCTTTTACGGCGGCCGCCGGCTTTGCGGCGCCTGCGCCCAGAAGCGAACCGTCGCGAACGCACTACCCTTCGTCGGAGCCGCGCTGGCCGCGGCGGGCCTGATCGCGGGCAGCGCGCTGCTCGCCGACAAGCTGCAAGGCGAGGGCAAGGTTTCACGGCTCGACGAGTTCGGGAAGCGCTTGCGCGGCGGAACGCCGACGCTCGCCGCATTCTCACGCGACCTCACGGAACTCGCTCGCGAAGGCAAGCTCGATCCGGTGATCGGGCGCGATCGCGAAATCGATCGCGTCATTTCCATCCTCGCGCGGCGCAGCAAGAATAACCCGTGCCTAGTCGGCGAGCCCGGCGTCGGAAAGACGGCAATCGTCGAAGGACTGGCGCAGCGCATCGCGGGCAACGACGCGCCGCGGTCGCTGCGCGGAAAGCGCGTCCTCGCGCTCTCGCTCGGGCCGCTCGTCGCCGGTACGAAATATCGCGGTGAGTTCGAAGGACGCGTCAAGCGCATCCTCGACGAGGTCAAGCGCAGCGCTCGCGACGTCGTCCTCTTCATCGACGAGCTGCACACGCTCGTCGGAGCGGGCGCCGCGGAGGGTGCCCCGCTCGACTTGAGCGCCATGATCAAACCGGAGCTCGCGCGAGGCGACCTGCAGTGCATCGGTGCGACGACGTTCGACGAATATAGAAAACACATCGAGTCGGACCCCGCGCTCGAGCGGCGCTTTCAGCCCGTCATGGTCGAGGAGCCTACTATAGAAGAAACGACCGAGATCTTGCGCGGATTGCGCGAGCGTTACGCGCGCCATCATCGCGTCACGATCGGTGAGGACGCGATCGAGGCGGCGGCGCAGCTCTCGGCGCGGTTCATCGCCGACCGCTTTCTGCCCGACAAAGCGATCGATCTCGTAGACGAAGCCGCGGCATCGGTCGCGCTGGCAAACAGAGGTGACGTCGAGTATCCGCCAGTCACGAGCGCAGACGTCGCCGCGGTGGTAACGCGCTGGACCGGCATCCCGCAATCGTCGCTGACCGAATCGCAGGCCGGGCGTCTGCTCGACCTCGAGCGCATCCTCGCCAAGCGCGTCGTCGGGCAGGATCGCGCGATCGCCGCGGTATCCGAAGCCATCCGGCGCGCCCGGACCGGCCTTCACGACCCGCGCAAGCCGCTTGGGACTTTTCTCTTCCGCGGGCCCAGCGGAATCGGGAAAACGGAGCTGGCGAAAACCCTCGCCGAGGCACTGTTCGGCAGCGACGCCGCGTTGATCCGGATCGACCTCTCCGAGTTCACGGAGCCGCACACCGTTTCGCGACTGCTCGGCGCACCGCCCGGCTATTCCGGCCACGACGAAGCCGGGCAGCTGACCGAACCCGTGCGTCGCCGGCCGTACTGCGTCGTGCTTTTCGACGAAGTCGAGAAAGCGCACCCCGACGTCGCCGCGATCCTGCTGCAGATCCTCGATGACGGGCGCGTCACCGATGCCAAAGGCCGCACCGTCGACTTTCGGCACGCCCTCATCATCCTAACGACGAATCTGGAGGATGACGAACTCGGTGTAGCGTTGCGGCTGGAGCTGCTCGATAGGATCGACGAAGTGGTTCCGTTTGCCGAGCTCGGGCTTGAGCAAATCGAAGCGATCGTGACGATCCACGTAGACGCCCTCGCCGCGCGGCTGGGCGCGCGCAACGTGCTTCTCAATCTCTCGAGCGAGGCGAAGCTCTATCTTGCGCGGGTTTCGATCGCGTCGGGCAGCGGCGCGCGTTACGTTCAGCGCACCGTCTCGCACTATGTCTCGACGCCGCTCTCGACCGCGCTGCTGCGCGGTGAGCTGCGCGACGGCTGTGCGGCGGAGGTCACCCTGGACGGCGACGTGCTGCGCGTTAAGGCGGCTTGACCCTAGGGCAACAGCGTCGGACCGCCGGCGGTCGGCGGGGATAGCGCGAGCGCGAGCGGCGCGCTGATCCCGGTCACGAGCGTCGACCACGATCCGCCCAAATAGGGAGCGGAATACTCGGTCACCGTGTTGTTTCCATAGTTGGCGACGTAGAGGTTGCCGAGCGCATCGATTGCCAATGCGACGGGCTCGCTTTGGCCGCCGACGATCGCCGTCGGCACGTTCGAGTAGGGCGCCGTATATTCGGTCACGGTGTTCGCTCCCTGGTTGGGAACGAAGAGATTCGCCGAGGCTACGGCGATCGAACCTTGCTCGTTAACGCCGTTCGTAATGGTCGCGATTGGCGTGCTCTGACTCGAAAACGGCGCGGCGTACTCGACGACGGAGTTCGGCGTGGAATTGAGGTTGGCGACGAAAAGGTTCCCGCGAACGTCGAGCGCGAGCGAGCTTGGCGTGTTGAGGCCCTTTGAGATGGTCGTGGGCGTTCCCGTGTACGGCGGTGCGTATTCGGTTACGGTGTTTGCGGCAGCGTTCACGACGAACAGATTGGAGCTTGAATCCACCGCGAGGCTTACCGGGTCGTTCACGCCCGACGAAATGGTCGCCGCCGGCGCGCCGCCGTAGGGTGGGGAATACATCGTCACCGTGTTGCTGCCGTTGCCGTTGGCGACGAACAAGTCCCCGCGTGCGTCCAAGGCGAGGGCTTGCGGGCGATTGACCCCGTTCGCGATCGCGACCGGCGTTTGGTTGTAGGGCGGGGAGTAAGCCGTCACGGTACCGGTCTGGTTTGCCACGAAGAGATCGCCCGCGGCGTCGAAGATTAGCGCCTGCGGATTCGTCACTCCGTTTTGAATCGCCGCCAGCGGCGTGGTTTGGCCGTTCACGTAAAGTGTAACGCTGTTGGCACCGGAGTTCGCCACGCCCAAGATCTGCCGGACGTCGACCTTCGCCGTGCCGCTGCAAACAGCGCCCGGTTGCGCGCACGGATTCGCGGGGCCAATATAGTTTGCCGTCGCCCGGAGGATCGCCGAGCTCGAGCCCGGAGAGGCCGGGGCGGTCAGGTAAAACAGGTTCGGTACGCTTGGCGATGCCTGCGTAACGGCGACCGGAAGCGAGCCGCCCGCTTGACTCACGGCGAAGTTCGCGTTGTTGCCGCCCACCATGACGTTTTGATTCGCGTCGAGCAGCTCGACCAGCATGAGATGCTTACCCGCGCCGTAGAGATCGATACCCCCCTGCGCGTTCTGCGCGCTCATCGACGAGGCAGGCACCACAGCGAGCTGAGTGGGGACGCCCCCGAGCGTGAGGTTGAGCGCGTTGGTCGACGCGGCCGACACGGAGAATGCCACGCCGGAGCTCCCGATCGTTCCAGCATACGTTCCCGCCGGAAGCGTCAGCGCCAGTTGACAGGTCGTCCCGCCCGAAGACGGCGTGCAGCCGCTCGAGTTCGGTCCGACCGAAACGGTTTGGCTGATTGTGGTGGGACCACTAACGTTGATGGAGAGCTGCTGCGAGCCGGGAGCCGAAGGAGCCGCCGGTGCGCTCGGGGCGGTCTGCTGGGCGGGGAGCGGGGCGCTGCCGAACGCGCCGGCCGGCGGCGCCGGGGTAACGATCGGCTTGGTGAATGGCGTCGTGCCTTGACTCCCCGCGGGAACGTAGATCTTGACGACCGTGTTTCCGGCGCCGCCGAGTCCGCCGGCCCCGCCCAGGTTGCCCAAGGGAGTCAGGAGGCTGCCCTGGCCGCCCCCACCGGCGCAGCCCGCCGCCAGCACCGTCGCGAGCGCGACGGCCGCAGGCCGGACCGGTATTCTGTTGCGGCGCATGGGTTCTTAATGCAGGGCGCGTTCGACGTCGCTGCGCATCGCTTCGGGTGAGAGCTCGCCAACGACGATCTTTTGCACCACTCCCTCTCGGTCGATGAACACGTGCACCGGCAAGCCGTTGATTTCGTATTGCGAGCGCAGCGTCCCGGTGTCTACGACGACGGGATAGCTGAGGTGATGCTGACTGCGGAACCCGGCGGCCTTGCGGGCGCTCTCGAGCACGTCGATCCCGACGACCCGCACGCCCCGCGAGGCGTACGACCGCGCCAGGGCATCGATCGACGGAGCCTCTTCGTTGCAAGGCTCGCACCACGTCGCGAAAAAGTTTAAGTAGACGGCGTTGCCGTGGAATGAAGTAAGCGAAAGCGTTGGGCCCGGAATGCTCGGTTCGGACCAGTTTGGCGCCGGTCGTCCCACCCGCGCGATCTGCCCTTGGGCCGTCGACGAGTCGCCGCCGCGATCGCACGCGCACAGCACGGCCGCCGCCGCTGCCAGGCATGTAAGTGAGCGAACGCTTCCGAGCCTCTCACCCATACGCGGGAAAGCCGATCGTTCGAAGGTCGCGCTGCATCTGCTCCACGAGTTCGCTCACTTTGGCAAAAAGCCGCTGTTCCCGCACGTAGCGAAGGTCGCGCAGCGACAGCTCGCGCCCGTAGATCGTACATTGAAAATCACGGAGCCAAGCCTCGACGGTCCGCGTATCCCCACCGAATTGCGGATTGGTCCCGATCGATGCGAGCGCAGGATAATCGCGCCCGTCGTATCGCGCGACGGCTGCGTAGACGCCGTCCTTCGGCAACAGCTTCGCGGGAACGCGGACGTTCGCGGTGGGGAACCCGAGAGCGTGACCGCGGCCGGCGCCGATTTCTACCGGCCCCCGCAACTCGTACCCGATTCCTCCCAGCAGATGATCCGCCTCGGCGAGATCTCCGTCGGCAATCAGCGCCCTAATTCGGGTGCTCGAGACGCGCTCGCCGCGCTCGGTGACGGGATCGACGCAGATCGCTTTCACGCCGCGCTCCTCGAGATACGCTCGCATAAAAGCGGTATCGCCGGCGCGCTTGTGGCCGAAGCGAAATGTCGAACCTACGACGACTCCGCGCGCGCCGAGGCGCTCCACGAGAATCTCCAGGAACGTTTCCGGCGCGAGCGTCGCCACTCGGTCGTCGAACGGGACGAAAAAGCACTCCTCGAAACCGCCGGCCGCGAAGAGCTCGAGGCGTTCATGGGGCGTGCAGATCAGCGGTGGTTCGGTGCCGGGCCGCAGATGCACGGCGGGATGGTTTGCAAACGTCAACACGCCCGTACGCCAACCAGGCTTTCGCAGCAGCATGGTCTGCCGCGCAAGTTCACGGTGACCGCGATGAAAGCCGTCGAAGAATCCGATCGTCAACGCGAGCGGCCGCCGCCCGCGGCGCGCGAGGTCGTGAAGAACCTCCACTAGTCACTTCCCACTACTGAAACACCTTGCGGGGCGCGAGCAGCGCGCCGAGGGCTTCGCCCACACCGACGAGCGTGCGAGTCTCGTCGCGCACGAACACGTGCCGACCCGTCGCCCCGCCAGGCAGCGGCACGACGCGTCCCGCGCGAAAGTCGGCCGATCCCCGCAGGTCGAGAACGATCGTCGGAAACGGAATGATGTGCTCGGGAGCGATGAGCGCGCGTTCGGGAGTCTGCGCTATCTCCTCGAGCATCAGCGACTCGTAGAGCACGAACGGGCCGGAGGCTTCGCGCACGAGCGCCCCCATGTGCGCGGGAATGCCGATCGCCGCGCCCAGATCATGACAGAGCGTTCGGACGTACGTACCCTCGCCGCACGCTACGCGCAGTCGCGCCGTCGCCTGCCCCGAGCCTATCGAAGGGTCCAGCAACGTCAGCCCGTAAACGGTAATCGCCCGCGGCCGGCGCTCCACGGTTTTTCCTTCGCGCGCCAGTTCGTAGAGCCGCTTTCCTTGATGGCGCACGGCGGAGTACATCGGAGGCGCCTGCGAGATTCGGCCGACGAACTGCGGCAGCACTTCCTCCAAGCGCGCGGGCCAATCGTCGGGCACCTGCCGGCACTCGGTCGTCTCGCCGTGCGCGTCCTGCGTCGTAGTCGAACGCCCAAGCACGAGCGTAAAAGCATAACTCTTGCGTTGATCGACGAGGAGGGGGATGAGGCGGGTGGCCTTTCCGACCGCGATGGGGAGCACGCCCGCCGCCTGAGGGTCGAGGGTGCCGAGGTGACCGGCAGTCAGCCGCTTGTCACCGGCGTACAGCGCGTAGATGCGACGCACGCGAGCGAGCGCGCGCGCCGAGCTCGGACCTGCGGGTTTAAAAAGGTTAACGAAACCAATCAATCACAAACCTTCGGCTGCGAGCGCCGCTTCGACCGCCGCGAACGCTTCTTGCAGCGAGCCGTGGCAGGTGAGTCCCGAGGCCCTGAAATGCCCGCCGCCTCCCAAACGTTGGGCTGCGGCCTGCACGTTCAAACGTCCGCTCGAGCGCAGGCTCACGCGGATCTCGCCTTCGATCGCCTTGAACAAGGCCGCGACGTCGACGCCGTCCTGCCCCAAGAGCGTGTTGACGATGTCCTCGGTGTCTTCTCCGTCGGCGCCCGTATCCGTCAGCATCGCGTCGTCGACGTAAGAGTAGCAGTAGCGGCCATCGCGTTCAAACCGCATCGCGTCGATGATCCGGCCCAACAGCTTCGTCGCCGCGACGCGCCTGCGCAAGAAGATCTCTTCCGTGATCTCTTCCTTGTCGGCCCCCAGTCGCATCAACTCTGCGGCGAGCTCGAGCGTCGCGGGCGTGGTATTCGAGTGCATGAACCCGCCGGTGTCCGTCATGATCGTCGCGAGAATGCAGGTCGCGATCGGGCGATCGATCGGAACCTCCAGCCCACGCAAGAGGTGCATGATCGCGCTACCCGTCGAGCATTCGTTCTCGAGCACGTAGTTCAGTTTTCCGAAGAGCGCGTTGCCGAGATGATGATCGATGTCGAGCATGTTGTCGCGCTCGACGGGCCCGAGCAACTCGCCGGCTCGCGTGTGATCGCTCATGTCGCAGAACACGTAGAGCGTGTCGACGGGCAAATCGGGCGGCAGTTCCCGCGTGACCAGCTCGGCGTCCGGCAGGAAGCGCAGGTTTCGCGGAACGCAATCCTGCTGGTAATAGCTGACGCGCTTTCCGAGCCGCTTGAGGGCCAGGCCCAGCGCGAGCCCCGATCCGAGAGTGTCGCCGTCGGGCTTCACGTGACTCACCATGACGAAACTGCCGCGCCGGCGCAGCTCTTCGACGACCTCCGCGGTCGAGGCGATACGCGGCGAGCTCTCGATCACTGCGGTTCCTCAGGGGCGTTCGATAGCGCCGCCTCGCGCAGCGTCTTTGCCAGGGCGATCGCTCGTTCGGCCGACCGATCTTCGACGAAAAGCAGCTCAGGAATGTGACGCAGCTCGATCTTTCGGCCGAGCTCGCCGCGAAGGAACCGTCCCGCGTGCTGCAGAGCGTCGAGCGATTGACGCGCTTGGTGACGATCGCCGATTACCGAGACGAATACCTTGCAATAGCGAAGGTCGTCGGTCACCTCGGCGCGCGTAACCGTCACGAAGGCCAGGCGGGGGTCCTGAAGTTCTTGAGAGACGAGGGTACCGAGTACGCGCTGGATCTCATGATCGATTTTGGCGAGTCGTTGCTGCTTCATGCTCGAACGAGCTCCGGCGCGACGTGCTCGAGCGCGTAGGCTTCGATGACGTCGCCCTCCTTGAGATCCTGGAATCGCGCTATCTGAATGCCGCACTCAAAGCCCTCGGCGACCTCGCGCACGTCGTCTTTGAAGCGCCGCAAGCTCTCGATCTCCCCCGCGAAGACAACCGCGGCGTCGCGAACGACGCGCGCTTTCGCGTTCCGAGCGATCTTGCCGCTGGTTACGTAACAGCCGACGATCGTACCGACCTTGCTGACCTTGAAGACCTGGCGCACCTCGGCGCGGCCGAGCACGACCTCGCGCTCGATCGGCGAGAGCATGCCGCGCATGGCCTTCTTGAGGTCGTCCTCGATCTCATAGATCACCTGATAGAACCGCAGGTCGACGCCTTCGTTCTCGGCGAGCCTTCGCGCCGTTTCGTCCGGGCGGATGTTGAACGCGATCAGTACCGCGTTGGACGCACTCGCAAGATTGACGTCGTTCGGCGAGATCGCGCCCACGCCGCCGTGAATGACGCGGATCTCTACGTCGTCGGTGGAGAGCGACTCCATGCGCGTACGCAAGGCCTCGAGCGATCCTTGGCCGTCCGCCTTGATAATGAGGTTCAGCACCTTGCCTCCCTCCGCCGGCATCGACATGAACGTCTCGAGCGAGACGCGCTGCGTGCCGCTCGCGGCCATGCGGACATCCCGCCGGCGCGTGGCGCGCTTCTCGGCAGTCTCGCGCGCAACGCGTTCGTCGCTGACGACGCTGAGCGTGTCGCCGGCGGCCGGGACGTCGGAGAGACCCATCACCTCGACCGGGATGGAGGGACCGGCCTTCTTTACCTGCTTGCCCTTGTCGTCGATCAACGCACGCACCTTGCCGAATGTGCCGCCCGCTACGACGATGTCGCCCACGCGCAACGTGCCGTTTTGCACGAGCACGGTCGCGACCGCGCCGCGGCCGCGGTGGAGCGCCGACTCGATGACGACGCCGCTCGCGCGGCGGTTCTTGTTGGCTCGCAGCTCGCGAATGTCGGCCTCGAGCAGCACCGTGTCGAGAAGACCGTCGATGCCGTCGCCCGTTTTCGCCGAAACCGGAACCATTTCGATGGTGCCGCCCCAATCGACGGGCTGCAATCCCTGTTCGACGAGTTGCTGCTTCACGCGGTCGGGGGCTGCGTCGGGCTTGTCCATCTTGTTGATCGCGACAACGATCGGGACGTTGGCGGCCTTGACGTGGGCGATCGCTTCCTTCGTCTGCGGCATGACGCCGTCGTCGGCGGCCACGACGAGGATCGCAACGTCGGTAACCTTCGCTCCTCGCGCACGCATCGCCGTAAACGCCTCGTGACCGGGCGTATCGACGAACGTAATCTTGCGGTCGTTACGCTCGACCGTGTAGGCGCCGATCTTCTGCGTGATGCCGCCCGCTTCGCCGGCCGCGACGTTGGCCTGACGAATCTTGTCGAGCAGCGACGTCTTGCCGTGATCGACGTGTCCCAGCACCGTGACGACCGGCGGACGTGCCGTTAGCATCTCCGGCCTGTCCTCTTCCTGCTCTACCGTCACTTCTTCGCCTGCTTCTTTGACGACGGCGTTGAAACCGAAGCGCTTGGCGATCTGGATTGCGACATCGCTCGAAATATTCTGGTTGATCGTCGCCATCGTTCCGATCTTGATCAGTTCGGTGATGACGTCCCTGGCCGGCACGATCATCGATGTCGCAAGCTCTTGCACCGTGAGCAAATCCGGTATCTCGATCGCTTCGAGAGTGCGCGCCGGGACCGCCGCTGGAGCGTCGCCCTTCTTCTTGCGATGGCGCTCTTTGTCGAGCAGCAGCTCCTTCTCGCGGTCTTTCTTGGCGGTGGTCTTTTCCTCGTGGGTGCGGGCGCGGTCGCCCGGACGGCCTCCCGCAGACGGCGCCGGCGCGTCCGCCGTTACAACGCCGGGCCTACCCGGGCCGGGGCGCGGTCCCGGGGTCATCGCACGGAACGGACCGTTGCCGGCGGGGCGCCGCGCAGGAGAAATCAACCCTGGAGCCGCCGCTCGCGGCGGCGCTGCGCCTTTGCCCCCTTGTCCCGGCATCGCCTCGCCGGGACGGGGCGCGACGCCGGGCCGTCCCGGCAATCCCGTGCGGGGGCCGGGCGAGGCCGAGGCCGCCGTCGTCGGTGGGGGAGCCTGGCGCTTTACGATCGACGCCTGACCTGCGGGAACGGGACGCAGCTGCGGGATCGGGATCGACTCGGGCGCCGGCCGGGGCCGAACCTCGCGCACGGGGGCGAGCGTCGGCTCCGGGACCGCGGGCGCCGGCTCGGGCTCCGGCGCCGGGAGGGCCTGAGCCGGAGCGGCCGGTCGCGGCGTGATACCGACTACGGGGCGGAGCCGAGGAACGGGTGGATGTTCGGCCGGGCGCTTCGGCGGCGCCTTGACGGGAGCCGGGATCGGGACCGCGGGGCTCGGTTTTGGCTTAGCGGGCGGTTTCTCGCTTGGCTTCAGCAGCACGCTGCGGACCAGATCGGCGATCTGATCGGGCACGACGCTGAGCTGATTTTTCGCCTCGAAGACGCCGCCGAGGCGCTCGTTGAAGAGGGTCGTTAGCTCTTTCGAGGTGAGCCCGACCTCTTTGGCGAGCTCGAAAATCCTTACTTTTCCGGCCAAATTCACTCTCGAGCGCCGGGCGCCCGAGTCCCATCAGTTGGAGCGCGGAGCCCCCACCGATGGCTTGGCTCCGCTAGGTAATCAAAGGTCCGCCCTCATCGGAGGGATCGGTCGTCGCACAGAATCATGAGTTCATATCTTGCACGGGCTCTTTATTAAACCACATTCTGCCGCCGCGGTGCCAAGCCCCGGGTAGCGTTTGTTCTTGGCGGAGCGCTCGGCGCAGGGGGCCGAGCAGAGATACGCCCCCCGCCCCGGTTGCTTGCGGCGCGCGCTCGGGGCGTCGGGCAGCCAGCCCGCGGCGGTCCGAACGAAACGGACGAGTTCGCTCTGCGCGAAACGCCTGCGGCAGCCGACGCAGCTCCGCAGCGGGACTATGTCTCGTCCTTCCCCAATCGCTCGCGGCGGAATTCCTCGAGCTTGCGGATGAGTTCCACGTCTATCTCTTCTTCGGACGGCGGGGTGCCCTCGGCCGACTCGACCGGCGGCGCATCGGTCGCGGTCCGATCTGCGCGCTCGGCCAAGTAGCGCTCTCGCGCCTGAGTCGATTCGCTCTCCGTCGCGATGTCGAGACGCCAGCCGGTGAGCCGGGCGGCAAGGCGGACGTTTTGTCCGTCGCGACCGATGGCCAGCGAGAGCTGATAATCGGGAACGATGACGAGCGCAACGCCATCCTCCTCGAAGAGCTCCACGCCGATCACTTTGGCCGGCGCGAGCGCGTTGGAGATGAACGCCGTCGGCGCCGGGTCGTAGCGAATGATGTCGACCTTCTCCCCGCGCAGGTTGTCGGTGACGTTGGCGATCCGGCTCGACTTCGGCCCGAGACAGGCGCCGATCGGGTCCACCTCCGCTCGATTGCTCTTCACCGCGACCTTCGAACGACTTCCGGGATCGCGCGCGATCGCCATGATCTCCACCGTCCCGTCGGCGATTTCGGGGACCTCGAGTTCCAGGAGCCGCTGTACGAGGCCCTCGGCGGCGCGTGAAAGGATCACCTGAGGACCCTTCGGCGACTTCTTGACGTCGAGAACGTAGGCTCGGATGAAATCGTTGATCCGATATGCCTCGCCGGGCACTTGCTCGTCGAGGTACATCACCGCCTCGTCGCGGCCCTCGAGCGTCACGTACATGTTCCGTTGCTCGTATCGCTGCACCGTGCCGGTTACAAGATCGTTGAGCTTTCGCACGTATTTGTTATAAACGGTATCGCGTTCCGCTTCGCGAATGCGTTGAACGATCACTTGCTTGGCGGTCTGCGCCGCGATTCGGCCGAAGTCTTTCGGCGTAACTTCCTGATCGTAGAAATCGCCTATCTGGTACGGCGAACCGGCCTCCTTGACGGAAAGCTCCAGCTTTGGATCCTGCACTTCTTCGACGACGTTACGGCGGTGGAAGACGCGATATGCGCCGCTCTGCCGATCGACGATCACGATCGCATTCGACTCGCTGCCGAAATGCCGCTTGTACGCCGTGAGCAAGGCGGCTTCCAACGCTTCGAGCAACATCTCGAACGAGATATTGCGATCCTTCGCTATCGACTGCAGTACGTCGATGAGTCTCTCTTCAGTTGCCGTGTTTTCTATCGTTGCCATGCCTTTGTTTCCGTTGAAGCTTATCGCGTTTGAGATCGGCCCGAGGATCGTATTCCAAATTCGCTGCCTTGATCGCCGCCATCGGCAGCAGCAGCTCGCCGCCGTCGGTCTCCACCACCACGGTCTCACCGCGCAGACCGCGGAGAATCCCGCGGTGCGTCTTGCCGCCGTTCACGGTGAGCGTTGTAAGAATCCGAGCGCGCTCTCCCGCGAAACGCTCGTAATCGGCAGCGCGCACCAGCGGCCGCTCGAGGCCTGCGGATTCCACCTCGAGCGTGTACGCCGCGTCGATCCCGCCGAGATTAGCCGTGATTCGCGCGGCGACGCGCTCGCAAAGCTTCAAATCGGCGCCGCCAGGCCGATCGATCGTTACGCTCAATGCCGTCGTGCCTCGCACCGGACGCGCCCGATGGGCGACCACTTCGAGCCCGGCAAATCCGCCGTCGTGCACGATCGCATCCAGCTCTTGCTCAAATGAAGCCGCAATCGCCGCGCCGCCCCTCAGCGCACCGGGACCCGCACGGCGGCGAGCCGCAAAACGGTTGCCGTCCCCACTGTTCATGATCGATCGTTACCAGGGAATCTTACTCTCTACAAGCAGCGAAGCGCGGGACCTGCCCACGCTCCTTGTTCCTGTCGCTACCTCGTTCGCGCTCCGCGCCGGCCATTCATTCTTCAGGAATTGCGACGGGCCGCAACCCGTCACGGGCGCGGCCCCTCGCTCTGTTCACCTATTCTTGCGACCGGCGCGCCGCCGGAAAATCGTCCGGCTGCCGTGGGCGCGCTTGCAGCGGCCCTAGTTGGCGCGTACTTCGCGGGCTCGATGGCCCGGCGGATTTTGCGGTTCCAACCGCCCTCCTTCGTTCTTTGGACGAAGCGTGCCGGCCACTCCGGCACGCTTGAAATTCTAATGCGACAAAGGTCGAATTACAAGCGGGAAACGGCGGTGCTTACGGCGACGAAACGGGCGACGGTACGTATGGCACCAAAAGCCGCCCGTCACACGGCTGCGAGAGCATGCCGTCGACGATCGGCGCGAGTCCGGCGGCGAACGGCGAGAGCGGCGTGTTAGCGTGTCCGCCGCCTCCGCCGATGGTAATTTGCGTCCCGTTGGCGGGACCGGCATGCACGTTGTTCTGCACGTTGTAGGAGGACGGCGCCTCGGCATATCCGCCGCGCTCGGCTTGTGGATAGCGCACGAGCCACCCGGTGCAGATGGTAGTGGGTCCGTCCTTGCGCGCTGAGATCACCCACATCTTTACCGTCCGCTCCCCGCCGGTACCGTGCACTTCGTAGATGTACTTCGTCTTGGCCAGGATCTCAGGAGGCGGCGTGGGCTCGAGCCTGCCGCGCAGTGAGTACGAGGGCGTGTACGACTTGCTCGTGGGATTCACCGGATTGTTTGGAAGCATCGCGCGCAGCTTGGCATTGAGGTTGCGCGGACTCTGCGATTTCGGCGCCGGTGTGATCTCTGTCGCGGGCGTGGGACGAACTTCGATCGGCCGCGCGGGGGCGCGCACGTTCTTAGAAGCTGCCCCCGGTCGCGGTCCTGGCGAGGCGCCGCCGCTCGGCCCCGGGCTCGGGGCGGTGCCCGCGGTTCGCGCCACGGACGTGGTACTCGTCGGGCTGGGATTCGGGACGCCCGTGCGCGGGGCGGGAGGGAGCGAGGCTCGAGCGGCGGGCGCGGCGGTGGCCTGCGGCGCGGCACTGGCGCGTGCGATCGCGGCGGACGTCGGCGAAGCTCGCGGCAGAGCCGGCGCAGGAGTAGCGGCGCGCGCAGTGGGCCGCTCGACCGGCGCGGGCGGCTTCGGCGACGGACGAGCCGACGGGGCGCTCGTCGGTGCGGGCGAAGGCGCGACGGTGGGCGGCACCTTCAGCGCGACCGAAACGGGCGCGACCGTGGGGACGGTCACCGGAGCCGCGGGCAGCTCCGGGTTCGGTCTCGTTTCGTAAATGTTCGCGGTAGGCTGCGGGTTGGGTTGCGGTGATTGTTGCGGGATGGGGCGCGGGTTGGGCGGCGCGGTGGGCGCTGTCTTTGCCAGTTCGTGCCGGTTGACGGGCATCCGCTGCGTCTGCGGCTGCGCTAGCGGCGCGTGGCGAAGCGGCGCGATCGCGTTCACGTGCGGAACCGGCACGACCGCGCGAGTCGCGGCCGGCTGATTCGCGACGACGACCGGGGACGTGCGCTCGATGGTCACCACCTCGCCGCCCGAAACGTTCTCGGTCGCTCCTTGCTCCGACGAGCTGACCAGCACGGAGAAGAGCAGCACGGCCAGCAGCACATGCAGTAGCAGCGATACTAGGAAGCTTCCCGCCAGTCGCTCCGGATATCGGCGGTCCCGCGGATCGCGCTCGAACTTCACGGCGAGGGGTTAAGTGCGCTTAATCGAGCGCAGGAGCCTGCCGCCGTGGACGCCCAAGGCAGTCTGCGTGATCGAATCGATTTTACAGAAGCGCACCAAGATCGTCGCGACCGTCGGGCCCGCCTCGCGCGACCCCGCGATTCTGCGTTCGCTCTTCGTCTCCGGCGCCAACGTCTTGCGCTTGAACTTTTCGCATGGAACGCCGGAGGAGCACGCCAAGGTCATCGCGAGCGCCCGCGCGATCTCCGCCGAGCTCGGCATCCATACCGCCATTCTGCAAGACTTGCCGGGCCCGAAGGTGCGCACGGGTTTACTGGCCGACGGTCTAGCATCGGTCCGGCTGGAACGCGGCGCGCGTTTCATCATTACGGCGGAACCCGTCGCGGGAACTGCGGAGCGCGTGAGCACCAGCTATCGCGACCTCGCCGCCGACGTCGCCATCGGAAAGCGCCTCTACCTACAAGACGGGCAGATCGCCCTGCTCATCGTCGGCAAGAACGCGACCGACATCGAGACGACCGTTGAGTTCGGAGGCGAGTTGCGGCCTGCTCAGGGCATCAACTACTCCGACGGCTCGCTGAACATCCCGTCGGTAACACAGCGCGATCTTGAATATCTCGAGTTCGGGCTGAAGCACGATGTCGACTACGTCGCGCTCTCCTTCGTGCGTTCCGCCGAAGACGTCGAGCGCGCCAAAGCGTTCATCGCCGAACGGAACAAACGCGTTCCGGTGATCGCCAAAATCGAGAAACACGAAGCGCTGGGCGAGCTTGACGGCATCATCGCGGTCGCGGACGGCATCATGGTCGCGCGGGGCGACCTCGGCATCGAGATTCCTATCGAGACCGTGCCGATCGCTCAGAAACAGATCATCGCGAAGTGCAACCGGGCCAGCAAACCCGTCGTCACGGCAACCCAAATGCTTGAATCGATGATCGCTTCGCCGCGCCCCACCCGGGCCGAAGCCACCGACGTCGCCAACGCGATCCTGGACGGAACCGACGCGGTGATGCTCTCCGCCGAGACGGCGCTCGGCCAGTACCCCACCGAAGCCGTCCGGACGATGGCCAAGATCGCGCGAGAGGTCGAACAGCATTATCCGCACGCGTCGCTGCGAGATCGACGCCTGGAGAACTTCGAGCCGACCATCGCTTCCTCCATCGCCGAGGCCGCGACTCGCTCGAGCACCGAGCTAAATATTCCGTACATCGTGACCGGCACGACGACTGGCAACACGGCGCATCACATCGCCGCGTTTCGGCCGAGCGCGCGGATCGTCGCCCTCACGCCGGAGCCCCGCGTGGCGCGGCGCCTCGCTCTGCTCTGGGGGACGGAATCGCTGCTGATCGATCCCTACGCCTCGATCGAAGTGTTGCTATACATGACCGAGCGTCACATGGTGCGCGAGGGTCTCGTCCATTCGGGCGACTTGATCGCGTTCACGACCGGCATGCCGGTCGGCTCGGGTGGAACCAACGTCCTCAAGATCCACGCGATCCCGTAAAGCTACTTCTTCGTCGCCTGCAGCAACGCGCGCGCGTGGCGTACCGCGACGTCGCGCGATTCACCCGAGAGCATTCGGGCGATCTCCGCTTCGCGATCTTTCGCGCCGCCGATCTCGCGAACCACGATCGACGTCTCGCGCTTTCTCTCGATCTTGTCGAGGACGTAATGCCGATCGGCCCAGGTTGCGATCTGCGCGAGGTGGGTTACGCAGATGACCTGCCCCCGCCGGGCGAGCTCGCCGATACGCGCCCCGACCGCCGTCGCCGTGGCGCCCCCGATGCCCGCGTCGATCTCGTCGAAGACGAGTGCCGTCCGGGCGTCGCGGACGGCAGCGAGCACGACGACCAGAGCGAGCAGGACGCGCGATAGCTCGCCGCCGGACGCCACGCGCGTCAGCGCTCGCGCCGGTTCGCCGGCATTAGCCGCGAAGAAAAACTCAACCCGTTCGGCGCCATGGGCACCGGGGCGCTCCAACCGTTCGAACGCACTTTCGAAGCGGCCCGACCCGAGCGCGATCTCGCCGAATTCTCCGACGACGCGCTTGCACAGCGCAGCGGCTGCTTTCTCTCGCAGAGTGGTGAGGGACGCCGCGGCGTCCCGAAGTTCCCGCGTCGCCGTTTCCGCTGCGGCCCCTAGCTCGGCGACGCGCCGGTCGCGATTTTCATACTCGTCGATCGTTTCACGCGCTCGCCGTGCGACGGCGATCGCCTCTTCGACGGATCCGCCGTATCTTCGCTTGAGCCGTTCGATCAGGTCGAGGCGCGCGTTGATCGCCTCGAGCTCCAACGGATCGTATTCGGCCGCATCGAGCGCACGGCCGACCTCGGCTGCGAGTTCGCCGGTTTCGGCTTGGAGTGCCGACGAGCGCTCCGCCATTTGACGCAGCCCGTCGTCGAAGTTTGCCACGCTCGAAAGCGCGACCCTCGCCGCACCGAGCGCTCCCGTCGCGCCGCCCTCCTCGGCTGCGAACGCTTCGCGGGCGGCGTTCAACGCCCGGGCAATCCGCTCGACGTTGTCGAGATAGCGACGCCGTTCGGCCAGACGCTCTTCCTCGTGCGGTTCCAGCCCGGCCTCATCGATCTCGCGCGCCGCGAAGCACGCATCGTCGTAGCGCTGGCGCGACCGGCGTTCGTCATCGGTGAGCCGCGCGAGCGCTTGCGCCGACTCCTCGGCTCGCGTGTAAGCTCGAGCGACCGCGTCGCGCAAACGAAACGCGGCGTCGCCCGCGAATCGATCGAGCAGCTCCAGATGATAGCTCGGCGCAAGCAGCCGCTGCGCCTCGTGCTGGCCCACGATCTCTGCGATCGCCTCGCGGAATCCGCGAACGTACCCGGCCGTCGCGGCTCGCCCGTTGACTCGGACGCTCGACCGTCCCGCTTCGCTCATCTCGCGCGCGATCGTTCCGGTTTCACCAGCATCGAGCTCGAACCCATCAGCCGCCAAACGCGCCCGCAGCTGGTCGTCCGGATCGAACGCGAGCGTCACCAGCGCCCTGCGCGCGCCGCGCCGCACAACGTCGGGGCCGGCGCGGCCGCCCATCGCGAAGTCGAGCGCGCCGAGCAGCATCGTCTTACCCGATCCCGTCTCGCCGGTGAAGATCGTCGCGCCGTCGGCGAACTCAACGTCCGCGCGTTCGATCAGGCCGAAACTGTCGATCTGTAATTGCCGCAGCATCTCGTGTCGTTATCGAGAAGCTCTTACCGACGCGGATCCTTGATGGAAACGCCCCATAGCATTTTTGCCTCGAGCCTCTCCAGAAAATGCAGCGGCTTGGTGCGCGCGAAGCAGACGCGCTTGGGATGGCAGCGAATCATCACGCTCGAGTTCGGCGCAACCTGGCTCAGCTCGTCGCCATCGCACTCGAGGCGAGCCTGCGCGCTCTCCGAGTCGCACGTGATTTCGATTGGCGACCGAGTCGGAACGATCAGCGGCCGCGAGAAGAGCGTGTGCGGCAACAGGGGCACGACACCGAAAGCGTCGACGCTGGGCGCGATCAGGGAGCCGCCAGCTGAAAGAAAGTAGGCCGTCGATCCCGTCGGGGTCGCAACGCAAATTCCGTCGGCGGCGATGCGCGTCACTTCGCCGTCGTCGACGCGAAGGCCGAAGGGCACGAGGCGCGAGACCTCGCCCTTGCGGACCACGACGTCGTTGAGCGCAAAGAACCGTTCGCCGCCGTACTCGGCCTCAAGCGCCGTGCGCTCGTCCATGAAGAGCCCGCGCTCGACGAGGGCGGGCAGATCGTCGATTCGGGGGTCGTCCTCATCGAGCTCCGTAAGGAACCCCAGGCGCCCCGTGTTGATGCCGAGGAGCGGAACGTCACCCTCGACCGCCACGCGGGCGGCACGCAGGAGCGTGCCGTCACCTCCGACGGTGAGCACGAGTGCCGCCGACGCTGCTTGCGATCCATCGACCACGTCGAATCCGGCGGACCGAAAGTCCCCCGCGATGCGGGACGCGATGGCGCGCGCGTGCTCGCGAGCGGTATCGACGTAAAGGGCGACGATCTTTTTCGCGATGGCGAGCGTTGCGGTCATGCCTTGTGTCCTTCGTCGAGTACGGCCTCGAGTCGTGCGTCGTCGAACGGTGTGCCGGTCCGCCTGAGCTCCATCAGAAACTCGCGGTTCCCGGCGGGCCCGAGGAGCGGCGAAGCGGTCAGCGCGACCGGAACTAGCCCGATCGACGCGCTCCGCGCGCGAAGGTCGCGCAGGACGTCGAGGTGGGTCTGCCGGTCGCGCACGACGCCCCCGCTCCCCACGCGATCCCTCCCGGCCTCAAACTGAGGCTTGACGAGCGCGACGATGGTCCCCGCCTCCCGCAGGTAAGCGACCGCACGCGCCAAGATGGTCCGCACCGAGATGAACGACGTATCCGCGGTAACGACGTCGAAGCCCCCGGGAAACGCGTCGTCGGGAAGGAGCCGGAAGTTCACCCGCTCCATGACGCGCACGCGCGGGTCGTTGCGTAGGCGCCAATCGAGCTGACCGTATCCCACGTCGACGGCGGTCACGCGCGCGGCTCCACGCTGAAGCAGGCAGTCCGTGAATCCGCCGGTCGATGCGCCGACGTCGAGCGCATCGAGACCTCGTACGTCTATTGCGAATGCTTGCAGCGCATGCTCGAGTTTCTCACCGCCTCGGCTGACGAAGCGCCGTGGGCGCTCGATCGCGATTCGCGCATCCGGCGCGACGCTTTGCCCCGCCTTCGTCGCGACGACTCCTTCGACGCTCACGCGGCCCTCCATAATGAGGCTGCGCGCCTGCGAGCGCGTCATCTCACCTCGCTCCGCGACGATCGCGTCGAGCCGAATCTTCAAGGACCAGACTCTAGCATCCCGCGAGCAGCTCGACGTCGATGAGCCGCCAGTCTCGAAACGTTAGAAGGGTATCTGATCATCGAGCTCATCGCTCTTCGAGCGTTCGTTCGGGTTCGCCGATTTCGGTTCCGACATTGCTTCGTCGATCTGCGCCTGCGCGCTCTTGAGCAACGCTTCGCATTCGCGGGCGAGCACCTTACCCTCTTTGAAGAGCGCGATGGCTCGATCCAGCTTGGTATCCGGGTTCTCGAGCTCCTTAACGATCGCATCGATGCGATCGAGTTTCGCTTCGAACCCGGCGCCCCCGTCACTCATCGTCGAGCACTCGTTCGACGCTCGCGGAGAGCCTCCCGTGGAAGAGTTGCGCCTCGATCGTTGCTCCAATAGCGGCGTCGCGCGCGTCGCGAAGCGTCCGGCCCGCGATCGTAACGATAGCATATCCGCGTTCCAGCGGGCCCTTCGGATTCAGCGATAACAGCCGGCTTCGCGCGAGCGCGAACGCGTTCATACGCTTGGAAAAAAGGCGATCTCGCGCGCCGTCGATCTTGAGCTCCGTTGCGGTCAAGCGGGTCTGGCGCGCGGCGAGGCGATGCCGCGGATTCTGCCGCTCGATGCGATTTTGAAGTTGCAGAAAACGTTGCTTCGACTCCGAGAGGCGCCAACCGATAGCGCGGTCGAGCTCTTGGCCCGCCCGGTCGCGCCGCTGCGCCTGCCGCGCAGCCACGCGATCGATCGCCGTCGCCAAGCGCTCGCGTTGGCGGGCAAGCCGTCCCGTCACCTCGGCCCAGGAGCCGGCGATATGCTCGGCAGCGGCGGTCGGCGTTTTAAAGACCGCATCGGCAACCTCGTCGGCAAGATGGCGATCGCCGGTGTGCCCAATCGCCGTAACGACGGGATGCCGCGATCGCACGATCGCCCGCACGACGGGCTCGGTGTTGAAGGGATACCGGTCCTCGTAGGACCCGCCTCCGCGCAACACGATGATTGCGTCGACGTCTTCACGCGATGCGCGGTCGATTGCCTCGGCGATGTCGATTTCGGCACCGTCGCCCTGGACGCGCGTTTCAACGAATCGCACGGTGACGTTCGGCGATTTCTCGCGTAGCGTCGATTGGAAGTCCGCCGCACCCTTCCCCCGAGCGGAGACCAGCGCCACCCGCCGCGGAAAGCGCGCAAACGCGCGCTTGCGTACTTGTTCGAACAGGCCTTCGGTCTGGAGACGTTTACGCAGCGCTTCCACCTTGGCGGCGATCGCTCCGGCGCCAAGCAGAGCGATCTCGACGACGCGCAGCTGGTATTCACTGCTGCGCTCCCAGATACCGATCGACCCGGTTGCCATCACCGAGAGACCGTCGCGAACGGCGGGAAACTTTCTCGCGTCGCTCCCTCGTGCGAAGCACCGCAATATTGCGCGATGGTCTTTCAGGCTAAAGAAGATGTTGGCGCTGGCCTGGGGGCTCCATCCCGAGATCTCGCCGACGATTGCGATCCGCTGCAGCTCCCGGCGCCTTCCGAACCATCCGGCGAGCCGGTCTGAGAACTGCGAAACGGTAAGCTGAAGAATTTGCGGCGGCTCTTCGAAGAGCTTCACCGTCGTTCGCCGGTCGGCACCGCGGACGGCGAAGCAGACGCGGAGGGCGATTCCGACGGCGGCGGCGGAATCTCCGCAGGCGGGCTCGCGTATGCGGGCGGGACGGTTGGTTCGGGCAACGACGCCGCCGCCGCGCGCTGCGTTGCATCTTGATCGGCGTCGTACGCGTCGATCGACCGTCCGCAGCCGGTCTGCGGCTCGGTGCCCTTCAAATAGTATTCGTAGCCGCGCCCGCAGCCGGCGATCTTGGTGACTTCATCGGCTGGAATCGGGAAGTCGTGCGGCGGCGTGGATGCGAGCGCGGCCTTCATGAACCGTGCCCAGATCCGGGCCGGAATGTTTCCGCCGTACGACTCCACCATCGGAGCGTAATCATCGTTACCGAGCCAGACGGCGGTAACGAGGTCGGGCGTGTACCCGACGAACCACGCGTCGCGGAAATTCGAAGTGGTGCCGGTCTTGCCCGCTGCCGGACGCCCGATGACGGCGTTTGGATAACCGGTCCCGTGAGCGATGACGTCCTCCAATATCGACGTCATGATGTAGGCAGTGCCCGAGCTCACGACGTCGGTCGCCTGAGGAAAACGATCGTCGAGCACTACGCTCCCGAGCGAATCCTTCACCAGACGGAAGGGCGTCGGATCGACGTGCAGTCCTTGATTCGCGAGAGTGGAATACCCGCTCGCCTGATCGAGCACGGAGACGACCGACGATCCGAGGGCTAGCGACAGGTTTGCCTCCAAGGGCGATGTTATGCCCATTCGATGAGCGTAGTCGATGACGCGGTCCAAGCCGATCCGTTCCGCCAGCTTTACGGCAACGACGTTGCGCGACATAGTGAGCGCCTCACGAAGGCTGATCGCCCCCATGTAACTGTGATCGTCATCGAGCGGCGACCATTGCGTTCCATCCCCCATCGGATAGCTCACCGGCGAATCGTCGATGACCGTCGAGGCGGGCATGCCGGAATCGATTGCGGCCGTGTAGTCGTAGATCTTGAACGACGAACCGGGTTGCCGCCGCGCCTGCCAGGCGCGATTGAATTGATTGCGCAGAGAGAAACCGCTGCCGCCCACCATGGCGAGAATCTCGCCGGTCGACGGACGAAGAGCGACCAGCGCCGCCTGGTGTGCCCCGATTCCTTCGGCGACGGCCTGACCGACGCCCCATGTGACCGCGTCCTGCGCGATGCTCTGCATGCGCGCGTCCAGCGTCGTGTAGACTTGCAGGCCACCCTCGTCGACGGCGCTCTTCCCGAACAGGCGCTCCAGTTCGGCGATCGCGTAGGTCGTAAAGTAGGGATAGCGATAACCTTGAAGGCCCGAGGCCTGCTGGGAAATCAAGCCGAGCGGTCCGTCGTAGGCGGCGTTCGCTTCCGTCGGCGTGACGTATCCGCTCTCGACCATGCGATCGAGTACGTGGCGCTCCCGATCGCGCGCCAGCTCGAGGTTCGTAAACGGGGAGTAGTCCGAGGGAGCGGCGACGATGCCCGCCAGCATCGCAGCCTGAGCCAGCATGAGCCGATCGACGCCCCGGCCGAAGTAGGTGTGCGCTGCCGCGTCGACGCCGTAGGCGCCCGCACCGAGATAAATGATGTTCAGGTAGCGCTCGAGGATCTCGTCCTTCGTGTAGAAGCGCTCGATTTCGATCGCGAGCAGCGCCTCCTGCACTTTGCGAGAGATCGAGACCTCGTTGTTGAGGAATAGGCGCCGCGCCAGCTGTTGCGTGATCGTCGACGCTCCTTGAAACTGCTGGTGCGTGAGGTCGGCGAACGCGGCGCGGATGATGCTGCTGACGTCCACGCCGTGATGCCGGTAGAAGTTGTGATCTTCGTTGGCGATGAAAGCGTCCCGGACGAGCGGGGGGACTCGCGAGATCGGAACCCAGACGCGATTTTCCTTATAGACCGACGCAAGCTGCGCGCCGTCGCGAGCAAAAATTCGAGTCGAGCTCGCCGGCTGATAGTCGGCCATCCGGCTGATGTCGGGGAGATTGCGTGCGTACGCCGCAACCATGCCCGCCACGGCTCCGATCGCGAAAAGAACGAGCATCAGCACCGCGACGAACAGGCCGCGCCAGAAGCGTCCGTCCCCGCTTCGCCGCTTACGTCTTGGCATTGGCGACGGCACTTAGGACGCCGTTAACGAAACGCCCGGAGTCCTCGGTGGAAAAACGCTTGGCGAGGGCGACCGCCTCGTTGATCGCAACCGCGGTCGGCGTTTCGGGACGGCAATGCAATTCGAATGTAGCCATTTCCAATAACAGGCGATCGATTGTAGGCAAGCGTTCGATCGCCCAGCCCTCGAGAAGAGGGCTCACGATACGATCGGCCTCACGCGCGTATTCGAGCGTGCCCAGCGCGAGTTCCTCGACGAACGCTCGCTGTTCGAGATCGCCGCTCTCGCCGACGACTTCGCTTAACGCATCGCGCGGTTCGCGGTCGCCGATGACGACGCTGTAGAGTACCTGCAGCGCTTGCTCGCGGGCGATCCGTCGCGACGTCATCCGGCACCCGTCGACCCAACCGCCAGAAGTTGATTCGGAATGAACTCGACGTCGTAGCGCCCCTTCCGGAATGCGGGAGCTGCGAGGACCTCCAGACAGAGGTCGATCGTGGTATGAACGCCCTCGACCAACGTCTCACGCAGGGCACGTTCCATGCGGGCGATCGCCACGTCGCGTGTGTCGCCGAAGGCGACGATCTTCGCGATCATCGAATCGTAATACGGCGGGATCGTCGCGCCGGCATAGAGATGGGTGTCGACGCGAATGCCGGGCCCACCAGGAAAGACGAGTTTTTCGACCGTTCCGGCCGCAGGCGCGAAGTTGTTACGCGGATCTTCGGCATTGATGCGGCACTCAATCGCGTGACCCCGCGCCGCCAGATCGCTCTGAACATATCCGAGCGGCTCGCCCGAGGCGATCCGAATTTGTTCTTTGACGAGATCGATGTTATAGACCATTTCGGTCACGGGGTGCTCGACTTGGATCCGCGTGTTCATTTCCATGAAATAGACTTCGTCACCGGACACGAGGAACTCGAGGGTTCCGGCGTTCGAATAGCCCACGTGGCGCGAGGCCCGCAGCGCCATCTCGTGCAATGCCGATCGGCTGCGATCCGGAAGGTTGGGTGCGGGAGTCTCTTCGACGATCTTTTGATGCGCGGGCTTCTGCACCGAACAATCCCGTTCGCCCAAGTGAACGAGGTTGCCGAATTCGTCGCCGAGCACTTGCACTTCGATGTGCCGAGGGTGCCGAATCAATCGCTCGAGGTAGACACGACCGTCTTTGAAACTCGCCTCGGCCTCGGCCGTCGCTCCCGCGTACGCCCGCGGCAGCTCGGTCGCATCCTGCACGGCGCGCATCCCTCGGCCACCGCCCCCCGCGGTTGCCTTGAGGAGCAAGGGATATCCGATAGTCTCCGCAGCTGCGTACGCCTCATCGACCGAGGCCAGGACGCCGCTTCCCGGCGTAGTCGCGACGCCGGCCTCGCGTACGACGCGCTTCGCGCTCGCCTTGTCGCCCATCAGCGCGATCACGCTCGGCTTCGGCCCAATGAACGTGAGGCCGTGATCGGTGCAGATCTCCGCGAAGCGAGCGTTTTCGGCTAGGAATCCGTATCCCGGGTGGATCGCGTCGCAGCGCGTCACGAGCGCCGTTGAAATGATGTTGGGAATATTGAGATACGATCGCCCCGCCGGACCCGGCCCGACGCAAAACGCTTCGTCGGCTTGGCGTACGTGCAGCGAGTCGCGATCGGCTTCGGAATATATCGCCACCGTAGATACGCCGAGCTCTTGGCAGGCGCGATTGATCCGCAGCGCGATCTCGCCCCGGTTGGCGATCAAGACTTTGCGGAAAATGCTAGTTCCCTCGCGCCACTAGGAAGAGCGGTTGACCGTATTCGACCGCGGCACCGTCCGCCGCCGGCATACCGATCAAACGTCCCGCTCCCATGCTGTGGACCGGCGTGCGAATGCCGAGCGCTTCGACGTACCCGAGCTCGCGGTCGCCGTCGATGACGTCGCCTTCGGCCGGCGTGGGACGGCCGACGTGAAAGATGCCGACGAGATCGGCTTTGATCGTGTCGATCCGCGTTCCGCTCGCGCCGCCCGGCGCGCGATCCTCCTGCCCCGCATCTACCGCGGCGCGCCTGGGGCGAACCGCGATTTCGATGTCCTCGTCTTCGCGCGCGATTCGCACGCGCACGGCGTCGCTGCCGGCGAGAAACCGCGCGAGGACGCGCACGCGCTCGCTGACCGACGAATCCCTCCCTTCCGGCATATCATCGACGCTTTCGCGTCCGGCTCGCACGACACCCGCGAGGTCCGACGCGCGCAGCAAATCGCGCAGCGGTGCGAACCGCTCATCAATCTCCGCCAGCGGCACCAAGACAAAGGCGCGCTCGGGCAGGCGGGGATGCGGCACGCTCAGCGCCGGCTCGTTTATGTGGAGATCGTCGTACAGCAGCAGATCGAGATCGATCGTGCGAGGCCCCCAGCGTTCTCCCCGAACGCGGCCCAGGTTCTCTTCAACCGCCTGCAACGCGTTCAGCAGCACCAGGGGAGCCAAGCCGGTCTCGAGCAGAACGACCGCGTTGAGAAACCACGGCTGTTCGAGCTCGCCCCACGGCGCGGTGCGATAGAGAGACGATCGTAGCACGACGTTGCCGATCTCACCCAGCGCCGCGACGGCGCGCTCGACGTTGCGATGGCGGTCGCCCTCGTTCGATCCGATGCCGATATAAGCGCGATGAGCGGTCACGTGGATTCGTAGCGGGGATTCGCGCGTTCCAGCGACACCGACGGCGTCGCTCCATTGAGAATCGCCGGCTTCGATACGGTTACTTCCGCTCGCCGCACACGCCGGTCGTCGAAGACGGCGTCGAGCAAATCCGCCGCAAGGCGTTCGAGCAACGCGTACGACGTCGTCGCGACGATTCGCACGAGTCGCGCTTCCAGCGACGCGTAGTCCATCGTCTGCGAAAGGTCATCGCTGGCTTGTGCCGCTCGCAAGTCGATTTCGGCCGTGACGTCGATCTCAAAGGGTTGCCGTCGTTCCCGCTCTGCCGGCTCGGCACCGTGGCGGCCGTACGCCCGCACCCGCTTCAGGCTTATCCGGTCCACGACGCCGGCCTCCAATCGCGTACGATGGCGTCGGCCACGGCGACCGCATCGCGCGCCGCCGCGACGTCGTGAACGCGGACGATGTCGATGCCCGCCTTCACGGCGAGCGCCGTCGTGGCGGCCGTCCCGCAAACGCGATCGATCGGTTCGCGCCCCGTCAGCTTTCCGATCGTCGATTTGCGAGAAGTACCGAGCATCGTGGGAAAGCCGAGACCCACGACCCGGTCGAGCCGGCGAAGCAGCTCGATGCTCTGATCGGCCGTTTTGCCGAAGCCGATCCCGGGGTCCAACACGATGCGCTCGGGGACGATTCCGCGCGCGAGCGCGCGCGCCGCGCAGTTCTTCGAGATAGCGCAGCACGCCGTCGACGACCGATCCTTCGTACTCCGTGCCCACCTGATTGTGCATCGCGACGATCGGCAGGCCGAGCTCGGCAACGACGTCCAAGAGCAGCGGCGGCGCTCCCCACACGGAGTTGACGAGGTCGGCGCCCGCTGCGTGCGCCGCGCGCAAGACCGAAGGTTTGTACGTGTCGATCGAGATCGGCGCCGGCGCGAGCTGCTCGCGCACCGAACGGATCACGGGCACCACGCGAGCGATTTCCAACGTTTCGCCGACGGGGCTGTGCCCCGGACGCGTCGATTCGCCGCCGACGTCCAAAAGGTCGGCACCGCGGTCCCACTGCGTTCGAGCGAACGCGGCTGCCTGCGCCGCGTCCTCGATGCCGTCGCCGGAGAACGAGTCGGGCGTCACGTTGACGATACCCATGACGTAGGTTCGCGCGCCCCAGCTTAGACGCGCGCCACGCAGCTCGAGGCCGCCTCTCACACCGTCGCCGGCACGTACCATTCGCGCAGTCCCGCGACGACGAACGTCGAGCCGGTTACGACGACCAGATCGTCGATTTCTGCAACCCGGCGCGCGACGGTTAGAGCTTCGATCGGATCGCCGATCGCGCGCCCCCAACTGCCCAGGGATTCGGCGATCGTCGCGAGCCGCGCCGGGGGAATCGCCCGGCGCCCGGATGCCGTAAAGGAAGTAAACGTAAACGTGCACGGCAATGCCGCTGAGAATCTGGAGGATCTCACGAGCATCTTTGCTCTCACCAACCGCGACCACGTAGTGGATCCGGCGTCCGCCGAACCGTTCGCGGAGCGCGTCGACGAGCGATGCGGCCTTCTCCGCGTTGTGCGCGATGTCGAAGACGACCGTCGGACGCCCGGAGACGAGCTCCATGCGCGCAGGTATCGCGAGGTGCGCAAACCCGTGCACGAGATCCGCGACGCAAGGCCGCAGTTCGTCGCGGAGCTGCTCGAGGACCGCGATGGCGGTCGCGGCGTTTGCGCGCTGGAAGCCGCCCAACAGCGGTAGGCGCAGCCGATACGAGCCGCGCGCGCCGGTAACCAAAAGCGATTGGCCGCCGGATTGTGCCCCCTCGACCAGCTCGACGCGCACGACGTCGCCGACCTTGACGACCGCCGCGCCGGCGTCCGCGGCACATCGCTCGATGACGGCTAGCGCCAGTGACGGCACGCTCGCGACGACGAGCGGCACGCCCCGCTTCGCGATGCCTGCCTTCTCGAAGGCGATCCCCTCGATCGTGTTGCCCAGCACGTCCGTGTGATCGTAACCCACCGACGTGATTGCCGCGACCAGAGGTGCAACGACATTCGTTCCGTCGAGGCGTCCGCCGAGGCCGACCTCGATCACAGCGACGTCGACGCGATCCTGTGCGAAATAGGCAAACGCGAGTGCGAGGAGCGTTTCGTAGTAGGTCGGCCGGCCGTGGGCGGCCGTGGTACGATCGATCGCCGGCATCATCGCGTCGAGCAGCGCGGCGAACCGTTCGCGCGATATCGGCAGGCCGTCGATACGCGCGCGCTCGGTCATCGAGCTCAGGTGCGGCTTGGTGTGCAGGCCCGTTCGATGGCCTGCGGCGGCGAGTGCGGCCGCGATCATTGCCGCCGTCGAACTCTTGCCGCTCGTGCCGCCGACGTGAATCGTGGGATATCGGAGATGCGGATCGCCGAGCTCGCGCAGAAAGGCACGCATGCGATCGAGCTTGTACGAGGTGCGGCGCGAGACGGTTTCGTCAATCGTGTCGAGGAGATAGGCTTCCGCGCGTTCGTAGCTCGGAATTTCGCTCATCCCTCGACCACTCGATCGCCCAAGAGCTCGAGCGCGTGCGGGAGGACGGGAAGCACGACGTCGAGACCCTCCCCGACCGCGCGCGGGTTACCGGGAAGGTTCACGATCAGCGTGCGATCGCGTACTCCGGCCAGCGCGCGCGATAGCATCGCACTTTTAGTATGCGCCATCGAGGCGGCCCGGATCGCCTCGGCGATCCCGGGAACCTCATAGTCGAGGACGGCGCCCGTCGCCTGCGGCGTGCGATCGCGCGGCGCGAGGCCGGTGCCGCCGCTCGTAATCACGAGATCGGCCGCACGCGCGTCCGCGAGCTCGATGAGCTCGGCCTGCAGCGCGGCCGGATCGTCGGGAAGCACGCTTTCGCGAACGATCGCGTACACGCCGCCGAGCCGCTCTTTCATCACGGGGATGCACTCGTCGGCGCGTGCCCCGGAGGCCGCGCGGTCGGAGAGGACGATCAGCGCGACTCTAAACGTCATTTCTTTTCCACGCGCCGCTCTTTCCTCCGCTCTTGCTCACCAGCCGCACGGTTTCGATTGTGATTCCCTTATCGAGAGCCTTAGACATGTCGTAGATCGTGAGCGCCGCGACTGCTGCGGCGACCATCGCTTCCATTTCGACGCCGGTCCGTGCGGCCGTGTGCGCTTGCGCCTCGATGCGCAGCGCTCCGTCGCGACGCCAGTCGAAGCGGACGTCGACGCTGCTAAGGGGCAATGAATGCGCGAGCGGGATCAGCGCTGGAGTCTGCTTCGCCGCCATGATGCCCGCGAGTTGAGCGGCCACGAAAGCGTCTCCCTTCGGAAGTGTGGCCGCCCGGAGCGCGGTTCGCGCTGCGGTGCTCATCCGAACGAGTGCTTCGGCGCGGGCAGTCCGTAACGTGACGCGCTTAGCGGAGACATCGACCATCGCGAGGGTGCCGTCGCGCGCGATGTGCGACGGTTTCACCGGGGCGCGCTTTGGAATCGAGCCCAAATGAGGCAGAGGAGCGCGAGCACCCACGAGACGATCAGGTGCGTCGTGTGATGCGCGTGCCCGGCGCCCGACTCGGTAAAGAAGTTGACCTTCCCCATCCAATACAGGATGCCGAGAACGAAGAAAAACACGGCTAGGACGATGGCGACTACTCTCATGTGATGATCCCCTTCCAGGCTAAGACGAAAGCAATTGCGCCGAAGGCGACGCAATACCATCCGAACGGGCGCAAATCGTTCGAGCGAAAGTATCGCGTCAAGAAGGCGACCGAAAGATATGCGGCGATGCCGGCGGCGACTCCGCCGCAGATCGCTTGCAGCAGCACGACGTGAGCGTCCGGAACGAGGAGCTTGGGCACCTCGAGCAAAGCCGCCGCCAGAATGACCGGCGTCGCGAGCAGGAACGAAAAGCGCGCGGCGTATTCGTGATCGAGATCGCAGAGAAGACCCGCGACCATCGACGCTCCCGATCGCGAAATTCCCGGCAGGAGCGCGAACGATTGCGCTACACCGACTAGAAGGCTCGCCGGATAGCTCAGGTTCTCGATGGGTTCGTATGCCTTTTCGCCCGCGGCGTGCTGGCGCCGGCGCAGCGCCTCGCCGGCAAACATCACCAGGCCGTTGATCACGAGGAATGCGGCGGCCGGCGCGGGCGAGCCGAAGAGCCGCCGCACGGGAACCTCGAAGATGAGGCCGAGAATCCCCACGGGTATCGTGCCCACGACCAGCCGCCACCCGATGCGCTCGTCGCGGTCGCCGCTCAGTTTTCCGCGCACGATGCTTGCGACGAGGGCTCGAACGATCGCGTACCACTCCCGGCGATAGAACGCGATCAACGCAATCGCGGTCCCCAAGTGCAAGACGACGACGAACGCGAGAAACGACGGGCTCGACCGATTGACATTCTGCCAGTGGAGCAAGGCCGGGACCAAAATCGTGTGACCCAGACTCGATACCGGGAAGAGCTCGCTGACTCCCTGCAGCAACGCGAGGACGAGCGCTTGCGCAAACGTCACGGTTTCACCAAGCGACGAACTTCACGCTATAGGTATAGGCACTCGCAACGGGTTTGCAATCCTTAAGGGCGGGCGTATAGCGCGCGTCGCGCGCCATCGAGACCGCCACGAGATCCAGAGATGAGTTGCCGGAGCTCTGCGTGACGCTCGCGCCTGCAACTTGGCCCGCGGCGTCGAGTTGCACGCCGACCAGCGTGGTGCCGCTCGTTCCGGAGGCTCGCGCGTCCACGGCGATGTCGGGCGGCGACGGCGTAGAGACGACGACCGCGCCAACGGTGGCTTGCGCGCAGCCCGCGTTGGAGCTTGCAGCGGGTTGCGGCGTCGGCGAAGCGATCGCGGGGGTAGGCGCCGCAGCCGAGCCTCCGTTCGACGCCGCAGCTTCGCCGGGACCTTTGCGCGCCCGCGGCGGGGACGAGCTGGCAACGCGCGGTGCGGGCGTTCGCTTCGGCGGCGGCGGCGGTGTCGGCACCTTCGCTACCGCGATCGTCGCGGGACGGTGTTCGATCGAAACGACTTCGGCTTGACCCTCAGGCGTTGGTGTGGTCGGCCGGAGTATCAGCGCTACCAGGAGATGCGCTAGCAGCGAAAGCGCGAACGCCGCGAGCAGTAAACGCGGAACGCGTTTCATGACTCATTGGCGCAGGGGTGGCTAGTCCGGCTGGAAGTCGGCGCGGAAGAGATAGTCGCCCTGCGTCGGCTGGCAGTCGATGAGTTTGGGGGAGTAAGCCGACTGGCGAGCCGCGCGCAAAGCCGCCTGATCGATTGCCATGTTGCCCGAGCTCTTGTAGACCGTGGCGCCGATAAGATTTCCGCTCGGTCCGACCGTCACTTTGACGTTGACGGTAACCGCGCCGAGGCCGAGATCGCGCGCCGACTCCGGATAATCGGGCTGCACCGGATTGGTGACCGTTGCCTCCACGTTGGGATTCGCGCACGCGGGCTTGGGAGTTCCGGCGGAGGCGGCGGGGGCCGGAGTGCCGTTGCCCTGGCCGGCTGGTGCGCCGTTCTCCGTGCCGCTCTTCGGCTGCGCGACCGTATTTTCGGTCGACCCGCTCGCCGATTTGCTGGACTGATGGACGAGATTGACTTTTAGTTTCGGCTGCTGGACCTGCTGCTGCTTCGGCGGCGGCGTCGCCTGAGGCGGGGGCGTCGGCGTCGGCGGCGGCGTGGGCGTCGGCGGCGGCGGCGTGTGAACGATGGTCTTTTTCTTTTGCACCGAGACCTGTTCGGTCTGCTGCTCCTCGCTGTGCTTGTTGAAGTTCGGCAGCACCGAGCCAATCGCTAAGTGCGCGATGAGCGAGATGACGAAGGCCCAGCCGATGAAGCTTCGGACCCGTTCGCCGGTCGTCAGATATCCGCCGCGCTTCGCCATGGCCTACTGGTTCACGCCCTGGGGGGTATTTTCCACGTGATTCGCGAGGCCGAAGTCGGTGAGGTCGACGGATTTCGCGGCGTCCATCACCTGCAGAATGACTCCGTAGCTCGCCTTCGGGTCCGCCTTGATGATGACGCTCTTGAATCGGTGGTCGGTGGCGTCCTGAAGCTGCGCGAAGGCCGCCTTCGCATCGAGGATCGTTACCTGGTTCGAGCCGATCTGGAGGTGGTCCTTATCGTCGATCATCACGACGATCTGCGACGGTTGGACCTTGTCTTTATTGTAAGCGTCGGGAAGCTTCGGTTCCTTGGTGACCGACGCAAGAATAATGAAGATGATCAGGAGCACCAACAGCACGTCGGTAAACGGCGTGATGTTGATCGTCGACATTACCTCATCTTCGCCTCCGCCCGTTGAAACGGCCACCTTATTTCGACCCTCCCTTTACGACGTGACGAAACCGACGTCTTCGAGACCGGACTGTTTTGCCGCATCGAGGATTCGGATGATGACCCCGTACGGCGCCTTCGCGTCCGCGACGATGGCGACATGATGGTGAGGTTTCTTCTTCGATGCCTCGTACATCATACGGTAGATGCCCACCTGATCGGTCTTCGCGCCGTCTACGAAGATCACGCCCTTGTTGTTCACGTCGACCTCGATGTCGTTCTTGTTCTTGTTCTGGGTCGACGGATTGTTATTCTTGTTCGGTAATTCTTTCTCGAAGCCGGGCGGGGCAACGAGGGCGGCGAGAATCATGAAGATGATCAGCAAGACGAGCAAAACGTCCGTGAACGGCGTGATGTTGATCTCCGCCATCACCTCTTGATCTTGCTGCGACGAGAGTAGACTCACAGTCGTGCCCTTAGCCTGAAACTACTTGGAAGTCGCTCGCGTGGGTTGATAGAGTTCCGTCGGTATCGGCGAGCCGGTGTTGTGGAAGTGGAGCATTTCTGCCAGCTGGTTCGCGGCGACGATCATCTCTTGATTGTAATTCTTGATGCGCGACTTGAAGAAGTTGAAGAACACCACGGCGATGACCGCGATGATGAGACCGGTCGCGGTGGTGATCAGGGCTTCGGAGACGCCTGCCGCCACGACGGCCGGCGTCGAGTTCCCCTTCAGCGCGATGTCTTGGAACGCCCGGATGATGCCCAAGACGGTCCCGAACAGGCCGACGAAGGGGGCGATGACGGCGATCGTTCCGATGATCGCCAGGTTGCGTTCGAGCGAGTTGAGATGCTCCATCAATGCGATCGAGAGCGCGTCGGTGATGTCGGCGCGATTCTTCTCGCCGCGGCGAAGCCCGAACTCGAGGATCCGCGGAAGCATTCCGCGGTTCTTCTTACATAGCTCGATCGCGCCATCGAGATCGTCAGCCGAGACCTTGGTTCCGATCTGTCGAAGGAGCCCCTTCGTATCGGAATGCTGCATCTGAAAGAATACGAGGCGCTCGATGACGACGGCGAGACCGACGATCGAAATGAGCAGGAGCAGCCACATGTCCCAGCCGCCCTGCTGCATGAGACCCATAAATCCGGAAAACACGGCGTTCTACGACCTCCCTAGTCTGATGATTCCGCGGCGACCTCCCGCCCCGTTGAGGGCGAGCCATTGGCCTCCCCGGCCGAAAGTCCTGGTAACGTTAGCTGCCGCCTCCGGATTGCCCAGACGGAGCGGCGTTGAGATTCTTTTTGACAAACGTTTCTATTTGCAGAGACAGCGCTTCGTTGCCCTCGGCCTTGGCCTGCTGGTCGGCCTTGTCGAGCGCTGCGGCGGCCTTTTTCTTGGTCCCGTCGTCGTGACTGGAAGCCCATTGGGCGGTTAGCGCGATCCCTTCGGCGAAGTTCGCCGCCGCGTCATTCGGCTTGATAACCAAAGCCTTTTCGGCATAAGCTTGCATCCGCTTGTAGTCGGGCTTTGCGCTCCGCGCTATTGCAAACGCGGCGAGCGTGTTGGCTGTGACCGAAAGTTCCGGGTCCCCCAGGGCAGCGGCTTGATCGAAGTCGGAAAGCGCCGTCGTTGTGTCCTTTGCATCGACCGCTGCGTTCCCGGCTTTGATCAGGCTGGCGCCCATCGCCTGAGATCCGGCCGTGCTGCTGGGGTCGAGCTGCTTGATTTGGGCGGCCACCGCCTGCGCGCCGGCCGAATCGTTGTTGGCGAGGTCCGCCTGCAACAGCTCCGAGTCGATCTTCACCTTCATGGATGTCGGAAGCTTCGGATCGCCGATGCCCTGGTCGCGGGCGGCCTTGAGCGAGACCAGCGCGGCCGCGTTCTGGCCGTTCGCGAGTTGCGCTACACCCAACGCGAAGTGGGTGACTGCCGTCGAGTTCAGAGAACTCGCCTTCTGGGCGTAGGCAAGCGCTTGGGTCGGATTGTCCTGCGACATCTTGACTGCCGCCGTCGCGAGGCTGTCGGCTGCGATCGCCTGGTACTGCTTCCCGATCGTGCCGACCTTGTCGAAGGCGGAGGCGGCGGTGGTGAAGTCCGCGCTATCGTAGGCGGCGATGCCGAGCATTTGACGCAGCGAGTCGTCGCCCGGTGAGTTCAACAGCGCGGCCTGTGCTTTCGATTTCGCCGCAGCGTAGTCGCCTTTGCGGATCAGCGCCGCAACTTGGCTCGCCGCCGAGCTCAGCCCACCGCCGGCGGGCATGCTGCCTTCCTCACTCGCGTTCATGACCAGCTTGCCGTTGAATTTCAGTGTAAAGTCGTAAAACGACGTAACCGGCGCCGTCCCGCGATGGGCCGGACGGTAGGTGGAGTCTTGAGCGATTTCCATTGCCGCGGCGTTGTCGCCCGAGTTGCTCGAGTGCAGCACCTTGATCGCCCTGTGGGAGCCGTCCGAGTTGACCTGAACCTGCACCACGACGGTTCCACTGCCCGCGATCGACGTGCTGGTTTTGCCCTGATGAATGAGCTTTGCAGGCACGAACTCGTTGGAATATTGCGCGAGCGCCGGAATTGCGGCTAGCGCGAACGAGGCCGCGATGGCCGGCGCGAGGATGCGAAAGCGAACGTTCATGGCGTACCTCGAGTGATTTGGCTGCGAGTCGTGTCCGGCTTGGTACGAGGAGATTCGTCCGGCGGCCTGCGATGCCGTTCAAGTGAGGCACGCTCCTTGACGGTCAACGGGCGAGACTGCCCGGCGGGCAACCCGCCCAGGTGCAGGGGACCGAACCGCGTGCGGGTCAGCGCGAGCACCGGATGCCCCAACGCCTCGAACATCCGGCGAACTTGGCGATTCCGGCCTTCGTGAATAGTGACGTCGACGACACATCGGTCGCCGTGGACCGCCACGACGCGCACCTTGGCGCCGGCGGTGCGGAACTGATCCAGCCTGACACCGAGCCGTAGGCACGCCGCATCGGCCGCGGAGAGTCGTCCGGAGATCGTCGCACGATAGGTCTTTTCCACACCAAAGCGAGGATGAAGCAGACGATGCGCGAGTTCCCCGTCGTTGGTGAGCAAGAGCGCTCCGGTCGTGTCGTAGTCCAGGCGCCCCACCGGTACGACCCGGGGCATCCCGCGAACGAGGTCGGCAACCGTGCGCCGACCCTGCGGATCGCGCATCGTCGTGACGACGCCGGCCGGCTTGTTCAGGAGAAGATAGGTGGCCTCGATCGGGGGCTCGACGAGGCTGCCATCCAGTTCGACGCGATCGCCGGGTTTCACCAAGGTCCCTAGCTGCCTGACGACGCTCCCATTAATGGATACGGATCCGTCGGCAATCATATCGTCCGCGGCGCGGCGCGACGCTACCCCCGACTGGGCTAAGTACTTGTTGAGGCGCAGCTAGTACTTTCCGTTGCCCCCGTCCTCGTAGCCGCGGTTCATCGAGAGCGCTTCCTTGGTGACCGACTGCAGGAACTCTTCGTTCGTGCGCGTTTGTGCCATCTTGTCGAGGATGATCTCCGTGATGTCGCCGGTATTGAGCACGGCGGTAGCGCGGCGGAGCATCCAGATCTTGCGCATCTCGTCGGGCGAGAGCAGCAGCTCCTCGTGGCGGGTTCCCGAACGTTTGATGTCGATCGCCGGGAAGACGCGGGATTCGGCCAACTTGCGGGTGAGATCGATCTCCATGTTGCCGGTGCCCTTGAACTCTTCGAAGATCACGTCGTCCATCTTCGAGCCGGTTTCGATCAGCGCCGTTGCGATAATCGTCAGCGAGCCGCCCTCTTCGATTTTGCGCGCAGCGCCGAAGAATCGCTTGGGTTTGTGAAGCGATGCCGTATCGAGACCGCCCGAAAGCGTGCGGCCCGAACTGGCGACGACCTGGTTGTAGGCGCGAGCCAGCCTGGTGATCGAATCGAGCAGGATAACGACGTCTTTCCCGAGCTCGACTAGGCGCTTCGCGCGCTCCATAGCAAGCTCGGCGACCGCCGTGTGATTCTCGGGATGCTCGTCGAAGGTCGACGCGACGACTTCGCCGTCGATCGTTCGCTGCATGTCCGTGACTTCTTCAGGCCGCTCGTCAACGAGCAATGCGATGATGTGGGCGTCGGGATGATTGATCGAGATCGAGTTGGCGATATTCTTGAGAAGCGTCGTCTTACCGGCCTTCGGCGGCGAGACAATCAAGGCGCGCTGGCCCTTGCCGATCGGCGAGAAAAGGTCGATGACCCGCGTCGAAAGCTGCGTCGAACGCACTTCGAGCTTGAAGCGCTCCTGCGGATAGATCGGCGTTCCTTTTTCGAAGTTGCGGCGCCCTTTGATCGCTTCGGGGTCTAAGTCGTTGACCTTATCGACGCGGATCAGGCCGTAGTATTTTTCGCTCTCCTTGGGCCGGCGCGCCTGACCTTCGACCATGTCGCCGCGACGCAGCTCGAAGCGGCGGATCTGCGACTGGCTGACGTAGACGTCGTCGTTGCCGATGTAGTAGCCGGCGCGGCGCAAGAAACCGTAGCCCTCGGGGAGTATGTCGAGAATACCGCTAGCCACTTCAATGCCCGAGCGCGCGACCTGCGTCTGCACGAGCAGCGTGACGATCTCGTCTTTCTTGACTTTCGCCGGCGTGGGAATCTCGACTTCGAGTTCTTTGGCGATTTCGAGCAGCTCGTTCTTCGTTTTCTCCGCGAGCTGAGCCGCGGTCAGGATCGGCGGCGCTTCAACCTGCTGCGGAACCTGATCGTGAAAAACGGCTTGATGTTGCGGGAAGTGCTGCCTGCGGCGCGAGCGACGCCGGCGTCCTCCGCCCCCTGGCTGAGGGCGCATGTCGTTGTTGAGGCGATGCTCGGTGTTAGGACGATTTTCCGTTTGCAGAGGAGTTTCTCTCTCTTAGAACCGTTTGCGCCAAGTTTCGACGACCGAGGGCGAGGCGGGGCTGCCATCGCGATCAGATCGGTGACGTGAACGGGGGATGTCAATTGGTGTCGCGGCTGCCGGCAAACGACCGCAACGCGACGCCCACACTATAGCATACCCCCCTCGAGCGTTCAAGCCGGGTTCAAGCGAGCGGGTCCGCTGACGTAGCGGTTTCCGGCGGCATAGAAGCGCAGCCTGCGCTCAGCTGCTCGCGTGATGCCGATGCGGGGCCCGCTGCGCACGCGTGCCGGGAAGGCGCCGGCATGAGCCAGCCATAGGTGCGGGTGTACGAAAAGGTCGATCCCGTCTAAGGATCGATCGATGCCGAGCGCACGGCAAAGCCGTCCCGGGCCGCGACAGAGATCGCGCACAACCGTCGTCGCACGGCGCGCTTGCATGATTTCGAGACCTTCGATCGGCTCGAGCGCGCGAACCAGCACGCCCGCCCCCTCTCCGTCGGTTTCGCTCGACAAATTGAAGCAATACGAGATGCCGTAAATCCGGTACACGTACGCGCGGTGCGGAGGGCCGAAGAGCGTCGCGTTACGCGGACTCTTACCTCGATATGCGTGGCATGCCGGGTCGTTCGGAAGGTAGGCCTCCGTCTCGACGATGCGCCCTGCAGTTATCCCCTCTTTGCTTCGGCGGACCAGAACGCGCCCGAGCAGCGCCTTCGCAAGCGCCCGAGTTTCGATCGGTAAATCTGCCGGCGCTAGCCGGACCAATTTCATGCCGCAACGTTCAGCGTCACTTCGGCTCGCGCCCTTTGCGTGAGTTCGTCGGTGGCTCCCGGCTGCACGCCGAGCGCTGCGAGCGAGTTGAGCGCGCACCGGAGGCCGACATATGCGAGCTCGAGCCCCTCGGCCACGCCGTGCCCCGTCGCGACCTCTTCGGCGAACCGCGCGTCGCCGACGACAAGGCGGACCTCACGTACGCCGCGTCTCGCGAGCGCCCGCGTGACCGCGGTCAGCGCCGCGTACGCGGTCGCTCGATCGGTCACCGGCCGCGCCGAAACTCGAAAACCGACGCGAAGCACCCGGCGCGAGCGCGGACCCGCTACCCGCGCGTAGGCTAGACCGTTACCGTGCTCGTCCGCCGCGTACCCGACCGTCGCCTCTGCGGTCCGATCGGCGCCTCTCCTGCTTTCCATGCATCGCCTCTACCCTATTTTAAACCGAACGTATGTTCGCGTCAAGCGATGCGAGCGGGCCGAATCAGGCTTTCGTAGAGTCCGAGCATTCGGTCGATTTGGAGCTCGATCGAAAATCGCTGGGCGACTGCTCGCGCGGCCGCGCCGCCGTCTTTCGATGCGACGCCAGTCAGGGTGCGGAAGGCGTCCGCAAACGCTTCCGCCGTCGGAGGCACTACCGCTCCGGCACCGCCGAGGACGTCCCGGTTTTGGGGAGTGTCCGCCGCGATCACGTACGCACCGGCCGCAAGCGCCTCGGCCTGTACCAGCCCCTGCGTCTCGGTCGTGCTCGGCATGACGAACGCATCGGCGCTGGCGTAGAGATCCGGCAGGTCGTCGCGCGGAACGACCCCGAGAAATCGGGTTTGGGCAGCGATACCGCTTTCGCGCGCCAACCGCTCCAGTTCGGCGCGCAGCGGCCCCTCGCCGGCGACGGCGAGCCGCAGGGATCGGTCACCGGCGGAAGCCAGACCCCGCAGGAGCACTTCGAGATTCTTTTCTTTGGCTAGCCGGCTCACGCAGAGCAGCAGCCGATCGCCGCGCCGGGCGCCCAAGCGCGCGCGCAACGCCTCGTCGCGCTTGCCCGCCCCGAAGCGCGTGAGATCGATTCCGCTCGGAACGATTTCGATGCGCACCGTCACGCCGAGATCTCGCAAACGATCCGCCATCGCTTGCGTCGGGACGACGACGGTGTCGGCGAGATTGGCGAACGTTCGCGTGAGCTGCGCCGCGGCGAAGCGAGTCGCACGAGGGTCGAAGGGAACGTAGTGGGCGTACTCCTCGAGCTGCGTGTGGTACGTGTACACGAGCGGAACCCCATAGCGGCGAGCGTAGCGCAGGCCCATCCAACCGGTCACGAACGGCGAATGCACGTGTACCAGCGACAGACGCTTGATGACGCCGTTGAGATTCCGCCGGCTCACGAGGGGGAGCGTAAGCCGGTAGGCGGTGCGCGTCGGCAGCGGCAGCGACGGCATTCGAAAGACCGGCCCGTCCGCTTCCTCATGGCCCGGCATCCACGGGGCAAAGCAATACACCTCATGTCCGCGCCCACGCAGACCGTCGGCCAGCGCCTCTACCGACGCAACGACGCCGTTCACGACCGGCCGGTAAATTTCGGTGAAAAACCCGAGGCGCAGAACCTCCATGGGCTGTCCCTCTTTCGCCTCGGGGCTGTAAGAGCCCGGCGGCAGGAATCCCCTTTCGAGATGCGACTTAGAACGTATTCGGCCGCCGAAAAGGGTATGGTATAGTGCGCGAGTTACTAGACTAGCCTGCCGGTGCGGACAGCAAGCAGGCTGTCAGCACGAGGCGTTATCCGGATCCGTCATCCCGCGGCCGTTGCGCCGCTTCCCTAAAACGCGAGACTCGCGGTTCATCGTTGGCAGACTCTGCGTGGTGTAGGAGTTCAGCCTTGAACCCGGTCGAGAGAAGAAAGGAATATTGGGTTGATTGGACGTTTCCTCAGCGCCGCATTCGTCGTCGCGACCCTGAGCGTCTATCCGGCTACCGCTGTGCCCGCACCCTCGTCGCCCACGAAGATTACGTGGCACCGCGACGGCTTGCTGACCTGGGAGCGCGTCGAGCGCCGCTCGGTCGCACCGAAGACCATCCACCGATTGACTCCCAAGCTCGCCCCGGGGCACTCAAGGGTGCTCGCCGCCGGCTCGTCCGGCGTGCTCGAGGTCTGGGTGCGATATGCGCAGCGGGACGGAGGTCCGGTTCGCCGGTTCGTGGTTTGGGCGAACGTGGTTCGCGCGCCAAAAGCGCGCATCGTTGCCGAAGGAATCGGAGACTCGCCGCTCGCGGATTTCGAAGCGCACGGCATCTCGCAGATGGCGTATATTGCGCGTAGCGCCATGCTGATGGTGGCGACCGCCTACACCGCGGAGAGCGCGGGCGGAGGCGGCAGGACGGCCATTGGCCGCCGCGCCGGGCACGGAATCGTTGCCGTCGACCCGCGCGTGATACCCCTCGGCACGCGGCTCTACATACCCGGCTACGGGGTAGCGGTGGCAGGCGATACGGGCGGTTCCATCGTCGGCCGGCGCATCGATCTCGGTTTCGACTCGTTGCGCGACGCGCTGATCTTCGGGCGGCGCGACGTCACGGTCTATCGGCTCAAGTAGCGTAGAATAACGGGGTGGCGACTCCCCGCCGGATCCTCGCGCAAGCCGGATTACGTCCCAAAAAGCGCTACGCGCAAACCTTTCTCGAAAACACGCAAGCGGCGAGCCGCATCGCGCGGCTCAGCATTGCCGATTCGCAGCCGGGCACGAAGATGCTGGAGATCGGAGCGGGCACGGGAGTCCTCACACTCGCGCTGTTGGACGAGGGCGCCGACCTCACCGCCATCGAGATCGATCCCGCGCTCGTCGGACTGCTGCGTTCGCGCGGCGATCTGACGGGCGCGAACATCCTCGAAGCCGACGCGCTCACCTTCGATTATTGCGCCTGGTCCGCCGGGCGCCGGTGGCGCGTCGCAGGTAACCTGCCCTATAACGTCGCGACGCCGCTGGTGTTGCGGTTGATCGAGATGCGCGAGGGACCCGAATCGCTCACCGTGACGCTGCAGAAAGACGTTGCGGAGCGGCTGGCCGCGGCACCGGCTACGTCCGCCTACGGCAGTCTCTCCGTTGCCGTGCAATACGCGATGCGCGTCGAGCTCGCGTTCGACCTGTCGCCGCGCTCCTTCTTTCCGCCGCCGAAGGTGCATTCGAGCGTCGTGCGGCTGGTGCGCCGAGCGGAGCCCGCCGTCACGCCGCGCGATCTCGCGATCTTTTGGAAGGTCGTGCGCGGCGCATTCGCGTACCGCCGAAAGACGCTCGTCAACACTCTCGCCCTGGCACTTCATTTCGACCGGGCGAAAATCGTGCGGGCCATACAACGCAGTGACATCCCTCCGGAGCTTCGCGGTGAACGACTCGACCTCGGCGATTTCGCCCGCTTGGCCGACGCGCTGGCCGAAGAATAGTTTCAGGGGCTTTTGGACGTGGCTGCTCGCCGCGTTCCTTGCGCTGCTCTTCGCGGCCGCCGCGGTGGCGCAGCTCAAGCAGGGTCCGGTCGGGCCGATCTCCCCGATGCTGTTCGACATCGGAATAGCTCTGCAGTTCGTGGTCGAAGCGGCGCTGGCCGCGCTGGTCCTTGCGGCGTTACCAGCACTCTCGAAGTTCAGCCTGCGCGAGCTCGGCTTCCGCGCGCCCAGCAAAGCAACGCTGGGCATAGCGCTCGCCGGTGCGGTTGCCATGGTGGTCGTCGCCGAAGGAAGCGCCGCGCTGATCGATTACTTCGCGCATAGCCCTCATCAGCAGGACATCGTGGAGATATTCAAGACGCTGCACGACCCGACCGCGATCGCCGTCTTTGCCGTCTTTGCCGTCGTGTTCGCGCCTTTTGCGGAAGAGACGTTCTTCCGAATCTTCTTCTTCAACCTCGGCCTGCGCTACGGGGGATTTTGGGGAGGCGCGGTGCTTAGCGGTGCGCTCTTCGGAATCGTCCACGGCGACTTCTACGCGGCGCTGCCGCTCGCGCTCGGCGGAGTCGTACTCTGCGCCGTCTACTACTGGACTCGCAACGCCTTTGCCCCGATGATCTCACACGCGTTGTTCAACGCGCTGTCCATCGTGATGCTGCTCGTAGCCCCTCAAGCTACGCGATAACACGTCGCGCCGCCTCGACGACCGCCTCGGCGGCGATCGCGTGCGTGTCGAGGTATCGCATGCGGTGCTGCAGCGAGGCCGGCTTCGTGGTCGTTGCGGGACGACGGTCGAAGCCCCGGTCGCGCACGTACCGTCCCACGAGATGGATTGCGTCGGGATTCGGTTCGTCGTACCAATCAGGATGGTGCGCGAGCCAGAGCCCGACGGTGGGTACGCCGCCGCGAGCGAGCACGAAATGCAACGGGCCGGCCGGGATGCCGACAAAGAGATCCGTGCGCGCCGCCACGCCCTTGTAGACGCGGGCAAAGGGCTCGCCGAGATCCCCGAAGAGCGTTTGAAACCCGGCGACACCGCCCCCGAGATCCTCACCGTCCATCGTTATGAAACGCCAGTTGCCCGGCTCGCGCGCCATCGCGGCGACGAATGCTCGGGCCTCCGGGCCCGCGCCCCAGTTCTTTCGGGCCGCCGTCACGCCGCTTCGGGAGATCACGCCGAGGCGCGTTCCGGGCGGCGCGAACTGGGCCAGCCGCGCGTCGACGAGCCGGGCGATCTCCGGCGCGGGCGCGAAATCGATGGCGCTCTTTAAGGCTCTCGCGAGGTCGAACGATGCGAGGCGCTCGGCCGGCACCAGCAGGCGCGAGAGGTTGCGCGCCTTCGTGTGAAACGGATAGGGCGTGCGCCCTTCCGTCTCGGGATAATCCGTCCAAAGCAGAACGCTGGGCCGAAAGGCCTTCACCCGTCGATCGAGTGGAGCGGGGAGGTCGACTCGAACCCGTCGGCCGTCGCACCGCCGCAGCGCGAGCCCCAGATGAGGTGCGCCGAACTCGCCGCCATCGCCGGGCGTGGGCACCCCGCTAAAGAGCGGCTCCACGTACTCGTTTCCTTCCATCACGCTAACGTAATCGTCGCCGAAACGCGTGATCGCGTAAGCGTTGGACGGCTCGAGCAGCGGCGCGACGCCGCCGAAGGTAACCCAATCGCCGAAACCGTGCGGCCAGTAAATCAACGCGCGCTCGTTGCGCAGCGATGCGAAACGGCCGCGATCTTCGCGGACGGCCGGCAGCAGTAGCGACGCGTTTTGGTTCGTCATCGCAGCGGTACGCCGCCGCAAAGGCGCGCCGGCGCACGGCCCGCCAGGCTCGCAAAGAAGGCGACGGCATCCGTATCGTAGGCGGGGCATCCGGGAAAGTTTGGATCGGCGTGCGGGTCGAGCCGTACGTTCGGGTTGGATGCAGCAACGGCCCACACGCCCTCTTCGCCGCGACGCAGCAGCACGGGTCGTTCCGCGCCGCGCAGCGCGGTAGCTCGCGCATACGCGTTCCAATCGACGACGTACGGCCAGCGCCCGGGCCGCAGCACGGCATCGTTGAACAACAGCATGACGAGGACCGCACAGGGCACGATCGCACGCGCGACGCGCGGTCTGCGCGCTACGCCGAAAGCGGCGGCGGCGGCGGCAGCCGCGAGCAGCGGCGCGACGTAATGCGACCCGATGCGGCTCGGCTCGTAGTTCCAGGGGCGCATAAGGACGATCTCCGCCAGCAGCGGTGCCGACAGCAACAGCCACCGCCCGATCGCTAGCGGAGAAAACGCGAACGGCGCGAGCAACAACAGCACCATCGAGATTTTGCCGCCGGCGTTGAAGATCGCGAACGAGTATCCCGGGTCGTTCGGCCGTACGCCCAGCGCGCGTTCGAAGGTCCAGAATCCCACCCCGTTCGCCACCGCCAGCACGCAGAGCGCGAGGCCGATCCGCCGATCCCACCAAAGCGCGCACGCCGCCGCAAACCACAGAACGAAGAGAATCTGGTCTTCCTTTAGACCCATCAGCAGCTGGGCAAGAATCAGCGCCGGCCAGAACGACCGTTTCCGAACGGCCAGGGCGCAACCGAACGCGAGGAGCGGCACGAAAACGTTCTCCGAAAAGTTATCGTAGGTCAAGCCCTGCGCCGATGGCGTCAACAGATACGCGATGGCGATATAGTTCGCCGAGCGCGCGCCCACGCCGAGCTCGCGCGCGAAGAGCGCGAGCGGAATCGCCGCAGACGCGACCGCGACGACCTGCACGACGATGAGGGTCTGCGCGCGCGGAAAGAGCGCCACCAGCGGCACGAGCGCACTCAGTGCCCACGAATCGTGCACTTCGAAGTGCCGCCGCCACTCGCCGAAGTTCCACGACGAGCCATGCTGCAGGTTCACGAGCGTCTGTAGATACGTTCCTAGGTCGGCGCCGTACCGGAGCGCGTAGAACTTGTTCAGATCGAGCGCAACATAAGCGACCGCGAAGATGGCGGCGGCTATGTAGGTTGCGCGCACCCTGCCTTCTCTCGATAAACACGCTCGACGATCGAGCGTAAGCCGTCGGTAAACCGTGCCGGAGAAAACCTCTCGGCGTGCGCCCGAAGCCGGTTAGGCTCATATCCCGCAGTATCGAAGGTGCGAAGCTTTTCGGCGAGCGACTCGGCGTTCGGCTCGTCGAAAAACGTACCGGTCTCGCCTTCGGCGATCGTTTCGAGCGCGCCACCCCCGCGATACGCGATCGTCGGACGTCCCGCAGCGGCCGCCTCGAGCGGAACGAGCCCGAAGTCTTCCTCTCCCGGAACGATCGCCGCGCGTGCGTTTCCGAGCAGCTCGTTCAGCCGTTCGTCCGACACGTAACCGAGCAGTGTGGTCGTCGTTCCTTTCGCCGCGGCGCGCAGCGATCGTTCTGCCGGGCCGGTTCCGGCAACAAAAAGGCGCACGCCCGCGATGGAAGCGGCGCGGATCGCCAAGTCGATGCGCTTATACGGCAGCAGCCGCGAGGCGACGACGAAGTAGCCGCCGGCGCCGGCGCCCACCGAGAAACGCTCCAGGTCGACGGGGCAATGCAGCACGTCGCTGTCACGGCCGTAGAAGTTGGCGATGCGTTCGGCCACGTTGCGCGAGTTCGCTACGAAGCGCGTCGGACGCTTCGCCGCCTCGCGGTCCCAGGCGATCAGCCGCCCGATCAGCGGCCGCGCAGCGCGCGGAACGTACGCGTCGGAGGCGAAGGCGAAACGGCTTACCGTGTTGATGTAGCAGACGTGGACGGCGTTCGGCGGAAACCGAACCCCCTTCGCCCACGACGTCGTCGAGCTGACGATCGCGTCGAAGCCGCGTAGATCGAAGCTTTCGAACGCTCGCGGATAGAATGGCGCGAGCATGCGAAAATAGCGGTTCGAAAACGGCACGCGAGCCAAGTAGGAGCTTCGTACGCGGTGTGCCGGAAATAGATCGCCGAGTACTGCTTCGTCATAGAGCGCGGTGTAGATGGGCGCCTCCGGCCACGCCTGCGCGATGCGCGCGAAGACCCGTTCGGCCCCGCCGCGCTGGTTCAGGTAGTCGTGAACGAGCGCAACGTTCAACTAATCTTGTAAGTTAGTACCGCGGGGCAACACCAGAGCGATCGTCGGATTGCCGAGATACGTCCGCGCCACGCGCTGCACGTCGTCAGGGGTGGTTGCCGAGATCGCCGCCAGAGCACGATTGATGAAATCAGGTGAGGCGCTCTCCCGCGAGAAACGGCCGCGAGCCAGGTCCGCGTCTCCAAGGTGGTCGCGCCGTTCGCGAAATCGCCGGCCGCCTCGGCCTTGAACTCGTCGATCGAACCTTGAAGCCGTGTCGCGGCGAGGACGTTCACGACGGAAAGCGCAGTCGCGAAGGCTCGGCTCGGATTCCCGATCAGACCGCCGTTGACGTAGAGCACCAAACTCGGCGGCGCGCGGTCGTAGGCGTAGACCGCACCGACCGAGCGGGACGCGAAGGTCGGCGTTACGACGCCGGGCACCTGAGCGATATCCGAGAGCGTTCGCCGGACGAACGCCGCCAGCACGAGCATCGGACCGAAATCGTTGCTATCGACCTTCGGCGCGGGATATTGAGCGATGAGCCACGGCGAGGAAATGTCGCGGTGCGCTACGATCTCACGAGTCGTTCCGCGCAGCGCCGGCACGTGAACCGGAACGGGCGCGGTCGAGCCGTCCGGAAGCGCCGCAGCCAGGGATGCGAGCGCATCCGGCGCGAGCACGTCGAGCTTTCCCGCCGCGCTGACAAGCGCGCCGCCCTTTCGATAATAGGCCCGGTAGAACGCTCGCACGTCGCCGGAGAAGAACTGCGCCAGCGACGCCGGGGTTCCCAACTCGGGTAGGCCCGCATTTGCCTGCGAGGACGATGCCGCATTGAGCATGTCGAGGCCGACTTGCAGCGCAACCTGCTGGCTCGCCGCGATTTGCCGCGTGAGCGACGAACGCGCCTCGCGCACCGTCGCCGGGGAAAAATCCGGCGAAGCGAGTGCGCTTCGGAAGAGCCCGAGAACCGCGGGAGCATCGTCCGCGAGCGCCTCGACGTAGAATCGAACGTCGCTCGGATCCACCCGTGAAGCGGACCGAGCCGCCGCGCGCGGCCACCGCATCCTGCAGGGACACGGACGGCGTCTCAGCCTGAGCCTGACGAAGCGCCACCGGCGTGCGTAAGATGGTCTCCGCTGCCAACGCAGCCAAACCATTTTGCTTCATCGTTTGGCGATCGAGGCCGGCGCGTACGACCACTGCCACGCCGACCAGCGTCGCGGCGTCGTCGGACTGCCGGACGATCGTCGCGCCGCCGGCGCTCTCCAGCGTCGGAGTCGGGACCGCTATGCCCGCGGCTCGCGCGCAGAAAGGCACGACCGCGAGGGCCAGCGCGACAACCGGCGCGAGGAGCGACACGGGCTTCACGGAGACTCCTTTTGCGGCGATGCCGCGATCGAGATCCACGACCACGGGGTTGCGGAGATAACGGCGGACGATCTCGGCGACGTACTGCGGATCGAGAGCCCGCACCGCGCGCTCGTATCCGCCGCTCGTTATGCCGGGAGCGTACTGCAGATTGCCCTCCACCGTATACCAGCCGAGGTTGTCCGCGCGTTCCTGCGGCGTTTGGGTATCGGTTGCTACGTGATAGAGAAACGCTTCGCGCGCGGCGTCGAACGCCTGCTGGTCCATCGGCTGCTCCAACGCTCCGAGCGCCGCGAGCACGCGCTGTTCGGTCTGTTTCTCGCGATCGCCGCCGATCGTGACGACCATCACACCAGGATCGTGAAGCGTAATGAACTGCCCTGCGACAAGCGCGTCGTTCGGCGATCGATCCAGGCCTTTCGATACGACGCCCGTGCGATCGCGGAAGAGATAATCGGCGACAAAATCTAGCGCCGTTGCCGCCTTTTCGTCCGAGATCGGCGGACCGACCCAGGCCAGCCCGACGCCGTCGATCGACCCCGTTGCCGTGGCCGATTGGGGAACCTGCGCCCGCGTCGAGTCGTACGGCGCGTCCATCGATCCGCTGCCCAAGCCGTCGGTCACCGCGCCGATGCTGGAAGCGTCGATGTTGCCGGTGAGTGTCAAGACGGAGTTCTCGGAGCGAAACGCGCGCTTTGCGAACGCGCTTACTTGCGCCGTCGACATGCTCGTGAGTTGCGCGACGGAGTCGGGAAGCGGCGGAAAACGCGCCGGTCCGCCGGCAAAGATCTGTTTGAACAGCAGATCGTGCAGGGTCGTATCCGACTCGTAGCGCTGCTGCACGCCGAGTACTGCCGCGTTGGCTCGCGCGGTTTTCACGGCCGTGTCGTCCAGCGAAGGAGCGAAGTAGGCGGCGGTCATCGCGGCGACGACGCGCCGCGCGGCCGAAGCCGGAACGACGGCGCCGATGCCGACGATGTCCGGATAGACCGCGATGTTTAGGTCACCGCCGAGGGTATGGACGAGCGCGTAGAGCGATTTGCCGCTTGCCAACGGCGCCACGGCTGCGGCGGTCGCGGCCAAGTTCGAGATGCCCGGCGTCGCATTGTCGTAGCCGGCGCCGGGCGCGCGAAACCAGAGTCCGATCGCCGCCGAGCCGACCGTAGGATCGGGATCGAGAACGTACGAGCCGCCGCGCGGCAGCGATCCCATCGATTGCGACATCGCGGCTGGAGCCGGCGGCGCGCCAAGCAAGACCGCTGCGACGCTGAACGTCGCGGCCGTTAACGCCGCGCGCGCAATCATGCGGGTTCCGGAGAGATTTTAGGTGGAACGCGAGCAGGCTTCTCAGCCCGCTTCGGCTCCTCGGCCGGCCGCTCGGCCAGGGGCCCGGGTTTTGGCATCGCCTCGACGCCGCCCGCGCGATCGAAAGGACGGCCTTCGAGGATCGCGCGCACTTCTTCGGCTTCGACGGTCTCGTACTCAAGCAGCGATCCGACCATTCGCTCGACCCTATCCCAATTGTCGTTGAGAATCCGCTTACCGTCCGCATAGCACGATTCGATGATCTTGCGGACCTCGCCGTCGATCTTACTCGCCACTTCTTCCGAGTAGTTGCGCTCTTCGCTGATATCCCGGCCGAGAAAGACCTGATGTGCCCCACGTCCATACTGGATCGGTCCCAACTCGCTCATGCCGTACTGCGTGACCATGCGTCGCGCGAGTTCCGTCGCCTGTTCGAAGTCGTTGCTCGCTCCGGTCGTCACGTCGCCAAATTTTATCTCCTCGGCGAGGCGCCCGCCCATGGCGCGCGTGATCATCGCGAGCAGTTCTTCCTTGGTTCTGTTGTGGCGGTCGTCTTCCGGCAGCGACCAGGTGATGCCCAGCGCCATCCCGCGCGGGATGATCGTGACCTTGTGAATCGGATCGGACTTCTCGCGCAAACCGCCAATAATGGCATGGCCCGACTCGTGATATGCGGTCGTTTCTTTCTCTTGCTGCGACATCACGACCGACTTACGCTCGGGGCCGACCATTACTCGATCGATCGCTTCATCGCAATCGATCATTTCGATGATGTTCTTGTTGCGCCGCGCGGCCAACAGGGCCGCCTCGTTGAGCAAGTTCTCCAGATCGGCGCCGGAGAATCCCGGAGTCCGCTTGGCAAGCGTCTCGAGCGAGACTTCCTTTCCGAGCGGTTTGTTGCGCGCGTGAACCTCGAGAATTTTCTCGCGTCCCTTGTAATCTGCGCGCGCAACGACGATCTGCCGGTCGAAGCGCCCCGGGCGCAGCAAAGCGGGATCGAGCACGTCGGCACGGTTCGTCGCAGCGATCAGAATCACGCCGGTGTTTTGATCGAACCCGTCCATCTCGACGAGAAGCTGGTTGAGCGTCTGCTCGCGCTCGTCGTGACCGCCGCCCAAACCCGCGCCGCGCTGCCGGCCGACGGCGTCGATCTCGTCGATGAACACGATGCACGGTGCCGACTTCTTGGCTTGATCGAAGAGATCGCGTACTCGCGACGCTCCGACGCCTACGAACATCTCGACGAAGTCCGAGCCGGAAATCGAAAGGAACGGCACGCCCGCCTCACCGGCTATTGCGCGCGCCAGCAACGTCTTGCCGGTTCCCGGCGGCCCTAGCAGCAAGACTCCCTTCGGGATGCGCGCCCCGAGCGACTGGTACTTCTTCGGGTACTTTAGGAAGTCGACGATCTCGGCGAGCTCCTCTTTGGCTTCGTCGACACCGGCAACGTCGGCAAACGTTACTTTCGGCCGGTTCTCAGAGAGCATCTTCGCGCGCGAGCGGCCGAACGAAAGCGCCTGGCTCCCGCCACTCTGCGCCTGGCGCAAGATGAAGAAGAGCAGGAGCACGGTGATGGCCAACGGCCCTAGGGTCATGAGGCTGGAGAGCAGTCCGGTATTCGACTGTTGGTCGAAGCTGATCGCGCCGCTCTTGACCCGCTTGTACACTTCGTCGACGAACGTTTGATCGACGTTGGGAACCGCAACCGAATACTTCGTGCCGTTCGAGAGGTCGCCGACCGCGTTGAGGCCGGTGGCGTGAAACGATTGAACCTGACCGGCTTCGAGCTTCTGATAGAAGGCCCCATAGTCGAGCCGCGTCTCACCTTCGCTGGGCTGGACGAACCGCTCGACGATGATGAAGACGGCGACGACCGCCAGGATGATGAGGATGATTGACCGGAGATGCTTGCTCACGTTGCGCTTAGACCGTTTTACCCTCTCGAAGCTCGGCTAGGTAGGGAAGATTGCGGTAGAGTTCCTTGTAGTCCAAACCGTAACCTATAGCGAAAACGTTCGGGACGACGATGCCCGCGTAGTCGATTGCGACCTCTACTTCCCGGCGGCCGCGCCGGTCGAACAGCACGCAGGTGCGCAGGCTCGCCGGGTGCCGTCCTCCTAACAACGATCGAAGGAACGCTAGCGTGCGCCCGTTATCGACGATATCGTCGATGATAACCAGGTTGGCGCCCGCAACCGGCAGGCTGGAATCCATCGCGAGACGTGGCGCGGCGCCCGAGCTTCCTAAGGCCCCGTACCGCTCGACACCGATGTAATCAACCATGATCTCGCTCGGACCATCTCCCTTCCCGGCGAGTGCCCGCGCGAGGTCGGCCGTAAGGCATAACGCTCCCTTCAACACCCCCAGCAGAAGCAGCGGTTGCCGCAGGTAATCGGCGGCGATGGCAGCGGCCAAGCGCTCAATTGCCGCCGCGATCTCCCCGGCCGAGCATATGCGGCGCCCGATACCGCCGTCGCTTCCCACCGCAATCACTCCCTCGTGATACTGAGGATGGCGCCCGCTTCGATTCTCAGCGCGACCCCAGGCTTCATTTGATAGGTACCGGTGCGGCGCGCCTCCAGCGCCCGCACCGCGGCCTCGACGTGCTGGAAATCGATCTCTCGAAGATCGTCCTGCGCCGCAAGCTGGTCGCGCACAGCTCGGCGCAGCTCGGCGCGACGCGTCGAGTCGCGGTCGTCGGACACGACTTCGGCGGCGCGAGCGACGGCGGCGTCGAGCCCGGGGAACAATGGGCGCAGGGCCTCGAGTGCCGCTCGGACGGCGTTGCGACGAATGCCGCCCTCGGCATTGGTCGGATCGACCGCATACGGCATAGCTCGCGCGTGACAGTATGCGCGCAGCGTCTCCGACGGAACGCCGAGGAACGGCCGCGCGAGCCCGATACCGGGCGACAGCGATCGCCGCCCGCGCATGCCGCGGAGACCGGCCGGACCGGCGCCACGCAGCAGCGCGAGGATCACGGTCTCGCTCTGATCTTCGGCATGGTGCGCCGTCGCGACGACTTTGCACCCGCGACGCTTCGCGACGGCAACCAAAGCGTCGTACCTCGCCGTACGCAAGCGCTGCTCGTTTCGAGCCCCGGCGTCGAGCGCAACGACGTCGAGCGGAATCTCGAACTGCGCGGCGATCTGCAGCACGACGCACTCGTCCTGCCACGACGATGCGCGCAGGCCGTGATCGACGAACGCGGCGCAGATCGCAAGGTCGAGGCGGGCCGCGACGACGTGCATCGCCGCCGCCAATGCAACCGAATCCGGTCCGCCGCTGCAGGCAACGAGCACGCGTTCGCCTCGCCGAAAGACGCCGCTGCGCTCGATCGCACGCTCGACGTCGCGTTCGGGATGCGCGCCCCTCACGACCGGCGCACGTGCGCCGCGATCTCGCGGTCGACGTCGCGTTTTGCGACGGCGGCCCGCTTGTCCCAGAGTTTTTTGCCGCGGACGAGACCGAGCAGAACCTTGGCGATGCCGCGCGTGAAATAGAGGCGCAGCGGGACGATCGTCAAGCCTTTCTCGGCGACTCGGCTGTGCAAGCGCGCAATCTCCGCTTTATGGAGGAGCAGCTTGCGCGGCCGCGTCGGCTCGGAGTTCGAGAAACTCCCCTGCCGGTACGGCTGAATATGCATCCCGAGCAGCCAGCCCTCGCCGTCGCGAAAGCGCGCGTAGGCCTCGGCCAAACTGGCGCCGCCGGAACGCACCGCCTTCACCTCGGTTCCGGTCAGGACCAAGCCCGCCTCGATCGATTCGAGGACGTGATACTCGTAGCGAGCTCGGCGGTTTTCGATCGTGGGGCCGTTGCTCATCGCGCGTCGCTGAACGATGGATTGCGGCGGTCGTCGGCGGCGTCGAGCCGTCCGAGCGAGACGAAACTTCCCTCCGCGTGTGCCAGCACCTTACCTGTGCCGTCGAGAACGTTCGCGTCCACGCCCAGCACGTTGCGTCTCTGCCAGGTGACACGACCGCGTACCTCGATCGGCTTTTCCAGCGGCACCGGCTTGCGAAAGCGGACGTTGACGTTTGCCGTGACCCCGCGGTGGCCGGCATAGCCCGCCGCGTGCGCCATCGCTTCGTCGAGCAACGCCATCACGATGCCGCCGTGCGCGATCCCACGCCATCCTTGATATTCCGGCGCCAGGACGATACGCGCGACGACTTCGTCCGCGCCGGCATCGCGCTCGAAGTGCACGTGCATACCGATCGGATTGCTCGGACCACACGCAAAGCAGTTACCGTCGTCGAACGGTACGCCGCTCATCGGCCGACGCTCAGGCGATCGACGAGATAGTTAGGAAGGCCCGCGGTCCGCATCTTGCTCTGAACCTCGGCGATCGGATAGTCATACCGAACCCACTCGACCCGCTTTAGGGCCGGATCGTAGAGGGCAAAGCAGGGCTGCGGATTGAGATCGCGCGGTTGACCGACGCTTCCGACGTCGATGATGTAGCGCTTGTCGTCGTCCAGATCGAGCGTGCCCCCATGCTGCAGGTGCTTGTGCCCGATCGTTCCGTCCGCTTCGCGAACCCAATATTCGGCGATGTGGGTGTGCCCCACGAAGACAATGCGGGCGTCGGTACGGTCGAATGCCCGCGCGGCCGCGCCTTTGTCAAGGATGTACTCGAAGTAGTTCACCGGTGCCCCGTGGACGAGCAGAAATTCCGGCAAACGAAGCTCGTACGGGAGAACATTCAACCACGCACGGCTTGCATCGTCGAGCACTCCCTGCGTCCAACCGATCGCCTCGCGCGCGGCGCGGTTGAAGTGCTCCACGCCGAAGTTCTCGACGGCGGCGAGATCGTGGTTACCGAGTACCGCATGGCGGCAGCGATCGCGAAGCGCAGCAACACACTCGTTCGGATTCGGACCGTATCCGACGACGTCGCCGAGCGACACCAAGGCGTCGTCTTCCGGTATCGCCGTCAGCGCCCGCTGCAGCGACTCCCAATTCCCGTGCACGTCCGAGACGATTGCATATCTCACCGGTCAAACCAGAATTTCGGCCAACACCGCTCGCAGCGCCTCGCCGAAGGCGCGCCGCATCGGCTCGGTGCCCGCGCTGACGCGAATGTAGGCGTCGAGCGGCGGCAGGCCGGGCTTTCGTATCCACACCCCGCGCGCCAGGAGGTCGTGCATCACGCGGGTCGCGCGCTCGGCGGTTTCGATCTCGATGCAAACGAAGTTCGTTCGCGACGCGATAAACGGACGGCCGAGCTCTCGCGCGATCGCGTAGTAGTCGTCCCGCGCCAGCGCGGTCTCGCGAACGACGCGTCGGCGAAACTCGTCGTCGCCGAGGGAAGCCAAGGCGCCGATCTGCGCGTTGCGGTTGACGCCGTATTGCAGCCGGATCTTCGCGAGCGCCGCAATGTTGCGCTCGGTGGCGAGCGCGTAACCGATTCGCGCTCCCGCCATGCCGTATGCCTTGGAGAACGTTCGCAACCGGATTAGGCGGTCTTCGAAGACCGGCGCGAGCAGCTCGTTCTCGTCGACGAAGTCGGCGTACGCCTCGTCCAGCAGCAGCAAGCTATCGTGGGGCAGTGCGTTGTAAAACGCCGCCATCTCGTCGCGCGGGATGAACCGGCCGCTCGGGTTGTCGGGATTGGCCAAGTAAACGATCGGGGGCAACGTCTGCCGAGCCATCGCCAGCAACGCGTCGCAATCGGGCGTGCCGTCGGGCCGGTAGGCCGCGTACACCGGCCGGCCCCCGTATCCGACGACGTGGTAGTTGAACGTCGGATAGGTGCCCAGCGTCGCCAGCGCGGGGGCACCCGGCGCTACGAATGCGCGCACCGCCAGGCCCATGAGATCGTCGATCCCGGCGCCGACGAGGATCTCTTCGGGGCGGCATCCGTGCTTTTGAGCGAGCGCGTCGCGCACATCGAGCGACTCCGGATCGCCGTACCAAGAGAGGCGCGGGAGCTCGCCGCTCATCGCAGCCAGAGCCTTCGGCGACGGACCGAACGCGCTCTCGTTCGCCCCAAGGCGAATCAGCTCGCGCCGGCCGGCTTCGCGCATCAGCTGCTCGGGACCGATGAACGGCGTAGTGGCCGGAATCGCCTCGATGGCGCGCGTCGGACGAATCAGCGGTTAGCCTCCCAAAAAGCGATGGACCGTAACGAGCGTTCCGGCCGGCCACTCGTCGTCGCGCTCGTCCATGACGACGTATCCGTCGGCCCGGGCCGTCAAGCTCACTGAAAACGAACGCACGGCCAGAGGATGCGCGAGAGGAACTCCTCCATCATCCTGCAGACGCACGGGAACGTACCAGGTCCAGTTCATGCGGCTGCGAGCGGGTTCCGCCAACCGCGCCTGAATGGTCGCGACGGCGGCCGGCGCGCCGGCGAGGGCGGCGACGATGGGAGCAGCCACCGCCTCGAGTATCATCAGCGCGGACGTCGGATTACCGGGCAAGCCCAGAATCGGCTTGACGCCCTGCGCCCCGAGCAACGTAGGCTTGCCGGGCTTCACCCGCAGCCCGTGAACGACGACGCCCGGAAAGGCGATCGCCGCGACGGCGGCCGGCAGGCGGTCGCGTTCGCCGACCGACGAGCCGCCGGTCACGACGACCGCGTCGCACGCGGCGAGCGCCGTCGCGAGCGCGGCTTCAAACTCCGCCGCCTCGTCGCGCAACGTCGGATAGTGTCGCGGTATCGCGCCCATGATCCGGAGCGAACCGGCGACGGCATAGCGATTGGAATCTCGAATCTGTCCGGGCAAAGGCCGCACGCTCGGGTCGACGAGCTCGTCGCCGCTCGACAAAACCGCGACGACGGGGCGCCGATAGACGGGGACGCTGGTTACGCCGAGCGTTGCAAGCACTCCGAGGTGCGCGGGACGGATGCGCCGGCGTGGTTGAAGCACCGTTTCACCGCGCCGCATGTCGGCGGCGCGTTCGACGACGTTCGCGCCGGCCGCGACCGGAGCGTCGACGACCAGCACGTTCTCGAGAAGCCGCGCTTCCTCAAACGGGACGACGGCGTCGGCACCCTCCGGCAGAATGCCGCCGGTGGGGATGCGGCTCGCGGATCGCGCGGCGAGCGGAGCTTCCGGCGCCAGACCCATATGCACGTCGTCCGCGATCTCGAACGTACCGGGCGCCGCATGCGAGCACAACGCGAAACCGTCCATCAACGAACGAACCGCTGCGGGATAGTCCTCGTCGGCCGCGATCGGTTCCGCGAGGACTCTCCCGAGCGCCTCGTCGAGAGACACGCGTTCGATTTGCGGAAGTGCGATCGCGACGCGGGCAAAGAATGCGACGATCGCCTGACGCGGCGGCAGCAGCCGTTCGTCCCTAAATCGCGATTCCGGTAGGACTGGATTTGCGGACTGCATAATGGCGCGCTTCTCCATGCTCGACATCGCTCTGATTCGGCGCGAACCCGACCGCGTACGAGAATCTCTCGTCCGCCGCGGCCTCGATCCGTCGCCGGTCGCCGACCTTCTGCGCTACGATGAGGAGTACCGCTCCGCGCTCACGGCGGTCGAACGCGCGAAGGCGGAAAAGAACCGCCTCTCGGCGGCGATCGGCGAGGCCACGGACAAGGCCGCGGCCGCGCGCGAGTTGCGGCCGCAGCTCGACGAGATATCGCGCAGGATCGCCGAGCTGGAAGAACGCGCCCGCGCTCTCGCACCCGCGGACGAGCGATCGCCGCTACACCCGCTGCTCGACAACCTTCCCAACTTGCTCGACCCGTCGGTTCCGGCCGGCGCGGACGAAAGTTCCAACGTCGAGGTGCGCCGGTGGGGTGAGCCGCCCTCCTTCGGTTTCCCGCCGAAACCGCACTGGGAACTAGGGGAAGAGCTGGGCATCCTGGATTTCGCGCGGGCCACGAGGCTTTCGGGCAGCCGCTTTGTCGTGCTGCGCGGGGCTGGTGCGCGCCTGGCTCGCGCCCTCGCGGGATTCTTCCTCGATCGCGCCGCGCAACGGGGCTATCTCGAGCTCGCCCCGCCGTTGCTCGTCTCGCGGGAGACGATGTGGTCGACCGGGCAGCTCAGCAAATTCGCGGACGCGATGTTCGCAGACGCACAAGCCGATCTCTTCATGATTCCTACGAGCGAGGTGCCGTTGACCGCGCTGCGTGGCGGCGAGATCCTCGAGCGCGCCGAGTTGCCGCAGAAATACGTCGCAGCGACGCCGTGCTTTCGCAAGGAGGCCGGCGCCGCCGGCAAGGACACGCGAGGGCTGATGCGACTGCATCAGTTCGACAAGGTCGAGCTCGTCTGGCTCACCGAACCGGAAGCATCGTTCGCAGCGCTCGAAGCGCTAACGCGCGACGCGCAGTCGCTGCTGGAGGAGCTGGAGATCCCACATCGCGTCGTGGCGCTCTGCGCCGGCGATACCGGGTTCAACGCAGCCAAAACCTACGACATCGAGGTGTGGGTGCCGAGCAGTAACGCGTACCGCGAGATCAGCTCCTGTTCGAACTGCACCGACTTCCAAGCACGCCGCGCCGCCATCCGGTTCCGTCGCGAAGCGACGAATAAGCCCGAACTCGTGCACACGCTCAACGGCTCGGGGCTCGCGATCGGCCGTGCGATGATCGCGCTCCTCGAGAACAATCAGCAAGCCGACGGTTCGGTTACGATCCCGGCCGCGCTTCAACCCTACGCGGGATTCAGCGCCGTAACAGCAGGGCGTTAAGAAACGTCTTGGATGAGTTCCAACAGCACTTCGCGGTCGAGATAACGGATGTGGCCGTGCTCGCGCCGGAGCGCATTTCGCGACTCTAGCTCGGCGATCGCGCGCGCCGCAACCTCCTTGACGGTTCCGCCGGCAGCGGCGATCTGCGACTGCGTGATCGTGGAAAGCGAGGTTGCCGCCTGCACGAGGCCGCGTTCGGGCATCGCATACGGCAGAAGTACGCGGGCGATGCGGCCGAGGATCGGGAGCGAGCCTTGCACGCTCAGCGCATCGGCCAGGAGCCGAACGCGCTGCGCCATCACGATCCCAAGCGCGTTGGTCAACTCCGGATAGCGCGCGGCTATTCGCGAGACGACCTCCCACGGTATTTTGAGGACGTTCGCGGATTTCGAAAAGACGGCGATGCGCGCCATCTTCAGCCCGCGATCGAAGTATTCGGCCACGCCGAAGAGCTCGTACGGAAAGATCTCGTAGAGAATCCGCTCGCGCTCGCGACCGCCGCCGTTGGCGCGGGCAACGATGCCCTCGGTGACCATGCCGATGAACGACCAATCGGCGTTTTCGGCGACGAGCGTCTGTCCGCGGCGGCCCGTCTGCCAGACGGCGGCGGAAGCGAGCTCGATTCGAACGCCGGCGTCGAGCGCGGCAAACGGGGGGCAACGGCTGAGATGCTGTGCCGCCGAGCTGTTGCGATCGCTGGCCTCGCCCGATCGGTGAGTCAGGCGCAGTTGCCAAACCCGGCTCGCGACTCGGCGCGTCTCCACGACGAAACGATCGGGCCGGTCTTGCGTCACGCGCGAGGAGAGCGCCCGCGGTTCGTTTTCCGTTATAAGGGTAAGCGAGGCTCCCGATGGAAGACGGTCGAGGGCCTTTCGCACGAGATCGGGACGCTCCCAGACGGGAAGACCCCGGAGGTCGATTTCGGCTGGCTGTACCACCCTCGTCACGTTCTCGCCGGGCCGAGCGCTCTACTCCCAGAACGGTCAATCGAGAGGAGTCAGCATGGTAAGGTCTACGGTTCTGCGCTTCGGTAGCTGCATTGCGCTCGCATGCATGGCGGTCGCGGTGGCGCCCATCGCGGCATCGGCACAGTCAACGGATTCGCACTACACGACGGCAATCACTCAGGTTTACGGGTCTTCGTACCCCCTCACGGGGCGTCTCGACCTGCAGATCTTCCCTTCTGGTAACCTCCGCGGTTACTATCACACCTCATATTATAAAATCTACATTCCCGTCGCCGGCGGACGCGACGGCAACTATATTTGGTTCGACATCGGACCGTCGAGCCTCGACCTCGGCCTGGGCGCGGGCCCTGAGGGGAAGCTGCATATCGTGGCCACGATGAACGGGGACGGCTCGTTCAAGGGTCAGGTTTATCCTGAAACCGCCGCGGTGCTCTCCGGACTCTCGATGCAGTATCAGTTCGCTACTCCGTCACCCCTCTCCGAAAACTCGAACGACCAATACATCTTCGCGGCGACTCCGACTACCGAGGTCGAGCCGACGCCGGGACCCTAGACGGACGGTTTAACGCTCTTCCAGACGCGCGCCGCAGCGGGCGGCAGCGAGTCCATGTGCTTCAGGAAGAGCGTCAGCTGCCAAAGCTGAGCGTCGTCGAGCCTCCCCCCAAATGCGGGCATCCCGGTGAGCCGGATGCCGTGATCGACCTTCCAAAACGTCTCACCGTCGGGGTCGTCTTCGACCCCGTCTTTCGCTAACTGCGGCGGGCGTTGATAGAGCCCGCGCGCAATATTCGACGGCTTACCGTCCGCGGCGCCGTGGCAGATCGCGCAATTTGCAGCATACAGGCGGATCCCGGCGATCAAGTTCCCGTCCGTCAACGGTATCGTATTCGCCGACTTCGGTGCGTCGCGCGCGAGCGTTGCGTGAAGCGACGTGCGGGCCATCCAGCGTTCGAGCTTCGACGGTTTCGCGTCGGCGTTGGCCGGCATGAGGCCGGCCTCGATCCCCACGTACGCACAGAGCGCGAGCGCCACGAGCGACGCGACTACCCCTAGAGCGAATCCGCGTGTCATAAGCGAGGCGGCTTCGACGCTAACCCGCGCTTAACCGGCGGCGCCAAACTCTCCACCCGTTGTCAGGTGCCTCGGATACCGTGGAGAAGTCATGTCAACCGTCACTATTCCCGCTCCGCACGGACTCGCCGGCTCGACCACGTCGATCATCGCCAAGGTGCCGCGTTGGTTCTGGGCGGCAGCCGCGCTCCTGCTTGCCGCCGCAATCGGCGCGTGGATGCTGGTGCGGTCGCACGCGAGCGACGATTTGATTACCGCTCCGGTGACCCAGGCGACGCTCGTCTCTTCCGTCACGGCATCGGGTACGGTCAATCCCCAGAATCTCGTCTCGGTGGGCACCCAAGTCTCGGGGACGATCGCTTCGATCTCCGTCGATTACAACGGCAAGGTCAAGCGCGGCCAGGTCCTGGCTCGCCTCGACCCGAGCACGTTTCAGGCACAGCTCGCGCAGGCCCAGGCCGGGGTCGCCCAGGCGCAGGCGCAAGTGGCGCAGGCCGCGGCGAGCGCGAACGGGGCAGCCTCGGGGGTCGACGTCGCAAGCGCGACGGCCGACGCCGAGTCCGCGGCCGTCGCCGCGGCGAAGGCCAACGTGACCAAGACCCAAGCCGCCCTCGTTCTCGCGCAGAAAACGGCGTCGCGCGACTCGGCGCTCCTTGCACAGGGCTATCTGGCGCAGAGTACCGTCGACACCGACCGTTCGAATCTCGCACAGAACGAGAGCGACGTGGCGGCGGCTCAGGCCGTCGTCGCGCAGGCCCAAGCGCAGAGTCTCGCCGGCGGCGCGACCGTCTCCCAAAATGCGTCGACGGCGCAGAGTCAGGTCGCCGGCATGCAAGCGGCGCAGGCAAACGTCGCCGCGGCACAAGCCATCGTACGACAGGACGAGCTAAACCTGGACCACAGCGTGATCGCGTCACCGGTAGATGGAACCGTGGTGGCACGCGACGTTTCGGTGGGTCAGACCGTCGCCGCATCGCTGCAGACGCCGACGCTCTTCTCGATCGCGCAAAACCTCGAAAAGATGGAAGTCGACATCAACGTCGGCGAGCCGGATATCGGGAACGTCAAGCCGGGCGACTCGGTGTCGTTTTCGGTCCTCGCCTATCCGAACGAACTCTTTCACGGCACGGTCGCGCAAGTGCGGATCAACCCTCAGACGCTCAACAACGTGGTGACCTACGACGTCGTCGTCTTTGCCGATAACGCGGGCGGCAAACTGCTGCCCGGGATGACGGCGAACGCAACGATCGACGTCGCCAGCGCACCCAACGCCCTGACGGTTCCGGTCGCGGCACTGCGGACGTCGGCGCCTGTGAGTACCCCGTGGGGCAGCGTCGGCAACGGAGCCGCGAGCGGCGCAGTCGCCGCGGGCTCCACGGCTGGGCTGCTGGTCGAACGCGGCGGTAAAGCGGTTCCGATGCAGGTCTACGTGAGGCTCACGAACGGAACGGAGGCGGCAATCCAGCCGGTGCAAGCCGGAGACCTCATGGCCGGAGACCGCGTGGTGATCGGTTCCAGGAGCGCGCAGCGCGCGCGCGCCTCGCAGCAGGGCTCGCGTTCCCCGATCGGGGGCGCCCCCGCGGGCGTCGTGCGAGGGATTCACTGATGACGCCCGTCGTGGAAGTCGCGGGATTGCGCAAAGAGTATGCAATGGGCGAGGATCGCGTCCACGCGCTGCGCGGCGTCGATCTGACGCTCGAGCGAGGCGAATTCGTCGCGGTGATGGGGCCGTCGGGCTCCGGCAAGTCGACGTTCATGCACGTCGTCGGTTTGCTGGACTCGCCCAGCGAAGGCAGCTATCGCTTCGAAGGCTCCGAGGCCTCCCACTTGAGTGCCGACGAGCGCGCCGATATCCGAGGGCGACGTCTCGGCTTCGTCTTTCAGGCGTATAATCTGCTGCCGCGCACCAGCGCGCTAGAAAACGTTGAACTCCCAATGGTCTATGCGGGCGTCCCCGAGAACGAGCGCCGCCCGATCGCCCTCGCGAAGCTGGACATGGTCGGGATCGCGCACCTCGCGGCGCACCATCCCAACCAGATGTCGGGCGGCCAACAGCAGCGCGTTGCAATCGCGCGCTCGCTGGTCAACGACCCGGGCCTCATTCTCGCAGACGAACCGACCGGCGCGCTCGATACGAAGAGCTCGCAAGAGGTCATGCGACTTTTCACACGCCTCAACCGGGAAGCGGGGATAACGGTGATGCTCGTCACGCATGAATCCGACGTCGCTGCCTACGCTCGTCGAATCGTAACCTTCCGCGACGGCCTCGTCACCAGCGACGTCGCCAATGAGAGGCGCGCCGCATGACGGTCAAGGCGACGTTACGTCTGGCGCTTTCCGCGCTGATTCGCAACAAGGCGCGCTCCCTGCTGACGATGCTCGGCATCGTGATCGGCGTCGCGGCGGTGATCGTGACCGTGGCGATCGGCGTCGGCGCTCGAACCTCGGTGCAGCAGAGCATCAGCAGCCTCGGATCCAACCTCATCGTCGTACAGCCGGGAAGCGTGACCCAAACCGGCGCACGCACCGGCTTCGGCGGGGCCTCGAGCCTCACCCCAGACGACGGTCTGGCGATCGCAAAACTGCCCGGCGTCGCCGCGGTGTCGCCCACGGTTTCCGTGCGCACCCAGGTGGTGGCCGGCGACAACAATTGGCAGACGACCATCACCGGCGTCGCGCCCACCTACACGTTCATTCGTTCGTGGGCGATCGCGAGCGGGCGCCTCTTCAACGAGAACGAGGTCGCATCGGCGGCCAAGGTCGCCGTGCTCGGGCAAACCGTCGCCGCCCAGCTCTTTCCGGACGGAACTTCGCCGATCGGACAGACCATCATCATCAAGGGCGCGCCGTTCACGGTGATCGGTACGCTCGTCGCGCTCGGCCAGAGCGGGCTTGGCCAGGACCAGGACGACATCGTTCTGATCCCCTATACGTCCGCAATGGAACGCCTCACCGGGCTTTCGACGGTAAACACGCTGATGGTTTCGGCCGGCGACTCGGCGCAGATCGACCCCGTGACGCAGACCGTGACGCAGCTGCTCGAGACCCGGCACCGTATCGTTCCGCCGCAGACCGACGACTTTCAAGTGCGCAACTTGCAAGCGATCGCCCAGACGGCTTCGCAAACGGGCACGGTCATGGAGCTTCTGCTCGCCGGAGTCGCTGCCGTTTCGCTGCTCGTCGGTGGAATTGGGATTATGAACATCATGCTCGTTTCGGTTACCGAGCGGACCCGCGAGATCGGATTGCGCATGTCGGTGGGCGCACGCGCCGCCACGATTCTACGACAGTTTCTCGCCGAATCGATCGTGCTCTCGACGATCGGCGGCCTGATCGGCGTCGTTGCCGGCACGATCGGCACGGTCGCGGTGGCGCTGCTGACGCATTGGCCTACGGCCATTCCGCTGCAGTGGGTTCTGGCGTCGGTCGCATTCTCGGCGATGGTCGGAATATTCTTCGGCTACTACCCCGCGCGTCAAGCGGCCGCGCTCAATCCGATCGAGGCGCTACGGTTCGAGTGAACCAGCGAATCGCCGTGATCGATGACGAACCGCATATCCGAGAACTGCTCTCGCTCGCGCTCGGGCACCACGGTTTTGCCGTCCAATGCGCGGCCGACGGGGCGTCGGGCCTCGAGCTCGTGCGCGAGTGGTCGCCCGACCTGATCGTGCTCGACGTGATGATGCCCAAAGGGAGCGGCATCGAGATCTTGCCGGCGCTCCGGCGCGTGACGGACGCGCCGATCGTCGTGCTCAGCGCTCGGGGGGAAGTCGAGAAAAAGGTCGAGGGGCTTGCGCACGGCGCCGACGACTACATCAGCAAGCCGTTCGAGATATCCGAGCTGCTTGCGCACATCGAGGCCAAGCTGCGGCGCCCCCATATCGAGGCGCGAGCGATGCTGCAGTACGAGGGGCTCAGCGTCGACCTGCAAGAGCACGTGGTCGAACGCAATGGGACGCGGCTCGACCTCTCTCCGCTCGAGTACGACCTGCTCGTTACGCTCCTGCGCCGCCCGCGCCGCGTCTTCACGCGCGAGGAACTGCTCGACGAAGTCTGGGGCGACGCCGACGTTGGCCCCGGCGCCGTCGAGCGTTACATCTCCTACCTCCGCGGCAAGGTCGACGGCGGCTTCGATCGACCGCTGATTCAAACGGTTCGCGGTGCGGGATACACGTTGCGTGTCTGAACCCTTCGGAGCGTTCGCGAAAAAGCTGACGACCGGGTACGTGGTCCTCGCGGTTGCGTTGATCGTTCTCGTCGTCGCAACGACGAGCGTGCTCGCCTTCATTCTCTACGTGGGCACGCTCAACGACGCCCTCGGCACCGTCGCGCAGCGCGCCACGCAGCGAGCGCTTGCGTACGAACGGATGGACCGTCCGTTGGGCTCGTACGCGCCGGAACTCGCCTTCGAGATCGGCGGCCCGCGCATCGTAGTCCGAATCTATGACGACGCCCGCCATCTGCTCGCCAGCAGCACCGGCGGGAATGCCGCGACCGGTCGCTTTACGCGGGCCGCGGCTGCGGTATTCGGGCTTCGGCCCGCGGTCGTGAGCGTGCCGGGCGGTACGATCGTAATCGCGCCGGATTTCGCAGGGTTCGGTCACCTGCTGGCGCGCTATTTGGCGTTCGTCCTGCCGGTAGGCGCGGTTGCGGTACTGGCCGCGTGGCTGATCGGGCGCGGGGTGACGCGACGCGCGATCACCCCGCTGCAAGACGTCGCGCGGGCGCTGCACCGCATCGCCGCCGGCAACTTCTCTCCGGACCCGCTCCCCGCCGAGGAGAGCAGCCTGCGCGACCTCACCGCGGCGTATAACGAAGTTGCATTCCGTTTGACCGCCGCGACCGTCGAACGCGATCGCAACGAAATGCAAATGCGGCAGTTCATCGCCGATGCCGGACACGAGCTTCGCACGCCGCTGACGGTCGTGATGGGCTACCTCGGGATTCTTCAGCAAGGCGCGGTAGGCGACGCAACCGGCCTCGCGCACGTCTACGAAACGATGCTCGGAGAGAGCCGGAGGATGCGCGACGCGATCGACAAACTCATTTTGCTCGCGCGACTCGAGCGACCCGCCGCGCCGCGCACCGAGCGCGTGGATGCCGCAGCGATTGCCAACCGCGCTGCCGACGCGCTCGAGCCGCTTGCGGGAAACCGCATCCGGGTCCGCATCGAATCTGCGGCAGGGGTCGTCGAAGCGGACGAAGACGAACTGTACGAAGCGATCAAAAACGTGATCGAGAACGCCATTCGTTACGCGCCGGAGTCGCCGGTTACCGTCGACGTGTCAGGCGCAAACGAGCACGTGAACGTCACGGTGCAGGACCAGGGCCCGGGCATGGACTCGCAAGACCTCGAGCACGCTTTCGATCGCTTCTATCGCGGGGGTACACGCGGCGGTGAAGGGTCGGGGCTCGGGCTCGCCATCGCAAAGCGCGCCGTCGAACGGATCGGCGGCACGATCGAGATTCAAAGCCGGCTCGGCGCCGGCACTCGCGTGACGATCTCGCTTCCGCACGCGTCGCTAGCGAATCGAGGCGTTCGCGACGTGTTCGGGGCGGAAGCCCAGCCCGACGAGGCGGCCGGGAATTCGCGGGAGGAAGGGAAGCAGGCGAACCAGCCCGGGTAGCCTGCGCAGCAACGGTGCGCGCCCGTTCGCAAGTACCCGTCCGATGATCTTGCTCTGGATGAACAGCTGCAGGGTCTGCGTCATCCGAGCCGCCGATTCGCGCCGCCGCTGAACGGCCCGAAGGTCGGCGACCGTGACGCCGCCGTTCACGAGTTTTCCGGCGAGCATATTGGCTGCCGCGACCGCGTCTTGGATCGCGAGATTGATGCCGACGCCGCCGATCGGCGACATCGCGTGCGCCGCGTCGCCTATACAGAGTAAGCCCGGCAGATACCACTCTCGCAGCCGGTTCACGCGCACCGTCAGCAGTTTAACGTCGTCCCAGGCCACGATCTCCGCAACCCGCGGCTGGAAAAACGGGACGATCGCGCTCACCTCACGGCGAAACTCTTCGATGCCGCGCTCTTGGAGCTGCGCGAGCGTGCCCTTCGGAATCACGTACGCGCACTGCCAATACGCGCCCCGGTCGATCAGCGCCATGATTCGGCCGTTGCGAATGTAGCCGAAGGTTTCGTGGGGATCGTCGTCGTGTTTTGTCAGCCGCAGCCAGAGTACGTCCATCGGCGCACCTAACTCCACGACGTCGAGTCCGGCGCTCCGGCGCACGATCGAGTCGCGCCCATCGGCTGCGATCGTGAGATCGGCCCGGACTTCCATGGGACCGTTCGGAGTCTGTGCGCGAACGCCGGCGACGCGGCTGTCCTCCCAGATCAGATCCTCGGCGCGCGCTTGCATTTGCAGGTCGAAGCTCGGATAGCGTTTCGCCTCCTCCGCGAGAAAATCCAAGAACTCCCACTGCGGCATGAACGCAACGAATTTGCAGCGTGTCGGCAGGTGCCTGAAATCTGCGATGGTTATTAGCGTGTCGCCGAGATTGCCTGATAGCGTCGTCACCTCTTGATGCGGGCGCTTCAGAAAGGACTCGAGCAAGCCCAGCTCGGCCATCACGTCCAGCGTGGACGGGTGAATCGTGTCGCCCCGAAAGTCTCGTAAGAAATCGCCGTGCTTTTCCAGCAAGACGGTTCGAACGCCGGCGCGCGCGAACAGCATCGCCGCCATCATTCCGGCAGGGCCTCCGCCGACGACGCAGCACTGCGCGCGAAGTTGGTTCACCGCAGAGCTCTGCCGTAAAAATGGTAGCGGGCGAAGTCCGCTTCGCGCTGATCGACGCGCGCTTCGCACGCTGCGCCGATCTCCTCGATGAAATTCTCGAGCGAACGATCTGCCACGTGAGGCGTCAGAGCCGCGTCGAGCAGCTTTCCGAAGAACTGCATGGGCAGCTCGTACCCGCCCCGCAGATAGAGCGCACACTCGCCGAGGCTGCCGGGCTTGACGCCCATCAGACCTTTGAAGCCCGGGAACGCGGCGGGGAGGTTCGACGCGTTGAAGGTGATGTCGAAGGCTCGCGGCGTGCGGTCGTCTTTGGCGACGGTGAGGCGGATCGGCACCGCGACGTAACCGACATCCGGCAGCCGCAGGTCCCCGAGACCGATGTGCAGAGCGAAGCCGGCCCAGGGGCCGGTCTGGCCGGCTATCGCATGCAATATTTCGCCGAGCGCTCCTTCTGCGGGGTCGGCCGGAACCCGTAGGACGCGCTCGAGCTTCACGTCGGACATGCTACTCGCGTTCTTCCTGAGCCGCCTCGAAACCCGGCGGGCCTATGCGCACCGACCGAGACGTATCTAGGGCTTGCTGATTACTGTGGGCCTAAACGCGAACGAGTATGACGATTATGGCTACCAGGAAAATTGCGCCTACGACCACGGATCCGATGCGCCTGACGCGATTCCAGAAGGGGCCATCCAGAGGCCTCCCTAGGCTGGTCCAGGAGTAGAAAAGCCGCACAGGACGAGGGGACGCCGCTATCGACCGAGCGGCGATCGCGCCAAGCTTTTCCGAATAAACCGCCTGGATGCCGCAGGCGGCAACGACGACCGAAAAGACAGCGATTACAAAAACCTGAGCCTACCCAGGCCCAGCTTGATATCATGTTGGCTCAGCTTTAAATCATGCGTAACGTAGCGCCAGCCGAGGGGGCCAAGTCCGAGCCGGAAAACGCCGAGGGCTAAACCGCCCTGGGGAACGCCTAGCCCCTGTCGAACCGTTATGAGGTCGAGAGGGGCCTTGAGGATGATTGATTTCCGCGTTGCTGCTCGCGCTTTAGGCATTTGCGCGGCCGCTGCCATGTTCGCTGGATGCGGCGGATCGCAATCTGGCATTGCAGTTTCGCAGGGCATAACGCAGCCATCGGTGCGCGGGGCGTCGTCGAGTGGCCAGCTTCTCTATGTGGTCAATGGTCGCAACCTTCTCGTCTTCTCTTTTCCTCAGGGCAAGTTGGTTGCAAGGCAGCCTGACATAGGAATTTTGCGAGGAGCCTGCTCCGACAAAGATGGGAACGTCTTCGTCGTTATGCTGAATGGATCGGCTGATAATGTCCTTGAGTTCGCACACGGCGGCACCAGCCCCATTGCAACGTTGACCGTTCCGGGGCGGGCTGATGGAGGTTGTGCGGTCGATCCTCAGACCGACAATCTTGCCGTAACCTTTAATACCGTCGGTAGCAGCTCCGTGGCCGTTTTTTCAGGTGAAAGCGGTACCCCACGGATTTACTCGACAGGCAGCTTTGGTGGTTTTGGTTACTGCGGCTATGATAACAAGGGCAACCTGTTTATCGATAATGATATTCCTTCAGGCTCGCCCGGCTCACCTTTGGTTGAATTCAGGGCCGGATCGCAGACATTTACGAGCATCACACTAAACGAGAAGTTGGAACTTGGCGGCAACCTTCAGTGGAAGGGCAGATACCTTGCTGCAGGGCAGACCAACACGTTTGGCCACTCGATCTATCACCTAAAGATTTCGCGAACTAACGGCAACGTCGTTGGGGCCACCGTGTTGGGCAGTAAGGCTTGGGGAGAGACATGGATTGAAAACGGTATAGTGGCTGCCGCGACCCGCTCAAAGCCGGGCGGCGGAGGCGTGATCCTGTACGACTATCCGTCCGGTAATCTGATCAAGACGCTGCCTCGTAAGGACTTCCAGCGGAACGCCCTCGTCTTCGGGCTTACGGTCAGCAATGGGACCTAGCTACTAGGCCCGACTATCCGCCTGTTTTATAGGCAAACGCCCGGTTTTATAGGCACAGGCCCGCTTATTAGGGCAAAGCCTTCCGTCCTGGTAGGAAAAGGCGTGCCTATCATCAATCTTAGGCGTACCTAAAATGACAGCCCTCGCCCTTCGGTCCCTTGGCGCCGTCGCGGGATTCGCGCTGCTTCTTCTGCTGGCGCTGCCCGTGAGGGCTCTCGCCGACGCCGATGACGCCGGCGCCTCGGCGAATTCTACCACCCTCGGATTGCAGCCGATCCGGGGACCGGTGGTGCAGATGACGCCTGCGCCCGGTGAATCCGCCGTTTTTCCGCGGACCGACGGCGCCTATCAGGCCATTCCGGCCGCACGGGGGCGCGTGAAAGTCTTTCACCTCGTCGAACGCGCCGCGCCCTGGACGCTCAAACCGGGGCTTACGGTGATGGCGAACACCTACAACGGCGTGGTCCCCGGCCCCGCGCTCGTCGTACGACAGGGCGATACCGTCGTAATCGACTACACGAACGACGGCACCACGCCCGACTCGATCCATCTGCACGGCGTGCACGACATTCCGGTAGAGATGGACGGCGTCGGCGGCATCTCGCAGCCGCTCGTTCAGCACGGCGGCCGCTTCGTTTATCGTTTCGTCGCCGACCAGCCGGGCACGTTCATTTATCACACCCACGACGACGAGGCCATGGTCGATTCGGGGCTCTACGGCGCCGTCATCGTCGAGCCGTCGAATCCCCGCGCAGTCGAGCGCGGGCTGGCACACGACTATCTCGAGGTCCTCTCTTCCTGGCAGATTCAGAGCGCCGCGGAGAATCACTTCACGCTCAACGGCAAAGAGTATCCAGCCACGCGCGCGCTCGACGTCCGCTCGGGCGAGCGCTTTCGCATCCGCTGGATCAACATCTCCGGCGAAGAGTTTCACACCATGCACACGCATGGCCATTATCAGCAGATCGTCGCGCGCGACGCGGCTCCGGTCGACTATCGCGACATCCAAGATACCGTTTTGGTGGCCCCCGGCCAGCGGGTGGACGTCGTCGTCAAGGCCGACGCCAAGCCGGGAACGTGGTTGATTCACTGTCACGTGCTGGATCACATCGAAGATGCGAGCGGCATGCCGAGCGGGCTGATCACCGCCATTCATTACGCGGGGACGCGGAATACGCTCGCGCTGATGTACCGGGCGATGCAGCCGGCGGCGTCTCCGGGCTCGCGCGCCCTCGGTTTCTGGCCCACGGTGCTGCTGGGGGCGATCGCCGGATTCACCATCTTTCTGGGGCTGCCGATTGCGCGCGCGCGGCGGCTCTCACCGCAGACCGTCGCGTTGCTCAACGCGCTCGCGATCGGCATCCTGCTCTATCTCGTCGTCGAGATCGCGCAGAACGCGATCGTTCCGATTTCTCGCGGTTTAAATGCGTGGCATGCGGGCGCCGAGGCGTTTCCGATCGCGCCGGTGGCCGTCTTCGTCGCGGGACTCATGATCGGTCTGGTCGGCCTCGGCAGTACGGCCACCCATTTCACGCGGCAGGCTGCGATGCACGCGGAAAATCCGATCGTGCTGGCGGCGCTCATCGCGATCGGCATCGGCGCTCACAACTTCGGCGAAGGGTTGGCGATCGGCGCGTCGGCCGCGTCGGGAGCAACCGCCGTCGCGCTCGCGCTCATCGTTGGGTTCGGTCTACATAACGCCACCGAAGGCTTCGGCGTAGCGGCGCCGCTCGTCGGGCGGGTCGTTCCGACGTGGGCGCAGATCGGCCTCGCCGGGCTGATCGCAGGCGGTCCGACCTTCCTGGGCACCATCCTCGGCTACAGCTTCTACTCGCCGACGCTCTCGGTGTTCTTCCTCGCGATCGCGGTCGGCGCGCTCATCTTCGTAATCGGGGAGCTATGGAGCGTGCTGCGGCGCACCGGGCTGACGGCGTCGGTCACCGCCACGATGTGCGCCGGCTTCCTGATCGCGCTGGCGACGGAACTCTTTCTCGACATCAACGGAGGGTAGCAAATGCAGGGCTACGGTGAAACACCGAATGCCGTGCCCCAGCCGCCGTTGACGCCGCCTCCCTGCGTCGTGCCGTAGAGCTTTCCACTCAGGTTCGTGAGGCGAGCGAACGGATACGCGCCGTCGGTTCCCGCCTTGAACGTGTAGAGCACGCGCTCGGTCCCCGACGTACTCGCTTGGAAGATCGTTCCCCAGTTCGCCTTGCCGCCCTCGACCGTCGTGCCGTAGAGCGCTCCGTTGAGCGCAACCAAGGCGGCGTATGGATAGGCTCCGTCGGCCCCTCCCTTAAACGAATAGACCACGTGCTCTTGGCCGGACGTGGTCGATTCGAACACGGTCCCGTAGCCGGTCGCGCCGCCATACTTCGTGGTGCCGTAAAGTTTGCCGTTGAGTTCCGTTAGGCCGGCAAACGGATACCCTCCGTCCTTCCCGGCTTTGAAGCTGTAGAGCACGCGCTCTTTACCTGACGTGCCGAGGTTATAGAGGACGCCCCAACCGGGACTTCCGCCCTGCACCGTCGTTCCGTAGAGCGTTCCGTTCATCGCGACCAGCTTGCCGTACGGATACCCGCCGTCTTTACCGGCCTTGAAGCTATACAACACGTGCGCGGGTCCGGAGGTCGAGCTTACGAAGGCCGTGCCCCACCCGGCCGTGCCGCCCTCGACCGTCGTGCCGTAGAGCTTTCCGTTGAACGCCAGAAGCTTTCCATACGGCGCCGCACCGTCGTGACCGGCTTTGAAACTGTAGACGACGTGCTCCGCGCCCGACGTGCTCGCCTCGAAGAGCGTGCCCCAACCGGTCGTTCCGCCGGCTTGCGTCGTGCCGTAGAGTTTTCCGCCCACGCCGACCAGGCCGGCGCACGGGTATGCACCATCGTTGCCGTTCTTGAAGCTGTAGAGCACGCGTTCTTGACCGGTAGCAACGAGCTCGAAGATCGTGCCGTAACCGTGCGCGCCGCCCTCGTCGGTCGTGCCGTAGAGTTTGCCGCCGAGTGCAAGCAGCTCGCCGTACGGATATCCGCCGTCGGGAGAGGCCTTGAACTTATAGAGGGACTTGTACCCGGTGCCCGCGAGTGGTCGGGCGCCGGAGTTTGGCGCGGCCGATGGTGGTTGGCCGCATAACCATACGGTTGCCGGTTTTATTACGGACGGCTGTTGCGGCGCCGGATTCGGAATCGGCACTCCGGTGGCGCACCCGGCGAGCGTCAGTGCGCAGGCAATAGACGTAGCGACTCGCACGTTTCCTCCGTTGACGCATCTGCGTCGTCCCAACACCGCCGGACGAAGCAGCAGGGTCGTGGCGTTCGCCCGGCGCGAGCAATCGGCCTGGCATGATACGCCGCGACCGGGCGTGAAGTTTGGAGGTGCTCGACAGACCCTCGGTACGCTGGTGAAAGGAGCTTAATTCCGATGCGTGCTGCACCACCCGCTTCGATTATCGCCGCCGCGGCGGCAGCCGTTCTCGCCGGCTGTGCCGGCGCCGCGCAGCCCGCTGACCCTCCGATAAACTCTGGACTTGTCCAAGCCGGAGAGCGCTCGTTCTTAGCGCCTCTTGCACGTCCGGCGGCGGTCGCGGCCGGTCTGACGCGGCTGCGCCTCGACGCAACAATGCCGATTGCCGGAACGCGGGCGCAAGGCAGATTGCACGACTTGTACGTCGCAGACTATGGCGTGGGCGCGATCGTGCTGCTCAACAACAAGGGCTACACGTTCGACTCGCGGATCACTGCCGGAATCAGCGGCCCCGAGGCCGACGATCTCGATGCCACGGGAAATCTCTACGTCGCCAACGCTGCCACGGACGACATTACGGAGTACGCACCCGGCGCGTCATCGCCGTCGTTTACGTATAGCTCTGGGATGATCTTTCCGGTGAACCTTACGGTGGATCGTCACGGTAACGTTCTCGAAGCCGATTACGGCGACCAAAGGCAACGGAACATCGGCTTTATCAACGAGTATGCTCAGCGAAGCGACACCATCTTGCAGTCGTGCCCGACGCCCGGCAGGACGGAGGGTGTCGCCGTGGACCCTGCCGGCGACGTATTCGTTTCGTACAACACCCGCTTCGGCGGCCGCTTCGCGGAATATAAGGGCGGTTTGCAGGGTTGCACGGCAATCGCCCTCCACGTCCACGCTTTCAGCGCGGGCGGCATCGCCCTCGACAAATCCGCCGATCTCATCGTCGTCGACCAGGCTGCCGGTCGAGTGAAAGTGTTTCCCCCGCCATACCGGCACGACCAGCGACGGCTTGGCTCGCAATATTACGATCCGTTTCACGTTCGGATCGACCGGCGTAACGGACTGGCGTTCGTGACCGACCCCGGCAACGCGGTCGTTTACGTCATCGACTATGCGACCGGTCGAATCGCGGAGCAGCTGGACTACTCGAACGCGGGCTTCACCATCCCGTTCGACGCGGTCGACGGCCCCAACGCCGTGTATTAGCCGAGGGGGAAACGGGCTAGCACGCGTTGCTCACGAGCTTGCCCTTGAAAACCTCGATTACAGCTGAGTGCTCCCTAAAGAACTGTCCGGCGAATACCGCGCCTGCGCGCGCGATCTCGCCGCCGTAGAGCGACTTCTTCGCGACCGCATAACACGAGCCCAACGGCGTCCAGCCGACGTAGAGGTTTTCATTCGCTTCGACCGTGTACGGCTTGTTGGGAGCCAGGTGCGAGCTGACGAGAGGCTTTCCAGAAGGGAGCATCGATCCGAACGTCGGGAAGCCGCTGAACTTGAGCTGCAAGTAAAAGATGGCTTTCTGCGTTCCCGCCGGGGGGAAGAGCGATGGATCGTATGCCTTGGTGCTGCTGATCATGGCAACGCTGTAGTTCATGTCGGTGCTTGGTAGCTGAAGTGTGCCTCCCCAGCCGCCGAACGAGGGCACGCAGACCGAACTGCCTTTGGTGCTCATTTTCTGCGAAGCGACGCTGGCGTTTTGCTTGGTAGTCTTTTGGTTCTTGCACTTGGGGGGCGCGACATCCGGACGGTTCGCGTCCATTCCCTGTCCCCGCAGCGCATCCGGGGTCACCGGGCTGGTTTGGGGTGGAACGAACGACGTCTGGCCGGCGCATCCGGCAAGCAACGCGATCGCGACGATGGCGGGATTGAGGCGTAACATGGTACCTCCTAACGGCAAATGCTGTCCGAGCCGAGTCGGGCCGCCTAAATCGTACGGTCCGGACGCCGGACCGTACATGGGGGGCCACCCTACCATCGGCACACCCATCGAGTAGGGCGCCCCCCATCCTACCCTGGCGTGCGGAACGGTACGCTTGCCCCGTGGCCATTCCCGACGTGTTACGGAGCACCGTACTCCGGCGCTTGCGGCGCTTGGATCGCGGCGCCCGGGCCGTCGTTATGCGGGCATCGGTCGTCGGACGAGACTTCGACCTTCACCTGGTCGCGGCAACGGCCGCGCACTCAGAGGCGCACGTGCGCGCTGCCTTGGAGAGGGCCTGCACCCTGCAGTTGGTCATCGAGTCGGGAGCCGACCGCTATTCGTTCCGGCACGCGCTGACCCGCGATATCATTTACGCCGAGTTTCTCGAGGCGCGGACGCGGCCGCTCCATCGCAGAATAACCAAAGTGCTCGAGAAGTCTCGACGCTCGCAAGAAGTGCCGCTCGAACAGCTCGCTTACCATTCCTGGGCAGGCGGCTGCGCGCGACGCGCGCTGCTTTACAACGAACTCGCGGGCGATAAGGCCGCGAGCCTCCACGCGGCCGATGATGCGCGCCGATACTACACCCGGGCGAGAAGTCTGACCGGAATCGACTCAGCCGCCTATTCGCGTCTGACGGAGAAACTTCGAACGATCGGCGAGGCATGAGGAACAGGTTAGTTGACGCATTTGCTTAACGGCGATCTCGTAAGGAGTCGTTATGGACGAGGCCCTAGGCGCCGTTGCGCCGATTACCGTCGCATCGATCGAGGCCGCCCGTACACGGATCGGCCCTACGATCCTTCGCACGCCGTTGGTCAGGCTGGGCACCGCTATCGGCGGCCCCGAAATTTACCTCAAGCTCGAGAACTTGCAGCCCATTAACTCGTTCAAGCTGCGCGGCGCGGCGAACGCCGTGGCTATGCTCGCCCCCGAACGGCGTTCGCTCGGCGTCTGGACCGTCAGCGCCGGCAACGCGGGCCAAGGAGTCGCATACGCGGCGCGTCAAGCCGGCGTGCCCTGCACGGTGGTCACGATCGAAACTGCTCCCGAAACGAAAGTAGCGCGAATGCGCGCCCTCGGCGCGCATTTAGTGAAGGCGCCATTCGACGCGTGCTGGGAAGCCATGGAGCGGCGTACGTTTCCCGGCGTTTCGGGGACGTTCATTCACCCGTTCGACGACGACAATTTCATCGCGGGCAACGCAACGATGGGTTTAGAGATCGTCGAAGATTTGCCCGCCGTCGCCGCCGTCGTCACCGCGATGGGTGGCGGCGGGCTCGCGACGGGCGTCGCCATGGGGGTGCGCGCCCGCAAATCCGGCGTGCGCGTTTTCGTTGCCGAACCGGAGACGGCGGCGCCGGCCTCAGTCTCCTTCTCGACGGGAAAAGCATCGGTCTTCGAGGGATGGCAGGCGACGTTCGTCGACGGGGCGGGCGGCAAGAGCGTTTTCCCGCGGATGTGGGAGCGCATGCGGTCCGTCGTCGACGGGTCGATTGTCGTTACGCTCGACGAAACCAAACACGCGATGCGCGTGCTCGCGGAGAAGTCGCGCGTGATCGCAGAGGGAGCGGGGGCGCTCGCCGTCGCCGCCGCACTCAGCGGAAAGGCAGGCGACGGCCCGATCGTCGCCGTCGTATCGGGCGGCAACGTCGAGCTATCAACGTTCTGCGAACTGATCGGCGCCGGCGCATAAAATCGTGCTACGCATATCGAGCACTCTAAAGGAGATAAACATGGCCAAAGTACTAATAATAGCTCAATGTAAAGACCCAGTTAAATGGGAGCAGGGATTCCGGACTCACGGCGACCTCTTCCGCACTCAAACCCTGGCCGCGCCCATAAGCTACGGGATGGGGGAAGGCAATCAGATCGCCGTTCTTCATGGAGCCCAACGATCTCGCGGCTTGTTTGCACGTGCTGCATTCTCCGGCAACGGCCGAGGCGATGGAGTTCGACGGCATTTTGCAAGACACGGTCAAGATGTTCGTTCTTGACCGCGAGGTACAGGTCTAACGTTGAGATCCGGCCGCGATCGACGTTCTGGGCCGCCACGAGGTAATGGAGGACATTATGGGAGACGCCGACGCGGCGGTGCCGCGGATCACGCCCGAGGAGGCCAAGGCGATGATGGGGGGTGGGAACACGCTGGTCGTCGACGTGCGCGAGACGCATGAAGTCGTAAGGAGCGGCAAGATTGCCGGCGCGGTGCACGTGCCTTGCAGCGCGCTAGAGTTTCGCGCCGATCCGAAACGCCGTACTACAACGACAATTTTGACAAGAACAAAACCATCATCCTTTACTGCGCGGCCGGCGAAAGGTCGGCGATGAGCGGCATGATGCTCAAAGGGATGGGCTACGACAAGGTCTACAATCTCGGTGGCTTCGACGACTGGGTCGATAGCGGCGGAGCGGTCGAGACGATAACCCACTAAATGCGGGAAGCATGTGGGTTCGATCACCATTTCAAAGGAGTATCCGTGCACGCTCGAACGATCGCTACTTTTCTCGCCCTCGCCCTCGCGCTCGCGCCGGCGCTTGCCGTAGCCGCGCCGAGACCGCCGCCGGCATCGATTTTGAACCTCGCTAACTCGGTCATTCACGGTACGAACACCGACGACGCATCGGCGCTTACCGGGCTCTTTACGGACGACGCGGTCATCGTCGATGAGAACCCGCCGTTCGTGTGGCGCGGTGCGGGCGCCGGAGCCGCATGGTGGCACGTCGTTGACGCGGTCACGTGGAAGGCGAAGATTACTCACCTGAAGGCAATCAATATCCGCCTTGGCGAGTTCAAGCAGTCGACGACCGACGCGTACATGGTTCAGGCAATGACCATTACCGGAAGCGCCAACGGTAAACCGTTTGCGGAATCGGGAACGCTGACGTATACATTCCACAATGCGGGCGGCTCGTGGCTCATCTCCAGCATGGTGTGGACGACGAAGCCTTGATCGGCCGGACGTGAGTCTGACTGAAGCATCTTCGATGGGAGCTGGGTCGTTGACCTGACGCGCACTGAAGATGCCGCGGCCAAGGCCACCTTGGCAAGCGTTAGCCGCTAAGCGCTCGTCGCACCGTATCAACGTCGGAACGCTTCTGCATGACTGCCTTTAGTCGATAGGTAAGCCTAAGACAGTTCGTCCGACTTCTCCACGGCAATTGACCATCGTCTGCCGATTAGGATTGCTTTAGCCTAGTCGATCACGTAAGATGAGACTTATTAAGCATTGCGGCTACAGCCTGAAGTATAGCCTTATTCGCATGCCGCTCGAAGGCCATCTTATGGTCATAAACAACCTCCTGGATGGAGGCGTATTGATGCCCGAGGAGCGACGCAAGCTGCTTATGAACCACGAGCTACTGGCGGCCACCGTTGAGTTTTTCCTTATGCATCCGCTTATGGCTCACGACAAACACGGATGCGCCTACCTGCCGTTAAAGCACCGTAAACGAGCTTACGATCTGGACCAGTTCCTAGAGTGCCTTGAAAAGGACTCCGAGCACTTCGCTCGGCTGACGTGGCTCATCCGCGAAGCCCTCTTCGCCAGATTCGTTCAGGACGCGGCTGCAGCGGCTTAACGCCCGGCGTTAAGCGCCGTGCACAGGCGCAGGTGTTATCTTCGCCTTATTTAGAGGCTTTTGGCAACGGCGCAAGCAATTGGACATTGCCCCCAAAACTAATCCCGAAAGGCCCCAATGAAACTCAAAGACACGATAGCGGAGATAATGCGCTGTCGTTTAGTAGATCCTGCCCGCGCTGCCATGCTCGAAGCACAGGTCTTAAGGCGCGGATCGAACGTTACCGTCGAGCCTACTGACAATCCAGAGCTGAAGGCGGCTCGCGCGATGCTCGGCCTGACGTAGCGTGTAAGACTTTGAGTCCAACTGATCGTGCAACTTAGCCCGGTCCGTAGGGTTCACAAATGGCAGGACAAGAAACTCAAATGAAAGTTGACTATTTACTATGATGGACCTAACCAAAACCAAACCACGCAGCGTCGGCGAAACGATGTTGGGTATCGTGCAGCTCGCTCGAACAACCGATAAGGCAAAGGCCGTTGCACACGGTAGCATTGGTGAGTATAAGTACGATTCCCCCATGGACCAAGGTCTTTTCGATTACCTTGGCATGGATCCAAACGAATTCCTCAATGTCGTGAAGGGCGCGAAGAACGATTCTGAGATCGAATCGTATGCGAACACATTCATCACGAAAAAAGATCCGCGATCCATCGAGGCCTTCAACAAGAAGTGGCTCTCGGCAGTACCGGTCGGAGAATCGCTGATGCACTTCCAAGAACTGCGCACTAAGGTTGCTCCCAGCCGGACCGACGTCGTCTCTTGGTCGGACCTACTCGACCTGGAAGAGGGTCGGACCGTCCCCCATCGCGAGATCGTTCACGCTTAGCGACTCAAGCGGGGAGCGCGATGCAAATCGCGGCTCCTCCTTTTCGCATCCTCCGAACGCGATCAAGCATATTGTCGCTGTGGCCAGCGGCAAGGGCGGAGTTGGAAAATCCACCGTCAGCGTGAATCTCGCGTTCGCGCTCCAACGGACCGGGCGCCGGATCGGCCTCGTAGATGCGGACGTCCTTGGCCCGAGCATTCCCGTGATGCTGGGTCTCACCCCCGGTAACCCGCCTGCGACGACGCCGGAGGGCAAGATCGTTCCCGCGGATCGCCACGGTCTTAAGGTAATATCGATGGGCCTGTTCATCGGAGACGACAACCCGGCCATCTTACGCGGACCGATGGTGAGCAAGTATCTGCGCATGTTTATCGATTCCGTGCAGTGGGGCGAGCTGGATTACTTGATTCTCGACCTCCCGCCGGGAACGGGCGATACGCAGCTGACGCTTGCACAGAGCTTTCCGTTGTCCGGCGCGGTTATCGTGACGACGCCGCAGGACGTCAGCCTCAAGATCGCGCGCCGCGGGTTGCGAATGTTCGAAACCGTGCATGTTCCCATCCTGGGTATCATCGAGAACATGAGCACCTTTATTTGTCCTCACTGCAGCAAGAGCACGGACGTCTTCGGCAGGGGTGGCGGCGAGCGGATGAGCCGACAGCTCGGCGTTCCGTTCCTTGGGACGATTCCTCTCGACGCCGAGCTCGTCATCGGCGGAGACGCCGGCCGCCCGATCGTGCTCGATAAACCGAGCTCGCTGCCGGCGCAGGCCTACTTTACGCTCGCCGACGACCTCGCCGGCCGACTCGAGGGACGTTCGCCGACGGCCCTTCAGCCGTTCGCCTGGACGTGGGCAACGAATGACGGTGAGCCGGGCTGGATGGAACGCGCCGTCCAGCCGTCGGGCTCTCGCACGATCGCAATCGGCTTTCGCCGGCGCGACGCTCGCACGCTGTCCGTGCTTTGGGAGGACGGGCACCGGATCGACTTTGATGTCCGCGATCTCCGGCTAGCGTGCCGTTGCGCTCTGTGCGTGGAAGAGATGAGCGGGAGCCCGCTCTTGGATCCAAAGAGCGTGCGGCCAGACGTGACCCCGCGAACGATCGCGTCCGTGGGCAACTATGCGATCACGATCAATTGGACCGATGGCCACAGTACCGGGATTTACTCGTTCGAGCACCTGCGGGGGTTCGGCGAGCGCAGCAAGACCGGGGTCGTCGAAGATGTCTGACCTTGCCGTCGACCCGACGATCACGATCCGCGCCGAAACCTTGCTCGCCGACCCAGACACGTGCAAGTTCACGGTGAACCGGACCGTGCATCCTGGTGGCGCGTTCTTCTTCGAGAACAAGGAACGAGCTGGTGGCTCACCTCTCGTGGAGCGTTTATTCGCGCTTCCCGGAGTTACGAACGTGTTCGTTACCGAGAACGTCGTCACGGTCGGGAAGGAACCGAGTGCCTCGTGGTCGGGACTATCAGCGGCGATCGGAACCGCCATTCGAACGCAGCTGCTGACTGGAATCCCGGCGATCCTTGAATCTTCTCATCACGCAAGCGCGGGGAGGCTAACCGATTCCGAGATTCGCGCGGTCGTTCAAGAGCTGCTTGACAGAGAAGTCAATCGGTCTATCGCCAGCCACGGCGGACAGATTTCGATCGTCGACGTCCAGAATGGCAACCTTTTTATCGCCATGGGTGGCGGGTGCCAGGGCTGCGCGGCTTCTCAGGTGACACTACGGCAAGGGTTCGAACTCATGGTGCGTCGCGTCGCGCCGTCGGTGGGGGACATCATCGACACGACGGATCATCCATCGGGCGAGAATCCGTTCTACTGAAAGCCCGGGTCTCTCAGCGCGGCCGCGGAGCCGATAACCGTTGCGTGGCGATGTTTCAAAGTTTGGCCAAACGATGTCGATCCTGAGCTGCTTTTCCAAGGCGACTCTCGTCTCTGGTGACGCGGCCGCGATCGTGGCGTGATATCGATCCCAATAGGGTTGTACCGATGCTGCAAAGGTCGGTATCCAAGCGCTTGGAACCGTCGCGTTACCCCTGTCCGATTGTCCTGAGCACCACGAAGGCGTGATTAAACACTTCGATCGCCTCCGTAAGGTGTACCGCGTATTCGTCGTTCTTGCCCGCATCTAGGGACGCAACGTTTACTGATTCAGCCAAGAAACCCGCGTAGCCGTTTGCCTTGGCCTCGAGGGCCCCATAGGCAAGCGCCAGTTGGTTCAAATCGGAAGCACCCAATGCGGGTTTCGCCGTCGTGATGAGCGCGATCGCGTCATCTCGGGCTTGTGTGAACGGTGCGACCGCGGTCTTGAGGTTACTCGTGGCTTCTGCACGGTGAGCGCAGCCGCCTAGCAGCAGCGTCGCGAAACACAGCCCAAAACCTGCGGAACGACGAGCCGCGCGCCCGCGGAAGAAGGAGCTTGGCGTGATCATGTTGTCTTTCCAAAATGGATTTCCGATGCCAGGAAGCGGCTTTAGTCGTCGCGTCGCTTACCCAAGGGAAACAGCTTACTCCGAACGGCCCAAAAAATCGGTACGATATAGCACCAGGAGCGTAACGCTGCTCAATAAAAACATCTTTTCGAGGGCATCGGGCACCGAGAGTAAAGCAGCGCCCCTCTAGGAAAGCTCGACGAGAATGACTGCTCCGCAGGTCCTCATACCCACCCAAGCCGTGCTCAGGCAGAACGCGGTCCTTGGTGGCTTGAGCCCCACGATGATTTCAGAGGTCCTCAAAACTGCGAAACTGATCGTACTTGAGACGCCCCAGCAGATCTATGAGGCCGGCCGTCCCATACGAGAGGTGTATTTCCCGATCGACGCGGTTCTCTCAGTCGTAACTCAAATGCGCGACGGCGGGTCAATCGAAGTAGGAACCGTGGGCCGAGAGGGGGTCTCGGCGATTCCTCTGCTGCTCGGAGCAACCACGTCGGCTAACGAAAGTTACTGTCAAGTTCCTGGACGCGCGGTTGTCATTAGCAGCGATCATTTTCGAAAGCTGCTAGACATCGGGGACGACCAGTTTCGTAGCGTGCTGGATCGGTTTCTCCAGGCCTACGTCAATATGCTGGGGCAGCTCGCCGCATGTAACGGAATGCACAGGATCTACGAACGCTGCGCGCGACGGCTTTTGTTGACTCACGATCGCGTAAACTCCGAAAAGATAGCCCTCACCCACGAATATCTTTCGATGATGCTAGGCGCGCGTAGTTTGGTCCGCTATTGAAGCCGATGGGCGACTATAAGTAGATGAAAAATGGCTACGCGCGCAGACCGGACCCGCGCGCAAGCCGTCGTGCAATTGTGTTCGGCCCGCGCCGTTTCGAAAAGGAAGCGACCACCCGCAAGCATACGGCAACCCTACGACAGATCGGTACGTAAACGGCAGAAAACGTCCGCGGTTAGCCTCCCTCACAATTTGGGAAGATATGTTGCGCACGAGCATGCGGCCGACTTCCTCGGCCAGGCAGCTCATTTAGCGTTTTGAACCGCTACGTTTCGGAGGGTTCGCCAATGATCAAAAATTGCGTCGCTTTCCTGAGTATTGCGATCGTCCTGATGTCGGTCGGAACCGGCGCGAAGGCTCAGACCGCCGTCAATGCGACGGGCAACTGGAGCGTTACTCCCACCGGTGAAACGCTCGCGACCGGGACGGTCAAGCTACAGCAGGAAGGCTCGACCATTGTTGGCAGCTACGGCGAGAGCGGGAGAATCGACGGCAAGTTCGAGCCGGGCACGTCGCAGATCGATGCCACTTGGAACGACGCTCGGGGCACGGGTTGGATGACGATCGTCTTCGCCCCCGGAGGAAACACATTTTCCGGTGAATGGGGGCGACCGGGCAGTAAACCCAGCGGCCATTTCACCGCAATCCGCTCGATCCATCCTAACGTAACCGGACTGTACAATGTGAGCGTGTCGGGCGGTTCAGAATTTTCATCGCACCGGATCAGCCTCCATCAGTTGGCGTTAGACGTCGTCGGCAATTTCGGGCCGGGAACCCAACTGAACGGCACGATGGCGCCGGACGCCAACGCTTTGACGGGCACTTGGAAGGGGCCCGGCGGGAGCGGTTGGATCAAACTGCAGTTCACCGACGATGGCAAGAGCTTCCAAGGCACGTGGGGCCTGGCGCAAAACGCCGAGGCCGCGGGACAGATCGACGGAAGCGTCGTCAACACCGCTCAGCTCTGGGTCAGAGGACTTTGGGATATCGCATCCAGCGGCGCAGCGTTTGCGGCAAACGTTCTCAAACTGCAGCAGCAGGGTCAGACGGTCACCGGTTCCTTCAAAGGCGGACACCTGCAGGGCACGCTTCCGCGCGGCTCCTACTCGCTAAACGGCACCTGGAGAGACGCGCACGGGACAGGCGTATTCGCTCTCAAGTTTGCACCGGACGGCATGCGTTTTCAAGGCAGCTGGACTACCAAAGGGAAGAACAGCGGAAGCATTATCGGGAAGCGCGTGATCGCCGCGACACCTGCGCTGCGCCAATAGCTCGTCTATCACCGCTCGGTTAAAGGCTGGAGTGCTCAAGCTCCTGTCTGGTGTAGACGAACGGAATATTGGCGGGGGTGAGGATGCGCGCGATGTCGCGGAAGATGACGGTCGCAACGCCCTCGGGGGGTTTTTCGGCCTGGTACGTGATCCACGCGACGACCGTGGTGTCGGTGGCCGGGAAGTAGTAGTCTGCGGTGTTGTAACCGGGAAGCGCGCCGGTATAGCCGTACCAGCCCGCGCTGCAGTTGATGCCCAGACCAAACGCGCCGTTTCCGAGGAACTGCTTACATTCTGAGAGCGGGCGGTAGCCGGCCGGACCGCCCGTCTTTCCCAAGGCGTACAGCTTGATCCAGCGCCGGATATCCGCCATGTCCGAAATCATCTCACCCGCCGACCCCATGAACGCAACGGGAATCGTGTTGCTGACGTCTTCCCAGTTGCGCTGCTTGTCGAGACCGTAACCGTGCGCCCACGGTTCCGGCATGGTCTCGGTAAGCGGATACGAAGTATTCGTCAATCCGAGTGGTTCCAACAGCCGCTTGCGGATCTCATCGCCCACGCCGTCTTTCGTGATTCCCTCGATGATAAGCCCTAGAATCAGGTAGTTTGTATTGCTGTAATGGTAGCCGTTGCCGGGTGAAAAGTATGGCTTCTGCTTCACCGCCCAAGCGACCAGCATGCGCGAATCGAAATTCTTTGGGACGGTCATGTTCAACTTCGCGAACTGCGGTGTGTTGAAAGCCTCGAAGAGGCCGCTTCGCATGTTGCACAGTTCGCGCACTGTAATCTTATCGCCGTTCGGTATGCTAACCCCAAGCGGAAAACGACTGACGGAGTCATCGAGGCTCAGCTTCCTCTCGGCGACGAGCTGCAGGATGACGCTGACCACGAACGTCTTCGTGTTGCTGCCGATACGGAAGTGGTCCGCCGGCGTCAGCGGCCGCTTCGCCGCGAGATCGGCATAGCCGAACGCACGCACGAAGCCGGCACCTTTGCCGTCCCAAACCCCGATCAGAACGCCGGGAATGGGCGCCCGGCCGCCATACGTTTTACGATCCCTTTCGACGGCAGCGACGATCGCAGACTGGACGGACGCACTTGCCACCGATGGCGTGTTTTCCGTGCTGCGCGCGATCGAAGGCGCGAGCACGAAGCCCAGGATGAACGCGACGACGAACCTTAGCATGTAAAGACGCTGCTCATCATTGTTTAGCCATTCCCTACCTTTCCGGTCACGACCCGTTGCCTCGGAATCGCTGCGTGAGGGCCTTCATCGTCGTGACGGCGAATGGAGCATCATGAAAGCAGGTATTCCGGTGACAAACGAAGAGATCGACAGCTTTATCGGACAACGCGTCAAGGTGACGCTGGAGAGCGGGCGCGTTCGAGAAGGCGAGCTAAAACGCAGCGAAAACGAATCCCGCGTCCTCGTGAGGGGATTCGGTTACGACCTTCTCAGAAACGCCATCTCGAAGATCGAGCACTTACCTTAGGAATTCGGACCGTCAGGGTTCCCGACGGTTCGCCGATGCGACGTGGTGGATCGTGAGGGTGCTCGCCGTTGCGTCTTGTGTATGGAGCAACGATTCCCTCGAGCGTTGGGCCGCGGCCAGCCAAGACGGCAACTGCCTCGGCGTCACCCTGAAAAACCCGGACTTACAGACGTCCGCAATCTGCTGTTCGCTCAGGCGCTGGAACGTCTTGTTGCCGAAGTTGAAGGCATCGCCGGCTTCGGTCGCATCGTAACGGGCCTGCGCACCAAAGTTTAGCTGAGGACGCAGTTGTAAGGTCTGTCTCTTGAAATCCACGCGATAAGCTAGGTCTTTGCCAAAAAGGACGACCTCGCCACGGCTGTTGGCGTACCCGCCGTAGATCGGATCGGAGAGCTCTGAGGCGGCCTTGACGTCGCCGTCGACCTTAATTTCGAGAACGGCGACCGGCGAACTATTGCTTGACGTCACCCTTATGGAACAGCTAGAGGACGCAAACGGTTGCGTGGAGGACGGCTCCCGGGCCTTTTTGAAGCAGGCCTTGGGTCCCGGAGGCGTGGGTGAGTGGTTGAAACCTCTAGTCTTGAAAACTAGCGTACCCGATGAGGGTACCGTCCGTTCGAATCGGACCGCCTCCTGCGTCGGCGCCCGGCTACCGCACGAAGACGAATCTGCCGCCGTTGGTGAAGAGGATGACGAGCAGCATCGAGATCAGCGTCAGGTCGTATGACCAACCAAAGCCGTCTTTGCCCCAGAAACCCGTTCTCCAGACGAATATCTTCTTTTGAATCGCGCCGAGCATGATCAGAATCAAGCCGATCGCGGCAAGCTGTTGGAACACGCCGAGGATGATTCCGGCGCCCCCGGCGACCTCGGCCACGGCGAGGAACAGCGTGAACGACTCGGGCAAACCGACGTTCTCGCTTCGCGCTTTCGGATCCCTGAGATCGTTGTAACCGCTGTTGATGTAGATCGCGCCGGCCATCACCCTCAGGAGCACCAAGCCGTAATCGGTGAAGTGGGTTAGGTGAAACATACCCCTACGACGGTTGGCTGGAGCTCGCAACTTCTCCGCCAACGAGCACCGCGCGCGGAAGGGGGGTCATGGCGGGGCGCCGCAGACTCCGTGATGCGTCAGGCCCTCTCGCGAGGACTTCTCGTCATTGCGACGCTCTTCGTGATCGCCGTGTACTACTCGCCGATCGGACACGTCGATTTCGCCGAGAACTGGGGCGAAGGCACGTTCGGCATCGCGATTCCCGCTCGTACGGCATTCGTCGTCGGTGTCGATCGCGGCTCGCCCGCAGATCGCGCCGGCGTGCGGGCCGGCGATCATCTCCTCGACGAAGGGAACTACGCAATCTCGTCGCGCGTGCGCGCCCCCTATCCGGGCGAGCGCGAAAAGCTGACGTTCGAGCGCAGTCACGCGGCGTATTCGGTAGTCCTGACGGCGGTGCCAAACCCCGGCTTCCGGAATTGGCAGCGCATCGGCGGCGTGCTGGCATACCTTCCGCCCACCGTCTTTTTGGTTGTCGCCTTCCTGCTCGTCTTCTTGCGGCCGTCAGTGATGTCGTGGTCGTTCTATGTTTTTGCCGTGGGGTATTTCGGGACGGCCCCCGCCTTCATGTACTGGTCGCACGTGCTCTCTCCGCCGGCATACGTCGCACTCACGTTCGTGCTTAGCACGGTTTTCGGCCCGTGGAGCGTGCTGCCGCTGCTGCCGTTTCTTCTGCGGTTCCCCAACGGCGACGTTCTGGGATGGCGACGGAGGATCGATCCTCTCGTCTGGATGTTTCTCGTGCTGTCGTACGCGGTGTACGTGCTCGAATGGCGCGTGTACTCCGTGGCGGAAGCGCTTCCCGGATGGGACGTCATTCCGAGCACCGTGATTCCACTCGCCACCTTTGTCGTCGCCGGCTTGATCCTCGCTAAGAACGTCGCAGTTGCGACGCCGAGCGACCGGCAACGCTGGGGATTCCTGGCAGTCGGGACGCTATCCTCATTCCTGGCGTACGCGATTTACTTCGTCCCGGGCGTGCCGTTCGCAGTCGGGCAGCTCGTCGGCTTTGCGGTCGTGCTGATGCCGATCTGCATCGCGTACGCCGTCTTCCGCCTGCGCGTGCTCGACGTCAATTTCGTGCTGAATCGCGCGCTGGTTTACGGCCTGTTGTCCGTGGGCGTGATCGCGTTTATCTCGATGTTGGATTGGTTCCTTTCGCGCGTCGTCGCCCTCGGTCGGCTGGCCATCGGGGTCGAGCTGCTGGCGACGATCGCCATCGGGTTCCTTCTAGATCGCATCAATCGTAGGGTCGAGGGTCTCGTCGAATCGGTCTTCTTCCGCAGGCGCCGGATCGCCGAGGCATACTTGCGCCGCGCGGCTTCGGCGCTTCCTTACGCGACCGACGAAGGAGCGATCGTCGACGGGCTGGTTCAGGTTCCCGTCGATGCGATCGATTTGGCCGCCGCCGCCCTCTATCGCCGCTCCTCCCAAGGTGCGCGATTCGAAGGCGTGGCGACGGCGCGTCAAACGACGATCGCCCCGCCGGGGTTCGACCGCAACGACCTGCTCGTGCGAATGTTGCTCGCGGACGAAAGCGTCGTCTGGCTGGACGAGCTCCGTACGCACCTCGACGCCGGAAACGCCGCGATATACACGTTGGCGATTCCGGTCACCGTGCGGCACGAACTCGTCAGCTTCACGCTCTACGGTGCGCACGCCAACGGCGCGCAGCTCGACCCGGACGAGGTCGCGCTCCTTCAGGAGCTCGCACGCGAGGCCGCGCGAGCCTACGATCACGTGGAGGCCGAACGGGCGCGGGTACGCTACACGGAGTTGGTGGCGAGGGAGGCCCCGGTCGGCCGCTAACCCGGGCGGGTGTGCGCTGGGTGGCGCAGAACAATTCTCACAGTTAACCCCTATTGCTACACGCCACGCTAGGAGGGACGCACACTTGGGACCATCATCACGTGTGACTGCATCGACCCTTGGGCTCGCACTGGCGCTCACTGCCTGCGGAGGGCAAAATGCGTCGCTGCCGTGGGCGCAGGCCGGCAACGGCGGCGCCACGACGGAATCGTCGGTACGCACGTCGACACCCGGCGCACCACTGATTTCGATCCCAAAGCTCTACGGAGAGCTCGCTTATACCGACGTTGGCAGGCGCCCCGGCAACGAGCCGGTCCGCGTCGCCCTCACGCTGCACTACAATCATCAGGCCGAGCTGGATAAATTCGTCGCAAGGGTAAACGATCCGCGCTCCGGCGCGCATCGTGGTTTCCTCACCGCCCAACAGTTCGACGACCGGTTCGCGCCCACGCGAGCGCAAGAGGACCGCGTCGTGCGCGCTCTGGAGCGCGCAGGCTTCAGGATCACGAAGCGGTTCGAAAATCGGACGATCGTCGATGCGATCGCCCGAAGCTCGATCGTCGAGAACTTTTTCTCTACCGAAATCCACACCGTCCGTCAGGGCAAATACGGAGAGCGCTACACGAACGTCGCGCCTGCAACGGTGCCTCCGGCAATCGCTCCCCTCGTCCGCGACGTCTCCTTGAACGATCTCATCGTCGTTCGGACCGTCGCCGACCAGAACGGCGTTGAGACGACGCGCACCGCCCCGCAGTTCCAACACGACGCGCGGGGGCGAACGATCGTTCCGCTTGGAAGCGGCGGCATCAGCCCCGGCGACTCGACCGGGACCCTCGTTAACGGGAGTTTTGAAACCGGTTCGCTCAGTCCCGGCTGGATCAACGAGAGCACGCGATCGAGCTACGCTGCGGTCACCACCGCGCAGGCCGAGCAGGGCTCGTACTCCGCTTTTACGGGGTCGCTGCGGCCGCCCGAGATCAACGGTTGGGGATCGGTCGCGCAACTGGTCACCGTACCCGCCAACGGCATTCTCAGCTTCTGGGTTTACCAGGGCTCGAACGAAGGCCAGATGGGCTATGGTACCAAGTACGCGTGGCAGGCAGGGTATTTGCTTAACCAGAGCGGCACGATTCTCGACACGTTCTACAAGACCGTCAACAACACGAACGGTTGGGTGAACTATCAGGTCAATCTCGGCGCGTTCGCGGGACAGAAAGACTACATCTACTTCGGCTGCTACGGCGACGGCTATTCGCAAACGTACGTCTATCAGTACGTAGACAACGTTGCCTGGGCCGGCGCAACGCCGTCGCCGTCTCCGACTCCGCAGCCGACGGCAACTCCGACCGCGAAGCCGACGGCGACTCCCACGTCCAACCCAACGCCCACGCCCACGGCCACGCCCACGGCGAAACCTACGGCAACGCCAACGACTCAGCCGACGGCCAGCCCAACGCCGACCGCCACTCCGAGTGGCGGGTGCAACGGCGCCGCTCCTGACAACGGGCCACTCACGAACTCGGATGGAACGCTCGCCACGGGCGTTGCAAAGCCGTTCGACTTCCCGGTTCAGCACGGGTGCAACGGGGCCGGCTACACCGCGGCCATCGCGATCGACGATCCCGTGAATACCAGCTACCTCGCCACGTACTTGTCGGCGGCCGGAGTCACGGAGACTGGCTCGGTGACCAACGAAGCCGTTGACGGCGGCGGATCGGGTGACGAACCCGAGACCGATCTCGACGTTCAGACGATCGCGGGATTGGCGCCGGGAGCGAACATCATCGTCTACGACATGGGTTCCCTAGGTGACCAGCAGATCGAAGAACACCTACAATAAGGTGCTCACCGATGGGAAGGCCACCTCGGTGAACTCGTCGTTCGGCGGCTGCGAATCGAGCGACGTTTCATTCGCGGACTCCACCAACGCGATTGCGCAACAGGGCGCTTCAGAAGGCGTTGAGTTCTCCGCCTCGAGCGGCGATTCGGGAAGCAACGAGTGCAGCGGCAAGGGCGTCAGCGCCCCGGCCGGCGATCCGTACTTCTCGTCAATCGGGGGGATCAACTTCACCGATAATAGCAGCGGCGTTCTCCAAAGCGTCACGATGGGGTCGGCCGACGGTGATTCGGGCGGCGGCGGCGTTTCGAGCGTCTTCGCTCTGCCCAGCTACCAGAGCGGAATCGCGGGCATGATCACCACGGGCCGCAATCAGCCGGACATCTCGCTGCCGTTCTTCCCCGTCGCCGTCTATACCGGCGGCAGTTGGGGAGAATACCTCGGAACGTCGTGGTCGTCGCCGGCGTCGGTGGCATTGATCATCGAAGCCAACGAACTCCACGCTGCGAAGCTGGGCTGGATCGATCCGACGGTCTACAGCCTCTTCGGCTCGACGGGCTACTCGCAGTACTACACGCCCTGCACGTCGGGCAGTAACGGGGCTTACTCGTGTAATGCCTCGCAATACAATCAAGCCGCCGGAATCGGGGCTCCAAAGGGCTGGGCATTGGCCAACGCGCTTTAGGGGACTTCAACTCCGAACGAAACGACGACGGGCCGTGCGAACGCGCGGCCCGTCGCCATTCGCGCGGCTCGCGCATCGACTTTCATGAACCGGCCTCCCGCGCTGAGGCAATGAGTGAAACCCGCGCGGCAAGCGTGACGTATAGTCTGGGTGAACCGGGGTTGGATCTGGGCTGCGGCCGGAGTTGTCGCCGCCTTCTTAGTGACGTCGACGATGGACGCGAAGGGCTTCTCGGCCTTCAGCTCGTTACCGCTCCTTCCGCTGCTCGGTTTGTTCGCGTACATGCAGCGGTTTTCGCTGCGGGAGATGGGATTCGGGTGGGGCGGACCGCGAGTGCTGCGGCAGTACGCTTTAGCCGTCCTGCACCCGATTATCGTGATAGGTGCGTTAACGGCGGTTGCGGCGATGACCGGCGCATTAGATCCCGCTGCCGCCGCGCACGGTAAACACGCCCCCTGGCTGAACTTCCTCCTGCTTGCCGGAACGACGATCCCCGTCGCGCTCCTTACCGAGGAGGGATTCTTTCGGGGCTGGCTGTGGGCGGCGCTGCACAGGTGCGGCCAGGGCAAACTGGCGATCGTCGTTCTGACGAGCGCGGCATTTGCGCTCTGGCGTTGGTCGTCCGTCGTTCTGCCGACCGGATTCAACCCGGCGCCGGCTCAAGTCCCGATCTTTATGCTCAACGCGTTCGTGCTCGGCGCGATTTGGGCGATGCTGCGCCTGCTTTCGGGTTCCCTCGTGGTCGCGAGCGTGGGTCACGGCGTTTGGAACGGCCTCGCGTACGTACTCTTCGGGTTCGGAGCGCACGCCGGAGCGCTTGGCATCACGAACACCGCTCTTTACGGGCCCGAGATCGGCGTGCTCGGGCTGATTTTGAACGCCACCTTCGCCGCGGCTCTGTGGTTTTTAGGGCGCTTTGATAGACCCGTCGCATCTGCGGAGCTACAATTCTTATCGTGAAATGGTTCACGCGCGAAGCGCTCGCCTTTAGCGCGTTAGCAGCAATCGGCGCGACGGCGGGCGACCCGGCGGCGCCAACGATGTTCCGCGAAAACGCGGCGCACCTAGGTCTTTATGACTCTCCCGCACCCGCCTTGACGACGGTAGCGTGGCGCTTTCAAACGAAGGGCAGAATCTTTTCTTCTCCGACATTCCGCGACGGAGTCGTGTACGTCGGGAGCACCGACCACCGGCTCTACGCCGTTCGCGCTTCCGACGGCACCCAGAAGTGGGCATTCGCAACGAAGGGCGCGGTCAACTCGACGCCCGCGGTCTCGGACGAAACCGTCTTTTTCTCGAGCTCGGATGGGAAAGTCTACGCCGTGGACGAGAGCAGCGGTGCGAAGCGTTGGGAGTTCCGGACGCAGGGGGAGCGGCGCTTCAGCGCTCCCGGGATACACGGCCTGCAGCCGAGCACCGAGGTCATGCCGGATCCGTTCGACGTATTCTTATCGTCGCCGGCGATCTGGAACGGCACGGTCTACGTCGGCAGCGGTGACCACAACGTGTACGCGCTCGATGCACGAAGCGGTGCGCTTCGCTGGAAGTTCGCGACGGGAAACGTCGTGCATGCATCGCCCGCGGTGCATGATGGCGTCGTTTACATCGGGAGCTGGGACCGGTATCTTTACGCGCTGAACGCACGCACCGGCGCCCTTGTGTGGAAATTTGCAACGGGTGACGATCGGGAGATCTACAATCAGGTCGGCATCGCCGGGTCCGCGGCGGTGGCGAACGGCCTGGTCTATTTCGGTTGCCGCGACAGCCATTTCTACGCGCTCGACGAACGCACCGGGGCGCTGCGTTGGAAGCGTGACGAGCACGGGAGCTGGGTCGTCGCGACACCCGCGATCGCGGGCGACGTCGTCTACTACACGACGTCGGACGAGCGAAAGTTCTACGCGGTCGACGCAACGACCGGCGCAGTTCGGTTTAGCGTCGGCTACGGTGCGTTTGCGTTTTCGTCGCCCTCTATTGCCGGTAACGTTGCGTACTACGGCACCTTCGACGGCCGGCTCTACGGCATCGACACGCGCTCCGGCAGCATCGTCGCTCGGTTCTCTACGGATGCGTCGGCGCGCGGCCTCGGAAAGCACCTCGATGCGTCGGGCAGCCTCAATCTCGACGACTTTTACGGCGATGCGACGCTCGACGCCACGATCGTCGGCCTCAACTCAATCTATAGCCTCGGCGCGATTGCGGGCTCGGCGGCGATTGCCGGCGGCACGCTGTTCATCGGTAGCACCGAAGGCACGCTCTACGCGATCCGGTGATCCCGCTGACGGAGAGGCCTTCTAGTCAGGGATGGAGCACGAGCACTCCGGACGCGTCGCGTCGTACCGCTGCAGGTGTGAATGGAAGCCGTTGCAGCCGCCCGTCGACCCACGCGCGCGTGAGATCCGTGTAGTGTTCCGAGCCCGGCTCGCCCGATTCTCCGCTCGGAATAGAGATACCGCCACGATCCCAGCTCCCGACGTCCCACACCGCGCGGAAGCCTTGGGCGAATCCCGGCTCCTGGAGGTGAATCGTGTATTCGTCACCGTTGCCCGGAAGCCAAGCGCCGTTGAGGAACGCGAAGTTCATCGGCGCGAGGGGGTGCTCGACCCGCATGCCTCCGGCGTCTCGCCACGCTCGCCGCTCGCGAAACGCAAACCGAAGAGCGCCGGCCAGATCCTCGTCGAAGCCGCGCGCGGTGCCGTCACCGCCGCGTAACTCGTCCAGCCGCGCGCCGAACGCCGGCGTCTCCTCGAACATCGCCTGCCGAATCGCGTGCTCCAGCGTCGCGGCGCGCGAATCCGGTTCGTACCGGCCGTCCCACGGTCCCAGCCTCGCGAGAACCTCGTCACTCTCCGCCGACGGGTGCGCCCGCGCGAATCGGATGACGTCGCGCGCAACCTCAACGTCGACGGGCGAAAGAGTGTCGAGCTGCATCCGCGCGAAATACTCGGCGTCGTATCGCGGGCGACCGTGCAGCATTTCCGCGATGCGATACGCGCGGTATGGCGGTTCGAACTGCGCGGATAACCGATATGGATAAGCCGGACCGTAGGCTTTGTTGTTTGCGGACACGAGAACCGCGTCGCGTGACGGCGCACTTCTCGGAAGCTGCACGAACGGAATCGGCGCGAACGTGGCGCGCAAGTCGCGCCCGGAATGCACGTAGCGTCCCCACGCGGGGTCGTTCGGCACGAGTCCGGCAACGTGATAGGCCACGTCGCCGGTACGGTCCGCCAGTATGAAGTTCTGCGGGGAGCCGCGATAGTTCGCGAGGATGCGCAACGCGTCGCCGACGCCGCGTGCGCGGTCGAGCGCAAGGATCGTCGCGATGGCCGAGCGCGTCTCGGAGTAGACCGGCCAGCGGACGAGCGCAATCACCGAGTGATCGTTTTCGTTCGGCACGGAGAATTCGCGCGACGACCGATAGTACGCCACGGCGGCGTCGCGCCCGAACCGCACGCGAAATCGCTCCGTCACCCAGGATGACCGATTGAGTCGTCCGGCCTGGAACACGCTCGCCGTCGTCATCCCAGCGTTCGTCGTCGCCCATGCGAGGCGTTCGTTGTGGCCGAGCACCACCCCGGGAATTCCGGGAATCGTCGCGCCGGCGGCATGCTGATCCGGCGACTCGACGTCGACGAGGTACCAAATGCCGGGGATCGTTACGTCGAGATGCGGATCGTTTGCGATCAGAGCACGTCCGCCGGTCGTCCGTCGGCCTCCCGCCGCCCAGGCGTTGCTGCCGATCGCGTGCCGGTGCACGCTCGCGGCAAGGTGCTCGTCGGCGCAGTCGCGCGCGGGCGGCGGTGCGCGCCGTTGGTCGCGAACTCCCCCAATCGTGACGTCGTATCGCGCGTCGGACAACGGGAACAGCGTGTCGAAGCAGCGCGCCCCGTGAAAACGCCACGCCGCATCGCGGGTGAAAACGTCATGCCACGGGTCAGCGAGCTCCAGCGACGCCACGATCGAGACCGCGAGCGAGTCCTTCGGCGTCCAGCGGGCCGGCCGGTAGAGCAGCATCCGGAACTCGACCGGTAAAGGCTGCGTCTTCGCCGCCGCATTGACGCCGTCGCTAAACGCGGCGATCGCCGCGAGATCGCTCGGCTCGAGCGCCCGCAGCTGACGCTCGGCGATACCGGCCACGTCGACCGCGCGCTGCATCTTGTCCAACGCGAGCGCCTTCACGCCGAGGACCTCGGCCAAGCGGCCGTACGCGTAGCGGCGCGTCAAGTCGAGCTGGAAGAGCCGGTCGGAGCCTTGCACGTAGCCCTCGGCAAAGTATAGATCGTGATCGTTTCGGGCGCGGATGTGCGGGATATCGCGCCGGTCTCGAACGATCGTGACCGCTTCACGCAACCCGCGCGCGACCAACCTGCCGCGCGTTGCCGCGGTGTCGTGCAGCCCGAACTCCACATCGAGCGCATAACCGATGGCGAGTGCCGCAAGACAGATCGCAAACGCGATCGCGTCGCGGCGCAGAGCGGAAACGACGGCCACGATCGGGGATCGGTCGGCGCTTCTGATGATTCGCTGGTCCAGCCGCTCGAAGAAGCTCACTCTGCCTTGATTCAGCGCCTCGTGGCGGGGCCCCGTGACGCACGGCGCCGATCGCAGTCTTCTCCGACCGCAATCGGCGCCGTAGGCGATTGCCGCATTTTGCCGGGTTAGTGATACGTCCCGGCTGGGCTGGTCGCGACGCCGTAGACCTGCGCGCCGCCGGGCGAGAACGTGTTGAGCTCCTTGCCCGCGGGGAAGCTGTACTCGACGACGCGCCCGTAGAAGCGGTCCGCGACGAAGAGCTGGTTATCTGCCGCGTTCAGGGTGATGAACTCGGGGGTCCCGCCGGTTACGAGCTGGGTGGTCGATCCGCCCGGAGTGATAATATCGACGCCGGGAATGTATTGGTCGACCGCAAGGAACTGGAACGCCTTGCTTAGGCCCGGCGATTCGGAGACCGCGATGCCGCCGGTCTGCCCGAAGTTATAACCCAGCGTAAGACAGGTCGCCGTTCCGGGGAAACACGAGAGCCCGAAGCCGGTTGCAAAGCCGCTCCCATTCAGGGTGTATCCGAGCGCGTAGATCGCGGTCTGGTTCTTGATCGTCGGGTCGAGCAACGCGATGCCGGAGATGGTCGTGCCTTTCGTCGGAGCGGTCCACGTGTAGCTCGGCACCGTCGAGCCGGCCGGGTAGAGCTGGATGAACGGAATGCCTCCGTACAGCGGATCGTTGGCGACGTAAACGTTCCCAAACGCGTCGACCTTGACATCGAACGGACCGCTCACACCGTTTGCGATCGTCAGCTTAGGCGTGCTGGAGTTCGGCGCGTACACCGTCACCGTGCTGCCGATGTAGTTCGCAACGTAGAGATTGCCGCTTTCATCGGTGGCCAAGCCGTTAGGTCCCTGAATGCCGTTTGTGATCGTCCGAACGGGCGACGGATTCTGAGTCTTAGAGGCCGCGTTGTAAACGAGGACGCGGTTGTTCTCGTTGTCGCTGACGAAAAGCAGCTGCTTCTGCTTCTTCTTCTTGCCGTCGGGCTGGATTTGCGACGTCGTCGAATCGGGAGCCGTCACGCTCGTCTGAACGCGAGCGGAGGAGATCGGGGCGCTCGGGAGCGCAGGCGACGCGCCGTTGCAACCCGCAAGCGGGGCGGCGACGAGCGAAGCAACGGCGACGCCCGTGGCGGCGCGCAGGGTCGAGGTCAGGTAGTTCATTGTCGGAGCCTTTCAAGAGAGGTTGGGTTACCTCGACCCTAGCGCGTGACGACGCGCCAAACCACGAAGTTTCTAGACATTTCGCGTCCAAGCGCCGACTTGCAGCGGCAAGAACACGTGGCCGCCAGCTTCCGCGGTCTCCCGTTCCAGCCGCTGCGCGAACGTATCCACGCCGATGTGAGCAGCGCTCACCAGTCCGCATCGCTCGAGGGTAGGAACCAACTCGCCAATCGCCTCTTCGAAGAACGCGAAGCCGAGGGAATCCGCACTTCGTACCACGCGGAGATCGGTGCGCAGGATCGGCGGGGGAAGCCCGGCTTCGGCAAAGGCGTTTACGAGCCGCAGTCCCATGTCGACGTGGGCGTGCGCGTGCCGCAGGCCCTCGATCGACCAGCGCGCGAACCGTCGGTAGAGCGGTCGCGGTGGCCAAGCCGACGTATGCGCCCAAAGAATCGAGGCATAATGCCACTCTTGAAAGACGATGCGTCCACCACCGCGCACCATGCCGGCGGCAAGGCGGATTGCTCGAACCGGGTCCAGTTCGTGCATCAGGTAAAAACGCCCGACGACGGCATCGACCGGTTCTGGAAGAGCGACTCGCTCGAGCGGTTCGGCGCGAAAACTGACTCGTTCGAATCCTTCGTCGGCGGCGCGCAGCTGCGCTCCCTCGACGACCCGCCCATCGGCGTGCGCCGCAACGACGCTCCCGTGCTCCCCAACCCGTTCCGCGACCAGCAATGCGAGGTCGGCGAGCCCCGCGCCAAGCACGAGCACGCGCATTCCCGGGGTGATCCCCGAGCCCCCGAGGAGCTCCTCGGTGAGCGGCTGCGCCAGGGCCGCCTCGACGACGTGCGGACGATCGAGCCTCATCATGGAGTCCATTGTCCGTCGCGCTGGGGACCAGCGCCACGAAGCAACTCACATTTTGATTCCGAAAGAATGGCACGATGACCGAGTCGTTGGCGGAGTTGCTGCGCACGTTCCGGGCAAACGCCCTGCTCTCGCAAGAAGCCCTCGCGGAGCGCTCGGGGCTCTCCACCCGCACCGTCAGCGACATCGAGACGGGCTCGGCGCGAACGCCTCGTCTCGTGACGGTCATGCTCCTCGCCGAGGCACTCGGACTCCCCTCATCCGACCGGTTGCGGCTCCGAGAGGCCGCGCGGAAGCCTGCGTCCGGCCGCACGGGGGCCGCCTCGCCGGCGACCGGTCAGCACGAGCTCGCTCTAGTCGGGCGGGATGCCGACGTCGCGCGAGTGAGCGCGCTCGTCTCGCGCGAAGGCGTGCGCCTCGTCACGTTGGCTGGACCTGCCGGCGTAGGAAAGACGAGCCTCGCGATACGCGTCTCGATGGAGTGCGCGGGCGCGTTTGAACTCGGAGCGGCCTTCGCGGAACTGGGGCTATTGGACGACCCGGCGCTCGTGCCCGGGGCCGTGGCTCGTGCCCTCGGAGTGCGTGAATCGGCAGATACGCCGCCGAGCGAGGCAGTCGCCGCGTATCTCCGCGACCGCCGCGCGCTCCTCGTTCTCGACAATCTCGAGCATCTGACCCCGGCGGTGCCGTGGATCGCCTCGCTGATCGCGGCGTGTCCGCGCCTAACGGTGCTCGTCACGAGCCGCGAGCCGCTCCATTTGCGGGCCGAGCACGTGTACGCCGTTCGTCCGCTCGAAAGCGTTTCCGCCGTGGCTCTCTTCGTTGCTCGGGCACAGATGATCAAGCCCGACTTCGAGCTGACGACGGAAAACTCGGCCGCGATCGATACGATAGTGGACCACCTCGAGGGGCTTCCGCTCGCGATCGAACTCGCCGCACCACGCCTGTTGCTGCTTACGCCGAAGGCACTCGCCGCGCGCCTCGAACGCCGATTACCGCTACTCGGTGACGGCGCGGTCGATCGGCCGCAACGCCAGCAGACGATGTACGGAGCGATCGCGTGGAGCTATGACCTGCTCTCCGAGGACGAGCAACGTCTCTTTCGGCGCCTCTCGGTGCTGCAGGGGGGCGGCAGCGTCGAAGCCGCCGCGGCGACGGCGGGCGACGTGGGCGTGGAGGGCCCGATCCTCTTCCGCCTCGCCCCGCTCGTAGATAAAAACATGTTATCGCTCGTCGAAGACGCCGACGGCGAACCGCGGGTCACGATGCTCGAGATGCTGCGCGAATACGCGCACGAGCGGCTCACGGAGAGCGGCGAGCTCGCCGAAGCGCAGCGACGTCAAGCGCTGCACGTCATCAGTTTCACGCAGGGCGCGGCGCAAGAGCTCTCCGGAGCCGCACAGGGCCGCTGGCTTGCGCGCTACGAGCTCGAACACGGAAACATCCGAGCGGCACTGCAGTGGCTATCGCGCTCCGGTGAAACGGCCATCGGTTTCCAGTTGATCGCCACGACGTGGCGGTTTTGGTGGATGCACGGGCACCTGACCGACGGTGCGGCCTGGGTGCGGCAATTTCTCGCGATGAGAACAAAGGCGCCCGCGAGCGTCGCGGACGCGCTCTATGCGAACGTGTTGCGTGCCCATGTCGTGCTGCTCTCGGCGCTTGGAAACTTCGACGAAGCGTTTGCGTCGTGCGAGGAGGCCATCGCGCTTCAGCGCGCGATCGGGGACGACGCAGGACTCGGCGCGTCCCTGTCATCGCTCGGCATCATCCTGCAGTTTCGCGGCGAGTACGACCGTGCGCGGGAAGTCCTCAGCGAGAGCCTTGCGATCAGAAAGCGACTCGGTGACGACGCCGGCGTGGCTACGTCGCTATCGAACCTCGCCTCGATCGCGTTCACCAAGAACGATCTCGCGACGGCAACGGCCCTGGGAAACGAGAGCGTGGCGATCTATCGCCGTTTGGCACATGAGTCGGGCCTCGCTCACGCGTTGATGAAACTCGCTCTCGTCGCCGCTGCCGAGCGCAACTACGAGCGCGCAGAGGAGCTTTTCAACGAATGTCTTCGGATGCAGCGCGCGGTCGGAGACACCGGCAGCATGTACTACTCCCTTTCAAACCTTGGGGCCGTAGCGCACAGGCGCGGTAATTACGACATCGCGCTGGCGCGCTATCACGAAGCCCTCGATCTGCTCGACTCCATACCGAACAAGTCCGCGCTCGCGAAAACGCTGGAGGATCTGGGAGCGACGATCGCAGCCCTCGGCAATCCATTGCGCGGGGCTCGGCTGCTCGGCGCGGGCGACGCCCTACGCCGCGCAATCGGCTCCCCGGTTTTTCCGTCAGAAAGGACAGACTACGACGCCGAAGTAGCGAGGGTCCGGTCGATGCTGGGAAGCGAGCCGTTCGACGTCCAGTGGCGTATCGGCGGCAGCATTACCCTCCAACGCGCGCTCGAAGAAGCGCGTCAGAAGCCGATAAGTACCGTTACGGAATGACGTGCGTCAGTAGGAAGAGCAAGCCGCTCGCGAATCCGCCGAAGATGTCCGAGTGCTTCGCGGCCTGAGGCACGTAGATGACGTCGCCCTTTTCGAGCGCGACGTCCGCGCTCGCGTCATGGTTGTTGAACGCCTGATATAGGTTCACTTCCGTCGTCGTCTGAGCGCCGTTCGGGCCGACGCGGACTAGGCGGACGTGATTGAGATCGGCCTGTGAATTTTGGCTGTTTCCCGCTTTTGCGATCGCCATCGAGAGCCGGTCGCCTTCGTTGACTTGAACGTCGCCGGGATGATCGACGGCGCCCGCCACGTCCACCGTGAAGTGGATCGGTCCCGGCACGTACACGACCGAGCCTTCCGTCAGCGGGATATCCAACGACGTATCGCCGCGCTGCAGCAGATTTTGGAGAGAAACGACCGTGACTTTACCGCCGGCATCCGCGACGCGCGCATCGGGGAACGCTCCGTTGACGTTCACGATGCCGCCCGCCGAAGCGATTGCATCGGTCAACTTGGCATCCGAGCGCAGCTGATATTTACCGGGCAGCTTGACGTCGCCGAGCACGAGCACGTTGGGCTGGCCCAGCGTGACGATCGAAATCGTGATGACGGGGTGTCGCACGTACGTCTGGAGGCGCTCGGAGAGAACGGTTGCGGCCTGCGCCGGCGTCTTTCCCGCGACGGCTATTCGACCGACGAGCGGATATTCGATCGTCCCGTCGGGCAGCACCATGACGTTTTGGGTGAGCGTCTGGTCGCCATAGACCAATACTCCGAGCTGGTCGCCGGCATGGATGACGGTCTGTGGGAGCGGCGATGCGGCCAAGGCGATCCCCGGCAGAAGGCTCCAGGCCACGATCATAAGGCTCGCGGCGAGTCGAGTGGTCACATCTTTATGCTACGCGCGCCCGGGCGGCGCGGCAACGTCCAGCCGGCGCGCCGCCGCCTAACCGATGGTCCCGGAAGGGGGGAAGGTCGGCCCAGGGCGCGGCCCTTAGACGGCTTTTTCGCGAGTTGAGGCGATGAGCGCGGAGCGGGAGTGCACGCCGAAAGCGGCCCGGACCCGGGCCGCGTGGTTCTTGACCGTCTCGGGCGAGATGCCGAGGTTTTGCGCGATCTGCTTGTCGCTGAGTCCGGTGCAAATCAACTCGAAAACCCGCCGCTGTGCCGGCGTGAGCGAAGCCAAGCGCACGTCCTCCTCGACGGCGCCGCGGCGGCGAATGTCGCGAGCGACGGAGCTCTCCGAGAAATCGGTGACCGCTTCCCCGGCGAGCCGAAGCCACGCCGCATCCTCGGTCACCGCGTGAAGCCGCAACGCCGTTGCCGCGGCGCGCCAAGCATACCCGATCGAGCGGTAGAGCGAATAGACGCTGGTGAGGAGTTCGACCGCTCCGTTGCGTTTGCCCGAAGCGGCGAGGATACAGCCGCGCGCGTAATCTTCCATCGCTCGCATGCGCTGGTCTCTCGCCAGGGCCAGCCGCGGAGAAAGCGTCATCGGGATGCCCTCGTACACGTCCATCAAACGGTTTGCGGCCGCGAGGTCGCGGTCGGCGGTCAGCTCGATCAGATTCAGTATCGCAACCCGCTCCTCGCCGGGCGACGTCCAATCAGTTTCTTGCGCGCACGCGACGGCGTGACGCAAGAGTGCATCGCCGCTGGCGTTCTCCCCCGCCATACGCGCGAGATACGCCTGGTCGGCATAACAAGCCGTTACCCATCGCACGGACGGCGCAATATCGCGCGCGAAATACGCGTATTGCAACGCCTTCTCGTGCGACCCGCGCAACGCGTAGGCCCACGCCAGGCCACGAAACGTCAAGAAGCGCTCGCCTTCCAAATCTTGCGTCCACGGCAGCGACTCGGTTACGCGCACCGCGAACTCGAACGCTCCGGGTGCGGCTATTTCGCGAACTAGATGCACCAGCGACCGGGTCGCGCTGGCCAGCAGCGTGACGTCGTAGGCGGCCGGCGTTTCCAGGATATGAGCGATCGCCTGTTCGAGCGTGCGCAGCTGGTCCCGGTACTCTCCGCGCAATGCGGCGATCCACGACTTGGCATACAGCCACTGGCCGTAGAGATGAGGATAATCGGTCACGTCGACCTCGTGCAGTGCTCCGTGCATCGCGTCCGGATCGCCCTGGATCCACGACAGAAGCGTCCGCGCATAGGCAATCTCGAACTGCGTGTCCGGCCCGTGCACCTCGGGCCGGACGCCCAAGAGAGCGCAGCGCGCCATTGCGATCGAACCCTGCTGCGAGTGGCACGACGATTCCAGAGCCTTCAATAGCGCTTCTTGCTCCGGCGTCGTGTGTTCGACTTCGCCGATGACTTTCAAGGCCTCGGGATACCGCGACAAGCGCATCAGCGCGCGAACGCGCACGATCCGCTCCGGCAGCCCGGTCGAATGATCGGTCAACCGGAGGCAACCAGAAAGATCGCCCGTATTATACAACTCGCGCGGTCTCAAAATGTTTGACTCCCGTCCGGCCGGAGCGTTTCCCCGCCGGCGTTCTAGTGAGGAGTGTTCGCTATTTGCTTATACTGCGCGATGAAAAAACCTGTCTAAGCGCTCGGCAACTCCGGCGTCACACGTTCCGATCCTTCGTACGCCACGACAGCCACAGGCACGTTCATAATAACCATGCCGCTTATCGGGCCTCCGGGCGTATCGATCGGCTGAGGTATCACCAAGCTAAGTAGAAATGCGAAGAGATGAAACAACGTCCTTGATCCTTTCGTTGATAACGAACCCGGTATGGTCCCGGCCGACCTTAGGCCACACCCTACACCTTCCCCGCTAAATATTCCAGCACCCGGTTGGAAATTTTGAAGAAGCTGCCGAGCCTACGCTTCTACGCTCGAGGCGCCGCACCTCGGAGCCGAAGAATGGAACGTCTGATTCGACCCGATAGCACCGGTCGACGAATCGTTCCAGCGCGACGCACCCGAACTGAACGTTCGCCGATGCGCAGGCGCCCGCGGTTACGAGCCAGAGACCCCGCTCCGGCGGCATCGCTGCCATCAGCTCGGCATCATCGTGGATGACGAAACGGCTCACGCGGTACCGCCGGAAGTCGACCCCGTGGGGGATCGGAACGACCCGATTACGGCCGCGATAATAGAAGGAAAGCGGAAGGGCGTTCTCCGCCTCAAAGACGGCGATCGGCTGGCCGGCGCTCTCGTGCCCTCGAATGTACGCCGCAACACGGGGCCAGTCGCCGGGCTTCGCGAGCGCGCGATACGTTCGTCCGAGAACCAACAGCGACAACACGACGAGCAGACACGACCACACGAGCGCCGTGCGGCGCTCGAGTGACGCGGGCAGATATGAAAACAGGGCAAAAACGCAGATCGTGCTGAGAAGATATAGCGACGCGGCGTGGCGGTCCAGAACATGCACTCCGGACGCGTAGGTGCCCGCAGCGAACAGGAGAACGGCGCACGCGGTCGTGACGACGACAGGGGCGTTGCCCGAACCCCTCGGCCTCGGGCGCGCGATGAGCACGAGCAAAGCGATGCCCGCAACGATTACGGCATAGAACACCTTCGAGTGTGCTACGGGCAGCGGAAGCACGTAGCGGAGCAGAATCCCCGCGAGCCCGACGATTGCGCGGAAAAGGGACGGCGATGCGAAGCCGTCTTTGAAGTTTTGCACCTGCCCGGGGATGATCGCGAGCATCGGAACGAATGCTAGCGCTCCGGCCGCAGCGGCCAACGTGAAGCGCAACAAGGATCTGCGGTAATAAATAACGACGCTGATCCCCTGTGCTGCGATCAAAAACGCCAAATAGTATTGCGTGTAGAGTGCGACCGCCACGCACGCCGCGTAACCCGCGGCGAACGCGGCCGACGGTGATTTCCTCGCGAAGGCGTCGTGGAACGTCACTAACAGCAGCGCCGAGACGAGGACGATGATAGCGTATACGCGCATCTCGAGCGCCGCCCAAACTACGAACGGATTGGACGCCACTACGACGGTGGGCAGTATCGGGTTGATGTGGGGCACGTATCGGCGCGCGAGCCCCGGCGTCAGGAGCACCGTCACCGCGATGCACAGCACCGAAAAGAGCCGCAGGTGGAATACGCCGTCGCCGAAATGGCGCCAGGCGGTCAGGAGCACGAAATAAAGCGGCGCGTTTTGCTCGAATCCGATCGCCTGCGCAAACGCGTACCCGATGCCGCTTCCGGTCGTATGGAGCGTATAGGCCTCGTCCTGCCAGATGTTCAGGAGCGCGGCGAGCGGCAGGGTGATGGCCAAATTGATCGCGACCGCGGCAAATGCCACGGCCGGCAAGCGCACCGCCGTCGATGAAATCCGCCCCGCTCGAGTCACGCTTGCGAATTATATCTCGGCTCGGTGAGCCGGCCAACTGCGCCTTGGACCATATCGCGCTGAACCGAAGGTCCCTGTGGCCGGACTGAGCCGTTTGGCCATGAGACGCTGCCCAGCGGCCCCTCGCGTCTTCCGCGGCGCCGGCGTATCCTATCGGTTAGGTATGGAAAAGCTCGGCCCAAGAGCGGCATTCGCCGGGATCTCGCTTGGACTCGCTCTCGTGTCGTTCGCCCTGGCGCAACGAGGAAGCGTCGAGCATCAGAGTTTCAAGGCGTTCTACTGTGCCGGCACGGCGGTGCGAGAACGCGCCGACCCGTACCGCGTCGAGCCGCTGCGATCGTGCGAGCGGTCCCTCGAGTCGAGCCCGATGCCGAGCGGTTACGTGGAACCGGCGCCGCTTCCCGGATACGTCTTAGCCTTTTTCGCGCTGCTCTCTACGCTTCCAGCGAAGGTAGCCTCCGAGCTCTTCGCGCTGATCCTAGCGGCCGCGGCGATCCTGAGCGCTCGAGCCCTGGCCGCAATCGTGCCCGCGCCGAGCTACGCGGTGCTGCTCGCGCTCGCCCCGTTGACGCTGCTCAACGTGGCGTACGGGGAGATACCGCCGTTGGCCACGCTCGCGATCTGCGCGTCGGCATACTGTCTCGCGCACAAGCGATGGCACGCCGGGGGAGTCGCGGTTGCTCTTGCGCTCATTCAGCCCAACGTCGGTCTGCCGGCGGCAGCGGCCGTTCTCATCTTCGTCCCGAAGTCCCGCACCGCGATTCTCGCTACGGGGGCCGCCTTCGCCGCGATCAGCGCGGCTGCGCTCGGCATTTCGAACAACGTCGAATATCTCACGCGCGTATTGCCGCTGATCGCCAACGCCGAAGTGGTCGCGTCGGACCAATACAGTCTTAGCCGCCTTCTCTACGTTTTGGGCAGCCCGGCAGGCACGGCACTGATCGTCGGCAAGATTTGGTTTGCGTGCGCGGCCGTCGCGGGTATCGTGGCGGCTGCTCGCTGGCCCGGTGAATCGCGCCGCGAGCTCCTCGCGCTGCTTCCGCCCGCAGCCGTTACGCTGTTCGGGATCTATTTGCACGACATTCAAATCATCATCGCGCTGCCCGCGGCGCTGATGCTCGCAGCGCGCACCAGCGGCGCCGCTCGAACGATTGCGGCGCTTTGCTTGACGCTCCTGATCGTGGTCTGGACTCAGCCTGCCCGGCTCGTGGTCCTTTTGGTGGACGCCGCCGGCGCTTTTGGCGGCCTTATCGCGCTGATGCAGGGAACCGAAAGACGCGGCGTCCTGCGGGCCTGCGCGGCTGCGCTCGGAACCGTGATCGCCGTGATCGTGGTCGCGCACGCTTTCCCTCCGGTAACGGGGCTCGTCACGCATCCGTTCGGCGCGGCGCCCGACGAGCTGTCGCCGGTCGCGTGGGCCAGATACATTCGCGCGACGCCGGGACTGATGCGTCCCGTCGTCGTTCCTCAAATCATGACGTGGTTGGGGCTGATCGGCATTTTCGCGTGCGCCCTGGGGGCGGCGCGCGCGAAGAAGGCTATGCTAAGCCGATCCTGATTGCATGCACCGCGGCCTGCGACCGCGCCGTGCAGTGAATCTTCGCGAAGATATGGCTGACGTGGTTCTTGATGGTCTTTTCGGACAGGACGAGTCGGCGCCCGATGTCGCGATTCGAGAGACCCTGGGCGATGAGCCTAATGATTTCTCGCTCGCGCGGTGAGAGTTCGTTCGTCAAGCGTTTCGAGGGTCCACGGCGGCGCAGCAGCGACGCAGCCACCCTCGGATCGACATAACTCGAGCCTTCGCCGAGCGTCTTGATGGCGGCGACCAGCTCTTGCAGCGACGAATCCTTCACGATATAGGCATCGGCTCCCGCGGCTAGACAGTGCTGCATCAGCTCTCCCTGAGTGTGAGCTGAGAGAGCGCAGACCCGCGTTTCCGGCGACCGGTTCTTGAAATGCTCGACGACGTCGTCGATTTCTTCGGTGTCGATGTCGATGACGACCACGTCGATGTCCTTCGCCAGCAGGGCCGTCTCTCGGCTGGCTGCGATGCCGACTACTTTGATGTCGGGTTCGGCTGAGAGCACCTGCGCTATCGCCTTCGCGAAGAGCATCTGCTTCTCGATAATGAGGACGCGCAATGCGCCCGTTGCAGTGATCATACTGTTATAAATCTCCAGGCAAGTGATCTGCATCGGTGGGCGCGTTGTGTAAGAAGTGCTTAGTTCTGCCGAGTCCGACGTATATAAGTCTGCCATCGAATCGACGCGGCGACAACCCGATTTTCATGTGGGACATTTGGTCCATCAATGCAAAGATTTCTTGACGCTTTACGACCCATCACGCACGACTAGAGCCCCATTATGGTAAGAAGTGGTTACGCGAGCGCCTCGAGTGCTACATACGTAGCACCCATATTCCGTCGAGCCGAGCGGCCCACGCCGCCCTAAGTTAGGGCAGCCAGTCGCTCGGGTGAAGCGGGCCTCCGGACCCAATGTTATAGCGCCATGAGGGGCGGGCGCGCTGACGCTCGCCGTCGTGTGCCTGCTCGTCTTGCTCGTCGCCGGCCGTGGATCGAGCCGCGTGGTGGTCGCCGTTCTTTGAGAGCTGCGGTCTAATCGCAGGCCACCCCAGCAGCGTCGCGGCCATCTGAATGCGATTGCGTGTTTTGGTCTTTGAGATCATGCGTGCCACGTGATCGTTGACCGTCGATTCCGCGAGATTGAGGCTTTGAGCGATCTCGGCGATCGAACGGCCGTCGAGGAGGGCGTGGAGGACCTCCCGCTCCCGCGAGGAGATGCGGAAGGTCGACACGGTTTGATCGGTCTTTCGACCGTCCTCGCGAAGGTCCAAGAAGGCGCCGGCGTACACTTCGTTCCGTAACATCGGCACTACGCGGAGCGCCAATCCGTGAAGCGGGTGGCTCATCCGGCCGGCGCACGTCCCGATACGCGAGAAGTCCCAGGAAGCCGTGAGGCGGCGGACGGCCTGGTCGAGGAAAATGGGCAGTCGGCGAGCTTCGGGCCGCACGAGTTCCGTGAAGACGCCGGACTCGCCGTTACGGAACCACTCCACCTCGACTTCGTATGTCGAACTCAACAGAAAGAACGCGTCCGGCCCGTCGAGATCGGCCGGCGGTTTACCGTTTCGAGCGCCTGCGTAGACGTTACCGAGTTCGCCCGCAACCTCGTCGATCGCCGTGCGAATTGCGTCCGCCGCGGGAGACCATTCCTCGTTGGAATGTCCTCGATGCACCAGTACGATCGCCACCGAGTGCTTCGGGCCAACGCCGGCGGAAATGCCGAGGGCCGCGGGGAGATCCGGCGATTGCCCCGGTGGAAGGTTGATCGCAACAGGGCCGGCCGAGGAGGGAAAGGGAACCACGCACAGCAGCGCGAGCGCCGTACGGTCGTCGATCTCCGCCGCGGAACTGTCGAACGCTACGAGGTCCTGATTCGCGTCGAATACGCCGAGAACCCAATCGGCGGCCGACGCCGCGCGTGCGCAGCGGCGCAAGCACGCCTCCAGGCGCCTCCGGCGGGCGGCCTCGAAACCTTCGAAACCAGCGGGCGAGAATGAGGCTGACCCTCGCTCGAATTCCCGCACAGAACGTCCTTTCTAAGGCCGCAATAACGGCCGGGCGTCACTCACCTCACCAAGCCTCCATTTTAACGGATGCTTACTTTGCATTGCAACAGCGGCGTGCGGCGGGTGGTTGCGCCTTAAGCTACTTTTCCTACACCATTAACGACGGTGGGACGCTCAAAGTTCACCGCGTCTTTCATTGGCACCACGACAAAAGTCTTGGCCAGTGACGCGAGGGACTCGAGAGCCACGCGCTCCTTTACTTCGGGGTCGAGGTTCATAGCGGGGAAGAATTTCAGTTCCGGACAGTCGCGACCGGTCAAAAAATCGAGCGGGTGAAGCAGAATTGACGGCTCGGTCCGCGTGAGGCGGCACGCCAGGAGCGCCGCGTTGAAGTACGCGCGGGCGAGCGCCGGCGAAATCATCGCAAGATAGAGGACGTAGCTGACGTGTATGGGCGTACGCAGCAGGGGAAAGGTGGTAACGGGTATCTCGGCGAGCGACCCGTTTGCGACCACGATCCGATGCTGTCGATTGGGGCGGAACCCGTCGGCGAAACTTCCGAACAAGCCCTCGCGCTGCGCGCGATCGGCCTCGCTCAGCTTTGCGCTGCGAAAATAGTACGCCCGCGCTAGCGGGCCTATGTATGTCGGCAAGGACGAGGCGTCGTACCGATAGCCGCGCTGCACGAGCACCTCTAAAATCGAGTCCGAACGCGTGAATCCCGGTCCGCGGAAACCGCGCGGGCGGCCCCCGGTCACCCGTTCGATCGCTTCTTCCGCCGTCGCGAGCTCCTGGTCGATAGCCGTCTTGCCGCGACGGTGCATCCAGGGCTCGTGATGGTGCGAATGGTTCGCGATCTCGTGACCGCGCCGAGCGATCTCGGATAGCACCTCGGCGTTCTCCGGCAGCGCGGCATCCTGTCCGACGATGAAGAAGGTTATCCGCAAGCCAAGGTGGTCGAGAATATCGAGCACGCGCGGAACTAGAAGCGGCAAGTATGACGGGAAGCCTTCCCAGGCCGGGTCGCCGTGCGTCTTCATGTACGACCACTTGTTGTCGAGATCGAGGGAAAGCGACGCCTTCATACGGCGACGGCGCTCAAGGGCCGCGTGACGCTCTCGGCGAGCAGGGCCGGCATGAGGCTCTTCGCCAACCGAACGGTCTCGTTGACGTTGAGAGTACCGTTGACGATGTTGGCGCTGCTCGCCATGAATAGCCCGTCCACGCTGGTTCGCACTGGAGGAAGACGTTCGGAATACCCGACCGTCGGGATAGGGAACACGTGCGGTACCCTTGAGATGCGGAACGCGCTCACCCGATCGGGCGAGAACTTCGGGTGCATTCTTTGCAGCGCGCCCAGAAACGACGATTCGATCTCTTCATCGCTGCTGCGGAACGCCGGGTCGTCGGAGGCGACGTATTTGGGAAGATAGATCAATGACTTTCCTTTGAATTCTTGACGGTCTACCAGCGCCGACATTTCGATTACCGCCGTGAACGGAACCGTCGCATCGGCGATGTTCGTGATATAGTACGGCGTAAGCGGTTCATCAGTGAGAAGCGAAGCGCAGATTATTCCTTGATACTCGACGCCGTTGCAGAGGGTGCGCTCCCGCTCGCTCAAGCTCGGGCAGACGCGCGCGGCGAGGGGAGCGGCGAGCGTCACGACGACTTTGTCGAAGCGATTGCGTTCCGCGGCCGTCGCGATCTCGACTCCGCCTCCAGGCAAGCCGTCGATGCGTTCTACGCGACACGACGTCTCGATGCGGACGCCGAGCGCGGTCAGGCGCTCTTCGAACCGGCGCAACGTCCGATCGTATCCGCCTCTAACGTAGCCGAAGAGCTCGCGGCCGGCGCCGCTCTTTCGGGCCGCATACATCCGCGCGATGATCGCCCATATGAAGGCCGCGGACGCGCGCGTTGCGTGGGGTCCAAGCTTGGCTCGCAGGAGTGGGAGCCATATTCGTTCGACCGTCGCGCGTCCGCAGTTGCGCGTCAGCCAATCGACCGCGGTGAGCCCCTCGAGGGGCTGCCAACGCTCGATCCGCGATGCCTTCAATATCGTCGCGCCGAGGCGCGCCTTTTGAAGCAACGACAGCGGAGGGAAACGCAAGTAGTCGAGCGTTCCCGAGAACGAATACATCGATCCGTCCACGAAAAACCCGGTGCCCGGCGTGACCCAGCGCAGGTGGTCCTCCAGATCGAGCTCGCGAAGGAGCTCGCGGAGCGTTAGGTCGCTGAAAAGCGTTACGTGGTAGTGCCGGTCCCACACGACGTCGCCGAGCTGCCACGGGGCGGCAAGGCCGCCGCATCGCGGTCCGGCTTCGAGGATCGTGACGTCGTGACCGGCTTTAGCCAGGTCCCAGGCCAGCGTCATCCCCAGCAATCCGCCGCCGACGATACCGAAGCGCGTCATTGAAAGCTGGGTTGCATCCCCTTGACGACCGAGGAGCCCACAAATGCATACTCGGCAAGGCAAGACTGGCAGCGCAAGGAGGTAGGCCGCGCTCGCGAAGCGGGCAGCGGAACCAGCGGATGACCGCAGCCGCATGCATACCCCACGGGCCGCGCCGGATTGCCATGGACGATCGCAAAGTCGGCGACGTCGCGCGTCACGACCGAGCCCATGCCGACCATCGCGAAACGCCCGATGGTCAGTCCCGGCCCGATCGTCGCCTGCGCGCCGATCGTCGCCCCCGCGCCGACGACCGTGTGAAGCGTGTTTTCGTTGGGATCCGACGGCAGCAGGCGGTCCAGCTCCGGCGTCGTCGCGCGCGGAAACCGCTCGTTCGTGAATACGACGCCCGCCGAGATCATCGCGCCCTTTTCGATCGTCACTCCCGTGCAGACGTAGACGAACGCATTGATCTTCACGAAGTCTTCGATCCGCACGCCGTATGCGATGTAACTCTTTTCTCCGATGATGCAGTCCGAACCGATCGTCGTAGAGTGCCGGATATGCACGTTATCCCAAACGGCCGTGTTTCGGCCGATGACGACGCCCGGCTCGACGATTGCGGTGGGGTGAATGGCCATGTTAGCTCGCCGCCAGCCGTTCCGGTTGGCGCAGCGGCGCCAGGTCGAGCTCCTCTAGCTGGCTTCCGATCCGCTGCCAGCGAGCGCTTTCCAGCGCCGCATAGGCGGCCTGAACCACCTGGACGGAAGCTAAGCCGTCTTGCGGAGTAACGACGAGGCTCGCCGTTCCCCGAATCGCGCCGCAAAAGTTGTCGATCTGATCGCGAAACGCCTGAATCTTATCGTAGCCCGATCCGAAGACGCGCCACTCGGCCTGCCGGTGGCGGCGGAATCGCGACTCGCGCCAGCCGACCAGAATCGTTCCGGCGCTCCCGTAAATCCGCAGGAAGGTCTCGAGCTCCTTGTCGATGCTCCACGACAGATCGGCAGCGCCCATTACGCCGTCGTCGTTGTGCACGAACAGCCGAACGGTATCTTCGACCGCGAGGCCCTGCATGCGCCGGCCTTCGACCACTTGGATGTCGCGCAAATTTCCGAGCAGATATCGGAGGATGTCAACGGCGTGCGTGCCGTTGTCGATCAGCACTCCGCCGCCGCTCACGGCGGCGTCGGAGTTCCAACGATGACGCATATCCACGAACGAAGTAAATGCGTTTTCCGCAAAGACGAGATCGCCGATCTCACCGGCGAAAAGAATCTCGCGTGCCTGGCGGACGTCGGCCGCGTAGCGAAACTTCGACGCCATGGTCAAGACCATGCCGGTCTTTTCGGCCGTGGCGAGCATGCGCGCTGCCGCCGACACCGTAACCGCGAGCGGCTTCTCGCAGAGAACGTGCTTTCCGTTTTGGAGCAGCTCGCAGGTAATCGACTCGTGTGAAACGGGCGGAGTGCAGACGATGGCGGCGTCGAACTCTGCGTCCGCCAAGAGGGCCGGGACGGACGAATAGGCCTTGCAACCCACTAGCGCCGCATACTCTTGCGCCGACGAAAGCCGGACGTCACAGACCGCGCCGATCGTCGCGTTTTTCGATTGCCGGAAGGCGGTTTCGTATGCGCGCGCGATAGAGCCCGCCCCGACGATCGCGAAACGTAGCTTCCTCATGCGCCGTGCCTCCCAACCAAAGTGGCGGCCGCGTCGCGCATCGCGTCGGCAATGTAGGCAACGTCGCCCTCGTCGTAGCGGTCGTTCCACGGGACGACGAGAATGCGCTCGAGCGCCGCAACGGATCCGGGATACCGCTCCATTCGATAGTCCAGCACTTCGGGACGAGCGAGCGTGAACGGATAGCCGCTGCTGCCGAACGTCTTTCTTTTCTGAAATACGTCGCACATAAAGGCCGGCTTTTGAATGTAGCGAGGCGCGCTGACGATGCCTTGCTGCTTTAGAAGTTGGGCCAGCTCGACGACGGCCCCCGCTGGCATCGACTCAGCTGTACGGACGCAGTACTTCCAGTAACTGTGGTGTGCGCCCGGCAAGATGACCGGCGTCGCGATCGCATCGAGGCCCTGCAGCCTTTCGGTGAGCATTTCGGCGAGCATGCGCCGGCGCGCTACGACTCTGGGCAGTTTTTGAAGCTGCGCGCACGCCACGCTACCGGCCAATTCGGACATCCGGTAGTTCAGCGCCAGGAAGTAGTGGTCGGGCCTGGGATCGCCGTAACCCCACGCCTTATTGATAAAGAGGTAGATCCGCCGCGCCAGTTCGTCGTCGTTGGTCACGAGCAAGCCGCCCTCGCCGGTCGTAATGTGCTTGCCCTGCTGGAGGCTGTAGCACCCGATCTTACCGACCGTGCCGACGAAGTTGCCCTTATAGGCGGCGAGGAACGCTTGGGCGCAATCCTCGATCACCGGAATGCCCCTGCGCTGCCCCAGCGCGACGATCTCGTCGATGTCGCAGGGGTTGCCGAACAGGTGAGTGACGACGATTGCCTTCGTACGCTCGCTGATGCACGCTTCGACGGTCGCCGCGCTCACGTTGCACGTGAGCGGGTCCACGTCGGCGAAAACCGGGATGGCACCCTGATACAGGATGGGCGTGAGCGCGCCCATGTCGGTGATCGGCGTCGTTACGATCTCGTCGCCCGGCTCCGGATCGAGCGCGGCGATCGCGCAATGGATGGCCGCGGTGCCGGACGAGCACGCATATGCGTGCTTCATGCCCATCATCGACGCGAAACGCGTCTCGAGTGCGGCGACGAAAGTGCCTTTTGTGCTCGTGAGCGTTCCGCTCCGAAGCGCGGCGGTAACTGCGGCGATCTCCTCTTCGCCGAGCGTCCTACCGGATGCGTCCTGGTCGGACGGCAGCGTCCTAAGCGGTGCGAGAGGAAGGGTCGTAACCATTGGTGCGTCTTGCTCCGTTCGATTGAAAGTGACGTTTCTGGCTCAGCTTGCGCCCCAGAAACGTGGTGATTTGCCCCGTAAAGAGGGCCAGACTCGTGTACTGGATCACGATCGTCGCCGTCGTTCCGATGGCGAGCGTTGCAGCGCTAACGCGAAAAATCAGCAAGAGGGCGACGACGATCGGTAATAGCCCGGGGAAGAGTCCCGGAACCGCCAACCAAAGCGCCGGTCGATGCCGGAAAGCCAGTCCCAGCGTGCTGCCGATCTGGGCGGCGATTTTCGCCGGGTTGAAGCCGCCGCGCGACGACCGGCGCTCTTCGGTCCATTGCAGCGTCGCCGGTACCTCGACCACTCGCATTTGCTTGCGCAACCCGTCGAGGAGCATCTCCGCCACCGCGGGCTTATCGTCGCTGCGAAACCGCAGCTCTCTCACGGCTTGCGTCCGGTAGGCGCGGACCATGCAGGTCAGCGTGGCGAATCGGCCTCCCGTCGCCAGTGAAAGGAGGCGGTTAGCCTCCCGGCTGAGCACGCGTCGCGCGAACGGCACGTTGACCACACTTCCGCCGGGAGTATACGGTGAAGCCATCGCGATGTCGGCAGGCTGGCTTTCGAGCGCTTCGATCAGCTCCATCGCCACGGCCGGGGCGTACGTCATATCCGCGTCCAGGCAAACCGCCAACTCGGTGTCGATGGCCGCGAAGGCCGTGCGCAACGCGGCGCCCAGGCCGCGATTTCGATCGTGATGCAGCACGCGGACGTTTGGACGCCAGCGGGCGAAGGTAGAGGCCACGGCGTTGGTGTCGTCGTCGCTGCCGTCGTCGACGATGATATAGCGAAAATCATACCCGCCGCCGCGATGCATCGCGAGATAATCCGCGAGCGCGCTCAGGGCGCCCGCGAAGGCCAGCCCCTCGTTGTAGGCCGGAACGATCACGGTGACGCCGGTCATGCCGGACCCGCCGTCAGGGCCGTGTGCAGCCGCGCGAAGTAGTTATCGTACTCGTTGATGACGACGGCATCTTTGTTGACGACGATGCCTAGAATGTTTTGGATGCCGATCAAGCTCAGCTGCTCGACGGCTCTGCGCGCGTATCCGTCTTCCGTGTCGTCTGCGGCGACCACGAACAGCGATCCGTCCACCTGCGCGGCTATCATCAGGCCGTCCGTAACGGCGCCGAGCGCCGGCGTGTCGATGATAACGGTTCCGTACGTCTTTCGGGCATTCTCGAGCACCGCTTCGAACCGGGACTGCAACAGCGGTACCGGATTCGGCGCATCCGGGCCGCTCGGCAAGACGTCCAGCCCGGGGTGAACGTGCTGCACCGCCGACTCCAGCGAAGCCGAACCGTCCAGCACGTCGCTCAATCCGACCGCGTTCTCGCAAAACGTTATCGCGTGGATCGTCGGCTGGCGCAGATCCGCGTCGATCAACAGAACGCCCGGCTCCAGGCTCGACAGGGTCTTGGCCAGATGGTAGGCGACCGTGGATTTTCCCTCGCCGCGGCGAGCGCTCAAGACCGCGAGGGTCCGGATCGGGCGCTTGTTACGCAGGCGCAGGGTTACGCAAAGGTGGAGAAACGCCTCGACGGTCATCGAGTGAACCCACGGGAGCGCGCGTTGCTTCTTCTCGTCGAATGCGGGTATCCGGGCGACGACGGGCAGCCCGAGGATCCGAGCGAAATCCTTGCCTGCGGACCGCCGCTCGATCAGGTCGAGCACGTAGACGACCGCTAGGCCGAGCAAGATCCCGATCGCCAGCGCGATGGGAAGGTTCATTCGTAGGCTCGGCCGTTTTACGGCCGCGTCTGCCGTGGCCGGCTGGACGACGATAATGTCGCCGATCGCGGTCGTCTTGGCAACGAGCGCGTCGCTATATTTCTGCGCGAGGGCGTTGTAAACGTTGGAAGCTCGCTTGGCTTCCTCTTGAATCGAAGCGAACTGGACCGCCTGCTGAGGCAGTGCTTTGACGGTGGGACGGTAGATCTGCCGCTGCGATCTCAGCGCTTGAATCTGTCCCTGGTCGCCCTCGATCCGAGCGCGGTAGGTGGCAGCCTGCTGCTGGAGGCTTTGATAGAGCGGGTTCGGCGCGACGGTCGTCTGACTCACGACGTCGGACGGCTGCGACGCGATCTGGGCCGCCAGCGCGTCCCGCTGCTGGCGCAGCGCGATCACCGCGGGGTGCGCGGGGGTGTACTTCTGTTGGGCTGCGGCGAGCTGCGTCTCTACGTCGGCCAGTTTGCCGCGAAGGTCGGACGAGACGGGATTGCGCTCGACCTGTTTGGCGCTGTCGACCGTGCTGGAAAGGGCAGCCATCTGGTTGCTGACGCTCTCCAACAGCGCCTTGGCCTCGCTTGCATCGACGGTCAGCTGATCGAGGTGCTGGTCGATCGAGCCCATGCGCGAGACGACGTCCTGCTCGTGGGCCGTGGCGTCTATATAGCCGTGGCTGGACTGAAATTGCGCGAGCCGAGCCGACGTCTGATGCATCTGATCGGCCGCGCTGGGCATCTCCTTGGACAGGTAATCAATGGCGGCCACCGCCTGGGAGCGCACGAAATCTCGCTCCTCGTCGACGAACGCGCTGGAAAACGCGTTCGCGATCTGGGCGGATTGATCGGCCGACGACCACGAGACGTTCAAGTTTAACAGCGATGTATTGACGATCGGTTGGACGCTGACCCGACCGAGCAGCTCCCGCGGGGAGGCCTTCAGACTCAACTGACTGACCACTCGGGCCGCGATATCGCGCTGCTGGGCGAGTGCCGCAAAGGTTTCTGCCGACTGCACGCCGCTCTGGAGCACGAGTGCGTTGAGGACCGGCAGCGCCGTCCCGCCGTCTACCGGCGTCCCGCTCGAGTCGGATCGCCCAGCCAACAGGCGTACGGTCGTGGTATACGTCTTCGGGATCAGGAGCGTTCCCAGAACGACCAACGCGGTGAAGCCGCCGGCGACCGCCGCGAAAACCCGCCAGCGCTTGAGCAGCGCGCGGTAGAGGTGCTCGAGGTCGTGCGCCTCGTTAGGCTGCTGTTCGACCTCGCGGCGGGCTAAGGCATTGCGGCCGGCGTACGGCGCTATTTCAGACATCGCCATTCGATGGTACGCTGTAGAGCGGCTCGGGAGTGAGGACGACACTGCTCAACGCTCGGGACCTTTGCAACAGGGTCTTGTTTCCTTTGGCCGTGAGTCACCGGGGGTGGTGCTAACGGCTCTGCGCCCGTTCCGGATGTCTGCGTATCATTTAAACATCCATGGCGACGCGCATCCTCGAACGTCCGACGCAGGCAAGGAAATCAGTCATCGGCAGCTCACCGCGGGCGTACCCCGCAAAATGGGTCGCCGTTTTGCTGCTGTCCGACATTGCGCTCTTCGTCGTCGCTTCGGCGCTCGGAGCTCTCATCGGCTTCCACCATTGGAAGTCGCCCCGGATCGTCGGCCACTTGTTGATCGCCGACGGTCTCTTCGTCTGCCTGTGGGTGCTCGTCTTCGACCGTCTCGGCCTTTATCGAAAAACATACGCGCTCTCGATGAAGGACGAGCTTTACTATACCGTGGCCGCCTTGATGCTCGGGACGATCCCGCAAATGGTTCTGTTCACGATCTATCCGGGCATTTCGACGTCACGCGTTGCGCTGTTCTTCGCCCTCATGTTCTCCATCGTCATGGTGGGTTCTTCGCGGGCGGCACTGCACACGATACGGCAACGGCAGTGGTTCAAGAACCGCCGCAAGGTGAGCATCGTCGGGACGGCCGAGAACGTGGAACGCGTCGTGGACAACCTCGAGCTCCAGGGCAGCGCCGAGACACTGCTCATCGTCGTAGACGACCCCAGCGAAGCGATCGAAAACATCGACCTGACGCGAGACCCAGACTTGAAGCGGATCGAGTGGTTCAACCACGCGCGCGCCTGGGGCTGCGATTCCATCATTCTGACCGAGATGGTGCCGCCATATCTGCTCGCGCACATCTTGGAGGTTGCTGCGACGGAGCGGATCCGCCTCGCTTTCGCGCCCCCGAAAGTAATTCGGTATTGCTACGATCTCGCGTTACAGACCGACGGCCGTCAAGTGCTGATCGTTCCCGCTCGTTTGAGGGCTTGCACGCCCCGTGCGCAGCTCGTTAAGCGCGCTACCGACATACTCTTCACGTGCCTAGCGCTATTGATCTTCGCTCCGGTCATGGCGATAGCAGCCATCGCGATCGCTCTGGACTCCGGCTTCCCGTTGCTTTACGCGCAAGAGCGCGTCGGACTCGGCGGTCGGACGTTTCGAATTCTAAAGTTCCGCTCGATGCGGCAAGACGCAGAACGTGAGGTCGGAGCGGTCTGGGCGACGAGCAACGATCCCCGAAAGACACGGATCGGGGCGTTCTTGCGGCGGTTCAGCATCGACGAGCTTCCGCAGTTGTTCAACGTGCTGAAAGGCGAGATGTCCCTCGTCGGTCCACGGCCTGAACGCCCGATTTTCGTCGACTTGTTTCGAACGACGATGTTGCGCTACGACGAACGCCATCTCGTGCGGCCCGGTATTACGGGCTGGTCGCACGTGCACATGAAGCGCAACGTCGACACATCGGCGGCGGGCGAACGCCTCGAGTACGACCTGCAGTACCTCGAAAACTGGTCGGTTTATCTCGACGTCGCGGTTCTGTTTCAAACGCTCTGCGAATTCTTGTTTCACCGGGCCGCATGAACGGCCACGTCCGCGTGCTCCACATCTCTCCGGCGATTCGAGGATACGGCGCGGAGCGGCTGGTTGTCGAGCTCCTGACGCATCTCCCCGACAGCCAGGTCGACGCCGCGCTGTTGACGATCTACGAGCCGCCGGCCCATTCGCTCGATTCCCTCCCCTTTCCGGTCTTTCACGCCGGTCGAAAGAATCGTAAGGACCGCTTCTTTATTTGGAAGCTGATCCGCGAGATTCACCGCTACCGGCCCGACATCGTCCACACGCACACGCACGTCGGGAAATACTGGGGGCGCATCGCCGCGTTATGCGCGGGCAGCCGGTGCATCGTCCACACCGAGCACAACCCCTGCGACTTTCGGCGAACGCTGGCCGAACGCGCCGCCGACTGGCTGCTCGATCGCGCGACGTCGCGGGTCGTGACATTCTTCAAGGAGCAGGGTCAGCGGCTGAGCCGGTTCGAGCGGCTCCCCATGCGCAAGGTCGTGGTCATACCGAACGGTCTCGCGCTGTCCGGCACGGTCGAGAGCCGGATGCGCGCGCGCCAAAAGTTGGGGGTCGCGCTCGACGAGTTCGCGATCATGTTGGTGGGCCGGATGGAGTATCAGAAAAATCACATACTGGCCCTGCGGGCCTTTTCCGCGCTGCACCGGCAAGCGCGGGACAAAGCGTTGCTGCTCTTCGCCGGTGCCGGAGAGAACGAAGTGATGCTGAGGGGGCTGGCACGGGCGCTCGAGATCGAAGATCGCGTGCGCTTCCTCGGCTACCGCAGCGACCTGCCCACGCTCCTTCCGGGCGCCGATCTCCTGCTCATGACCTCCTGGTTCGAAGGGATGCCTCTCGCTTTGCTTGAGGCCATGACCGCCGGAGTGCCCGTCGCGAGCACGCCGTGGCTCGGCTCGCGGGAGATGCTCGGTGACGGACGGTTCGGCTTCCTGGCGGCCGACTTCGATCCGTTCCGAGTGGCCGCGCAAATCGAGCGCGCGATAGCGCACCCCAGGATGCGCCGGAGCGTCGCGGAGCGCGCGCAAAAGCACGTCCTGGAGACGTACGACGTCGAGAAAATGGCGGATGCGCATCGTCGGCTCTACCTGCAACTCTGCGGAACCGGGCGATGAGCCTCAAGACCGGGCGCCTCGTGGTCGTCACGTCGCGCTTTCCGTTTGGAAGCCAAGAATCGTATCTCAGCGGCGAGCTCGCTGAGCTGGCGCGTCATTTCGAAGAAGTCGTGGTCGTCCCGGTTCGGCCGCCGGCGTCTCCGGCACAGCACACTCTCCCGGCGAATGCGCGCGTACTGTCGTGGCCGCTCGTGAGCCCCGAATTACTCTGCCGTGCGATCGCTGCGGCGGTCACACGGCCCCGAAGCGTCGCACGCGCGTTGCGCGCGATCACGGCCTCGCGCGACCCGGGCCATCTAAAGAACCTTGCGGTCCTGATTAAGGGATTGGCTCTCGGGCAATGGGCGATGCGGCATCGCGCCGAGCACATCCACGCCTACTGGATGTCTACGCCGTCGACGGTCGCGCTGATCGCCGCATTGACCAGCGGCCTCCGATGGAGCGCGACGGCTCACCGTTGGGACATCTACGAGCGTAACGCATTCGACGTCAAAGAGGAGACCGTGTCCTTGGTGCGCGTCATCTCGGAACGGGGCGCGGCCGATCTGCGAACGCGCATGCCGCGTCTGAACGGGCGCGTGGCCCACGTGCCGCTCGGCATCGTCATTCCGCCGTACGTCCGCCGCTCGCACGACTCCGGCGAGTTCCGAGTTGCCTGCCCGGCCGCACTCGTCGAAGTCAAGGGTCACGCGACGCTGTTGCGAGCTGTGGCACAGCTGCGTGGGATCGGCGTTCCCATCGCGTGCACGCTCTACGGCACCGGACCTCTGCAGAACGAGCTCGAACGAATGGCAGCCGCGCTCCAGCTGGGAGACGCGGTCGAATTCGCCGGATTCGTGCCGCAGAGCAGATTACACGAAGAGTATCGCGCCGGCCGGTTCGCGGCGATCGTTCTATCGAGCCGCTCGGCGGGCGAGAAGATGATGGAAGGCATCCCGTCGGCGCTTCTCGAGGCGATGGCCTTCGCCGTTCCCGTCGTCGCAACCGATTCGGGCAGCGTGGGTGAAGCCGTGGACCCGACGAGCGGGCTGCTGGTTCCGCCCGACGATCCCGACCGGCTGGCCGGCGCTCTCTACGACGTCTATCGCGACCCCAGCGCGGCTCGAGTCCGCGCCGAACGCGCATACGCAATAGTCTCCGCTCGACACGACGTGCGCGCGCAAATGCGCGAGCTCGCCGCTGCCCTGCGCGAAAAGGATGGTAACAAGTGAACATTGCCGTGATCGGCCTCGGCTACATCGGCTTGCCGACGGCCTCGCTCCTCGCCCGATGCGGTCATCGGGTCTACGGCTACGACGTCAACGCTCGCCTTCGCCGCAGCCTTCAGCGGGGCCAGGTATTGGCAACGGAAGCTCCCGTCAAAGAGGCCGCTGAGGAGGCCCTCGCGAGCGGAATGCTCCACGTCGTCGACAGCATTCCAAGCGTCCAGGCATACATTCTGTGCCTTCCAACGCCGACGCACGAAGGCAAACCGGACCTTCGCTACGTGGAGGCCGCCGCCGCCGCAGTCGCCGCCGTGGCCGAGCCGGGCTCGATTCTCGTCCTCGAGTCGACGGTGCCGCCGGGCGCAACGGAACGCGTCTTCGAGCGAGCGCTGAATGCCGCCGGTAAGTCGATCGAAGAGTTTCGCGTGGCGCACTGTCCGGAGCGCGTCATTCCCGGCGCAATCATGGACGAACTGCTCTCGAACGGCCGGGTCGTCGGCGGCCGCACCGCCGAAGACGCCGAGGCGGTCCGCACGCTCTACGCTTCTTTCTGCCGGGGCTCGATCGCAATCACGTCGGTGCGAACCGCCGAGTTCGTCAAAATCGTCGAGAACACGTTCCGCGACGTCAATATCGCTTTCGCAAACGAGCTGGCAATCGTTTCCGAAGAGCTCGGCATCGACGTCTGGGAAACGATTGAACTCGCCAACGAACACCCCCGCGTCAACATCCTTCAACCAGGTCCGGGGGTCGGAGGCCACTGCATCCCCGTCGATCCGCATTTCCTCTCCGACGCAAATCCGTTTGCGACCGAACTCGTCCAAGCGGCTCGCCGCGTGAACGATCGCATGCCACACCGAATCGTTCGCCGTCTCGCCGAACTCGTAGAGCCGGAACGCGGACACAAGATCGCGCTTTTGGGCGCCGCCTACAAGGCCGACGTCGACGACGCTCGGGAGAGCCCGACGGTCCGCATCGACGCGCTACTGCGCGAGCGCGGCTACGTGACGGCCATCTACGACCCGCACGTGACGCAGTTCCACCGGCCGCTCTGCGACTCGCTGGAGGAGGCCGTCGCCGATGCAGACGCTCTCGTTCTGGTTACGCCGCACGCCGCGTTTCGAGCCATCCGCCCGGCCGCGATGGCCGCGCTCATGCGGACGCCGCGAATGATCGACACGCGGCGGTTTTTCGACGCGGACGACTGGGAGGCGTGCGGGTTCGCTTGCTACTTGCTGGGGCGTCCGTACAAGCGCATCGCCGTCCAGGCCGTCGCGTGAGCGTTTTGCGCCGGCTGGCTCTGGGCTTCCCCGTGAGCTGGTCGCACGAGCGCCGGTGGTCGCCGGAGTCGGTATGCGAACCCGGCGTCGGGTCGTATTTCATCGAATGGGACCCGGGAAGCGGAACGTACGGCGAAGACTTCGATTGCGCAGCGCGCGACGATCGCGGTGTGCTGCTCAGCGGTCCGCGCGGAGATTACCACCCGATTCGGATCGCGCAGTTTGCGCTCCATCGATTCGGCGTCTGGCGGTCCACGAAAGCGCCGGCCGCGCGGGCCGACTTTTTGGCGCAAGCTGCGTGGCTGCGCGACCATCAACAGCAAAGCGAAACGCCCGGCCTCTACCGCTTCGATTTTCCATGGAGCAAATACGGAGCGCCGCCGGGCTGGTCGTCCGCGATGGCGCAAGGCGAAGCGATTTCGGTGCTCCTCCGAGCGCACTCGATCGCGCCACTGGACGAATATGCCGACGGCGCCATGCGGGCCGCGCTGCCGTTTCGCGCCGACATCGCTAGCGGCGGAGTTGTCTGGCAATCCGGAAACGAGATATTCTTCGAAGAGATCGCCAACGAGCACGCCCCGCACGTGCTCAACGGGTGCATCTTCGCCCTATGGGGCGCGTGGGAGCTCTGGATGCAATGCGGCGAGCCCTGGCTGCAGTCGCTCATCGAGCGCTGCGTTGCGACGCTTCGCCGATGGCTGCCCCGATTCGACACCGGCTGGTGGAGCTTGTATAGCCTCCTGATGAGCGCCACCGACCAGCCGCACCTCGCAACGCTGAAGTACCATCAGTTCCACGTCGCCCAGATGCGCGTTCTCGCCCGAATGTTCGACGAGCCGCTCTTCGACGAAACCGCCTCGCGCTGGGCGTCATATGCGAAGGCCCCGGAGTGCCGGGCGCGCCTGCTTCGGACGACGCTCTCAAGCTTGCCCGAGCGCTTCCTCGGGCGCGACACCGTTCTCGGAGGCGCGCACACGTGAGGGTGGCGGTTGCAACGCACTTCTATCCGCCCGAACCGGGCGCCGGCGCCCTGCGCGTTCGGTCGATGGTCGACGCGTTCGCCGCCGCGGGGCACGACGTCACCGTGGTCACGACGTTTCCGTCCTTTCCGAGCGGTGCTTTCTCGGAACGCCGCCGCCCGTTCGTGCGGGTCGAGCGCAACGGCCGAGTTCGCGTCGTGCGGCTGAACTCGATACTCGTGCCCGGAATGCCCGGCGGGCGACTGCTGCACTGGCTCACGGCGGCGCTGTCCGCATCCCTCTATCTCTTGACGACGCGCGACCATTTCGACGTCGTCGTGATCAGCTCGCCGCCGATCACGCTTTCGCTGCCCGGCCTCGTCGGGGCCGCGCGCCATCGCGCGCGACTGATCGTCGACGTGCGCGACGTGTTCCCCGATCTCGGCGTCGCGTTGGGTGTTTGGAAGAAAGACGGATTGGTCGTTCGCGGCCTCGGCAATCTGGTTCGCCGCCTCTATCGCCGCGCCGACCTGGTGGTGGTCGTCACGCCGCACGGTCAATCGCAGATCGCCGCCCGCGGAGTAGACCCCTCGCGAATCGTGCTCGCGCGCAACGCGTACGAACGCTCCCCGCTCGTAGCGGAGTACTCAAGGCCGCGCAACGGTTTCACCGCGATCTATGCGGGGAACCTCGGGTTGACCACGGACGTGGACGTTCTGGCCGATGCCGCGGCCCTCGTTGCCGCCGACAACATCACGATCGAAATCGTAGGCGACGGGGCGCAGCGTACGCGGCTCGGCGAACGCATCGAACACGAAGGTATCAACAATCTTCGGCTCAAGGGCAGCTTCCCGCGACAAGAAGCGCTGGCCATGGTCGCGAGCGCCGACGTTTCGATCGTCCCGTTGCGAAAGGGGCTCACCGAGAGCATACCGACGAAGCTTTACGACTCGCTATCCGTTGGCTGTCCGGTGGTCGTCGCCGCCGAGGGCGAGGCGATTCAAGAGGGAACGTCGCTCGGGGCGCTCTGCACGCCGGCCGGCGATGCCGAAGCACTTGCGGCCATCCTACGCCAGTTGTCGGTGACCGATAAGACCGCACTGCGTAAGTTGGGTGAAACCGGGAGGTCACGGCTCCAGTCTCTCGCGGACCGGTCCGATATCATGGCAGCGCTGGTCGGCCGGATCGCGGCCCTTTCCTGACACCCGACGGCAGCGTTCCGTAAGAGCGCGACCATCGCGAACGTGAGCCAGGCATACTTATACTGAAAGAGATCGATCGCCATGGACACGCAGATCGTTGCGAGCAACGTCGCCTCCATGACGATTCGGTAGTCGTAGAACTCGCTTCCGCGGTCTATCTGCCGCAACGAACGAAACTGCGCCCAAAAGAACGCGGCGATGAGCGCGAGCCCGACGAGCCCGGTTTCGACCAGGTAGTGCATCACCAGGTTGTGCGCGGGGCCGTCCCAGCCGTACGGATACGGTTGATGCGTGGTCAAGTAGAACAAGTTGTACGCCTGCGTAAAATTCCCGATGCCGTAGCCCTGCAGCAGGCGGTGTTTTGCGGCTTCGATCGCGACCGCCCAAATGGACGTGCGCCCCGATCCGCCCGTTTCCCACGCCGACGCGAAGCGCAGAAAGACGGACGTTTGCACGGTTGCCGCGAGCAACGCGACACCGGTCAACGCGACCGCCAGTTTCAACCGGTAGCGCGAGCGCCAGAAATAGTACGCCGCGATCAAGAGCAGCGCGGTCACCCCTTCGCGCGAGCCGCTCACCAAGATCGCGATCGTCAACAACGCCAGGCCGGGAATGCTCGCCAATCGCGCGAGGAAGGACCGCGTGCGCAAGCACCACATGCCCAGGATCGCGGCGGGGAAGATCAGCGCGTCGGAAAAATGATTGGGGTCGATGTCGTACTGACCGACGTGGATAATCAGGCGGCGCGTGGCGAGACTCTCCTGCGAAAACGTGGGATCGTGGAAAAACATGTTGGCGCCATACGCCGCAGCGCAAAGGCCGCCGGCGACGATCAGAACCAGCAACAATTTGAACTGACGGGGAGAGATCGGAATCATGCTCAGCACCGCGTAGAGGAGCATCAGGCCCCCGAAGGTCGTCATCATCGCCAGCGCGGTTTTCTGGTCGATGGCCCAGAGCGTGGTCAGGAGCATCCAGGTCGCGAGCGCGCCCAAGACGCGGACCGGAGGCGCGGAAAAAGAGATCAGGTTGCGGCGCGCAACCCACAAGAGCAGAAACGCGCCGGCGACGATCCCCAGCAGCTTCGTGAGCGTTCCGAACGATCCGGTGTTGAGCAGATTGTCGAATGGGACGAGCACGACGAAAAGGCCGTAGAGCGACTCGAGGGGCCACCGCAGCGCGACGTACAGTGCCAAGGGCGCGATCAGGACTGCAATCGCAGCGGCCGTCACCACATTCATGCCGTTAACCAGGAAGAGGGCGGCTCCGATGCCGACGGGCACGATGGCCGCCAGTGCCGCGCGCGGCGAGTTGATGATGGTTGCCATGCCGATTCTTCAACTATATGGCTCCGACGGCCGAGGGTCGAGAAGCAAAGGTCCCAGCAATGGGGACCAAGGGGTGATTACAGCATCCCCGCCGGTACGTAGACTATCAACGTGGCCCATGGGTTCTGGCCGTGGCAGCTCGTTTTTGCCATGGCGCTCAATTGCGCGGTTCAGGCGCTGGCGATCGCGGCGTACGCCGCCCGGCTGGCGGGCGCGCGCTCGGGACGCGTCGCGACTGCGATCTCCCTCTTCAACATCTTTGCCACGAGCAGCCGGTTCGCCCAGATGCTTTACACCCCGATGCTCGGAGCGCTCTCCGACCGGGCCGGCGTAGCGACACTGGGCGCATATCAATGGCAGCTTCGTTCTATCATCCTTGCGGGGACGGTGGGCGCGGTAATCGGAACGCTCGCGATTCCTACGTTCGTGATGTTTTACTTGCGCGCGATTCGTTCGCTGGAGCGCAACGGAAGCATACCAAAGGCCGCGCTTGCGATGTTCCGGCCCTCGACCGTCGCCGCAGTCATCGGCGAAGTGAAGTTCGGCGTCACGACCCGATGGAGCGACCTGTCCTTCCGGAATATCCCCAAGGACATTCTCGTCTTGAACGTCATGGTGACCGCCATTTATGGTGCCGGGATCGTGGCCGCGGCGTATGCCAGCGTCCTGCAGCCGCAGGCGGCGCGGACCGCGCTGCTCTCGAGCGGCCTCGTGAACGGATTCGCCAACATCGCATACAACATCATCGTGGATCCGGCCTCGGCTCTTCTAACCGATCGCGCCGTGCGCGGCGACCGATCCATCGACGACGTGAAGTCCTTGGTGACGGGGCTCGCCCTGACGTCGATTCTCGGCCTCCTGCTGTCGCAGGCGCTTCTAATCCCGGCGGCGATGCTGATCGAAGTCGGCGCGAAGGTCATCTCCGGTCGTTAGGCTGCGGCGCTCAATGCCCCGGCACGCGCTCGATGCGACCGAGCGAGAGCACCTCGAAATCCGCTATCCGAATCGTATCGAGCGCCGCGAGGTCGCGCTCGTTCCAGTGGTTCGACCCGTCCAGCGCGATCGCATCGTACAGCTCGTTGGCGCGTGCAGTGTCGGATAGATAGATTCCGTACGCCTTCATGGCCCGCACGATCGCCGCGCTCTGCGGGCCGAAGCGCGACGCATCGAACGACGCGCGCAAGCGCAGGTGCGCACCGTACGGGAGCTGGTAGAGCGCTCCCCTCGTTTTGAACGCGATTCCTTCCGCGTCGCTCGCGGGGCGAACGAACGACCATTGCGAAACGGTTCCCGCAGGCGCAGCCCAGTTCAACGCGTGACCGATCGAGCCGCTCGCAACTTCCTCCCAGCGCACCATCCCGGCGTACAGCGACAGGCCCGACGCCATGGCCGAGGGCGAGCCCGGCGGCAGGGGCACGAACGGCCGCCGCAAGCTCCAGGTGGCACCGCTATAAGCGGAGAGCACGCCTCGCACATACGACGTGTCGTACGTTTCGTAAAGGCGGCACTCGCCGACCTGGACGACGATCGCGTGCGCGTCGCCGAGGGGTTCGATGCGAAAGCCCCGCTGCCAGGGATACGAGACGTCGAAACGATGATATGGGACCTTTTGGCGCACGCGATACGCGGGCGTCGCGTTGTCTGCGACGTTGACGAACTCGACGGGATCGGCCGCCATCCAGAAGCCCCCGGCATTGCCGGCTGCGACCATCGTCTGCACGTATCGCGAACTGTCGCGGTCGACCGATGCGTCAACTACCGGCAGCGTATAGGCGCCGTTCGCCCCGAAGATCCCGCAGGCGGTCAACGCCGCGGCCGCGGCTGCCGGCGTCAGCACCGCCGGCACCCTTCTCTTAAGGTACGGTTTGAAGCGGCGGAAGTTTGACGACGTCGAAATCGCTCATCGTGATCAGCGATAACGACAGCAGATCGTACCGGTTCCATGGATCGTTTCCATATTCGTCGTTAGCGAAATAGATTCCGTTGGCGCCGGAACCCGTGTCCGCGAGGTATATGCCATAGGTCTTCATCGCATTTGCGACCATCGTCGCTTCCGGTCCCCAACCTTGCGTGCTGAACGAAGCCTTCAAACGTAAGCGGGCGCCGTAGGGCATCTGGTAGGCACTCGTTCCGTAAAACGTGAGCCGGTCGGTGTCGCTGGCTGGATCCACGAACTCGTACTGAGCGACGGTGTGAGCGATCCCGTCCCAGTTGACCGCATGCGCGATCGACCCAGACTCGTAGTCTTCCCAACGCACCAGCCCGGCGAATAGCGACAACCCGGACGCCATCGATGACGGATTGCCGGGCACGAGCGGTTTGAACTTTCGCGTCAGCCGCCAGTTGGCGCCGCTGTAGGCGCTGAGCGTACCGTTCGTATACGATGTGTCGTAGGCTTCGTAGAGATGACAACTCTGCGTCTGCACGACCATTGCGTGGTGGTCGCCGAGCGGCTCGATGTAAAAGTTCGAAGCCCACGGATACTGAACCGGGAACGAATGGTTCTTCGACTTTGGCTGCACCGTGAGCAGCGGGGTCGTGTTGTCGGCGAGGTTCACCTGTTCGACGCCGACCGAAGCATAAAACCCATACGGATCGCCCGCCTGGATCACCGAGCTGATGTAGTCGGCGCTGTGCGGATCGATCGAGGAGTCGGTTATCGGCTTGGTATAGGGCCCGTTTTTGAACGACGGGCACCCGTAGTAAACGGCGCCGCCGGGCCGCGAGAGCGGGACGCTTGGAACCGCGGCGCTTGGAGGGAGCATCGCCGGCGACGGCCCCACCCGCGAGCAGGCCGCCAGCCCGAGGGCCGCCATCCAATAAGCCCGGTATAATCGAGCAGCGCCTGGCACAACGTCCCTCCGAACTGCTGCGCCCATCGGCGCTGCCGTGGAATTCGTACGCTAGTTACGAAATTACAGGGCAAGGTTCGGCCGCCGGACCGTTATTCATGCGTCGGAGGCCCCAGGCTGTGGGTCGAACGGCCCACTACGCAAGCAATTGAGCGTTCTATCGCTCGAGCGCTGCGCCGGCCTAGTTGACGTCGACCGGCGTGTTCGAGGGCGGCTGACGCTCGAAGAACGACTTGGAGTATTTCGCGGCGATCGGCTTAAACGGACGCGGGCCTTGATCGTATTGAAACATGTCGTTCATGCTGTTTGCGCGCACGTCCGTCGTGCCCAGCGATCCCAAACCCCAGACGCCCTCGACGAACTTGATGACGCTGCCGAACTCGTATTGCGTGTGCGAAATATAGCCAGGCTTTGCGTAGGGTGAAACGACGATCATGGGAACCCGGAACCCGAGGCCGGCGTAGTCGAGCTGCGGTGGAGGCTCGTGGTCGTACCAGCCGCCCCAGTCGTCCCATAGAATGATGACCGCGCTCGAACTCCAATACGAGCTGTTTCCAACCGCGTTGACTACCTGGGAGACCCAGGACGGACCCGTATCGGATTTTCCAAACCCGGCGTGATCGGAGTTGGCGCCGTCCGGGATGACCCACGAAACCGCTGCCAGCTTCCCCTGCTTGATGTCTTGGAAGATGTTTTTCTCCGGCGAGGAGATGTTCGTCGTCCACTCGGGACCGTTTCGCACGGAAGCGATGACGTCAAACGCGTCCCAATACGCTCCGGGAAGCCCTCCCGTTAAGAGGGCGGGCGTATAGTACTTCCACGAGACCGATTTCGCGTCGAGCAGATCGCGCAGCGTTTCGTAACCCGGCGAGGACGGGAATTGATCCGAGCACGGGAATGGGCCGTTTTGAATATACTGGTTTTTCGACGTCAGCAACGGCGTCGTCGTGCCGGGAGGAGCGTCGCAGCCCCACGGCCCATGCGAGGGAAAATCGATCAAGCGTTCTTGGCCGTTGATTGCGGTGTCGCCCCGAATCAAATCCTGATGGGCCGAAAAGCTGCCGCTCGCTTCGGTCGGAAACATGTGGTCGGCGAGGCCGTATTGCGAAGCCATCGACCAATAGGGTTTGATCTGGTTTGGATTGACGTACTCGTACGCGCATTTCGGGCACGAGACGGACCCCACGTAGACGAGATTCCAGCCGTCCATCTTGCCGTTGTCGTAATCCACGACGAAAGCTTGATGGCTATTTTCAAAAAGTTTCGAACTGTAAAGATTGCTCTTCTTCAGTTTGATCGTTTTTCCGGTGCTCATTTTTCCGCCGGTAGCGCCGTCGGCCCCCGGAAACGTCGCAAAAAGGTTGTCGAAGCTGTGATTTTCCTGCACGATGATGACCACGTGCTTGATGTAGTTTCCAATCGAGCCGCTTTGCGGCAAGGAAACCGATGGCAGCGGCGACATGGCGCCGGCCGAGCTGGTCTTGGCGCTGCACGACGCAAGCGCGATGGAAAGGATGAGCCCCGCACATAAAGACCGGGTCCCAAAGCGGCCTTTTAACATGCGGCAAGTCTACTTGGCAATTGCGACAATGTCCCGTCGAAGTAAGCGGCCCTCTCAAGAAAATTGAGCCATATGTCTCATGGGTCGCGGCCCCGTTGTCCCATCAAGCCGTGAATCGGCTCAGGTATTCGTCGGTCTTGGCGAACAGGTCGATCAGAAGCTTCTCGTTCTGACCCCAGTTCATACCAACGTGCTGCGTCTGCGCGCTCAGGTGAGTGGTCGCCCCGCGATCGGCGATCGCGATCGTCACCGTAAATGCCGGCGAGAGCAACGACATCGGCTTCTTCGCTTCGAGAATGGCGCCGCTAGTTGTATCGAACGCTGCGGTTAGGACATGACCGCAGGCTTGCATCGCGAGAGTCAACGCGCGCCCGGCCGTTTCGTACGGAGCGTCGAGGTCCCGCTCGATGGCAGCGTTGGTCGAAAGACGAAAGCGTTTCGCCAGTTCGTCCGCGAGCATTTCCGATGCGAGAAACGTGCCGGCAGAGGTGCCGCTGACTGCGGCGGCGATGGCGGAAAGCGCGTCTTGCGACGGGCCCGGTTGATCGCTCCCCATCTTTCCGCTATCGCGAATGATGTCGGCGATGCGCGCTCGCGGGCTCTGGCCGGCGCTCAACGTCAGACCCCGTTCGCCACGATCGAGCGGATCGCAAAGAGTCCGAACTGAATGCTTCGAGCCATCTGCATCAGAATCGCGTTTAAGGCAGGGATCGGATTTGGGTCACAAGGGTAGGCCTCTTCGGTCATTGAACACCTGTTGCTTGCTTCGCTTTGACGTCTCGCCGCGCCCTCCGCCGGCCGGCCGAAGCAAGACCCGCGCAAATTCAGACTTATGAAATTTAGACTTATGAAAGGTGATCACGCATGAAGCGTCTCGTTATTTCACTCCTCGGCGGCCTTGCTCTCGCCGCGATGTCGATCGCGCCGGGGCTCGCCAAAATGCCGAATCTTACGGGCACCTGGAGCGTTCAACAGACCGGCGCGAACGGGGGCTCCACGTCCACCATCACGCTGACGCAGTCGGGTAACGGAATCGTCGGCAACAACGCCGCGAATGGCAACGGATTCACCGGAACGTTCGTCAACGACGTCCAGATTAACGGGAAGTGGCACGGCCCCGGCGGCGCCGGCTGGCTGACGGTCTACGTCAGCCCGAACGGTCACAGTTTCAACGGCACGTGGGGCTACAATGGGCGTCCCTCAAACGGATCGTTCGTCGGAAACAAAGTCCTGCCGCCTTCCCCGATTACGGCCGCCGGAACCTGGAACGTTGTGGGAGCGGGCGGCCCCAGCGCATTCGTCGGAAAGATGCGATGCACGCAGTCGGGGCCGACCGTCGTGTGCCATGCCGGCGGTATCATTCTCAACGGCAAGTTCCGTGCGACTGATAAGGTACGTGCAACCTGGAACGGCGGAGGCAGCTCCGGCTGGTTCTCGTTCTGGTTCAACGGGGACAACAACAGCTTCAACGGCGTCTGGGGTAAGGGAGCGGATTCGACGCCGCCGGTAGGCCGCGTCATCGGACAACGCGCGCTCTAATAGAGACCGCACGATCGGGCGAGTCGCGGCTCGCCCGATCGTGCCTCAACGCGACGGAAGGAGCAGGAGCTACATGCAGCTCGGGATGATCGGCTTGGGACGGATGGGCGCCAACATGGTGCGCCGCCTCATGCGCGCGGGCCACGCCTGCGTCGTCTACGACCGGAACGCCGAGGCCGTGAAAGCATCGGCAGCCGATGGCGCCGTCGCCGCCTCCTCGTTGGAAGATTTCGTACGGAAACTCGACAAGCCGCGCTCGGTCTGGCTGATGGTTCCCGCGGCGGTGGTCGACGCGAGCATCGGAGAACTCGCGCCGCTGCTCGCAAAAGGCGACGCCTTGATCGACGGCGGAAACTCTTACTATATCGACGACATCCGCCGCGCGTCGTCGTTACTTTCGGCCGGTGTCGATTACCTCGATGTCGGAACGAGCGGCGGGGTCTGGGGATTGGAGCGCGGCTACTGCATGATGATCGGTGGCCCGGACGCCGCGGTGCGGCGGTTGGATCCAATCTTCGCGGCGCTCGCGCCGGGACGCGGCGACATTCCGGCCACTCCGGGCCGCGACGGATCGGGCGGCACGGCGGAGATGGGGTACCTACACTGCGGCCCAAGCGGCGCCGGCCACTTCGTCAAGATGGTTCATAACGGCATCGAGTACGGCTTGATGGCGTCGTACGCCGAGGGCTTCAATATATTGCGGTCGGCGAACGTCGGCAAACAGGCGCAAACCGCCAACGCCGAAACGACGCCCTTGCGCGACCCGCAGGAGTATCAATACGACCTCAATCTGCCGTACATCGCCGAGGTTTGGCGGCGCGGGAGCGTTATAGCATCGTGGCTTCTCGACCTCACGGCGGCGGCGCTGACCGAAGACTCGACGCTCGAGAAGTTCGAAGGGCGCGTCTCGGATTCGGGCGAGGGCCGGTGGACGATCAAGGCAGCCATCGACGAGGCAGTGCCCGCCCCCGTCCTCACCGCTGCCCTCTACGAGCGCTTCACCTCTCGCGGTGACGCCGCGTTCGCTGACAAGCTGCTATCGGCAATGCGCTACGAGTTCGGCGGGCATCTGGAGCAGAAATAGCGGTAACCGGGCTACGAGAGCCCGCGGCGCAGACGAGCGACGCGCAACCCGATCCAGATCCCGGCGCAGCCGACGGCGGTGGACAGTGCGGCGCTCTCGAGCCCCATCGCCACGAGTTGGCGCGTCGTCCAGCCCGGCACGAAGCCTGGACCGATCAGCGCCGCGACGTACCACCCCAGGGTTGCGTCGAGGCACGCCGCGAGCGCCACGGGAAAGATTCCCGCCCACGACCGCGTCACGCGGCCCGCATACACGCCCATAAAGAAAATTATGACGAGCGCGGGCACGAGGAACGAGTTATAGGAAATCGTAAGGGCCTTCGCTACGAGTGCCGTGAGCGCGTCGTAGGCCACGAGCAACGCCGCGAACGGAAGGGCCAGGCGTAGTGCGGCGTTCATCCCGCTAGCGCAGCGCGACGAGGCCCACGACCGCACCGCCCAGGATGAAGAATACGGGGTTGACCGTCGTTCGCACGACGGCGAAGAACGTCGCGAGCCCGACGACGAGCGTGATCCAGCCGGTTACCGCGCCCTTCCCAAACGTAATCAGGCCGCCGACGGCCAGCCCGATCGCTACCGGCCCCAGGCCCTTCTGAATCGATGCGCGCCACGGCCAGTGCTCGAGCTTGTTCCAGAGACGCCCGACGAGAAACGTCAGGATCCCCGTCGGCACGAAGAACGCGAGCGCGCAGACGATCGCGCCCGGGATCCCGCTTACGAGTTGCCCGACCTCCGCGACCATCATCATGTTCGGCCCCGGCGACATCTGCCCGGTGCTATAGACGTGGGTAAGCTGCTCGTCGGTCAGCCAGTGATGAGTTTGGACGATCAGTACCTTCATTTCGGGGAAGGCGGCCATGCCGCCACCGACCGTGAGGAGAGACAGGTACGCAAAAACGCGAACTAGTGCAGGGATCTGATCCATTCTTCTTCCTCCTTCGCGGGCTTCTCGGGTACGGTGTGCGGTCGATACACGAAAATGGCGACGGCACCGACGGCGAGCAGCGTAATGGGCACGCCCCACTTGAAATAATTGATCCCCAAGATCGCGGCCAGAACGAAGAACGCATCGTAGAAGCCCTTCAGCGACTTCTTTCCGATCTGGAACCACGTCGCCGCAATCAGCCCGGTGGCCGCCGCGGCGACCCCGCGCAGTGCAGCGTTGGCCAACGGGCGCGCGCCTGAGTCCGCATACACCATCCCGGCCGCGGTCATGAACAGAAACGCCGGCAAGCACATTCCGACCAGTGCGCCGCCGGCGCCTACCCACCCGCGCAAACGATCGCCGGCCAGAATCGCGATGTTCGTCGCGTTCAGCCCGGGCAGGGTGTTGCTGATCGACGTCAGCTCGAGGAACTGCACGTCGTCGAACCACTTCTTCTGGCGCACCAGGCCGTCGCGCAGATAGGCGACCACGCCTCCGCCGAAGCTGATCGCTCCGATCCGCAGGAAGGTGAGGAAAATCTCGAGTTGCGATGGCTTACTCATGGCTCTGCGGCGGGTTTCCTTTCAGTCGATAGACGAGTCCGGTCTTCGTCGTGCCGAGATAGATCCAGCCCGTCGCGATGAGCTGCAGTTTGACGTAAAGCTCCTCGACCCGGCGCTTAATGGCCTCGTCGACGTTTTCGCGTCGGTCGAACTTGGTCTGAAACGCAAACTCGCCGCACATCACGTTGTGGTCTCCGAGCGATCTCCAGAGGGAAATGTTGGCTTTTGCGGTGCGACCTTTGCCGAAGTCGAGCATCCCCAGGTCCATCAATACTTCTTCGACGCGGGTCTCGTTGACGAGCTCGACGTTTCCCTCCAGAGAGCCGATCAAGCCGGCCACGGCCGGAAAACCGCGCGCAATCGCCTGAAGGCTCGTACGATCTCCGGCATGCACGGAACTGACCGGGAAGATGCAGTTGTGGGAGTAGAGCAGCCTAAAACCGCCGATCTGATCCGTGAGCGGCAGCGCTTCGGATTTGAATTTGACGCGGTAGGGACCGGCAATCTTTGGACGCACGTCGACCGCGGCGGTCAACGCCATATCCGGATTTCGGAACTTGAAGACTATCTCCGGATCGGCGATCGGAAAGCCGTCTTGGTAGGCGGTTCGCCGGCGCAGGATGAAGGAGTTATTGTACAGACGAAAGTCGGCGGTGTCGACGAACATCACTTCTCTGATGCGGGGCCTGAGCTTCGAGAGATCGAGCGCCGAGTACGTCACCCCCTTGACGTTCGACGCCGCCTCGGCGACGAGTTCGCTGAACGACTTGAAACCGCGAACCGAAAAGAAAAAGTCCGGTTTCAGAATCAGCTTCGCGTCGAAAAATTGCACTCGATCCTGCGGGTTCCCGTCCGCGTAGGTCAGAGCACCCTTGTCGGAAGCGGCTGCCGTCTCCATCTGCGGCGACTCCTTCACTAGATTGCGGGTCTGAAGCGATTATTCTAGCAGAAACCGGCGAATCGTGACGCGTTCGCTCTTCATAATCCATCTCGAAGGTTCGCCCGGGTTTCGCGGCCGCGACGTCGTACTTCGCAGCGGGGGTAGCCCATGACGAGGATTCCCGTCGTTTTGTGCGTCGTCTTGCTGACGAGTTGCTGGAGCGCGCCCGCTCCGTCGTCCCTGCCCGCCGGCGTGCCGCCCCGACCGGAGCCGCAGACCGGCGCCGGCAGTCGCTTCAGCCTCCTGTTTAGCTTCGACGGAAGCGACGGGAAGGAGCCCGACGCGAGCTTGATCGCCGTGGGCGGCTCGCTCTACGGCACGACCTACGGCGGCGGCGAGCACGAGAGCGGGACTGCCTTCGAAATCGCGACTTCAGGAGCGCAAACGGTGCTCCACGGTTTCAAGGGCGGGACCGACGGTGCGCTGCCGGAAGCGAGTTTGCTCGACGTCTCCGGGACGCTCTACGGCACCACGGTAAACGGCGGCGGTTCGGGCGACGAAGGCACCGTCTTCAAGATCTCTCCGTCCCGCGTCGAGAGCGTCATCTACCGATTTAAAGCCGGACGCGACGGCGCAAACCCATACGCGGGTCTCGTCGACGTCGGCGGAAAGCTGTACGGCACGACCGCCGGCGGAGGGAGGCACTCGCAAGGCACCGCCTATGCCGTCTCGTCCGCCGGAATCGAAACGGTGCTGCATAGTTTCGGCGCACGTCTCGGGGACGGAACGAATCCGCGCGCGAGCCTGACGAACGTCGGAGGAACGTTGTATGGCACGACCGCTTTCGGCGGCGCATACTGCGGAAGTTTGGGATGCGGCACGGTTTTCAAGATAGCGACATCCGGCGCGGAAAAACCCGTGTACAGCTTTGGAGGCGGCAAGGACGGCACGATGCCGGCATCGGCACTGGTTCGCGTCTCCGGTGCGCTTTACGGGACGACCGCGACGGGCGGCCGTTATAACCGCGGCACCGTCTTTCGCATCACCACATCGGGCTCAGAAACGGTGCTGCACAGTTTCAAGGGCGGTCACGACGGCGCGTTGCCGGGCGGGTTGACCGCAGCTAACGGCATCCTCTACGGCGTAACGACGGAGGGCGGGTCCGGCGGCGCGGGAACGGTCTTTAAAGTCACGACGACGGGCCAGGAAACCGTGCTCCACGCATTCGGCATAACCGAAGGAGCGAGGCCGGAAGGCGGCCTCCGCAACGTCGGCGGAACGCTTTACGGCACGACCGCGGCGGGCGGCGCCGGCGGCTTCGGAACGGTCTTCAGCATCACGCCGTAGCGACGCCCCCTTGGCCGGGCGCCGGCGCGTGTTGCGTCAGCACTTCCGCGTGAGGCTATATCCGCCGCCGCGCATGTGTTTTCCGTCGGAAGACAGCGTCAACGTATGGTTACCGTAATAGGTGAACGTGACGGTAGTTCCTTTCAGACCCCAGTTGCCCGAAACGCCGTCGCTGTCGGTGACGTTCCCGGTGAGATCCATCGTAAACGTGAGGCTCGGCTTGTCGTCGGAAACCCACGTGCCGACGAGGTTGGTGGTCGCGCAACCGGTCGGTATGGGGGTGGGCGTCGGTATGGGCGCGAGCGCCGTAATCGCTCCCCCATAGAACTTGTGCGCGATATCCAGACAGAGGGCGTCGGACCCGTACGGGTTGTCGGGCAACTGTACGACGCACGTGAACGTGACGACGTAACCCTTGCTCAGCGCGTAACATCGGACGGTTGCAGCGCCGGTCGGGGTTCCCGCCACACCATTGCTCGTGAATGCGAGCCACTCGCCGCTGCCAGGGCTCGATTCGGCCGCGCCCCGCAAGAACGCGTCGAGCGACGATTTCGCCTTCTCACCGCAGTCGGATACGGATCCCTGCGGACTGACGTACCGGATGCCTACCGAGAGATCGACCGCCGCCGGGGCATCCGCGCTGCACCAGACGAGGCCGGCGGCAAGTGCGACGGCGAGGAGCGAGAGACGGCGCCATGCGTGCGGTTTCAACGTTGCCCTCCCGCGCCGAACGCATCGGTCAGCTTGCCACAGAGAGCGCTCGCCGCATCCGGATTCGGCGGCGCCTGCACCGCGCAGGTAAAGGTTACGAGATAGCCCTGCACGTCTTCGAGCGGATAGCAGTGAATCGCGGCCGCAGCGAACGCGTTTCCGGAAGCGTCCGACGGCCCGGAGGCCTTCCACTCGCCGGTGTCGCCGACTTCCGACGCATTTTGAAGCACCGAGCTCAAGGCGCTCTTCGCACCGGCGTTGCAGGCGCTGAGCGGCTGATTCTTTACGACTTTGCGAGCGCCGACAAAAACGTCGAGCGCCGCCGGCGCCGTTGCACGCGCCGATCCGACGGCGAGAGCGAAGCCAACTGCGAACACCACAGCGCGGTTGCAAAATGTTTTAGCCACAGGCAACCTCCTCGGATCGATGCCTTAGACGACCGCGCAGCGCTCCCCTATGGAGGCGTGGAGGGCCGGCGACGGAAGTGAATCGTATGAAACGCAGCGTCACGTTCTGGACTCTTTGCGCGTTGTTCGGCGCCGTCGCCGGGGTCGCCGGCGCGCAGACCCCTCCGCCGGGGCTCGTAGCCGCAAGCGACCCGTTCTTGTGGCTCGAAAACGTGCACGGCGCTCGAGCGATGGCGTGGGTCCAGGCCGAAAACGCCAAGACCCTCCACGTCCTCCAAAGCGATCCGAATTTCGCGAGTCTATACGCCAGCGCGTTGACGATCGTCGAAGCGAAAGACCGGATCCCGAATCCGGAGTTCGTCTCCCGCCAGATTTACAACTTTTGGCAGGACGACGAGCATGTGCGCGGGATCTGGAGGCGCACGACGCCGGCAGATTACGCGAGCGAGTCGCCGGCTTGGACGACCGTCCTCGACCTGGACGCCTTGGCCAAGGCCGAGAACGCGAACTGGGTCTGGAAGGGCTACGACTGCAGGTGGCCGGCGGACGATCGATGCCTGATCTATCTGTCGGACGGCGGCGAATACGCGATCGCGGCACGCGAGTACGACGTGGGGAAACGGCAGTTCGTGCAAAGCGGGTTCGCACTGCCTCGCGGCAAGCAGCGCGTCGCATGGGAAAGCCCCGACTCCTTGTTGGTCTCCCGAGAGTGGTCGCCCGGCGATCTGACGACGTCGGGATATCCGTTCATCGTTAAGCGTCTCGGGCGCGGGCAGCCGCTTTCGGCAGCTATCGAGGTGTTCCGCGGCGCGAAATCCGACGGCGGCTACGGTGTGACGCCGCTGGCCTTCCATGACGGCGCCGGACATACGGCGATCCTCATCGCGCGGCCGATCTCGACCTTTAAGACGGAGTACTACTTGATGACGTCGCGGGGCGTACAGCAGCTGACCGCTCCGCTCAGCTCGCAGCCCGTCGCGCTCGTCGCGGGGCGTCTGCTCTTCAAGCTCGCGCAGGAGTGGGATACCGGCGGATCGGCGTTTCCGCCGGGATCTTTGGTCTCCGCAGATCTCGCGAACGCCGGCGCCGATCCGCAACATCTGCGGCCCGCGCTCGTCTACGCGCCGGGCCCCCGAGAGACCCTGGAGGCCGTCTCGCAAACGAGTTCGCGCGTGCTCCTTACGACATACGAAAACGTACGCGGCCGTTGCTGGGTATACACGCCGGGCGGCGAGGACACCTGGTCGAAACGACGCCTCGACCTGCCCGAAGATTCCTCGGTAAGCATCGCGGCCGCCGACCAATACGGCGAAGCCGCCTATGTGATGACCACGAGCTTTCTCACGCCTCCAACCCTCTGGCGCGTCGACACGGCCGCAGGCGCCGTCGAACTCGCGAAAACGTCGCCGGCTCGGTTTGAAGCGTCGAACGACACCGTCGAGCAACGCGAAGCCGTCTCGAAAGACGGGACTCGCATCCCGTACTTTATCGTTCATCCGAAGACCATGCAGCTCGACGGAAACAACCCGACGTTGCTCTACGCGTACGGCGGCTTCGACGTGTCCGTTACCCCGAATTACAGCGGCATTCTCGGCAAGCTATGGCTGGAGCGCGGCGGCGTCTACGTTCTGGCAAACATTCGAGGCGGGGGCGAGTTCGGCCCGGCGTGGCACGACGCCGGACTAACGACTCATCGCCAACGCATCTACGACGATTTTGCGGCGGTGGCGCGCGACCTTATCGCCACTAAGGTCACCAGCCCGCGTCGACTGGGGATCCAGGGCGGCTCCAACGGAGGCCTCCTGATGGGCGTCGAGCTCACGCAGCATCCGGAGCTTTGGCACGCCGTCGACATTCAGGTGCCGCTCCTCGATATGCTTCGCTTCGAACAGATCCAAGCGGGGGCGTCGTGGACGGGCGAATACGGCAGCGTCTCGAATTCCGAGCAGCGCGCTTTTCTCGCATCGATCTCGCCGTACAGCAACTTGAAGCGCGAGGTCGCGTATCCCGAACCACTCATCTGGACGACGACCAAGGACGATCGCGTCGGCCCGCAGCACGCGCGTAAGTTCGCGGCAAAGATGGCGGCCATGCACGATCCGTACTTGTTCTACGAGGTCACCGAAGGCGGCCATGGATCGGGCGCCAATCTGCGCGAACGTGCGTTTACGAGCGCGCTGGAGATGACGTACTTGACGCGTAAGCTGATGTACTAGAACCTCGACTTCACGTCACTCGCTATCGGGTGGAACAAAAGAAGGGCGTTCGTCGAGAAAGCTCGATTCGGGGTACGGCGCCGAGATCGGCGAAAACGAGCGCGGGGTCTGCGTGAAGTCGAAGCCGTCGAGGATGCTCGCGGCGCGCGTGTCGGTGAATCCTAGCGACGGCGGCCCGACCGCGGGGAGATCGAACACCTCCTCGACGAATTTCAGGATGCTGCCGAACTCGTATTGCCTGTGCGAAACGTAGCCTCGCCTCGCGTAGGGTGAGATAATGATGCAAGGAACGCGTATGCCGAGCCCGCGGAAGTCGCGCTGCGGCGGCCGCGCGTCGTCGTACCAACCGCCCCAGTCGTCCCAAACGACGACGATCGCCGTCGATTTCCAGTAGCGGCTTTCGCCGACTGCGTTTACGATCGAGGCGACCCAGGACGGGCCACGGTTATAGCCGCTGCCGGTGTGATCGGAGTCGATCCAATCCGGCGTCACCCACGACACGCCGGCAAGATCTCCGTCGCGCACGTCGCGAAGGATCTTCGTCTGCGGCGAGATGACGTTCTTCCAATCGGGCCCGTAACGCACGCGGCGGATCGAGTCGAATTCCGACCAGACTTGCCCGCCGATTCGCTTCAATGGCGAAGCGTAATACTTCCACGATACGCCCGCGGTGTCGAGCGTGTCGGCAATCGTGGGGAAGGCCCGGTAGCACGGAAACGGACCGTTGAAGCGCTCGACCCGATCGACGTTCAGGGTAAACGACCGCGTCCCGGGCGGGGCGTCGCATCCCCACGGCAGGCCGGCCGGCGCGTCGACTTCGGCGATCGGCGCCGGCTTGATGTTCGCGTTGGCGGCGATCAAGCTCAAATGCGCGGTATAGCTCGGCCCGAACTCCATAGGAAACATGCGGTCGGCAAGCACGTAACGGCGCGCCATTTCCCAATACGGCGCGGACTCCCGGCGCGGGACGTAGGCATACGCGTAGTCGAGCGGGCCGCCGTAGAAGTGCTCGCGCTCGAAGCCATCCATCTTTCCGCCGTTCCAGCTGCTCACGGCATCGCGCCAATTGTTTTCGATGTTCCCGGGGTTCTCGAGCGGAGTGGGCCGAAGCGCGAGTTTCTGCTTGCCCGCGTAGCCGAAGGTCGGCGCGTCGGCTCCCGGAAAGCCGCTAAAGAGGTTGTCGAAGCTACGGTTTTCCTGCACCACGATCACGACGTGATCGACGAGGATTCCCGAGCGGCTCGTGGCGGCCGGCGCAACGGTACCAACGGTCGAAGCGCCGCACCCCGCGAGAACGCAGAGGCAGGTTGCGAGCGGCAGCTCGAGCCTCTTAGCGATTGCGCTCCTTGGAGAGTTCCCCGGCCACGTCGCGGTAGAGCGAGCGCGTCGCACGGGCGAGAAGGTCGGCAATGCGAAACAGCCCATCCCCCGATATCATGATCCCCTGCCACGCAACCGCTTCGTGGCGATGGATAAGGGCATACGTATCCTGGCCGACGTCGAAGATCGCAAACTCACTCGACTCGGCGATGAGCCGCCCCTTCTCGAGCGTTGCTCGATCGATGCTTTCGACTAATTTCATCGCTCTCTCCTAAGCTTGGGGCGGTTTCGACGGCTAACGAGCGCTTCCCGCGGGTAGCCGCATGTATACTCGGGAAGAAAGCGACAATGAAGCGTAAGCAACGCCGCCGGTTGTGGGGCGAGATCGCAATTGCGCTTCTGCTCGTCGTGACGATTGCTCTTTGGCAGTGGCAGACTCTGGCCCGGCTGGCGATCGTCGCAGCGGTCGAGGCCGTCGCGCACGTGCGTCTGACGATCGGCAAGGCGACGATTGGTGCCGATCGCGCGGTGTTCGAGAGCCTCTCGCTTACGTCGCTTGATGGCGAACCGATCGCAGCGATAGGGCGGCTGTCGCTCGCGTACAACCTTCGCGATTTGCTGCCGGGCGGCAGCCGGCGTTTTGGGTTGAAGGACGTAGAGGCGGATTCACCGCGCGTGACGATCGTTCGGCACGCGGACGGCAGCTACAACGTTCCGATTCCTCAGCTTCCGGAGAACAAGGCGGCGGAACAACCTCCGGCGATCGTTCGCGCGACCGTTCGCCACGGCTCGATAGAGATCGTCGACGAAAGCGGCGACGCCTTACCGGCGCAACGCCGCTTGTACGTCGAGGACGTCGACGTCGACGCGGACGTTTCATCGGCGAGCCGGTCGCGCTATTCGGTCGGCTTTCGCTACGGCGAGCGTCCCAATCTCCTCTACCCGGTCCGCGGCCGCGGCGAGATCGACGCGACGCTCGGATACAACGACCAGCGGTGGACTGCCTCGAGCTTACCGATCGCCGGCGCCGCCAACTTCGCGATCAACTCACGCGCGATTCGGCTTCGATCCGGCATGCTTCGAAACGTCGACGCGCGCTACGTCGGTCTCGCCGACGTGGCAACCGGCGCGATCCATCCGCACGTCGCCGCGACAGCGTATTTGGACGGAGCACGCGTCTCCATCGCGGGTCTCTCCAAGCCCGTCGACGGCGTGCGCGGTGGAATCGACGTATACGACGACGGTCTGCTGACGACGCATCTCGACGCAAAACTGGCCGGCGTGCCCACGAGTATCAGCGGCGGAATCTACGGATTACGCGATCCTCGCGTGCGTCTCACGGCGCGCGGGACCGGTGACCTGGCGACCTTGCGATCCGCGTTTGGCCAAGCGGCGCGCTTGCCGATGCGCGGCCCGCTGTCGTTCTCGGTGCTGGTCGAGGGCCCGGCGACAAAACCGCTCACGTGGGTCGACCTCAAGTCACCGGGAATCACGTACGCAACGGCGTCGCTGCAGAGCGTACGCGGTCTCGCCGCTTTCGACGGCCGCGAGGCCGACGTCATTCGGTTCGGGGGCACCTACCGGGGAGCGAACGTGACCGCCGGCGGCCGCCTCGCCCTTCAGACCCAGCGCAACGCGATCGAATTGCTGCTCGGCGCTCGGGCGTCGACCGACGACGTGCCATATGCCGGCGTCGTGCTTCCGGCGATCCCGCTGAACGGAATCGCGCTGGCGAGCGCCACCGATCCGAAAGCGATCGGAGTGCTTGGCGCGTTGCGGGGAACCGGGGCAACCCAATCGGTCGACGCACTATTCGACGTCGACAGCCGCGGCGTTGGTTCGATCGGGCCGGTGCACGTAAACGGCGCTCGCGGTTCGCTGTACGCACGCCTCGCGCTCGACCGCCCGCATCGCTCTGTCCTCGGTCTGATCGCTGCGCGCGACTTTCAAGTCGCGCCGGCGCGAGGTGCGTTGACGGCAGCGCTCTTCGGCGGCCTATCCGGTGCGGATATCGGCGTCCGAGGCACGGCTCGGCTTGCCGGTTCCTGGGGCAGCGCCACGACGCAGGGCAGGCTCGGGTTGAGCGGCGGCACGCTGCACGGGAATATCTTCGGTGAGGTGCGCGATGAGGCGTCGTACGGCGCGATCGTGAGCGGCACACCGCAGCTGCCTCGGATCGCCGGAAGCGTCGTCGTCGCGGGCGGCCGTTACCGCGATTTCGACGTCAACGGAAACGCCGGCGTCGAATACGCGGGCGGTCTGCTGCGTGTTCGGAACGCTGCGGCCGCAATCGGACCACTCTTTGTCGGAGCCTCGGGAACGATCGCCGGATTCTCGCCGGGCCGCGCCGGCGTACCGCGATACGATCTCACCCTGCAGCTTCATTCGTCCGACGTGAGCGCGCTGCTCGCGGCGCTGCAGCCCCGCGCGGCCGCGCTCGTTCAAGGAAGCATTGACGGCGACCTGAGCCTACGCGGGGCAGGTACGGCGGCGTCGTTTGCGGGGACGATGCGCTCGCCCGAGGGTTCGGTGAACGGCTTGAGCTTCCGCGACCTGCGCGGCGCCGTGCGCGGCAATCCGGGCTCGGTCACGCTCGCCGGCGGTCACGTTGTGGTCGGCTCCTCCGCGATCGCGGTGAACGGCAGTGCGACGCTCGGACGAGCCGATGCCGGCGTGAACGCGCCGCAGGTCGATCTCGCGGACTTCAACGACTTCTTCGACGCCGGCGACACCTTTAGCGGAACCGGATCTCTCGCGGTTCGAGCCGCGCTGCGAGGAATGCGATTGATCGACACGAGCGGCAGCGCATATCTTTCGAGAGCCCGTTTTCGCCGCATCGAGCTCGGCAACGTCGCGGCCGTTTGGCACTCGACGGCCAGCTCGGTCGACGGCCGGGCACACTTCGGCGGCACCGCGGGAGAAGTGTCGCTCGCCGGCAGCGTCACTCCGGCCGCGATGCGCGTCAACTTGCGCGCGAGCGCGCACGCCCTAGATCTCGGTACGTGGCTTCCCATGCTGGGATATAGCGTTCCGGTCACCGGCCGTCTCGATGCGCAGGCCGCGGTTGCCGGGACGTACCCCGACCTGACGATGCAGTTGCACACCGCCGTGCGGGACGGCACCGCCGGACGCTTGGCGATCGAACGATTCGAAGTGACCGCATCGGCGTCGCGGGGGCGCGGAACGATTGCCTCGGCAGCGCTCGAGGTGCCGTCGCTGACCACGACGGCTTCGGGAACGTTCGGGATGCGCCCGAGCGACCGGCTCGCGCTGCTCGTCAATAGCTCGAGCCCGGACATCGGGGCGTTCTTGAAAGAGGCGGCCGGCCGGAGCTTCAACGTCACCGGACGACTCGATTCCGCGCTTCGAATAGACGGGACGTTTGCTTCGCCGCAACTGCACGATGCGATCGCACTGCAGTCATTGCGCTACGGCAACCTGGTCGTTCCTCGCGTCGCCGCCGACGTCGACGTCGATCGGCACGTGCTGAACGTGCGCGACGGCGAAGTCGACCTCGCGCGCGGCAAGGCGCTCTTTTCGGCCCGAGTTCCCATTCGGCTGATGGGATCGAGCATTTCCGCGGGGAGCGGACCGATCTCGGCCTCGTTGACGGCTGCGGACGTCGAAGCGTCGAACTTTGCAGACGTACTTCCGAAGGGAACTCAGGTCGGCGGACGCATCGACGGGAGCGCGAGCCTGGGCGGCACGATGCGGAGCCCCCAGGTGAGCGGCTCGCTGACGCTTCGCGACGGAACCTTCAGCGGCCCGATGGAGCGATCGCCGATCACCGCTATCGCCGGCGAACTCGCGCTGCGCGGATTTTTGGTGCAGCTCCGCTCGAGCGCAACCGTGGGCGGCGGCGGCGTCACGGCGAACGCCACCGCAACCCTCAACGATCTGCGCCACCCCGCCGAATCCGCATTCAGGATGGACGTGAGCGCGGCAAATGCACGGCTCGACCTCCCGGCCTATTTCAAGGGAACCCTTAACGGCGGCGTAAACGTCGCTCGCGAGCGCGCCGCGACCCCAAAGGTGAGTGGAAATCTTTCCATCTCCAACGCGCGCATCCCACTCAGCGCCTTTTTGAACCTCAAAGGCGGAGGGCAAGGTGCGCAAACCCTGCCGATCGTCGCATTCGAAAGCCTGAGCGTTTCCGCCGGCAGCAACGTGCGGGTGCAAAGCGGCAACGTCGACATCGGCGCCGCCGGAGAGGTTGCGATCGGCGGAACTTCGGCAGCGCCGTCGCTCGCGGGCTCGTTTCGCTCGACCGGCGGGTCGCTGAGTTTCTATCGCACGTTCAACCTCGAGAACGGCACCGTCACGTTCGACCCGTCGGGCGGCGTGATTCCCGACGTCAACGCCACGGCCACGACCTTCGTCGCGGATCCCCCGACGGCGATCCGGCTGAATGTCACGGGCCGGGTAACGAGTATGAATCTCGCGCTCGCATCGGAGCCATCGTACAGCCGGCAACAGATCCTCGGGCTGCTCGTCGGGGCGCAACAGTTCGGGGCCGTCCGGGGCGTGCAGACGACGGGCAGCCAATCCTTCTCCGCCGGCACGGCGCTCGCCAACGTCGGGTTGGGACAGCTCAACACGCTGTTCGCGCGCAATCTGCTCGAGCCGCTCTCCAGCTCCCTTGCGAGCGCGCTGGGCTTCACGACCGTCGCGATCACGACCGACATACAAACCGGCTTGGGCGTCAGCGCCGCGAAGGCGCTGGGAAAGAACGTGCGGGCTATCTTTTCGCAAACGTTCGGCTACCCCCGAACCCAGGCGATCACGTTCGAAGCGTCTCCGAATGCCGCGACGGGCTATCGCTTCAACTGGTACACGTCGACGGGGCCGACGCTGTTGGCGCTGCAGCCGGCGCAACCCGTCGGGATGGACATACTCAATCTCAATCGCTACACGTTGTTGCCGCCGGTCACCGGAACGAACGGGATCTCTTTCTCGTACCAAAGGAAGTTCCCATGACCCCCGGCCTACGTTCGTCGGCGGTACTCGCAGTTGCCGCCTTCTTGACGGCCGCGGTCCCGCGCGCGCAGGCGCCGATCGGATTCGTCGACGTCGCGCGGGTCGTCGCGAGCCATCCGCTCCACACGGTCCTCGCGCAGTACGACCGCGAAATCGCCGCGCTGCGGAACACGCTGCCGGCGCCTGGAGCCGGCAATCCGGCGGCACAGGCGGAGCACGGGAGCGCACTGCTGGCACGCAGCACCGAGGCGGAGGAAAGCCGCCTCGGACGCGCGGCAGGCCGCGCAACGGCAATCGATCTTCAGCGCGAACGCGCGGCGTTGGCCGCCATTGAGGCTTCGCGCCTTGCCGCCGACCGGGAGATGAACGCCTACGCCGCCGAGCTCCGACGCGAAACCGACACGATGCTCGTCGCCTACACGCGCTCCCTTGCCCAAAGAAACGGCCGCGCCATTGCGGCGCGGCAGCAGCAGCTGCGCGAGAGAGAGCTGACGCTGGCGTTCGACCTTGCGCGGGCATCCGCAGGAAGGCGCCTGGCGCTACGGCTCAAGCTCGAGGATCTCCATCTCGACCGCGAGACTCGGTCGCGGTTCGATTCAGAGCTCTCGAGGCTGAATGCCCGCGAGTCGGACGCCGTCGATGCGATGCGCCGGAGCGATGCGGCGGTTTTGGCGGCCTATTCCGGCACGCTCCGGAGCGCGGGGAACGTCGACAACGCCCGCATGGCGGCGCAGCTGCGGGCCAAATCCGCGGCGAACCTCGCGCTGCGACGACGTGTTCTGATGGCCGGTTCAGGCGAGGGTGCACGGCAGCCCGACTTTTCGATGCAGACCGCGGCGTTCGGCGCCAGCTATCGCCCGGAGGCCGACGCGGGCGCCGTTTCAAACAGTCTGCGGGGTGCGAGCGCGGACATCGGGCGGCGTTTCGCGCAGCTGGCGGGCTCGGATCGCGAAGCCCAGCGCGAGACCGCCGGAGAGATTCGGACGCTGGAAGGCTATCGGAACGCGCTCTATCGATCGATCGTCGCGCAGGTCCTTCGCGAGGCGCAAACGCTGATGCGGGCGCGTCATCTCGCAGAACTCCACGTCAACGGCCCACCGCCGGCAGGGAGCGTCGACCTAACGTCCGCGGTGCGGGCGAAGCTGGCGCGTTTTTAGGGCTGGCGAAGCGGCATCGCGCTGATGCCGCCGGCTTGGCGGATGGCGTCGATGTCTTTCACGAGCGCGTCGCCCAACGAGTCCTTCGGCGGGCAGCTCAAGTCGGGAGAGACCCATCCCTGCCACTTCACGTGCGTCGTCGTCCCGAACGACGCGCTCTTCATGCACGGAACGGTGGCCGCGTTGCCCTTGCGCGCCGCGGCGAGGTCGCCGAAGAAACGCTGTGCCGTCGCCGCCGGAACCGTAAACTGCTTCGGCGCGCCCGCGGAACTGCCGTGGCTTTGCATGGTCACCGACGCCTTGCCGTCGGACGATACCTCGATCGAATAGCCCATCGAGTTGGTCGAACCCGAGTTGACTATGACGGCGCTATCGGGCGGTGCGGCTGCCACGAAGGTAGCAATCGCGAGCGCCGTAAGAAGGGTTGCGCGCAGCCGCTTGAGCATGGCCGTCAAAACGCCCCGATGCCGTTCGGAGTTCCCAACCCCGTGGGGCCGTCGAACCCGGCGCGCGCGGTGCAGATGTAGCTGACGTGAGAGGCGCAGTTGACGCCGAGCTGAGGATCGATGTTGTTTCCCTTGATGACGTCGTTTATGTGACCCGTGTGGTGCTTCCACACGTACGAGGCGCCCGACCCGGCGCCGGCGTTGCCGCCGAGCGCGAACACGGCGGAGATGATCTGCGCAGAGGCGCTCGTACCCCCGTAGAGCCAGAAGCAATTCGGCGGGTTGCAGCCCTCTTCTGAGTTATAAACGATGACGGGGTTGCGCAACGACGCGGATGCCGACGTGTCCGAAGCCGACCGCATTTGACAGCCGCCGTCGGTCTGCCACGGCGGCTTCGCGATTTTGGTGCTACACCCGCTGCCCGTCGCGCCGCATGGCCCGCCGCACTGGTCGAAGGTCCAGTCATTCCAAACCGTCTCGGTCCAGCCGCGCTTGTTTTGATGGTCGCGCAAGAGGCGCGTGCCGCCGACGCACACGACGTACGTGTACGTGCAGGGTTGGATCGGGCCGCCGCCGTAGCGGCCGCCTCCGCCGTTATCCCCGGCCGCTGCCGAGATTACTACGCCGAGTTGGTGGAAGATTGCGTTGTCTCCGCCTTCGGGGCCGGAACCCCACGAGGCACCGATGTACTTCGCGCCGATCCTCCCCGCGTTCTTGACGCCGGTATAGAGATTGCTCGTGTAATCGTTGTCCGTCTGAACGAGAATGATTTTGCAGTTCGGGCAGATGCCGGAGACCATGTCGAGATCGAGCGATTGCTCGCCCTTCCAATCGTCGCTGGGCGGCGGCTCCGATGGAAGCGGCGAGGACGCGCCGTTCTGGTTAACGATTCGCAGACACTTCGTTTGCGCGGAGCAGACCTTGAGGCCCATCGTCTTGCGGAAGAACGCAAGGTCGGCGGCAGCGTGCTTGTAGCCGTACGCGTCGACGATGGCGACGACCCTCTCTTTGCCGGCGGTCAACGACGGAAGGCCGTACGCCTCCTGAAGGTCGATCGGGCAGTAACCCTGATTGGAGGTGAAGGGACAAGTCTGGCCGTCGTCGCGAACCTGCGGCACCATTTGGACGCTCGGTGTCACGTCCGTCCGAACCATCGCCAGGCACTGCATTCGGTCGGGCGTACCAGGCGCCGAACAAAGGCGCCGCACGGGATTCATGGTCAGGAACGGGACTTCGCCGGTTTGGGGTCCCGTCGGGATCTCGGAAAGCGCAAACGCGCCCTGCCGCTGCTCGAGCGGCTGGCTTTGCGGAAGCACGGACTGGCGCATCGACCCGCTCGAGCATGCGGCGAGTGCGACGACGGCCAATACCGGTAGAGCTTGAACGATTCTGTGGTTCACGACGGCCTCCCAACCTGTAACGCAGCGGCACCCGCTGCCGTTCCTTCATAGGGTCCAGACATAGGGTCCAGAGAGTTCGCATGTCCGCCCTTCTTCCACCTATGCGCTGCCGCGTTTCGACGCCATTTGGTCGAGATTTGTTGATCGTAGGCAACGGCGAGGCGATCCTGGCCAGCGATTTCGCTGCGCCGAAGCGCCCACCGATGAGCAAACCGAGCGACGCGCTGCTCGCCGAAGCCGTCTCGCAAGTGCGCGCCTATTTCGCGCGGCGTCTCGATCGATTCGACCTGCCGCTCGCGCTCGACGGAACCGCCTTTCAAGTCGCGGCGTGGCGCGCGGTCGCATCGCTCGCGTTCGGAGAGTTCGTGTCGTACGCCGACGTCGCGCGAGCTATCGGACACCCTCTGGCGCATCGCGGCGTTGCAAAGGCGATGGCACTCACGCCCCTCGATCTCTTCGTTCCGGCGCATCGCGTCATCGGGGCGGACGGACGGATCAAAGGGACTCGCCCGCGTTCGCTGCGGCTGCGGCTCGCCGGGTTCGAAGGGCTTCACGTAACTACGCCCTCGCCGAAGGCAGCGTTTTCGAGCGTTTCCTCCAGGAAGCGCGCCTGATAGGCGACGATGTCGTCGACGAACGGGAATTGCGGATGGCGGCGAGTTGTGCCCAGCCGGAAGGCAACCCCCTCGCGCTCGAGGATGCGCCACGTTACCATCAGCGGCAGCGCGGCCGCAACCATGGCACGCGGTTTGCGGCGCAGGTCCGGATCGACGAAGACAGTAGGCGGAAGATGCGCGAGCTTTGCCTCCACTCCCGACGATGCTTCGTCCAACGTGAAGCCGCCGGCGCGCGCGTCGAGCCACGCTCCCAGCAGCTGGCTCGCGGTAACGGGACGGATCGCGGCCAGCGACTTGGGCAGAACCGTCAAATCGTTGCCGTTGAGGCGCGCGACGCGGTAGAGCAGCGAAAGCCGGCGTGCGACGAACGGATCGTAACTGACGCCAACCAAGTAGATGGTTGCGAGCGGGGCGAGGCGCTCCACCGCACCACGCATCGGACCGATGCGCCCGTCGGTCGAGTACCTCCCTTCAGGCGTGAGATAGAACGAGCCGCCCGAGCGGACGACGTGTTCCATCAACGCAAGATCCCGCTCGATGTTCGCGCGCGTTTCGTCGAGAAGTTCGCGTCGGTACGGCTCGCGTACGCTGGAGACCTTCGCGATTTCTTGCCCGCGGGCAAAGCACTCGCGGCTCCAAAGATCGGAGGTCTTAGTTCCGGGTGGGAACTTTTCGGCCGTGCGCTCGTCGAAAACGTCGCGCAGCAAGAGGGGACCGTGACGACGCTGCACCGGCCACGAGAGAGCGGCGATCTCGCGCGAGCTCAGGTGGTTCTCGATCGGGAGCATGCCGAGCGCGATAAAGAGCGGGCCGGCGTTCACGCGCCGCAGCAGGAAACGCAGCCAGGGAAGCCGTCCCGCCAAAAAACCGGGTTCGTACATGCGGCGCGAGCTCGCCGTGAAAACAGGGTGTCTCCACGGCCCGCTGAGAACCGTCGTCGCCGTAACGATCGTCATCGATTCCAAGTCGTGCTGATGATTGGCGACGATGAGCGTCGGGCCGCGCCGGCGCGGCAGGCGGCCCCAGCCGCGCACGCGATACGCGAGACGATCCCACGCGAAGTTGGTCAGAACGGCCGCGAGGCGAATCGGCCAGGCCCATAGCGACGAGATCGGCCGGCGCCCGACTCGGAGCACGGCCAGCGACGCGAGCGCGAAGCTAAAGCCGGCCAGTCCGAAGACCGCCTGGTAACCCGCGCGTGTCCCGTGAAAAAGCCCGATCAGCCATCCGCCCACGAGTGGCGCGACGACATTGGGCAACAGCGTCGCGATGCCCCAAAGACCGAGGTCGCGCGCGGCGTTCCGCAGTTTGGGAATCGCATCCATCGCCAGCGCCCAGCCGCTGGAGATCACGCCGCCGAAGCCGATGCCGAAGAGCACCGCGAACGGCAGCATCCAATTCAACTCGGGCGCGAGCGCGAACCCGATCGTCGCGACGGCCATGCACGCGCCGGCAAGCGCGGTCACGATCTTGCGCGACACGCGATCGGAAAGCAGCCCGAGGTAAACGCTCGCCACGACGGCGCCCGCAATTGTAGCAAACGCGTAGAGCGCCGTGCCCGCCGATGGATTGCCGACCTTCTGCACGTCACGGAAGAAAAAGAGCACGAACGTCTGCAGCATGACGAGCCCGAAGAAGACCAGCGCGCGTGCTGCGAAAACGACGAAGAAGTCGTGCCAATCGCGCACGTGCGCGTGCTCCTCGTCGTCGTAGACTCCATCGCCGATGCCGAGCAGCGAAAGCGCTCCCAGCGCCATGATAGCCGCGCAGGCAAGAAACGTGAGGCGCGGGTCGGGCGCGAAGCCGGCAATGCCGAAGCCCAGCACCGTCCCGGCGAGCGTCATCACGCCGCGAACGCCCGAAACCGCTCCCCAATTCCGGCGCGGCACCGATTCGGGCAGCAGCGCCTGATACGCGGAAAGCGCGACGTTCGCGCCGATCGTGGCGACGACCAACAGCCCCGCGAACGCGAACAGCGTATGCGGATACGACAACGCGATCAGCGCCGCGATGTCGATGAGCAGGCCGACCGCGACGAAGGTGCGGCGCGAGCCTCCCCGGCGACGCAGCGCGTCGGAGAGCCAGCCGCCGAGCGGCGGCACGACCATCGCGGCGAGCGCCGTGACGCTGGCCAGCACCGAGAGCACCAGGACGTGGTTTGCCGGCGCCAGAGTGATGGTGGCCGCGGGCACGGCAATCGTCATCAACGCGGTGTCTTGAAACGTCAGCGGCAGCCACAGCGCGTTGAGCATGACCCACGCACGAATCTCGCGTACGCGGGTCGGGGCGGTCGGCACGGTGTTTGCTAATCTCTGGCTATTGTTTGACGGCGTCTATCAACACGATTCCGCGGCCTCCAAAATCGCGGAGCTGATCGAGGGCGGCAACCGCCGCGCCGATCGGCGTGTCCGGATTCGTCGCCTCGGTGATCGAGAATCCCGTTTGCTTCTTCGCCTGTGCGTCGAGCGGGTCGCGCAAAATGCTAGGAACGTGTTTGAATCTGCCGATCAGGCCGAGCATCGGTCCGGCCTTTTCGTCAAGCGTCTGCGGATCGACAACCATGACGGCCACGCCACGCGGTTTGCCCTGCCCCGCCGACTCGAAGATGACGAAATCGATGCCGAGCTCGCGCGTGTGCGTTCGCACCGCTTCGACGCCGTTGCCCGTGATTGCCACGCGGTAGCCGTCGGGAGGATGGGCGTCGAGATCGTCCAGCCATGCTTCGAGAGCCGGCATCAGCGCCTGCGTGCCTGCGACGACGTCGTGTCCATCGTACTTGCCGGCTCCCTGCGATAAGAAGGCGCTGTCCACTGCGCCGGATCGAGCGGTGATCGCGTTGTGCCATTCGCGCGCCGAAAGCACGTTGGCCCCGTCAAAGAGAGGAAACGCGACCGGATTCGTCGCTGTTGGAGAGGGGCTCCCTGCCGAACCATGCCTCGAACACGCCGCCAGCAAGGAGGCGGCAACGAGCACCGCGAGGCACGAACCTTTCACCCGAGGAGCGATTCGAGGAGAACCTCACCGCCCCCCGTAAGGCAACCTCTCGTGACGCTCTCGTACGGTTCCTATCTCAAACTCGACGAGCTGCTGGGACTGCAGCAACCGCTCTCCCGGCCGCGGCATCACGACGAGATGCTCTTCATCATCATTCACCAAGTCTACGAGCTGTGGTTCAAGCAGCTCTTGCACGAGCTGGATGCGACGATGACGGCGCTCGACCGCGACGACTTGCTGCGTGTCGCGAAGCACTTTCGCCGGATCCACACGATTCAGCGTCTGCTCGAGCAGCAAGTCGACATCCTCGAAACGATGACGCCGCAAGAGTTCAACCAATTTCGCGACCACCTCAATCCGGCTAGCGGCTTTCAGTCCGTGCAGTTTCGTGAGCTCGAGTTCGCCTGCGGCTTGCGTCGAGAAGAGCTCCTGCAATGGATCGAACTCGGCGACTCGCAGCGCGCCCGCCTGGAACGACGGGCCGCCGAGCCGTCGCTCTACGACCGGGTCAAGGCCCTGCTGCGCCGGCGAGGCTTCGCGGTCGATTCGAGCTCCGAGCTGATCGAGAGCTACCGTCAAATCTACACCAACGAGACCGCCAACTACGACTTGTATCTGTTGCTCGAAGACCTGATCGAGTTCGACGAGCGGTTCCTCCTGTGGCGCGGACGCCACGTTCGGATGGTGGAACGGATGATCGGCCAGAAGCGGGGCACCGGCGGCTCCGTCGGAACGAAGTATCTGGAAGGCACGCTCGCCAATCGCTTCTTTCCGGAGCTCTGGGAGGTTCGTACCTACCTCGGAGAAGGAGGGTACGGATGAGCGAGACACTAGCCGCGCGCGCGGGCAACCTAACCGAATGGCGCTCGCAGTTTCCGATTCTGAGGAACTCCACGTATTTGGTTAGCCATTCGATGGGAGCGGCTCCGCTCGGCGCGCGGAGCGCGCTCGAAACGTATTGGAACGAGTGGGCGGACGACGGCCCCGAGGCATGGGAGCGATGGCTGCCCCGCATCGCAGAGATCGCGGACGGCATCGGCGCGATCATCGGCGCGGCTCCAGGCACGATGTTTCTGGGACCGAACGTTTCTGTATTACAGGCGGCCGTCGCCACGTGCTTCGACTTTCGAAGCGCTCGCAACGAAGTGGTGTATGAATCGCTGCAGTTTCCCTCGCTGACCTATGTCTGGCGCGAGTGGGAGCGTTACGGCGCCGCCATCCGGATCGTTGGTTCCGACGACGGCCGGACGATTCCGACCGAGCGAATCGTCGAAGCGATCACCGAGAAGACCGCGCTCGCGGTTATCTCACATGCCTATTACGTTTCGGGTGCGATCGCCGACGTTCGTGCGATTCAAGCGCGCTGCCGCAGCGTTGGTGCGCTGCTTTGCGTCGACGCATATCAAACGACGGGCGTCTATCCTTACGACGTCACGGAGTGGGACCTCGACCTCGCAACGGGCGGATCCCACAAGTGGCTGTGCGGCGGCCCCGGTTGCGGCTGGATCTACTGCAAGCCCACGCTCCTCGACCAGTTTCGTCCCGCGATCACGGGTTGGATGGCGCACGCTCGGCCCTTCGGGTTCGAACCGGCTCCCATCGTTCACGCTCCCTCTATGTATCGCTTCGGCAACGGTACGCCGACGATTCCGGGCTACATGGTCGCACGGCCGGGACATGACGTGATTGCGGCGATCGGCGTCGGGCGGATTCGCGAGCACAACGTGCGCCTAACGGAGAAGATCGTCGGCATGGCGCTCGAGCGGGACCTGCGCGTCAGCTCGCCGCTCGAGCCGCACCGGCGAACCGGTTGGATCGGGCTCGATTTCGACGGCGTCGAGCGTGCGTATAATCGCTTGATCTCCGAGCGCGTATTCGTCGACTACCGGCCGGGTTGCGGAATTCGTGTCGGCCCGCACTTCTATACCGTCGACGAAGAGATCGACGAGTTCTTCAGAGTACTCGACACTTTGTCATCCTGAGCGGAGTCGAAGGGCTGAGCGGAGTCGAAGGGCGGTAGGTGGACTCGACCTCGATGATCGTCGACCACACGCGAATTGGCGCCGCATTCCGGCGCCTTTCGCTTCCGGTCGCCGTCCAGATGCTGGGCGATCAGCTGCTGGGGACGGTAGACACGATCGCGATCGGCAGCATCGGCACGGTGGCTCTTGCGGGAGCGACCGCCGCGAACGCCGTTTTCGTCGCGATAGCTTTCGCTGCGGCAGGCTTTTTGAGCGGGATCTCCATCGTGGCAGCGCAACGCGTCGGTGCCGGCGACGTGGATGGTTTCGCGCGGACGGTCCGCGCCGGCGCCGTCGTTCCTCTCGTCGTCGGTGTGGCTTGTTTCGCTGCGAGTTTGTTCGGGGCGGGTCCGGCAATCCATTGGATGATCGGCGCGCTTCCCAGCGCCCACCCCAGCGCAATCTATCTCACGCTGCGCTGCGCGTCGATCGTGCCGATCGTCATTTCAGGAACCCTCATCGTCGGTTTGGGTGCTGCGGGAAACCGGCAGATAGGCGTATTGGTGCTGGTTGTCGTCAACCTAGTCCACATTCCGCTGTTGCTGATGCTCGGTCTGGGCTGGTGGACGCACCATCCCTTTGGAATCGTCGGCGCCGGCGTCTCCTCGCTTCTCTCCGAGACGATCGCGGCAATCTACGCCGTGCTTTACGTCGCGAGGAGGCCGGCGTATCGGGTCTTCTCCGAGCTCGGGCTCTCGTGGCCGGTAGCCCGGCGCTGCGCGGGGCTGGGCCTTCCCGAAGCAATCTTTCTGCTCGGGGTGACTGTGCCCGACATCTTCATCGTCGCCATGCTCGCGCCGCTCGGAGCGATCGCCGTCGCCGCATTTCGAGCCGTCAACGTCGTTTCCGACCTGACGTTCGTCGTGCCGAGTCCGCTGCAGAGCGCGGCGCAAATCGTGATCGGTCAGCGTCTCGGAGCGAGCGATCCCAACGGCGCGCGATGGTTCTTCGAGCGTGCGCTCCGGGTGTCGCTGGTCGTCACCGCCGTCACGGGCGCTCTCACCGCGGCCTTCGCCTGGCCGCTGGCCTACCTTTTCACCCTCAACGCGACGGTGGCATCGATCGCCGCGCTGCCGCTGGCGCTCCACATGCTGACGCTTCCGCTGAAGGGATGGGCGATGGTTTCCCTCGCGCCGATCCGAGCGTCGGGAGACACGCGCTTTTCGATGACCGTCGGGATCCTTTGCAGCGCGCTCGTCATTCCGCTGGCGTGGATCGGCATCGAGCGCCTGGGGCTGGGTCTCTACAGCGTCGCACTTGGCTGGATCGTCGCGTGGGCGGTGCGCGCTCTGCTCACGCAATGGAAGCTGAGGGATGGCGCGTGGATGCGGCGGGCTCCGCTCGCGGCCTAGAGAAATAGGGTCCTAAGAATGGCTTTCACCGAGGGATTCATCTCCGAGCTTGTCGGAAGACCGGCGACGATCGACGACCTGCCGATCGGCAAGGTTACCGATTTCGTCGTCCGCAAGCCTGACGCTGTCTTCCCTCAAGTCGACGGACTCGTGATCAAGACCGCGCAAGGTCTACGATTCGCGCCGATCGAGACGGTAGCCGACGTCGACCGCAACGGACACGTTGCGTTGACCGTCGCGCCGAAGGAACCGGCGCCGCCCGAGCAAGAGGAGCTCTATCTCGTCGCCGATCTGCTCGACAAGCAGATCGTCGACGTCGACGGCCGTAAGGTCGTTCGGATCAACGACATCGAGGTCGCGAACACCGGCGGACGCCTTCGCGTCGTCGCCGCCGACGTTGGTCTGGCCGGCCTGCTGCGACGGCTGGGGCTGCGCTCGTTCGGTCAGCGTTGGCTCTCGCGCATCGGCAACGTGCGCCGCTCCATGATCGCGTGGGACTCCGTCGCGCCGATTCGCGAGGTGAATCCGTCGCAGGTGCGCCTATCGGTCAAAGAAGGCCGGCTGGCGCGGCTGCACCCGTCGGAGCTGGCAGAGATCATCGGCGACCTCTCGTCGCGCGAAGCGCTCGCGGTCGTCGGGCAGTTGGACGACGAAACGGCGGCCGACGCGTTCGAGCATCTCGACGCCGAAACCCGCAAGAGCCTCATCGAAGACATCGGCACCGAACGCGCCGCGGACATCATCGAGGAGATGGATGCGGACGATGCCGCCGATCTGCTGGCCGAGCTCCCCGAAGAGCAACAGTCTCAGCTGCTCGCAGAGATGAACGCCTACACGGCCGGCGAGCTGCGCGAGCTCGTAAAGTATCCCGAGGATACGGCGGGCGGCATGATGACGACCGATTACGTGTGGATCTACCCTCATCGCACGACGGAGGCGACGATTCGAAAGATTCGCGAGATCGCGCCCGCCTCGGAGTTTATCTACTACCTCTACGTCCTCGACAAGGAAGACCGTCTCCTCGGTGCGCTCTCTCTGCGGGCGCTGCTCCTCGCCTTACCGACGGCGTTCATCGACCGCATCATGGAAACCGATCTGGTCACCGTCGAGCCCCAGACCCCGGCGGTCGACGTCGCGTCCACCATCGCGAAATACGATCTGCTGGCGGTTCCGGTCGTCGACGATAGCGGCAAGATGTTGGGTATCGTCACGGTGGACGACGCGATCGATGCCATCATGCCGGACGAAGTAGCCAAAAAGATTCCGCACTTGCGCACGCGCCATCGCCCGCGTCACGCCGTGACGTGACTCCGGAGAAGATCGTCGAGTACACCGAGGCGCTGGCCCACATCGCCGCATCGGGAGGCGGCCCTAAAGCGCTTGCGGCGCATCTCGCGAAGGCCGCCGGTGGGGGCGTATTGCTGGAAAACGCGCACTGGCGGCATCTCACGACGGCCGGAGCGGGGAAGATTCCGCCGAGCGCGCGCGGCATCGTTGAATCGGGCGCACTCGGCAAGACGTCGCGAATAACTGCCGGCGCGCGCGAGCTCGGGTGGCTCTCGCTCTTCGGTACCAACTCCGCACCGGAAGCCGACCTGCTCTTGCGCTTGACGGCTGCCGCCATCGGAGTGGAGCTCGCTCGCGACGCGTCGATCGAGCGCGAGCACAAGGGCACGTTTTGGGACGCTTTCCTCGCGCCGGTGTTGCGAGATGCCGCAGCGATACGAGAGGAAGCCGCCGCGCACGGCATCGCGCTCGCGCCGAACTACCTGACCGTCGTGCTCGAAGCGGACAGTAGCGACGGCTCGCACGAGATGCCGGATTTCAGGGAAATCCGTGCGCTCGCGACCGACGCATTTGGACGCGGCGATGCCGATCTCGGCTTCGCGGTGCGTGGTGCGGCGCTCTTCGTCTTCGTTCCGGCGGCCCGTGCGATCGACGCAATCAACGCGAAGACGGCGGCGACGCTTCTGCCCAAGAGCGTCGCGCGGCGCAAGCCGCACCTGCGAATCTCGGGTGGGGTGGGAACGCTCGAAGCACTCTCGGCCATCCACGCCGGCGTTGCCGCCGCGGAGGCAGCCCTCGCAATCGGCCGGCGGGTTCACGGAAGCGGCCGCGTCGCCGCCTATGATGACCTGGGCGCCTATCCCCTCATCTACGAAGGCACCGATGTGGAAAGACTACGCGTATTCGCGGCCCGGGCGCTCGCCCCGTTACGTCTTTACGACGAAAAGCACGCGACCGAGCTCGAACGCACGCTCAAGCTCTACTTTAAGGTCGGACAGAACGTGAAGACCGCGGCGGCAGCACTGAACGTCCATCGACACACGGTCTTCTACCGGCTGCGGCAAATCGGCGAGATCTGCGCGCGCTCCCTTGAAAGCCCACAGGACCAGCTCACACTTCGCTTGGCGGTTGCAATTGATGAACTCCACGACTCGATCTGACTGGCGTCGGCCCTCTGCAAAGCGCGACGTCGTGCGGCTGGCGCGCGAGCAGAACGTGCGCTTCGTACGTCTCGTGTTTGCCGATATCTTCGGCGTGAGCAAAAACGTATCGATTCCCGTCGACGAGCTGGAGGCCGCGCTCGACGGTCGCATTACCTTCGACGGTGGATCGATCGATGGATTCGTGCGCGGCGAAGAACTCGACATGCTGCTGCGCCCCGACGTCTCGACCTTTGCGATCTATCCATGGCGAGCGGCGGGAGATGGATGCGAAGCGCGCTTGATCTGCGACATCGCCATGCCGGACGGCACGCCGTTCGAGGGTTGTCCTCGCACGACGCTGCGCCGCGCGATCGAAAGCGCGACGGCGTTGTCCGGCACGCGCGCCGGTCTCGAGATCGAATTCTATCTGTTCGAACGAGCGGAAGGCGAAACCGCCTCCACGGCGACGTCCGACGTCGGGTCGTATTTTGATTTTTCGGCCAACGATCGCGGTGAGGAGGCGCGCAACGCTATGGTCGCCGCTCTGCGCGCGATGGGCGTTCCGATCGCATCGGCGCATCACGAACACGGTGCCGGACAACACGAGATCGACGTCGCGCACGACGATCCCCTCGCCGCCGCCGATCACGCGTTGACGCTGCGCACCATCGCGAAGCACGTCGCCGCGGACTTCGGACTGGAGGCGACCTTCATGCCCAAACCCCTCGCGGAGTGCGCGGGCAGCGGCCTCCACGCCGATTTTCGCTTGGCGGATTCCGGCGACGAGGAGACGACACTCTACGTCGTCGGCGGCCTGCTCGCGCACGCGGCGGCGACGACCGCGATCTGCAACCCGACGGTCAACTCCTATAAACGCCTCGTGGCAGCCTGGGATGCCCCGATCTATGCGGTGTGGTCGGAGCGCAGCGCGAACGCGCTCGTGCGGGTCCCTCCCGGGCAGGATCCGCATCGCATCGAAATGCGCAGCCCCGATCCGGCGTGCAATCCGTATCTAGCATTGGCGGTTTTGATCGCGGCGGCCGCCGACGGCGTAACTCATGGCACGCTGCCCGGGCCGCCGCTCGTCGGATCGACCTACGACCTGACCGAGAAGGACCGCAGGGAGCGGGGGATTCGCACGCTGCCGAAATCGCTGCGCCAAGCGATCGCGGAGCTCGACGGCGACGCCGTCGTGCGCGCCGCGCTCGGCGACCATCTCTATCACGCCTTTCGCGATGCCAAGATGGAAGAGTACGAACGCTATCGCCGCGCCGTCCACCCTTGGGAACGCGCGCAGTATCTTCGCTTGTATTAAAGTCTGGCCGCGGCGGTGGCCTCCACCCTGTATTTCCAGAGGCCATGCGGGCCGATGCCCCACGTATCGACCAGCTTGAGCGCGACGTCGTTGAGGTTTCCGTAGAGCAAGCCGCCGACCGCCGATTGATACAAGCCGCCACGGTTGAACAAAACCCGGCCGTTGTAGATCGCCGAGATCCGCAATCCGCGCAGGGCCGGCGTATCGACGAGCGCGGAATTCGGCAGGACCAGTTCGCCCTCGTAGAAGCTGGCATATCGGACGAGTGACGACCGGCTGACGGCCTGGTCGAATTCGTTCATGTAGCTGACCGATCCGCCGGTCCATTTCCACTTGGTCGTGTAGAAGGTTTTGATTTGGGTCTGGATGGCCTCGACGCCGTTGCTTTGGGTCGGGAACGCGGCTCGCACCTCCAGCGAGTGATCGAATGCCGGAGAGCGCACGCCATACGAATATCCCAGCTCGGCGTTGCCGAATCCGGAGTAAGGGTTGCCGGTAACCGGATATCGCGTTACGAACGGCAACCGGATTTGGAGCTGCGCGCAAACGTTCCATAAGTTTCGGTCGTAGCGGACCTCGCGCTTCACCTTGGCGCTTCCGTCGCGATTGCCGCGAAAATCGTAGTACAGCGTGCCGTCGTGGTCGATCGTGTAGATCTCGTCTCCCATCGAGTAGAGCGGACCTTCCGGCGCCGGCGTAACCGAGGGCCCCGGTGAATCCGGGGACGCAGGCGAAGCGGCTTGTCTCGCCGGGCAGGCCGCATCCGCGGCTCCGGCAGCGACGAGCGAGATCAAAGCCGTGGTCAGCCACGGGAGAATACGCGCCGAGCGACCCACCGATTCGTATGCTTCGCCCCCGCAGCGGACGTGCCCGCGCCGCGAGTAAATCTCGCCTTAACGCGTCCTCGCGCTTTCGGCATTGCGGCCGATCACGATGCTGTGATTGCCTAGGCGACGACCCGACCGGCCTCTAACTAGGGCTCGATGAGGAGCCGCGCGCTTGTTCCCGTCGCCGCAGCCGTCGTGACGGCTGGGCTCGTGGCGGTGGCGATTGCGTTGCTCGCGCAGCCCTGGCTGCGGAGCACGGTACGGGTCGTCGCGTGCTACGATGCCGCGGTGATCGCCATGTTGATTTGGTATTGGCGGCTCGTGCTGTTGGCGAACCCCGCGCAGACCAAGGCGCTGGCGAGCGAAGAAGACCCCGGCAGGAACACGGCCTTCGGCATAACGCTGGTGGCTGTGGTCTTTGGATTCGTCGCGGCCTTCGACGTCTTGGGCCACGGCCCGCATAACCTAATGGCGCAACGGGAGGCGGCCATCGACGTCTTGGGGTTCGGAGCCGTTGCGCTGGGATGGCTGCTGATTCACACTGTTTTCATCTTCCGCTACGCTCATCTGTACTATCGTGACCACGACCGCAATAAGGAGAGCGACCGCGGGCTGAACTTTCCCGGCGACGCGGAGCCGGACTACATGGACTTCGCGTATTTCTCGCTCGTGGTCGGCATGACGTTTCAGGTGTCTGACGTTCAGGTTACATCCCGCAACATTCGAGCATTCGTGCTCTTTCAAGCCTTGATCGCGTTCGGCTACTACACGTCCCTCGTCGCACTCGTCGTCAACCTCGTCTCAGGCCTGCTGCATTAGCGCCACTTTCCGGTCAGCTTCCCGCCGTAATATCTGCCAGGCGCGCTCCACGTCGCTGCGCTGCGTTCGCAGGTTGCCGATCGCGAGCCGGATCGCGTACCTGCCGCCAATCTTGGTGTGCGAGATGAAAGTTTCGCCGGTAGCGTTGACCGCGTGCATGATCGACGCGTTCAGCTTCTCGAGCGTGCCCTCGTCGAGGCCGGCGGGAGCGTAACGGAAGCAGACGACGGAAAGAGGGTGGGGAGCGAGCACCTCCCAATCCGCGCCGGCGCGGACCCACTGCGCGAACGCTTGGGCGAGGTCGATATGGGCGCGGAGCTTCTGTCGAATGCCGTCGGCCCCGAGGTGGCGCAGGACGAACCAAAGTTTGAGCGCACGAAACCGCCGGCCCAACTGCAACCCGTAGTCCATATAGTTGACGACGCCTTCTTCCGGCGTCGTGAGATACTCGGGCACGAGACTGAAGGCGCGGCGGACGATCGATTCGTTTTTCACGAACAGCACCGACAGGTCCATCGGCACGAACATCCACTTGTGCGGGTTGACGACCAGCGAATCGGCGAGCTCGACGCCGCCGAGTAGGTAGCGATGCTCGGGAGCGATTGCCGCGATTCCCGCGTAGGCCGCGTCGACGTGAAGCCAGACGCCGAACTCACGTGCGACCGCCGCGATCTCCGGTACGGGGTCGACCGACGTCGTCGACGTCGTGCCGACGGTTGCCACGACCGCGAGCGGCCGCATTCCGGACGCGAGATCTGCGACGAGGCAGTCGCGGAGGGCGTCGGCGCGCATGCGAAACGAGTCGTCGCATGGAACCTGCACCACGTTCCGGCGCCCGATTCCGAGTGCGATCGCCGCTTTTTCTACGTGCGAATGCGTCTCGCTCGTGACGTAGACTCGCAGCCGCGGCAGGTCGCGTCCGCCCATCCCCTCGTCGCGAATCGCAAGATCGAGCCATTCGCGCGCGGCGGCGAGCGCGGTAAACCCGGCCACCGAGGCGGTGTCGTAAATCACGCCGGTCCACTCCGGCGGAAGCCCCAACAGCGCACCGAGCCAGCGCATCGTCACTTCTTCGAGCTCGGTCGCGGCGGGTGACGTACGCCAAAGCATCGCCTTAACGTCGAGGGTTGCGGCTAAGGCCTCGGCCGCAATCGCGGCGGGCGCTGCGCTGGTCGCGAAGTAGGCGAAGAACCGCGGATGGTTCCAATGCGTCGTTGCCGGAACGATGATCCGCTCGAAGTTTTCGAGGATCCGCTCGAACGGTTCGCCGGCATCGGGAGCGTGCGCCGGCAGTGCAGCCGCGACGTCCCCGGGGCGCACCTGCGGCATCACCCGGTATGCTTCCGGGTGGTCGAAATACGTCTGAATCCATTCGCCGATTCGTCCGAATTGGTCGGCAATGGCGCCGGGCTTCTCGCTCATGATGGAGTGTTGGCGGCCCGGACGGAGAAGGCCCGCGTATGAAGTACCGGACCTACCCCCGCAGCGACGTGACCGTCAGCGAGGTCGGCTTCGGCCTCTGGACCACTTCGACCGGATGGTGGGGCGAGAAGACCGATGACGAGGCCGTCGCGATGCTCCACGCCGCCCACGACCTCGGCATCACCCTCTACGATGCCGCCGATACGTACGGCAACGGCCGCAGCGAAGAGCAGCTGGCGAAAGCGTTCGCCGGTCGCCGCGAGCGCGTCGTCTACGCGACGAAGTTCGGTTACGATTTCTCCGAGCCAGGGCAGCAGCGGCGAGGGCAGTCCGAGCTGCCGCAAGACTTTTCTCCGGCCTTCGTGCGCCGGGCGCTCGAGGCGTCGCTGCGGCGCTTGGATACCGATTACGTCGATATCTATCAGATGCACAATGCGCGCATGGCGCAAGTGCGCGACGATGCGTTGTGGGAGCTGCTCGAATCGCTGAAACGAGAGGGCAAGATCCGGATGTACGGGGTCGCTCTGGGGCCGGCTATCGGTTGGCTCTACGAAGGCGTCGAAGCCGTGCGCGACCGAAACGTCGCAAGTCTGCAGATCATTTGGAACGCGCTCGAGCAGTACCCGGGTAACGAGCAGATTCGCGCCGCATATGACGCGGGATCGGACACCGGGTACATGATTCGCGTCCCGCACTCGAGCGGGCTCCTCGAGGGGCACTACACCGCCGAAACGACCTTTCCCGGCAACGATCATCGCCGTCACCGCCCGCGCGAATGGCTGATCAACGGCATCGAAAGGGTGGCGCAGCTGCGTTTCCTCGAGCGGCCCGATCGAACCCTAGGCCAAGCCGCAATCGCGTGGCTGCTGACGGAACCGCGCGTGATGACCGTACTGCCGAACATCTACGATCGCGAGCAGCTCGCGGAGTTCGCATCGGCGTCCGACGCGCCGCCCCTGGAGCCCGCGGACCTCGCCCGCGTCGAGACTCTTTACGCGACGAACTTCGGCATCGACGAGCCTCCCATGAATTTCAAGGGTACGATGGCGCTCGAGCGGGAGCCCATCGCCGAGCCTGCCCTGAGCGGAGCCGAAGGGTGAAGCACGAGCACATAGTTACGCCGCACGCGCCGGCGCCGATCGGGCCGTACAGTCAGGCGATTCAGTTCGGCGGCGAAATCTATTGCAGCGGTCAGATCCCCCTCGATCCCCAAACGGGCGAAATCGTGGCCGGCGACGTTACCGCTCAGACCGAACGCGTTATTGAGAATTTGGGCGCGGTTCTCTGCGCCGCCGGGTACCACTTTGCCGACGTGGTCAAGACGACCATCTTCCTGATCGACATGAACGATTTTCCCGCGGTCAATGCGGTCTACGAAAAATACTTCGGTGCATCCAAGCCGGCGCGTTCAACCGTCGCCGTCGCAGCGCTTCCTCGAGGCGCTCGCATCGAGATCGACTGTATCGCGAGAGAGTAAAACCGGCCGGGCGGCCTTTATTGCGGCGCGGACGCCGGCGACTGCATGAGACGCACCGTTTCTTCTTTGGCGATCTCGGAAACGTCCGGATCGAGCGAAGCTTCCGCGGCTTTGAGCTCGGCGAGCGCGAGAGCTTTTTCTCCCTGAGCGGCGTACGCGCGCGCGAGCAAGTAGCGCACGCGGCCGTCGTACGGGGCTGCCGCAACGCCCTTGATCAGAGCGGCTTGCGCGAGCGGATAGAGGCCGTTGTGTTCGTAGTCGATTCCCAGATTGACGTAAGACTCGGGAACGTACGGATTGAGCGAAATCGCCTGCACGTAGTACGCGACGGCCCGCTTCCAATCGCCGTGGACGTCGGCGAGGTAGCCGAAGTTCACGATCGCTTCGGGACGCTCGGGCTCCAGCCAGTGCGCCCGCTTTAACTGGGTGACCGCATCGTCGAACGAACCCGCCTGGATCTTCGCAACGGCCAGATTATCGAGGCACGCGTAGTTGAGGGGATCGATGTTCAGACAATCGCTGAGAAACCCGGATGCCGTCGCATGATCGTGGAGATCGAGGTAGGACATCCCGAGCCCGTTGAGGGCCGCAATCGACCGCGGATTCGAGTCGAGCGAGCGCCGAAAATAGAGAATGGCATCTCCGGGACGATGGATCGTTTCGAAGATCTCGCCGAGCTCTTCCTGAATGTCCGCATCGTTCGGTTCCGCGTTCGCGGCGCGTTGCATCTCGGCCTGATACTGCGGCAGGTCGCCTTTGCGCAGATGCAGCAAGACGAGGTCCCGAATGGAATCCGTGCCGGGCAAGGCGCTCTCGAATTCCAGGATCGCCTCGTCGAGCTGATTTTGGGTTGCATACACGACGCCGAGGCGATTGTGCGTCTCCTTGTCGTGCGGATTGCGCGCCAGCAGTTGCCGGTAAATCGCTTCGGCTCGATCGAAATGCCCCTGACGGTAGTACAGATCGCCTAGGAAGCGCTCCGCGTCGACGGCATCGCTGTGCGTCGATACGAAGAGCGCGAGCTGGGCTACCGCCTCGTCGGTCCGTCCGGCGGCGATCAGCTCACGGGCGTATGTGATCGCGACCTGCTGATCCGCCTGCTTATGGGCGTCGGCCGTGATGATAACGTTTTGCGCGACCGCCGGCCGGGCGGAAACGACGAACGCCGCCGCCGGCACCGCCAGGAGAGCGAGGACGAAGAGAGGGTGTCGCATCATTGACATGTACCTCAACCCTACTATAGCGCACCGCCCAAGCGCGCCGTGACCACGCCGGCAGGCTATCGAACGAGCGGGAGGACGTTGCTCGGGGTGAAGGGGTAGAAAGCCATCACGATTACCGCGACGGCGCAGACCGCGACGCTGGTCCAAGCGAGCGGCACGAAGGGGCGCAGGTCGCGAGCCTCGCCCTCCTCTCCGCCGTACATGGCGCGGATGACCTTGGCGTACCCGTAGAGCGAAACGGCCGTGCCCACGATCAGGAGCGCCGCCAGCCAGAGATAGCCGCTCGCGACTCCGCTCGCAAGGATGAGGATTTTCCCTAGAAAGCCGGCGGTCGGCGGCAGCCCGGCCAAGGCAAGCAGAAAGATCGTCATCGCCGCCGCGAGCCAGGGGCGGCGCCGTGCCAAGCCTCGGTAGGTGCTCAGCCGAGCCCCCTCCTCCTGGTCTCCCGAGATCGCAGCCGCGACGGCGAACGCGCCGAGGTTCATGAAGGCGTAGGCGGTCAAGTAATAGAGCGCATACCGCAAGCCCAGCGGGGTCGTCCCGGCGAGCGCGACGAGAATGTAGCCGACTTGTGCGATGCCCGAGTACCCGAGCAATCGCTTGAGATCGTGCTGCGCCAGCATCCCGACGTTGCCGGCGATCATTGAAATTCCCGCTACGATCCAAACCGGCAACAACAACCGCTCGCCGGCCCCGGCGGGCAAGGCGGCGTAAATGAACCGCGCAAAGACCGCGAGCACGCCCGCCTTCGTCGCGACGCTCATGAACGCCGTAACCGGCAAGGGCGCACCCTCGAACACATCCGGCGTCCACGTATGGAACGGTACCAGGCTGAGTTTGAAGACGAGTCCGATGAGGAACATGCCCGCGCCCATCCAAAAGAGCGGATTGAACGCGAGCGCCGGGCGAACCAAATCCGCGAGCAGCACGCTGCCCGTCGCTCCGAAGAGCAGCGCGCTGCCGAAGAGTAAGAATCCGGTAGCCGTCGAGCTGAGAATGAGATACTTCACGGCCGACTCGCGCGCGGCTTTACGATCCACCGCGCCGCACAGCGCGTAAAGCCCGAGTGACAGCAGCTCGAGTCCGAGGAAAATCATCAACAGATTCGCAGCTCCGGCCATGAGCATTGCGCCGCAAGCGCTCCACAGCATGATTGCCGTCATGCCGGCGACGCGTTGCGGCGAGCCGATCGCACTGTAGAGGACGAGGGAGCCTGCGGTCGCGATCAAGACGATCTCCTGAAAGACGGTCGCGAAGCCGCCCGTCATGAAGCCGCCGAAAAACGCGTCGTGGTCATGACCGAACTGACGCCCGGCGAGGACGGCGGCGATGCCCACGCCGACGAGCCCGATCGTGACGGAAAGATGGCTTTGCTCGTCGCGGCCGGAGAACAAGTCGACGACCAGCACGGCGAGCGCTGCGATTGCAACGGCGCTGACGGGGAGAATCGCGGACCAATCCGCGCTCGTGAACGGAATGGTCATGGCCGCAACAGCGGCGTCGGATAGACGCCCAGGATGAGAAGCGCGGCGAGCAGCGGCGCGATGGCCAGGCCCTCGGCCCACGTGAGGTCGGCGCGCACTGGTACGTCGTCCACTTCGGGTCCGTTCATCACGTCTTGATAGAGCCGAATCATATATGCCGAAGCGAGGACGATGGCGACGAGCGCGACGATCACCGGCCACACGTAGCCGGCCTGATAGACACCGATGAGAATCACGAGCTCGCCGACGAACCCTGCCAGGCCCGGCAATCCCAAGGCGGCGAGCGCGGCAATACAGAGCGCCCCCGCGAGCCGTGGATTCTTCCATCCTAGACCGCCGAGTCGCAACAGTGAGCGCGTGTCTTCGCGCTCCTCGAGATACCCGAGCACCAGGAAGAGCGCTGCGGAGAAAAGTCCGTGTGCGACGATGTAGACTAACGCCCCTTGGATCGCCAAGTGATTCCCCGACGCGATCGCAATCGCTATCAGACCGAGATGCGACAGCGACGAGTACGCGACGACCCGTTTGGCATCGTTCTGCACGAGCGCCACGACCGCACCGTAAATCAACGAAACCGCACCGAGCACCATCAACGGACCGGCGTACTGGTGGACGCATTGGGGAACGAGCGCGAGCGCGATTGCGAGGAATCCGTAAAGCCCCGCCTTGGACTGCACCGCCGAAACGACCGCGACCATCGGCGACGGCAATCCGCTATAGGTCGGAGGCATCCACGTATGGAGCGGCCAGATCGGCGTCTTCACGAGAAACGCGAACGCAAATCCCGCGTAAATCCACTCGGCCCAGCCGCCGGCGAAGTGCGCGCCGCTTCGGCCGATGACGTCCGTCGAGCCGTAGATCACTCCGAACGCTGCGGTTGCCAGCAATAACGTCAAGCCGCCCGCGAAGTTATAAATGAAGTAGCGCCAGGCCGTCGCCGGATGCTCGCCCCACCCGATCAGCGCGAAGAAGACCGGAACGAGCATGAGATCCCAGAAGAGCGCGAACACGAGGAGGTCCCGTGCCAGGAAGAGCCCGAGCATGGTGCCCTCGAGGACGAGCATCAGTGCGATGAAGTCGCGTAGCCGCGGGACGCGGCAGGCCGCGATGGCACATGCGGTGCAGACTGCCAGCAGCAGCGCGATCCAGAACGAGACCGGCGTCGCTCCGAAGTGAAACGCCGCCATGAACGGGCGCGACAGCCAGCGGAAGCTCCATTCCCCGTAGCCCTGCGCGAGGAGCGTAAAAAACGTGGTGGCCGCTACGGCGGTCCCCAGCAGACGAACGAAGCCTGTGCTGAGCGGAGTCGAAGCACGCGGGAGCACCAGAAGCAGCGCGCCGGCGGCGATCGGCAGCAAAATCGTAACGAGAACTAGCGGCATCAACGGGCTCCTGCGAACGCGTAATAGACGATGAAACACGCGGCTCCGAATACCAGCATGAGCGCATACGCGCGCACGAACCCGGTCTGCAGCGAGCGCACGAGCGTTCCGAGCCAGCGCGCCCAGCCGGCGAGGTCGCGAACGGCTCCGTCGATCACGTGCGGATCGATCAGCCGGCCAAAGATCGTTCCGAGAAGCTGCGCGCTGCGCACGAAGATCAGATCGATCGCCGCGTCGGCATAAAAGAGATTGGTCAAGACGGCCGGCATGTGCAGGGACTCGGCCTGCAAACGCTCGACCGCGTTGCGCCGGGCCTCCGCGGTAGCGTAGCGCCACCATGCGATCGCGAAGCCGGCGACGACGAGCGCCAAAACGATCGCCGACGTCACGCCCTCGGAAATCGCCGGCACGGCCGAGCCCGAGACCGATACGACATTCTGCCCGAAGAGCGGCGCGAAGAAGCGCGCCCACGGCGAGTTCTCGCCGCCCGACATGAGCGCCCCGCCGATCGCGACGGTTGGAACGACCAAGATCGCGACGGGGACGTTCATCGTCCATCCGGGCGGGTGCGCGTGATCCACGTCGCCGCGATACTCCCCCAAGAACGCGACAAAGAGGAGCCTGAACATATAGTACGCAGTGATACCGGCGGTCACGATGCCGACGGCATAGAGCCACGGATGGCCGTGCTGCAGCGCGCCGAAGATCACCTGGTCTTTGGAGAAGAACCCGCTGAAGAGCGGGACGCCGCAGATCGAAAGCACGCCGGTCAGCATCACCCAGAACGCGAACGGCATCTTCTTCCACAGGCCGCCCATCTTCCGGATGTCTTGCTCGTTGGCGAGCGCGTGGATAATGAGGCCCGATCCCAAGAAAAGCTGCGCCTTGAAGAAGGCGTGCGTAAAGAAATGAGCGACGCCGCCTTCGTACGCGCCGACGCCCACGCCCATGATCATGTAGCCGATCTGCGACATCGTCGAGTACGCCAGGATGCGTTTTATGTCCCATTGCGCCGTGCCGAGGATCGCGCCGGTCAGGGCCGTCAGTCCGCCGATCGTGCCGACGAGCAGCCGCGCCTGCGGGCTGTGGTCCCACAGCGGCGCACAGCGGGCCACGAGATAGACGCCCGCGGTCACCATCGTCGCCGCGTGAATTCAGGGCCGAAACGGGCGTTGGCCCCTCCATCGCATCGGGTAACCACGTGTGCAGCGGCACCTGTGCCGATTTCGCCGCCGCGCCGACGAAGAGCGCGATGCAGATAGCAAAGAGCGTCGCCGGCCCGATCGAGCCCGCCGCGGCGAACGTATCGCCGAAGCCGATCGAATGCACGGTCGCGAAGATGATCAGGATGGCGAACATGATGCCGGCGTCACCGACGACGTTGATAACGAACGCCTTGCGCGCCGCGGCGACGGCCGACGGCCGCTCGAACCAAAAACCGATGAGGAAGTAGGACGCCAAGCCGACGAGACCCCAGCCGACGAGCAATCCGACAAAGTTGTCGGAGAGCACGAGCGTGAGCATCGCGAAGACGAAAAAGCTCATGTAAGCGAAGAAGCGCGCGAAGGCGCGATCGCCGTGCATGTATCCGATCGAGTAGAACACGATCAGGAACCCGACGCCGGTAATGACGAACGTCCACAACAGGGAGAGCGGATCGAGCAAGAGCCCGAATTGGAAGCCGGGCATCCACGAGAAGAGCGGCTGATTCGCGCCCAGCGTCCCGTTCACGGTCTGCGTGCCGGTACCCCAAGACATCGCTGCGAGCACGAACGAAGCACCGACCAAACCCGCGACGAGCCAGCCGGCCAGGGTTCGCAGCCGCGGACCGAACGTCCAGCAGATCACCGCGCCCGCGAGCGGCAGCAGCCAGAGCGCGAGCAGCAGCGGATACGAGCCGGCGCTACCCATGCAGCGACCGGACCTCGTCCACGTCTACGTACTTCTCCGGACGGAACGTTGTAACGATGAGCGCGAGGCCGATCGCCGCCTCGGCGGCCGCTACCGTGATGACCAGGAACGCGAAGATCTGGCCGGTGTTCTGAAGCCAGACGCGTGCGAATGCGATCAAAAGCAGGTTGGCCGCGTTGAACATCAGCTCGATGCTCATCAGCATGATGAGAGGATTGCGCCGCACGATCACGCCGATCACGCCGATGAAGAACATGACCGCTGCGAGTGAGACGTAGTGGTCGATGGAGACCGTCATCAGCCCTCCCCCTCGCGGAAGATCGCTTCGCGCATGGATCGGTCGACGGCCGCCTCGCGGCGCCGCGACGGGGCCTCGCGCATCTGCTCGCCGCCCAGGGTGATCACGCCGATGACCGCGACCATCAGAATCAGCGCCGTCACTTCAAACGGCAGGAGCTGCACCGTGAAGAGCGCTCGCCCGAAGTCGGCGACGCTGCCGAAAACGCCCGCATTTCCAACGGGACCGGTGCGATGCGTCGCGACCGACGGCGCATTCGAAACGGCGTAGACCAGAAACCCGAGGCCGGCCAAGACGAAGGTAGCGGCGGGCAGCCATATTTTCGGAAGCCGGTTGGGTCCCGTTGCAAAGGGCGTCACCCCGCTGCTGAGCAGCGCGATCACAAAGACGAATAGGACCAGAATCGCACCGGAATAGACGATGATTTGGATGACGGCCAGAAATTCGGCGGATAGCGTAACGTAGAGCACGGCGAGCGTTGCAAAGTTGAGCAAGAGCGCCACGACGCTATAGACGGGCTTGCTCGCGGCGATCGTCCAGACCGCGCTTGCGACCAGGATCGCGGAAATCAGCCAGAACGCGATCATCGCTCGTCATCCCCGGCTTGTCGGGGCGGCGGTATGAGCGTCAGGCCTTCACGCTGCTGCGCGAGCACCTCGCCGCGCCACGTCGCCCGGTAACCGCCGGCGATGTCCGTCGTCGACTTGATGTCGGCGACGCGCCCGAGATCGCCGGGAATACCGCCGGGACGCTCGTCGGGAGGCGTCCCCACGCCGGCCTCCGGAGGCACCAGCAGCCGGGCTTTGTCGTAGACGAAGGAGCCCCGGCGAAAGTCCGCCATTTCGAACCTCGGCGTCAACACGATCGCATCGGTCGGACATGCCTCTTCGCACATGCCGCAGAAAATGCACCGCAGCTCGTCGATCTCGTAGCGCGCCGCGTAGCGCTCGCCCGGCGAGCGGCGATCGTCCGGTGAGTTCTCCGCGCCGATGACGGTGATCGCATTCGCGGGGCAGACACTCGAACAGAGTTCGCAGCCGATGCATCGCTCCTTCCCGTCGGAATAGCGGCGCAGCTCGTGCAGGCCGTGAAAACGGGGGGCATGCTGCTTCTTGACCGACGGGTACTGAATCGTCGGACGCTTGCGGAACATGAATCCGAACGTGATCGACAATCCTTTGAGGATCGCCCCGATATTGTACAGTCTCTTGCGGGATGCCATCGTTGCCGTCAGCCCCTATATGCCACGACGACGGCGGTGACGACCAGGTTCAACGTGGCGATCGGCAGCAGCACCTTCCAGCCGAACGCCATCAAACGGTCGTAGCGGAGTCGCGGCAGCGTGGCGCGCAGCCACATGTAAAAGAACATGAAGCACGCCACCTTGAACACAAACCACACGACCCCGGGTACGACCGTCAGGCCGAACGGCGCGTTCCATCCGCCGAAGAAGAGCAGCGTTGCGATGCACGAAACCGTAAGCATATTCACGTACTCGGCGATGAAGAACAGCCCGAAGCGCAGGCCGGAGTACTCGGTGTGGAAACCGCCGACCAGCTCGGTCTCGGCCTCCACGAGATCGAACGGCGTCCGATTCGTCTCGGCGACGGCCGTGATCACGTAGATAATGCAGCCGACGAACTGCGGCAGAAAGAACCACAGGCGGTATTGCGCGTTGACGATGCCGTCGAGCGAAGTCGTCCCCGCGAGGATCAGCACGCCGATCAACGAGAGCGACATCGCGAGCTCGTAGCTGATCATTTGCGCCGTGGAGCGGACGCTCCCCAGCAGCGGATACTTCGATCCCGATGCCCAGCCGCCCAAGCAGATTCCGTACACGCCGAGCGAGGCGATCGCGAGGATCAGAAGGATGCCGGCGTTGACGTTGCCGATCGCCCATGCCGCCCCCGATCGCGACGCGCCGAACGGGATCACCGCGTACACCGAAAAGGCCGTCACGAGCGAGATGAAAGGGGCGAGCTTGTAGAGCAGCGGATCGGCCGTTTCCGGCGTGAGGTCTTCCTTGAGCATCAGCTTCGCCGCGTCCGCGGCGGGCTGCATCAAGCCCCACGGCCCCACCCGATTCGGGCCCGGCCGGAGTTGCATCCAGCCCAGAATCTTGCGTTCGGCCAGCATCGCGTAGGCGAACGCCGTCACGACGACGAGCAGCAGAATCGCCGACTTGATGAGGACGAAGAGCCACCACGGCATCGTTACGCCCTCATTCCGTTCACCCACGGGTCGTGCTGCCACGTGCCGCCGCCCGAAAGGATCGTCGCGCGACCGTTCGTTTTGGCCCCGCCGCCGGCATTGTAACGCGCATCGCCGAAGGTGAAATCGGTCGCAGCGTTCGCAACGCGGTCGACGACGATCCGGTGGAGACTCTCAATCGACGGCACCGACCCTCCGAGCTGATCGGCGAGGCCGCACACCATCTCGAGATCCGATTGCACGAACTCCGGTGCTTGGAGCGCGGCGTTGACCGGCAGGAGGGTGCCGCCCACCCCGACGGTGGTTCCGGTCTTTTCGAACGCCCCTTTCGCCGGAAGAACGAGCGTTGCGCGCTGCGCGGTCTCAGTCATGAAGAGCTCGCTCACCACCAGAAACCCGACCTTGCCGAGCGCGTCGCCGAGCCTCGGAGCGTCCGGAGCGTTACGCGCCGGATTCGCGCCGAATATCGATAGCACCGCGAGGTCCCCCGCGCGCAGCACGTCGAGCACGGCGCGCCCGCTCTTGGGAAGCATCCCCATCGCTTCGGCGCCGCGCGCGTTTGCCTGTTCGCTGGCGATGTACGTCGCCAGTTCCCCGACGTCCGCAAACGCGTCGACGTATGCGCGGCCGGTGGAAAGGTCGATTCCGTCCCAAATCAGCGCCACGCGCGAGACCTCGCCCGCGGCATGCCGAGCGTCCCGTGCATCGCCGGCCTGCACGACTTTCGCGCCGGTGCGAAATGCCGCCTTACGGATCCGCAGCCACAGCACCGGTGCGCGCTCCGCGGGTGACTCACCGGCGATCACGATCGTCTGCGCGCGATCGATCGCGTCGAGCGGAGCACCGCGAACGCCGGGCGACGCCTGCCGCTGGGAGCCGCCGCGCCAGTCCAAATTCGTTACGCCCGCCTCTTTAAAAACGTGCTGCACGGCGAACGCCTCTTCGTTGGTCAGCCGGCCTCCGCCGATCGCGCCGACGCTCGCCGCGCCGTGCGTCGCAATCGCGTCGCGAATCGCCTTTGCCCACAGGATGTATGCGTCGTCCCAGCCGATCTGCACGAAGCGCCCGTCTTTGCGGTAGAGCGGCTGCGTCAGCCGGTCCGGCGAGTCGTAGAAGCCCACGTTGTAGCGGCCGCGGTCGCAGAGCCAACCGTCGGAGATGTCGTCGTCCTCGACCAGCATCGTGCGCAGCAGCGCACCGTGTCGGACGTCGGCGAACTGCTGACAGCCGACGGAGCACTGGGTGCAGGTCGTTTGCGTTCGGTTGAGGTCCCAGGGGCGCGACTTGAAACGATACGTCTTCGACGTCAGGGCGCCGACCGGGCAGAGCTCGGTAACGTTACCGGTAAAGTTATGACGATACGGCCGGCCCGTCGCCGTGGCGATGATATCGTGCGCTCCGCGATCTTTTACGACCAGCTGCCGCTCGTCGACGATGATGTCGTCGAACCGTACGCACCGCTGACAGACGACGCAGCGCTCTTCGTCGAGCACGATCGTCGGGCCCAGGTCGACCGCTTTAGGTTTGGCGAGCTTCCGATCGGCGACGTCGGACGTTCCCCGCGCGTAGGCCATCGCGTAGTCCTGGAGGTCGCATTCGCCGCCCTTGTCGCAGATCGGACAATCCAGCGGATGGTTGACGAGAAAGAGCTCCAAAACCACGGCGCGCGCGGCGCCGACGCGCCCACCTTGCGTTCGGACCACCATGCCTTCGGTCGCCTCGGTGTTGCAGGCGATCTGCAGCTTCGGCATGCCGTCGATCTCGACCACGCAGATTCGGCAGAGTCCGGCCGGGCCCAACTTGGTGTGGTAACAGTAGATCGGAATCTGCTGGCGGATCGTCTTCGCGGCCTCGACCAGAAGCGTGCCCTTCGGTACCGTCAGCCCCACGCCGTCAATCGTGAGGTTCACCGTTTCCGTCATGCGGCCCCGATTCGCGACGTGAACGCTTCCGGAAAGCGCTGCATGACAGATTTGAGGAACGGCTCGATGGAGTCGCCGAGCGCGCAGAGGTTCAAGCCGGTGATCGAACCGGCCACTCGCACGAGCATTTCGTAATCGCCGGGGATCCCGCGGTGGTGGACGAGGCGGTCGAGCACGCGTGCCATCCAGCTTCCCCCCTCCCGGCAGGGCGTGCACTGGCCGCACGACTCGTGCGCGAAGAAGCGCACCAGGTTATACGCGGCTTGCACGAAGTCGGTCGTGTCGTCAAACACGACGAACGCGCCCGAACCGAGCATCGATCCGGCCTTCGCCATGCTCTCGTAGTCGTACGGCCAGTCGAGGTGCTCTTCGAAGATGCACGCGGACGAACCGCCGCCGGGCTGGACGGCCATGAACGTTCGTCCCGGGCGCAAGCCGCCGGCAAGGTCGATGATCTCGCGCACCGTCGTCCCGAGCGCGATCTCGTAGTTGCCGGGGTTGCGCACGTGGCCCGAGACCGAAACGATCTTGTAGCCTTTGCTTCGGTCGGTGCCGACCGAAGCGAACCACTCCGCTCCACGCTCGAGGATCGGAACGAGATAGGCGAGCGTTTCGACGTTGTTGACCACCGTGGGCATCTGGTAGAGGCCCTCGATCGCCGGAAACGGGGGCTTCAGGCGAGGCTCGCCGCGTTTGCCCTCGAGCGAGTTGAGCAAGCCGGTCTCCTCGCCGCAGATGTATGCCCCGGCGCCGCGATGTACCGTAACCTCGAGGTCGTAGCCGCTCCCGAACAGATTTGTGCCGACGTAGCCCGCCGATCGCGCCTCGTCCAGGGCCGTGCAGAAGATCTCGTAGCCGCGCTTGAACTCGCCGCGAATATAAATGAATGCATGATGCGACGCGATGCCGTACGCGCCGATCAACATCCCTTCGAGCACCAGGTGCGGCGTGGATTCGAGCAGCATGTGATCCTTGAACGTGCCGGGCTCGGCTTCGTCGCAATTGCAGACCAGGTAGCGCAGCGGCTTATCCTTCGGAAGAAATGACCACTTTCTGCCGGTTGGAAATCCGGCACCGCCGCGCCCGCGCAAGCCCGACTTTTCGGCAAGCTCGAGCACGTCGGCCGGCCGCATCTCGCGAACGGCACGCTCCCACTGCCGGTAACCGCCGCGCACCCGGTACGCATCTATCCCGCGCAGATCGACCTCCCCGATGCCGGCGGTCAGAACCTTAGTGACCGGCACGCGTGACCTCGTCGTCGATGACTTTCACCAAGGCCCGGGAATCCACGACGGCCCGCTCCGCCGTATGCCGAAACAGATACACGTCACCGTTGATAATGTTATCCAGCATGATCGTCCCGCTGGCGTCGCCGATGCCGCCCGCGTTGTTCGGGCTCTCGACGTCATCCGCGCCGCGCGACTTCCGTCCGGACGCGACCTGCGCGTCCTGCGGAATAGCCCACGTTTCCGCCGGGGTCTCGGTTTGCGCCATCGGAGCGACCGGATACGTTCCGGCGCGAATCGCGTCGAGGAGCTCGTCGATTTTCTGCGGCGTTAGGTCGTAGACGAACTCGAGGTTCACCTCCATGCACGTCGCCCGATCGCAGGCGGCCAGACACTCGACCTCTTCGTATGAAAACAGCCCGTCGGAGGTCGTCTGCATGTAGCCGATACCGAGTTTCTCGCGGAAGTAGGCCATAACGTTTCGGCCCCGTTGATCGCGCACGCCAACCCACGACAGACCTGCAGCATGTACTTCCCGACCGGGCGCCGATAGAACAGCGTGTAGAACGAAACGGCTCCTTCCACTTCAGCCGGCGTAATCTCGAGCATCTCGGCGACTGCGTGCATCGCTTGCGGGCTCACGAAGCCCTCGTGCTGCTGAAACAGATGCACGATCGGCAAGAGAGCCGAGCGCCGCTGCTCGTACCGCGCCGCGAGCTCATCGCACTCGGGGCGCAGCCGCTGCAATAGCGCAGGGAAGTTCCGTTCCCTCTCAGTCATGATGTTGTTTCGCGTCTCTAGGCGCCTGACGTGATGCCGAGGAGGCTCCGACCGACGAGCGGAGCCATGGATGGCGAGAGCGAGGAGGTGGCGCAGCAGGAGCGGAGCCTGGAGGGCGCAGCGAGGAGCGTCCCCGAGGCGTCATGTCGGGCGCCTAGAGACGCGAAACAACGTCATCTATCCACTTCTCCGAAGACCGGGTCCAGGGAACCGATCATCACGACGAGATCGGCGATGAGATTTCCGGGTGCCATGCCCTTGAGCGCTTGCAGATTGTACATGCTCGGCGGACGAGTGCGCACGCGGTAGGGGCGATTCTCCCCGTTGCTGACGATGTAGTAGCCGAGTTCGCCGCGAGGCGACTCGATCGCCTGATACACGTCGCCGGGCGGTACGCGAAAGCCCTCGCTGATGAGCTTGAAGTGGTGGATGAGCGCTTCCATCGAGAGCGCGATCGTCTCCTTCGGCGGCAGCGCCACCTTGGAATCGTCGATCATCACGGGTCCCGGAGTATCGAGCCGGCGACGCGCCTGTTGGACGACGCGCATGGACTGCTCCATCTCGTCGAGGCGCACCAGGAAGCGCGCGTACGCGTCGCCCTCGAGCCGTGTCGGGACGTCGAAGTCGTACGTGTCGTATCCGGTGTACGGGAAGGCCTTCCGCACGTCGTAGGCAATGCCGCTCGCTCTCAAGCTCGGGCCGGTGACGTTCCACTGGACGGCTTCTTCGGGCGACAGATACCCGACGTCGATCGTTCGGTCTTGGAAGATCGGATTCGCCTGAAGGAGGCCGCGCAGTTCGCGCATCCGGCCGGGGAACTTCTCGATCAGCGCGTCGAGCCTCGCAAGGTAGCCATCCGGTAGGTCTCCGTTGACGCCCCCGACGCGAATGTAGTTCGGGTGCATGCGCGCGCCGCCGGAGGCTTCTTGCAAATCCAGGATGTTCTCGCGCAGGTCGAAGCAATAAAAGAAAGCCGAGATCGCGCCCAGGTCGATGCCGTGGGTGCCAAGCCAGACGCAGTGCGACGCAATTCGCGTGAGCTCCATCTGCGCCACCCGAACGGCTTGCGCTCGTTCCGGAATGCGATCCGTAATGCCGAGGAGCTTCTCGACCGCTAGCGCGTAACACAACGCGTTGGACGACGGCGCCAGATAGTCCATGCGTTCGATGACGGTCTGCGCCTGCGTCCAAAAGAGTCCCTCGGCAGTTTTCTCGATGCCGGTGTGAAGATATCCGATCTCCGGTTCGGCCTTCACGACGTTCTCGCCGTCGATCTCGAGGACGATCTGCAGCACGCCGTGGGTCGACGGGTGCTGCGGACCCATCGACAGGACCATCGTATTGCCGCTCTGGCTGACGACCTGAGGCGGCAACGGCAGGGCGCTCACGACTCGCGCGCCCGTCGTACTTCTTCTTGCAAGGCTTCCAGCGTACGACCGGATGGCGGCGTACCGGCGACAACGTTGCTCTTGTTGGCGAAGCTCGGGCGCGGCGCGCGGTCGCGCGCGGGACCGCGCATCGGATAGTCCTTCCGGAGCGGATGGCCTTCCCAGTCGTACGGCATTTGGATGCGCCGCAGGTCTGCGTGACCGTCGAAAACGATGCCGAACAGGTCGTAGACCTCGCGCTCGGCCCAATCGGCCGACTTCCAAAGATCGATGACGCTCGGCACGCGCTCGCCCTCGGCGACGCCGCAGAGCACTCGCACGCGTGAGGGCGTACCCACTTCCCCGACGGCGGCCGGCGCGGGCGTCAACTTGAGAAGGTGGTACACCACGTCGAAGCGGGGGTTACGCTGCAGATAGTCGACGGCGCCGAGATCGAGGAGCATCGCGTAGCCGTCGCGCTTGAACGTCTCGAGGCGTTCGCGCAGCTCGGTGGGCGCGACGCGTTCGATCGTTGCGTCGTCGATGGGCGGACGCAGGCTGGGCGGGTCGATCGCGGAGCCGGCGATCGGCGGAGTTTGCGTGCTAGGCACGGCGCACGTCCGAGATAAAGGTGTTAGGCTCGCGCCAGAATGCCACCGCGACCGCCCTCGCGGATTTGCTGCTGGATCAGATTGACCGCGTAGAGCAGCCCGTCGGGCGTCGGCGGACAACCCGGTACGTAGACATCGACCGGAACGATCGTGTCGATGCCTTGGATGATGGCGTAGTTATCGAAGATACCGCCGGAGCTGGCACAGGCACCCATCGAGATGACCCACTTCGGGTCGGCCATCTGATCGTAGAGTCGCCGGACGACCGGGCCCATCTTCTGCGCGACGCGCCCGGAGACGATCATCAGATCGGCTTGGCGCGGCGAGCTCCGGAAGACTTCCGAGCCCAGGCGCGCGATGTCGTACTCGGGCGCGGTGACGCTCATCATTTCGATCGCGCAGCACGCCAAGCCCATGGTCAGCGGCCACACCGACGAGCTCTGCGCCCAGCGCGCCACGTCGTCGAGCCGAGCCAACATGAAGTGGCCGGGGCTAACGGCACCTAGCGCCATTGGAAGCCGCCCTTCTTCCAGACGTACGCGTAGCCGATCGCGAGGACGACGATGAAGATCACCATTTCCATCAGGCCGAAAACGCGTAGAGCGTGCATTTGGACTGCCCACGGATAAAATGATGCGGCCTCGACGTCGAAGACGACGAACAGCATCGCGATCATGTAGAAACGCACGGGGAAACGCCCCGTGACCAGCGACGTCGGCTCGACCCCACACTCGTATGCTTCGCGTTTATGAGGATTCGGCTTGGCGCGCGCCAAGAGCCCGGGGAGAACCGTGAAGAGCAGCGCCGCCGCCACGGCGACACACAGGTAAATGGCGACGGGCCCGTAGGGATTCATGGCTTGTGAAAGTTTTCACAAGCGCTGCTCGACACCTGGCTACAAAAGCAGCAGCGCCCGGCCTCGACCGCAGGCGAGCGAGCCGCACGTTTTGGTACGCCTCCCCTGCTACTATCAGTTTCGTCGGCGCCTCGCGCGGTAAGCGCGCGCCGGCGAGCTGGTAGTTGCACTTCATCGCGATCGAGCCATCGCTCATCGCGCCGAGGGGCGCCCCAAGGGAGGCGGTTTCTGGGGGAACCGCCTCCCGCTTCTCAATCGCGGCTCTCCGCGCGGGGACTCCCCGGCAAAACGCGTAAAAGACGAACGATGCGGTACGCCGTCTTGGGAATGCTCATACTTTTTGCCCTCGGCGACGGTTGTTCGCCGCCGCCGAACGTGGTCGGCGTCCAAGACTTCGGACGCGTCGCCGGCCGCGTCCTCGACGCGATGACCAATCGGCCGATCGCAAACGCGCTCCTTTCCGTCGGCTCGCTCTACACGACACGGGCCGACGCCACCGGGGCCTTCATCCTGCGTGCCGTGGCGGGGGACCAGACCGTGACCGCCCGAGCCGCCGGCTACTCGACGGCGACAGCCGACACGACGATTCCGAAGGACGTGACGGTCTCGATCGGTTATATCCGGCTCGTACCGCTGACCGCTCCGGCGGGTCAGCCCACGCTCCAACCGCCGGCGACGCCGACGCCCCGGCCCTCGGCGGCACCGGCGAGCGCCGCGCCGAGCCCGGCTCCCGCAACCGCAAGCTCGCTCGCGCCCAGTGCTTCGCCGTCGGCGAGCCCGACGGTCACCCCCTAGCTCAAGCGCAGCGTCGCCAAGTCGAGGTCGTACTCGATCGACCGGTAGATGTCGTCCGGAATTTCGCCGGCCGACCGCATCGCGACGATCGCTCGGCGCTCGGCCGTGAGCGCTTCCTTCTGAATCCTCCGATCAATTCGGCTTTCGGTCGCTTCGATCGCCTCGTCTTTCGTGGCCTTGCCGCGCAGCACGTCGATGCGCTGCCGGTACTCTTCGTGGATGCGATCGGCGATCTCGCGTTCCAGCGGCGATTTGCGACGCGCTTCCAGATCCTCCAGCCGAGCGATGCCGGCTTCGAGGGCACGTATCCGCAGCGTCGCTTCACGCCGCCGGCTTCGGCTCGACTCCGTCACGCCGAGCCATTCGATGAGCGGCCCGAGGGTGAGGCCCTGCAGCACGAGCGTCACGAAGATCACGCAGAAGGTAAAGAAAATCGTCACGCTGCGTTGTGGAAACGGCTGATCTCCGAGCGTATACGGCAGCGCGAGTGCGATCGCGAGCGATATGATGCCACGCATTCCTGCCCACGACATTACGGCAACCTGCCGCCATGAGGGGTAAGGATCCCGTTCGCGCAGCCGTCTGCTCAGGAACCGCGGCAGGTAGGTGGCCGGAAAAATCCAGGCGATCCGCACGAGAATGACGGTCGCGCTGACGAGCAAGCCGTAGATCGCGTAATCCCGCACGTGGGGAGCGAGCGCCTCGATGATCGTCGGCAGCTCGAGACCGATGAGCAGAAACGCGAACGCATTGAGCACGAACGTTAGCAAACGCCAGACGTTGGAGCCGAGCACGCGCGTTTCCGGGTCGATGAAGCTCGTGGAACGGCGGCTGAGCAGAATCCCGGCCGACACCGCGGCCAGCACGCCCGATACGTGGAGTTCCTCCGCCGGCACGTAGGCTGCGAACGGCGCCAGAAGAAATACGACGCTTGCGATCATCGAGTCGCCGTAGCCGCGCCGCGCCCAGTAGCGAAGCGCTCCCTCCAAAACCAACGCGGCGGCGACGCCGATCAGAATCCCCCCGGAGGCGACGAGCACGAACGCGACGCCGGCGCGAGCGAACGAGAATGCGCCCGTGACGGCAGCCGCAAGCGCGAAGCGGTAGAGCACGAGAGCGGTCGCGTCGTTCACGAGGCACTCCCCGCTGACGATCGCCGCGATGCGGCGCGGGATCGCTATTCGCTCGAAAATTGCCTCTGAAGCAACCGCGTCCGGGGGCGCTACGATCGCGCCGAGCGTAAAGGCCAGCGGCCAGGTAAACTCGGGGACCGTCGCGTGCACGACGACGGCAACAACCGTCATCGTAAAAATGACCAGGCCGACTGCGTGCAGCCCGATCGGCCGTGCGTTGCGCTTGAACTCCAGCCAGTCCGTCGACCAGGCCGCACTGTAGAGCAGCGGCGGCACGACGAGCAGCATGATGATGTCGGGGTCGACGTGGGGTCTCGGCAAATGGCGGGCGAACCCGAGCGCGATGCCCCCGATGACGAACGCGACGGGGTAAGGGATTCGCAGCCGCTTCGCGGCCACGGTGAGCGCCGCGACCGCCGCGAGGAAGGTGACGAGTACGAGCGCTTCAGTCATCGGCGCCGTCGTCGATGGGCGCCCCCGCGGCGCGCAAGTCCAGCGCGTAACCTGCGACCACGAGGTAGACGCGATCGGCACGTCTGGCGAGCCGCTGCACCATGCGGCCCATCGCGTCGCGAAAGAGGCGGGCCGACGCGGCGACCGGCACCACGTCCCACCCGATCTGCTCGCTGACCGCGACGACGTAGGCCGGCGATGCCAGCATCGCGTCCACGAATCGGGCAGCCTCGTCGTCGAGTTGCGATTCCGCCACGGTGTAGTCGATTTCGAGGAGATCGATGCGCGCCGCGATGCGTTCCTCGAGCCAAGTGCCGAGCGCGTCGACGACCAAGCACCCGGCGGGAGGCGCCTCGCGAAAGAGCGCGAGCTGCGCCGCAAGCGTCATGGCAGCGGTCTCGACCGTTCGCCACGCGGCCGGACGGTCGCGCACGTGGCGCGTCAGGCGCGCGCGCCACTCGACGTCCTCGGGCGCGCCTCCGGCAGTCGCGACGTACGTCACCTCGCGTCCGCTTTCGCGGGCGAGCCGCACGCCAAAGGCGCTCTTCCCCGAACGCACCGGTCCGGTGATGAATACCACCGCCATTCGGCCAGGCTTCGACTCCGAGCGGCTTGGCGCCCCGCCGCGCCGAACGTCGTCGCGGCATGCTACCGAACATCCTCAGCATCGCGGTGGGTCTCGCCGTCATCGCGCTAACGCTCGGCGACGTCTTTCAATCGGTCGTAATGCCCCGCGCGACGGGCCGGCGTTTCGCATCAGCTTCTACGTGTGGCGCACGATGTGGTATCTCTGGCCGAGGCTCGCGTGGCGTCTGTACTCCGCGGACGGCGAACGGCGGGAGGAGTTCCTGGCGGTCTTCGCGCCGCTGATGCTGACGTCGATGATCGGGCTGTGGGCTGCCTTATTGATTTTTGGGTTTGGGTCGCTGTTGTGGGGCATGCGCGGCGGCGTCGCTCCGGAGCACGCCTCGTTCGGCACGATGCTCTATTTCGCCGGAACTTCGCTGCTGACCATCGGTTTCGGCGACGTCGTCGGCCGGGGCGCCGCACCACGGCTCGTGTCGGTGCTCGCGGCGCTCGCGGGCCTCTCGTTTCTGTCGATCCTGACCGCCTTTCTCTTCGCGGTCTTCGGGTCGTTCCAGCAACGTGAGACGTTCGTCGTGACGATCGCGGCGCGCGCGGGATCGCCGCCGAGCGGCGTCAACCTCCTGGCGATCGCGGGCTATTCGTTTACCAGCGACGACCTGTCGCCGCTCATGATCGACGCGCAGCGCTGGGCAGCCGCGGTCATGGAGAGTCATCTCGCCTATCCCATGCTCGCCTTCTTTCGCTCGAGCCACGACGACCAATCGTGGGTCGGCACGCTCGGTACGCTGCTCGACACGGCAACCCTCATGATGACGGCGGTCGCCGGAGTTCGCGACGGCCAGGCGCGCATCTTCTACAACGTCGGCCGTCACGCGACGCGGGATCTATCGAGGTATTTTCGCGTCGGAATCGCGGAAGAGGTCGTCGGCATCGAGCGCTCGGAGTTCGAGCACGCGTGCGATCGGCTCGCAGCCGCCGGCTACGCGCTGCGCGACCGCGGCGAAGCCTGGACGCGCTTCGCGCAGCTTCGCGCCAGCTACGCACCGCACGTCACGCTGTTGGCACGGTTCTTTCAGATTCCCCCGCTGCAATGGATCGGGGACCGCTCCATCATCACGATCTCGCCCCACGGAGAGCAGACGATCAAAAGCCGTGAGCCCGGTCCGAACGGTGAAGAAACTTTCTGACGTCGTCGATCGGCAACGCGAAACCGATGCTGCGTTCCTCGTCGAATCGCGACTCGGCGACGCCGACGACCTCGCCCGTGTCGGCGATAAAAACGGGCGCGCCGCTTTCGCCCGGCACGATCGAGAGCGTCACCTCGAGCGCGTCCTTGCGGATCGAGGACAGGCGCCCCGTATCGAGGGAGGTCGCCAGACCGAGGCCCTCGTCGCTGAACTCGTCGGGAATCGGATAGCCGAGCAACCCGAGCTCGCGCCCAACGTCGCTCTGCAGTTGCGACGACGAGCCGAGCGAAATCACCGGCAAGTTTCGGCGCGGCGTGCGGAGCAGCGCAAGATCGAGATCCTGGTTTGAAGCGACGAGCTTCGCCGGAGCCTTCCAGCGGTTGGCGATGGTCACTCGAAGACGCCACGCGCCATCGATCGCGTGCTGCACGGTCAGCACGTCGCTTCCCCAGTTGCCGGAGGCGACCACGAACCCGGTAGCATACGCGTCGTCGTAACGATCCTTCTTGTTCTCCGGTGGAACCCGCATCGACAAGAGCACGACCGACGGCCGCAGCCGCCGCACGGATGCTACGACGGCGTCGTCCGCGTTGCGGCTCGCGCAGCCCGTGACGATCGCCGCGCCGATGAAGATGCCGGCGGCGAAGCGACACAACCCAACCGCTCTCACGGTTTTCGTGCCAGGGTATCGACGACCGCGGCGCGCAACGCGTCGAGGCCCGCCCGGGTCGTCGCGCTGACGCAAAGCGCGCCGGCCGCCGCCGAACCTTCCGGCGTCGCAAGATCGCACTTGTTGAAAACGGTGAGGCGCGGCGCGCGATCGAGCTCCAGTTCGTGCAGGATCGCCTCCACGGCGCGCTGCTGGCGCGTCCACTGGGGATTGCTCGCGTCGAGAACGTGCAGCAAGAGGTCGGCACCGCGCAACTCTTCGAGGGTCGCACGGAACGCGTTGATGAGATCGCGCGGAAGGTCGGTGATGAAGCCGACGGTATCCGCAACCCGAACGTACGCCCCGGGCGCTAAGTAGACGCGGCGCGTCGTCGGATCGAGCGTGGCGAAAGGCCGGTCCGCCACGTAGGCATCGCTCCGCGCCAGGACGTTGAGGAGCGACGACTTCCCGACGTTGGTGTAGCCGACGAGAGCGACGAGCGGTTCGCGCCGCGGCGCGGAGCGGCGCACGGCGCGCTGGCGGCGCACGTCGCCGAGCAGGCGGTTGAGAACGCTGATGCGCTCGGCGATCCGGCGCCGATCTACCTCCAGCTTCGTCTCGCCCGGACCGCGAGTACCGATCCCACCGCCCAATCGCGAGAGATCCGCTCCGACCCCGATCAAATTCGATTGTCGATACCGCAACTGCGCGAGCTCGACCTGGAGCTTTCCCTCGCGGCTGCGGGCTTGGCGTGCGAAGACGTCGAGGATGAGCATCGTCCGATCGACGATCGGCAACGGTACGATCTTTTCAAGGTTCTTACGCTGCCGCGGGCGCAGGTCGTTGAGCACCAGCAGGAGCGTCGCTTTCTGTTCGTCGGCCAGCTCGGCGATTTCTCGTGCTTTGCCGCTGCCGACGAGCGTCGCCGGATCGACCGCGTCGCGCCGCTGTACGACGCGCCCGAGTATCCGTGCTCCGGCCGCTTGCGCGAGTGCTTCGAATTCGCCAAGCTCCGTTTCGATCGCATCCTGCATTTCCGGCGTTTCAACGGCGACGACGAGGGCGCGTTCCATCAGCGCCCCGGAGCGGCTAGCGGGCCGACGCGGGCGACCAGCCAGCGCAAGCCTTCGTTGTAGTTCGGGCCGGGCCGTTCGATGACGTCGGGATCGACGAGATAGACCCGATGGAGACGCACGGCACGCAGGCTGCGCCACGGCTCGCGGTCGAGCACGCCGTTGAGATTAGTGGCGGGGTCCGCAACGAGCAGGTCGGGCTGCTCGCGCACGAGCGCCTCCGCGCTGTACTCGCCGTACGCACCATGGAAATCCCCCGCAGCATTCGTAGCGCCCGCCAGCGTAATCAGCGTCGTGATGTAGGAGCCGGCTCCGGCGGTCCAGATCGGAACCGCGCCGAGAACGACGAAAACGCTGGGATGGCGGACGAACCGCCGCGTGCTCTTCTGAATTTCGGCGGTCTCCCGCCGCAATCGCGCAACCGTTGCGGCCGCTTCGCGCCTGTGGCCCGTTAGCGATCCGATCGCGATAAGGTTGGCGAAGATCCGATCGTATCCGTCGTCGGGAAGCAGCACTACAGGAACGTGCGCGCGGCGCAGCGGCTCGACCAACCGCGCCTGCGCGGGAATCCCAATCACGACGCTCGGTCGCAGCGTGAGGATCGCTTCGGCATCCACGTTGCTCGCATCGGCGACGCGCGGCAGAGCCTTTGCCTGCACGGCATCGGTGAAAGACGAAACGCCAACGAGTTGCGAACCCGCGCCGATCGCAAAAAGGTCGTCGGCAAACGACGGCACGAGCGTGACGACGCGTTCGCCGGTACTCGAGCGTTGGCGCTCGCGGTCTCCGGCAGAATGCGCGGTGCACGCGCAGATCAGCACAGCGCACGCCATCGCCGGCCCGAAAATTCGATACATCCTTTGCGAGTACGCAAGGAGGAAGGCGCCGACCTTTGCGCAATCGCGAAGGATACGTTTGCGCGGGAAGCCGGTGTGAGGCCGGCACGGTCGCGCCACTGTATGCGGGGAGCCGCCCGACGCCACTGTCCTCGAGAGGATGGGAAGGCTCGGGCACCGGCAGCAATCCGCAAGTCAGGATACCGTCGCAAACGTCGCATCAACGATCCTCCTCGCGCCAAGGAAAGGATTGCCATGTTTCCTACGATCGTTGCCGCGATCGTCGCGGCTACCCCCTCCCCGTCGACTTCTCCAACCGTCGGGCCTCAAATCGCGCACGTCGTGACCAGCGACCGCAGCCTCGAGTCGGCCGCTCGAACCGCCCGCACGACCTACGTCGTAACCGCCGCGCAGATCGCGCAAAACGGCGACCGCACCGTCGCCGACGCGCTCGAAAACGTTCCCGGGGTCAACGTCGTCCGCTACGGCGCCTTCGGCGCCGCGACGAGCGTGGGCATTCGCGGCAGCTCCTCGCAACAGGTTCTAGTACTAGTCGACGGCCAGCCGATGGCTGGTGCCCAAATCGACGACGTCAATCTGGAGCAGTTTGCCGTTAGCAGCATCGACCGGATCGAAGTCGTCGAAGGCGGCGGTTCGACGCTCTACGGTTCCGCATCGATCGGCGGCGTCGTCAACATCATCACCGCAGCCCAGCCGCCCCGCAGCACCGCGACGCTGGCAACCGGCTCGTTCAACGAGCAAACCTACCTCTTTCAAACGCCGTATCTCACCTTTCAGCGTACTTATGCCACGAACGACTACTCCGTAGTGAACGCGCCGAACCGTCAAAACGCGCAGGCCGGCCTCACTGCACTCAGCGCGCGATACTCTCACGCCGTCGGAGCTCTCGACCTCACGCTCTCCGGCGATATCGCCGACGCGATTAACGGCGTGCCCGGCTCGCTCGACTTCTTCTCGCCGACGAGCGAGCAGGGCAACGTCAACCGCGACGTGCGGCTGAACGTGGAGCGCCGGGGTGCGCGCTCATCGGCGTCGCTTGCGCTTGGCGCCTCGTCGGAAAATCTTTCGTACACGTGCGATACGCCCGTCGACTCCGACTGCCCAAACTCGTTCTTTCCGACCCCTCCGCCTTCGATGAGGTCGAATCCACCCTACGCGCAGGTGCTCTACGACCAGCATTGGATGGCTAGCCTGCGCGACGTCGTCGGCGACGATCGGCAGCGGCTCGTATACGGAATCGATTTGATGCGCGGCATCGCGAGGATCGACCAAGGCACGGGAGGCGGTTCGCCCGTGGCCGCCGACAACGAACCGATCTTCGACGCTTACGCGCAGACGGCGGCATACGCGCAATCGCAATGGTTCGGGAAGAACGGACAGCAGTTCTACGCAGGTCTGCGAGGGGAGCGCGACGGCGGCGTGGGCGGCGCCTATTCACCCTCGCTCGGAGCCATTCTCCCGCTCGCTGCCGCGCTATCGGTCAAGCTCAACGCCGCGACGGCGTTTCGCGCACCCACAGCCGAAGAGCTCTACTATCCCGGCTTCTCCAATCCGAATTTGCAGCCGGAACGGACGCGCGTCGGCGACGCGACGCTGGTCGCGCCCTCGCTGTGGGGCGGCGTCAGCTTCGGCTGGTTCACGACGAACGGCTCGAATCTCATCGTATCGCCGCCGCCTGCGTTCGTCCCGGAGAACGTCGGCCACGCTTCGATTGCGGGTTTGCTTTTCTCGGCGGCGACGCCGTCGGTGCGCGGCTTCGTCGCAAACCTGGACGTCACGAATCTCTACCGGGCGCAAGATCTCGACACCGGCTCGCGCATCCCTGGGCGCGGTGCGGTCTTTGCGGTGGGACTCGGCCTGAAGTACGTCCCTGCAGCCGGTAGCCGGTTCGACGGATTCAAGGTTGTCGCACACACGCAGGGTCCGCAAGAGAGCGCCGATCCGTTTCTCTCGCCGGCATATGCCGTCTATCAGCCGGCGACGTTTACCGACGTTGACGGCTACATAGGGTATCGCATCGCTCCGCAAATCGTCCTCGGACTGCGCGGCTACAATCTCGGCAACGATCGCTACGCGTTGTACGCCGGGTATCCGATGCCGGGGCGCGCCTTCGCCTTCGAGGTACGCAGCCGCTGAAGAGTACCTTGAAGATCGTTGCGCTCTTCGCGCTCGCCGTCGGCGCGGGCGCCGCGAGTCTCCTCGTCGGCGGAACGCCGCTTTCGTTCGGGCAGATTGCCGGCCAACTCGCCCATCCGAACCAGCCGGGCATTCTCAACGCAATCGTTTGGCAGCTGCGGCTGCCCCGCGTTTGCGTCGGCGCAACCGTCGGCGCCTCGTTGGCGCTCTGCGGAACCATCCTGCAAGGCATGCTCCGCAACCCGCTGGTGGACCCGTATCTCACGGGCGTCAGCGCGGCCGCGGCGGCGGCCATCGCGATCGCCGTGCTCGCGGGCATTTCGGCCGCCGCCATGCCCGGGATCGGTTTCGTCGCGGGACTCGGCGCCGCGCTCCTGGTGGCGGCGCTCGCGCGCCGCGGGAGCGGCATCGATCCGAGCCGCCTTATCCTCGCGGGCGTCTCGCTCTCGACGCTCTTCGCGGCAATCGTCACGCTCGCCATCGTCCGCGCGCAATCGGGCAACTACGCGAGCACGATCCTGGCGTGGCTCGCCGGGTCGATGGCCGGACGCGGCTGGCACGACCTCCTCGTCGCTGCGCCGTACGTCATGCTGGGGACCGTCCTCGCGTTTTGCTCGATTGCGCCGCTGAACGCGCTGCGCATCGGCGACCAGCGCGCGCGCGCCGTCGGCGTCGACGTGGATCGCGCGCAATGGGTAATCCTCGCGGCGGCCTCGCTGCTCGCCGCGAGCAGCGTGGTCCTGGCCGGACTCGTCGGTTTCGTCGGACTCATCGTACCGCACGTGGCGCGTCGAATCGTCGGCTCCGACGCGCGCTCTCTGCTCCCGGCGAGCGCGGCCATCGGTGCCGCGCTCTGCATGCTTGCAGACGCCGTGTGCCGCCGCATCGTCGCCCCGGCCGAGCTCCCGATCGGCGTCTTGCTGGCGTTCATCGGCGTACCGGCTTTTCTCTATCTCTACCTTCGCCCGATGAGGCCGGCGGATCGCCGCGCCGGCGGATGATCGACCTGTGCGAGGTTGCGCTCCGCATCGGCGGGCGCGCGTTGCTGACCGACGTCGATGCTCACGTCGCGACAGGGGAGTTCGTCGCCATCCTCGGTCCAAACGGCGTCGGCAAGACGACGCTGCTTCGCGCGATCGCCGGACTGCACGCGCCCATCGCCGGAACGATCTCGATCGACGGCGAGTTGAATGCGCATCTGCGGCCGATCGAACGCGCGAGGCGCGTCGCGCTCGTTACCGGCGACGAGGTGATCTTCGACGAGCTCCGCGTCGCCGACGTAGTCTCCATCGGACGTTTTCCGCATCACGGCTGGTGGCAATGGCGAGCCGGAGATGACGACGTGCTGGCCGTCGCAGCGGCACTCGCGGCGGTGCGGCTGGAGGATTTCGCCGATCGCGTGTTCTCCACGCTAAGCGCCGGGGAACGGCAGCGAGTCTGGATCGCGCTGGGCCTCGCGCAGCAGACCACGATTCTGCTGCTCGACGAGCCAACGAGTCATCTAGACGTGCGCGTCGCGCACGAAATTCTCAACCTGCTTCGCGGGCTGACTCTCGCCGGCAAGACGGTGGTGTGCGCGCTACATGACCTCAACGAGGCGGCGGCATACGCCGACCGCATCGCGCTCTTAGGCGACGGAACGCTGCTCGAGCTGGCTCCGCCGGACGAACTCCTCACCGGCAGCGCGCTCGAACGCGTTTACGGGATCGCGATGGAGCGCGTCCGAATTTCGGGAGGACGTCTACGGGTGTTTGCGCGCGCTACCGGTGAGTCGTACGCACGTCCGAACCCAACACCCAGCGGATGAGACCGCGCTGCGGTCCGCTCGAAATCGCGACGCCGATCCCATCGTCGGGCGTCTGGAAGATCGGCGACTCTACGTAGTTGGGGACGCAGGATATCACGGTCGCGTGCGTGCCGGGAGCGGCCAGAATCGCGTGCGGCAGCATGGCCTGCGCCTCGTCGAACGAGGCGGCGTGATAGGCACGTAGACGCGAGCGTGAATCCCAAAGGAGAACGGACGGATCGTCCGTGGTGCTGTAGAGCACGACGTGATCGCCGCGGTGCACTTTGCAGTCGGCCAGCGCGGGACCGAGAACCCCAAGCCAGAGAACGAGCAGCGCGAGGAGGACTTTACCCACGAGCCGGCTCCGCGTCGACGATCCGAATGGCGAGGATCGCCAAATCGTCGCGAAGACGGTTGCCGCCGCGCGATTTTACGTGGGCGACGAGCTCGTCGGCGATCTGCTGCGCGTGGGGGCCCGCGCGCGCGATCAGCTCCATCGCGCCACGCCCGAGCAGCTGCTTGCCGGCACGATTCCGGACTTCGGTCAAGCCGTCTGTGGTGAGCACCAGCACGTCCCCGGGGCAAAGGCCGACCCATTCGGTCGAGAACGGCTCCTCCATGACGCCGAGCACCGGTCCGGTCACCGACAGCTGGCGCACCCCGTCGCGCCCGCGCAGGTAGGCGCAATCGTGACCGGCGCTGCCGTACTTCAACTGCAGCGTGTCGGTATCGAGCACACCCACGAACATCGAGACGAAAAGATACGGGTTCCCGACCGCTCTGGAAAAAGCGAGATTGAACTCCGCGAGTATTGCCGCCGGATCGCTATGCCGCAGCGCAATGGCGCGAATCATAAATTTGATGAAGGCGGTGAGCACCGCGGCGTCGACGCCTTTGCCGCTGATGTCGGCGATCAGCACCAAGGCCTGGGTATTCGAGAGACGGTAGACGTCGAACACGTCCCCGCCGACCGCCACGTGACTGGTCGCGGAGAGGTAGGCGCTTCCGATCTCACAGTGGGGCAACGGAACCGATTCGCTGCGGAAAGCTCGCTGTAAGATTTCAGTGATCGTGCGTTCCTGCTCCAGCTCTCGGTTAAGCCTCGACCCGTAAGCATTGAAGAGGATGGCGAGTATGCCGAAGACCAGCACCCAGAAGCCGCGCAGGTAAGACGAACGGTCGAGCTGCATTTGGGTGCTGCGAACCAGAGCGGCACCGGTGGCGGCCAACGCCTCGCGGATCGCCGCAACCGTTCGAGTCTCATAGTCGGAGAACAGCTTGTTCCGTTTGTCGAGCTCGACCAGCCGGTTGCGAGGATTGCGTAGCAGGGGCGCCGCCACATCGTTGCGCCAGGCGGATTGAAGCCGAGCGTAGTTCGCGATCAGCTCACGCGCCCCGGGCAGCTGTTGCTCGTCCAACGTTTTTCGAATGGAGCTTTCGGTCGCATCGAACCCCGCCGCCGCTTGGCGGTATTGGGCGACGTAGAAAGGATCGCGCGTCAGCGAGTAGCCTCGCAGCGAGTTCTCTTCGTCGATTTGCAGACGTAGCAGCTCTTCGAGTTCTATCTGAGCCTGTTGAATCTGGGCCTCGTGCGAAAACGTGCTGGCGAGCTCGGCGCGCGTCTCGAACGTGCCCTGGACGGCGAAAGCGAGCGTGACGACGAGGAACGCCGTCATCAACAGCGTTCCGGTGACGCGTGCGAGCGGTACGTTCTTCACAAAGGCGTCACGGAAGCACAGTCGAAGAACGGCTGGCTGTGCGCGTCCAGGTAGATCCCACGATATTCAAATCCTACGACGTCCGCGGCGTTTATCCGTCCCAGCTCAGCGACGATGTCGCCTATGCTATCGGGCGCTGCTTCGTACCGCTGCTCGGCTCCCCACCCTCGAGGGGGAAGAATCGCACGGTCGTCGGGGTAGGCCGCGACATGCGCCCCTCGGGTCAAAAGTTGTGCGACGCTTTCGCTCGCGGCGCCGTCGACGCGGGAGCCGACGTCGTCGACATCGGAATGGTTTCGACCGACGCGCTGTACTTCGCGGTCGGCAAATTCGAGTTCGACGGCGGCGTCATGATCACGGCTTCGCATAATCCGGCTGAGTACAACGGCATGAAGTTCACCCGTTCGCAGGCCCAAGCGATCTCGCTCGATACCGGCTTGGCGACGATTCGAGACCAGCTCGTGTCCGGCGAGCTCCCCCCGACGAGCGCCACGGCCGGCACCGTTTCTCATCGTAACGTTCTCGATGATTTCGCGCAACACTGCCTAACGTTCGTGGACCGCACGAAGATCAAGCCTCTCAAGATCGCCGCCGATGCCGGAAACGGCATGGCGGGTGAGACGATACCCCACGTTTTCAAGAGCTTGCCGTGCGAGATGGTGCCGATCTATTTCGAGCTCGATGGAAGCTTTCCGAATCACCCTGCCAGCCCGATCGAACCGGAGAACATGATCGATCTGCAGGCCCTGGTTCGCAAGCACAACTGCGACCTCGGCGTCGCCTTCGATGGAGATGCCGATCGCATGTTCATCGTCGACGAAACCGGCGGCTTGATCGACGGAAGCACCGTAACAGCACTCGTCGCGCTCAACACGCTCAAGAACCATCCCGGAGCTAAGATCCTGTACAACCTGATCTGCAGCAGCAGCGTCCCAGAGCTGATCGCCAAGGCCGGCGGCGTCCCGATTCGTTCCAAGGTGGGGCATTCGATCATCAAGGGTCTGATGCGCGAGGAGGACATCGTGTTCGGCGGTGAGCACAGCGGCCACTTCTACTTTCGCGACAACTGGTACGCCGACTCCGGAATGATCGCGTTACTTCAATGCCTCGAAGTATTCAGCGACGCGAATAAGCCGGTGAGCGAGGTCATCGCGCCCGTCGATACGCGCTTCCGCTCGGGGGAGGTCAATAGCCGCGTCGACGACATCGCCGCGAAGCTGGGTCAGATCGAAACACGCTATTCGGACGCGCAGATCGATCACTTGGATGGCGTAACGATCGCCTATCCGCACTGGTGGATGAACGTCCGCCCCTCGAACACGGAGCCGCTCCTGCGCCTCAACGTCGAAGGCGATAGCGAGGCCCTGATGGAGCAGCATCGTGACGAAGCCCTCGCCGTGATACGGACCTAGCGACCTGATGGGAATGCTGCTCGGCCCTGCTTTCATCGCCGTGGGCGATGGGACGTCGGCGTTTGGCCGCGTGGCGGTCGAAAACGGGCGCATCGCGAGCGTCCTTGCCGCCGACGGACCGTCGGACTATCCGCTGCCAGCGGGGAGCACGATCGCGCCCGGATTGATCGACGTCCACACCAACGGCGCCGGCGAATATCTCTTCAACCGCGACCAGGGCAACGCGGTGGGGATCGCCGGAACAACGTACGCGCGCAACGGAGCGACGGGATTCGTCGCCAGCGTTATGACCGCACCGTGGGAGTCGATGCTGCATGCAGCATCGGAGCTGGTCGAGGCGGCGAATCAGCTCGAGGAAGACGTCCCCGCGGGGGCGCGCTGTCTGGGCATTCACTTCGAAGGGCCGTTCCTCAACCCGAAGTTTCGCCGGATCCATCGCCACGAATGGCTGCTGCCCGCAACCGCCGCCCGCGCTCAGGAAATGGTCGATGCCTGCAAAGGCGCCTGTCTCCTGGTGACGATGGCGCCGGAGATCGACGGCGCAGCCGACGCGCTTCGAGTCTTCTTGGAGAACGGCGTGGTGTGCTCCGCAGGACATACCAGCGCGCGGTATCGCGAGGGCATGCTGGCGATCGGCCTCGGCTTTCGGGCGCTCACCCACGCGTTCAACGGAATGCCGCCGCTCGATCATCGCGATCCATCGATCTTGGCAGCCTTCATTCAAGACCGTCGCACGCTCGTGCAAGTGATCTGCGATGGGATCCACGTGTCGCCGGTGATGATCGACATTCTCCACCGAACGCTGGGCGACCGGGTGGTGCTCGCGACGGACAACATGCCTGCGGCCGATCCCGGCTATCACATCGAAGGCGGGGTCATGCGCGCCGCCGACGGCACGATTGCCGGCAGCGCGCTACAGATCGACGAAGCGTTGCGCAACTACATGTCTTACGCGCAGATCCCGTTCGCCCAGGCGATCGTCGCCGCGACCCACGCGCCCGCCAGGTTGATCCGCCACGACGGCGAGATGGGGCGAATCGCGCGCGGCGCGCGCGCCGATCTGTCGTTCTGGGACAAGGAATATCAGGTGGCCGGCACGATGGTTGGCGGCCGCTTCGTGTACAACCGCATGGAGGTGCCGGTCTAAAACCTCAGCCTAACGATTCCGGGGCCGCGATCGGCTGAGCCGGTGTCGTGGAGGGCGCGGCTTCGCGCGCGGCCGACCGAAGCATCGTGACCGCGGCGTAGATCACAACGAGCACGACGAGCCATCGTACCGCTGGAATAGGCAGGCGGTAGACCATGTGCGCGGCAATCCACACGCCTGGGATACCCCCAAGCGTCAGTCCAAGAGCGGCGAGCATCGAAAACGCGTTGAAGCGGATGAATCGCAGGCTCGCGAAGGGCATCAGAAATGCGCACGAACCCATCATGATCGGAAAGGCTGCAATCGGGTTCATACCGAGCAAGCTCACCATGATCATGCACGGCGCGTAGAAACCGATGCCGATCGTCATGAGCGCGCCCAGGCACAGGCTTACGAATATGCCGATCCAGAGGCGGAGACCGGCGAGCCCGAGCGCATCTCCGGTCAGACCGAATTGGCTCCCTTTCAGGTTCATCATGATAAAGAGCACGGCCGCCACGGCGAGTGCGGTGCCCATTCCGACCTGCACGTAACGCCGCGGCAAGCGAGCGACGAGACCGGCGCCCAGCCACGCTCCGACAACCGCGGCAAGAATCAGCAGGATCAGCGTCCACGGCTCGACCGCGATGATGCCGATGAAGATCGCAGCCTCGACGACCGTCGGCAGGGCATGGCCGACGTTCAACGTTCCCGGTATGCGCTCGTCGGGGACGAAGCGCAAGAACTTATAGAGCGACGTCGTCGTCGCAAACGATCCGATCCCGAGCGTGTCGAAGAAGTTCGTCACGAAGCCGATCCCGGTCGCAATTGCTCCGCTTCTCGGCGTGAGCGGGAGCGGATGGTATCGCGGCATCGCGCGAGCGAGCGCGACGATCATTAGCAGCGCCACGACGGCGAGACCGATGAAGAGCAGCGTGTGGACGGTCATTGGCGCTCCTATGAAGCGGCGAGTTCGCGCGTTGCGGCAGCATTGAAATACGAGGCGCGCGGATGGTGCATAACGATCGCCGCGGTCGATTGCTCCGGCACGATTGCAAAGCCTTCCGTCAAGTTCACGCCGATGTTCGCGGTGGCGTCGAGTAGGCGAAAGACGATCGCGTGCTGCTCGAGATCCGGGCACGCCCCGTAGCCCCATGAGTAGCGTTTTCCCCGATCGGCGTCGAGCCCGAGCTCGCGGCGAACGCGGCGGTGCGTCCATTCCGCGAGCGCTTCGGCTGCCTGAACCGAGAAGCCGTGGAGAAAATACGATTCGCTGTAGTCGCCTGCAGCCTGCAACTCCTCGACGCGCCGCCCGGCGTCATCGCCGATCGTGACGATTTGCAGCGCCACGATGTCGCCCGCCGTTCCCTCTTCGGCTCGCGCAGGTAGTCCGCAAGGCAAAGGTGCTCGCCACCGGCCTGGCGCGGAAACGTCATCCGCGCGATCTCGCGCCGCGGATCGCCCGGGTCGTACAGGACAACGTCGGCGCGCAGGCCGGCGGCCGGGAAGTAGCCGTACGCGACCCGCGGCCGCAAGAAGCGTCCGGCAAGCTCCTCCGATTGATAGCGTCGCAGGCGCGGCTCGAATTCCTCGGCGACGAGCCGGTCGAAGGCAACTCCCTTGGTATTCGATCCGCCCCACGACAGCCGGTAGAGGCTGCGCAGATCGAAGCACTTCCACAGTTCGGACAACTCGATTTCGTCGAGCGTCCGAACGCCCCAGAAGGGCGGCGTGGGAACGTCCACGTCTTGAGATTTAACCGCGGACGGCGCGGACGCGACGCTCGGGACGGCGGCGCTGCGTCGCCGTTCGTGGTGCGCAAAGGCCTCCGCCTTGGCCCGTCCGAGCAGATCCGTTCGCCGCTGCGGGTCGCTCGTTAGAGCATCGACGAGCTCGAGCCCCTCGAAGGCATCTTTCGCGTAGAAGAGGCCGGGCTCGAAGAACCGCGTTCCCTCGTCGAGCAGCACGATGCGCCGGCCGAAATCGCGGTTGATCGCCGCCCCGCCGACGATCACGGGAAAACCGAGGCCGCGAGCATCTTGTTCGGCTACGCAGATCGGCATCTGCTTACTGGTCGACACCAACAGCGCCGAAAGGCCGATCGCATCGGCGTCAACCTCGACCGCCTTCTCGAGGATCGCATTCATGGGGACTTGCTTACCGAGGTCGTGCACCGTGTAACCATTGTTGACGAGGATCGTGTGGACGAGGTTCTTGCCGATGTCGTGGACGTCACCGAAGACCGTCGCCAGCACGACGGTCCCTTTCGTCGCGCCCTCAATACGCTCGAGAAACTGCTCGAGGTGCGCGACCGCCTTCTTCATCACTTCGGCGCACTGCAGGACGAACGGCAGGATGAGCTCGCCGCGGCCAAAGCGGTCGCCGACGTCTTTCATCGCCGGCAAGAGGATCTCGTTGAGCACATCCACGGGCGCGTAGCGCTCGAGCGCCTCGTCGATCTTCGCCTCGATACCGTCCTTCCGCCGATGCAAAATCGCGGCGTGAATGCGCTCCTCGATCGGAGCCGATTCGCTCGATCCTTCGTCTTTCGACGAGCCCGGGACGACGTCGCTCGTTGTGCGTTCAAAATGTTCGATCAACTGCGTCAGCGCGTCAGGCCGCCGGTTGAAGACCAAATCGTCGCACAGGGCGCGGACCGGCGCATCGACCTCGAAGTACGGAACGATCTCCTTGGCGTATACGAGCGCGCAGTCCAGACCCGCCTCGACGCAGTGGTGCAGAAAGACCGAGTTGAGCGCGGCGCGCGCCTCCGGTTTGAGACCGAAGGATACGTTCGAGACGCCCAGCGAGGTCAGCGCCCCCGGCAGCTCGCGCTTGATGCGGCGAATCCCTTCGATCGTCTCCACGGCCGACGAGAGAAATTCCGCCTCGCCCGTAGCCAGCGTGAACGTGAGCGGATCGAAGATGAGCGCGCCCGGCGGCACGCCATACTCTCCGACCACGATCTCGTAGATGCGGCGAGCGACGTCGGCTTTGCGCTCGGCCGTCTTGGCCATGCCGCTCTCGTCGATCGTGAGGGCGACGATCGCCGCTCCGTGCTCGAGCGCGAGCGGCAGGACGGCGTCGATCTTGGATCTGCCCGACTCCAGATGCACGGAATTGACGATCGCGCGACCCGGGTAATTTTGAAGCGCGACCTCGAGAACTTTCGGCTCCGTCGAGTCGATCGCGAGCGGCGCCTCGATCGACTGGGCTAGCCGGCGCACCAGCTGGCGCATCTGCTCGTCCTCGTCGGGCCGTTCGGTCAGCGCGCAGCAGACGTCGAGGAGGTGCGCGCCGCCTTCGACCTGCTCGCGCGCGACGAGCACGATGTCGTCGTACCGGTCTTCAAGCAGCAACCGTTTGATCTTCCGCGATCCTTGGGAGTTGATTCGCTCGCCGACGATCAACGGACGCGGCTGCTGCCCGAGGGCGATGGCGGTAATCGCCGAGGCGGCTTCCTCCCCGGGCTCCGGCGCGCGCCGCGGCTTGCGCTCGACCGAGGCAACGGCGTCGCGCAGCGCGGTGATGTGCTCCGGCGTCGTACCGCAGCAACCGCCGACGACGTTCACGCCGAAATCGCGCACGAATGCGGCGAGCTCGCGCGCCAGCTCTGACGGGCTCTCCGGGTAGATCGTTTCGCCGCGCGGACCCATGAGCGGAAGCCCCGCGTTCGGCACGACGCTCACAAAGCAGCGCGCGTTCTCGCAAAGATACCGGATCGAGTCGCGCATCTGCGCGGGGCCGGTCGAGCAATTGAGACCGACCACGTCGACGTTCAACGCGTCGAGCGTCACGCAAATCGCGCGGATGTCGGTGCCGAGAAGCATGCGCCCGTCGGTGATCAGCGTGGGCTGCGCCTGAATCGGCACGCGGCGCATTCCCCTCGCGAATTCGCGCCGGATCCCCGCGATCGCTGCCTTCAGCTCCAGCAGGTCCTGCATCGTTTCGAGCACGAGCAGATCGGCGCCGCCGTCGACCAGGGCGCGGGCCTGCTCGCCGTAGATCTCGCGCAGCTGCTCGTAGGTGACGTTCGAAAGCGCAGGATCCGACGACGAGATCAGCATCCCCGTCGGGCCCATCGAGCCGGCGACGAACCGCGGACGCTCCGGAGTCGAAAAGGCGTCGCACGCCTCGCGCGCTAGAGTCGCCGCGCGCAGGTTGATCTCGCGTGTCTGCGCCCCGAGTGAGTACTCGTCGAGCTTCAACCTGGAAGCGGTGAACGTATCGGTTTCGACAACGTCCGCGCCCGCCGCGAGGTACGATTCGTGAACGGCGCGGATCAGGTCCGGCCGCGTCAGCACGAGCACTTCGTTACATCCGCGGCGCGCCGCCCCGCCGAAGTCGTCGTCGGACAGCTCGAGCGCCATGAGCTGCGTGCCCATGGCGCCGTCGAAGACCAATACGCGCTCGGCGAGCAGGCGCAGGTACTCAGACAACGCCGCCGCCTCGTTCAACGGTGCCTTGCGACGGCACGCGAATCTTCCCCACCTCGCATCCGGCCCGATTATACACTTTCGGCCTGGCAAATCGAGCGAGCTCGGCCATTTTGTGCTCGTCGAGCACGCCGAGGAGATGCAACGCGGCGATCGTCGACGGCCCCCGAGCGCGCGCGGCGCCATCGATCACCTTGGAGGCGTAGCCGTATCCTTGTGCGACCGCCGCGATCCCATGCACGCCTTCGGCTCCCGCTTTTGAGACGAGGTTGCCGTTGCCCGCGCGCATCAGCTCGGTATCGAGCTGGCCGCTGCCCGCAACGTACTGCGGATAGGCCAGCATGGCGTCGCGGACGACGCGAAGCGCCTCGGCATCGCGGTCGAGGATGCCATCGAGCGACGCGAGGCGCGCGAACGATCGGGCGGCCCTTCGAAGACTCGTCGCATAGACCGGGATGCCGCAGCCGTCCGTGGCGACTGGCCAGCTCGCGGGATCGTCGTCGGAGAGGCGCGCACAGAACTCTAGAATCCGCCGCTGCGCCGGATTCTCCGCGTTCAAATACGTGGTAGGATCCGCTCCGACCACCTTGCAGAGCGCCAGGATTCCGGCATGCTTCCCCGAGCAGTTGTTGTGAAGCGCGGTCGGCTCCCGGCCCGCGCGGCGCAACGCGTTGGCGGCGGCCTCGTCGTACGGCAGATGCGCTCCGCATTGCAGCGCCGACACGTCGGCCCCGATCTTGCGTAGGATCGAAAGCACGGCGTCGACGTGCATCGGCTCGCCCGAGTGCGATGCGGCGATGACGGCAATCTCGCGCTGTTCCAAGTCGAACCGCTCGCTTGCGCCCGCTTCGACGACCGCCGCGGCGATCAGCGGCTTCGCTGCCGAACGCAGATAGACCGGAACATCGACGTCACCGGCGCGATACACCACGCGGCCGCTCGCGTCGACCGCGCACGCAGCCACGCGATGCACCGACTCGACGAGATCGCCTCGCGTTACTTCGACGAGCAGCGGCGGCGTTTCGTTCAAACGAGTGCTGGTTCGACGACCGTCGCTTCCTGCTCGCTGAAGACGGGATTGCTCAAGTACCGTTCGCCGGTGTCGCAGCCGATGGTGACGATCGTCTTGCCTCGCGAATCCGGGCGCGACGCAACCTGCAGCGCCGCCCAAACGTTCGCACCGCTCGAGATGCCTACCAGCATGCCCTCTTCGCGCGCGAGCCGCCGCGCGGTCGCGATCGCGTCGGCATCGGTCACGCGGATCACCTCATCGTAAATTTGGGTGTTGAGCACCTTTGGCACGAATCCGGCACCGGTGCCTTGGATCTTGTGCGGGCCAGGTTTTCCGCCGGAGAGCACCGCCGAGCCGTCGGGCTCCACGGCGATCATCGTCACGCCGGGTTTGCGGGCCTTGAGCACTTCGCCGACGCCGGTGATCGTGCCGCCGGTTCCGATCGCCACGACGACGACGTCGACGGCACCGTCGGTATCGCGCCAGATCTCTTCTGCAGTCGTGCGCCGGTGGATCTCCGGATTCGCCGGATTCTCGAACTGTTGCGGCATGAAATATTTGCCGGCGGCTCCGGCGAGTATTTCGTTGGCGCGCCGAAGGGCGCCGGGCATGCCCTCGGCCCCAGGCGTCAGCACGACCTGCGCGCCATATGCCTTGAGCAGATTGCGGCGCTCGATCGTCATCGTATCCGGCATCACCAGAATGATCGGATAGCCTTTCGCCGCCGCGACGAAGGCGAGGGCGATCCCCGTGTTTCCGCTCGTCGGTTCGAGAATCGTCATGCCGGGGAGGAGGCGACCATCGCGCTCGGCCGCCTCGATCATCGCGACGCCGATACGGTCTTTCACGGAGCCGGCCGGATTGAACGACTCCATCTTCACCAGGAGCGTCCCCGGGAGATCCTTGGCGAGCCGTGGGAGCTTCACCAGCGGCGTGTTGCCGAACGTGTCGGCCAGGTTTTCATAGATACGTGCCATAGTACGGTCGTTAACCCTCGCGGAGAATCGAACGTTTCAGGCCCGGGCTTCTCGGAATTCGACCGGTTTCCCGGCGCGGAAGGAAGCGTGCGTCCACAGGCGCGTATCAGCGACCAATGCAGCGAGACGTACGCGTGCTTCGATGGGCCGGCGCGGTATTCGCGCTGTCCCTAGCGGCGCCGCCGCATCCGGCGGCCGCGGCGAGGGGACCGACGCTGCAGGCGGCCCTCGATGCGATCGCGGCGTATGCGCCGGCCGCGATGCGCGAGCAAGGAACTCCAGGGCTCTCCGTCGCCATCACCGATCGAACGCGGACCCTGCGCGTTATCACGATCGGCTACGCGAACCGCGAGACGCGATCGCCGGTGACTCCACAGACGCGGTTCGCCATCGGCTCGATCACGAAGTCGATGACGGCGCTCGCCTTGCTCGAACTGAAGGATGCCGGCCGCGTCGATCTCAACGCTCCGGCACGGCACTATCTTCCCTGGTTTTCCATCGGCGGCCAGCGGCGGCCGGTGCTCGTCCACGAGCTGCTCTCGCATACCGCGGGCCTTCCCGACGACTTTGCGCTCGAAGAACGGCTACCTCTATGACGTCGTCGCCCTACGACGAGCCTCGACGCTCTTTTCGCCCGGGACCTCGTGGTCGTACTCGAACGACGGCTACGGGGTCGCCGGTGCGATCCTCGCGCGGGTCGACCGCCGCTCGTGGGCCGATGCGGTGGACGCGCGCGTGTTCGCGCCGATCGGCATGACGCAAAGCTCCGACGTGTTCACGCCCGCCGCGATGGCTGGTGGCGCGGTCGGCTACCAATTCCGCGACAACGACCGCCCCCCGCCGCTCGATCCGCCGCTCGTCGCCTCGCCGCCGCTGGACTTCGTGGATCCCGCGGGCTCGGTGCTCTCGACTCCTGAAAACATGGCACGCTACATGCGCTTCTATCTCGACGGCGGTAGAACCGCGAACGGCGCACAGCTGATCGCGCCCGCAACGTTCGCAGAGATGACGCGCCCCGATGTATTGGGCAACGGAAAACGGGCCGGCTCGGCCGGCGTCGAGCTCAACGAGGCCCCCGCATTCTACCGAGCTTACGGATACGGCCTGTCGATCTTCGACGACGGCGGCGACCGCGTGATCGGCCACACCGGCGGCGTCTCGGGTTATACCGCCTGCATGCAGATGAATCTCGCGCGCGGTTTCGGTGTCGTCGCATTCGCAAATCTCGTCGAGGCGCCGCTGCACCCTTGCGCGATCGTGCTGTACGCGATGCGCGTGCTGCGCGCGCAGAGTCTCGGCCAACCGCTTCCCTCACCCAAGGCCGCGCCGGATCCGGCTCACGTCGACCGTGCCGGCGACTTCGCCGGGACGTATACCGCCCCCAGCGGCGCGTCGCTCGAGGTCGTGGCGAACGAGAACCGCCTGCGGCTCGTCGATGGGTCCAAATCGATCGCGCTCTACCCGCGCGGCCCCGACGCCTTCTGGGCAGACGACCCGAAGTACGCGATGTTTCTGCTGGTCTTTGGGCGCGAGCGCAACGGGCGCGTCGTCGAGATGACGTACGGCTCGCAATGGTATCCCAACGAGCGTTACCGCGGACCGCATACGTTTTCGTACCCGGCCGCTTGGAACGTGCTGGCGGGCCGCTACGAGAACACCTACCTCGGCGATCCCGCGATCACGCGCGTCGTTATCGTGAAGAACCGGCTCACGCTCGACGGCACCGACGCGCTCAAGCCTCTGTCAAACGGCAACTTCGCGATCGGCGACTCGATCGTGCGCTTCGATTCCTACGCCGGCAAGGAGCCGCAGCGCTTGAGCATCGACGAGACGCGGCTCTATCGCGTGGAGCTCCCGTAAGACAATCAGGCGGGATATCACGCGAAGCTCAGCCCCCGGGAGCGCGAAGCGCTCGGGGCCGGAGCGGCGTTAGGCTTCGCGACATCGGGGGAAAAGCGATGGCATGAACGTGTCTGAAATCTTCGACGGAAAACATTTCGGTCTTGGCGGCGTGCCGTTCGGCAATGAGTTCGCATACGTTACTGATGAAGATGCCTACGCTACAATCGAAGCCGCGTGGAGCGCCGGCGTGCGATACTACGATACCTCTCCGTGGTACGGCCTGGGACTTGCGGAGCGGCGTCTTGGCACTTTTTTGCACAAACAGAATCGCAGCGAGTACGTCCTATCCTCGAAAGTCGGGAAGTTGCTCACGGCATCGCGAAAGAACAACGCGAGAGAGTATTTTCCGTTCACCCCTTCGCCGAACAATCTCCGCTACGATTACACCGCTGACGGCGTCAAGCGGTCTATCGATGACAGCCTGCAGCGGCTAGGCATCGACGCGCTCGACGTCGTCTTCGTTCACGACCTCTCACCGGATAATCCGTGGCTGCCGGGGCCGTGGGAAGAGCAGTTTGAGATTGCACGCAAGGGTGCGTTCCCCGCGCTGAGCAAGCTGCGCGATGAAGGCGTGATCAAGGGCTGGGGGCTCGGCGTCAACTCACCAGAACCGATTCTCAAGCTGATGGACGTCGCCGACGCGAACGTGTGCCTCTTGGCGCGTCAATATTCGTTGGTGGCTCATGAGAACGCGCTGCATCAGGTCTTTCCAAAGGCGCGCGAGTACGGAATGACGTTTGTCGTCGGCTCGTCGCTCAACGCCGGTTTCATCAGCGGCAGTGCGCGCTTCAATTACGGCAAGGAGAATCATAAGATTCCCGCCGAGATCATCGAGAAACGCGATCGGCTGCGCGCGGTTGCGGCGCGACACGGTGTCGACCTTCGCACGGCCGCGTTGCAGTTCTCGAGCGCGCCTGACGTCGCGGCCGCGCTGGTCGTCGGCTGCGCGACGCCACAGCAGGTGCTCGCGGATTACACGTCGCTCAAGACGAGAATTCCGCATGACTTCTGGTCGGATCTACGGTCAGAAGACTGATCGAAAATGATGCCTCCCTACCGCCCGAGGCTTGAGGACGCCGCTCTTAGGACGGTGCCGGTGGCGTTACCGGCGGGCTTATCAATTGCGACTGCAATAAAACCATCACCGGATTCGCGGTAAAATCGTTTTGCAGCGTGAGGGTAAACGGCGTTGCATTCGGGTCCACTGCGTTGACCGTCAGGTTGATCGTTCCCGGTAGCGTAAAGACGGCGTTCTCAATTGGAATCTGAACGTGGCTGCTGTCGGCTTTCAGATTCGCGGTCAAGGTTGTATGCCAAGGCGTGATGGACGGTAAGGTGGGGAGCGTGACGGTGCATGCGACGGAGCTAACCTTGGTAAAGTCGATACCCGAGGCGTCCAGCGCGACGACGTACTGGGTGTTCTGCACGTCAACGGTTTGAAAGTTTAGAAACTTCGCAACCGCCGCGGGATTCATCGCAGCGGGGAGCGCCAGTTGTGCCTCGTAGGCAAACGCCAGTCCGTCGGAGTTCGCGGGCAGGGGAAACGAAACCGATGCGCCGGCCGAAATCAAGATCGGCGCTGGCACTTCAGTCAGGTTGGCGCCTTGAATGAGAGCGTAGTTCTGCATCTGCAGGTCAAGCGGCGACTGGTTGGTCACCTGGATGGCTTGCGCGGTTGGGTCGATCTGAGCCAGAACCTCGTCGCTTCCGGCCGTGTGCGCAAAGTTCAGATCGATCGTGGCCAGCACGGGGTCCGGGTAGCCGTCGTCGAGGATGAGGCTCAAGGAGCCGATCAGATCGGTTCCCGATTGGGCGGAGAGCTGCAGGATGAGTAGGTTCGCATTCGCCACGGCGGGAGCATTGGCGCCGTCGTCTTGCACGGTGATCGTCAAGGCGAAGGTGTGGGGACCGGCTCCGGCCGCGAACTGAACGCTGCTGGCAAACGCGGTCAGCAGCGTCGACGCCGGCGCGCTCTGAAGAAAATTCGCAAACGTGATCTGGTATCCGTTCAGGTCGGGATGGCCGGCGATTTCCTCGGTCAATTTTGCCAGCTCGATGCTGCTGATCGCCGGAGCGATCATGAAACTGAAATCGAAGGCGCACTGGCTCGTGGAGGATGGCGATGAATCAACCCGTGCTAGGCAGGTTGCCGCGCAGCCGGTCTTGCCGCGGACGAGGGCATAGCGTTGCGGAATCAAGACGATCGTATTGCTGAGGACACCGAAGTAGGCGCGGCTTAAGGTTGGGTATTTTCGGCTGAGCTCGCCTAATTCGTTGAGTTCGGCAAACTGGGTTTGCCGTTGGGTGAAGCCGCTGAGATCGCCGGCGGCGAGGATGACATGGCTGGGAGTAGAGGCCGTCGCCAACGTGTAGCGCAGTTGATACCCTTCCGCGTTGTACTTGAGGCCTAGCGGCAAAGTCTCCCCGTAGGGCAATCTGACTTCAACCCAGGTTGGCTGCGGAGGCGGTGGCGGAACCAGACGCGTTGGTCCCACGGCAGCCATTTCGAGTTGCGGATGAAGGACCGGCACCGCCGCAACCGAGCTTCCGAGCGTCATGAACACCGGGCGGCGAAAAACCGGCTCCGGCGACGTCGGTGCCGACCACGACTGGAAATATGCATTCACGACGATGGCCGCTTTGCCGAAAGAGCGCAGATCCTGATAGACGGCCAATACGCAGTCGCCCAGGATCGAGCCGTCAAAGACCAGCAGAAACGAGCCGTCGCCGTCGTCTTGCACGGTTGAGGCATTGAAGGTCCGCTGCTGTGCGTTGCCGTTTTGATCGATATAGGTGCTGCTGAAGACTGCCGCCAGATTTTCGAGCGGGATCTCGCGCAGGACTGCACTGGGGTTTGCCTGCGCAAATTGCGCGGCTTGCGCGGGCTGCTGTTTGGTAATCTTCAGCGATAGCCGCGCGACGCTGAAGGGTTGCCCATTGGCCTGTTGTCCGGTCTGGCTGACCGCAAACGCAAAGAGCGGATCAACATCGGCGGCCAGCGCAAAATCGGGCAGATACCAATGAAGATTAGAGTCGAACCGGTCCGCGAAGAGGCTTCCGTTGCGCGAGGTCGCCAAGGGCAGGCTGGGTAGCGAAAGAACAGGCGTAATCGGGTGCAGCCACATTCCGGTCGTTCGGACAAAGGGCCCCGCTGTTACACCTCCGGCCATGGCCGCACTTTTTTGCATACCGGATTCATCCTCGCTCACCCGTGAAGCCTGCCCCTGGTCACTACGAGGCGGCCATCTGCTGCAGAGTTTGGGTAATGTACTGGCCGACTAGCTGGCTTTGGGTCGGGTCGGTCAGGGGCGGAATGGTCAGCACGTACAATGGAATATTCTTGATGCGTCCCAGTCCGACCGGAACCGCTTCCGTTCCGCTCCAGGTGACGGCCGTGCCGCCGAAGTCGGAGGGTGGCGGCGCAACTTCCAAGCTCATTTGCACCTGCGCCACGGCTGCGTCAAAGTACTTGTCGGAGAAGACCTGCCACAGCGCCGTCGGCTTTTGCATGGGTCCGGTGCTGGTGAAGGTCAGCGTGTCGGTGCGCGTGCCCTGCGATCCGGCCAAGGTAATCGTCAGCGTGACCGTGATGTTGGGCGCAATCGGCCGGTCGAGTGCAAATCGTACGCTGACGTATCCAACATCGGCGGGGCTGACCACCGGGGTGTGATCGGACCCGGTTGAGGTAATGATTATCTCGGTCGTGCCCGTCGAAAGGTCAACCCGCGGGTCGTCCGGATCGTATTCGAGCTTCTTGGTGATGGTGACCTGATCGGCATCCCAATTAGCCGGGCTCTTTAGCAGCCGCAGGAACGAGATGTTGATGATGTCGGTGGGGTTATTTTTCGACCAGCTGGCCAGCGAACTGGGCGCGGATTGGTTGATATTGCCGGGCGTGTAGTGGAAGCCGTCTCCCAGAGTTTTCAGCACCGGCGTTCCGTCGGAGTTAGTCGGCACATTGCCCGTGTTGTCGGCCACGGGGTAGCTGACCTCGATGGATGCCGAGGTGATCGGATCCGCAATTTCCGTTCCGGAGAAATCGATGTTCGGAGTCGCGGCAACCTGCAGCTTTTGGAAGAACTCCCCGATGTCGACGACGGCCAGATACTTGCTCAGGTTGGCTTTGACCGCCGGCTCCAATTCGGTCAATGTTCCGCTCGCGGCCTGTAGTCGCGTGACGGTATCGTTGAGCGTCCAGCTTTGATCGAAGTGAACGGCGTGCATCTGGTAGTTCACTTTGAGCGAGACCGCCGCGCCGCCGCAGGCTCCGGTGCTGGCCGTCGCCGGGGCGTCGGGCTTGGGCTGCCAATTGAAGATTTCGCTCTTGACCAGGTCCCATGCCTTGGTTTGCATGTCGCCGACCTGGGTGTCGATCATCTTCTTCATGTCGGGATCGACGGCGACCCCGTTTTCATTGATGATCGTAGTGATTCCACCGTTTGTTATGCTCGTCTGATAGTTGGCGGAGAGATCGGCCTGCACAAACATGTACTTGGCTTCCGCCGCGGCGGAGAGCTGAGTAAAGACCTTGTCGACGTCCACATGCATCTGGATCTGGCAGGCATTCATGTAGAACATCAGGGTCAGGTTGTAGTGCACGGTAAAGGGCGACATGCCGGCCTGCAAAGAACCCGCGATCGCGCCTGCCGCGTACTGGTTGCAGGTCACGAGAAAGCTGCTGACGCTGGATGCATCGATACTGCCGTGCCCCATGCCCTGGGCGCTGATGAACCAGGGATTCCCGTTATTGGGAGCGGCGGGTGGCGTGGCCGTTGTGGTCGAGGTGCTGGAGCTTGACGAGGGTCCGGATGCCGTCGTGGCCGTCGTCGTGCTCGTCGGCGCGGTCGAACCCGGCAGTTGCGGGACCTCGATGGTCACCTCGTTGGCGGCGATCGGTACGCATCCCAACAGCGGAGCGGGGTCGGCGGCATCCACCTGGCAGTGATCGGCGATGCTCTGCGGCACGGTGCCGACCTGCCCCGCTTTGATCTGCGCCAATGCGGCGCTCAAGACGCTGGACGGAATGGCCATCGTCGTCGAGAAAGTGACGAACGCGCCCCCCGCATCGATCTCGCCACCGACGCTCGCGGTATTGGCACTGTTCAGGGTATCTTCGGAGGTCATCAGGCCCTTGAAGACGGTGACGCTGAAGTCGAAATCGTCAGAATCTTGCTTCTTCGCAAGATAGAGGCTCTGCGGCATGTAGTAGAACTGCATGGGCAGCCTGTTGGCCTTGAGCTGGGGATTATTGGCATCGGGAAAGATCTCGAGGTTATACTGCCCGCTGGTCGCGTCATCGACCGTCACGGTTATGAAATCTGGCCCGAAAAGTGCACCGAGCGGGGCGACTGTCAAGTCCGGCATGGTGGTCCTTTCTTTGCTAAATATTCGGAGAATCGGAACCGGTGATCACATCGCCGCCGTGGGATTCGAGGACCGCGGCGCCGCGTTGATTTGGGTGGAGCCATACGATTGGCCGAAGCCGTAGACCAGGCCCCCCAACCGTCAAAGTCGATTTGGCTTTGCTGTCCGGCGATTCATTCCCGGGACGCCGTGCCGGGATACATCGCGACCTTGCCGCAGAACCTCATCCCGGCGGCGGCGCCGTCGTAGCCAGGGCAACCCGCCGTGCGATCTAGCTCCCGATGTCCCAAAGCAGGCCGAGATCTTTCTTTGCGAAGGAACGGAACGCGATCAGCGTCTCGGTGCTGAGAATGCCTTCGAGGGCCGCGACCCGCTCGGTGACGAGGTCGTTGAGCTCCTCGTGCTGCCGAACGCGAGCGACCGCAATCAGATCGAAGGGACCGGCGACGGAGTAGACCTCCGCGATGCCGTCGACCGCGAGCAGGTCGTCGGCGAGCGTGCGCAGGCGCGAGCGCTCGACGTTCATCAGGATGAATGCGGTAACCATGCTAGGCAACGCCCGATCGCGCGACGAGCGCGCCCCCGCAGTTCGGGCAGCGTTCGTTCATCGCCGTGGCGCATGCGGCGCAAAACGTGCACTCGTACGAGCAGGCTCGCGCATCGTCGCTTCGCAGGGGTTGACCGCAGCGTTCGCAGGAGCTTTTCATTTCGAGGCCTCTATATGCTTTCAATAGCAACGACCCCTGGCACGGAGAATCAAATCGGATGAAAGCTGTTGTCGTAGAGCACCTCAACGGGAGCGGTTCGTTGAAAGAAATTCCAGTGCCCAGACCGGGTTCGCACGAGATACTCGTTCGAGTGACGGCAGCCGGCGTGAATCCGATCGATTGGAAGCGACGCGATCATGCCGACGAAAAATTTCCGTTCGTCCTCGGGCAAGACTTTGCCGGGGTCGTTAGTGAGACCGGCGCCGGAGTTCGCAAATATCGCGAGGGCGAACGCGTCTTCGGCGTCGCCGCGGGAGACGATGGCGCGTACGCCGAGTACACGCTCGCCGCTGAGGACGGTCGCGAACCGATCGCGAAGATTCCCGATAGCGTCGGCGATGCCGATGCCGCCGCGTTGCCGACGGCAGGTCTGACCGCGCTTGCCTCAATCGAAGCGATGCATGTCGGAAAAGATACGACGTTGCTCGTCCTTGGCGCGACCGGCGGCGTCGGCAGCTTCGCCGTGCAGATCGCACGCGATCGCGGCGCACACGTCATCGGGACGGGAAGCGCGGCAAATGAAGGCTACGCTCGATCGCTCGGCGTCGACGAGTTCGTCGCGTACGATCGTCAGGACGTGGTTGAGGCCGTGAAGGCCGCGCATCCGAACGGCGTCGACGCGGCGCTCGACCTCGTCGACGATGCCGACGCGATCAAAAAGATCGCGCCGGTGTTACGTGGCGGGGGTTCGATCGTTTCGACGACACGTGCGGCCGACGCCGCCTGGTTCGAACAACGCAAGATCGTCGCGCAGAATCTTTACGTTGGAGGTTCGCCTCAGTGGTCGCACGCCGGGTTGCGCAAGCTCCTCGAGCTCTTCGAGCGCGGCGCGGTCCGCGTAACGATTTCCGGCGAACGACCGCTCTCCGAGGCAGTCGCCGCGCTCGACGAGAGCAAGCGCGGCTCGGTGACCGGCAAGCTCGTGATTACCGTCGCGTGACGCCGGCGCTCTACTTGTTCTTGAAGCGGGCGACCCGCTTTTCGTTGTAAGCCGCGAGGCCTTCTTTCGCATCCTCGCTCTTGAACAGCAGCGACTGAAGTTCGCGTTCCAGCGCGAGCGCGTCTTGAAGCGGCAGCTCGGCTCCGGTTTGAACGGCGCGCTTGATGTGGCCGACCGCCATCGGTGCCTTGTTCGGCGAACAAAACTGTTTGGCGTAGTCGGTAATCTGCTCGCGAAACTCTTGCGCGTTGCCTTCGAAGAGATCGGTGAGCATTCCCCAGTCGAGCGCCTGTTCGTAGCTGACCGTTTTTCCGGTCGTCATCATCTCGATCGCGCGCGACTTGCCCACGAGGCGGGCGAGGCGCTGCGTTCCGCCGGTCCCGGGCAGGACGCCCAGTGCGACCTCGGGGAGCCCGATCTTACCCGCGTCTTTGCGGGCGATCCGAAGGTCGGCGGCCATTGCGATCTCGAGCCCGCCGCCCACGCAATGCCCGTTGAGCGCGGCGATCACCAGCTTAGGCGTCTGCTCGAGCCGCGAGAGCGTCTCGTTGGCGTGCAGGCAGAACATGTATTTGAACTCGGGCGTTACCTGATTGAGCATTCCGATGTTGGCGCCCGCCGAGAAGAACTTCTCGCCCTTTCCGGTGAGCACGATCACCTCGACGTCAGAATCGAAACGCGCGTCGAGAATCGCGTCGTCGAGTTGGCGCATCATCTCGTGCGTGTACGTGTTGGCGGGCGGATCGTCCATCTCGATGAAGCCGACGTGGCCGTCCTTCCAGTAGTTGATGACGCGCTTACCGTCGAGGGCGCGCGCCTCGCGTCCGAACGGCGTCTGCGCCGTGGCTCCGTTGACCGTCGTGCTCATGCAAGGTTTCCTTTGGGTGCGATCCAGTTGGGATTTTTAAAACATTCGTTAAGCTGCGTTTCGTCGGCGGCAGTCGGCAGGACCGTTGGGGCGTAGGCCGTCCATTCCTCTTCGGTCAGCCTGCGTCCGTCGACCGTGTGACGCTGGCCGGCGTGATCGCCGATCATACGATTGAACCGCATGTCCGGGACAAAGAGTTTCTTCTCGCTGGCATTGACTTCGTTCACGCGGGCAATCGTGGCTGCGGCTTCGTCGTAGAACTGGCGTCGCGCTCGCTCGTTGAGGTGCTCCTTGTCTACGCCGTCCCCCGTCTTATCCTCGTCGACGCGGCCCTTGATGCCCCAGGTGTAGGCCCACTGCGCCGACCCCGAGTGATCGGTGCCGAAAAGATCGAGCGATCCCGAAAACCACTTGTTGTAGTACTTCTGCTGAATCTCGACCGGAATCACGCCGGCCTTCGCGATGCGCCGCAGGCCCGTGATCCCGGTGCCCATGTGAAACGCTTCCTCGCGGAGCATCGGCCCCATCGACGCTGCGAGCGGTGCGAAGCTCGAATGAGAGAGCATGGTCAGCTGGAACTTCCCGTCGCGGTCCATGAAGTTCGTGTAGGCGAAGAAATCCAGCCAATGCGTAACGTCGTCGTTGAAGGCGTTGAGCAGCCGGTTCTTCTTGCCGAAGGCGCGCCGTTCCAGCATCTTCTGTGCCTCGATCTTGCCTTCGCTTCCGAAATGCTCGACCATCAGGTGGCACATCTGATAACCGTGACGCGTCTCCTCGACCATGATGCGTACGAGCGACGCAAGGTCGTACTCGCTCGGCGCGTTGTTCACCAGAAATCGCTGCTGCTCGTTCGAAGCGAACTCGGTGTCGCCCTGATAGACAACCATGTTGAGCACCGCGTCGCGCATGCGCTGATCGGGAATCTCGCGGACCCGCTCCCAACGCCGCTCGCCCTTGAAATCGCCGAAATAGATTTCGGGGGTCGGCAGCTCACCGTACTTCGCCTCGAAAGAGTACCCGGGCATGAAGCGATCGACGAGCTCCCGATCGAGCCCGATGTCGCGCCGCCACTCGTCAAGCATGACGATCCAGTCGTCAAAGGTAGCAATTCGGTTCATGCCTTGGACCCTTCCAGCGTATAACGGATTTTTGTCGATCGACGGGAATACCGTCATACTAAGCATCGGGAGAGGAGGTGTCAAGCCTTGGCCCTTCGACAAGCGCTGGATAAGGCGGAGGGTGGCAAGAGGGCTGTCACGCGACCCGTTTCCTTTATCTTCACCCTCTATGGCGACATGGTTCATCGGAGAGCGGGCGATGGTTCGCTCTGGATCGGGGCACTGATCCGTCTGATGGCATCCTTTGGAGTCTCCCCGCAGGCCGTGCGGCAGGCGGTGTCGCGAATGGCGCGCCAGGGCTGGCTCCTCGCCCGGCGTCAAGGAAACAGAGGCTTCTATTCCGTCACCGAGCGGGGGAGGCGCCGCATCGAAGAACTCAGCCCGCGAATCTACGGGCCGGTGATCGAGTGGGACGGGCGCTGGCGGCTGCTGACCTATGCGATCGGCGAGGCCCACCGGAAGCGTCGAGAGCGTTTGCGGAAGGAGTTGAGCGCCTTGGGTTGGGCCCCGCTCTCTCCCTCGACCTGGATATCGCCCTCGGATACTCTGGTCGCGGCCCGGGAAGCCGCTCGGGCGACGGGCACGCTCGACGCCCTGAACCTCTTCAGCAGCGAGTATCGCGGTCCGCTCAGCGATCGGGAGTTGCTCGAACGCTGCTGGGACGTCGGCAAGATCGCCTCGGCCTATCTCTCGTTCGTCGCTCGCTACGAGCCGCGCCTCGCGCGCGAGCGCGAGAACGGCGAGAGCAGCGACGAGGCCGCGCTGGTCGAGCGGCTATGGCTCGTCCACGATTACCGAAAGTTCGCCTACATCGATCCCGGCCTGCCGAGCGAATTGCTGCCCGCCCACTGGCCCGGGAACGCCGCCGCGGCGCTGTTCCGCGAATACTACGCGCTGCTGGACGTCAAATCACAACGTTACTTTCATCTTTGCGCGCAGGGGTGAAACGGGTCCGCCCATCGAGGCGTCGAACCGAGCCGCCCATGCCCAAACGACTCTTGCTCGTGCTTGCCGTCGCCGCGTTAGCCATCGCGGCATGTAACTCCGGCTCGTCGACGCCGACGCCGTCGTCCTCTCCGTCCTCTCCGGTTCCAAACCCGTCGATCACCAAGGCCGCCATCGTGGTCACGATTCTGGGTACGCCCCAGCCGCACGTACCGGTCCAAGAATCTACCCCCAAGAATACGTCGAGCCCTCGGCCGGGCACGCCGTTCGACACGGAAAACACGAACAAGAAGGGCGTCGCGCATTTCTTCGGGCTAAAGCCCCTCAAAACGTACTGCTGGGTGGCCGTCATCGGGTCCATCAAGTTTTCGGAGTGCGCCGCGTGGCCGGTTTGGCAGAGCGGTCAAATCATCTTAGGAACGTAACCGCGAGCGGGTAGGCTACTCGTCGTCGTGGAGATGGAGATGAGAACCGTTTTCGGCGTCCGAGAGCACGTCGCGCGCCTCGGCAAGGACGGTAGTCGATAACGCGCGGCTCGGCGGTTCGATTGAACCTTGCTCGGCCAAGAAATCGACCTCGCTCCAGTCCTCCCACGTCTCGAGCGGCTCGCCGTCCAGCGTCGCGGGAAACCGCACGCAGAACCCTTGATCGAGGTGTAGCCCGACAACGCTGACCTCGGTACCGCGCGGAAAGTAGGTTCCGTCTTTCCACAGCGTGCCATACGTCGTGCTGTACTGCCCGCCGATTTTCAGCGGTTCTTCCATATCGTCGCTATACCCCGAACGGATCTATCGGTTTCTCGCCGATGTACGTGAGGAGGCTCTTGGTTTCGCTGTAGAGCCGCATCGTTTCCATTCCCAGCTCCCGTCCGTATCCGGATTGCTTGTAGCCACCGAATGGGACCCCCGGAAAGACGGCGTACGGAGTGTTGATCGCGACCGATCCGCTGCGGATCGCGCGTGCGACGCGGTTCGCGCGCCCCAGGTTGGTCGACCAAACGCTTGCGGCGAGTCCATAGTCGCCGGCGTTGGCAAGTGCGATCGCTTCGGTTTCGTCGGCGAAGCGAACGAGGGTCGCGACCGGGCCAAAAATTTCTTCCCGCGCGATGCGGTGAGAGCTCTCCGCCTCGAAAGCCGTCGGACTCCAGAACGTACCCGCCGCGAATGCCCCGCCGACGACGGCCGGCGCTCCGCCAAAGAGCGGCTTGGCGCCTTCGGAAACGCCGATGTCGCAGTAGCTCGCGATCTTGTCGTACTGATCGCGCATCGTGACGGCGCCGATCTGCGTCCTCTGATCCTCGGGATCGCCGACGCGCAGTCGCTTCGCCTTTTCTTCAAAGCGGCTCACGAACCGATCGTAGATGCCGGATTGCAACAGGATGAGCGAGCGCGCCTCGCAGCACTGGCCGGCATTGTAGTAGACGCCGTAGAGCGCGCCCGCTACCGCGGCGTCCAGATCCGCGTCGTCAAAGACGACGGACGGAGACTTGCCGCCGAGTTCCAAGGTTACGCGTTTGAGCGTCTTCGCCGCGGTCGCTGCGACAATCTTCCCGGTCGCCGTCGAGCCGGTGAAGGCAATCTTGTCGACACCGCGATGCTCGACGATCCACGCTCCGATTTCTCGCGTCGCGCCCGTGATGACGTTGAGCACGCCTTCGGGAACGCCCGCTTCCAGCGCGATCCTCCCCAGTTCGATCGCAGTGAGCGGCGTCACCGACGATGGTTTGAGGACGATCGTGCACCCCGCGGCGAGCGCGGGCGCCACTTTCCACGACGCGAGGAGCAGCGGAAAGTTCCACGGCACGATCGCGCCGACGACGCCGACGGGTTCGCGTACCGTGTTCGCGAGATAGGTGGGGATTGGCGGGGGCAGCGTCTCGCCGTAATTCTTGGTGGCCGCGCCGGCGTAGAACTCGAAGGTGTCCACGATAGCGCTGAGCTCGCCCTTGGCCGTGCCGATCGTCTTTCCGTTGTCGCGCACCTCGAGCAGGGCGAGATCCGCGGCACGCTCGCCGATGAGCTGCGCCATCTTATAAACGATCTTCGCTCGGCGCGATGCAGCCATGGACGGCCACTTGCCGGCATCGAAGGCCCGTCGCGCCGAAGCTACCGCCGCATCCACGTCCTCCCGCGTCGCGTCGGCGACGCGGGCGATCGTTGCCCCGGTTGCCGGGTTGGGATCCTCGTACGTACCTCCATCGGAAGCGTCGCGCCAGTCGCCGCCAATAAGGAGCTGCGTCTTTGCCATAACCGAGGTCGTGCTCATCCGCGCCGCCTTTCTACTCGACCCGCTCGAATACCGTTGCGATGCCCTGCCCCACGCCGATGCACATCGTCGCGAGACCGTAACGTCCACCGCGCCGGCGCAGTTCGTGGAGCAGCGTCGTTACGATACGCGCGCCGCTCGCGCCGAGCGGATGCCCGAGCGCAATCGCTCCGCCGTTGGGGTTGGTCGTGCCGGGATCGAGACCGATGTCGCGCACGCACGCGATCGCCTGCGCGGCAAACGCTTCGTTGATTTCCGCTACGTCGAGTTCGGCGACTCCGATGCCGGCGCGCGCCAGCGCGGCGCGCGTAGCCGGAATCGGCCCCAGCCCCATGACGTCCGGAGCAACGCCCGACGACGCACAGCTGAGCAACCGGGCCATCGGCGTGAGCCGCAAACGCCGCGCCGTCTCCGCTTCGCAAAGGAGGACGGCCGCCGCGCCGTCGTTGATGCCCGACGAGTTGCCCGCCGTGACGGTGCCGCCGGATTTAAAGGAAGGCTCCAGCTTCCCGAGGCGCTCGAGGGTTGTTTCCGGCCGGGGGTGCTCGTCCGCCGAGACGAGGCTCTGGTTTCCCCGTCCGTCCGTTACCGAAACGCTTACCAACTCGTCGGCGAACGCGCCGCGTTCGACCGCCGCCTTACACTTCATCTGTGATTCGAAGGCGAAGCGGTCTTGCTCTTCCCGCGTGATGCCGTAGAGCTCGGCGACCTTCTCGGCGGTCTCGCCCAGCGAGATCGTCCACTGCTGCGGCATCTTCGGATTGATCATGCGCCAACCCAAAACCGTGTCGAACAGCTTCTGCTTTCGGCCGAACGCCGAGTCGCTCTTCGCTAACACGTACGGCGCGCGCGTCATCGATTCCACACCGCCCGCAATAACGACGTCCCCCTCGCCGAAGGCGATCGCCTGCGCCGCCGAGTTGACTGCCTGCAAGCTCGAGCCGCAGAGACGATTGACGGTGACGCCGGGGACTTCGACCGGCAGTTCCGCGAGCAATACGGCCATCCGCGCTACGTTGCGATTATCCTCGCCGCTCTGGTTCGCCGCCCCGAAGTACACGTCGTCGATCGCGGCCGGCGCGACGCCGGTGCGCTGCACGATCGCGCGCAACGCGATCGCTGCGAGATCGTCCGGCCGCACGTTCGCAAGCCGTCCGCCGTTTCGGCCGATCGGGGTGCGCACCGCGTCGATCACCCAGACCTCGCGGCTCATTCCGGCACCGCCTCGGCCGCCGGCTCTTCTTGAACATCCAGAATCCAGAGCGAGCGATGCGGAGCGAACGCCTCGCCTTCCGCATCGGCTAAGCGCTGCAGGATGCGCTTCACGCGTGCACCGCCGATCTCGCGTCCCCAGGCGATCGGCCCGATAGGATAATTCGCACCGAGCCGCATCGCCGTATCGACGTCGTCCGACGAAGCGACCCCCTCTCCGACCGCGACGATTGCCTCGTTCACGATCGACCCGACGGTGCGGCCGAGAAAGAGCCCCGGAACGTCTTCGACCAACACGCTGCCCTTGCCCACGGCGCCGAACAACTCTTGTGCGAGCTCCAGGGCATCGTCGGAAACCGATTCGGAATCGACGATCTCGATGGCGGCCTGTCCTTCGAGCGAACCGAGGATCCCGTAGCCGACCAGGCGCTCGGGGTGACTGAGGCGCTCGGCACACGCGGCGAGATCGGTCGCGTAGGCATCGACGAAGAACACGCACTCGGCGCCGAGCAGCGAGTCCAGCTCTGCAATCACGTCGCCCCGATCGGCGACGCCGTCGCCGACGTCGATCACGAGCGTGGCTTCCGGCGAGAGCTCGTCGAGCAGCTCGTCGTGCATGACGCGCTGTACCGGTGCGTACCGTTGCTCGATCAGCTCGGCGAGCTCGTCGGCCACGCCGCCGAAACCCACGATCGCGACGAGCTCCCGTGCGTCGGGTTCGTTTTGTCGGGAGTCAATCGTAGCGTCGAGGCGCTCCGGCGTGCCGTCACGATAGTCAAAGAAACCCGCGCCGCTCTTGCGCCCTAGTAATCCTTGGGCGACCAGGCTCCGTTGAAGTTCCACGGGCGCCAGGCGTTCGAGCTCCGTGCGCGCGAAGACCGACTCCGTCGTCGCGAGATTGACGTCGAGACCGATCAAATCCATGAGCTCGAACGGTCCCATGCGGAACCCAGCCGCTCGCGCCAGCGCGTCGAGCTCTTGCGTGGAAGCGACGCCCCGCTCTAACGCGCGCAGCGCCTGGAGATAGTACGGCCGAGCAACGCGATTGACGATGAACCCGGGAGTGTCGGCGGCAACCACCGGGATCTTATGCAAGCGTTCGGCGAGTTCGTAGGCGCGCTCGAGCGTCTCGTCGCTTGTCTGCGGCGCCATCACCACCTCGATCAGCTGCATCTTCGTGGCGGGGTTAAAAAAATGTAGGCCGAGCACTCGCTCGGGGTGCGGCACGAAGTCGGCGAGCTGTTCGATTGCTAGCGAGGAAGTGTTCGTCGCGATCAGCGCATCGGACGCGAGGGCGCCCGCCAACGCGACGAAAACGTCGCGCTTCAATTCGAATCGTTCCGGTACGGCCTCGATTGCGATAGATGCATCGGAGCTCGATGAGATCGCATCGCTCCAACGGATTCTTTCGAGGGCCGCGAGATCGCCGCAGCGTTGCGCCTCGCGCTCGACGTAGGCCCGGCTGCGCTCGCGCGCTGCGGCGAACGGCTCGACGATCTCGACGTCATAGCCCCCCTGCGCGCCGACGAACGCGATCCCCGAACCCATCGTTCCGCCGCCAATCACCAATAGACGCTCCGGCATGCATTCTTCCTTCGCGACAGGAGCTATAAACGCTTCGCCGATAGATCCGGGCCATGGAGAAACCGGGATGGCGGCTGCGCGCGTCGCGCTACGTCGTCGACTCGCCTTACATGCGCCTGCGCGTCGATGAAGTCGAACTGCCCGACGGAACGATCATACCCGACTACTACGTCCGCGAGTCTCGCGGCTTCGTCGTCGTCGTGGCGCTCACCGGAGAAGATCGCGTCGTCCTGGTGCGCCAGTACCGCTACGGAGACGATTCGATTCACCTCGAGCTGCCCGCCGGAACGCTCGAAGACTCCGAAGAGCCGCGCGATTGCGCCCTGCGCGAGCTCGCCGAGGAGACCGGCTACGAGGTCGCGCGCTGCGAGCTCGCCGCCGAATACGCCGCCGAACCGGTGCGTTCCACGGCGCGCGCCTACCTCTACGTGGCATCGGGCGCCCGCAAAGCCCGAGCGCCCACGCCCGATGCGGCGGAGCACATCGAGGTGGAGCTCGCGTCGCTCGTTACCTTTCGCGCCATGCTTCGCGACGGCAGGATCGATAGCGGGGGCTCGATCGCCGCCGGTTACCGCGCACTCGACTACCTGAGGCGCCTCTGAAACCTGCCGGCGGCAGCCGGAGTAGCTGGAGATGCAATGAAAAATGTGACCAAGCCCGCCCTCAATCCGACCGTCTCCCTCTTCCTCAAGTTGACGGTGGCGGTCGCCTTGGCGATCGTCCTGCTCTTCATCGCCGTCTACCTTTTGAAGATCGTGTTTGTCGCGGCCATCATTGCAGCGGTGGCCGTGGGCGGCATCCTCCTTTACAACTTCATTCGCCGCCGCTCTAAATTCCCGGTCATTCGCTAAGCCAGGCCGCGAGCGCACCGGAGACGCGGTCCGGCTCCTCCATCATCGGAAGGTGGCCGCTCTCCCCGCACGCGACGAGCCGGCCGCGCGCGAATCTCCCCGCGTCGGCCCGGGCCTCCGCGATCGGTACGACCCGATCGCGCCCGCCGGCAATCATCAGCATCGGCACGTCCAGATCCTCGGCGATGTCTCTGACGCAGCGCGCAAGGCCATCCCGCGCAGCGTTGCGGCCATTCCGGCCGCGCTATTTTGGCGGGCGATCGCACCCGCACGATCGACGGCATCGGGGTGATTCGCTCGCGTTTCGGGGGAGAACAATCGCGGAAAATACGTCGCTACGACCGGCTCGACGCTCCCTTCGCGCTCGACGCGCTCCGCGAGTTCTCGGCGCGCGGCCGCCTCCCGCGCCGTATCCTCACGCAACCGGCTCGCTACCAGAGCGAGGTGCGTCACGCGCTCGGTGAACATCCGCGCGAAGGCGAGCGCAACGTATCCGCCCATCGAATGACCGATCAGCGCCGCGCGTTCGATCCCGACCGCATCGAGCAAAGCGGCGACGTCCGCTGCGAGCGTTTCCATGAGATACGGGCCATCCGGAGCGCTTGAGTTTCCGGCGCCGCGCAAATCCGGTGCGACCACGCACGAGGTCTGCGCGAGCACGTCGGCTTGTTTCTCCCAGACCGCGTGCGAAAACGGAAATCCGTGGATCAACACGACCGCGCGCTCGTGTCCGCGCTCGTAGATGCGTGCGTCGATGCGTGCGCCGTCGTCGGTAAAAACTTGCATTGGCGCTCGTAATACTGTATAAGGTAGGCAACACCCCTGGTCGGTTGCTCGGCCAGAGAAAGGATGAATCGTACCAACGATGGCAGTTCGAAAGAAAGCCGCTCGCAAGGCGGCCGTGAAAAAAGCGGTCGTCGGAGCGTTGGTTCGCAAGGCGGTTCGCAAGCGAGTTCGACGAAAAGTCGCCCGCAAGATCGTCCGCCGTAAAGTAGCTCGTAAGATAGTCCGCAAGAAGGTACGCCGGAAAGTAGCCCGCAAGGCCGTTCGCCGGAAAGTCCGCAAGGCGGTTCGCAAGAAGGCGGTTCGCAAGGCGGTTCGTAAGAAGGCGGTTCGCAAAGCAGTTCGCAAGAAGGTCCGGCGTAAGAAGGCCTAACCAGTATCCCAGCAACTCCGCTCGACGTTAACGGGCGGAGTTATTTAAGCGAGTCGCACAAAGAGCGGCTCGCTTTTTTTACACCGTTCGGACCGCGGGGCGGAGGAACCAGATCGCGATAAACAACGCCGTGCAGACGGCGCCCGCGATGGCGAACGTCGGCCGCAAACCGATGCCCGATGCGATCGCGCCGTCCACGAGCGCCCCCAGCGGGACGACGCCGATCGCGATCATCGTGTAGATGGCGAGCGCGCGGCCGCGAACGTCGTCGGGCGATAGCACTTGAATCAGGGTGTTCGTCGCGCCCAACTGTGCCATCGTTCCGACGCCGATGACGAATAGCACCGGCAACGCCGCGGCGAGCGTCGGCACGAAACCAAGTGCGAGCACGCCGCCCGACATCACGAGGCCCGACTGCAGCCAGAGCCGCGAGCGCCGCTCGCGCTGAGCGAAGTACGTCGTGACCAGCGCCCCTCCGAATCCCCCGACGCCAACCGCCGACACCGCCCAGCCGAGGCCGCTCGCGCCGGCGTGCAAGACGTTGACCGTCAGCGCGGCGATGAGCTGGCTGTACGGGCGAGTCAGCACCGCGGTGACGAGCTGCGCGAGCACGATCCAGCGCAGCGCCGGATGGCGCACGATGAAGACGATGCCCTGCTGCATGGCTTGTAGCGTCGGCTCCCGGCGCCTCGACGAGGGCGGGGAAGGGCGCATCAGCATGACGGCGACCACGACAGCGAGCGTAGCGGCCGCGTTAAAGTAGAAGACGCCGGCGACACCGATCCAGACGATCAGTAGGCCGGCGAGCGCGGGGCCGATCACGGCCGGCGCGTTGAACGCGACCGAGTTGAGCCCGATGGCATTGCCGACGTACTCTCGATCGACGAGCAGGGGAACCCAGCTCTGCCGCGTCGGCGAATCGAACCCGTTCGCCGCCGAATTGAGGGCCGATATCGAGACGAGAGCGAGCATGTCCAGCCGATGAAGGCTCGCGAGCAATGCGAGCAGCAGGGCGGCGAGCGCCATCGTCGTGTTCGTGACGAAGAGCACGCGTCGTCGCGGAAGATGGTCGGCTACGACGCCTGCGATCGGCGAAAACAGCAGGACGGGAATGGCACGCGCCGCCCCGAGAATGCCTAGATCGAGCGCCGCTTGGTGCTGCGAACCCGCCATGCGCGCTACGAAGAATCCCATGGCGGTAAACTGCATCCACGTGCCGAGGTTCGAGACGAGGAGCCCGAGCCACAGCAGCCGGAAGTCCCGGTAGCGAAGCGCGGTGAGGATAGACGCGCGGCGAGGTAAGCTCTCCGTGTCTAAGGAGGTCACGCGCCGCGCGCTCGCACCGCCGCCACGAGGATCGCGGCACATTGCGCCGGGTCGAGCCGCGATGCGTCCAGGCACACGTCGTAGTCGGCGGGATCGCCGAAGGTGAGCCCGTACCGCTCCTTGATATAGGCGGCCCTCGCGCGATCGACTCGCTCCAGCTCCGCTTCGGCAACCTCGGGGCGAGTTCGCGTCGCTCGCGCGACGCGCTCGACCCGCCACTGCCGAGGCGCGCGGATGAACACGCGTAGGACATCAGGACGCTGACCCAAGATCGCCGAGGCGCCGCGGCCAACGATCACCGCGTTTCCGCGCGCCGCGTACTCGCGTACGGCTGCCTGAAGCGCGCGAAATAACTCATCGTCGAACGGCTCGATGGCGGATGCCTCGGCGAGCTCGGGCGTCGCCCGTTCGAGCTCGCTCAATAGCCGCTCGCCCAGGCTGCGCCCCGTATCCTCCTGCGCTTCAACGGCTTCGGGGGTCACGTGCAATCGCTTCGCTACGACCACGGGCAGCTGCTGATCCACGTACTCGTATCGGAGCGCGTCCGCGACCCGCTTCGCGACCGCAAGTGCACCCGATCCATATTCGTTCGAGATCGTTATTATCACCGGAGAAAGAGTACGGAGCGACGAACGCTGGGGTCCTGCCAATCGTAGAAACGCGCGACTTGCGCAAAGTCTTTCGTACCCGCAAGCGCACGCCGGGGGCCCTGGGCGCGCTCCGCTCGCTTTTCTCGGGGGAGTACGAGGACCGCGTCGCGGTCGACGACGTGACGTTCGCCCTCGAGCCGGGCGAGCTCGTCGGTTACATCGGGCCGAACGGCGCGGGCAAGTCGACGACGATCAAGATGCTCACGGGCATCCTCGTTCCGACCTCGGGCGAGGTACGCGTGGCGGGGATCGTGCCCTGGAAGCGGCGCAAGGAGAACGCTCGCAACATCGGTGTCGTGTTCGGCCAGCGCAGCCAGCTCTACTGGGATCTGCCGCTGATCGAGTCGTTCGAGTTGCTCCGGGCGATCTACAGCGTACCGGCCGAGGAATACCGCCGCAACCTGCGTGAGTTCGTCGAGATTCTCGAGATGGACGACTTCATGCGCACGCCTGTCCGTCAGCTCTCGCTCGGGCAGCGAATGCGCGGAGACTTCGCGGCGGCGTTGCTGCACAGTCCGCGGATCGTCTATCTCGACGAACCCACCATCGGTCTCGACGTCGTTGCCAAGGAGGCGATCCGCGAGTTCATCGCGCGCATCAACGCGGAGCGCGGTGCAACGATCGTCCTGACCACGCACGACCTCGCCGACGTCGAGCGCCTCTGCCGGCGCATCGTTCTGATCGATCGTGGCACGCTCATCTACGACGGGGACATCGAACGAATCAAGAGCGAGTACGGCAGGTTTCGCACGCTGATCGTCCGGTTTGCCGAGCCGATCGAGGATCCCCATCTCGACGGCGCGCAGCTCGCCGCGATCGACGGGACGAGCGCGCGCTTTCGATTCGACCGGAATCAGCAGCGGGCCGACCTGCTCGTGCGCCAAGCGAGTGAGCACTACCGCGTCGAAGACGTCAGCTTGGAAGAGCCGGACTTGGAATCGATCATCCGGCGAATCTACGTCGAAGGCTACGACGGCCGATCTCAGGAGGACGCGTCATGATCGTTTCGAGCGGCACGAAGAAACCGAAGATTCACTCGAGCGCCTACGTCGCGCCGACCGCGACAGTCGCCGGCGACGTGACCATTGGAGCAGAGTGCGCAGTCCTGCACGGTGCGGTCATCACCTCCGAGGGCGCTGCGGTCACGATCGGCGCGCAGAGCGTGATCATGGAGAACGCGGTGCTCAAGGCGAGCGGCGGCAACGTCCTGCGCTATCCCCTCTCGATCGGCGCGCGTTGCATCGTCGGCCCGCACGCCTACGTCGTCGGCGCGACGATCGGCGACGGCTGCTTCGTGGCTTCGGGCGCCAAAATTTTCAACGGAGCCAAACTCGAAGAAGGCAGCGGCGTCGCGCTGGGAGGGATCGTTCACGTAAAAACGCGCTTGCCGGCCGGGGCGAGCGTCCCCATGCAGCACGTGGCGTACGGCGATCCCGCGACGATCTACCCGCCGGAGCAGGCGGGGGAGATCCATTCGAAGATCGATTTCTTCGCCGACGTATTCAACCTCGAGCCGGGCGAGGGCGCGCGCGCGCGCGCCGCCGAGACCTACGCAAAGTTCTTACGGAAAACGCACGCGCAGGACACCGCTCTCGAGCAGCACAGGAGCACCAAGACGCCGTCACGCCGCTCGGGAGAGGAGCCGCCGCCGACGCAAGTCGCGCAGGTCGACAAGGTGGTCGACGTCATGATGCTCGAGCTCGAAGAGATGGAGCACCGGAGGCAGATGGCGATCAAAAGACAGAAGGGCAGCTAGCAACCTGGCCATCAACGCGCTCCCCTACGTCGAGTTCGCCAAAAAGGCTTTTGCGCGCGAAGCCACTTACCGGATGGAGGTATTCACCGAGGTCGGGTCGCTCGTGCTGCGCGTCTACATCTTACGCGCTCTTTGGACCGCGCTCTACGCGCGAAACGCGGCGCCCCTCAATCTCCCCCTTCACAGCATGATCACGTATGCGACCGTCGCGATGCTCATGTCGTTGATTCTGGAAGTCGACGGAACGCGCCTGATCCGGGAGAAACTTCGCGAAGGTACGATCGCGACGGATCTCATGAAACCAATCAGCGTTCCGCTCTATTTCTTCAGCGACGGCTTCGGTCAGACGATGCTGCACGCGCTGCTCGTGGTTCCCTCGCTGCTCTGCGCGTTGCTGCTCGTGCACATCGACGTGCCGCGACCCGCGACCTTTGCAGCCTTCTTGCTGGCGTTCGCGGTCGGTTATGGAGTAAATTTCTTCTTGAATTTCCTGATGAACTGTATCGCGTTTTGGACTCTGGAAACTTTCGCGGCGCAGCTGATCGTGCGCTGGGTTTCAGACCTTCTCTCCGGGCAAATAATCCCGCTCACGCTCTTCCCCGGGATTCTCGGCCGCATCGTCTTCGGGCTTCCTTTTGCCGCGATCTATTCCACGCCGCTCCTGATCTACGTCGGCGTGATCCGGCCGTCGCAGTGGGCGTCAAGCATCGCGACGCAGCTCGCATGGCTGGCGCTCTTCGCGGCCTTGTCGTCGGTCGTTTGGCGCGCCGCCTCAGACCGCATCATCATCCAGGGCGGCTAGGGAGCGAATACCTCGTCGAGGTAGCACCAGCGCCAGTTTTCGCCCGGCTGAAACGACCGAACCACCGGATGGTGAGTCGCGTGAAAATGCTTCGTGGCGTGCGTGTTGGGCGACGAGTCGCAGCAGCCGACGTGACCGCACGACAGGCAGAGCCGCAGATGCACCCAAGAGTCGCCGGTCTTGAGGCACTCCTCGCAACCCTGCGGCGTCCGCGGGGCCGGATGCCCAGCCGATTTCAGATGAGCGCAGTCGCCCTCACTCATGGTTCCACCTCCGGGGTATCCCACAGCACCACTTCGCCGCGTCCGCCGACGGCGAGCCGGGCGACGTCGTAGACGCGGACGGAGTCGCCCGCCAGCAGCGCCTCACCGTTCACCTCGACCGACCCTTCCGCCACGAAGAGAAAGCCGTAGCGCTGCGGCGCGAACTCGGCGACGATGGACGTGCCTTCCACCCGCGCCACTCGCAGCGTCGCGCGCTGCGTGATCCGAACGGGAGCGTCGACTCCCGGTTCTCCGCTAACGACCTCGAGCCAGCGATTGCGCCGCTGGTCGACCGAGAAGTCCATTTGTCCGTAGGAGGGCTCACCCCCTAATTGGCCCGGAAGCACCCACATCTGAACGAGGTGCAGCGGGTGCTCCCGGCTGTCGTTGACCTCGCTGTGGGCGACGCCGGTACCGGCGCTCATGAACTGGATGCCGCCGGGGCCGACGACGCCGAGATTGCCGAGGCTATCGCGATGCGCGAGCTCCCCGGAAAGCACGTAGGTTACGATCTCCATGTCGCGATGCGGATGCGTCGGGAAGCCGCTGCCCGGTGCGATCGTGTCGTCGTTGAAGACTCTCAGGGCACCCCAGTTGACGTTCGCCGGATCGACGTAATCCGCAAAGCTGAAGGAATAGTACGTGTCGAGCCAGCCGTGATCGGCGTGGGCACGATCCGCGGAGCGCACGACGGCAAAGACGGGCGGGCGTGATGCCAAAGTAGCCATGCTCTCCTCAACCTGCTTGGTTGGGCCCGAGGTTGCGCAAGCGCCCGAGGAGTAGATGATAGTAGAGCATGCCGCGCACGGGGCCGAGCGCGTCCAACAGCTCCTCTTGATCGACTAACTCGCTCCCGGCCAAGAGTGCCAGCGTGCGCGCCACGCCGGAATCGCGCAACGGAAAGGTGTCGAGCCGTCCGAGTCCGCGCAGCAAAACGACCGCGGCGCTCCACGCTCCGATGCCCCGAATGCCGCGAAGCTCGGCGGCGGCCTCGGGCGTGCTCAGCGGCTGCAGCTTCAGACCGCCGATCGTGCCGTCCGTGATGGCCGCCGCTGCCGACCGCAGATGGGCGATTTTGTTTCTCGAGATGCCGGCGGCACGCAACTCGCCGTCGCCGCATTCCAGCCAGCGATGCGCGGGCGGAAAGACGGTGCATCGAACCGCCCCCACGGCGACGACCTCGCCGAGAAGGTCGACCGCTCGGCGCATGATTGCTGCGGCGGCGTGAATGGAGATCTGCTGGAAGAGGATGGCGTGCGCGCAGGCCTCCCAGAGCGTAGGATAGCGAGGCGGCTTGAGGCCGCGCAGCGCGGCCGTTACCGGTGCCAGCCAGTCGATGTCTCGACTGCGCGCATACCATTGCGTGAGGTCCACTTCGATCCCGAGCATTCGCGCGACCGTGGGCCGCCAGCGGTCGGCACGGCGACCGGTTGCCCGCAATTCGATCGTGCGCGCGTCGCGCTGACGAATCGCTAGAAGCGCTGCGCCTTCGGAATCACGCAGCGCGCGGTAGTACGTTCCGTCCGGCGCGACCACGTCGACGGAGTTGCTCGCCAGGCGGCGGAGCGCGTCGACCGTCAGGTCGAGACGAAACGGCGTCCGGACGGGGAGCTGCTGCGCGGCCCCGAAACGTTTCATCGATGCTCCGCGCCTACCAGCAATATTGGCGAATTAATCTCCTCACGCTGCTCGAGTACCGCGCGAACTTCATAATGTGGTTCGTGTTCACGATCGTTTATCACGGCGTCGCGCTCGGGGCGCTCTACGTAACCATGCGACAATTCCCCTCGATGAACGGGTGGAACTTTCGCGAAATGTTCTTCCTTTACGCTCTCTGGATGACAGGCCACGAGCTGCATAATACGTTGTTTTTCACCGTCGTCAGCGTTCCCGAATACGTGCGGGAAGGACGCTTCGACCGCTTCCTCGTGCGGCCCCTCGACGCGCTCTTTCAGGTGCTGACCGTGCCCCAGCAGATCGTTCCCGACGGGCTGGTGCTGGCGCTCGTGACCCTCGCCGTCGCGACGGCCTCGGCCGGCGTTCGAATCGATTGGGTCTTCATACTATTCGTGCCGCTCGTCGTCTTCGGCGGAGCGCTGATCGACCTGGGAATTTCGCTGGCCGTGGCGACGTGCTCGTTTTGGTTCGTTCGGGTCGACACCTTGCGTTGGGTCGTGATGTCGCTCGAGCAAGACTTCACTCGTTATCCGATCAGCATCTATACGCGCGGCGTTCGCATCGTGCTGACGTTTGTGCTGCCGTTTGCTTTCATGAACTACTTCCCCGCAGCGTACTTTCTACAAAAGGCCGACGCCGGTCTGCATCTCGGTCCGGCGATCGGATTGCTCACGCCGGCCATCGGCTTGGCGTGGCTCGGCGCATCGTATCTGTTTTGGCTCTTCGGTCTGCGCCATTACCAGGGAACCGGCTCGTGAGGCGCACCGCCTTTTTGATCGCGGCCGCCGCGACCGTGGTCGCATCGCCCGGCCTGTCCGCAACGTCGGTTGCGTCGAAAGTGCGCGCTATCGCGCACGGAATGCCGGGAAGGATCGGCGTGTATGCTCGCACGATGGCTCCCGGGCCCCCGCTGGTTGCATATAGCTCCGCGAACCGCTTTCCCACGGCGTCCATCATCAAAGTCCTGATTATGACGACGGCGTACGCGATGGAGGAGGCCGTACCGGGAGCGATGTCTGCGGAGATTACGTTCCGTCGCAGCGAGCTGATCGGCGGCTCGGACTTCTTGGCGCAGGCAGAGGACGGCCGGCGCTTTACCGTCCGGCAACTAATCGTTCCGATGATTCAGCTCAGCGACAATACGGCAGCCAATCTCCTGATCGCTCACTTCGGCGTCACGGCGATTAACGCGACCGGAAGGCGGGCCGGGATGTTGCGAACGCACTTGGCTCGCCAGTTTCTCGATTACACCGCGATCACGCACCGTCACGACAACGTCTCCACCCCCGCCGATATGGGCCATCTGCTCTATCTCATCGAGCGAGGAGCGCGCGAGGGCGTGGGGACGATCGTTTCGCCCCAGCACTGCCGCGCGATGGTCGCCGTCATGCTCGGGCAAACGGACCGCGATGGAATCCCGGCGGCCCTCCCGCGCGGGACTCAAGTCGCCAATAAAACCGGCGAGATCGAAGGGACGCGCAACGACATTGCGATCGTCGAGCCGTTCGGCGACTCGCCGTTCGTTCTCGCGATCATGACCGCGGACGCCTACGACTATCCGGCGGCGTATGCCGCCATCCACGCCGTCACTCGAGCGACGTTTGCCGTCGCTCGGCGGTCGCTCGCTTAAGCCGTGGAGCCGGCTTCCGATCGAAAGATCGGACAGCCGTACGCCTCCGCTAAACGCAGCGTTGCGAGCTTGGCCGCGCGCGGCAGCCGCTTGAACTTCGCCTCCTGCGACCTCGCGGCGGAGTAGGTCGCCGGATGCCACCAGGCAAGCAACTCGACGGGCTGGCGGCTTCGGGTATATTTTGCGCCGTTTCGGCCGCGATGGGCGCTCAGCCGGCGGGGCAGATCGCAAGTTGCCCCGGTATACAGGGAACCGTCGCTGCACGCCAAGACGTAAACGGCCGGTTGAGAGGGGCGCGGCTGCGGAAGAATCTCGTCGGTCACAAGTTCATGAACGTTCTCCGCATCAGTATCCCACCGCTGCCTCGCTTCGCCGCCACCGCGCGCCGCGTGCTGTGGAAATTCGCGGGCTTCCACCGGCTCGCGTCCGGCGACGCCGAGTATCTCGTCTTTGCGCTCGGCGAGGCGATCGCCAACGCGATCCAGCACGCCGGGACGCGCGATGCGATCGAGATCCGAGTAAGCGTCGAAGGCGATGCGGTCGTGGCGAGGGTCGCAGATCGCGGCCAAGGCTTCGCGGCGCCCCCCGGCGGCCCCGTCGCCCTGCCGAGCGTCTTTGCCGAAGCGGGACGCGGTTTTGCGATCATGCAGCGGTGCACCGACTTCCTCGACGTCAGCAGCAAGCCAGGCGCCGGAACGGTCGTCACGATGGGGCGCTATCGGCGCGGCCCTCAGGAGGTCGGACCGCTTCCGTAAAACGTTGCGGCATGAAGAATCCTCGCCCTAGGCTCCGTACTGCTCGCCGCGCTCGGATCCGACCGGCCGATGCCGGCGCTCGCCCCCTACGCACCCGTCGCGTCGATGGTCGACGCCGTTCGAGCGGATCGCCTGGCGTCCGCGGACGAGCGGCTCGTCGCGTTCGGCACCCGCAACGATTTCTCGGAGCGAACGTCGACTCGAGACCGCGGCGTGTTCGCAGCGCGGGATTGGATCGCGCAACAGTTCGCGGCGGTCGCGGCGACGTCGTCCGGACGAATGACCGTCGCTCTCGACACCTATCTCCAGGCGAAGACGCCGAAGACGCCGCGCGCAGTGACCGAGTCGAGCGTCATCGCCACGCTCCGCGGCACGGCCCCGGGTCGCGTCTACGTCATTTCCAGTCACTTCGACGATTGCGACGGCCACTGCACCGACGGCATCGGAACGGCTCCGGGCGCCGACGACAACGCATCCAGCGTTGCGGCGGTCTTGGAAGCAGCGCGAGTGATGGCCGGCTCGCGGTTCCGCGGGACGATTATCTTTGCGTGTTTCGACGGTGAAGAACTCGGTCTGTGGGGATCGAATCACTACGCGACCGAGCTGGCCGCTCACCGAGTTCCGGTACTCGCCGTCCTGAACGACGACATCATCGGCAATTCGATCGGCGGAGACGGAGCCTCCGAGCCCAACGCGATCCGCGTCTTTAGCGAGGCGCTACCCACGGGCACCAATATCGACCGCGTCAATTTGGTCGGCTCGGAGAACGACTCGCCTTCGCGCGAGTTGTCGCGCTTCGTCGCGGAGATCGTTCCGGTCTACGTTCCGGGTTTCGCGGTACGGCAGATCTTTCGCGCCGACCGCTTCTTACGAGGGGGCGATCAGGAGTCGTTTCAATCCGCGGGATACTCTGCCGCGATTCGCTTCGTGGAACCCCACGAAAACTTCGCCCACCAGCATCAAGACGTACGCGTGGAAAAAGGCATCCAATACGGCGATCTTCCCCAATACGTAGACGCGCAATACCTGCGGCGCGCCACTCAAGCAAACGTCGCCGCACTCGCAACGCTCGCGCTGGGGCCGGCGCCGCCGAGCGGCGCGCAAATGGTCCTCGAACACCTCGGCTACGACTCGACGCTCCGCTGGCGGCCCGCCGCCGATGCCGCCTCTTACGAGATCGTTTGGCGCGCGAGCGACGCTCCCCAATGGGAACATGCTGCCGACGTTGGCGACGTCACCCAGGCGACGGTTCCCGTATCGAAGGACGACTTCGTTATCGGCATCCGAAGCGTCGATTCCAACGGCCTGCGCAGCCCCGTGGTTTATCCCGTCGCGGTTCGCGAGTAGTTCTTCTCGGGCCGGCCGGCGCGCTCGGCGGGCCAAATCGCCCGCAGCTGCGCCTTGAACCGCGCGCGTTGCGCGATCGGTCCGAACCAGGGGAGGCTGCGCAGCATCAGCAACGCCGGCTCGCGCCGGGCGAGCCCGCGGTCTAAATGCTCCAGCGCCTCCTCGAGCCTGCCTAAGCCGACGGCGACCGTAGCGAGATTGAAACCCACGACGTATTCCGTCGGAGCCATCGCAAGGAGCGTCCGATAGATACTCTCGGCACGTTCGACATCGCCGCACTCCGCGTATGCCCGTCCCAACAAAGGAAGGCGGAGGGCGATGTCCTCGGCGCGGTCCTGAGGGAGCAGCAGCAGATCGGCGAGGGCCTCCGCCGGCTGACCGTTGAGAATGAACGCTTGAGCTCGATGGCGCCGCGCGATCGAGAAATCCGGACCGCCGTCGATCAGGCTCGAAAAGGCGTCGATCGCTTGGCGGTACTCTCCGGTGTGAAGGTAGATTCGAGCGAGGAAGAGCTGCAGGGCAGCCGATGAAGGCTGGACGAGCAGCGCGCGCTGCATCTGGCGCAGCGAGGCGTCGGCGGCGCCCTTGCACATATAGAACCAAGCGGCACTGATGTTCACGGAGGTCGACTTGGGGTTCAAGCGGATCGCGGTGTCGATCTCGCGCTCGGCCTCCAACCAGTTCCAATCGCAAAACAACAGGATGTTGCCCAACGTCGCGCGGGCCTCTGCGGACGAGGGGTCGATCTCGAGTGCGCGGACGATGGCCGCCTTGGCTCTTGGAAACGCGTACGAGCCGGGCGCGTACCAATACTCCGCCATAAGTGCGTGCGCCCGAGCCAGACCGATCAGCGCCGGCACGTGATCGCCCTCCGCCCGGAGCACCGCTTCGAAGTGCTCGGCCGCGGCTGCCAGCGCTCCGGCGGTGCGCTTCTCCAGCAGATAGGCGCCGCGGCAATAGTTCTGCAGGGCTTCGGGCGCGCTGCGGAACAGCCGGTCCGCGACGTCGTCGCTCGAGTTCCCCGTTTGCTGCGGGGCCTGCGGGGCGACGACGCTGACCGGCGCGACGAATCGATAGCCCTTGCCGCGCACGGTGATCACGTAGGCGCGGTCCTTCGCCCGCTCGTCGAGGAGCTGGCGAAGCATATACATATGCTGCGAGAGGTTCCCGTCGCTCACCACGGCCTCGGGCCAGACTCCCGATGCGATGGTTTCTTTGTCGATGACGTTACCATTCGCGTGGATAAGCAGGCCGAGTAAGCGCGTGAGGCGTTCGGGCAGGGGAACGACGGCGCTGCCGTGCGAGAGCAGCCCGCGCGCCGGATCGAATCGAAACGATCCGAACGCGTAGACCGGCGAGAGCTTCGTCTGAGTCTCCTTCTCCGGCTGACCGCTCATCATCAATTCTCAAGTGCACGGTGGCGGCCCGTTGTGACTTCGACGCTCAAACGGCGTTTTGATATTCCTTGAACTTGAACTTGGTTGATGCGAAAACACACGATCACCCGCGCCCGTCAACAACAATCAAAAGGTCGCACTCGCGGACGCTTCTAAGGCGGAGTGCGAGCGCGCATGGATGCGCGCGCACTCGGAGATTGAATCGAAGGGATCACTCAAACAATGAGACAGAAACGAACGCTTCGCTTCGCGAGCGTGGTGGTTGCGTTTTTGGTGGCCTCCCTTTTCCAGGAAACATGGGCACTGGCGGGAGTCACCGGAAACGTGACCGGCATCGTACGCGACGCTACGGGTGCGCCGATCGCCGGCGTGCAAGTCGAGGCCGTCTCGCCCGCGCAGAAGGCAAACACTACTACGGATGCGGGAGGTCACTTCGTGATGCTCTCGCTTGCCCCCGATACCTACACGGTCAGTCTGACCAAAGACGGCTATCAGAGTATCTCGTACCCGGGCGTCACGATCTTTGCCGACCAGACGCAGACGGCGGCCTATACGATGACCAAAGCGTTGAAAGTCATCGCGCACGTGACGTCCGCGTCCGGCGCCTCCCTAGTAAAATCCGGCATCGGCGGCGACCTCTACAGCGTCAACTCGGCGCAGGCGGCGGCCGCGGCGGCCCTTGGCGGCGGCGGCAACCTGAACAGCGCCTACTCCGCGATGGCATCGGTGCCAGGCATCCAGACGTCGCAGGGCGGCATGGGGATGATTTTTAACGCGGCCTACGTCCGCGGTCAGAATTTTTACTATACCGGCTTCGAGTACGACGGTATTCCGGTCAATCGCGCGTTCGACAACTACAACGCCTCGACCGAGTCGACGATAGGGCTGCAAGAGCTCCAAGTCTATACCGGCGGGGGACCATCGAGCATCGCGACGTCCGGGACCGCCGGCTTCATCAACGAGGTCATCAAGACCGGCACCTATCCGGGCTTCGCGACCGCTAACCTCGGCGTCGGCTCGCCGTCGTTTTACCACCAGGCGTCGGTCGAAGTCGGCGGTTCGACGCCGGACCGTACCTTCAGTTGGTACGTCGGCCTCTCGGGCTTTAACCAGACGTACAATTTCATCGATAATTCCAATGGCGCCGGCTACAGCACCCCGGGCGGCATCTTCTCCGGAGATACCGACGGCGCGTTCATCGGTTATGGATTGCTGAGCAACCAGGTCTTCGATACCTGCCCGACCTGCGTTTCGGCACGGGCCAGGGAGTCAAGTCGATCTGCCCCCTCGTGAGCGCGAAAACGTTCAGCTTCCCCGACCAGGGTTGTTGGCAGTTTTATAGCAGCACGAGCGGCAACCCGTTGATGGTGGCGGATCGCGAAAACGTGGTCAACCTTCACATGGGCATCCCCAAGCACAACGGGCTGCGCGACGACGTGCAGTTCCTCTGGAGCGGATCGTCGCTAACGAACTCTTTTGTCGAGAGTCCGAACGACATCGGTCCGGGTTACCAGCAGGCCGTCTATTCGGCGTACGGCACGAGGTATGCAGCGCCGACGTGCGGCCCCGAAACGATCGCTCCGGGCCTGAACGTCAACGGCTGTTCGGGAACCGGGCAGATCGTTTCGTTCTTGCAGCCGAACCAGTTCTATCTACAGCGGGTCGGACTTCCCGCGGGTCCGTACGCGTGCCCGGACAGCATTCTCGGAACGCTCCCGTGCGCGCCGACCTACTTCGCCTACGCCGACGGCGTGGCATATAACGTCCCGTTCGGCTCGCCCGTGGCGACGAGCATGACGAACATCAAGGCGCCCGGTGCCTACTATGCTCCGGGGACGCCGCCGCATCCGTTCGACGGACCGCTTCCACTCTACGATAACTCGCTGACCAGCGTTAGGAACGATACTGGCGTCACCAAGCTGCAATACACCTATGCGCTCAGCCAGTCGGCGTACCTGCGAGCATATGGCTACACCTTCTACTCCGATTGGTTGCAAGTAAATCCGATCATCGGGACGACCGGAAACGGCGTCCCCACGACCGGGGCCTCCGGGCAGTATCAACTGATAACCCACACCTCGGGCGGTGCGCTCGATTTCCAAGATCAGCTCAACGATCAGAACCTGATCAGCCTCGACGGAAACTACACGACGGCCGGGGTGATTCGCTTCAACAACTCCAACGCTTTTGGAGCAGATTCGCCGATCGGCTACATGTCGAAGGGTCCGGGCGGATTCACGTGCTATGGCAATCAGGGCAACGCGTCGTCCGGCGCCTTCGGCTACGCCGTGCCCTGCTTGAGCAGCAGTTACTATGACGTCAATCTAACGACGGGCTCGGGCGTCGCCTGCGCGAAAAACTACAGCCCGAACTGCATCGTGAATCCGACATGGACGAGCGTCGCCACCGCAGGGCCGTCCGCTTTCGGCACCGCCGGGACGCCCGCAGCCAAGGCGGGGGCCACGTGGGACAGCCTTTGGCAAGGCAACGCCGCGGGCTCCTACAACACGGTGAAGCCCGTCTTCACCAACGCGTCGCTCTCCGACCAATACCGGCCCAACGATCGACTGCTCGTCAACGCGTCGATCCGTTACGACAACTTCACGTACAACCTGCCCGATTCGCTCACCGCAGCCGACGCGTTCTATGCCGGCATGACCGCAAACTACACGTGCGTTCAGGCATCAACGAATCAGGTATTGACCCAACTTCTGGAACCCGGGCAGCCGCCGCCGGCCAACGCGCAGTACGTCGTCGGCGACTGCAACACGGCCGCCGCAGTACTTCACCCAAACGGTATCAAGACCGGATGGGTACATCCCAACGGCACCGTCCAGGACGGCGTCAAGGCTCCGACGTTCTCGGCACAATCGCCGAGTTCGTACACGTTGAACTACTGGGAACCGCGCTTCTCGGCGACGTACACCGCGAACCCGAACACGGTCTTCCGGCTCTCGGCCGGACGTTTCACCCAGCCGCCGATCTCGGCTTCGGTGCAATATCTCGCCGCAACCGGCGACGATCGCTCGGTCTGGAACAATACGATGAATCTCGGGTTCTATACGCCCTTCCACCCGATTCCGGGAGTTTCGTCGGGTCAGTACGACTTCTCGTGGGAACAGCACTTCAAAGGCACGGACATGAGTTTCAAACTCACGCCGTTCTACACTTGGGTGACGAACTGGCAGCAGCAGACGTTCATCGGGGCGAATTTCGCGACGCAGATTCCGGTCGGCGTCAACCGCAACGAAGGCGTCGAGTTTCAGTTCAATAAGGGTGACTTTACCCGCAACGGGCTCTCGGGGCTGCTCGCCGTGACGTATACGAGTTCGAAGGTCATGTTCCAGAACGTACCGCTCAGTACGGGGGGCATCGTGCCCAATGCGATCAACACGCTCAATCAGGCCATCGCGCAGTATAACGCTCTCACCAAAGGCGGCGGAGGCAGCCCCTGCTATCAGGCGGATAAGGCAGTGTCGTGCTCGACGCCGAACGGGAAGATCCTCAAAGGGTACGATACGATCCTCAACCCGTACTACAACGCACCCGAGCAAGGATTACTCGATCCGGGCGGCTGGTACAATCCGTACACTACGGCGTTGGCTCCAAGCCTCAACGGGGCGCTGGCGAGTTATATCTCGCCTTGGGTCTCGTCGCTGATATTGAACTGGCGACACGACAAGCTGGCGATCACACCGAGCTTCTCGTTCCAGTCCGGAGGGTATTACGGCAGCCCGCTCGACACCAACGGCATCGATCCGCGTTCGTGCGTCCTCAACTCGGCCATGAGCGGCGTAACGAAGTTGTCGCCAAAGACCAATCCGCTGCAGTGCAACTATCTCTACGCCGCGGCTCCCGGCGACGGACCGCTGGGGTACTTGTACGTGCCCGATCCACAGACCGGCCAGTTCGCATTCGACAACATCCAGCAGCCGAGTTCAATCGTCGGGAACCTCGAGTTGACGTACGACGTCAGCCCAAAGATTCGCCTGACGGTTCTGGGCGCCAGTCTGTTCCACGAATGCTTCGGTGGGACGGCGGAGCCGTGGACGAAGGCGTATCCGCCGAATAACGTGATCTGCGGATACGGCCCGGCGGGCGGCACGTTGAACACCACGCTTTACCCTTCGAATTTCTATAACGGCACGGGGTTCAACGACTTCAAGGCCAACGGCGCACGGGTGCCGGCGGCATTCCAGCAGAGCTACATCCCCGGCGCCCTCAACAACGGTGCGATCGGAGGAGCCGCGCCTCCGATCAACGTCTACTTCAACGCGCAGATAAAGATCTAGTCGCGTGAACCGTGGGGCGGCCCCCGAGGAAAGCGGAGGTCGCCCCTCCGTCACCGGCGCGGCCCGCGATGCGTTCTCTCCGATATGGCAGGTCGGAGGTGCCGGCAAGCGGGCCTCGCCGCGTTCCTGCTCGCGATCGTCGCGCTTGCGAGCGGTCGTGCGAACGGGGAGCAAGCCGATCGTATCGAGAGTTTCGCCGGGAACGCCGGCTGGCTCAACAGCGCATCCCTCGATCCCGCGCAGCTTCGCGGCAAGGTCGTGCTCGTCGATTTTTGGGAGTACACCTGCATCAACTGCCTGCGGACGCTACCCTATCTGCGGGAGTGGTATCGTCGCTACGGTAACGATGGGTTCGTCATCGTCGGCGTCCACGCGCCGGAGTTCGAGTTCTCCGCGCAGCAGGCCAACGTGGCGGCCGCCTCCAAGCGGCTCGATGTGACCTGGCCGGTCGTGCTCGACGACCGGTTTGCGATTTGGAAGCGATACGGCAACGCCATCTGGCCGCACGAATACCTCTACGACCAGGATGGGCGCCTCGTCGAAAGCTTCGAAGGAGAGGGCGGTTACCAGCAGACCGAGGCGAAGATTCAGGCCCTGCTCCGAGCCAAAAATCCGCACGCGGCATTTCCTGCGGTCATGGCGCTCCTTCCGCAGGATAGCTACGACAAGCCCGGCGCCGTCTGCTATCCGCACACGCCGGAGATACTCGTGGGGCGGAAGGCCGTCGCCAACGCGACTGCCCGGAACAACCCGTCGCAGGACTCAGACTACATTGATACCGCATCGAGCTTGGAGGACGGTGCGATTTATCTTCAAGGCTATTGGCATCTTTCGTCCGAGGCCGCCGTCTCCGGCGAGAGCGGCGGCTACTTTGCCCTTCGGTATCATGCCATTCAACTCGACGCGGTCATGAAGCCTGAGAACGGCGGCGCGGTTCGCGTCGACGTCGTCCAAGATGGAAAGCCGGTCGCCAAGGGCGACGCGGGCAAGGACATTCGCTACGATCGGCAGGGGGATTCGTACGTACTCGTGGATGCGCCGAGGGCGTACGAACTTATCGTGAACGCCCGCTTCGGCCAACGCGAGCTCCGCTTGGCTCCCAAGGCGGACGGCTTGGGCATCTACGACGTCGCCTTCGAAGCCTGTGAAGTGCCCGCTTCGGGGAAATAGTCGCCTCACGCCTGCTGCGCGGTCGCCTCGCGGGGGACGCGTAGCAGCTCCAGCGACTCGTCCGCGGCCGCAAGCGTATCGTCGGCGTCGGCTTGCGTGTGTGCTACGGAGACGAACATGACCTCGTTCTGCGACGGCGGCAAGAGGATGCCTCGTGCGAGCATCGCGCGATAGTATGCTGCGTACGCGGCCTTGTTTGCGTGGCGCGCGTCGTCATAGTTTCGGTTTGGCGCCCCGGGCCGAAACTTGAAGTCCACGACGGACTCCTGCTGTACGACGGCGTACGGCAAGCGCCGCCGCGCGAACATCGCACGGAAACCGTCGGCCAGCCGTCGCGCGACGGTTTCCATCTGTGAGTAATATTCGGGATGCCGCTCGAGCAAGTCGAGCACCCGGTGCGCCAGCGCGACGCAGAACGGATTGCCGCCGTGCGTCCCGCCGGTAAACGTATCGCCGCTCGGAGCGAGCGACGCCATCACATCGCTGCGCCCACCGAATGCGGCGATCGGCAGGCCGCCGCCCATGATCTTCCCGAGCGCGGTGAGATCCGGCGTGATCCCGGATCGTCCTTGGGCGCCGGTTAGCCCGAAGCGCAGCCACGTGATGACCTCGTCGAAGATCAACAACGCGCCCCAGCGGCGCGCGCGCTCGCGCAGACCATCGAGAAAGCCCGGAGCCGGTTCGACGAACCCCATGTTGGCACCGATCGGCTCGACGACGATCGCCGCGAGGTCGTCGCGCATTCCGCTCGATTCGCCGTCGACGGAGGCGAGATCGTTGTAGCGAGCGACGACGACGTCGCGCGTTACACTGTCGGGGATGCCGCCGCTCCCGCCCGCGGAGGCACCGGCGTCCAGGAGCGCGAGATCGAAATGTCCGTGGTAGCACCCGGCAAACTTCAGAATCAGGCGTCGCCGAGTGAACGCGCGGGCTACCCGAACGGCGCTCATCATGGCCTCCGTTCCGGTGGTGACGAACCGCATGCGTTCCATGGAGGGAAGGTACGCGCGGATCCGCTCGGCCAGAAGCACTTCCTGCGGGTGCGTCGACCCCCAAACGAGGCCATGCCGGGCGAGCTCGTCCAAGCCGTTGATCAGCTCGGGATGAGTATGGCCGAAGAGCAACGGCCCGTAGGCCATGACGTAATCGACGTAGCGGCGGCCCTCTCCATCGTACGCGTACGCACCCCGCGCCGATTCCTGGACGAACATCGGCGCTTCCACGCTCCAGCCGGAGCGTACCGGTGAGTCGCACCCGCCGGCCAAGACGCTCAGCGCGCGCTCGATCTGCATACCCCGGCGCCGTTCGCAGGTTCAATCGAGAAGCCATGCCCCCGATCGACATCGAGATCGCCCCGCAAACGAACATCAAAGAGCTGGTCGCGCGCCTTCCGATCGCCGCCGACGTGATGACCGCGTTCGGCTTGGGCTGCAGCGGCTGCGGCGTGAGCAAGTACGAGACGATCGAACAGGGTGCGCGAGCCCACGGCCTGCGAATCGAACCGATAGTCGCCGCGCTCGAGGGGGCCCGCCGCTCCGGTTCCGTTCCGCCCATCGCTGAGGAGGACCGCACGCCTGCTCGTCGCGCGCCGGGGTCGTTCGCCGGACGAGCCAAGATCGCGCACATTATTCCCATCATGTCGGGCAAAGGCGGCGTCGGCAAATCGCTGGTCACCGCGATGCTCGCGATCGGGCTGCGCCGCAAGCACCATCGAGTCGGGATTCTCGACGCCGACATCACCGGACCGTCAATTCCCAAGCTCTTCGGCCTCCACGAGCCGCTTTCGATCACCGCCGATCCGCTGAAGACCACGCCGCAAGGGCAGCCACAGCCCTTGATCTCGCCGGCGATTTCGCGCAGCGCGATCGAAATCGTCAGTTCCAACCTTCTGACCGAGCGGGAGGACACGGCGATGATTTGGCGCGGACCGATCGTCGCCGGAGTGATCCGGCAGTTCTACGAACAGGTGCTGTGGAGCGACCTCGACTTCTTGGTCGTCGATCTGCCGCCTGGAACCTCCGACGCACCCCTCACGGTGCTGCAATCGCTTTCGATCGACGGCGTCGTCCTCGTCACGATGCCCCAAGCTCTGGCGACCATGGTCGTGCGGAAGGCCGCAAACCTCGTGCATCAGTTAAAGAAACCGATCCTCGGGATCGTGGAGAATATGTCGTACTTCGTCGCCCCCGACACGGGTGCGACGTACGACATCTTCGGCCCGTCGTATGCGCAGCGCGTGGCCGAACTCGCGCAGGCTCCGGTGCTGGCGCGCATTCCGATCGATCCGATGAAGGCGCGCCTCGCCGATGAGGGGAGGATCGAGGAGCTCGACGATCCGATCTGCGATCTCTTGGCGGAACGCCTGCTCGCCGAGCTTGCGGCGCGTCCGAAGGCCAAGGAAACGATCTCGATCGTTTAGATGCAGGGTAGATGAACGTGCGCAAGACGCTCCTGGGGCTCGGCGGAGGACTCGCCGCGGGTTACGTGTTCGTCCGAACGCTCGAGGCGCTGCGCGAGTGGCGCAGCCCCACGCCGAGCCGCGAGAAGGATGCACTCGCTTACGCGCGCATTCGCCGTGCGTTCGAGCTGGCGGACACCGCGCGCTCCACGATTGGTTTCGCGGCCTTCGCCTACGGCCCGCTGTCGAGCAGGCTCGATCGGGCGACGCGCTGCGCGCCGGCCTGGCTTCGTCCGGCGCTCTACTTCGCGCCGCTTTCGCTCCTTGGCGCGGCGGCCGATCTCCCGGTGTCGTTCGTTCAGGACTACACGCTGGAGCGGCGTTTTGGTTTGAGCGATCAAAACCGGCAGTCCTGGCTCGCCGATTACGCAAAAAGCGCGTTGCTCGGCGCAGGCCTGTCCGCGTTTCTCGCGACGCTCCTCGGTTTCGCCGTCGAACGCTCGCCGCGACGTTGGCCCTGGATCGCCGCGCTGGGCACGTTCCCGCTCCTCGTCGCGGGAAATCTCATCGTACCACTGTACGTGCTTCCGCTCTTTAACGCATTCGAGCCCGTGACCGGTTCGCTGGAAGAGCGCCTGCGCCGGCTCGCCGGGCGCTTCGGCGTCGGAAATGCCGAGATTCTGCGAATGGACATGAGCCGGCAAACGCGTAAGGCAAACGCCTTCGTCACCGGGATCGGGCGAACGCACCGCATCGTGCTTGGCGATACGCTGATCGGAGTGTTTCCGGAAAACGAGATCGAGTTCGTAGTCGCCCACGAGCTCGGCCACTACGTGAATAAGGACACGTGGCGCATGATAGCTCTCGGAGAAATCCTGAGCACCGCCCTCTTTCTAATCGCTAATGCCGCGGCCTCCGAGAGAGAGCGCGACGAACTGCGCGGACATCCGCTGTTGATCCTGCGCATCTACGCCGCCATGCTCGTCGCGACGCAGGCGCTTCGTCCGCTGCTCTTTGCCTTCTCGCGCTCCCGCGAGTGGGCCGCTGACCGATTCGCTCTCGCCGCGACCCGCGATCCGGCGGCGGGAGCGGCCGCATTCCGGCGCCTGCGCGAGCAGAATCTCGCCGACGACGATCCGCCGTCGTGGTACGAGCTCTTTTTCGCCTCACACCCCTCGTTGCGGGCACGAATCGCCGCGCTGGAAAGGCCGGATTAGGCGAGCGCCGGCGACGGACGGGTGCCTAGCCATGCCGCAAGGTCGGTTTCGGCGTGAAGTAGGTACCGGTTCGGAGCTCCTCGCGCAGTTCGCCGAAGAGGCCGAAGCCTTCCGCAAAAGCGTCGTGCTTGTGGATCGATTCCTCGTTGACTTGGCTTGCGAAAACGAACGTGTCGTCGCTAAGGTCCGCGTACATATCGAGCGCCCGCGCCAGAATGCCGCGCACGACGTCCTCGACGAATCTCGGGTTGTGATGCGCTTTGTTGACGACGAAGAATTCGTCCGGCCGCTTCAAGAGGTCATACGTCTCGCTCGACATCGAGTTTTCGACGATCTCGACCAGGTCTTCGGCGCGGATGGCGTCCGCTTGATCGGAGCCCAGCAGGATGGCTCCGCGGCCGCGCTGGTTATGCGTTGCGACCGGCAGTGCGTCCAAGGCGCGGACGGCCTCGGCTTCGCTGAAACCCACGTCGACGAGTTCGTGGAGGGAATGCTCGCGAACCATCGCCTGCGCGCAGGGGCAGGCAGTCATACCTTCGGCTTCCACGCCGACGACGCGCCGGGTCCCGCTTTCGTCGGCGTGAGCGATGCCGACCAGCGTGTACGTCTCCTCTCCCCGCTTGCCGCTCACCGGAGTCCAGCGCTCCAGTCCGAAATCCGCGCGCAGCCGCACGTCGGCCCTGACCGCGCGCTGGCTTCGCACGATCTCTCGCGCGATCGCTTCGGCGAGACCTTCGATGCGTGCGGGCTTGTCGTCGCGGGCGAGCACGTCCAGCGTGGCCTCTTCTAGGATCTCGGCGAAGCGCGACATGTGAACGCCCGATCGGTCGAGTGCCAAGTCCGCCACCATCGTGAACTCGGCGTTATAGACGAGCGCGCGACCGTCGACCTCCAGATGCACGATCCGCCGCACGCCCGAAACGCCGGCTCGGTTGAGCGAGAGGCGAATCTCGGGCGCCTCCGATTGGCGATCGGTGTCGAAGCGTAATCCACGCTCGCGCCGCCGGACGCTGCCGTCGGCCGGCGGCGCGATCAAGTGCGGCGCGATCTCCGCGAGAGGGGCGACGTTATACGGGCGTGCCTCGAGGTGCGGCTGCATCACCGCCCCGTCGTAGATCAGGAGATCCACGTCGATCGGGCGCGGCGCGAGCCTCCGCGTCCCGCGCGCCCTGCCGACGGCCAATTCGACGTCGCGCGCGAAGCGCTTGAAGTCCTCTGCATCGAGCTCGGTCGATAGGGCGGCCGCTACGTTTAGATAGGCGGGGCCCTCCGCGCCGTGAGCCGCCTCCGACTCGTAAAACGACGAAACCGCCGTAATGCGAGCGCGTGCTCGCAAGCGTTGAAGCGCGGCGAGGATGTTCCCTTGCCGGTCTCCGAGGTTCGAGCCGATTCCGATGTAAAGGTCGTGCACCGAAACGACTCTTCTATCCGGCGGGCCGGAATTCCGTACGATCTCCGCGTATCGTAGCCGGACGATGCAGAACGGCGCCCTGTATCCCTACGTCCTCGACCCGAAGCTTACGACGCAAGTCTGGGGCGGCGACGAGCTTGTGCGCGTCTATGGCAAACACGGCGATCCCAACGCGAGGTTGGGCGAATCCTGGGAATGCTGGGACGCAGATCGCGTGATCAACGGCGAGCTGGCGGGCGCGACCGTCGCCGATGTCCGCGTCCGGCTCGGTGCGGAGCTGGTCGGAGACCTCGATCCGGCGCGAATCTTTCCCGTTTTGACGAAGATCATCACGGCGCACGACTGGCTCTCCGTCCAGGTCCACCCCGATGACGCCTACGCGCAGCGCGTCGAACACCAACCCTTTGGAAAGACCGAATGCTGGTACGTGCTCGCGGCGCAACCGAACTCGCAGATCGTTTACGGCTGGACGCGCGATACGTCGCGCGCCGAGTACCAGCGGCGCGTCGCCGACGGCACGCTGGGCGAACTGCTCCGTCACATCGAGCTGAAAGCCGGCGATACCGTCTACATTCCACACGGACTGGTGCACGCGATCGGGCCGGGGCTGACGGTGTTCGAAACGCAGCAAGCTTCGGACTTGACGTATCGCATGTTCGACTATAACCGTGTCGGGCTCGACGGCAAACCGCGCGAGCTGCACGTGCAAAAGGCTGCCGACGTTTTGAATTATCGGGCGACCACGGCGGGAACGCTTACCCAGATCTCCTACCGGTTCGACGGGCTGGAGAGGACCGCGCTGATCGCCGACGAGCGCTTCGTCGTCGAACGAATCGTCGCCGTGCGGGAACCGGCGTCGATCGCCACCCAGGCGCGGCCGTTGATCTTGATGGCGCTCGACGCGCCGCTTGCGGTGACGAGCGGCGACTCGACGGTGACGCTGCCTCCCTATCAAACGGCCTTGGTCCCCGCCGCTTCGCAATGGTGCACCGTCGCCGCCGCTGCGGGCGATGCGGCCGCATTCATGTTCGTGACGCCCCCGCAGAGCGGCCGGCAGCTCGCGGCGCGGCTACTGGCCGCCGGAGTCGGCCAAGAGCAGATCGATCGCTTCACGGAGCAGTTCTGACGGGATTCCCGGCCTGGAAGGACGAGTTGGCCCCCGGCCAATCGCGCGACGACGACGGGAATCTTCTCCTCGGCGGAATCTCGACCGAAAGGCTCGCCCAGACCTACGGCACTCCGCTGCTCGTTATCGATCTGACGGTCGTCGACGAGGCCGTCGCCGCGTTGCTCGCCGGGAGAGTCCTCGTTCCCGAGGTCTCATACGCGGCAAAGGCCTTCGCCAACGTCGGTTTCTTCCGGCATCTGATACGGCATCCGATCGGCATCGACGTCTGCTCGCTGGGCGAACTGGTCACGGCCGAGCGCGCCGCATGCGCGCCGGAAAGGCTGACGATGCACGGCGCGGGCAAGACCCGGGAGGAGCTGCAGGCAGCCTGCAGCGGCCGCGTCGGCACCCTCGTCGTCGACGGTATCGAAGAGCTGGAGCGCGTCGCGGAACTCTGTCGGGGCGGCCGATCACCCGGCGTGATGCTGCGCCTCAACGTCGGCGTCGAGGCGCAAACGCACGCCCACGTGCGCACCGGCAGCGACGACTCGAAGTTTGGCATTCCTCCGCGCGATGAAGCCGTCGCCCTCGGGCTGCTGCGCTCGCACCCGCATCTGCGCTTTGCGGGGCTGCACGCACACGTCGGCTCGCAGATTTGCCGAGCCGAGCCCTATCTCGCGACGGCAGAGGCGCTCCTCGACGCCGCGCGTCGCTTTGCCAAGGGTGGATTGCCGGCCGATCGTCTCGTGATCGGCGGTGGGTTCGGCGTTGCGACGCGGCCGTTCGCAGCCGGCGAGTCGCTCGACCTTGCGGCTACGATCGACGCCGTCGGCGAGCACCTCGATCGCGGCGCCCGCGAACGCGGCCTGCCGGTGCCGCGGTTCGGCATCGAGCCCGGCCGCGCGGTCGTCGCACTCGCCGGAACGACGCTCTACCGCGTAGTGGCCGTGAAACGGCAGCCGCGGCGAGCCTTCGTCGTCGTGGACGGCGGCATCGCGGAGAATCCGCGGCCCGCCCTCTACGGAGCGCGCCACCACGCGTTCTCCACGGCACGGCCGCATGGCCCCACGGAAGAGATGACGCTTTGCGGCCGTTCCTGCGAGAACGACGAGCTTGGAACGGCCCGCCTTCCTGCCGATGTCCGCGACGGCGACCTCGTAGCCATGTGCGCGACGGGCGCCTACACGTACAGCATGGCGGGCAACTACAACCGCTTCCCGCGGCCGGCCGTGGTCGGCATCTTCGACGGTGCGCCTCGGTTGCTGGCGCGGCGCGAGACCCTCGAGGACGTCTTGCGGAACGACGCGTGATGAATCCGGCCGCCCTTGCGGTGCGTTGTAAGTGTGTATGACTATCCAAACCGCGACGTTTGCGGCCGGCTGCTTCTGGGGCGTCGAGGCCGCGTTTCGCCAGGTTCCCGGCGTCGTGGACGCCGTTTCCGGTTACACCGGCGGAACCGTCGAGAGTCCGACTTACCGTCAAGTCTGCAGCCACGGCACCGGCCACGCGGAAGCCGTCGAAGTAACGTTCGATCCGCAGCAAGTCACGTACGACCAGCTCTTGAGCGTCTTTTGGCAGATCCACGATCCCACGCAGCTCAACCGTCAGGGTCCCGACGTCGGAGATCAGTACCGTTCAGCGATCTTCACGCATGGCGACGAACAGCAGCGAGCGGCGATCGCATCGCGCGACCGCGAACGAACAAAGAACGGCCGGCCGATCGTTACGCAGATCCTCCCCGCGCCGCGCTTCTGGCCGGCCGAAGAGTACCATCAGCGCTACTTCGAAAAGAACGGCGGCGCCGCGTGCCATATCATGCCCGGAGCGATGACGTGACGCGCGCGCAGTTTGCGGCAGCAGCGGCGACGTTCGCGCTCGTTGGCATGTCGATCCGAGCAACGGAGGCCGCGGGTGCCTACGAGGTCTCCCACACCGACGAGCAATGGCGCGCGATCCTCGGGCCGGCCCGGTACGGGATCCTGCGCGAGGGAGGGACGGAGCCGGCGTTCTCCAGTCCGCTCATCTCGGAAACTCGGTCCGGCACGTACCGCTGCGCCGGCTGCGACCTCGCGTTGTTCTCGTCGAAGAACAAGTATGACAGCGGCGACGGCTGGCCGTCGTTTTGGACCGTTGCGGCGAACGCCACGCGAACGCAGACCGACTACGCGTTGATCGAACAGCGCACCGAAGTGCACTGCCGTCGATGTGGCGGACACTTGGGTCACATATTTGACGACGGTCCTCCGCCGACGCACCTGCGTTATTGCATCGACGGTCTCGCGCTGCAGTTCGTTCCCGGCTCGGCGTAAGTCCCAGCGTTGCAGGTACTGATCACCAACGACGACGGGATCGATTCTCCGGGGATCCGCGCCTTGGTCGACGTGCTCGTTGGCGCGCACTCGGTCGTCGTGGTGGCGCCGTCAGGCAATCGCAGCGGCGTCTCCCACGCGATTACTTCCGACGAGGCGATCACCATGGAGCGCAGGCACGACGCACCGGTTCTCTCATACGCCTGTTCGGGAACTCCGGCCGATTGCGTCTTCCTCGGATCGACGGAGCTCTCCGAGCGCCCCCAGCTCGTAATCAGCGGAATCAATCACGGCCCCAATTTGGCAGACGACGTCAACTACTCGGGGACGGTAGCGGCGGCCGTCGAAGCCTCGTTGCTGGGAATCCCGGCGCTGGCCGTTTCGCTCGCGTCCAATCACGAAGAGCCTCTTTCCCGGCGTCACTGGGAGAGCGCTGCCGAGATCGTCGATCGCTGCATTGAGCGGGGCTTCGACGAATTGCGCGATGCGGCGAGCTACTGGAACTTGAACGTCCCCAATCTCCCCTTGGCGCAGATCCGCGGCATCGCCGTGACGCGGCTGGGACGCAAACGCATCTGCGGACGAATGGTAGGGCAAGAGCACGATGGGGCGACCAAGTACTACCGGGCTTGGGAATCGCCTTTCGAAACCGACCGCGATACGCTCGGCACCGACATCGGCGCCGTGCACGCAGGCTACGCCAGTTTGACTCCGCTCTTGCTCGATCGAACCGCGGAGTCGGGGCTCGAGGGCTTCTCGCTGTTGACCGGCGACGCGCGGTAACGCTGCGGGAGCGTGCGTCCGGCAAAGGCGGCGACCGCCTCGAGCCTGCGCATCAGACGCTCGAAGGCGGGAAGATCGAGCGATTGTGCGCCGTCCGAAAGCGCGTTGGCGGGATCCGGGTGCACCTCGATGAGGAGCCCGTGCGCTCCGGCCGCGATGCTCGCGACCGCGATCGGAGGTACGAGTCGCGCGATTCCCATAGCGTGCGAGGGGTCGACAATGACCGGAAGGTGCGTCATCTCTTCGAGCAGCGGGACCACCGAAATGTCGAGCAGGTTACGCGTGGCGGAGTCGAACGATCGAACGCCGCGCTCGCATAGCACAACGTTCTCGTTGCCGCCGAGCAGGATGTATTCGGCGGCAAGGAGCCACTCTTGCACCGTCGCCGAGAGCCCCCGCTTGAGGAGCACCGGCATGCGCGTGGATCCGACCTCACGAAGCAGCGGAAAGTTTTGCATGTTGCGCGTGCCGATCTGCAGCATGTCGGCGTATTGCGACACCTTCTCCACGTCGCGGGTGTCCATTACTTCCGTGACGACTCCTAAGCCGTAGCGGTCGCCCGCGTCGCGCAGCATCCTGAGCGCTTCTTCGCCGAGACCCTGGAAGGAATACGGCGACGTCCGGGGTTTATAGGCGCCGCCTCGCAGGACGTTGGCACCCGAGGTCGCCACGGCACGTGCCGCGGACTCGAGCTGCTCGGCGGATTCCACGCCGCAAGGCCCGGCCGCGATCGCAATTTCGTCGCCCCCAAACGTCGCGCCGGAGCGTAGGCGGACCACGGTGCGGTCGCTCCGAGCGTCGCGCCTAACCAGACGGTAAGATTGCGGTACGTTGACGCCTCGCTCCACTTAGCCCGCTTCGACCGCGCCGTGGGCGCTTCATCCTCCTTGCGCATAGCAGGCGACTGCCGTGGCACAGCATGAATGAGGCCGCCAATGGAGCACGTCGCCGTCACTGGAGTGGGAATCGTCTCGCCCCTTGGCACCGGTGCGAAGACGTTCTGGCGCCACTTACGCGAGGGGAGGCGCGCGATCACTGCAATGCCCGACCGATCGAAGCTCTCCGGCAACGGGCTCTGGGCCGCGGTTGCCGACGATTTTCTCGACCGCAGCTCGGTGCCGCGCGCTGCGCTGAGGAATACCGACCGCTTCGCTCAATATGCAATGGCCGCCGCTCACGAAGCGTTGGACTGCGCCCACTTCGAGCCGCCTGCGGATCGTACCGCCGTTATCATCGGCAACACGATGGGGGGCTTCCCGTCGGTCGCGCAAGCCCAGACGCGATTCCTCGACGACCCGCGCAGCGTCACGCCAAAGCTCATGGCGCTCGTGATCCCCAACATGGCGAGCGCGCGCATTGCGATGCACTGGAACCTCCACGGACCGCAGCTCGCCATCAGCACGGCGTGCGCGTCCTCGCTCGACGCGATCGGCTTGGCTGCCGGGATGATCGAGCGCGGTGAAATCGACGCGGCGATCGCCGGAGGCAGCGAAACGCTTCTTAGCCCGCTCGTGTATGAGAGCCTCGTCCGAGCCGGTGCCCTTTCCCGCAACCCCGACGCGGCGCGAGCATCCCGGCCCTTCGACGTCGACCGAGACGGTTTCGTGATGGGCGATGGCGCCGGCGTTATCGTTCTCGAGCGCGCCGATCTCGCGAACGCACGCGCCGCTCCCATCTTGGCCCGCGTTCGCGGCTACGGATCGGTGGCGGATGCCCATCACATCACGTCGCCGGATCCGTCTGCGTTCTATGAAGTCCGCGCGATGCGCGACGCGATAGAGCGCGCCGGCGACGTGGGTAAAGCGTGCGATGTAGTTTACGCGCACGCCACCGGAACGATCGTTGGTGACGCCGCGGAATCGAAGGCGATCGACGAGGTCTATGCCGGCCGGCCGCCAATCGTCACGTCGATCAAAGGGCACCTGGGGCACAGCATGGCAAGCGCCGGGGCGATGTGCACGATCGCGGGGATTGCGGGCATGCACGACGGCGTGATTCCTCCGACTATGGGAACGCAGCGCGTGGATCCCCAGACGCGCTTCGATCTCGTCATGGAGCGCCCTCGCGCATATGCGCATTCGAGTTTTCAAGTGAACGCTTTTGGGTTCGGCGGACAAAACGCGTCGCTGATCTTCTCGCTGTGACGGCGAGCAGGGCGCGTCGGATTCAACTAGGAACGTTCCCTGGGAAAAAGCCCGATGAAGCTCCTCGTTAACGGAACGAGCGGACCGCTGGCCGGCGAGGTCGAGGTTCCGAACTCGAAATACCATGCTCACCGCGCACTCATCTTGGCGTCGCTCGCGCCGGGAACGAGCAGGATCCGCGGTCTCTCCGACGCGCGCCACGTGGAATACACCATCGACGTGCTGCGCGCGCTCGGCACGAAAATCGAGGTCGACGGCGAGACGCTGCTCGTAACCGGCGGTCCCTATCGCGTCAAGCGTAAGATCGTCTCGGTAGGCAGTTCGGGATCGACACTCTATTTCATGATCGGCCTTGCGTCGCTGGCCGACGCACCGATCACGCTGACCGCACAAAAGTATTTCCGTCGCCGCCCGGTCGGGCCGCTCCTCGACGCCCTCGCTCGGATGGGAGTTCGTTTCGAGTCAGCGCAAGGATGTCCGCCGATCTCCATTACACCCGGGCGGCCGCGAGGCGGCACGATCGTGATCCCCGGCACCTTGTCGCAGTGGATCTCCGGCCTGCTGCTCCTCGGTCCGTTCGCCGCGGAGCGCACGACTATCGAGGTGGAAGGCGAGTTGAACGAACGTCCCTATATCTCGCTCACGGCTGAAATGATGCGGGCGTTCGGGCTTCACGTACGCATCTCGCCGGACTGGCGACGTTTCGAAATCGACCCCCATCAGCAACCTCGTCCGGCGAACGTCGAACTCCCGCCCGACATCGGTTCGGCCGCTTTCGGGCTGGCGGCAACGGCCCTTCACCCCTCCGACGTCCTCTTTCGCGGCCTGCAGAAGCTGCCCGGTGAGTTGCCCGATCACCCGGAAGGCGCGTTCATCGAAATAGTCCGGGACATGGGACTTCCGATGGCCTACGACGCCGATGCCGGCGCCGTGAGGGTCAAGCACGACGGCCTGGAGCTTCGGGGCGTCCGCGTGGATTGTCGCGACATACCCGACATGCTGCCGATTCTCGCGACGCTCGGAACCTTTGCGAAGGGTGAAACGATACTGGAAAACATTCGACACGTACGCCTCAAGGAATCGGATCGCGTTGCCGCGATGCTGCAGCTCAATCGCATGGGCGGCCGCTTGGAGCTGCAGGAAGACCGGCTCGTGGTTCACGGAGTCGCGAAACTCCTCGGCACTCGCCTGTCGTCGTTCAACGATCATCGCATCCTTATGTCGCTGGCGGTCGCAGCGTCGCGGGCGCAGGGGCTGAGCTCGCTCACGTATCCGCACGCTTACCGTATTTCGTACCCGCGATTCTTCGAGGCGATGCGAGCCATCGGAGTGCCGATGTCGATTTCGGACGCGCCCGCAAACGGCCGCCCGGCGCGAAAACCTCTCGCGCCTATGCTCGAGCCGGATCGCGCCGCGCAGTTCACTCTCGACGAACTGCTCGCACGGATTGCGCGGGAGCGGCCGCTCGACCTCGCCGTCGTCGAGGCACGCGACGGCAGCGACGCGACGTTGACGTGGCAGGAACTGCTCGACCGCGTCGATCGCACGGCAGCGCTTTTCCTGCGGTTAGGCGTGCAGCCGGGCGAATGCGTCGCATACCAGCTTCCAAACTCTCTCGAGTTCGTCGTCGTAACACTCGCGACACTGCGCGTCGGCGCGATCTGCTGCCCGCTCATGCCTATTTTCCGCGAACGCGAGATGGCGTTCTGCTTACGGCGCTCGGGCGCGCGCGTTCTCGTGGTGCCGGACGAAGCGCGCGGGCGCCGGCACGCGGCCGAAATCGCGGCGCTGCTCACCGAAGCGTCGATCGTCAGCGGCGATCTGCCGCTCCGGCTCGAGCACGTCGTCGTCTCGGCGAGCGACCGCAAGGCACACGCTCTTCCGGTTTCCGACAACGACAGCAGCTCGGTGCACTGGCTTCGCCTTCAAGAAGCGAGCGCCGCGATCGCGGTCGACACCGCCGCGCTCGATGCTCGCCGCGGCAAACCCGCCGCGCTCGCCCAACTGCTCTTCACGTCGGGTACGTCGGGAGAACCCAAGGGCGTGCTGCATCGTAACGACGTTCTCATGCGTGCCGCCGCCATGGAGGTCGAGCACCTAGGGCTCGGAGCCGGCGACCGGATCTTCGTGCCATCGCCGCTCGCGCATCAAACGGGCTTCCTTTATGGCATGTGGCTCGCGATCGTCATGGGCGTTCCGCAGATCGTTCAGCCGGTATGGAACGCCGCACGCGCGCTGCGGGCGCTCAACGATTGGGGCGGTACGTTCGTGCAAGCGGCAACGCCGTTCTTGGCCGACATCGTGAAAGCAGTCGAGGAAGGCGCGCGGCCCCCCGCGCAACTGCGCATCTTCGTGGCAACCGGCGCCGCCGTCCCGCGGGCCTTGGCCGAGCGCGCGACGCGCATCCTCGGGACCGCCGTCTGCGGCGGTTGGGGAACGACCGAATCCTGCCTCGGGTCGCTCTCCGCTCCCGGCGACGAGGCGGCAAAGGTTTGGGGCACCGACGGGCGCGCGTTACGCGGGATTCGCTTGCGCATCGCGGACGTGGAGGGACGCGTGCTTCCCGCCGGCGAGGAAGGGCAGTTCGAGGTGGCCTCTCCGACGATGTTCGACGGGTACGCGGACCATCCGGATTGGACCGCCGCGGCCTTTACCATCGACGGCTGGTTTCGCACGGGCGATCTCGGCGTGATGGACGAGTCGGGTTACGTCCGCATCACCGGTCGCGTCCGCGACGTGATCAATCGTGGCGGAGAGAAAATCCCGGTGGCCGAGGTAGAGCAGCTGCTCGGCGATCATCCCGCCGTCGCGGACGTCGCAATCGTCGCGATGCCCGACCCGCGTTTGGGGGAACGCGCCTGTGCGTTCGTCGTGCTCCGAGAATCCTCGCTGCTCGATTTCGATCGAATGCAGCACTATCTCGACGCCTGCCAAGTCGCCAAACAATATTGGCCGGAGCGGCTCGAAGTAGTGTCGGAGCTGCCGCGTACGCCGTCGGGCAAAGTTCAGAAGTACGTCCTGCGCGAGCGCGCGAGCGGACTGCGGGCGTACGAGCGCGTCAAGGAGGCGATCTCGTGAGGCGGCTGGATCGCGCCGAAGTCGTCGACGATGCGGCGTTCGCCGCGCTGAAGCGCGAGATCGCCGCGTACGTCGACGGCCCCGCGGAAGCCTGGGGGCGACGCATCGAAGCGGAGCGGCGCGTGCCCATCGAGCTATGGGACGACCTGCGCCTCCGCGGTTACCTGTCATTGGCGGCACCCGGCGAGTACGGCGGGCGCGCGATACCGTTTACGCGCTACTTGGAGCTGATCGAGCTCTTCTCGATGTCTCACGCCTCGATCCGCATGATCGTGCACGTCGTGAACGGCACGTGGCGCGCGATGGATCGCTACGCGAGCGACGAGCAGCGCCGCAGGTACGTGATTCCTTCGATCGCGGGCGAGATCAAAATCGCCTTCACGCTGACCGAGCCAACCGCGGGCACGGGTGCCGATCTGCGCTGCAGCGTCACCCGCGAAGGCGATACCTACTACCTGAGCGGCGACAAGCACATGATCACCTTCGGAACGATCTGCGATTACTGGCTCCTCTTTGCGCGGCTGGCCGGAACGCGCGGCGCCAATGGGACCATGGCGCTGCTCGTCGACCGAACGGCGCCCGGCGCGACCGTCATCGCGATGGACGAATCGATGGGCGTGCGCGGCACGGATCACGGCCGCCTGCACTTCGAACGCACGCCGGTTGCGGTGGCGAGTCGACTGGGCGGTGAAGGTCAGGGCCTGGAGATCGCGCTCGGCGGATTTCTCACGCCTAGCCGCATTTCGGTGGCGATGAGCTGCGTCGGCTTGGCTCGACGCGCTCACGAGCTGTCGATCGAGTATGCCCGGACGCGCGAAACGTTCGGAAAGACGCTCGAGCAGCGTCAGGCGATCCGTTTCATGGTCGCCGAGAACGCGACAGATATAGAAGCGGCTCGGCAGCTCGTTCTCCACGCGGCGCGGCGGTGGGAGGCCGGCGACGCCGAGGCGGCGATGCTCTCGTCGATGTCGAAGCTGCAGGCCGTCGAGATGCTGACGCGGGTCACGGACAAGGCGCTTCAGATCCACGGCGGAATCGGCTTCTGGCAACCCAGCGCGATCGAGCGCGTCTATCGCGACGCTCGCGCGCAACGCTTCGAAGAAGGAACCAATGAGATTCAAAAGACGGTGATCGCGCGCGAGGTGCTCGGCAAAGCCAAGGCGGGGGCATGATGCGCCGCTTCGAGGGGTCGGTCTCGCTGATCACCGGCAGCTCGCGCGGAATCGGCCGGGCGCTTGCGCTGACGCTCGCGCGCGAGGGCGCGGCGGTCGCGGTCAACTACGTTCGAAACGCCGACCTCGCGGCAGACACCGTGCGCGAGATCGAGGCGCTCGGTTCGCGCGCCGTCGCGGTGCAGGCAAACGTCGAGACCGCCGATGAGATCGATCGTCTTTTCGACCGCGTCGCAGCCGAGTTCGGCCGGCTCGATCACTTCGTTTCGAACGCTGCGGCCAGCTCGTTCAAGAAGATCCTCGACCTCAAGGCGCATAACCTCGACAGGTCCTTCGACCTGAACGTCCGGGCATTCGTGCTCGGCGCCCAGCGCGCCGTCCAGCTCATGGACCGGGGCGGCAGGATCGCGGTGCTCTCGAGTTACGGAAGCGCCAGAGCGTATCCGACCTATGCGAACCTGGGCTCCAACAAGGCGGCAATCGAAGCTTGGGTGCGCTACATGGCCGTCGAGTTCGCACCGCGCGGCATCAACGTCAACGCGATCAACGGCGGTCTAATCGACACGGAATCCTGTGCGTACTTCTACGAGAACGTCGCCGGCATGGCTCCAATCGAATCCGTGCTCGCAAAGGTTCCGAAGGGACGAATGGGCACGACCCAAGAGGTCGCGGACACGATCGCGTTTCTGCTCGCGCCCGAATCGGAGTACATTACCGGGCAAACGATCTGTGTCGACGGCGGTCTGAGCGCCATCGCGCCGCCGTTCTACTCGGATACGACGCCGCCGCTCACCCTCACCTAGCGTCAGCGCTCGCGGCGATGCTCCGTCACGCGCTCCTGGCCGGGTCGATCGGCACGCTGCGCATGCCCAATCGCATCATCATGGGTTCGATGCATCTGGGAATAGAATCGGACGGCGCCGCGCTCGCCGCGTTCTATGCCGAGCGCGCGCGCGGCGGCGCGGGCTTGATCGTCACCGGAGGATCGTCGGTGAGCCGCGTCGGCGCCGGAGGGCGACACTATAGCTTCGTGAACGACCCCGCGGGAGAGCAGCCCCTGCGTGCCGCTGCCGCAGCGGTACACGAGGCCGGGGGCCGCATCGCACTTCAGCTCTTTCACGCCGGCCGATACGCGCTTTTCTCGTCGTTCGGTTTGGAACCCGTGGCGCCGTCGGCGGTGCCGTCGCGCTTCTCGCCCGACCCGCCGCGCGCGCTCACGACGACGGAGATCCCCGAAACGATCGGCGACTTCTCGCGCGGAGCGGCCCGCGCCCGCGCGCTTGGCTACGATGCCGTAGAAGTGATGGCATCTGAAGGATACCTCATCAATCAGTTCCTTTCCCCGATCACGAACCGGCGGGAAGACGCGTGGGGCGGTGACTTCCAGCGGCGGATGGCCTTTCCGCTCGCCGTCCTTCGCGCCGTCCGCGCCGAGGTTGGCGCCGATTTTCCCATCATCTTTCGGATCTCGGGAGCCGACTTGATGACGAACTCAACCAGCGCCGGCGAAACGCTTGAGTTCGCGCGGGCTCTCGCCGGCGGCGGCGTCGACGCGCTGAACGTCGGCATCGGCTGGCACGAGTCCGCCATCCCCACGGTGCAGCACCTCGTGCCGAGCGGCGTCTGGGTTCCGTACGCCGCCGCCATCAAGGCCGCCGTCGGAGCGTTGCCGGTCATCGCCAGCAACCGGATTAATTCGATGGCCGCCGCGGACGGCGTCTTGGCTTCCGGCGGCGTGGACTTCGTTTCGATGGCACGGCCGTTTCTCGCAGACGCGCGGATCGTCGCCAAGGCGGCGCGCGCGCGCCCCGAGCTGGTCAACACTTGCATCGCGTGCAATCAAGCCTGCATCGATCGTTCGCTCCTCGACGCGCCGGTCTCGTGCATGGTCAATCCGAGAGCCGGGCGCGAGCTCGAGTTTCCCGAAACGCGGGGGCACCGAGTGCTCCGCGCCGCTTCGCGGTGATCGGTGGCGGCCCGGCGGGAATGGAGAGCGCCCGCGCGCTCGCGGCGCTCGGGCATCATGTCGAGTTGTTCGAGGCGGCAGACGAACTCGGCGGCCAGTTTCGCATGGCGCGGCGCATTCCCGGGAAGCGGGACTTCGGCGAAACGATTCGATATTTCGACCGCGAGCTGGCTCGTCTGCGCGTGACGGTGCGGCTCGATTCGCGCGTCGCCGACGCGTCTACGCTGCGCGGCTTCGACGGCATCGTGCTCGCTACCGGCGTCATGCCGCGTGTCGCCGCCGTGCCCGGCGGCGATTTGCCGCACGTCATCTCCTACGCCGATCTGCTGTTGCGCGATTACGAGGTCGGCGAGCGCGTGGCGATCGTGGGCGCCGGGGGAATCGGCGTCGACGTCGCCCACTTTTTGAGCTTCGGGGAGGCGAACGTCGACGAAAGCGCGCGCTTCCTTTACGAGCAGGGCTTGGCCGCGCCGGCGGACGGAGCGATCGTCGTAACGCGGCGAAAGCGGATCGCGCTCATGCGTCGCGGCGCGATGATCGGTGAAGGCATCGGCAAGACGACGCGCTGGGCCGTCCTGCGGGCCCTCCGGGCTGCGGGCGTCGAGCCGCTCGCGAACGTGAATTACGACGCAATCGTGCCCGGTGGCATCCGCGTGCGAACCGCCGAAGGCGAGCGGCGAACGATCGAAGCCGACACCGTCGTCGTCGCGGCGGGCCAGGAATCCAACGACGCGCTGCTCGCGCCGATCCGCGCGCTCGGCGTTCCGTTTCGTGTCGTCGGCGGCGCGCGCGACGCGAGCGAGCTCAATGCCGTGCGCGCCTTCGAGGAAGGATTGCGCGCCGCGTACGATCTCGTCTACGCGTAGCGGGTTCGTTCATCCCTGCGATATCCGATGGCAGCCAGCGCCGCGAAGATCACCGTGTAGATGGCCAAGGTCGCGAGAGCCCGCATCGCGCCTCCGCCCCCGGTGACGCTCCAGAGGAGATCGGCGAACGCGCGAGTCGGCAGAAACGGCGAGATCGTTTGCACGAACGCGGGAAGGTCTGCCGGCGGCATCCACAGGCCGCCCGCGTAGGCGAGAAGCAAGTTGCACGCGGTCGCGATCGGAACCGCCGCGCGAGCCGATACCCAATAGCCGATCGTTATGCCGATCAAAACGAACGGCACGCCGCCGCCAAGCGCGTAGAGCAGCACGCGCAGCCACTGCACCACATCGAGGTCGATCGGCGTGAGCGCGCGCGAGACGAGCGCAACCGCCGCTGCGGTCAACAGCCCGAACAGAATCGCCGTCACGATCCGCGCACCGAAGCGCGCCGCCGTCGAAACGGGGAGCGTGCGCTGGTAGCGCTCCCAGGGACGCCCGCGCTCCTGCGCGATGCCGACCCCAAACTGATAGAGGGTGACGCCGACGATCGCGAAGGCGATGAACGCGAGCGAAGTCGAGTTTGCGATATCGGGACGCGTTCGCGCGAACGGAAGATCGAAGAGGACGAAGAACATCGCCGGAAAGACGACCGTCGGCACGACGTAGCCCGGCGAGCGAAACAAATCCAGAAACTCGATGCGGGCGTGCGCGCGCACCAGCGCGAGCGAGTTCATGCCGTGCCCTCCCCAGTGAGTGAAAGAAATGCTTCCTCGAGCGAAGGACGTGAAATCTCCAGATCGGAGAAGGCGATTCCGTCGCGGACCATCGCGCGGACGTATTCATCGGCATCGCTCGCCGTGACCGTGACGCGCCCGTCCTTGCCGACGTACGTGAGACGGCGGCCGCCGACGCGCTCGCGCAGCTCCCGCGGATGGCCGTCGAAGAGTAACCGTCCGCGATCGATCACGAGGATGCGAGTCGCGAGGGCCTGTGCCTCCTCGAGATAGTGCGTGGTGAAGAGCATCGAGCGGCCGCTACCGAGGTTGCGCACGGTCTCCCAGAGACGCCTGCGCGACTCGACGTCGAGTCCGGTCGTCGGTTCGTCAAGCACGACCAGCTCGGGGTTGCCGGCGAACGCGAGCGCCAGCGCCAAGCGCCGTGACTCGCCCTTGGACAACGTTCCGACGCGCCGGTTGGCCATTTTCGAAAGACCGAAGCCCGCGAGCGTCTCGTCCGTGCGAGCCGCGCGCGGGTAATGCGCGGCGACGAACGCCACGATCTCTTCGACGCGCAGCATGTCGGGGAATCCGCTCTCCTGCGGCGTCACACCCAGTCGTCGCCGCACCGCGACGTCGCGCGGGGACGCTCCAAATACCCGCACATTTCCCGAGTCGGCGTCGCGGAGGCCGAGCGCGATCTCCAGCGTCGTCGTCTTGCCGGCGCCGTTGGGCCCGAGCAACGCGACGATTTCGTCGCTCTCCACGCGGAACGATAAAGTCTCGAGAGCGCGAATCTCGCCGTACCTCTTGGCCACGTTATCGAACGATAGGATCACTGGGTTCGTCCTACGTCGCGGTTTTCAACAGCGACTGCAGCTGCGAAACGTGAGCTGCGAACGCCTCGCGCCCGCGCTTCGTCAGGCGATAGCGCGTGAGCGGGCGCCGCTTCACGAACGACTTCTCCTCTTCGACGTAGCCGGAGTCGAGGAGCTTGGCCAGGTGTGCGCCGAGGTTTCCATTGCTCACATCGAGAGACCGCGCCAGCTCCGAGAAGGCGACCCAATCGAAATTTAGGAGCTCGGCGACGACACCCAGCCGGACTTTGGAGAGCAGAAGGTCGTCCATTCAGTCGCGGACGAGCAGCTCGCTCGCCCCGAATCCGGCATAGCCGACCAGCATGCCGGCTCCCAGAACGAAGCCCACGACGTTCGGCAAGAAGTTGGCGACGATCAGCGACACGACGACGAGAACGCCCGCGACTTGTGCTCGGCGGTTTCCGTGCATACCGATGTAGAGCAGCACGATCGCTTCGGCGACGGTCCAGATGGCCGCGGCTGCGGCGCCGCTGAAGATGCGATACGCGGCGACGTTGACGATAAATGCCAGACTCATCGTGAGCCAGAGAACGTTGAAGAACTCCCGCTGCACGAGCGACGCTCGGCGCAGGACGCGCCTGGTTAGCTTCGCACGAACGATCGAAAATGCGGCGCAAGCGCCAAGAACGATCGGGGCCGCCCACAGCGCCGCGTCCCCCACCACGCCTCGGCCGGCCAAAGCAAAGAGAACGGTCACGAACGCCGAGCCGATGCCCCAGACTACGAAGTACTCGCCGCCGGCGCAGAGACGCGGCTGCGATTCGGCGAGAATACGCTCGACGAGCTCCAAGTGATCGCGCGCCTGCGCGGCATCGATGCCTTCCACGCTCAGACCCCCTCCATTGCGAGGACCAGGCCCGCGGCGGCCGCCAGCGCGACGAGCCACACGATTGCTTGCGCCCACGCGGTGCCCCCTGGCAGCCGCCAGAGCATGGCCATCGCGAAGCCGTAGAGCCCCCAGGTCGCCGCGAGCCGCCCGAGGCAGGCGGATCCGAGGGCGTTTGGGCGAGCTTGTGATTTCAGAATAATCTGTTTCATAGACTATTCTGTTTTACCACCCCTCGACAGGCCCCGTCAAGCTTTGGTATCGTACCGAGGTCATGTACGCGATCATCGAATCCGGCGGCAAGCAGTATAAAGTCGCCGAGGGCGACGTCATCCGTTGCGACCTCATAGCCAGCGAGGTAGGGTCGGACGTCACGTTCGACCGCGTTGTCGCTGCCGGCGGCGGCGAGACCCTCAAGGTCGGCACCCCGATTCTCGACGGCGCGACCGTATCGGGAACCGTCCTCGCGCAGAACAAGGATAAGAAGATCCTCGTCTTTCGATATAAGCCGAAGAAGCGCGTGCGCAAGCTCAACGGCCATCGCCAGCCATACGCCGAAGTCAAGATCACCAAGATCACGCTCCCGTAGCCTCTCGCCCGCGCGCATGCTCGAGGTCACGTTCTTCCGCGACGATCGTGGCCGTTTCTCGGGACTCTTGGCTCGCGGCCACGCCGATTTCGCCGACCACGGCGAAGACATCGTCTGTGCCGCGGTTTCCGCGATTCTCCAGGCCGCGGCTCTCGGGCTCGTCGAGCACGCCGCCGCCGAGATGGAGTCGCGGCGGGAGCCCGGCCTCCTCGAACTGCACTGGGGGGAGGATCAGCGCGACCGGGAGAGCGTCGCGGCCATCGTAGCGACGGCCGAACTCGGCGTCGAGCAGATCGCGGCGCGCTTTCCGAAACACGTCCGTCTGAAACGGGTAAGAAATCCGGCAAACCGAAGGAGGACCGACGATGTCTGAGAGTTTCCGAACCACGCCGCCCGACCAGCCCTGGACGCCTTCCAACCCCGGCAACGGGTACCAAGGCGCTTCCGCGGGGAAGTCCTCGCCCGATGACGACGACGCCGCCGACGCCGGCAGAGTGGTCCTTGTGGGCGTGCTCGGCGGACTGCTTTCCGCCGCGGGCTACATGATCTACCGGCGCCTGCCCGAGGAGCAAAAGCAGCGGCTCCACTCGCAAGTTCGCACGCTGGTGCAGCAGCGAATCACGGAAATCCGCCAAAACTTCAACATCTAAGACCGCTAGGACCCCAACGGGTCAGACGATCTTCTCTTCGCTGCCTTGCCCGGAGTCGGGGTTCGCTGGCGGCGGCGGGGGTAAGAGCGGGGGCTCCGTCGTGTCGGCGGCGCGCTCCATCTCTGCGATGAACGAGTGGGACGTGTTCTGGACCTCGCGCATGAAACGGCCGGCCTGACGCATCAACTTCGGCAGCCGGTCGGGCCCGAAGAGCAAGAGCGCGAGGACGGATACGACCAGGATGTCGGGTACGGAAAACATCGGCGGCTAAGGAGTTCCGGAGGCGAGGCGCCGGTTCCGGCCCCGCGGTGGGAGGGCTTACCTCAGTAGCCGTGCAAGCATCAGGCCCGCCCGTGAAGATCATCTACACACGCGGCAACCGCACCGAAACGCTGGCCTCGCTGGCGACGCTGCGAAAGATCCTCAACCGATTCGTTGCGCATCGCGTCTTCTACGAAGTCTCCAGCCGCAGCAAGCGCGGTCACGAGTTCTTTTCGACGAAGAACGTGTTCGTGGTCGGCCTGATCGAGGTCACGAACTTCGAACATCTCAAGATCCTCTTCTTCGATGCGAACAGTCCGGCGCATTCGATCGAAATTCTGAACCCCCAGACGATGCGCATCTACGACGAAACGCCCGGCCGTGGTTTCGCGGTTTCCTTCGTTAGCGGCGACGCCGACGGCGTCGAGACTCGCTGCTATATACGCGACGAAGGCGAAGACGGGGGGAGCGTCCACGAGCGAACCGCGCTCGAAAAAATAACGCTCCCTCAGCTCTTCGAATACCTCGAGGAGATCACGGCCCCCGAGCCCGCCGCCAAGAACTCTTAGCTCCGGCGCGGGCCTCGAGCTGCTGCGACCGCCGCAGCGCTCGAACCGCTTCTGCAAGCCGGCCGGCGCGCTTATAGGCGACGCTCAAGTTGAGGTGGGCAATTGCATACTCCGGATCCGCCGCGATGGCGCCTTCATATCGGGCGATCGCGGCATCCAACCGGCCCTCCTCCAGCAGCAGATTGCCGAGGTTCGCCAGCGCCGGGGAATAGCTCGCCACCGCCTCGAGCGCCGCGGTAAAGTCTTCGCGGGCGGGCTCGCGCAGCTCCAAGCCGATGCGTGCCACGCCGCGTTTGTTGAGGAGGAACGCGCGTTCCGGCGCAGCGAGCGAATCGCGTGCCAGCAGCTCGGAGAACTCCGCTTCGGCCGCGGAGAATTCGCGGCGGCGCAGCGCCGCCAACGCGCAAGCAAATCTGCTCTCATCCCGAAACACGCTCCCTCCATGTTCACGATCGACGTCGTTACGCTTTTTCCCGAGCTTTTCGCGCCCTTCGTTGGCCTTTCGATCGTGGGCCGCGCCGTCGAAGCCGGCGTGGCCAGCGTCCGCTATCACCATCTGCTCGACGAACTCACGGACGGCGAGCGCGCGGACGACGCCCCGTTCGGCGGCGGCGCCGGGATGGTGCTACGGATCGAGCCGATTGCCCGTGTCCTCGACCGGATCGCGCGCGATGCCGGAGATGAGTCGGCGACGATCGTCGCGCCGAGCGCGAGCGGCGCTCGATTTACGCATCACGACGCGGACCGTTGGGCCAAGCTGGATCGCCTGGTGATCGTCTGCGGGCATTACGAGGGCATCGACGATCGCCTCGCCGAGATTTACTGCGTCGAGGAGCGGTCGCTCGGCGACTTCGTCCTGACCGGCGGCGAGATCCCCGCCCTCGCCTTCATGGACGCCACGATCCGCTTGCTCGCCGGCGCCGTTCGGCCGGAATCGTTGGAGAGCGAATCGTTCACTGGCGGGATGCTGGATTACCCGAGCTTTACCCGTCCGGCCGTCTTTCGCGGCGTGGAGGTGCCGCCGGTCCTGCTCTCGGGCGATCACGCCAAGATCGCCCAGTGGCGCCGCGAACAATCCCGGCTTCGCACGGCGGCCCGGAGGCAAGACCTGCTCGACGACGCCTTGCACGGCGAGGAAGCACCGTGATAGGATACGGTGGTTCTGCCGGGCTCCGCGCCCGGCTCTTCATTGCGCCCCGTCGACGTCGCTCGACCCTCAGGATGACAATAGTATGAACGTAATCGATGCACTCAACCGAGATCAGCTCAAGGAGGGCCTCCCTCAGTTCCGCCCAGGGGACACGGTGAAGGTCTATTCCAAGGTGCTCGAGGGGGGGAAGGAGCGCACGCAGATGTTCGAAGGCGTCGTGATCGTCCGCAAGGGCGGCGGCACCGGAGAGTCGATTACCGTTCGCCGAATCGCCCACGGCGTTGGAGTGGAAAAGACGTTCCTGCTGCAGAGCCCCCGCGTCGAGCGAATCGAAGTCGGCAAGCGCGGCGTCGTTTCGCGCAGCCGCCTCTATTATCTGAGCGAGAAGATCGGCAAAGCCGCCCGGATCAAGGAAAAGAAAGCCAAAGCGACCTAGAGCGCTGCTCTGACACCGCTGCAGCTGGTCGGGCTCCTCTGCGCCTTGGGAATCGCACGTCTCGCTCTCTCCGCCAAGCCCGTCGCGCGTGGATATCTCGACGCGCTGCTCGTCGCCGGGCTGGTCGCGCTCTTCCTGATCACGTTCGTTATCCGTACGTTCTACATTCCGTCCGTCTCGATGGTTCCGACGTTGCAGATCGGCGACATCGTGCTCGTCGACGAAATAGCGTACCGCCTGCACCGGCCGGCAGACGGCGACGTCGCGGTCTTCATACCGCCCGTCGATTCGGGCGGAACGGACTTCGTCAAACGCGTCATCGGCGTACCCGGAGATTCGATCGCCATCTCCGATGGAATCGTCTATCGCAACGGCGCCGCACTGCGCGAGCCCTACGAAAATCAACCTCCGAGCTACGAGTTGGCCATCCGCGACTACGGCATCTACGTCGACGGGCGACCCCTCGATCGGAGCGCGGCTAACGTGCCGCCGCGATCGTCGTGGCAGGAGTCAGACCGAATTCCTCTCGGATATTATCTTGTGCTTGGCGACAATCGTAACTACTCCGACGACTCTCACGTCTGGGGTTTCGCGCAAACGAGCGGCGCCTTTGCGGCCGGCCCGCTCGCGGCACGGAAGGTCCGCGCGCATTTTATTGGCCGCGCGTTCTTGACGCTTTGGCCGCTCGATCGTCTGCGCGTCTTGGCAAAGTAGGAAGAGGCTAGTATGACGCCCTACGAGCTCCTCACGATCGTCGCGGTGATCGCCGCCGCCCGGGTGGTCCTGTCGCTACGTCCGGTGGTTGCCGGTTCGGCGGGCCGGAGCACGGCCATCGCGCGGGAGTTTCTGGACCCGTTCATCGTCGCCGGGATTGCAGCATGGGTCCTGATCACGTTCGTTGCGAGAACGTATTACATCCCGTCCGGTTCGATGCTGCCAACCTTGCAAATCCACGACGTCTTGCTGGTCGATAAGTTCGAATATCGCTTTCGGCCTCCCAACAAAGGGGACATCGTCGTCTTCCCGCCTCCCGTCCCCACCCCCGACGATTTCATCAAGCGCGTGATCGGCCGCCCCGGCGATACGCTGCACGTAACCGGCGGCACCGTCTACATCAACGGCTCGGCAATCGCCGAGCCATACGTTGCGGAACGGCCGTCCTATAGCTTGGAAATCCGCAACTACGGCATCTACGTCAGCTATGGCGCCGGGTGGCAGCGCCTGGATCCGAGCCAAGCCAACGTTCCGCCCGCGTCGAGCTGGCTCGCTCCGAATCGCATTCCAGCACACTGCTACATCATGTTGGGAGATAACCGGAACGACTCGGAGGACTCCCATATCTGGGGCTTCGCGCAAGATACCGGGCATTTTGCAAGCGGTCCTCGCGCCGGCACGGGAGCCGGCTTCACGGGACGCGCCTTTCTCATTTTTTGGCCTCCGTCGCAAGCGAAGATTCTGTGACCAGGTGAGCGAAGGCACGATGCGTGGTCCGCTTCTTGCGATGGAGATCGGTAGCGAACCTGGCTTTGCAGCTGGCCCTGCTTGCGGTCCTCGTGGCGGCTTTCTTCGTCCGCCTTCCGCAGGTCGCCGGTCTCTCGATGGAACCCCACATTCTGTCCGGCGAGTACGTGCTGATCAACACGTTTGCGTATCGAATCGGTGCCCCACGCCGCGCCGAGATCGTCGCTTTTCGCCATGAAGGAGACGCGCGGGCCGTCTTCATCAAACGCGTGATCGGCGTGCCCGGCGACCACATTCGAATCGACCGCGGCCAAGTCTATCTCAACGGGGCCAGGCTCAACGAGCCCTACGTGCGCCATGCCGATACCCGGAGTTTCAATGAGGTCGCGGTGCCGGCGGCTAGCGTCTACGTCCTCGGCGACAACCGCGCCGAGAGTGAGGATTCGCGCTTTTTCGGCCCGGTGGGCGACGATCGGCTGATCGGGCGTGCGGTTGCCGGCGTCTGGCCGCCGAGCACGATCGGTGCGTTATGACGCCTTTGCGGCCCGCGCGGGAACTGGTTGCCTAGGAGCCCGTTGAGTTGGAGCGACAGGTGGTGTGGTATCCGGGCCATATGGCGAAGGCGGCCCGCAAAATCCAGGAAGCGTTGCGCATCATCGACATCGTCGTCGAAGTCGTGGATGCCCGCATCGCACGCAGCGGGCGCAATCCGCTGCTCGATGAGCTGGCGGCCAAGCGCATTCGCGTCATCGCGCTCGACCGGGACGACTTGGCCGATCCGGCTACGACGAAGCGCTGGTTGAGTCACTTCTCGGACGCCGGGTCGGCGGCCGTGGCCGTCGACGGACGCGTGCGGCGCAGCGCCGCCCGCATCGTCGCGGCGATGTCCCGCACGCCCGGGGGCCGGCGGTCGGCCGGGATATCTCGCGCGATGATCGTGGGTGTGCCGAACTCCGGAAAATCCTCGATCGTCAACGCGCTTCTCGGTCGCGCGGGCGCCAAGACCGAAGACCGCGCGGGCGTCACTCGGCACACACAATGGTTTCGCCTTGCGCCGAGCGTGGAGCTCATGGACACGCCCGGAGTTCTTCCTCCGAAGATCCCTAACGCGGCGGCCCAATGGAAGCTCGCGATCTGCGGCGCGATCCCGTACCAGCGATACGATCCCCAGGAAGTCATCGCCGAGTTTCACCGCTGGCTGACGGTATTTCGGCCGCGAACCGACATCCCGGATCTCCAGGCCTTCGCCGCGAAGCGCGGCTTCATGCGCAGGCACGGCGAAATCGATTATCACAACGCGGCCCAATCCTATATCCGCGCGTTCAACGACGGCACCTTTGGCCGGATCTCTTTGGAAAGCCCCGATGACACCGAAGCAGCGTAAGGCAAAGAACGCGTACGAACGCGAACGCCGCCGCCTGCACCGCTTGCACCGCTTTGAAGTCGCGGCTCGAACACGCGGGTTCACGCTCATCGGCGGCATCGATGAAGTGGGGCGCGGTCCTCTCGCCGGCCCCGTCGTAGCGGCCTGCGTGGTCGCCTCCGAGCCGCTCTTCATCAACGGACTCAACGATTCCAAACTCGTCCGAGCGGAGGCGCGTCTTGAGATAGCGGAGGTGATCAAAGTGCGCGCGACCGCGTGGGCCGTGGGTAGCGCGTGCGTCGCCGAGATCGATCGCCTGAACATCTATTGGGCAAGCGTTCTAGCGATGGAGCGCGCCATCGCGGCGCTCGAGGCAGCCCCAGAGTACCTGATCACCGATGCGGTTCGGATTCACTCTTTCGAGGGGCCCCAGGAGCCGCTGATTCACGGAGACGCGCGCTGTGCCGTGGTAGCCGCGGCTTCGATCGTTGCAAAGGTCCATCGCGACGCGCTCATGGTCGAGCTCGACAAGGAAGACTCGAGATACGGGTACGCGCTTCACAAAGGCTACTCGACGCCCCACCACCTAGAGGCGTTGCGTTTACACGGCCCGAGCATCCATCATCGCGCCAATTGGCGACGGGTTCGCGACGCCCAGCTCGCGCTCGGCTTCGATCTCATGGAAGGCTTGGAAGCGTCCGTTGAATAGCGGCGCCAAGGGGCGGCTGGGCGAGGACCGCGCGAGTACCTTCCTCGCCGGCTGCGGCTATCGGGTGATTGCCCGCAACGTGCGCGTTCCTGGCGGCGAGATCGACGCCGTGTGCATGGACGGGCCCACGCTCGTAATCGTCGAAGTGAAGCGCCGTGACTCCCGCTCCTTCGGCTCCGCTCTACGCGCCGTCGACGCTCGCAAACGGGCGACGCTGCGCCGGATCGCGGCGGACTATGCGCAGATCGTGGCGCCGACGGCCAAAATCCGCTTTGACGTGGTCACGCTGGACGGCTCTCGCCTGAACTTGCACCGAAACGCGTTCTAAGTGGCCTCTCCTTCGCCCGCTGCTAAGCCGGAACTTCGCAGGAGCGTCACCCCGTGGGGATCCTTTTCCTGGGGCTATTCCGACGTCGGCGCCGACATTTTCGTCGGACTCGGGCTCGTGCTCGCGTGGGCCGCGGGGGCCTCGAACGTCGCATTTCTTTTTGCCGGAGTCGTCTACGTCTGCATAGGTCTCGCCTACACCGAGCTCGCCGCTACCTATCCCGTCGCGGGCGGCGGCCAATACTTCGTCATGCGAGGGCTCGGCGACATCTTCGGATTTATCGCGGGCTGGGCGGTCCTGCTTGATTTTACGATCGACGTGACGCTCTTCGCGTGGAGTTCGGTCGACTACACCAGCCAGTTGTTGCCGGCGCTCGTCAACTCGGTCCACCCGTGGCTCCACTTTCTGGTCGTGCTGGGTCTGGTCGTCGGGCTATGTCTCCTCAACGTCGTCGGCGTACGTGAGAGCACGGCGTTCAACGGCGTCGTTTCGGCGCTCGACGTCATCAGCGAAACGTGCATTCTGTGCTTCGGATTCCTCTTTGCTTTTCGTCCGCATTTGCTGATCCATGCCATGCAGTTCAGCTGGCCGTCACCGTACGCGCTTATGCTCGGCACTTCTCTAGCGATCGTTTCTTTCGTGGGCCTCGAGTCGATCTCGCAAGCCGCGCAGGAGACACAGCGCCCCGCTTCGATCATTCCGCGCACGTCGGTCGCACTGATCCTTACGATTCTCATCTTCGCGCTGGCCTATTCGAACCTCGCACTCGGCTTACAGCCCTGGCACCCGATCGTCGATGCCGCCGGCCATCCGCAGCAATTCTGGCAGATCTTCCCGCACAGCGCGGACAATCAGGGAAAGGCGGTCGCACTGCTGGCCGCCCAGGTGCCGTACTACGGCGCCTTCGCCGCGCTCTACGTGCCGGTTCTCGGCGCCGTGCTGCTGTTGATTTCGTCGAACTCCGGCGTATTCGGCAGTTCCCGGATCGCGTACGCAATGAGCAGCAGCAGCCTATTACCGTCGCTCTTCCAGCGCGTGCACAGCAAGTTTCGCACGCCGGCGATCTCGATCGTTTCTTCTCCAGCATTGCCGTCGTCGAACTGATCTTCGCCGCGGCACCTGCGCTCTTTCCGTCGGTCGCGTCGCTGTACGGCCGCTTTTTTCATGGCGAAAACGGCCTCGGGTTTCTCGCCGACCTTTACGCTTTTGGAGCCGCAACGAGCTACTCGTTCGTGTTTCTCGGGCTGATCGGATTGCGTCTGACCGATCCGTTGAGTCCGCGCAAGTTCAAGATCCCGTTGAACATCCCGATGCAATTTCGCGGGGAGCGCGTCGAATTTCCGATCGTGGCGGTCATCGGCTTCGTAGGTATCTTCTCGATCCTGATCTTTACGCTCTTTACGCACGCGCTCGGGCGAATTTTGGGCCCAGTTGGTTGGTGCTGGGCCTCGTCCTCTATCTCGTGTATCGCGGCTACCGGCGGCTCCCGTTGCTGCGGTCGCAGAAGCGGAACTGGCGCGCCGTTCAGGTCGACATCTTGCGACGCTCGGGCGAGCTTGAGCTGATGGACGAATACATCGCCAACGTCAAGGCTAGCGACGAGCGGCGCGCCCGGCAGGAAGCGTAGCGATGCTGGTCTTTCGCGCCATCCTCTCCGTCGCCATGGTCCTCTGCGGCATCGTGATTCTGGCGGAGATGCTGCCGTCGGTGCGGTACGGCTTCGCGATCCTCCCAGGCGTCGTGCTCGGCGGAGCGATGATCGCGCTCGGCGCGCACCGGCTCTCACTCATTCTGCGGGCGCGGCGAACCACGTGATTTCACCGACCAGCGACGTGCACGTCACGCTCCCCGGTGCGTTGGTCGCGCTCTTCATCGCCGGTTCCGTGGGGGCGACCCTCTATTGGATGCTCACGCCGAAGCTGTCGCACGTTCAGCGCATCGCCGCGCAGGCGGAACACGATCTGGAGGAAATGGTCGGCAGCCTCATCGTGGCTTTTTCTCCCGAAATCGAGTCCGCCCACATGATGGCTCTCGCCGTCAAGCTCGCGCGCGGCGAGCGATCCGAGCTGCTCGCGCTGTACGTGATCGAAGTACCCTACACCCTGCCGCCCGACGCAGAGATGGCCCTGGAGGAACGCGCGGCGCTGGACGCACTCGGCGCGGCCGAAACGATCGCCAATACGAATAACGTCGCGATCCGAACTGAGACGATCAAGGCTCGCTCGACCAAACAAGCGGTCCTCGATGCCGCCAAACGCGAAAAGGCCAATCTCATCATCCTCGGCTCGTTTCGTGAAGGCAAGTACAGCGGAGCACCGCTCGGCCGCACGATCGAAGAGATCGCAGCCGACGCAAAATGCGATGTTCTCATTGGCGTCGAAGGCAAGCACGGTACGCTCTTGATGGACGAGAGCGCGCCAGCCAGTTCGCAGTCGGTTTGATCTCGGGGAGGAACGTTGTGAAAATTAAACGCGCGTTATCGCTGTGCGGTGCGGTCTTCGCCGGCGTGGCGGCGGCGCTGTTGCCGAGCGCCGCGATTCGCGCCGCGAATTCGGCCCCGGCGATCACGGCGTTCGATCAAGCGTTCGCGGCTATCAACGACTACACGTGCGTGCTGCACGTGCACGAGGCCAAGGGCACGGCGTCACAGAACCGCGTCTACCAATACTCGTTCATGAAGCCGCACTTCGCCAAGACGTTGATCTTGGACGGCGACGACCAGGGCTCGGGCGGCGTGTGGGCCGGCGGTGACCAGATCAGCGGCCATCAGGGCGGCATCCTCTCGGGGTTCCACCGCAAGGTCAGCGTCAACGACCCGCGAGCGGTTTCTCTGCGCGGTGTAACGATTCCCGATGGCTTGCTGCAGCGAATCGTGGCTAACTACGCGACGACCCCGGGCAAACTGACGCAAGCGGAAGGCGGAAAAATCGGCGGCGTTATGACCGATCGGCTCGACCTCAAGGTCGCAGATCCGGGTTCGAACAGCGACGTCTCCGAAGAGATCCTCTACTTATCGAAAGAGACGCATTGGCCGGTCCGCCAGATCATGTACTCCGGCTCGCAGATCGTGCTCGACGAAACGGTCGGCGACCTCAAGACGAACGTCGGCTTGACGCAATCCGACTTCCCGTTCTAGTCGCTTGATTTACGATCTCTCTTCACAAAAGGAGTTCTTACCAATGCTACGTTCCCTTCTTGGATGCTCATTGCTCTGCGCCGCAATGCTGCTGTCGTCCGGATGTTCGGGCACGGGTACCGGACCGGCGGTAGGCGGCGCTCCGGCGAGCCTCGATGGAGCGCTGATAGGAAACGGCCGTTGGGCGCCGGCTCAGCACACGTCCGCGACCGGCGCCGGCTGGATGTCGCCTGAGGCAAAAAATGGCAAGAACCTCCTCTACGTTGCCGATCAATCCGCTGGTGCGATCGAGATCTACAAGCAAAAAGGAACCAACCAACAGCCAATCGGTGCAATCGCACAAGGCGTCTCCGGCCCCGACGGTATCTTCGTCGATCCCCATGCTAAACTCTACGTTTGCAATTTCGGCAACGGGACGGTTACGGTCTACCCGCGCGCCAAGACGGCGCCATCCGAGACGCTGACCGGCGCGGGCTCACCGATCGACGTCGTGGTCGCGCCCGACGGGACGGTCTATGTCGCGAACTTCAACTCCGGCACCAACGGCACGGTGCTCGAGTATCCGAAGGGCGCTACCACGCCGTCGAAGACGATCGTTACGTTTGGATCGGGTTCATTCCCCGAGGGCCTCGCACTCGACTCCGCAAAACATCTCTACGTTGCCTACAATACGAACGACGGCGAGGTGCTCGAATTCGGCCCCGGTTCGCCAAGCGGCAAGAATCTCGGCATCCACGTCGGCTACGTCGGCGGCCTGACGATCGACCATAGCAACGACCTGCTGCTCGACGATCAGAACCTTCCCGGCGTCGACGTTTTCCCTCCGGGCAGCACCAAGCCGTCGCAGCAAATCAAGGGGTTCAAGCTTGCGTTCGACGTCGCACTCAACCATAAGAACACGACGCTGTGGGTGACCGCTCCCTTCACGCCTGCCGCTTACGAGGTTTCCTATCCAGCGGGAACCATCATCGACACGATCACGTCGCTCGAATCCGCCTTCGGCGTCGCCACGAGCCCGGACGGGTCGCAATAGACCAAGCGGCAGGATGAAGCGCCCCGGCAAGCGGACCAAGCGGTGTGGTCCGAGAGGTTTTCATTTGCCATTCCTCCGTTGACGCTCACACCGCGCGGGAGATATGCGACCGCCTCGAGGCGAGCGGCGTCGGCTGTTGGATCGCGCCTCGGGACCCGGTCCCGGGAATTCCATATGGCCAGCAGATCGTCGGCGCCATCGCCGCGGCGCGCATCGTGCTCCTGGTGTTCTCGTCTCACGCAAACGAATCGCGAGCCGTACTCGGCGAGCTCGAGCTGGCATCCAGCCGCGGCAAGATCATCTTGCCGGTCCGCACCGAGGACATAACGCCTTCGCCGAGCCTCGAGTTCTACGTTCGGCCGATCCACTGGTTCGACGCCGCCACGCGGCGGTTCGACGACGTGTTGCCCGAGCTCATCGCCGACGTGCAACGCCTCGTCGCGCCGGCTCAACCTGCCGCGTCGCCGGAGGATCTGCAGCAGCCCCGGGCCGCGACGCCGGCGCAGAATAATCTGCCGCTCCAACTCAGCTCCTTCGTCGGGCGTGAGCGCACCGTCGCGGAGATCGAGACGCTGCTGCATGCCAACCGGCTCGTGACGCTCGTCGGCAGCGGCGGCGGGGGGAAAACGCGCACCGCTATCCACGTCGCCTCGCACCAACTCGCCGGATTTTCCGACGGCGTTTGGCTGGTCGAACTGGCGCCGATCTCCAACGGGTCCTTGGTTCCAGGCGCAGTTGCGCGGGTGCTGGGCGTTCGGGAATCGCCCGACAGCCCACTCGTCGATACGGTTGTGGAACATCTTAAACGGCGGAGCGCGTTACTCGTGATAGACAACTGCGAGCACGTGATGGACGACGTGCGCGCGGTCGTCGGCGCCATCCTACGCGGTTGCCCCGACGTCCGCATCCTTACGACGAGCCGCGAGAATTTGAACATCGCCGGCGAGCGCGTCTTTCGCCTTCCGTCGCTCGGCGTGCCCCACGCCGGCGAACGCGTCACGCGGCGATCGGCGCTGCGATACGGTGCCGTCGTGCTCTTCCTCGACCGCGCGCTGGCCTCGGATGGGCGATTTAGGCTCACCGACGAGAACGCCGAGTACGTTGCCGAAATCTGCCGTCGCCTCGACGGCATTCCGCTCGCCATCGAGCTGGCGGCAGCGCGAATCAAGGTCCTCTCACCGCAGCAGCTCGCGCAACGCCTAGACGAACGCTTTCGCGTGTTGACCGGCGGAGACCGCAGCGCGCTTCCCCGCCACCAAACGATGCGCGCGCTGATCGACTGGAGCTACGACCTGCTCCCGGAACAAGAGCGCGCGCTCTTTAGAAAGGTCTCGATCTTCGCCGACGGCTTTACGCTCGAAGGCGCGGCCGCAGTTTGTGGCGACGAAGGCTGCGACGAGATCGCGGTGCTCGATCTGCTGACGTCGTTAGTAGATAAGTCCCTCGTTCAGGCAGATCCCGGCGCTGAAGAGCGCTACCGGCTGCTGGAGTCGACGCGCCAATACGCGCGAGAGAAGCTCGAGGAAAGCGGTGAGTTCGAGCAATGCGCTCGGCGACATCTCGCGTATCTCAGCGAGCTCTTTCGAAAGTCCGGTGAGGAATACGAGGCGACCATGTCGGGAAGCGCGGTGGACGTCCTCGTGCCGGAGCTCGAGGACGCGCGAAGCGCACTCGATTGGGCGGAGCGCAATGCGGTTACCGAGGCAGTGGACTTCTTTCTCGCGACCAGCCTGTGGGTTCAACTCGGGCTGAATCGTGAAGCGATCGATCGCGCGAAGCGATTGGTGGCTCTTCTCGATGACAGTGATGACGGTAGGCGCGCTCGCCTCTGGGAGAGGATCGCGGTTTGCGCCGCAGGGATCGGCCACAACGCGATCGCCCAGGAGGGGGCCGAGCGAGCCGTCCGTTACGCTCGCAAATCCAACGACCGGGGGATTCTCGCGGACTGCCTATTGAGGTACGCCGACGTCATCGCGCGCGCGCGCCGTTTCGACGAGGCCGTCGCGGCTGTCGACGAGGCCGAAGCGCTAGGACCGTCATCGCTCCGCCGCGATCAACAGGCCCACTACGCGCGTGCGCTCATAGGCTTGCTGCGCGGTGATTTGGACGCTGCGGCTGCATCATTTGCGCGAGCGCACGAAGTTTTCGCGGCTGCGGGCAACGACGCAGGAACCGCGTCCGTTGCGCTGAACCTCGCCGAGCTCAATTATGCACGGGGCGCCACGAGCGAAGCGATCGCAATCGCTACGGCAGAGCTGTCACGGGCCGAGCGCTTACCGGATCGCGGTCTGTGGGCTCTCTTGATGAGAAACCTCGCCGCCTACCTCTGCACCGCGGGCGATGCCGAGGGTGCACGTCAGGCCGCAACTAGGGCGATCGCGTTTTATGCCTCGTGCGATGCCGAGGGCCCCCTTGCGGCGATCACCTTGGAGCATTGGGCGCTATGCCTGGCGATCGACGGCGATTTCCAAACCGCGGCCACGCTCGAGGGCTACGTAGAGGAAACGCTTACGCGGCTCGGGTTTGAGAGAGAGTACACCGAACGTGTCTCCCATCAACGCTTGCTCGCCGCACTGACGCAGAACCTGTCGAGCAGCGAGTTGCGCGAGCTGATGGAGCGCGGCGCACGGACGAACGCTAGGGAAGCCCTCTCCATCGCACGGCGAGTCGACGTCCCCATCTAAGGCTGGGTAACGTTTGTGACGAGATATTGCGAGAGTTTGGTATTCTTGTTCGTGATCGTGATGCGGCAGATTCCTGCACTGATTCCGGTGACGCCGAATATCAACTGAGCATGCCCGGCGCCGCCTTTGACGTAGCCGATCGTGCAGATCTTGGGATCCAATTCCTGAGTATAAAAGGGGCCGCTGTGAGCGCCAAGGGGACTCACTCCCGAACCGATGCCCTGCGGATCCGTGATGACTCCGAATGCGGAGCTGTTATTCTTCGCAATCGCTGGCAGAATCAGGCTCGGTAGAACGCCCCAATATTTATCGCTCAAATAGATCGCGTGAGCCAGACAAACTCCCCTCCAAGGTTTTCCGCACACGCCGTTCGCCGTGTACCAGGCGCCGTACTTTGTTGCGGCAACGCCGTTGTCAGCCTGGTTTCCGGAGAAAGACGCCGACGGGAATATGGACCATTCGCTCGGCAACGTCGATGGATTCGCAGACGGCTGATAAGTCCCCAAACCCGGGAACCGCAGATCGAGCTTACCACTTGAAGCGTAATAGAGGAGCGAACCGGGCGGAGCGGAGGGCGGTGCGTACGCGGAAACGTGGTTTGCCGTGACAGCCGGCCCGTTATCCCATGTGACTGAATTGCTGCTACCCTGTTCTCTTAATGCATAGAACCCATGATCCGGCTGCCAGCGGTAATTGGCGTTATTTCCACCGGCGCCAACGACCAACGCTGGGGCGTTCGCTGCGTCCGATACTGACGAGAAGTACGGCGAGGGGTTAAAATTGTACGGCACATCGTCTACGCACGACGGCACGTAAGTCGTCGTCGAAACGCGCCAGACGTTTCCTCGAGCAGGTGGAGCGGAGCCATCGTTGATTCCCAGTACGTAAAGGTCGCCCTGATAGTACGATGCAACGTCGCCGACGCTGTAGCCGAAGTATCCGTACTGGAGGCATGACATGGGCAAAGCAACGGTTTTTTCGGCCTTCGGCGTTCCGTCGATTCCCGTCTTCACGAGGACGGGCTCGCCATTTTGATTCTGCTTGCAAATGCTGCCGATGCAGCTGCTGATCCAGAGATTCTTTGCGCCGGCCTGGACAAATCCAGAAGGAGAGCCAAACGTTGACGACGGGAGCGTCTGCAGGTCGCTGGTTGAGAACTTGCTCGGCGGCATGCGCAGCGCCGGCAAGTCGGATCCCCACGTGCCTACCGGCTGAAACGTCGCCATCCACAGCGCGCCGTTGCTCGAGACGTAAAGCTGGCTGACGCCCGGAACCGAGGCCAGCGAAACGTAACTCACCGATGGGCCCGACGGTCCGCTTGGCGTAAAGCGCCCCAGCTTGGTGGCGCAATTCGGAGGCTTGCGGCACCCGCCATCGCTATCATCGTTGATGACGAAGTAGACCTCCTTGCCGTCCGGCGATAACGCCACCGGTCCGGGACCGAGAGCCGCGCTATTCGATCCGACCTGATCATACACGACACCGCTCGTGGCGCGGAGGTCAGCAGTTCCAGCCACGCTATGGCCCGTCTCCGTCGCTATCAGCTTCCCGGAACCCGAGCCGCTCCCAGAGCCGGAGCTCCCTGTGAACGCGCCGTTCCAGAATACGGTCAGCTTTTCAGCGTCGGAAGTTGTGCTCAAGGTAGGAAGCGACGAGGTTAGATTTGAGGTGGTCTTGATCGAAATAGGATGCTGATATTGACCGACGATGACTTCTTGCTGGGCGTCCGTCGCTACGATCCAAACCGATTCGGTTTGGCCCAACGACAGACGCGAAAGCTGGCCAGGCCGACTAACCTGAAATGGCACAGCCGCGATCTTCGAGATAGTCGCGAGCGAGGACCCTTCCAAAACCACCTGCTGCGGCGTCGCCGTTTTCCTGGAACGCAGATTGCCAACGAACACCGGGAAGGTCCCACTGGCTTTGATAGCGCCAGACGATTCGATTGCAATCTGGTTCAGGGTTCCTTGGGGCGGGCTGAAAGACGCCACGCAAACGTGCGCGTTTCCGCTCGGCGGACAAGTGGTTTGCCCGACCTCGGCGCTGCCATCGCCGCCAACAGTGTCAATTACCTTAACCTGCGCGCCGGATTGGGGTATATGAACGCAGACGGTGAGTGTCTGTGCGGGAGTGCAGTTTTCGGTCCCGCTGCGGGCCGCGGACCCCGCCATCGGCAGCACCGAGGGCGCCGATCCGCCACGACATCCAGCCAGCAATCCGAGCGCGACGATGCCGAGACCGACAATCCGAAGGTTTCTCATCTCTGCCCTCCTCGAACGAGAACAGCGCAACGTCACATGAAACGTTCGCTGCAGCCCGGACCTGCCGTCGAACTACTCTCTCGGCGGCAAAGGTCCTCCGTGGCCGGAAGGAGCATCCTGAGCATGCGGCGCTTCGCAGTCGTCGCGTTCGCTATTATGATGACGTGGGAGTACCTTCCAAATTACGTCACGACGGTCAAGTGGGGCGATAGAGATGCGTGGATTGGGCCTTTTGTTAGCCGGCCTGGCGCTGGCGAGTTGCTGGAGACCAAACGGATCGCAGCCATTGCCGGCGGATTTGTCGAACAACGCTGCAACGACCCGAGTTGCGACGAAGGGCTACGTGACCGTCTATGACTTCCAGGGTCTTCCGGACGGGAACTCGCCCACAGGCGACCTGGCCTTCGCGAACGGATTGCTCGTCGGAACGACCTACGGCGGCGGAACCTCGACAACGCTGTGCCCTCAGGGCTGTGGCACGGTGTACGCGGTCAATCCGAGTTCGCCAAGCCAAGACATAGCGCTCCACCTTTTCAATGGTGCTCCCGACGGGGCTATCCCTGAGGCCGGCGTCATCGCGGACGGCAATACTATCTACGGGACGACGTTCTTTGGAGGACGTAGCGGCGCCCGCTGTTTTACGGGTCGCGGCTGCGGCACAGTGTTCTCCGTCACGCTCTCCGGCTCGGCCGGCAAAGAGAACGTGCTCTATCGTTTCCGGGGAGGGCCGGACGGCTCCAACCCGGCGGGTACGCTTGCACCGCTTAACGGCACCCTTTACGGTACGACGGAGTACGGTGGCGAGTATAATCACGGCACGGTCTTTACGATCGGTGGCTCCGGCAAGGAGCGCGTCATCTATTCCTTCGGAAGCCGGCCCCACGATGGCGCATATCCGGTGGCGAACCTCGTGGCACTGAACTGCGACCCTGCATGCAGCCTGTATGGCGTGACGAGCCAAGGCGGCAAGTCGAACGTTGGGACGATCTTCGTGGTAAGTCCACCGGGAACCGCGTCCGCCAAAGAACATGTCGGCGTCGTCTACGATTTCACGGCGAAGAGTGGTGATTTGCCGGTAGGCCTGACGACGGGCGTGTACGGAAACAGGGCTTACGGTACAGCTTCGGCCGCCGGCCTTTACAACCGTGGAAGCCTTTTCAGCTTTGATCCGAAATCCGGGAAAATTGACGTGCTTCACTTCTTCAAGGGTTTCAACGGAGACGGAGCTCTCCCGTACGCTCGACCCGTCCTTTATAACGGGATCCTTTATGGCACGACGCGAGAAGCGGGCAATGGAACGATCTATGCCGATCCGATATCAGGCACGCGCAAGCACAGCGAATGCCAGATCTACCGGTTCGGTCCCCTCCCCGACGGTCAACGTCCAGTGGCGCCCTTGGGCGTGTGGAAGAACACGTTGTATGGCACGACGATCGAGGGCGGAACGTCCGGTCAGAGCGTCGGCAACGGGAACGGTTTCGGAACGCTCTTTGCAATTTCGCCAAACGCAAAATGTGTTTGACCGCGCGCTCTGGAGGCAACATGCCTAAACTCACGTCCCTTGTCATTATTGTCGCGCTCGCGGGCTGCTCGCGGGCGACGGGGCCGTCTCCGCTTCCGGGCGATATCACGACCGCATCTGCGCCGCACCCACAAGCACCGTCGGCGTACCAGATCCTCTACCGCTTCGGGCAGCCGCCGGACGCCAACTCGCCTACAACCGACTTGATCCTGGTGCCACAATCGTCGAGTGGCATACTCTACGGCACGAGTTACGGCGGCGGTCAAGGAACGGGTGTTTGCGCAAACGGCTGCGGTACGGTGTACACGATCGATCCGCGCAATCCGAGCAACGGTGACAACGTAATCTATAGCTTCCAGGGCGGTTCCAATGGTGCCATTCCCGAAGCGGGTCTCAATCCCAACGGCAATAGCTATAGCGATCTATTCGGCACCACATTTTTTGGCGGCAACACCAACTACCATTGTTATATCGGCCGCGGATGCGGAACCGTTTACGAGATCGGCGCGTCGGGTAATTTAACAACTCTCTACAGCTTTAAGGGCGGCAAAGATGGATCCAACCCGTCTGGGGGCCGCCACTTCATAGCCGGCAAGAGCAGCGCAATCGGCACGTTTTACGGAACGACGGAGTTCGGTGGTTCCAAGAGCTTCGGCACCATCTACTCGATCACGACGTCCGGCGCGGAACAAGTGCTGCACTCGTTCGGCGGATCACCGGCGGACGGCGCGCACCCCGTCGGGGACATAGCGGACTCCGGCTGCCCATCGAAATGTGTGTTCTATGGAGTAACGTCGGAAGGCGGCAAAAACAACGTCGGAACGATTTTCCAGATGGACCCGACAGGGTCGGAAAAGACGCTCTATAGCTTCAACGCGTCCGATGGTGATGAGCCTCTTGGCGTGGAGTACTCCCGTGGCGTGCTATACGGCGCGGCGTCAAGGGATGGGGCGAACAATCGGGGGAGCATTTTCGCCTTTTATCTGACCAGACCGAAAAGGCAGCAGTTCCAAGTAATTCACAGCTTTACCGGATCCGTTAAAGGGAACGACGGCGCCTTGCCCTACTCTCGGCCGATAATTTACAACGACACAACCTATGGAAAGGCGCTGTATGGCACGACGCAGCAAGGCGGCGCGATGGGCGGTGGAACGGTCTATCGAATTCAGCTACCCAGCAATCACGAATGTATAATCCACAGCTTCCCTGACCCGACTGTCGTGGGCGGGGACGGCCTGCGACCCGACGCGCCGTTGCGCCAGTTCCAGGTATTGGGGACCAACTCGTTCTACGGAACGACGGTGCAAGGCCCTCAAACGGACAGTTACCACAAGGGATACGGAACGATTTTCGAGGTCTCGCCGGCGGCGCCGTGCACAAAGACGAGCCATCGCCAGGCCCGTCGCTGAACGATCACCGCGCCAAATAGCGTTTCCGCAGCTCGTCGAGGACGACCGCGAGCAGGATAACGGCGCCGAGCAGCACCTTCTGCAGGTAGGAGTCGACGTTGAGCAGATTCATCGCGTTGTAGAGAACGCCGATCAAGAGCGCGCCGAAGAACGTTCCGATGATGCTGCCGCGCCCGCCCATCAGGCTGGTGCCGCCGACGACGACGGCCGCGATCGACTCCAGCAGCTCGTCGCCGGTTCCGGTCTGCGGCGAGCCCGACGAGAAGAGCGACATATAGAGAAAGCCCGCGATCGCCGCGCAAGCACCGCTTATCATGTAGACGGCAGTCTTTACGCGCCCGACGTTGATGCCGGCAAGTCGCGCGGCCTCTTCGTTTCCGCCGATCGCGAAGACGTATCGTCCAAAACGCGTGCGCGTGAGGAGGACTGAGGCCGCGCCGATCACGACGATCATCCAAATCACGGGTACCGGGATGCTGGGGAGGTGCAGCGCTCGCGTCGCGCCTCCGAGGAACGACCCGATGCCGGTGTTTTGGAAATCGGCGCTCTGCAGCGCGACCGGCCGGCCATGCGAGAGAATGAAGGCGGCTCCGAGCGCCATCTCCAGCATCGCCAGCGTCGTGATGAACGGCGGAAGGTTGAGTTTGACCACCGGCAGAGCGTTCACCCATCCCGCGATACATCCGACGGCGACAGCGACGACCAGCGTCGCCGCAATGAGTGGAAATCCGGTCAGGTGCACGGAGTTTGCGAAGAGCGCGGCGACGACACCGGTCAAAGCGACAAGCGACCCGACGGAGAGGTCGATGCCGGACGTGATGATGACGAACGTTTGCCCGACGCCGAGGATGCAGTTGTAGGTAATCTGCCGCAGCACGCGCACGATGTTGCTCGGCTCCAAGAACGAGCCGTGCGACGCAACGTCGACAACAACGACGAGTACGATGAATAACGCCGCGGCCGCGACGATGCGCAGCCAATACGACAGGCGCTCGTGCCGGCTCATGCGGCGGCACCCGTCGCGGCGGCTATGACGCGATCCGGCGTCGCGTCCGCCCGGCCGAACTCGGTCGCGATGCGTCCCCCGCGGACGACCAAAACGCGGTGCGACATGCCGAGGACTTCGGGAAGATCGCTCGAGACCATTACGATCGCCGCGCCGCGTGCGGCCAGCTCGACCATAATCTTATAAATTTCGGTCTTGGCGCCGACGTCTATTCCTCGGGTCGGCTCATCGAAGAGAAACACGCGAGCGTCGCCCAGCAGCCACTTCGCGAGGACGACCTTCTGCTGCGTTCCTCCCGAAAGGTTGCGCGCGATTTGCTCGGTTCCAGGCGTTCGGATCTGCAGTTCGCCGATCATTCGCAGGGTCGCCGCGCGCTCGCGTGCGAGGTCGATCAGCAGGTCGCGATCGACGAACGCGGCGAGGTGCGCGAGCGTAACGTTCTCGCGAACGGTCATTCCAAGGACGAGTCCCTGCGCCTTGCGATCCTCCGTGATGAACGCGATCCCGGCCGCGATCGCCTCGCCGACCCGCCCCGGCGTCACCGTGGCGGCGTCGATTTGAACGTCGCCGTGGTCGATCGCGTCGGCGCCGGCAATCGCACGCACGATCTCCGTCCTTCCGGCGCCTACCAACCCCGCGAGCCCGACGATTTCGCCGGCGCGGACCGAAAAGCTCACGTCGCTGAAGGCGCCCGCGCGGCTCAGGTCGCGGACGTTCAGACGAATCGCCGCGTCCACCGGCGACGGCGGCAGTTCGGGAAAGTGCGCGGAGAGCCGGCGCCCGACCATCGCCTCGATGATCTCGTTCGTCGGGAAGTTTGCCGCGTCTCGCGTGGCAACGATCTTGCCGTCGCGCATCACGGTCACGCGATCGGCGATGCGTCCGAGTTCCTCCATTCGATGGGAGATGTAAATGATGCCGGCACCGCCTGCTCGCAGCCGGCGAACGATGGCGAAGAGGCGCTCGATCTCGCGCTCGGAAAGGGCCGCCGTCGGCTCGTCCATCACTATGATCCGCGCCTTCGTAGCCAGCGCCTTCGCAATCTCGACCGATTGCTGCTGCCCGACCGAGAGCGTCGATACGGGAACGTCGGACGGCAGCTCCAAGCCGAGCTCTCCCAAGACCTCATCGGATCGGGCGCGGATGGCGTGAACATCGATCAGACCGGCTCGCGTGGGCTCGTGCCCCAGGCTGATGTTCGCGGGCACCGTCAGCTGCGGCACCAGCGTGAACTCTTGATAGATCATGCCGATCCCGAGACGCTGCGCCTCTTGCGGCGTCGCGATTTTCGCGCGCTCCCCCTCGACGAAGATCTCACCCTCGTCGGCCTGCAGCGCACCGGCAAGGATCTTCATCAGCGTCGATTTCCCGGCGCCGTTTTCGCCGACGAGCACGAGCACCTCGCCGGCGGAGAGCGTCAGCGAAACGTCCGATAACGCGTGCACGCCGGGGAAGCGCTTCCCGACGCCGCGCATCTCGAGCAGGGACGCCATGGTTAGGGCGACGGTGGCGTGCTGGAGCGCGTAAACGTACCGACTCCGATCTTCACGACCGGCGGCGGCGTCTTCCCGGAAAAATAATCGTGTATCACGTCGATCGTCGTTGATCCGATCTTGGCGGGATACTGGATGGCATCGCCATACATCTCGCCCGCGCCGATCGCCTGGCGCGCTTCCGGCGTCGCATCGTAACCGACGATCGCAACCTTTCCGCCGAGGCCGGCGGCCTTCACGGCGGCCATCGCGCCGAGCGCCGAGTCGTCGTTGATTCCGAAAATTCCCTTGAGGTCGCGATGCGCCTGTAGGATGTCGCCCGTGTCGCTGCTCGCCTTGTCACGAGTTCCTCCGGAATCGACGTCGGCCACAATCGTAACGGAGGAACAGAGCTGCGCGATAGCCTCCTTGAAGCCTTTCACGCGATCCTGCACGCTAGTTACTTCGGGCTCGTCGACGATTGCGATGCTGCCGCCCTTCCCGACGGCCTCGCAGATGAGTTTACCGGCGGCGAAACCACCCTGCACGTTATCGCTCGCGATATGCGCGACCACATGCCCCTGTTTGCTCGTGCTCGCGATGTCGGCGGTGAAGACGGGAATCCCGGCCGAGTTGGCCTCCGCGATCGCGCTGCCGATCGCCGTCGAGTCGTACGGCGTGAGCACGATGGCGTCGACGTGCTTGGAAATGAAATCTTCGACCTGGCTCTGTTGTCGCGCGTTGTCGCGGCTGGCGTCAACGACGGTGAGCGCATAGCCGTATTTGGCGGCCTCGCTACGCATGCCCGATTCCATGTCCTGATAAAACTGCGCCTCGCGGTTCTGAATCGAGACGCCGATCGTCTTGCGCGTCCCGCCGGACGCCCCCGGCGACGCCGAGGCGCCCGACTGCGACGCACCGTGCGAGCAACCGGCGACCACGAAGCACGCCGCGAGTATCCAAGCGATACGAGCAAGCGATCTTTCCAAGTACCCCTCCTTCGGAAATACGGCCATAGCTGCGGTGGTTTGGGCGGTCGGCGCAGTCCGGCCTGTCTTGGCCCTGTCCACAGCCTGTGACGTTGCCTTGTGCAATCTGTGGAGAAAGGGGGAGGCTGCCTCTATTGCGCCTCCTCGCGATCCGTGTCGGCCCAGTGATCCGGCAGCGGTGTCCGCAAAAAGGCCGGCGGCGACATCCCTTCGGGGTTTTGCCTCAGCCACGCCGCGGCGCGTGCCGCCAAGTATTCGAAGTCGTGGTACTGCGCGGCTCCGCGCGTGCGCCGCATGATCGCGATGGCCGGGGATACCTGCCGCCAGCAATGGACGATCAGCCGAGCGAAGAGATCCATGAAGGTATCTTCCGAGACGAGGCCGCGCTTAACGAGCGTACCCATCTCGTTGAGCCAGTTGCAGGCGGTCATCTCCGGATGGAGTGCCGGATCGATGAATCCGATCGACTCGAGCTCACGGCGGTACGCGCGATCGTCCAAGCGCTGCGCCAGCTGGTCCTGAACGTAACTCAGTGCGGCTTGGAGTTCGGGAGCGCGAAAATCGCGCTCGAGCGAAAGCAGCGCTTGCAGCTGATTTCCGGCGCGAATGTGCCGCAGCTGGATGAGCGCCGCTACCACGCTCCCCAAAATGACGACGAGCGTCCCCGTTTCAGCCAGCGCGCTCAGACCGGCAGGTTGGAACCACTCGGATGTCATCGCGAGCGTCATTCTTGGCCCGGCTGTGGACCCCTAGACGTCGCCATGCCCGCGCGCAGAGGAAGCTCGAATGCTCTCTATCGCCTTTTCGGCCGCGATGCTCGGCATCGAAGGCTACGTCGTGCGTGTCGAAGCCGACAGCGCTGCCGGCACTCCGGCCTTCACGATCATCGGGCTTCCCGATCGCGCGCTGGGCGAGGCGCGCGAGCGCGTGCGCGCCGCGATCCTCAACTCGGGGTTCGCCTATCCCGCGGGGCGGCTGCTCGTGAATCTCTCTCCCGCGGACGTTCGAAAAGCCGGGCCCGCGTTCGACCTCGCCATCGCGCTAGCGCTGCTCGGAATCGACGAGCAGGTCGAAGCCCCGGCGTTGCGCGAGTTCATCGCGCTCGGCGAGCTCGCGCTGGACGGTAAGCTTCAGCCGGTCAGCGGCATTCTTCCGATGGTGCTCGGGGCGCGCAACGCGGGCTTTACGAAGCTAATCGTCCCGGCTCCCAATGCGGATGAAGCTGCACTCGTCGCCGGCATCGAGCTCTATGCCGTAGAATCCCTGCAGGCTGCAGTCGCCGTGCTCGCTGGAAACGGCGCGAAGTGGCGGCACCGGACCGCTGCTCCCGTGCTCGATCTCGCCGACGAAATCGTGCACGGCGACTTGGCGGACGTGCGCGGGCAGTCGGGATGGCAAGGAGGTACGTGATCGGAGGCCATGCGTAACCGCCCAGGCGATCACCAATGCGACCAACGCAACGATGATCAATCTCCAGAGGTGTAAGACACCTTTCGCGAAGCCGCGCCGGCGGCGAAATTGCCGGGCGCTTCCCCTGATCCCGGCAACGCGCGCAAGTTCGACGGAGTTCACCGCCTTGCGGGCCGCGATCAGCTCTTTTAGAAGCTGCTCTAGCTCATCGCGCGTGGACTCAGCCGTGTCCCGAGGAATGTCGATTCGTAAGTCATGCATAAATGCAGCACGCACATAGGCGAGCCAAAAATTATCGCTAAACCGCCCTTTCGAGTTAGCTAGCTGGCGCTTAGCCGCTTCGGGACTGAGGAGCCTAAAAGAGGTATCTTCCTTTTCAATCTCCTCACGCATTTCAAGGAGCATCTCATAAGCCGAACAGCGCCCAAATCGAGAATAGTGCGCGTAGTATTTTCGCCGCTCTCGATCCCTGTGATCTAGGGCCTCCAAAAAGCGCGCTCGTGCGTGACTGTATGGATTCGCCAGACGGTCCATCGCCCTATCGTCTGAACGAGCCGCCACTTATGTCAAGTCCAGGTCAGCAAGAAAGACCGCAAACCGTAATCGTACCTTACAGCGCCGGCGTCGCTCGCACAGCGCAAACGACCCGTGCAGCCGAGTAGCATCTAAAGCAAATCAGGAAGCTTGCTCTACGACATTCCTGCTTAAGTTAGCAGGATTCTCGTACAACGTTCGTGGGCTCGGCAACCCCGATCGCTGAAAAGAACACTACAAAATCGCACCTCGTGAGAAGTGCCGCACACACACCAGGCCAGCCGAATGTCGCTAATTCCTGCACAAAGCGGCAGGACTCTCAAGTCCTGACCAAATCGAGCGATGCTGCTACGCTTTAGGGATGGTGCGCGCCCTTTGCACGACTTTCGCAGCCGGCCCATGGACAAGCTAGAGTTCAAGCGCCGCTATCTGGTTCATCCGAACCCTACGCACGAGTTCTTCGCTGCATGTTTTTCGCTGACATGACCAAGAGCATTCTACGCACCAATTTCGGCTGCCGGACGGGCCCGATTACGACCGTCAGGGCACTAACCTGTGTGGCAATCCTGGCCAATCTTCAGCTCCTTCTATCGAAGAGTGACCTATCAACATTTTATGGAATGCGAGAGCTTCTGACCTCTGTGCACCTGGAGGCACCCAGACCGCATCGCTTTCAGCACGGGGGAACCAGTTTTATGGAAACGCAGCCGCCGCCCAAACTCGCGCATTGGGCAAACTACTGGGACTTTATCAAGCGACGCGACACCTTGATCGCCTACGCGCGTTCGCCAGAGGGGCAATCCTTAAGGCCCGTGATGGACGAGTTCATTAGCGCTTCATACCATCGTTCGACCAATAAGTACGACACTAAATACAACACCGGAATCGCGTACAAAAAAGACCAAGCGACATACCTGCACGCGTGTCGCCAGGCCGGCGTGGACCCGCTCGACCCTCCGCTCGAATGGCGGATCGCGTTTTTCGAAGGTTACGCCGTCGGCCGGCGCTTCGGAACCGTGAGCCGCCTGGAGGCGGCGGTGGCGAACTACTTTTTCCAAAACGGCCAACCGTCGTTCACTCGCACGTTCACCCATAAACAACTGATGCGGCGCCTCGCTCGCCAGGATAAGCGCCCGACGCGAAAGGCACGAGCACTCTATGGCGCCGCGCTCAAGAAGCTGCTGCGCTCCTACGATGCGACGACGACTTGTGGATTGCGCGATCTGGCGATCATCATCGCTGGCGCGATACGTGCGTTACGCGCCGCGTCCATCGTACAAATCCATATGGAGGACGTCCGCTTCGAAGTGGATGGCGTCGTCATTGCGTTACGCAACGAAAAGACGGCGACAGGCAACGAACCGTTATTTGCCGCGACACCGCATAGCGCCTCACACGAATTCTGCATGCCGTGCGTGTTCCGAAGGCTAATCGACCTCATGGACACGCTCAACCTGCCGGATGGGCCGCTCTTTCGGCATATCGACAGATGGGGCCATATTAGCGCGCAGCCGTTAACACCCAAAGCAGTGACGCTCATCCTTCGCGAGGGCTTGCGTAGGGCCGGTATCGACGAACCCCAGTCGTACTCAAGCCACTCGCTTCGTCACGGCGTCGTCGCTGCGGCGGTCGAACAGAGCTACAGCGACCGCGAGATCATGCTGCTCACCATGCATCGATCTTTGAAAGGACTGCGGGCGTATACGACCTCGCGTGACCCGTGGCGCGAGGCCCCTAAACGGCTCACTTTGGACGACGCACGCGCCGAGCCCACGTCGGAAAGACACGGATGGCGCCATGAGTCCTAGTATGCGATATAACAGTACGCTGATTTTCAAGCAGTTCTGTAAGTTCTTGAACGACGAATTCGGAAGCTCGCTATCGGCTGCGCGCGAGGATCCGCATGTCTTGCGATTTATCGACCATTGCGTAGAGCGGCCGACGATCTATGCCTATCGGCATATTCAAAGACCCATCCGGAGATTTTTGGTCTGGCGGATTCGACTCTTGGCCGGTGTACTCGCTGAGATGAACGCATCACTATCGCTCAGCCGAATCTCCTTTGACTACGCCCGTGAGATGAGTCGTAAATACGCGAGCGTCGATCGCGGCAGCATCGCAGCGACACCTTCAGATATCGTTGCCCTGGTAGAGCGCCTGAACGAGCGAGATCCTCACGAGCTTCGGCTCAAAGCGTGCGTGCTGCTGTTGTGGGCAACCTGGGCGCGACCCAGCGAGTTGCTCCGCCGCTATTACCCGCACGATATTTGCGCGAAGTACCGAAGAGGCATCGTCATCGCAATCCCGCGATCAAAAACTAATGTCGGGCCCTCAGCGGAATACATCGCGGTCGAGCATGATCCTAACAAGCGCTATTGCGCCGTCTGCGCGCTACGTCGGTGGCTTGATTGGCTGGGCGAAGACTACGATGGTCCGCTGTTCCCCGTCGTCATGGGTACCCGTCGTCCAGGCACGACCCCACAAACTACTCTCGGCCTTCGAGAACAACTCAAGATAACCCAACGTCGACACGGTCTGGCAACGCGCATCACGCCGTACTCGTTTCGAAAGGGCGCGGCGACGGCCGCCGCCGCCAACTCCTGGAAACTCGAAGACATCCAACGCCGCCTTCGCCATCGCTCTTTCAACTATAGCGTCCCATACATCGATCGGCGCGTCTTGATGCAACTGATGAAGCAGACGCTTGACTAGGATACCATTACCAATCTCGCGCCGTGAGGCGTTCGTGCGATTCCTGCACAGTATCGGCCGAGATCAAAACGAAGTTACTGCAGCCGATAAGATCCGGTGGCTGGCCACACTCGTCGACGAACGTCCTGCACTGAGCGGGGCTACAATCTACAATTTAGGTGCTGCGCTCAGCGAGTACGGACACGATGACGAGGAGGAACGGGGCAAACAGGCCACGCTCGTACGCGCGTTCACCTTGGAACTACGCTCGTCCCGGGCACTTGCACCGCGTAACCTCCCACCGCCGGCGATGCCATTGTCTGTATTTCGTGAACTGCTCGATCAAAACAAGCCGGGCGGCGGCTACCGGAGCCATGAGCCGCTGCGAGCACGAACTCGTGCGCTGCTCAAGCTTGAATGGCGCGCCGGTCTACGTCAGCGAGAAGTGGTGAGGGCGCGACGGTATTGGCTCACCGAGTGCCATGGCGGTTTTATTCTGAAATGTACCGGTCCAACTCCTCGCCAGAATCGGCTCATTCCGATTCGGAACGCGAAGGAAAAGGCGCTTTGTGCCGTCGTTGAGCTGCGCGCGTGGATGGCACTCATGCCCAATGATCCCCAAGCATTTTTGTTTCCCCGGATCGACGTGTCAGGAACCGCTCATTGGGATGAGCCTTTAGACGCGCGGATGTTCCGGATCCATCTCAAAAAGGTGTTGCGACGCATCGGCGCCGAGCGCTACACATTCGAATCAATCCGGCGCAGCTTCTTCCGGCGATGCCGGGATCAACTCGGTGAGGCGCCAGCGTTCTATTTCTCCGGGTTATCTCGGCCCGACGTTCTCTATCGACAGCTACGTGCCGAGCCACAGTGGCCGAAGCTGCGCAGCTTATTCGAGCGCATGTAGCGACGGGGCCGTCTGCGAGACCTCGCACGTCGAGGCTCGCCGACGGCTAATCCTAAAAACGAACACCTCCATCTAAAGACAGGTCGCGATACACAGAGGTTTTGAATTGAATGAACCCTCAGACGGTTGTGCAGCGTTTCCTCCCAAACCCACAACGCCACGATCACTTCCAATAAATCTACTTATTGGAAGTTAGACAACGTGGATAAGCCACAGAGGCCGCCACAGCGGCGTCGGACGAGCACAAAACCGGTGAAGGTGCCGCCGCCGTTGCTCCTGCCAAATAGCCCTGAAGGTATGAACGTCATGGCAATCCTCGACCGTATCGCTGCCAGCGCCAAACTAAAAAAACGCCGCAAAAAGGCGCGCTGCTGATGGGTTCCGTTCAGTTCGGCGGCGAGTTCGGCCGGCGCCGCCCTGAGCGGTCCCGCGCGGCCCGGAACGCCTCAGGAATCAGCCGGCGCGACGACTCCACCACCTCAAAGAGAAAGGCCAGGTCAGCAAACGTGAGGGCCGGTCTAATGCGCTCGAACAGGTCGAACAGGTACTCGTCGTCTTCGGGCTTCTCGATCGTGGGATCGTCCTGGCCGCTCGAGGTATATCGTCCTCTTCCGCTCCGCTTCGAATCCCCCTCGCGAACCAACCGCGTGAGTGCAAACGTGATTGACGAGCGGCTCGAGTCGGGCAATGCGGTGACGATCTCGCGCGCCGGCACCGGCCGGTTGGCTTTGAGCACGTACTCGTACACCCGCTGGATGACCGACTTGATTTCGTGGACCATGGGCGTGCCATTGTCAATCGTCAATGGTATACTATTGCCAATACACCATACCGCATCCTCGTCGAGCAAGCCAATATGAGCGAAACGAACGGTACGACCGCCTGGGCGCTTGCAGTCGTTTCCGATCCCCAGCAAACCGAGACCCTGAAATATCAAGAAGCCTGGGCGCGGGAAACGGCGAGCTTGCACAACTGGACCCTGTCCAACCTCGTCGTCGACGTATCTTCGGGACGTGATGGAACGCGTAAAGTTGTCACGGAGATGCTTGACAAACTGGCGTCCCTCCCACGGCAGCAGCGTCCGGCACGGCTCCTGATGATTCGCCTTGACCGGCTTGGACGAGGGGACGGCACGGATGCGTTCAGCGCCTACCTCAAGCTACGGGAGCTTGAGGTCATCGCACACACACGTGAAGATGGCGACGTACGAATCGGACGTGCTTCAGATTTGCTCGTACCCATGATGCGCTCTCTCTTGGCGGGCTTCGAGAATGAAACTCGCCGTGAGAAGCTTTGCGCGATGTACCAGCGGCGACGGGCCGCCCGAGCGGCGGACCGAACCGTCGCGATCTGCATGCGGCCGCCGTACGGCTTGACCTATGAAAAGGGGCACGTCGTGGCCAAGCCAGACGAAGCGGCCGCTGTTCGACTCGCCTATGAGCTCAAGGGCCAAGGGTACGGCTATCGCCGTATTGCCAAGCGGCTCGGCGTCGAGGCCGCCCCCATGACCCTCAGATCCGGCGAGGTTCGGCATCAGCGATGGACGGCTGACCGCGTTCGCCGTTTAATCAAAAAGGACACCTACCGCGGCACGATCATTGACGACGGCACGTGGCTGCGGGCACAACGACACGCCCGAGAGGTCCGGCGGCCAACGCGGCGGCTTGAATATCCGCTCGGCGGCGCCCTGACCTGTTTTTGCGGCTACGCCCTCATCGGCTCCTCGGCGCACCGTGTCCGCGCTCCCCGTTTCCGCTACTATCACTGCCGCAACCTCCCCGGCCACGGGGGCCGCAGTCGGCATTATTCGAGCACCTCGCTCGAGGGCCAGTTTGTGGACCTCCTGGGTCGTCTGAGTGCCGAGCCAAGCCTACTGGAAGCTTATGCTGTCGCCAAGCAAGCCAGCGTCTCCGTAGACGCCCTCGAGGCACAGCTTGCCTCTCTCAAACGCGAGCTACGCGGCCTCGACGATCGCCGGCGAGCGGTTCATATCGCTCATGAGGACGGCGCCCTACGCCACGCTGACCTGCAGTGGCGCCTAAACGATCTCGAGCAGCGCCGCGTGGAGCTGAACACGCAGATCGATCAGGTCCAATACGAGATTGAACTAACTCAGGCCGCTCGCGTTCACCATGAGGATCTGCACGGATTGCTCCAAGCGGCTCAGCATCATTGGACCATCGCGCAAATCGACGATCGCCGAGCCTTGGCGAAAGCCATCGGCAATGCGCTGGGTGGGTTCACCGTGAGCGCCGAGGGTAAACTCAGCGTCGGCAACGCCGGCCAGGGACCAGCCTGCTCGTGAAAAATCGACCGATCTATCGCGTCGCAACCGACCCAGCCGAACTCAAACGACACCTTGCCGAGGCCGAGCATCTCTTCGTCATGGCCGAGGATGGCAGCTTTTCGTGCGCTATCCACGATCAGCGGGCCGAAATGTGCCAGGAGTCGTGCGGCGATCTTGTTTGGGAGAGTGAACTCGATGGCGGAGCCTTTAAGGCCGTTGTAACGCGCACTGGTGCCAAACATGGTCATTTGACCCTTACGCGAGGCGGCAGCCTAGTCTTTGAACGCGACGTCTACTTGATGTACGGTGCAAGTTTTGGACCGGACATTGAGGATGTCGCGCTTTGGCAACGGCTCTGCGTCGCGGCCGCCGATGATGATTACCGACGTCGTGGGCAATGCCCACCGTTTTCACGACCGCCAAGGCCTTTTAGCAGTTGAACGCTGCTTGATCATCATCTGGCGTCGGCAGGGAGATCGAATGTATGGGCCTTTCAATCAGCTACTCGCTCACGTTACCGCCTCCCGCGACATTCGAAGATGCCGTCGAGAAAATAACGCAGCTGCGCAGGCTGGCGAAAGACGTCGGGTTCTTGGGGCACGGCGACATCCCACCACTCGGTGAAATAGAGGTTGGTACCGCCAGCGCGGAGGGTGAGCGGCACTCTGTGAACGAGCTGCCGTCTAATGGCGAGCCAAGCTTCATGTCCGTGCCTGCGCTGCGCTGGGTACGCTTCTTGGCAATGCCGGGACGTGGGACGGAGTCAGCCGCCTTCGGTCTTGGAGAGTATCCGAAGCACGTGACGGCTTTTGAGCCGTTGAGATCTGTACTCGTCGACGCACCACCAGGGTTCTCGGGCCGCAATTACTGTAAGACGCAGTATGCGAGTCTTGTTGACGAGGCGCACTTTCTGCATTGTCACATCGCGCTGATTCGCCTGCTCGATCGTGCGCGTGACTTAGGCATCCTCACAGGCGTCGCGGACGGCGGGCAGTATTGGGAGACGAGATCAGAGCAAGTGCTGCTCGCCAATCTCAGAGACAACAACGCTCTAGTGGCGCGGATCGTCGGTAGACTCAAAGATCAGCTTGATAAGCAAGGGCCTACGGGCTACGTCTTTCGCGCGCCTATCGTAAAGGCACAAGACTTCGAACACCTTGAACTAGAGGGCCAGCGATTGGCGGAATCGCCAGGGTCGCCTGAATAGGCTGACTGTCGAGACAGGTCGATTGCCGCGGCGCTGTTAGGCGCCTGAGCAAGGGCGCAAGCATCATTCGAGGAATGACAAGCACATCTATACGGCATTCACATAAGCCGCGCCAGAACTCTGTTCAGCATTGTTTTCGAATCCGTCCCAGCAAAAGAGAAACGCATGTAACGTCGTCTCAAACCAACCGCAGGAATGCGCTAAGTAAGCGGACTTGTCTAGCGTGCAGCAGCGAGCATCTTTAGAACTGCGCTGCGATTCATCTGGCGGATTCGTTTGGCAGCATTTTCCACTCTAGCCCAAGTTTCAACGTAACCTTGCGCTGAACGAAACAGCGGTGCTTGTTCCTCCGACGTCATTCCCTCCGCCCGCCAACGATAGATGAGGTCGGGGATCATCCCGTAATGCGCCACTCCGTCGGCATTGACGTCCCACACGCGGTCGCCCGTCTGAGAGCGTTCGATTCCGTTAGGCCCGTAAACCGAGTAAGGCTCGGGAATGCAGCAGGACGACGGAACTGGGAGTTGCGCCAGCCCATTAATATCAGACCCGATCCCGATCGCCGCGTTCGTGCCGAGCTGCTCGACGACGGCCAGGTATGCCGCGGCTGCGGCAGTCGTCGTCCCCATCGTGTCAACGCCGTCGGCTGTAACGTTTACGAGGCTTGGTGGCTTGTGGACTGCCGGCTGCCTGAGGAGCGTCGCCGTTATACCACCAAGGTCAGCGATACGCTGAATATCGCTTCGTGTTCGCATGCCCTCATGGCGTAGCATTGGCCATGTGGGCTGACTGGTCGCGTTCTTTCCGTCCCATTTCCTCCACCAGTCGTCAGGCATCCCGATGCTCGATCGGCTCAGCGTAATTTCCCTCACCCAGCAATGGCCGGAAATAACTGGCACGCGAAACTGCTCGGCGAGCAACAGCGCGGTATCCTTGGTCTTCATCGACATGTGGTCGATGTCTACAATAATCCCGCGTCGCCAAAGATTGAGCAAGAAAACCATCCCGGCATTAGACATTCCCCGCTCGTTTACATGGTTGGGATCATTTTGAGGATACTGATCCACGCCGGACAAAGAAATCGGTGGGCTAAAAATCGACCAGCCTCTGTTGATCCCAAGTTGGTATTCTTGGAATCGAAACTCGAGATCTTCCTGCGACGAAACGACACCGGGCCAATCGTCCCCGGACGATCGACCGTCGCGCCAAAGGTTGATCCATCGAATGTTGGACGCATGCCGATCGAAATAGAGCGCAGCACCTCCGAACGAGTTGTTCGCAAAGTGCAGCGGATTAATTTGCCGAAGACCGATCTCATAGATAGTCTGCGCGAGGGCTTCGATGCCCGGCGCTGACGGCGACCTACCGTTGAGATACTGCGTCGCCTCGTCTTCGAGCGACGCTAGCCGTCGTGGATCGTGGCTAAGCAGCAGCTCGATTTGATCCACCTCGGCCCCGAGCACAACCGCCAGTTTGTTGTTACCGATGATGCGCTCGGCCTCCTCGGCTGAGTACGCAATTTCCATCCATGGTATGCTAAACGGATGCAGCGCAAGTCGTCGGAGCTCCTCAACTTGCGCTCGAATGGTCTCGTCGTCCCAGCACTCAACGCCGTTTCCCATGAGCCATGCCAACGCGCGATTGTTGACGGTAAGCGCCGAGAACAGGCGCAATCCGTAGTCGTACGCCCGCCGAAGCCACAACAGGTGCAGCTGCTGGTGACACATGGTGCCGGCAAACGGCCAACCATGGAACGTTGGATAACCGTCCCGCGGATGATCCACCAACCCAGGCCACGTCGTATACATCCACGACGACTCGCGCTCGCTCTGAATGATCCCCTCGATCACCTGCTCGGCAATGTTATACCACAGAAACTTCGAATGAGCTCCGTGACTGGTGCCATCGCAAGGCGGGAACGCTTCCTCGTAAGATCCTGTTGGCTGTCCCCAGATGAGTTGCCCACCAAAGCCAAGGTGCGCCATCGGATGCGCGTGAATGTCCGCAAAGCCTCTCATCGAGGCTGCGCCTCAGAGGACCTGTTAAGTCGCCTTAGCGCTAGGTGATACCACTGTACAGCCCGTTCGCTGGGTGACCTGAATCGCGCAGACGCAACGAGGACATGATCAGGCCCGATCGAGATGGGAGTGTCCCATGGCTGCTCGTTTAGAGAACTTCCAAACGACTTCGCGAGGTCGAGCCCATATTTCTCGGGAATCCATAGTGTAAAACGTAGCTTATGTTCCAGAGGAATCAGCGGATGGCGCGACGCCGAGCAACCCCCGCCATAACCCCAATCGCGTGCAAAGATGTCCCACGCTTTCCTGCCCCCCGAGCCTTGATCGAGGATCGCCAAGCCATAGACTGGATGAAGCTCCGTGTGAGCATAGTGTTTGGTGTCGACGTTCAGCAGGCCAATGACAACAGCCGGTGACGGCGATGGAGTAGCGGACGCGACGACTTCATACTGTAGATTCTCTGAAAACCGCTTCCAGTAGGGAAGCGCTGTAGTTTTTGCGAGTACTTCAGGAATGTTCAGCTCTACTGTCATGCCATCGTTTCCCTCAAGACCCACGCGCTGGGCGGATCGATTTCCGGCGAGAAGCCCAGATTGGTGGTCGTCAGGCTCAAGCATAAAATCGAGGTCACCGTCACCGCTAGGCAACAACCCGAAGAAAAAATGCGGACCGTGATCGCCGACCTGGTTCGAGTCGCTATAGCGAAGCGTTCCGGTATACGTTGCAGGCTGCCAATCGATGTGCCCATGTACCGACGGAGGCATAAGATCAGCGTTGTCCAGATAATAGCAGGCAAACGCAACGAATCCAGAAGAAAACAAGAGCGATGGCGTAGGCCGCTCATCTATTGCCACCGGATCGGTAGTGCAGCCCGCACCGAAAGCTGGTAACGCGCCGTCGTGCTTAAAGAAATTACATACCTCCGTGGCTGACAGCAAAGGGCTCGTGCCCGGACACGGGCTCGAATCGACCGAAGCATCGCCGACTGGGCAGTGGCTCGTATTAAAGCCAGCGCTCGGAATCGGGCCGCCGTCGACCTGATAAGCCCATTTCGCATTGAGCGGATAGCCGTTTAGATCGTGCTGTTCGATCACGAGCGTGAGAGGCGGGCGCGACGCAGCGGCTGCGCCAAGCCCGGCAATCGCGGTGGCTAGAAATCCAACGCTCAAAATGCTGAAAGGACGCACCATCAGCGCCGACCTCCCCGGCTAATTTTCGCTTCCCCCGCTCTTGTGAGATCAGCGGATCGGATGTGGCGCCACGCGCCGCACGGGCTTCCACTGCTGTCCCTCAAGAACTCGCCGATACACGTCCTGTCCGACCATGGTCGATTCCCAATCGTCGGGCCGGTCCGTTTCACGCGTCAAGAGCCAAGTCGTAACAATGACGTCGCTTTGCTCGTCACGCTGGAGCTGTCCCGCCCAAGCGGTTGCGGAGTGGCTATTCAACTCATCGTTGCGCCACGTGACGCAAAACGTTAGGCTTTGACTGCCATTTGTGCCATCGGGATCGTACGATCCAACAAGTGGATAGACGCCTTGCGCGTTTCCAACTTGCGTATGGTACGTCCCGCGCAGAGTTCCATCTGCATCAGCATCGAGTCGCATGCGCGACCCTAGTTCATTTATCCATTCTCCTGAAAGTGACATTTCCAGGTACCTTCTTTTTCAGAGACGCAGCAACGGAAGTGCCATGGTCGACCGGCTCGCGTGACGAAAGATGTGTAGAGATCTACAGTCCCGACCTAATGGTTTAATAGGAAACGATTGCGCCCGACTTAGAAACACTTAGCTTCTGATCGCCATCCGCCGTGTGAAGTCCGACGCTAGTCGGTGCGCCCGACTCGGCGATCGAAATCACGACTTTCCGAATGCCTTGCCCGCAAATTTTATGCTCCGTGCCGGGAATCCGCGATTCCATTGCGGCGTAGGAATATTTCATTTTCGTCCACGGCTGCATCTGCGCTTCGTAGCACATCTTCAAATCGATCACCGCAGCCGTTACGACACGGGTCCCGTCTGTGGCCGACGTTGCCTCGATAACATGGGACGGTGCCCACTGCGGAGCCGCACCGGCCACGGCCGATGCTGCGACGAGGCCGGCTGAGGCGAGTAAACTCCCTAGAACTGAGATTCGCATAAGGCTTTCCTTTCGGCTCGATAACCGGAGACTGGCCTCTTTTGGCTAGTCTGGAAAGCCGACCTGCTGCCCCGGCGCGGAGACCGGCTTTTTACGCGCTGGGGGCTCATTGATGGTTGAGGAATCTGCGCAGCTCACGACGGAAGCTTGAAGCGAGGCGCGCCGCACGGGTTTCTCACACTCCCTGGTTAATCGGGACAATATCCTAAGTGCGAACCAGGGGAAGATTAGTCAAGCCCTTGATCCGCCGATGTGGCTTACTAGAGAGACGATGGTCCATGCGCTCGCAAAAAGCGAACGCCTAAAACGCTCCTGGTCTATGGTGAGTTCCTGTGCAGAGCGTCGGAAACGACCTGCAGTTGGCCTAGATCCGCTACCGTAACTTAAACGAACTGGCGCAGTAAGTTCAACGCGGAAGTCAGACTCGCGGCGACACACTCGCAGTAGTCTCGTGACGTCTTGCTGGCATCGATAATGTCCTCGTGTCCTCGGCGCTCTTCCTCCCGATCGTACATGTCGATTAAACGCGCTTGAAAGGAGGCAACTTCGGTGTGCTGATCCCGAACAACCGTTAGCTCCTGGATTAATGTATCGTCGCATCGTTTAAAGCGCAAAGCACTACTCAACCAGCTTCGGTAAAATGGCGGTACGAGATCATAATCGATATCCACAATCATGCTATTCTTCGGATTTCGGACTCTAGCCTCGGCCGGAGACTCGTAGCTTCCTCATAAGTCGGAGAGCTCGCGTCCTAAGTGCTAGCTCTCCCGCTGCTCGTCTATTCTGCAGCGCTATATCACAATGGCGCAGTCTTAGCTATCTCCGATGGTCACATCACGTCACGGGTTTCCCGACCCGATCATTGTGGCGCAGTATTATTGACAACTGACCACCCTTCGCAATTGACAAAACTCCTGGATAATAGACCCTGGCGATGTCAAAAGGGTCGTCGTGGCAAAGTCCGTTGGGCGAGCGATCCGGGAACTCCGGGAAGAGGCGGGGATTTCTCGCGCGGCCCTGGCCCGCGCGGCGGGCCTTGATCCTGCGGCCGTCAGCCATATTGAGAAGGGCGATCGCCCCCAACTTCGCTTCACCACCGCCTGTCAGCTCGCGAAAGCGCTGGGAGTCTCCACCGACGAACTCGCCAGCCGGGCCGGCCTGATCAAAGGCAAAGGCAGCGGAGCCCGTCCCGACGCAAAAAGGGCGGCCCTCCTTGCCGGCGCGCAGGGCGCCCAGTCGCTCCTTGAGCGAGCCATCAGACAGATTGAACGACTCACACGTATTGCCTCTGACTCTTAGGGCCGCCTCTGCGCTCGCTCTCCGCACGCTCCGAGCGCGGTTAGGCCCGAGGTAGCGTAGCATTCAGGTCCAATCCCGACAAGCAGACGTTTTGTTCTTTGCTACCCATCCAAGTGAGCCGCCGATCCAATGCGCGCCTACTTCGACCACGACCCGTTCGAACCATAAAGCGGAACAGTATCAACAAAGGTGCCGGCAAGTTCAAGCGTTGGTTGCTCGTCTCGGAGAGGGTTGCTGGCCGGAAAGCGCCAAATCCAAAAGGCGACTCCGCCTAGTCCTTGCTTGAGCCGCAGCTACGGCAAGGCAGGATTTGGAGTGGGAGGTCGGCTTCGTGAATCATGTTCGGAGGCAGAATGTATACTCCAACCAAAGAGCGCCCCACGGAAGACCTGGATAGCAAACTTGAAGATCTCGATATCCAACTTGGCCGTGCGTTCAAAATCGACGAGCATACCATCTATGCGGTTCAAGGAACGAGCGTAACAGTACTGACTTGTGGGTGCGGCACGGGGACATGTTATCCCTGTACCATAAGTTCGCAATGTTCAGCGCCGCAGCAATGCCCTCAGTAGCTACTCTCCGGGGCATGCAGTAATCACAACACGATAAACTATCACGTAAGGTCAACCTGATAGGAAAGGAGAGCAGGCCGCTTGCTCTCCTTTTCTTTCGTAGAAGTAGCAAATTGAGCATCCTCATCAGGTCTGTCCGCGGACACATTCTACTAGCGATCGCGACAACCGGCGTTGTTATAACGCTCAACTTGAGCCTAATTGTCGCTCCTATACTTATTGGTCGCCTGATCGACTCTCTTAATCGCGCTCGCTGGTCGTTAGCCGAGCATCAGCTTGTGCTTCTGGGCATAGCTCTCAGCGCCAGCACTCTACTCTCTGCCGTGCAATGGGGTCTTGGGCAAAAACTTGCACGTGAGATGGCTCGAACCTTACGGTCTCTACTTTTTGAGAAATATCAACGCCTTCCGGTCGCTTATTTCACTCGTGTAACTACTGGCGAGATTTCGAATCGCCTCCTTCGAGATTCAGGAACAATCGCCGCGTGCCTAAACTACGTCATCCTGCCCGTGATAGGCGCGATCGTTAGCGTAAGCTTGGCTGCTGTTGGAATGGTAGTACTAAATAGGCCTCTGACTTGGATTTTTCTCGTGCTCACGACATGCTGGGTTCTTTCCTCTATTATCCTCGCTAAACGCCAACTTGCCCTGCAGCGAGAAACACTCCTCACTTCAGATGTCTATGCTGCCTTCCTTAGCGAGCTGCTGACTTTTCGAAGCATCTTGCGCACGCGACTCGCCGCAGGCGTCAAAAAACTCATAAAGCATCATGATGATCTTCAGCATGCTGCACTGACACCAGTCGCAAAAGGGGCCATGCTGGATGGAATAGGCGAAGCACTTGGGCAGATTATTATTGGCCTAGGGACGTTTATCACGCTCTCGATAGGGCTCGTTCAGCTACGGGAGCACGACGCCACGATTGGATCTTTAACGGCGTTTATAGGAGTGTACGCAAGACTATTCCAGCCGATTGCCCTCGTGATGCATATGCGTACGCAGTTTCCACAATTTCTAGCATGCCTCGAAAGGGTCCGTAATGTTCTTAACGAGCGTGAAGAACCTTCGGGACGCCTTCCACTTAGCGACGACTATACCATCGGATTTGAGGATGTCACGTTCTCCCACGACGGCAACGATCTCGGTGTCCGTGACTTAACTTTTACGATTTCCGGTGGTCAAAAGATAGCGTTGGTCGGCCCGAACGGCTCAGGAAAATCCACGATTGCGCAACTGATCGCTGGGTTGCTCACTCCGGCTCGAGGCCGCATCCTGCTCGGAGGGGTCGACCTCTGTGATCTATCGCGCGAATCGTTGCGTACCAACATATTCTACCTTCCACAGGACGCAGTCCTGAATAGCGGGACCATACGAGAGAATCTCGCCTTTCGCGCCCAATATAGCGACGAGGCGTTATGGCATGCACTCAATAAGGTGGGCCTGAGCGAGTTCGTCGTAAGTTTGCCACATCGGCTCGGCGCATCGTTAGGACTCGAAGCGACAACCATATCGGGAGGTCAACGTCAGCTTCTCGCTCTGGCGCCAGTATTTTTGGAGCGACCAAAGCTCTGCATCCTAGATGAAGCTTTAAATTCGATCGCTCCAGACGTGCGGAAAAGCGTTCTTGATGAACTAGTCGTCCACTTGAACGGCGCAACTCTAATCGTTATTGCTCACGACGACATTCAGCCTGGACTGTTCGATTCAATACTCTACATCTGTAGAGGTTCCCTTTCTTCAGTTACGTGCAACGGACAGAGCACATAAGCGCCGGCTTCGGTGTAGCGCACAAACCTTTCAAATACGCAACTCATCGAAAGACACACACCCTCATAAGCGTGACCTGACCGCCATTCACTTCAGCGCAAAGAATGCTTACGGGCGCGGCACCGGAGTAGTCACGTGCCGCGTTCTTCGTCACGCTGACCCGTAGGCGCGGATTCGGGCAGACAGAGAGACTATGCGTTCTCGGCGTAGAGCCCGGCTTGGAGACTCACATGCGAAGAGTCGATTCACCGAGGCGCAGGTTTCGGAAACACGGCATCCGTGCCAACACCATCCGCCTTTGGAAGGGTCGGTACGGCGGCCTCGATAGCGCGACCCGGTACGCCTCAAACAGCTCGAGGAGAGAACCGGCGCCAAGATCGGATTATCGCTCGCCTCTCGCTGAAAGTTGATGCGATGAAAAGAGCTGGTCGAAAAAAAGGCTGAGGCCCTCGGAGCGGCAACAATCGGTGACGGAGTTAGAATACCACGGTGTTCCGATCGTCCGGGCCTGTCAACTCGCCCGGTTACAACCGGAGCAACCTCTATTACCGCCGTAGAACGGCAACGAACCGGCACTAAAGGCGCGATTACGAGCTTGCGCAAGAGCGGCCACGGGGCTGGCATTGACTCTTTATCGTGCTGCGCCAACGAGAGCGCTACAACGTCGGCGCGACTCAATTTCTGCGGCTCTATGAGCTACGGCTTCAAGTGCGACCACGCAAGAAACGCAAAGTGAACTCTTCCGTGGAATTCTCATTGCGCCGACGAGCGTTCCAACGACCGGTGGTCGCTCGACTTCGTGCACGATCGCCTCGACCAGTGGCGGCCAGCTCCGAGCTGACGATTCGTGACGACTTCACTAAGCAGTGCCTGGCGCTTAAGCTCGCACATTCACTAGGCAGTGCCCACGTTATCCGTGCCTTCGAGCTCATCGTATCCGAGCGTGGCCTGCCGAAAACAATCCGCTTTGATAACGGCTCGGAGTTTACGAGCGATCGAATACTGCGCTAGGCCGCAGAACATGACGTGGAGCAGCAGTTCATCCAGCCCGGAAAGCCGATACAGAACGCCAATGCTGAATCGCTCAACCTGCGAATCCGGCACGAGCTACTGAACCTCCACAGCTTCAAGAATATCTTTGCCGCTCGCGAGATCGCCGAAGCGTGGCGATGCGACGTCAACGAAAATCGGCCGCGCTCTACACTCGGATATCAAACGCCGAAGGAGTTCGCGGGAGGCCTGGAAAGCAATCCGTCACCGTTATCACGTGCCTTAAAATGTGCCGACAGGTCAACGCCGCGAGCATCATTGGCTTGGCCAGCGTAAGAGACCGACGTGAGCACCTCTAGGGCTTCGCCGATGAGTCCTCAGGCCTAGCGGTCGAACATTCGAACTTCTACGTTCCTGTGCAATGATGACTGCGCGGTCGGACTCCTCGTTCGCCTACCGCACGTGTGGAGTACCGGGACGCAGCCAGATGATTATACCTCTCTTAGCTAACGACAGGAGATCGGATACCGTACGCTCAAGGTCGTTGCTGGTGGCGAACAATTTCTCCAAGTGGGCATTCTTCGCTATTTGATCAAAAAGCCACGGTTCAATTCCTTCAGCGACGTGCACATGGCCGTCGTCGCGACTTCGATATAAGAGGTACGCGCAGTCCCGTGTCGTCAGCGAAAAGGCATCCGCGACGCTCCCGCCGATGTAGTCGCCTAACGGCGTGGCAAGGTGGATTGTTGTCCAGGGGATTGGTATAAACGGGGTTATCCTTTTTACCCGTGGTAGTGTCGGCTCGAGAGGAGCCGTTTTAAGCTTCGAAATGAGCCGTAATAACCGAATCCCGTCCTGAACGACCGACGGCACATTCCTAATATCGATGCTGGCTACCGATACCTCCATGCTTTGAAGGTCCTCTACTTCGAGCTTTGCGGCGCTCAGCAATTCGAAAAGTCGAGCGAGCTGCGCGGGCTCGATGGCAACATCGCCATATGCGGTTCCTACAGATAAAGCCATTTATCAACGGAGCCTTGGATCGGAAAATCAGCGAAGTTGAGCGAGATACTTTCAGATAAAGCGTATACCCAGTGCCACCAACCAATCGGAATAAATAAGATGTCACCGGGTTCAATGTCTAGCGTAATCCATGATACTGGTGAAGCCGTCCTCTGCGCTGCGTGATCTATGGAGACAGGATCGACATTGCTAAAGACACTTCCGGTTTGTGCGTCAAGCTTGTAAAGCTCGTAGGCTGGGGCCATCATAAACCGCTTACTGCCACTGATCTGCACGAATACAACATTCTTGACATCATAGTGAAGCGGAGTGATTGTCCCACGTGGTCCCAACCAAAGTCGCGCTACACTCGGATCAGAGACGTCGATGGACCTCAAAAAAGGAAGGGGCATGCAATCTTGCAATCGCGCTCGCAAAGGGCTTTTGAAGGCAAAGTTGGTGGCCACCAGATATTCGTCATTCTTGATGTCATGCATCCGTATAGTGTCGATGAATGCCGTCAATGTGGAGACCACCCTCTCTGAAGCCTCAGTGTAGCGTTTCCCCCGCATGAACTCAATGAGATCAGATCCATGATTCTCTCGAAGAAAATCCATATTCCATTGCTTTACCGCAGGCCACTCAATTGCTCCCTTTCGGATTACCACCGCGCGATTACGATAATAATAATGCGCAAGGAATTCTGCCTCATCAAGTTCGGTGACTTCATCAATTTGTGGAAGTTCTGATTTCTGAGCGAGCGCTTCGTAAAGTCTCAAGAGTTCTTCCATTCTGGTTGCCAGCGGCAAACGTTTTAGAGCCGCTTTCATATAAGGGTCCGAAAAGCTGCGCATTACCTCACGCTTCGCTACATTGTAGCCCACTCCCAAGCTGGTTAGAATCGTTATAACGCGAGACATCGATGTGCGCTCCAAAAGAAGAGTCGCGATCGTTTCCCTAATGCTATCCAGTGTTTGGCCACCATTTGTGGTTGCCTCGCCTTCGTGGCTTGACCTGTGACTACTTGGCATGTTGTGATATTTTTCAATGCCGGGGGCATTTCCTCGCGTGGACATAGTTGAACTGAGCGACCCTTTGCGCCTGAGTTAGGTTCATTTCGGCCACTGAGGGTTGTCTCTTATCGCTTCCCATGAAAGTCGATACGTCAACTCGCGCAATCGGCCATTACCAGTTACGTCTTAACAAAATGGCGTGAATGGACCAGGTTTGTGAGTCGCGGTCGATCGAGCCTTTGAAACGGTTTGTTCTGCAAGCTTAAGCAGTTTTGGGCATGTCAAGCAGCCTGACGAGCATTCGTGCTACCAGATATGACTGCGGAGCTGACGCGAGACATCAGCGCCATGACAAAACCGGGTGCCACAGTTTTTGAGAACAAGTGAGCGAGCTGCAGGCGAGTGGACCTCGATGCCAGCTGCCGTTTCATTAGGTTCGGGCCGCCTGCTGGGCGCCGGCGAAACGTGCCGGCGACTAGCGATTGCGGCTCGAATGTGAAAGCTGGCGCGGTAGCTGCGACGAAGACGCTCGTGATTCTTCTTTTCTGACCATGCCAGCAGGAGTGGCCTTGACATCGCCAACGACTGATTTCCAGGAATTGACTCAATGCGCCGCAAATCCGTACCACAGCCAACGTAATTAGCAATCACGCCATTGTCTGAATGACAGCACGAGCCAGTAGTCTCAGGGACTCGTACCGACATGGAGCATTCGTGGCTAACTCAAAGAACACGAAGTCATTGACACCAGTGGCCTGCTGGATCTCGGAAAGGCGTTCCATACACTCTCCTGGTGTTCCCAGGACAACAGGGAACGCATACTCGAACGGGTTACCGGAAACGTTGGCGAGGGCTTCGTCCCGTGTAGCGGCACAGGAGCCCGCAAGCGCTAGACATGCCTTCGGTTTGAGAATACGTTCCGACCCACTGGACTGGAGATGATCGTATAGGCGTGGCCCGTCGTGGCTCGCATTTACCGAATGGGCGATCGAGTGAGTATATGGAAGCCCCAGTGCTGCGGCAAGCTTCAGATTTCGAACACCTGCACCGAAAAGCCACACATCGGGCGATCTGGGCGGCCCCGGTGACAACTGGAGGTTGCCGAGTTCGTCTTCGCTCGAGAATGAATGGTTAAGGAGTTTTAGGAGTATCCTAAGCCTAGTCTCAAAGTCGTCGGGGAATGGATCGGGGCGTTCCATAGCCTTTCGAGCAAAAGGATTACCTACTTGAGAGGAGACTACGCCCAGATCCACGCGATTCGGGAAAAGATGCTCCAAAAGATTAAAATCGGCGGCGAGTTGGACAAGGTTGCGGTGCCGGAGCAATAAGCCGGCGGTACCAATCCGAATGCGGCTTGTACGATTTAGGAGCAGTGGGATAAGCGGAATCGGCGTACTCCACAATGCCCCATGCGCCCAGTGCTCGGCTAGCCAAAAGTGCTCGTAGCCAAGAGCATCTGCCAAATCGACCAGGCTAAACAAATCGCGGTATGCGTCGATTGCGGGTTTAGGCTCGAGCCACTCGCCGAGATGAATTAAGCCCAAGTGAATTTTCGGCGCATCTTTCACGACAGCCACGCGGCGTAGTATGGAGTGGGCGCTGCTGGTTATCTGGGACCTATTGGCTGGGATACCCTTGCAAGCAAGGACCCAATGAGCAGGCGCAATCCCTGCGATCGTTAGGACAGCTAACACGTCCCATGGGGAGCGCCACGACAGCTCGCCGCTAATCGCTGCCCGAATGACACGACTTACGAGTTTCTCAACTCTTGCCGCGAAAGACGTTTTTTCGCACGTGGCTGAAATGCAATAACCTGCAAGCGCGAGGTCCTGGGCGCACGGACCTGCCTGCGCGATCAGTTCCTTGTTTTCTGCAGCCAGAACGCTTTTCGCCAGTAGCTCTATAGAATCGCTTTTTAGCTCGTCGCAACCGAGGTTCAGACCGGCAACAAATCCCGCAACGGCGAGCCCGGCAGCGCCAGTAACGAGCGACAAATCCTCCCATTTATTAAACCGCCGCCAACCGAGTATCGTTTCCCAAATCTTTAGCGAGTAAACTCTCTTCGTCTCAAGGGCGATAAAAGGTGACGTCGTTGCGCACAAGGCGCAGAGCACGCTCGTGATCTCTTCGACGACCCTATCGTCACCTACACCCGCTAGACGTGAAGAGGAGCACAAAGCGCACACACGCGAGAGAAGTTGCACGGACACGGCCTGTCCAAGTGCCAGCATTGCCCCAGCCCAACCTAGTGAAATTGAGACAGGCTCTGCCTTAGCCGTAGTCTCGGAAAGTCGCTCGGTATAGGCCTTTACTAAGTGACGCTCGATCATCCAAATGTTCTGCCGATCCTGTCGCACAGGTTCGGCAAACCGTGCGGCTACGAGAACACGCCCGAGTTCCCAAGCCGGAGAGGAAGACGCTAAACAATATGCGCTTATGTCGGATAGCTCCGCATGTGAGACTGGTTGCAGCTTGTTTTCGTCGTTTAACTCCAACGACAAAGCGCTCGACAAGCACACAATGCCTGCTCCATATGTTACGCGTTCCGTACCATAGATTTGATCTCTGTCGCTCACGATTCTATTAAGGGCCGAATGTGCAACCTTTCTAAGGTGGGCCTTTTCCCGGTCGCTAACCACGTGCAACGTTGCGCCCTCCTTGTGAAGTTAGCTCCATTAAAGTAAGCCGTTGAACTGTCGAGACAGCAGCGAGTTCGTCGTTTCCGACGCTGAACTCAGGAGGGCAACCTAGTTTGGTCGCAGGCATTGCGTCGGCCTCACAGATACTTGACAACGACCGTCGGCGCCAAGGGCTAACAATCTCGGGCCAACTTATCTTCAGGCTGGAAACGTCCTGCTCAATGGGGCTGGGCATTTTCCCACCAATCATCGCGAAGGTTTTGTTGCCTATAGAGTACACCCCTGAACGGTGCGATCCTCATAAGCTGATCGGCGAAACTTGACTCGCATGAATCCAAACGTCTAAAGACTACTGGGATCACGCCCTCAAGGCACTCTCGACTAACCAAAGTCGAACCGAGCGCAAACTCAGGGACGCAACCACACAACGATTCCCCGCTTCGCCAACATCAGGAGTTCCTCTAAAGCAGCGTTAATGCTGACGACCTCAGCCAACAAGTCGCAAACCGGCTTCCCTAGTAATATGCACTCCAGCAAGGTTGGATCCACAATTTCTATCAGTTGCATCATTCCGTTCTCAGTCAGATACGCCAAGTACACTGACTTGCGAGGACTGATCACGAATGGATCGCTGACGTTTCCTAGCAAAAATTCATTGACCGGAAAGCGAGTCTCAAGTTTAAGAGCAGGAAGTCTTGCGAACGGCGCAATCGCACGCACGTCTGGAACGATTCGTCGAGTGGCTCTCAGTATACACTCAGTCTTGGCCGCATCAAGAATTGATGTGAGTACGGGCGGAAAGTCAGGTCTTGCTGAGGCCCGCCGCAGTTCCTCTACCGCCTCTACACTTCCCCTCGCCTGGAACGTGCGAGCGAACGTCGTTAATAGCTGATCGTCACCGTATATTGTAAGCGCATTGTGGACGTACGATAGATTAACGGTCACTCCTCCGCCTTTCAGAGCGCCACCGTGCCCCAAGCGTCGCTACCACCGTCGACTGTAAAATCCGCAAGGCTCAGCGATAGGCTGGCTGATTCGGCATATACCCAATGCCACCAGCCAACTGGGATAAATAGGACGTCGCCCGGCGATACCGTTGTGCACAACCAGTTGACGTTCTTCGCGTCCGGGTGGTGATAGAGGTCGGGCGCCACAGGATCGACAGCGCTAAAAATGCCCCTTGCATTGTAGAGCTTTGGCGTCTCAAAGGCGGGTGCGAGGACGAACCGCTTTTTACCATACAACTGGACGAACATTACACTGAGGGCGTCATGATGCAGTTGTGAAACAGTCCCACGAGGTCCTGCCCAGAGCCTAACTAATCGGGCCTTTCCAACATGCAACTCTGGACGGATGTCTCTCGTGTCGAATTCGTCCAAAAATGTGCGAAGGGAACTTGCGGGGAGATCTACGTTGGAAATGACGGCATAGAAAGCATTGCCACATCTTTGCTCTTCCATCTTAGCGAGATACGACGCCATGCTAGATCGACGGGTCTCATATTCCGCGGATCCGTGGCGTACTCCAACTAGATATTCAATCTCAGTATCACCAAGCTTCGAGGCTAGGTGCTCCGGTGTAAAGTTACCTACCGTGCACCAGTGTGCTGCGCCCTCTCGTATTACAATAGGGGCGTGTCTATAATAGTAGTTTTCTCGAAAGGAGTCACCCGGAAATGAACCGGAATTCACCTCATCGACGGCATCGGATGGATGACCACGCTTCCAAAGCGAGCTGTAGCACTGCAATAAACCATTTAGCTTCTTTAGTGCCCGGGATCGTTCGAAGGCTGCGGTCATATAGGGATGAGACAGTGCGTCAGTAACAATTGCTTCGGCCGCCAACGGCCTACAACCGCGATCGCAGAGTTCGGCTATCGTTGAGCCTGAAGTCGCGCCGTCTAGCAGCAGCGAAGCTGCGAGCTGAGCGAAAAAGATCTTGTCATGCGCACAATCCTTCTCAGCCACACCACTCATACTCTAATACCTCCGTGATAGCGATCAACCGCTCGCCGCTCCCCCCCTGCGCTTGTATCATCCCGAGGATACGAGATGCGCCACTTAGGTCCCTATAAAACGTCCAGTTGCTCTGAGGCAAGACCACCGAAGATAATCGTAACGTTAACGCGACGCCCGTCTAGGGTTGGGGAAAAATGATATGGCATGGATCTATGCATAAAGCTCGATTTGAATATGACGCACCTATTTTCCCGATACGGTATCCTATACTCTGTCACACCGCGGAGATAGGCGTCAAAGAATGCCTGTTCTGCTGTACTGTCTTTGCTCCAGTTTGATGCCATCCAGTCGCGGTCATGGGGAAACTTAGCGTCGTAGACGATCAGGCCTCCCTCCTCAGGATTCCTATTTGCCGCATCGGGAGTCAACCAAAAGTTGACGGTAACACGGCCGGTGTCGCTGTGCGCTCTGACACCAGGTCCGATCGGACTGTAACGGTAAGCCCACATATTAGTTAGTGGAAGTCCACCAGCGATCGGCCCCAGGCGCTCCTTGATTTCTGAAACCAGCTGGAAGAGCGCGCGGCCACAAAAGCCATCGTTTATATATGCACCGACGTAGCCAGCTTCGCCGAAACGATAAAAGATCGTGCTGAGCGTCGTGAATCGCCTTAACGTAGCGAGCATCTCATTTGTCAAGAAGGAATCGATGTAAACGCATCCGTTTTTTGCAAACTCTGAGGCTACCGCGCGCCACGGTATATCCGCGTTAAGTGCCCGCCCTACCTCTTGGCACTCATCCCAATAAATTAGCGTATCCCCGAAACCGTGAAGCCGTTGCGCCAGATCGTGCTCCAAAGGCGCATAGATATGAGCCCGAGACCGCTCCTGGAGCGCACGCACGAGTATACCTGCGTCTTTAATAAGTGCTGCGAAGCTACTGTGGATGTAGCGTTCGCGGACAAGTAGTTCCAACTGATCGCGCCAATCCTGGAATTTAAAAGTAGTTCCGCTTATATTACGTTGGCGCAAGGAGCTACTGCGCTCGTAGTGGTCGCTTGGTGGACTGCGCCTTTTAAATAGCAGGTTGGCAAAGGCATCCGCCGCACGGGAATAATCATCCAGAAACGTATAGGCAAACGCAATAGCTTCCTCAATGTCAAGCGAAGGAGCGAGTTTCTGCAGCCGGCCGTAAACCTCGAGGCATTTGGGCGAGCGACTTGCCAAGAGGCTAGCTGCCTCTCCCTTTAATCGCGCTATTTCGTCCGTATTGTGAAATTCAGTTGGATTCATTCTGCTCCAAGCCCTCCGTGTGCTTCCCGAACGAGCAATGCCAACTGGCATGCCTTCCACTTGACGCCCGAGTGGCTCCGGCGATGCGCGTCCAGGCAATAAAGAATACTAGAAAAAGCACCTATACGGGAAGCGCAAGGCATGTTCGCATCCAGGATATATCGATATCAGTCGTTAGTGATAATATCGCCAAACATGTTCCCGCTGCACCCAGCAACAAGCTATTTGAGTCAACTTCGCTCGAAGGTAGCACTGTGGCGTAGCCGAACGGACTTGTGTGATCGTATTCTTCAATGACCGTTCTAAGCATTGCCTGTGCCCCTTCCCCAACGATGTCGTTGTCGATCCGGCGTGCAAAGGCTGCCCGTTGAAGCATAATCCCGGCCTTTCCGTGACAAAGCCCCCAGCCTATTATCTCGGAAGTCGTCGCCGTTAGTCGCGCATAGTACTCCATGCTATGAATACACCACCGCATCCATTCCGATCTGCCCAGTTGACGCGACGCTTCGCACACGGCGCTGGCAATTGACGCGCTGCCGTAACACCATCCGCAGGAGATACGTGGGGGAGACGTAACACCATGCCCCCATAGCATGACGCCATTTGAATCTGTCGTGGCAGATTGCAAAATGTAGCGAACGAATCGTTCTTTGAGGTCCTCCCATGATTCAGGCGCCGACAACGTCATCGTCATTAACACGCCCGCCAATCCATGCGCGACGCCCAGATTGTTTGTCCTGACAGATTCCAGACCGGGAATCGGCAGCCGCCAGCGCATTTCGTCGGCCGTTAACCACTCAAAATAGAGTGCAGACGCATCGTCAATGGGTCTATCGAGCGCCAGTAACGTTCCCGCGACGCCGCCAACGATGTCAAAGTCGAATACGGAAATGGGCGCTGTACGACGAGTGCAGAAATCGTAAAGTGCGGTTTCAATGTTCCCCCGCAGCGTCTCAATCAAATCCTTATAGTCTCTTCCATTTCCGGCAATATAACGAGCAACTGCTAAGATGCCAGCCCACCCGCTGTAAAGACCTATGCTGTGCAAGCCGACATTTACCGCTCGCTCGAGATGGATATGCGCGGCTTTGCGATAGGTTCTATCCCCGCTTGCCTTTGCCATCGCCGCTAGAAACAATGCAGCGCCAACATGACCATTATCTAGAGAACCCGGCAATATCACCTGAACTGAAGCCAAGCCGGAGCGAGCTGCATCTTCGGCGAAGCGATCGGCATCAATTATACTGGTCGCAAACCGCTCCGTAATCAGATGTGCCCGATTTACCAGCGTTTCATCGCAGATGAGCTTCACTTTCGCCAACCTCCTCCGTTTTGGGCATTCTCGCACTCGCCGAGATAGACAACGCCCTCAAAAATGCTCGAGCGTCGGGCTCCTCATCAACTCCGTCTACCCCAAATCGATTGAAGTGGAGGTGAAGCACGTCGTCCGCGATATCTAACGCAGCAAAGCGTTTAGATGGAGAAGCAGAATCAGCTGATAGTGAGTCCCACTCCAGTAGCTGGTCAGCCATTACTCGGGATCTCGCTTTGACGCCAACCCGCATCTGCGGGACCAGCTTCTTGGAAGGTAGGGCGCGCGTCCAAGTTGAGTAGTGCTGGAAGTTTGCCTGGAACAATACTTTCGCCACTGGAACAAACGACGATGCCGCTGTCATCATTCGTTCAAGTCTGATTCCGGATATGGATCGCAGCTCCGAGAGGGCTATATCGCTATCGTACGAAAAAAGCTGTTCAAGCTCACTTAATCGGGTAGGTCCGCCAAATCGCTCCAACTCTCTCGTATATGACGCCAGATTGTAATCGTCGACGATATGGTTATCAAATAGGTCAGCGCAAAATGAAGTCACCTCCTCGAAAAGAAGTTTCTCCGCAGCAGCCGTGGCGTGAACTCGAAGTCGTAAATGTGAAGCGGCCCCAATATCGGAATAACGGATAAAGAACCACTTGTCGCATACGCCGTTCCCTCGAAGCTTTTGAATTAGTCCAGCTATATGATCCCGAAGAAGTCCGTCGACGCCGTAACGCGCGCAAAAGATCTTGGCGTAGGTCCATTCCGACCCTGGTCTAAAGGGTCTTTCGGTCCGCGACTGGCCGATAGCACGGGTAACGCTGGTCGCGCGTGGCTCTGACGCGGTCACCGCAGCCACGAACTCAATTCGTTTTGTCGTCTTTCCTATACGAAAGAACGAGTCAGGAAATTCTTCTATTTGTACGCCATCGGCGTCTGCACCCCCAGCCAATCGCCTGATCCGTTGTGCAATTCCCGAGGAACTTGAATCAATTGGGATCTTGTCGTCACCAATCACAACACGCACCAATTTTGGTAGACGAAACTCGTGCGCCCAATTCCGAAACTGTTTTTCGGCATCCGCCCGCCGAAGAAGGGTCGCGTCAAGATACCAGCGCGCGCGGCGTAGGATGACGTGTTTCACTCGCAGTCTTGGGAGAAATGGTAGCTTCCAATCAGTGGGCCATTCGAACGGTTTGGGTACGATTAGGCGATCCTCGGCGAGCATTCGGAGGCCGTCAACCCAAGGACCGAACAACGAGGGCATCAACATATGCGTGCGGTGAAGACGGATCGGTTGCGCCTCGGACTGGCAATACAGTTGAAAGTGGTTGCCGTTTATTCCGACTTCGATATTGTCCGGTCGGAGTACGCGACCGGCCGAACGGACGCTACCGATTTCCAACCGAAAACCGTCCAAGGTTCTAGTGATAACGTTGAAGCCGCTCGGTAGGAGCGGTAAGGCTACGAGCTCCGCATGCAACGTTCGGTCATCGCCTCCATAGGCCGTTTTCTGCGTCTCCCCCTCATTGCCGCAAACAGCAGCGAATCTTGCACCTATTCGACCTCCGCCGCCGCTGGCCGATGCCTCTCCCACTACGATTCGATAGTTGCCCTCAGCGACTTCAATCGAGTCACGCGCATCAATCGTGAACCCAACCTCAAACGCCTCGGGCATGCGGCTTCCAGCCGGTATCTCGGGAAGCACGGCATTGAGAGCTTCTTCATCAAGGACGATTTCGGATGCTCTATCTTCGAGTGCCCGGTGAATCAGGCTCAAGAGCCGCAGCTTACTTGCGGTATCCCAGTGCGGATACTTCCATTCTTCGGTAAGAGCAAATCCGAAGTCGGGGCTCAAGAACTCCAGAACTGGAAGTCGCCTTTCAAAGCTTTCATAGCGCTCGATAAAAAGCCGGCGGCTTGTCAGTAAATCGAGTTGGGCGCCACACCGTAGGGCGACTTCTGCCAAAAGTTCAACATCTTCTCGTATGTCGTGCGGGAGATGCCCGCTTAGCCTTACTCCCAAGTTGCATTGGAATCTACTATAGGTCTGCTTATTAGCCGGATCATTTGGCTTAACGATCGAGGCAGTCGCTTGTAATGCAGTGTTTAAGCCCTCCAGTGATTCCGTCGTGAGCTCTGAAATCGGCGTTTGCCTAATCCTTGAGAGATGCGCTTTGACAGCGAAGATTGAGTCCGAAAGATCCTGTCGCCCGACTGTAGTCGCCCGTTCCATCAATCGGTCGGGGCCGTTGCTATCTGGATATAGCAAGCTGACCGTAGTCAAGAACCCGCACGAAAGTAGCGACGCTAGCGCCTGGTCCGTCGCGGATTGCCCCAATTGAGGAAATTTATTTCCGATGGCGTCCCGAATCTTCTGACCCTTAACCGGCTCCGAAGCAATATTGTAGACGAATTGCGTCAGCTCTGTGCGTCGGACAGATCGAGGCTCGACTTCTAATGAGTCGGGTATATCCACAACGAAATAAAATCGGTTACCGCGAATGATCAATCGGTCATTGCGAACGACGTCCAAATCTGCTGCGGCATGTGACGCCAGGAACGCGTCAACATCATAGAGCCACCTAGCATCGGGTCTGATCTCCAACGAGGACCGCTCCTCGTCGACATCCAAAGCAAACTCTTCGCCAAAATGAACCAGGCCGACACCACAGAAGAGGCCGAAAGGGCTAGTTCTAGTAGCCATGCGCAAAATATAATAGCTTACTTTTTCGCACACTCGGCTGTCGAGTGTGTCTGAACATCTGGTGTTTCGAATGGCTTCGTACAGCGCGGGGCTCGCCACATAAAGAGCTACGAGAAACCGAGGATGCGCCTTCAGAAGTGACTGTAAGGTGAGCGTACCGTTTTGAATGGCAAAGGCATCATCAACGCAATCAACGTCCATCAGCGCTAGTCTTGCAAGAAGAGCGGCGTCCGTTTCGACCTTGTATGTTCGCGTCATCACGGCGCTTGAAGGATCGATTCTACGAACATGCAAGAGCTCGATGGGTAGAATGGCTCCTCGTTATGTCCTCCCCAGACATGAGCCACCTTGAAGCCCGCTCGCTCAAGCATCAGTTCAAGCTCAAACCTATAAACGACTCGCCACGGGACCTCAAAAGGTCGTCGAATGACTCGCCCCTCGAGGTCCTCCTCATCGTACCAACCATGCAATATTTGCACTTGGTCGCCGTCATAGGGTCCTAAGCGAGCAAACCTGGAATACGGTCGCTGCGTAGCGATGTTAACGGACCTTATATATGCAAAGTTTCGTTCTCCGAGGACGTCCAGCACATAGGGGTTGAACACATCTAAAATAAGACCGCCGCCCGGCCGCAAGTGCCGTGCGACAGCCAGAATAGCATCGCATTGCAGCCTCAAACTTGCAAGACATAGGAAGCTGTTAAAGGCACAGATTGCCACATCATAGTTTTTCTTTCGCAAACTTAGCACACTAATGTCCTGATGAATGTGCTCGACCCTCGATGCGGCATCAGGGTTGACCGTAGACAGGCGCGTCGTCAACCGATCGAGCATTGCCGTTGATACGTCGACACCCGTTACCGAAAAGCCGGCTTCCGCAAGTGGGATCGTGACGCGGCCCGTACCGCAGCAGAGGTCAATGATAGAGTTTCCGTACTTCGCACAACGGACGATATAGCGCTGCACGTCGTATCCCATCCGCGGGGTGCCAACGGCTGTGTCAAACGACGTTGGATAGTCGCTATCGTAATAATCGATCCACGCTGCTCGCTCGCTCTCGATGGCCATGGTTCCTCCAGTTTGTCAAGGCGTTGCGCTAGAGTCCGCTAGCCTGTTCGGCTGATTGATACTATGAGGTGGAGTGGGCAGCATCCTTGTATTGTCAAGAGCAGGGCTCGACTTAACCGCTGCCTTGAGTCACTCTCCCTTGATCCGGGCTGACTTCTCTTGTGGCGCGGTCCTCGAGACGCTACTAAATTGTGCACAACCAAGCACTTGACAGAGCGGGCGGCTCTTCGCATGTTTCGTGTGCCTAGTCAAAAAGTTGAGAAATGGCGCTAAGGCGATACGCCCTTTCGGGCGCCCTCACATGCAGCCTTGGCCAATTTTGCTTGTAGACTCGAGACGACGGCCGGTTAGATGGGGGATGCCTGAAACCGTGAGTTTTCCGGACCGCGAGTCGGGGTGACCTTCTGCGCAAGTCACGACTCGCCACCGCACAAACCATGCTACTCCTCCATGAGACGCGGCCCGAAGTGACGTACGCGTCGCGCGAGGCGGTCATCTCGATACTGTCAGCCCGAACGCGAAGCACAGCGGCATTGTCGCAAGTCGCTTTACCTGTTCGCTTTCGGCGAAGCACTCTCGTCGAGTTACGAGACGCCTTAACTGCCAGAGGAGCTGGATTTCGAGGCCCGGCTCACAGCTTCGACTTTTACCTCCCTAACTGAACCACTAAGTATGCCCAGCTGAGCTTGCCGACCTTGCCGCTTTTGCCTCGCCGATTTCCAGGCTTAGGCAGCTCGAATCTCAAATCCACTAGAATTGACTGTTGCTCGTTAATGGAAGCTATCGAATGATCGAAAGACGAACTGTGGGCAAGACCGGACTGTCGGTCTGCCGGATAGGCCTTAGCAGCGCTGGGATAACCGACGAGACTTTAGATTACGCAGTCGGTCAAGGATTGAATTTTATATTTCACTCTACTGACCTTCATGCATTTGCATACCAGAGCTCTATAAACGCTCTCAGGCGTTACTGTAAACGCGGATCAAGTCTTCGCGATTCAATCGTTTTGGCCGCCTGCTCGTATGTCAATGCCGCCGACAAGGTCCACGCAGTCTTAGTAGACCAGATATACACGCTCGGCGTGGACCATGTGGACATTTTTCTTTGGGGTTGGGTTTCGGGCGAACAACGACCAAATAGCTTGCTTACAGCCGCAAATAGGTTGAAGAATCCGTCGTCGCGAGCATTTGTGGACAACATGATCGGCCGGTCCCGAGAGGAGGCGGATCGAATTAGATCAGCAGGTTACGCGCGGTTCGTTGGGATTAGCACGCATGATCGTCAGCTCGCGAGCCAACTTTACCGTGACGGCAACATTGACGTGTTGATGGTCAGGTATAACATAGCGCATCGGGGAGCCGAAACCGATGTCTTTGAAGCGCTGCAGCCTGGCAAACCAGGGATCATTGTCTTTAATGCAACGCATAATAGCATGGGGTCCTTTGCCGGCCAATCTTTACCCCACTTCCGTCAGCCGGTCACACATGAGGAGCTGTACCAATTCGTGCTTGCCAGGCGTGAGGTTGATGTCGTTCTGGCGAGTTTGCAGAACAAACATGAAATCGACCGTGCACTAGCGGCGACAAGGCTGCACCTCCAGGAGCAGCGTTGCGTTGAGCTGAGAGCTATCGGAGACGTGATCAGATCGGAATGGCATCAAGTACGTCGAGCCGCCGCTCAACGATCCGGCGGGGAAATATAATCGGCCTTCGGCCAAGATTAAACGCTTCGCGAAAAACGTGGGCAGAGGTTGATCGCTTCTGCCATCAGCCGTAGCGAGGCAAGCGCTTGCTCTTGTGTTGACGTGGCATCAACGATCACGAAGTCCGTTGCCCCGCAACTCTCATAGAGGGATTCGATGTATGCGAGGAACTCATGAGGGTTACCCACGAAATTGATTATCGGAAATTCGAGTGTGAATCTGTTTGCCAGATCTGCGGCCATTTCTGCGGTCTCCGCGCAAATGGCCCCAAAACTGACCGCGAAGGCAGGCTCATCATTCCACATTGACGGTTTAAAGGACTTAAAATAGCTACGAACGGACGAAAGATCTGACTCCGTCGAATGAAACAGGGAGTGGCAGTATCTATGTCCTCGGCGCGCAGCAATTTCAAGGCTATAATTGCCAGAACCAAGGAGCCATATCTGCGGCGGAACTGGTGGGAAGGGCAGAGCATGGACATCCGTCGAGATCGATCTCTCACTCGTCAGATCGTACAACCTTTCAATGGTTTCTAACCGTTCTTCGAACGTACCGAGAGTCGCGGCCAAGGCGCGGCAAGCCTCCTGTCGGTTCCCTTCCAGCGCCGGGAGTCCACGAGCCAGCCCCAAATCGATTCGGTCATGAAAAAGCGAACTCAGCAGCGAAAAGTCGCTTGCTACTCGAAGCGGAATGTGAGTGCTCACAAGCAGGCCTGCTGTTCCGACCCTCAAACGCGTTGTACGTGAAGCGAGCCAAGCCAACGCGATTTCTGGGCTGCCCCAAGCATCGGCGTAACCTTGATGCTCGGTAAGCCAATAGCGGGAATATCCGAAAGATTCGGCGCAACGCGCGCGCTCCAACATTTGCTGAAAAAACTCCTCGGCAGGCTCGAGCCTTCGTCGACAGCCAAAATCCAGCACGCTCAGCGAAAAACGCACTCCGCCTTTACCCCTCAATCAGCAGCGGACAAGTCTGCGCCGAGGAATACGCCAAGTTCCGGTCGCTGCGGATCCACCTTGTCAACCTAGAGGACACTCGAGACATGTACCATGCCTGCAAAGCATTACCCTCACTGCCCCTCAAGGCTTTCCAAAAATATGCTAATCGTTCGCTCCTCTTACTTCCCCTGCTTATTGCGCTCACGACGAGCCGTAATCTTGCCGCCGCACCCTCCTCTTATAGACTAGCTGTTCCAGTTATTTCGCCTCCTCCCTCGATCAAGGGTGTACTTGACGACAGCTGGAGGCTTGCCGCAGAGGCGCAGCTTCAATACGATTTTACTTATCGCAGAGCTGCGGAAGAACCAACTACTGTTTACGTAGCTCAATCTCGGGGCGCAATAGACATCGCCTTTATTGCGGCGCAGCGATCGCCAGTAACGGCTAGGCAGGTCACGAATGGCTCGGGCATTTTTGCCGATGATTATGTGGGAGTCTACCTTTATCCGCAGGGCGCAAGTGGTTTCTCATATGGCTTCTACGCGAACACGCGCGGCGCAACGTATCAAGTTTCCTCAGAAAACAGCGCGTACACTCCGCAGTGGAGGGCGTCAGCGACCATGACACGATCCGGATTCGTTGTTACAATGGAGATACCCTTGGGGGCGATCCGTTCCGGTGGGTCCACATCCTGGAAGGCGCAGTTCGTCCGCTATAACGTATCGAGCAGTTCTCTAGACGTGTGGCGATTTGCACCGCAAGCGACGTCAGCTGGCGACCCGGTCTTTATCGGAACGCTCGATCAGATAGGGCTCGCAAACGCTTCAAAGAGCACATCCAAGGCTCAGCAAGTTAAACCGCGCCTTCAAATATACGCGTTAAAGGAATTTACGACACCAGCCTACGGCAGTAATACCGCCAGAGTTGGGATCGATGGCTCTTTCCCGGTCACTCCGACGGCGTCGTTCGTGCTGACATTACATCCGGACTACAGCAATGTAGAGGTTGATCAACAAACGATCGCACCGTCTGCCTTTCCAAGGCAATACGCAGACGTTCGGCCATTTTTTACACAAACCGGTTCGTTCTTCAATCAGCGCGCTTGGTGCAATAACTGCCCGACAACGCTTTACACACCTTCCATTCCGACCTTTTCTCAAGGGTATGCCATTGAAGGCACGCAGGGGCCATTCTCATTTGCAGGTTACGATGCGATTGGCAATGAGCGAAGTGATTTAGGACAAACCATAAACTATCTTTCAGCAAACGCGCAGCACACCGCTACGATCAATCTACAAAGCGTTGGGGTTAACTTGCCTGGCGTCAGAGATACTGCCCTAACACTAGATGCCAGTTACTTGGACCAAGCGTCACATATGTTCATTTACACGAACAATGGAATCGACCGCGGTACCCTCATAACCGAGCCCAGCGCCGCAAACTACTTTGAAGATGGAGTCGGTTATTCCGATGCAACAACGAGCGTCATTGGATCGTATCTAAGAATTGGGCAACAATTCGATCCGCTTGACGGATACGTTGGCCAGCCCAATATCATGGGTTATGAGCTCTTCGATCAAAAAACGATCAAGTTTTTACCCACGTCGGCAATTCACGACATCGTTGCTTCAACGTACTATGGCCGCTACTGGAACCAACAGGGACAAGGTGCTCAGTTTGACGGCAATGTCGATGTAACTGTCGATCTAAAAAATTACTTAAGTGTCGAGCTATTTACCATTACGCAGGGCGTATTAACAAATCAAAATGGCCTGCTTCCCTTCAATTCCAATGGCATATTTCTTGGTTACCGAACAGCAACGAGTACGCCAACGTCTATTCAATACTCCGGTGGAAGTTACTTTCACGGAATCTTAGATGCTTGGAACTATTCTGAGACTGCACCGATCGCGAAGTCATTAAGCCTTGGACTACAGATAGCCGAAGACAAGTACTTCACGAAATACCCTGGCGAATCATCAAGCACGCAATGGCTTGAGCGGGCGAGTCTAGATTGGCAGATTAGCAAGGAAGCAGAAATCGACATAGGCGCTCGGAGAATTATCGGGGTAAATCTTCCTAACGCCTTTCAGCCTCTAACCTATGGCGGCACGCCCTGTCTCTACGATCCATATGCGCCCGGGTGCTACCTTAACGTTTCCAACATGGCCGTTGCCTTTCACTTTCTGAGTCGTAACAACGAGTTCTACGCTACCTATGGTAATCCGAATAGTCTATCAACGACGCCGGCGTTGTACCTGAAGTGGATCAGGTATATTGGCGCACAAAAGGGGACGTAAGACCTTTTTCGGACGAGCGGATCTTTAAGCCGCCCGACCGAGTTCAAGGTCGTTTCGTCTCGCCGAAGGGACGTCGCGATGAGGATCGTATACCTCATTACACCATGGTGACTATCTGATCTGAGGGCAACTCAGGCTACTGATAACCGTAAAGTTGCGTCGATTTTCAGACTTGTCGCGAACTTCTTCGGCGTCTGATAGCCGAGCGTGGAGTGCGGGCGGTTCTCGTTGAAGCCATGCCGCCACGCCTCGGCGATCTCGCGCGATTCGTAAAACTATAGAGATTGAGCAACTCGTCGCGGATCCGACCATTGGGCGATTCGCGTTGGCGTTGTGGCCCAGCTTCCGATGCTGCATGAAGTGCAAGCCGACCGCGAGGCATTCCTTGGTGAAATCGTCACCAACGGTCAGGACGAAACTGGCGCCCGCTGGTTATCCGATAGTGCATGAAGCTTGCGGCCGCAACGCCCGATACAGCCGTAGGAGCCGGGTCCCGCCGACATCTTAGCTCTCGCCGCCCAGGTACATAAATAGTCGCCGCCGACACCAGCACGGGCGCTCTTGCGGCCTCGTGCATGTGCGACTTGAGCGCGGGATCGTCGTCCCGCTTGCGGCGGTAGTTAGAGATTGCTGCGGTTGGTAACCCGCAAGCTGACACGCTCGGATGGTCGAGACGCCGCGGTCTTGTAACGCCCTCACCGCTTCTTGCCGCCACAAGCGGGCCCAGCCTTTTTTCGGCGAGCTCCTTCATGGCGTCGACCTCTAGCGAGAGTCGAGCGATGATGCGGTCCTTATCCTTGATCTGCTTGAGGCGACCAGATCGCTCGTTTCGAGGCCGCGGTAGCGGTCTTTCCAGCGGCGAATGGTGGACGCGAATGCCGTCGTTTCAGGCCAATTCTGTCGCCGCTACGCCGGCATCGAGTTCTCACAGAATGGACACGATCTGGGCCTCGCTCAATCGGCTCTTTCGCAGTCTCCCAGCCGGGCTCTGTGCCCGAGAACTCACATTCTCCGTTTGTCCGAATCCGCACCTACCGGTCACCTGCCGCCCAGGGCAGCATCAAAGCCAATCGTCTTGTGCAGCCCCGTTCAAACGTGCCTTGAAAACATGGATAACGTCAGTGCTGCCCAGGGCAGTGACGCCTCGGATGAGCCCTCTCGAGGCCGTACGTGGAGGTTTCATTACCGCAGCCCAGGGGTGCCTAGATTACGGCTAGCAGGCGAGCGTTCGCTATGCTTCATTATCGCCGCGCGGGCCATCGGCGCCTTTTCCAGGGTGCGAGCGAAGTCGGCAATCTGTCCGATGAGCGTCACCTGGATGTGCTCGGAACCGTTTCCGGCCCCACAGGCTTGTTCAGAGGGCAATCGGAGCTGCGTTGATCTGAAACGGGAAGGCACCGCGGTCGCCACAGGGAATGCATGATGTTGCCTAGCCTCCCATAGAACGTGACACCTTTTAGCAGCTCGGCGCTTGCAGCCGTTATCGCGGTAGAGGTAAGGACCCTGTGTGATTCTGAAAAAAGTTTTGCGTACCGCTTGAGCCTAATTGGGACATCCCCGAACGAGGGGTTCGGTTGGCAACCTTCTGTCCCGAGTAATGATCGTGGCGCCGACGCACGCCTCAGAACTTGGAAAATGGATAGCTACTCCCACCGTACTGTGCGCCAAAATTAACGAGGCACCGGCAAAAATGATCCATCGCATCAAGTGTGAAAGTTCTAGATCCATTAGCGACGGTCGTTTGGATGGCTCTAGCGAGCAAGAACACGAACCGGTTCACGTTGTCATTGATCCCGATCGACTGGACCGCACAGGAATCCCAGAGGTGGTTTTCGGAGCTTCCAAAGACGCCGCTCAGTTGATTGACTCAATGGGTCAGCTGCTAAAGATGCACGGCTCTGTACTGGCAACCAGGGTAGATTGCCAGCACGTCCACGCCCTAACGGTGGCCTTCCCTTCGTTAACCTATAGTCAAACTGCAAACGCTGCGCGAGTCGGTGCCTTACCGAGCACTGGAAGCCGTGTCGCGATTGTTGCGGCCGGAACTTCGGATTTGCGAGTTGCCGAAGAGGCCGCGTTTTGTAGCGTCTACTTAGGGTATGACGTATCTCGATATTACGATGTTGGAGTTGCTGGCATCCATCGTCTTTTGGAGCGTTTAAGTGAAATTCGAACGTCTGATGTCGTTCTTGGAATCGCCGGTATGGAAGGGACACTTCCAGGAATATTGGCTGGACTCCTTACCGCGCCGGTAATCGGTGTTCCGACTAGCGTGGGCTATGGCGTCGGGTCGGGGGGACAAGCGGCGCTGACCACGATGCTCTCGTCCTGCGCGCCTGGCCTTGCCGTGGTGAATATAGATAATGGTTTTGGGGCAGCGGCGCTGGCACACAAGATCTGCTTACTTAAATCGTGAAAGCTGCCTATTTCGAATTCATCGGAGGCGCGAGCGGCAATATGCTGCTCGGGTCTCTCGTGGATTGCGGGCTTAATCTCGCAGACATTGAAGATCCACTGAGAACGATAGAAACGACTGAGTCTTGGCACTTTTCGCTTAAGCGTACGTCGCGTCGCGGCATCTCGTCAGCCTTGGTTGATGTCATTGTTCGCGATGACTCCACGCAATCAAATCCTCTCAAACACCGTACCTTAGGAGAAATCCTCGACTCTCTGGAAGCATCAAGGCTAAGCATTCGACAAAAGGAGCGCGTCAAGGCCATATATACTCGACTCGCCCTAGCCGAGTCCAAAGTGCACGGCCTACCTTTGGAGCAAGTTTTCTTTCATGAAGTTGGCGAAACTGATGCAGTTATCGACATAGCAAGCTTCGTACTTGCAATCGATCTACTCGGCGTGGAGAGCATCTATTGTTCACCATTCCCTTTAGGCCGTGGATGGATCGATATGAAACACGGCAAGTATCCGAATCCTCCCCCAGCTACGGCGGAACTCCTGTTAGGCTACCAGACATTCGATGCAAGGGTCGTTGGAGAGACCGTCACTACTACTGCTGCCGCCATCATGTCGACGCTAGCGGACCGCTCTTGCACGCGACCAACAATGAAAGCCGAAGCCATAGGTTACGGCGCGGGCCACTATGACTTCGATATCCCCAACGTTACGCGGGCTACAATAGGTACAATGCAAGAAGCAATGGGCACGCATGAGGGCGACATGCATGTACTTGAAACCAACATCGACGACATGAATCCCCAGGATTATGAGGAGGTACTATCACAACTACACGATGCAGGTGCGGCCGACGTGTGGATTGCATCAATTCTAATGAAGAAGAACCGCCCAGGTGTCATGCTGAGTGCACTCGTTGCACCTACATCTACTAATGCTTGCGTTAGTATTCTATTGAAACACACCACAACAATAGGAGTCAGGTTTTACCCCGTCAAGAGAGTGATGCTTCCACGCGAGACCGTATTGATCCAAACACCGGTAGGTGCAGTCGAAGCGAAGAGGGTATGGCTCGATAGTTGCGTACGCATCGTGCCAGAGTATGACGATGTTATTAGGATCTCGAAAAAGATGAACTGGCCGATTTGGCTAACCAGGCAAGTGATCGCTACGGCCACGCAGCATGAGCGCTGAACGAAGTGTTCCGCCGTGGTCGGCCAACCAAGAGCTGGAAACGCTTTGTGGCATCGTCAAGGAGATCGGCCCGTCCGTCGTGGCTTACTCTGGAGGTATTGACTCTTCCGTCGTTCTTGCAGTAGCTGTGTGCGAACTCGAACGCGTATTGGCCGTGACGGGGCTTTCACCAAGCCTGCCTCAGGACGAAATAAAACATATCGAAAACTTCTGCTCTCGCATAGGCGTGATGCATCGGTTTTTAGCGACGACGGAATTCGCCGATGATCGTTATTTGTCCAACTCATCCCAGCGATGCTATTTCTGTAAAGGCAACCTCTACGCCAAACTTTGCGAACTGGCAGAGGTTCTTGAGTATCGTCACGTCCTGGACGGAACACACTCGGAAGATGATTTTGAACGCCGGCCAGGGATGCGCGCCGCGCTGGAGTATGGCGTGCTCAGCCCTTTAAAGCTAGCAGGTTTTAACAAAGACATGGTTCGGCGTGCCGCGCTGGACCTCGGGATATCCTTTTGGGACAAACCAAGCTCGCCTTGTCTTTCATCGCGAGTTCCCACCGGTATACGAATAACGCCCGAAATTCTCCGCCAAATCGATTCGTCCGAGCGAGCGCTGCACCAAATCGGTTTCGCGGACTGTCGTGTTCGCTACAATGGAGACATGGCAATGATTGAGCTCAGCGAAGAGGATATGGAACGCGCAGTTGAACCTCGGATAAGACGAAACATCACAAGTTCACTGTCTCGACTAGGGTTTGGGCGAATCAGCTTGAGCCTTTTTCCGCGAAGTGCCCGGTAGCGGGCTTCACCCACAGGTCAGCGGAGCCGATTTAAGAAATATGCTGTATCTGGCCCGTCGTTGGGCCGTGTGGGGTATTGCGCCGAAATCGGAACTTCGCGGAGCGCAAGCTGCCCTCCACGAGTGTGCGATAAAACACAATCCGATTGCGCATCGTCCCTAAGGTTTGGGCTCCTCGATGGCACCTGTCAGCTCGATATCGACTAGGGGTGAATCAAACGCGAGGCCAGATTGCTCGTGAACGTTTTCAAAAGCGACGTGAAGATCGACGATGCTTCGATTATGAGGAAAGGATAGGACGCCGTCTGCGCTCTCGCTCGTAACGTATGGTGCTCCATCAAGCGTGGAGAAGTCAACTGTCCACGGTACGTTCACCAATGGCGTCGTCGTAAAGTTGCCGCTTATACTGGCTCGTACGGGAAGGTAGGTTGCTTGACTAACCCAAAGATCGCGAAGGCGATTGTTCTGCGGATCCCGTATCGGTGTCAAGATCAGATGGTCAGTCATTATCCCATTTACATTATCACCGCCGGCCGATGCGACCCTATACTCAGCGGGTTGAGAGGAGACGATGGCTATGGTTGGTATCTTTGATGGTACCTCGTCGCGTGCGGCCGACCATGAAGCCTTATGCGTCAAGCCGAACATGTACGTTGGGCTGATGACTGGAACTCCAATGAGGTCCGGCGGCGTTGCGACGCGTCCAAAAGACTCATAGTGTCCCTGAACGTAGAAGTTGATGCCTTGCGGAAGATGCTCAGGCTCGGCTAGCTGTTCGTCGCTCATTGGGAAGACGCGAATCGTGTTCTCGACGGGATCGCAGTTAGCGCGGTAGTGGTTCGTCCTGAGGTTCCCATTTTCATCACCTGTGATCGCTATTGTATAAGCGATGCGTTGCGGATAGGCGGCACTGCTTACCGCGGAGCGAGTTCTGAGGTAAAGCGAATAGGCATCCAAATCTGGTGTGTTAGGCGGGGCGCCCATGATACGTAATCCGGCGCCGATGAGAGCAAGTCCTTTCGTGCCTTCGGCATCTGCTGGTGGGTTGTACGATACCACATCCGGCTTTTTCGAACATCGACCGATCGGGGTACAAGCTGGCCTGCGGAGATGGACGCGAACCGGAGTGAATCACTCCCCGATGCACCCGCGATCGCGACGATGATGAATTGCGGATTACTGACGACGGCTTTTGAAAACGGTCCGGCAGCAAGCGCCCGGCTCGGCAGCTTCGTTTTTAAGAATGTCGCAGACCTAGTAGGTACGTGCAGTCATCTGCGTTCGACGAGATGGCCCGCGCAGCGGCGACGCGCCGCTGCCAGGCTGGGAGGCGTATCGACGCTTCCAGCCGCAGATAGAGGGTTACGAGGTTCCCTGTACGACGATGACATTCACCATGCGGCGTTTTCTCTTTGCCCTGGGCGCTACGCTTCCGCCTGGCCTCGGTATCGATGCGGGTAAATTTGTTGGGTCCTCCCTTAGCTGGCTTGTTTGCGGTGCGATTGCCGCCAATGGCTTTGACTCCGCAGTGCGTGCCATAAGCATCGACTGCGATGCTGCGTCGACAGCGGGCGCCCGTAACATCGCATCGACGGAACTCGCCCGTCTCGTGACCCTCCGAGCATGGCGACGCAATAGACTATTTGCGTACCGACCGCGCACCGAAATCCCTTCTCTATTGGGCGAGGAAACCTCCATGGATCGGTTTCTTGCCAAATACTGCAATAGCTAATTCAAGTTGTCGCTTATCAGCGGAATCAGCCGGTTCTCTCCGTTTGGGTTACGAGCCTCGGGACAGTACTTTGAGGGTTACCTCTTAATGGGAACCAGGCGCCTATTCATCGTATCGACACACAAGAGTTGGATAAACTCGTGCAGATGCTTTCCTTCAAAATTGACGGGAACGTCGAACTCATCGATATCGGACCCTTCCGAAGGCGCGATGTGCGCCGACGGGCCCAAATCGCCATTTCCAGGGCGCGACATAGCCGCTAAGATCCGACCGTCCCGATCATAAACCGCTTGAATTTTCACTGTTTTTCTCTCCTACGGCGCAACATTGATAAAGTTGATCCCGAAATAGACGGGGTCGGCGCTATTATTACGAACTTGATACCAAAGCTGATCCTCTTGAGGAGATGTGACCACCCACTTGCGCAGTATCTCCAAGTTTCCCGCGCTTGGCGGGACGGGAACGACCAGAATGTCGTTATATCGTGTGTCGATCGGAGAGATGTAGTAGTTCCACGTCAGCCCTCCGCCCATCCAACCCTCGAAGAGCCAGTAGTTAACGTTTGCCATGAGCTGCCTTTCTCACCTGGCTAAAGAACGATTTTTAAAAGACATCCAATGAGACTTGCACCGACAAGCGTCTCCTCAGCGGTCAAGCTCAAGGTGACGTCACCGTTCGCGTCCGGTGTCCCAGTGCGATTCGACAACGCGATGGTGCCCGCTGTACTTGCGGCTGGAGCTCGCATTAAAGCCGGTTTTCGTCTCACATCATTATCATTCTGAGTCTTGGGGCCGATGTATCTGGGAAAAAGCCCGATTGACGCAACAATAGGGTTCCCATGTCAACGCCTCGACATCTACCGCTGACTGCCCGTTTTGCCGCTGGCTAGCCGGCTCGTCGTGCCTGTTGCTGCCTTGTCGGAATTTCGGGCTCGATCGGCCTGAGGGAGTTAACGGCTGCCGCAACCGCCACTATAGCGTTCATGCGAAAGCGCGGCTCCTCGGAGACCAACCGCAGAGTAAACACGTAAGCTGGCTGCAGGTATTCTTGCTCGTCATCCCAGCCGAGTTCGAAGTACCCGAGGTGAATATCCTCGACTTCGATTCGTCCCACGCCGGATGAGTAGCGACGGCGGACTTCGTCGAGAGCTTCCTCGACGGGGCGCAACGCGCGCACTGGCTCGTGGACGCGATCGATCTCCCGCCACAGGTGATCGATTCCGGTGAGCTCGCGTGCGTGATCGAAATAAACAGTCGTCTTTCCGCCCGGGCCATCGACTGGCAGGCCGTCTAGAATTCGCCGCAACCGGACCCGCGCGCCGACTATGCGTTCCTCGTGATTCTTACCCTGACGATCGGCATGTGCGATGTGCAGGCGTTCGACGCTAATTCGCTCCATTTCCGGCTCGCCGGGAAGCTCGCGCTGTGCAAGTGCTTCAAGCGCGAGGCGACCGGCCTCTTCTTCCTCGATGGTTAAATGGCTGCGGCCGTTGTCAGCTTGCCAACGCGCGTCATGCCGGTACTGCCAACCGCCTGACGCGCGAAACAGTTTGAGCTTCCATCCGGATGGCTCTGAATAGGCACTAGCACGCGCGTTGAGGACGATCGTGCCGCGTTCAGGTGTTGCGCGGAGACCAAAGCGTCCGGCAACGCGGCGGAGACTCTCTTCTCCGGCATCCGGTCGCTGAAGGCGATAAATGTTTAGGGCGCTTGAAAAGTCGAATTCGTACTTCAGCGTGCAAATGAGCTCAGCCATCAAGAATTCTCCTTACGTCGGTCGACCGCCGGCGGACGAAACCTAGCTGTACCATTTCCAAGCCAACCAATTTGTCGCGGCGACGTCGTACCCAAGCCAGGGGATGCACTCGTTCTCACGGCGGTTGATCGCCTCGGCCTGGGTGGCCCCAGCCGCAATCGCGATGGCGGTTTGGCGGGAATCGGATGCAACCGCGTCGGCGAGCCAAGCGTTGGAAAGGCCGGCGCCGTCTGCGGCGTCGTGGCCGAAGCTTGCGCCTCGACCTCCGTCGTCGTACGCTGTGCTTACGAATCCGAAGACTATATGCACTCCTTGCATGGGTCCGAACCACTCGGTGACGGAGGCGGCATCGGTTCCCAACACGAGGTCGCACGTGTCGAAGACCATCCACTTTAGCGATTTCGCCCCAAGCTGCCAAGTGTCGGAGGACCCGAGGCAGTTATTGTGGCGTGCGGTAAATCCAATGTAGAAAACGTTGCTCGAGTTACCTCCATGATCCGCGAAATAGCAGAAGTTGACATCGTCGCTCCAATCGGTCGAGTCGCCGCCATTCGCGGGGCTTCGGAAGTCCGTTTCCCAGGCGTTTGTGTCGCCCCAATCGAAGATGGCGGGATTTCCTTGCGACGCCATTGCGTCTTGAAAGCCCTCGGCCACGTTGGCGCGATTGCTAAGATTGGACCCGGGCGTACATAGGCCTGAAAAGGTATTTATCCACTCTACGCCCGTCCTCACAGTTGTCACGTTAAATTCTCCTCGTGCCCGGCGATCTGTGGAAAAACTTCAGCGCATTGCCGTCAGAGACCACGACTACTCCTTCGAACGACGCCCGTATTGGGATGCTCGGCTCGGATTTACGCCGCTGGTTAGCATAGTTGTCCCGGTCAGTAAGCAAAACCGCGCGAACTCGCGCGAGCGCGGAGGTGTTGCGCTGGCGGGGAACTACTGGCTGCGGCACATGAACGATCATCGCCGAACCTCCGGAGCGGGGTAGCTAGCCCTTTGAGGCTATTTTTACTCCCCAAAGAGTACCATACCGCCCAGAACAGCGCAATGGCGCGAGCGGACGGCTATCGCGGTGTCCTGGACAGCTCCATTAGCTCGCGTAATTTCCTTTTCCAGCCTCCCGACACCGGTTGAAATTACGCGGTATTGTCAATGCTCGCATAATCTCACGAGGTTACGCCAACGGACGTTTCGGAGAAAACGTCGCGTTGATTATAATAACGTATTTCAAGAGTGCTGCGCCAATCTCTAAGAGAGGGAGATAGAGAAAACTTAGGTCGCGATTTCTATATAACGCGGCAATTGCAAGTACGGTCGTTCTTTGCGCTTCAGGTAAACTACTGGACATTGCGGGGTCGGTATCTGCAGCGTTACACACACGTTGGGGAAGCTAGTTCGAGTTGATCGAACCCACGACAGCCTTTACAGTAGGAAAGTTTACCTCTGCTAATACCTTTACCATAACTTTACCCCATCCCAGGGCGAATTGACGCTCGCCATCCAGTAAGGTACCGACAAGAGGTTTTGCTGCGCGCATGGCCTTAATTACCGTATGCGTGTGCACGACCCAAAAAAGGAGCTGCAGAAGCTCCGGGCGTGGGCGCGGCCCCTTTTTGAATTGCGATTACCGCATCGTAATATCTCAATATTTGGCGAGTCACCGATTTGGGCAGCTTAACCTGTAACGACCCAGTAAGAGCGATGTCGCGATACTGTCCGCGACTTTGGAGAGCTTGCAATCTCCAAACGACTAGGCAAAAGTTTATCCTGTTCCACCAACGAATCACAGATCGCCCGGAAGCCAGTTGCCACTGTGTCTGTATCTCATCACCGGCCATCGGATCCGGGGCATAGTTGGGTACCGCATACGCTTGCGCTAATACGTTGAGGATTTCCAGGCGAGACTCGTAAGTGTCGACGTCAAGTGGGTTAGTGACCATAGCACTCATTGCCAAGTTCGAGTGGAGATCGGAGACTCAAGACATGTGAGACTCTTAGCATACTGGTGGCAGTGCTTCTGAATGCGGGCTCAAATCGATCAGGAGGAGTGTCGCTGTAGACAGACGCTTAATTACTCGAGGGTAAGCGTTGAGGGTGTTTGACAGACAGATGCACGCGCGTACTCCGACGCGACGCTCGGTAATCCAGCCAAGAAGTGGGTTGCTTGAGTATTTGCACGGCTAGTCCATTTAAGCTAGTATGCTGTAAGCGGTAGCGCTCCCTCCCTACAGCTCTTAATACCTCGAATCTATACCTCGAACATAAAAACTAGGAGCAATTGTCAAAATGAGACCGCTATATCATAGACCACGCGTTGCCATCGCTGCACTCGCCGCGTTCGCGATTCTCGCGGGTTGCAGCGGAGGCGCTCAGGTACCGGTCAATCCCACAGCATCCTCGTCGTCGAGTGCTCACCGAATTGGGCCACTCACAACGGTCTCGACGATTGTCGGGATTAGGAATGACTGGATCGCCACGATTCATGGCTCCGGTTCGGCGACATGCTGGAGCATCTCACCCGGCCTGCCTTCTGTCGGGCCATTCGGAGACTTGAGCGGACCGGTTACGCTGTCGTATACCCCGCTCTGCCCCACGCCTTCGACGCTGGCAATCACCTATGGGCCCGGCGGGAGCAGCACCGGTGCAGAGTGTTCGTTCAACGTCAGCTATGATGGGACGAACTTCCTCTACAGCGTGACGCAGGGCAGCAGCACCGCGTGCACCGTCGCCCCTTCGCCAAGCACCAGCTACGACGAAATCCTCACGTACGCGCAAAAAGGACCGGACGGGAACCGATTCTTCAAACCTCATGGTGCCCAAGTGGGAACCACTGGCGTGGCGCAGCCATCGCATCGCATAAGGGACGCTGCGACGTCCACATCAGTAACGATCGACAACACGTACAGCAGTGAAATTGTACCTGAGGGAGTGTCATCGTCATGCCTAACGGGTTCCCCGCCCGACGTGCCAGGAAATAGCTCAAGTTCACCCTTTTCCGTGTCGTTTTCGGGAACGTGCGCCGACGATTTCGGTTACTTCTACATGACGTATGGACCAGAAAACGGGGTCGCTGCTGATACTTGCAAATTCAATATAAACTACGTTGTGTCGACGGGCACATTCTCATACTCGGTTACGAATAACCCAAATACCACTTGCTCCTACCATCTCGGCATTCTACCAAGTAGCGTTGTTTTCGTGTACGCGCACGTTTAGACACACTTAGCAAAGACGGAGCGAGCGGTCGCGTTGATTAGTCCGCATGGTGGGACCGGGGCCAACCCTTCGGTCCCACCCTCTCTTTGCGCTCGGTGAAATCCAAACTCAAAGAGCGGACCGGAATGCTATTCGGAGACGTTCGCCCTAATGCTTGGTCTCGCACTGGCTGGTGCTGACACGTAATGATGGCGTACTAGGTGAGACCGTGCGACGGGCTCCCGTGAGATGAGAGCCAGAGTTCCCGTAGGCTTTTGTCCTCCGGGCGAGACGGCCAACGCAAACTGCCCGCATCGATTCACCACTTAGCTATGTCTCCGCAGGGCTTCGGCAACGAGTGCCGACCGGCTTCTGACCGCAAAGGCCTTGAAAATCACTTTAACGTGATTACTAATCGTATGTCTGCTGCGATGAAGGTCTTCTGCAATTTGCCGCGTCGTCTTACCCTTGCAGATTTCCTCGAGGACCAAGCGTTGCTTGGGGGCGAGGTTGACTCCGTTCCAGCTGACGCGTCCCTTCGATTCGGGCTTCACAGTCTGGCTCGAGGCTTGAACGGTGATCTGACTGATTCGTCTCATCGTCCGTCGGAGGCGGACGATTTCGGCTTCCTTCGTCGCGAGTTCTCGTTGAAGTCGGGACATTGTAAGCTTGGCCGCGGGGTGCTTCGTTTTAATGCTCGAGGCGCTGGCATCGTGAGGGGCATCGATTGTCGAAAGCAGTCGAGCGACGGTCGTTTTGTCGAATCGAGCGCCGTTCGTGTTTTGGGCGACCGTTCGTCGTAGCAATGAAAGCTCTTCGCTTGAAAAAGCAGTGACGGACTTGCCGTTGGTGTTCGAGTTTTCCATATCTTGGCGTCGAACATCGTTAACGACGAAAGCGTTGCAGCCGGCATCCGCTCGTTTTTGACACCTGGGGTAGCCGAAAGACGGGCCGGCACTCCGTGCACGACATAGCACCGAGTCCTATGACCGTCCTGCGGCCTTGGTGGCTCGAGCGCGACTCAGCCGTGGGTGATTAATAATTGCGCCGTTTGTCAAGAGCCCTGGCGACCGCGACAGTTTGAGCCATCTCGTCGATGGTCGCACCTCACTTGCCATCTCACGAGGCGACGAGTGAGCTAGCCAGCCGAGCGCTCAACGATCCTGTGCGAACCGATCCGCCAATGCTCTGGGGTACGAACTACGCTTGACGGTCTGCTTGCTTCTAGTTTAAGCAAGCGGCATAGAGGAAGGCTTCATCCCAGCTTGGGAGCGCGGCATGCGGCCGAACCGGAAGTTACCGTCGATTCGCGCGCACAGCCAAGCTGGCGATGTCAAGCCTACCCAAGGACTATGAACGATACGGTATCAAGCCTAAACAGGCTAGCCAAATGGAGGCCCGTTGATTCAAGAAAGGAACCCTCCAATCCCTGCGGCTTGATGGTTGTCGCGCTGTACCGGCCAAGGAGGAGGATGCTCATGCTTCGTTCATCGATCGCGGCGGTAGCTCTGGCTCTTGTCGTTACTCAGACGCCTGTGGCAGGAGCCAGTAATGCTCCCGAGTTTGCTACGGGAGCTGTTTACTCCACGGCCGAACACGGTCCCTGGATGTCGTGCACGGGATTCTTTCGGAATGCCAGACCGGGCTTAAGATCGCGAACACCACCCAGAATCACTACCTCTTCACAAGCCTCAGCTCCAACAATATGACTTGTCCCGAGTTCGCCTTGACCAGCGACGCGAGTCGGTTTTTGTTCGATGGGTGCAAGCCTTCACAGTGCGTTGATAAACAGCACCCGGAAGCACGCCGGCGCCACGATATGCAGTTGGCACGACCGAGCCGGAAAAAAACACGTAACCAAATGGGCAGCGCAAATGCGGGGTGACGACGGATCGTTTGAAGCCACGACGCTCCGCGCGGCTGCACTGATGCTATTCGCTACCGAAACGAGAAAGGATTATCGTCATGGCATGTAACTGCGGTAATAAAAATGATTGGAAGGCTGTTCTCAACCTCATGCCGCCCGGACCTCCCCGACTATCCGTCACGGGAACTGCGGACTGTACGACGACTGGGTATAAGAACGTTCACCTAGAGCCGGTCCGCCCGCCAGGTCTGAATCCAACGATCTTACTGCTGGAACTAAAATGGGAGGCGCCGGCCGGTGAGGCAGGTGACATCATCACACCGCATCCGGTCACATATGAACAGCAACATTCTCCTCAGTATGAAGAAGTCGAGATTGTCAACTGCAACCACAAAAAAATCAAGGTCACCGTCATCGCGTAGGCGTGCGACGGCAAGGGCATCAGGGCGCTACGGCGCCAGGTCGCCTGTCCGACTAGTCACATTGGTGCGATGTACGCTGCTTAGCCACAAGAGGAGGTTCAGAACATGAACATTGAGAGCATACACGACTTCTCGCGCCGTGATTTCGTGAAAGGTGCCTCTGCGGTCGGCGCAGTGGGAGTCGCCCTATGGGCCGGTGGCTGCGAGCAAATAGCTAATCGGCCCACGCGTCGAAACATTTCGAACCTCTTGCCATCGGATCCCATCATTCAAACTTACAAATCTGCGGTTGCCGCCATGAAGGCGCTCCCTTCCAGCAATCCACTGAATTGGGCGAACCAAGCCAGCATTCACAATAACCATTGCCCACACGGTGGCTGGTTCTTCCTTCCGTGGCATCGCTGGTATCTCGTTTATTTTGAGCGAATCTGTCGGAAGCTCACTGGGGACAACAGCTTCGCGCTTCCCTATTGGAATTGGACGAGTCACCGAGCTGTCCCCGACGTTTTTTGGGATAAGAGCAGCCCCCTTTACGATAACACCCGCGTCATCTCGCAGATGGATCAAGCTGATTTGGGCTCGGTCGGGGCCGCTACGATTGAAAATATCCTGGGAGTGACAGATTTCTTTCTCTTTGCCAGCGGGACGCCCGGAGGTCCAAACGGGAATTTCCACATGGGTGGCAGCTACGGCATGCTCGAAAGCAATCCCCATAATTACATCCATTCGTGGATACTCGGCGACATGGGATCGTTCATGTCGCCGCTCGATCCAGTATTTTGGACGCACCACAACATGATCGATTGTCTCTGGGTTGACTGGAATATAAACAGAGGAAATCCGAACATTAACGATCCCGCGTGGACGAACGAAACGTTTACCGATTTTTTCGACGAAAACGGCAACCCCGTGACCGTCGCCGTGGCGGATGCGGCCCTGCTCCCGCTCCTCGACTATCAGTTTGAGCCGTGCGACCCCCAAGGGAAAACCACGCAGATGAGCAGATCGCAGCTTGAGACATTCTTGAAAGCAGGGGCGCCGTCGACTCTGCGATTCACCCAGCGTCTTGAGTTGAGGACATCGATTACGTCGATGGTAGGCGAGACAGCGACTGGTGAGACCAAGATTCAAGTGCGGACGTTTAGCCCCCTACTGGAAACAGGCGCGAAGAGCCGGGTGGTCCTTATCGCTAACGACGTCGAGGTTCCGCGTAAGCGCGATTACTTTGTCCGCGTATTTCTCAATAAAACGGATGTTTCGGCTGAAACGCCGATCACCGACTCGCATTATGCCGGCAGTTTTGCGTTCTTTTTTGATGAATCGGCGATGAAGGGCCATATGGCTATGACTACCCGACCGAAAGCGGGCTACCTGATTGATGTGACGCCAACCTTACAAAAACTGAGCCGCGGCGGCGGACTATCTTCCGGAGAGGTCGCCGTTAGTCTGGTGCCTGTCCCATACGCAAACCGACAAGCTACGGCGGAAAGACTCGTCATTGGGCGTCTCGAACTTGGTATAGCGCAATTTTAGCCGCGTCGGCGAAATTTTCCGGTAGGCTCGTAGCGCGGATGGCAACATGACATTGGCCCTCGAGACTGTCCTTCTCGCCCTAATGATCTGCTGGCCGTCGGCCGGCGGATACAGCACTGGATCACATGGCCCCGTACAGCAAGCACAAACGATGCCTATAACGCTTACCAGCATTCACCCGAGCGGATCTTTCCCTCTAAGCTCCCAAGCACTGCTCAATAACCAAGTTCTCCGTGTGCCAATCTCGAAGATCATCAATCCCGCAGGGACACCGTTTGAAATCGTTATGCACCTTATCGTCTGCTCGGACAAGAGCCCATCCCAGCCGCGTAAGCTGTGGCTCGGAAACTTTAGTCCGTTCCCAGCCAACCACGCCGGGACGTTCGAGGTCAGCACATCGGTTGCGGCGCGCCAGTTGGAAACCTGGAGCGTGGCGTCGGGTGCTACGCACGTCAAGCTGCTCCTGGAACTGAAACCGATTCATAATAATGATGCCTTGGCATCAGTCCAAATAGTGCTTGGAACCCCTGAATGGCGCAACATGGTCCCGTGATCGAAGCAATTGCTACGTAGCGCGAGCATGACTGCTCCAGCCATTAGATTCGCTGAAAACGTCCCTTGGCGTCTTTGGCCGCAGCTTGCGCCACGAGCGCCTTGTGGAGATTCGGCACAGCCTTTGGTGCTCAGAGGTCAAAACGTTGGTCGAGTCCCACCGAAAGCCGGTCGTCGCGATGTCCGAAAAACACCGGAGTCTGATGGCGACCGACTCGAATACATATCCGGGATGCCGACTAATTTCGTCACTTTAACACCCGCGAGTCAAGCATCAGCACATTTAGGAGGCCGCCATGCCCAGCGACGATCCCTTTAACAATCATCCATTCAATCGTCTAATTTCACTGCTGAACGAGCAGAAATATCTTTCGGATATTTTCTATCTGTTACATGTCGGAGACGTTGATCTGGCGTCAGTAAACGGTAATACACCGGTATTGCTGGTTCCCAAATCCTTGCATGAACTATTTGCGTCAAGTAAGTACGATGAACTCCTCTTAGAACTTCTTCAATGGGCGCGTCCCTCGATGCGAGAAAATAGCCCCCAAGAACTGAACCGCGCTCTTGAACGTATCCATCACCGATATGTGGAACTCCTCAAACGAGGTCGAATAGAGCCTATCGACGACGAGTCTGATCCCGAAGTCGCGACCGCAATTCAAGAGGCTCTTGATTCCCACCGCAGATCGCTAAGCAAAGAGGCTCTAGACAGATTGCATCGCGGGCTGACCACCATTCTGACGGCCTCTAAACGCCAAGCAAAGGCGCTTCTAATGCGTGGTCGAGGCATGGTTAGATTACTGCGGGATCACGTAATTGAGCTTGAGTTGCCGTCTAAGATCGATGCGGCCACGGGTAGAAAGGCCGAGCTTGCACGTCGGCTCATTCCGCTGAAGACATGCGGAAGTGCCAAGTGGCTCATCTCAATCGCCGTTGGAGCAGCAGCGCTCGCATTTCCTCCCTTCGGGATGGCGGGCGGAGCCGCAGGGATCGCGTTACTTCTTACTGATCCCTAGGAAACTTTCTGCATATACCACCATTGAGTCGAAGCCTTGCGCCTGATTAGCATTTGACACGTAAGGTAGGACCTTAATGGATAAAGGGAAGTCTGCCCCTGCCTCGCTAGGGATCGGCCGATTCTGATTCGTCCGCTTCGTTAGTGCTAGGCGGATAAAAGGGCTTGACGGGGGCACGCAATCCGCCTACTAATACGTGTGTGAGTCAACGCCTTCTGCCACGAGTTATGTCTTAGTCAGCCTCAACTGCTAGTCATAGTGAGTGCACTCTACCAAATGTACATATAGCTATGTCGCTGGACTGGGATATCTTCATCTCCTATGCTTCAGAAGATGAAGGCTACGCTAGACTATTATACGAGGCACTAACGGCACACAATCTTCACGCTTGGCTATATCCGCAAGAGGTAAGCCTCGGGGAGAAGATCCTGTCCAAAATCGATGAGGGCATCCGGCGTTCTAGGCATTCGATTCTTTTGCTGAGCCCAGTTTACATCAAGAAACGTATACTGTGGCGGAATTCGACGCCATTATCAAACGCGCGGTGGATAATAGTGGTGGATCCGTGATTCCGCTGCGACACAACGGACTTACGCAACGCGATCTTGCTGACTTTAGTTCTTTCCTTTCGGAATTGCGCAATATTTCTACGGATAGGTCCCTAACCGAAATCGTCCTAGAAATACTCAGATCGGTTTTGCCGCCATCTGTCACGGTAGAGACAGCGCCGGCCACAGCAGCGCACGTGACCTTTTACGAAGGCGTTGTCAATAGTGGCAAGCCTATGGACGCGCTCGACGATGATGTCCGACTGTTCGAATACAGGCCGCGACTTCATTTTGCAAACTTTACATTTCAGTTGGATAAGAAGCGCCACGTCCAAATGAACTACTACATCGAAAATATCGGTCGAGGGTCCGCGAACAAAATCAGCTGCTTCATGCCCGGCCTGTGGATCGATTCGCCCCGCGAGCCCATTCTTGCTGGCCGCCGCCTTGAACGCGCCCTGATGCTGTGTGAGCGAGTGGCTTACGAAGAAATGATGCCGGTCTACGCCGAAGTCATCGTGGAATTTGAAGATCACGTCGGAAACCTGTATCGCCAATACGGCAAGGTTAGGCAACCTAGCCGGCCTGAGGGCAGCTTCGCGTATGAAGTGCCCGAGCTGGATCGACCATATCTCGTGCCTCAACGAATTGTTTCGGATGACCCTGATCGTTTCCGAGTTCAGGACTCACAATAACGCTGGTGACAAACCACTTTGCCATGTTGTAACAATGTGCTGCCAACTGAGCGGCAGGCCTATTCAAGCTCATCAAAATAAGGACCTCTTACAAAACAACCTCCTTAAAGGGGTCCCCTGCAGATTGCTCCTAAGAGTAAGAATCCGTCAAGCGCGTGCCGCTAGGGTTGGTCCAGAGTAGTCGAGGGAGAGCAAATGAAGAGCTTCGGAAGAGCAGGTTGCTAAGACGGCCTTGATACAATCGTAGCAGCTCGTCTCCGGCTCGTCAGTCTGGCAAGGAGTAGCGGTTAAGTGTTTGCTCCATCGGTCGCAAAGCCCAAAAAAAGAACTCCTAGCGAGATCCCGCCATCCTCGTTAGCGCGGGCACCTGAACGCCCCAGGTCACTCGCGATGGCCGGACTGGCTTTGCCGCATATGATACAGTCCAAGCTCGCGATTGGAGCTACTGACGACCCGCTCGAGCATGAGGCGGACCGCGGCGCCGACCAGGTGATGTGCTCGCCAGAGCCTGGAAGCACCGTCTCGCCGGCCCTGGAGCAAGTGCACCGAAAATGTGAAGGCTGTGAGGACGAGGAGGAATCTGGGGAGATCCAAACCAAGCCAGCCGGCCCCTTCGCGTCCGCCGGGGGCGACGCTCCAGACGACGTGAAGGGAGCGCTTCTCTCGCCGGGGGAACCTTTCGGAGCTTCGGACCGCGCCTTCTTCGAGCCGCGGTTTCGGCGTGACCTCAGCCAGGTTCGCGTGCATACCGATAATGAAGCGGCACAAACGAACCGGCAGTTGAGTGCGCAAGCCTTCACCTACGGTCCCACATTTTTTATGCTGCCGGCAACACCCCCAGTAATGATCGCCTGACGGGACATGAGCTGGCCCACGTCGCGCAGCAAGGCTCGGCACCCAATCTTGGTGTTGCAACCCAAGCCGCCCAGACCGCCGCACCGATCGGGGTATGCACTGGCACTGCACAACGCACGATCCAGCGCCTTCCGGGCGATGACATCAAGCCGCCAGGTGACTGCAATTTGTTGCAATATGCGCGCCTGGTGATCTCCGTGGAAACCGCAAAAGCGATAGTGATGATGTTCAAGGTTGCAGGCCAGGGGAGAACTGTCTATTCACCGCGTTCAAGATCGCGGCCGTCATGGCCGAGATTGCCGCCCGCGCGGCGATAAACGCCGCCTGTTTTCGAGGCGGAAACGCTGGCCATCTCGAGCAAATAAAAAACAAGATAACCATGTATAATAACTGCATCGAGGTTTTTGAGGATTCGAATTGTCAAACCGAACTCATCAAGGCCATGCAAACGGTCGTCGAATCCGCACGTGCTGTCATCGCCGCGGCGTTTGCAATCGTCGCTGTAGCCGCGATTATCGCCCTCATCGTCGCGATTATCGCTCTTATAGATTTGATCGTTGCGCTGGTCGTTGCAGCAGTAGCAACAGTTGGCGCGGCCGCTGTCATCACTGGTGCGGCCGCGACCGTGACCGCGCTGCTCCTCACGCTCCAGAACCAGCTCGGGCCGGGCGAGCCCCCCGACGCCCCAGGCGCGTGACGGCGCTCTCAAAGTCACTCATCTTCGGCGCATTCGGCTGGCGCCTACGCCCAGCCCCGTCGCAAACCGTACGACCGAATGTGCTCGGAGAGAGCAAATACCTCGCCGAATTCCTTGCCGCGAAAACCTCGGACGGACTTTCCGCCGCCAATATAGGATCCGAAATACAAGGCAATCTCGGGATGCTTGCCCCAGAAGCCTTCCTCTATTTTCTGCCCGCGTTCCTGCACGCAACTATCAACTCTTACGAGTTACTCAGGGATTTCGCTGAAGAACTCGTAGAAACCCTAACTGAACCATGCCGCCAGGATGTTATCGAATCGTTCCAACGCATGGAACGCGCCCCGCAGGAGCTTCGTTTTCCGCCGGACACAATCGCATCGCTGCGTAAACAGCAGCTTGAATGGTTCGACTCCGGCGCGCCAACTTCGGTTTTCCAGCAACGCTTCGATGATCTGATCCAGACCGAAGGCGGCGTAAATTTTGCGTTCCTCGTCTGGCTCAAGGCTACCCACGGCGCGGACTTTCCCTTCGCGGAGCTGGAAAGAGCTGCCGACCGCTTCTGGTCCCGTTACGGGAGCCACGACAACGCGAACACAGATTAAAGAGTTGCTCCGTACGAGTCCAAGGCGCGTCCGCAGGTGCTGCAGCGCTACGATTAGACGGAATGATCATAACAGTAATAAATGCGAAGCCGCTTTGCCAACGTGGGCATCGGCCCTTCGAGCACTTCAGTATGGAGAATACGAGACCAAGGGGCATGCAAACTCCAACTAGATCGCTGCGGAAAATGCTCGTGTCAACAACACAGACCTAACAGAGCCAAGTAGTTAGTCCTATCGGAAGCCAGTCGCCCACACATGCCGGAGACCAAAACAAAGCCGTGAAGATCGAATACCGCCGTGCTCAGGGTCAGGCCCAGTCGGCTCGATAGTTTGCGGGATCGACAAGCGAATGACGGGCAGCCATTCCAGTATACGGGGTAAACCGTGGACGTATCATCGAGGTCCGCCGTTCGGGGCTACGCTCCACCCCGCCAGGGTAGCCCGCGATCGACTACCGTCGGCCAGCAACCCGTCTGCAGAACTGCGAATGGACCAATCACCACCCTATTCTGAGCTCAAGCATGCCTGCCTATTGTTTCGCTGGTTAGGGCGCGCAAGACGAGCCGATCACCCTAGAACTCGACGATAGTCGCCGTGGCTGGTGGGCCCGATTCAAAAGGGGTTTGACCGGAGCAGAAATTGTTCATTGAGCTGCCCGGTGAATGCCACGCGTATGGCACTTTGACGTGCGAAGCCATACTCTAGTGGAGGACTAAAAATGCACTTTCAGATAGGATTCACCGGCTTGTCGGAGTTTGCCGAACACCTCGATGATCTCGCTAACTTCAGCGAGGTTCTCTCCGGCGAGCTTGCCAAACCAACGTTCGACCACGACGATCCAGAAAGTGTCGAGAAGGCCGTTCGGACTTTGGAGACAGAGATCGATCGTCGACTTGCACCCTTCCGCAGAAATAGAACTGCGGCCGCGATGGCCGAAGAGGTTAAACGTCAGTGCGCGGAGGAGATACGAGGGTTTCGTCTTGAGCCCTAACCTGCTTAACGACTCGGAACCGTTGGTTCGCACATCGCTGGCGGGTGCACAAAACTACGATGCCCATCGAGCGTCTGCGGATTTTGTTGTGTGCATATCCTTACAAGCCGGCTGCCGACCGGATTTTCCTGCTAAGCGAAAGACCCTCAGGAGGTAATTCGCAGCGACTACGTCGTTGGGCGCCGGAACGCTAGTCCAGAGATTTTATGCGACATGGCTTCTCAGCAAATCACTTAAAGGGTGACGTCCGCTAACGCGACGGCAAAATTCAAGCTCCAATCGTCGACGCAGCCGGAGGTTCAGGCGTATCAACCGATTGCCGATCCGAACACGCGTGGCGTTCGGCGCCTCCCCAAAAGCCACCAGGATATCGATCCAGCGCACCTCTCGAGCCTCGTCGTCCGGTATGTCTGTTGCCAGCATTAGGTCGAGTAACGATGGCTGCTGCACCGCGACCTTTTGCCGTGCGCGATAGACCGGATTATAAATCACGCCAGCTAACCGATGCTCCAGAGCGTATTGAAAAAAATCGTTCAGTGCGCTTGTCGCCCGACGCTCAGATGAGGTAGGCAGCGTCTGCCGATAGCGAATTATGGTGTTTTCGGTTACGCCTCGAAGCCGACGACGCAGAGACCGCGCCAAGAACCTCGCGACCTCATAGATATACTGGTCACGAGTGTGGCCGCTGCGAGCGTGTTCTCGAAGATCTCGCTCCCAAGACTGATAAGCCCGAACGTCGGGATGCTGCAGGCAAGCCTTGCGAGCGCTGACCATAAGGGCTTGCCTCTACGATACATGTATAAAATTTACCTGCTGTCGCGCAGGGGACCTCGAACGGACGTTCGAATTCGGGCATGGTGAGGTCTATTCACAGGAAATCCACAGCGATAGGCCGCGTTGTCCACAAAAAAGTCCAACCTGCCCACCGCGCCTCGCAGGCGTCCGGCTGGAAGAACCTGACCCTTACCCGTGTGAGTCACTCCCGTCCCCCGATAAAACCTCGCTTTAGGGCTCCGTTGTCAACGCAGGCGTTGCTCGTTGGCTTGGACGATCGTTACTTTCCTAAAACGGAGTCGATAAGGCGTTGCCGTTCGAGCGATGGCTTTCGTCCCTTGGTGAGCCCATACACGACGTTCCGAGTCAACCCTGTACGCCGCTGGAACTCCCGAATCGTCATTCCGGCAACCTCGATGCGACGACGTAGTTCCGTAGCCCTGACAGCGGCCTCGTCGGCCGACACGCTCTCAGCTGGTAGCTTCTTCATTACCCTCAATCGGACGCAGCCGGCACCTCATCCTTCCCGATACCTCGCGTATCTGAACGCCGCGAGTCGCTGCAGTTGCAACGTGCCTCCGCGCAGACGCTCCAAGCCTCTGAAGCCTACCGATAATAGGTGCCAAGTCGGTCTGCCATCCGAACGCAATGACAATCCAGCGAGGCGCATTCTGAGCGCGCGTCCACTGACGCGCCCGAATGCGAAATAGGAGAAGTAGCCTTGCTTGATACTGTGCTAAATAACCGTCCCGATCTCATAGAACTCGAGAAAGTACGTCAGCTGGTCGTCGTTTCGTCGAATGCTACAGGCGAGGTAGATCCGCGTAATACTCTCAATGACCTACCTGGTAAGGTCTGGATACAAGAAACAAAGAGTGTATGGCGACAACGAGGTTTGGGGGCGGATCATCAGCATGCCCACTACGAAAAGCTGCATCCGGCACCATTTTCGTTCCAAGACGTCGCGCGAATAATTCGTTTCTTCACTAAGACGAACCAGAACGTTTTGGACCCCTTCGTTGGCGTTGGCTCTACGCTAAAGGCGTGTGCCTACTTAAATCGTCGCGGTTTCGGTGTAGAGCTCTCACGGAAGTGGGCAACACTAGCTAAAGAACGCCTTACGTTGGAGACCTCGAATCCTCACACGCAAAAACTTATCGTAGGTGACATTCGAAAGCATATTCAAGACTTTGCTGATGAGTCGCAACAACTCATCGTCACGAGTCCGCCCTACTGGAATATCCTAAATAAAACTAAAGACTATAAAGCCCAGGACAGGATACAGAAGGGCTTAGCCCATTCGTATGGCAACTCGAAACTTGATCTCGGCAACATACCAAGGTACGAAGATTTCGTGCACGAGCTTGCGACAATCTTTGCTGCGCTAGCAACGAAGTTGCAAAAGAAGCGCTACATGACCCTCGTTGTAAGCGATTTTAAGCATGGTCGGCGCTTCTATCCTTTCCACTCAGATCTTTATTCTGCCCTCAGCGAAGCGACGGAGCTTCTCGAGCTGCAAGGTATTACGGTCCTTGAGCAAACCCATAAGGCGCTCAAGCCGTATGGGTATCCCTACTCGTACGTGCCGAACGTGCACCATCAGTACATCCTGATACTCCAGCGCACACAATGACGCCGGCAAATAAATGGTCGACACGTGCACCGGCGCTAAATGACATTCACTGTGGCGATGCTCTTTCGCTTTTGAAACGAATTCCAAGCGCGTCGGCGGCCCTCATAATCGCGGATCCACCCTACAACTTGGGGCCGTCCTTTAAGAGTTCGAAGAACTGGCACCACGATCCGAAGTGGTTACAGTGGTGCAAAACATGGCTCGCCGAGTGCACACGTATTCTCAAAGATGATGGATCTATTTTCGTCTACGGAATCCACCACTATGCGTGCTACATTCAAGTGCATCTTTATGATCTCGGACTGCAATATCGCCGGCAGTTTATTTGGACCTATGAAAATAACTTTTCGGGATACGTTAAGCTCCCAGCGGCGCTATACGAACCCATTCTTTGGTTTTCAAAAGGCGAGTCTTACACATATGTGCCAATCCGCGAGCCGTACAAGAGTACTGGACGCCTCAAGCACCGGATAACTAAGAATGGAAAGGTGTGGACACCAAACCCACAAGGACGGCTCGGTGGCGACGTCTGGCGATTCCCGGTCCTGGCTGGGCGGCGTTTTAGCGGTGAAAGAGTCGCGCATCCTACGCAAAAGCCATTAAGCCTGACGCATCGCATCGTATGCCATTTCTCCAATGAGGGCGATCTCGTCGTCATACCTTTTGCCGGAAGCGGAACGGAGTGCGTCAGCGCAGCCCTGAACAAAAGAACGTTCATCGGCGTAGAAATCGTACCTGAATACGTCACTTTAGGGAAAGAACGCCTCAAGCGGACAGCACTCAAATCAGACGAGATGCTGTATCAACCGCCCTCAGGCGTTGCGTAATCCTCCGGGACATCGCGTGCTTGGGGTAGCAATTCGCGAGCGCCATCATTACAGCCCTCAAGGCGTAGGCCTTCACAATAAAATGATGCGATCGACAAACTTTGAAGATAACTCGAAGTCTCGTCAGAGGGCGCCCGATCAAAGATGACACCAAGCTCTATGCGGGCGTCGTCGTAGGTCGGCCTAACATACTGCCAAAGGTACCAAAAAAGTTGTCCAACCGCTCGGTTCGTTTGTGCAACTTCATCTAGATCAAGCGTTTTTATCTCTAATAGTATGTGGATGTCGCGCTGGTTGCGTGGGACCAACAGAACGTCGTAAGACAGCGTATCCTCCAGTACTTCAAAGTTGAGCCGGAATGCCGCCGCGATTTTTTGAACCACATCCTCGTGCCTTGCTGTCCGCTCGCTTCGTAGCCGCATCGCCTCGATCTGCTCGGCACGGGAGAGGCCGACAAAATCGCCTATCCCTGGCAACATATGCCGCCCGGCGACTATAGGACGACCTCTCCGCGCCGTACGTCGAGGTTGCTGCTCCCTCTGCTCAATCGCAATATCTCCGACCTGACAATCGAACCGTAAGGCCGCCTCGCCGATCTCGGTTATGGCCAAGAGTCCGTCGCCGCGATCAACAGCCATGCCGAGTTGCAAGGTGAGCGCAGGTAATATCTTAACCGCGTTGTCTAACATCGACTGACTGATCTGCAACGCTCCCCGGTCAATAGCATCACGAACTGGCAGCAAGCTTACTAAACGCCTATATTCAACCTCTCCATCGTCCTGGGCTTCTAGCGCCAGTGCGAGTTCAATGCGAGCAAGTGGCCCGTGATCAGCTAACAAACGAAGCAAAATGCGCATTGGATGCGAGACGTTTGCGGCATCATCCATCAGCGACATCGCAATTAGGGACCGTCGCCAAATGAGCACCTCTTCCGCGCTCCCGGCAGGCATTTCTAAAATGTCCGTACCGCTCGCAGTCACGGCGCCCATTGCGTTAACTAAGCCCAGCAATTCCAACGTCCGCCGCCCCTCTCGAGCAGCCGTCCTTGCTCCCTGCTTCCCACGAGGCTTCCGTTGCTCAAGCTGTATCCGCGCTTCAAGGTCGGTTACGCTGCCACGGAAGTGATATACGCCAGCACGGGCTAGCTCGTAGCCCAGGACCCCATTGTCTAGAACGTTTCCTGCGCGCTGTGTTAGCTCCCGAATAATATCCAGGGTGCCACGAAAGCGATTGATATCGCTATATTGGTGGGGAAAGTTCTTCATGGTTACCTGAGCCCTTTCGCCTAGAAGGATTGCATTAAATCGTTGGCCGAGTAGTTTAAGGCAACCACACGACCTTGCGCAGCAAACGCCCCAATATTCAACTGATCTAAGAACTTAGCCAGATAGCTTGGCAACTTTCGATCAAACACGGTGACGAGGTGCAGTTTTCGGGCCAATCGAGTTTCTACTTTTACGAATCGATAGTAAAGTAACTGACTCACTGCGGCCCGTGTTCGTTCAAGCGCATCACGTTCGAGCGATTTAACCTCTACCAAAATCGAACAACCTGAGCGGATGGCCAGCGAGCCGAACGCTGTCGAACGGTCGAATAGACGAAAGCCTTTCTCGAACAAAAAGTGACCAAATAATTCACGTGCTCGCTCATGTCGAACCGTTCGCTCACGTCTGATGCGAACGGCTTCGCGTTGTTCATTGGGCGTTCGTATACTTACCAAAGAGCTTTCCGTAAACCGTCGAGCACGGCGCGGATCATATGCAACAAGACTGGCAACCCCAGGTGCACCGGAGCTGGCATTGTTTGACCTTGACACATTGCGATAGTTCGATCCGACCGCTAAGCACCCAACATCGGTCGATGTATACGGCGCTGACCGCTTGGGCCGTTGGATAAACCCAACGCGCTCGCAGAGGCCTGGGATCACTTTGGAAGCATTTCGAAAGCGGCTTAGGCCATAGTGTTGCTGGAGATCCAAAAGGTCATGTTTCGACCGCGGCACCAGCGGTAAAAGGCGACGCAGGTCGGTGGCACTATTGTTGCGAGCTTCCAGTGCTAATGCAAGTGCAGCTCGAGATAGCCCCTGATCCGCATCTAGGATTCTAAGCACTATCCGCGCTGGATTGAAAACCTGGCCGCTGTTACTGGAGCGAAGCTGAAAACCTAGTAGAGCGCGGCGCCAAATGTCGAAGTACGTGTTTCCACGTGCCTTTGCTTTTATGAGCCTACTTCCAGTTGTAGTCAGTCGTCGTGCAGCGACGAAGCCAAAATCATGTAGCATGCCCCTCGTCTCGCGGCCGCATATTTCCGCTCCCTGCCGAGGCTTAGGGTTTCGCGCTTCGAGTGCAATCCTATCCTCTAGGGCAAGATTTCCGGGGATCGCCGGACCTTTCTCCGTCTGACGATCTGAAAACGCATAGACTGCAGCCCGGGCCAGCGCGTAGCCATACACTGCATCATCGTTGAAGTTCGCACCGCCTTCGCTTAGCCTCTGAGCAACTTGTAAAGCACCGTCATATTTGTGCAACTCGACAAACTGATGCCGAACGTTTTCCATAGACCTTTTCGCTGGGTTCCCTTTTTAGGAGTTATTGCGAATCTAAGACCCTACAAGACAGTAATTGAGCTGCCCGACCACCCCATACGAGGAGGACACGGGCACGGATTATACCATCTCTTGGCGAACTCGCCAAGGAAACCGTAGCGGCCGTGCCCTTAGCGGCGACCTCCGTTGAAGGAGCGAATCTGGGACTCGCGCCTCTCACCACGATCCCCACCAGCAGCAGGGCTCGAGCTGCGAGAGCTCACAATTGATGAGCGCCACCCTTAGAGTCGCATAGCCGAGCAAAACTATCTGAATGAATTCAAAGGTCGGTCGAAACGAGCCTTGCCGCTGCGGATCCGGTCGCAAATACAAGCGGTGCCACTGTGATATTGATCACCACGGGTTGAGCGCGAAGCAGACGATTACCTACGATTTCGAGAGTTCTGCCCCTACCGTCGGCTTACCGGGTAGTCATGGCGAATTTGCCATTGAGATTTCGCCCGCTCGAGGTCCCTTTTCAGTCGTTGCCACGCTTCGCCGTCCAGATGCGTGGCCATCGACGCTCGAAACAGTCACGAATGCGGAGCGCTTACGCGGCGACTCACACATCAAGTTCCCTGACACCGCCGGCGACAAACTTGAGTTGCCCGGGGACTTCGAAGGCTCGCCAATTGAGGCCGCGGCGATCGCCAACGATAAGCACTATTTGGCACAACTGATGATTCGCGGAATTGAAGCAACTGGCTTTAAAGAAGCACGCGAACGTGCCCTTGCTCCGCTAACCTATATCTTGAACTGCCTTGCCTTCGAGCATGACGTCCCGGTCGAAATCTATCAAATCGATGTCGTGGACGAGCCTTCCGGCCAAAAGTGCATTACTGCGCGTCTGCCCTTCGCCTTCGGCTATCTCGACAGTTTGACGATGCCTCTCGCCATGCGTCAGCACGCCGCACTATACCGCGAGGCCCTCAATACACCAAATGAACTCTACGCCTTCCTGTGTTTCTTCAAACTCATCGAGCTCCTTAGAGAGGAACGTCTGCGCGATGATGCCGACGTCGTCGAAAGTGGAGGTAAACCTCGGCACACGCCGATCATTCCGCCGAGCGATCGTGAAGCCCTCGTCGACTGGCTGCGAGCAATTTTCCCTTCCTGGTACAACTGGACGACTAGCAGCGTTTCAAGCGCCATTCACGGTGAAGCTCAAGGTGTCAAGTTCGATAAAGTTTACGAAAAGACGCTACGCCCCCTGCGTGATCGAATCGCTCACGGGCTGCTTGACCGGGAGGGCGTAATCAACATCGATGATCCGGAGCTACGGCGGCAAGCCAAACTGTGGGCCTCATACTGTCGCACTATCGCGCGAAAAATGCTTTTGGAGCGATTTTACGACCCATCTGCCTTCAGTGGCAACAATCACTAGGTTTTCGGTTCGGATCAGGCCGTAGGTTACGTAGGGCTCAGGCCAATCTCAGCTAGGAACGTTTGGCAACGTAAGCGGCGCTAGGGCCCTTGGACGAACAAGCTAAAATAAGGTGGGGTATATGTCTGATCAAGGCCGTGGCGCCGAGATCTCCCGTCGACTCCTAAAAACCGGTCGACATGCGAACCTATGGCACCGCGTGTGAACGATCCTAATGACGCTAGCTTTCCATCTTCAGGCTTATCCGCAAGACAAGCTTATACGCAAGACAAGTGCCAGGTTGTCATGGCTCCCCCTGGAATGTCTAAACATCTCTATGTCACAAGTTTCCGCAGCCGCTCGTTCCCGCACGATCGCACTTATTGTAGGAGCCGGCGCATCGATTCCGTGCGGTGCGCCAAGCACAAAAGAGTTGTTGGATATTGCACTAAATTCGTTCCCATCTGAGTGGGTTACGATTGATGCGAAGAGAAACGAGACCAGGCGCGCGGTGCCGCTAGCAGCACTAATCCGGCAGCACATTGTTACGACAGATCGCGGAGAAGCCGATTTTGAGCTCGTCATGGCATGCATAGAAGAAATGATCTCGTACGATATGCCTGGACGGATATTACGCACTTTTACACAACCGCGCGCATCGTTTGAGCCGGTACTGCATCCGGGAATGCTCCAAGCCGCCTATGAGTCGGCGATACGTTCATTCGTCACGACGTTCTTATTCCGTGTCAAGCAATCGCCCCAACATGCCCAGGCTGCGGCATCCTTGACACGTCTCGTTCAGGCACTGGCTGCCGATGCGCGAGTTGTGCTATCAACCCTTAACTACGACACGATCCTCGATGACGCGCTACTATGGGCCGATGGCTTTACTCAGGTCTTGGGATGGGATTTCTCGGAATTTCAACCTCGCCTATGGCTTGAGCGACGAAGTGACCAGCATCTGCTCATGCACCTTCATGGTAGTATGCGATTTGGATTTCGTCCGGCGATGGCGTTGTACGGAGCGACGCCGTCTAGTGAACCGGTGCGCTACAGTTTGAACGCGTCAGCCGCTGAGTCTGTCCTGCGTAGCAGTTCTTCCTCACCAGCCGCTGACGGTTTACTCCTGCCCGCGACGCCCATTATAGTGGGTGGTCATAAAAGCCCGAAACTCATACACAACGTTCGTCCCTACGCCTACTATAATGCAACAGCGCTTGAGGAGATTTCAAAAGCTGATGCTTTGCTAATCATCGGCTACGGCTTTCGCGACGAACACGTGAATGCTTGGATTGATGAGTATTTGCGCCTTCGTCCCGGTGGGCCTTTAGCCTTTATCACGAAGCGTACGGGAGCTGATGTGAGAAAGGCCAACGCAGTGGAGCGATTTCTCATGCGACTATGCGGTGGTTTACCTGCCTACGATGAGATCTACGAGACGGTTGACGGCGGCCACCAATCGACAGCTACGAATGGACGGTTCGGCAGCTCGTACGTAGTTACTAGCGGGGTCCCTTTAGACCACGATACAGAACGTGGTGTTTTGGCTTACCTCCTCAACGAGGAGCCCATTGTCATGCCATTTGCCCAAGCCACCGAATATGCTGCATACTTTGGACGTCGAGCCCGGGTGCTTCGCAGAGATGGGTCAACGCTTGTAGGAAAGATTAGAGATCCTGGTGGAGCGCGGGTCAGCGTAGGCGGAAAGAAATGTGCTCGTAGCATTCGATATGCAGATATCATTAAAATCGAGCCCGTTCCCGATGATATCGCAGATACTGATTAAGCAACGAATACGCCCCTAACGCGGCACGTCAATCAACTGAGGTCGATCCTCGCCCTGAGCCGTTACGGTCCTAACCGCGTCGTTCTTGCTAAGGGCCGCCCTCTTATTCATCCTTAGTGACGACAAGAAGCATCTAGAAGTGGGATGTGGAGGGCCGGCGTCAAGCACCAACGCGAGCCCCGACCGTTCTCGTGACAGCCTGGCGGCCACGAGACGACGATTATCTAGAGCGCGCCCTGGTCGCCGGCGGGGTAGCCGTGGCCGCAAAAGCTATACATCGCCTTGGGCTGCAGGCCGGACGCGTCAATCCAGATCTGTGGGAATAGCTCTGGCCGCCCTCCGTCCCTCAGTCGCGGATGATGTTACGTCGCACGTCGCGGCCTGGCACCGATGTAACAATTACGTGCGGATGGGGGCAGCCTTCCGTTTTTCAAAGGCGCTTGGAACGCACAAAGGTTCTATCGCTGGCGCCGCGACAGCCTCTTGCCCGATCCTTCTCTTTACAAGTTAGGCTCGTCGAAGAGAGCCAATCCCGGACGATGCATCGGTTGCCTCCTCTCACATCGGCCAGCCCCTCGCGCCAGGGCGGTTTGGCACCTAAACTGCCTCGCTAGAGCTAGCCAGAACAGGTACGCACGTTCAAGAAAAGAACCTTCCTGCCCCTGCCGGCTTGGAGCCGCAGCGTCCAACTCGCTTTCGACGGTCCTGGCTATCGCTTCTTCAACCATTATTGTTAGACGATCTCGACTTCGACATCACTACGATCGGACAATCGAGGACTCAATCATCGGCTATGTCGTACAACGTGCCGACGCGGAAAGACCGGGCGCATTCGGCCTTACGCTTCGTCTGTCGCGTGGTCAACAACCAACGGAGGCAACGCGCATGACTTCAAGTTCAGGCCAAGGTTGTAGCGAACCGCGCCAAAGAGTTTTGACAACAGTTCGTGAGCTAAAGAGCTCCCGCAGCACCATCGTTAGTAGAACGCCGGAGCAGCACCAAATATATGACCTTATCGCGTGTTGTACAGGTACCGAGCGGCGACTGAACGTCGAATGATGACTGCAGGTGTAGAGACCGCAATCCCAATTGCACCATGATCGAGAACTCCAGGGCAGGCGATCAGGAAAGCGTTAACCTGAGCCGCCGCATCCCCCTTCTTAGCAACTAGCCGACTGGGTCCGGGCCGCTTTGCAGTGCGCGGACTGGCCCGCACGAGCTAGCTAGAACAGGTACGCCTGCTCGGTTCAGAGAACCTTCCTGTCCCCTGCCGGCTCGGGGCCTCGGCGCATCGCCAGTCCCTGCGGAAGGAACGCAGATGATCCCGGAGGTGTTTGTAAATGAGTATTGAGTTCGTTGACTTCCCTGAGTTCTCGGGCGAAGGAAAGCCGCAAAAGGCGCTTCAGTCATTCCTGAGCGCCGTGCAGGCCTTATTAGAGAAGCTTATTTCGACGAACGACGATGGGCTTGGAAACAAAGTATTCGACGAACGTTTTTACCACGATCTGAGAATGGCCTGGGTAGAAGCGCGGGAACATTTTGGACCAGCTTCCCGTCTCCTTGCCGAAGTTGCCGATGAAGATCTCCATAGGCATGGTCTTGCCCGCTTTCAATTGCGTCTGAAATTGTCGGTCATTCGATTCCACTTTGACAACTTTCTGAAACGAGGAAAAGAGGCTCTTAAGGGACTGCTCGAGCCGATCGATGTGGTTCTTGGCAGCGTAGCAGCCGTTGTGCCGCCAGTTGAGGCGATCACCGAAATGAAAGACATCCTGAAGAGCTGCATCCGCTAAGCGCTGCACGAGGCTCGGTGATCGCCCCAGACGCTTTAGCTTACGGAAGTAGTAAGACACGCCCTGTGAACTGCCTCTACTGTCCAAGGGCTCTCAATGGATCAGATGAACACGTCATTCTCAGCGCCATCGGCGGCCGCAAGTTCTTCGACGCGGATTCTTTGCTCAGAGTGCAACAACCGGTTTGGAAGCACTATCGATGCTGAGCTTCTTAAGACAGTCCGGTACTTTACGCTAATCATTGATCCGCCGTCGCGCCGACGCGACAACGCGCAGAAGCTTCGCGTGACCGACGACAGGGGCGACATCTACGAAATGCGCGCCGGCGGCAGATTGAAAATCCCTATGAAGCAGGTCGAACCGAATCAGTGGATGGCCGACGCATCGGACGCCGCTTACCTTCAACATCATACGAAGCCGGCTGCGGAAGCGTTGGGCCAACGAACGGGTGAAACCGCCGAAGTTATCTCCATCACCGGAGAACAAAAGCCGGGGCCGTTAATGCTCCCGGGCAAGATCAACAACTTCATCGCGACGCGCGCAATGTTGAAGTGGGTGTTGAACCTGCTCGGCATGCATGTGCTCACGACGGGTGCGCTCAGAGAACTACACATCCTCAAACTCGAACGAAGTTTCGTCGCTGACGGCAAGACGTCCCCGTTGGCGGGCTATGTTGAGCGCAGCCTCATCCCGCAGCTTTATGACGGGTTGCTGCACTACGCGCTCGCAATGCAAACGCCCAATGGTTCCGTTTATTGGGAAGCCTCGGCATATGGCGGAATCGTCGCGATCGCCGGGCGTACCGCACCCATACCGACGCGCTTCTCTCCGATCCTCTACGTCGTTGATCCGGTGACCGGCAAGGATTCGATGGCAAACGTCACCGGCAATGGACATCTCAGCAACGACGAATGCAAGTGGACGCCGCAGCCTGCTCCAGTCGTCCAGGAGCGCATCGCCTGCGCCGGCGTGCGGTTGATGCAACTGATGAATCGCCGCATCGGAATCGACCGGCTTATCGATGAATGCATGAAGGAGCATTTGCCGACCGGCGTTCCAATCACTCAGGAGCATGTCAATGCCGTGTCACGCTGCATGGCCGACAGGTATATCGAGCTGGTCAGGCAAGTTGACAAACTCGGTAACACGATATAAAACGGTGAAGCTAAGCCGCGGCGCTGACGTGTAATCAATTAATGGAATCACCGCCCCCTCACTCGGTGGCGATGCGAGGTCGGAAAGCCGCTTGCTCTAACCCGCGACGCTCACGGCCACACTCTCGCTAGGAGAAAAGGCAAAATGGCCATTCGCCGCTACAAGATTGGCTGCCAATGGTCAGACAGAGATTCGAAAGAGCCACGGCCACGGGCCTCGAACGAGTATCTATGCCCAAGGAGATCTACCAATTCCGACCGGACATGGGACCATGACTTACCAGTGGCGATGCCGTGCAACAGAAGCGTTCAACGTAGAGGAATTCCTACATCGCGGCATAGAGATGTCCTTCCACTAAGTGATCGGCGGGATCGGGCGAACCTGGGAGGCTAAGCTACCTTTTCCCACTGCGCCGCTGCGGTTTTGCCGGGCGGATTCTTTGCACTCCTTAGCCATCATGCTCGCAGCCCGTTTCCTGCCACCGTTGGCTCGGCCTGGCCTCGTTCTTCTCGGACGGTACGATCCGCGGCTCCTGGCCCGTCAGTTGGGCAAAGATCGAGTGCGCTTATAGGGTAGCATGGGACGGTGGCTTGTGTAGGCGCATTGGCATGGCTTTCCGCAGGATCGCCGGAAAGTAGCGCGCCTCACCGCCTAGCCGCGCGCGCCGTCCCATCGGCATAATCGTAAAAATCTGGAATGAGCCTATGGGCCACCGCGTGAAAATGGAATCGTCATCGGCTTGTCGATTTGCCGACCTCGCGGGGTGCTCGTCCAGGTCATGGTTTCGCCGTCAATCGTCGCCACAAAGTTCCCCCGCGAATCGGGTCCATATTGGCTCCAGCCCAATGCGTCATGACCCGATCACGCGGCGTCGTCTTGTGACTTGCGCCATGCCACGTCTGGTCCGAAGTCAAGCTCAATCTGGTGACGCTCTTCCTCAGGGTGAATGCGGTTGCAGTGGTCTGCGTCGTCGGTAAGCGCGACAATTTCGCCGGTAATCTGTTCGCGCCGTTGCTTGAAGGACTTCTCGCGTTGCTCCCAGGTGAACCCGTCTGTCCTACCCCACAGATCGGCCTGGACGCCGCCCTTACTCCCTCGATAGGATTGATACAGGCGATACGGACGTCGTGTCACTTCATCGTAACCTGTTTCCTCGCGCGCAGCTTTGGCGAGCTTTTTTGCCCAATGCTCGATTGGGTCAAGGCTCGGCTGCGGTAACCATCCCTTTCTTAGGCCGAATTCCGCCACATCTTTCATGGTAAACCCATCGCCGAACATGTCCCGATACTGATCGACGATTAACTGGAAATCACGTTGTTTACTCATCTATCGCTTGTCCTCATTGTTAAATAGCAACCGGGGCAACATCGCCCCATCCGTCAACCATCGCACTTGGACGCACGATGGAGCGAATCTTTACAAGGTGTTTTCGCAGGAGGGTCCATCGGCCGGTGTGGTGCTGCAACTGGCCCGCAACCAGGCCGGGGTGAATGCGCATGGTTCGGGCAAACCCAAGAACATCGCGCTCGGCGTAGAACGGAGCCTTACGCGCAATAAACGCGGTCAGGGCGTCTTTCGGGACGCAGAAGTGCGCCGCGGCAGCATTCGCGACGCGCTCCTCCTTGCTTACCGTCAATGAGTTGGTTCCAGGGCCCTGCAAATCGGAATCCAAAATAATTTCGCTACGGCCATGCCGCTGAAAAATATGTTCGAGCTCATGTCGCAGTACGAACCAGAAGTTGTCAATCCGGTCGAACCGTAATGACATTCCGATAACCGGAGACATATCGTTTAGCCAAAACGAAACCCCATCTATCTTGGCATCCCTGAGCGACTCTACGATCACGAAGCGAATGCCCGCCTCAGCCAAAAAGCCGGGAACCTTTCGAGCCTCCTCAGCAGAGAGCAGCAGCGACTCTAGTTGCTCGATAAGACGCGGCGCGAGAGTCTTTGAATATGGCCGCACTACCATATCGCTCGCGATCCGCTTGACGCGATAAACCCACGCGATCTGCGTGGGCGTCATCGGCGTCGCGAACGCGGTTTTCTTCGCGGCATGCGGCAAGACTTCAATGTCCTCTAACGCGTCCACCCCGAAAAAACTCGCAAGCGCCGCCTCCACTCTCGGCATATCGCGAATACTCGCTGCGTCGAGCCAGCCGCGCTTGATCATCTCCGCAACGGGGAGCCGCGTAAACAGGTCTGCTCGATTTATCCTCCCTGAATCCGGTACGGCCTCGCTCTTGGCCAGATCAAGTTCGTACGTTTTTTGAAGTTCTAAAAACCGCTCGGGCTCTACCCCGAATGCCTCGGAGAGCGCGATTGCCAGCTTGGCGTCCACCGCGCGAGCGCCCGAGATCACCTTGTTGACGAACGTCCGGTCGGCCCCCACAACCAGGGCAAGGACGCTCTGGTCCCACCCCCGGCTTTCCAGGAGGTGGCGGATCAGTTGGCCGGGGGTCCGGAAGTCGTTCACGGCACCATTATATCACATGCTGTGACGGATTTCGCACTTCGTCACACCCTGGGCAACAGATCCCCGCAGCGACACGACGCCCGGGCTTGGATGACGCTAAGACCCCGGCCGCGCCGCCGCCCCTCACCTGGGACGGCTTCCTTCGGACGGTCGTGGGCATCAAGCCGCCGTCCGCCGAGCCAAAGAGATGTCCCGCCCAATCCGAGAACAAAAGTCCAATCGGGAAAACGACGCGTCTTCTTCGCCGCCCGTATGCGGGCGAGTGGGCGGGCAATACGACGCCATGCCATAGCAAAGCAAGCTGCTAAGCGATTGCCAGTAGCTTATTCTTGGCCAATCTTTGAAGTAAGCCTTGTCCACGACGCCGCAGGCTTCGAGCTGCACGTTCGGCCAGCGCAGCATCTTGTTCATCCCAAATCCGTTGATAACAACTCATCGCCTCTCTGCGGAACTGCCACGCCTCGATCCGATTTAAGCACTTGGCTATTATGGACTCAGTTGCGTCTACGTACGCGTCGAGCTCAGGCCCCACCAGCTCATCTCCGTACATTTGCTTATGAATGCTCTTAGAAGAAACCCGAGCTCCTAACTTTTTCCGCGCACCTGGCATGGCGATCAGCTCGGTGAACACAGGAAGGTCGTAACCAGCAGACCTTAACTTGTCCTCAGCGGCTTGGAAGCATTGGCGCAATGAGAGGAGTGGTAAACTGTTCGTCCATTTGCCCATGATGAGCGTATATTGATTGGCCAGAAAAGTCTTGTCAATACCGTCCTCAGTGCATCTTTGAGCACTGCGGCCGCTCGAAAAAGAAGGTAATGAATTGTGATTCTTAGGAGCAGCGATCAAATAAGACCCGCACGTTCGCACGACAGCTCCGCAGTTTCCTTCATACCAAAAACGGAGATGACGTCAAGGAAGTCGGCAGCTATTTTAATGCACATCATCGCGCGTCACCGCTGCGGACCCCTTTTCATAAGGGCCTCATGCGGAAGCTGGCCTCGCTCGAGGACGACGCTTCAACCCGAAAGGCCAAACCTCTCGAAAGCGGCGATGCTCGTCGGCTCATTCTGTCGTGCAACCGCACCGATTTGCGAAGCCAATGGGACCGCGCGCTATGGGTCATCCCGCGCTCCCGCGGTTTTCGATCCGCGACAGTCGTGAACATCCGCATCGAACATATCCGATTCGAGCAGCGCGGCATCGTAATCGGCTTACGTAATGAAAAAACCAGCATGAGCAGAGAGCTCTTTTTTACGGGAACACCGCACACCATAAATCATCACACGTGCATGCCGTGCATCGTCAAGGAATACGTTGATTTTCTTCGAGGCCTCGGTGTCGAAAACGGCCCTCCCTTTCGGTCGATCGATCGATGGGGCCAAATGGCCGAGGCCGCCTTAACGACGCAGTCTGTCACGGCACTCCTGCGCCCAGCGCTCGCGAAAGCTGGGGGTCCAATCCCCCCACGAGTACTCCAGCCACTCTTTCCGGCACGGCGTAGTCAAGACCGCTCTAAGAAACGGATGGAGCATTCAAGCAATCATGCAACTTACGCTTCATCGATCGGAACGCGGACTGCAGCCATATATTGGGAACTTCGACGTTTGGCGTAATGCGCCACGCCGGTCCATTTTGGAGAGTCCTGAACTTCCGTACATTCCGGGAGAAGGTTGGAAGCATGTGGTCTGAGCGGGACTTGGCCAGGATCGTCCTGAGGCGACTAATCGGCTTTCTTGCCGATCACTTCGGCAAGACGCTCAAGAACGCGCGCGAAGATCCCCACGTTCTGGCTTTTCTTGACTATTGCGCCGATCCGCCGAAATCGTTGCTTCTCAACACGTTTCCGATGCGACGTCCGCTTCGCGCCAACCTCGTCACGCGGTTGCTCGGGGTCCAGATACTGTTGCGCGAAAGTCGCTCTCCGCTTCAGCTAACGTCTGTATCTCTGAATTACGCGCAAACCCTCGTTGAAAAGCACGCTTCACCTGTTCGAGGTGCTCGCCCCGTCTCCCGCGACTTGGTTCGCCGACTCGTCAAAACGGTAGACCTTTTCTTTGCCCTCCGGCTTACGATTTCGAGCCGCCATCCTTCTGTTGTGGCATGCATGGGCGCGACCAATGGAGGTTCTTAACCGCCGATATCCAGACGATGTTTGCGCAGACTACCCGGAGGGCATCGTCATAACGCTACCCCGATCAAAGACGAATTTTGGCCCCCACGCGGAGCACTTCGCAATCCGCCATGACCCGGAAGACGAACTTTGCGGTGCATGCGCTCTCAAAGCATGGCTAGACTGGCTTGGCTCTGACTACCGTGGGCCATTATTCCCGCTCCTTCACGGCGGCGTACGCGTCGGCACTGGGACCTTCAAGACCATCAATCTGAACATTGCGTTGGGTCAGGTGATGTCATCCGCCAGTATCAAAGGCCAGCGACTAACGACGTACTCGTCCAGAAAAGGCCCCGCAACTGCTGCTGCAGCGCGAGGCTGCGACCTCGGAGAAATCCAGCAAGCGCTTCGCCACGAGAGCTTTGCCTGCACGACCGACTATATCCATCCCGATGTGCTCTCTGCCATCATGAAAGACCCCATTGGGTAAGCTTCCATTGCCCAAATTTCGCCAGGAGCATTTTCGGCTTTTTCTCCGAAGCAAAGGCCTTACTGACGGTACGGCTACGGCCGCTGCTAAGATTGAATGGCTGCTCCTGGTGCTCGAAAGAAATCGATCAATCACAGCACGTTCATGTGGTATATCACCGGACTTGAAACCTTCGGCCCTCAAAATGCCGGTACCCGCAAACGGCAAGCCGAAATAGTCCGGGCCTTCGGACTCGAGCTGCGCAATAACAGTAAGCTTCGACCACCGCAGGCCCCCGCCCGAGCCATGGATATTGGGCTATTTCCGCGAACTGATCAAGATCTTAAACAGAACGCCCACGAACAAGCAGCACGAGTTCACTCAAACCCGCTTGCGAATGGCGCTAAAAGTCGCTTGGTGTGCTGGCCTACGACCAATGGAGTTACGGCACATGCAGCGCGGATGGCTCGCCCGTCACCGCGACGGATTCATAGTCAATTGCCGCGGTAGGTGGCATCGCCAAAAACGGACACTGGCTATCCCGAAAAATCTAGACCGGTCTATATGCCCCGTCGCGGAGCTGCGACGTTGGCTCAAGCGCGTACCGAACGATCCCAATGCCTACCTGTTCCCGAAGATGGATCTAAACCACCGTGTTGTTTGGAGTGAGCCAGTTACGATCGCAAGCTGGCAATATACCCTAAGTCAAGCGCTACAACGAACCGGGACCCGTAGCCAGCACACGCTGAAGTCCGTTCGCTTGAGTGCCTTGAAACGCATCCGCGAATCGGCATGGCGACGCTATCGCTTTTCTCGTTTCGGGCCTTTGCCAGCCTCAAAGACTTCACAGCTGTCTTCGTCAAGAACCAGATTGGTCGAAAGCCAGAGCGCTAATGGACCGATAGCGCCTATTTTTGCGTGGCGTTGCCTAATGTACGCCTCGTCTTCCGTGCTTGTCCCCATAACGAAGACTGACCAGCCGTAGGTTGGTGCCTTAGACGCTCCGGAAGGGGTGCTGCGAGCCGGGGGAGGGCCTCCCAAAAGGAGCAATAGGCTCAGCTCATTAGGACTAGCTAGATCGGGCTAAGCAAGGGCAGGGTACGCCCGCCGGCTGCAGAAATGAGCTAGGCGGCTGAATCCCCGACAGAGCGGTTGGGCGAGTGTCGTGGCTTTAGAATGCGTTGCGTCTTTTCCTAGTTCGTCCTAACGTATCGTGCCGATAGATGTCGGTGAAGCGGAGGTTGCGTGGCCGACCATAACGATCCCAACGCCGTCAACTCTATTTTCGCGGACATCGACTACAGCGCAGCAGATCTCTATGATCTCTTCGGGTTTCCTGCGCAAGGATCTCAAAGCGTCGTTCTGGCCCTGACGTTCGCCTCCGTTCCAAAGGCCGGCGTACTCGACAGCGACCTGCTCTACCGCCTGCTCGTGACCTCCCACTCCCGACTGGCGCTTCCCAGCAGCGGCGACGCGACGCTCGAATCGCTATTGACGTATCTCGATGCGACTAAGGAGAAGTACCTCGGCGAGTTCCGCACGGCCGAGGTGCGCGTCACCGTTGATGCCGATCAAGAGGCGACGGTGAAGTTCCTGAGGTTTCCCTGCGGCGATTTCTCGACCGTCGTCGAGCTAAACAAGGTTACGGAGATCCCAACGCCGGACGGGCAGGTTATCAAAGCGTTTATCGGCGGCCGTGACGATGCGTTCTTTAACGACCTCACGGGCTTCTTCCGTTCGATCAACTATGCTCCACAGTTTTATCACGTGCCGTACACGATGACGGAAGCGCGCGAGTTGCCGATTCCAAAGACGCTGCTGGAACTGGAAGGCAACGATCTGTTCAATTATCGCCCGGACTTTCCGACGTGGGGCTTCACGCAGAGGGACGGCACCACACCGAAGCTCGATCTTCCTTCCGGCCCTTGGGTTTGGAAAGGCGACAAGTTCAAGAAAGACCCGGACGGTAACTTTCGGTTCGTCTACGACGGCTTGGACTGCAGGGCCGGGCGAAACTGCAACGCGATCATCCTGGAGATTCCGCACGGCTTTGTCACGCGCATTCCAGCCAGCGACCGCATCGTAAACGCTTGGGGCGAAAGCTGGGTGCTGAAGGCGGCGCACAAGGTGGAAGCCATTTCGGACGATCCTTCGTGGTTGAACCATCCCTGGAAGGCGGCCTCGGAGCTGTTCTTGGATCCCGAGCTGAAAAAATACAAACTCGTGGACACCGACGGCCAACCGTTCGCCGATGCGGCTCTGAACGAGCGGCATAACGAGCGCCAGGTCGGCGCGAATAATTTCTGGATCGCTCCGCACTTCGTACCGCGCTTGGCGCACCTCGGCTGGGGTTTCGGACCGTCGATTAGCGCGCTCGGTCTGAAAACATCCTTCGATCACGACAACTCGCCGGTTTCGGTTCACAAGACCTACGACTCGGTGATCGCGGCGTTTCCGCGCGTGAAGAAAACGCTGTTTCAGGCCTTGAACATGCCGGACGATTCCTGGAATCCTCGAGGGCTGGACATCCCGTTGAGGCGATCGTTTGAAATATTCGTGCCTAACGTATGCGCGATCGACATGGACACAACCGGCACATGGCCATTCGGACGCCGCTTAGAAGACCAGGTTGCGACGCGCTTTCTCTCGCTGTTCCTGGACATGGAAGCCGAAGTGAATGGTAAGAAATACCACGTAGATACGCTTGGAGACCAAGCACTTTGGGATTCGGCCCCCATTGTGCCCAAGACGCCTCCCAATCCCTTGAAGAACGATAAAGAATTTCTCACCGAGTTTCCTTACCTGGCGGACTCGTGGCCGGACGCCTGGTAGTTACGGGCTACGACGAAGAACTCGCCGCGACGAAAAGAGATGTCGCCAACCTGGAAGCGCTCGTACGCGAGCATCCCAACGAATCGGAAAAGCGCGTTCGCCTCGCCTATCGGCAGTTCCATCGCGCGTCGCTTACGTGTCTGCCTGCAGACTTTGCGGCAGTCGAAGCCGCGATCGCGGATGCCATTCGTTCGTTTGGGGCATTGGAAGATGTCTGCCTATTGCAGGCGACCCTAAATCTGCGCTTTCATCGGCTCGCGGCCGCGAAAGCGTCGCTCGAGATGCAGCCGCGATTGGGATTGCGCCCGCAAGGGCGCATGGTGGTTGCTGATTGCGACTTTCAGGAGGGGCGCTACGAACGAGCCCGCACCGCGCTCGAGAGTCTAGTCGAGGAGAATCCCACTTGGGACGGCCTCGCAAGACTCGCTCACTGGGATGCCAAGATGGGGCGCGCGCAGGAGGCCGATGCGCTTTACGTCCGCGCGCAGGACGAACTCACCGCTAAAGAGATGCGGGCTTACGCGTGGCTCGAACTCCAACGCGGCGAGCTCCGTGCCGCGAAGGGCTCACTGAACGAGGCGCGCGCACACTACGAGCGAGCCGAAGCGGCCTATCCAGGTCACTGGCAGACGGGCGAGCATTTCGCCGCCCTTTACGTCGCGCAGGACGATCTCCCCGAGGCGGTGGCGCTGCTGCGTAACCTCATCGAGAGAGTACCGAAGCCCGAGTTGAAACAGACGCTCGGCGAGGTGCTCGTACTGCTCGATGAGGCCGACCAAGCGCGGGAGCTTTTCGAAGAAGCGTTGGCGGAGTACCTCGAGTCTGTGTCGAGGGGCGACGTTCATTACTACCACCATCTGGTTGATTTCTACGTTCGAGCGCGACCCGACGCTGCCGAGGCCGTAATGTGGGCGCGCCGCGATGTCGCATTGCGATCGAACTTTTCGACCCAGGGGGCCTTGGCGGATGCGCTTCGGCGCAGCGGGCAGATCGCCGAAGCGCTGGAGTACGTCGGTGAAGCCCTCTCGTCGGGCGTGCGCGAATGGGCGGTTTTCGTCACGGCTGCAGAAGTTTTCGATGCTGCCGGTCAGTCACGGAACAGCGAACGCTATGCCCGCGCGGCTGACGAACTCAATCCGCACGGCCGTAAACTCCACCTGCAACATTGAGACCTGCACGACGCCCGACGGCGGAAGGTTAGCCAGCATGCAAGATCGCGACAATGCAGAGTACGACTACATCGTCGTCGGCTCCGGGGCCGGAGGGGGACCGGTAGCAGCCAATCTCGCTGCGGCAGGTATGCGGGTTTTGCTGCTCGAGGCCGGCGGCGATGCGGAGCCGGCGAACTACCAAGTTCCGTGTTTTCACCCTTTCGCTACGGAAAACTCGTCCCTGAGCTGGAACTATTTCGTGCGTCATTATGCCGACGATGCGCAGCAGCAGCGCGACACGAAGTTCGTGCCGTCGCGCGACGGCGTTCTTTATCCGCGTTCCGGAACTCTCGGCGGCTGTACTGCCCACAACGCGTTGATCGCGATCTATCCGCATAATGAGGACTGGGACGAAATCGCAGAGATCACCGGCGACGAGTCCTGGCGCTCCGAAAATATGCGGAAATATTTTCGGCGGTTGGAGACCTGCCGCTATCGCCCGCTCGAGCGCTTCTTGAGTTTCTTCGGATGGAATCCGACTCGCCACGGTTTTCGAGGCTGGCTTGACACCGAGGCAGCCATTCCGCTGGCGGCACTGGGCGACTCCCAACTCGTCGACGTCTTGGGCGAGGCCGCGTTCAAAGCCGTCGAGTCGTTGAGGCATCCGGTCGGCAGTCTCGAGCGCACCATCGTCGGATGGGGCGATCCAAATGACTGGCGCTTGGTGAAGGACAAATTCGAAGGGGCCTGTTTCACGCCGCTCACCACTCGGAATCACGCCCGTACGGGCACGCGCGAGCTGCTGAAGGCGACGCAGAAACGCCATCCTGCCAATCTAACGATTGCGACGAATTCGCTCGCGACCGCGGTGCTTTTCGACGGCAAGACAGCAGTCGGCGTTTCATACCTGGAGGGTCCGCACCTTTACGAGGCCGATAGCGCCTACAGCCCGGGTAATGCTGCCACGCCGCGAAAGGCCTACGCGAAGAGAGAGGTCATCCTTTCTTGCGGAAGCTTTAATACGCCCCAGCTGCTGATGCTCTCGGGTATCGGGCCGGCCAATGACCTTCGGAAGCTCGGCATTACCGTTTTGGTCGATCTCCCCGGGGTCGGCGCAAATCTGCAAGACCGCTACGAGGTCGGCGTCGTGAGCCGAATGAAGGAAGAACTGGAAGGTCTTGCTGGGTGCTAAATTCGACACCGGCGACCCGCTCTATGCCCAGTGGGCGAAATCACGAGGCGGCTTATACACCAGCAACGGCGCGGTGCTCGCAATCGCCAAGCGATCGTCTCCGAAGCAACGCCTGCCGGACTTGTTTGTGTTCGCCCTGCTCGGAAAGTTCGCGGGTTATTGTCCGGGCTATTCCCATCGGATCGAGGAGCGTCACGACTACTTGACCTGGGCGATCTTGAAGGCTCACACACGCAACACGGCCGGACGCGTGACGCTGCGCTCCACCGATCCGCGGGCGACGCCGGCGGTTGACTTTCATTATTTCGACGAAGGTAGCGACACCGACGGAGAAGATCTCGACGCAGTGGTCGCGGGAGTCGAGTTCGTCCGCGGCCTGAAAGGAACGTTTGCCGACGCGGTCGCCGAGGAAGAGATTCCTGGAGCGAGCATCGTTTCGACCGACGATATTCGCAACTTCGTAAAGGATAGCGCATGGGGTCATCACGCGTCGTCCACCTGCAAGATCGGGCCGCGCCCAGACGGCGGCGTACTGGATTCGAACTTCCGCGTATATGAAACGCAAAACCTCCGAGTCGTCGATGCCTCGGTCTTTCCTAAAATACCAGGATTTTTTATCGTCGTTCCCGTCTACATGATCGGCGAAAAGGCCAGCGACGTTATCCTGGCGGACGCCAAGCGTCATAAGGCGACCGCAAGATCTTCCTGAGGAGGACGCAATGCGAAGACTATTTCAGATAATCGGGTTGCTCGTTCTCGTGCTCATTGCGATTCCAGTGATCGGGTGGCTTATCGCCTGGGCAACGGCGCCGAAACCTGGCCACGTTCTGGATGAAGCGATGATGGCTGGACGCGACGCGGACTCCCTTCGAGCCGCCACCGCCGGCGACGGCCCCGACTATTTCAAGGAGATGGACGGCGGCATCAAACTGACGCCCGCAGAGATACAAGGTCGATATACCTGGCTGGTTTGGACCAGCGGAAACGATCGGTTCTGGGATCACCTTACCACGCTGAGCTACGGCACGCTGGATTTTCTCAAAACGCTTTCGTCGTATAAAAACTCTAAGGTGACCCGGGACAATCGCTGGGAGATCCTCGGCGTGGTGAACGAGCCGTGCTTCAAGAAAGCGACCGGGCCGAATCCTGACCGTTACGGCTTGTGGCTGGACGTTCGTAAGAAAAACTGTCCGCCGGATCCGTTCGAAGACGAGAAGAAGTATCCGGGAGTCGCCATCGGCGCCAGAGGAAAGAACATTCCAGTCGGCTCGGAGTATGGATACGCAAGCGGAATCGTGGGCTTTCGTCTCTTCCCGAATCCCGCTTTTGACGAGAAGGCCCGGAAGGCGTGGAAGCCGGTGAAGTATTATACGGATCCCTCCTACTATGACGACAAGAAATTGATTCGCCCCTATCGGGTCGGAATGTCGTGCGGGTTCTGTCACGTCACTCCAAGCGCGGTAAGTCCGCCGCAAAATCCCGACGAGCCAGATTGGGCCAACCTCAGCTCGACTGCGGGTTCGCAGTACATGTGGCTCGACCGGATATTCACCTGGCAGGCGGATCCCAGCAACTTCTTCACTCAGCTATTCATGACGTGGAGACCCGGCACGCTCGACACGTCGCTGATTTCCACGGATTACATCGATAATCCGAGAACGATGAATGCCATCTATGACGTAGAGCCGCGCATGTTTGAGGCGCTGCGTTTGAGTCACGAGCAGCTGGCGGGTGGAGGGCTCGATAATCGGCAGATCAGCGACTACGTCAAGTCGGGCCCCTTCACGAAGTTTTATAAGGCGCCGAAGGACGTCTGGACGCCGCACATCTTAAAGGACGGCTCCGACTCCGTCGGGATTCTCGGCGCGCTCAATCGAGTCTACGTCAACATCGGGACGTTCAGTGAAGAGTGGCTGCTGCACTTTAATGCGATCATCGGCGGCAAGCCGGTAACTCCGATTCCGATCAGCGTCTCGCGCGCAAACTCGGGCTACTATGCGGCCACTGAGAATCAAACGTGGAACGAAGCGCAGTTCTTGGTCGAAGCGAGCCGGCGCCTCGACCACCTGAGAGATGTGCCCGGCGGCACAAAATATCTCACGGCGGATCAGCAAGTGCTGACGCGCGGCAAGATCGTGTTCGCGGAGAACTGCGCGCGTTGTCATTCGAGCAAGCTCCCCGAATCACCGCTTCCTGGGCTCGATTCGAGCGACTGCATCGGTCCGCAGTACATGGATTGTTTCAAGAAGTACTGGAAATGGACGAAAACGCAGCAGTTCAAAACCCAAATGCGCGCGATAGTGTTAAAGCCGGACTTTTTGAAGGATAATTACCTGTCCACCGATGTTCGCGTGCCGGTCACCCTGCTAGGGACCAACGCCTGCAGTCCGCTGGCCACTAATTCGCTCTCCGGCAATATCTGGGACAATTACTCGTCGGAGTCCTACAAAGAACTGCCCTCGGTCGGAAGCATCACCTGGTACGATCCGTATACCGGTCAGCCACACCAATATCGGATGCCGGCGGGGGGGCGCGGTTACACGCGGCCGGCGTCGCTGATTTCCTTGTGGTCGACTGCTCCATACCTGCTCAACAACAGCGTCGGCCCGTTCGACGTCCCGTTCAACACCAACCCTTCCGTCGACGCGCGTATGAACGTTTTCAAGAATTCAATCGATCAGATGCTGTGGCCCGAGAGGCGGCAGCACGATTACGTGAACGGAAGAAAGCTGCCGGGTCACATCGATCGCACGACGGTGCAATCTTTCGTGAAGGTCCCCAGAGGTTATCTTCCCGATGCGGTGCCGGTCGGCTTCTTGCAGCGGATCTCCCCGTGGGCGTTTGATAGCGACGGTACAGGGCTCGCAATCGGACCCATCCCCACGGGAACGCCGGTCGACTTGATCTCAAACATCCGCTTGGGGGCCGAGGATCTTACCGGGTCGGACCGCTCTGACTACGAGAAGAACGCCCTGGTCTTGATTCCTGAGCTGCTCGACGATCTATCTCACCTGAAAGATGCGAGCGACGAGCAGGCGCGCGCGACGTTCAAGAACATCTACCCGCACCTGTTGGTGCTTAGCAAATGCCCGGATTTTATCGTCAATCGCGGTCATTATTTCGGCACTTCGGGCGACTCCGTCGCCAACAAGGAACCTATGCAGCCCGAGCTTGACATCGGGCCGGGATTAAAAGACCAAGATAAGAGCGCGTTGATCGAATTCCTCAAGACGTTTTAAATTCGGCGGCGAGCTCATTTCACGGAATCGCGCCACGCGTTTGCGCGCATGAAAATAGGGATCGACTCCTGCGCGTCGATCACGGGGCAGATCTCGATTTCGAAAAACGGCAGCCAGGGGTGGACTCCTTCGAGCACCATTGCGGCATCGACCGCCTCGAAAATCGCGACACCCCCATCCCCATCGGCGCGGCTGTAATGAGCTTTCATCTCGAAGGGCGGCGCCCAGCTGGTAAAGAGCGCAAGCGCGCGTTTGTGAGCTTCTTCGCCGGGGTTCCTCAGCCGGTAGATCGCCACGAACAACATCAACGGCCTCCATTGGCGCGGCAACAGTGCCTTATTAGATTCGCTAGCTCCTCAAGAACTCTTTGGGTCGGGCCTTTAGGTGGCAGCGGGGGCCACTATTCGAAGAAGTCCGGATTCGTCGAAAAGTTGAGGAGTGGTGTAGGTGCTGATGACTTGCGCTTGAGCTTCACTTCCACGTACGTCGTTTCGTCCGGCTGTACCAGGCTTTGGAGTTGGGGCGACACGACGTAATCAACGTCCCGGTAGTCGGCCCACTGCGATCGGTAGCGTGCCATCTGGTGACTGACGCAAACATGAGCGGCCCGCTCGTCGAGGGTCGCCTTTTGAAACACCCTCGGGATGCACGCCTCACCTGGCAAGAGCGGGACACCTGCGAAGAACTGCGCCTCACTGTCAAAACCCCGACGGTACTCCATCCGTAGCTCTTTCTTGAGTCCCTCGTATGCTGCCCGGATCACGCCCCCGAAAGCCTCGCTGGCTCCCCCGTCAAGTTTCGATCACCGCGGAGATAGGTCGCGATGATCGCGAGCGGTTCCCTTTCTATAACGTGACCCTCTCGTGTCGCGAGCTGACCTGTGCTTAGCCCTGGGCAGGCTGCCAGCACGGCCAAGCCGTCTATGTCGGGCCGCCGGCCTTGAGCCATCCGGGTCGCGCCATGAACCTCCCAATAATTACGAATGACCCATACGGGTAGCGCCTCGCGCTGTTTCAGCGACAGGGAAGGAGCTCGTCTAGCTAGCTAGTATAAGCTAGCCTCTCGCGCTTAAGAAGTCGAGGGGAGGGTTGGGTCCTTGGCAGCTACCGCCGTCGTTGTGGTTCACGGTGTAATCCCGCACCCGCCTTACGACATGCAAGATCAGTGCGCGGCCAACCTCGCCAAGCAACTACGCGAACAGACGAAGGCGGACTGGGTTTATGACGTTTGGGAACCGCCGAACGCCGCCGCGGAAAATTCGTGGACGCCGCTGCGTTCGGTGACGCGCGTCTACGATTGCCATAATCGCACTGTCACTGCCGCCAGCGCGACCGGCGAGTACTACGATGTGATCGAGGCCTACTGGAGCCCGCTCGACAAGGGCAAAACGACGGCTGTACGCGTGATAGTGTGGATTCTGAGCGCAGCATTCCTTCCGCTCAATACCGCCGCGCGCTATATCGCAAGCGCCCAGAAAAAGCGATTCGATATTGCTTACGTCAGCGGCGCGCTAGCCCTGGCGCTAGCCGCGTTGCTTGGTTCGCTTTGGTTCGCAGCGCTCTCGCTGGCAACGGTTGCACATGCCGTAACTACGACCGACAACCCGGTCACGAACGTCGGGGCGGCGCTCTGGGATTTAATCAGCGTAACATCCATCGAGGGGCTGCCTACGCTTGCAAAAGTCTTAACGCCGGTCGTCATCGCTTGGACAGCAGTAGGCTTCGTTGGCGCGTTCTTAATTTTCCAAGCGATTAAGGCACTATTGTGGCTTCGGGGAAACTGGTCGTCGTTTAAACCTGCCGACAGTCAGCGATGGCGCCGCGTCGGAATCGATGTGGCGCTCCTTGCGATCGGAATAGCGCTGTTGCTCGCGGCGGCGATTCTTTCCGGGCGCGACGTCCACCACCAACGAGCGTTGGCATACTTCGTCCTTAGCACCGGCTCGTTCGTCTTCTTGCGCACGCTGCTGCAGTCGTTCTTCGTGAATTTCTTCGGCGACGTTCAAATCTACACGGCTCAGGACCAGAACTCTGATTTCTACGCTCTGCGCGAGGCGATTCTCACGACCGTCACCGGCACGATCGGTCAAGCGATGTCAGCACGAAATGCCAGCGGCGCGCAAAGCTACGACCGCGTCGTGATCCTTGCGCACAGCTTGGGATCGTCCATTGCCATGGACGCACTGATCCGCCTTTACTCGCTCAAGGAGCAGGCCAAGGCCCTCCATCCCAACGATCGCCTCGTCGAGGATTTTTCCTCGATCCGCGCCTTTGTCACCTTTGGAACGTCGCTCGAAAAAACGCGCTACTTCTTCGACGTGCAGCGCCCCAGCATCTCGCAAGCAGCGCTGGAGTTCCAGAATGACCAGTACGGCGTCCTCTTCACTCAAGACGTCACGACGATGAATTACCCCAACGAACCCGGGCGCGGAATTTACTGGACGAACCTCTGGTATTCAGAGGATCCCGTTGCAAACGAAATTAGGACCTATCTCTCGTTCTTACGGCCCGGCGATTCAGTTTCGAGCGCTACCAAGATTCGTCACGATATCCAGACGCAAAACGCTGCTCCATCGGGGCAAGCGACTGTTGGTGACGTCATCTGCCACAACCAGCAGGGCTGGCAGAAGTTCGCCCTAACGGCCAGCCACATTATCGTCCACGGACTCTACCTTGGCGACGATTGGTTCTGGCAGACGAACTATGCCCGTGGCAACGTCGATGGCGACCCGCATCTCGGCGTCTTGGATGTCGTTACTTGGAAGACGACGATAGGTGGAGCGGCGGCGCTCCGGCCCAGCCTAGCGCCGCCGCCTCCCCCGCAGCCGCCGCTGCGCCGACGTTTTCGTCACATTCCCATCGCCGGCGTACGCGACCTGCGTGACAAATACTGACACGCCGCCTGCCTTCGCGCTGTATTCGCGTACAGGCGGGATCGACGGGATGACGCGAGAGGGCGTCTACTTTAGCGACGATGATCTGGTCGCTCGAATACTCATCACGGGACACGCGTCGATCGATGCCGTGCTTTAGCAAGGCTCGTGGGTTGCTCCTATTGGCGACGTCGTGGGGGCGCTTTCATTCATTTGCGTAAGGTGAGATTTGATGAGAGTGTACTCTTTGGCGCTTATCCCGTTCAGCAGATTCATCGCCTGTCGGACGAGAGTTCTGTCTTTTGCGCTTTGCGAATGATCTCTGACGCAGTGAACGATGGGGCACTCCGGTGACGCGCTCTCAGCCGGCCGCCGTGTTATCGCTTCAGAAAGGCCAGGATGCTAAGAGGCCACAGGTGCTGTTATCAGCGAGGCAAGGCGCTGCTGATTCAGCCAGGGCCGGCGTAGGAAGGACGATTCGAACTGCTCAGGCTGGCCGAACAGAGGGTACACTCCCCTCCGCGGGGAGTGGTGATATAGAGGGAGGGTGCTCGGCGACAGCCGGGCTCTCTGCTTTTGAATCGGCGCATCACTGACGCCCGATTTTAGAAAACTGCAATGTCTCCGACCATGTCTCTTCCGCAAGAACGACTTGAGCCTGAAGCGACCCCATGGAGCTGGACCTTCGTAAGCGAAATTGAGGTGTCCGATGCGCAGGCAGCGGCCCGTTGTTTCAAAGTGTCGTGCGGGAAGGCGTGGAACGCAATTGGTTAGTCGGGGAAAGGCCAACCTTGATTGCACCTCGCCCGTTCTTTTCGCGTCGCTCCGTCAATCTGTAGTTCTTCACGTTCGGCCCGCGCTTTAGGGCGTTCGATCCTCTTGGACCAGGATTCGTCTCGGGTCGGATGGGCTTGGGTCTCCTGAAGCCTGCCGTCAGGTGGGTCCACCGGGAGCTTGATCATCGTGACCCACTGATAAAGCCGGTGCAATGGCCCCACTGCCGTAGACGATCTCGAGCATTTTGGCGTGGGGTGTGTATTGATCGGTGACGATCTGAGGGCATCGCCTACAGATACTGGGACCCTCTTGCTGAAACCACCGGCAGTCGCGCCTAATAGAGCATGCAGGCAGTTCTTCCGTCACGGGGTCGAGGAGATCGACGCTCCTGACAGCCAATTGGCATGCGCCATCCTTGAACTGAGAGCAGCCATCTGCCCGGCAGGCCGCCGCGAAGCGAAATACCTCTGAAGGCCTTACGGGGTCCGCTAGTTTGAGCAGATCCAATGTCACCGCCATAGGTTTCTCCATGGGAACCACCCGAGTTGCTCCCGGATCGCCCGCGACTACTCCTATCAGAACAGAGTCAGCGAGGGTCCCTGGGGCACTGGGACACAGTATTTGGCGGCCGGCAGAAGTGGATCGTGGTTCCACACCTACTCCATTAGATGCTGCTCGGGTGCGCCGGCACGTAGTGTACCTTGTTCATCCGTCTCAAGTGAGACGCGGTAAAGGACACCACGATCGCCATTGGGAGGGAAACCGCAAATGATGTGAGTAGGGCCCCGATAGGATGCGTCTCGCGCCTGGAGCGCTATTGCGACGCCCTCGGCCGCGAAGCGCGCTACTTCTTCAGGTTTCAAGGGGTTTGGCATAAGTGACTCCCTTAAGCTAGCTGGATTGAGCTATAAGAAAGACGTTAGCGGTTTTAGCGCAAGCGCCTCCTATCTGTGGGCCAGAAGGCGCCACTCCAGGCGAGACTTGCCTTAGTTGCGGCTATCGTGGGTGGGAGGGCTTGGTTGGCTGCTTAAGACGGCTGGGAAGCCACGGGCGCGCCATTCTCAATATAATAAGCAGACTACGACGACCCGCCACGGTTACGCCGCCCCTGTTGGGCTAGGTCCTGAAATCGGAGCCAGGGATAACTGTGGATTTCCGCCCAAACGGGCAGCTAAGGAGATCCACCTATGCGCAAGAGCCGCTTCACCGAGGCGCAGATCGTCGATATCGTCCGTGAGTACGACGCCGGCGTCCCGCCGAAGGAGCTTGCTCGCAAACACGGGATTCATGTCAACACGATCCGGCTTTGGAAATCGAAATACGCCGGCATGGACGTGAGCGACGTCGTTCGGCTCAAGCAACTCGAGGCAGAGAACACCCAAATGCATCGCATCATTGCCAAGCTCACTCTCAAAGTGGACGCGATGGACGAGTTGATCCGAAAAAACGGATGGGGCCTTCGCAGCGACAAGAAGCCGTGAAGGCCTTGCAACGAAGTGGGCTCAGTCAGCGTGAAGCCTGCGCGATCATGCGCGCGCGCCGTCGATCGTCGAACGAGAAGCAGGGCCTCAGAGCGATCCAAGATGCGCCGCTGCTCGTGAGGCTGACGCAACTCGCGCAAGAGCATCCGCGATATGGCTCTAAGCGCCTCTACGTGGTCTACGAGCGGGCAGCGCGTGACGGTGATCCGTACATGAACTGGAAGCGATTTCGCAGGCTTTATCGCCTGGCAAACCTCCAAATCGCTCGCCGTCGCCGGCGCAGCCGTGCGAAATACGTGCGTGGCCTGCCCTTGCGTCGGGCGACGCATCCCAATGAGATCTGGACCTTGGACTTTCTCTCCGATCGCCTTCTCCATGGGCGAGTGTTCCGCGCCCTCACGCTGCTCGACTAATGCAGCAGATACGGCTTCGCTGTCGATCCAGCGTTTTCGTATCCGAGCGCCTCGGTTGTCCAAACTCTTGATGATACGGCGCGTGAACACGGCTACCCGAGCTGCCTCAGAGTGGACAACGGCCCCGAATTCATCGCAACGGCGTTGGAAACTTGGGCTCACGAGCATAACATCGAGCTGCTCTTCATTCAGCCGGGAAAGCCGACGCAGAATGCATTCATCGAATCGTTTAACTCTCGCGTTCGCGACGAACTTCTCAATGCCAACCGCTACCGCACGATCTTCGAGGCGCGCGATGGAGCAGAGGTTTGGCGACAGGCCTACAACAGCGTTCACCCTCACAGCTCGCTCGACGGCATGACGCCCGAGGAGTTTCTCGCGCTCTACGAAATTACCCAACCGCCACAGAAATCACTGGTCGCATGACGGGACCTAGCCCATCTCCTGCTGCGTTCACTTCGATGACCCACGATTCATGATCGCTTCCGAAGTGGCTGGCAAGGATCGTCACGCTCCCGTTAGAAAAAGACCGCCGCCCGTTACGTCGTAACCACTCGGGCAGCTAGCGGTAAGGTCTCCAACGCCAGACAGCTCTTGCGAATTCGAAGCGTACTTATAGGTCGACTGGAGTGGTCGCACCGAGAACTCGTGATACGCGGCGCTCGTTCGATGCGTCGTCGTAACCGCAATCAAAATTAATATCGAGATTACCAACAATGCGGTCATTGCGAATGGAGACCTGAAACGCTTGAACTTCCTCTTCACTCGGTACGTAAGTATCTAAAAACTGCGCTGTTGCGCAGGAAAGACTTCTGCACGGCTGCCCCCCCGACGACGACACGGATTCAGGAGTGTCGACGAACCGCATACCGTCGACACTCCGCTTCGTTGAACTACTTCTCCGGAGCAGCTATCGTTAGCTGCCCAAGCAAGAAGCCTGCATAAGGCCTCACGTGGATGTCACGGGCGCACATAGAGCGTGCGCTAAGACGGGCGTAGTGGAGTTCGGCCAATTCGCATTAAACGCGTGCCAGACGTTGCTGCCCCCGGAGCCCGTGCTAGTCGGGTAGTTATACAACGGGGAACCTGGGTAATCCCCATTACCCATCGATCCGCCGATGATGATGTACGGTAGCGAGCCGTTTTCTGGGCACGCCGAAACGGCCGAACCGGTTCCCCACGCGTTCTGCACTATGACCGCTTCACTGTCGCGTACGCACGACGCGTGAGCTGTAACGGTGCCTGAGCTACCGCCATCTACTACCCATTCGTTCTTGCCGGCACCACTGCCGTAAACAGGATATTCTACTCCCACGTGACCTGTTTTCGTTGAACCATAACCGGTCACAAGGTCATATCCGCTATCGCACGTCACCGTCGCGCCGTTCGTATCGGAAACCTTCACCCACTCAAAGTAATCAGAAAACGTCGTAGGCGCGACACAAGACGCGAAGGCCTCGCTCTCGCCGCTTCCCGTCGCTGGGGCGATCCATCCCGTCTGAGTAGTATTGTAATGACCGATTCCTATAAATGTAACGTTGCTGTCATTCGTGCCGCCGCCGATGACCTTCCAGCCAGAGGGGCAGTCAGCTTCGGCATCCGCATCAAGGGTGCCCCATGTCACAACCCAGGTAAAGTTAGATGAGTTAACGCCTTTATGCACTTTCTTTCCGATGTGATAGAACCGGCTCACGTTGGGAACGATGATGTCTCGAAGATAGGGATTCTGAGCTAAGCCGACCTTGGCGTATCCGCCACTCGTTCCAAGGCCGGCCATCCCATTGCCGGGTGAACCTTGGCCAGCGCAGGCTGAAAGCAGGATTGATCCTACTGCCACCAGCGCGACCGACGCACGCCCCTTTGCTCCCAGAGAGCGCATGCTGCTAGACTCTCGCCTCGCGATGATCACGGTTGCCTCCTCTTAGTAGCACAGGACACCTTCGGCAACATGGGTACTGGCGAATCGACTCGCAGTTCCGAAAGTGTTGCTGCCAGGAAACTAGCCCAAATGGGCTAGCTAACCACAGGCTAACACAGGCAGCTGCCCGGAGCAAGTGGGAGGCACCCAGCCCATCTAACTAGCCAATAAAGGCTAGCTGGTTATTCGCTAGAGTGGCGCGCGCGCGGACGCGATGGCCCGATAGCGAATGCGCTTTCGGGCAACTTTCGCCTGAAGGCGGCGCAACGGCGACAAGCGGGGAGGACCCTGACCAAGTCTAAATTCTCGCAATCCTGCTGCCGTGACCAACCCCTCGATCGCTTTAGCGTTCGGCGCCCACCAGTTCGAAGCATCGTTGTTGAGTTCGTTTCCCGCGAAGAACTCGAAAAACGCCGCATCCGGTGCTCCCGGAATCTCGACTGCCTCCGTTTCTATTCCGAGAAAACCTGCAGGCGCCAAGAACTCCGTGACCCGTCGCACGGCCGTCAGCGGCTCCTCCAAGTGATAGAGAATCCCCAGAAAGAGAACGACGTCGAATTGCCCAACTTGCGCGACATCCATCGTGAGGAAGTTTCCAACGACGGGCTCTACTTTGCTGCGCAAAATCTCGCGCGCCGCATCGAAGGGGCGCTTGCCGGGAAGCTCGTCAGGTTGCCAGTGACGTGAGTTCCGGGGGGAAGGGATCGACGCTCCCGTATCCCTTGCCACCCTCCAATCTTCCATGTAGGCTACCATGTCGGTGCACCAAACATAATCGTCCAGAGCTACTACGCGGGTTGCGCCAAGCCTTTCGGCGGCAAACGAAAAGAAGCCGTCGTACGCTCCGATATCCAACACGGATTTGCCCCTAAGGTCTGGCAGTTGCAGTTTACGCATCGTGCCGCTCCAGACTTCAACCGGGGCTCTTCCTGGAGTAACGATGCCGGGCGCCAGCTCAATTGAGTGGTACCACTCTGGACACGATCGGATAATTTCCTCAGCACGTCGCTGAAGGGAAGGCACGTCATCACTCATTCAAGCGCCTTCTTTCGCACGTGGACCAATCCTTCGTATGTCCATTAGTTGGCTGGGTAGCGAAGATACGTTGGAGTGAAGCGTGAAGGATGCATACATCCTTGGCCGGCAAACGACGCTGCTCTTCGCGGCGTCGAATCAGCAAGGGTGGGGTCCTGGTTCCCCTGTATCTTACATCGACAGAGCTGGCGCTATGCCTCACTATAGATCGAGCGCTTCAGCAGTGAACTTGGCCCCTTGATCGCAGCGGATCGCCATGGGCCCGCCATTCCCCATAATTAACCGGGACAAGACTGGTACGACTTGCGACGTTCGAAAGCCGCATGTAACCTCAAGCACCAGGCATTCCCGGGTTAAAATGTCGACGATCGTTAGCGGTCGGAACTTCCTCGGATGCTCTCCTCTCAATCGGTCGCGCCTGAAATCCATCATCCAGACTTGGTTCGGCCCGCTCGGCTGAAGCCGCACCCGTTGGCCGGATCGGCCACGCCACGCTTGACAGCCACTGTCCTCTGCGCGCGACCGGGAGAAGGGAAAGACACTCACGGGAAAACGTGATCTTCAGTTCGCCTACTGGCTTCGTTATGCCCGATACGTCTATTTTGTCGCCCGACGCGTCTCGGCCGCGCAACAAACGCCGGTGTGCGCACATTCCAGAGCAGGGAGAGACCTTCCCGCCATTATGCCGAGACGTAATTTTCCGAAGTTGAACCGCAAAACGACCCGATCGAGGAACTGCGCACTAAGAATACAGCTTTGTAGCGGCGCCCCCACTTCCGTCAAAAGGCTTGGCCGGGCCTCTTCAAGCGGAATTGCTGCGGTTCATCGCCTTCACCACGAGGGCTGGCCTTGAGTTGACGCCCATCTTCTTGTAGATGACTTTCAAATGGTTGAGGATAGTATTTCTGCTCAAGCCCAACTTCTCCGCTATTTCTTCTGTTGAGAGCCCTTCGCAAACAAGCCGCGTTACTATGGATTGCATCTTGGATAGCACTTTTGGGTTATGTAGAGATTTCTGGGATTCGTCCCGAAGTTTTCGATCCAACCACGATCTGGGATAGCGTTCTAGTTTATCCTCGGCTAGATGAAGCCACCTACTCTTATCCGTTGCACGAAATAGTGCAAGCGCAGATAGACCGGCTCGCACGTCGTAACCAATGCGATCAAACGTGCTCCACGCAATTCGTAACTGCTCTTCCGCGGGCGCCCGTTCGCCAGAAGCGAGTTTCACAATCCCCGTAGAATACGCCGCCATAGCTTGCAATCTGTCATCAAATGCGAAATGCTGTACGCGGCTTCGGAGTTTGCCAAGATTATTAAACCTCGCAATATAAAACGGGGCGCGCTTGGGAGCATGCAAGGTGGCGAGCTCCGCAAGCAGGAGGAGCGCCACGCGTTCCTCCCCCGAAGTCTCATCCCAGGCGATACCTTGAGCCAGGTCCTCTGCAGCCGCAAACTCGTTGGCCGCCCATTGCTGTTCGCCCACAATGGCCGCGAAGTAGGAGCGATCCAAATAGAGGATGGCACGCCACACCTGCCCGACTTGAACGTGCTGCGCCAAGCGGAGATATCGAAAACAACTAAGTTCGTCGCCGGCCAGCGCCTGGCACCAAGCGATTCCCTTAAGGGCCTGAAAGTTACTCGCGGCAAAATCGCTCGACCACTCGAAATCTGAATCGACCTCCCTCCTCGCCCTTCTTGCTGCTTCTTCGAACGGCAGCTCTCGGGCGAGCACGGCGAGCGTATGAACAGCAGCATACCAATCTTCAGCGTATTGCTCACGTTTATCGCCGATCAGGTCTAGCACCCTGATGAGACTTTCCGCCTGATGCCGATAGCGTTCGCGTCGCGCCAAAATATAGGACGCAAGGTGCTCACTTCGTATTTTGCCTGTCAATGTACGGTCGACCAGGCTCCTTTGTTGCCACTCTTGTGCTGAATCAAGAGCATGTTGTTCCAAATATCGGCGCGTGATATGAGCAGCGAGCTGGGCGAATGCTGGACCGTTTCCGATGAGCCGCTGGGCGCTGGAAAAGTGTTTATCGGACTCGCCAAATTCGCCGAGCCGTGAGTAGCCTGTGCCAAGGTATGTCTCGCGTCGAGCGACCTGAGCCTGCGTTGGTTTGTCAAGTTCATGCTTTAAAAGAAACGGAAGCAGTTGCTTACTGTCGGTTTTAAGGTAAAGGCGAGCCCGTAGCAGCACGGCATCGTTTTTGGGTCGTTCTCCGTGATCAACGGTGTCGTCGTACAGTCCGGCAGCACGAAGGTAGTGCGCACCTTGGAAAAGTCGCTGCATTTCGGAGAACCAGTCACCAGTTTCTCGTATCTTGCTTCTTGCCATGAGTGCTATTGATTATGGCGGCGGGCCCCCGGCACCCGCCGCCTTGCTCTTAACGGAAGATAAGCTCGATCTGCAACCTCAGCAGCCCGTGTCTCCGGTCATGATGCCACCGGAGTCAGTCGGGCAGTCGGCCCGGTGAGCCCGAACCGATGGGGGCCCATTTAGCTGCGGGGAAAGCGAGGGCAACGCGTTGCTGCTGGTGCAACCCAACGCGGCAATGGCAACCAAGCCAAATAGCGACATCATAAAAAGCGCCTTCATTGATCAGACTTCCTTTCGGGGGCTTAAAGCCCTGACGTGAAGAAGCCTGATCTGTTCGGGCTAGTCATGTGAAATTACTTGATTTTTGGCTGAAGGTTCAGCGCCGCGGACCTACTTGTCTAACGGGGCAGCCACGGAAGAGGAAGTTCCTTTTAGGGCTACCGATTAGGGCTGCTGGCGGTAGCCGGCCCGGGGCTCAAGCGGCTCCATGGCGGCGATGCCCCGTGCGCTAGTGAACGTGGACGATGTTTACGGCGGGGTCCCGGCGTACCGATCCCTCTAGATCAACCCGCCGAAGGACCTCTGCTGCTTCGGAGGCGGCTCTAAGTACGCGTGCGGCCACCGGACTCGCATCAGTCAAACCGGGCAAGAGTCGGTACAAGGAGCAATCGATGTACGAACACGTCATGACCTCCTGCCTGGCTCAAGTCGCAATCGGTAACGTCGCGCAAGAACTCAGAAGTGAACTGACTGCCGCGCCTCCGCGCTTGTAGCCAGCCACTCTTCGCGCGACGCGAAAACTTGGGCTTTAAAGAAGGATTAGTCCCTTGATATTCCTGCGGCCGTTGCCGGCAAGTCTACTCCCGGCCCAAGAGTTTTTGGCAGCTTAGGCAGGGCGGAGATCCGCGAGCTGCGGCGGGTGCGTGAAGAGACCGTCCGACTCAATGGCCCGATCGATGACGACGCCTCCGGCCGGAACTTTCAACGCGCTTGTGCATAACATGCGAATATGCTCTTGAACACTCAAGCTGCAAGTCCAGGAGTGAGGCGCGCGAGGGGAAAACGCTTTCCCTGGACGAAGCTGGGGCAGTAGCCGATTTAGGCTAGATTGGCCGTATCATGACAGCAGCAGCGGCTGTGACCGTTAACAACTTTGTAGATTGGGGCGGTGAGTTTCATCAGCCGGCATGGCAAGCGAATGATGACGTTCCCATCCAGTCGGGGGTTACGACGGTCTACGACGTCCTTCAATCGGTGCAGCCAGCCCTAGACACCACGTCCCAAGGTGCCGGCGACAACCTCTATGTTACTGGAAATCGGCGAGGTACAGCAGGACCCTGCAACAGGATATTATTGGATATACTTCGTTGACAACCGAGAGCCATCCGTGGGCGCGGCCGCGTACGTGCTTTAAGGCGGTGAGAGCATTACATGGGATGACAAACACTTTTTAAGCGGCTTTAAACAAGCGACACATCCGGGCTTCGAATAGTATTGCTTTGCTAGCGAGATATGGCATCACCGCCGAGCCCATTAACGTTTTAGCACTAGCGAGGCGCATGACATACGTTGTCCGAAAAGTTGCGTTCGAGGACCAGAACTTGGCGGGACAAGTGACAAAACACGAAGGTGAAGTCGTCATCGACGTGTCGGGATTCGATTCCAACTCTCGCCAACGCTTTACGCTCGCGCACGAAATTGGACATGCCGTTCTTCGCCTGGACAAATCTGAAGGGACGTTCGTGGGCTCAGCAACGCTTTACCGGCAGCACGAGGGAAAAAGTGGCGACCCCAAAGAGATGGCAGCTAATCGGTTCGACGCAGCGCTACTGATGCCGCGAAGATTCCTAGAACCGGTCGTGGCCCAGGGCTTAAACACGGAACAGCTGGCGAAGCGCTTTCAAGTGTCGGTCGCCGCCATGACGCACCGCTTAAGCAGCCTTTGGACTGGCCCCGGCGCAATAAGGCCGCGCCAACTCTGGCCGGCATCGACCCAGACGAGCCTCTCGACATTTTGGAGCGGAAAGCAGCGCTCAATTTGTTCAATCAGACGATCGAGCACCGCAATCAATACGCGGTGTGGCTCCTACGCGTCGTCTGCCTCCAACGTAGTGGCAATAAACATCGTAGTGGCAATAAACATTTTCTTCGTACTGATCGGAAGTTACATCCTTCACAACTCTGACGGCATCTTTAAAACGTTCCGCGATTTCAATCTTTGCGGAGGTCGTGACGCTGCCACTGCTCATTACGCGTAGTTTATTTCCGTCACGTGAGAGTCTCGCTGGCCAAGCTTTTTGAAAGTATTGTAGGGCGTAAGGAGCGCAGTCACAGCATCAGGACCGATGGAGAGTGAGACGCTGACGAAGTAACGCAAAGCGGCTCACTACCTATTATAAAGCCTCGCTTTCCATTAAAAACTCGCAGAATCTTGCAGTCAAGATTGACCTGTGTCGGGCGACCGTAGTGCCTCCTCAAATCGTTTCGAACATGATATGCAGCTGACGTCACATCCGCGTTCCCAAAAACATGGCGGCGGCCAGAGCTCCTCGTAGGCTAAAGAATATCGCAAAATGCTTGAAGACCCCGCTCTGACCGGCAGCCAGTTCCCACTTGACAGTCGGCACGATCCAGAGCTAACATTGGCTCGTCGTCCTAGCCAATGCTAGCCATATCGGTTGTCGGAGGCTTACTTGGAATGTGGGGCCGGACTAATAGCGAAAGGGGCAGCCGTCGATGTCGCGCGAAATTTAAGTGCTGCTGCGCGAGGGCCACGGTGTCTTCGTCGAAACCAGACAGCGAAACCCAGACAGCGATTGGGCTCAAACCTTTCTCCTGACTTTCGGTCACGCTATCTATCGCTCGACAGTCGAAGCCGATAGCCATTACACGCACCATTGATCCCATTACTCGCGACAACATTGTCGGGCACTATCAGGTGGCCAACGACGACCGCCATATCGAGTCCCGTGTGAGGTGTGCGTGGGCAGCGGCCGAAAACACATAAGCAAAACCGATGGATGAGCCGCGTTTCTGTGCGCCTTGTCCGTAAGTTAGGTCCGGAACGATGACCTGTAGACCAATGCTAAAGGCGGTCAAAAATGGAAGTAAAGCTGTCCCTGGAGGGCGTCCTATCAGACGCTCAGTGTAATCAAATAAAGGAACTTCTTGCGGGCCTCACCGATGACCCCATCGCGGCCTTTTGCCGAGCCGCTGTGGCAGAATCAGCCGATGCCATCCTTACGCGCCGTCAGGATTCAACGTCAAACACTCCACTGCAGCGGCTCTACCGGCTCATTAAGCATGCGTTAGGCGGTAAAATACCAAGCGAAGCTGTTGTGAGCCGAATTTTTGGTACCACGGAACGCCGCGCCATTTCCATGATCTCCATAGTGTCAAAACGGTACATTAGCGATTTTCAGCAAGGGTGGATCGATGCCGTTAAGGCGGCGTTTGATGCCAAGGAAGAAGCAAAGGACGAGCAGGGGGCTGCTCTTTATAGATTTAATGCGCCCCAAGCTGTTATCGAATACCTGAGAGAAACTATCGCAGGCCTGAGCGCCGGTCGCCTCGCGCCCGTCAGGAAGGTGAAAGACACAGCCGAGCTTTACGAGATTCGTAAAGATACTCACGATGCTGTCTGTAAGAAGCTCGTAATTCCAGCAAAGCGAGCTAAATGAACGAACAGGCCTTCCGGCAAAGCCTCGTTGACAGCTGTACCGTCGTTTCCGTACTGTTGGTGTTCCTTTCGGTCCTCTTCGGTTTGAAGTACGAACGTGTGAGGGAGGCGTTAAGCGATGATATTCCTGACCGAGTTCGCCCGAATGATCGAGGTACTTTTCGGGGGACGCAACGGCGCTGTTTCATAGCTGATGTTTTACCTGTTGGTATACCGTCGCTATTCCTTGCTTTTTTGCTGGGTCCCGCGTGCTGGCGGATCGTCAGACTGTCCCATTTGAGCTTTCCTGGTGTAGACTTGGTGCTAACGCTTTTTCTGGCGATTGAAGCATGTATCATGATTGTCGTGCTGTGGTCCGTCACGGTATCAGCTTGGCTCTGGGTAAGAGTTAACAAAGACGATGAAGTCCAGAGATTCATTTAAAACCGGGATCCGACCGATCGCAGTGGGTGAACAAGAAGCTGGCACGATGAAACGCGGTCAGGAATTCCTGATTCAACCCCTAAGAGGCTACCAGGCCGGTACAGAAGGATCGCATTCGCATCGAGTGCCCGAAGAAGGAACTCACTTGCACTCGAGCGGATGCTAAGCTGGGACCATATCCATGGTTGAGCGAACGCCAGCGATCATGACAGCTCCTTTCATGAACCCCTCACTGAAGCCACCTTCTTAGCCTGGGAGCCCGAACAAGACGAAAGCGTAAAATCTATCGTGAGTGACGCGAAACCATGGGAGCACGCTCATTCCATCAACTCTAGGTAGCTGTTCCTGATTACTTCAACTAGGCAGGCAAGGTTGGTAACTCACACATGGATGGGCGGCAATTGTACTTTTCGGCGCCCAGGGTATTGCCCAGAAATACGCACGGGTAATACCGACCGCCGGTACCTGACGCAGCAAAGACGCAGACCGTGTGCGAGCGCACGGCATTTCGCCCGGCAGCCTCGAAAAGGACTAGGAAGGGGCTACTGTTATTCCTAACTTGGGGCCTAACTGCTTTTGGAGTTGATGCAGTCTCACGGGTATCTCTTAGCTTCGAGGACGCGGCGCGACGGACGAGCAGTCGTACCCCCAGAGGCGTGGGCCGCGCGCGTGTGTGCCTCACTCATAAGCTTTAAAAACTCGGGATATGATTTCCATTTCTGCCGTCGGTGGGATCCCTCACGAAGAAATTTCTCTGCTGCCGGACATAGATAAGCGCAACCCCATTGAGCCCTTTGCGCTTCGCTTGCCTTGGAAAGCGCGCGCAGTTTGCGGCGCATGAGTCGGGTAACCTCGTCTACCAGGCCCTCGTTATCAGAGGACCCGCGGACCCATAACGGCCCGTGCTCATACCACCGCATCAAGGTTTCAAGGCCCCCAGCAAAGGTCACGAAAAAGCTACCGAAACCAAGGTAGGGCCGTAGAGTCACGACCTTATGTGTAAGCGATCCAGGCAAGAACAGTGTCTGGCCATCGGAGACGACAAACCAGCAGGAACTTCGAAGCAACAGGAACGTCCGCATGTCGAATGCGGCTCCGCCGGCAACATCGTCTCGCGACACGTCTTCAAACCCTGCAGCGTGGCCTTCGAACGTATCCCAAGCTAACCAAAGCTTCTCGCCTACGAAACAATGATTGCTTCCGTCTGGGTCGTCCGAATGCGAGTCAGTAAACGTATCCGCGCTGCTCACCACAAGAGTCATCATCTCTTGAAGAGCGAGCTCTTCCGAACCGAGGAGCAAGAGGTTGAAGTCAGATAGCGCGTTGACGTCAATGCACGTCTCTAGACGTGTACCTCGAAAGTGCAGATCGGTGACTGTTACGAGACTGTGCCGTCGCTCCCATCGTCCGAGCAGATCGCTAATCGTAATCGATCGGAATTCTTGCCTTGGGCCTACGCGCGCTTTTACGCGCTGGCTCTTAGGAAGCGCCTTTCGCAGGAGGTCAACTACCCCACCTTGGTAGGGTATTCCGCCATGCGAGAGCTTAACTTTGAAGTCGTCGAAAATAACTGGACGCCTGCGTGCCAGACGTTCAAAGAGCCGCTCGCGTGAATATGGCTCCGCCCGTATGAGCTTTCTTCGCAGCAGCGCGCTGTCGCAACGATCGAGAGTCAAGGTCGAATCTAGCTCCGCGGCCCTCTGCCACAACGCGGCAAAGAGGGACCGCCCCCGCCGCAGCGTTCGGACGGTGCTGTCCGACGCGTGATGATCGCGTCCGGAAAGCGACGTTGGGCTCTGGCGCACAATATTTAGGCTCTCCCGTTAACAGCAAGAGAGGGATTGGACGATTGTAGCACAGCTAGCTCATTTGAGCTAGTATCTCCGACGGAGGGTCCCAGCCGACTGGGCACCCCTTCAGGAGCAAACCTCGCCATGAAAAACACGAAAACCTGCACCGCAAAATGGGCGGTCAGTGCCTTGGCGGCTGCCGCCATTGTCGCCGGCTGCAGCAGTGGGACGCAGTCTTCGCTCAGTCCGTCAGGAATCGCGCAGAACGGATCGCACCGCGTTGGACCGCTTGCCACCGTTTCGAACGTCGTTCAGATCGATAACGCGTGGTCTCAAACCATACTCGGCAGCGGTTCGGCGACTTGCTGGAGCATTTCGCCTACACCGCTCCCAGCAGTTGCACCCAGTGCTTCGAGTCCGCCGGTTACACTCACGTACAACACGGCCTGTCCAGTTACTGCTCCTTTGCCCATCAGTTACGGACCAGCTACGACGCCCCTCGAAAAGTGCACGTTCGACGTTGGCTATAACGGCACAACCTTCACTTATTCCGTTACGCAGGGAACGCACACTGACTGCACAGCAAAGCCATCGCCGATAAGCAGCATCGACGAGATTCTTACGTACGATCAGATCACGCCTTCCCTGCGGCATCGGAGGCCGATGCACGATTCCAGCAGGTGAACTGTTCACCAACCAACCAACCACCAAGGAGCCGATTCATGCTTAAACATGCAATATGCATACCAATCTTCGTCGCTGCGGTCGCATTGTCGGCCTGCAGTCAAGCCTCGACCGCAACAAACCCGCCGGGAACTACCGGTGTGGCGCAACCGTCCCATCGAGTAAAGCCCGATGCCACGTCTACGTCGGCAACGATCGACAACACCTACGGCAGTGCAATCGCTCTAGAGGGCGTGTCATCGTCGTGTCTAACGGGCTCGGCGCCGTCCAGTGTGCCGGCGAATAGCACAAGTTCTGCGTTTACGGTGTCGTTCGATCCCTCGTGTGCCTCCGATACCGGTTACTTCGACATCACCTACGGACCGGATGCGGCCGCTGCGGATGCCTGCAAATTCGATATAAACTATCTCGCTGGCACGTTCGCATATGCCGTTGAGAATAACGCAAACACCACCTGCTCGTATCATCTCGGCATACGACCCAATACCGTTATCTTCGTGTACGCGCACGTTTAGACGGCGTGGCGAAGACGGGGCGATGCTGTCGCGTTGACTAGCCCAGGGGTGGGAGCGAAGGTCGATCCCACCCCTCTCGGCAGCGCACCCTGATCAAGCCTCGCTATCTCAAGCTAGCATCACCTCGGGACTGCCTCTTGAATCCTTTCTCGACGTTATTCTAAAGAAGGAGAACGGTAAATGAAAGTACCCAATGAGCGTCTCGGTCGATTCATCGTCGCCGTTGCGTCGGCGTTCCTTATCGCCAGCTGTGGCGCAGCGCAGGCCCCTGTCTCGGCCACAGGTTCCACCGCCAATATGTCTCGTCGCGGCGGGCCCCTCGCCGGCGCCTCCACCGAGGTCGATATCCAGAACAATTGGATAGCCTCGATCGCTGGATCCGGCTCTTCCGACTGCTGGACCATTTCGCCCGGACTGCCGATCGTCGGCGCCGGTGACACCGCCGGGCCGCTCACACTAACGCACACTACGTCTCCGTCTTGCGGAATCCCATCCGGCTTGGCGATAACCTACGGTCCGGCTGCCACTACCGGGGAAAAGTGCACGTTCAACACGGTGTTCAATGCTTCGGGGTTCACGTTCTCAGTGACGTAAACTGATAACACCGCTTGTACGATCGAGTATCCGCCAAATGGCGTCAACGCCATTTTCACATACGCTCAGAAAGCGCAGGGGTCGGTGCACGCCGTGCGTTCGGCGCGGACGCACTGACGTCGCTGGGCAGAGTGTGGCGCATGACCGCATGCGCGTGCGTCACGCTCCTGCTCCGTCATCGAGAGCACTTGTTGCTCATAGTGGACGCCGAAGCCAAAGAAGCCGCCACATGCAACCTCTCCAACGAAGATCGTCACGATGCCATAAGAGAAGCTCCACTATAACGGCCCCGGCGGGACGCTCAAGCTCGAATGCGTTTGGCAAACACGATTTAATACCTATGATCACGCTAAAGCCGCGACCACGAGCTGGTGACGCACTACAAGGAGACTCGACCCCATTCGCGGCCCGGTTATCTACCGCCGGTCAAATGGCGCTGGCGACAAGCCGGTCTTAGCCGATGCTACACGCTTGGTCCGGGAGGTCGGCGTTTTTGACTGGAGCGGCGCAATGAAGTTCCTTCCCGTTGGGAAGCAGGGCCTTCTGGTCGAGCTGCTGGTAGCAATCGGGGTGTACATCGATGGAGCCCTGGGTCTAAGTACATGGCGAGCAAGGTGCGTCCCGTTGACCCCGACACGCCGGACTCGGCGGTAACGATGATAGCCGACGACTGAACCACGAAGTGAAAGTTGATGGCATTATGCGCTTTGGGATTGAATACGGCTGGCTCACCCACGACGAGTATCAGGACGCGCGAAAGGGGAAGTTCAAATGACAGAAACCACTGTCACTCGAAACGCTACTTTCGGAGTTCGACAAATCAGAGATTGTATGGGCTTTGCGGGCTAGTCGGTCCGGGAACTATGTTACGATTCCTCGCGAGCGTTCTCCGGGCCGAGTCATCCTCCATTTTTATGAGCCACGATGACGCCGCCTCGCTGCTACATAAAGTAGTCAAGAGCGGCAATAAGCGCATTGCGTCAGCAACCGTAGCGCCGCGTCGAGGAAAACCTCCACGAAGCACTTCGCGGAATCACCGCAGACAAGACGCCTGGGAATGCGTACGGCTTTGTGGTCCGCCCTCCTAGCGAGACCCCAAGTTTGAGCAGGTGTGGGTTCACTCGAATAGTGTCGTGGACACCCTGTACCATAGGCAGCGCCTAGTTTCGAGTAACGACCATCCACTGCCAGTACGGATTCAAAATGCTAAATTGGCGCGCTAAGCCATACGGAACGCGCACCTCCCCTGGCGTTTGTCCGTGGCAGACGATTCCGAACGACGTGCATATTCCTGGCGTGCCTTTTGTGTGCTTAGTTCCGGGATCATGAATCAGGAGCACGCCATACTCGACGGCGCGCTGTATCCAACGGTTCGCCGTGGACCTTGATAAGCCAAATAGCACCGCGGTTCGTTCGTAGTCGGCGCATCGGCTTAGCGCCGAACTGCAACCGACCTTTCCGCCTATCGCGCCGAGTCACGGGCCGAGGCTAACGAAGGCACGTTTTCACCATGAAAAACTACCCAGATGCGCTTGAGCAGCCTGCACACAATGAGGGCATCGTGAAGCTGGAGCGCGGTTGATACATGCTGCTCAGCCCACCGACGTCAGGAAACCTCACATGTCAGCGATCTATGTCATCACGCTGCCGAGGACGTGCTCTAAGGTTAGTTTTCGAGCTTTTTCGCGGAATACGCAGGCTGTAGTTCTAAGCATGGATTAGCGCGCAGCACAATTGATAGCAGAAGCCCGTCGGCCTGACGGCGCAAGCTCCGGGTGAACGGCGCGCTATCCCATCGTGCAGTGCCATGCTGTCATCTCCGTTCGCTCCACAAGGCGGCCATCACAAGGCTGAAAATCGCCGCAGAAACGATTGTGTCCGCCGGACAAGGTACTCTGCGTCCGCCGGCGCGACGGCTAACAATGTCGTCGGGGTTACCGGGCTGGCGAGCTCATCCGGCTCCTCACTGACAAACACGATCCCATAACAACGACGCCTCGAGGTCCAGCTTACCGCTATGGACACCGAGGCGGAAGAATGACGGTCCCGGACATCGATTTCAATCTCCTTTGGAGACCGCTCGAGCGACTCAACAACGCTGAACTCACTATCGAATAGTGAGGCGAGGCGTTCCATGAAAGCGGCTGCATCAGCGAAGGTTGCAAGATGTGTCGGGCTCTCACGATTAACAGGACGAGATAAACCTCGGACCGCTAGATCTTCCTGTTCCGCTTCTCCGTTTCTGACCACTTCTACAAGCTCCGAGTCTTTGCGGACCTTAGCGAGACTGCACAAATAGGTTGGTGCACCACCCTCAACAGGATCCGCAACTCGCGGCACAATGATCGCATCGAGCACCTCGTGCACGTGCTTCCAATGGCCGACTACATGCGGAGGCCCAAGCAAATCAAGAAATGTGTCTGCTACACGCTGCGTCTCCTTGGGACCGATCGGGGTATCAATCACGACGTAGACTCGCATTTCTTTGGCAAAATGCATCGCAGTCCAGGGGCTGGCGGCGCTTTTCGAAACAGAATCGATGCCGACGATTGAGGCTCCAAATCGGGCCCGCTGCGGCAAATCAATGTCCGAGTGATACGTGATGAGCTTTTGGATATCCCGATCCGCCTCAAACCTCACTGTTGGTAAGTCTTGCGATGACGGTTCCTGGCAGTACAGTACCGTCCGGTCGCCGCGAGCCGCGTGGGCTCGTAGCAGCGCAGCCAAAACCTTACGGCGCAGATCCGCGTCGTCGCCACCAATCAAAGTTAGGCCCGGACCATCGCTCAGTGGAAGCCATTCAAGCCCGAGGTCCTTCAGGGTCTCCCAACACACGAGTCCGCCTTTCCCTAGGGCCGCCAAGCTCACGTTGATGTCGCAGCCGCACTGTGAAAGCAATTTGAGGATGCGCTCTAACGTGAAGCGCGAGGCCTTCTGACCGAGGATGGCACTGATCTCAGGACGAGGGATTTTCAGCCGACGAGCGATCGTTTCGTGCGACGAACCATAGGCCAAAAGTTGCCGGCCTAGCTCTCGCAACAGCCCCCGCTTGATTTCCGTAGCGCTCATTTGTAGATACATTGTAGCAGCTACCGTTACAAATGCAAGACTCCCATTAGACTCTTGGCGTTTAGGGCCTGGCAGTCTAAATGGCCGCCGGATACCAAAGGTCGGAGATTCTCCAATATCTCCGCTGAGCTCGTAGCCAGGCTTGGGTGCTGAAAAGCGAGCATCACGGCGTTTGGGGCGTACCCCACGGATCGCGCGGCTAGCTCACCTTCTTCCCTCCTGATTTTGGATGAGCGGCTGGAGGGTGCGTTCGCGATGCGGTGATGGTAGCACGGTCGCCTGATTTCGGCGGCTAGGGCTTGGGGCTTTTCGCCCTTCGGATGTTTCTGCATCCGGTAACCATTTTACGCAAGTATATATTACCCGAATTTCGACTGGCCTCGGGCGCATGCTTGATGGGGCTGGGGAAAGACGGGACGTGCCGACCGCGTCATCTTTCCAAAGAACCGCGCTTGTGTTACTGTGGGTGTCCAGGATCGTCGAGGCAACCGAGAGGGGCATTATGTCGTCCGAAAACCTCAGTCCCAGAGTCACTCGGAAAACCTACGCAGTTAGCGATGCTTTGTTCCGGCAAGTGTACGACTCACCGCATTCCCTGCCTGGCAAAGAACGCTGGATAACGACGGACAACGACGTACGAGCCATCGAGAAGCTGCTGGAGATACCGAGCGGTGCGATCGGAGCGCCACTCTGGGTCAGCGGTGACACACGACGGTGTCGCCAGTGTGACCGCGAAACCAACTGGCTCGATATTATCTCTTCGGCGCTGTCAAGAACTCATTCGCGGAATATGCTGATTGCTGTTATCCTCGGAAACAAGAAGTTCGTCAATACCGAAGTTCCGGATGCTATTCCCGACCTCACGTGTTATGCTTGCGGTGCAAACATACATGACCTTCGCAGCTTCAAGTGCCACAACTGGGCCTACGCGCGAGCCGATCTGCTTCAACTTGTGGCCGACGAGCCGCAGGTCGCTGAGCTCGTCAACGCCATTAGCGCCTAGGCGTCTTTGCTCGGCGTCTGGATCGATTCACAATCTTATCGGTATTCCCCGCGGGCTTGAGGTTCAACGCGGCGGCAGCCGAGACTGCGCGCTCGGCTAAGGAAGACTGTCTAGACGTAACTCCAAATGCGTTCATTGCTGAAGAGTAACTCGGCCCTCTAACGCTACCTCAACGCTGCGGCAGGGCGTAGAGGAAGCAACCCCCAAACGGGCCTCCCCCTCTCCTCGCCCGGCGCGCCTTACGTGAGGCGAAAAAGCTCATAAATGAGGCTTTTTCTATGCTCGCGATTTGGCCGGCCTGGCGCAGCGTCTCGTGCATCAAGTGCGTCCACTTACAGCTAACTCAAGAAAGCGAAGAGGCCCTCGGTCAAGAGTCCTCTACTAACGTAGGTCGGCGAGGTGCAACTAACTCATTTCTCGGCTACTAGTTCTACTTGCTGGCGAATGTAGCAGATAACTCCTTGAAACCACTTATAAATTGCTTCTTCCGTACGATCCGTTTCGCGGCAACTCAGCGGCAGCGTAGCCCAGCGGGCTGCCATTGGAAAATGAATCTTTTGTTCATTCGTTGATCGCGGTGTGCGGCGTGACTCCGTAGCCGTCGAGGCGACGCGATCGTCGATATCGGAACTCGTTGTTAAGGAAGCTAATAGGTCAGAGAGCAAGGTCTCTGTCACATCGGGAGGAGCCTCGCTAAGCTGCGCCGCCATAGTCGTTGGATCGGCAACCGCAGGCTCCTCTCCTTCAACAGAATGGAAATGCCAGTGTGGCTGCGCGTGACCTTTCTCGATAGCCTTTTTAGTCTCTCGGAATTCCCACTCTCCTCTTACCACGAGGTGCTTTTCTCTGGCCGAGAGACCACCGCTATATAGCCGCATAGTTGCATGCTCGACTATCGTAGCGCCGCCACCAAGGTTGAGGCGAAAGCCTGGAGCAATCCAAAACAAACGCGTCGAACTACGGCCTGATCGAATCGGAGTAACCGGTATACTTCCCGCGTCATCGTCAAGTGCGATACTCGCCGTCGTGGGCTCCTTGAGGAACCATAGCTCGCCTCGCGTAGAATCCACCTGTTCCGACACTATGCTGGAACAAGCTAACGCCCGTTGCACGGCGTCGCCGCAACGCTTCTTAAAGCTTACGCTCACATAAACGGGTGGGGGAGAATCATCAGATGGCTCCTTGCCCCTACGCAAAGAACGACGCGACAAGACGCTCCCCTTCCGGCCCCAACGGAAATGCTCCCTTGGTCACTCCTCGTCCAAGTGTTACTAGCCGATCCAATGATTCAAAATCAAGATCTAGCTTAAAAAGGTCCGGTAGTGGCGCTCTCTCAAGAAACCGCTTTGCAATTTCAATCTGGCCACCGGCGGTTCGACGACACGTTGCCTGCAGCGCTAGTTCAAACGCCTCACTATTAAGAATTGCCAGGTACGCAAATGCCAGCGCTTTCTGAAACTGATCCTCCCGAGCTAGCTCGTTGAGCGTCAACGACGCGTTGCCGATCGGCACTGGTCGCCACGACAACCCCTGTACGACAACGTACTGACCTTTCTCATCATATGCGAATGATCCAGCCTGGCCATAGTAAGTACTCACGATCTTTGGCCTGCGACTTCCTTCGTCTCTCGGCCGCATGAGTAGCCACCACTTTTCGGGCGCGATGCCTTTTCGCTTCTGTAAGCGATCCTTTAGCGGTAGTAGAAACCTTCTATAAAAGCTGGGAACCTTTCGCTGAACTGCTGACTCGGAGCCGATCAGAACTTTATCGTTTGCATACGGGTAAAAAACATAGAATTCGCAATTCAGAATCCCATTAGCAATGCTTCCATTGACGATAGCGGGGCGAAAATATGCTCGTTCTTTCACAGGAAGAGCAGCGAGCTCGTCCGAGGTGACCACAAAAGCATCACGCAGTCCCGTTGCGACGCCGTGGCTAATCGCAAACACCTCTGTCGTTCGAGGTAAGCCCTCTTGACGTTGAAAGAAAGTAAATGCGCGGTATGGCCGAGGATTCCATTCGACGGCATCTTCATCAAATACCACGTCCGCGACAGTATAAATACTGTAGCTGCCAGCGTCACGAGGATCTCCCTGATACGATCTCAGAGCTCGCAAACCAGCTGACACGGATTTTGAGCGCTGATCCGTCCAAAGTAAAGTTGCGGGGATGTCATCATGCCCACGTATCCCTACAAAAATGGCGGCATCTATTACAGCCGTTGCAAACAGCGCTAAGTTGCCTAGGCGAGCAATCACCCTCGGAGAAAGCTCCTCACCTAAGCGTCTTCGCAACCGACGGGTTGAGCTGATCTCCATCGTTGACGTAGGAATCACCGAGCCTAATACGCCCTCCTCGCGAAGAGCAGTTACGCTTCGAGCAAGGAACGCGGTAGAGAGATCGGGTTTGTCGCTAACGAGGTCACCGGTGTTAGCGCGAAGGAGTTCCCGATCAGCGATGCTCATGTCCCACCACGATAGGAACGGTGGATTCATTAGCAGTGCATCAAGAGCCGTGGGCCACACAACGTCCGCCGAGAGTGAGTTCACGCACTGGATCGATACCGAATAATTCAACGATTCGTTCGTTACCCGCTTAGACAAAGCGAATCTGGCCATGTCGCAGGAGGTCTGCGAGATATCCCACCCTATTAGTTTTAGATGTCCTTGATATCTCGCCGTGCTCAGCTGTTGGAGTGTCTCGCGCAGAAATTCTCCTGACCCGCACGCTGGATCGAAAATGACAAGCTCTGCACGACGGATATCAAGCAACGCCAGTGACTGCTCGACGATCGTCCGAGCGATGGCCGGTGGCGTAAAGTAGATACCAACAGCGGCGGCCTTGCCAATACGCTTCCCCGCCGGTCGAAGAACACCGCTCAGTACCAGCTGCCGCTCCTCCCTGACGGATACGGCGTAATGCGCCTCCTGAAAGAGTTGCCCTGCAGCGTGGCGGAGTGTAAGCGCGCCAATGAGTTGTAACTCACCGTGAGACAATGGTTTGGTAAGCTGTCTCATCAGTGCGTCCCAATCCGCGTCACTGATAATTCTGCTTTCGTCGAGCACGGAACTGTTGAGGCCCCAGTCTGCGGGGACAATCTGCGACCGGAAGAGCCCATCCTTCGCACACGCTAAGAGCAATAGAAAAAGACGAAGTGCCCGACCGCCATCAACGTCGCTTCCGACCGTCGATCGCAGCGTCATGAAGCACTTAAGTGCGTGCTCAATTACCGAACGTTGTCGTTGCGGCTCGTTGTTTTCAAGCAGGCTTTGGAACCGCTGGAGACTGTGCGAGAGTTCCTTGGTGTTTATTACACCTGGCTCACTCGTGTCCCATCGAAAGAGCTGCCCGGAGCCATGAATAATTTTGAGGTAAAAGCCTACATCGGAGGACCACGCAACCGATCGGAATAGACTTGAATCTACGGCCTCGTCAGAGACATCAAGACAAAAATTACCTTGTGCGCCGTTCATCATAACAAAATGACGGGTAGACGCCGCATTATAAAGAGGAACAGGTAACAGACCTAAGTGCTTCCGCCAGTCCTCTGGATTGGAGATATCTATGGTACTGGTAGACATCTCATACTCCTTTACACTCGGCGCGGATCACACGGGCGACGCGCGCAACTCACGCCTCCTCCCAACGGTCGCACGACACTTCGGTCGGCGGTGTGGACACGACCGATCCACGTTCCCCACAGACTACCACAGTGTAGGCAGGTCCACAAGCCCCTTCAGAATCAAAGCACGCAAATTCTGAATACGTGGCGAATAGGGCGCGCAAACTGCGCGCCCGAAGTTTTCAAGGCCTGCCATCAGCGACTAGGCCATCGCTAAACGCCGACGCAACCAGCATGCGTCTTCTACGCCGCCCGATTGCGGACAGTTGGCCGCCAGGCGCGCGCTGGAGATCTCGGCCGCCGGCGGGCACAACCTTCTGCTCGTGGGTCCGCCGGGCTGCGGAAAAACGATGCTCGCGCGGCGCCTCCCATCGATTCTGCCGGCCATGTCGCTGCAAGAGGCGCTCGAAGTAACGAAGATCTACAGCGTGGCCGGCCTACTCGTCGGCCGCGCCGGCATCGTGCAGGCGCGTCCGTTTCGATTTCCGCACCACACCATCAGTCAGACCGCGTTGGTCGGCGGCGGAGCACTCGTTAAGCCCGGGGAGATTTCGCTGGCCCACCACGGTGTGCTTTTCCTCGACGAGCTTCCGGAATTCGCGCGAAGCGCCATCGAGGTCATGCGGCAGCCCCTCGAAGAGGGAACCGTGACGATAGCGCGAGCGGCCGGAACGTTCACGTATCCCGCGCGCTTTCAACTGGTCGCTTCGATGAATCCCTGCCCGTGCGGCTACCGCGGTACTCGCAGCGCGGAGTGCCGGTGCGATGAGGCGATGGTGGCGAAATACGTCAGCAAACTCTCCGGGCCGCTGCTCGACCGCATCGACCTTCAGATCGAGATCGCGCGCGTGCCGTTCGACGACATGGTGCGCTACGAGGGCGCTGAGCCGTCGGCGCGCATTCGCGAGCGCGTCGTCGCTTCCCGGGAGCGGCAACGCGCGCGATTCGGGAACACCGGCCTTTCATGTAACGCCGAGATTCCCGGAAATGCGATGCGTCGCTACTGCGCGCTCGACGAGGCCGCGATGCGATTGCTGGCTCACGCCAGCGCGAAACGCCAGTTCTCGGCGCGGGCGCTCGATCGAATCGCGCGCGTCGCGCGCACGATTGCCGATCTCGCAGGCGCAGATGCGATTCACGCCGAGCACGTTGCCGAGGCCGTCCAGTATCGCAGCTTGGAAAGGCTGGGCGCGGCGGCGTAACGTACAAGAGGCGGGATGCGGAACGTCGCTGTGATTCTCGCCGGCTGCATCGCGCTCGCTATTCCGGTGCCGGCGCGATCCGCGACGCCGAACCCAACCACGCTCGTCGACACCTTCATCGGAACGTCGGGCACTCCGATCGGCGGCCCGATCGACACGTTTCCGGGAGCCGACGTGCCGTTCGGCATGGTCCAATGGAGCCCGGACACGCCGGCGCAAAATGCGGGCGGCGGCTACGAGTACGCGGACCACGACATTACCGGATTTAGCCTTACGCATCTGAGCGGACCGGGCTGCAGCGTCTTCGGCGATTTTGGCGTCCTGCCGACGACCGGCGCGATTCCGGCGGATCCGGCATCGGCTCGCGCGCCGTTCTCACACGCCGACGAGGAAAGCGCTCCGGGTTGGTACGCGGTCTCGCTCGGTGCACCGAAGATCCGAACCGAGTTAAGCGTGACGAGGCACACGGGTATCGCCCGCTTCACGTTTCCTTCCGCCGCTCGCGCCAATCTGCTCTTCAACGTTTCGTCGAACCAGGCCGGCGTCACCGACGCGAGCGTTCGAATCGACGGACCAGACCGCATTTCGGGATCGGCCTCGAGCGGCTTCTTCTGTGGCATGCCGGATCGGTACACGGTCTATTTCTCAGCACATTTCAGCCGGGCGTTTGCCGAATACGGCACCTGGAACGGCACGCGAGTCTCGCGCGGAACGAGCAGCGCACGAGGTCCGAACGCCGGCGCGTGGGCGACGTTCGACGCCACGCTCGATCCGAGGGTGGTCGTGACGGTCGGCGTGTCGTTCGTCAGCATAGCCGGCGCGCGCGCGAATCTGAACGCGGAGGAACGCGGCTGGGATCCCGTCGCAATCCGCGACCGCGCAACCGAGATGTGGGCCGGAATGCTGCGCCGCATCGACGTCTCCGGAGGCACGGCGCCGGAACGGCGCACGTTCTACACGGCCTTTTATCACGCGCTGCTGCATCCGAACGTCATCAGCGACGTCACCGGCCTCTACACCGGATTTGACGGCAGGGTTCATCGCGTCAAGACCGGCCACGACGAATACGCCAACTACTCGGATTGGGACATTTACCGGACCGAGGTACCGCTGCTAGCTCTCATCGCGCCCGGCGAGACGAGCGACATGATGCAGTCGCTCGTCGACGCGGCACGCCAAGACCAAGGATGGCTTCCCCGGTGGGCCCTCGTCAACGGCCCGACGAGCGTCATGGGCGGCGACTCGGTCGATGCCGTCATCGCCGGTGCGTATGCTTTCGGCGCGCGTGATTTCGACGCTCGAAGCGCGCTAGCGGCGATGGTCAAAGGGGCAACGACGACGTCGGGGCCGCCCGGGCAGGGCTGGTACATCCCGCGCTGGGAGTTGAATTCGTATCTGAACGCAGGGTACGTCGTGAACGAGTACACGACGTCGGTGTCGCCGGGACCTAACGGAGCGTCGGAAACGCTCGAATACGCTTTCGACGACTTCGCGATCGCGCGCGTCGCTAACGCCCTCGGCGATACGCGAACCTACAGGACGTTCATGCGGCGCTCTTCCAGTTGGATGGCGCTCTTCGACAGCGCCGCCCGCTCGATCGAACCGCGTAACGGCGATTCGACCACCATGGCGTTCATGAATGCGTCACTCACTGAGAACGGGCAGAGCGGCTTTCAGGAAGGAAACGCCGCGCAATACACCTGGATGGTGCCGCACGACCTCCGCGACCTCGTCGCGGCAATGGGTGGTGCGCCGGCCGCCGCTGCGAAGCTCGACACGTTCTTTTCGGATCTCAACGCCGGCCCGGACAAACCGTACGCCTGGCTCGGGAACGAGCCGAGCCTGGGCACACCGTGGGTCTATCTGTCCGTCGGTCAGCCGTGGCGCGCGCAAGCGATCGTACGCGAGGCGCTCACGAGCCTCTACGCAGACAAGCCCGACGGACTTCCGGGGAACGACGATCTCGGGACGATGAGCGCGTGGTATATCTGGTGCGCGATGGGGCTCTATCCGCAGAACCCCGCGGTCCGCTATCTCGACGTCGGTGCGCCGCTCTTCTCGTCGATCGTCGTGCGCTCTCCCAACGGCCCCACGATTACGATTTCGTCGTCCAACAGTTCCGCCGCGAACGCCTACGTCGAGGCGCTGCGAGTAAACGGCGCGCCGGCTGGAAATGCGTGGGTCGTGCCTCCGATTCGCGGCACGCTTCGGCTGGACCAAAGCGTTGGGGAGCGACCAAACCCACAGTGGGGCGCCGGCGCGGCCGCCGCGCCCCCCTCGTACGCGACGACGCCGCTCGCAGTGCCGTTGGCAACGGCCGCGAGCTTCGTCACACCGGCAACGGTGCGCGTCGACGCCGGGGGATCGGCCTCGCTTGACGTTAAGATCTCCAACCGCGCCGGCACGGCGACCACGTTCGTCGCGTGGCGCGCCGTCGCTCCGCAGGGACTTCGTGTGGAGCGGTCCTCAAACAACGTCGAAATCGCGGCCGGCGCTACGGCCACGATCGGCCTGCGCCTCTATGCCGACGCCTCGCTGCGCGCCGGTTATTACGCAGTGCGCATCGAGGGTATCGCATCCAACGGCGCGCGGCTCGACCCGTTGCCGGTCTACACCAGGGTCGATCGCGGCAACGAACGCCCCGAGCTCGCTTACGCAGAGAACGCCTTCGGAAACTCGATCACGCCGATCGACCTCGCGACGGGTGCCACCGGTCCGGAGATCGCCGTCGGCGAGTATCCGCGCAACGCCGCCCTCAGCCCGGACGGGAACCGCCTGTACGTCGTTAACCTCGGCGGCAACTCGGTAAGCGTCGTGGATACGCTGCGTCAGCGCGTAACGGCAACGGTAAAGACGGGCGGGTCTCCGAGCGGCATCGCGCTCACGCAGGACGGCAGAACGCTCTGGATCGCCAACGGGGACGACGGAACGATCGCGCCGATCGATACGGCATCGTTGAAATCCGGCGAAGCGATCCGCGTCGGTTCACGCCCGCGCGCCATCGCGATAAGCCCCACGGGCACGACCCTCTACGTAAGCAACAGCGGATCGAACACGGTCTCCGTCGTCGACCTTCGGGCACGCTCGCTCGAGGGGTCGATCGCCGTCGGCCGCCGTCCGGCCGGGCTTGCCATCAGCCCGAACGGCGAACGGCTTTTCGTCGTCAACAGCGCCGACAACGACGTTACGCCGATCGACCTCACGGGAGCGGGTCGAGCACTGCCCGCGATTCCGGTCGGCGTCTATCCGGTACAGATCGCAATCGCACGCGACGGCCGCCTCGCTTACGTTACCAACTACGGAAACTCGACCGTCACTCCGATCGATCTCGTCCCGAACAAGCCACGAGAGCCTATGGAAGTAGGCGGCGCTCCATACGGGATCGCGATCGCTACCAACGGCCGAATGGCGATTGTCGTCTCGCATCGCGACAATAGCGCCGTGCTCATCGATGCCGGTCGCGTTGCGCGGCGTATTCCGCTCGGGAGCGGCCCCTACACGATCGCCGCCCCGTAGCCGCGTCGACTACGACTCGGCAGCGTCGAGTTGCGGAATGGCGTCGCCGTCGAGAAAGACTGCCAGCTCGCGTGGCGAGAACTGCAGCCCGGCCCAAAACTGGCCGAACTCCCCGTATCGGGCGCTCGCCTCGTCGAAACGCATCTCGTAAATCAGTTTCTTGAAAACCAACGGATCGTCCGCGTAGAGGTCGACGCCCCACTCGAAGTCGTCGAAACCGATCGAACCCGAGATCACCTGCGTGACCCGGTTGTGATAGGAGCGCCCCACCACGCCGTGTTCGCTCATCATCTTGGCGCGCGCCTCGAAACCGAGAATGTACCAGTTCTGTACCTCGCCGCGGCGCTTGCTCATGGGGTAAAAGCACTGATAGCGGCGCGGCGGAATCTTCGCCCAAAGCCGAGGCCCGATATAGGGACTCTCGGCCTGTTTGCGGATCATCTCGTCGAAGGCGCCGATCCACTCCGGCGATTGCGGGGCGAGCCCGCGCTGGCTCAGTTCCGCGTGGATCTTCCCGGTGGCATCGTACAGCCCCAGCTCCAATACGGAGACGTACGACCCCTGCGGAACGAGAAACTCGCGCAGCTCGAGCTTGTCTACGAGCGTCTGCGCGTAGGCCAGGCCGTCGAACGTGCGAGCGTAGTGCGTCAGCATGAGATCGCCCTTGTGGCCGATGATCTGGGTCAGCCCGACATCGCCATCGTCGCTTCCCTGGAGATGATCCACGAGGTCGGCCGCATGGCCCGCGTATTTGTCGCGCCGCTTTTCCGGCAACCCGTCCCACGCTCGGCGATCGAACGAAAAAATACGGTGGAGAATCCACCAACCCTCGAGCGATTCGGGCACGTTTTGATCGCGCATCGGCTACCGGCTCGTCTTGGACAATGCCTTCGCGCGTTTCACCTCGGCCTCGACTTCGGCCTCCAGCCGGTCGGGGTGTTCGCGGTATTTTGCCCAAAGCGGCGGCGTATGCGCGATATCGTTGAGCACTCTCGCATAGACCGCGTTGACCGGCGTGGGCACGCGCTGCTCGAGCCCGGCCGTGGCTACGGCGCCGTTGAGGACGTCCACCTCGGTCTGCGGCTTAGCCCGGCGTAAATCGATCAGGAGCGAGGGCGGCTTCGTGCCGCGCGCCCGCGCAATGCTTTGCGCCAGAAGCGAGCGCGAGAGCGCGCTCGGGAGGCCCGCAATTTGAAAAAGCGCGCGCACCGGATAGCGCGGCAGATCTATCGGCTCGATGCGCTGCGCTTGCATCACCGCGCGGACCTCACGGATCATGCGAATTTCCAGCGTGAAGATTTTGTCGAAATGAACGAAGCGGTTCGGCAACACGTTGAGGATGGCGCAGCTGGCGTTGGCCACGACGTTAAGCGCAAGCTTGCTCCATTTCAGCGCGCGCCAGTTTTCGACGACTTTCACGGTCAAGCCGGTGCCGGCAAAGGTTGCCGCCAGCCAGTTATAGGCATTCGCGCCCACGGGCGCCAGGGCCAGGCCACCCTCTTTGGCGGGGCGTGCATTCCCATCGCGATCGCGGTCCACGGGCGTCGTCAGCGCCGCAGCCACCACGTTATCAGCCCCGAACGCGGCCGCCAACCGCTCTTCGTTCCCCACGCCGTTCTGGGGAGAGACGAATACGCACTTCTCGGGGTACGCAATCGCCGCGCGCAACGTTTCGATCGCGGACTCGGTGTCGTACGCTTTCGTGGCAACGATCGCAACGTCGGCGTCGTACGGCCGAACGTCCTCGAGCGCGCGTGGGGCGTATGCAACGTCGACTCCGACCGCGCGAAGGAGATCGCCGACGTACGTGCCCACCGCGCCTTTGCCGACGATGTAGACGTTCACGCGGAGACGCCCGTCGAGCCGAAGCCGCCGTCGCCGCGCGCCGTCGGGGGCAGATCGTCAACCACATCGAAGTCGGCATGCGCGACGGGCGCGACGATCATTTGAGCGATGCGGTCGCCGCGCCGGATAACGACCGGGTCGGGACCGAGATTGGCGAGCACGACTTGTACCTCGCCGCGATAGTCTGCGTCAACCGTTCCGGGCGCGTTGAGGCACGTGACGCCCGTACGAACGGCGAGTCCGCTGCGCGGACGAATCTGAGCTTCGTATCCAAGCGGCAGTGCGATCGAGAAACCGGTCGGTACCAGAGCTCGCGCTCCCGGCAACAGCGTCAGCGTCTCCGCGACTGCGGCGCAAAGATCGGCACCCGCGGCGTGCTCGCTCATATATCCAGGCAACGGCAACCCTTCCCCGTGCGGCAAGAGCCGGAGTGCGACGCGCACGCTTTCCATCAAGGGCGATAGATTTGACTAAAGCTGGGCGAGTTCTTCGCGGAAGCTCTCGATGTCGCGGAATGACCGATAAACGCTGGCGAAGCGAATGTAGGCCACGGGATCGAGCTTGCGCAGCTCCTCCATCAGCTTCTCGCCGACCAAGGCTGATTGCACCTCACTCTCGCCGCGCGCAAAGAGCTCGCGCTCGAGGTCGGCAGCCACCGCCTCCATCCGGCTTTCGGAGATGGGCCGCTTCTCGCACGCCTTGCGCAAGCCGGACAGGATCTTCTCGCGGCTATACTGTTCCCGGCGCCCGTCTTTCTTGACGACGAAGAGGCGCGGAACTTCCATCCGCTCGTAGGTGGTAAATCGGTGTTTGCAGCGCGGATCCAAACACTCGCGCCGCCGGCGAACCACGGTCTCGTCGTCGCGCGAGTCGACGACGCGTGTCTCACTCTTGCGGCAGGTCGGGCAAGTCAGCGGTAAGTCCCTCCCACGGCATATCTTGTGGGTGAACGTATTATACGTCACTATGGGTAGGTAACGCAAAAAGCCCCAACGTGTTGGGCACGTTGGGGCCGTTGCAATTGAACCCGACGACGCTTAGGCTGAGCCGATCTTAAACATCTTGGTACCACAGACTGGGCACTTGCCTTCCACTGCAGGACGACCGTTTTTCATCGTAATCTGAACCGCGTCTTTTATCTCTCGCTTAGCCTTGCACTTAACGCAATAAGCTTCTGCTGCCAAATGAGGTACCTCCGCTGCGGCCTGCCTATTCCGTTGGGCGCCCTCGAATCCCCCCGCTGCCCCGGCTAGCACCGGACCCGCTAGGTCGTGATGGAGGCAAGATGCTCGAGCCGACCTACCTGCGCCGGGACCAAATCGAGATCGCCCGCGGGGGGCGAGTCTTCGAAGCGGCCGCCCCGGGGCTATGGTCCTGGGGTGACCTGGCCGGGCTAGCGATGCCCTGCGTGGCGATCGTGGGGACGCGCTCGGCGACGCCCTACGGCCGCCGCCTCGCGCGCCGGTTTGGCGCCGAACTCGGGCGCGCCGGCTGCTGCATCGTTTCGGGGCTCGCCTTGGGTGTCGACGCCGCTGCTCACGAGGGGGCCCTGGACGCAGGCGCCCCGACCGTGGGCGTGCTGGGGAGCGGGCACCGGCACTTCTTCCCACCGCGCAACGCCGGACTCGCCGAGCGCCTCATTTCGGGGGGCGGCGCCGTCCTCTCGCCCTATCCGCCTGACCAGATGGCGCATCCCTGGCAGTTTCTGGCCCGGAACGGCGTCGTTGCTGCGTTGGCGGATGCGGTGCTGGTCGTCGAGGCACCAGCCCGCAGCGGCGCCCTGAACACGGCCGGCTGGGCCGCCGGCCGCATCCCGGTGCTGGCGGTCCCTGGGGACGTCGACCGCCGCCACGTGGCGGGCTGCCTCGCGCTCATCCGCGACGGCGCGACGCTGGCGCGCGGGGCGCAGGACGTCCTCGAGGCGCTCGGGCGGCTGGCCCTTGCGCCTCCGCCCGCGCCGGTCTCCAGGCCTGCGGATCCGATCGCGGCGGCGCTGCTGGACGCGCTCGAGGCCGGGGCATCGGACCTCGACGAGCTCGTCGCCGCGAGCGGCGTTTCGGCCTGCGCGGCGCTCGCCGCGCTGACGCTGCTCGAGCTCGAGGGCGCGGTCGAATCCTGCGGCGCGTCGCGCTATGCGCGGGTCGCGGCTCCATCGTGCGGCGAAGATGCAACGGGATGACTCTCCGGACGAGCGAGGCCCCTTCGCCGGTCGACGATGCCCTGCGCGTTTTCGCGCAGGCCGCGGCCGACGCGGTAGCGACGCGCTACTCGATCCCGGCGCCCGCCGTCGCGTTCGAGGCGCCGCGCCGCCCAGAATTCGGAGACTTTGCCACCAACCTCGCGTTCTCGCTTGCGAAAACCGCGCGGCGTCCGCCGCATGAGATCGCAACCGGCCTGGTCGGCGATCTCGCGCGAGACGTGCCGGAACTTGCAGCGCTCTTTGCCGCAATCGAGCCGGTCGCGGGGTTCATCAATCTCCGCCTAGCACCGCCGGTTTGGCATTCGGCCGTCGCGCAAATACTTCGCGACGGAGAGCGCTTCGGCGAGGCGCCGCGCAACGGCTCGCGCGTCTCGCTCGAGTTCGGCAGCGCGAATCCGACCGGCCCGCTCGTCGTGGTGCAAGGCCGCTCGATGTCGATCGGCGCGACCCTCGCGAACGCCATGCGTTTTCGCGGCTACGAGGTCTTCGCCGAATGGATCATCAACGATGCGGGCGGCCAGCTCGACGCGCTCGGGCGTTCGGTCTACGCGCGCTATCGCCAGCTCTTCGAAACGGCCTATCCGCTGCCGGCCGACGGCTACCCCGGCGAGTACTTGATTCCCATCGCGCGGCGCATCGTCGAACGCGAAGGCGATCGCTGGGTCGCGGCGGCCGAGGCCGAGTGGCTGCCGTATTTCTCGACCTTTGGCCGCAACGAGCTCGTCGAGCAGCAGCAGCGCACCGCCCGCAGATTCGGCGTGTCGTACGATCGTTGGCAGAGCGAACGCGAGCTGCACGAAACCGGCAAGGTCCGCGAGGGCGTCGAACGCCTGCGCGAGCTCGGTCTCACGTACGAAGAAGACGGCGCGCTTTTCTTTCGGGCGACGCGATTCGGCGACGACAAAGACCGCGTGCTGATCCGCAGGGACGGACGGCCGACGTATTTCTGCATGGACGTTGCTTACCACTATCAGAAGCTCAAGAGCAACGACCGCGCCGTCGACATACTCGGCCCCGACCATCACGGCTACATCGAACGCCTGAAGGGAATGTCGTCGGCGCTCGGCTACCCCGGGCGACTCGACGTCGCCATCGTCCAACAGGTCACGCTGTTGCGCGGCAGCGAGCAGGTCGCTATGAGCAAACGCTCCGGTGAGATCGTCCCGCTCGACGAGATCCTCGACGAAGTCGGCGTCGATGCGGCTCGCTTCTTCTTCATCATGCTCGCGGTCGAGTCGCCGCTTTCATTCGATCTGGCGCTCGCGGTAGAGCGGGAGAGCGAGAATCCCGTCTACTACGTTCAATATGGCCACGCCCGGATCGCTTCGGTTCTGCGGCGCGCTCCGGCCGAAACGTGCGGGACGCGCGGTCGGCCGAGCTCGCGCCGCTCGTTCACGCGTCGGAGCTCGCGCTCGCGCGCCGGCTTTCAGAATTTCCCAACGTCCTGGCGGGCGTCGTCGAACACCTCGCCCCGCACCGCCTGGCCCGCTATGCGCGCGACGTGGCCGCGGACTTTCACCAGTTCTACAGCGAGTGTAAGATTCTCACCGACGAACGCGAGGTTCGGCTCGCACGACTGGCGCTCTGCTTCGCGTCAAAGAGCGTTCTGGCACGCACGCTCGCGCTCGCTGGCGTCAGCGCGCCGGATTCGATGTAGCCTCGCCGGCGGTGTCGGGCGTTCTCGCGGCACTCTGGCTGCTCGGCTTGTTCGTGGCCGCGCCGGCACTGCGTGCCGGAAAGCACGACACGTTCGTCGACCGGCTGCGCGACGCGCTGATTCTCGGCGTCGCGATCCCCCTCGTACTCGGCGTCGTGCACGCGCTCTATCCGGCGGCATGCTGGGCGGCGCTCGCGCTGTGCGTCGCGGTCGCGTTGGCGCGGCACGTCGCCGGCACGCGGAATCGAAAGCCAACCTCTCCCACTCCGTACGTGCTCGTCGCGGCCCTCGCCGCCGTAACGTGGCCGCAGCTGATGCGACCTCTGCTCGACGGCGATTCGCTCTCGTACCATCTTCCGAACGCGGCGGCGTGGGCCCACACCCACTCGCTCTGGACCACGGGCACGCGCTACTGGTGGTATCCGCCGGCTTCCGAACTCTTTGCGAGCGCAGTCTATTCGGTCAGCGGTCCGTTCGCGCTGCCCTGGACCGGCGTGGGAGCGCTCGCGTTGCTCGGTTTTCGCATCGCTGGTTGGGCACGCGATTCGTTTGCGGCCCCCCCGCTGCTCGCCGACGCGCTTGCAGCCGCAACCGTAACGGCCTACCCGATCGCAATCCAGGGCGCGACGTTGCAGAACGACGTTTGGCTAGCGGCGTTTTGGCTCGAGAGCCTTTGGGCGATCCGCAACGCCCCCTTGGCGGCGTCGCGGACGATCGCGATCACCGCGTTGATCAAGCCTCAAGGGTGGCTTCTCGCCGCGATTGCACTCATCGCGCGCAAGGCGCCTGCTCGCCTCTGGCTGGCCGCAGGCGGCGCGCTCGCACTGTGGGCCCTACACGACGCATTGTTGTGGCGCGGCGCGTCGATCGCGCCGGCGAGCACGATGTACGGAAGCGTTGCAGGCTCGACGATTCTCGCGCACGGAGCGCCGGCATTCGCTTTGTTGGCGCGCGTCGCGGTCGGGGCGTCGCCTTTTGCCTTGTTTGCTCTCTGCGCGTCCTTCCTCGGGCCCGCGATCGCCGTTCGCGATCGGCGCCTGGGGTGGGCGGCCCTCGCCGCCGCGCTGCTCTTCCTCGTGCTGCCGTTCGGTTACGCCACGTCGGTTGCGCAGCTCGCGACCGGCGCTTCGCTCCGATTCGCCGCCCCGGCGATCGCGCTCGGCGCGGTTCTCCTCGCGCTTCCCGCGCGCCGTTTCACGGTCGTCGCGACGACACTGCTTGCTGCGTCCACGCTCTTCGGGATATGGTACATTTCGGGAATCTTCTGGAACGACGGCGGCACGCATGTGGCGATCCCCGTCGCGGTGCTCGCCATCGCGTTTGCCGTCGCGGCCCGGCTGGCGCGGGTTGGATGGCCCAACGCGCTCGCCTTCGCAATGGCGGTCGTCGCCTCGACGCATCTCGCGGCTCGCCACCCGCTCGACTACTACGCCGACGCACTTCGTGTCGGGGGCGTTGCGCCCGGCGTCTACGCTTGGATCGACCGCGCGAAACCGCGCGCGATCGGAGGGTTAGGCCTGCGCCTCGGCGTGGTCAACGTGCTCTCGCCGGCAACGGGCACGCTCGATCTGCTCGACGTCGCGCCCTGCGCGCAGGCGGCCCGCGACGGCGTGCTGCTCGTAGCGGTTGCGCAAAGCGATCGGTCGAATGCGTCCAACGCGCAGCGCCTCCGCATCGCCCGTTCCTGCGGGCATTTGGTCTATGCCGACGCGATCGGCGTCGTGGCGGCTCCCAACGGCCTTCCCTAGGATTTGTCCAGCCGGGCGCTCATCCAGGGCGCCCCGAAATAGCGCCACAGTATCTTGATCAGCGCGGCCGCCGGAATGCCCAAGATCAGCCCCGGAATCCCGAACAGTTCACCGCCGGCGAAAACGGCGAACATGGCGCCGATCGGCGACACGCCCACCGACTGGCCCATGATCTTCGGAACGAGCACGTTGTCGCTGATACGCGCCATGCCGAACATGATCACCTGCACCCAAACGATCATCCACAGCCCCTGCGGAGCGCACATCGGGACCGCGATCAGTTCGGCGATGAGCATCCCGATGATTGGAACGGCGTAGGCGACGGCCGAGATGATCCCGACGATGAGCGAGAACTTGAAGCCGATGATCGCGCACGCGATCGTGATCACGCCACCGGTGATCGCGCTGACGATGACCTGCCCCGAGATGTAGCTTCCGAACAACTCCGTCACCTCGGCCGCAAGTTTGCGCGCCGTCTGCCTCCGTCGCGCGGGAAACATCGACGTGAACCACTCCGCGATCTGCGTGTCGTTGAGCAGGAAGAAAAACGAGAGGATGATGGCAGAAAACGCGATGAAGAAGCCCGTAGCCGTGTTGAAGGCGATGGCGCCGATCGAGGCGAGCGTCGTCGTGATCATGCCCGAGAGCTGTGCCCCTCCGAGCTTACCGATGTTGAAATCGGTCGCCGGGATCTTGAGCGTCGGAAAGTGCTGGTCGAGCGAGGCCTCAGTCGCGAGCAGCCAGCTCTGCGCGGTCGTTGCGTACGTCGGAATGTTTGCGGCCAAGAGCTGCATCTGGTTGATCGTCAGCGGGACGACGATGACGAGGAGAACGGCAATCACGAGCAAGAGGCCCAAGAAGACGATCGAGATCGCGAGCGGCTTGGGCATCCGACGTTCCAGTCGGGCCGCGATCGGCTGGACTCCGAACGCAATGAAGGCGGCGATCACGAAGATCGATATCGTCCTGGGGATGTGCCGCGCGAACCAAAACAGGACCACCGCGACCGCGACAGCCGCCGCGACCGCGCCGATGCGACGCCAGAGGTCGCTCCCTACAGCGACTTGCACAGTAGTCGCCGTTCGGTCCTATAGCCGGCGAGATCGTAGAGCCGGCGGGCCGCCTCGTTCTCTTCGGTTACCATCAGAGACATATACGGCAGCTTTCGGCGCCGCGCCTCATCTTCGGCGGCGGCCAGCAACGCCGCCCCCACGCCGTCACGCCGAGCATCCGGCTCGACCGCCATGTACGCGACGAACCCTTGGGGCAGCAGCGTGACTTCATCGGGAAGGTCGTCGAGCAGGAGCAGGAACCCGACGCGCCGTCCGTCGCGCCGCGCAATCAAGGTCACGTGGGACTGACTCTCGACGATGAGACAGAGCCGATCGAACGCTTCCCGGGCGTCCGCCTCGCTCGCCGGGCGAAAAGAAGCGACGCTCGTCATCACGCAACGCCGTCCGAGCGCCTTTACGAAATCGCGATCGGCTTCCCCCGCTTCACCGCGAACGGCGCCGGCGTTGACCTCGATTGTCACGAACGGCGCGAACCGGGATCGGTCACGGGCTTACCCGCGAGACACTCCGGACACTCGGCGGCATCGTACGACAGCAGCGGCAGCTCGAGCAACACGTGCGTCGGAACACCATCCCGCCCTTTGCCATCCTGACCCTTCGACTCGCTGCGCTCGCTCAGGACTGCGCTTCGCGCAGGCACAAAGGTATTGTCATCCTGAGCTTGTCGAAGGACGATGACCCCGATGCCGACGATCTCCGCGCCGCGGCCGCGCACCACGTCGATCGTCTCGCGGATCGAAAGCCCGGTCGTGACGACGTCTTCGACTAGGAGCGCGCGATCCTGCCGCCCGAGCGTGAAGCCGCGCCGGAGCACCGGAATGCCGTTCTCCTTCTCGACGAAGATCGCTTTGGTACCGAGCTGGCGGGCAACTTCGTATGCGAGCAGAATGCCGCCGACGGCCGCGCCCACGACGACGGTCGGATCGAGCGAGCGAAATCGACTGGAGAATTCTCGTGCCACCCTCTCGAGCAGCACTGGATCTTCCAGTATGCGAAACTTCTGCACGAACCGATCGCTGTGCCGCCCCGAGCTCAGCCGGAAGTGCCCGTCGAGCAGAGCGCCCCGCTGCACGAGCGCGTTCCGTAAGTCCAGATCGGTAGGACTCATGCCCGCACGGACATCTCCTCGAGGATGGCCCGAGCGGCTTCTACCGGATCGGCCGCCTCGACGATGGGACGCCCTACTACCACGTAATCCGTCCCGGCCGCCGCGGCCTCTGCCGGGGTCGTGACACGCTTTTGATCTGCGTGCGCGCTTCCTCGGGGCCGGATCCCCGGCGTGAGCGTGAGAAAGTCGTCGCCGAAGAAGCGCTTTAAATCGCGAACCTCGTGCGCGCTGCAAACGACGCCCGCGCAGCCTGCGTCGCGCGCGAGCGCCGCCAGCCGAATCGCGTTTTCGCCGGGACCGCCCTGCAGCCCGAGCTCGTTGAGATCTTCGGGTGCGATGCTCGTGAGCAGCGTGACGGCCAAGACCTGCGGGGGCTCGATGCCGAGTTCGGCCGCTCGTTCGCCGGCGGAGTCGACTGCCGCCCGCATCATCTCCATCCCACCCAAGGCATGTACGTTGACCAGGTGTACGCTCGGGCGCACGAGTTGCGCGATCGCGGCGGCTACCGTCCGGGGGATGTCGTGCAGCTTCGCGTCGACGAACGTTCTCACGTCGCGCGCTTCACAGTACGAAAGAATCCGGTGGGGGTAACCGAAGAGCGCCTCCAAACCGATCTTGACGATGACGTCGAGCTCGTAGAGCCGGTCGACGAGTTCCTCGGCCGCCTCGGCGCTCGGCACGTCGAGGGCGACGATTAGTTGTGGCATCGGTTCAACCTTCGTCTCCTTCGTACTGATCGGGCGTTGCGAACCCCACGTTCGCTTTCCCGACAATCGCGTCAATCCCGGTAAGGTTGCGGCAGGCCAAGTACGTTTGCAATTCGGCCACGATCCTCTCGGGAATGCGCGGGTCGATGAAGTTCGCCGTGCCGATCGAAATGGCCGTCGCACCGGCCAAGAAGAACTCGAGAGCGTCGCTCAGCGTCTCGATGCCACCCTGACCGATGATCGGGATCTTAACGGCTTGGGCCACTTCATAGACGGCGAGCACTGCGATGGGGCGAATCGCCGGGCCGGAGAGACCGCCGCCGACGTTGCCCAACCGCGGTCGCCACGTATCGACGTCGATCGCCATGCCGCGCACCGTATTGATAACAGCCAACGCGTCTGCCCCCGCCGCCTCGGCCTCGCGCGCAACGGCCGCGATGTCGGTCACGTTCGGTGAGAGCTTGACGATCAGCGTCTTGTCCGTCGTCGACCGCGCTGCGCGCACCACTTTGGCCGTCAGGGCGGGATCACACCCGAAGGTCTCGCCCTCGCTGGCCACGTTGGGACAGGAGACGTTCAGCTCGACCGCCGCGATCTCGTCGCGCGCGGACAATCGCTCGCAGATGTAGGCATAGTCATCGACCGAGAACCCCGCGACGCTTCCGACGATCTTGCACGGCCGCTGCGCGTACTTGTGGAGCTCGCGCGCGAGGTACCAATCGAGCCCCGGATTCTGCAAACCGATCGCATTGAGCATTCCCGCCGGCGTGTGCACTATACGCGGGGTCGGATTCCCCAATCGCGGCAGCCGCGTAACGCTCTTGAGGACGATGGCACCGATCTTCGAGAGATCGGCGAACGGTGCGAACTCCTCGCCTGTTCCATAACAGCCGCTGCCCATGAGCGTGGGATAGGCTAGTTCGAGCCGTCCGATCTTGGTGGCGAGACTAGGGCGCGCGTTTACCATCTCAGCTCGTGCGCCCAAAAAATGGGGCCTTCTTTGCAGATGCGTGCGTAGACGACGTCGCTGCCGCCTTCCGACGCATCGGGAAAACCGGGTGCTTGAGGGCTGGAGGCGACTAACGGCACCACGCAACCCCAACAGCCGCCGATCCCGCATCCGAACGTCTCTTCGAGCGAGAGCTGCGCGCGCACGCCGAACGTCTCGGCGATGCGCGCGACGCCTCGCAGCATCGGTGAAGGGCCGCATGCGTAGATGACGTCGGGCTTGCGCGAACGCTCGAGCGCGTCGGTAACGAAGCCGCGCTCGCCGCGCGAGCCGTCGTCGGTCGTGAGCACTAGCTCGCAGCCCGCTTCGGCGAAGCGCTCCGCTTCGACGAGCAACTCGGCGGTCCGCGCTCCGTAGAAGAGCCGAACCCCGGCGCCCGCGCGGAGGAGCGTTTGCGCACACAGCAGCACGGATGCGATGCCGACGCCGCCCGCGACGATTGCGACGTCGCGCGCGTCACCCGAAAGGTCGAAGCCGTTGCCGAGCGGACCCACGACGTCGAGCCGATCGCCGAGCCGCAGCTCGCTCAACTCGCGCGTACGCTTGCCCGTTATAAAGAAGAGAAGGCTTGCGAGCTTGCCTTCGGCTTCGTAGACGGCGAGCGCCGTCGCGGCCGCTTCACCGCTCGGCGGGATGGCCATGACGTACTGCCCGGGCCGGGTCGCCTCCGCCAGCCTTGGCGCGTCGAGCGACAGCAACACTACGTCGGTCGCGAGTTCGCGGCGTTCGATCACCGTGGTCGCATACACGCCGGCATGTAGATCGCGCATCGCCATACGTGCCGCTATTTTCTACAAATTCTAGAAAAATCTCTGGAAATTGCTGCACTCTCTTGCTACCTGAGCCGTTATACTGTATAGAGAGCGTAAATCATGGGAAAGGAGGGGCCGCACATGGCAGGTCTCATCGTCTTCAAATCGCTAGCCGACGCACTCAGAGCGGGCTATCAGGTTTACGATCGGACTGCTGACGGATATCTGGTTAGGACTCGCACGGCCGCTGGCTGGGCCATGGCCTTGGTGTCCTGCAAGTAATATCGTCTTTATTCGATAAACAATGCCGCCGGTCAATCGACCGGCGGCATTGCTTATTGCGGGGGCTCGTGCGCTTTAGGTGCGATAGTCGGGCGGCGACGCCGGCTTTTCGATCTCCGGAATCGGTCCCGGCCGCCAGCCGCCATAGGCAGGGCCGGGCGGCACCGAGCTTCCGGCGGGGGTTCCGGGGGTCGAGGTGCTCCCGCTGCTCGTGGTGGTAAACCGCTGACGCGCCGAAGGCGGGCCAAAGCTCGCTCCGCCGAGCACGGCACCTATGATTTGCGCGATGCCGACGAAGAGCGGGATCAGGCCGCCGAGCAGCCACGGACCCGGAAAGAACGTGCCGTCGCCGTGGTATCCGATGAATCCCAGCCCGATCAGCAGTGCCAAGCCAATGAAGGCGACCTGCATTCCCCGGCGCAGCTGCTGTTGGGCGTAGAAGTCCGTCTGATAGCCGTACTGATCCGGCGGTGCTTGGGTCGCGCTCGGCGTCCAGCCGTACTTCATCGCCCGCCGGAGATCGCGCGGATTTGGCGGTGGAACGATGCCGCGACGCAACATCTCCATGCGCTCCTGATGTGCCAGGATGCGTGAAACGATAAACGCGGCAATCGGCGCGCCGAAGATGAAGATGATCGCAACCATCGGTATGAGATCGCTATAGTCCATCACTGTATGGGGTCTCCGTTTGTAAGAATGTGAATCGATCCGTCGGAAGTGGCCACCTTCATCAAGCCCGACGCGGCGCCGAGGCGGATCGTGCGCTGCGACGCATCGTCGCGATCGAGCGAGTTCCCATCGACGACGATCCGGCCGTCGCGCGTAGAGGCGTCGATGGCGAGGTTGGCGTTCGGCGCGAGCCCGAGCCGAATCGAGCCGTCGTCGGTCTGGAGCGTCGCATCGCCCGTAACGCTTAGGGCGTCGGCCTCGATGCGGCCGTCGCGAGTTTGCGCGACCAGCGACCCAACCGCAACGTTCTTGAGGCTGATATGGCCGTCCATCGACTCCATGCCGAGACGGTCGCCGCGCACGTTGGTTGCGCTAAGGTAGCCGTCGTCGCTGCGCGCATCGACCGCACCCTGCAAGTCGGTCAGGGTTACGTGCCCGTCGCGCGAATGGACGCTCACTCCGCCGGTAACGCCGAACACGTCGGCGCCGGCGCATCCGGCGATCTCGACGTGTGAGGCGCTAGGCACGTCCACCTGGATGGCTTGCGTGCTGAAGCCGAAGATCTCGATCGAGAGCCTACCGCTGCCCGGCCGTTCGATGCGGACGCCGTCGGCGGTACGCGTAACGCGCAGCTGCGGATAGCTCCCGCTTGAATAGACGCCTCCGTGCATCTCGGTGAGGTCGCGCACGTGGACGGACTCGTCGCTGGAGACGCCGACGTGAACGCGCGACGACGCGTCGTCGATAACGACTCGCGGCGTCGCGCCGGCGGCCACAGGGGCGATCTGCGCCGCGCTAAAATCGACGTGGTGCATGCCCGCCGCGAAGGTCGCGCCGCCACGGCCGAGGGCATAGAGTGCCATCCCGGCTATCAAGACTTCGGCGGCGATCAGCATCGCTATGACTGAGGCGCGTGACATTTAGAGCCTCGGCCCCCAGCCGTCAAAGGTGGGTCGCAACGATTGCGCGGAGTTCCGGTCGTCGCTGGGCAACGTCGGGAGCGCCTGGTCGGGCCGGGCTCCGGCGGGAAGGGTTTTGTTCAAAATCGTGGTCATCTGTCGGTTTAGCCTCCGTGAAAGTTCCTGCCCTAGGTACGGGCCAGGGGGGCCGTTGTTTCGGTGGGAGCCGCCGGCGCGGAGCCGAGTCGCCGCCGTGCCCGTACGAAACAAATCGTCCCGTCCGCGCGTACGACTGGCGTGCCGGCACTCTTGGCAGAGGCTCCGCCGCACCGAATGAGAGCGGAGCCCAACGACGGCGATTTGGTGGCGATGACGCTCCGGGGCACCCCGACGCCTTCGCTACGCTCGTCGAGCGATACGACCGAGCCGTCTACCATCTCGCGTACCGAACGCTTCGCGACGTCGAGGAGGCCCGCGATACGACGCAAGAGGCCTTTTTCAAAGCCTTCCGCAGCTTGCGGACGTTCAAGCCCGGCGCCAAATTTTCGACGTGGATCTTCGCCATTGCATACCACGCCTGTTGCGACCGGCTCAATCGGCGCAAGCATTACACGGGTGACGAGCTGCCGGAGCGAGCCGATGCGGGACCGGGTCCCGAAGCGCAGGTGATCGCGCTCGACGAGGCCTCGCGGCTGCGCGCCGCGATCGAGGCGCTGCCGGAGAAGTACCGCACGGTGATCACGCTCTTCCATCTCCAAGGCAAGCAGTACGAGGAGATCGCAAGCGTGCTCGGCTTGCCGATGGGTACGGTCAAGACACATTTATTTCGCGCAAAAGAGCACTTGCGCAGGCTTCTGGGTGGAATGGAGGTAACCGAATCGTGAACATGGACGAACTGGAACGCGCGATCTTCGCGCTCCCGCTCGAGGAACCGCCGGAGGGCCTGCGCGCCTCGATCTTGTTGGGGACGGCCTACCGGCCTGCGCCCGCGTTTTCGGTTCTCGAGCTCGCGACGCTGGGCGCCATCGGCGCCGTCGCCATTTGGCTGGTTGTCTTGCTTGTGCTCGGAGGCGGCACGCTCTTCATCCAGACGCTCGCTGCGATCGGATCCTTCCTGTCGCGGGCGCTTTCGAACGGCACGACGCTCGCATGGTTGGCTGCCGGCGGCGCGACGGCGCTCTGGCTCAACCTTTTCACCGGATATCAACCCGCGGCGCTGGCGCCGCACAGGTCCGAAAGCAAGGGCAGCCGATAAAGTATATGCATGGAGAAACACGTATCCCCGGAGCGGCGCCCCTATAGGGTCCTCGTCATCGAAGACGACGCGGCCATCAGCCGCGTCTTACAGCTCGAGCTAGAGCACGAGCGCTACGAAGTCGAGGTCGCACGCGACGGATTGTCGGGCCTCGAGAAAGCACTCAAAGAACCCGATCTCGTCATTTTGGATCTGATGCTGCCGCGTATGGACGGCATCGAGGTCTGCAAACGCATACGCGCCAAGAGCCGCGTCCCCATCATCATGTTGACCGCGCGCGACCGCGTGCCGGATCGGGTAGCCGGACTCGACGTCGGAGCCGACGACTACGTCACCAAGCCGTTCTCGACCGAGGAGCTGCTGGCTCGCGTTCGCGCCCGCCTGCGCGAACGCGTGCCCCAGGGTAACGTCATCGAGTATCGAGACGTGGTGATGGACCGCGACCGCCACGAGGTACACCGGGGGGAAAGCCGATCTCATTGACCGCCAAGGAATACGCGCTCCTCGAATACCTGCTCTTGCACCGCAACAAGGTTCACACGCGCGACGAACTGTTCAACGGCGTCTGGGGCAGCGACTTCCTCGGCGATTCCAACCTCATCGACGTCTACATTCGTTATCTGCGCGGCAAGATCGACGACGGCTTCGACGACAAGCTGATCACGACCGTACGAGGCGTCGGCTATACCATTAAGGACTAGGTGGTGCTTTCTGCCGGCGGCTTCGAATAGCGCATGCTCAAGCGCAGCGGCTAGCAGAAAGCTGATGAGAGGCCGGGAGTTGGGCGCCCGTGGGTGCAGTAAGTGTCGCTAAAATGGCGGATTGCCCTCGGGTACTCGCTGCTGCTGATCGTGGCCATTACGGCGATGAGCGGCATCATCGTCTGGCGTTTTCAACAGATCCTCTACGACCAGGCCGAAACGACAGTCAACGCGACGATGCGCGCGATCGTCAAGTTCACGCAGCAATCCGCGACCCCGTTCTCGCTCGAGGACTCCTCGCTGGGCACGCTCCAATTTCTTGTTCAACAGCAGCAATCTGGCACAGTGGAATTCCGCGACGAGCTTCGTGCAGGTTGATTCGGTCAGCGGCTACCCGCTGGCGAAGACGGCGAACCTGGGCGCTCTTGCCATTCCTCCCAATCCGAAGCTTTCGGCCACGCACGACGTAGCGTTCCGCCAGGAGACGATCGGCGACCGATCCTTTCTGGTGGAGGATCGCTATATCAAGGAAGGCGCGAACTCGGCGGTCATCCACGTGGCCGAGCCGCTCGACACGCTGCAGCGCACCTTCGCGAGCGCGCGCGAGGCGATCGTCCTGGTGCTCGGGACCACCGCGGCTGCCGTGTTTATCTTCTCGATCGTGCTCGCATCGCAGGCGACCACGCCGATCAACGAGCTCTCGCGCGAGATGCGCGAGATCACGACGGACCGGCTCGCACTCGCCGCCGGCTCGGTCGACGGCCGTCGGCGCCGGCTCCAGTTACAGCGCCGCGACGAGATCGGCCGATTGGCGACGAGCTTCAACGACCTGCTCGCGCGACTGGCCGAAGCGTTCGCGCGCGAGAGGCAGTTCATTTCCGATGCGTCGCACGAGCTGAAGACGCCGCTCACGTCGATCAACGCGAACGCGCAGCTGCTGATTCGCTGGGGCGACCAAGATCCGACGATTCGCCGCGAGAGCCTCGAGACGATCGCGCGAGAAAGCGCCGATTTAGCCGGCATGGTAAACGGCATGTTGACGCTCGCCAAGGCCGATCGAGGGGACGAAATCCCGAAGGAGCCGCTCTCGTTGGCGCAGATCGCCACCGAGGTCGTGCAGAACTCGGCCTCACGCGCCGAGGAAAAGCACATCGACTTGAGATTCAGCCACACCGGCACCCCGATCGTCTACGGGGACGCCCACCTGCTGCGGCAGCTCGTCGGTAATCTGGTCGACAACGCAATCAAGTTCAGTGAGGGCGGGCACGTCGACGTCCGCGTCGGCGACGACAGGGATTCCGCCTGGATCGAGGTCGCGGACAGCGGCCCGGGAATCGCGCATGAAGAGCTTTCGAACGTTTTCGAGCGGTTCTACCGGGCCGACAAGGCTCGGTCGAGGATCGTCCCGGGAACCGGCCTAGGTCTAGCGATTGTGCGCTCGATTGCTCGCGTCCATGAGGGCGAGGCGACCGCGAGCGTGGCGCCCGGCGGCGGCGCGCTCCTCCGGGTAATCTTACCGCGCGTGAAGCTTCCGTTCACCGATCTTTCATGATGGGCGCAAGCCCACCCCGATACAATGAAGCGGTGCACGGAGGATTGGGACGCGGAGCAGCCGTGACGCTCTTCGCCTTGTTTTGTCTGGCTCTCGCGGCGCCGGCTCGCGCCGACGAGCAGTTTGACGTAGGCCCTTCGCCGGTTCTCAACGTCAACGTCAATCGCGGACAGGTTACGATCCAGACGTGGGATCGGCCGCAGGTCGTGATCGAGTCCGAGAACTCTCCCAACGTGCGCCATCTGACGCCGGCCGAAGTGGATCCGGGGATCCCCAAGCAGATGCAGATGTCCGCGCACCGGATCGCGACCGAGCATGGGCCGGTGACGCTGCCCGCGGAATCCTTCGTGCTCCCCGATCTCCCGGGCGCCCAGCACGACGCGATCGTCGCGCGCGGCAACGGCAACATGACCATCCTGATCCCGCGAGGCACCGCGTTGATTATCGCGCACCTCCGTGCGGGCCGTTTGAGCATCGACAACTACCGCGGAGTCTTCATCACCCACGTGCGACAGGCGGAGATCTCGCTCAACAACGTCAGCGGCACGGGATTCGTCGAATCGCTGCGCGGCCGCGTCGTCGCGACGAATTCGACGTTCGATCGGCTCCGCGTGCGCACGGCCACCGGCAACATGCTCTTCCAGGGATGCACGTCGCAGCAGATCCAGGCGACGAGCACGTACGGGTCGATCGTCTACGACAACGGGAACTTCCAGGCGGGTCTGGCGCGCTTCGAGTCGGAGCACGGGAACGTCGCCCTCGGCATTCGCGGCAACGCGCAGATCGGCGCGCACAGCGGCGCCGGTCACGTCATCTCGAGTTTCGCCGACGATGCGCAAGTGCGCGGCGATCCGACGACAAAACAAGCGACGGTCGGGAGCGGCGGTCCGGTCGTCACCGCGACCTCGAGAAACGGAACCGTCTACCTCTACAGCGGATCGATGAGCGATCATCCGCACGTGCGGCAGGAGCTCAGCGGCAGCACGCAGCTCCCGATGCGGCTCCAAAACGCCGCGCCGCCGCGGCCGCCCGTCAACCGGCCGCCGCCGTAACCGTCGTCTCCAAATCCAACGTCAATCCGTCGTAGGCCGCAATCGCGCGCAGGCCTAGCTCCTCTTCGAGCTGCTCGGCCAGACGCGGCGGATCGGCCTCCAGCATCTTGGTACCGAAGTGCTGAAACACGGCGACCTTCGGCCGAACCTCGGCAACGACGCGGCACGCGTCGGGCCACGTGAGGTGATCGGCGTTGATGTCGTCACGGTAGCGCAACACGTTGATCACGAGCACGTCCGGACGATGCCGGGCATAGTCCGCGGCGAGGCCGTCGACGTATCGGCCGCAGGGAAGATATGCGACGCGCATACCCGCATGGACGAAATGCAGCCCATGCGTCTGAACCGCATGAACGTGGCGCATCGACGTGTAGAGTTCGACCTCGCCGATGCGATAGGGTCCGCTGCTCGGCTCGAGCGTCTCGACGCGCTCGACGAAACGGCGAGCGTAAGGTAATACAACCGCGCCGTCGTCGAACGCATCGGAAGGCGCGAACACGGCGCCGCGTCGCCGGAATCCCCCGGAGGTCATCGCCTCGATCAGCACGTTGACATCCCCCGAGTGGTCGAGGTGTTTGTGCGAGAGCACGAGCGCATCGAGTTCGCGCGGATTGCACGGCGGCACGTGCGAAAGCGCGCGCACCAACGCGCCCGGACCCGGGTCGACGTGAATCTGCGTCGCTCCGAAGCGCATCCACATCCCGCCCGACGCGCGCAGCTGACGCGCAACGACGAAGCGAGCTCCGCCGCTGCCGAGAAAGAGAATCGATGAGCCCAAGCTAACTCAGCACCGGGAGCGCGGAAAAGTCGCCGTTGAGCAGCGGGGCGGAGGGCCGGCCCAGCCAGCGCTCGAGCACCGTCGCGTACACGCTGCGAAAATCCACGGTGAACCGCACGTTGCCCATGTTGGTGGCGCCCAGATCGGGCATCGCGCCGTAGAGTCCCCCCTTGACGCCGCCGCCGATCATGAACAGGGGGGAAGCCTCGCCGTGATCAGTGCCGCGGCTGCCGTTCTCCTCGATGCGGCGCCCGAACTCGCTGAACGTCACCGTGAGGACGCGGCGGTCGTTGCCGTGCGCGGCGAGATCGTCGTAGAAGGCGCCGACCGCGTTGGAAAACTGCATCAGAAGCTGATCCTGCGTGGTCTTTTGATTGACGTGCGTGTCGAACGATCCGTGCTCGACGTAAATCACCTTGGTTCCCAAGTTGCTCCCCACGATCTGAGCAGCCAGTGCAAGGCTTCGGCCCAGTCCCGTCGCCGGATACGATGCCTTGGCCGTGTAGCCGGCGACGAGTTTCGGCAGCTCCTCGGAGCTTCGCTGCGCGTCGCCCTCGATCTCCATGACGTGAGCGAGATACGGGGAATCGAACGGCAGGCTTCGGTCGTGCGCCTGTTGCCGGAAGGCATTGCGGGCGAGCAGGTTCCCGTCGGCCGTCATCGCGTACTGTCCCAGGCCCGGAATCGCAGGGATGTCGGTACGATCGGAGACGAGCGCCTCCGGCAGGACCTTTGAGACCGCGACCCCTTTGAAGAGATTGCTGCGCGGAAGCCCCGACGAGTCGAAATAGCGTCCGAGCCAGCCGGTATGTTCGTAACGGTCCGGCGCGGCCGTCTGCCAGATCTCGGTCGAGCGAAAATGCGAATGGTCCGGGTTGGGATACCCGACGCCCTGAACGATTGCGACCATTCCCTTGTCGTAGAGCGCCTTGAGCGATCGCATCCCCGGATTGAGTCCGACGCTAGCGTCGATCGCAAGCACGTCGTTCGGAGCGACCGCCAAGCTGGGCCGCAGCCGGTAGTAGCGCGGGTCGCCGTGCGGCACGACGCAATTCAGGCCGTCGTTCCCACCGTATAAGTTGATCAGCACCAGACACCGGCGGTCGCCGCCCGGCAGTCCGGGCAGCGGCGCGCGTGCGAGCGCTCGCGCGAAGACGTGATCGGTGTTGGCGATCACCGCGAGCCCCGAGGCCGTTGCAACCAAGAAGTTCCGTCGTCTCATCGTGTCATCCGCAGCGAAGTCAAAGCATCAATTCAGCTGGTAGGCCGGCGACGCCATCGCGAGATAGACGGCGCCGCTTACGCGTTGATCGTAGTTCTCCGCCGAGAGCGATGTGAGCGCCGCTCCGCCCGCTCCGTTCAGATATCCGTTCAGCTCGAAGAGCGAGGCCGGCGCGACGTCACCCTGCAGCACCGCCTCAGCGAGCATTTGCGCGGCGCCCTTCGGAGCCACGGGCAAGTCGTGGAGCCACGGTGACGCGTCGAGCGTCTGTGAGCCGAGCAGCCGGGACAAGAAATTCTGTCGCGCGATCATTGTGCCGCTCGTCAGCCAGTTCTTGCCCCCCGGCCAGCCGGCGACGCTCGGCGGATAGAAGAGGCGCTGACCCATCTGCACTAGAGCGGCCAGCGCGGCTTCGTTCACGGCGGTCAAGCCCAGCGTCTTGTACGTGCCGACCACGAACTCGACGGGACTTTTGACGAGCGCGCGATACGCCCGCTCGCTATAGAAGACGTTGCTGCTCAAAATTGCGGCCACGACCGGTGCAAGCACGAAGTCATTCCGCCGCAACAACTGCGCGACGAGCTCGACGAGCTCCGGCTCGGGATCGTCGTAGACGAACCAACTGAGCAGGCTGTCGGCGAAAAACCGAGCACACTGCGGCCGGGCGAAGATGATGTCCACGATGTCGTCGCCCGTAAAATTTCCCGTGCGCCCAAGGAATGTTTTTTCCCCGGAATCGTGCAGCGCAGGATCGAAGGCGACCGTGCCGGAGCGCCGGTAGACTCGCCACCCGGTCCAGGCGCGGGCCGACTCGCGAACGTCGGCTTCAGTGTAGTTGCCGATGCCGAGCGTGAAAAGCTCCATCAGCTCTCGCGCGTAGTTCTCATTGGGATGGGCCGCAACGTTCTCCGCACCGTTGAGATAGATCAGCATCGCCGCATCCTTCGAGACGCTGCGCGTGAGCTCGCGCAAATTGCCGAGGGCGTAACTTCGAAAGAGCGCGTTTTGGTTGTATGTGATCCACGGAAACAGCGGAGTGGCGCGCGACGTAAAGTGACCGTGGAAGTAGAGGGTCATCTTCTCTTGCAGCGGCGCGGGCGTCGTCAGCATTCGGTTGAGCCACCACAGCTGCATGGCCAGCACCACGTCGCGGCGCTGGCGGAACCGCTCTTGCTTCGTCGCCATCGACATCATCGGCGCCTGTGCGCGATCGTCCAGCTCCGTCGGCGGGCGGATCGCATCGGGCGAGGGAAGCGCCAGCAGCGAGGCTACGGCATCGCCCGCGTCCATCGCGGAGTAGCGCCGGATCTCGCCCGGGCTCCCGCCGAAACCGGCGCGCCGAAGCAGGTGTGCTGCGGCGCGTTCGCCCAGCGCGCCGCGATACGGTTGCAACGCCGTGGAGAGATCGGGGCGGCCCTGCGGGCGCAGGATGCCGCCGACGTCGATCTGAGCCGATGCGGGCATCTCGTAAGGTAGCTACGCTCCCGTCGTCGAGCGGCCCTCGGTAATTCCCGACGTCTAACCGGGCTCTCAGACGGGCGTGCCGAATGGCGGCGGCGATGACGCTGCTGGAATCCAGGCTCGAACGGAGCTCCGCGAGCTTCTCCGCGAACGCTCAACGGACGGAGCGGCTCGTTGCCGAGCTGCGCGAACGATTGGCCGCCGCACGCGCCGGCGGCGGAGCCGTAGCGATCGAAAAGCATCGGCAACGGAACAAGCTGACGGCCCGCCAGCGCGTGGATCGATTGATCGACCCCGAATCGGATTTTCTCGAGCTTTCGGCCCTAGCAGCGTTCGAAATGTACGGTAACGATTCGCCGTCCGCGGGTATCCTCACGGGTATCGGGATCGTCGAAGGCCAGCACTGTGTGATCGTGGCCAACGACGCGACCGTCAAGGGCGGCACGTACTATCCGATGACCGTGAAGAAGCATCTGCGCGCGCAAGAGATTGCCGAACAGAATCACCTGCCGTGCATCTATCTCGTCGACTCCGGCGGGGCATTCTTGCCCTTGCAAGCCGAGGTTTTCCCGGACCGAGATCACTTCGGGCGGATCTTTTACAATCAGGCCCGCATGTCGAGCAAGCGCATCGCGCAGGTCGCGGCAGTAATGGGCTCGTGCACGGCCGGCGGCGCCTACGTCCCGGCGATGAGCGACGAGACCGTGATCGTCAAAGGCAAGGGAACGATTTTTCTGGGAGGGCCGCCGCTGGTTAAAGCGGCGACCGGCGAGGAGGTCACGGCCGAAGAACTCGGCGGCGCCGACGTCCACACCCGGATCTCCGGCGTGGCCGACCACTTCGCCAACGACGATCCACAGGCGCTCGCCATCGTGCGCGAGATCGTGAGCAATCTTCACCTCGAGCTGCCGCGCCAGTGGGACCGCATCGATCCACAGCCCCCAAAATACGAGCCACGCGACATCTACGGCATCATTCCAGCCGACAGCCGAGTCGGCTACGACGTGCGAGAGGTCGTCGCGCGCCTCGTCGATGCTTCGGAGTTTCACGAGTTCAAATCGCGGTACGGCACGACGCTCGTCTGCGGATTCGCGCGAATCGAAGGCCATCCGATCGGGATCCTGGCCAACAACGGAATCCTGTTCAGCGAGAGCGCGCTCAAAGGGGCGCACTTCATCGAGCTGTGCGCGCAGCGCGGCACGCCGCTGCTCTTCCTCCAAAACATCACGGGCTTCATGGTCGGCAAGGAGTACGAGAATCGCGGCATTGCCAAGGACGGCGCCAAACTCGTCACCGCGGTCGCTTGCGCGGAGGTTCCTAAGTTCACGGTGGTCATCGGCGGCAGCTTCGGCGCCGGCAACTACGGCATGTGCGGACGTGCCTACTCGCCGCGCCAGCTCTGGATGTGGCCCAACGCGCGAATCAGCGTCATGGGGGGTCCGCAGGCCGCCAGCGTGCTCTCGACGGTCAAGGGCGAAATGACCGCGGACGAAAAGGCGGCGTTCGAGGCCCCGATTCTCGAAAAGTACGAACGGGAAGGCAGTCCGTACTACTCCACGGCGCGCTTGTGGGACGACGGCATCATCGATCCGCTGGACACGCGCCGCGTGATAGCGATAGGGCTGGACGCCGCGGCACACGCCCCGCAGCCTCGCACGCGGTTCGGCGTCTTCCGCATGTAGTTAGTTGATCTTGAAATAGTTCGGGGTTTCGACCCACTTGCCGCCGCGATAGCGCAACACGGCCGACGCACTGTTCTTTGTCGGGCAGCACATCGGAGCGCTCGCGTTGTAGTATGGGCCGGCGAGCTCGATGGAGGTCCCATCGGCACCGACCGTCGCACGCAGCTCGCACGGGTTGGTCACGGTGACGGCGCGGACGACGCTATCCCCAGGACCCGACCCAAAGACCGTCACGGTCGAGCCGCCGCAGTCGGCCGCCATCTCGTGCGACTGCACGACGAGTTGCTGCGCGGCCGAACCCGTCAGCTTCGCGGCGCCCACGACGCGCAGCTGCGCGATGGGAAACCACATCTTCGCGCCGTCGGCCTGCGTCACGGTCTCGAGCGGTCCACCATTGCGCGGCGATTGGTAGCGCAGCCGGTAGGCGCCGCGGCGAAGCGCGTAGATCGACAGATACCACTGATAGAAGCTCTGCCCGCTCCCCGTGCCGACCAGCTTCTTACTCGCAACCGCGCGCCACTGGCCGTCGGGATTCGCGCCCGTGAGATACGCGATCTGGTTCTGCACGATCGTTCCCGGAACGGGGGGAGCGAAAGCAGCTTGGCTCTGGGCGAGCGCGCCGGCGCCAGACGCAAGCGCTCCGATCGCAACCGCGACCGCCACGAGGTGCCATTTGATCATGCCGGGCGCTTCGACGGCAACGCGACGCTCACTTGCGGGGAATCACGGCCGCAACCCGCTCATCGGTATGGCCGAAGGAAGCGTGATGTTGCCGACCGCGGCGGGCGGCGCGCGCACGATCTGGCCGAGCATGTCGCTCCACGCTAGCGTGAGGATCGGCAGCAGCGTGACGAGCCGGTGGATTCCGCCCGGCTGCGAGTAGAATGAAACGTCGAGCCCAGCCTCCTGCAGAAACGCCGCCGTCGCGGTCGGATAGCGCGTAGGAATGCTCTCGTCGGCGCTGCCCGTCAGCACGTAGAAGGGCGTTCTTCGCATTAGCGCGACGACGCGGGTCGAATCGGATCCCAAGAGTCCGCCCGCGATGCACATGACCGCCGACCAGTCATTGGGGTGAACCGGCGCCACCTCGAATACCGAAAAACCGCCCATCGAATAGCCCGCGAGAAACCGCTTGCGCGGATCGATCGCAAACGCTCGCGTCGCGGCCGCCAACGCGTCGTAGACATCCGACGTGGATCCGCGAAAATCGTAGTGGCCGCGACCCCACGGCGCGATGACGATCGTGCCCGTCCGCTCGGCGAGCTCTTCGATGAACGGCGGCGCCAGCAACTCCGTCTCCGATTGGGGATGGCCGTGCAACAGGACGATCAGCGGCGCCGGATTGGTCGCCGCGTAGCCTCTCGGAACGTACACTGCCGCCGGCTGCATCGTTCCGTCGCTCGACGAGCGCACGAGGACCTCGCCCAACCCGCGAACCGACGCCAATGGAACGTAGGAAGCGGCGATGAGCTGCTCGGCCAGACTCAGATCGAGGCTCGCGAGGCGCGAAACGGTCTGCGACCACTGCGCCGGATCGTAGCCCTCCGGAACGGTCGAATCGCCGAGAATATCTGCGTCGTCGAGAAGCCGCTCGTAGTAATCATAGGTCGTGTCGCGTCCGGCCACCGGCGCGATGACCGCAACGTGCGCCAGATACACTGAGGCCGTCGCACGCAGGGAAGGGCCTGGATTACCTCCGGTGCCCGCAGAAAGCAGCGCAAGCGCCGCGACGATCAGATGCCGGCGTACCACTCGTAGCCCTGGTCTTCCCAGTAGCCCCCGTGACCCGCGGCGATGTTTGCGAAGCTGCCGACCACCTCGATGCGAGCGATCCATTTGGCGCTCTTGTAGCCGAGCTGAGTCGGCACGCGCAGACGTACCGGCGCGCCGTGATCGGGATCGAGCCGCGCGTCGTTCAGACGCATCGCGAGCAACGCCTGCGGATGCCGTGCTTGGTGGAGATCGAGGCTCTCGTAATAAAGATTTCCCGCGCCGTCGTTGTCCATGCACCGAAAAACGACGTAGCGCGCGTCGTCCCGAGGCCGCACCGCGTCGAGCACGGCGGCGACCCGTACGCCGCTCCACTTTCCAATCGCGCTCCAGCCCTCGACACAGTCGTGGCGCGTGACCTGTGTCTGCTGCGGCATGCTATCCAGTTCGGCAAGGTCGAACGCATGCGGGCGCTCCACGGCGCCGTCCACGACGAGGCGGTACGCTGCGAAGTTTCCGGCGAGCAGACGCGCGTAGCCGGCGTCGGCCGGCGTCGCGAATCCGTTGACCCGGAAGTGCCGATCGACGTCGCGCTCGTCGTACTCGCGCGCGAGACCGCGCGTGCCGATGAGCGCGTGATTGAGCCCTTCTGCCGACGCGAGCGCGCGGCGCACGGCGTCGCTCTCATTGAGCCGCGAACTGAGCGGTCCGCATCCGGCGAGCGCCGACACCGCCGACGCGATAAAGAGCCGCCGCCTCATACCCGGTACCAGCCGGTGATCATCGAACGCATCTGATTGACGAAGCCTTGTGTAGCGACCTGGAACGTATGAATCGCGAAGAACGCCAAGAGGAGCAGCATCCCGGCGAAGTGCCAGAGCCGTGCGAACTGACGTCCTCCAAAGAGAGCGGTCAGCGGATTCGCGATCGCGTCGATGCCCGGCGAGAGTGCCAGCCCGGTCACAACCACCAGCGGCGCAAGGACGAAGAGAACGGCCGTGTATGCCGCCTTTTGTAATGGGTTATACACGCCGTGGGGCGGCGGAGTTTTGCGCAGCTTGAGATAGTACGCCTGCATCGGCCACAGCTTCGGCAGGTCGCTGGGGCGGAGGAGCATCTCGCGCAGATTACCCTTGATCGCGCTGGAGAGAAGCCATGCCAGCCAGCAGACCGCGGCGACCCACGCAAAGAAGAGGTGCCATCGGCGGCCGCCGGCCAGGTCTTGGTAACCCGGAATCGTGAGCCACGCCCCAAAGGCGTGCGGACCGCGCGAGCCCATCCCGTCGCCCGTCCAGCCCAGCCATCCGGTGGTCGTGAAGGTTCGGCCGAAGATGGTCGTAGTCCCGACACCATCAGCGGGCGAGCCGATCGCGAGCACCCGCCGAGCCGCATCGCTTTTGTCCGAGGCGTCCAGGTTCGGAGATGCATTGAATATCTGCAGGCCGCTGCCGACCAGCACCGTCAAGGCGATGACCCACACCCAATGGCTGGCGCGCAGCAGCAGCGCGTAACGATAGACGACCTGGGGCGCCGCGGGCTTCATCACTACCGAGTATAACGCGTGCGAGGCCAGGTCGGATGAGGGCGCGAACCCGCCGACCATGTCCGAGAGTATCACCCTCGCCGTCGGCGACGGCGTCGCCCGCGTCACGATCGTGAGGCCGGAGGTCCGCAACGCCTTCAACGCCGAGGTCATCGAACAGCTCCACGACGTTTTTTCGCGCATAACGGCCGCTGACGACGTGCGCGCCGTCGTCCTCGCCGGAGAGGGCAAGGTCTTCTGCGGCGGCGCCGACGTCAATTGGATGCGCGCGTCGCTCGATCTGACCTTCGAGGCAAACGTCGCCGACGCCGAGCGGATGAGCGACATGTTTCGCGCGATCGACAACTGCCCCAAGCCAGTGATCGGTCGAATCCACGGCGCGGCGCTGGGAGGAGGCGCCGGCCTCGCATCCGTATGCGACGTCGCTATCGCAGCCGACGATGCGATCTTCGGATTCACCGAAGTAAAGTTGGGCATCATTCCCGCCGTCATCTCGCCCTTCGTCTTGGCGAAGATCGGGGCCTCGCAAGCGCGCGCGCTCTTCCTTACCGGCGAGCGCTTCGACGCGCGGCGGGCCATGGCGATCGGCCTGGTCCACGAAGCCGTGCCGCCGAGCGAGTTGGACGCGGCGGTCGGCCGTCGACTCGCCGAGTTTGGCAACGCCGGGCCTGAGGCGATCGGCGCCGCCAAGCTCCTCGTGCGGCGGGTCCTCGACAACCCCTACGACGCCTCACGAGCGATTACGTCGCAGGCGATCGCAAAACAGCGGGTCTCTCCCGAGGGCCAGGAGGGCCTGCACGCCTTCCTCGAGCGCCGCCCGGCCTCGTTCGCGAAATCCTTGTGATCGAACGCCTGCTCATCGCCAACCGCGGTGAGATCGCCGTGCGCGTGGCGCGCGCCGCGCGGGAGATGAGCATCGTTCCGCTCGGAATCTTCTCGGAGGCAGATGCGGACGCGTATCACCTCCGGTTTGTCGACGACGCCCGCTGCGTCGGCCCCGCTGCCGCCGTCGACTCGTATCTCAACGGCGAGGCGATCGTCGCCGCGGCGGTCGCGATGAACGCCGACGCCATCCACCCCGGATACGGCTTTCTCTCCGAGCGAGCGCCGTTCGCTCAACTCGTCGGCGACGCCGGCCTGGTCTTCGTCGGGCCGGCGCCCGAGGCGATGGCGGCGATGGGCAGCAAGATCGAAGCGAAGCGCCGCGTCCGCGCCTTCGACGTTCCGACGGTCCCCGGCTACGACGGCGACGATCAATCGCTTGCAACGCTGAAAGCGCAGGCCGCCGGCGTCGGCTTTCCGCTTCTGATCAAGGCGAGCGCCGGCGGCGGCGGCCGCGGCATGCGGGTCGTGGAGGATCCGGGCCGCTTCGACGAGGCGCTCGAGGGGGCCAAGCGCGAGGCGCTCGCCGCGTTCGGCGACGACGCCGTGCTGCTCGAGCGCTACCTACGCGATCCGCGCCACATCGAGTTCCAAGTGCTCGCCGACGCGAGCGGAACGACGATCCACCTCGGCGAGCGCGAGTGCTCGATTCAGCGGCGCCATCAGAAGATCGTCGAGGAGGCGCCGTCCGTCGCGCTGACACCGCAGCTCCGCGCCGAGATGGGCGTCGCGGCGGTTCGAGCGGCCGAGGCGGTCGGTTATTCCAACGCCGGCACGTGCGAATTTATGCTCGACGGTGACGGCCGCTATTACTTTCTCGAGATGAACGCGAGGCTGCAGGTGGAGCATCCGGTCACCGAGCTGGTGTACGGTATCGATTTAGTGCGATGGCAGCTCCGCATCGCGGCCGGCGACCGCCTAACCCTCACGCAGGCCGACGTCCAACCGCGCGGCTGGGCGATCGAGGCGCGGATTTACGCCGAAGACCCGGCAAACGACATGCTGCCCTCGACCGGAACGATCGCCCACTGGTCACCGCCCGAAGGCCCCGGCATTCGCGTCGACGCGGGCGTCACGATGGGCAGCGAGGTAAGCCATTACTACGATCCAATGCTCGCGAAACTCATCGTACACGGCAGCGATCGCGCGTCGGCCATCAAGCGATTGCAGGGCGCGCTCGATGACTTCACGGTCGACGGCGTTCGCACGAATCTGCCCCTCTTGCGCTGGATCGCGCACGACGAAGCGTTCTGCGCGGGCGAAACGACGACGAGCTTCCTAGATAAGCGGCTGGACGAATCAATTTTTTCCAACGGCGCGCCGCCCGACGCCGCGATTCTGCTTTGTGCCGGCGCTCTGCTGGTCGACGGGCGCGCGCCGTGGCGCATCGGTGACGTCGGTATTCCGTTTCGCTTGCAGCACGACGCCGGCATCGTCGAGCTCTCCGCGGACGCCACCGGGCGGCCGAACGTCTGGCGTATCTCAGGCGATCGAACGGGCGAGCTGCACGTTCGACGCGCGGGCGACGTCGTTCACGCAGATGTCGAAGGCGCCGCGGCCACCGGGTGCGTGACCTACGACGGCCGTTCGACGAACGTGCACCTCAACGGCCGGACGTGGTCGTTTGCACCGGCGGCGTCTCCGGCGGTCGACGCGCCGAGCGGCGGCAACGCGGGCGCCGTCGAGGGGCGCGTGACGGCTCCGATGCCGGGTAAGATCGTCAAAGTGGCGGTGCGAGATGGCGACGCGGTAGGCGAACGCGAGTTGCTCGTCGTGCTCGAGGCGATGAAGATGGAGCATCGCATCGAGGCTTCCGTCCCGGCAACGGTTAAGCGGGTGCTCGTCAGGGAAGGGCAAATCGTCGCCGGCGGCACGCCCCTGGTGGAACTCGAATGATGCTTCCAAAATTCGTAACGGTTTTCGAGATGGGCGCGCGCGACGGACTGCAGAATGAGGACGCGCTCATTTCGACCGACGACAAGGTTCGTTTCATCGATCTCCTGTCCGACACGGGACTGCAGTGGATCGAAGCGACCTCGTTCGTGAGCCCGAAGGCGATCCCTCAGCTCGCGGACGCGGCCGACGTTTTCACGCGCATCCGCAAGGCGCTCGGAGTTCGCTATCCGGTTCTCGTGCCGAATCTCAAAGGCTACGAGCGCGCGCGGGCGGCCGGAGCCGATGCCATCGCCGTCTTCACCGCGGCCTCCGAACGCTTTACGAAGCGCAACATCAACATGACGATAGACGAATCGCTCGCGACGTTCGAGGAGGTCGTGCGTGCGGCGAAGCGCGACGGTGTGTGGGTGCGCGGCTACGTTTCGACGGCGTTTGGCTCTCCCTTCGGCGATGCGGTGACGCCGCAGATGGTGCTCGACGTCAGTCTCAAGCTGCTGGAGATGGGCTGCGACGAGCTCTCCATCGGCGATACGGTCGGCGTCGGCGTTCCGAGCCAGGTCAACTCGCTCGTGCCGCTGCTTGCCGGCTCCATTTCACTCGATCTGATCGCGATGCATTTTCACGATACGCGCGGCACCGCGCTCGCCAACGTGTATGCAGCGCTTCAGCTCGGCATCGCGAAATTTGACTCGTCCTCGGGCGGCCTGGGCGGCTGTCCCTACGCGCCCGGCGCGACCGGCAACGTCGGCACCGAGGACGTACTCTACCTGCTCCATCAGATGGGTATCGAGACGGGCGTCAACCTCGAGAAAGTGCGCGCCGCGTCGCGATTCATCGCCGGCGTCGTCGACCACCCATTGACGAGCAAGGCCTATCAGGCGATGGAAGCCGCAGCAGCGGCGTCGGTTTCTTGGATGTAGCGGCGGCTATCGTAGCGCCAGCGGGATGACGAAGCGCGTTGCCGTGTGCGACTCGGTGTACGCGCTGATCTTATTGTCGACCAGGCCGGCGGCGATCCCCGTCGAGCGCACCTCCGCGTCGGTCGGCGAGGCGCCGCGCCCCTTCGGGTGAAAGATCCACAGAGCGCCGCTCGGTTTCAGATGCGCTGCGGCGCGAGCGACGCGGCCAAGATCCCGCAGGGCATCTACCTTCAAAAAGATCAGATCGTAGCTGGTGCGCAACGACAGCGATGCACCCTTCGCCAGCCGCGCGTTTAACGCGAGCGCGAACTCCTCTTCGTGGCGCCCGACGAGCGCGACGTGCGCATCGGCAACGACGCCGAGCTTCTCGAAGAGCGAGCGTCTCGAGTAGTCGCGTTCTACCTTTGGGTTCATGCGAAACCGAGATTCGTTGGTTTCGGGGGAATTTCCGTGTAAGCCATCGGGCGGTCCCACCAGTCGTGGAGCCGAGCGGCGAGCAATTCGTCGCTCGGCGGCGGCGGAGCTCGCAGGTCGAGAGCTTTCGCATACGCAGATAGGTAGCGATCGATCATCCGATCGACGCTGAATTTCTCCTCCACGTGCGCCCGGCACGCGTGCCGATCGAGCGTCGCCAGCTGCGGCACGCGCGCGACCGCATCGTCGACGCCGTCGCACAAGAATCCGGTTACACCATCCACGACGATCTCCGGAAGCGAACCCATCCGCGCGCCCAGCACCGGCGTGCCGCATGCCATTGCCTCGATCGTCGTAAGGCCGAAGCGTTCGGGGCGCGTCGTCATGTGAACCAGCGCGAGCGACTGCGAGAGCAGCTCGTTGCGCGCCTCGCGCTCGACCGCGCCGAGGAACTGCACGCGGTCGCCGTCGATGTGCGGCGCGATCGCTTCGCGGAAGTACGCTTCGTCCTGAGGGATCGCGGCGATCTTCAACCGCACGCCGGCCCGCTTGGCAATCTCGATCGCCAGGTGCGTTCCCTTCTCCGGATGGAAGCGCCCGAGAAAGCATAAATAGTCGCCCGGCCGGTCGTTAAACGAGAACTCCAAGGGGTCGATGCCGTTGTAGGTCGTCGCGAGGTACTCGAGCCCGGGATCCCGATCGGCATCGGAGATCGAGCAGTAGAAGCTGCGTTCGGCGGCCGCGTAGTAGGCCGCCAGAATCTGCGGCGACGAGAAGCCGTGAATCGTCGTGATCAGCGGGGGCACGTCGGAAGCGAGCGCATAGGTCAGCGGCTTCCAATCGAAATGATTGTTGATGAGATCGAACTCACGCGCCCGCCGAAAGCATTCGCCGATATGCAGCGCCGTGAAAACCTCGCCGTTGAGCGCCGGGTCCTCGTTAAGCCCGACCTGCGTCACCGAGACGAGCGACCCATCGAAGCGCGAGTTGCCGGTTGCAAAGAGCGTGACGTCGAGGCCGCGACGGCGCATGCCGTCGGCCACGTTGAACGCGATCTGCTCCCAGGGTCCGTACCCGGGCGGGGGCGCGGGCCACCCAATCGCGGCCAGCACGGCCAGCCGCAGACCCCGCAGCTCCACTAGCGGTCGTCGTCGACGACGTGATCGTTGCGTTCGGCGACCGCGAGGTTGAAGCGCGTTCGCCGGATCATCCGTTTCATCGACACCTGTGAAAACGCGGGTACGGGCGCCGCGCGCGTGTAGTCGAACATGTCCGCGAGGTCGTCGTCGGTCACGTCGCGCTGCCCCATGTTGCCCAGGGCCCAATTCTTCTCGATGAACGTGGTGATCGCCGTCGACTCGCGGCGCGTGTGCGAGACGTATGGGGTGGCACCGGGCCGCTGCGGATCGTAGTTCGACCTCGCCCACGCCGACATCACGACGATCGGAATGCGGAAGCCCCAGCTCGTCCCGCCGGGTCCGGCCGGCGGAGCGACGTGATCGTACCAGCCGCCGGAATCGTCCCACGTGAGGATGACGGCGCTGTCCTTATAGTAGTTGCATTCCGGCGCTGCGTGCCGGCTCTGCACGATCGCGAGGTAGATCGAACCTACCCAGCCCGGGCCGCCGGCGCTCAAGTTTCCCGCGTGATCCGAGTCGAGCCAGTTCGGCATGACGAACGAGACCTGCGGCAGACGGCAGTGCGCAATGTCGCCCAGGATCGTGCCCGAGGGCGTGATCACGTTGCGCTGCCAGTCCGGACCGTAACGAACCTTACGAAACGCATCGTAGATGTTGACGGTCGGGTCGCTGACGTTGTCGTACGCTCCCGTGTAATACTTCCAAGTCACATGCCCCGCGTCGAGCAAATCGGCAATCGAGGTCTGATCGAAACACGGAAAGACGCCAGGCACGATCATCGCCTCGCCCGCGCCGAAGAGCGGAACGGTCGTTCCCGGCTTCGCGTCGCAGCCCCAGATCGAATCGTTTGGATTGCCTGCGATCCGGCTCTGAGCGGTCGCAAGTGCGAAGTGGCTGGGGAACGTTGGAATGAGACGCGTCGCGAAGTTCTCATCGGCGAGCGCGTAACGAGAGGCGAGCACGTGGTAGATCGTCGTCTCGGAATCGGGCAGATACGCGTATGTGAATCCGGGCGCCGGTTTTACGAACCCGAGCACGGACCTCACTGCGTCGTCGGCAAACCCGTTCATCTTGCCGCCGTTCCATTCTTTCAGCAGCGCGAGATGATTGTGGCTCGGATCGGCCGGATATTCGAACGGCACCGGTTTCAGGCTGACCGGCTTGCCGTCGACGGTCGCCGCCTGCGAGGTATCGGCACCCGGGTAGGGGCCGCCGCGCGCGAGGATCGAGGATGCAAAGACGTTGTCGAAGCTGCGATTCTCTTGCACCAAAACGATGACGTGCCGAATCGGGCTACCCACGACCTGTTGCCCGAGCAGCGTCGGATTGCCGCTGGTCGAACCGGCAACGCCGCTCAGGCCGAGCAGGAGAGCGGCGGCGACGACACCCTTCGTCACTGAATCAAGCCGCCTTTGAAGACGAGCTGTGGCTCACGTAAGGCGCGCACGTCTTCGCCGGCGTCGCGCGCAAGCAGCAGCAGGTCGGCGGGCTCGCCGGCTGCGAGCAGGCCGCGATGCAGCCCGACGAGCTCGGCCGCGACGTTGGTGGCCGCGTGCAGCGCCTGCTGCGGAGTCATCCCCAGCAGCGCCCACATCAGTTCCACTTCCTGCGCGTAATCTTGATGATAGTTGTAGGGCGTTCCGGCGTCGGAACCGCCAGCGATGCGAACGCCGTTTTCATAAGCCCGCCGGATGTTCGCGAGCATCGCCTCGTTGAGACCTCTCGCCTTCTCCACCACGTAGCTCGGCTGATGGCCGTCCTCGAGATGCGCAAGAATGCAGGTCGGTGCGCTCAGCGTCGGGACGAGATAGACGCCGCGCTCTTTGAAGAGCGCTATCGCCTCGTCGTCGAGCATCGTGCCGTGCTCGATCGAATCGATGCCGGCGCGCAGCGCGTTTTTGATCCCCTGCGTGCCGATGGCATGCGCGGCGACGCGCAGCCCGTGGCGATGCGCCTCGTCGATGGCGGCAGCGAGCTCGTCGTACGTCAGCTGGGCGTTCCCCGGAACCGCGCCCTTGGTCAGCACGCCGCCGGTTGCGATCATCTTGATGCAATCGGCGCCGGCCCACATCTGCTCCCGCACCGCCTTCCGCGCATCCCAGGGAGAGTCGACGGCGCGCCCGATGGGCCAACCGTGGCCGCCCGTCATGCAGAGGACGGCGCCCGCGGCGCGCATCCGCGGGCCCGGGATGCGGCCCTCTTGGATGGCCTCGCGCACGTCGGCCGCGATTCTGTTCGAGCTCCCCACGTCGCGAATCGTCGTGACGCCCGCCTTCACCGACTTACAAGCGTTCTCGACCGCCCGCAGGAGCCGCTGGTTTGGAGTCGTGCTCTGGATCATGCCCATCATGTCGGGGTCGCCGCTGCCCTCGAGGTGAGCGTGCGCGTTCACCAGACCGGGCGTAACGCACGCGGCTTCGAGGTCGCAGTCGGCGCTTGCCGCGCGGATCTCGGCGATCGAACCGCCTTCGATCACGATGTCGACGCGACGCTTAGGCGGTTCCAGCGTGCCGTCGTAAAGAACTCCGGCTCGGACGATCATGCGGAGCGTATTCGTAGCCCGCGTGAGGCGGGCCCTTTAGCCCGAGTGGAACTTCAGGTTGGTGAGGCTGCTCACGCCGTTGACGATGAGCTGGACGGCGATGGCCGCGACGATGATGCCGACGATTCTTCCAACGGCGTCGATCCCGGTGGCACCGAACCATTTCGTCAACGTTTGCGCGCCGCGCATGAAAACGTAGGTGATGGCCATCACGATCAGCGCCGTCAGAACGAAGATCCCGCCGTTGAGGTAGTGATGCGTGTCGGTTGGACTCACGAGCGCGACGCTGGCGGTCAGCGCTCCGGGTCCGGTGATGATCGGGATCGCCAGTGGGAAGACCGACGGGTCGCTGGCCGGCCCGTCCGTCGCCTTAGCGCTGTCGGCGGTCTGGCGATCCGTCTTTTCGGCAAAGACCATGTCCGCGCCGACCTTGAGGAGCAGCAGGCCGCCCGCGATCTTGAAGGCGCCGATCTCGACCCCGAGCGCGGACAGCAGCGCCTCGCCCGCGAACGCGAAGGCGATCAACGCGATGGTCGCGACGATCGTCGCGCGCCTGGCGATCTGCGCCTGAGCGCTCGCCGATCGGCCCTCCGTGAGCGTCGCGAAGGCGGCCGCGGCCTCGATCGGATTGAGCATCGCGAGCAACGTCACGAAGACGTAGAAGGCCTCGCCGATTTGCGCGCTCAGCATGCGGACCAGTGCAGTTTCGCGTGCGCGGCTTTCGCTCGGGCGACGGCTGCCTCGTCCACCGGCCCATCCACGAGCATCGTAAAGTGCCCCATCTTGCGCCGGGCAACGGCGTGGCGCTTCCCGTAGACGTGCAGCACGATCGATGGATCGCTCAAAAGGTCGGAAACTCCCGCCAGATGGTTCCCGGCGCCGTCGCCCAGCACGTTCATCATGATCGCGTTGGCGAGCAGGCGGGGCGGCGAGAGCGGCAGATCGCAAATCGCGCGAACGTGCTGTTCGTATTGCGAACAGGGCGTGACGTCGATCGTGTAGTGCCCGCTGTTGTGGGGTCGCGGCGCGATCTCGTTGAGGAGCAGCTCGCCTCCGGTCGAGAGGAAGAACTCAACGCAATAGGTCCCGACGATCCCGAGCCCGCGGCCGACGACCTCGGCCATCCGCCGCGCCTCTCGGGCGAGGCGCTCGTCGATCCGCGCCGGCGCGATCGTCATCGTGAGGATCCCGCGATCGTGCGAGTTCTCCGCCACGGGATAGGCAACGATCTCGTCGTGCGCGCTGCGCGTGGCGACGACGCTCAGCTCGCGCTCGAGCGGTACCATCGCCTCGAAGATCAGCTCCGCGCCGGCGGCGGCGGCAAGTGCGGCCTGCGCCTCCTCCAAGGAGGACGCCTGCCACTGGCCCTTCCCGTCGTACCCGCCCCGCACGGTCTTGATGATCGCGGGAAAGCCGATCGACTCCGCCGCTCGCTTGAGATCCTCCACGCCGGCGACGCGCGCGAACTCCGTCGTCGCGAGGCCCGCATCGCGGGCGAATCGTTTTTCGGCGATGCGGTCCTGCGTGACATGCAGCACGCTGCTCGCGGGCGCGACACGGTGCGAGAGCTCCTCCAACCGGCGGACGGATGCGATGTCGATGTTTTCGAACTCGTAGGTGACCACGTCACTGCGCCGGCCGAGTTCCTCGATCGCGAGCAGGTCGTCGTATTTCGCGACGATCTGCTCGTCGGCGACCTGCCCACACGGTGAAGCCTCCTGCGGATCGAGCGTAATGACCGAGTACCCCATCCGCTTGGCGTCCAGCGCAAACATTCGGCCGAGCTGGCCGCCGCCGATCACGCCGATCGTTTCGACCGATTTCAATCGATCAATCGAGGGCGCTGGACGACGCCGCATCGTGCATGCGCGTGACGTAAATCGCGAGCCGCGCGGCGACGGCAGCGTCCTGGAGCGCGACGATGCGTGCCGCGAAGAGGGCGGCGTTCACGGCGCCGCCGATCGCCATCGTTGCCACCGGGACACCCGGCGGCATCTGCACGATCGACAGCAGCGAGTCGAGCCCCGCCGTTCGCGCGGACGGTACCGGAACGCCGATGACGGGCAGCAGCGTTTTCGCCGCGGTCATTCCGGGGAGATGCGCCGCTCCGCCCGCGCCGGCGATGATCGCCGCGAGCCCGCGGTTTGCGGCCGACGCCGCATATTCGAACATCTCGTCAGGCATACGGTGCGCCGAGACGACGCGCACCTCGCACGGGATCTCAAGCTCGTCGAGCGTTTCCTTCGCACCGGACATCGCCTCCCAATCCGAGCGGCTTCCCATGATGATGCCGACGATTGGTGATTTGCTCGCTTGCGCCATCGTTTCGCCGCTTCGCGCCCGCCTTAAGATTGTCATCCTGAGCGGAGCGAAGCGTAGCGTAGCGAAGTCGAAGGACGTGTCTCGTTTTCTTCTCGGCATCAACTATTGGCCGCGCCGCAGCGCGATGTACATGTGGCAGCAATTCGACCTCGACGAGGTCGCCGAGGACATGGCACGTATAAAGGCGCTCGGCCTGGACGTCGTCCGCTTCTTCCTCATGTGGGACGCCTTTCAACCGCGGCCAAACGCGATGGACGACGCCGCGCTGAGGCGGTTCGACGCGATCATGGACCGCGTCGCCGGTGCAGGCCTTCGCGCGATGCCGACGCTCTTCTGCGGTCATATGAGCGGAGTCAACTGGCTGCCGGCCTGGACGCTGGAACGCGAGCCGAGCCATGGGCGCTTTCGCACGATCGCGGACGGCGCCGTGGTCGATCGGGCCATCGGCGACTTCTACGCCGATCCCGAGCTGCTGCGCGCGCAACTATTCTTCGCGCGCCGCGTCGGCGAGCGCGCGCGCGATCATCCTGCGCTGTTCGCGTGGGATCTGGGCAACGAATTCTCAAACTTGCGGCAGCCCGCATCGGCCCGCGACGCCGCCGACTGGAGCGCGCGACTGAGCGACGCGCTGCTGGAGGTGTCCGGCGCCGCCGTCAGCGCCGGGATGCACGGCGAAGATCTCGATCACGACCGTCGGCTTCGGCCGTCGAGCATCGCGGTTCCCTGGCCCTTCGCGACCATGCACGGCTACTCGGTCTACAGCGCGTTCGCCCGCGATAGGCTCGACGCCAACGTTGTGCCGTTCCTCTGCCAGCTGCAGCAATCGTTTAGCGGAAAGCGCGTGCTCTTCACCGAGCTCGGCAATCCCGAATGCCCGCCCGGCAGCGACCGGGTCGACGGTTTCGCCTGTCTCGACGAGAGCGAGCTCGCGCGGTATGCGAGCGCAGCGATCGAGCGGCTTCAGGCGCGCGGAGCACTCGGCGCGTTCTGGTGGTGTTGGGCCGACTACGACCCGGCGCTCGCGACGCGGCCGCCGTTCGATCGCGCACCGCACGAACTGCGCTTCGGCGTCGTCCGCAGCGACGGCACGCTCAAGCCGGTGGCGCAGGAGCTCGCGCGAATCGCCGCGGAGGCGCGACCCGTCGTTGAAACGCTTCCCGCGCCGATCGCCGGAGAAGCGGAACACTACGCCGGGCTGCCGGCAAGCATCGAGCGTGAGTACCGCGCGTACTGCGACGCGCATGACTGAGGTCGCGCGGACGATGATCGTCACCGGTGCGAGCTCGGGTATCGGGCGCGCGCTCGCGCTCGCCGCGGCGTACGCGGGCTATCGCGTCGTGGTCAGCGCGAGGCGCGCGCAGCTGCTCGACGACGTCGCTCGCGAGATTCGCGACGGCGGCGGCGATTGCGTGACGCTGGCGGGCGATATCACCGCGCCCGACATGCCGGCGCGAATCGTCGGTGGCGCGCTGCAGGCCTTCGGTCGGATCGACGCGGTCGTGAACAACGCCGGCGTGGGCGCGTACGGCTCGCTGCTGGACGCCGGCGACGCGGGGCTCGACGCGCAGTGGAAGCTGCACGTCGTAGCGCCGCTGCGGCTCGCGCGCACCGCGGTTGGGCACCTCGAAAAAACGCGCGGCGTGCTGGTCTTCGTCGGTTCGGGCATCGCGCGCGTGCCGTTGCCGAACTACGGCGGTTACGCCGTCGCGAAGGCCGCGATTCGAGCCGCTGCGATTCAGCTGCGGCGGGAGCTCCGAAGGCGCCACGTCGCGGTAACCTACGTCGATCCCGGGGTCGTGGCGACCGAGTTCCATTCGCGCCTGGGCATCGAGCGGACGACTAAGCTCGCGGTGCCGGCGGAGCGGGTTGCGCGCGCGATTCTGCGCGGCATCGCGCGGCGTTCCGCCGTCGTCAATGCCGTTCCGTGGCAAACCGCATCCGGCGCGCTGGGCGAATGGTTCGGAACGCTGTCCGATCCGCTGGTCATCAAACACTTTTCGGCCCGCCGCGCGCGCGGCAACGAGGAGGCGCCGCCACCCCCGGCTCGCCATCCCGAGCCGTTCGAACTCACGCTCGAACCGGTCGCGCGGCGGATGGAACGCGTGAAGCTGTCGCCCGACTTTCTGCGCGAAGCCCTCGCGCCGGGGACGACGCTGGAGCTGAACGCACTGGCGATGCGTTGGGCCGGGATGCCGAATAAGAACGAACGCGCCGCGCTGCGCGAGGTGCTTGATTTCCTCGAATCGGCCGGCTATCTTCAACGTGTGGAGGGTGAAACGTGGAGAGTCATACGCGCCGCCGACTGAGCGCGGCTCTCGTCGCCTGCGGGCTGGCCGCTAGCGGCGCGCGCATCGCCGGCGCCTCGGCCGGACCGCCGGAGCAGAGCGGCGTCTTCGCGCTGCTCGGCGGCACGCCGAAAATCGCTTCGAAGTTCTGGGCCGATCACGCCGCCGGCCTGACGGCGACGCTGAAGATCCGGCAGTTTCAACCGGGCGGCACGACGCCGATCCTCAACTACGACACGGACATGGAGCGGCTTATACACCTGGTCGTCGTGCGCGACGATTTTGGCACGTTCGCGCACCTGCATCCCGCATTCGACACCACGACCGGAACGTTTTCACAGCGCTTTACGAAGGCTCCGAACCATCGTTACTACGTCTATGCCGATAGCGCTCCGCGCGGCATCGGCCAGCAGGTCTTTCGATTTACGATGGAGAGTGACGGTCCGCTCGCCGATTCGCGGCCGTCGTTGACCGCCTCCGCACCGGCGACGCGCGTGGGCCCGTATACCGTGACCCTCGATCGAACCACGGTTGCGGCGGATCGAGCGCAGGACCTCAGCGTAACGATCGCGGAAGGCGGCCGTCCCGCGCGAGGCCTCGGCACGTATCTCGGTGCACCGGCGCATGCGGTCTTCATCAACGCGGCCACCCTAGCGTACGTGCACCTCCACCCGACCGTAGCCGGGGGTTCGAGCATGACGACGAGCATGGCAATGGGTATGGAGACCCCGGCCGGTCCGCTGATGCACATGAAGCTGCCGCCGCTCCCCTCCGGGACGTACAAGCTATGGCTTCAATTCCGCGGGGCAAACGACGTCGTCTACACCGCCGGGTTCACGCTTCTCGCGCATTGATGCGCCGCAGCTGCTTCACGCCAATCGCAACGAAGAACAGCAGCGTCGCTAACAAGACGATCGTCGCGCCGCTGGACGCGCGCACGTAGTAGGAGAGGTAGAGTCCGCCGACGGCGCTGGCCGCTCCGAAGAGCGCCGACAGCCCCATCATGGGCGAAAAGCGCGACGTCAGCTGATAAGCCGCCGCGGCGGGCGTGACGAGCAACGCTGCTACGAGCACGATGCCGACGGCTTGCAGCGCCACGACGATCGTGAGCGCAAGCATCACGAGCAGCGTGTACTCGTACGCCGGCGATGCGATGCCGCTCGCCTGCGCGACGACGGGATCAAACGTCGTATACAACAGGCCGCGAAACAGCACCACGACGGAGATTGCCACGACGATGCTCAAAGCGAGGATCAGCCAGAGATCCTGCGGCTGCACGGCGAGAATATCGCCGAACAAAAAACTCTGCAGATCGACCGCGTAGCTGCGCTGTTGGCTCATGAGATAGACGCCGAGCGCGAACATCCCCGTGAAGAGCACCCCGATCGTCGTGTCGAGCGAAATCCGGCCGCGGCGGTGGACGAAGCCGATCCCAACCGCCGTGAGCACGGCCACGACGCCCGCGCCGAGATAGAAATTCGCTCCGCGCAAATAGGCGATGACGATGCCGGCGAACGAGGCGTGCGCGATGCCGTCGCCGATAAACGAGAGCCTGCGGAGAATCACGTAGGTCCCCATCGTCGAGCAGAGGATCCCGACCGCGAGCGCAGCGACGAACGCGCGCTGCATGAAGGCGTAATGAAACGGCGCCGTTAGAACCTCCACTATGCGCGCATCTCTGGGTGCGACGCGTGGGCCGCGTGGGGCTCGTGGTCGTGACGGAGGTGGCCGTGAGTATGCGTGTGCTCGCGAATCGCGCTGTAGGCGCCGGACTCGACGACTTCGCGCGGCGTGCCGAGCGCGAGCACGCGCCGGTCGAGCACGAGCAACCGGTCGAACCACTCGTCCACACCATCGAGATCGTGCGTCGCCATCAGCACCGGCAAGCCCTCATCGACGAGCCGCCGAACGACCGAGCGCAGAGCCTCCTCCGTCGCCGCATCGACGCCGGTCGTCGGTTCATCGAGCAGCAAGAGCTTCGGCTCCTGCGCGATGGCGCGCGCGACGAAGGCTCGTTGTTGCTGTCCGCCCGAGAGATGCGCGATGTGCCGCGTCGCAAGGCCGCCCATGTTGACGGCCTCCAGCGCGTCGCGCACGACGTCGCGGTCGCGCGCGCCGAAACGCTGCCAGAAATGCAGGTGGGCGAAGCGCCCCATCGCGACGACGTCCCACACCGTTGCGGGGAACGACCAGTCGACTGCCTCGACCTGCGGAACGTAGGCGATCGTCCCGGGAGGAAGGTTGCGCGGCAGTGCGCCCAGGACGCGCAGCTCGCCGCTCGACGGCGTCAAGAGCCCCGCGATCGTCTTGAGGAGGGTCGACTTTCCCGAGCCATTCGGTCCGACGATGCCGAGAGCTTCGCCGTAATGCACGGTCAGCGTCGCCCCGACCAGCGCCGTGAAATCCTCGTAGCGCACGACCAGGTCGCGCGCCACGACCGCATTGTCCGTCACTTCAACGCCTTCACGATGACGTCCGTATCGTACGTCAACATAGCGACGTAGTTGGCGACGCGCGGGTCGGTGCCGACGGAGTCGTCGTACAGGTTCTCGACGACCTCGATCCCCGCGCCCTGCGCGATCGAGTAGAGCAGCTTCGAGCTGTACTCCGGCTCGCTGAAGACCGCGCGCACGCGATGCTGCTTGGCAAGATCGATCAGGTCGGCGATCTGCGCGGGATTCGGCTCCTGGCCCGGGTTGCGTTCGACGAACCCGAGGGTCGTGATGCCGAATCGATCGTTATAGTACTGCCAGGCGTTGTGGAATACGATCATATATCGGCGCGACGGGGGAACGGTTGCGATCTGCGCCCGGATATGTGCCGTGAGTTCGTCGAGCCGGGCGTCGTAACTCGCGGCGTTGCGCCGATAAGCGTCGGCGTGCGCGGGGTCGATTGCGACGAGCGCGTCGCGTATCCGCGAGACGTACTTCTTCGCCAGCACCGGATCCATCCAGAGATGCGGATTGAGGTTCTTGACCGGCAAGCCGTCGCTGCAGACGACGACGCGCAGGTCGCGCGAACCCGCGTCGCGGAGCAGACGATCGAGCCACTCCTCGAGGCCGGCGCCGTTCTCCACCAGGACGTTCGCATCCGCAACGGTCGCGACGTCCTGCGGAGCGGGCGCGAAGGTTTCCGGCGACGCGCCGATCGGCACGATGTTTTTCACGATGACGTACTCGCCGCCGACGCCCTGGACGAATGAGTTGAGGGTCGAGATCGTCGTTGCAACGCGGATCTTTCCGGCCTCTCGAACGGGGGTTGGTGACCGATGGGCGCACGCCGTGACGAGCGCGAGCAGCGCGATGCCCGCAAAGCGGGCTAGTGGCAAGTGCTGCATCGTCCGAAAAACTCCATGGCGTGGCCGTCGAGCTCGAAGCCGTGCAGGGCGCGAAGCGATTCGGCGAACTGCTCCGTCGCCGCGCAATCGACGTCTTCGACGCGCCCGCAGTATTCGCAGATCGCATGGTGGTGGTGCCGGGCCGGCTCGCAGAGCATGTACGTCGCTTCACCGTCGGCATCGGGGCGTGCCGTAGCGTCGCCTTTTTCGTGCAACCGGTCGAGCGTGCGATAGACGGTCGAAAGGGAGACGCGAGCGCCGGAGCGCTTGAGCTGCTCGTGAATTTCCGCCGCCGAAAGAAAGCGCGGCTCTCGCTGCAGGATCGACGCGATCAGCTCGCGCGGGCGCGTGACGTAGTCTGCTCGGACCCCCATATGGCGATCTATTTGCGAATGATTCCCAAAATCCCCCTCGCCGGCTTAGAACTTTCTACTGTGGATGCGATAGATGGCGCCGGCCACATACGGGATTTCCCAGATTCCAAATCGTTCGTCTGAACCGATCGCAAAAACGTATCGCTGCGGACTAGCAGCGCCGCTCATCGAAACGACGGCGCTGAATCGTCCGGGCGCAATAGCGACGAGGCGAGCCCCGCTGCTGAGGTACGAAACGCGCGAAAACGGTTCGTAAAACCGGGCGGCATTTCTGAGATCGACGACCGTCAGCAGTCGCCCACTAGAATCGGAGAGCGTTAGCGACGGCCGGCCGGGATTCGCCGCATCGCGACCGTCCACGAGCAAATCGATCGGGACCGCACCGGCGAGGCGACGGCGAACGTGTAGTAGTCGCGCTGTTGCGAGTCAAGCCGTCCGTAGAACGCCCACGACTTTGAAACGTCGGCAATTCTCACCGGGTTCGACGCAGGTCGTGGTGAACAAGCAAAGCGCGGATCGTGGGCACAGGCGGTGCCCGCAGACAGCATGCCGCCGATGAATACGATTGCGCTAAACGACAGGGGGCAAAGAAATATCCGCTTTACCATCGCCTTTTTCCGCGGTGCGCACGATCTGCGTCGCCAGCTTACCAAAAATCCAGTTATGGAGCGTGGCGACGCCATACCAGTACAAGTACCCCAGAAGCCCTTGCGGCTCGAAGAACGCCGTCTGCACCAACGTGCTGCCGGACGGTTTTTGGCCGACGGCCTCGAATTGCAGCCACGCTCGTCCGGGGAGCTTCATTTCTGCACGCAAGCGAAGCAGCCGATTGGGATCGAACGCTTCGACCCGCCAAAAATCGACGCCATCGCCGACCCGGAGTTCCGACGCCGATCGGCGGCCACGACGAAAACCGACGCCACCCGCCAGCCGATCGATCGTTCCCCGCAGCCGCCAGAGAGCATTGGCGACTAGCCAACCGCGCCGCCCTCCGAGCGACGAAAAGACGGCGGCGACGCGATCCGGCGATGCAGTGCTCTGGCGCACTCGGCGGTCGACCAACATCCCTTCCTTGAGCGTGGTCAAATCGCTTGGCGGCAGCCGAGCCTCGAACGCATCGAACCACGTCGTCTCGCGCTCGGTCGTGAGCGAGCGATCCAGCGCGCGGCGCACGGCGTCGTCGAATCCTATCGGCTGAATGTGCGGGAACGCCGTTTTCGCCGAATCGTCCCGGACGACGACTTCATTGTAAAGGCCCGCGATGAGTGGTTGCGCGAGCTTGGCGGGAATCGGGGTAATGAGGTGTACCCAATAGGACGAGAGCTTCGGAGTAAGCAGCGGTACGACAATGATGCGTCGCTTCAGACCTCGGATCGCGGCGTATCGAAGCATCATGTCACGATACGTCAAGGCGTCCGTTCCGCCAATTTCGTAGATTCGGCTCTCACGGGGCAGAGCGAGAGAACCGATGAGATACGACAGGACATCGCGGACTGCGATCGGCTGACAACGCGTCATCACCCAGCGCGGGGCGATCATCACCGGCAGACGATCCGTCAAATAACGCATCATTTCGAAGCTCAGCGAGCCGCTGCCGATAATCTGGGCGGCGCGCAGTTCGACGACCGGTACGCCGCTCTCGCGCAGAACGGTACCCACTTCGTGACGGCTGCGCAAGTGTGTCGAGAGCGCTTCGCGGTCGTCGCCCAAACCGCCGAGGTAGACGAGGAGCTTGACGCCCGCTTTGGCCGCCGACATCCCGAACCGTCGAGCCGTTTCTCGGTCTTGTTCTGCGAAGCTGCTCGTCGATGACATGGAATGCACGAGGTAATAGGCGGTCTCGCAGCCTTCGAGCGCCGCCGTTACGGCGACGTTGTCGCCAATATCGCCTTCCGCAATCTCGACGCGAGCGTGGAAACGCCCCCGCAGCCGATAGGCAGCTCGCGCAAAGCAGCGCACTTCGTGCCCGGCATCGCAAAGGCGCGGCACGAGCCGTCCGCCGATGTATCCGGTGGCGCCGGTAACGAGGACACGCATCAGCGTGTCGGTGCTGGGCTCGGACTGACGGCCGGACTCGGCGAGGGGCAGGTTGCGACCGCGGCCTTCGCCGCTGCGTGCACCTGATCGCGCCAGTAGACGGAGGTATCCGCCCAGGCCGGCAGGGCAAGTCCGACAGCGCCGGCGCGCGTCTGCACTTTCGGAATCACGTCCGTAAAGGACGACGGCACGGTCCCGCCGTCGTTGTTTACGATGTTGGCGAGCGAGAGCCAGGCGTCGGAGAGCATCAATGTCGGGAGCGCCTTGGCGGCCGCCGGGCAGGATGCGTTCAGGCGCGCCGCCACGTCGGCTTCCAAGGCCAGTGCCCAGGCCGCCGTCGCCGCAATTTGCGCGAACAGCGCCGCGCGTTCCGAGTCGTTCGAGCAGATGCTGTTGAGAATCTCGCGCTCCTCGTTCAGCATCGAGATGACGTCGACGATCGCGCCGTAACGCTGGAAGAGCTGCGCCGTGCTCCCGCCCGGCTCGTGCCGGTCGTAGTTGCGGACGTGCTGCGAGGCATCGTCGATCGTCTGGCTATTGCACCGGTTTGAGGCGATCTCGACCGGCCCCGCGGGGACGGCCGGCGTCGCGATCGCGGGCGAGCCGCCGACCGTAAGCGCGAGTACCGCTGTCCGAAAGAGCTTGCTCATCTGCTTTGACAGGTGCCCACCGCGGCACGTACAATCCTCCAGGTCGCCAAGAGGGCGCCGTGGGGATGTAGCTCAGCTGGTAGAGCACTTGCTTCGCATGTAAGGGGTCGGGGGTTCGAGTCCCCCCATCTCCACCACTCAAGAACCCTGATTTACAGGCGTTTTGCGTTTCAAGCTCGGCGGCGCGAGCCTGGAAATGGTGACCACTTACAACTGTAATAAGTGTTCACACCTAATACATGAGCAGACTGCCTGGTTTTAGCGCACCAGTCGTTCTAGCACGCGACCAGACGCTGCTCGCACCACGTCAGAACGCCGCTTCAGCGTTTCTCCGGCGCGCCGGGATCGCTCGGCGCAGGGCAGTCAGCAATGGCCCGAGCTTCCGGGATGTCGGTCACCGCCATCGTTCGCGAACACTATAGCTAGCGTAACAAAGCATTTTAGACCGGACTCCCCGACTAACGACGATCTTACGACAATTTGGCGCGGACCTCGCGTACGACGTGCCTGAATGGCCTCCTGGGGCGTTCTCTATTTATCCGACGGAACGTAAGCTGCACCATAATCGCCATTTTTTAGATTCTTGTTGGTGACCGACGACCAGTGATTTTCGGCTACCGTTCCGAGGTCGACCCAACCATCGGCATCGCCCAGCGCAAGATGCTTGTCGCCTTTGTCAAATCCACCGGAAGTTGGCTCACCTTTCCCCATGCGAGTAAGGGTGGGACCGAGCACGTTGAACGGCGTTTCGCTCGCGACCCACGGAAGTCTATACTGTGAGACCGTGCGTGCTGTCTCGTCGACGACGTTGAGCACGGAGCCGTCATTACTTATGTAGACACCGCCAAGCCGATCTGCAGTAGGCTGCGTGAGCTCCGTCAGCACGTAGGAAGAGCTCGTCGGATCGCTCAACTCGAACACAGCCGGTTCGCACGAGTATTGACAATAGTAGCCTCCGTCGAAAAAGACGTTTCCTGCCTTATCAACGTCCAAATCATACGCAGCAGTCTCGGCCTGGGTGGAAAAGCTAAGGTGCACCTTCTTCGGCGACCGCGCATTCCACCAAACGATTGGCCCATCAAAACACTCCATTAGGTTTGGCCGGACCATGGCAGAGTCGGAACATCCTTCCGACGACGCGTTTGCAGCAAAAAGGTGCCCATGAGAATCGAAGGCAACGCCCGTTGGATATCCCGCGAAATAAGAATTCCCGCCATAGGTTTTCGGCGGATGCATCTGCGAACGATCTCCCGAATAGGAGTATGAATCATCGTAGATGGCTGATGGCACGCCGGAACCGGGCACGTATCTTTGAATGCTTCCAGCCTGCGGATAGCCCGCCGCGCATGCCACCAAAAGGTCCCGCTTGTGGTCGACTTTGATGCCGGTCGGGTTGACACAACCATTCGCACCGGCGTCAATCGTTGTCACAGTTCTTCCTACCGCTGGCGTTTTCCCCAAAAATATAGCTTTGTGACGTAGAAGCGATCCACAGTCTCACCGCTGCGGGCGGCAAAATCTCGGGTGTCCGCGAATCGGAAGTCGCGGGGATTGGTATTGCCGAAACCGGGTCTTGTGACCCATTGGAGCAACCGCTAACCAAAACGGCCGCCAGCGCAACGGTCGAGAGTGCCGAGGTAGCGCGCATAGCTGAGTCCTCCTGTTGCAATCATGGCGCCGGTCCGCGTCCGACGTAACACACAAGAGCCACACAATGCCCGCACGCGGTCGGCCGGCTGCTGAGGGGCCGTACAGGTGAGCTCCCGAACCCTCCAAATACCGTGGGGAACGAGGTGCAAGTACCCGCCTCAGTCGACTTTGGCAGGCTTTTGAGACGCTATCGGCTGGCTGCCGGCCTTTCGCAAGAAGCCCTCGCCGAGCGCGCCCGCATGAGCGTGAATGGGATCAGCGCGCTCGAACGCGGCTATCGCCGGATGCCGCGGTTTGAAACCCTGTCCCTACTGAGCGGCGCGTTGGCGCTGAGCTCCGAACAGCGCCAAGAGTTCGTTTTGGCGGCCGCCGGATCGGGTGAAGCGCGCGGTAAGGCTTCGGTCACGGTCGGGCCATGGTCTGACGCTGCGATTTCGAGCCTTCCGCTCCCGCTCACCAGCTTTGTCGGCCGTGCAAAGGAACTGGAAGAGATCGCCTCGCTCGTGCGCGAGCACCGATTTGTGACGATAACGGGACCCGGCGGCACTGGTAAGACGCGCATGGCAGTGCGAGTCTCCATAGAGCTCAGCGACGCCGGCGCAGATGCGATTTGCTTTACCGATCTTTCGCCGATCGCTGATCCGTCGCTGGTCGCCGCCACCATCGCTGCGGCGCTGGGCGTGCAAGAGGTGCCAAAACGCCCGTTGCTCCAGACCCTCGTTGCTTATCTTAAAAATAAAGAGCTGCTGCTCATACTCGATAACTGCGAGCACGTTATCGCACAGGCCTCGATTGCCGCCGAAACACTACTGGGCCAGTGTCCGCGCGTTCGCATTCTTGCAACGAGCCGCGAACCGTTCCGATCGGCCGGCGAGCAAGCGTATCGGTTATCGCCACTGAACCAGGAAGATGCTATCGTGCTCTTTGCGGATCGCGCGCACGCGGTCGATCATCGCTTCGCACTTTCAGCGGAAAGCGCAACGGCCGTTGAGCAGATCTGCAGGCGCCTGGAAGGCGTGCCTCTCGCAATTGAATTGGCTGCTGCCCGGGTGGACGTTTTGACGCTTAGTGCGCTAGCCACTACGCTCGACGATCCTTTGCAAGTTCTTAGCAGAGGCGCCCGCACCGCGCTGCCGCGGCAGCAAGCAATGCGCGCAACTATCGACTGGAGCTACAATCTCCTTTCCGAGCCGGAGCAGCGGGTCTTCGAGCGCCTCTCGATCTTCTCTGGTGGGTGCACAATTGATGCGGCAAAAGCTGTTTGTGCCGACGACTCCACTCCAGGCGCCGATGTCCTGGATTTGATTGCATCGCTGGTCAGCAAGTCGCTGCTTATGGCAGACTTGGAAGACATTGAGCCGCGCTATCGGATGCTAGAGCTGCTTAGGCAGTATGCACGCGAAAAACTCAAAGTGCGCGGAGAAGAAAGTCTTATAGCCCATCGGCACGCGCTAACGTACCTCGCACTTGCAGAGCAATACACTCGAAGACGCGACGAGCCGCATAGCGCGATGCCGCTAGGGAACCCTAGCGACGAAATGAGCAACTGGAGATCCACGGTCCAGTGGGCGCTGCACGAACGCGCCGACGTCTTGCTGGGACAACGCCTTGTCGCCGAGCTCATCTTCTTTGGGGGTGGCCTCGCTTGGATTCTTGGCGACGCAAGCCGCTGGATTGTCTCAGCTCTTGCACTCGTTGGCCAACAGACTCCTCCCATCGTGGCTGCAAGGCTCTGGCGCGCCGACGCGAGCATCGCATTTCACCTCGATAATCACAAACGACAGCTTGAAAGTAGTGAGAAGGCTATAGCGCGCTATCGCCCGACTGACAACCAGTTAGGCCTCATATTGGCGCAACGGCTCGCTGGAAATGCGCTGTACGACTTGGGTCGCGCAGCCGATGCACAGACGATTCTGAAAGAAGCCTTGGTCGCTGCACGGATGCTCGGCTCTAGCAATGCTGTAACACAGGTACTGCGGGACCTTGCATGTGCCTGTATGTGCACCCGAGACTTCGGCGCCGCTCACCGTTACCTCGACGAGGCATTGCAGCTCCTCGATGAGGCGCACGACGAGAGCGAGCACGCGTGGGCGATGCTGGACGTCGCGAGCCTTTCTTTTGCGGAGGGTAATCCGGAGTTGGCGGTTGCGGAAGTCACGGAAATGCTCGCAACGGGGTCTCGTGCTCCCGGGTCGCGCATCGTTGTCGCCGGCTTGAACGATATGTCTCTCTACCTAATCGCGTTGGATCGATACGATGATGCGGCGCCGCGTGCTCGCGAAGCGCTCGCCCTCGCTCGAGAGAACCAGTTGGATGTCGAAGCCGTGCACGCATTACAGCACCTCGCGGTGCTCGCTATCCTGCAGCGCCGAGCCAGCGAATATGAAAAAGCGGCTCGCATCTTGGGCTTCGTCGGCGCCCGGCTGGCAGCGGTTGGTTCCTCCCTGGACGATGAGTTTAGGGCGGAACGCGATCGCGCTCTACTGATTTTGCGCGAGGCGCTAGGGGCAGATGCGGTCGTAAGCCACATGGCCGAGGGTACGGCGATGAATGAGGAATACGCGTTTGAGGAAGCAGCGACCCTTACGTAGATGCTTGCTCGGGGGTGGTTAGCTTGTATTTGTTGCTTCGCGTTCGCGGCCTGTTCTAGGGGGCACCTCGCACCGCCACGATCGGATGTTCTGGTGATCGCGATCCCAAGAGAGCCGACTTCACTGAATCCGCTTTTCCTCCAAGGCTCGGCCGCTTACATGATCGGCGAGCTGGGCTATTCCTACCTGACGAAGTACGATGCCCATGGCGAGATCGTCGCGGATGCTGCCGCGATGGTCCCGACGGTTGCAAATGGCGGGATCACGCGCGGTGGAAGACGCGTCACGTTTTACTTGCGCCGCGACGTTCTGTGGCAAGATGCTGCGCCTCTTACCTCCCGCGACGTGGTCTTCACCTATCACGCGATCATGAACCCCGCCAATGACGTCCCGTCGCGCGACGCTTACGATCGCATTGCCAGTGTCCGCGCCTTCGGCCCTTATACCGTTATCGTGGAGCTCAAGCGACCGTATGCGCCGATCGTCCCAAATTTCTTCGGAGGTGACAGCAACTACGCCATCCTGCCGGCGCACCTCTTAGCGGCGTATCCAAGCCTGAATCACGTCGCGTTTAACGGGGCGCCGATCGGATCAGGCCCTTACCGCTTCACGAGCTGGGTGCGAGGTGATCGGCTCGACCTTACCGCGAACGACCGATATTACGCGGGGAAGCCCGGGATACGGAACGTCAGCCTCCGTTTCGTTGGGAACTCGTCGACAATTGTAAGCGAGTTGCTGACCAATGCGGTTGATGCGACCTTTTCCGGTGACGCTGCCAAGATCGCGGCCCTTGGTGCGATCCCAAGTCACCGCGTTATCGTCACTCCCGTGCCCTATTTTTACGCGGCAGCATTCAACGTCACCGATCCACTGGTACGGGACGTCGCCGTGCGCCGTGCATTCGCGCTGGCTATTGACCGCAGGTCGATCGTCCATAAAATGTTCCACGGTTTGTATGACGACGACGCGGGCATGCGCGGACTCTTTACATGGGCATTCGATTCCAGTGCAGGCATGCTTGCGTACGACCCGCAACGGGCCCAGGCGCTCCTCGCACGAGACGGATGGGTAACGGGGAACGACGGCGTCCTCATCAAAGACGGGCGCCGACTCGAGATCCAGGTTGCTCTAAACTCAACGTCTCTGGCTGCAGCTAACGTCCTACCGCTTATCATCGAGGAAGAGCGCGCTATCGGCATCGGTGTGACGGCGAAAAGCTACGGCAGCCAGTTCTTTGCGCTCGATGGGCCACTCTACCAGGGGCGGTTTCAGGTAGCGCTGGTCGACTATCAGTCGGCGCTCGACCCCGATCCGTTCTGGCTGCTATCTTGCAGCCAACGCGCTCCCAACGGTTTCAACTGGGCGCGGTACTGCAACCCGGCCGTCGACGATGCTATGCAGCGCGCACTGTCAGTCTACGATCGCACGACAAGACGACGTATCTATCGTTTTGTCCAGCGGCAGCTGATCGCAGACGTGCCTTACGCTTTTCTGTGGCAGCTCTCCGAAATCGACGTACTTCCGTCGGGCCTGAAAGGATACGACGCTCCAGTGCTATCGCCATATAATTCTGTCGCTCGCTGGAGATGGTGACCGTGCCAGGGGCGACGGCTGCGGGACCGCAAAGCAACCAAACCATCGAAAGCATACGACAATCTTACGACAATCCGCGCGGAAGCTGGCGGAAAGCGCGAACGCTGGCGAACGAAAAAATAGGCCCGAAAAACCCGACGCAGCAAGGAAAATGGGCTATTTCTTGCGTTTCGTACGCAATCTCGGTTTCGAGGGGCGTTTACTTCGCATGTAAGGGGTCCGGGGTTCGAGTCCCCGCATCTCCACCAACCAAAACGCCTGTTCCGTAAGGAGTTCGGCGTTCTCGCCTCGGCGCATCGCGAGACAGTTCGGTGGAATTTAGTGTCCGTGTAAGAGATCAGAGTTCGAGTCTGCCTCGAGAACGTCGATTTTGTTAGGAATCCCGAGCATCTTTCATCGCAAAACGACGCGCATATGACAACGCTGGAGCAAAGCGGGTTGAGTTAGACGGGTTCCAACAATCTCGCAATGATTGGTAAATCCGAACGCGGTAACGCTGAGCCTCGACGGGAGACCAATTACAGCGCGGTTGCCGCCTCGACGGCCTCGTCCTCCGTCATGTTGGCGCCGTTGCCCATGAGATTTGCGATGATGTCTGCACCAATCACATCGCGCAGCGCCGCGAAAGCCGGGTCGACACGCGCTTCTGTAGGCAGGCCCAACGGCCCGAGGCGAGCCTCGACAAAGCCCAAGATCCCCGCGATGGCCCTTGCTTGCGCGTCCGGTATAGGGCTGGTCGCACGTAGGGCCGCAATTGTGGCGAGGCGTCCAAGCGCCACTGCAACGTAGACGTCCAGATGATCCTCGCGGGCGGCACTCAGCGCTTCTAGCGCCTGCTTTCCGGCATCCTCGTATCGGCGGACTGCGATAAGATATTCCGAGAATTCGAGCCCGGCGAGTATGGCGAGGCGTCTGGGGCCGCAGGGGGCAAAACCTCTAGCAAATAGATCAGTTAAGTCCGCGACGGCCGACTCCGGATCACCTTCGTCAAAGGAGAGCGCTGCGAGTTCGGTTAGCGCCAAATCGATCTCCACTTGGTCGCGTATCACCTGGAGAAGCTGTAAAGCCTCCGTCAGGTACCTACGAGATAACGCGGTTTCGCCCGCGTATCTGAGCGCGTATGCGAGATTACGCAAAACGTATACGGTGTACCAACGAGCATCGAGTTTGCGCACGATGCTCAGGGCCTCTTCTAGAATCTCCCGCGCCTTATCGGTGCGTCCTAGATCGACGAGCGCGTTACCGGCGATCGTCTGCGATCGTACGAGACCCAACTCATCGCCTGCCTCGCGATAATACGTGAGGGCTTTCTCTGCGCTCGCGAGCTGCAACGTGTGATGATCGAGGTGCATCGCTAGGTGTGCCTCCGCGAGCTTGATCTTCGCAAGCACTTCAGGCGGCGTTTGCTGGTCAGCAAGTTCCAGAGCCGCAAGGATCCAGCGTTTCGCGTCGCCGAGCAAGGGGGTACTGCCTCCCCACAACGAAACCACTTCCGCAACGAGGCGCTGTCCCCCCAGCACGTCGTTCCGTTTGGTTAGCGCCCATCTAACCGCTGCGCGCCAGTTGCCGACCTCGTCGCGTGGATATCCGTAGTAGATCGTATAATGCTGGTCGCGCCGGGCGAACGTTCTCGCAAGGCTTATGTAAGCAAGTAGGTGGCGCTGGGCGACGGCGCCCTCCTCTCCGCGCAGCGTCAACTTCTCGCGAGCGTACTCACGATATGGCTCGAGCAGTCGATAGCGCGGCGCATTTCCTTCCAGCTCGGCCACTAGCAGCGACTTACCGACGAGCGATGAGATCAAGGAAAGAACGTCGTCTGCCGCGACGCCGTCACCTTGGCAAACGGCTCTTGCAGCGTCGATCGTACACCCACCTTCGAACATAGAAAGACGCTCGAACAATCGTTGCTCCGGCCCCGTAAGCAGCTCGTAACTCCAGTCGATCGCGGCGCGCATCGTCTGCTGGCGCTGCGCCGCGGTTCGCTCGCCCCCAATGAGCACTTGAAGGCGATCGACGAGCGCTTTCGCCAACAGTTGCACCGGCAGCACCGTCACTCGCGCCGCAGCAAGTTCGATGGCCAGTGGAATGCCGCTTAGGTGCCGGCAGATCTCGCCCACGACCGGCCGGTTTTCATCCGTTAGCGTGAAGTGTGCGTCGGCGGCTTGCGCGCGGTCGGCAAAAAGCGCGACTGCATCGTTTTCATCCAGCGACGGCAGCCGGTACGTGCGCTCGCCCGCCGCTCTGAGCGACTCTCGGCTCGTGGTGAGGACTCGTAAATTGGGGCAGGCGTGCAACAGAGAATCGGCCACTGTCGCGGCTTCGGCAATCACTTGCTCGCAGTTGTCGAGAAGCAGCAGCGTCGCCTTGTTCTTGAGAAATGCGACGAGCGTCTCGATCAGCGAGTGATTTGGGACCTCTTGTACGCTGAGTGCGCCTGCGATCGCCGTCGCCACGAGCGAAGGATCGCCTATTGGTGCGAGGCTGACAAAACATACGGAAGCCTCCGCCGCGTCGGTGAAGGCCAATGCGGCTCGCAGCGCCGTCTGCGTCTTGCCGATACCGCCGGCTCCGGTGAGCGTGACCAGCCGATGCTCGGCCATGAGCGCCTCGATCTCGTCGAGCTCGTCACCTCTACCGAAAAATCGAGCAAGCGCGATTGGCAAATTCTCGGACCCGGCGTTCCTCCAGGGGCCAACGGTAACGGAAGCCCCGCCCCTTCGCCTCGGCGAGCTCGTTCGTACAGCGGCCGCCTCGAACGCATGGCGCTGCTCGGCGTTCAGCGCCAGCGCTCCCGCCAGCAACTCGAGCGTTTCGCGCTGAGGTGTACGCCGGTAGCCGCGTTCGAGTGCACTGATTCCGTGCAGGCTAACCCGAGCGCGCTCGGCGAGTGCCTCCTGGGAAAGCCTCGCGTCGAGCCGATAACGCCGCAGCAGCGCCCCAAACTCCGGCGATCCCGAGTCCCGCCCCTCTCGCTCCACTGCCTGTAGAGCTTCGCGAGGGCCTCGCTGGCCCCCTCAAAACTGCCGGCCCGCTAACTGTGCGAATAAGCCGTGCGGGTGTGCCTTCCGGGAGTGTCGCGTCGGTGCCAGGATGTCGGCATGAAGCGCACCGTACGTCTAATCCTTGCTGGGCTGCCTGCACTGGCGCTCTGGAGCTGTGCAGCATCCCAACTTCCCGGCACCACTACCGCGGCGCTTGCGGCGGACAACGCTAACGCCGGTGCCGCACAAGCGGCGCCCGATTGGGCTCGAGGCCAGACAGCTCCGCCGTTTCGCCGAGCCGAAGGGCCCGATACGGCAAAGCGAGGCATCTACGTAAGCTCCTTTGACGGCACGTCCATTTACGGGTTCAAGAACAACTACAAGCGCGGCCACGGCCCGATGTGCACGCTGTACACCGGACAAGTTTATGTCAACGGTATCGCCGCCGACCCGAACGGCAATCTAATCGTTCCTCAAAACAACGGCAGCTTAGTGAAGATCTATAAAGGGTCGGATATGTGCGGGCCGCCGCTCGGCTCGTTTAAAGATCCGTATGGCCAACCCGCCGATGCCGCCAGCTTCAATGCAGCGGCAGGAACGATCGCCGTCGTTGACATCGAGGGCAAGCAGGGTTCCCTTCCCGGAAACCTCGCGATTTGCTCGTTGAGCACCGGATGCACGCAGAAGCTCGAACCGGCGTTTTCCGGTTACGCGTTGGGCATCGCGGTGGCGAAGAACGGCGATTGCTGGTTGACCACGGAAAACAGCGCGTTCACAGCTGCAGGAATGACGTACTGGCCGGGTTGCAACGGGTCCGGTGAATTGGTCACCGGTTTTAAGAATGCATCGTACGGCGGATTGAGCATCGATAAACAGGGCCACGTAGTGTCGATTGATTTTGAGGGCGGCACGACGGGTCAGCTGTGGATCTATTCAGGCTGCAATCCGGCCTGCACGGTTGTCGGCGGTCCGTTCTCGCTTGAGGGGCAACCGTTCTTCGGCGCGCTGAACGCAAAGGGCGACACGTTCGGGACGATGGAGTCGGAGTTTCCCTACGCCGGTACGATCGATATCTACAAGTACTCACCGACGAAGCTAACATACGAGTACAGCTTTGACAGTAGCTTTGCGCCGGTGAGCAGTCCTGAAGGTTTCGCGTACAGTCCGGCACTCGATCAATGAAAGGCACGGATATGAAGGCGGTATCGGGACTCATCGCTCTCGCCGCGACGTTTGGCCTCGCGGCCTGTAACGCCGGAAACGGAATCCCCGACGCACCTCAAACGGCCGTTCGATCAGTTGCAAGATCAACTCCGCTAGCAAACCCGAACCTCTGGGGGCCGAATGTCGTCGCGGCCTGTCCGAGCGCGCGACCGGACGAGGCGCAATGCCTTGCGCTCATTCGGTCCGGTCCACAAATCGTGCCCGACGGCGGATCCGGCCCTAATGGCGGCTTCACGCCGGCACAACTGGAGGCCGCTTATAACCTGCCGGCTTCCTCGGACGGCGCCGGGCAAATTGTCGCGATCGTCGATGCGTACGACGATCCCAACGCGGCATCCGATCTCGCCTACTATCGCTCGTACTTCGGGCTGCCAGCGGCAAACTTCACGAAATACAATCAGGAAGGCCAGACGGGCAACTACCCGCAGGGGAATACGGAATGGGGTCTCGAGGAAACGCTCGATCTCGATATGGTTTCAGCCAGCTGTCCAAACTGTACCATATACTTGGTCGAGGCGAACAGCGGCAGCATTTCTGATCTGGAAGCTGCGGAGACGGAGGCCGTTGCGCTCGGTGCGCACATCACCAGCAACAGTTACGCATGCGTCAGCGGACCGAACTGTGCGTTTAATAAAGCCGATTACGACACGCCGGGCGTAGCCTACGTTGCCGCCGCGGGCGACTACGGCTATACGTCGCGCGTCATGGTACCTGCCGCGTTCGGCAGCGTGGTCTCCGCCGGTGGCACCTCGCTCTACGCCGATCCAAAGGTCATGCGTGGCTTTCGCGAGACTGCCTGGCTCGGCACCGGCAGCGGCTGTTCAAAAGAAAGGAAGCCGTCGTGGCAACACGATTCGGGCTGTACGCATCGCACGGCCAACGACGTCGCAGCGATCTCCGATCCCGCTACGGGACCCGCCATCTACGATACGGACGGCTACAACGGCTGGCTTGTCGGCGGCGGAACGAGCACCGCGTCGCCGTTTATCGCCGGCGTCTTCGGACTCGCCGGCAATGCATCTTCGCAAAACGGTGGCGAGACGTTTTGGAAACGGGATCACGAAAAGCCTGACGATCTTTTCCGCATCAAGCGAGGCTATAACGGCTCGTGCAGTCCTAAGTATCTTTGCACTGACGGAACTGGCGAATACAGAGATTACGGCGGACCTACCGGCTGGGGCACGCCGAACGGCGTCGGCGCGTTCTAGGGCCTTGCCTAAATCATAAGGAGCAACGTAGATGAAGATTTTAGCTTTGAAGAATCCCGCGCTCAGCGCTAGCGCGTTAGGTCTTGTACTTGCGGGTTGCGGCGCATCGCAAGCGCTGCCTGATCTGTCGCGCGGGATCGGTCAGAACGTCACCCGGCCGCCAGCGACGATCCACAATCAGAAGTCAGGGGACGTCGCCACGACCAACAAGGATCTCGTCTACCTTAGTTACGGATCGTGCGGTAGTCACATAACAGGATGCTACTCTGAAGTCGCTGTTTACACATTTCCAGGAGGCCAGCCTATCGGAACCTGGAACGCGGCCGGCTACGCGCTGGGCGAGTGTGCCGACGAAGACGGCAACGTCTTCGTCACGTACATCTTAGGCTCCATCGGTGAGATTCTCAAGTTCGCGCATGGTGGTACAAGCCCGGTGGCAACGTTGAGTGATCCAACCGGGTTGCCAGTCGCGTGCTCTGTCGACCCAAACAGCGGTGACCTAGCCGTCGTCAATCCTAATAACGCGGGAACCTTGTTGATCTACAGTAACGCTTCGGGGATCCCAACAACTTACAGCTACCCCGGCGTAACTTTTTATAGCGTCAGCTACGACAGTAAGCGCAATGTGTTCGTCGATGGCCTCACGGGGCCCCACAGCTCGCAGTTCGTATTAGCCAAACTGCCGAAGGGCGGCAGGTCGTTCGAGAACATTACGCTTAACAAGCAGGTTGGTGGCGCTGGTGGACTTGACTGGGACGGGCAGTACTTAACGATCGGCCAGAGTACCTGGTACAAAAACGAGATGGATCTGATCTACCGTTTTGAGATACGCGGCACCTCTGGACGTTTTGAAGGCGCTACTCAGCCGAAACGGCTTCTTCGTGGGATCGATCAATACTCGATCGTAGGCAAGCAGATTTTCATCGCTTATTCGTGGAAGCCCTGTCGCGCTATTTGCGGTGATGAGGGGACCGTTGGAATTTGGAGTTACCCCTCAGGGCGCGTGATAAGGAAACACTTCACGCCCTATTCCTCGCCCTCGACGGGCATGGCGCTCAGCCTCGCCCAAACCCATCGGTAGTGGCGAAGTTGATGAAAACATTCCAGGTCGAGCCGTAATGCGCAAAGCGGCCGGCCCACCCGAAGCTTCGCGGTAGCTTACGACAATCTTACGACAATTCACGCGGAAGCTGGCGGAAAGCGCGAACGCTAGCGAACGAAAAATCGGCCTCGAAAAACCAAACGCAGCAGCGAAAATAGGCTATTTCTTGCGTTTCGTACGCACTATAGGCTTCGAGCGGCGTTTACTTCGCATGTAAGGGCGCGCGAGTCCCCCATCTCCACCATTGGAAAGGCCTTATTCTGCAAGGGACTTGTTGTTTTTACCGCGCGCAATCGCGGCTTGATGGGCGACCACTTAGAATCCTGATAAGTGCTCAAGTCAGAATTGGTGGCCGAGACCGCCAATTTTTGGCGGAACGTCGCCAACGCGCGACCCCAAAGCCGTATTTCGACATACGTGCATCGAAACGGAAATGCGGAAGAACTCCGCTCGCCGGGAGCTCACAAATGAAATGAAGCCGGCCAGCAAGCGCGTGACTGCGCACGAGAATCTTACGACAAATCGTGCCGATGCTAGCGGAACCCTACTGGGCTATTTGCGCTATAATTGCGGATGCATCCTCGGATGCTTGCTCTTCGGTTATCGCGGCGCCTGCCGCCATTAACGTCGCGACCGCTTCGGCCCCTAACACCTCATCCAGCACGGCTGTGAGGCGTTCGTATTCTTGTCGGTGAATCGGTTCTGGTGCCGCTCCCAATGCTGCTAGCCCAGCATCGACGAAGCCCAGAAGCCGACCAGAGCGTGCGTAGAGGGCCACGACGCGCTCGGCGTCACTCCGCTGCTGCAGAACCGCGATCACGGCGAGATGAAGTATGTTCCACACCGCCATGACGTTCCAATCGTTTTCACGAGCGAGCCGCAGCGATTCGCATGCGTGCTTCGCGGCTTCGTCCCATCGGTTTAGCGCAATAAGATAGGTCGCTATATCGCTCAGGGCGTAGCACCGTGCAAAGGTGTGTTCCACGCGCAGGGCGATCGCAAGCGCATCGGTCGCATCCATGAGCGCCACTTCAACGTTGTCGGCTAAGAACTCGCAAGTCGCCAAGTCAGCAAGAGCGTAGGCGGCGTTGGCTTCCTCGCCGAGCGCGTGGAGGATCAAGAGCGCTTCCCCAACGTAGCGGCGAGCGGCCACAACATCACCCCCCGAGGCGTTCGCGAGCAGTCGCAAGAGTGAGGCCATTGAATAGCCGGCACGCAGCCCCGATTCGCGAGCGAACTTCAGAGTCTCCGCAAGCAGTCCCTGTGCTTCGGCGCGACGCCCAAGAAACAACAATGCGTGCCCTTTACGCGTTTGCGCTTTGGTGATACCAAGCCTGTCGCCAAGCGCGCGGAATTCGAGGAGAGCCCTCTCGCTGCTGATAAGCTCAGCCTTATAGTTCACGGTATTTTGGGCGATAGTGGCCTGCGCTAGACTGACCGCAGCGAGGACGCTCCGTGGCGTTTCTTGGTCGACGAGTTCGAGCGCCGCGTCCAGCCAGCGTTGTGCTTCGACAAACTGAAAAGCACGTGAACTTACGAGTGCGCCAATCAATCGTTGGCCTATAAGAACGTCTCCACGGTTCGTCAGCGTCCACCGCAGTGCGGCGAGCCAGTTTTCCCTTTCCTCCCGCAGGCGCGGTTCCCAGGACAGACGGTTTTCGAACTCGTGCGCCGCGGCCAGCGTTTCAGCAATCTCGAGCAACGCTAGTGCGTGGCGGTGCGCGATAATCGCCGCCTCGCCACGCGCCTCGAGTTTAGCGCGGGCATACTCTCTAAATGACTCCAATTGGCCATAGCGAGGCTCACTAGCGGAGAGATCGGCTGTAATCACCGATTTGTCTACGAGCGACGAAAGCAAGTGGAGCACGTCACCCTCGGGGACATCATCGCTCGTGCATACGGCCGCAGCTGTCGCGAGCGTGCAGCCGCCAGCGAAGATTGAGAGGCGCTCGAAAAGGCGTTGCTCGGGTGCGGAGAGCAAATCGTAACTCCATTCGATGGCGGCCCGCATCGTTTGGTGGCGCGGCAAGGCGGTGCGCGCTCCACCGGTTAGAATCAGGAGGCGGTCGTCGAGCTTCGCCGCGAGCCTTTGGACGGGCAACACGCTCACGCGAGCTGCCGCGAGCTCGATCGCCAGGGGCATGCGGTCCAATTTTTGGCAAATTTCTGCAACCGTCGCTTCATTTTCATCATTAAGCTCGAAGTTCTGATCGACGGCTTGGGCGCGATCGACAAAAAGCGTGACCGCGTCGTCGACGACCAGCGAGGGTAGCCGGTATCTGCGTTCGCCGGCGGTCACCAAGGGCTCGCGACTGGTCGCAAGGATTCGAACGTGCGGACAGCTCAGCAGCACGGCGTTTGCAACGACGGCAGCCTCTTGCGCGACATGCTCACAGTTGTCGAGGATCAGCAGCGCCGTTCTATTCTTGAGGTACGACAGTAGCGTGTCAAGCAGCGAGTGATTTGCGACCTCTTGGACGCCGAGTGCTGCCGCGATTGTGGCGACGACTAATGAAGGGTCGCGGATCGCAGCGAGTGCGACGAAGCGTACGCTGCCGTCAGGGCTTTCGCTGCGCTCAATTGCAGCTCGTAACGCCGTCTGCGTCTTTCCAACGCCGCCGGCTCCCGTAATCGTGACCAGCCGATGCTTCCGTAGCAGCGCACGGATTCGATGGAGCTCCGCTTCCCGCCCGACGAAGCTCGTGAGCGCGAACGGAAGCGTCTGAGTCCTCCCGGTCTGCCACGGGCCGACCGTAACGGAGGCGCCGCCTCGATGACGAGGTGAGCTCGGACGAACGGCGGCGTTTTCGAAAGCCTGACGCTGCTCCTCGTTGAGTGCCAGGGCACGTGCCAAACGGACCAGCGTCTCGCGTTGCGGCGCGCGGCGGTACCCGCGTTCCAGCGCGCTGATTCCGTATAGGCTAAGGCCGGCGCGCTCGGCCAGCGCCCCCTGCGAAAGTCCCATTGCGAGCCGGTAGCGCCGCAAGATGGACCCAAAATCCGACGAGCCTTCTTCCTCCTCGCCTTCCATCGTGTTTCTGGGATTTCGCGGACCCGACGACGGGATCCTCAGAGCTGGCCAGTCCAACTGTGCAAATAACCTGTGCAAATGTCCCTTCCAACCGAGCCCACGTGCAGGTATCGTGGGGTGGATACAGGGGTGGTTCCGCATCGGCGGGGGAGCAACGTACATGAAGACTTCAAACGTGACGCGCTATACACTGAGCGTTTGCGTGGCGGCGCTAACGTTTACCGGCTGCGGCGGCGCCAGCACTACGCCGATCACAGAGCCGCTCAGGACCGAGGGTAGTGCATTCGATGCGGCAGTCTCAAAATCGACGATCTACGTCGCGAATTTAGGTGGCGACAAAGTAACGGCCTACAGCCCAAAGGGGAAGCACGGGAAGCTAACGCTGACAATCACCACCGGGATAAATGGACCATTCGGGGTGGCGGTCGACAAGAACGGCAAAATTTTCGTCACAAACACCAGCCCCTACTATCCTGGCGGCAACGTTACCAGCTATGCCTCAGATGGAAAGCAGACGACGCCCACGATCACCGCAGGGATAGATTTTCCACTTGGCATTGTCGTTACCAAGAGCGGCAAGATCTACGTCGCGAATCTCCGCGGGCCTACCAGCAGCGGCAGTGGGTCCATCAACACGTACAAACCCGATGGAACGCAAACGACGCCGACGATCACCGCAGGGATAGCCGGCCCAGTGGGCGTGACGCTCGACGATCGCGGCAAGATCTACGTCGCAAACGCCTTCAATAATTCGGTGACAACCTACCGGTCCGATGGGACGCAGACGACCCCGACGATCACCGCAGGGCTGAACTTTCCCGAAGGCATCGCCGTCGACGCAAACGGCAAGATTTACGTCGTGAATCACGGTGGTGTTAGCAGCAGCGGATCGATAACCACGTACACAGCCGATGGAACGCAGACCACTCCGACCATCACCGCCGGGATAGAGGGCCCCGTGGGCGTGACGGTCGATGCAAGCGGCACGATCTACATCTCAAATTATCAAGGCCCCGGTAGGAAGGGCGGTTTTGGTTCCGTGACGACTTACGCGCCCGACGGAAAGCGCTCGACGCCGATGATCACTAGGAAAATAGTTTTGCCCGAGCTCATCACGCTTCACTAAGGAAGAATTGCTATGAAACATTTGCGCTTCTTTCTGCTGGCAGCCGCATCTGTGGTTCTGCTCGCCGCCTGCGGCACAGGCGTCCCTTCCACATCGATTCCAGAACGACAGACCAGCAGCTCGGCAATGCGGGCCTGCCCTGAGAGTCCCGGGCACGCGCAGTGCGAGGTTTTGACCATCAAAACGGGGGTTGCGCCCAACGTGGCAGGGTGGGGTCCTTCCGACCTCCAGGCGGCTTACAATCTGCCTTCCGCCTCGAAAGGCAAGGGTCAGGTCATTGCAGTCGTTGATGCTTATGACAACCCGAACGTCGCTTCGGATCTCGCCGAATATCGCTCGTACTTCGGCCTGCCGCCGGCGAACTTCACCAAATACAATCAAGAAGGGCACCAGGGCAACTATCCAAAGGGCAACATCGGTTGGGGCTTGGAGATCGATCTCGATGTCCAGATGGTTTCTGCGAGCTGTCCGAACTGCACGATCTACCTGATCGAGGCGAACTCTTTTGACCACGATCTGCTCATCGCCGAAAAAGAAGCCGTAAAGCTCGGCGCACATATCGTCACCAACAGTTGGGCTTGCGCGCCCTGCTGGGGCAACATCAACTCGGCTTTTAACAAGCAAGGCGTGGTGTATCTCGCCTGTGCCTATGACAATCGCTATGGCTCGTACGGCCCGGCGAAACTCGATAACGTCGTTTCGGTCGGTGGCACCGTCTTAGCAAAAAAGGACTCGAAATACAAAGAAGTTGTCTGGCCTATGACGGGCGGCGGCTGCGCGAATGGTATTACAAAGCCCTCCTGGCAGCACGATCCGGGCTGCACTTTCCGGACGCAAAACGACGTTGCCGCCGTCGCATGGGACGTAGCCGAATACGACTCGTACGGCTATGGCGGCTGGATCACGGTAGGAGGGACTAGCATAGCGACACCACTTATCGCCGGCATTTACGGTCTTGCCGGCAATGCCAGCGCGCAACACGCCGGCAAGAAAGTCTGGACGCTTACGACGCAACAACGCAAGAAGTACCTGAACGTAATCCGCGAGGGCAGCGACGGCGACTGCGGCGGAAGCTATCTTTGCACCGCAGGAACCGGACAGTATGGGACTTACTCTGGCCCTACCGGATGGGGAACTCCCAACGGCATCGGCGCCTTCTAAACCATCCTGCTGACATGTTCTACGCAGGAGTGACTTTCATGAAACATTTGCCACGTTCGCGCTGCCTTAGTCGCGGTCTCAGTGCGTGCACGGCTGCTATTCTGGTTGCAGGGTGTGGTGGCTCGCCACTCGTCGCGCCACTAAGCGGCATACCGGCCCTGCCGTCGTTGGATCGCAACGCCTCTGGCGGCGCTTCACAGAGCTACATTGGAGCTGGCAACACCCCGCGCTTCCAGTACACTTCATACGTCGATGCAGTTTCCGACCGGGCGGCGAGCCCGCTGAACTTCAGCGTGTTACATAGCTTCGCCGGCGGTTATCAGGACGGGAGTAGCCCTTTTGCGGGTCTGATCGACGTACATAACGTGCTTTACGGTACGACCGTAGATGGCGGCCCCTACGAAGGCAACTACGACCGAGGGGGTACGGTTTCAGCATCACGACAGGCGGCACGGAAAAAGCGCTGCACTTCTTCGGCAACGGAACCGACGGCAGTGCTCCCATAGCGCCGCTGGCCGATGTAAAGGGCACGCTTTACGGCACAACCGAGAGCGGCGGCACGTACCCTTGCGGCCACACTGGCTGCGGCACCGTCTTTAGCATCACGACCGGCGGCGTAGAGAAAATACTGTACAGCTTCGGCAACGGAACCGACGGCGCGTCCCCATTTGCTGGCCTGGTCGACGTAAACGGCACGCTCTACGGAACGACGCAAGGGGGCGGGACGTACGGCTACGGCACAGTTTTCAGCATAACGCCGGATGGAACGGAAAAGGTGCTTCACAGCTTCGGCAATGGAAGCGACGGCCTTACTCCCGACGCGGCGCTGACTAACCTGAACGGTACGCTGTACGGCACGACATTTCAGGGCGGCGCGTACGCCGGCAGCGGCTTCGGTGTCGGAACGGTCTTCAGCATCACAGCGGGTGGCACGGAAAAAGTGTTGCACAGCTTCGGCAACGGAACGGACGGCGCGTATCCGCGGGCTGGCCTGATGAACGTAAATGGCACGCTCTACGGCACGACGGAGGAAGGCGGCTCGCACTCTTCTTGCGTCGGCTACCACGATGGCTGCGGAACGGTATTTAGTGTTACGGTGGGCGGCACGGAGAAGGTGCTGCACAGCTTCGGCAAGGGCGCCGACGGCAGTCTTCCCGTGGCAGGACTGATTAACGTAAATGGCACGCTCTACGGCACAACCGAACACGGCGGCGAGTACCCGAAGCAAAGCTACGGTATAGTTTTCAGGATCGCCACAAGTGGCACAGAGAAAGTCGTGTACAACTTTGGACATGGCTGCGACTGCGGAAACAAGGGCGTTGGCCCCGACGCGCCGCTGATTGACGTAAGGGGAACGCTCTACGGCACAACGGAATTAGGAGGCGCCGACGACGGCGGCGTGGCCTTTGCGCTAAGGCCATGACACCGCGCGGTGTCCTGCAGCACCTTATGAGTAGAGCAGCTTAGTTGCCGCCCCCGCTGCGCCGCCGGAGGGTTATCACCTTCGTTGCCAGATTTGATTCGCGTTGCGCAGAGGGTCGCTGGGTGGCTTTCTAGTAGCCGGGCGCATGGCCGTTCGGAATGCCGCTTTCGCGATGGCGCTCGTTGCTGCGCTGAGCGCCTGCGCACGGTCCGGCACGGCGCGCGGCTGGGGGACGCCCCATCAGATGACCATCGCGAGGACAAACGATCCGCCGTCTCTGAACCCGCTCTTCGAGTTGCAGCAGGCCGACATCGATCTGGCGCAGCTTTACGCCGAGCCGCTCGTCGGACTGAGTCCTCAAAATAAGCCCATTCCAGTCGTCGCCAGCCGCGTACCGACGACTGCGAACGGTGACATCTCTCGTGATGGACGCAGGGTAACGTACCACCTTCGCCTTGACGAGCGGTTCGCCGATGGCGTGCCGTTAACGTCCAATGACGTTGCATTCACCTATCGCGCGATCTTGGATCCACGCAATCCCGTCGGCGAAGCGCAACCGTATCGCATCATCGAGCGCTTCGAAACGCCGGATGCGCACACCGTCGTGCTGCATCTGCGGCGGCCCTGGGCGGCTGCAGTGAGCTGCCTTTTTGCGGAAACCGACTTCATCTACGGCATTCTGCCTGCGCATGCATTTAGTAGCACGGATCTCAGACATGCGGTCTGGAACGTTCATCCCTTCGGTAGCGGGCCGTTTCGCGTCGTAAGATGGCGACGCGGCGATGAGATCGTGCTCGAACCAAACCTTTACGCGCGTCGAAAGCCGCACCTGAACCGGCTTGTCTTTAAACTCGTCCCCGACCGCAACACCGAACGCCTACTCTTGCTTACCCACTCGGTGGACGTGGTAGATTATCTTACCGACGCACAGGTCGTCCAAACGCGTTCGCTGCCGGGGCTTGCGCTGGTGCGAACCGAGAAGAACCTAGTTCCGTATGTGGCCATCCAGACCCGGCGGCCGCCAACGGACGATCCGCGCGTCCGGCGCGCGTTGCTGGATGCTATCGATACCGACGCGATCGCCCGCAAGGTCGCCTTTGGATTGTGGCCTCGCGCAAGCACGGAGATCGCGCCGGTTCTGTGGGCGCACGATCCCTCCATCGCGCCGCCGGTCTACGATCCTCAACGGGCGACGGCCGAGTTGGACGCCGCGGGTTGGAAAGTGCAGGATGGCCACCGCGTGAGACACGGGAACCCGCTCGAGATTCAGATGGCGTACTACAGTTGGAGTGACGAGAGTCGCTCGGGAGCGACGCTTATTCAAGCCGACCTAGCCCGCATCGGCGTCGACGTCGCGCTGCGCGCTTACCCGTCAAACGTCTATTTCGGGCTTCCCGACGGGGTCTATTACGGTGGCCGTTTCAACCTTGCGTGGGGTGGTTTCTACGGCGGCAGCGATCCCGAGCAGAGCGAGTACTTTACGTGCGACAGGCTCGCGCCAAATGGGCCGAATGTGCCTCGCTGGTGCGATCGAAACTACGACAAGCTCTTTGCCGAGCAATCCCGGGCTCTGGTCAAAGCGCAGCGTCGAGCGCTTTTCGATGCGATCCAGCGCACCGTCAACGACGCGGTCTTATTCGTGCCCCTCTTTTATCAAGGCATTTATTCGGCGATTAATCCGGCGGTTCGAGGATGGAATCCGAATATGCTGTTCGAGTTTTCAAACAGCGAAGCTTGGGACGTTCGCCCGTAGCGTCGCGTTCGAAGCGTTCTCGGGAACCGCGGCTATCGTACGACAGCTGGGTTCAGGTGTGGCGAAGATCCGGTACGCGGTTTGGGCGAGGCGCTTGGCCGTGCGATTGAGGCGTCGCCCATAACGCTCGTTTCGAAGAACCGACACCAACCAACGCCTGGAACTCCCGTGAACGCCTCCGGCTCGAATTCTAAGGCCGTTGACGATAATGGCGCTCGAGCTAACAACTTAGTCCGGTAATAAGAATCTGGATCACGTCGCTGTCGTGATCCATAACGACCGCGGGCGCCTACAACCGGCGCAAGGCGATCCCAGGATCGCCGAAATCGAGGCTAAGCTGCATGCCGTCGGCCCAGAATCGGGAGCCAGCGATTAGTGCGGTCGCCCCGGCGCCCACCCCAGTCGAGCTAGCGAGAGCCCGCGTACGACAATCTTACGACAATTCGCGCGGAAACTGGCGGAAAACGCGGACGCTAGCGAACGAAAACTTGGACCCAAAAACGCTGACGCAGCAACGAAAATAGGCTATTTCTTGCGTTTCGTACGCACTCTAGGTTTCGAGGAGCGTTTATTTCGCATGTAAGGGGTCCGGGGTTCGAGTCCCCGCATCTCCACCAAGCAAAACGCCCGATTCCTCAAGGGATTTCGGCGTTTTTGTTTTTGCGGCAACACAAATCAGGGCGCGTTTACGGAACTTGGTCTTGCAGTTGGCCGCGTTCCCAGCGGCAGAAGGTACGGATCAGTCTGACTTCTTGCATGTCGTGTAAGGGGTCCGGGTTCGAGTCCCCTATCAAAAACGCGCCACCGCGATCGGCGCACCCCGGTGCGTTGACGCGCCTACGGCGTCAACGTGAAGACGGTCCCGTAGCTGTATTTGCCGCCTGCAGACGTTGTGCCATAAAGTGTCCCGTTCAGATCGACTTCAAGCGCGAGATCGTGCCGAAGCTCGATGCGCGTACGCTCGGGGAGATCGCGAAAGCGACGGGACTATCGCTCGCAGCCTGCTCGCGAATCCGAGCTGGCGCAAAGATTCCGCATCGGCGCCACTGGTCTTCGTTAGCGAACCTCGTCGGGTAATTAAGTAGGGTCCTGATTTTGAGTATTTCGAGTTGTCGCTAGGTGGCTTGTTCTATGTTGTTTTTTGAGCGACGAATGACTTGCCAAGCGTAGCGCCATCGAGCAACCTTCCAATCATCTTGAGGAGGCAGGTCTACGCAGCGCCCGCTGCTAAGGTACCCTTTCTCGCGGACGTTAGTCGGCATCAGAGACCAATATGGGTTTAGCCATAACGGGAGCACGAAACAATGACGAAATCGCTCGAATCGCTGCCAGCTCGACCTGCACCTTCGGGGAGCATCGCCGGTCCTACGATTGAAGAATCGACGTATAGCCCGAAACCTCCGCCCAAGCTCCTGCCCGATGATGCGCCAAACATTCTAATTATCTTGATCGACGATGCCGGCCCTGCGCTGCCTTCGACATTTGGTGGTGACATTACAACTAAGACGATGGATCGAATCGTCGCCGAGGGTATCACGTACAATCGCTTCCATACAACTGCAATGTGCTCGCCGACGCGAGCATCGATTCTGACCGGGCGAAATCATCACCGAGTTGGCAACGGTCAGATCGCCGAACTCGCGAACGACTGGGATGGTTATTCAGGTCGCATTCCCAAGAGCAGCGCTCTCATTGCGGAGGTGTTGAGAGATTACGGCTACTGCACTGCCGCCTTCGGAAAGTGGCACAACACGCCCGCCGAGGAAACGACGGCTGCCGGACCCTTCGGGGACTGGCCGAGCGAGAGGGGATTCGAACACTTCTACGGCTTTCTTGCGGGAGAGGCGTCGCAGTGGGAACCGAACCTCGTGCGAAACACCACGTCCGTCCTCCCGCCGAAAAGTCCCGAGCAAGGTTACCACTTGAGCGAGGACCTGGCAGACGAGGCAATCAGGTGGCTAAATACGCACCGCGGACTGAGCCCCGATCGTCCGTTCTTCATGTACTGGGCGAGCGGCGCTATCCACGGTCCACACCACATATTCAAAGAGTGGGCCGACAAATATAAGGGTAGATTCGACGACGGCTGGGACGCGTATCGCGAACGCGCGTTTGCACGCGCCAAGGAGAAAGGCTGGATTCCACAGAGCGCCCAGCTGACGCCGCGCGATCCAACGATGGCGTCATGGGAGAGCATCCCGGAGAACGAAAAGCCATTTCAACGACGGCTGATGGAGGTTGCCGCCGGATACGCCGAGCACGTCGACGTCCAAGCTGGCCGCGTCGTAGATGAGATCGAACGCCTCGGCTACGGCGACAACACGCTGGTCTTTTACATTTGGGGCGACAACGGTTCTTCAGCAGAAGGCCAAAACGGGACCGTCAGCGAGCTACTCGCACAGAACGCGATCCCGACGACCGTGGAGCAGCATATAGCAGCTCTCAAAGACGTTGGTGGACTTGACGCGCTTGGAACGCCGCTGGCGGACAATCAGTATCACGCTGGATGGGCATGGGCAGGAAGCACTCCATACAAAGGAACAAAGCTGCTCGCTTCGCACTTCGGCGGTACGCGCAATCCGATGGCTATACGGTGGCCAGCGAGAATCAAGCCCGACGGCGTGCCGCGGACGCAGTTTCACCACTGCAACGATGTCGTACCGACCATCTACGAGGTCCTCGGGATCACGCCACCCTTCGAAGTCAGCGGCGTACAACAGGATCCCATTGACGGCGTGAGCTTTGCGTACACGTTCCACGATCCGAACGCGAAGGGACGCCTCGTAACCCAATACTTCGAAGTCATGGGAAGCCGCGCAGTCTATTACGACGGCTGGATGGCAAGCGCATTCGGTCCCCGTGCTCCCTGGGTTCCTGGTGCTCCACCGAACATAGCAACTTGGACGCCGGACAAAGACGTTTGGGAACTCTATAATCTTGACGAGGATTGGAGCCAGGCGAATGATCTTGCCGAGCAGATGCCGGAGAAGGTCGCCCAGCTGAAGGAGATATTCATCGTCGAAGCCGCCAAGAACAAGGTCCTGCCAATTGGGGGCGGCCTCTACGTACCGCTTTTCCATCCCGAACTACGAATCGCCCCGCCCTATACGGAGTGGGCCTTTTCTGGAGATACGGTTCGCGTTCCGGAATTCTGCGCTCCGGCGCTCGGAAACAAGCCAAGCGTCGTGACAATAGACGCCACGCTTCCGGCGAATGCGAACGGTGTTTTGTATAAGCTGGGCTCGAACTCAGGAGGGCTGACGCTGTATATCGACGACGGCATCCTATGCTACGAATACAACCTATTCATCATCCAACGCACCAAGGCGCGCTCACCTGAGAAGCTCCCGACCGGCAAGGTCCGAATCGAAGTCGAGACAAAGTACGCCGAACTCCGACCTGCTGGTCCACTCGATGTGACGTTGAAGGTCAACGGGGAGACCGTTGCGCAGTGTCGCGTACCGATCAGCGCTCCGCTATTATTCACCGCAAACGACTGCCTCGACATCGGAATCGCGCTTGGATCGCCGGTTTCACTCGACTATCGTGAAAAAGCCCCGTTCAAGTTCAACGGAACGATTGATAACGTTCATGTCCAATACGTCACTGACAAGGATGCAGCCAAGGCTCCGGCGCCGTGACCGCGCCTCCACCAGCATTGCGAGCCGATCGGCGTAACCCAGCGCGACAGCATAGCACCGCTTCGATTCCTTCCTCGGCATCGCCGGCGCACAAGGTACGCGATCCGGCGATTCGGAGGCCGCAAAAACGCCCCCGGACCGTCCAACTGCTACCCAGAGAACGATGAGGAGGGTACGATCGCTCTCGGTGGCAACAATGGTAGCAATGGGTTACCGACCGTATCGCGGAGGCTTCATGACTCGACAACTGTTCGTTCTAGGATTCGCAATAACGCTGCCGCTCGTTTTTCCATCGATTGCTCGAGCGGTCGCTGTCCAAGGCGTCGCGAATAATGTGCCGTACATAATCGGCTTCCACCCGCTGCACTCAAGTCAAACGCCGTATCTCGGCCAAATGCACTTGAGTTTCAACAAAGGCATTGTCAGCGGAACCTACACCGATATATCGACTAGACCGGGTAGCCCCTTCGCCAATGCGCACAACATCGCAGTGTCCGGAGGCCTGAGCGGGTCACAGATCACTTTTCACATCCATCAAGTCACGTTTCGCGGCACGCTTAGCGGCGAAAAGATAAGTGGGAGCGCGACCATCAGGGGTACGATTTACGCATTTACCGCGCAGCAAGGAACGCCAGGCAGCGGACGCCAGTAACGACGAACCCCCGTGCCTCTGCCCCTTTGCGCCGCTTAGCGCTCGCGAGGCCGCATCGCGCTAGTGGTGTAGCGTAGCCTCGCAGCTGCGCAGCACGGCGCCGATCGCGTGGCGCATTGCAGCCTCGCAGCTTAGCTCGCGGTTGCCTCGCGTTCTCGCAGCTTAGCGTATTGCGCAATGCGGCCCGGTTGGCCAGGGCGGGCGTTTCAAAGCGGCCTAAACTCCTTGTATGATGCCGGTAGGGCAGGTCACGCTGACTGAACTCCTTGGGATTTGAGCCTGTGGGTATAGATAGGCGGCCTGACCGTTGGCGCCCGCGGAGATCGGACGGTATCGTGAGCACCGCATCGCCGGTAAGCTCGAATGCACAAGGTCGACCGCGAAGGGCGCCGTTACGGGAGGCACGCTCGATGGCATCGTTCTTGGGAATCGATTTGTCGAAGGAAACCTTTCACGCATGCCTCTTAAACGATCATGCTGAGGCAAAGAAAGCGTTTCCGAACACGTCCAAAGGGTTCGAGCAGTTGACCGCGTGGCTTAAGAATCGTCACGCCGTCGATGTGCGCATCTGTATGGAAGCAACCGGCGCGTATTGGCAGGCGCTCGCGTCATACCTTCATGGGCTCGAGCAGCGGGTCACCGTCGTCAACCCGGCCCGCATCAAAGCGTTCGCGCAGAGTGAGCTGTTACGGACCAAGACGGACGAGGCTGACGCGCTTTGATCGCACGGTTCTGCAAGAGCCAGAGCCACGAGCCGTGGCTTCCTCCGCCACCGTAAATCCGTGTCCTGCAAGCTCTAATGCTGAACACTAAGTGACTTAGCCCCGGCTCGTTGTAGCAGCCCCGAGGCCTCTAGCGATCGCCTGGGGCTTTCGCCTTCCTCCGAGTCTTAATACTCCAGTTCCCTATCTAGACGGCACAGAATAGTAGTGACGACGAGCTAGAGGCAGAGATACCGTTCTTGCGCGTACCGCGGGGAGAAGAATGGGGAGAAAGCGGCGTAACAGGCGGAAAACCCTGATATAACAAGCTTTTTCTGAACCGGACTCGTTGCTTCGCATGTAAGGGGTCCGGGGTTCGAGTCCCCGCATCTCCACCAAGCAAAACGCCCGATTCCTTAAGGGATTTCGGCGTTTTTGTTTTCGCAGAGCAACCGAAGCAGGCGCGCTTACGAAAGGTGGTATTGTAGTGGCGCGTTCCCCGCGGCAGAAGTTACGGATCAATTTGACTACTTGCACGGTTTGTAAAGGGTCGGGTTCGAGCCCCCAATCTCCACATCGGCGGCCCGTACCTACTTGTTGGTTTTTCGAAGACCCAGAGCGATCCATCGGCTCGGCCGCGTAAGCCGCAGCGATGTTCAGTGGTCGGAACAAGGCGGCATTATTGCTACGCTCATGTTAGAGGCGGCGGGGAACCACGGCATATTGCCGCCAAGGGTCCTCTGAAGCAGCACACGATCGATGACGCTAAGTTGGCGGCTATCAGCGGAAACGCGGGTGGCATAACGATCGGGAACGCGATCGCGAAAAGGCCCGATTTGTTCCGCTGTTGTAGTAGATTCCGTAGGAATGACTGACATGTTTTGATTTGAGCGAGCGCCAAACGGGCCGCTGTGGCAAATGGGCGATTCCCGGTTTCAACCGCGGCCCTTCGCAAGTGAGGTGAACCAATGAGAAAACTGTTCTTGGCCGCCCTATCCTTAGTCGTCCTCGGTGCGAGCGGTCCGGCCGTTCACGTCGTACCGCCCATCGGTACTCCGCCGGTGGCACCGGTCAAGCCAGTAACCGACGATTATTTTGGAACGAAGATCGTCGACCCGTATCGATGGATGGAGGATACGCCCAATCCGGCGCTCGTAAGCTGGATGAAAGCACAGAACGATTATACGCGAGGCATTCTAGCCTCTATTCCCGGTCGCGCGCCTTTGCTGGCCCGCATTCAGGCGGTGAGTCAGGGAACCGATGTCGATGGAATGCAACTCGCCGGGACGCGCATGTTCTTCACGTTGAGCACGAACGGCGATACACCGAAGCTTTACTATCGGTCGGGAGCAGTGAGCCGCCTCGTTTTCGATCCGCAGTTGGGCGTGCCGGCGGGCTCACACGCTGCCATCGAATACTTTACTCCAAGCCCCGACGGCAGCCTCGTGGCGATCGGCGTGGCAATCAATGGCGCCGAGCGACAGACGACGATTAGAATCGTTGAAACGTCGACCGGTCGCGATCTCGGCGATCGGCTCAGTCGCGCGTGGGCCGCGATACCGACTTGGGTTGGAAATGAGGGTTTTTTCTACGGCCGGCTTCCACAGGTGCGGCCCGGTGCCAACCCCGGCGAGGCTGAAGAGCGCCAACAGGTCTTTTTCCATCGCTTAGGTCGCAATCCGGACTCCGAAAAACCGGTCTTTGGTTTTGAAACGGTGTCCGGAATCTTGGCCGTCGAGCAATCGTCCGTTTACAGCTCTGCCGGTTCGCCGTTCGCCATCGGTCTCGTGCAGAACGGCGTTGACAATAACGCCAAATTTTATGCTGCGCCATTATCGGGAGCAATCCGCGGCAAAGCCAAATGGCGGTACCTCGGGAAAGCTTTCTTGGATTCAGGCGGCGGAAGTTTGGATTTACCCGGTTTCGTTGACATTGGGCTTTATCGAAACGTGCTCTACGCGATTCGATTCGATACGCAGCATCGGACACAAATCGTGCGGCTCAATTTGAGAACTAGAGCAACGTTAGGCGAGGCAAGCATCATCGTTGCTCCTTCAGATCGCGTTCACCGCAGCCTGTCGGCGGCGGCGGACGGCCTCTACGTCTGGAGTTCCAGCGGCGGTCTCTCGCATCTCGACCGCGTGGACTACCTTTCGGATACTCCTCGAGCGATCGCCTTGCCGTTCTCGGGCACGCTCTCGGAGCCGGCAACGGACATAACGCAGTCAGGTGTGGTTTTCGGAATAACTACTTGGACGCAACCCCTACAATATTTGAGATACGAGCCGAGCACTAACGGCGTAGCCACGGTTGGCGTTCGCTCGACCACCGTCGTGGACATGCGTGCGTACGCGACCGATGAGGTCACGGTGACCAGCAAGGACGGGACCAAAGTGCCGCTCTCGATCATGCACGAGCGGGGTATCGCGCTCGACGGCGCCCATCCGACCGAGTTAATCGGCTATGGTGCCTACGGCGAATCGATTGAGGCCGGGTTTTACGCCGGCTTCACCCCTTGGCTCGAACGGGGCGGCGTCTTCGCCTTTGCGCATATCCGAGGCGGCGGAGAGTTTGGTGAGCCTTGGCACCTTGCGGGTAAAGGACCGCAGAAGCAGCACACGATCGACGACTTCATTGCGAGCGCAGACTATCTCATCGCCAACCGGTATACGTCTCGTGCGAAGTTGGCCGGTGTCGGCGCGAGCGCCGGTGGCATCACGATCGGGAATGCGATCGTCCAGCAGCCCGAACTGTTCACCGTTGCGACCGACGAAGTTGGAATGACGGACATGCTCCGCTTCGAGCGGACGGCGAATGGACCAGGAAATGTCCCCGAGTTTGGCAGCGTGAAAACCGAGGAAGGTTTCAGACAGCTCTACGCGATGAGCGCGTACAACCACGTCGTTGACGGCACCGCCTATCCAGCCATTCTTCTTACCACTGGCGCAAACGATCCGCGCGTAGCGCCGTGGATCGTCGCGAAGATGGCCGCGCGACTGCAAGCAGCTACTTCTAGCGGAAAACCCGTATTGCTGCGGGTCGACTACGGCGGCGGCCACGGCGTGGATTCTTCCATCGTTCAATTCAACCAGGAGATGGCCGACGAAGAATCATTCGAATTGTGGCAAATGGGCGATCCACAGTTTCAGCCCCAGCAGCGGTAGACTCTCGCAATCTGCTGTGGCTTTTGAAGGCTAGATTTCTACTCCTCGCCGGATTTCTACTCTTCGATGGGTCTCGCGAGGGGAGCGCAGTGCGAGTTAGCGGCCTTGATGCAACTCGTTCCTCCCCCATGGGGAGCAAAATGGGGAGAAAGCACCTTAACGAGCCCAAAAACCTAATGGAGCAAGGCTACGTCGAATCGATCTCCCTGCTTCGCATGTAAGGGGTCCGGGGTTCGAGCCCCCGCATCTCCACCAACGAAAACGCCGACTCTGCGTGGATTTCTAGCGCCTTGGCTTACCGCGATTGGGTCGAACCTCGGGAGCCCTATTGCCCAACGATCGCCACACTAGAAGGCAAGTCGAGCCCGGTGTTTCCACCGCTGATCTCTCGGATCGGTGCGGCGTCGCCGCGCGCACGTCGCCGGTATTCGGTGATGCTGCCAGTTCCGGAAAATGCATCGTTTGCGACGAGCATCATGCCGCGGGCATCGAGTGCGATTGCCGAACCGCCAAGCTGAGTTTTGGGGCCTTTGATGGTCCTTATCACCTCGCTGTTTGCGCCCGCGGCGTGGACGAGGATCTCCGGATTGCGGTTGTCGCCGGCGTAGTTGGTGACATAAGCCTCACGCAGAGAATTTACGGCGAGGCAAAAGCGGCCGTCAAATGCATCCGCGGCCCGCTGATCACTCGAATCGGTAGAACCTCACCGTTCTGCCAAGCCAAAGAAAGCCTGTGGCCTGTCTGACTACCTCATGACCACCACAGGAGAGCGCTTGCTCGTTGCAAAAAGCCGCCCTCAGGGAGCTTGAGAGCAACAGATGCTAATGATGCCAGCCGCGCGCCTGGAGGCCACTGTACGGCGCCATGAACCATGTGCCGCAACCGACTCGGAGGTCATCCACGAATGATGCGCTCGCTTCTCGTCTGCCTCGTCGCACTCGCCGCGTTTTTCGCCGCGAGCCGGGGGACGCAAGCGTCCCCGCAGTTTGAGACCGCACCGTGCCCAAAGACGCCCGAACCGATGAAAGCTCTCCGGCACGCGCGCTGCGGCTATTTGATCGTGCCGGAAAATCGTTCGAAGCCGGGCGGACGCACAATCCGGCTCGCCGTGGCGATCGTGCCGGCGGCCTCGAAGCCGGCGAAATCCGACCCGATCGTCTTCATGGCCGGCGGCCCCGGCGAGGCGGCGATTTTCGACGCGCCGTTCCTCGTCGACGCCGGCGTCAATAGCGATCGCGACGTCATCATCATGAATCAGCGGGGAACGCTGTATGACGATCCCGACCTCAACTGCCCCGAGCTGGACCGATTCAACGCCGCGCAGGTAAGTCTGGTCTTCCATGCGCCCTCGACCGGCCAGGCGCAGGCCGCGGCGGCGGCGGCATGCCATAGCCGGCTCGTTCGCCGAGGCATCGATCTCAGCTCGTACAATACGACCGAGAACGAAGCGGACTTCGTGGCCCTCCGTCAAGCGCTCGATATCCCCCAATGGAACGTGTACGGATACTCGTACGGAACCGATCTCGCGCTGTCGCTGATGCGCGATCATCCCGACGGCATCCGTACCGTCACACTCGATTCCGTCGTACCTCCGGATATCGTCAGTCTTCCTTGGACCTGGAGCAGCTTCCACGAGGGCATTACCACGATCGTCGCCGACTGCCGGGCGCAACCGGCATGCGCTCGTAAATATCCGAACCTCATGGCGAAGCTCGAGAAGATCGTGCAGCGCCTAGAGGCGCACCCGATCGTCCGCCAAGTCGTGCCGCCGCAGGGTGGAAGCGCCATAAAAGTCGTGTTAGACGGGGGCGCCGTGGTCGACTCGATCGTCGGAAACCGGCCGAAGCCGGGAGATATACCGCGAGCGATTACCGAGCTCGCCAACGGCAACCCGCAGCTCTTCCTCCAAGCCCGTGCAGCCGGAGCGCACGTCGCCGCCGTTCCGGAACAGGCGCTCGGCATGACGCACAGCTTCGTCTGCCGCGAGTGGGAACCGTACGGATCGCCGGCGGCGATCCTGCGAGCCGGACGGCAGATGTTTCCGACATGGCCGTCCACCGTCTTGATCAACGCGCCCCAGCTGCCGTTCGAGCAGGAACTCTGCAAAGAATGGAACGTTCCCGCGGGGCCCGCGTCGCAGCGCGTCCGCGTGCGCAGCAACATCCCCACGCTCGTCGTATCCGGCGCGGTCGACGCGAAGACCGGCGCCGAGTGGGGACGATACGCTGCGAGCACGCTGTCGCACTCCACCTACGTGAAAGTGCGGGCGCGGACGCACTGGGTGATCGCACAGTCGCCGTGCGCACAAAAAATCTTCCGATCTTTCTTGCAAACACCCCTCTCCCCAACGACGTCGTGCCTCGCCACGGCGCCAGGAATCGACTTTAAATGAAACTGATGCTTTGGTCCGCTTTCGTGGTTTGCGCCCTGCTGGCGTTACCCGCGAGCGCGTCCGTCACCACGACTGCACCCTCGGCAACGCCGGTTTTCGTTCCCGGTCGGTGTCCCGCGCCGCCGCAGCCAATCGCCGAGCTGAAACGAGCGCGCTGCGGGCAGCTCGCCGTTCCCGAAAACCGGCAGCGCCCCAACGCGCCGAGGATCCGGCTCTCCGTGGCGATAGTCGCGGCGGCGTCGCCGCAAAAGAAGAGCGATCCGATCGTGTGGCTCGCGGGCGGCCCCGGCGACGACGCGATCACCGAGATTCCGATGGCCATGGCCGGAAAGCTGAACGCCAACCGGGATGTGATCTTCATGTCGCAGCGCGGCACGTATACCGCCCAACCCCGGTTGGCGTGCCCGTCCGTGGATCGCTGGCCCGCCGATACCTTGAACATGCCGTACGACGACGCCGCGACCGGAAAAGCATACTCCGTTGCGACGCTCAAATGCCGCCAAGAACTCGCATCGAAGACCTCCGACCTCGGCGCCTACAACACGTTGGAAAGCGCCGCCGATTACGACGATCTGCGCGTCGCGCTGCATATCACGAAATGGAACGTCTACGGCATATCGTACGGAACCGATCTCGCGCTCACGTACCTGCGCGAACATCCCGGCGGAATTCGATCGGTTGCCATCGACGGCGTCTTTCCGCCGTCGCTCGCCGGCGGAGGCGCGGCCTGGACGAGCGCCGGCGAGGGCATCAATGCCGTTTTCAAAGCGTGTCAACAGCAAGCGCCGTGCCGTAAACGCTATGGCGATGTCGGCGCGACGTTCCGGCGGCTCGTCAACCAATACGAAGCATCGCCGAAGACCGTCGCGGTCCAGGTCCCCGGTCATTCCGGCAAAGTGAGCGTCAAGATCAGCGGCGGCATGCTGTTGCAATGGACGATCTCCCCGGGAACGCATCTGGCGGCGAAGGTTCCCGCAGCGATCTATGCGCTCGCCCACGGCGACCCGGCGCCGATCGCATCGACCTGGGCGGCACCGAAAATCGACGCCGGCAGTATCGGAGTTCTGGGCAACGGCCTCTTCTACGGCGTCTCGTGCGGCGAATGGGTGCCGTACGAAACGACGGCCAGCGTCGTTGCATTCGGGCGACGCGCGTTTCCGACGTTTCCAGCCTCCGTCCTGCGAAACGCGCCCAACTTGCCCTTCATGCGCGAGAACTGCAGCGACTGGAACGTGCCGGCGGTCTCTTCGCTGGTTCGAGCGGCAACCGAAAGCCGCTTGCCCGTACTCGTCATCAACTCCCAGTACGACGCTCAAACGGCCGCGTCGTTCGGGTCGTACGCCGCGAAGAAGCTTCCTAACTCGGTGGTCGTAACGATCCCCAACATCGCGCACGTCGCCTTCGGCAGCCCCTCGGCATCCGCGAACGCATGCGCGTATGCCATCACACGGTCGTTCTTCGAGGTGCTGACCAAGGCCAACACGTCGTGTGTCCGCAAAGTGTCTCCGACGAAGTTTGTGCTCTGATGGGCGACCGATCGTCGCTCGTCATGCAGACCTAAAGCCCACGTGTGCCGAGCGGCGCCTCATGGCGCCGCGTCATACCGGTAAACGCGCTACGCGTGATATCGATGAGTATCGTAATGCAACGCCGCGCCACATATGGTTTGACTAGCGGGTTTGCTGACGCGAGCAAACTCCTCGGCGCATCCCACCACCCGCGAGTCCGCCGGCGCAGGCCCGCGTGCGTCAGGGGATTGAGCCTAAAACGCCCCGATGCCGTTGGGGCTGCCCCATCCGCTTGGACCGGAGTAGGTCTGGTACTGGCCAGTTCCGGCCGTGCAGAGGTAGCTTCCGCCGCAGCCGCCGTCGCTGCCTTCGCTGATGACACGAAGGTCTTTCTTACGCTGCTGTTTTGTTAGTGTCCAGAACTTCTTGCCGGCGTCTTGCGAACTGGCATTGCCGGCAAGGCCATAGATGCCGGCGATCAACGGCGTGGCGACGCTGGTGCCACCGGCGGTCATCCAATCGGCGTAGCCATAGCTGTCGTACTCTGCCACGTCCGAAGCGACGGCGGCGACGTCGTTGGCGGTCCGGTAAGTGCAGCCCGGATCGTGCTGCCACGAAGGCTTCGTGACGCCCGACGCACAGCCGGCGCCGGTCCCAGTCCAAACGACTTCTTTATACTTCGAGCCGCTCTTCGCGAGGACCGTGCCGCCGACCGAGACGACGCTGCCGAAGGCCGATGGAGTGTTGGCGCCATAGCCGTGGTCACCGCCCGCGGCAACATAGGTTACTCCCGGGGTATCGAAGTAGGACTGCCTGGTTCCGCAGTCAGCAAACGTGCCGTAGCAGATCCAGCTGTTGCTCAGAATGTGCGCGCCGAGGGTCACGGCTTCGGCTTCTGCCGTCTCGAAATCGCTGATACTGTTGGTGTTCGCTTCGACGAGGTAGATCGTACAGTTCGGACAACTGGCGGAAACCATCTCCACGTCGAGATCAATCTCGACGCCCCAGTTAGTCGAGCCCATGGGATAGTTGCCCTGCTGGCCGGTTTGATTATACTTGTAGAAGTTCGCCGCGGGAAGACCGAAATACGAACGATACGTGGCGAGATCTGAAGCGACGTTTGGATTGTCGTAAGCCATAACGATCGCGACGATCTGACCCGAGCCTTTAGATGAGGAAGGCAGGTTGTACGCCGCCTGGAGATCCGAAGGCGCCCATCCCGCGACGTTGGGCGCAACCCTCGCGTTCATGATCAGAACCTCGCACTGCGGGTGGCCAGGGGTCTCCGGACATGCCCGCGTAGCCGTGTGGGCGGCCTGCACCTGTGGAACTGACGGCACAACGCCTTCCGCGATAGAACTCGCGGACGGCACCGTGCTGCTTCCTCCGCCGCACCCGGCGAGCAGAACCCCAGATGCGACTCCTAGCAGAAAAAGGCCTAAACGTTTCATGGCGATCTCCTTCTCGTAGTGATTCTTCAACTGGCGAACTCGCCTAGTGAACCGTGATGACGCCGGGCTGGACTATCCCCTTGGTGATCGCGGGTTTGATCTGCGCTCCTTTGGCCGTGTAAGTGGTTATGGAGCCGAAACCGCCCTTACTACCGGGGCCGATGACGTTCGCGACGTAGATCTTGCCACTCGCGTCAACCGCGATGCCGTCGGGCTCGCCCAGCCCCGCGGTGATCGTCGGCGTGGTCTGCGTACCGTCTGCCGTGTAGGTGGTGACGGAACCAGTGTTACCGGCCCCGCCGGAACCGTTTGTGACGTATATTTTCCCGTTCGCGTCAACCGTTATGCCACCGGGCGCGTCCAGCCCTGCGGTGATCGTCGGCGTGGTCTGGGTTCCATCCGACTCGTACGTCGTCACCGTATTGTTGGAGATGTTCGCGACGTAGATCTTGCCGTTCGCGTCGACCGCCAGACTGTAGGGATTGTCTATCCCGACGGTGATCGTCGGCGTGGTCTGCGAGCCATCGGAATTGTACGTCGTGACAGAGCCGCTTCCGCTCTTGGTGGGCCCAAATAAGTTTGCGACGTAGACCTTGCCGTCTTTATCTACCCAGATACCGCTCGGGCCGTCTATCCCCGCGGCTATTGTCGGTGTGGTCTGCTTTCCATTTGGCAGGTAGGTGGTCACGTCACCGCTGTCGCTGCCGCTACCAAATTCGTTTGTGACGTAGATCTTGCCCGTTTTATCAACTGCGACGCCCCCGGGTCCATATAGGTTAGCGGTTATCGTCTCGATTAGCTTGCCCTTCGGGCTGTACGTCGTTAACCTGTTGCCGCCAAAGTCCGGTACATAGAGGGTGTATTTTTTTGTGGCCGTATTAAGCGCCGGAGTCGAGTCGACTACGTTGGCGTCCTGCGTCCGAAGCGCCGCGGCAGCAGCGCTGGGCATGCCAGCGATCGGTGCGGTGCCTGGGCCTCCGCTGCATGCGGTCAGGAGGGTCGCGCAGACAATGGCCGGCAAAGAAACGCGTAAACCTTGCATGGTGACTCCTTCCAATAGTTGGTTGTACGACTCATCAACGACCAGCGAGACCACCGAGATCGAATCGAGTTCAAGCCACTTAGTGAAGCGCGATACCGTACGCAGCCTGAACTCCATAGATGATCGTCGGTGTGGTCCGCGTTCCATCAGCCTTGTAAGCCGTCACGCCGATCCCGCTCACGACGTAGATCTTGCCGTTCGCGTCAAGCACCACGCCTTTGGGACCGTATATCCCGTCGGTGATCGTCGGGGTGGTCCTCTTTCCTTTCGAGGTGTAGGTCGAAACGTAACCGTTGCCATTGGCAGAATTCGCGACGTAGATCTTGCCGTTTCCGTCGAGCGCCACTCCCCAAGGGTAGTCTATCCCAGCGGTGATCGTCGGTGTGGTCTGGATCCCATCCGCCTTGTAGGTGGACACGTAGCCGGTCCCACTTGGGTAGGATACGTTCACGACGAAAATCTTGCCAGTCGCGTCGACCGCCACCCCGATCGGATTGCTTAGCCCCGTGGCGATCCTCGGGACCGTCTGCGTTCCATTTGCCTCGTATGTCGTGACGGTGTTGTTTCCGGAGTTCGCGACGTAGATCTTGCCGCTACCGTCGACTGCGAGACCGATGGGATTGCTTATCCCAACGGTGATCGTCGGTGTGGTCTGTGTCCCATCTGCTTTGTATGTCGTTACGGTACTGGTGCCAACGTTCGCTACATAGATCTTGCCATGTTTGTCGACTGCAATGCCCTCGGGGTGTTCCAACCCAATGCTGATCGTTGGGCTGATTTCCATTCCGTTTTTTCTGAATGTTGTGACGTCCCACGGGCCAGAACCGCCAATGTCGTTTACTACGTAGATTTTGTACTTTAGCCGTGCCGTATCCGCAGCGAAGGGCGCGTCGACGGCCCTTGAAGCCGACGCTCGCGGGCCGCCCACCGCCGCCGGCACACTCGCGATCGAGGAAATGCCGCCGCTTTCGCCGCACGCGTTGAGCACTAGCGCCGACAGAAGGACGGCGAGAATAATTGGTAGAGCGTCGCACGCTCGCCTCGGATCAAACGATCGGTTCATTTGCATCGAACCTTCCCTTCAGGGATATCGTTGCGAATAGCGGCGCGTCGATCCGCGAAGGTGGCACTGACGCACGTGCCTATGGTCCATCGACGCTTTGACGGGCGCACCACGCCACCATAATCACGCAGAACGACAGCGGGCATAACATACAACCACCCACACAACCAGTAACGCGGCTCAGTGAGGGGGCTACCGGCGGCCCCTCGAACCCCCCAACATTGTGAACGAGGCGCGGGTCTCCGGCTCGGATTTCGGGGCCCTCCTCCGCCGCTACCGACTGGCCGCAGGACTCTCGCAAGAGGCGCTCGCCGAGCGTGCCCGGATGAGCACCCAAGGAATCAGCGCACTCGAGCGTGGTTATCGGCGCACGCCGCAGCGCGAAACGCTCGCGCTTTTGGCCGGCGCGCTGGCTCTCAACGACGAGCAACGTGGAGAGTTTGAAACGACCGCCGCTCGCTCAGTCTTGCTAGGGCGAGGGGCTACTGTAACGGTCGGACCGTGGGCTGACGGCGTAACTGCCAATTTCCCCATCGCGCTAACCAGCTTCGTCGGGCGAGAGGCCGAGCTTAATGAGATCGCCGCGCTCGTGCGCGAGCATCGAATGGTTACACTCACGGGGTCCGGCGGCGTTGGCAAAACTCAGACCGCCTTGCACGTCGCGGCCGGGCTGAGCGAAGCTAGCAACGTTCCGATCTGCTTCGTCGGACTCGCACCGATCGGCAGTCCTTCGTTGGTGGTCGCAACGGTTGCCTCGACGCTTGGCGTACAGGGAATGCTCGATCGTGCGCTGCTCGACACGCTGCTTGCATATCTCAAGAACAAGCGGCTCCTGCTGATTCTTGACAACTGCGAGCACGTCATTACCGAGGCCGCGAGGGTTGCCGCTATCCTGTTGGCCGGCTGCCCGAGCGTTCGGATCCTGGCCACCAGCCGCGAACCGCTGCGGGCCGCGGGCGAACACAGCTACCGGCTCCCCTCGCTGAACACTCCATCTCCAGAAGTTAGTCATCTGCTCGGCGCCGCGGATGCCGCCGCCTACGGAGCCATGGTCCTCTTTACCGATCGTGGTCGCGCCGCCGACCATCGCTTCGAACTCAGCGACGAGAATGCGCCGATCGTTGCCGAGCTCTGCCGGCGCTTAGACGGCATTCCGCTGGCGCTCGAACTGGCCGCGGCCCGGCTAAACGTAGTGTCGGTTAAAGCGCTCGCAGAGAAACTCCAGAAGCGCTTTCGGATGCTCACAGGTGGTGAGCGGACGGCGCTGCCCCGCCAGCAGACCATGCGCGCAACGATCGAATGGAGTTATAATCTACTTAGTGGGCCGGAGCAGCGAGTCTTCGAGCGCCTCTCCACCTTCGCAAACGGCTGCGAGCTTGCGGCGGCATCTGCCGTTTGCGCGGATGAGGAAACCACAGAGGACGACATGCTCGACGTGCTGTCGTCCCTCGTAGACAAGTCACTGTTGGTGGCCGACTTCAAAGATGCTGAGTCCCGCTACCGACTCTTGGAATCATTCAGAGAGTATGCACGTGAAAAACTAGTTGAGCGGGGTGGGGATGCAACGGCTGCGCGGCGTCACGCGCACGCATATCTTGAGCTCGTTGAGCAGCTCAATGCCGCGAGGGACACCGAGGCTGACCTCGTCTGGAACGAACGCACGCGCTACGAACTGGACAATTGGCGGGCAGCTCTGGAGTGGACGCTCGCTGCTCGCGGCGATGTCGCTTTGGGCCAGCGTTTAGCAGGCGAGTTGTTGATGGTGTGGGCCACCCACTCGGCCCTGGAAGGACGCCGTTGGGTTGACTTGGCGCTCGACCTCGTCGATGCGGAAACGGCACCGACAACGGTTGCGCGGATGACTTATGCGAGCGCCATCGTCGCCGGCGCCTTTCACGAACCCGAAAAAGAGTTTACGAGCAGCGAGAAGGCCCTCGCGCTGTACCGGAATCTGGGCGATACGATTGGAATCGCTCTTGCTCAGGTTCAATTGGCCGACGCCCTCTTGCGACTGGACCGTGGCGAAGAGGGCGTGCCGATGCTACTCGAAGCTGTAACGCAACTTCGTCAGCTAGGCATTCATAGGCACCTCGCTTACGCTCTTCGCGTCATGGGCCAAGTCTGCGTCTCTAACGGCGACTTTACGACTGCGCGCAGCTACCTCACCGAGGCAATCGCGATCTATAAGGCCATCGGCGCACAACACATTGCGGCCGTAGCGGTTGGGTTTGATCTCGCCTACGCTGAGCTTACGGCAGGCAACGCCGAACTCGCCTTTCGACACGCGTTAGATGCATTACCGATCCTGCGCGCCTTTAACGGAGCCTCGGTCGCCGACGTTCTCAACACCATATCGGACTGTTGCATCTCCTTTGCTGACTATGATCGGGCGGAGGCTTACGCGCGCGACTCGCTCGCCTTCTCACGTGAACTGCATTCATCTGCCCACGTCGCTCGCGCGTTACAGCGGCTCGCGGTGGTCGCTACTATGCGACCTCACAGCGCTAACGAACGCCGCGTAGAGTTATGCGTGCGCGCGGCTCGCTTATTGGGGTTTGTCGACGCCCGTCTGGCCGATCTTGGGTCGTCGCGAATGCTGGGCGATCAGCCGGAATACGAACCTGTATTCGCGCTCCTGCGCGGCGCGATTGGTTCCGATGAACTCACAATTCTTATGAACGCGGGGGGCTCAATGACCGAGGAAAAGGCGATCGCCGAAGCCTTGGCAATATGACAAACGCGGATAAGAAGCGCACGTTGACCGCTAGTGGAGCTTAGCGATGCCGATTTTGACTGGATTCTTGAACGTCAGCCGCAGCCCGGCCGACAGTTAACGCTGCCGGAGATGTTTCCGCTCCAGATCGGTGTTCGTAAACCGGGACTCTGACTGCTGCGGACTCTTTCTTTGGCCCCTTTGCAGACCGCTGGAGCTTGCGCGGATCGGAAACCGTCAGACCCTTGGGTGCCTACGCCGCGCCGTCCTAAAGCCCTCCAAGCGGCCATTTTTCGTAGTGCCGTAGGTCCAGCTTCCGGACCACTTGCTTTGCAAACAGGGGTCAGGGGTTCGAGCCCTCATCTCTAAAGAGTGTTGGGCGCTAACGCACTGCGACCCGACCGCACATCGCGCCACAGTATTTTTGCTCTCGAAAGTCGAAGAGGTTACGATGCGGGTAATTTTCATTGCCATTTTAACATTTGCTGTCGCCGGATGCGTGCAGAGCTCAAGTCTTGCACCAACGCTTTCGTTGCCCAACAAGGCGTCCGGCCTTAACGGTAGTACCGGTTATCGCACGCTCTACAGCTTTTTCAGCTCACCCGACGGAGCTCGTCCGACGACGGCACTCGTGTGGCGAAGCGGAACGCTGTACGGAACGACGGTGGCGGGTGGCCATTCCGATTACCCCTCCTGTCAAAACTGCGGCACGGTCTACTCGGTAACACCGACGGGCGCGGAGACGGTGCTTTACCGGTTTTCCGGGCCGCCCGACGGCGGCTCGCCAGAAGGTGACCTCGTCGCCGCACACGGCGTCGTCTATGGTACAACCGTTTATGGTGGGAGCTACCAGTGTGCGAAGCGTGGATGCGGCACCGTCTACATTGCGTCGACCGACGGGACGGAGAAAACATTGTACTCGTTTGCCGGCGGTAATCCCGGCCATAATGATGGAGCGAATCCGCGTGGCGGGCTCATTGCCCTCGGAAACAACGGATTCTACGGAACGACGTCGCACGGCGGTGCCGGTTTCGGCACCGTGTTTTCCGTGCTGAGCAGCGGATACGAAAAGGTGATCTATCGCTTCGCTGGGCCTCCTGACGATGGCAACTCTCCGGTCGGCGATCTCGCAGAGCTCCATCGCACGCTCCACGGCGTTACGGAGAAAGGCGGCGCTCATAACGTGGGCACGATCTTTGAGGTAACGGTCAAGGGAAGCGAAAAAGTTCTGCGCAGCTTCGACGGTGCGGACGGTGCCGATCCGGCTGGCGGCCTCGTGACGTTCAACGGGATGTTGTACGGCGTGACCACGGCCGGCGGCCCGCACGAACGCGGCGTGGTATTTTCGATCACACCGGCGGGAGACTATCACATCATCCACGCGTTTCGCGGATCGGAGCGCGGCGATGGAGCCGCCCCGTGGTCGCCGCCCATCCTCGTCAGCGGAACCGTGCTCTACGGAACAACCCACGGCGGCGGCGGCCGCGGACACGGCGCGATCTACCAAATCGACCAAAACGGCAAAGAAACCGTGCTCCACAGTTTCGGGCCTCTGCCCGACGGCGAGCTGCCCGTAGCGAAGCTGTTCTTTTACGACGGCACGCTCTACGGCACGACCCCACACGGCGGCGAGAAGAACGCGGGAACGGTCTTCTCCCTGACGCCGTAAGAGAGAAGGCCACGCCGAGCCCGCTCGCGGATGACCAGACTCACGTCAATCGAGGAACAGCGCCGGAGGCGTCAACGATCGCGGAGCTCGAAGTGCGCCTGAAAAGCGATGAAGCGGACGGGCTCAATATGCCAGTTTAGCCGAGGCGACGTTCGTGCCGGCGCGCTGCAACGCGATCGACCGGATGCGCTCGCGCGGATGCACGAGCAGCGTCGCCGTCTCGCCCGTGCTCGTCAAGACGCCGAGATCGATGGCGCCCGTGGCCGTTTCCGCGATCGCGTGTAACGAGCCACCGGGCCTGTCGGCTATGATGTATATCCACGACCCGTCTCGCGCGTAGAGAATCTTCGCTGCGACGGGGTTCGCGGACTCCGGGCTCATCGAGACGTGGTTAAAATGGCTGTGGACCATGGCTACGAGCGCGACGTCTTCGCCCTGCAGTCGTTCGCGGAGCACGAGCCCCTGCCACCCGAGGCCGAGAAAGGCCAGTGCGAACGCTGCCGCGAGGGCGAACGGGAAAAGGCCCCCACGCAGTTTGACGCTCGGCTGGAGTCGGGTGGATTCGCGCAGGCGACGCTCCAAGGCCGGCGATGGCGTGGCCAGCGGAAGCGCCGCTGCCAACGACGCCGCGACGGCTTGCGCTCGTGCAACCCGCTCGGCGCATTCCGAGCATAACGCGACGTGACGCTCGACGTTGCGCGCCGCGTCGTCGTCGAGGACCCCAAGCGGGTAGAGCTCCGCGTCTTCGCCCAAATGTTCGATCACGAGCGGGTCCCCTCGGCGCTTGCCAGGTCCGTTTGTAATTTGCGCATGGCCATCGAGATGCGGCTTTTAATCGTGCCGAGCGGAACGCTCAGCTCCTGCGCGATCTCGATGTGGGTCTTGTTTCCATAGTACGCGAGTGTGAGGGCCGCCCGTTGTTCCTCCGGCAGCCGCTCGAGAGCGTCCTGCAATCGTCGAGTCTCGACTGGGTCAACCACGGGCGCATCGACCGCCGACACCGGAGCGAGGCGGGCGGCTTTGAGCTCGCGTGCGTCGCGACGGCCTTCACTTCGAAGCATCACTAGCGATTCGTTTCGTACGCACGTAACCAAGTACGCCTTTAACATGTCTCGGTTGCCAGTAAATCGGTTGGGAGCCCGCCATACGCGCAGGAGCGCGTCGTGCACGCAATCTTCAGCGCGAGCGCCATTGGAAATAATGTGGCGAGCAACGCTGAAGAGTAGACGCGACCACAGCGCATACGCCTGCTCGAGGCCCGAGGGCTTGCGCGCGGCAAAGGCCTCGACGAGCTCGTCCATCTAACGGCTGACATACGGCCCTGTGGGTTTCACGACCTTGGTATGCCGCCGAGACCGGTTTCGGATGACCCGACTCATCCACCGATCCCGGCGGCGGCATATGCACCCACATGAACAAGATCTTCAGCGCCCTTCAGGGCACCCTGCTAGCCCTCGCCATGACCGCCGGCGCCAGCGCGGCTGTTCCGCCTCTTCTTCCCGCCGTCGCAACCGTCCACATCAAGGATTTCAAGTATCATCCGCCGGCCCTGACCGTCCACGTGGGCGACCGTGTCACATTCGTCAACGACGACGATGAAGCGCACACGGTGACGGCGACCGACAAATCGTTTGACTCTGAGGGTCTCGACACCGCCGGCACGTGGCAACACGTGTTCGCAAAGCCGGACACCTACCGCTATTTTTGCGAGCTGCATCCATACATGAAGGCGACCATCGTCGTACTGCCTGCGTCGAAGTAAAGGAGCCAAAATGAAACGCGACGACTTTCTCAAACACGTTGCCTGGACCGGGACCGGTATCGCGTGGTCCTTGTCGAGCAGCGGCCTGTTCAATGCTCAGAAGGCACTGGCCGCGGATGGTGCCATTTCGTTCGTTCAGATCAGCGACAGCCACATCGGCTTTGCACGCCCAGAAAATGTGGACGTAACGGGAACGCTTCAAAAGACCATCGCTGCGATCAACGCGATGCCGGTGCAACCGACGTTCGTCGTTCACACCGGCGACGTAACCCATCTCTCCAAGCCCGCACAATTCGATACGGCGAAGCAAATCCTCGGTACGCTCAAGGCTCCGCTGATCGTCCTGCCTGGAGAACACGACGTCATCGGTACGCCCGGCGCATTCTTCCAAGCCTTTCGCCGAAGCGACGCCCCCAAGGGATGGTTCTCATGGGACCAAGGCGGCGCGCACTTCTTGTCGCTCGTCAACGTCTTCAACTTCGAAATAGACGGGAAGCTCGGCACCGAGCAGATCGATTTCGTCGAGAAGGACCTTGCGGCGCAGAAGAGCTCGACCCCCATCGTCGTCTTCGCTCACGTGCCGCTCTACGCGCTTTTTCCGCCGTGGGGCTGGACCACGGAAGACGGCTCGCGCGTCCTGGCGGCACTGCGTCGCTTCAATGCGGTAACCGTGCTAAACGGACACATCCATCAGATCGTCCAGCATACCGACGGCAACATTCGGTTCGCAACCGCCGCTTCCACAGCGTATCCGCAGCCGGCACCGGGCACGGCGGACAAACCGGGCCCCTTGAAAGTGCCGGACAGCAAGTTACTCAGCGTGCTGGGTTACCGCAGTGTCGAGATCGCGCGCAATGCTGCGACGATCGCCGACCACTCGCTACAAACGTAGCGTTTACACTTCCTTAATTACACCAACTTATGGCTATAAACCGACACACACCAACTTCACTTAAAGGACACTCAGATGAAACCACCCCATCACATTGGAGCCGTCTGCATAGCCATGGCGCTTGCAGCGTGCTCCGGCGCGCAGCCCGGTTCGATAGCAAACCCCGTTCCGGCGGTGACCGCACCGCAGACCTCTTCCCAACATCTCGGCGGCGCCCAGAGGCCAACGACTGCACTCATTCTCGTCGCGAACGAAAACACCGGCTTGGGCGGCACGATTCGGGAATATGCCGAAAGCGCCAACGGAAACGTTGCGCCGAGCACCGTCATCGGTCACATTAATGGACCGTACGCCGTCGCCTTCAGTCCCACAGAGGGCATCGGCATTGCAAACGGCAACATCGCGTCGGGCGGCCAGGCCGGTGTCGAAACGTTCGGGCTGGCCGGCGATTTCTCGACCGGGATCTCGTGCTTCCCTAAACCCAGTCAGACGAGCGCCGTGGCGTTCGATAGGAAGGGCCGGCTCTTCGTTTCCGCGTTCTTTCCCGAGGGCGGCAGCGCCGTCGAAGTGTTCGCACCTGGAGCAAACGGCTGCGTTAAACCAAAGCATACCATCTCCGACGCGGGCGGTCTGGCCATCGACAGCAACAACCTTCTCTACGTGGCGAATTCGAAACGGCAACGATCGATATCTTTCCGGCGGGATCCTCCACCATGCAGGCGCAGATCGGCGGAAGCAACACCGGGCTGGGAGCCCCCGGCACGATCGCGCTGCCTGCCGACACGGTCGCCGTTGACGCTTCGCGCAACGTCTACGTCTTCGATACTAAGACTGCGACGATCAGCGAGTTCGCCGCCGGAGCGACCGGCAACGTCGCGCCGCTCCGCACCATTTCCGGTTCGAACACCGGACTGAGCGGAGGGAATGGCTTCAGCTTCGGACTGGCAGTTAGTAAGACGAGCGGCGAGATATTCGTCTCTAACCCGGGCTCGAACGCGATCCTTGGCTTCGCAGCGACCGCAAGAGGCAATGTTGCGCCGATCCAAACGATCGCCGGCAGCGCCACGGGACTTGCCGACCCACTCGGCCTTGCGGTAACGGAATAATCGCTTACGGCTATGCCGCAACACGGCTTCGCGTTCGCCAAGTCGTACTCGCATCGCGGCTTGGCGTTCTACCGCATCAGCGCGGCACGGCACCAAGGAGCACTGCTTTTCGGTTTATATTGTGGATGATTTCAGAGATTCCTCATGCTCCGGTGCCACGCTGCAAGAGGTGGCCAGCTCTTCCCCCAATTTCTTTACCTCTATGCTGAGCACTCAACAGAGAAGGAGCTCAAAACCGATGACCAGCACTCAATCATTACTTCGGCCGTTAGCGGCTGTGGCGGTCGTAGGTCTGCTCGCCGCGTGCGCCGGCGCCGGATCGGCGCCTCCCGCCTCGTCGAGCGGGCCGCTGAGCGTTTCGCAGATGCAGCTTTTGGTCAACCCGATCGAGGCCGCGATATGCAAAAAGGACCACGGCGTTTCGGTTACGCCGTGTTCGGTGAACTTATGGGCGTCCATGCCGACGGCCACGGTCAAGACGACAGGTCCAAAGGGTGGCGTCTTCACCTTTAACGACAAGACATGCTCGACGAAAAACATCGCCACGATCAGAGGGTCCGGTGACAAGTACGTCGCGACGTGGGGCACCAAGTCGGGCTCATGCAGCGTCATCTTCACCGACAAAGTCAAGGGCAAAGCAGTCGGCACTGCTACGCTGAGCATCAGGAACACGGCATAGACTCAATCTCGTAACGCGGCAGGCTGCGACATAGCAGCCTTGGCTGCCGATGAGCCAACGACGGGGACGCCGCAACGATTGCATTCCGCCGGCGCTTAAGAGATATTTAAGGCGCCTCTGCAAGAATGGCTGAAAGGTGAATGATCCTCAGGTGATCGTCGTCGGGGGCGGCCCGGCCGGTCTAGTGCTTGCGTTGCTACTCAGCCGAAGCGGCATACGCGTGACGGTTCTGGAGCAGGCCGCGACGTTCGCGCGCGAGTTCCGCGGCGAACTGCTTCAACCGGGCGCGAGCAGGATATTCGGCGATTTGGACCTGCGCGAGCGGATCCTCGCGCTGGGCCACGTTTTTCCCCTCGGCATGGATATCCGGGACGGCCGGAAGACCATCCGCTTCGAACTGCCGCCAGTTTTCGACTCGAGACGCGGCGACGGTGTCATGATCGTTCCGCAGCAAGAGCTTCTCGAACTGCTTGCCGCCGAAGCGTCGAAGCATACGAATTTCAGCCTCGTCATGGGCTGTTTCGCGCGCGACTTGTTGCGCGATGCGCATTCCGTTGGCGGCGTTCGAGCTCGGCTGCGCAGCGGCGAAGAAATGATCGTGCGCGCCCCCCTCGTCGTTGCATGCGACGGTCGCTTTTCGGCGATTCGGCGCGCAGCGGGAATCGGGGTGCGAGAGAGTCCGGTGCCATTCGATCTCGTGTGGTTCTCCGCGCCCAATCCCGGCACTCTCCCGGACCGGATTCACCTCAGGATCGCGCGCGATCAGATGTTCGTTGCATTCGCCAGCCGCAGCAATCAACTGCAAATCGGCTGGTTCGTTCACAAAGGTAACTACGCTCGGTTACGCGCGCGGCCATTTGCAGAAACCGTGGATCACATTGCGGCGCACGTGCCCATTCAATTAGACTGCACCGTCCGGCGGGCGCTGAACGGCTGGCACGATTTATCGCTCCTGCCCGCGGTCAGTCAGGATGCGGAGACATGGTCACGGCCGGGCCTGTTACTGCTCGGCGACGCCGCGCACCCGATGTCGCCGTCGATGGGGCAGGGCATCAACGTGGCAATCTACGATTCCGTAGTCGCGGCACAGCGCCTCGTCCCGGCGTTTGCCGCCGGAGCATCGCTCGATGAAGCCGCGCGCGCGATCGAAAAACAACGGCGCCCCGCCGTCGCTGCGACTCAGCGGACACAAAATATCCTCACCGGCATCATGTACGCGCTCGGCCCAGATGCTACGCTAAAGCTCGCGAGCGCCCTCATCGGCGTCAGCACGCGCACCCGCTGGTGGCCAGCCTGCATGCGAAGGGAGGCCGAACGCCTCTTATGGGGCAACCCGCGGGTACGCGCCAATCACGGGCCCTGGGCACTCGCCGGCAACGAATCGACGACGCTTTGAGCGGCAACCCGTTCACCGACGCCGAACCGCCTTCAAAGGTCGAAACGTTTATAGATTCCTCACAAGTTTTTGGTAGTAACAGGATACCGTGCCGAGAATTCCGTCGGTCCTTTTGATGTTGCTTCTGGCCTCGGTCCCCGTCGAGCCATTGGCTGCCGAAGGCATTCCCCTTGCCACAGCGCAGTTAGTGTTGACCGCGTCACCGACTCCCGAGCTTCTCGGACCGATCCCTTCGAACGGCCGAACGGATTGGCACTGCGAGGCGGAGCTTGCCGCATCGTCACAGCAATGGACGGGCGCGCAATTGCCGAAGCTAACAAACTAGAGGCAGCGCCTCGCGATCGGCGCAATCTTTGAGGAGGCACCTTTGAAATTTGAAATTTCGTTGTCGCTGTTCGGCGCGCTTGTCGGTGCCAGTTGCCTCGCTGCAAGCGCGGTCGACCAGGCGCCCGCGATCGCGGCCTTCGACCGGACGTATAACGGCGTCACCGACTACACGTGCATTCTTCACGTTCACGAAGCGAAGGGAACTCAAACGCAAGACCGCGTCTATCAGTATTCGTTTATGAGGCCGCACTACGTCAAGACGCTCGTCCTCGACGGCGATGGCAAAGGATCAGGCGCCGTATGGATTGGCGGCGACGAGGTGAGCGGCCATTTAGGCGGCATTCTTTCTGGCATCCGTCTAAAGATCGCCCTGCACGATCCCCGCGTCGTCTCGCTGCGCGGCGTCACGATTGCCGACGGTTTGCCGCCGCGCATCATCGACGATTACGGGACCATCCCCGGGAAGCTCACGCAGACCGACGGCGGTAACATCGGGGGCACCGAAACCGATCGCTTGGAGCTGAAGGTCGCCGATCCCGTGTCGAACTACGACATCACCGAGCAGATCCTATATCTTTCGAAGGAGACGCATTGGCCGATCCGGCAGATTATGTATTCGAGATCACGGGTCGTGCTCGACGAATCGGTCAACGATCTAAAAACAAACGTAGGATTGACGCAAAGCGACTTTCGGTTCTAGGTACTGTTCAACCGGAGGGTGGCTGCATGACGAGGCTAGTTCCTGGCGCTACCTGGTGGCCGAACCCAAAAAGGCGAGCGATCGGAAAGTGTCAGCCGTATACTCAGGCCTGCGCCGCTTGAGCGCGCCGCCACAGGCGCCGGGCCAATCCGTCTACGTGCTTCACAGGTAAGGAATCGAGAGCTCGAGTCCAGCCCCACCGCGCAAGAGTTTAGTCATCCGATTCAGAAATGTTCAAGACTTGACGTTGAGAAGAATGTGTTTGTTGATCGCTGGAGCGACGCTGATCCCTTTGGCGGTTTCGCGTCGACTGGCGTGCAAAGTACGATCGTGCAGAACGGGGCGCCGATCGCAATCGATCGATGTGTTGTCGTGTTAAAGAATGCGGCCGAGGCCGGCACAGACCAGTTGCTTTCGGAGGCCGTCAGTTTTACTAATGTGAGCCAGCGAACGGCGACTCAGGTCTGGTTCGGCTTCGAAATCGTCGACGCGAGTGGACGGACTGAGCGCACAATCACGGGCGATAAGCAGGGAAACTTCACCCCGGGGATTGCGATTGATGAGTCAAACGAATCACTCGAAAGAGACTACATGAGGCAAACGGTCAGCGCTTTGACTCACGTAGCCAAGACTTTTTGCAGGGTACAAATGGTTCGCTTTGACGACGGCAGCATATGGCACGAAGGCGATGGCCCGGTGGGAAATTCGGCAATCTACACCCCGTTGCCGGGGCCGTCCCCAACAGTCCAATGGCAATGGCCCTACGATCCGCCCACTCCATAAGGAGCGACCATTGGCTATCGCGTGAATGCAGCCGGTGGAAGCGGATGACGCGGCGGCCGCGTAAGTAACTAAGCGGGGAGGAAAAACGGGAGCAGCGCCGCGAGACTCCCCACATGAGTGATCAAGCCGTTTCGTCCAGCGCCATGCTGCTCGCATTTGGCACTGGTCTTGCCGTCGGCGTTGTTTTTAGCCTAGTGAAATTACCGTCGCCGGCGCCGCCATTCCTCGGCCTTATCGGACTGGTGGGAATGTTTACAGGTCAACGGCTTTGGCCGTTACTTGCATCCCGGTTCTTCCACCACTAACCTTTGGGCGGCGGGTAACTGACGGTTCGAGAGGTTGGCCCTGGGCCTCCACCGTACTGCACGAGGCCGCGGCGCTGGGCCGGAATTAGGCTCGAAAGGATCTGATTGAGGTGGAACTTACTCAAAGTGTTGCCGTCCTTGGCGTCGGAACGATGGGGTCGGCGTTTGCGCAAAGGCTACTCGCAGCGAAGATGCGCGTACGTATATGGGACCGTACACCCTCCGTAGCCGCGCGGTTCGCCGAGGCGGGCGCCGTAGTCGCAGCGACGCCGGAAGAAGCCGTCCGCGATGCCGGCGTCGCGATCACGATGGTCCCCACGATTGCGGCGATCGAGGAAACGATGCCGCGAGCGCTGCCGGCACTTCCTCGTGGCGCGATCTGGCTCCAGATGAGCACAATTGGCGTCGATGGGACCGAGCGCGCCATCGCGCTGGCAAAGGAGCGTCGTCCCGACGTCGTGTTCGTCGACGCGCCGGTGTCCGGCTCAAAGACGCCCGCGGAAGCGGGGAAGCTCCTGATCCTTGCTTCAGGGCCCGCCGCGGCACTCGACGCGCTGGCGCCGGTCTTCTCGGCCCTCGGCCAGAAGACGATGCGATGGGAGCGCGCCGGGACCGGCTCGCGCATGAAGCTTGTTCTCAACACGTGGCTCGCCGTGCTTGGCGAAGGTATTGCCGAAGCGGCCGTGCTCGCACAATCGCTCGGCGTTTCCCTCAACGACGTCTCCACGTGCATAGGGTCTACTGCGCTCGATGCGCCCTGGGCGCTTTCCAAGCTGGACAAGATCGAGCGTGGCGCGTTTGATCCAGACTTTTCGCTCGCCCTGGCCTCCAAGGATCTTCACCTCGCTCTCGACGCCGCGAATCGCGCGCACAGACGGCTACCAATGGCACAATCGATTGCGATTCAATGGGACAGTGCCCTCCAAAAGGGTTTGGGCGATCGCGACGTTATCGGCGCTTATCTGGCGCTCACAACCTCGAATCCCTAGTACCCTGCTCGACCGGCGACGACACCGATTCATAGCGAGGACGGCGATATGTCGGATCCAGCAGCGGAAACTCGACGAGCGAGACGAGATGCTTCAAATCCTATCGAAGCAAGAACGCCGTTAGGCAAAGCGAGGCGGCTCGGCGCGAAGCGGCCCGAACTACCTAGTCGCCGAATCGTGAGCATTTTTCCAAGACGAATCGAGGACGGCGGCGTATGATAGGGCCATGAACACGACACAAGCGCGAAAGCTGCAAAGCATCTATCCGGTCGTCCGCTACAATGATGCCAAAGCCGCGATTCAGTGGCTCACGTCAGTGCTTGGCTTCGAAGAGAACGTGGTGTACCCGGGTGAGGGCGAGAGCATCGCGCACGCGCAGCTCCAGCTCGGCGGCGATATCATCATGCTCGGGAGTGCGAAGGATGACGCGTACGGGAACGGTCCCAAGAATCCCGGCGGCATGACCCGAGGGGTCTATATCGCGCTCGAAAACCCCACCGCGATAGGCGCCGCCTACGCTCGCGCGGAGGCGGCCGGCGCAGAGATCATTCGCAAGCTCGAGGATACCGACTACGGCTCACGCGAGTTCGGCGTATGCGATCCTGAAGGTCACGTCTGGAGTTTCGGGACCTATCGCCCACAAGCAGAGTAGAGTTTCGCCGCAATCGTTGGGAGGCACCCGCGGCGCGGAACGCTATTCATACGCTTGCAGCTCGAGCAGGTTGCCGTCCGGATCGAAAACGTGGAAAGAATGCGCGGTGTCACCTTGACTCTCGGGACTCCAGGGAGAGTCGTTCGACGTCTTGGCCTCCCTTCGGCGTTCCGGCCCACCGTACCAACTGTCTCCAACACAGCTGTTTCGAGAGATGATGCTCACGTCGGGGGCAATGACCAATCGATCGCCTGGAACAAGCCGGTCTAGTATCGCGACGGCCCGATTTGAAGGACCGACGCGGTACGCTCGTCCGGCTAACCCCAAAGGGGAAAACGGTCATCGACGCCGCCACTACCAAGCACGTCGCCAACGAGGAACGGCTGCTCTCCGGCTTGAGCGCTCGCGAGCAGCTACAGCTCGCCGAGCTGTTGCGAAAGCTCCTGCTCTTCTTGGGAGACGCCGGCGATTGACCAACGCGATGACCTATTCCACGTCACCCAGTCCTAGGCGTGCAAGGCAGCCAGGATCAAGCGGACCTGGATGACAACGGTCTAACGCATGATCGAAGCCGCAGAACTTGCACAGATCCCGCTTTTCGCCGGCGCGACGCCGACGCTGCAAGCGCGGATTGCTTCGCATTCTGCCGAAATCGTGCCGGCCGCCGGGGAATGGGTCACGCAAGAAGGTGATGCGGCGTATTTATGGGTCGTCCTTTCCGGGGAAGTGGAGCGAGTACGGCTCCTGGCCGGACAGGAGACGCAGGCTACGACGTTCGATCCGGGCGAATTCTTCGGCGAATTTGCCGTCATTCTAGGCACGGAGTCGTTCGTCTCGATTCGTGCGCTCCGCCCGTCGCGTTTGATGCGCATCGATCCGGCTGATTTCCACATGCTTATTTCCGAGTCAAAAGAGGCGGCCGCCCTGATGGCTCAAACGCTGATTCGCCGCGTGACGATCTTCGGGGACGCATATGGAATGTACGGGGCGCGGCAGGCGCTCGTGATCGGCAGCGATCTCGACGCGACCTCGCATGCGATTCGCGACTTCCTTTCACGCAACCAGGTGGCGTTCGAATGGCTCGATCTCAACGACACGATCGACGCGGAGTTTATTGGTAAGCTCGGCATGGACACGTCGGCGTTGCCGCTCGTGCATCTCTCCGATGGGCGTACGTTCGTCAAACCGGATCATCAAGTACTAGCAGAAGCCATCGGTCTTCCGATCGCGCCGCGACTCGGCGAGTACGACGTGGTGATCGTCGGAGGCGGCCCCGCGGGTCTTGCCGCGGCGGTGTACGGAGGTTCTGAAGGGCTTGCGACGATCTTGATCGAGGAAGTCGCGCCAGGCGGGCAAGCCGGCACTTCGTCGCGCATCGAAAACTATCTTGGGTTTGTCAGCGGAATCTCGGGAGGTGAGTTGGCGCATCGCGCGCTCCAGCAGGCGAAACGGCTCGGCGCGGAGATCGTCGTCACGCGATCCGTCCGCGAAATCCGGCCAAACGCCGACGAGTTCGTGGTTGTCTTAGACGACGGAACGGAGATCCGCTCGCGTAGCGTCGTGCTCGCAACGGGAGTAGCCTGGCGGAAGCTACCGACACCGGGGCTCGACGCGTGCGTCGGACGCGGCGTCTTTTACGGCGCATCACGCGCTGAAGCGTACTCCATTCGCGGGAAGGACATCTTTCTCGTCGGCGGAGGAAATTCAGCGGGGCAGGCTGCGATGTTCTTCTCACCTTACGCACGCAGCGTGACGATCTTGGTTCGCAGCACCGGACTCGAGCGAACGATGTCACAATACTTGATCGACCAGATTCACGCGATGCCGAACATTAAAGTCGAAACGCATACGACGCTCGAAGCGGTCGCCGGTGACGGGCCTTTGGAGCGGATCGTCACTCGCTCGAGCCTCTCCGGCGCGAAGCAAGAGCGCGGCGCTCATGCGCTGTTCATTTTTATCGGCGCCGATGCGGAAACGGCATGGCTCCCCGAGGCGCTGGAACGGGATCAGCACGGCTACATTCGTACGGGACGCGACATCGAAGATTGGCGGCTCGAGAGGAAGCCCTATGCGCTCGAAACGAGCATCGCCGGGATCTTCGCGGCGGGCGACGTTCGCAGCTCGTCGGTCAAGCGCGTCGCGTCGTCCGTCGGCGAAGGTAGCATCGTGATCTCGTATATCCATCAATACCTAGAGTCGCGATCGGTGCAGCAACCCGCCTAGTGGCAGGAACTGTTAAAAAAGCGCTTCGAAAGTGCTTCACAATCAGTCTCGGCGCATCTTGTACCCGACGCCGTAGACGGTGAGGACGTATTCGGGGTTGCGGGGATCCTTTTCGAGCTTTTTTCGCAAATTATTGATGTGCCGATCGAGTGTGCGCTCGTAGACCTCCCCGTCGTCGCCAAGGCGGTCGAGGAGGTGCGCGCGGGAGAAGACCTCGCCGGGATTCTCAGCCAATACCGTCAGGATCTTGAACTCGGTCGCGGTCAAGGCCGTTGCTTTCCCTTCGATGCTGACCTCGTGAAAGTCGTGGTCGATTTCAAGCTCGCCGATGCGGCTTTTTCGCGTCACCTTGCGCGATCCCGGTGTCGAAGGCTCTCCGACTCGGCGTAAGATCGAGCGGACGCGCGCAACCACCTCGCGTGGGGAGAATGGCTTGGTTACGTAGTCATCAGCTCCGAGCTCGAGACCCACGATGCGGTCCGCCTCATCGGAACGTGCGGTCAACATCAACGTCGGGATGCGGCTCCCGGGTACTGAAGCCGCGCGAAGGACGTCGAGACCGCTCCCGTCCGGAAGCGTCACATCCAGTACGAGTATGTCCGGAGCATCGCGTCCGAGGCGAACCAAGGCGTCGGAGACCGTTCCGCAGGTCTCCACGCAAAGGCCCTCGCGTTCTAAATACCTCCGCAGCACATCGGCGATTTCCGGCTCGTCATCCACGAGCAACACTCGTTTGCGCTCCATCCTACGGACTTTCGCGTTCGCTTGGCTGCTTAACAAGCTTACATGCTCGCCGTAAGGCGTCGGCGACGGACTCCAGGTGTGAGGTCGTCGGCGCTATGAGGCCATCAATCATTCCCTCGACATTGGCCAGGGCGATCCCAAGGAGGTTGCCGAGCTCGTGGCGTGCGTCGTCAGAGTTTTGCACCCAGTATTAATCCGCGAGGACCGCCCTCCACCCCTACGAAGCGGGTTTGCCGAAAGCAAGCCGAATTCCATCGCCGGTGAACGAACCGGTCCTCTCGCTTAGCGACATCGCCGGCAGCCGGCTCTCCTTATTAGAGCACGCGCCCGATGCTACCGTCATCGTCAATGTTGACGGCCGGATACAACTCGTCAACGCGCAGACGGAACGCCTCTTTGGGTACTACCGTGAAGAGTTGATCGGCGAGCCGGTCGAGATGCTGATTCCGGAACGCTATCACAGTCGGCACGTCGGGGAACGGCTCGCCTATTCCGCTGATCCGCGGGTTCGCCCCATGGGTGTCGGCCTCGAGCTCCACGGTCGTCGCAAGGACGGCAGCGAGTTCCCCGTGGAGATCAGCCTGAGCCCGGTCGTCACGAGAGACGGAACCTTCGTCGCAAGTGCTATCCGAGACGTTACGGAACGAAAGGCTTTCGAGCGACGGCTCCAGGAGCTTAATGCCGAGCTCGAGACGGCCAACCGCGCGAAGGACGATTTCTTAGCGTCGATGAGTCACGAGCTTCGAACGCCGCTCAATGCCGTTATCGGGTTTACCGGAACGCTGCTAATGAAGCTCCCTGGTCCGCTCAACGACGAGCAAGAGCGGCAGCTCGGCATCGTGCAGTGGAGCGCACGCCATTTGCTTTCCTTGATCAACGACATCCTCGATCTCGCGAAGATCGAGTCCGGGAAAATGGAGTTGCACTTCCAAGCCGTCCCCATAAAGGAGGTCGTCAAAGACGTTTCAGCATCGCTGGCGGCACTCGCATCCGAAAAGGGCCTCGAGTTCACCAGCTCCGTGTCGGGAGACGGAGAATCGGCTATCACGGATCGCCGCGCTCTGCGCCAGATTCTATTGAACCTGACCAACAACGCGATCAAATACACCGAGAAAGGTTCCGTTCGGATCGACGTGCGAGGCGCCGACTGGCACGACCGGCCGGCGATCGTTGTCAGCATAGTCGACACTGGAGTCGGGATCAAGCCCGAAGACCGGCAGCGACTCTTCGAAGCATTCGAGCAACTCGAACCACTTCACACGCGACGATTCGATGGCACCGGCCTGGGGCTTTTCCTCTGTCGCAACCTCGCGGCGCTGTTGGGTGGAGAGTTGAAGATGACGAGCGAGTTCGGTAACGGCAGCAGTTTCACGCTCTTTCTGCCCAAAGTACACTAGACGCACCTATGCGCATCCTCGTGGTTGATGACAATGCCGCGAACCTGGACCTCATGCTCTACCTGCTTCGGCACTTCGGGCACGACCCGGCAGGGAGAGCCGATGCAATCGCAGCCCTCGAGAGCGCCAGAACCGGGAACTTTGACGTGGTGCTAGCCGACGTACTCATGCCGAATATGGACGGCTACGAGTTCGCGCGCCGCTTCAAAGCGGACGCCGCCCTCGCGGGGACGCCGCTTGTGGCCGTAACCGCGTTGGCGATGCCGGCCGATCGCAAGCGAGCGTACGAAGCCGGCTTTGACGGCTACATCACAAAGCCGATCGATCCCCAAACCTTCGTATCGCAGGTAGAAGGTTTACTTCGCGCCGGCTCCCCCTGATGGCAAGAGTGCTCGTCGTCGACGATGCGCCGGAGACGCGTCTTCTCGTGCGCACCCTCCTCACGCATGCCGGCCACGAAGTGTTCGAAGCCGCCGACGGTGCCGTCGCACTTTCGAGCGCAATGGAACACCAACCGGACCTGGTTCTCCTCGATTTCTCGATGCCGGCGATGAGCGGGCCTGAGTTCGTTCGAGCGCTGCGTGCTGACCCGCGTGTCACGCGGACCGTCGTGGCACTCTACACGGCGACCGCTATGAATCCGGCGCTCCGCGACTTCATGGAGATGTACGAAATTGAATACGTCGTTCCCAAGCCCTCCGAGCCGCTAGAGCTTCTTGAGGCTGTCGAACGCGCGCTAGCCGGCTGATCTCCAGCGCCAATCGCGGACCTCCGGCAAATCCTCGCCGTGCTCGTCACCCTACCTTCGACGTGCGAAGAACTGAGGAATTCGCGGTTCCCACAAGGTTCATATTTGAAAAGTAGACTGCTCCTATGACGCACCTGCGGGGCCAAACCTCAGTTCTAGGCACCGTTACCCAAACGGAAGCCCGCCTTGAGTGCTATTTTGCTTCATGGCGCGCCCCTAATGGCATCGCGCGAATAATGCTGCGCGTGCCGGTGAGCGGCACGTCGAACGGGCTTCTTATCGATCGGGAGGTCCGGATAGAGGCGTGGCGCGATCGCGACGACCAGAACCTCAACGATCTCCGGCGGATCAGTTGGACCCCCGAAGGCAGCGTCGTCTTCCCAAAATTTGCCGGCACCTTAGTCGTGTTGGGGGAAGGCGATCTTGACGTCAGCTTCATCGAGCTGGACGGCGACTATAATCTACCCCTTAGTGCTGCCGGCCAACTCTTCGACGAAGCAATAGGGCATCGCATCGCGCAGTCGACCGGCCGCGAGCTCCTAAAAGACCTAAAGCGCGGAATCGAAGCCCAATCACTCACCCAATCTATATCTTGACAATAAGGAGAATCGGTTTCTTATGATTACGCAACTTGCGCCGACAAAGGCTGCAGCGCCTCCGAAAACGATGAAAGCCTTTGCGATGCTCGGTCTCGGTCGTACGGGCTTTGTCATAAAGCCGCTTCCGGTCGCTGGGCCAAACGATGCGATCGTTAAGACGACCCACGCGCTCATTTGTACATCTGATTCGCATACGGTCCGTGGCGCGATCGGGCCGCGCGAGTTGCTGACGCTCGGACACGAAGCAGTTGGTATCGTCTACGAGGTCGGCTCGGAAGTCCGGCGATTCAGACCTGGCGACCGCGTCGTGGTCGGCGCCATTACGCCCGATTGGGGCTCGGAAGAGGCGCAGAACGGCTTCGCTTCGCAATCGTCGGGGCCACTCGGTGGATGGAAGTACGCCAATATCAAGGATGGCGTTTTTGCGGAATACTTTCACGTCAATGAAGCTGACGCCAATATGGCATTGATTCCATCCGACGTTGCTTCAGAACAAGCCGTGTACTGCGCAGACATGCTTTCGACCGGGTTCATGGCAGCCGAGCACGGCGAGATCCCAATCGGCGGAACCGTCGCCGTCTTCGCGCAGGGACCGGTCGGTTTGATGGCGACCGCGGGCGCGCGGCTACGAGGGGCCGGGCAAATTTTCGCCGTGGAGAGTGACCCCCGCCGTGCCGACCTGGCTCGCGAGTTCGGCGCACATCTCGTCGTCGATTTTAGTAAGGAGGATCCGGTTGTCCGAAATTCTCGCAGAGACCGGCGGTGTTGGCGTCGACACGGCTATCGAGGCGCTCGGCGCGGAGAAAAGCTTTCAGCAGTGCGTCGAGGTGACAAAGCCCGGCGGAACGATCTCAAATGTCGGCTATCACGGTTCCGGCGACTATGTAGCGATTCCCCGCGAAGCTTGGGGTGTCGGAATGGCCGACAAGACGATCCGAACCGGGCTTTGTCCAGGAGGAAGCCTCCGCATGGAACGACTTCTGAGAGTTCTCCGGCAACGGAAGCTGGATCCGACGAAAATGACGACGCACACGTTCAACTTCGGAGATATGGACAAAGCGTTCGAGATCATGGATCAAAAGCTCGACGGCGTGCTCAAGCCGTTGATCGTCTTCTAGACGGCGTAGCCCGGCCGAGCCTCATCAAATATTCAAAGATGAAGGGCAACCCAAGCGGTCGCGTCTAGACCTTGTGTACTAGCTGATCAAGTAAGTCGTCCATGGTGCGCGCTGCGAGCTTTTGGCCCACGATGCGATCGAACAGGGCGCCCACGACACCTCCGGGCGGCTCGTACGAACCTTCCAGCACGAGGTCTGTTTCTTTACCGGTTGGTCGAACCGTAAGGATCGCGCCAAACGACGGAAAACCGCGCCAACGCGGTCTCCACGCGAACGCCATACCCCCACGCGGTGGAGTGACCCTCGTCCAATCATAAAGTAGAGAATATCGAACCTCAACCTCGGCGGTTGAGGAACCCAAAGCCCTCACCTGGAGTTTGGGCCGTTGCGAAAAGAAGTCTTGCAAGCGAGCGATCACGTCACCATGAGGCTCGTGAACTCGTTTCGTTCGGGCTATTCGCGTCATAGGTGGATAATTTCCCGAGTCGCGCGAAGCCACCCCCATGTTCAATCACGTTTTAGTCGCGCTAGACGGATCGGAGTGCTCTCACAAAGCGCTCGACATGGCCGTAAGGCTCGCGAAAGAGCAAGGCGCGCGTTGCACGGCGTGCACCGTAGTGGACGTCGTACGCGCTGCGGCCTCGATGACTTTTGCCACCGGAGACATCGTTAATGAGTGGATTGCCACGCTTAACGAAGACGCTCGACGAATCGAAAGCGAAGCTATCTCGAAATATGCACATTCCGGGATTGCGATCGAGACGAAAGTACTGGAAGGCTACCCTTCTACAGCTTTGCTCGATGTCGCCAAGAGCGAGAAAGCCGACCTTATCGTGATGGGAAGCCACGGGCGTACTGGACTCAGGCGACTATGGCTTGGCAGCGTGGCAGAGTCGGTCGTACGCGAGGCGACTATCCCTGTTCTGATCGTGCGCTAAGTCTGACGTGTAGCCGGACGCTTCACTTGATCGCCGTGACTTGCTGTACGGTCACCGGGTCGGCATTGTTGCCCCACGAGGAGCGTACGAAGGTTGCGACCGCTGCGATGTCGCTCGCCGCAAGTTGTCCCCGCCACGATGGCATCGCATTTCGACCTTGCAAGATCGTGATTAGCATCGTGGTCGGATTGCCGATATTGACATGCGGGTTTCCCGCGAGCGCGGGACCAATTCCACCTTCTCCCTTTGCCTGGTGACAAGCGGCGCAATTCTTTGCATAAACAGAAGCCCCGATTTGGACCGAGACGGGTGCGCCGATTGCGGCCACTTCTTCCTCAGTCACGGGTGAGGCGTTGTTGCCCCATGCAGAGCGAATATATGTCGCGACCGCGGCGATGCTCGCGTCAGTTAGTTGTCCTTTCCAAGTCGGCATTTGGTTGTTGAAAGTCTTGCCGTTGACCGCGATCGGCCCCGTACGCCCGTTAACGATCACGCCGATCATTGTACCGGGGTCGGATGCGGTGACGACGGGATTGCCGGCTAGCGGCGGGTATATGTTCGTCCCCTGACCCGTGGGTTGATGACAGGTCGAGCATTTCGCCGCAAACAGGTCCGCCCCACTCAAGGCTTCGGGCGTCCGAGCGGCCGCAACTTGGTCCTCAGAGACGGCCGGCGCGCTGTTGTGCCAAGCCGTTCGTACGTACGAAAGCACCGCCGCAATCTGCGCATTCGAAAGCTGGCCCCGCCAGGACGGCATATTGCCGCCATACTGCCTGCCGTTTACGTTGATCGGTCCCGTGCGCCCGTTGAGAACCGTCTGGATGAGGTTGGCGCTGTCCACCTGATTAACGTCGGAATTTCCCGCCAGCGGCGGATAGGGGCCGCCACCCTGCCCCGTAGCCTGATGGCAAACCGCGCAGTTGACAACGAAGATCGATTTGCCGTCGGGCTCCGGCGCGCCCATCGCCGGACTGTGGAAACTTGCCAGAATCCATCCCGCGGCGACAATTCCGGCGATAGAGACGAGCCGCACGTAGATCCTCAAGCGCGCCCTCCATCCAGCGGCGCGTAGTCCGCTTAGAATACCAGCTATTTTCGACGGTTCAAAGCGCCAACCTGTTCCCGGCTTTTTCTTACCATTTTCCTAATTCGCAAGCATAATCGACAAGAACGTCGTCCTCGAAGGGCCGGCTGGCGCTCCACGGAAACTTGTCCAACTACGGAGGCGATCTCTATGCGAACCCCGGACTCGATGGGCACCTTCCTTACCGTCGTCGTTGCCGGTTCCGCCACCATCATGCTTGCCTCGAGTGAACCAGCGCAGTCGATGCCGAACTTCGCACAAGCTTACGGCATTAAATGTTCCGAGTGTCACATCCAGATTCCGGCGCTCAACGCCTACGGGCGTTACGTTCAGCGGACGGGGTATGCGGGTTTGAATCCACATGTGTTAGAGCGCGAGTCCCCGGTGTGGGTCGACTATCCGGTGGGCTATTCACAGCAGTCGCCAAACGCCGCTTCGTGGGACATCGGCAGTCTCGGAGTGCACGCTGACGGCGCATTCGGGACCCCCAATAGCGAGTGGACGTATCACGTGCAGCAGTGGATTTGGCAGTCGAGCCAAGCCGGAGGCCTCGACACCGCGTGGGTTGCCTACAACAACTTCTTCGATGGCTCGGGCCACATCTTCGCAGGGAAGCTCGAAGTGCCGGCGCCATCGGAGTTTAGCCAATGGCTCGACGTTAGCGGCCTCACCGTCAACTCTCAGGCGGAGATCACCGTCGGCGAACACACCTACGAGCTGGATGGCAACAGGTGGGGAGAAAAGTTTGCGTACGTTCGCGGCTCCCTTGATGCCGAGATTGCATACGTTACCTCGAGCGCCGACCTCAACGGATTCAACGACTACGACTGGACGCAGGACAAGACGCTCCAGTACAAGCTTGCCTTCGCGAACCGCGGCAATCCGCTCGAATTCGGTTATTACGGTGCGCGTGGTTCCTGGCCACTGACCGAAGGCGGATTCGACCAGTACTACAGCAACGGTTTTTACGCACAGCGCGACCCGGTCAACGGGGTGCCCGGTTTTCTCGCGACCTATCAAATGAATCACGACAGCAATCCGGGTATGGGCGCCCTCCCGGCGGGCAGCAACGGCGTTTCATATGAAATCTACGATAACGTCGGTCAGCGAGGGCTCATCTCCGTCGGCGAACAGCTAACCAACGACGGGTTGGGCAATCACACGCAGATCGGGAACATCGATGCCTCCTATCACGTGACGCGCTTCATCATCCTTTACGCCGAAGAGGCGCTCAGCGCAGGCCAGAAGCCGACGTGGAACGGACTGATCTGGTTTGCGCTGCCGACGGGTCCCTTATGGCCGGCCTTGTCGCAGTGAAGCGATCGATTCGGACCGGCGGCGCATTGGCGCTGCAAATTCATAAGTTCTTCACCGATCATTCGCGACGACTTCCCGGATCCAGCGTACCGTGGGAGACATGAAAAACGTCCTTTTGGCACTTGCTGCCAGTACGCTCGGCCTGTCGCTGAGCCTCGCCCTTCCGATCTCTTCGTCTGCGGCACCCAGCCCCCAACTTATAACAATTACTGCGTCCTCCGAGGCAATGTTCAGCCCGTCCGAAATCACGGTTCATGCCGGACAGCCGGTTGAGTTGAAGTTCGTTGGCAAAACCGGCGTTCACGGGATAGCTTCAACCGCGCTCGGCATTCCGGCCACAACGATTACGCCTGGGTCCACGCCAACCGTGACGTTCACTCCCTCAAAGGTCGGCACATATACCCTGCATTGCACGATTCCGTGCGGTGCCGATCACAGCCAAATGGCGATCGTCGTCAAAGTAATCTAGTTTTTGTCAGCGAAGCGCCCTCTCCATGGGGAGAAAGCGGAGTAACGGGCCGAAAACTCTGCTGGAGCAAAGGATCCATCGAGTCGGCCCCCTGCGCCGCACGTAAGCAAAAAACGCCCGATTCCCGGAGGGATCTCGGCGTTTCTTGCTCTTGAGCGTTGGGCGCGATCGCCGATTAGGACAACTACACGACGATTCGAACTGTTCGTGGGCGGTCGGCATGCGGGCGCAGACGCAGAGGCATGACCTTCCAAAGTTCGGCGTTCAGACTTTTCTTACACGCTTGGCGTACGTTTCAATTCGCTTACCAGATTCGGAGACAGATATCAATGAGAGCTCGATTCCTGATTTCGATATCGCTTGTGCTCGGCGTGGCCGCGGCAGGATGCTCGCCCAGCGGCAGCGGCTCCATCGCAAATCTCGCGCCGCCCACGCAAGGAAGTGAGAATGCGCGCGAAATCAGTCCGAACGCCGCGTCCCCGGCGGCCTACCACGGCGCAACTGGCCGGTCGGTGAACTGGTCGGAGTTCGGATTTATCCCTTCCGGTGGCCGGTTCAATCCCCAGGAGCGGATTCTGTCGCCACGCCAAGTGCACCGGCTGCACAAGAGGTGGTCTCAGGTCACCGGCTGCAACGGTTCGATCTGCGGCGGCTCGTCGGCGGCGGTGGCCAACGGGGTAGTCTACGTCGGCTCCTACGACGGCAATGTGTACGCGCTTGATGCCGCCACCGGGGCGAAGCTGTGGTCTTTCCTCACCGGCGGAGAAGTGTTCTCGACTCCGGCAGTGGCCAACGGGGTCGTCTTCGTCGGCTCCAACGACAAAAACGTGTACGCGCTCAATGCTGCCACAGGGGCTAAACTGTGGTCCTACACCACTGGTTACGACGTGGTTTCATCGCCGGCGGTGGCCAAGGGGGTAGTCTACGTCGGTTCCGAGGACGGGAACGTGTACGCCATCAAAGCTGCCACCGGGGCAAAGCTCTGGTCCTACGCCACACGCCTCGTCGTTGATTCGTCGCCGGCGGTGGCCAACGGGACAGTCTACATCGGCTCCGAGAACGACAATGTGTACGCCCTCAACGCCGCCACCGGGGCCAAGCTGTGGTCCTACACAACCGAAAACGAGGTGTACTCGTCGCCGGCCGTGGCCAACGGGGTAGTCTACATCGGTTCCGAAGACAGCAACTTGTACGCCCTCAACGCCGCTACGGGGGCGAAGCTGTGGTCATACAACACCGGCGACCTCGAGAACTCGTCGCCGGCAGTGGCCAATGGCGTGGTCTACGTCGGTTCCATCGACGACAATGTGTACGCCCTCAAGGCCGCCACCGGGGCGAAGCTTTGGTCCTATACCACCGGCAACCTCGTGCTCTCGTCGCCGGCGCTAGCCAACCACGTGGTTTACGTCGGCTCCGAGGACGGCAACGTATACGCCTTCAACGCCGCGACGGGGGCCAAGCTGTGGTCATACCACACCGGCAACCAAGTGTTCTCGTCACCGGTAGTGGCCAACGGGGTAGTCTACGTCGGCTCCGCAGACGGCAACATGTACGCGTTCGGGCTATGATGCTGGACTGTCGGCTGCTTCAGAGTCACTCGTCGGCTGGGCGAATCTCGAGAAGTCGGAAGCCTCCGCGTTCGATTGAAAAGGCTATGGCGCGCAGTTCCGTTGGTTTTAGGACTCCGCGATTTTCCCAGTTGCGCCGCTCGCTATTGTACACCCTGCACGCAGCGCGCCTTGGCAAAAGGTTCTCGTCGGTAAATTGAAGCGGAGCATAAATGGTATCTGCGCCGGTATTGCCAACGCAGCAACACTATCTCGTCTTCGCGCCAAAGCGCGACCCCCACGGCGTCCTCGGTGTAAATCCGGACGTCGTCGGATACGTCAGCCTTATAGATTTCGGTGGGCCAATCGCAGCCGATGCTGCTAGTTGCGTAAACGCGAACGCCCCCGTCGGGTTCACGAACGAGAAAATACGAGAACGGTCTGCCGTGGTATGGAACGTCGCGGAGCGCAACCCAATTCCAACCTCGCGGGCATGAGTGGATTGACTAGGGGTGGCCCCGGCGTCAGCACCAACGCCGCAGACGCCCTCCACGGCCGCCCACAAGAAGCGCGGCGGCTCCCACGGCGAGAGGCGCATGCCGCGATTCGCCAGATTTTCGCCATCGAACCATTCGCTGAACTGCCCAGGCACCGTATTATAGCGTTGTGGATCGACGCCGTAGTGTTCGAATGACGACCGCAAGGCACGAACCATAACATCCGGATGGTATCGCTGCAGCTCCGAACGCGTACCACCACGTCAGCCCGGGCCAAACGCCGCCCATCAGCCCCGAGTGAGCCGCCGGGTCGAAGCGCGGATCGAGTCGGGAGACCGTCCGCAGGCCAGCCGGCGTCCAGAAGTCCGGCGAATTCAATCGGCTGATGATGCGAAAAGCCGCCTCCTCCGAACACGCGCGCATGATAACAGGAAAGATCTCGTCGCCGGTTACGTCGGTACGTGCCGTACCGTCGACGTCGATGTTCAGATAGTAGAGCCCGTTCTTGGGATTGACGAGGTAGGCGTCCATCGCGTCTCGGATCCGCGCCGATGCCGCGGAGAACTCTTTCCGGTCGTCGTCCTCCGCTACCGCGTCGGCCAGGTGCGCCGCGGCGCGTAACGCGGCCACACATTCAGCATTTATTTCGGTAACCGCGCCGCTGATGTGGTAACCGCTAATGATATTTCGCCAGCCCGCGATTCCCCACACGTCGCCGCGAGGATCATCGGCGGAGCAAAAAACGAGGCCGCGATCGTCGATCTGAGAGATGATGTAGCGGGCCGCGCGCGCAACCGCCGGATACGTCGTCGCCAGCCAGCCCGCATCGCCGGTGGCGCGGAAATGGTGATTGACCGCCAGCACGTAGAGCGGCGTGTCGTCGTTGATGTTCAGCCCGTCGTCCTCGACGCGACCGCTGACGGCGTCGAAGTACTCGGGCAGCTTGCCGTTGGAGTACTGTCGTTGGCCGAGATTATCGAGCAAGCGACGCGAGAAAGACGGCAAGAAATGATCGTTCCCGAAGATGAACCAGGCCGCGTCGCGTATGACGACATTCGAGTAGCTTCCCGGATCGTTGGTGAAGGCTTGCCCGGTCGGATACGAAGCCATCACTCGCCGCATATTGACCTTACTCCATAGCGCGCCCTGATTGATCACCGGGTCGGGCGTTAGCACCCGACCCGCACGAAGGATTTGTTCCAGCGACGCAACGGTGTGCTCGAGCGCGTCGTCCGCGCTTGCAATGCGACCGTATCGCCGTAACGCGTCCTGCTCGCCATCGGTATAGAGCCCGACGGCGAACCAAAAGCAGCGGCGCTCGGACGGTGCGAGAGCGAAGTCCCATTGGAGCCGACCGATAAGATCGCCCGTTGCCGAGGTGTCGTCGTTCAGCGCGTCTTGGTATGCCGGATCGTACGACCGCGCGTAGTCGCAGTCGGCAGCAAATCTAGCCGGAGCTTCGGGATCCACCCATAACGCGAATCCACTGCGCACTACTTGCGTTCCGCGCGATCAGCGCGCGAGCGCCCTTCGTCGTAGCGCGCGCAAACGTCGGCGGGCGTGCTTCCACGAAGCATTGCCGAGGCAATAACCCGCAAGTCGTGCCGTATGACGTCGCGATTCTCGAGTTCGACGATGACGTAAACCAACGGCTCGTCGTCACCAGGGTCGCCTTTCGCAAATGGGAGAAACGTCGTTTCGGCGACATCGATTGCTTCGACGAGTTGAAATCGCACCCGCTGATAGGCGGGATGGATCTCCAATATGCGCGGCCCCGCGGCAAAGAGTCCCGGGAAGAAGGGATCCACGCAGCTCCGGCTGGCCGGCGTAGCGTACGTTGACCGTTCCAACAAGCGACTTCCCGATCGAATTGAGAAAGATCCGCTCGATCGCACCATCGCCTTTTGTGTGAATCCAGATCGCGCTGTTGCCCAAGCTCGCGCCCATGGCGAGCTGCGAACCAGCAATCGTATAGGGCTTCATCGACGTGCCGCCGACGGCTAGCGCGAATGCTTGTCGACGCCGTCGACGAGAATTCCAACGATGTTCGCGACAATGGGCTCGAACGGAGCGTTGGGCGATTGGTGACGCCAGCTCATCGCGCTGCCTACGAAGCGCCGAGGCGACTAGCATTGCCGTGCAATGCCCGAATCGCGGTGAAAGAAAGTCGGTCAGCTCGGCTTCCAAGCTGCGCTGCATCTGCGGCTCGAAGTCGCGATCAATTCTGCATCGCCGGTGTAAAGCCACGAAGGCGAAGGTATTGCTTGCCTACTGCCAGCAGCAACCCGCGCGTCTCGGCGGTGCTGAGCGGATCACCCTCCGATAGATGCCCGGCGAAATCTTCCCGAATCATCGCATCGAGCAGAGCGAACTTATCGGTGAAGTGCGCATAGATTGTCGCGCGATTCACAGTCGCACGTCCGGCGATGTCTTGCACGCTGATCGATTCGAAGTTCTTCTCGGCGAGCAGCGACACGAGCGCATCGCGGATGAGCTTGCGCGTGCGCGTGACGCGCGGATCGACGCGCGACGGGCGCTCGGCAAGAGTGCTAACCGTCACTTTGGGTATCTCGTCGGATAAGCGACATTTTCGCCATTTTGTCGGTTGACCGACATTCCCGACGATCGTATCATATGCGGCATAAGGCGATTATACGACAAGTGTTGTTAAAGTGCAAGGCCAACAGGTTTCAAAAGGAGAAACTCGTGACCGCTCAACTGCAAGAAAAAGCCATCTACGCCGTCGACCGAGCCCATACGACGGTGGAGTTTATCGTCCGGCACCTCATGATCACCAAGGTCCGCGGCCGCTTCACGGCCTTCGACGGGCAAATCGAGCTCGGCACCCGGCAGCGATCTTCCGATCTCGATTACGGCGACCATTGACGCGGGCTCGATCGATACGCGCGAAGAGCAGCGCGACGCGCATCTGCGCTCGGCCGACTTCTTCGAAGTGGAGAAGTTCCCGCATCTGATCTTCGAAAGCACTCGAATCCACGGAGCGCCGGACGATTTTAAGATCGACGGCAAACTAACGATCCGCGGAATCACGCGCGAAGTGAAGCTGACCGGCAGCTTTCGAAGGACGCGCGACCGATCCGTGGGGCGGCCTTCGCGTCGGGTACGCCGCGCACGGCACAATTAACCGTAAGGACTTTGGCCTTGCATGGAACGCGACGCTGGAAACCGGCGGCGTCGTGGTCGGCGACGAGGTTCGGATCGAGCTGAATGTTGAGGCCCTGCTGGCTGAGAAAACTGGGACCTAGATGAACACGTCAAAAACCATTGTGGTCGTGGGGTTCGGCCCGGGCAACTCTACCGCCGTAGCGGAGAAATTCGGCGCTGAAGGCTTTTCGGTCGCGCTCGTCGGCCGGAACCAAGAGCGCCTTGCCTCCGGAGTTTCTGCACTGAAGGGCCGAGGAATCGCAGCAGCCGCGTTCCGCGCCGACGCCACCGACCCAGCTGCCATCGCCGGCGCATTCCGCAATATACGCGCGGAACTCGGTCCTATTACTGCGATTCACTGGAACGCCTACGGAGGTGCCGAAGCGGGAGATCTCCTCACCGCGGATCCGGCCGCGGTTCACGGCCTTTTTGACGCAGCCGTGTTTGGACTACTCGCCGCCACGCGAGAAGCGCTGCCCGATCTCAAGAATGCCGGTGACGGCGCTATTCTCATAACCAACGGTGGCTTCGGCGATCTGTCGCCGGAGATGGACGAATATGCTACTAACTTCAACGTAATGGGAATCGCTCTCGCAAATGCGGCGAAAAACAAGCTCGTCGGTTTGCTTGCGCAGCGGCTAAAACGCGACGGCGTCTACGTAGGCGAAGTCACGATCTATGGCACCGTGAAGGGCACACCGACGGGTGCCGCCGACGCCATCAACCCCTCGATCACCGCAGACAAGTTCTGGGACCTCTACCAATCTCGCGGCGAGATTCGCGCCGAAATCCGTTAGGCGGTATCATCTACGTGATTGCCGCAACTCGGTCAAGATACATTGTGCGGCGGTCCTACGTACAGGCTGATACAGCAGCACTCAGGTAGCAGCGTGGCCGCGACCTGCGTTGCACGCCGGTCGCGCCGAGCAACGACATGTCTCGAACGGCCGCTCGCGACTTTGCGGCCTCTAGAATCGCCGTTTTCCCAACTCCGGCCTCACCTCGAATGAGCAAAGCGATACCTCTATCGCTCACGCTATCGAGCTGTTCTTCAATGACGCGAAGCTCGCGCTCGCGTCCGAACATGAAGGAATCCGGACGGTGCGGTCGACTCATGACACCGACGGGGTTTTTCCTTCGACTGATTTCGCGGCGTCTTTTCCTTCGCCTAAGCCGGCCAGCTCCTCGCGAACCGATTTGGTCAGCGCGTGGTTGGGCCCGCATTCCTTTTCCCTAATCGCTAAAGCCCGCGCCAGGATCGGCTTGGCTTCCTCGTAGCGCGCCTGGCGACAATATAATTGAGCAACGTTATGCAGAAAGGTCCCCACGTAGAGGTGGTTGCGGCCAAGCGCCTTTTCCAGCATTGCCAACGCGCGCATATGCAATGCTTCCGCGTCGTCGTAACGGCCCTGTTCGCGGTATACCAGCGCGAGAGCATTGAAGCCATGCGCAACGTGCGGGTGGTCGGGATCGAGCGTCTTTCCCCACAGCGTCAAGGCCCGCGTAAGCAGCGCTTCTGCCTCGACGTAGCGCGTTTGCTCGCGATACACGTTTGCGAGACCGTGGAGACTCAAGCCGACGTCAGGATGGTCTGGCCCGAGCGTTTTCTCCCGAATCGCCAAAGCACGTGTATGGAGTGCCTCCGCCTCTGCATAATTTCCGAGATTGCGGTGCACGAGCGCGAGGTTCTCGACGCTATAAGCGACATTTGGATGATCCGGACCCAGCGTCTTCTCTTTGATCGCGAGAGCTCGGGAGAGCACTATCTCCGCTTGGACATCATCTCGGTCGAGGTACACCCCCGCGAGGTTGTTAATGGTGCGGGCGACTTCCGGGTGATCCTCGCCGAAGGCGCTCTCTAGAATCGCCAGCGCCCGCCTATACAGGAGCTCCGCCTCTTCGTAGCGTCCCTGCTCGCGGCAGATCACCGCGAGGTTGTTCAGGACGTTTGCTAGATCGGACTGACCCGCCCCCGGCATACTTTCGCAAATCGCTAGCGCTCGGATCAGCAGCGGTTCGGCTTCTTCGTAGCGATATTGATCGACGTAGACCTTTGCGAGATTGTTAAGAATAGGCACAAGATCGAGATCTTTCGGGCCGCACGCTCGCTCGCGAACCGCAAGCGATTGCGCACACAAGAGCTCGGCTGCCCCAAACTCGGCCCGCCTCCAGAGATAGACACCGCATTTCTGTGCGAGCCGGCTCCCCGGCAGAAACGCGGTGCCCTCGGGCAGGGCCTCCAGCGCGGCGCGTGCGTGGGGGAGCAGCCTCGCGCACACCGGCCACGTGGGGAACTCGACGTTCGGAAAAACCGTATCGGCGGTTGCCACCGCGCACTCACGCCATGCGGGATATTCCTCAGCGATCGTGTCTTGCGACGCGCGTTGGACAAGCCGGTGGATAGTATACGTGCGAGCCGCCTCCGAGAAGGCGAGTAGCGAAAGCCGGTTCAGCGCCCCCAGCGCCTCGTCTAATTCAAAATCGTCGGCGAGCGTAGAACCCAGATCTCGCGTGACCGCACCCTTCGATAGGGCCGGCCGCAACGTTCCTCGATAGCTATCGATAGGCTGCCGAAACAGTTCGTCGGGAATAGCATCGGGAGCGAAAAGTGCCGCGAAAGAAAGAATTGCTGCGGCGCCTGGGGCTTCGCTTTCGGCTTGCACCATCGCCGCGTTAAACGTTGCAAAGACGGACTGGGGATATTCGGACGAGCGCGGAGCGATCTTCAGATAATCGCCGATGCGTTCGAGATATCGCTGGGGTGTGACCATCCGGTGGTTCCGCAGCGCGGCCGCAGCGTGCGACAACGCAAGCGGAAGCGCGCCGAGCGCTTCGGTAATGGCGCAAGCATCGGCCTTGGTCAAGTCGGCGCGCCCGCTTTCCCGCTGGAGGTAACCCGCTGCAGTCTCGAGTTCCAAGGCGTGCACAGGAATTGCAGTGATCTCGGCGCTCCATGCCGCGCTTCGCGAGGTCACCAATGCCCGTGCCCCAGTTCGCGGCAGCCAGGTTCGCAGCACGCGTTCGTCTTCTAGGTTGTCGAAAACTAGCAATACGGGTTTGGAAAAGCCATTCAAAACCGAGCCAACTACCCGTTGGGCTGCTGCGCGCCGATCGGCAAGCTGATCGAGCCCGCGCACGAAAGTCGCTCCGAGGCGCAATAGTCCCTCGATAATCCCGTCTTCGGTCTCTGACACGAGCCACCAAATAACCGAATACTGCTCGCGATTGCGCCACGCGTATTCCCTCGCTATGGACGTCTTGCCGACACCGCCCAACCCATACACCGCCGCAATCGCGCCATCGTTTGAAAGAGCTGCGGCGATGGCGGCAAGTTCCTCTTCGCGCGCGCTGAAGCTCGAAACCGGGCGAATCGCTTCGTTGTCGACGACAGACCGTGGCGGTCGCCAAAACGGCCCGCTCGGGGCGGCATCTCGGCGTTCTTCACGCACTGCGTCGAGCACAATTTGTTTCAGCAACGCGCGATCGTCGCGGACCGGAACGAGATCCCAGTAGGCGAGACCGCTGAGAAGTCCAACAGGCTCGCACTCGGCAACACGCAGCAAAATCAACCGCGATTTGCTGTTGAGCGGGTCGCCGGCGATGGCGTTCTGCCACTCGGCTTGGCAGTGCGCGCTGCTAAGATACTCCGGCGATAGCAGCGCGATGACCCGGGCGCCACCGCTCAGTGCGGCGTGCATGCGCTCCATAAAGTTGCGGTTGGCGAAATCCCACTGCTGAAGGACGACCGCGTGGCCGGCGGATTCCAAAATGTCGCCGACGACGGCTGCAAAATCGGCATCCGCCCCCGCCCTGCTGACGAACAGAGCCGTAAAGCGTGTATCTTCGATCGAGCGCTCCCTGTCGTTAATCGCGATGCCCCCAGGGTTCCCGTTCGTATGCCCGACGCGCATCCCTCGTTGCGAGCACTAAGGACGATCGTATGACACTCCGCGCGAACCGGGCATAGCGCCCGCTAGGCGTGCGCCTACCGAATCGCGACGAGTTTGAAGGGCCCGTTGCTCATCGGGATCGTCAAACCACAGAAGAAACGCGTTGCCCGAGACGAGTGCTCCGGCAACCCCGTATTCTCGGAGTGTTTGTCCAAAGAATTGATCGAACGTCGCTCCATTGACCACGCGTGTCAACGGATCGTCGGTACGTCCCTCGGGAACTCTGACAGCAATCCCGCTACACGCCGATGCTCGGCGTGTAGCGGGCGAGGGCTAACGTTTCTACCCGCTGCGGCGTCTAGTACGCTTTGATTCCGTTGGGTGTCCCCCAACCGCCCGGGCCAGAATAGTATTTTTTGTAGCGCCCGTCTCCGCATAGGTAGTCGGTGCAGCCGCCGGAGCTGCCACTCGGATGATGGAAATATTTCTTATGCTTCTGGCGATTGAACGCCCAGAAGGTTTTGCCGGCATCGAGGTGAGTGGCGTTGCCCGCGAGGGCGACGACGCCGGCCGTAAACGGCGACGAAGTGCTCGTACCGCAGACGCCCGTCCAGCCGCCGTAAAGGCCGATGTACACCGCAACGCCCGGCGAGCAGCCCGCTTCCGACGACACGTCGCCAACGGTGCGGTAGGTACAGTCCGGGTCTTTCTGCCAGGATGGCTTCGGAATGCCCGTACCTCCGACTTCGGTTGGATTCGCGCATCCGGCGCCGGCGTCGGCCCAGAGGGTTTCACTATACGTCGAGCCGCTCACGGCCAGCTGCGTGCCCCCGACGGCGAGCACGCTGGCAAGGTCCGACGGAGCGGCGATATTGTCATACCCGGCATCGCCGGTCGCAGCCAGATACGCGATGCCGGGCGTGTCGAAATAATTCGAAAAGTTCGGGTCGCCGCAGTCGGTGCTGCCGTAGCAACCCCAGCTATTGCTTAGGATCGTCGCCCCGAGCGTGACGGCTTCCGCCTCTGCCGTCTCCAAATCGCTGATGCCGCCCTTGGCTTCCATCAGGAAGATGTTGCACTTCGGGCAGGCCGCGGAAACCATGTCGATGTCGAGATCGGTTTCCAGGCACCAGCCGTAGTCCTCGCAGGTTTGAGGATAGTTGGATTGTTGGCCGTTCTCGTTGTACTTCGTCAGGTTGCCGGTGCCGAGCCCATATTCGGTGCGGTAGGCCGCGAGATCGGACGAGGCATTGGCGAGATCGCCCTCCTCGATGAGGGCGACGTTCGTCCCAGAATCCCTTGCCTAAGGCGGCTGTAAGGCCATAGGCGGCTTCGAGCTGGGGCGCCGTCCAGCCGCAGCTCGACGACGGCGAGCAGAGCGGCGTAATGACGCCCTTTAGAACCCGAAGCGCGAAGCACGTCGGCTTACCGGCGAGCTGCGGGCACTCGGTACGCGCGAGATGCTGCGATTGCCAGTGTGGCATCGCGGTGCGAGTGGTGCTTTGCGGCACGCCGGATGCGCCGAGCGGGGCTTGGGACGCGCCGCAGCCCGCAAGCAACGCGGCGGCGACGGTAGGGATTAGAACGTGGCGGCTAAGAACGAAAGTCCTCATCTGCTGTGCCTCCTGAAGCCGGGACGGATTTGCGCTAAAGGGTTCGGCGCCGGGCGCTGATTTCCACCGCTCACGCGGAACCAGCAGCCGGTGCAATTGGGGACAGCGGGCTTCCATGGCCGTTCTGCCGCAAGGTAGGAGCGGATGGCCCTAGTTGCCTTCTTACGGGGTGTCAACGTCGGCGGCCACCGGCGGTTTCGCCCCAGCCTGCTCGCCAAGGAACTCGCCGGGTACGACGTCGTCAACGTCGGCGCGACGGGGCTTCTCGTCGCTCGCAATCCTGGTTCGCGGCCGGCGTTCCGAGCGGAACTGCTTCGCAGGTTGCCGTTCGAGACCGAGCTCGCCCTTTGCGACGGTCGCGAGCTGGTTGAGTTGCAGACCGGAGATCCCTTCGGCTCGCAGGCGCTTCAAGCGGACGTCGTTCGATTCGTGAGCGTTTTGGTCGAACCGGCCGGCCACCGATTGCCGCCTATGCCATGCGACATTCCGTCCACGGGTGAATGGTATGTGCGCATCGTCGGGCGGCGCAAGCGATTCGTATTCGGCGTATATCGCCGCCATATGAAAACGATCGGATATCTGGGGCGGATCGACCACGTTCTGGGAGCGCAGGTCACGACCCGAAACTGGAACACGATTCTCGCCGTCATCCGCATCCTGGAGGGTGGACTCATTTCCCGGCAGTCACGAGCTTCAACTCGTTTAACGACTCCCTCATAACCAGCGCCAGGCCAAGGTCGTTCTCCTCGTTGATCCATCGCTCGAATGCGATCCTCAAAACGGTAACCCCCATCTCTGCGGCGAGGCTCGCTGCGGGATCGCCGACACCGCGTCGACGCAACGCATCCGCAAGCGCCGAGGCCAGCGACGCCAGCTTGATGCGCTCGCGCTCTTGCAGCTCTGCGTTCTCAGAAATGACGGCCTGACGTTTGCGAGCAAAATCGCGGCGCCGTTCGAATAGCTGGGCCGCGGCCTCAACAGCCATGCCTACGGCATCGATCGGCGCGAGCGAGCTCGGCGCATTTTCGAGTGCGCTAACGAGTTGCTGCTGCAGCGTGCCGGCACCCGAGAAGAGCACTTCCCGTTTGTCGCTAAAATAGCGAAAGAACGTTCGCTCGGTAAGTCCGGCCCGCTCGGCGATCTCCGCCACGGTCGTTTGGGCAAAACCGTGCTCCCGATAGAGTGCAAGCGCCGCCTTCTCTAAACGGGCCCGCGCATCGGGCTTCCATCGAGCCATCCGCCTGATTATACCATGCTGATGACAGTAGTTGACATCAGTGGTATATTCTTTATGTCAGCAACTGACATCAACCACCCGGGGGATTTCTAGAGTGCGAATTTTCGTTACGGGGGTAAGTGGGTTTGTCGGCTCAGCCGTCGTTCAAGAACTCATCGGTGCCGGCCATCAGGTGACCGGACTTGCGCGTTCAGACGCGGCGGCCGCAGCCGTTGCCGCCACCGGCGCCGACGTGCTCCGCGGCGCCCTTGACGATCTTGAAACCTTATACGCAGGCGCGGCCGCGTCCGACGGCGTCATTCACACCGCCTTCATCCACGATTTTGCGAATTTTCCGGCCGCTGCCGCAACCGACGCGCGCGCGATCGAGGCCATGGGCGATGCGCTCGCGGGATCGCAGCGTCCGTTAGTCGTGACGTCCGGCACCGGACTCGTCGCTCCGGGGCGCGTGGCGACGGAAGCAGACGTTGCGGATCCGGCCTTACTCGCGTCGTGGCCCCGTAGATCCGAAGAAACGGCGCTCGCGTTGGTGGACCGCGGCGTTCGCGCCTCAGCGGTGCGACTTCCCCCTTCCGTGCACGGCCAGGGCGACCACGGATTCGTTCCCCGGCTCATCGATATCGCGCGCGAAAAGGGCGTCTCCGCGTATGTCGGTGACGGACTCAACCGCTGGGCGGCGGTGCACCGGCTTGACGCCGCGCATGTTTTCAAGCTCGCAATCGAGAAGGGTTCTGCAAGAGCTCGGTATCACAGCGTCGGCGACGAGGGCGTGCCGTTTCGAGAAATCGCCGGCGTCGTCGGGCGGCACATCGGGGTGCCGGTAGTGTCGAAATCTCCCGAAGAGGCCGGCGATCATTTCGGATTCCTCGCACGCTTCGCTTCCTCCGATATCCCCGCATCGAGCGCTTTAACGCAGCGGTGGCTCGGGTGGAATACGACTCACCCCGGACTTCTTGCCGACCTCGAGAGCGGGCATTACTTCGAAAGGGCAGCAGTTGCGTAGCACAAGAGCACTTTCAGGCGGAACGTTCAGCGTGGCGCACGACCTCACGGTGACGCGGATTGGATACGGCGCGATGCAGCTCTCCGGGCCGCACATCTTCGGTCCACCGCGGGACCGCAAGGCTGCCGTTGCCGTATTACGCGAGGCGATCGATCTGGGTATCACACACATAGATACGAGCGACTATTACGGCCCGCACATCACCAATCAAATTATCAAGGAAGCTCTCCATCCGTACCCGAGCGAGCTGCACATCGTCACTAAGGTCGGGGCGCGCCGAGACGCGCAGGGCGGCTGGCCGAAAGCGCTAGCCCCGGAAGAGTTGCGTCAGGCCGTGTACGACAACCTCAAGAATCTCGGTCTCGACTCACTCGACGTCGTGAACCTCCGGGTAGGCGGGTTAAGCAGCGCGGAGCCCGGCTCGATTGCCGAGCCGTTTACGGTGCTCGCGCAATTGCGGCAGGAAGGGTTGATTAAACATCTCGGTGTCAGCACGGTCTCGCCGGAGCAGATTGCCGAAGCGCGGTCGATTTCGCCGGTCGTTTGTGTGCAGAACTTCTACAACATCGCGAATCGAGGCGACGACGACGTCATCGACTCACTTGCAAGGCAGGGAATTGCTTACGTCCCGTACTTCCCGCTCGGTGGGTTCACGCCGCTACAGTCCGCTACGCTGGACTCCGTCGCCGAGCGTCTGGGTGCGACGCCGATGGGCGTCGCCCTCGCGTGGCTGCTGCAGCGCTCTCCGAACATTCTCCTCATCCCCGGCACGTCGTCGATCGAGCATCTGCACGAGAACGTGAGCGGTGCCGCGATGAGCCTGCCGGGCGACGCGCTTGCCGAACTTAACCGCATCGCTCCGCCGACATAGCGCCCGGCATGTTGCCATTTGACCCGTGCTATGATGAGAAGGCCATGGATCGCATCATCAACATCTGGTCCGACGTTATTTGACCGTTTTGCTACCTCGGCTCAGTTTGGGCCGAAGAAGCGGCGCGGGAACTGCAAGCAGATCTTCGTTGGCTCCCCTTCGAGATTCATCCGGAGACGCCGCCCGAAGGGGCACCAAAGCCGTTTCCTCCGGAGGCCTGGCCGCAGGTTCGGGCGAGGCTCGAGCGGTTGGGTCGAGAGGTGGGACTCCCAATCGATCCTCCCAAACGTAACGTGAACTCGCGTTTCGCACTCGAGACGGCCGAGCTCGTGCGCGCCCGAAAGGACGATCGCGCAGCCGGCGCGTTCTATCACGATGTTTCGCGCGCATTCTTCACCGAACACGCCGATATCTCGAAACGGGAAGTCATTGTCCCGATCGCTGAACCGTTCGGCATCTCGGCTTCAGACGTGCAAGCCGCCTGGCGCGAGCGTCGGTTTTCTCCCGTAATTGACGCGTTCGTCGAAGAGGCGCACACGGCCGGCGTTACCGGCGTTCCGGCCATGGGGTGGCCGCATCACCGCGCGATCGTCGGGATGATGCCGGCGGCCGATCTCGTGGTTCGACTTCGAAACGAGGCGCCGCAACGAGGGGCGTAGGCGCGGCACGCCACCTGGGTTGCGACCTATGAAACCCGCAACCGCGTCACGTTGTGCCGATGCGGCGCATCAACAAACAAACCATTTTGTGATGGCCAGCACGCGGCAATCGGCTTCTAAGACGGCCTATAATCTCTCTTGGGTTGGCGAATCAGGTTGGCGGGAGGCTCAAAGGTCGCTCACTTTGCGCCGCCTGTAAAATCAGGGCCGTGACTTGCGGCGCATGGCTTACCAGAGACAGGTGACCAGCATCGATCTCGATGGTCGTCGCCTTCATGCGCGCTGCCATGAAGCGTTCCAAGTCAGGGTTGATCGTGCGATCCTGTTTCGACACGGCGTACCAGGTTGGTTTGGTTCGCCACGCAGCGACGGTCGTCTTCGCAGTTGAGGAAAGCGTCGCGGCATTCGACGCTTGAACGGCATAGAGTTCGCGCGCCTTTACTGGATCGACGCCGTTTGCGAAATCGTTCAGGAACGCATCCTCGTTCAAACGGGTAAAGCCGTCGAACGTAACGACGCCGGCGCTCGCGGGTGGGGCCGGGAATCGTTTTGCGAGTGCCACGTAGTCTTCGCCCGCGTCCGGCGCACGAGCCGCAATATAGACGAGGGCCGTAACGTTGGAAGCGATGCCGGCCTGGGTTGCGACCATGCCTCCGTACGAGTGCGCCGCGAGCACCGTTGGGCCGTCCTGCATGGCGAGGGCGCGGCGCGTGGCTGCAACGTCGTCGGCGAAGGAGGCGAGCGAATTTTGAACTGCCGTCACGTTTATCCCGGCAGACTGTAGACGCACGATGCATTCCGACCAGCTCGAGCCGTCGGCGTAGAGGCCGTGAACCAAGACGACATTGCGCACGCCGGCGCCGGCTGCAGCCTTCTCGGTGCCGAGCAACGACCCGGCGACTCCGGCAGCTAGGGTCATCGAAAATGCACGTCGGTCCATGATGGTGCTCCTCAAGCGATCGAGATGCTAACGGTCTTCGCGCAACTTCGCCTGTTTTACTACGGTCTTACGATCGCATGAACTCACGAGTCGTCCTCATCACCGGCGCCTTGAGCGGAATCGGAAAAGCGGCCGCACTAACCTTTGCCGGAGTCGGTCACAGAATTGCCGTCTCAGGTCGGCGTGAGGATGCAGGTCAAGCGCTTGCCGGCGAGTTGCGCACGCTTGGCGCCGATGTGGAATTCTTCCGTGTCGACGTTCGCAGCGACGAGGATTTGCGCCATCTCGTGGATCGAACCGTCGCGCGCTTCGGGCGCCTCGACGTTGCTGTGAACAGCGCCGGAACCGAAGGTCAACCAGGCCCCGTCACGGACCAGACGGCGGAAAGCTACGCGGCGACCTTCGATACGAACGTCCTTGGCACGCTGCTGAGCATGAAGCACGAACTGCGAGTGATGCAGCCGCAGGGAACAGGCAGCATCGTGAACGTCTCGTCGACGACGGGACACCGTGGGTCGCCGGGCGCCTCGGTGTACGCAGCCAGCAAACACGCCGTCGAAGGCTTGACGAAGGCTGCCGCGCTCGAGGCTGCGGCGTACGGCGTGCGCGTGAACGCGGTGGCGCCGGGTCCGGTCGATACCGAACTGCTCACTCGCTTCGCGGGCTCCGACGAAAGGAGAGCCGCATTGATAGATCGCGTTCCCTTCAAGCGCGCCGGTAAGGCGGCGGAGATCGCCGACGCGATCGCGTTCCTCGCTTCGGACAGAGCCGCCTTCATCACCGGTCAGATCATCGACGTGAACGGAGGAATTACCGCGTCATGAAAACCATGAAAACCCCGAGCTCGGAGCATCCCATTACAATCGAGGCCAACCGCTCACGCGTTCGGGTCACCGCGGGCGGGCGCGTTGTCGCCGACACAACGCGCGCCTTGACGTTGCGCGAGAGCGACTATCCGCCCGTCATGTACGTTCCACGCGGTGACGTGGATATGTCGGTGCTGGAGCGAAGCGACAACCAAAGCTACTGCCGGTACAAGGGCGACGCTGCCTATTACGACATAGCCATCGGCGGTGGTCGCGGCAAGAACGCGGTGTGGACGTACGAGGCGCCGTACCAAGCCGTCGCCGAAATTAAAGAATACCTGGCGTTTTATCCGGACCGCGTGGACTCGATCGAGGAAACGCCGCACCCAACCTAGCCGTTGGCCGCGAGTGCAACATGCTCCCGAGCGTAGCCGCGGTGCGTGAAACGGCATCGTCGCTTCCTGCGCTGAATCCGACCAATAGCCCCTTGCAATCGGTCCGTTCCACGCATAACAGAGAGATCGGCAAGACTCGATTTCCATCCGGCATCGTGTTCGCGGTCAGAACATCCTCGAAATCGCTCGGTCCGCTGATCGCTACGTGCAAGCCCGTCTGCGCCGGGCCGATGCTGAAGCCCTTCGGCAGTTTTTTCGTCAACGCTTCGACCAAAATTCGACGGCGTCGCTCATAAACCGTAGACATGCGCCGCGTATGCCGGCTGAAGTGACCTTCGGCTATGAATTCCGCGATCGTGCTCTGCAAACGGGCCGACGCTCCGAGGCTCGTAATAGCGCGCGAAAAGCGAAACGTCTGCGCGAGATGCCTGGGAGCGACAACGTAACCCGTACGCAGCCCAGGAGCCAGCGTCTTGCTGAGGGTTCCAACGTAAATAACGCGTTCGCCGTGGTCGAGACTTTGCAAGGCGGGAAGCGGGCGCGTATCGAATTCGCTATCGTAGTCATCTTCGATGACGTATGCGTTGGTTTGCTGCGCCCACTCCAGCAGTTCGGTGCGCCGAGTGAGGGGCATCGACCCGCCCAGTGGGAACTGATGCGAAGGTGTCACGTAGGCAAGCGACGGCCCTCGTGGCAACTCGCTTGTCCGCATACCGTCACGATCGACTGGGACTCCGTGCAGAATCAGACCGTGGGCCGCAAATATCGTTCGAGCGAGTTGGTAGCATGGATCTTCGATCGCGACGTGTTGGCCGCGTTGCGTCACGATGAAGGCGATCAAATGCAATGCGGCCTGTGCTCCTTCGACCACGACGATTTGATCGGGATCCGCCACTACCCCACGAAACTGCGCGATATGGCCTGCAATCGCTTTACGCAAGGCGAATAACCCGGCAGATTGACCGTAATCCAGATGCGCGTCGAATGGGGCGAGATTTTTGCGCTCGAGACGCTGCCACACCCCACGCGGAAACGCAGACAGATCCGGAGCTCCCACGCGCAGTGGACCAAACGACGATCCTACCGCGTCGAGGCTCTCTTTGATCGCGGTAAGCGCGCTCGGGACCGCGGGGAGTAGCCCTAAAGGCGCGGCGGTCCCCTTGCGCGTCTCGCGCAGCGTTTCGGTAACGAAGGTGCCGGCACCGACGCGCGCCTCGAGATACCCCTCGGCGATCAGCTGCTCGAATGCCTCCGTAACCGTGTTGCGTGAGATGCCGAGGCGCTTCGCCAGCTCCCGGGTTGCGAGCAGACGCGAACCAGCCGCGAAGAATCCGCTCTTGATCGCGGTTCGTAACCGCCGGACCAGTTGGCTGCCGAGGGGTTCGCCGCAGGAGCGATCCGGAAAAAGAGACTCGAGATCGATTGGCTCCTCCATTTTGCCTCGAATTGGCACAACACGAAGGGCCAATCCTCTACTAGAATCGATGCATGGAGCGTAAGACCAAAACGCTGCTACTTGGCGACCTGCGCTGCCCTACGCAGCACATTCGCGGTGTCACATTGCGATTGTACGACCAAACGAAGCACCAATGGGCGCTCTATTAGGGCACGCAAAAGGGTGGCCTGGCGCCCGGGCTTCCGCAGGTTGGGCGTTTCGACGATCATTGGCGTCGGCGATTTTTTCGCACCCGACACATACGGCGCAAGCCCATCATCGTACGTTACCGCTGGGAGATCCGAACGGAAATCCGCGCTTCGAAGAAGCGTTTTCACCGGGCAACGGTAGAACGTGGGAAACCAACTGGACGACGGACTACACTCGTTGAGAGATAGCCATCGGAAACGGCGGATGCTACAATCGCGTATCGGTGTCGGCGGCCGCGACGATCTGCCAGGTCCGATTTTCGAATACCCACGTGTCAACGAAGCGATTGCGCACCCTCTGGCCGTTCTTCTGCGTTATGATCGCCTGGCCTTGAGCGATCGCGGTCATGCCGTGGAATCGAACTGTCACATAGTCGACATGTTCGCTTGCGACGTTCCCTGGATCGTGTTTGGCGGACGAAAGTGCGTCCACTTTAGTATAAATATGTCCGTCGATAAGCCCAACAAAATCATCGGCGAGGATCCGCCGAATGACGTCGAATTCGTGGGGATTCGTCGGCAGCCACTGCTTCTCGCTTGAAATGATGTAGCGTTCCGCATCCGCCGTCAAACCCGATGCGCCGGCTGACGAAGCGGTCACCGCAAGCGCCAGCACGGGTGCCGAGAGCCCGCCGAACCTCACTCGAAGCATGCAGTCGTCCTTTTCAGCAATGAGCGAAGATCGTTGGCCAATCAACGACGGGCTCCGCTTCCGGCGCATACCGACATTACGGAACCCGGGTTCGGCGCGCCGTTTCAGTCCGTCGTAACCAGGGGCCGCTCGATCGTTGTCGTAGGTCAGTTAGCGATGCGCTACATCCTGGTACGGATCTGGGCCGTACTCACGATCGGACTGCTAGCCGGCGTACTCGGCGACGCGGGGACGGAGTTTTCTGCGCTGTTCGGTTGGTTAGGCGGCACTACACGGGACGTTAACCATCAGGGAATGCTGCCGGCGCTCGCGATCACGTTGACGCTGGTCCTCAGCCTTGCCGCTTACGTCGTAGGCTCCCGGATCGCGCCCAGTGATCCGCTCGTTCGCAGGCTCGACGATGCATATGCCCGCGCGGTCGACGCGATCGCCGCTTTCGCCGGAAGCTGCGTCACCGTCGTCGCGATAGAAGGCTACGAAACGCACTTCGGCGGGTTGGCCCCATTCGATCCAAACTCCGTCGTGATCGCACACGCTCCGTTTCTCGTCTTATCATTCGTGACGATTGCCGTTGCGGTACGAATGATGCTTGGCGCAGCGATCCGCTGTGCTGCGCGCAGCGGAGTTTTGGCGGCAGCACTTTTCACGTCATTCCTGCGAATCTCGCGCTCGTACTCGGCAACACCCAAACACGCGACGATCTCTCATCCGGAGATGCGTTGTTCTCATGTCGGCGTTGAAATCGTCAAGTCGCGCGGCGTACGAGCTCCACCGCGTGGGCTCCCGGCTTTAACCTAACCTACTCAACAAATTGCGATGCGTGTTCCGTCGCGCGCCGCTTGGGAGCCAGTTCCATGCGAAAGATCAGTCGCATCCTTTGCGTGCTTCTTCCGATAGCGCTTCCGTTCCAACACGCCGTAGCTGCCGAGCTTACCACGGGGGCGATCTTGGGAACCGTCTCTGCGACGACTCATGCGCCGGTCGCAAACGCACGGATCTGGGCGCTCGCTCCATCGGGTCGATACACCGGCACGACGGACGCGAGCGGCCATTTCACGATTCTCGGCGTTGCCCCGGATACGTACACGGTGACAGTTGAAGCGAAAGGCTTCGAGTCGGCCACTGCGACGGTCACCGTTCTACCTGGGGGCCACGAGCGCATGGCGGTGGTCTTGCTCGCCAAGCTCAAAGAGATCGCAAGGGTCGAAATTAAGGGTGAAGCGTTCGCCGTCGGCAACACAAGCGACGTGTTCACCGTGCAGGGTCAACAGGCTCACGCCGGTACGCCGCAAGCCTCTTCTTCCGGGCTCGCCAACTATTCGCGAGACTCCATCCAGGGAGCCATCTCGAACGTCCCCGGCATCCAGCAAGACTCGTTCGCCAACGTGATCGTACGCGGCGGCAAAGTGCAAGACACGGTCTACGACTACGACTCCGTCCCCGTACCGCAAGGTCTGATCGCCGAACCCGGAGGAAACATCGTCGGCGCGCAGCTCGGGACCGCCGGTGTCGGTTCCGAAACGGTTACTTTGGGCGGTTACAGTGACGTCAGCCAAAACGCGATGGGCGGCGTCGTCAACGAAGTCCCGCTGACCGGCATTTATCCCGGAGCGGAAACTCTCGAAGTCGCTGCCGGAATCGGCGCGCAGCTTGGTGAGGTGAAGTTTACCGTACAGGAAGCGACGCCGGACTTGCGCTGGCGGTATGCGCTCTCGGCGACGAGCGGCAGCGAGTATTTTGCCTACGGCGACGGGCACACATTCTATCCCGCAGAGATCGGCACGTACGGTCTCGGCTTCCAGACGCGAGCGCAGTATTCGATCGCCGGCAACGTGCACTTCGCCGCTACCCCCAAGGACGATTTCTCGGCCGTCTTTCTAGCCGGCGCGGCAGCATACCAGCAGTACGATTCGCCGTACCGGGGACTGCAGTGGTCGACCTTTAACAGCCCGACCGCTACGTTCCCCGGCCAGCCGGCGAATCCGAATCAGCAAGTCGACACCCCCTCCATCGCTCGAGGAACGTACGGCGTCGAGAAGCTCCAGTGGGTCCACGACTGGCCCCACTCACTGGGCCGGCTTCAGCTCTTCCGATCGCAGATCGGTGCCGTCGCCAACGGCCCCGAATGGGACGACCTCTCCTTCCCCGACGGCGCCATCTCACTCTATTCGACGCAATACCAGCGCGAGGACGGGATTGGGTACGACTTTGAGGACCAAGCCAACGACAAGACCGACTTTCGCGCCGGCGCGCAATACGACGTCAATACGAGCAGTATCTACCAGATCGTCCCGACGGTTCCGCAAACTGTTACCGCCGCCCCGCGGTTAAATCAATATCTCGTCTACGTAAGCGATACGTGGAGCGTAACGCCGCACTTCACAGCGATGGGGTCCCTCCGTTACGTTGGTCAACATGCGCAGACGAGCGACAACCCACCCGTTATCTACGGCGACGGTGCCATCGATCCACACCTCGCGCTGACCTACACCTTCGCGGGATTTAACGGATTTCGGGCCACTTTCGACCACAACTCGGTCGCGCCGCTGCCGCTCGAGGTTCAGCGCACCTGCGTGCCGGCGAGCGCGTGCAGTGATAACTCCGGCGGCAAGGCCAATGGTGCGGTACCAAGCTATCCGCTGGCGCCTGAGACCTCGAACGACTACGCGTTCTCGTACGAACACGGAGGCCGAACGCAGGTGCGCCTGACCTACTTCGTTGCGCTGGAGCAGAACGTAATCGATGTGCTGCCGACCAACTATCGCGACGCCCTCAATGCCGGTGAAAACCCCAACGCAATCGGCGTTCCCACGAACGCCGGCCAGCTACGCTCTCACGGGATGGAGCTGTGGATGCACAACGGTGGCTTTACGCTCAACGCCAACTATAATCACACCCTCTCGTCGAGCATCTATCAGTTCGCATTCAACGATCTCAACGCGCCGGCGATTCTGGCCGGCCACCTCTTCCCGGCCAACTACATCCCGAACTTTACGGCGACGGCTTCGTACGAACTCGACCTCTTACGCCATCGCTTGCGCGTCACGCCAATGCTATCGTACGAGAGCGGATACCCGTACGGTAACGGAACCGCGGTCTGGGAGATCGTCAACGGCAAGCCCGTGCAAGTTGCCAACGATAACTACGTCAATCCGGGTTACAACTACTACTTCCTGAAGAACCCGTCGCTCCCGCACAATGCAACGACGAACCCGTATATAGCAAACCTAGGGACGAACGAGGGCGTCGATCCGAACACGCTGCGCACGATGCCGCAAACGCTCGCATCGCTGCACGTCGAAGGCGATCTCTCGCCCCGCGTGACGGCGATTCTTGACGTCGTGAATCTCTTTGCCACCGCCGCGCCGACGCAGCTTCAGGGGAATCCATATCTCATCGGGCCGCCCGGATATGCCGGAGGCAACGTCTATTACGAGAGGGCCTATGGCGCGCAGTATTGCAAGAAGTGCCTCTATACGCTCGGCAACGGCGTACCCACGAACAACGGCGAATTGGCGGCAGTACCGTGGCAATACGGGCCTGCCGGATACGTGCCCGAAGCGTACCCGATGGCGCGCACGGCCTTGATCCGTTTACGCTATCGACTCTAGCCGCGCTCCCCCGTCTAAGCGGGCACGCGGAGATCGAAGCGATCGAGGTTCATGACCTTCTCCCACGCGGCGACGAAGTCGCGCACGAAGTGGTCGACCTCAATGGCGTAGACCTCGGCGATTGCGCGAAGCTGCGAGTTCGAGCCGAAGATGAGGTCGTAGTTCGTGCCGGTCCAGTTGACCTCGCCGGTGCGCCGGTCGCGGCCCTCGTACGTGTAGTCGCTGCCGGCCGGCTGCCACTTCGTCGTTATGTCGAGCAGGTTCACGAAGAAGTCGTTCGTCAGTGCGCCCGGCCGCTTCGTGAGGACGCCGTGGTTGGACCCTCCGGCGTTCGCGCCGAGGACGCGCAGGCCGCCGACGAGCGCGGTCATCTCGGGAGTGCTCAGGGTGAGCAGCTGCGCTGCGATCGAGGAGCCGTTGCTCGGGCGAACGTGAGTGGCTGCTGCCGAGGTAGTTGCGGAACCCGTCCGCCGTCGGTTCCAGCACGGCGAAGGAGTGCGCGTCGGTGTTTTCCTGCGTCGCATCGGTGCGCCCCGGCGCGAAGCTCACCTTCACGTCGTGACCGGCGCTTTTCGCGGCCTGTTCGATCGCCGCGTATGCCGCCGAGAACGATGATGTCGGCCAGCGAAACCTTTTTGCCGCCGGAGAGCGAGGCGTTGAAGTCCGCTTGGACCTTCTCAAGGTCTTGCAGCACCGTCGCCAACTCCGCCGGCTGATTGACGGCCCAATCCTTCTGCGGCGCGAGGCGGATGCGCGCACCGTTCGCGCCGCCGCGCTTGTCGGTGCCGCGGAACGTCGATGCCGACGCCCACGCGGTCGTGACCAACTGCGACACAGTGAGCCCGGAGGCTGAGGATGCGGCTCTTGAGAGCTGCGACGTCCTGCTCGTCGATCAGCGGATGGTCGACCGCAGGCAGCGGGTCTTGCCAGATCTGATGCTCGGCGGGTACCTCGGGGCCGAGATAGCGCGAGACCGGACCCATATCGCGGTGCGTCAGCTTGTACCACGCTTTGGCAAAGGCATCGGCAAACTCTTGCGGGTTCTCGTGGAAGCGCTTCGAGATCGGCCCGTAGATCGGATCGACCTTCAACGCGAGATCCGTCGTGAACATCATCGGCGCGTGCTTCTTCGACGGATCGTGCGCGTCGGGAACGCGTGCCGCCGCCGGCGCCGTCTTTCGGCGTCCACTGCCAAGCGCCGGCGGGACTTTTCGTCGAGTTCCCACTCGTAGTTGAAGAGATTGTGGAAATATTCGTTGTTCCACCGCGTGGGCGTCGTGGTCCAGGCGCCCTCGAGGCCGCTCGTGATCGTGGCGTCGCCGTTCCCGCTGCCGAACGAATTGCGCCAGCCGAGGTTCTGCTCTTCGATGCCCGCGCCGGCCGGCGCAAAGCCGACGTACTGCGCTCGGATCGGCGGCACCGTGCGCTTTGCCGAAGGTGTGGCCGCCGGCGATGAGCGCGACGGTCTCCTCATCGTTCATCGCCATCCGGCCGAACGTCTCGCGAATATCGATGCGCTGCCGCGAGCGGATCGGGCTTTCCGTTCGGGCCTTCCGGGTTCACGTAGATCAGACCCATCTGCACGGCCGCGAGCGGATTTTCGAGATCGCGCTCGCCGGTGTAGCGCTTGTCGTCGAGCCACGTGTCTTCCGGACCCCAGTAGATGTTTTCGTCGGGTTCCCATGCGTCGACGCGACCGCCGGCAAACCCGAACGTCTTGAATCCCATCGATTCCAAGGCGCAGTTTCCGGCCAGGACCATGAGATCGGCCCACGAGATCTTTCGGCCGTACTTCTGCTTGATCGGCCAGAGCAGCAAGCGCGCTTTGTCGAGGTTCGCATTGTCCGGCCAACTGTTGAGCGGCGCGAAGCGCTGCTCGCCCGAGCCCGCGCCGCCGCGGCCGTCGCCGATGCGGTACGTCCCCGCGCTATGCCAGGCCATGCGAATGAAGAGCGGTCCGTAGTGACCGTAGTCAGCCGGCCACCACTCCTGCGACGTGGTCATCAGCGAGAAAATGTCCGCCTTGACCGCCTTGAGGTCGAGGCTGTTGAACTCACGGGCGTAGTTGAAATCTGGACCCATCGGGTCGGAGAGTGCGGACGGCCGGTGGAGCATCGACAGGTCCAATAGCTCGGGGAACCAATCGATGTTCACTCTCGGCCGGAGGGGTACGTGCTTGACCGGACAGCCTTGGTCCGCTTCCGACAGTTCTACGATCGTGTTTTCCATCTCGCGCTATTTCTCCGATCCGAGGAAAGGTGGTTATGCCTTCGAGGTCTCCCGATTTTCGTCGGCACGTTGCCCGGCGCCCCGTCGCGCCATATCCGGTACAGCCGAGCGGGCGGTCGGGCGCGCGCGCAAGCGGAGACGAAAACCCGGTTAACGAAGGGATCCGAAAGTGAATGTCACTCTCATCAGCAGGATACCGCCGCGGATGGCCGCCGTCAATAGTAGCGAACGACCTACTTCGGCCAGTGTGCATTGCCCGCAGCGGGATCGCATGGGGCGATAATATGGAGCCTTCCTTTCACCCGTTGCTGCCGAAGAACTACCAACTCATCTACGAAATCGTACAAGAGAACGGTCGCGGCCGCCATCTCACGCCTTCAGAGATATACACGAAGGCCCTCAAGCGGCGCGCAGGTATCGGATTCTCGACCGTCTATCGTGGACTCGAGCGCTTGCGTGATCTCGGCTTGGTGTCCGAACTCTACGTGCCGGGCGTTGACGCGGCGGCCTACGAGCCCTCGGGGCCGCGGCATGCCCACTTTCGCTGCTGCGAATGCGGCCAGATCGAAGATGTGGCCTACGCGATTCCGACGCGCACGGTCAAGGCGCTCGCGCTGCAGCACGGTTTCGCGATCGAAAGCGAGCATGTGACGTTCGAAGGCCGTTGCGTGGCTTGCGGAGCATGAAACGTGCTGACGTCATCGTTATCGGCAGCGGTCAGGGTGGAGTTCCGCTCGCCGTCGAACTTTCAAAACGCGGACAGCACGTGGTTTTGTTCGAGCGCGACAAGATCGGCGGAAGCTGCATCAATTACGGTTGCACGCCTTCCAAAGCGTTCCTGGCATCGGCTCACAACGCGGGACGAGCGCGCCGCGCGCAGAGTTTGGGCGTGCAGGCGATCGTCAACGTCGACTTTGCGTTCGTCATGAACCGCGTGCGCGGCATCGCCACCTCGTTTCGCGAGGGCGCGCAGCGACGGCTGGCACAGGCCGGTGTCGAAGTGATTCACGGCGAAGCCGCATTTACGGGCGAGCGAATCGTAAGCGCGGCCGGCGTTGAAGTTACCGCGCCTCTGATCGTGATCAACACGGGCACGTCGCCGGCGATACCGAATATTCCCGGCCTCGCGGGTACGCCTTACCTGACGAATACGACATTCTTTTCGCAAACGACGCTCCCGAAACGATTCTTAGTAGTGGGCGGCGGATACATCGGATTGGAGCTTGGGCAAGGCATGGCGCGCGTGGGCAGCAGCGTGCATATCTTCCAAGGCAGCGATCGGGTTCTCAACGGCGAGGAAGCCGAGGTCAGCGCGCTGCTGCAGGAGTCACTCCATGAAGATGGCCTCGACGTCCATTTGAACGCACGGCCGTCCGCCGTAACGTTTGCAAACGGCCTCTTCACGTTGGAACTTGGGGACGGCTCGCGCTTCGACGGGGAACAGCTGCTCGTAGCAACCGGCCGTAGGCCGAACACCGCCGCGCTGCACGCGGAAGCATCCGGTATTGCCTTGAATGCGCGCGGCTTCGTCAACGTGGACGCGCAGTTCCGAACGCCCTGCGAAGGCGTGTACGCGATCGGCGATGTGAGTGGACAGCCGGCATTTACGCATGTGGCCTGGGAAGATTACCGTCGCTTGGTCTCGATACTCGCGGGAGGCACGCGCACGCGAGATGACCGGGTCCTCGGATACGCCGTATACACCGAGCCACAAGTCGGTCGCGCCGGCCTCACCTACGAACAGGCGTGCGCCCGAAGCATTAACGCTCGCTGCCAGACAGTGCAGCTAAACTCGGTAGCGCGTGCAATCGAATGGGGTCAGGAACGCGGGTTCTACCGGATGGTCATCGACGCCGATACGGACAAGATCGTCGGCGCAACGCTTGTGGGCTACGAAGCCGGCGAACTCGTCCACGTCTTTATCGCGCACATGCAAAGCGGCTCGACGTGGCAGACGCTGGACGAATCCGTGCACATTCATCCGACGTATTCCGAAGCGTTTCCGGGCCTTGCTCGATTGTTCGAACCCGAGCCCAAGATCGATGCGCCGCTGTGCGCTGCGGCGGCTCCTTGAGCCGCCCATCTCGGCACGCTTGCCTAGGGCCGGGAAGGAAGTAAGCGACGATGGTCTACCAGCGTGGGCGCACATCCGGGCCGGCCCGTGGAGCGTTTGAAGAGTATGCGCCTTGTGTCTCCGTGGAAAGGATCGTCGCGCGGATTTGATTTTACGCCGGTGCTCGTCGCAACGGTCCTGCTGTTCGTCACCTTTGCGGTGTTTCAACTGGTGCGCAGTTTGCCCGACGGTCAGCGCGGCTTACTTTTATTCGAGAAGGCTTGCCCAATTTACAGCAGCCACGGGTAAGCGCAAGAGCGTTGCCGTCAAGCATCTTGTATGGGGGCAGCTAGTGAATGGACGAGCGGTCATCTAGAGCAAGCCGGTAGCTGAGTTCCCCAGTCGTACACCCAAAAGCCTCGACCGTACGTGGCCGCGTAGACCGTAGTGGGCTGCGAAGGGTCGACCTGAACCATGGTTACGGGACCCTGGTGAATGACCTGCCCTGACGTGATCGAACTCCATGAGCTTCCGTTATCCGAACTGAACTCGATCCCGCCTCTGTGCTCTCCTCGAATTCCGGCAAAGCCGAATGCGGCATACACGCGTGTCGGACAAGTCGGATCCACCGTAACATCACTTACCGTGTAGCCTCCGCCACCTGTAGACAGACTCCAGGGACTGCCGCTTACAGAAGAACCCTTGTACAGACCACTCGTGGTCGCGAGCCAGAAGGTTGGGACCGAGCCTCCCGAGCTTGTTATGGCCGTGACTAATGCGGGGGGAGGAAGAACTTCTGGTCCCCACATTGACCAAGTCACGCCGTCGTCAGTGGATTTGTAAGCCCCCTGCCCCGCGGTACCTAAATAGATCGCGCCGCTGGCGTCAACGTAAACCACAGTGGGCTGAAGGTTGTAGGGAAGAGAGTGATGCGTGACCAGAGGAGCTGCGGCGGACGCATTCGTGGTTTCCCCTACATCTCGCGAGAAGGCAAAGTAGAGCCGATCTTCGTTGGTCGGGTGAACCGCGAGGGCATGCCGTGACCAGAATGTCGGTGGATCCAACTGAGCACCGGACGGGCTCTCGGTGGGAGTGACAACCGACCACGCTACCGCCGCACAATTTGAGGCACTGGCGGCGTTCTTCGTCACGGAAAAGCTTGTGGTCTCGCCGCTCCATGAGTAGGCTCGATTAGAGTCCGATGGGACCGATGCGAAGGCAAAAATGTCTCCCGAGCCGCCGCCGGGGGGAGCGCCGTTAGATGTCCAACCACTCAGTCCGAGGGTATCGGAACAGAGCGAGGCATTATCTTGCGCGCCAACAAATACGCGGCGCGAGCCCGCCGCTCCCGCGGTAGGCACAACGCCGGCAAAGTACGCCTGCCAGACCGTGAGCCCGGAGTGACCGAGATTGATCCCGGATGAGGGGACGGGAGGCGCGCCCGGCTGCCATGCCCATCGGGTCACGTTAGCGTAGTTGCCTGCTTCCCCGGAGCCGTCGGTGACCGTCCAGACCCTCCCCGGTGAAGGATAGATCGCTCTGACGTCCGGATGTTGGCTTGGCGCCGTGAACGTTGTCCAATGAGCCCCAAAATCGCTGCTGTAAGAAGCCAGAACGTTACCCTGAAAAAGCTCCTGCCTATGACCGGTGTAGACCAGCGTCCGAGGTGACCAGCTGGGATTTGCTTGGGCGGATTGCAACGTCCACAACAATCCGTCCGTGGTTAAATAGGTACTCGTGCTTGATCCTGCACCCGTGATCAGAGCAACCAGATGGTCCGCAGAGCCTGCAGTTGCCACCGACACGAGCGCGGCAACGAAGGCATTTGGAGGCAGCCCGCTGTTCGCCGCCTGCCAGGTGAGGCACGGCGTCCCAATCTGCCAAATGGCTGGCGGCGAAACGCAGTTGCTGCGGAAGATGTGGACTCCGGAGTTATCGTTGGCAAGCGTTGAGAAATAGACTCGGCCTGAGTATGGATCAGCGGCGATTGTCCCGATGCAGTTGTCTAAATTTCCCGAGCCGCCGGGAAAGGGCCAAGTCTGAGTGAACGTCGCGCCGTCAAATGAGTAGTAGAGTCCGCTACATGGTATTGCTGCGAAAACTATGCGCTCCGTCGCAGAGAACACCATTTGCGCAAACGGCTTCGGGTCAGCTATCGCGGTTTGGTAAACTTGCAGAGGCGCCGGGACCCCGCCCGGGTTCACCAGATTTGTCCAGGAGTCGCCGTTGTTCGTCGTCGCGTACAGCCCATTCCAGGTGAGCAAGAACAATCGTCCACGAGTGACGGCGTCCATCTCCAAGTGCACAGCGCTGTTGTCGCCCAATCCGTATTGAACCGGAAACGTCCAGGTGGATCCGCCATCCACACTGCGCCAGACCCCGCCACCCGGACTGGCAGCCACGAGGTTATTGCCGGTGCCGTCAGTTGCGACTATCGCCGAAAGGCGCCCACCCAGAGCAGGGCCGCGCTCAGACCATGTAGAGGAAACGTTGCAGGCAGTCAACAGCAACACGCCGGTCAGGAGCAAAACGCAGATACGGCGGGAAATCACGACAGCGCGATGAGCCTCACTGATTCCGTTTGTCAAGCGCCCGGGGCCAAGTCCGGGGACGAGCGCTCGATGGCTGAGAACAGTCTACCCGATTCCGACTTCGTGCACAATCTGGCGGGGTTCGTCGCCGACCGCGCCGGCAGCTTTGGCACCAGACGAGTATTAAAAAAACGCCCCCAAAGGGCTGCCAGCCGGTCAGCGAGGGGAGCCAACGCTGCCATCCCAGGCCTTATAGTTTTATCGATGCATAGCCCGAATATGTCGAGGCGATTACTTCCTTGGGCTTCACTTGACCCGACCTTGATTGTAGTGGTACATTATATTTAGGTAGGCTAACTAACTATTTTGAAGAGTTGCCGCGAAACGAGGGAACCATTGTGGAAATCCAAGGGTTGAGGTTTGTCATGCTCGCCAGCGCGGGCCTCGAGCGTTCGGTCGAATTCTATCGCGACCGGCTTGGGCTTTCGCTCACTGTCCGATTTGAAGACTTCGCGTTCTTCGATTGCGACGGAATAACCCTCGCACTCAGCGGGCAGCTGGCTAGAGGTGCGCCCGAGAGCGGGACCGCTACGGAGATCGTCTTCGGCGTGCCGAGCGTCAAAGCGGCGTTCGACGAGCTGCGGACGAGCGGCGTGGAATTCGTCAACACGCCACGCCCCGTAAATGACGAGGCCTGGGCGGTGAACCTCCGCGACCCAGACGGGCATCTGCTCTCGTTCTATGGCGACGAGTGAACGGAAGCGGGTAGCAGAACGGCTTCATTCCGCTGCCCTGCATCTACTGCGGCACCTCCGCCAAGTCGATACCGAATCGGGGATCGGGCCCGCTCGGCTGTCGGTGCTTTCAGTTCTCGTTTTTGGCGGACCCGCAACGATCGGCGAGTTGGCCGCGGCAGATCAAGTCAAGGCGCCGACTATGAGCAAGCTGGTGCAAGGTCTCGAGGAAACGGGGCTCGTGGCGCGCGGTGCCACGGTCGATCGCCGCTCCGTAATGCTGCGCGCGACCTCGCATGGCCGCAAGGTGCTCGCCAAAGCACGCGACCGCAGACTCGAGCTTTTTTCCCGGATGCTCGAAAAGGCAACCCAGGAGGAACTAGAGACGCTCGAAGCCGCGTCCGCGATCGTCGATCGTCTCTTGTCGCCTACTTCTTTGCCAGGCTGACCGTAGCGCCGATCGGGCTCGTTTCCCCGGAGATCGTCCTGGTCGGCGACCCGCCGGCCGGATAGTCCCAGAACAACGTGTTCGCACCGTTCTGATCGGGCCCGATGACCGTCGTGCCTTCCGGGTTCTTCTTACTGCGGCCAAACTTCGGAATCCAGAACTGCGCTACTTGCTTCGAGCCGCTGAGCAGCGTTAGGCCCACTTCCGTTCCGGTGGTTCCGCTGATCGAAAACTGGTAGATCACGCTCGTGAAGCCGTGTTTGACGGCGACTTGGTCCCCGACGGCCATGTACTTTCCATCCCATTGAACGCCGCCAGGCAAATAGATCGTCTCGTTCAATGCGATGTCCGTGAAAGCGTTGCCGCCTCTGGGAAGCTCGGCGAATCCAAACTTGCTGCTGCCGTAGCTCAAACCGTCGACGTAAAGGTTCCCTTGGTTGTCGTAGCCGCAGTAGTAATACCAGTGGATGCTCGGATCGGTATAGGAGGTCGGATTGCCGGAGGCATTCTTGTAGATGGATACGCCGCCCGCGCCCTCCGTCGGGCCCCAGAAGTTCACGACCGCGAGATCTCCCGACTTCGGGTCGACGGAACATCCGTTGACGTTCCCGTTGGGGTTAACGAGATTCTTGATCGCGGTGGTGCCGCCATGCGCATACTCCGTGATTTGATGCACTCCACCGCTGGTGTCGTTCACCACCCAAACGTCGCCCGCTTTATCGACGCACAGGCCTTCCGGATTGAAGAAACCGGTAAGCGTTCCGACGAGCTTAAAACCGTGTCCGTAGGTATAAATGTCGACAACCTGCGCCAGCAGGTCGGAAACATAGAGTAGATCGCCCTTCTTGGCTTCGGGCGCGATCCACGACGCTCCGGGCTGGCGACGGGCGGTCCAGTTGCCGACGCTGCGCTGAGAAAATGACACATCGCCCTGCGCGGGACCGGCGGTAGGTTGCCACGAGCCGCCGCCGGAGCAACCAGTCAGAATGGCGATCGCAGCTAATGCAGACGGGAACGCACGCATAGAACCTCCGACTCTATCTGTAGCAATAAGTGAGTCTATCGTAACACCTTTTGACATCTCCACTGAAGCCTACAAAGCAGGCCGTCGCGTTGCCTTCTCACAGCAAACCGTGGAGAGTCCGCTTTCCGGCCTGGATTTCCATCGCGCAGGGATCTGGCTCGCCTGCCCGTTTAGCGCGGAAAGTTCCGGCGGTTCGCGAGCTCGAACGTCACGTACGCGACCGCACTGGATGCCAACTCGAGGACGAACGGATCGTTATTGGAGAGGTTGTCGCACCAGCGATGGGGACGATCGACGCAGCCGCCGTTGAAGCTCGGAATGCTGCCCTCGTAGTTGCCGCGAAATCCGCCCCAAAGTTTGGTCTCCCAACGCTGCTTGCAGCAATCCTGTTGCGTCAGGATGCCCGTGTCCGGAACGCCTCTGAGCGCAAACTCCAGCGAGTCGGTGCCGTCGTTGCCGAAGCGAGCGGGGCGCGAAACGACGCCGCCCTTGTCGAAATATTCGTAAAAGTAGTCGTTGCCGAGCTTTGACTGCGGGACCACGTTTGGGGGAAATTGCTCTACCTTCGATGCAAACTTCGGATCCGCGATCAGAATGTCAAAGTTTGGCGTCGCCGTCACGTCCACGTCCACGTCGAAAGCGATTCGCCGGAGCTGGGGCGCCGTCAGATGCGTCGTATAGTACCGCGACCCAAGCAGACCGATTTCCTCGCCCCCGAACCAGATATAGCGCAGCCGATTCCGCGTCGGGGTTTTCGCCATGCTGAGGGCGACCTCTAGAATCGTCGTGGAACCGGACGCGTTGTCGAGCATGCCGGCGCCGTGGATCGAGTCGAGGTGCCCGTCGATTACGACGACGCGCCGCGCATCGCCGAATGGCGAGTCGGCGACGACGTTGTAGTCCACGTCGCTGCGCCGTTGCAGGCGAACGTCGATGAATGCTCGCGGCGCGCTGGCGGATCCGCATTCGGCGGCCAGCTTCGTTCCGACGGCGTAGTCGACGACTCCGACGACGGGAATTGCGGCGGGGTCGACGAGGCGCGCCTCGTAGGCGACGCCTTCCGGCGTTGAGTCCCAAAGAATTGCGGCGGACGCGCCGGCCGCCTGTGCGTTCGCGACTTGCGCGTCAAAGTCGCACGGGCCGCGTTCCAACAGTGCGACGCGCCCACGGACAAAGCCGTCGAAGTCGCTTGCCGTGCAACCCGTACCGGATCCGCGCGGCACTTCGATCGAAGCGGCCACGGTGCCGCCTCCGGAACGGCGTGCGACAAACCAGTCTCGATCGACCTCGTAGCTGTGCCCCGCCGCGCGAAACTCGGGCGTTCCCCGCACGTCGGATCGCGTGTAGACATAGCGCTGGATCTCGACCTTGTAGCCCGCGCGGCGCATGAGGCTGGCCACGTAGGCCACCGACGCCGCGTAACCGGGGGTGCCCGTGTCGCGATTACCATGGCCATCACGGCCTGGGTTTTCGTCGGCGATCTCCTGAAAGTGCGAAAGGCGGCGCCACAGCGAGGCTCGGCTTATACATTGCTCCACTCTCGCTACGGTGTCGTTGACGCGCTTTTCGCAGGCCGATGAATCGCTTTGCGCGTTCGGATCGAAACCGGCGACGAGCGCTCCCCCCGCACCGTTTCCCGGAGGCAGGGGCGATTGCCGGAGCGCTGCCGATTGGCACCCAGCCAGCACCAGCGTTAGAATCAGCGCCGTTAGTCGCAGCCGCTTATGCATGGCGCGCACGTTAGGAAAGAGAGCCTCGCGGCCCTCTTTCCTCCCTCTATGCGTTTGATTACTGTTGTACGTCGATTGATAAGACCGCGTGGAGCCGGTTGCCCTTCACCTTCGCGAGGACCGAACAATGGAAAGGTCCGGTTCGCAGAGCCAGGACCTCGTAGATGTTGATTCGGTATCTCTTGATGCGGGCGAAGCCGATTTGATCGAGTGCGACTCTGCCGGTGCAGTCGTCCGCAATCCGAAGCGGCCGTCGCCCCTCGTAGAAGAGCTTCGCCTGTTGTTTTACCCCCTTCTGGAGCGTGAGCGCCGCGGGACGCCAGAGGAGCCTGGCTCTTACCGAACCCGGAGCGATGCTCGAGCCGGGCGTCACGCTCGAGCTGGCCGGGTTCGTTTGCGGCATTGCCTCAGGCGCCGTCGATACGCTGCTTGGGCCGCCGCATCCGCCGGCGAACAGAGCCGCAAGCGTCACGGTACTAATCATCCGAGAAGAACTCATATCAGAAACCTCCTACTCGTACAGCGTAGGAGAGTAAGCATGAAATGCGTCTAGCGACCGGCGTCATAAACGCGCGGCGTTACGCGCGAATTTTCTTTACCAAAATCACATTATTTTCCGCAAGTTAACGCAACTTACTATTTATGAGGCGCAAGTGAGCACATGCACGCGGACGGAAGTCGGGCACCTGCGCGATCAGCCCTTCGCTTCGCGAAGCTCGATATATTCGATCCATTCGCCCGCCCTCGCTGGATTCTCGCCCGGCACGGGGTCGTCGAGCCGCCTCTCTCTCAAGTGGAGCACGACGCTGCCGCGGATCCACGTGCGCCCATCACGCGAGTGCCATCTGCCGGAATTTAGGTAGGCTCGGTCGGCGCGTTCGGCGGATTCCAAACCGTCACGCGTGAGCTTCTTGTTCAGAGATCCCTACGTTAATTTCTTCGATACGATCCGGGCGACGAGTATAGGTGGTGATGTAGTAGTACCTGCATCGCGAAAACGTCGTGGTGGTCCCTGCGACACGGTAATCGAAGATCGCGGCGCCGCCGAACTGTGCTCCGCTGAAGAGCGTGGATTCCGAGCCACGATGCACCCTCAGGGTCGACTCGGCCAGCATCCGGCGCGCCTGCATGCCGGGTGCTGCCACCAGTGTTCCTTGTACGGGCAGGTCGGCGATCGCTTTCGCCGCGCCGCTCTCGGGCGCCGAAAGCGAATCGTTGGCGAAGAACCCTTGACGAACCGCGGCCGGTAGACCGGTGGCGAGCCCGAGCCCCATGAGCGCCCAGATGGTGCCCACGATCCAATTCGAACGATCGACCGCGGCCTTTACGGGCGGCAGGTTCGCGTTACCGACGAGCACCTGGAAGCCCAGCACGAGCCTCACCATTAGCGGAACCAGCGAAAAGCCGAACGCGACGAAGAGTGAGAAGAACACGATCTTGGCCGGCGTCTGAAAGCCATCCGGATTCTGAACGACGCCCGCAGCGATCACGGCGTTTCCCGCCACCACGGCGGCGATCATCGTCGCGAGAATCCCTCCGGCGACTAGCGCAGGGCTGCGCAGCCCGCCCAGGACTAAACGGCTTTATCGAGCCCGAGAAAGTCGGACTTGTCGTTCAGCGTTACCTTGTGGGCGTGGGCCATCGTGCGAAGCCACGTTGCAGATTGCTTGCACCGGTCGATCGCCGACTGAGTCGTGCTCAGCGAGCCGCACTGGCTGGGATCCAGCACCGCAAGATCCCATCTGCAGTCACCATCACCGCTATAGAGGAAGTACCCTAGCTGCGGTACGGAATCCTGAGAGTCCACCGTTTGCAATGCCCGCTCGCCGTGGGTAGAACACGCGTAGATCGGTCCGTTTTGCAGCACGCTCGGCTCTACGTCCGTTGCGAACGAGCTCGACAAGTCGATCTCTTTGAGGTAGGCGATGCGAGCCATTACTGCGGCCATCATCCACGCGTGGCTGAAATCGAACGGGAAGGAGCCGAAGTTGCCGTTCGTAGATGCCCCGGGTACGTGGTTCGCCGCATCCGCCCCCATGGATATGGAGGCTACGGCCACGTCGGGACTATTGTCACGTGGGTCGTGGTTGATGTGCCACGTGGCATACTGTGAGGCAACGTCGAAGTCGATGACCTTTTTTACTTCGAAGCGAGCCAACAGCTTTTCGAAGTCCATGTCGGCAATATTGGTAATTTGTCCCAAGGCTAATACGTCGTCGCGCGGTATGGCCGTCACCTGCCGATACTGCGCGTGATAATCGCCGATGAAGCCACCGTGTGGGTCGGTTACGGACCAGTGTCCCGTCAACAGCATCGTCGCCCAACCTTCTCCGCTTCGCATACGTGAGCGCGCGGAGCGGAGGGTTACGTTGGGCGGCCGAGGCAGACCTTCCCGACGCACCGAGGCTCTCCGTCGTTCGATTCGACGCGTCGGACCGGTCAGCCGCCACCGTAGCCGTCGACGATGACCATGTCGGTCGTGCTTAGGCGTTGCCGCAACGCCTTCGCCGGAGCATACAGCTCGGATTCCCACCAGGCCGTTGCCGCGTCGAACGAGTCGAACTCGAGGATGACGATCCGGGTAGGCCGCCAGTCGCCCTCGACCACGTTCATCTTGCCGCCTCTCACGAGGTAGCGCCCCCCGAACCGTGCGACGGCGTCTTGCGCCATCGTCTTATATTCTTCGTACTTCACGGGATCCGTCGTATCCACGTTGACGATCACGTAGGCACTCATGCCTTTTTACTTCCTCCGCGTGTCTCGTTGCACTCAAAAAAGAGACTTAATTAAGCCGCCGTCCACGGCGATCGTCTGACCGGTGATGTATCGCGCCGGGTCGCCGCACAGAAACGCCACGAGCGAAGCGAGCTCGGCTGCCGTGCCCGGCCGCCGCATCGGAATATCCCGCTCGGCGGCGTTCAGCAGCGCGCCCTCGTCTCCGTCATAGAGAGATCGTAAGCGTTCGGTGAGGATCCGCCCGGTCGCGATCGAGTTGATCGTTACTCCCTCGGGCGCAACTTCGCCGGATAAGGTCTTCAGCGCGGACACCAATGCGGTCCGAAACGCGTTCGAAAGAACGAGGTTGTGGATCGGCACTTTGACCGACGTCGACGTCAGGGCGACGATGCGCCCCCATCCGGCTGCTCGCATGTGGGGCAACGCATAGGTCACCAGCTGCAGCATGCTGCGCAGGCTCGCCGCGTACGCTCGATCCCAATCGTCGAGCGAGATCTCCAGAAACGTTCCCGGCTTCGGGCCGCCGCCGTTCAGCACTAGGATCTCGACCGCTCCGAGCTTCGGCCGAATTCGGTCAAGCAGCGTTGCGACCGAGGACGGATCGGCCTGATCGAGATGAAACACCTCGACCGTTCCCGCACCTTCGCGCTGCGCGGCTTGGGCCACCGCCTCGAGCTCACCGATTCGACGTGCTGCGAGCGCGAGCGCGGCTCCCTCGCGCGCGAGCGCGAGCGAGACGGCCTCGCCGAGCCCTGAACTCGCCCCCGCAACGAGCGCGACGCGCCCCCGAATATGTAGGTCCAAAATATCGTCCTTTCCTCGTGGCCTACGTTGAGGAGTCTATTCGGTCGATGGCATATCTAGCCTAGCACCATGGAATTCGCTTATCACATCGTCGACGTTTTCACCGAAAAACCGCTGGAAGGCAACGCCCTCGCCGTCGTGGTCGATGCGTCCGCGCTGGACTCCTCCACCATGCAGCGCGTCGCTCGAGAGTTCAACCTTTCGGAGACCGCCTTCATCCTGCCCAACGAGTCCCGAGGAGACTCGACGAGGGTGAGGATTTTTACGCCCGGCAATGAGATGGAGTTTGCCGGCCATCCGACGATCGGCACCGCGTACGTCATGCGGCGCCTAGGAATCGTGGCGCGCGACGCTACGAACTTCACACTCGAAGAGAACGTCGGCCTCGTCAAGGTCCGCGTCGATGAGGGCGACGATCCGTTGCTATGGCTCACGACGCCCGAGATTCGCACGCTCGGGGCTGCGCCGCGTACCGCATGCGCCGCTGCCCTCGGCCTCGACGAGAGCGATCTCCTCCCCGAAGCGCCGTGCGAGGTATTCTCCGCCGGGAACCCGGCGTTGTTCGTCGCGCTGAGAGATGCAGCGGCGGTCGACCGCGCGCACGTCGACGAGGCGGCGGCACGATCGATTCTTTTCGGCCCGAACGCCGACGCCGTCATCTTCGCGTTCGCGCCCGTGAAAACGGGGGCGTACTCGCGGATGTTCGCGCCGAACCTGGGTATTCAGGAAGATCCTGCGACCGGCAGCGTGACCGGCCCACTCGCAGCGTTCATGATGAAGCACGGACTGGCGCCCAGCGCCGACGGCACGCGGTTCGTGAGCGAACAGGGAACGAAGATGGGCCGCCGCAGCCTACTGCATGTGCTCGTGCGCGGCGCGGCCGGTGGCGACGGCATCGAGGTCGGCGGGCGCGTAACGCACGTCGCCGCCGGCAACTTCAAGTTCTAGCCTCGCTTTACGCAAAGGGGAGCGCCGGCCTTTATCAGTAAACCGATGGATGGCCTTTGATGGAGCCATTCCGTCGTTATAGGAGATGATGAATGAAGCTTTCGTTCGCGGCAAGCGTCGCTTTGAGCTCGCTGTTGTTCTGCGCGTGCGCCTCCCCCGGCACCACGTCGCCGCAGGCCGGCGCCGCCGCACCCGGACAGACTTCCTCGCTTGCGCAGCCCGCGTTACCGGCTGGGCTTGATGCCTCGGAGTCGGAGGCGGCCGCCTATTGTACGCAAACGCACGGAGAAGTCGAGGTTCGGCGCCCGGTCTACGGGAGCAACGGATCGAGCCTGCTCTTCCTCGCGGGCAAGCAGAGCTTTTGCCAGTACACGAGCAAAAAGGACGGCTCGCGAATCCACATCTTGCTCGCCACGCTCTACACCAAGAAGCCGTCGCTTGCGGCGCTCGCTTACATACTAGCGCCCCCGACCGGGTCGTGCCAGGGCAACCCGGCTTCGTGCTATTGCACGCAACTCGGCGGCTCCGATCAGTTCGGCGGCACGAGCGGAGCCGGCGGAGGTTGGTACGAGAAGAAAGGGGTCGACCAGACGCTGGAAGCGTGCATCTTCCCCGACATGTCGTCGATCGATTCGTGGGGTCTCGCCTACCACGCGAATGGAATTATCCGCGGTACCAACTTGGAAAAAGTGATGCGCTATAAGTACCCCGGGAAAACCTAGCGCCGATCGCTAGACGACGTTCAGATAGCTGCGCCGTATTGGTGCGTGCGCTCGCGTAAGACGTCGCCGTGAGCCCTGGCGGCGTTCTCGTCCGGAGGGCTCCCCGCCGGTTGGTTTTCGGCGAGATCCCAGCGGCACTCCGGGTCACCCGCCTCCGACCCCGGCACCGGATTGCCGGTGGCGTTGCCACGCCAGTGATTCACGCCGTAACAATAGTAGTGCGCGTACCACGTCGTGCCGTCGTCGGTGGACGGTGTCGTCAGCGCGGCTTCGGCATGCGTCATAATGGTGTGCTCCGCCGCTAACTCCGACGGATAGAACGCGCCCGGCGCCGCGGCATTGCAATCAATTCCGTACTTCTTCGCGGCCGCCGCGCCGGCCGCGCATAAAAACTCTTCTTGATGAAGCGTGACGGGCTCCGCACCCAAGTTGGCGTACGTCGCCCCGACGAGCCCGCTGATGGCAATGCCGACGGCGCCGGTATTTCGGCGATACGTATGCTCGGACTTTGGCACGGCCGCTCCGGCGACGTTGCCCAAGGGCGAATTCGTGATCTTGATCGCGAATTCGTTGCTACCCGTCGGGAGATAGACTTCAAGATTGTACGCCGCGTCGGTGCAGCCGTAGTTCTCCACCGCCCAATGATAATAGATGCGGCTAAGGCCGGGCGCGGGCACGTCCGGCAGCTGTGCGTAGACGGTGCGAGCGGCCGCTAGGGCCTCGGGCAATAGAGGTTTCGTCGCATCCAGCAAACTCATCGTTGTCTCCGCCTATGGTCGATACGTCGTTAACGTCGAAGGGCTCGAGCCGCGGCCACGGTCGCGCGATCGAACGTTAACCAGAGCGCGCCGAACGCCGCAAGCTCGGCGGCGAAGCTATCGACTTGCAGCCACTGCGCCGTCACGGCCATGGCCACCAGAAGCCCCACGACCCGGCGGATCAGGACGGCTCGACCGAAGAGGACCTGACGGACTTCGCCGATCAAGAAGCACCGCCCGATCGTCAGATCCGCGATCAGCCAAAGTGCTGCGAAACCTATAAACTCTAAAATGAAGGTCTCCGGCATGAGGCGCGACGCCACTAGGCGCCCGTAGATGACCGAACTGGCATAGGCGCTGATGAGAATGCCGCTCGAGTACAAGGCGACTCGGGCGCCAGCGGAGGATCGAACGGCCGATATCATGTGAGTGCCTCCTGTCGGAGAATCGCGGCCTGCGCGTTACGGGCGCTACTCTTTTTGCGGCCTCTAGTCCTCTTAATCGTGCGTAGTTATGCGACGGGAGAAATAGTGGTGCCGAAGCCCCTTCGGCCGGGGTGACGCCGAGCTCGCTCGCGAAGCAAACGAACCCCGTTGGAGATTTCAGAGGAGGGCGCGCTCGTGGCCGAAGAGATCGCAAACCCCAACATCGACCATTTCGACGATCCGTCAGGCCGGCATCACTGGTTCCGTCGTAGTCGCATGCTCTCCGACGGCACGATGCCCGTCGGCTTGATTGCGCGGGCCTCCGTCAAGAAACGCCGGCTCGAACGCGAGCTGCGGCGGGAGCGGCGGTTGCTCAGACGCGAGTCCGCAGCGCCGTTGCCGGGCGCGGCTCCGTTACTGCCGGCTGCGGCGCCGCAGCAGCCGACGGCGGCGCAGCAACCGGAGGCGACGCCGTTTGCGCCGGCGCCCCCGAGTGCCACAGGCACGAATTGGTCGTTACTCGGCCCCGACCAGGTCGCCGGCGGGTCCGGTGGGGCGCAGATGGTGACCGTCAGCGGCAGAGTTACGGCGCTCGCCGTAAGTTCCGGCGGGTCGCGGATCTATCTCGGATCGGCCAACGGCGGCGTATGGTACTCCGGAGACGGTGGCGCGACGTGGACGTCGCTCGACCAATTCTCGACGATGAGCGCGACGGAGACTGTCGACGTCGAAGCCGATTCCCTCTCCGTCGGAGCGCTCGCGGTGATTTTTGGGGCAGCCGCATCTTCCGCCGGCGGCGTGGGCGCATTCGCGGACACGATATACATCGGAACCGGCGAGCCGAACGGTAACCTCGACGCTTACTACGGAGTCGGCATCAAGGTATCTACCGACGGCGGACTGAGCTTCCACCTAGAGGCGACCAATCTCACGTCAAGCGAGGTCTACCAGATTGTCATCGACCCGGCGGATCCTACGATCGTCTTCGCCGCTACGACGACCGGAATCTACCGTCGCCCCGCTGGTCCCGACTTCAGTTCATGGACGCACGTAACCGACCCCGACAGCGCGCTTGCGGGCAGTCCGGTTGCAGATCTCGTCGTCGCCGGATCGGGGGAAACCCGCACCTACTACGCCGCGACGGTGGATAAGGTCTGGGCGAGCATCGACATCTTCAAGAAGCCCGACGGGAGCGCGACGTGGACCGTCGTGAACGGCATCGCAAATCCGAACCCAAATCCTTCCAACAACCCACTGCGAAAATCGCTCGCGGTCGGCGAGAACGACAAATCGGTAGTGTACTGCCTCGTGCAGGGTCAAGGGGGTGCGGGTCAGGCAGACTTCTCGCTGTTCCGCCTCGATAGCACTACGAGCGGGGCGTTTGCGGCCGTCACGGTTCCGGCGACCGTCGGGCTCTTCTCCGGGTTCGGCTGGTACGACATCGTCGTCGCCGCCGACCCAGGCAACGCCAATACTATCTACTTGCTGGGCGGCGCCACACTCGAAAGCAATGCGTGGGCGCTTGCGATGTATAAGGGGACGCTCGGCGCGTCGCCGGGCGGCTACAGCTTTACGAGCGGCCCGACATGGATTGGAACCGGCGTGCACCCGGACGGCCACGTGCTGGCGTTTGCGACCAATGCCGATGGATCGCACGACGGCACAAACGTCTGGGTCGGCTGCGACGGAGGCGTTTTCCAATCGGCGTCCGGCGGCAGCGCCGGAAGCTTCGTTTCAAAGAACGTCGGGCTGAGCACGACGCAAATCACTTATTTTTCGTTGCGCGCGGATACCGCGGACGAACTGTACGCGGGCTGTCAAGACAACGGTACGCTGCACTACACCGCGTCGGGCACGCCGCCGTGGTTCCAGTCGGGTGGCGGAGACGGCGGAGGCGTCGCAATCAACCCCGATCCCGCGAACACGTCGCAGATCATCCGGCAGTATACGTGGGGATCGCTCGAAGTGAGCGCGGACAACGGGGCGTCGTGGGGCGCGGCCGCCTTCCCGACATCATCCATCGATTGGGGCCAGATGCGGTCGGGGCTCGACGCCTATCCCGAGTACAACTCCGGCCCGTTCTACGGCCCGGTGTGCGCTATTCGCTCGGGCAGCCAGTCACTGGTTGCTTTCGGCACGAACCGGCTGTGGCTGCGGCCCGATTGGAGCGCCGCGTGGGTGACGCTTCCGACGAATACGAACCCCTACGCAAACACGCCGGCCAACTTGACCCAGGATCTGCTCGACACGACGAACGCCCGGGCAAACGTCAACGCGATTGCGTTCGGATCGCCGACGATGATCCTCGCCGCTACGAGCGGCGGCAATGCCAACGGCAAAGTTTGGCGATTCGATCAGCAGTCCGGCGGCACTTGGACCGTTACTGCGCAGCCCGCCGTCGGCTTGCCTGCGCCGTCGCGCGTCTTCGTGACGGCACTCGTCGTCGAGGATCCGGTGCGCGGCAGCTTCTACGCGACGCTCGGAAGCGCGGGCGGCGAGCACGTCCTGTATTTCGACGGCACGCAATGGCAGAGCGCCGGACTCTCCTCGTCGACTCTCGACATTCCCGTTCACGCGATCGTACTTCACCCGGCCGATTCGAATACCGTATACATCGGAACCGATGTGGGCGTTTGGAAGGGCGTCAAGAGCGGAGGAGCCGCACCAAGTTCTAGTTCCAGCTCGTCCGATTCCAGTTCGTCCGATTCCAGCTCTTCGGATTCTAGCTCGAGTACGTCGGCGACGCTCTCGTGGACGTGGACGCCGTTCTCAGACGGACTGCCGGAGGCATCGGTCCAGGACCTCGCCATCCAAGCAACCACACAAAAGTTGCGTGCGGCAACTCACGGGAGAGCGGTCTGGGAGATCCCAATCGATTGGCCGGGAAGCAGCTCTTCGGACTCCAGTTCGTCGGATTCGAGTTCGTCGGATTCTAGTTCGTCGGATTCGAGTTCGTCGGATTCTAGTTCGTCGGATTCTAGTTCTTCAGACTCTAGCTCTTCGGATTCCAGTTCTTCGGATTCCAGCTCGTCGGATTCCAGCTCGTCGGATTCTAGTTCTTCGGATTCCAGTTCTTCGGATTCTATTTCTTCGGATTCCAGTTCGTCGGATTCCAGTTCGTCCGATTCCGGCGATTCCAGTTCGTCCGATTCCGGCGATTCCAGTTCGTCGGATTCGGGCGATTCCAGTTCTGACTCCGGCGATTCGAGCTCGTCGGATTCGGGCGATTCCAGTTCTGACTCCGGCGATTCGAGCTCGTCGGATTCGGGCGATTCCAGTTCTGACTCCGGCGATTCGAGCTCGTCGGATTCGGGCGATTCCAGTTCTGACTCCGGCGATTCGAGCTCGTCGGATTCGGGCGATTCCAGCTCGTCGGACGACTCGAGCGATTCCAGCTCGTCTGACGACTCCGGCGATTCCAGTTCGTCGGACGATTCAGGTGGCTCTCCGGCACCGGCCCGCGCAACCGCGGCGGCGCCGACGCCAAAACGTCGCCGCTTCTTTTGGCAACCCCGCTAGAAGTTTGGGTTGCCGGCTTCCCCTCGTACTACGGGGGAGCGGATACGGAGCTGGATCATCTGATCGACCTCTTCCGGGACTTCGGCGTGCGCGTAACGCTCGTGCCGATGTTCGGGTGCGGCGAACGGATGAAGCAAACGGTGCTCGACCGGGGCTGCACGATCGTTCCCTATCGGGACGACGTCTTTGCCGGAAAAACCGTGATCAGCTTCTGCAACGGGCAGTTCCTCGGGAAATTGCCGCTGATCATGCAAGCCGGACCTCCTGCCAAGGTGATATGGTTCAACTGCATGACCTATATGTTCCCGGCGGAACGTACGGCTCACGCGAACGGCTGGATCGACTACTTTGGGTTCGTAAGCGAGTACCAAGAGCGGTACCTGGCCCCCGAGATAACGAAGATCGCGCCGTATCGGACCTTTAACTACAAGCCGTACTTCAACTTTACACGCATCGCGTGGACGTATCGTGAGTTCGGCGACACCTACCGGCTCGGCCGAATTTCCAGGGACGACGGCAACAAATTTGCCGCAGACACGTGGCGAATATTCGATCGCGTGCTCGTGCCCAAGCACTTGAAGAAGAAGGTGTTCATCCTCGGCTACGGCCCCAATGCCGCTCGAAAAATAGGGACGCCTCCCCCGGGACTCGACTGGATGACGTGGAGCGGCGGCGCAATACCCGCGAACCAATTTTACTCAACGATCGACACGATGATTCACAAGACGGGAGGATCGCGAGAATCGTACTGCCGCGTTCTGATCGAAGCCTACGCGCACGGCGTCGTTCCCATCGTCGAGTCCGGCTACGCCTTCCCCGAGTTGGTGCGTCATGGTGAAACCGGATACATGACGTCCGATTCCGACGAAATGAGCTACTACGCCAGCCACCTTGCAATGCACCCGCAAGAGCATCGGCGCGTGGCTGATAACGGAAGGCGCTACCTCGAGGAAACGCTCGTACAGCCGGATCGGTGCTGGGCTGGTTGGCAGGAAGTGCTCTAAGCGCCTCGGGTCTGACGGCCGGTCAGCCCGAAAGACTATATAGTATTTGCAGCTGGAACGTTTGGTTTGTGGAGGTTGTATAGTTTATGTTCGTCGAGTCGTCGTAGACGACTTTGGCCCCCGCGCTGGTCCGAGCGCCGTTCTTTACCGTTTCAACCCAAGTCTGCGGATCGAGCGTAATCTGGACGCCCATTTGATTGATTTGCTGCACGGTCGGCGTCGTTTGGGTTTGGCTCCCGGTCACGAGCTGTACCGCCTGAATCGCATGAACGAACCCGCAAAACAGCTGGCCCGAGGCTCCGGCAAACGAGAACACCAACACGAACCCATCGTCCCATTCGATCGCCAGCTGACCCGTGGCAGTTTGTGCACTCATCTCTCTCTCCTTTACGTCAAATAGCTCTTACGTTCCGTAGCGGCGCTGCCGCGATTCAAAATCGTTCAGCGCTTCCCGCAAGTGACTCTCGTCGAAATCGGGCCAGTACGTCGGGGTGGCCCAGAACTCGGCATACGCCGACTGGAATAACAGGAAGTTCGAGAGACGGAGTTCGCCGCCCGTTCGGACGATCAGGTCGGGATCGGGGAGCCCGGCCGTATAGAGCCTGCTCGCCAGCGCGCGTTCGTCGATCGAATCCGCCTCGCGGGTACCCGCGCGAACCTCCTCCACGAGGGCGCGCACGGCGTCGCCGATCTCGCGGCGACCGCCGTAGTCGATTGCGAGGTTGAGCAGGATGCCTTGGTTGTGCGAGGTCTCCGCTACCAGTCTCTCGAGAGCGGCGCGCGTCTTCGCCGGCAAACGTTCGGTGCGACCGCACAGCCGCACGCGCACGCCTTCGCGAGCGAGCCGCCGAAGCTCGCCGCGAGCGGCACGGGCGCACAGGTCCATCAAGAGGCCGACTTCGCGGGGAGACCGGTCCCAGTTTTCCTCGGAGAACGCGTATGCGCTCACCACGTTCACGCCGGCTACGGCGGCGGCGCGCAAGGTCCGGCGCAGCGCGGTTACGCCGCGCCGATAGCCGCACGCGATCGGCAAGCCTCGTTCGGCCGCCCAACGCCGGTTGCCATCCATGATGATGGCGATGTGGCGAGGCGTCACGTCGTTGCCAGCTTCGCGTGCGCGGTGCCGGCTTGGGAACGCTCGTGCACGTCGCGAACGACCGCTTCCAGTTCGTCGACGTACGCGAGGAATCGCTGCCTGCCTCGCTTGGTGATGCGATACACCGTCTGCGGCCTGCCCGACCCGCGCTGCTTCTCGGTCGTCACGATGCCAAGCTCGGCGAGGACGTGCACGTGCCGGTTGAGATTTCCGTCGGAAAGGTCGCAGGCCGCCTGCAACTCGGTAAAGCTGAGCCCGTCAGGATGCGCGATCAAACACGTGCAGATGGCAAGCCTGCCGCGCTCGTGAAAAATTCGCTCCAATCCTGGATACGAGAACGGTGCCTGACGCGCGGTGCTCACCGTACGTGCTCCTTCCAGATAAGGCAACCGATGGCGATTTGCCCCACGCCGAATCCAAGCGGCATCACCCACCACGCCAGCGCAACCGCCTGCAATGGCGAAATGAGAAAGAGGGCGGCCAGCGCGGAGAAACCGAGCGTCACCGGCAGCGTCGAGGTGGGGATCGCCTCACGCGACGCGAGCAGGCCGATCGAATAGAGCGCGAACCACGTCCCCGGCAGCAGCGAGTATGCCGCGCGATCTATCAACGCGATGGTTAGCAGACCGCCTAGCACTACGGCCGGAGCGATGGAGCGCGCTGCCGAACGAAACCGGCTCGCCGCGCCCGGCCCGCGATTCTTCCAAAGCCACACGCCGACCGCGCCGTAGTTGAGCGCGAGCGCCGCAGCCAAGCAGCTCATCCAAACGAGCACGTACCGATGCAGTGCCTCTGCATCGGACGGCAACGGGATCGTTCGCCACTGCGCATAGCCCGCGACGAGAGCGCCGATACCGCTCGCGATTGCTGCCGGGGCCGAATACCCTTCGAATCGCTGGACCCGAACGAGCCGATCTCGGACCTCTTCGAGATCCAGCAGCGCGCGCTGTAGTTCCACCTGTACTTTGTAACACAAAGTACAGGTGAATGCAAACGAGCCGTACGCATGGAGGCCTTGCATCGTTTCCAAAGAAATCGATGCCGCTAATGGATAAAGACGACCGCCGGGAAGGGATCGTCGCCGCAGACGCGACCGGATTGGTTGCCGGCGAAGAGCTCATCACCGAAGCCGAGACGCTTCTCCCGCTGCTTCCGCACCGCGATCTCCACGCGGCGCTGCCGCACGGGCACGTGGCTCACGCGACGATCGATCAGCTTCATGCCGATATCACCGCGCCAGTCCCGGATCCGCAGTCGATCGAGCGGCATGTCGGCCGCTTGCGCTCGCTGCCCGAGCTCGAAGCTACCGTGGCGAACTGGTGGGACGACCCGAAAACGCAGCGGTTCATCGCTGGCCTGAGCCAGATCGGGCTTTAATTTTTAATCCGCCGTATCGCCCTTGTTGACGCGTTAACGCACCGTTTCGTGGCATACTCCTCTAAATGACCCTCGCCGTTCGCCGAACTTTCGCCTTTGCGACAGTGGCACTTCTCGCTGCCTGCGCAGGCGCTTCATCCACGCCAGGCTTTGCAACCGTCCCGCCGTCGACGGCGGCGGCGCCGGCGTCCGGACCGACGCGAATGACGGGAGTCCAGCTCAATTTCAAGACCCTCGACGACCAGCCATACACTTCGTTCAACCGGCTGCTCGGAATCAACAACAACGCGCGAATCGTCGGCTACTACGGAAGAGGGAAAAAGAGCGATCCGAGCATCGGCTACCTTGTCTTTCCACCCTACCAACCGAACAACTATCGAAAGATCCTGTATCCCTCCGCGACCGAGACGATCGTGACGTCGCTGAACGACCGGAGGACGGTCGCGGGTTACTACTTCGATCCGTTCAAGAAGGCGACGTTTGGCTTCGCGTATGTGAAAGGGCTCTGGTTCGCGTACGAAAATCCCAACGCGCGAGGGGCCACTACCAAGCTGCTGGGTCTCAACGACGACGGCATAGCCGTCGGCTATTATAAATCGGGCGCGAAGATGGGTTCCTTCGAGATGCCGTTGGCCACGGGCAAATTCGAGACGATCGGTCCGCCGCCGGGTACCGGTACGGGGCTCGTCGCCACGGCGATCAACGGCCACGAAGACGTCGTTGGTTATCTCACGTCGCCGTCGGGCGCAACGGTAGGCTTCGTACGCAAAGGCGACACCGGCAAGTTCAAAACGTTTTCGTACCCGTACGCCACCTCGACGCAATTCCTTGGAATCACGGTGGACGATCGCATCGTCGGCTCTTACGTCGACAGCTCCGGAGACACGCACGGGCTGCTCCTGATGCATCCGTTCTTCGAGGGCATCACCTGGCAGCAAATCGACGACCCCAACGCCAAAGGCACGACGGTAGCGACCGGCATCAACCTGCATGACGATATCGTCGGGTGGTATATCGACGGGCACGGCACGAACCACGGTTTTCTCGCAACCCCGAAGTAAGAGCCGGTAGGAAGCGCACCCCAACACCCGAAGCTGTCGTCCTCACCAGGATTTCTCGGAGAGCCCGATGACACGACGTCTTCTTGCCCTTGCAATTGTGCTCGCTTGGCTTGCTGGGTGCGGCGGCCGAGCCAGTATCCCGACCAGCGCCGTTCCGCCGCTCGCGGCTTCTTCGCTGCGCTCGCAGACGGCCGGCGATAGCGAGCTGCCAGAACCTCCGGTGGTCAAGGCAACCGGCGGGGTAGCAAGCCTCGTTCTGATCGTCAACGAGAATCGCGTCACCGGTCAGCCCGAGTTCGAATACGACCGGTTGCGCAACGTCGCGCCGACCATCGACGTGAAGCCCGGCGAGACGATTCAGATCGATCTGAGAAACAATCTCCCGGCGGAACCGCCGCCCGGCTCGGCGGTCATGCGCGACGACATCAACCTGCACTTCCACGGTTTGGGCGTTTCTCCGCAGAGGCCGGGCGACGACGTGCTCGACGTGATGGTGAAGCCTGGGAAGAAGAACGCGGTACGTCATCCCGATTCCGACGAATCAGGAACCTGGACTCTACTGGTATCACCCGCACATTCACGGCGAGACGAACTTTCAAGTCGGCGAAAGCGGAATGTCGGGAGCGATCGTCGTCGAGGGACTCGCCCACCACTTGCCCGGATTGGCCAAGATGAAGCAGCGTCTCATCATCGTGCGGGCGACCGGCGAAGGCGGCGACGCAACGATGCCGGGCATGGCGGGCGCAGAACGGATCCGGCCGGCCGGCTCGAACACCAATCCTTGCACGTCCAAAGATGGGTTGATGGTGACCCTCAACGGCGTGCGCCGGCCGGACATCACGATCGCACCCGGCGAGAAGCAGTTCTTCCGCGTCGTCAACGCGACGGGTCACAAGACGCTGCGCCTCAACGTACAGGGCGAGAAGGTGGAGCTCGTCGCGATCGACGGCTTCGCGCTCGACATCTATCCGGGCACGCCGCCGACGCTCACCGAATCCGCGGTAACGATTCCGCCGGCCGGGCGCGCCGAGTTCGTCGTCACGGGCCCCCCGAGCGGCCGCGCGAAGTTCCAAACGCTCTGCTATAATACCGGTCCGAACGGCGACGCCGATCCGTACTTAGAGCTGGGACGCATCGTCGCGCCCAAACACCACGCGGAGGGCGGCGACTTCTCATCGCAGCCGTTGATCGCCGGTGAGCCCCTGCCGCAGAACGCCTACACGACATCGCTTCCAGCCCCGGCGGCGAAGCGTCTCGTCGTTCTCAGCGAGGACAACAAGCCGCACTTCTTCATCAACGGCAAGAGCTTCGCGATGAGGGCGCCGCCGATGTTCGTCGTGCACACCGGCACGGTCGAGGAGTGGAAGGTGGTCAACGTCACCCAGGAGATCCACGATTTTCACATCCATCAGATTCACTTCTTGGTCGAGAGCATCAACGGCATAAAACTGGAACATCCGCACTGGGCCGACAGCGTCATCGTGCCGCATCGCTCGACCACGGGTCCGGGCGAGCAGCACAGCGTGCCTGGTTCGCTCGTGCTGTTGATGGATTTCCGCGACCCGATCATCCGCGGCGAATTTTTATTTCACTGCCACATCCTCGATCACGAAGATCAGGGGATGATGGCCAAGATCGAAGCCATTTGAAGGAGCCGCTCGTGCTGCGAGCCGGCTCGCTGCGCGATCCTTTCGGAAAGAAATCCTATACGATGCAGCCGATGCTCAGGACGCGACGGCTTCCTGGGTTGAGTCGTTTCCGCAGCGCTAAAACGGCTGCGGGAATTTGCCGTCGGCAACGCCCTGCGCATAAGCCGCATCGATCTTTCCTTGATCGGAGAAATCGAGCACGGAGATCGGCAGGTCGGATTTCGGCCGGACGTACGAGAGCCCGATCTTGCGCTTTCCCGAAAGGCGCGCGAGCATCTCGGGGGTCATGTTCGGCGTGGCGAGCGCGGCGTTGGTGAGGCCGGCCAGCTTGAAGTCGGTCTCGAGCATCTTCTGTTGCATCACGGCGTAACACGCGTACACTACGTCGATGAGATTCCGCGGCGGCGGGGACGGCGCCGGACTTGAATTCGGTTCCAGAAAGACGACCGTAACGTCGTCGGCGCCGGCGGCGATCGCCATCGCGATGGGAGTGTTGTTCGCTACTCCGCCGTCCACGAAGAACAGCGGCGAGGCCGACCCGAGGTTCATCTGCACCGGATTGAACGCGCCGGGAATGGCCGCCGAGGCTTCAAGGGCGTCGACGTAGTTGAGCTGCGAGAGCGCCTCGGTCTGCACTCCGACGGTGCTCCGAAACCCGGGTAACTTCGGCGACGCGGCCCCCACGAACGCATAAAAGGCGATCGGGGTGCGAGTGGAGATGTCGGTGGCGGTAACGATCAGCGTGCTTCGAAGAGCGTTGTAGTCGGCGTATTGCTTCAGCAGCACTTCGATCGGCGTTTCGTCCATGGCGCCGAGCATCGAAGCAAATGCGGTCTTCGAACCCACTTGCATCCAGAGGAGCGTCAGGCGCGGGATGTGACTCGCCTTCGCGATCGGCGGGAGCGCTTGCCAATCCGAAAATGCATCGAGGAACGCTTCCAAGTGCGCGACGCTCGGCTGCGGCTGGATCACGTTCCGAGCGGCGATGCCTTTCCACACCGCTTCGAGCCCCGAGATATTATTCTGCGCGGTGAGCGCGGCGTTGATCGCCCCGATCGACGTGCCGACGACGATATCGAACGGCTGCGCCTGCCACAGCGATGTGATGACACCAGCCTCGTACGCCCCTTTGGCGCCACCGCCGCTGAGGACGAGCGCGCGGAGGCTCATGTGCTACTCGTGCTCGGCGGCGGCTTCGTGCCGACCGAACGCACGTTGACGATCGCGCCAAGGACGTCAAACCAGAACGGCGCACCGAGCAAGATCGCCACGGTGGTGATTACAAGGCCGAGTATTTTTAGCCAAAGCCCGCTCTCCAAGAGCTTCTGGTGGAATGGCTCTTTTGGACGCGGATCGACGAGCTGCCAGCGGGCCGCGTTCCATCCAAGAGGCAGTTGTGATAATGCGGACTGGTCGATGCTGCAAATCTGCGTGGCATCAGGCGCGGGAGTAGCGAAGCCCGCGTCGCAGGTGCACGGTTTGGACGTTAGGCAAGGTTTTGTCATGGTCGACACTGCCGAAACATCCATCCCCGAGCCTCGCTTCATCGCATCCTTATTTAGCTGATAGTACGCAAGCGTTGCGGATGATAGTGTGTTCGCCAAAGTCGTGTTCCGCTGCAGCTCTCGAATTATTTGAATAGTGTCAACGTTAAAAGCAAATGCAATAACTAGGCCAAGATAGAGGAGTATGAGCTGAACGCTGCGTTTGTACCAGCCGCTGACGCGGTCCATGTGACTGTCGTACCAAGATCCCAACGCGTCGGAAAACCGGTCGTAGTCCCCCTTTGCGTCGGTCCACACCGGAAGCAGGATATTATAGAGCGGCCTATACGGACTGTTAGGATCGCTGATGGCATTGATCGCGGCGGTCACGTCGGTGCTGGACGAACCGAGCGACGCGAGCGCCGAGGCGCTAGGGGCCTTCTTACGCAGCAGATCCAAAAGCACCACCGCAAAGTGCTGCGCGCTGACATACGGCGGGTTCTTCGTGGTGGGCGGCGACGCGGCCGGCGTCGATCCGGCCGATGTCACGGCCGCCTGCACTGTCGGAGTTTTTTGAAATACGTACTTCAGGCCGGTCGCCGTGCCGAGCCAGGCCCAGATGTTTTGCGCCGGAGTCTCCCCCAGCGAGGTGATCAGCGGATGCCCGAAAAAGTCCGCGGCCGCGGCCTCGCCGATCATCGCGCGAATCCCGGCGATCAGCGTCTTCGACCGCAGCTGCAACATCGTTGCGATCTGCTCGTTCACCCATGAGGCGGCCAGAGCGAAGGCGATGTAGACGCCAATGAGACCGATGACGACCGTCAGAAGAGCTGTCATCAGGACTGCCTCCGTAGCACGGGTGTAACCTCGGCAACCGTTTTTTGAAGCAATCGATGAGTGGTCCTGCAAGAGGAATTCAGGGGAGCCTAGAAGTTTGCTACCCTTCGGGCTGGACCAGAGGTCGGCGACATGAATTCTTGCGCTCTCCTGGCTAAAAAACCGCTGCCGAGCGGCCCCGTTGTTCGCGCGCCCCGCGCCGAACGCAGCTCTCAAATGCCCAATGGGCCGGGTCGACTGCCGTGGTTTGTCCAACCTTCCCTTAGGATCGGAGCGGTTGACGATCCCCTTGAGCACGAGGCGGAGCGGGTCGCGGATCGGGTGACGCAGGCGGGCTCGGCATCGTTGCAGCGATCGTGCGCTTGCGAAGGCTCCGGTGCGCCGTGCGAGCATTGCGCCGAGCAAGGTGCCATTCCAACTGCGGGTACCGTGCAGCGTTCGCCGACCGTGGACCAAGGCTCGGACGCGACGGCTCCGCAGATCACTATCGACGCAGCTACGCGACCCGGGCGGCCGATCGACCCCGGCGCCCGGGAGACCCTCGAGCCGCAATTTGGTGTGTCGTTTGAAAATGTCCGCGTTCACGATGACGCCGTGGCCGCCGCCGCCGCTGAATCGGTTGGTGCTCGCGCTTACACGATTGGGAGCGACGTCGTTTTCGGCGCCGGAGAATACGCACCGAACACGACGAGCGGACAGCGCACGCTCGTACACGAGCTGACGCACGTCGTGCAGAACGGCCCGTGCGAACCGGATACTCTCGACAGCCTCCGGCGCCTGCCGTTCGGCATTCGACTGCCGACCGGAATTCGCGGGCTGGATCCGAAGGAAATCGCGATCTTGCGGCGGGTCTTTGCGAGCAGTCTCGATTACGCGAGCATTTTTGTGAGCGACGCCCTCGGCGGCAGCGGCCGCCCGTTCACAACCGTCGTGCCCATGATCGGTACGGCGATGCAGCTGGGTCCGGGGCCATACGGAGCACCCGGTTCAGATGCGAGTTTGATTATCCACGAGGCCACGCACTGCTGGCAATCGCAGCACCATCCCAACGCCGCCGCGTTTATGACGAACTCGCTCGCGAGCCAAGCCGCGGCCGCAGTAGCAGGCGGCAATGCCTACTGCTATATACCTGGAAAGCCGCCCGGCCTCTACGCTGCCGAGCAGATTGCCGAACAAAACGAGAATGGCGAGCCGGGAATCCGAAGCTGGGTAAGCTCGGCGTCGGCGTTCTCGCAAGTTGCGCAAAACATCGTCAGCCTTTCAACGCCGCGATGGGAGACGCCGGGAGCACCAGGTGTGCGGTGCTGATTGGGAAACTCATCGACTCCACGAATAGATTGAACGGGTAACTGATGATATCCGCCGATTTGGCAGCTCGAGAGTCGTCGTGGATGCGTACGCTCGCGAGTTCCGCACCGAGTCGCGGTTCGAAGAAGACACGATGCTCGGAACTAAGCGGCCGCCTTGGCTCTGAAAGAACCTGGCGTTGATGATCGGTGACGAAACTGCGTAACGCCGGGTTTCGTTCTCCTCGCAACTTGGGCAGCATGCTCGGCGAACGCTCGGCTCAGTGGCCGACCGATCCTCGGTTGTCCGCATGCGCATAACGCGCTCGGCAACGTGATCGGCTTCTTGCTCGAGCGGATCATCAGCCGCGCCAACTGTAAACTTGGCTTGAACGAACCACTGTAAAGTCGTCGGCTCGCCACTTTGTATTCGGCGGTTGCCAGCGTATTGTCCGTAGGTCCGGGGGAATGCCGGGCGGCTTTTGCTTAGCTTCCCGTGGTTTCTTAGAGAGGGCTGCTGCTTCCCAACCGCGGCCGTACGTCCGTCATTCTATGAACGTTTGGACTCAGATGGGAGCACAGTCGAAGTCTTAGACGCCTTAAGCTGGCCGCACCGTTTCATGGGGCACCGTAGACTTGCGGAACGGGCGACGCGCTTTGAGACCAGTTTACATTGTAACCGCGCCATGTGACGGCGATGTCAACACGGCGCGATAGTGGCGAGTCAATCGATTTGCCTAAATCGGCTAACACCACCAGCCGAGCTTTGCTGAGCGCGTCATCTCGAGATAGGCTGGGATCGGTCTTTATGTATTCGTCTGCCTTTTTTTCTGTTAGCGCTTTGCTCAACTCTTCAATATTTGATCCTTTCTCTGCCAACATTTGCCCATAGCCCTTGCCTACAGCGGTGGGGAGAGTGACCGCTGCCCCGTTGCCTTCGAAGCCGTAAGTGTGCTCGGATCCAAAGTGATCGTAAAGGATCGCGGCTACGTTTTGTGCACGTGCGGTCGAAAGCTCAAGGTCCTTCTGCAAACGTTCGGCGTCGCTCTGCACCCCTCGCCACCGTCGGCTCGCATATCCAGTCATATGGAAGTCGAACTTAACACCCTGTTTAATTCCGGCTTCGTTGAGATAGGAGCTTATCGATTCTATCTCTCGCTTCTTATCGTTAAGGTCTAACGCAATTTCTTCCAAGAGTGGCTCGATGCTGCCGGGTATGCTCTTCGGATCAGCGCTCTCCGTCGCAAAATCCCAAACCGCATAATTCCACGATTTCTCCTCGAGAACAGGTTCCGGCGCGAGTTCTGGAGCAGCGAAGCTCGCCGTGCCTCCTAGCGCCGCGCCCATCGCTCCCTGGACAAAAGTAAAGTTGACTTCAGGCTCCGGATCCTTCGGGTCTTTTAGATTCTTCGAAATTTGGGGTAGTAAGCTTGACTTCAAGCTTTGAGACGGTGTTCATGAACGAGAGCGGGGGAATCGGTGCGCCTCCAGAATCCCCAAAAATCAATGATGCCGCCCGAAACAATCTTGCCCCCAAGGCCGCGTACCCCCGCACTAACGCTTGGCCCGTTGACGAGAGTGATTATTCCGGGGAGGTCCTCAAAGCCCCAGTAGGAGTAGCCAGCAGGCGTCGCCACAGCCTCAACGTTTATAGACACTCCCGCAGGCATGGGCGCTAGTCCGGCTCCCTTGGTTGCCGAGCCTCGAGTCTTACTGACCCCGACTTTCCAAGAAAGGGTCGACGCCGTTAGAGCTTTGGTCCAGTGCCAGCCAAAGCTGTTCTCGTATTCGACGGTTAGGTCGCTGAGCGGAATTCCGAAGAATCCATAAATGTCGTTAGCGGATGTTTCTTTGCTCACCTTCAAGGTGTACTTGTGATTGGGGTTGACATAGGCCATGCCGGGCACTAAGTCAATTAAGATCGCATACTCGGGAATAAATGCGGCCATCTCTGTGAGATAAGGAAGCATTTCTCTGCCGAGCTGACGGAAAACATTTAATTTGAAGGCCGGATCAACCACGTAGTTTGGATTTTCAAGAAAACCTGCCAGCTCGCTCGGTTCAGATCCGCCTCTCGGAAGATTGGAGAAAAGATCCGGACCTTTTCCTCTTGAAAATGCTTTCCATTGCGCGGCACGAGCCTTTATACCGCTGATAATTTCGTCGACGTTGTTCGCGTCCCAGATTTTCTGCTCGTCGTCAGTTAGGTCGCTTTGATATTGATGGGGTGACGGAGACGGCGGGGCGCCTGGGTCCGACGACGACTTGGGTGAAGGCGCCGAGACTGTATTGGGAACGCCGCCGTCTGGATTTTCGGGAGCGCGCTGGACCGTGACGACTGCGGTCGCACGCTCCTGTTGGATGACATGTGTCAGTTCGTGAGCCAACAGCTTCTTGCCATCCGCGACTCGTGGGTCAAAGCGGCCGGCGCCAAAGTAGATATTTCGACCTAACGTGAACGCACGCGCAGAGATGTTGTTCGCCGCTTGCGCCGCGTCATCGCCGGTATGGATTCTCACGTCCGCGAAATCGTGCCCAAAATGGGAGCTCATGATTGCGCCCGTCGACGCATCGAGCGGCGCGCCGGCCGACGGGGAGCCGGTTAGCCGTGCACCAACGACGCCGTAGTCAGACTGGCGCGCCGCGATCTCCGTCCCGGATTGCCACGGCACAACTTCTGGCCCATCCGTCAATGACCGGCAAGACGCTTCTCGCGCATGCGAAAAGTTGTCAGGCGGTTCCCCGCCGCGCACGATGTTCTCGGCAATCACGTTTGCCTCGCGCTCCGCCGGATCGTTCGACGACCCGACTGAAAGTTGCAACTGCATTTCGCCGATCACGGGCGTTTGGGGCAACGCGGCTTGGGCAAAAGCGGGTAGCGGTTGAGCCTGCGAAAGTGTCCTGGGCGTCGATCCGGCCATTTCCGAAACATCGCGCTTATCGAACTCGGGAGCTTTCTGCTTGGGGTCCCCTGATTTAGGTGTCAAACTCGACGCGGTCGGCATTTATCTTCCGTTCTGCACTTTGCCAAGACTGTCGCGCGCTAGTTCTCGCACTGCTGAGGAGTTAGCCTCGGCGGTCCTCTCGAGCACCGAGCGAGCGGCGATGCGGGCGCCGCGGTCGAGGGCCTATTATACGACTCCAGCGGACGTTCGTGCCCTTGCATCGGCAGGTTTGCTGGAAAGACTCGTTGCGGGCCCGCACGCGTGGCCCTACGGGTCGTCTTCCGCATGCTTGAGTTGGTTGGACACTTGCCATCTTTTCTTGCGCTACTCGGTGCCGACGCTGGTGAGCTCGCGCCGGTGATGAATCGGTACGGCCTTCCGGTGCCGCGCCCACAGCGGCGCCTGTTACCGCATTACGAACCTCATCACCCGAAAGATCCGTAACAAACGAAAGCGGAAGCTTAGGAAGCCAGAACGTCGGAGGGTTAAGCTGCCCTCGCGTCCGATCGTACTGCTCGAAACTTACGCTTGCCATGGCCATGGCCTGCTTAGCTTTCGTCTACAGCTGCGCGCTGCTTCAGCTCGTCCGGCAGTTGCCGGCTGATCTTGCGATACTCCGTAGTGACGCCGGCTAGCACGTGTCGGTACGCAATCGGTGCGCCGTGCTGTGCCGCGGCAACCGCAGCGCCCAATACTGCGTTGCGAATCTGACCACCCGAAAAGTCCACCACCGCGGCCAGCAGGTTCAACTGTGCCGGACTCACCGCGTGCGCGTCACCAAGGTGCGTCCCCCATAATGCGCGCCGCTCTTGAGCAGTCGGTGACGGGAACGTCAAGATCGCGTCGAATCTCCGCATGAAGGCTGCGTCGAAGCGAGCGCGGCTGTTGCTGGTTAGCACCGTGATGCCGTCGTAGCTCTCCATTCGCTGCAAGAGGTAGTTCGTTTGAGCGTTCGCGAAGCGATCGTTAGCTTCACGGATATCCGTGCGTTTGCCGAAGAGCGCGTCCGCCTCGTCGAAGAGGAGCACCACCTCCGTTTGTTCGGCGCGGCTCAGCAACTGGCTGAGGTTCTTCTCAGTCTCGCCAATGTATTTCGACGTTACTGCCGAGAGGTCGACGCGACAAAGCGGAACGCCGAGCCGAGTTGCGAGCCATGCCGCCGCGAGCGTCTTGCCGGTACCCGAAGGTCCGACGAACAGCGCTCGGATCGACGGGCGGTAACGCGCCTTGATCGAGGGACCCAGCGATTGCGAAAACTGCTCCCGCAACCGGCACCGAACGACCAGCGCCTCAAGCTCCTCGCGCAAGGAATCAGGCACGACGAGCGCATCATCGCCGATCTCGTCGGGGATCAACTCCGCGAGCGCACCCAGCCCGATCGACTCGCCGCGTCGCGCGACCGTTCGAATGTCCTCGTATGCGATTGCTTGGTCCGGCGCGGCCTCGTCGCGCACTTGAGCCGCGAGCGCTGCGATTCGTCCGGCTGTGTGCCGATGCTCGTAGGCGACTCGATGCGCGAGGTCGGGGCGTCCGAGCGGTGCGTTCCACAGCGCCTCGCGTTCCGCGGGCGTCGGAACTTCGAGCCGCCACTCGATGACGGCGCGACCGTCGGATTCGAAGTCGCCGTCCGGACCGGTCAGCACGATGAGTGGCCCCATAAAGCTCGGGATCGCCGGCAACGGTTTGCGCTCACCCGGCGCGAGCCATTGCGAAAATACGGGAACCAACCCACGCAGGAACAACCACGGCGCCATCCCGCCGAGTTGTTCGGTCGAAACGAGAACAGGATGCCGGCCAGCCCCGGCGCAAACGCTCGCCGCGGCCACGCGAGCTTCCACTGAATCGCCTCCGCGAACGATCAGCACGGGCGCGCCTTCTGCGGTAGCGGCAAGCCGTGCACCCAGCGTGGCCGCGCGTCGTGCCGCCGTTTGTCCCAGCGGCAGTTCAAACTCGCGCCTGTCTTGACGGATTGCCGCCGTCCCCGGCCAGAAGCTTTCCATCCCCCGCAACGCCAAGCTGCTCGGCAATGGGATGCGCACGTGGCGCTCCGGCAATGGCGACTCGTCACCGGAAAGCTGCAGCAGGCCACACTGCACCGCTTGCCCTTGCCCAATCACGTGAACCGAGTTGGACTCGTGATCTTCGCAATACGCGTGCGTCAGCAAACCGATCGTCGGGCGGCTGTGGGCGAGCGGCTGCTGCAGGTGGGTCAGCACGTGACCGATTAAGAGATCTTCTTCTACGGCAACGGCCAATCGAACGGCAAGCGTCTCGATCGCGCTCAATCCGAAGTGACCAGCGACGGCGACGAGTGGCAGGTCTGTTTCGCGCGGAGACCGACAGTAGTCGCGAAACCCCGTCAGCAGCGGCGTTCGGCTCTTTGCGAGGCGTCGCGTAAGAGTGTCGAGACGGTTACGCACACTCTCATCTAACGTCGTGCACGAGACCGCCAACCGCGCCAGCCCCGCCAACGCATAGCCGTAGGCGCTCGGCGAGTCTTGTTCGATGCTTTCCGCAGCAATGTTCAGCACGGCGTCACCCTCAGTCCCGTTCCGTTCCGTAGTGGAAGCGTACGATGCACCCGAACCACGGTATCCATCCCAGATCGAGATCGAGCCCGATTCGGCGAATCCGCACGTCTGCACGTTCGAGTGGAAGCGAGACGTCGATGTCGGTCCGCGTCGACAGCACGCGCCCGTTTCGATCCACGATGTCACGCACCTTGAGCCGGCCCACACGCCAGCACCAGCGACGAACGGCTAATTCCCAGGCGCGCACGATGTCGTTTGTATCGAGACTTCTCCGCGGGGGCGGCCCGAGGAACGACGGCCATGCCGCCGCCTGAGGAGCAAACTCCGCGAAAGCTTCGTTCGACGCAAAGATCTCGGCGTCTAACCAGTTCAGGATGGGATCGATGGCCTCGGCTGCGGCATGTTGGGAAAGGCGGAGAAGGATCCGCGGGGCTAGCCGAGCTTCCACTATGCGCTGATCCGCCGCCGCCGCATCGGCAAAACCAAGATGCGTCAAGGCGTTGAGCAGGAAGTAGAGTCCCGCCGCGTTCGACGGCGCTCCAAGACACGGCCGCTCGCCTTGCGTGACACTTTGCTCAACCTCGGAATGCCCTTCCTCGGCCGCTGCACGCGAAGTAGACTGCGAGTCGCTCGCCGTGGAGCGAACGGCGCCGTGTGGCTCGCTACGCTTTCCACTGACCCGGTTGCCCGGCGACCTGTGAGGACTCACTTCATCGACCGTCTTGCCATCGACCGTCTTGCCATCGACCGTCTTGCCATCGACCGTCTTGCCATCGACCGTCTTGCCATCGACCGTCTTGCCATCGACCGTCTTGCCATCGACCGTTCGCGTTCCGGCCGCTTTTATATCCTGCGCCTCTGTTGACGGATCGGTTCTTGGCGTGCGTGCATCGTCATCGAACGCAATCAATGGCCTCTCCGAGCCGGCTGGCAGCACGAGCCCGATCGAGTTCGCATCAGCCATCTGCGTTGCTTCGATGCGCCGTAGCGTGGCGCGAGCGCGCGCGATGACGGCGGCGCCGCCAAACAAAGCGGGCGAAACGCGGAGCACCGCGAGCGATGCGAGCCAAAGAGTACGGGGATCTTCTCGGCCGAATCTCCGCACTGCTCGTCCCAACGAACGCGCGGCGACGTCCGGCAACATGACGCCGGCGACGAACCCGTCGTCGACGCTTCCATCGCCGAACTCGCGCAACCACGCCGCAGCGGTCGCGACCGGCAAAATGGAGATCAACTCGATCGGGATGCCCTCGTCGGTTTGCGCAAAGACCACGTGCGCAACGCGGCTCCACGACGCCGGAAGTTCGCGTAGCCGTTCGACGACCCGCACGACCAGCTCACCACGACCGACGCCGGCGCGACAGCCCGAGACGAGCGGCCAAAACCATTCGGTCGTCGCCTCACGACGCAACGCCCTGCCCAGCAGCGTCTCCAATGCTTCTTCGTGGCTGTCAAAGAAAACGACGTCATTTCCCGTCGAACGCCGGTCGCCGCCATGCGCGGCGCGCTGCGCCGATTCGGTCAGCGCCTGCTGCAGCCTCGCAAGCCAAATCGCGCGATTTCCATCTGCGGGGACATCGGTGACGCGAACGCTGCGGAAGTAATAAACTCGGCCCTGTTCTTCGCCCGGCAGAGTCACCAGCCGCAGCGCCTCCGAGAGTGCGAACTCAACACGCGGCCGTGCGCTGCGGTCGGGCAGACGAAGGCGGCTTCGACGGACGTGCCGGTCGCTGCGTTCGAACCGCTCCGCTCCCATAGGCTGCACGATGCCGCGCTAACCCGCGAAGGCGCGCACGGCTGCGGCCTGCGGCGGTTGGCTGGTGAAATGCGCGACGTCGTTCGCTTCCAGGAAGACGCCGGGCTGATGCACGCTGCTGACCGTTGCCGTGACGCTCGTGTCGTCGAGATCGCTGACCACGGCTTCCGCCGCGAGGCTTCCTTTTGAATAGAGCTGGACGTACATTCCGGCGGCCACGCGCGAGGATGGGAGACTCAGCGATACGACGCTGCCGATCGATGGCGGGTTTCGTAAGAGAACGGCGCCCGCGATTACGTCGTTCACCGGGGCGTGGCTCGCGAGCAAAATGCAAACGCGAACGACGTCGCTCATGAACGCCACCGCCGACGGATTTACGATGTCGATCTGAGCGAACAGCCAATCGACGAGCAGCTGCATTTGTTGGCGGTCGACGTACGGCTGCGTGTTCCAATTCGGCAAAACCGCTAAGCTGCGTAGCTGCACGTTGAGGCCCGTACCGGTCAAGAACTCCGCCCACGCCAGCCGGTCAACCGGCAGCGCAACGTTGGCTCGCGCATAGACGCAACCTGCCACGCTCGCGACCTCCTGCACGATGCGCGCGGTCGCGTTTGCGATCTCCGTATGCACCGATTCGGAAAACGTTAAATCGCCGACGCCCATCAGGTTGGTGAGCGTTGCCACCCGTGTGCTCCAGCTCTGGGCCGTCAGCGTCGCGGGCTGATACGTCGCCCGCTGCAGCTGAAAGTCGCGAAATACCTGTTGGTTCGCAGCGTATACGCCGGCGATCGCCGGACCGTAAGCGCTGGGCGTTGCGACCGCCGACGAGACCTTCAACGGAAGCTGGAGGTGCATCGTCGCACGCAGCTGGACGTCGTTGGCGAGGTCGATCAGTACCGGAGGCCGATCGAGTTTGCTCACCAGAGCGGCGACCGACGGGAGCCAACTCACCGGCGCATCGGAGAGCAGCGCTACGATCTCTCGCAGTTCAGGCGGAACCGCGGTCGATTGCTGCAGGCACGTCGGCACCGGACTGACGATGCTGCCGGACACTAGCTGCCGGCTCGGAACGCTCTTGGTCGTCTGCAGCGAGCGCGGCCGCGTGTATGCGATCAGCTGGACCGAAGTCTGGAGCACCTGCTGCCGCTGCGCGTTGACTCCAGCAACTCGCTGCTGCTCGTCACCAAGCAGTGCGGTCGTAAACGCGAGGTCTTGGCGCGCTTGTGCCAACTCGTTATCGAGGCGCTTCAAGAGCACCTGGCCGGCCTGCACGTTGGTCTGAACGTTTGAGAGGGCGTTGTTGCAAAGGCTGATAAAGTCGACGTACGTCTGTACGCGCGCTTCGAGGGCGCGCATGAGCTGCGAATGCTGTTCGACGACGCGGATACCGATCGAAAACAGACCCGCCTCGTCGATATCGGAACGGACGAACGGCGTCTGGATTTTTGCGAACACCGCTGGGCTGGTGGCTGTCGCCTTCAGCTCGGCGACGAAATGCCCTTCGGTTGGAACGGGCGTCGGGCCGGACCCTACGTTCGTCCAGACGAGGTTGGGTCCGTCGGTCGTCGCGTCGTTGAGACCGGTCTTCCAGGCCGGTGGTCCCCCTCCCGACGTTCCGGCGATCGTAACAAACTGAGTGTTCCCGTTTGGGTCCACGATCGACTGGCCCACGGTAAACGCGGTGTTCGCTTGCCATGTGGCTGCCGCGGCATCGACCAAAAACGGAAGATCGTCAATCGTGATGTCAAGAGCGAGAAGGGCCTGCATGAATGCAACGCGGTTGGCGACCGCATAAAACATGCTCTCTTGGGACGGCGACTGCGCCAGCCGCTCCGCAATCGTCAGCGTGCGTACGTCGAGTTGAGCTCCGACGATGGGGGCCTGCTGGGTAATTTGTTGAGTCGGCGGCAGTACGAACTGAGCGATGTTCGTTGCCCGGGGGGTGCTAACGAACTGCGCTTCCCCAAAGCTAGGCGAAGTCTTGAATCCGGTCACGCCTTGCGCCAGGGTCTCGCCTTGAAACACCCCGGTGCTCTGTATTCCGGTGCCTTGCACCACACCGGTGCCCGGTGTCACGCCAGTGCCCTGTAGCACACCCGTGCTCTGTGCTACGCCCGTGCCCTGGAATCTCGATGCTTCGAGTCCAGGCGAGAGAGAACTCACAACGCGCGAACTCCCCATCGTCGACATCGATCCTAGCGAACTTTTCGCCGGCGGAGCGACGGTTTGGCGCACCAACATGCTCGTAGGGTGCAACGGGGCCGCCGCCGGTTGGGCCGCTTGTGGCGCAGCGGGCGCGTGAGCACTTGGTTGTGACGACTGCGGCGCCTGCGACGGCAAGTTTACGAATTTTGACGCGGAAAGGTTGATGTTCTCGTAGTAGTTTTGGACTTGGAGAGCCGTCGCGCTCGCCGAGTCGCCGGTCGCGATATTCGCCAGCACCGGCGACGTCGCGAGTCGCGACGCGTCGGTCGTCGTGAGCACGTTCTGACGGAAACGGTAGATGTCCGTTTGCGTCGTCAGGAAGGCGAGGTCGAGAAGGTCGTTGGCGTTCTTGACCTTCGCGTTCAAATAATCGACGAAACCCTGGAGCCCGTTCGCATCGAGATAGTTCCAGTCGGCGTCGCTGATCAGCGGGATCGTTTGAGGCGTATTGCTCGCATCGGTGTACTGAGCCATGAACGGCGCCGCGCCCGCTCGCGCTCGCAGGCTCTGCACGTCGGCAGAAACCCACGTGCTCTGAACCCATAAGATCGTACCATCCGTGGTCGGCTTCCCGGGAGTCGCGCTCCAAACCGGTTGAGTGCTGCCGCTGACCCCGGTCGGCGCCGTGGCGGCGCTCATCGTCGCGGTTTGAATGTTGCCGTTGCTGTCGAACACGAACTGGCCCGCCGAATACGTCGCGTTTGGCTGCCACGTGCCGGTGCCCCAGTTGGTCCACGTCACGCCGGAGTCCGTGGTGTTTTGTCCGGCGTTGGCGTTCCATTGCGGCGGAGTGCTCCCCGCCTTACCGGCAGTCTGAACGGTTTGCGTGTAACCGTTGGAATCGAGGATGAACTGGCCCTTCGAGTATGCCTTCAGCGGTTGCCAAACTCCCGGTCCGTTGTTGAGCCATTGAAGGGGATGATCGCTCGCTGCGCCGACCGCATCCTGCGTCGTTTCGCCCGAGTTCGGGTTCCAGATGAATTGCGAGACGCCGGAGGTTCCGGCGGCCTGAACCTCTTGGATGTTTCCGTTGGGATCGAGGAAGCACTGATGAAGCGCGTAGGGAGTGTTAGGTTCCCAAAGCGTCGGAGGTCCCTCGTTGATCCACACGACCGTGTTGTCGGACGTCCCCGGGTCTTTGTCCGTCTCCCAAATCGGCGGCGCCGCGCCGGACACACCCGGCGTCTGAACGACTTGCAGATTTCCGTTGGCGTCGATCACCACCTGATCAGCAGAATATGTGAGTCCTGCCTGCCAGGCGGCGGCCCCGTCGTTGACCCATGTGATTCCGGCGACGCTTGGGTCCGGCCCCTGATCCGTCGTCGTACCGCCTGCCGTCATGTTCCAAACATATTGGGATAGGCCCGACGTCCCGTTCGCTTGGGCCGTCTGCAGACATCCATTGACATCGAAGATGAACTGGCCCTTGGCGTACGCGATGTTCGGCTGCCACCGGCCCGGGCCGTTATTGAACCACGTGATCGGCTTGCTCGGCGCGGTTCCGTCGACGGTGGTTCCGTCGGCGGTGGGTCCGCCTGCGGAGCTGTTCCAGGTTGGTTGCGTCGCGTCCGACGTGCCTCCGCCGGCGTTCTGTACCTGCTGAACGTTTCCATTGTAATCGATGATAAATTGACCGAGCACGTACGTCGCATTCGGCTGCCACGTCGCAGGCCCGATCGTTCCCACGGCTTGCGGCAACACGGGCGGCAACATGTCACGCCCGGCGATCTCGGCCGGCGTGAGGCCGGCGTTCAAGTCGATCCAATTCGCGTTTTGTGACGGAACGGTCGATCCCAACGCGGCGTTGAGCGCATTCAACTCCAACTGCGCGGCCTTGCGGTCGTGCAGCGTCGCGTTGCGAGCCCGCGTCGCCTTGTCGATTTCACGTTGGAAATCGGGTGCGACGGTCTCCGTCACCAGGATGTCGGGGTCGTACAGCTGATCGGGAAGCGGCACCAGCACCTCGACCGTCTCGCCCGGCGAAGACGCCGACGGTGCCGTCGCCTCGGCGGCGATGGGATCGGCGAGCATGCCGGTTTGCAGCGCGGCCTCCAGCTCCTCGAAGTGCACGGGCGCCGCGGAGAGGACCCAGTTCGGCGGAAGCCACACGCCGGTCTTTTTCACCAGGTCGACCGCCGCGACCGGCAACACCGCGCTAGGCGGCAGCAGCGTGCACGTGTCGGCGAGATTACCGAAGGTCGACGATAGCATGATTCGATCGGCGACCTGCTCGGCCAACTGTTGGACTCGCGCGGTCGCGAGCCCCGGCTGGACGATCGGCGGAACGGCGGAGCCGTTGTTGACCCACGTCACGCCGTTGTCGCCGGTTTGCAAAAAGAGGTCGTTCCACTGGGGCTCGGCGGTCCCGGTAACGCCCGCGACGATAACGTTCTCAACGTTCCCGTTCGAATCGAAGATCGAATGCCCCGCGGCGAGCTGCGTGTTGGGCTGCCACGTTCCGACTCCGCCGTTAACCCACGTAACGGTGTTGTCTTGGGTCAGCGCGCCGGGGGTTGCATTCCACGCCGGATGCCCACCTCCAGACTGTCCGGGAGTCTGAACGCGCTGGACGTTGCCATTGGAATCGAGAATCGAGAAGCCCGCAGAAAATGTCGTGTTCGCCTGCCAGACCGGAGCCACTTGCGGCGCCGCGGGAAGCACGTAGCGGCGGCGCGGCAATCCGCCCGGGCGCACGACAGCCGCGCGGTCGACGAAGAGCGGTTTACCGGTGGAGTCGAAAGCTGCCACCGCCAGCGGCACGCCGAGCATCATCCACGGAAACTGCGCATCGAGGCCGAGTTGCGCTTCGGCCGCAAAAATTGCGTAGGCGAGCCGGTTTCGCCAGGTTGCGGCCGGATTGGGATCCGGAAGCGTGAGCGAGGCGACTCCGCTTATCCACGGCAGGTAGACGAGTCTCGCGCCGTCCGCGATCTGCCAATCCTCGAACGCGTACTCGTCCGGATCCTGATCGCACGACGCGCCGAGGTTACCGCTCACTTCGATCGGCGCCGTGCCGGTGTCGAAGGACTGTCCACTTACCTGCCCGACGATCGGCTGCAACAAGAACACGCCCGCCGTATTCTGCGCGACCTTGGTCACGTAGGGCGCGAAGGGTTCGATGACGCTGCCCGTCGCGGCGTCGACGACGGCGATCGTGCTCAAATGCGTTTGCATCGTGCGCAGCAGGTTGACGTCCCCCCCCGACGCCGTGATGCCGTAACCCGGCGTCACGCTTAGAATCGGATCGGTCGCCGTCGCGTCGAGCGAAAGCACGAGGCCTTTCACGGTTCCCGGCGTTACCGCCTGGCCGAGAGTTGCCAGCAATCCCGCGCGATAGGATTGCTCGCCGTCGAGCGCGGTGTCGGTCAGCGCGCGCCCGCTGAACAGGTGGAGACGATGACGCCAACCGGGGTCGACCTGTTGCTCGAGCTGCGGCTCGATGCCCAGCAGGCTTTCACCTGAGATCGGGTTTGTTATCGGAGTGGCAGGCATATCGTAACCTCGCGGTTTCCGTCAGCTCGGGATCGGTGCGGCAGACGTGAAATCGACGAACGTCGGAGAACTTCGCCGCCGCACGTAAAAGCCGTAGGTTTGGCTTCCGATCACGCCCGCCCATGCCGCATTCGCCGGGCCGGAAGGCGGCATAGCCGGCGCTGCTCCCTGATAGAGGCGCAACAGGTCGATCGGCGGCCGAAAGCTCAGCACTTGGCGCAGCGTTGGTGCCGGGGTGATTACGGGCAAGGTGCTGCTCAAGGCGGCAAAGCCGGCACGCGGAACCGGGATCAGCGCGAAGACCGCCAAATCCGCATACGCGTTCTGGGGCAGCGTCAGATCGATCGGTCCCAGCGACATGCTCTCTTCGATGAGGGCCGGAATCTCATCGGCCGGGATGATGCTCAGGCGCACGTCCATCTGCGGCGGGAAAAAGACTTGCGAAAACGCCGGTGTAGGACCCGTACCGCTGACGGTCATGCTCTTGAGTGGGAAACGGCCCGCCGGCGGGAGAGCCTGAAAGTAATTACCGGCCGCGAAGCTCGCCGCGAGGCCCGCGGCCGCGCGCTGCGCGACGGTCTGTTGGAGTTGCGCATCGTACTGCTGAAGAAACGCCTGTTGCGTGGCGGGGTCGGTGAGGCCGAAACGAAAACCGCCGTATTCGGGTCCCGTGTCGCGCCGGACGAGATATGGATCGACCCACTCGATCACGCCACGTTGGATGCTAATCATCGCTAACGGGAGCAATGAATCGGCAAGCTGGGTTGGATTTGCCGTCACGAAGATTTGCCGGGCGAGAGCCGCGCGCCGTTGCGCGGCGTCGTACGCGCTAACGGGATCCGGATAGGGAACCAGCGTGACCGCCGTGGCTTCGACGATGTTCCCGTCTTGTACGGTGCGCGTTCCCTGTATGGTCGTTGGATACGAAACCATCGGGTTCGCGGTGAACTCCACGGGACGCAACGCGAGCACGTAGAGGCCGGTGCGCGTCCGCGCCGGTGTCTTCGGCATCGACGACGTACCGAATTGCACGTCCAAATTCTCTTCATCGGGGAGATCGGCGAGGTGCAACGTCAGGTCGCTTGGCAACAGAACGAGCTCCCCCGCCGGCGTGACCCCTTGCCCTGCTCGAATGACGACGACATCGGGGTCGGGATTCGAAGCCGACGTTTCGGGCATGTCCACCCACAACCCATGAACGACGCCGAATCCCGCGGCCTGTCCGAGGTCGGCCTGCCGCTGGAGGAAATAGTCCTGCTCGCGCGCCAAATCGCGCGCCGCGAGAAACCGCCCATCGAACCACAGCGGTCGTGTGCGCTGGCTGTTCAGCGCAACCGAACCGTTGGCTTGATAGACGGCGAGTTCGTCAGACAGTAGCGTGATGCGAGTATCGCCCAGGACGTAGTTGGCCATGTCGCCTCCTAAGACTCCGCACCGGAAGTCAGACCGATCCAGCGCGCAACGAGCGACGCCGGGTAGAGAAACAATCGCGAAAAGTTATCGATCGAAATTCCCGCTAAATTTGCAACGGGAGCTTGCCCGGACACCGCCGCGGCCGGGATTAGAATGCGCGCCAAAAAGACCGAAGACGGATCGAGACCGGCGCCGAATGGAATTTCGGCCGGCGTGGTCCCCGAACCGAACGGATTCGAGGCTCCCGGGCCCATCGTGGCGTCGAGGAGGTGCTGCTGCAAGGTTTGAGCAGGCGGACTCGGCGGCGTCGATATCGGGCCGACGCCGCGCCACGGGTCTTGAGGAAGGTTGGGCGTGGGCGGCGTCCCCATGAGGTCCACGTCGGGCCGCAAGACGAGCTGCATTGCGAACGAATCGAGCAAGCGATTCGGACTGAAGGCGTCGGTAGCGTCGTAATCGTCCTGGGCGGCGAAGCACGGCGTCACGCCGCGAGTGCATCCGACGAACGTCGCGAAGACGTCGGCAACGATCGCGAACGCGGCCGCCGGCGTCGCGGTCGTTTGTTTGAGCGCCTGGTTGAGATCCGACGCAGTTTGGTTGGCAAGCCACGGCGCGACGCGGATGCAGACCGCACGCGGGACCTCGATGATGCGTCCCACGCGATCGATCGCGATGCCCGGTGTGACGAGAATTTCCAAGTCCTTTGAACCAATGCAGGTCCAAGCCGCCGCGATGCCTCCGTCCGGCGTAACTCCACCGACGACCGCGTTCCAAATCGGCATATCGGGGCCGGAAGTAAACGGCGCCGGTGCGGTCAAGATCTGAAGATTGCCATTCGAGTCCGCGACGGCGCACATCGCTGCGAAGGTCGCCTCCGGCTGCCAGCTGCCGGGAGTGCCGGCATTCGTCCACGTCAGATTGTTGTCCGACGTGTGCCCGCCCGCGGTGGTCGCCCACGGCGTCGGAGCGGCCGCTGCGCTCGTGCCGGCAATGCCCAGGTTCACCTCGACCCTATTGTTAGAGTCGATCACGTACGCCCAGGTCGGATACGCCGTGTTCGGCTCCCAGCTTTGGTTCAACACTACTTTCAGCCCGGAGACGGTGCCCGTTCCGCAGACCTGGAGTATGGCGTGCGCAAGCCGGCCGCGATGATAATCCTGATCCGCCTGAAAGTCGTCGACGCCGAGCATTCTGCCCAAAGAGTAGTAGACTCGGTTCGGCGGCGCCGGGGGGCTCAACGCATCGATTGCAGATGACATATTCAACATCCCATTGACGTTATGGCTAGCGAACTTCTACGACGCACGACGCTGCGTCGCTGGCGACGCCATGCTCGTCCGTGGCGGTAACCGAAATCGTATACGAGCCGGGAGGCATCGGAGCGACCACCAACGTGGGAACCGCCGTCGTCACGGGCTGGCCGCGCACGAGCTTCACCGGCGCGCTGCCGCCGGCGGAGGCCGGTGGTTGCGCGGCCGGCTGTTGAGGCGCCGGCTGCTCTGCCGCCGCGGTTGGTTGCCCGAGCAGATTGCGGATCGCTTTCAGACCGGTTCGCACGAAGTCGGGAGGCATCCGAATCGATCATCCTTTCGGTGGCGCAACGTTCGTCAGCGTCCACGAGTAGCTCGCGATGCTTCCGCCGGGCGAACTCGCGGTCGCCGTCATTTCAACCGGCGTATTCGGCCCTACGGTTTGAGGACTCGGCGTAATCCGCACGGTTGGCTTACCCTGTATCGTCACCTGAGCCGTGGCCGTCGCCGTTTGACCGATGTTATCGGTCACGAGCACTTCGAACGTTAGAACCGTGCCCACCGGAAGTTGCGCGCCGGTCGCTGTCGCCAGCGTCACGTCGACAACGGGCAGATTCAGCGGGATCGGTGGGCTGGTCTGATTCGGCGACACCGGCATCGGCTTGGTAGGATCGATCGTTATCGGCTGCCCCGGCATGAGTTTTCTCCTTTTATTGACGCACGATTTGAATTAATCACTTGACAAAAGGCTCCACTGATATTCGATCAGCGTCGCTCCCGGCGACGCGGTCGATCCGCTGGCGTCGAGGTTGATCGTTGCGCCCTGCGCAACGCTGGCCGGCGCCTGTAGGCGAGCCACCGGGTTCGGCCACTCGGTGTATCCCTGCCAGCCGCCCAAACGCGGATCGAGGCTCGGCATGTGCGTGACCACGTCGTACCTGCCGATCGAACTCACGTCGAGCGTGACGGTTTGACGTTGCGGTTCTTCCCCGAGATACGTATTGACGCCGACCAACGAAGCGAGCCCGATCATGAACGCCTGGCTCGCTCGCTGCACGACCGCGAGCACGTGGGCAGGTTTCTCTTGGTTCACGACGCTTTGCACTAATGCGAAATCGACGCTCTCGACTTGGTCGTGAACGAAAACCGTTATTCGATTCGCGAAGCGGTCATACAACGCTTCGGTTTGCTGCTGCGAGCCCGGAATGTTGAGGTTGGTGGCATAGAGAGCTTGAAGCTCCGCCTGAATACCCGGATCGCCGAGAAAAAGCGAATCTCCGACGAACGAATTGCTGCTCGCGGAGTACCCCGGCAGCAACGGATCGTCCTTGATCGAGAGATCTGCGCCCAAGATCGTCGCAAAGATGTGGCGCATGCGAAAGTCCTCGATGACGATAATTGCGCCTCTCGTGCAGAGGCCATTCGTCGCAACGTCCAGCGCCTCGGTGATGCCGGGCGCCGTTCCGCGCTGTCGATAGAGGTCGGGTATGGCCTCGAGCCGAGCGCGCTTGCGCGCGGGCGGATAACCGTTGGGATCGATGCCGACCCATCCGCCAAGCCAATCGAGGGCGCTCGCGGGCGCTGATTCGGACCGCGTCAGCAAGTACGAGCTCGCGACTCGATCTTCAATTCTCGTGAGCTGCGCCTCGAAGAGGTTGACGAATCGTTCGAAAAAGTCGCGGTGCGTGCTCGGACCGTTCGCGTCGGCGTCGGAGCCAAACTTGTTCTCGCGATAAATCGCCGGGAGATAGTGATCCACGTATGAGAACCGAGACGCGTAGACGCGTAACGCGGCGATCTCGGGCGTATTGCGGCGGTCTCCGTTGAGCGCAAGCCGCACGCCGAGATATCGCCCCTGCAAGCTCCGCACCGCCGTGCCCGCACGCTGCACCAACACCATGAAGAGCCCTTGACGATCTTGGACCGTCTCCCCGGCGAGAAGCGGCGTCGCGAACGGCACCTCGCACGCCTCGGATTGCCAGACAGCCCGCGGGGCGTCCTGAAGCATAGACTCCTGGATGGTCGACGTATCGGCCGACCCGAAGACATGCGGATACCACGACGTAAAGCCGTCTACGGAGTCGGCCGCAGCAAGCCAGGCGAGGACGCCGCAATTGGGCGGCACGATCGCCTCTAAGAACAGGCGATGCCAGACCGTTTGCGTGGAGCCGCTATCGAACGTCTGCGGGTTCGCCGGATCGGTGGATCCGCTAACGGCGAAACTATTGAGCGATAGCGGCACCAGTGGAAGCATCGGGGGCACGCTACCGGCATTGGCCCACGTGACCGAGCCCTCTTGGGTCGCTCCTCGCGGAACCGCGTTCCACGTGGGTGCAGCGAATCCCGACGTGCCGGCGGCCTGGACGGTCTGCACGGCACCGTTGAAATCAAGGATCGACTCGCCGACGGAGTAACTCGTCGCCGGCATCCATTGCGGGGGCGGCGTCTCGAACCACGCCGGATTCGGATAACGCGGCGGTGCGCGGAGCGTGTGAGCGAAGGGCCCGAGATTCGCGCCCGCTAGGACGTAGCTGTCGCTCGCGGAGATGGCGACGGTCCCCTCCTCCAAGTCGTAGATCAGCGCTTCGCTGGAGTTCGTAACGAGAACGGCGATCTGCTCGGCGCCGATCCATCCGATGGTGTACGGTTGCAACGCCCCGGCAAGATGAACTGCTTGCCCGAATCCGCTCGACTCGCTGAACGTCCGCACGAATGAATACGGCGCCTGATGATTCCACGAGAGGATCGCGTACTCGCCCGAACCCATCGCACAGAACGCCACCGGAACGTCGGTTCCGGTGACCGCCGCGGGCAGCGGGTAGCGGGCGACGATCTGCGGCGGATCAGGATTTTGCTGGCACGAGCGCAGGATTCCGGGGTTGGGCACGTCGACCGGACCAGTCTGCAGCGGCGCCCCGGCGACGCGTCCGAGCTGCCGCCCCTGCGCATCCAAGGCGAGCACCCCACCTTCCTCAACGGCGGCCAATCGCCAAAACGTGAAGCCGGGCACCGAGAGCGTTGTGTTCGGCCAGCGATTGCGGCGGTCGATCAACACCAGGCTGCCGCCGACCGCCACATAGAGCACGTCATCGTAACCCAATGCCAAATCGGTGACGGCTTGGGTCGAAGGCGCCGCGTAAATCGGGACCTCGCCGGGTCCGCCGCCTCCCGCGACGACGTGTCCGCTGGCGGAGTCCCAGCGTGCGTACGAATCGAACCCGTCCAGAGCGACTGGAACCAAACCCGCAAGCGTTGAAGCCGCTACCGGATCTTCCGGAGGCCGGACCTCACTGCTCGCGCTGAGCAGGCGCAAACGCTTGCTCTTCGCGCTGAAATACAGACTGGGTGTAGCCGGCAGATTCCAATCCGCCGCCTGACTGAGCATCCAGAACTGCAGCCCGTTTGCGTTCAACGTCAGCAGACCTTCGGCACGATGGGGACGGCGATGCTTGGATCCGGTTGCGGCGCCGGCGTTAGTGTGACCGGGCACGTGGCGATCGTGCCGTCGCTCTCCGTAACGACCTCGACGTCGAGTAGCTCGACGAGCTGCCAGCTCTTCAAGGCCAACTCGGAGCGGCCGTTCGCGTCGGTCGGGAGCATCTTGTATCCGCCGCTAGCGAGCGGTGTGAACAGATGTAGGCAATCGACCTCCACGACGCCGGCTACTTTGCTCGCGACGACCTCGAGCTCCAGGCTGCGCACGCCCCGCCCCAGCGTCCATCCTCCGTTGTCCAGACCCCCCGGCGGTATCGGCCACAGATACGCGCGAATGGCGTTCTCGACGGCTTGTCCCACCTGTAACAGCCCATATCCGGCAGCCACTTCGATGCCGACCGTGATGCCGAGCCCGACGTAGTCGCTGCCGATGACGTACATCTCGGCGGTCGCCGGCCGCAACGGGTCGAGGGAGTGGAAGACGGTTTCCAGCAACAGCCGATCCGCGCGCGGACAGGGCGCCTGCATTCCGTCCTGGCTCGGAATCACCATGACGGAAACGACGCCGGGTACGTTGGTCGCTAACGTCTGCGGTTTGAAGAGCGGCAAGACCTCAACGCGCGCTACGTTGGCTCCGGGCACGCTCTCGGCGAGGCTCGCGTAATCGCCGGCGGTGACGGCGCGGCCCTGGTGGCGCAGCTGCGCGGGGATGCGCTGCTGCGCTTGATCCAGCGTTTCGGCGTCGCCGCCACCCGCGGTCGCGATCGGCTGGACGACGGTGAGATTCCCGACCGGAAGTCCGGTAGGATCGTACGCCGAGATCCCCGTGAACGACCCGGCGGGCAGGTTGCCGGCACTTCCTCCCCCCGCGCGCATCTGTCGAACCCGAACGCGGCGCCCCGCCGGTACGATCGCTCCCTGCAGCTGATTTCCAAAGGTAACGGTCCCGGCTTCGGGATCGAGAATGAAGGCCCACACGGGGCCCTGGAGCACCGCGAGATCATCGACCTGTTGCCACAGGACGTAGCCGAGTCCGGGCATGTCGACGTCGAGCTGGAAGGTCGATGGATCGATTTGTGTCTGCGTGAGCGAGAACTGCTGTCCGGGCGTGCCATCGCTCACGCCAATGACGATGGAGTTAAACGTCGTGCGCTGATCGACGGCAATCGCGTTGATACCGGCCCAGCTCACCGACAGCGCCGATTGCGCGTTGAGTCGGACCCACGTTACGAGCCGCGCGGCGAGATCGGGATCGTCGATGCGCGGCGGCTTGGGGCCGACGCCGGCCTTTTGGTCGGCGGTCACGCTGTTGGCGGGTGCCCCGATGCTCGACGCTTGCGGCACCATCAAACGCACGATGCCCGGCTGCGTGAGTCCGTTGCTCGAGTCTTCGTCGGCAAGGAGCTTTAAGGTGGTGTAGACCGGCTGCCCGTTCGGCGCTGCGGGACCGCTCAACTGCCAGGTCACGGACGGTGCGGGCAGCCCGGTTCCGACCGATAGGAGGGATTTGGGCACGGTCAGGCTCGGCACGAAGCCGACGTTGAGAATTTGCCGGCCATCACCAATCGAGTTCGCGATATCGGCCGGCGCGACGCCTTTGCCGGCGAATAGCGCGATCCACAAACAGTGGTCGATCGTATCTTGCAACAAATCGATGCCGTCGGCATCCGCGACGTTGTTCGCGAAAACGGGAGTCGTTCGATAGCCGCTCGGCAGGGTGGGAAGGCTGTAGAGTTTCTTGATCCCTTCGAGCAGCGTCCGGGTCTCGTTCGTCGTGTCGGTAGGCAGCGGTGCTTTGACATAAACCTGCGCCGTCAAGGGCAGGATATCGACTTCGCCGAGCGTTTCGAAGCTGAGCGGCCCGGAGACCGTCGCTCCGGCAACGATGCCGCGGGGCGACTTCGCCGTAGGAGCCGGCGAGAGCGCGATAATGCCTTGCGCGGCCGACGCCGGCTGCAGCGTCTGACCGATCAGCTTGAGAAACGCTATCCGCTGACGCTCGGGGATCAGGTTCGCTCGGTAGAGTATCGTGTCCGCAAGCCATGCGAAGAGCTCGATCAGCGTGCGGCCGGGATCGCCCGGCTGCGGATTGGTCCACTCCGGAGTATGCGCGGGAATATTCGCGAGCATCTCCTGTACGAGATCATCGTAAGAACGGTCGTCGAGTGCAGGCGGTATGAGCGGCACGGCGTCAACCGACGTTCATCGTCAAGCCGATTTGTTGCGACGCGTTGGTTCGCAACAATCGATAGTAGATCTGCACCTGAACTTCTGACGGAGCATTCGCGACGGTGTCCACGTCGACGCGATCGACGACGATCCGCGGCTCGTAACTCTGAAGGCCGTCGAGAATCCCTCTTTGGATGCTCGCGCGCACCGTGAGCGTGTTGCCTTCGTCGAGGAAGGTTTGCAAGCCCACGCCGAAACTCGGGCGCATCAGCTGTTCCCCGGGCTGGGTCGTCAAGATGATGCGAATCGAGTCACGAACGCTCTGTCCGAGCGAGGGATACGAGATCTGCCCGCCCTGGGGCACCGGCAGGAACGGCCAACTCACCGGGTCTTGATACGTGCTGCTCATCAGTTTTGGTCATCCGACATGACTGGAATAGGTATGCAAATTTTGATAAACGCCATCCAGAAAAAGACGATGTTCAAAAGGCCCAAGAAGATGTTCAAAACAAAGAACGCGCAGATCGTGATGAGGGGGATGCTGAAGCTGCACAGCCAGCCCAGGCTCAGTTTGGGGCCGCCGCCGGCACCGTTCATCAACCCCGACATGCTCGATCCTTGCATCGCGCCCATTAGGTTGCCCGGAACGGCGAAGGAACAGTCGTGCTTGAGGTTCTGTAAGAATTTCCGGTCCGTCGGATCCGGCAACGGCACAGGTACGTGCGGGCGGCCGCTACTCTCAAACCACGCCGCGATGCGAAACGGCGCGCTATAAGCACTCCAGACGAGTTCCGGCGGGCAGCTCGGGTGCTCCGACTTGACTCGCACGAACACACGCAAACAATACGAGCGGGTATAGTCCTGAAAACGCCCTTGCGGCATCAGCATGCTCGTCGCGCGTGGACGCAGAGCATCCACCAGTAGGCGCACGTCCTCGTCGTTCAGCGCATCCCAAGCGTCGGGCATCGTCACATTCAACGGAGACCCCGAGCTCGGATCGTAGTCGAGAAGCTTCGACGAGGCCTCCTTGTAGAAGTCGCCCATCGCCTGCACGCGTCCGCCGATCGTCACCGAGTGCCGGTTCAAGGAGTTCAGAATTGCCCGAGCATCATCCGTGTCGTCGAAAGCGCCGAATGCCGACTTCAACATCCGCAGCGCCGTCGAGAAGTTTTGGAACTGATGAACCTGCCAAGCTACCTTTGGCGGAGTCCCGCTCGGCGGAAACATTTGGCTGAGGAAGTCGTCGGACATCCAAGAATAGTTGACGTCGTAGCCATGAACCGGCGCATGATGCTGTCCACGTCGAAGCAGGGTCGGCAAATTCCGCTCCACTTCGCGTGCATCGTACGGCGGTGCAACGACGGGCAGCGCATCGCTCATCTCGCTGCTTGCCGTCGGGACGATACCGTACAGCACGGTCCGGCGCAGCTCCGCGCAGGTGTTGGGAGGCGAGACGAACGCCGGAGTAGACGATTCCGTCAGCGCCGTCGTCAGCCGGAGCGCCGCCAGCAGCTGGTCCAGCTCTGCCTGTCCCGATGGATAAGCGGGGCGCAGCGCCGGATCGGGATCCTGGCACTCCGTCTCGGACGTGAGGTTGATCCATCGAAACAATCCGTTCGGCGATCGCATCCAGGCTTGTTTGTTGTCGCCGCTCAGCCGGCGGATCACGATGCCGGCCGAGGCCACGCGTTTGGGATCGAGCCTCGGATATCCGAGCGAGTTGCACGCGATCTGCACCATCGCGACGTGCATCATGCGCTGGACCGGTTGAAAGAGGGGGTCCGCGGGGATGTTCGCGAGCGTCGCCGACGACACGAGCTGCGGCCGGCCGCGCGACAAGAGATCCCGTAAGAAACGGCCCGGAAAATCATCGTCGCGCATCGTCAGGATGACGGGCGCCGATATTTTCGCCGTGTCGAACGTACCAGGGGGCGCCTCGATCCTCACTCCGTCGATCAGGACGTCGTGGGCTACCATACGTTTCCGGCTCCCGGCGTGTAGGTCGTGCCGATCACCGTCGTGGCCTGCATCACCTGACATTGCACGACGCCGCTGAACGTCGCCATCGCGGCGTTCACGCTGAGCTGCGGAGCGGTCACCGAGACCGAGCTCGCGGCGGTAACTTGCACTTCTCCGGTCGGCGCGTCGATCGTGACGCCCGACGAGTCGATCTTGATCGACGTCTGTTCGGAGTTGACGAGCTCGATCGAACCGCCTCCGGAGTCGGTCAACGTTCCCTTCAGCCCTCCCGGAGTCGTGAAGCTGATGGTCGGACCCGAAGTGTCCTCGACGATCGCGATCTTCGTCCCGAGTGTTCCCGTGATCGTCCAGCGATCGACGCTCTCGCCCGATCCCCCGAACGCATCCGGGGCCGAGTCGTGCCCGTTCCACAGTCCGCCGATGACCACCGGAAAGCGAGGATCTCCGGATAGGTAGACGACCAATACTTCGTCGCCGACGTCCGGCATGAGGAACGCCCCGCGGTTATTGCCCGCAAACGGAACGGCGACGCGCGCCCAGACGGTCGCGTCCTGGTCGGCGACGCCGTCCACGTCGTAGACGCGCACTTGAACGCGGTTGTGACTGTCGGGATCCTTGACGCTGACCACGTTCGCCACGAACGCACCCGGGCCGAGCATCGGCAGCGCGTGATCGCGGAGGAGAAGGCTCACGAGGAGCCTCCCAGATAAGCGCATTCGGCCGTGAACTGCGTCTGGTATCCGCCGGTCGTGTCGAAGCGATGCGTCGTCGCCGTGGTGTAGTACGTGTTGGAAAAACGCTGCCCCAAGCCGTTGAGCGTCAGGCTCGTGCCGACGCGCAAATTCGGATTGCCATCCGACACACCGTGCGCGACGACGAAGCTTCGAGTGCGTTCGGCGAACTCCGCGTCGACCAGGCTCTGAGCCTCGTCCACGTTGAGCGAGCCGAACGCGGCGAGTTGATCGGATCGCGCGGCGAGGGCCTGCTGGAGCCATGCGGAGCCGGTCTTACCGGAGCCCGGGCCAAGCGACGTCGTTTGACTCGTCGCAGAGATCGTCTGACCCTGCCCGTAATCCCAGCCGGTCGTCGTCACTTGCGTGACTTGGTGGGCGAGATCGGCCACGACCCTGACCTCGCGAAGTTGGCTGCCGAGATCGATCGTCACGTTGTTGCGCTGGGCCTGGCTGCGGGGTGCCGCGTGCAGCTCGGTGCCAACGACTTGAAGATCCGCGTCGTAGCGCGACAGCAAGCGACGGAGAAATTGCAGATCGGTCTCGTTGAATTGCAGCTGCGTTCCGACGTTTGAATCGAGCCCGGCCGTGACGGGTATCAGGCCGATGTTACCGGCAACTTGGGCGACGATCGCGGAGAGCGTGGCGCTCTCCCAGTTCTTGGTGCGCCTGCTCATCCGCGCCGCCTGCAGCACGTCTTCGGCGAGCACCACGAGGTCGGGGGCGCCGTCCTGCCGGTAGCGCCCCTCGAGCGCCGTAATCTTGCCGCGAAAGATCTCGGTCGGCGACGAGACGTCGCCCGCGTAGACTTGTACCGCCGCGCCAAGCTTCAGCACCGTTCCGTCCTCGAACGCAAAATCGGCTCCGCCGCCGGTCAGGGAAGCGTAGTTGGTGAAGCGCAGCTCGAGCGCCGACATGCCACCCTCACGCTCACGCATCTCCATCGCGAGCAGGAGGGACGTGAGCTTGTCGTCGGACTGGCCGTCGACCTGGATGGTCGGCGTCGCGCTGTAGAAAGGCTGCTGCGCGAGCGGCGATTCTTGCACGGTCAGTCGGCCCGCAGGCGGAGCTCTCGCTCGCGCACGATATCGAGCGCCGTACGCAGGTCGCCGCTCTCTTGCGGCTTGCCGGCGGGAGCGGGCGTCGCCGCCTGTGAAGCTGCGTCGCTCACGTCGATCTGCATGTCATCTATGCTTACGGCCATAGAGGGTCTCCTCGTCAATCACCGTCAAAACTGATGCTCGCGTTGAGGCTGGACGTCGCGCCGACGTTGGCAGAAAGTCCGGGCGGCGACGAGCTGTTCGCCGCACCGCCGAGGCTAAAGCTAGTACCCGCCGAGGTCGAAACGTCGGCACCGACCGTAGAAGGAAGCATGAGCGACGTATTGAGACGCGTCGTCGTGCTGACCGCCGCGCGGCCCACCTCGAGTCCGACGAACGCTCCCGACGTCGCGGGCACCCCGGCCGAAGCGCTGGCCCCGAATATCGCGCCGCCGCCGACGGACGCGCCGATTCCCGCAGAAGCGCCGACGCCTGCGGAGGCGCCGATACCTCCGGAGATGCCAATGCCTGCGGAGATGCCGATGCCTCCGGAAACGCTCGCGGAGGCTCCGACCGCGAAACCCGCGGCTGCATTGAGCTGAACGCCGCCGCCCACCTGCAGCGCGGCTCCCGTTCCGAAGCGTAGGCTGTCTTGCCCGTTGGCGCTTCCCAGCTGACGGGCCGCACTCGGATCCCCCCTTGCTGCGCCGCCGAGGCGGCACTTCCGCTGGCAGCCGCCGGTACGACGCTACCGCTCGAGCCCGGCGTCGCACCGACATTGGAACTGCCGGGCGGGAACGTTTCCGCCTGCTCCGACATCGAGATGGTGACGAGCGACCGAAGCGCGATTCCCTCGGCCGAAAAGAAGTCGATCGTCTCCTTGAACGAGTCGACGACGCCGGTGAACTTGTACGTTCCCCAAACAAAATCGACGACGGGGGGAGCGGGTTTCTGGGAGCCGCTCGACGATCCGCCCGTTTGGGATTGCATCAGATCGGCGACACCCTTGGTGGCGATCCGCACGTCGGTCCCCACGTGTGTCGTATCGAATTGCAAATCCATACTCAACTTCGCGGAAATCTTGGCAGAATATTGAGCCGTTGTCGGCCGAGCCGCGGTCTGCGAAACTGAATTGTCGACGGTGTACGTGAGCGTGGTCGGATTAAAATGAACCGAGATCGCCGCTCCACCGCTCGGCGTGAGTGTGGCCTTCGCGAAGTTGCTCGGTGGGATGGGCACGTTACGACTTCGCAATCTTGAGCGGTACGGGTGCAGTCGCCGACAGGCCCTCGTGGACGAGGTGCAGCTCTTCGATGCCCACCTCGCCGCCGCCGCGCGCGTTGAGATCGGCGAACTTGAACTTCACCGGCATGGCGCGATCGAGCTGCCAGGCGATTGCGGCCGAGCCGTCGATGTCGAAGACGTTGATCGTGACTCGCATCCGCGGCGCGTACAGTCCCGTCACCAGGCCGTTGAAGACCCGCCACAGCGAGCTAGGGCCGAGGCTGGAGCTCTTGCAAATTCCGCGCTTCAAGACGACGGTTGCGAAGCTGGTTTGACCGGCGCGCTGCGCGATGCCGTAGTTCATTCCACCTTCCTTGATGGCTTTCGGTTCCATGGTCGCCTCGAGGCCGGTACATTCCGCGAACGCAGCCGACCACCCGACGACGGGAGACGACGCCGAACCCGAGTTGACGTCTTCCGTAACGGAATCTACTTGAAAGCGGAAGACGTGAAGCGGCACGGTTAAGCCGAAAGACATCTAGACGGCCTCCGGGAGGGTTGACGTCGCCTGAGGCGACATGCGATTCGTTTCCAGGGCAAGCGTGACTCGAATCAATTCGATGGTCGCAGCCGCGGTGAACATGATCTCCGCAACTAGCCGGCCGTTGTCGAGGTCGTTTTGCGTCATCGTGCTCGCGTCGCACCTGACGCTGAACGCATCCGCCACCGTCGCGCCGTCGAGCGCGTTCAGGCTCCACGCGATCGTCAGCAGGCTCTTGAGCGCACCCTGAACGCGCGCCCACAGCGCCGGGCCGTTCTGCTCGAAAATGAGCGTTTCTCCCAGGTTCCGCGCGGCCCGGCAAATGACCGATACCAAGCGGTTGACGCAGGCCGGACGATACGATTCTCCCGGGTAGGCGGTTACGTCCGAGAGCAGCACCAATCCGGCGGGGGTGAAACCGAATAGGCTCAGACGCGTGATGAGCGGCTTCGGCGAACCGTCGCCCCACGAGAGCGGCACGGAGGAAACGTCCGTTTCCTGCGCCGGCAGCGATGGCCAGATGTCGAAGATTTCCGCAGGAGTGATCTTCGTTGCGCTGGTGAAGGCGCCGCGCTTGAGCGCGTTTCGCGCCAAGATTCCGACCAAGGCCCCGTCCGGCGGCTCGAGCGACTCGAGGAGCGCGTACGAGCCCGTGGTCTTTAGCCAGGGGTACGCGAGTTGAAGAAATGCGCTGGAGACGTTCGTGCCGGATATCCCCCCGAACGGCTCGACGGCCTCCGGCATATACGTCAACATCGCGTCGCGCACGTCTTGATCGAGCGCGGCGATCGAAACACTTTGAAAGGAACCGGCATCGTCGGCGTCTCGCGGTAGCGGAAATGCCGCTACAAACTGGATCTCGCGCAGATGCAGTTCCTGACGAAGCGTGCCGCTTGCGAGGTACTGCAGTATATTGGCGACGCTCTGCGCCCAGCCGCCGTAGTCGGCGGGGTTCAAGCGCGGCGCAGCCGACGGGTGTGTGACCTGTGACTCTTGCTCGACGACCCGCTGCGCACACTCGACGAACTGCTCGGGACCCGTCGCTGCGGGAGGCTGCGGGAGGGCAATGGCGACAGGCTGCGACGCGGACAAAACTGGGAGGTCGGGAACGCTCAAGTACGAGACGTCGGGAAGCCCCGCCAAATGTCCCACGCCGTGCCAGCTGTTCGGATCGCCGGACTGATGGTCTGCCCCGACGAGAATCGCCTCGAGGATCGATTCCTTAGCCTGAACTCCCTCGGTGGGCGAGACCGGATCTCCCATACGCACGACGTAGCACCGCTTCCCGCCCTGAGCGAAAAACGAGCGCACCGCGGCCGCGACGTAATCGGTTCCGTAGCTCGACGACAAGTCGCCAGGGTCGAACATCGCCGTAAAGCCGGCGTAGCTCTCGACCGGAACTGGCACGTCAACAAGCTGGTCGACGTCACGCGCGAACGGACCCGACAGCCAGCCTTGAGCCCGCAGCCAACCCTGGACCACCGATGGAAGTCCGGACGCGATCGGCGCGGCCAGCCGAAGCAACCCCACGAAGCATGCGATGTCCGCGCGGTCGGGATTGGTCGGCAGGTCTGGGCGCTGGTCCTCGAAGAGGATGCGGCTCACGACGCCGGCATCACGGCGATGCCCTCGGGCGTCAGCTCGAGCTCCTCCATCGCTACCTCACCGCCGCCCTTGCCGGCCAGCGTTGGCCCGGTATACTTGCTCGGAACCACGTTCGTTAGTTTGTAGATTTGCACGGGAGCTCGAGATTCGTCGAGCATCGTAATAGTGACGTCGCGCTGCCCCAAAACGCCTTGCTTTTGTGTCTGCGTAATCCAGTCCCAGAGATCTTTTGAGTTTACGACGCCGCGCTTCAACGTCACTTTTCCTACTGTGTGCGAGCCCGGGACCTTTCGGACGTGCGGGTTGACTTCGTTACCATCACGGTAATCGGAGACATGGATTTCGGTGTTGAGGCCGCTAACGTCCGAGAATCCGCCGAGCAGCTGCTGGGCATTCCTTGGACCCTTGAGATCTACTATGTAATTATAGGCAGGGTACGGAGCCGTGCGGTCAGGCATTGATTACTCCTCTTTCAACTTCAATTTTGCAAGCTAGCTTCGCGTACTCGCGGTCCATTGGCCGATCCGGAAGATCACGAACTCCGCCGGCTTGAGGACTGAAACGCCGATCAGACAGATCATGCGCCCGTTATCGAGATCGTTTTGGGTCATGGTCGTCCGGTCGCAGCGCACGAAGTAAGCCTGATCGGGGGAGGTACCCAGCAGGCGCCCCTCAACGTACTCGTTGTTGAGAAACGAGTCGATCGAATCTTGGACGCGAGCCCAGAGCGCCGGTCCGTTGTTTTCGAACACCGCCCACTGCGTGCTGTTATCGATCGAATGCTCGAGATAGATCAGGTAGCGGCGGACGTTGACGTACATGAACTCCGAGTCGGAGCTCGCCGTTCGCGCGCCCCATACGCGAAATCCTCGATCGGGAAAGTAACGAAGGCAGTTGATTCCGAGTGGGTTCAGCAAAGCTTGCTCCGCGAAATTGATCCGCCGCTCGAAGTCGACCGCATCGAGCACGACCTCGTTGGCGGGGGCTTTTGCGACGCTGGTTTGATCGTCGCTGCGCGCATAGATACCGGCCATGAAACCGGACGGGGGAACGTAGACTTCGGACGGAATCGACGTTCCGCTGCGCGCCAGGGGGTTCGCCATTTGTACCCATGGCACGTACAGCGCCGCATAGCTGCTGTCGATTTGAGCGCGAACGTTCTCGTAGGCGGAATCCAAACCCCCAAACGGAGTGTCGAGAATCGCGACGCGATACGCGCGCGGTTTGGTGACGTGGGTGATGAGCGTATCGATGATCGGTTGGGCTTGCGTGAGGGCCGAAGATCCCGGCGCCGCGACTATCGCGATGTCCTCGAGGCTGTCAAGGCAGGTCAGCGCTGCGTCGTAATCGGGTGCCTGCGGCTCGACGCCGTCGTCCCCGCCGGCTAGCGTGAACGTTTGCGTCGCGCTGCTGCTGGGACCGGCCCACGTTCCGAACAACGTCGTGAAAAGCGACGTCGCGTCCAAGGTCGGGGCGGAGAACGACACCTGGTTCTGCAGCGCGTCGATTTGCCGAGGCGGGGGCTGGCCAAGGACGGAGCCGATGTAGCTCGGATGGAGGAGCCGATCGAAGCCGAGCCCCGTATAGACCAGCGCGCCTTGCGCGGCGGCTACCGACAGCTTCGTACTCGAGGCGCCATACGTGCTGACCGTCATGGTCAACGCGTATAACGTCGCCCCCGCCGGCACGGAGGTCAAGGGTGCGGCGCCGGTTCCGGTTCCGCCGCCCGTGCCCGTGCCGGTGCCGCCGCCGGTTCCGGTTCCGGTTCCGCCGCCCGTGCCTGTACCGGTGCCGCCGCCGGTTCCGGTTCCGGTTCCGGTGCCGGTGCCACCCGTTCCGCCTCCCGCTTGCTGGAACGTCGTGCCCGACCCGTTCGTATAAAACTGAACGGCGCCAGTCGACGGAACGAGGGCAACGAGCGAACCCTGCGGCAAACCGGCGAGGTTCGTCAACGTCGTTCTCGTGGGTACGAGGCTTACCGTGACCTGTTGGTTGTTGGCAAAGGCACCCGGAAACCGTGCACTGACGGTAACCGTCGGGCTCGTCGCCGGGATCGACGCCGTCGCTATCCCCGAATCGGTCGCCGGCGCGAAAACGCGGGAAACGTAAAGCCTCGAGCCACCGTTGTCGAAAAACGCCTTCACGCTGAGCGCGAGATAGTTCGTGTTTCGCGCGTCGCTCGTATTATTCGGGATGAGCGATAGCTGGTCGAAACCGCCATAGATCGTCTGGAAATCGCCGAAGCTGGTCAACAACTCCGGCGTGCCGCCAATCGGTCCGGTTAACGTGAGACCCGCAAAACCGGTGGTCGTTGTCCCAACCCCCTCGATCGAAGGGGAACGGAAACTCACTTCTTCTACATATACGGCTGGCGCAAGATACTCGGGCACGATCGGTCCTCCGTCAAACAGCGATAGGAATGCTCGTGATCAGCTCTTGGCCGACCCCGAGTTGCGCCGACTGCGTGGCGCTCTTGAGATTGGGGTTGGAAGTGTTTTTCAAAATGTCGTCGGGATTTGGCGTCCACGCGGAAGGCTGCGTCAGGCTCGCGGGATCGAACCACACGTGGATCGTGGCCGCTACCGTCTGCTCTTGGACCGGGCTCTGCCCGATCTGCAGTTTGAGGCCGGCGACGGCTAGGAGTCCCTCGCCGCTCGCATTGGTCATGCCGGTGGCGATCGTCGCGCTATCGCTCGACCGAACGATCTGCAGCACGGCCCAGGGAAGACCTTGCGTCGTGCCATTTCGCACGACCGACGCTCGAACGACCGACCAGTTCAACGCAACCGGAGCGGCCGGCGACGGATAGACCGTGACGCTTTGCGCGCAGAACACGGTCGTGGGATCGTTGAGCGCCGACGTCTTGGCCGCGTCGTTGGCAGGTGGCGCGGGCGCGATCGCGGGGACGGACGACGGCGCGCCAACCATTGCGCGCCGCGGCAAATATCGCAACGACGGATCCGCGATAGACACTTCGAACGAAACGGCTGCCGGCCACGGGCTCGTGGCGGGCACGAACTGGGTCGTCAGCGCGTCGAATCCGGGACCATCGAATACAACGTACACGCCGCTCTGGTTTGGTTTCAGCAGCCATGGGGAGCTGCTGACCGCCAGCGGTCCGTCGACGGAATTGCCGCTGATCGCGTCGACGCAGCGGAACGCGGCAAGGATTCGGCGATCGACCGGCTCGTTCACGACGGACCGTTGACGAAAGCGAACCGCGTCGCCACGACGGGCATTCCGGGAGCGGTCGCGCGGTCGATCCGGACGACCCGCGCCAGGTAGGAAAGCGATAGCCGGTACTTCGGCCCGAACGATTCCCAGATCCGCAGAATATCTTCCAAGCTGAGGTCGACCGGCGTGAGCGCGACGCTCTCGGTCGTGTCCCAACCGGCATTGACCGTGGACAGCGACAGAATGGAAGAGTCCAAGATTGCCTGAGTCTGGAGTTGCTGCATCGTCCAGGTGAGGATCGTCTGCTCTGCCTCCGCGCTCGTTCCCCAATAGGTGAGGAGGTAGTGCAGATCGAGAAACAGGACGGGCTCTTCGAGCGGGCTGTCCCGAAGGCTCGTGACCGCGCGAAAATTCTCGTCGATGGTGATGCGATGGAGATACAGTGAGACGACGGCGTCGTTGGTTTGGTCTTCCGTCGTCATGTCGGGGCTAGAAGAACAATTTGAACGTGCAGGGGAACCCTACGGCCGCCGGATCGTAGCTCTTCTGCAGGAACGTCGCCAGGGCGTCACCGACGGCGAAGACGGCTTGATAGTTAGCCATGCGTCACGTAAACGACAGCCCGAGCGCCTCGCTCAGTTCGAGCATGGTTTTGTTGCCCTGGACGTAACCGGTGACCCCGCTCGCCATGTGCCGCAGCCGTGCCCGGACGGTTCCGTCGCCTTCCTCCCACATGGTGACGACCACGACGGCCGCGCCGTCGTTCATGTGCACCTGGCCCGCCAGCGATTTAACGTGCACTTCCAGCGACCCGTCTTCTCGGCCCTCGACCTCCACGCTCACCGCAAACCGCGGGTTCAGCGACGTCTGGTCACCCATTGACGTACCTTGTACGCGACGGCTGTTTGCCGGCGCTCTCAACGCGCTCTCGCGACGCTCGCAGCCGTCTCCCCAAGCGCTCAGAGTACTGCCAAAAAAAGGGGTTGACCGGCTGGTTCTTTGGGTGTAGCATGCGTTCACAATCCCGCTATTGGGGCTGCGGCATTCAATCTCGCACACTATTCCTCAGGAGCCCGCAAAATGCAGGACGTGAGCCTGCCCCAGGTCTTGGAGTTCCGTTGCCTTGGGACGTTCGCATTCTCTACCTGCATGGGCTGGCGGGGTGGCCCCGGCCGGACGCGCGGGAGATCGTTGTTGGAATACCTCGCGAGTCACGCCCGAGCGGCCGTTCCCCGCGCCGCTCTCATCGAAGCCCTGTGGCCCGACCTCGACACTGAAGAACTGCGGACATCGCCTGCACCTCGCCGTCAGCGGCGCCCGCGTGGCGCTGCGCGATGGCGGCTCAAGCCTGAACCCGATCCTCTACCGCGACGATAGCTACTCTTGGCATCCCGCGATCCGCGTGATCGCCGATACGGACCGGTTCGTCGCCTGCTACAACGACGGCCGTGTCGAGCAAATGATAGAGGGTGTGGATATTTACTCCGGCCCATTCCTGGCCGGCGAAACCGGAGAGTGGCTGCTTCCGCTACGGATCCGCTATGAACACATGTACGTCACGATGCTCGAACGTCTCGCGCTCGACGCCGAACAGCGGAACGACTACGCGAAGGGAACGGACTATGCGCTCAAAGCGGTCGACGTCGATCCGGCGCACGAAGGGGCGGCCCGGCTCGCGATGCTCTGTCTCGCCAAGAGCGGCCGCCGCGCCGCCGCTCTTACCGCCTATGAGAACCTAAAACGCTATCTGCACCGGTGGCTCGGGGTCGGCCCGATGGCGGATACAAAGCTCCTCTGCGACCAAATCCATCGCGGCCAGCTGCCGGAGTGAGAAGCTCCACGCACGCGTAAGCCCGCCTATCTAGGCATGAGTGATGGCGCTCGTGAGGTTCGCCGCCGCGCTCAGGACGCCCACCGCATTGCCGGTCGCGAAGGAGAGGCCCAACGAAGCGGCGCTACCGAGAATATTGACGACCGAGTTGATTTTCGCGACCGTTGTTTCAGCTTTTTCACGGCCGCGTTTGCCGACTGGGTCGCATTGCTCAGCGACGCGAATGACGCCTCGGAGTCGTCAAACTCGACTTTAGCGCCCCACATCGCCAAGTTGGCAGCGATATCGCTTAACTTGTTTTGGCTGTCATAAAGCGCGTTCGTCTGCTCGACGCTTGGATTCAGGTTTGGGTCGGCGAGCATTTCACCCGCCTGCTCGGCCAGAGCGCTGAAATCCGATGCTAGACTGACGAGCTGTTCGCCGGTGAAAGATGACTGTGCCATGGTGCTACGTGGCCTTTCTCAACGCTTCGACGTCCTGGTAGAGCGGAAGGACGTCCTTTTGAAGGATCGCGATGTAGTCGCTTAAGCTGGCGCTGCTGGTCGCCTTATCATACAGCTCCTGATGCGTCTTTTGGATGTCGTCGAGAACGTGGGCGTAGCTCGCGGAAGCACTCAACTTCTGGTTTATCGTGTCGAGGCTCTCGCTGAGCCGCTGCCGCTGTAAAAAGACACGATCGGCCAACGCTGGCGCCACCGACTGCAACTTGCCGCAAGCCGCGACCATGGCTCCGTAGGAAACAGGCGGCTTCGTCTCGCCATAACATTCGCTGGCAATCAGCATCTGATAATACGACCGCGTGTGCTGGAATTCGGACGTCAGCAGCACGCCGTAGCTATTGTTAACGACCATGAGCGCGGCTATGGAATCCTTGAGCGGGGCGTTCGCGCTTTTCACGGTTTTCGTAAGCTCGTCCTGGACGTCGTTTCCTACGACTATCCCGCTGATCGCGCCCAACAGGCCCGTGAACGCGGTGTCTTGCGCCTGTGTAAGGATGCCGCCCTGCGCGAGCGCGTCGGTCAATGGCGAGAACGAAGGCTTTACGTCTACGCTCGCTATCGCCCCGAGGGCATGCACGTAACCGATGATGATGTCGTTGCGTTTCGCCCACTCCGCGCTGACGTCGTGGCCGATTTGGCAGGCTTGCGGATCCGGAGGCTGCGCGAGCTTCCAGGCATCGAGCGTCATCGCCGGGCCCGAGGAAGCAGCTTGCGGCGCGGCGCTCTGCCCGCCGAGCGCCGCGGACATGCTTGACGGCAACGGCGTCGGACTGGCAAGCGGATAGGGCCAGAGCCGGGGCGGCAGCGTCAGCTCCGCGATCGAGTCGCATGCTGCGCCATAGTCGTTTGAAACGGTCGAGAAGGAAGCGCTCGCGTCCGTCGTCGCTTGCGCGTATTTTTGCACCGTTTGCAGATCGAGTTGAGGCGCGCATGCCGGCAAGATCGACGACACGATGGCGAGTGCAAGCGCGCTAAGCGCGAGGCGTTCGGTTCGTCTCATTTTGCAAATCCTCTTCGGGAAACTTGTTGCGCGGCAGGCCGCGGCGCGCTGCGAGGCGTGGTTGCCTTGCCTTTTCTTTTGATGCGAGCTCTGAAGAGTTCAGAGGTGCGTTCGCGCTCAACGGCCCACGCTTCCGTTTGAAACTGAGAAGTAATACGTCTCTACTACCGCAAGAGCAAGCTGCCCCCTGCCTATCCCGAGACATTCTTAGGGCGCACGCGCCTAACGAGCAGTCGCCTGGTTACTGAAGAGTGGGTCGTCCGGTTTCAGACGACCGGGCGGGTCGGCAGCACCGCGATCGGCGGTTCCTCGATTTCATAGAACCTCGTCACCACCGGCAACGCGGCGATCTTCTCCGTTGCGTCGAGAACCGCGGGCTGCCCAACCGATTCCAGGCGCGGTACTAACGCTGAATACGGCTCTTGCGAAGGCACCTCGCGAAATGGCCGATATGCGTCCTGGAAGCCCTTGACCCATCGCGTGATCGCGCCCATCGTCGCACGATAGCGCAGCCAGCGGTGATCGCACCACGCCTTCGGCTCAGGGGCGCCATCCGCGAATCCATTGACAAGTTTCGTGCCGGCCTCAAGACCGAGGTCGGTCATCCTGTCGATGATTTCTGGCGGCATGTTAAGGTTGAGGCCGCCCTCATCATCGGACAGCCGAATCCCGACGGTTCGGCTCGCGTTTCCCGGAAGAGCTCCGAGCGTCACGTCCTGCCAGCGTCGGGCAGCGTCGAGAATCGACGAAGCGAATGCCAAGACGTTGCCACGCGCATCACCCTGATCCAGTTTGTCCCACGGGTTGACCGTTCCGTGCGGCGCCTCGCATTCCATGAAGACGGCGCCCGGCACGTATCGCGCCAGGGGACGCTTGCCGGCGAAGCGGGAGCGCGGACTGCCGCGTGCGGGGGTCTTGGACGACGGTGCTCCGCCGAGCAGGTCGATCGCAAACGTTGGCCACCGCGGCAAAGGGCTATCGAAGAAATGAATCGGGAAGTTGCTCGTTAGGCCGCCGTCCGAGAACCAAATCCTCTGCATCGTTTCGTCCGCGGCGAGTGCGTAGAGAGGAAACGCGCAGAACAACACGGGGAAGGACATGCTAAGGCGCGTGGCAACGATGATCGGAACCTTTTCGGCCGCGGGAAAACGGAAATACCTCGAATCTTTCGCGATTGAAGTTTGCTTAGCATGACGCACCATATGCCCGACGACGTTGTCCGAAAAGTATTTGGCGAGATCTTCCACGCGAAAGTAGACCGACGGTCTTGGAAGGCCATCGTCGTCGATATCGGTGGCAGGGTCGCTCGCCTCGCATATCCGGTCGGCCGGGTCGAACGGGAGCTGAAACGGCCTTCCCAGGGTTAGGCACGTCGTGACCATGCGGAAATCGATGGCGTGCTCGCCCGTAGCGGTATCATGCCACGCCGGCTCCCTTGCGTGCCAAAGATCGCCGAAGGTAAGCGGCTCGTCGCGAGAGCGCCCCGCTGCCTGAGCGATGAACGCATCGAGCCAATTGAAGAGCGGGGGCACGCTGCTCGTATCGAGGTTGGTTACGTCGGCGGCCGCTTCGATCTTTGCGTCCGCCGCGCGGCTATATCCGTGACACCAGCCGAAATCGTTGTGATCGAGAACCGAAATGACTCGGTAGCCAAACCAAAGCGCGACGAGACCGAGTGCCGCGATTGCTCCAAACGCAACCGAAACGAGGAAGGTGCGGCCAATCGCGCCTGGGTCCGACGGGGCCGCCGCGATCACAAAGGAACCGAAGATGATCGCGATCGCGAGCAGCGGGATCCAAAAGTATTCCACGATAAGTGCGGCGACGAGCTTCAGGGCCTTCTCGATCAGCGACGCATTTCCGATGGGAATCAGCGCAATTTTTAGCATGGCCGCCGCCAGCGGATCGGCGGCAAAAAGGGCCAGAAGCGCACCGGGACGCCCGAGAAACCCTGGCAGCTTCGCAAGCTCGGCATACCCGTGGCCGGATCCCGTTTGGCGCCGCCGATATTCCGCCGCGGCCGTGATTGCCGCGGCGATCGCGCCGACGGAAGTCCCTCCGATGCTCTTGATCACGTACGTCGTTGCGAGCTTGCAGATCGCGAGCGGATAGACGACGCCGCTCGTGATGCCGCCCTTCATGACGATGTCGCACAGACGGCGTAGCTTACCCGGTTCAAAATCCTGCGCGGTGAAGCCGGGCGTCGATCGAGCAGACACCATTTTTGCCTCGAATCAGCGGCTGATGTTCACCAAGGGAACGCGGCAGCGGTCGAGATCGACGTCCGCGTCGATGCCCGCAATGCGGCCGGGAGATTTCCACTGCCAGATGCTCCAGGTCGTCCAACCGGTACCCGTCATGTCTAAGTCGGAATCGTTGTTGTAGGCCGCGGGCCACGCCGGATGCCCCGAGAAGCCGTTATAGCCTCCAAGGTACGTTTTCCAGAAGTCGTAGCCGAAATAGATAATCGGCAGCTTTCCGGGCGGCAGCGATCCGCGAACCGCCGCGTCAAAGGCTCGCAGCTGATCGAGCAGGTCATCCGACGTTCCGCCGAAGCCGGAAAGGCTGTCGTTTTCAACGTCGACCATCGGGACGAGCGCGCCCTCCAGCCCGTCGATGAAGTTCAGGAAGTGACGAGCCTGCGCGGCTCCGTCGTCTTTGGCATAAAAAAAGTGATAGGCTCCGAACGGAATTCCTTGCGCTCTGCAGCCGTCGTGGTTCGCTCGAAACGTATCGTCCGTAACGGTCAGACCTCCGGTCGCCTGCGCGAAGACGAACTGGCAGTTGGGATCGCGTCTCGCGACCGGCCAATTGATCGTGCCTTGGTCGTCGGAAATGTCGATGCCGTTCAACATGACTTTCGCACCCCTCAATCTCTGGCGACGCGCGACCACCCTGCCAGGCATATGGCACTCTGGGCTGGCATGATCCTCCCATGTTTGTGAGGCACCGGTAAGGCCGTGCAGCAACTCGACGGACGGCTCATCTGCGCCGCGAGCGATCTCAATGACTACCTCGAGTGCAAACGGTTAACCGAGCTCGAGTTCCTGGTCGCTCGCGGGGAACTCCCTCGCATCGATGCCGACGACCCGCAAGCCGAGCTCCTCAGGCGCAAGGGCGACGAGCACGAGTGCCGGCACCTGGAGACGCTCCGCCGCCTCCACTCGGGGAACGTCGTGGAGTTCGCTCGCGCCGGGAGCGGCATCGACGCGTACCGCGAGGCCGAGCGACGGACGCTCGAGGCCATGCAACGCCGAGTTCCCATCATCTATCAGGCGACGTTCTTCGACGGCCGCTTCATCGGGCACGCCGATTTTCTCCGCCGCGTGCCGGCTCCATCGAATCTCGGTGATTACAGCTACGAGGTGATCGACACTAAGCTCGGGCTCAATGCCAAGCCCTATTACATCGTGCAGCTCTGCAACTACAGCGAGCACCTCGAACGCTTGCAAGGCCGCATGCCCGACTTCGGCCACATCGTCTTCGGTGACGGCGCGGAGAAGCGCTTTCTGCTACGCGACTATCTGGCCTACTATCGCCGTTTGAAGTCGAGGTTCTTGGCATTCGTGGAGCGGGCCGAATCCCAGCGAATGGATCGACCGCGTGAGTACCCCTTCGAATGCGGGCACTGTAGGATCTGCCCCTGGGATGATGCGTGCGAGCAGCAGCGCCGTGACGACGACCACCTGAGCCTTGTGGCGTGGATTCGGCGCGATCAAATCGGCAAGCTTGAGGACGCTGGTTTGACCAGCGTCACACAGCTCGCCGGCGCCGCCGACGATAGGCGCCCGACCGGAATGACGCTTGAAATCTTCGCCAAGCTACGCCGTCAGGCGGACCTCCAGGTTCGCGCGCGGTCGTCTACCGAGCCGATCTACGAGCTGATCCGGCACGAGCCGCCGCTCGGATTTGCTCTCCTTCCGCAGCCGGCCACGGGCGACGTCTTCTTCGATATGGAGGGCGACCCGCTCTTCGAGCCCGGCCGCGGCCTCGAGTATCTCTTCGGGTGTTGGATGCCCGACGACGAACAGCGATTCCGTGCTTTCTGGGGCGTCGATCGCCTCGCGGAAAAGCGCGCCTTCGAGGAGTTCGTCGATTTCATCAGCGACCGCAGGCGGCGATATCCCGAAATGCACGTTTACCATTATGCCGGGTACGAGAAGTCGGCGCTGCGGCGACTCGCGCAGCTGCACTGCACGCGTGAAGAGCAGATCGACGATCTGCTGCGCGGCGAAGTGATGGTGGACCTCTTCGCCGTCGTCCGCCAGGCGCTCGCGATCTCTGAAGAGCACTACGGCCTCAAGAACCTGGAACGCTTCTACGAGCTCGCGCGCGATACCGAGGTCAAGAAGGGCGACGAATCGATCGTCATGTTCGAACGTTGGCTGCTCGAGCGGGACCAGGCAATTCTCGACGACATCGAGCGCTACAACCGCGACGACTGTCGCTCGACGCAGCTGCTGCGAGATTGGCTGCTCGTGCGACGCGCCGACGCGATCGAGGAGTTCGGCGTCGACCTGCCGCTGCGCGCGGTCAAATCGCCCGACGCCCCGTGCCACACGGAGTTCGTCGAATCGTGCATCAAGTGCGTGAAGCGTCGCCAAGACGCGCGCGAGGAGGAGCGCCGCACCGATCTGGAGCGTGGGCTGCTCGATAACGTTGCCCCACCGCAAACCGAGGACGAGTACCGGCAAATGCCGCCGGCCCCGCGAACGCGGTACCTGTTGGGCAATATCCTGGCGTACCATCGCCGCGAGGAGAAGCCGGCGTGGTGGGACTACTTCGATCGGTGCGAAAACGTCGACCGGCTCTTCGAATTCGATCGTGTGGCGATCGGCCGCCTCGCGCTTCGCGAAAACGTCCCGGCGCGAAAGGTCGACCGCAGCATGGTCTACAGCTATTCCTTCCCGGATCAGCTGCACAAGATGGCGTCCGGTGATGACGCCGCCAATCCGCGCACGAGATCCCGCGCCGGCACCGTCCTGAAGATCGATGAAGACGCGAACCTCCTCGAACTCAAGACCACGGCGTCGCTCGAGGCAGCGCGAACGATCGCCGAGTTGATCCCGACCGGGCCGCCTTCCACGGCGGTGCAGCGCCAAGCGCTCGCGCGAATCGCTACGTCGCTCTTAGGCGACAAGCTAGCCGAAGAGTATCCGGCAACGTTCGATCTCTTGACGAACCGCGCTCCCCGCGCGCGGGGTATGCGCGTGCTGCAGCCGGCGAACGTAAACGCCGATGCCGTGTCGGCGGTCGTCTCCGCGCTCGAGCGGAGCTATCTCTTCATCCAGGGGCCTCCGGGAAGTGGCAAGAGCACGATCGGCTCGGAGGTGATTTGCGATCTGCTCGTGCGCGGCAAGCGGGTCGCCGTTACGAGTACCAGCCACAATGCGATCCACAACTTGCTGCACAAGGTCGAAGAGCGCATGACGCAGCGCAGCGGCAGCTTCCGCGGCCTCTACAAGCACAGTTCGACGAACGCGGGATCGGAATACAGGTCGCGTCTCGATACCCCCTTCATTACGTCCGAAAAGTCGAACGAGGCGTTCTTCAGCCACGATTACCAGCTCGCCGGCGGCACCGGCTGGCTCTGCGCGCGCGAAGAGCTCGATCGCGCGTTCGACTACCTTTTTATCGACGAGGCGGGGCAGGTCTCGCTCGCGGACGCGCTGGCCATCTCGCTCTGCGCGAGCAACGTCGTGCTCCTCGGTGATCCGTCGCAACTCGCGCAGGTGAGTCAGGGGCGGCAGCCGCTCCACGCCGGCGACTCCGTTCTCACGCATCTGCTCGGAGACGATCGGACGGTCGACGAGCGGCGCGGTGTCTTTCTCAACCTTTCGTACCGAATGCAGCCGGAGATCTGTGCGTTCGTCTCCGATGCGATGTATGGCGGCCGGTTGCGCGCCGCAGAGCCGACGCGCCTGCATCGCGTCGTCCTGCCGGGGCAGGAACTCGCCGGTCTCTCCTTCCTTCCCGTCGAGCATTCCGGCAACGGTTCGGCCTCGGTCGAAGAGGCCGATGAGATCGTTGCGCGGATCGTGCGGCTGCGCGCCGAGGGCTGCGTCGTCGATTCGCTGCCTCCCGGCCAAGCCGGCATCGCGCGGCCTATCCTCGACCGCGACATCATCGTCGTTACGCCGTACAACGCGCAGCGCCGGCTCGTCCTCGCCAAACTTCGGAAGGTAGGCCTCGACGTCGAGGTTGGCACCGTCGACAAGTTCCAAGGCCAAGAAGCCGCCGTGGTGTTCTATTCGATGGCGACGTCCAGCGGCGAGGATGTTCCGCGCAACGTGGAATTTCTTTTCGACCGCAATCGCTTCAACGTCGCAATCTCGCGAGCTCGGGCGGCCACGGTGCTGGTCTGCAGCCCACGCCTGCTCGACATCGCGTGCCGAACGCCCGATCAGATGGCGCTGGCCAACCTTCTCTGCGCGTTCGCCGAACGCGCGCGCTCAGACCTCGAGCAATCCGGCGTGCCGGCTTAAGATTTCACGCGCGACGCGTTCCCCGCTCTCTACGGCACCGTTGATGTAGCCCTGCCAGTTGAGCGAAGTCTGCTCCCCGCAGAAGTGAACGTTCCCCTCGCTGACTCGTTCTTCTCCGGCGAGCGTTGTATACTGCCCTACCTTATAGTACGAGTACGCGCCGCGAGTCAGCGGATCGCCGCTCCAAAAGTCCTGATAGGAGCGTCCGTCGTACGCCGCCGCGGCACCTGGTAACGCACCTTCGAGCGATCGAAGATACAGCCGTGCCGTTTCTCGAGGCGCCGGACCGTGAACCGGCCCACGGTAGCGCTCGCCTTCCCTACCACCAGGAAAACAGACGAGCATTCCGGCCCGCCCGCGCTGACCGATACTGGTATCCCAAGCGTCCTGAAACGAGTCGTCGGCATACGCCGTTCCGCTGTATCCTTCGTTGAACCAGTAAGGGCCGGTAAATTGCAGGTGGATCTTCGCGTTGGTTCCGAGATCGAGCGCCGCAATGGCTCGGCGTTTACGCGCCGAAAACTTCGCCATCGTCGTATCGACGAAACGCAAGACGGTGAACGGCATCGCAAGCACGACGGTGTTGGCCCGCATCGTCTTAGTCGTCCCTCCGGCGGAGAACGTGCAGGTGTAGGAGCCGTCCGAGTTCCGTGCAAGCGCTTCGAGCGCATAGCCGAGGGTCACCGACCCTTGGGGCAACCGCGCCATCATGCTCGCGACGAGCTGATCGTTGCCGCCTCGGATCGTGTACTTATCGTCCTCTCCCGTCCCGGAAAGATTGAGCTTGCCTTCGCGCATGCCCGCAAAGAGATAGATGAGATTGAGGGCGCTTTGGGCGTAGGGCTCGGCCCCGTATTCGCTCAGGCACGCGAGGCGCAGCAGCGTCCCGATCTTCGAGCGGGCGCCGCCCTCTACGTTCGCGTTCAGCCACTCGTCGACGTTCGTGCGATCGAGCGTTACGCCGGCGGGCGTATGCCGATAGAACGTCGTCGGATAGCCGGCCGCCTTTGCGGCTTCGCTCAGCGGATCGTACACGTAGCGGTCGTAGTCGTCCACCGCTTGCGCATGAGTATAGCGCGCCCCCGCGATAAAATAGGTGTCCACCGAATTTCGAGGATAGAGCGCGTTCAGGTCGATCAGTTCCAGGCCGAGCTCGGCGGCCAGCCTGCGAACGCTGTGGTGCGTCGAGGCGATGAGCTGACCGCCGTGCTCGGCGATCTGTCCGTCTTTGAAGAATCCGCGAAGCGTCCACGTGCGTCCGCCGGCCCGCGTGTTCGCGTCGAAGACTTCGCTCGCGACGCCCGCCTGATGCAGCCGGTAGGCGCACGTTATTCCTGCTGCCCCGGCACCGATGACGACGATTCGCTTACCGATGCCGTTGCGCGTGAAGGGGCGCTGCGAGACGAGCGGCTGCACTTCGACGCCGGCGCATCCGGCGAGCGCAAACGATGCCGATAAGCCCGCGAGAAACTCTCCGCGCCTCAAGCTCGCGCGGCTCGCTCGGCGCTCCGTCACCCTCGCATGCATGCGCTCCACGACTGAGCCTGCCATGCTACGCGCCATGGCGAAGCCTACACCGCGAAGGCAACGGTGGTTCCCCGTACCGACCGATTGAATTCCAACTGCTGCGTCGTGGCGCGGAGGATCGCCAAGCCGCGCCCACGCTCGGCGTGGGGACTGCCGTCGCGCCAGGTTCCCAGGTCTTGCACCTCTCCGCGAACCGTGCCCTCGCGCAACGCCAAACGCAGCACGAAATCGCCCTTACTTCCGAGGTACGCGTGCTCGACGGCATTGGCCACGGCCTCGCCCACGGCAATCGTCAGGTCGAAGGTACGCTCGGGGCTAAGCTTGGCGACGCGAGCGTAGCGAGAGGCGAGTCGCCGCGCGATCGCCGCAGAGGACGGAGCGGCCGGCAATCGTACCTCTACGTCGTCCGCGTGCGCGGGAAGCAGAGTCGCAGCCAGTACTGCGATATCGTCAAACGGTCGTTCGTCGAGCATGTGCCGCAGCAGCACCGCCGAGCCATCGGGGCTGATGTCCGTAACCCTCGCGGTCAGGGCTTCGAGAAGGCGCCGGCTCTCTCGTTCGATGTTGCGGCCGAACTCGATGAGGCCGTCTGTATAGAGCAACAAGGTATCGTACGGTTCAAGCGCAACCTCGAGCGCGGGAAAAGGCGCGGAGTTGTCGACTCCTAGTGGGATGCCCCCGCCCGCCAGATAACGCGCCGCTCCCGACAGCGGCGCGAGCGCCGGCGGCGGGTGGCCCGAGCAAGAGTAGTCGAACGTCGAGCGAGTTACGTCGATCACGCCGAACACCGCCGTAATGATCGGGTGCTCCTCGTTCAACATGAGCGCCGAATTCGCGCGCTGCATGGTCTGCGCGGGCGGCATCCCCTCGAGCGCGCTCAACCGGAGCGCCTGACGTGCCTCGTTCATCGCGACCGCCGCTTCGAGGCCGTGCCCGCCGACATCGCCGATGGAGACCGCGACCTGGCCATCGGCAAGGATGAACGCGTCGTACCAATCGCCGCCGACGCGTGATTCTCGTTCCGCCGGCCGATACGCATAACTCAAATCGATCCGCTCGTGCGCGGGCAAGCGCACCGGGAGCATTGCCCGCTGCAAAGCCGCCGCAACCCGATGCTCCCGTTCGTATAACCGAGAGTTGTCGATCGCGAGGGCTGCCCGCTGCGCCAGCTCCTCGGCGATGTGCCGGGCTATCTCGGGGCGACGCGACGCGGGATCGACGTCCACCAGGTGAAGCGTGCCTTGCGCGCGACCGTGCGCGACGAGCGGTACGATCACCGCGGTGCCTAGCCCGGCCGCTTCGTAGATCGCGCGGTCCTGTTCGTCGGCAACGTTTTCATTGACCGCCCGTAGCGTCGCGTCGTGATCGAAAACCCGGGCTCTTGATTGCCGCAGTACCTGCGGCGAGCCGAACGACGCGTCGCCGACGGAAACGACGGTGCGGCCGACCAGTCGTTCGAGAAGCTCGTTGAGGTCGGGATCCCGATGACGCACCGCTTCGACCACGAGCCGATCGTCGTCCGAGAACGACTGCACTTGACACCAATCGGCGAATGCGGGCACGCACAGCTCGGTGATGCGTTGGAGAATCGTGCCGACGTCGAGCGTCGAACCCAGCACATCGCTCGCGTGCAACAGAAACGCCTCGCGTTCTTCGGTTCGCTTCTGCTCGTCGATGTCGGTTGCGGTGGAGAAGAAGCGAACGATCGAGCCGTCCCGTGCTCGCAGCGCCACCGCTCGAGCCAAGAACCACCGGTACTCGCCCGAATGCGACCGCACTCGCGCTTCGACCGAGAAGTCGCCACCGGTCGTGGCCGCTTCGCGCAACCGCGTCGCGAGCACCGAACGATCGTCGGGGTGAATCGCCTCACGCCAACCGCCCCTCTCGAACGTCTGCGCCCGGCTGAAGCCGGTGAATTCGAACCACCTCCGATTGAAGTAGTCGATTCGGCCATCGGGCCCAGCGGTGCAGACGATTTGAGGAATGACATCTGCCAGCATGCGCAGGCCGCGCTCGTTTTCGACGGCGGCGCGCGATTTTTTCGTGCGGCTCTTTCCCCTCCTCACAGCGCTCGAGTGCTCCCAGAAGTTCGCCAGATTCCACACGTGGGCCGTGCCGCCCCACGCAACGGCGAGATCGCCCGCTTGCCGCTCGGGCCGGCCTCTGCGCCGGGCCTCACGGCAGCGGCATGAAAGGATCGAAAGCGCCGGCGGCGAGGACGTACCAGGCCGTCGCGCCGACGTGTAGCGAGGCATCGTACTCGTCGCCGTCGCAATCGCTGAGGCCGTTCTTCGAAGCGGCGACGATGCCGAGCCCGTCGCCGTTCGGCCCCTTGGCTTGCGCGTACTCGACATCGCTCAGATATTTGTGCGCCTGGGCCGCATCGCCGGACTCATCGCGCCGCTCCAGGGCATCGGCCAGGTGGGCAGTCCCTTCGAACCAGACACCGGAACGGTCGCCGCTACAGAAGCTCACGCCGCTAAAGCCGCGATCGTCGGCCGCCAAATGCGCGACGTCCCAACCGGGAGCGGCGGCCCACCGCGGGTTCGCAAATGCGAGATAGCTCCACGAGTTGACGTTTCAGGCTTGAACGGCTTGTTCGGCGTCACGCCGTCATTGAGCGTCCCCACGTAAAAGCGTCGATCGCCAGAATCCCACATCGATGCAACGAACTGCTTTGCCCATGCGGCGTGCGCGGCCCATTCGCTCCTTCCCGATGCAACCGACAACATCATAAAGAACGCGTAGACGTCGATGTTATGTTCCGTCGATTTCCACCGGATCTTCGCGCCCTTCGCCGTGAAGCCGCCCGTATAGCCGCCGCTGCCGCGCGTGTCGTAGGTGTTGGCCTGCAGCCACTGGGCGATCGCCAGCGCACCGGTCAAATACGAGCCGTCCGCCGTCTTTTCGTGCAGCTGTATCAGGGCCTGACCGACCCACGCCATGTTGCCGGCGTCGCTCGTGTTGTCGTCGACCACGACGTCTTCCGGGTTTCGCAGCGGTTTTGGCGCGTAGGCGGCACGCAGGCGGCCGTCGCCGGCCGCGTCGTGCGCCTGGACGTAGAGAAACGCGTCTCCGATGACCCTCGCTCGCGTAACGTCGTCCCCCGTCCCTTGCGCGAGGAGCGCGTCGACCATCAGCGCATCGTCGTAGGTGACGGCGTCCTTGAAATGCCGCAGCCGTCCGCCGCGAAAGCTCTGCACGAGCCGAGTCGTCGAACCTTTGACGTAAAGGTCCATCATCATCCGCAGAAATTCGTACGCCTTAGAGATGCTTTTCCCGGAAAAGGAGTGCGATGACGACTCGACCGGCCCGAGCGCGGCGCGGTCTTCGAAGGCGGAGGAGCAGCCGGCGAGGGCAACCGACGCCGCGACGAGCGTGGCGCCGGCTGCGCTGCGGATGCTCACATCGGGGTGAGCGAGAGCGTCTCGGTGTTCAGCGTATAGCTACCGGCCGCAACGAGGTTGTTCGGGTTCGCACAGATCACGCTGTTCTGGGGACCGTACACGACGACGAGGCCCGAGGGGCCGCACTGCACCTGCACCAACTGGTAGTTCGATAGGAACGTGTAGCCGGGGCTGCTCGACTGTATTTGATAGGAGTTGTAGGTGGTGCCGTTCGACACAACGGAGCCGTAGACGGCAGCTCCCACCGCCGCCGAGGTCACCCCGATCGCCATGGCGCCCCAGAAGCCGCCGCCCCAGTAGCCCGTCGCGGGATACCAGGCAGAGCCGTGGTTCCAGCCCCAAGCGCCGCCACTGGCGTAGACCGGATTGTTGATCACGGTACGGTTGTAGTTGTTGTTGATGTTGGTATTGCGGTTGCCGTTGTTGACGTTGGTGTTGCGGTTGCCGTTATTGATGTTGCCGTTGTTACGGTTGCCGTTGTTGATGTTGCCGTTGTTACGGTTGCCGTTGTTGATGTTGCCGTTGTTACGGTTGCCGTTGTTGATGTTGCCGTTGTTACGGTTGCCGTTGTTGATGTTGCCGTTGCCGCGGTTGCCGCCGTTCACGTTACCGCCGTTCATGTTGCCACGGTTGCCGCCACCGTTCATACCGCCCGACGGCCGGGAAACGGGCGCGCGACCAGTGTCGCGGGAGAGGTTAAAGCCGCCTCCACCGCTGGGGGCACGCATGCCGCCACCGCCGCCACCGCCGCCCCGCATGCCGCCGCCACCGCCGCCACGCGCACCACCGCCGCCGCCGCCACGCGCACCGCCGCCTCCGCCTCCCCTACCCGCCGACGCGACGGCCGGCGAAAGTGCGACGAGCGCGGCCATAATCAAGCAAAGATACTTCATCTACTTCACCACCTTGTCGATGCGGCCGCTCAGGCTGACGTACGTCCCGCGCTCCGTTGAAAACGAGAGCAGGATGCTGTGCGGCGGCACCTTCGCGGTCGAGAGTGCCATCTGCTGAGGATCGTCCGTCGAGTTCACGTAGAGCGTTCCCCGCCGAAAATCGATGGCACTCGTTTTGCCCGCTTGAACCAGCGTTGCACCGGTCGCAAAGCAAATCATCAGCTCTCCCTGATAGGAACAGGCCGCGCGGCTAATGACCAGGGTGCCTTTGCCGTCGCTCGTCGTCATATAGAGGACGTTGCGAATGACCTTGATGGCGACGCCGTGGTAGACGTTCGTTTGGCCGCTGCTCTGGCGGATCAAAACGGTGCCCGCCGCCCCGGCAGGACTCGCACCGAACGCGAGACCGGCGAGAACGAGCAGGGCCGTGCAGACCGCCTGGCTCCGGAATGAAAACGTTTTCATGATGGGGTCCCCCGCGAAAATAGCAGGAAACAGGGTTCTCCGACCGGAGGCAACTTACTGCAAACCCGGCGTCGAACGGGCCGCCCGGAAGCGCCCCGCGCCGCCCGAAGGACGGGGAAGCGCTTCAGGCTTTTTTCATGCGTTCCCGATACCATCGGAGCGCGGTTTGAGATGCCGTGCGTGGCGAGGTGGCAGTGTCTGGGGGAAACTGGTCGAGCGCCGCGGCACCTCAGCCGCTTTTTCTCTTGGCCGGAAAATGAAGCGGGTGCGCCGGTTGGGACTCCAGCGCACCCGCAGAGGACAAGCCTAGATCACCCTGCTGGGAATCGCGACTCGCCTATCTCTCCGAGAAGAATGCGTCAACGGACTCGTCTTTGAGTGCTGCGCGCAAGACGAGACGCAGCTCCTCCCACCCGCGATAGCCATGCGACGAGACGGCGTGCTCGACGGCCGCGGTCAGGACCTCGGCCTCCGTTCCGGAGATGCGTAACGTGCAGTCGCTCTTACTGTCGAACTCGCGACAGTCGATATACTTGCGCGTTCTCAATTTCGTCGGCACGGGACGGAATCGTACCGTGCAAAGGTCAAGAAATCGTCAAGGCCGGCTTTGCACGGTTCGCAAGGGCGGGCGAACCGGCAAGGAGAGCACGAAGGTGCTGCCCGCGCCGAAGCGACTCGATACGGTGACGTCGCCGCCGTGCCGGCGAGCCAGCGCGCGGACGATCGCGAGCCCGAGGCCCGATCCTCGCGGCGGACGCGCGGGGTCGGCTCGCCAAAAACGATCGAAGATTCGCTCGAGGTTCTCCGGTGCGATGCCAACGCCCGAATCGCTTACCGCGACCTGGAACTCCGCTCCCTGCCGCCGCGCTTCGAGCGTCACCTGCCCGCCCGCGGCAGTATACAGCAGCGCGTTCTCCAGCAGGTTCGCGACGACGCGCTCGATCTGGTCGGGGTTTCCGTACACGATCGCGGGCTTTTCCGTGGCAAGGCTCAGATCGATTCCGGCCTCGGCGAAGCGCGCGCGATGGTCGGCCACGAGCTTGTTCACAATCTTGTCGAGCTCTACCACGAAGAGTTCTCGCTCGAGCGATCGGTCCGCGGCGGCGAGCAGCAACAGATCGCTGGTCAAACGCGACATCTGCCGCGCGCCGTCGGCAATGGTCTCGAAGCGGACTCGGTCGTGGGCGGGATCTCGGTCGGAGTCACGCAGTGCGGCGTCCGCGCTCGCGGCGATCACCGTCAACGGGCCGCGCAACTCGTGCGAGGCGTTGTCGGTAAACTCGCGCAACGTTCGAAAGCTCTCCTCGACGGGTCGCACGGCGCGGCGCGCGAGCGCAAGCCCGCCCGCAGTGCCGCCGACTATCGCCAGCAGCGTACCGATGAGCAGGCCGGTATCGAGGTAACGCACGTCGGCGCGTTTTTGATTGCTCCATTCGGTCGCGACGATTGTGCCCATCCATTCGTGTGTGCGGGGGTTCTCGATCGGCGTCATAACGCTGTCGAAGAGCCGGTGCGGAGTCTTGCCAGAGGGCGTGGAACCTTGGGACGCGAGCAGTCGCCCGTGATGATCGAACCATTGCAGACCTTGATCGCTCGTTAAGAGCGCCGCCGTATTAGATATATCGGTTTTGTCGATCGTCAGGGTGCTGCCGGCGAAGATTGCGCTCCGAATGCCGGCCCGCGCAACGTCCTGCAGCCGCGTCGTCGTTTGCTCGTCAATGATGACGACGAAGGCGAACCGGACGGCGACCGCTGCCACGATGAAAATCGCGGCAAAAACCGCGAGATAGGAGAGCAGCAAACGCCGCTCCAACGCGAGCGGGCTGGGCCCCGCTTCACGAACCAAGATCTGCAAGCCGGTAGCCCATACCGTACACGTTTTCGATCGGGTCCATGACGGCTCCGACGGTGCGGAGTTTGCGCCGCAGGTTGGTGATGTGAGTCTTTATCGAATCGCGTCCGCCATCGTCGTTGAAGGTCGTCACCTTTTCGCGCAGCAGGCGCCGGCTGAACACCTGTAGCGGGCTGTACATTAGCGTCTCGAGAATCGTGTACTCCGTGCCGGTGAGAGGAACGGGCGTGTCGTCGTACGTCACGAGCCGGCGGCTCGGATCGAGCCGGAGCCTGCCGCGCTCGAGAATGGGCTGCCGCACGTGGCCCTGGCGCCGAGACACCGCGCGTATACGCGCAGAAAGTTCGGCCAAGTCGAACGGCTTCACTAAGTAGTCGTCCGCCCCCGCATCGAGCGCGCGCACTTTGTCGCGCACGTCGTCGCGCGACGTGATCATGAGAATAAAGGCTTTACACCGCGCGGAGCGCAGGCGCCGGCAGATCTCCAAACCGTCGAGCCCGGGCAGGAGTATGTCGAGCAGGACGACGTCGTGCACGTCGGTGCGGGCGAAATCGAGACCGGCTCGGCCGTCTTCCACCACTTCGACGGCGTGGTGCTGGCGCCGCAAATCCTCGACCATCGATTGATGGATCCGCGGATCGTCCTCGACGATCAAAATGCGCATCAGGAGTTTGCTACGCTCGGCGCATCGGTAGTCCTGTAACGAGCGAGGACGAGCTGACTCTTGGGGTCACTCGACCCGGAGCGGCGCCTCCTCGACTGCTTGGGCGCCGGGGGTATTGCGCGCGATGATATAGAGCTCGTACCAGTGCCGCCGCGAAAGCGGCGGCAGCTCCAGCACATGGGTGTGAAACCGATAGACCCCGGGCGCGACGTGAGTGCTGTTGATCGAGAAGGCCGCCGTTCGCACTTCCACCGATGCGACGTTGGTGCTGACGAGGATCGTGCCGTCGAACCAGATGCCCGGCTCGATCGTCAATGTTGAGACCCACACGCGAACGATCCGGGGCGGCGAATTGGGGGCGGTCACGGGCGGCGTAGGCCATGCGCGCGGTTGCTTCGCAGAGACCTGCAGATTCGGCGGAACCGCAACGGGCTTGGGCGAACATCCGCCGAGCAACATCGCCACTGCCCCGGCGGGCAACATCAAAAGGACGCTACGAAAAGGGTTTCGAGGCGAGTCGAAGGATGACTGCCGACACATGAACCTCGTGGAATTGCTTTCCCCTCGGGCGGAAGCTGAGCCTTCCATTCCCCGTCTCGACCTGGTCGTCGAGCGTTCGGGAGAGCCGACCAGGCTCGATTGGCTGATGACGTTCGCGGGCCTCTGGATCATGACGGGCCTCTTCATCGACGCGCATCAGCATCTCTTCCTCGCGGTCGAATCATTTCTCAATCCATGGCATATGACGATGTATAGCGGCGCAGTGTTCGCGGCCATCGTGATGGGCGTAACGATTGCCGGCAACTATCGTCGCGTGGGTTCGTTTTGGAAAGCCGTTCCGGCCGGCTACGCGCAGAGCGTATTCGGCGTCGCCGGCCTTCTCGTCGGGGGCGCCCTCGACTTCGCGTGGCATGCGGCGTTCGGATTCGAGCATCAACTCGACTTGTTGCTGAGTCCGCCGCACCTCTTCTTGTTGACCGGCCTCTTCTTCCTGATCACCGGACCCGTCCGCAGCGCGTTGCAACGGCCAAATGCCTCGAGCCTGTCGGGGCAGCTCCCCATGCTGATATCGCTCGGCCTCGCTTTCGAGATCATCCAGTTCGTCACGCAATACGGCTTCTACCCGGAGGCGTTGATGCGCGACCATCCCCTCTCGCAGCCGGCATATCAGCGCGATCAATTCGTGCTTTCCGTCTTCCTCTTCTATCGTCAGGCGCTGGAAATCGCGATCGTGATCTGGCAGAGCCTGCTCCTCACCGCAGCAGCTCTCTATCTCTGCGTGCGCAAGCGGCTGCACTTCGGCGCGCTCGTCGTCATCTGCGTCACCGTGAAGTTGTGGATTGGCGGGGAGCTCTCGAACGACGTGATGGAACTCGTGCTCGTGGTCCTCTCCTCGATCGCGGCGGGAGTTGCCGGTGACCTCATCGTCGCAAAGCTGCGACCGTCCGCGCGCAATCCGAACGCCTTCCGCCTCTTGGGCTTCGTCGTTCCCGCGTCTTATTTTGCGGCGTATTTTGCCTTTGCCGTCCCGATGTTTGGCGGGACGTGGTGGGACGCGAGCTTCGTCTTCGGCTCTATCGCAGTAGCCGGTCTCGCCGGCCTCTGCCTCAGCCAACTCTTTTTAGCAGGATCGGCGGCGACCGCAAGCTCTTCGTGAAGCTTTATCCGAGCGCATACGCGCTCGCGCTTGGGACCGTCGTCCTGCACGTCGCCTTCTGCCACCGCTTCGGGTACTATCGCGACGAACTCTATTTCATCGACTGCGCGAAGCATCTAGCGTGGGGATACGTCGACCAACCGCCGCTGACACCGTTCGTGACGTGGCTCACGGCGCCGCTGGGATATCCGGTGTGGGGTCTTCGGTTCTTCCCGGGCTTGCTCGCCGGCGTCACCGTGCTGTTCGGCTGCGCGATCGCGCGCGAGCTGCGTGGCGGCGCGTTCGCTCAAACGTTGACGGGACTGACCATCGTGTTCGCGCCGGGGTTGATCGGCATCGCGTACGGCTTGTCCACCGAGTTCCTTTCACCGGCCGCCTGGACGGCCTTGATCTACCTGACCATTCGCCTGGTAAGAACGCGGGACGATCGGTACTATCTCCCGATCGCCTTCGTCGTCACGCTCGGACTCTACGCGAAATATTCCATCGCCGCATGCGCGCTCGCCTTGGCGATCGGATTGCTAGTAAGCGGGCACGCCAAATTACTTCGGTCGCGTTGGCTCGCGTTAGGAATCGGGTTGACGGCGCTGCTCGTTCTGCCGAACGCACTGTGGCAAATCCGGCACGGTTTGCCGATGCTCGAAGTGCTGCACAACGATCAACTCAACCGGCACGCGCTTGCCAACGGTATGGCCGACGAATCGCCGAACCGGTGGGTCAACGCGCTCTACATGCTGGGCCTGCAATTTGCGTACAACAACCCGCTCTTCGCCCCCGTATGGATTTGGGGCCTCGTCTGGCTCTGGTCCTTCGGCGGGGTCTACACTGAGCGAATTCGAAGTGCTCGGGACAAACCGCGCAGTATTCCTCCGTACCGGTTCCTGGCGATCGCCTATCTGTTGCTGTTGGGCCTGCTCATCGCGACGATCGGGCGCGGGTACTACATCCAGGGACTCTACCCGGCGCTCTTTGCCGCGGGAGCCGTGGCCATCGAATCCGCCATCAGCGCGAACCGGCTCCGCGCGAGGGTCGCAATCATCGCGGCCGCGATCGTCGCAGGTTTGCCGATGTTTCCGCTCTCGCTTCCGATTCTGCCGCTCCCCGCCTACATGGCCTACGAACGCGCCATCGGCCTGAGCCGTCCGGCGCCCCCCGATGGTAAGAGCCACCTCATCAATCCGATGTTCGCCGACCAACTCGGCTGGAATACGATGACGCAAACCGTTGCGGGAGCGTACTGGTCGCTGCCGGCCGCACAACGCAAGGCAACGGCCATCTTCGCCGACCGTTACGCATACGCCGGCGCGCTCGATTACTACGGGCCGCGTTACGGCTTGCCCACGGTCATCAGCCCAAACAACTCCTACTATCTTTGGGGAACGCGCGGGTATAGCGGGCGTTCCGTATTGGCCGTCGGCGCAACGGATTATTGGCTGCTGCTTCATTGGTTCGGCAGCGTGCGCCAGATAGCGGTCTATCGCAACGACTACCGCTGGATGCTGGAAGGCCCCCTCCCTATTTATCTCTGCACGCGACCCAGCGTTTCGCTAGCCGCGATGTGGCCGGCGCTGAAGTATTACGGCCTCTGAGCGGCACGGTTTGAAGGATTCATTTAGGCGCTGGTCTCACAGTACACGCCCATGGAAAACGTTCACGCGGAACGCTCCGCCGGCTGGTCGGTCCTCTGTTACGTAGCGCTGCTCATTTTTGCGACGTTTCTCACCAACGGAATGCCGTCGCTGACGTACCAGCCTTCGGAAGCTGCGCTGGCGATCGACTCGCATCGGTTCGGCCTGCTCGGCGGCGCGTGGCTCACGTTTCCGGCCGCCGCGTTCTTTCTATGGTTTCTCGTCGGGCTGCGCAGCTACCTCAGCCACGCGCCGGGTCGCCAGGAGGGGCTTCCCACCTTCGCGCTCGTTGCAGGCGTCGTGATGGTGGCCAACTCGTTGTGGGCGGCCGGGATGCTCACCGCCGCCCTCTATGCGTCGCCGGACCTCTTCAAATCGCACGGCCTCTCCGGGATCTTCGACGCCTCCTACTTCACGCAAGGGGGTCTCGGCTACGCCCCGGTGGCGATCTTCATCTTCGCGGCCGCGCACAGCATGCGCCGCCACGAGCGGGCGCCGGCGTGGCTGGCATGGCTGGGATATCTCGCCGCCTTCGGCGCGGCGATTGCGACGCTTTCGATCTTCTTTTACACCGACTCGATCATGGCGCCGAGCCAGCCGGGCCCAGGTTATTTCGGGGCGGTTCCCAGCGCGATCTGGCTGGTGGCAACGGGGGTCGTTTTGATCCTTCAGAGCAAGCGGGGATCCGGGCCGGCCAGCACGTCCGGCGCGTCGTAGTTCGGCTTATTCACTCGCGTCGACACCTCGCGCACGCGCATGCGGGCGGCGTCGAGCGGCCGCAACACCGAGGCTGCGACATCGGGGGGCAACGGTTCGGGGTCGAGCCAGAGATCGACCGCGGAGCCGGTTAGAATAACGGGCATACGATCGTGCACGGGCGCAATCAGCGCGTTGGGCTCGCAGGTGGCGATGTCACACGACGCCGTGCCGTCGGAGGGTTCCCAAAGACCCGCAAACGCGAACGGTTCGCCCGAATCCAGCGTGTAATAGTACGGCCGGCGATTCGACCATTCGTAGAAGCCGTCGGCGAACTCGATGCAGCGCCGCCGAACTGGGCCGCGGCGCGCTCCAATCGACTCGCCCCGAATGTTGATTCGGCCGCGTAGCCCCCAGCGCAGCTCCTCGACGACGCCGCGGCCGTCGTTGCGAACGCCAAGCACCATATCCGTCGGCGCGATATTATAACGCGGCAGGCGGGTCTCGCTGAACTCGGAGAAGCGGAAGCGCGGGAACGCGGCCGCGAGGGCCCGGGGATCGGTCAGCGTGAATCTACCGCACATGACCGTCATTGCTTCGGCGTTGATGGGCGTCGCTCTCTTCGCGACCTCTTATTTCGACGCGCACAATCACTTCACCGGAATCCTTCCCCTTCAGGCCTACGCGAATCTGCCCGCATATATCGCTAACTTCTCCGCGCCGAAACAAGCCGTCGACTACGGCGACCGCCTCGCTCTCTATAAGTATCTCGCCGACACCTGGTATCCGTCGCAGGGGATCCAGCTCGACGACAAGATCTTCTCCCCGGCCTACGGCCAGCGCTTCGCGCTCGGCGCCCGCGCCGCTCTGGTCGTCTATCGCGATCAGGTCGCCGGGAGTGCGACGGCGCTCGACGGGACGCTGGAGCGCGTGCTTACCGCGACGCCGTGGACCGAGTTTGATAGCGCATATGCGTTCCGGGGCGGACCCGCGAGCGCATACCTTCGCGACCGGTTCTATGGCGGCAGCGACGATCGCTTGAATGCGGCGCTCTGCACGGCGACGGTCCTCGAGCTCGCGCGAACGAACATCGACTCGTCCGAGCAGTCGCTACCGTTTGTCGGCGGCTGGCGGTTCGATCGCGGCAAGTCCGGCGCGCTCGCCACGATTGAGTGCGTGATGCACGCGTCGTACGAGCCGGCCCTGCTTTCTGCCCTTCACGTCATGAATAAGAACATGCCGGCGATCAAAATCGTGCTCATGACGCACACGGCCCAACTCGCGACGCTTCCCGGCGGAGCGCTCTACAGCGAATGGTCGAAGACGGGCAGCTGCGCCGCGGTTGCGCTTCCACGCCCCCTCCGCACGGAGCCAAAGGCGGTTTACGAGGCATTGATGGGTTGGAGTGAAGGGAAGCCGGTCGTCGCGCCGTCGGACGCACCCCGGTACTTCGACGACGTCGTCGGCATCGATACCGCCGCGCCCGAAACGACATGTTTTACCGCTGGGGGAATGGAGTATTACCAGCGGCTCATCGGAGCCGTTTACGACGCCGCCAAAGCTCGGCGGCTCGCAGGGTGGCACGGAAAGCTGCTCGTGCACACGCACGTCGGGGAGGGCGCCGCGATCGATTACGCGCCGAATCCGCCGGCGCGGCCCTGGACCTTCCAACGCCTCTTTTCCGCGCTCCCCCCGACGCGCACGAACGCCGCGCAGGCGCAGACGAATATCGCGACGCTGTTGAGCGCGATCGGCGCGTTCGAACGGCGCCATCGGGACGAACGTGCCTACGTGGTCTTCCGGCTCGCGCACGCCACGTGGGCGACGCCCGCTCAAGCACGAGCGATGCACGACGAGGGCGTCGAGGCCGACGTCAACCTCGAGAGCAACGTCGCCACGGGCGCCTATCCACTCGCCCGGATGCCTCTGGGCACGATCCTGCACGATCGCGTCGATCGCGTGGTGCAGAACCCCGTCGCTAACTTCCAGGTGAACGATCTGCTGAGGACGCTGGTTACGGATCCAAGCGATCCGGCCCAAGTGGGCGGCGTTCTCGGCAACGTCTCGCTGAAGTATCTGTTCGAGGCGCGCGTTCGCTGCCTATTGGGCACCGACGCCGACGGGGTCGAGCATTCCGATATCGTCAGAGAGTACGAATACGCCGCTTCGCTGATCGACTATTGGGATCGAGCCGATCCGGGTTTTCGCGCGCGGTCGGGGGATGCGGGCGAGGCGACGCTCTTCGCAAACGTCCGGTGGCACCGCGCGAACATGGCCTCGGACACCGCGCCGGCCTACTAGGCGGTTATGGCCAACGAGCCAAAATGTGGCATAATGGGGTGGCTTCCCCGTTTCTTCGAGGAGATTTCATCGTGTATCGACGCTACCTTTTGGCTCTGATCGCTGCCGCGTTCGCGTGCTCGCCCGCCCTTGCGGCGGCGCAAAGCACCGGGCCCCGGCCGTCCGTCGCCGTGCTGAACTTTTCGACCCAGGGTCTCACGTCGGATTGGTACGGCTCGTTTCAACCCGGCGTGGCGTTGAGCGATCTGCTCACCGATCGCATGGTCAACGACGGCCGCTTCAACGTTCTCGACCGCACCCATCTCAGCTCGACGCTCGGGGAGCATCAGCTCGCCGCGAGCGGGGAAGTCGATCCTCAAACGGCCGTCACCGCCGGGCGAATGATCGGCGCGCGCTACTTGGTCACCGGCAACATCCTTCAGCTCGATCAAACGGGCGCCAGCGGAGCGAACGTTGGAAGCTACCTGCCTGGCCCTTTCGGCGCGGCCGCCGGGGGGGTTTCGACCCATCGCGTCACGATCAAAGTAGCCGTCCGCGTCATCGACGCGAAGACCGGGCAGATCGTGCAGAGCTTCTCCGACGAAGCGACGCGCTCGGGCACGTCGTGGAGCGCAGGCGGGTTCTCCGGCTATGCGGCCGGCTCGTACAGCAACTCCACGTTCGTCAACAGCGACATGGGCCACTTGATCGACGATGAGGCGAACAAGATCGCGTCCACGCTCGACCCGAGCCGCTTCAACTCCGGGCCGGTCGCGCCGCAGCTGACCGGGCACATCGCCGCAATCGACGGAAGCAACGTCATCATCGACATCGGCGCCAACGCCGGCGTCCAGGCGGGGCAGACGTTCGACATCGTCAAGCAAAAGTCGCTCGTCGACCCGACGACGCACCAAGTACTCCACGTCAACGAGAACATCGGCAGGCTGCAAATAGATAGCGTGAGTTCCAACGCCTCGGTCGGACACGTCGTATCCGGCAAGGCGGCGGTTCGCGTGATGGTCACGTCTCAGCCGAATCCGTAGGCGCCGGACGGCGGCGGCTATTCCGGGCTCGTGACCCGCGCGCCGACGCGCTCGACCTTGACGAGCCGCGTCTTGGTCCAGCGATCGTGCAAGAGGATGCGGCGCCAAATGAAGCTGAACGGGACGATGAGCCACCAGACGGCGAACACGATGAAGTAGCGCGCGACGGTGCGAAACGTACTCGGCCTCCCGAAATCGATCGTGACCACTCGCAAGCCCGCGATCAGCATTCCGAACGTTTGCCCCGCGACGATCACCAGCAGCGCGAGGTAGACCGGAAACCAGAAGAAGAAGCCGAGCCGGTGAATGAAGCCGTTCACGAACCCGACGATCCCGTCGGCGGAGAGCGGCACGTCCTCGTTGCCGACCTTCACGGACACGCGACGCTGGCCAAGCGTAAACGGCCCGATCGTCGCCTCGTCCGTCGGCACCGGCGACGGGGTAGCTGCCGGCGCGCCCTTCGCGCTGCGAGTGGTCGTCACCGATACGCCCTGCTGGCCGACGACGCTCCCCCCGAACGATGTAATGATCGCGGTGACCACCACCGCGTCTATGCTCCACGCCGCAAAGCGGCGCCACCAGCCGGCGCAGTCGCGCGAGTCGACCCGCGTTTCTCCCGGCGCGGGGAGGGCCGGCGGCTCCTCGCCGCGCTCGCGTAGGAACCACGCTTCCGCGTCCGCGTAGGCTTGCGTCGCGATGAAGTGGTGCAGCGAGGCGATGCGCCGCGTCGCATAGGGCTCGCTGCCGAGCCACTCGCCCCAGCGCAGCACCGAATCGGCCTGTACTTCCGCGTGCTGCTCGGCAAACGCCCCGTAATCGACCTTTCGCCCGAACTCGTGGAACGCGGCGATTCCCATCGCCCGGATGGCGGCGTCGACGGTGCCGCAGCAGAGCAGCCCGACCTTGTCGCAGGTGAGGGCGCAACGCCGCAGCCATGCACCGAATATCAAAGAGATCAGCGGATTCTCGTTGCCGTTGACGCTCAAGAGCGAATGGTAGCGCGTGTGCCCGGCGGCGATGTGCCCGAGCTCGCGGCCGACCATGAACGCGAGCTCGTCGTCGGCGAAGAGCTCGATCCAATGGCTGGAGAGCACCAGCGCGTATGGAACGCCGAAACCGAGGGCGACGACCGGCACGTAGTTGTCTTCGCGGACGAAGATGACGGGCATCGGAATCTCGAGCGCCGCACACGCGCGCCTGACGATCACGAACACCCGCGGATACTGGCGCTGATGCACGCGCACGCTGGATCCGAGCAGCCTTCCGCGTGCGAGCGTGACGTAGACCATCGCGATGACGATGAAGAGCGCCACCTGCGACGCGCCGATGGATTCGTGGAGCACGTAGCCGATCGACAGCGCGGCGGGAAGCGCCAGGAACGCGGTCAGCCAGAATGCTATGCCCTCCGACGGCTCACGAAGCGATCCCGCGCCTTCGAACAGCGAGTGCATCAGGCGCCGCGGGCCATGAAGTAGAACATTCCGATCGTCGCCCCGCCCATCAGGGCGACGGTGCCCCATCCCCACGCGCGCGCCAGGAGCGAACTCCGCCATGGTCCCATCACGTGCCGGTTCGAGGCGAGCCACACGATGACGGCGATGAGCGGGACGGCGGCCACGCCGTTGAGCACCGCCGACCAGAAGAGCGCCCTGATGGCGTCCACGCGCAGCAGGTTCATGGCGATCCCGATCAGGACGCCGACGGCGATGACCCCGTAGAAGCGCGGAGCGCGGCGGATCGGCTCGCTCAATCCCTCGCGGAAGCCAAACGTCTCCGCGGCCACGTAGGCCGAGGATGTCGCGAGCACCGGCACCGCGAGGATACCGGTGCCGACCATTCCCAGTGCGAAGAGCAGCTCCGCAAAGTGTCCGGCCAGCGGCCGAAGCGCGCGCGCCGCTTCGGCCGCCGTCGAGATCTGCGTACCGTGAGCGCCCAGCGTCGCCGCGGTCGTCACGATGATGAAGAATGCGACCACGTTAGAATAGATCATGCCGGCGTTCACGTCGGCGTGCATGTCCGCGACCGCCTCCGTGTCGGTTCCCCGGCGCGAGGCGACGGTCTTTTTCCCTACTTTCTTGTCCTCTTCGACCATCAGGGAGGCTTGCCAAAAAAACAAGTACGGAGTAATCGTCGTACCGAGCACGCCGACCATTGTGGAGAGCCAGCTCGCGTCGAAGTGGAGCCGCGGTACGACGAATCGAAGCAATACCTGCGGCCAGGGGGGCCGGACGACGAAGGCCGTAACGACGTACGCGAAGAGCGTCAGCGTCAGCCATTTGAAGACCTTCTCGAGCATTCCGTAAGAGAGCCACGTCTCCGCGGCGATCAGTCCGACGCCGAACAGGAAAACCAGCGCCTCCGGCGGCACCGGCACGACCAGATTCGCCGCGGCCGCCATGCCGCCGATGTCCGCTCCGATATTGAAGGTGTTCGCGACGATGACCAGCGCCGCCAGCGAGTAGGCGACGTAGCGCGGCAAACGCTTGCGCATGATCGCCGCCAGTCCCTCGCCGTTGACCATCGCGATGCGCGCGCACATTCCCTGAATCACTGCCATCATCGGCGTCGAGATCAGCGTGAGCCACAGCAGCGAATACCCCGTGGTCGCTCCGGCGACGGAGTAGGTCGAGATACCGGACGGATCGTCGTCCGCCGCGCCGGTGATGAGGCCTGGGCCGAGATTCGCGAAGAACTTGCGAAGGCTCGTCATTTCAGGGCGGCGGCGATCTCACTGCCCGCGATCGCGTGGTCGGTGGCCGTAAGGTCGCCCGCCCTCACACGGGCGGCCGCTTCGACCAGCGCCGTCATCGCGACGCGATAGAGCGCGCCGCCGACACTCACGCGCCGAACCCCAGCGGCGGAGAGGCGCGCGAGCGTGACCGGCCCGTCTTCGGGCCCGATTAGCACGTTGACGGGCTTGGGGTCGACGGCCCGCACCACTGCCTCGATCGCGTCCAAATCGGGTAAACCGGGCGCGTAGAGCACGTCGGCCCCGGCCTCGGCGAAGGCGGTCAACCGGCGAATCGTATCGTCGAGATCCGGCCTTCCCGCGAGGAAATTATCTGTGCGCCCCGTCAGGAGGATGCGTCCTCGCGCGGCCCGCGACGCCGCGCGGACGCGAGCAACGGCGGCGTCGAACTCGTGGATCGGTCGCTGCGGATCGGCCGTCGTATCCTCGATCCCCAGCCCCGCCAGACCGGCGGCGATCGCGGCGCTTACGGTCGTCGCGCACTCCTCGGGCGACGCCCCGAAGCCGTCTTCGAGGTCGCCGTTCACCGGCAGGCCGCCGGCGTGCGCGAGGAACTGGGCGTGCGCGATCGCTTCGCCCCGGGAGACCGCGTGTCGGCCGTCTTGGCGCCCCAGCGAGAATGCGAGACCGAGCGACGTACTCCCCAAGGCTTCGAACCCGGCGCGCGCGAGCAACGCCGCCGAGGCGCCGTCCCAAGCGTTGGGCATCACGAACGCCTCGGGCCGTTCGTGCAGCGCGCGGAATCGTTCGTAAGCCGTCATCTGCGCGCTCTTCGCCAGGAGCCGAGCGAAGCCATAGAAGAATCGCATGCCGATGGCCGAGCGGCGCAGACATTTGCACTCTTGGGAACGCTTCGCGGCCCTGCTCGCCGCGGTCGTAGCGCTGGCGTTGAACGTCGCGGCTTCGGTCGAGCTCTTCACGCCGCAGAGCAGTTTCGGTTACCACCTGGTCTACACGAGCGGCAACGAGATCGTGAAGGTCGATCCGAACACGAGCGCGGCGCGGGCGGGCATCGCCGTGGGCGATCATCTCGATTTTACGCGATCGACGCTGCGCGATCGGATCGTCGGTATGGACTATCAGCCCGCGCTGCCCGGCGAGCGCGTCAGCTTTCTGCTGCTGGGCGGAGATCGGGCACGGCAGCTCACACTGGAGGCCGCACCGCTCACCGCGACGGAATCGCGCCGAGCGCTCTTCTCCCCGTTGACGTCGTTCCTGCGGCTGGCGGGCTTTGCATATATCGTCGTCGCGCTGATCATTCTGGTTCGGCGTCCCAGCCGCATGACGTGGGGGCTCTTCCTGTATCTCGTTTCCGCGACCAACGTGACGGGCTTCCGTTTTCCGGACGGGCTTTTTCCGATCGCCATTCTCGCATCCGACGTTCTGAGCGTCGCGGGACCGATCGGGCTCCTCATCTTCGCGGTTCGCTTCCCCGACGACAGGCCGGCCGGGTGGCGAGCGCTGATCGACCGCCTCGCGATTCCGATCGGAGCGCTCTTCGCGATACCAAACATCGCCTGGGACGCCAGCTCCCTGTACTGGGGGCAGATTCCGGCGGCGTGGATGTCCTACGGTTCGACCTTCGGTGCGCTCGCGCTGATTCTCGCGGCCGGCGTTACGCTGCTCGTCACCTACGTGTCCACTGCGCGATGGGAGCGTCAGCGCCTGCAGTGGGTCATCGCCGGCATCTTCTTCACATTGCTCAGCTTCGCGTCGTCCTGGGCCAGCTATTGGTCCGCGGGCTACGTGCTGACCACGTCGGACGCGTGGGTTTGGGTCTCGGCGCTGCTTTACGCGTGGGCGCCGTTCGCCATCCTCTACGCGGTCGCTCGACAGCGCGTCTTCGAGATATCTTTTGTCGTAAGCCGCACGCTGGTGTTCACCATCGTAACCGGCACGATTTTCGCGATCTTCGCCGTAGTCGAGTGGCTCGCGGGGCGCATCATCGAACGAACCGGCGTCACGCTCGTGTTGGTCGGCGTGGCCGCGATCGGCGTCGCCTTCTACCTGAGCACGGTCGAGGCAAAGATCGAACAGTTCGTGGAGCGGACGCTCTTCCGAAGACGCCACCAGGCCGAAAGGCATCTGGCCCATATCACCGCCGGACTTCCCGATGCCGCAAACGCACAATCCGTGGAGGAAGCCCTGGTGCGCGAACCGGCGCAAGCCTTGGCGCTCAGCTCGTCCGCGCTGTTCCTGCGCGACGACTCCGGCGACTATCGCTCCAACGGCGCTGCGCTCGACCGAAACGTCGCCCTGCGTCTGCAAGGCACCCGGCGCGCCGTGCGTCTGCACGAGCTGGAGGACGACTCGGACGCAAAAAATGGCGATCCGGTCTTGGCGGTGCCCATCTTCGTGCGCGCGCGGCTCGAAGCGGTCGCCGTTTATGGAGCGCACGTCAACGGCGAGGACATCGATCCGGATGAAGTCGCGTCCCTTCAGGCGATGGGAGCGGCCGCGGGAATCGCGTACGACCACCTGGAGGCGTCCCGCGTGCAACACGAAGCGGCGCGCTGGCGGCGGCTCGCGGAGCGGCAAGCCCGCGAGCTCGCCGCGCTTCGCGAGCGAACCTCGCCACATGTCGAGCGTGTCGCCGGCGACGACGCTCAACGGGACAGTTCCGCGTAAGTCAATGGAGGAATATCAGATGAGAATTTCGAGCTTCACCCTCCGTACGTTCAGCATGGGGACGGCTTTTGCGATTTCTGCGTGCGGCGGCCTGGGCGCGCCCGGAACCCTCGGAAAAAGTGCGACTGCCGCAGCGCCCTCACGATCGGCTTGCGCCGCAACCCGTTCCGACGAGGCACAATGCTTGGTGCGAATCGAGGACCGGGGTCTCGCGCCGCCTTGCGTGGGATCTGCATGCGGTTTGACACCCGCCGACTTGCAGGCGCACTACAACTTGCCTTCGGGAACGAATGGGACGGGACAGATCGTTGCGATCGTCGATGCGTACAACAACCGCAGAGCCGCCTTGGACCTGAACACGTACCGCACCGAGTTCGGCCTCGGGCCGGCAAACTTCAGAAAGTACAATCAGGACGGGGACCGCCACAATCCGCCGCCGGTCTGCGGGCTCTCTGCGGAATGGTGCGTTGCAGAGGATGTCGACACCGAGATGGTTTCGGCGGCCTGCCCGAATTGCACGATCTACCTCATCGAGGCGAACAGCTCTAGTTTTTCGGATCTCAAAAAAGCCGAATTGGAGGCGGTCAAGCTGGGCGCACACATCGTTACCAACAGCTGGACGTGCTACGACTTGGCCGTCTGTACGGCTGGGAGGGCCTTCAGCAGGCCAGGCGTTACGTACCTCGCGTCCGCCGGTGACACCGGCTCCGACGAATTAGGGGCTCCCGCAGCATTTGACGACGTCGCGGCAATTGGGGGCACGATTCTCACCAAGCAGGGCTCGCAATATACCGAATCCGTCGGGGACGGCGCTAGAGGCGGTTGCGCAACGGGAATCAAGAAGCCGCGTTGGCAGCGCGACCAGACCTGCTCGGGTCGCCTTACCAATGACGCAGCGGCGGTGGGAGGGGGTGTTGCCATCTACTCGCACGGCTGGTCTTCGGCCGGCGGTACCGGCGTAGCCGCGCCGTTTTTGGCGGGCGTCTTTGCCCTTGCAGGTAACGCGACCGAGCAAGACGGTGGCCGCACGTTCTGGCTACCGTCACATCATAAATATCTGTACGATCTTGCCGGCCAATGTGCGTACAGACAAGGCCAGTACACGACGTGCGACGGCTGGGGGTCGCCGAACGGGATCGGTGCCTTCTAGGGTCGGGACGCGATCGTCACAGAGGTTCCCTACTCCGCGAGCATCTCGCTGGCGACAATGCTCACCGGGACAGTTCCGTGTGAGAGCAGATCGTCGTGGAACGCCTGCAGATTGAAGTCACTGCCCTTCTTCGCCCTATATTGAACGAGCAATTCTTCAATCTGCGCCTTGCCGACGGCGTAGTCGAACGCCTGTCCCGGACCGAGCGCGAACCGGCTCACCTCACCGACCGCCGTGTCGCGATCGACGCCCGCGTTCGCCACGAACCACTTCACGGCTTGGTCGTAGCTCCACTCGCCCGTCGCGAGCTTGGAGTCGACGATGGCGCGCGCGCCGCGCAGCCTTTCGAACTGCGCGACCGCGTAGCGACCGTCGAGATCGTTCCCGTAGAGCCCCTCGCGCTCTAGCAACGCTTCCTCGTAGAACGCCCAACCCTCTGAGAACACGCCGTCGTACGAGAGCTTTCGCACGGGATCGGCGTTGTGCTTGGCGATCGAGAGCTGAAGGAAGTGGCCCGGAAAACCTTCGTGCCCACTGGTCATGAGCACGCGGTCTCGATCGAAATCTTCGAAGATGGCGCCGCTTCCCGCCGCCTGGGCCATGTTTGGATTCGGCGGCGGCACGAAGTAGATGCCGTCGACCTGGTTCGAGAGCAGCGGCGGCGGATTCATCGACGGCCCCGGCAAGATAGGCTGAAGGAACGGCGGAGTCTCGACGATCTTCATCCGCCCGACGTAGTCGGGGATCGTCGCAATGCGCTTGCGGGCGATGAACGCGCGCAGCGTGTCGAGCTGCGCCTGGAAGAACGCAAACTGCGCATCCTTCGTGGTCGGCGTCATGCCGCCGCCGTTGGCCGCGGCCTGCACCGGGTTCGAGAGGTTGACGCCTTTGGCTTTTGCCTGCGCCTGAATCTCGCGCTCTTGCGCCGTCGCTGCGTCGAGTGTCTTCTGACCGATGCCAGCGATCTGGTCGGCGTCGTACGGGAGCAGCTGTTCGTCGCGCAGCATCGTATTATATGCGGCCGCGCCCATCGCGTAGTTGATGGGCCAGCTCGCGGCGTTCGCGCTCATCCACTGCGTCCACTCGGTGATCGCCGCCACCGTCGCATCGCGAGCCTTGATGAAGCGCGCGTGCTGATCCGCGGGAAGTCCGGCGGCCATGGGCGTGAGGATGAAATTGAAGAGGGCCGGCGCCATTGCGAGCTGCTTGAGCGCGACCTCGGCCTGCAATCTTCCCGGATGCGTGATCATCGGCCGCTGCTCGGCCATCCACGCCGGCGCCTTCTCGAGACGCGAGATTACGTGATCCCACCAGACCGAAGGATCTTGCTCGCCCTTATGAAGGATCATCGTGAAAGTGACGCCCAGCACCGTGAGCGGCGGTCCGGACGGATCCTTACCTGCTTCCTGATCCGCGAACGCGCGGCGTTGGGTGACGACGAAGGCGCGCATCAGCTTGACGTCGTTGCGATCCTGCAGCGTGGCGCCCGTCATGTCGATCGCGTCGAGCCGCTGCTCGTAGCTCGCGAGCATCTGCTTGAAGCGTGCGATGCCGGCCGGCGTCGGATCGCTCCAATCGCCGTCACGGCTGTAATCGCCGAGGAAGGTCGCGGTCTCGGGTGACGCGGCCAGGTACTCGTTCATCGTCTCGGTCTGGAGGGCCGAGATCTGGTCAGCGGGCAAGCCGGCGGCAGGCGTGCCGGCGGGGAACAACAGAAAGAGCATGGCCGCCGCGGCGGCAAAAATGCGTTCGCTCATGGCCCGATTACGGCCCGAGGCCCGCTCATGTTTCGGTTGCCCGCCTGGACGGGTATAGAGGCGGCAGCCAGCCTACTGGAGGAGGGAGCTCTCGATGATGCGGACTACCGCGCTCGTTCTTTTCCTACTCGTTGCGATACCCACCGGCGTCCGGGCGGCCACGTGCGACGGCGCCGGCCCCGCGATCACGTCCGTAACGCTGCACGATCTCACGCGAACGCGTTACCTCGATCTCTACCACCTTACCGCAACCGTTACGAATCTCGGCAACCAAGCGCAACCGGGCAACGTCCTGCAGTTCGTCGACGTCGTTCAATACGGCGCCCGGCTTGACGACCGTGGAGTTCCGCCACTCGCTCCGGGCCAGTCGTACACCGTCAATTATATCTGGCCGCGTTCGACTGACGCGGGAAAAATGACATCCCCGTTGGACTTTCACATCCGCCTCGCCGAGCCCGCGCAGTCCTGTGCCCCGGCCAAGGGCAGCGGCATTACCGTTTAGGTAGGTTCGGAAGCGTCCCGGGCGCGAGCCGGTCGGCGAGTGCCGAGAAGATCTCCTGGCTCGCGTTCGGGTAGTTTCCCTCCGCATCGAAGGCCGCGGGAGCGTAGGTCGTCACAACCGCGATCGTGAGCCGGCGCGACGGAAGGTATCCGACCGTTCCGCCGGACCCGGCGAAGCTCTTGATCTGCGCGATCCATGGACCGAGGTTGACGACGCCGAGGCCGTAGTTGAACTGCACCGTGTTGCGGCGACAGACGGAACATTTCGGATCGGCGTGACCGAAGCCGGCAAGATTGGCGCCGATTTGCGCCTCGGCCGACGCCTTGGAGAGCAGCGCGCCGGAGCCCACCAGCTGCATGGACCGCGCCATGTCGGCAATGTCGGTGACCTGAACGGCGCCCGTCGCGGTCGTCCACGACGGATCCCAAAACGTCGCGTATTCGTAGAACGGCACGCCGGGAGGGATCCGTAAGTCGCTCCGACGCTCCGAGCTGTACGCATGCAGAACCGGATCGGGAATCTCGGGCGTGTCGAAGCTGCGGGTCTGCGCGAGCTTCATCGGGCCCATCACGTACCGTTCCAAGGCGTCGGCCAACGGGATCCCGGTAATTTTCTCGATGACGCGGCCCAGGATGACGTAGTTGGTGTGCGAGTAACCGAAATTGCTGCCGGGCGCAAACATCATCGGTTTGCGGACGCCGATCGATATGAGCTCCTCGGACGTCCAGTGACGGAACGGATTGAGGCTCGTCGCTCGCAAAACTTCGGGCTGATAGACGTAATCCGCGTAGCCCGACGTCATGTTGGCGAGGTTGCGCAGCGTAACGCGATCCGCGTAGGGCAGGCTCGGGAAGTAGCGCGCGACCTTCTCGTCCAGTCGAGCCTTCTTTTCGTCGACGAGCTCCATAAGCGTCGTCGCCATGTACGAAAACGCCATCGCGCCATTCCGAAAGTGCATGGCCGGTGTCGCCGGAACGCCCGTCATCGATTCGCCGAGGGCCGCAGTATAGACGTCCTTCCCGCCCGACGTAACGCGCACGATGAGGGCCTTCAGGTGATAGCGGCTCATCGCCGCGCGGACGACCTCCTCGGTCGAGCTCGCCTCCGTTGCCGAGGCCGGCACAGCGAGGAGCCACGCCGCGCCTGCCAAAACTGCAATCCATCGGGGCATAGGGCTGCTTGCATTCGCGTCATCGGCGAGGTTCCCCGGGCGTCTACACCGCGCCGTCCCGGGTATATCAGCGGCAACCTGCCTCTAGGAGGTGCTCAATGTTTCGAACGATTACTCTCGCGCTCTCCGTCCTCGCACCCCTCTCGACGGCAGCCGCGTCGGCGGCCACGTGCAACGGGGTCGACGTCGCGATCACGTCGGTCGCCGTCAAAAGCGCCGCCACGAGCGGAACGTTGAATCACTACACGATCTCCGCCACGTTGACGAACCTCGGGACCCGAGCACAAAGCTCGAACATCCTGCAGTTCGTCAACATCTCGCAATATGGAATAAAGCTGGACGCTCACGGCATACCTCCGCTCGCACCCGGTCAGTCTTATACGTTCACGTGGGGATGGCCGCGCTCGACCGACGCCGGCAAAGGCACGTCGGCGATCGACTTCAACTTCCAGATACAACCGCCGATACCGTCCGGACAAGAGGAGTGCAACACGGTCAACGACCATTACACGCTGACTCTTTAGATAATCAAAGGTCCGCCGTGCGCGTTGGAATCGACGTGGGGGGCACCTTCACCGACCTCGTCGCGACCGAGCCGTGGACGGGCGCGACCGTTACGTTGAAGGTGCCGAGCACTCCGCGCGAACCGCATCGCGCGGTGATCGAGGCGCTGGCGGCGCTCCTGGCTCGATACGACGCGGCACCGGCGGTCGAACTGCTCGCGCACTCGACGACGATCGCCACGAACGCCCTGCTCGGGCAACTCGGGCTCGAATTGCCGCGGGTTGCTCTCGTCACCACGCAAGGCTTTCGCGACGTCCTGGAAATCGGACGTCAGAATCGCAGCGAAGTCTACAACCTGTTCGTCGAGCGGCCGCGTCCGCTGGTCGCGCGCCGGGACCGCCTGACGGTACGCGAACGTATGGACTACCGAGGCAACGTGCTCGTGCCGCTCGATGAAGAATCCGTGCGCAACGTCTGCACGCAGCTGCGGGAGCGCGGTGTCGCCGCGGTGGCGATTTGCCTCCTGCACTCCTACGCCAACGATGCCCACGAGCTGAGCATTGCCGAGGCCCTGACCGATGCGCTTCCCGGCGTCCGCATCACCCGCTCTTCCGAGGTCGATCCCCAGTACCGCGAGTACGAACGCTGCTCGACGACGGTCGTCAACGCGGTGCTGGCGCCGATCGTGGAGCGCTACCTCGAGCGACTCGTCGACGCGCTGCGCGTCGCCCAAATCGAGGCGCCGCTCTACGTGATGCAAAGCGACGGCGGCATGGCGGCGGCTCGGCACGTTCTGTGGCGACCGGCGGCGATGGTGGAAAGTGGACCGGCCAGCGGAGCAATCGCGACCGCGGCGCTCGGGCGGCGCATCGCCGCGGGACGACTCCTTTCGTTCGACATGGGCGGCACGACCGCCAAGGCCGGGACGATTCTCGACGGAACCGCCCAGGTCGCCGGCGAGTTCGAGGCAGCCGGGAGAACGCACAGCGGTCGCGCCGTTAGAGGCAGCGGTTACCCGGTTCGCTTTCCGTTCGTCGACTTGGCCGAAGTCAGCGCCGGCGGCGGCACGATCGCGTGGATCGACGCAGCGGGCTCGTTACGCGCCGGCCCGCTCTCGGCGGGCGCCGATCCCGGCCCGGCATGCTACGGAGCGTCGGAGCGCGCTACCGTCACCGATGCGAACGTCGCGCTCGGCCGGTTGAACCCGCGGTATTTGCTGGGCGGCGCCTTCCCCATCGACGCGTCGCGTGCGCGAGCGGCGCTCGAACGGATCGCGCAGCCATTGGGCATGGGCATCGAGGCGGCGGCCGCCGGAATCGTGAGACTCGTCGACGACGCGATGGCCAAAGTGCTCCGCATCGTCACCGTCGAGCGAGGCCTCGATCCGCGCGAATTTACGTTGGTTGCCTTCGGCGGCGGCGGCCCGCTGCACGCCTGCGCGCTGGCGGAGGAGCTCGGCATCGCGCGTGTCATCGTCCCCGCGCATCCCGGACTCTTCTCGGCCTACGGCCTGCTCGACGCCGACCTCCGCTTCAACGACGCGCGACCAGTGCTGTGCGGCGTCGACAGGCTCGATCCGGTCATGGAGGAGCGCTCCTTCGCCGCCGGCGAGAAGCGCGCTCACGCCGCTCTCGCCGAGCAGGGCGCCGAGACGGGGACGATCTCGTTCCGCCGGGAGTACGAGGCCCGCTATCGGGGGCAGAGCTTCGAGCTGACGGTCCCGTACGACCGTTCGCCTGAGGACGTCGCGCGGCGTTTCCATCGCGCGCACCGCGCTCGCTACGGCTACGACGTCCCCGCGGAAGCCGTCGAGATCGTCAACGCGCGCCTGACTGCGACCGGTCGCGTTGCATCTCCCCGCGGGACGGCTCGAGCGTGCGTTTCACCCTCTCGCGAAACGCCTCGTTCGAAACGAACGGCGCGCGCTCTCTGGCTCGATGGGGCGTTCGTCGATGCGCCGGTCCTCATGCGCGCGGAGTTGACGGATGGCGAGCGCGTCGACGGTCCGGCTATCGTAGAAGCGTACGACAGCACGACCTACCTTCCGCCGCGATGGACGCTTGAAGTCGACGGCGATCTGTTGACGTTGCAGCGATCGGCGCCATGATCGACCGCATCACCGCCGAGGTCATCAAGAACGCGCTGGTGTACGCGGCCGAAGAGATGGGGCTCGCCGTGCGCAACTCGGCGTATTCGCCGAACATCAAAGAACGGCTCGATCACTCGTGCGCCCTCTTCGATCGACAAGCGCGCTTGATCGCGCAAGCCGAGCACATCCCCGTGCATCTAGGCTCGCTTCCGTGGGGCCTTCGGCGAATGTTGGATATCGTCGAACGCGATTATGGGGGCGCGCGCGAAGGCGAGATGTGGGTCGCGAACGACCCCTACGTCACGGGGACGCACCTCAACGACGTCACGCTCGTGCGCCCGATCTTCGAACGCGGCCGCCTGGTCGGCTACGCCGCGAACAAGGCGCATCACGCCGACGTCGGAGGCGCAGCACCCGGCTCGATGCCGGCCGATGCCGCCGATCTCTACGCCGAGGGCTTGGTCCTGCCGCCGGTGCGCCTGATCCGCGACGATCGCGTCGAAGACGAGATCGTTGCGATCTTTCGCTCGGGTTCGCGTACGCCCGACGCCCGCAGCGGCGACTTGCGCGCGCAGGCGGCGGGAAACTACACGGGTGAGCGGCGCCTCCTCGAGCTCTGCGATCGCTACGGCTTCGACATGGTCGAGGCGGCGACGGCGCAGGCACTCGACGACAGCGAGCGGCGCTTGCGGGCTGCGCTGCGCGCGATCGGCGACGGCACATTCGAGGCGACGGATTATCTCGAAGACCGCGACGGACGGCCTCGCCTGGCCATCGCGCTCAGGTTGGAGCTCCGCGACGGAAATGCTCGGCTCGACTATACCGGCACGTGCGACCAGGTCGACTTTCCGCTCAACGCCGTTTCGGGGTAACGCTGTCGGGCGTCCACTATGCGCTGCGCGCCGTCACCGATCCGACCATTCCCATGAACGACGGCTGTTTTCGGCCGGTCGACGTCTACGCTCCCGAGGGGTGCCTGCTCAACCCGCGACGTCCGGCGGCGGTCTCTGGAGGAAACGTCGAGACGAGCATGCGCAACGCCGACGTGGTCCTGCAGGCACTGGCGCTCGCGGCGCCCGAGCGCGTGCCTGCGAGCAGCGGCGGTACGATGAGCAACGTCATGCTCGGCGGAACTCGCCCGGACGGCGCGACGTGGGCATTCTACGAAACGAATGGCTGCGGGATGGGCGCGCGGCCAACGAGCGACGGCATCGACGCGATTCACTGTCACATGACCAACACGTTGAACACGCCGATCGAAGCGATCGAACGCGAGTATCCGCTGCGGATAACGCGCTACGAGATCGCGTTAGGAACCGGCGGCGCGGGCCGTCACCGCGGAGGGAACGGCTTGACTCGTTCGATCGAACTCGTGGAAGGGAGCGCGCATGCGACGCTGCTCGCCGATCGTCAGACGCTGCATCCACCGGGCGCAAGCGGCGGCGAGGACGGGGCATGCGGAAGCCATCGGCTGATGCGCAACGGCAACGAAACGCCGCTGCCGGCCAAAGTAAGTCTGCCGCTCGAACCCGGTGACGTGCTAACGATTCAAACGCCGGGCGGGGGCGGATACGGTACTCCGGAAGCGTCGCCTTAGAGCGGCGTGTTGGTGCGCGCGGGCGCGGGGCGTTCCAGTCCGAAGCGCGACGCGCAGAGGAGATCGACGATTCTGATCGCGCTTCGACGGGGTGAAAATCGGCGACGCGCGTCCGCGGCGACGAGCGTTCCATATCGTAAACGAAGACTTGGATCGAGCACGAACCGCGCGACGGAGTCTACGATCGCGCCGGCCTGGCTCACGAGCGCGACGTCCGGGGCGAAAAGCGCGCGCAGCTCGGCGGCTGCGAGCACGACCGCCGGCAAGCCGGCTTGCGCGAGCAGCACGTTGCCGAACGCCGCATCGTCCGTGAGGCCGAGATGCACGACGCACGCGAGTTCGCGGCCGGCATCGCCGAGCAGCAGCTCCGGCGTGACGCGCACGGTTGGATACGTGCAGCCGGTGCGCTCGAACGCACGCACCTCCGCGTCACCGCCGGCGATTCCGATCGTCACGCAGGACGCATCGTCGGAGCGCCGCAGCGCCGGCCGCGAGGCCCGGTCGGCTGCGGCGCAGGGCAGCCACGGCACCTCGAGCGCGACCGCGCCGGACGTTCGAATCGTCGTCGAGCCGCCGTCGCGGCGGATCGCCAGGCCCGGCGCCGCCGATTCGTGCGCGAACCATTCCAGGTTGGCGGCTTTCCGAAAGCGGCGGTCCAGGCGCCGCAACGGCGAGATCCCGCCGCGCACGAGGGGATGGCCAAACGCGCGCAGGGCGCCTTCGAGATCCGTCAATGCGGCCGCGAGCAGCGGATCGTCGTGCGAGGATCCTCGCACGACGATAGCTCCGACCTCGCCACGTGCGGTTCGAGGGATAGAGCCCATTCGCGCCGACCAGCGATCGTAGAAGCGCCGCTCGTTCTGCGCCTCACGATCGAACCGCCCCGCCGAAGCAGCCTCATAATGCGCGAACCGAGCGGCGGCAACATATGCGATCGTGCGCCCCTGCTCGCGCGCGCGCATGCAGAGATCGACGTTTTCGAACCCGTTTACGAAGGACTCGTCGAAACCGCCGTTCTCGACGAACCACGGCGTGCGAACGGCCAACGCCGCGCCCGAAACGGCGAGCGCGTCGCGCGGCTCCGCAACGTCGCCGAGCGACGGCGGCAGGTTTCGGCAGAAGTAGTGCCAGTGCGCGTTTGGCAACGGAACGAGCCCCGCCGCTTGCGTCGCACCGTCCTCGAAGAAGAGCGCCCCGCCCGCGATCGCGACCTCCGGACGCTCGAAGACGAGCGCGAGCGGCGTCAACGCGTCGCCGAGCGGGTAGGCGTCGTTGTTGAGGAAGAGCGTGAGCGGGGCCTCGGACATGCGCGCGCCGGCGTTGCAGGCGCCGGCGAAATTGAGGTTCGTTTCGTGCCGACGATACCGCACCCACGGAAAATCCGCGATCGCTCGCGGGGTGTCGTCGCCCGAGGCATTGTCGACGACGATCGTCTCGAACCGTACGGAGCGCTCGGCCCGTAGACGATCGAGTTCGCGCAGGCATCGCGCGGTCAGCCACCAGTTGCCGTAGACCGGAATGACGACGCTGAGCTGAGGTTGCGTCACGCTCGAACGCTGATACGTTCCAGCAGCTCCTGCTTCGTCTCCGGCACCATCGCGCGCACGAAGAGAATCGTGACGATGCAGAGCACCGCGTAGGTCGAGAACGTCACCGGGCTCCCGAGCCGGTCGACCATCGTGAGAAAGAACTGCGACACGAGGAAGTTTCCGACCCAGTTGGCGAGCGTCGAGAGCGACATCCCGAGTCCTCGTACCCGGAGCGGAAAGATCTCCGAGATCAGCAGCCAGACGATCGGCCCCAGGCTGAAGGCAAAACATCCCACGTAGACCATCATGCTCCAAAGCGCGATCGTGCCGAGGGCACCGGAGAGGTGCGGATGCGCGAACGAAAACGCGAGCGCGGCGAGCGCGACGAACATTCCCGCAAGCCCCACGTAGAGGAGCGGTTTCCGGCCGATGCGGTCGACGAAGAATATCGCGATCAGCGTCATCGCGCAGTTGACGCCGCCGACCAGCGACTGAGCGAGGATCGATACGGATGCCGACGCGATGCCGGCCATCTGCAAAATCTGCGGGCCGTAGTAGATCACCGTGTTGATCCCTGTAACCTGCTGCAAAACCGCGAGCGAGATTCCGATGACGAGTGCGCGGCGAACGGCTGGCTGAGCAAACGCTTCGAAGCCTGCGCTCTTGGTCTTCAGGCTCTCGAGTATCGACTGCTCCTCCTGCTGGGCGTCCGCCGCAGCGCCGTAAATTCGAGCGAGCTCTGCGCGAGCGCGTTCCGCGAGTCCGATCTTGAAGAAATACCGGGGACTCTCCGGCATCCCGAGCATGCCCGCGAACAGGATCGCCGACGGAACGACGGCCAGCCCGAGCATCCAACGCCATTGGCCGCCGCCGGCGAGCGCGTAGTCGATCAAGTAAGCGGCGAGAATTCCGACGGTAATTGCGAACTGGTAAAGAGAGACGAGCGCGCCGCGCGACGCCGCCGGCGCGACCTCGGAAATGTAGAGCGGCGCGACGACCGAACTAAAGCCGATTCCTATTCCGACCACGAACCGGCCGGCCAGCAACATCGCCTCGTTCGGAGTCAGCGCCGATACGATCGCGCCAACGAAAAAGATGACGCCTGCGGCGAGCAGGGTGCTCCGCCGGCCGATGCGATCCGCGGCGCTGCCGGCAACCACCGAGCCCGCCATGCATCCGATCAGCACGACGCTGATCGTGAATGCCTCGAGGCGAGGATCGAGGGCAAAGTCCTTGGTGATGAAGAGAATGGCGCCCGAGATCACGCCGGTGTCGTATCCGAAGAGCAATCCGCCCAGTGCCGCAACGGAGGCCACCAAGAGAACGTGCGCCCTCATGCAGGCGCTTTTGCGATGCTCGTTCGAACGCTCCTCCAATGGACCTCGCGTCGGACGCCCTCGCCTATTCGCGCGCGCACGGATTGCACGCGCTGGTCGTGGCGCGCGGTGCCGACCTGGTGCTTGAAGAGTACGGCGACGGTTTCGATCGAGCCACGCCCCATCCGATCTATAGCGGAACGAAGAGCTTTTGGGGCGTCGCGGCGCTCTGCGCGCGGGACGACGGGCTGCTCGCGCTCGACGAAACGGTGGCGGAGAGCATCGGCGCCTGGCGCGGGGATCCATGGAAACGGCGAGCCACGCTGCGGATGCTGCTGTCACTCACCGCCGGCTTCGGGTTCGGCGGCTTGGGAGCGAGCGTCCCATCGTACGAACGCGCGTTGGCGATGCCGCTGCGCGACGAGCCCGGCACGCGTTTTACCTACGGCGGCATCCCGCTGCAAGTCTTCGGAGCGATCCTCGCGCACAAGCTCGCCGCGCGCAGCCTCACGCCACACGAGTACCTCCGCACGCGCGTCCTCGACCCCGCATGCGTATCGATCGGAAGGTGGCGCACATTGACCGACGGCACGGAGCCGTTGCCGACCGGAGCCTCGCTGAGCGCCGGCAACTGGCTTGCCTTCGGACGTTTCGTGAATGCCCGTCGTGCGGCGCTGGACGAATGCTTCCGGGGGTCCGCCGCCAACGCTCGATACGGTCTCGGCTGGTGGCTCGGTGCGAGTGGGGCGCCAGCGGATCTAGCGTACGCGAGCGGTTCGGCCGGGCAGGCGCTCTATCTCGTGCCGTCGCTCGACTTGGCGATCGTGCGCTTCGGGAAGAGCGCGTCGTACCGGCACGAAATCTTCCTCAAGCGAGTCTTTCGATGAAGTTTCCACGTTCCGGGCGTCCATGGCCCCTGCTGCCGGGGACTGTCTTGTTGCTCTGCGCCTGCACGATGGGCTCGCAAGCACTGCCGTCCATGCAACGCGGCAGCGCGCTGCGCGAACTCGCCGGTACCGGCGCGGGAAAGATCGAGCACGTCGTCTACATCGTGCAGGAGAATCGCAGCTTCGACAATCTCTTTCAGGGCTACCCCGGCGCCGACACGGCCTCGACCGGCAAGGACTCGTTCGGAACGATCGTTTCGCTAAAGCCCGTGAGTTTGGCCAAAGAGTACGAGATCGATCACTCCGCGCACGCAATGTTCGCCGCCTGCGACGGGACCGGCAGCGTCCCAGGAACGGACTGCCGGATGGATGGATTCAACAGAGAGGAATCGTCGGGCGGCCCCAGTTCGTTTCCGCAGTACGTCTACGTGCCGCATAAGGAATCGAAGCCCTATTTCGCCATGGCGCACGAGTGGGTCGTGGCCGACAAGATGTTCCAATCGCAGCTCGACGAGAGCTTCGTCGCGCACCAGTACGTCATCGCCGCTCAGGCGGCCTCGAGCGTCGATCTGCCATCCGGGCTATGGGGCTGCGGCGGCGGGAACTACGACCTCATTGCAACGATCGGGGCCTTGCGCGGTACCGGCCCGAGCATCAAACCGTGCTTCGATTACGCGACGCTCGGCGACGAGCTGGGTAAGGCGAAGCTAACGTGGCGCTTCTACGCCAGCGCTTACGGCAGCCGTTCGAGCGGCTATGGGGCGGTCTGGTCCGGTTATCAGGCGATCAAACACATCCGGCACGGGCCCGGCTGGAAGAACGTTATTTCGCCCAACTGGAAGTTCATCACCGACGTCCGCGACGGAAGGCTCGCGAACTTCACCTGGATCACGCCGGTCTGCAGCGACTCCGACCACGTCAACTGTGGAGGCGGCTACGGGCCGTCGTGGGTCGCCGCGCTCGTGAACACCGTGGGTGCCAGCAAGTTCTGGAACTCGACCGCGATTTTCGTGCAGTGGGATGACTGGGGAGGGCTCTACGATCACGTTCGCCCGCCGTTGGAGGATAACGACGGTCTCGGCTTCCGGGTCCCGCTGCTGGTGATCTCCCCATATGCCAAACACGATCACGTTTCGCACACGCAGTACGAAACCGCCAGCGTCCTGCGGTTCGCCGAGGACCTCTTCGGGCTCGGCCGGCTCGCCGCCGCCGACAAGCGCGCGCGTTCGCCGGCGCCCGACTGCTTCGACTTCTCGCAGAAACCGCGCCGCTTCGTCCGCATCGCTGCGCCGCTACCGCCCAAGTTTTTCATGCACCAGGCGTACGACGAGCGCGCCCCCGACGACGAATAGTCCTACGGAACCACCGGGTTCAGCCCGTCAAGCGGCTTGATCCCCGCGCTCTTCAACGGCGCCTGCAGACCCCGCAGCGATCCGACGTACGCGTTGTATCCTGCCATTGCCGTCGCATAGGCCGCGTCGAAGCGCTTGGCATAGTCGAGCTGCGCCGCCGTCGGCGGCAGCTGCGCCCCGCCGAAGCCGGTGCGCGGCATCGACTCGCGAAGCGAACCTGGGCGCTGAATCGAGTCTTCGTCGTTCTTGTAGTTCGCCGTGAATGCTCCGAAGATGGGGTCCCACCGCTGCTGCGCTTCCACCACCCGGCCTTCGAGCGATCGATCGTTCGCCGCCGCCTTGACGGCGCTCGCGAGCGACTTGGAAATGGCATCGAGATTATTGAGCGCCTCGTCGATCTTGCCGTAGTCCGCGGAGTATTTTGCGGCATACGTGTAGCCCGCTCCATACTCTGCGGCCGTCCACGCACCGCGCGGATCGGGCTTCACCTCGACCGTCGCCTGAAGCGTGCGGGCGCCGACGACGAGCCGCACCGTGTACGTGCCGGGCACGACCGACGGCCCGGTTTCGGCCCCTGGTAATCCTCTTTGGCGGCGCCGTACCATTTCGTCGGCGCATCCTCGGTGAAGTCCCAAACGTAGCGATTGATGCCGGCTTTGTTCGAAACGTATGGCTCCTCTTTGCCTTTGACCTTGTGGGTGCCCTTGACGGTGCGGATCACGCGGCCGCCGGCGTCGAGGATCTGCAGCGTCGGCAAATTCTTCTGAGGCGCGCTCTGAAAGAAGTCGAGAATCGCTCCCTTTGGGGGATTCTCTCCGGCAAAGCGAGTGTAGATGCCGAGGTCGTTGGAGTGGTACTGGTACTCGTAGGCCGTGCGCGGCGCGAACAGCATCACGCCGGCGGGTTCGGCGTTTCCGAGCTGTTGAATCGACGTAAGATCGTCGAGGATCCACGCGTCGCGGCCGTGCGTCGCCACTACGAGGTCGTCGAACTGCGGCTGAATGCGAATGTCGCGCACGGAAACCGATGGGAGATTCAAGCGAAAGTCTTGCCAATGCGCCCCCCCATCGAACGAGATCCACATGCCGCTCTCCGTCCCCGCATAGAGCAGATACGGGTTGCGAATATCGGGGCGTATCGTGCGCACGTATTGGTTGGCCGGGAGCCCGTTGACGATCTTCGTCCAGGTCGCGCCGTGGTCGCGCGTCACGTACGCGTAGGGCGCGTAGTCGCCCATGCGGTGGTTGTCGGCCGCCACGTAAGCGGTGCCCGCGACGAGCGGCGAGGGCGCGGCCGTTTCGATGCGCGCGTACTCGGGCACGCCGGGCGGCGTCACGTTGCGCCAGTGGGCTCCGCCATCGCGCGTCACCTGCGCGTAACCGTCGTCGGTGCCGACCCAAATCTCGCCCCGGTCGATCGAAGAACCCTCGATGTATAGGATCGTGTCGGAGTACTCCGCGCCCGAGACGTCCTTTGCGAGCGGGCCGCCCGTCGGCGCTTGATGCGACTTGATGTCGCGCGTGAGATCGGGGCTGATGACGCTCCACGTCGCGCCTCGGTCGCTCGATTGAAAGACCACGTTCCCGCCGAACCAGGCAGTAGATTTGTCATCCTGAGCCGGCCACTGGGCGAACGCGATCGGCGAATCCCAGTTGAAGCGATAGGGTACTACGCGGAGATCGAACGGCCCAAGGAAACTGCCCGGGAACGGATCGTACGGGCGGATGAAGCGGCTGAGCTCCGTCTTGCGATCGAAGATCGTGAGCGCGCCGTCTTCGAGATCGGCCCAAACGTACCGCGGATCGGCGGGATCGGGGACGGTCCAGACGCCGTCGCCGCCGACGACGTCGATCCAATGACGATCGAGGATGCCTTCGCTGTCGAGCGAGTTCTCCGGCCCGCAGAAGCCGCCGTTGTCCTGGAACGCGACGCAGACCTGGTACGGATTCTCGTTCGATAGGCCGACGTGGTAAATTTGGCCGATCGTCAGGTTTCGCGAGAACGACCAGTGCGTGAGGTCGTTCGTCAGCGCATAGCCGCCGTTTTCGCCGACGATGATGCGCTTGGGATTGGTCGGATCGATCCAGATGGCGTGGTAGTCGACATGCACGCCCTTGGCGATCTCGCTGAATTTATGCCCGCCGTCCTTGCTCTCGGCGAGCATTTCCGAGACTGCGTACACGTGGTTGGGATTACGCGGGTCGACGGCGAGGTGCGTGAAGTAGAAGGGACGCTGGTCCACCAGCGTGTCGTTGCTGGTCATCGTCCAATGCGCGCCCGCGTCGTCCGAGCGCCATAGGATGCCGCCCTTGGCCTCGATCAGCGCGAACACGCGGTTCGGGCGGCTCGGCGCGATCGCGAGGCCGATTCGCCCTGTATAGCCGTTTGGCAGGCCGTTGCCCGCAAGCTTCTTCCAGGTGCGTCCGCCGTTGGTCGACTTGTAGAGACCGCCATCGGCGCCGCCGCTCGTAAACGTCCATGGCAAGCGCCGAAAGTGCCACATGCCCGCGTACACGACGCTCGGATTGTGCGGATCGATGGCGACGTCGCTGGCACCGCACGCCGGGGTGAGGTAGAGGGTCTTGCTCCACGTTTGGCCGCCGTCGAAGGTCACGAAGACGCCGCGATCCGGTGAGTCCTTGAACGGATCGCCGAAGGCGCCCACCACAACGTGGCGCGGGTTTCGCGGATCGATCGCGATCCGCGAGATGCTCCACGCGCCGGCCAGGCCGACCCTCCTCCAGGTCTTGGCGCCGTCGGTCGACTCGTAGAGCCCGTCGCCGTAGCTAACGTCGTTGCGCGGATTGGCCTCGCCCGTACCGGCCCAAACCACGCGCTCGTTCGTAGGGTCGATGGCAACCGCGCCGATCGCGGCAACCGCTTTCTTCTCGAAGACGGCTTCCCAGGTCGCGCCGCCGTTGATCGATTTCCAAACGCCCCCGCCGGCCGTCCCCAGGTAGTAGAGTTGGTCGTCTTGCGCCGTCCCCGCCACGGCGGCGACGCGCCCGCCGGCAACCGCCGGGCCGATCGAGCGCCACGAAAGATTGGCGTACGCGGCGGCCGCCAGCAAAACCGTCGAAACGATCATCACGGGGTGATGATTTTGACGGCCGGCAGCGTTTTCATACCCGCCTGTTTCAGCGCGGCGTTCACGCCGGGCAGCACGCCGGTCACGAAGGCGTTGTAGCGGACGATGCCCGCGTCGTAGAGCGCGTCGACGCGGGTTAAGACGCTCACGACGGCCGGCGTGACGAGACCCTGGGCGCCGAAGTATGCCCCAAAGACGTCCTCGTGGAGCTTACCCTCATCTTCGGTGCCTTCGCCGCGAATATTCACCGCGAGCGTGTCGAAGAGCGTCTGCCGCGCCGCCGTGGCCGCGTCGAGCTTCTCGGCGAGTGCGGTGTTGCTTGCCTTTTTCGCGGCGCTCGAGGCGGTCTCGAGCGACTTCTTCAGGTCGTCGAGATTGTTCAGCATCGCATCGATCTGCGAGAGGTGCCCCATCTGACGGATTGCCGCGTCGAACGATCGCTGATAGTCGGCTTGGGTGAAGTGCGAGCGCGGGTCGGGCAAGACGTCGAAGCGCTGAACGTACGTATGGCCCGAGAGCGTCATGCGTGCGGAGTAGCTGCCCGGAACGACGCCCGGGCCGGTCTCGGGCCCCTTGGAGAAATCGTTTCCGCCATTCCACTTCACGGGACCGTTGACGTTGAAATCCCAGGTGTAGCGATTCAGGCCGGCCTTGTTGGTGATATAGGGTTCGTCCTTGCCGGCAACTTTATGCGTTCCCGAAACGCTTCGAATGACGCGACCGTGCGAATCCAGTATGTCGAGCGCGGGGGCGCTCTTCTGCGGCTCCTTCTGGTAGAACGTGAGCGTCACGCCGTACGGCGGGTTGTCGGCCGCGTAGTTCGTATAGGTGCCCTCGTCGTTCGAGTGCAGCGTCCACTCGGTCCCGTTGCGCGGGGCAAAGAGCCACGTGCTGCGCGCGATCGCCTGCTGCAGTTCCTGCAGCGGCCGCACGTCGTCCATGATGTACGCGGAGCGTCCGTGCGTGGCGATCACGAGATCGTCGTACTGCGGCTGCATGCGGATGTCGTGGACGGACACGGTCGGGAGGCCGTTCTTGAACGATTGCCAATGGGCACCCGCGTCGAAGGAGATCCAGATGCCTTCTTCGGTTCCGAGATAAACGAGATTGCGATCGCGAATGTCGGGGCGGATCGCGCGGGCCCATTGGTCCGCCGGCAATCCGTCGACGATCTTGGTCCAGTGCGCACCGAAGTCATGGGTGACGAAGGCATACGGCGCGCTGTCGCCCATCTCGTGCCCGTCGTCGATCGCGTAAGCAGTGCCGGCGACGAGCGTCGAGGGCGCCACCGTTGCGAAGCGTCCGTACTCGGGTGCGCCCGGCGGGGTCACGTTCGTCCAGCGCTTCCCGCCGTCACGCGTGAGCTGAACCAGGCCGTCATCGGTTCCGACCCAGATCTCGCCCCGGGCGAGCTGCGAGCCCTCGATATCCAGGATCGTATCGGTGTACTCGGCGCCGGAGACGTCGCTCGTGATCGGACCGCCGGCCGTGTCTTGGTGCGACTTCAGGTTGCGCGTGAGATCGGGGCTGATCGCCGTCCAGGTGCGCGCGCGATCGGTCGTTTGGAACACCACGTTCCCGCCGTACCAGCCGATGACGCCGCCGCCGGCCGTGCGCCACGGAGCGAACGCAATCGGCGACTCCCAGTTGAAGCGGTACTTGCTGCGCGCGAGCTTCCACGACTCGGCGCCTGTCGGCAGATACGGCTGCCCCGACCACTGGTCTTGGGTGACGCGGTTGTAGACGCTCAGCGATCCATCTTGCGAGTCCGACCATATCCAGTTCGGATCGTCGGGCTCCGGAATCCCCCACGTGCCGTCGCCGCCGACCGTCGCGATCCAGTTCTTGTTCTGAATGCCCGACGAATCGAGCGAGTTCGACGGTCCGCACCAGCCGTTGTTGTCCTGCAAACCGGCGCAAACCGTGTACGGGTTGTCCGAGCCGAGCCCGACCCGGTAGATTTGGCCGATCGGCATGTTTGCCGAGAAGAACCAGTTTGCCCCGCCGTCTAGGGTGAGCGCGTAGCCGCCGTCCTCGCCCAAGAGGATGCGCTTTGGATCGTTGGGTGCGATCCAGATCGCGTGGAAGTCGGAGTGCACGTCCTGCGCGGTCGCCTTGAACGTCTTACCACCGTCGGTGCTCAGCATCGTCTCGAACGACAACGCGTAGACGCGGTCGGGATTCTTCGGGTCGACCTCGACGTGCGAAAAATAGAACGGACGCGCGTCGACGAGCGAATCGTTGCTGACCATCGTCCAGTTAGCGCCGCCGTCCTGCGAGCGCCAGAGGACGCCATGCGACGATTCGATCACGGCGTAGACGCGATTGCCGTCGCTCGGAGCGACGGCGAGACCGATCCGGCCGGTCGGGCCGTCCGGCAACCCGTGCCCCTCGAGCTTCGTCCAGGTTTGACCTCCGTCGCTCGATCGATAGAGCCCATCTTCGTTGCCGCCGCTGACGAACGTCCACGGCCGCCGCTGAAACTTCCAGATGCCGGCATACACGACGCTCGGATTTTGCACGTCCATCGCGAGATTTGACGCTCCGCTCTCGGGACCGACGGAGAGCGTCTGCTTCCACGTCTTACCGCCGTCGTCGGTGACGTAAACGCCTCGCTCCGAGTTATCGGCGAAGACGTCGCCAAGCGCGCCGACGATGACGTGGTTGTGATTGCGAGGATCGACGAGGATCCGCGAGACGTATCGCGTTCCCTTCAAGCCGGTGTTGGTCCACGTGTCGCCGCCGTCCGTGCTCTTATAGACGCCGTCGCCGTAGCTCACGTCGTTACGCGGGTTCGCCTCGCCGGTTCCGACCCAGACGACGTTGTTGTCGGTGGGATCGATCGTGACCGCCCCGATCGCACCCGTGCCCTGCTTCTCGAAGACCGGGTCCCACGTTTGACCGCCGTTCGCCGATTTCCAAACGCCGCCGCCCGCCGCGCCCACGTAGTAGAGCTTGGGATCGGTTGCCGAACCTGCCACCGCCGCCACCCGTCCGCCGGTTCCGGCCGGCCCGATGGCGCGCCAGCTCATGTTGCCGAAGGCCGGCCCCGGCGTCGGTGTCGGGGACGGCGAGGCCGTCGGCGACGCCGAGACCTCGGGATGTGTCGCCGGAGTTTGACCGGTCGTAAGCGCGATGACGGCGGAGCCGAAAAGCGCGAGCAGCAGCGGGCGTGCGATCAACTTCTAAAGTCCTCCTGGTCTAGGCTGTAGCCGCGCGTCGCCGCGTCAGTCCTGCGAGGGCGGAGTCAAAGAAACATCAAAGCGAGCGCCCTTAACGGGCCGAGGGAACTGGGTACTCCCGCTGGTAGAGCGGCACGTTCACGTGGACGGCGTACCACTGAGACCAGGCGATCATCGCGCACATCACGACGAAGAGCCCGACGACGATTGCAAGCGCCAAGCGCCGCCGGGAGGCAGTCCGGGGCGGCCCTCCCCCGGAAGGCGCGGTCGGCGTGCGGCTCGAACCCACCGGCCCCATATGCGCAGGACTGCCCCCAGGCTCCTGGCGACCGCCGCTTTCACACTCTGCACGCTTCTCTGCACGTTAGCACCCGCGCAAGCCGCCCATCGCACCGTACCGGCGACGCCCACCGCGATCGCCGTCTACGCGACGGTCCTCCGTCACATCAACCCGCAGATGCCGGGTTGGCAGAGCCGGGAGCTCGCACGGCGAGTCCTCGTCAACGCGGAGCGCTGGCGCCTCGACGCCAACATGCTCGTCGCGATCGTAACGGTCGAGTCCCGGTGGCACACGCACGCCGTCTCCCGCGCCGGCGCCATTGGGCTAGGCCAGCTCATGCCGGGCACCGCCGCGAATCTCGGTGTGAACCCGCGCGATCCCGGCCAAAATCTTTCGGGCGCCGCGCGATACCTGCGAGGCTTGGTTGGTCGCTTTGGGAGCAAGCATTACGAGCTAGTCTTCGCCGCGTACAACGCCGGGCCCAGGGCGGTTACCCGGTACGGCGGCATCCCGCCGTACGACGAAACGGAAAACTACGTAGCGCGCGTACTCGACACGTGGGAACACCTCACCAAGACGGTCCATCTGCCCGCGACCGCGTTCGCCGTCGCGCTTCCTACGCGCGGCGTCGACACCGATTACTGGCTCGACGCGACATCCCCGCAATAGCTAGACGAGCCGCAGGATAGCCTCCACCGCGCCGGCCAGGCCGCGCGGACCATCTATTCGCAGCGGAATCGCGCCGGCGTTGCGCGCGGCTTCCACGTCGCTCTCGCGGTCGCCGACGACGACGCAGCACGCCGGGTCGACGCCGATCGCGCGCGCAGCGTCGAGAATTAATTTTGGTTTTGGCTTTCGGCAGTCGCACGCGTCCTCGGGCGCATGCGGGCAGATAAAAAAGCCCGCAAAGGGCCCAAGGAGCTCTTCGACTCGCCTATTTACGGCATCAACGTCCCCCGGCGCGATCAAGCCGCGACCGATGCCGCTCTGATTGCTGACGACCGCGAGGGGTAAGCCGGCCGCGCGCAGGCGGTCGAGCAAGGCGCGAGCATTCGGAGCCGGTTCGACGCGGTCCGGATCGCCGTTGAACGGCACGTCGACGACGATCGTTTCGTCGCGATCGAACAACACCGCGCAGGGCCGATTTCGCGTCACGTCGACGACGTGCGCGAAAGCTGCCGCGCCAACCAGGAAGAGAATAGCATGAAATAGGCCGGCGCCCCCGGCACGTCGCGTTGCAGCGCCGCCGGACTGACGTCCATCGTCTCGCGCTCAACGTATCTCATATCGTGGTCCGCGCGAGCGACGATCGCATACTCGACATTCGAATGTTGCTTCGCGAGTACCTTAAGGCGTTCGATCGTCGTCGCGACCGGAATCCACGGATCGCTCCCACCGTAAATGAAGAGGACCGGGGCGCGAACGCGCTGGACCGCGGCGAGCGGGTCGTCGTCCATCTGTTTGCGCCACGACGACGTGGCGGGATTCGTCGTAAGGTCCCGCGCCGACGGCATATACATGAGATCGAACCAGGGCTTTCCATCGATCTCCGACAGCGCCGTTACCGCGGCCGCGCGCGGCACGTCACCCCGGAGATAGCCCGTCCACGCTTTGCGCGCCGCCAGCATCGCGGCAACGTCGGCATCGGAGTAGCCGTTGACGCGCAAGCGATTGGACATGGCAAACTCCATTTGCGCCTCGGGAGTCACGAGCGGCGCAGAAACCGAGATCGCGAACGCGGCGTCAGGGTCGCGCTCCGCGGCAAAGACGGCCAGCCACCCGCCTTGGCTCAGCCCCCAGTATCCAATGCGCTTCGGATCGATCGACGGAAGCCGCGCGATCGCGCGTGCCCCGGCGATTCCGTCGTCGGCGAGCGTCTCGTAAGAAACGTTCCGCAAGCTGCCGGTCGAGCTGCCCGACCCGCGACGATCGAATACGAGGACGGCGACGCCCATCGCGGGGAGCCCCTCGCGGAGATGATCGTAGAGAGCAGCGCCGCCCCGTCCCACCTCGGCGGCGTGGAGCACGACGACCGCCGGAACGGTCCCCGCAATCTCCGGACGATACAGCGTACCGCGAAAGGTTGCCCCCTCGTTGCTGAAGAGTACTGATTGCGTCAGCGTCGCGGGAACGCCGGGCGTCCCCCAGGATTGCGCGGCGCGCGCCGCACCGCCGAGCGCTGCGACGAGCATCGCAAGGATTGCCGCGCTACGGCGCAACTGGAACGTACACCTCGGCGCCGTGTTCCAGGAACTCGCGCGATTTTTCCGCCATGCCGCGCTCGGCGTATTCGCGGACCTCCTGCGTGATCTTCATCGAGCAGAAGTGCGGGCCGCACATCGAGCAGAAGTGCGCGCTCTTTGCGCCCGGCGCGGGCAGCGTCTCGTCGTGGAAGTCGCGCGCCGTGTCCGGATCGAGCGACAGATTGAATTGATCCTCCCAGCGGAACTCGAAGCGGGCCTTCGACAGCACGTCGTCCCAGTGAGCCGCCCCGCGATGTCCTTTGGCGAGGTCGGCGGCGTGCGCCGCGATCTTATACGCGATCACGCCGTCCTTCACGTCCTTCTTGTTCGGCAGACCGAGGTGTTCTTTCGGCGTCACATAGCAGAGCATCGCGGTGCCGAACCAGCCGATCATCGCCGCACCGATCGCGCTGGTGATGTGATCGTACCCCGGGGCGATGTCGGTGACGAGTGGCCCGAGCGTGTAGAACGGGGCTTCCTTACAGACCTCGAGCTGCTTGCGCATGTTCTCTTCGATCATGTGCATGGGCACATGTCCGGGGCCCTCGATCATCACCTGCACGTCGTGCTTCCAGGCGACGCCGGTGAGTTCGCCGAGCGTTTCCAGCTCCGCGAACTGAGCGGCGTCGTTGGCGTCGGCCGTACAGCCGGGCCGCAGTCCATCGCCGAGCGAGAAGGCGACGTCGTAGGCCCTCATGATCTCGCAGATCTCATCGAAATGCTCGTAGAGGAAGTTCTCCCGGTGGTGCGCCAGGCACCACTTCGCCAGGATCGAGCCGCCGCGCGACACGATGCCGGTGATCCGCTCGGCGGTGAGCGGAACGTAACGCAGCAATACGCCCGCGTGGATCGTGAAGTAGTCGACGCCCTGCTCCGCCTGTTCGATCAGCGTGTCGGCGAAGAGCTCCCAGGTCAGGTCTTCGGCCTTGCCGCCCACCTTTTCGAGCGCCTGATAGATCGGAACCGTACCGATGGGCACCGGCGAGTTGCGGAGAATCCACTCGCGCGTTTCGTGAATGTTCTTTCCGGTCGAGAGATCCATTACGGTGTCCGCGCCCCAACGCGTCGCCCAGGTCATCTTCTCGACCTCTTCGTCGATCGAGGAGCTAACGGCCGAGTTGCCGATGTTGGCGTTGATCTTCACCAGGAAGTTACGGCCGATAATCATGGGCTCGCTCTCCGGGTGGTTCACGTTCGAGGGAAGAATCGCGCGGCCGCGCGCAATCTCGTCGCGCACGAACTCGGCCGCCACGCCCTCGCGCAGGGCGACGAACTCCATCTCGGGCGTGATCTGGCCGCGCCGCGCGTAGTGCATCTGCGTGACGTTCGCGCCCGGTCTCGCCCGTCGCGGACGGCGCGGCACCGGGAAACGCAGTGCGTCGAGGTCGCTCATGGCGTCGCGCCCGCGACGATAGAGTGACGACGGACGGTCGAGCGCGATCGTGTCGCCGCGCCGATCGATCCATGGCTCGCGCAGCGCGCTCAGACCGCTGCGGATATCCACTGGGCACTGCGGGTCGGTGTGCGGGCCGCCGGTGTCGTAGAGCGTGTGGACCGTTCCGTCCGTTAGCACGACCGCGCGCCGCGGAACTCGAATCGAAGGGTCTGACCCCTCCGCGTATACCTTCATCTGCTCCCTCCCTACGCCGGCATTACCCGGGTCAGGTTCCTTACGGTCGGCGCGCGCGAGTTTTTTTCGTCGATCGCGCCCTCTCAGCTCAAAGATGCTCGCGGTTCAATTACGCGGCACTCCTGCGCTCTTCCCACGCGCCCAAATGGAACCTGCCAACCCACCGATTGGATGGAGCCGCTTGGAAGAACTCGGCATCGCGGGCTCTAATGATGGGCCAAGCATGGCCACGAATTTCCACGATCCGGATCCTCAAGAGACCCGCGAATGGCTCGATGCCATGCGCGGCGTCCTGGCCGCCGAAGGCCCCGAAAGAGCGCGCCAGCTCATCGAGTCCCTTGTGGACGAGGCGCAGAGCGCCGGCGCTCACGTCTCGCTCGGTTTCGTGACGCCATACGTCAACACGATCTCGCCCGACCGGCAGACGCCGATGCCCGGCGACCGAGAGCTGGAGGCGCAACTGCGCCACTACGTTCGCTGGAACGCGCTTGCGATGGTCGTTCGCGCCAATAAGATCAGCTCGGAGCTGGGCGGCCACGTCGCCAGCTTCGCTTCGGCGGCGACGCTCTACGACGTGGGCTTCAACCACTTCTTCCGCGCGGCGAGCGAGTCGTTCGGCGGCGACCTCGTCTTCTTTCAGGGGCATTCGTCGCCGGGCGTCTACGCACGTGCTTACTTGGAAGGGCGCATCACCGAGTCGCAGCTCGAGCACTTCCGGCAAGAGGTCGAACGCGGAGGCCTGTCGTCGTATCCGCATCCGTGGCTGATGCCGGGCTTCTGGCAGTTTCCGACGGTCTCGATGGGGCTGGGGCCGATCATGTCGATCTACCAGGCGCGCTTCATGCGCTACTTGCACGATCGCGGTTTGAGCGACGCGACGGGCAGGAAGGTGTGGGCGTTCGTGGGGGACGGCGAGACCGACGAGCCCGAATCGCTCGGTGCGATCTCGCTCGCCGGCCGCGAGAAGCTCGACAACCTCATCTGGGTGATCAACGCGAACCTCCAGAGGCTCGACGGCCCGGTGCGCGGCAACGGCAAGATCATTCAAGAGCTCGAGGGCGTTTTCAAGGGCGCCGGCTGGAACGTCATCAAGGTCATCTGGGGCAGCCGCTGGGACCAGCTGCTGGAGGACGACAAGAGCGGCCGGCTCGTGCATCTGATGAACGAGTGCGTGGACGGCGATTATCAGACGTTCAAGTCGCGCGACGGCAAGTTCGTGCGGGAGGCGTTCTTCAATCGCTACCCGGAGACGCAGGCGCTCGTCGAGGAGTGGAGCGATGACGAAATCTGGGCGCTGCAGCGCGGCGGCCATGATTCGCTGAAGGTTTACGCGGCCTATAAGGCCGCCGTCGAGCACCGCGGACAGCCGACGGTGGTGCTGGCCAAGACGATCAAGGGCTACGGGATGGGCGAGGCCGGCGAAGGCCAGAACATCGCGCACCAGGCCAAGAAGATGGAAGTGGAGGCGATGCGCAAGTTTCGCGATCGCTTCTCGCTTCCGATCTCCGACGCCGCGATCGCCGGCGAGAAGATTCCCTTTTACAAGCCACCCGAGGACGCGCCGGAGATGCGCTACCTGCGCGAGCGGATCGCGGAGCTCGGCAGCGTTCCGCAGCGGCGCAGGAAGTCGGCGGCGCTGCCCGTCCCGCAGCTCCCGGCATTCGACGCGCAGCTGCAAGGCACGGGCGACCGTCAGATTTCCTCGACGATGGCCTTCGTTCGCATCCTCAACACGATCGCGCGCGACAAGGAGATCGGGGCGCGCGTCGTGCCGATCGTCGCCGACGAGTCGCGTACGTTCGGCATGGAGGGCATGTTCCGTCAGCTCGGCATCTACTCGTCGGTCGGCCAGCTCTACCGTCCGCAAGACGCCGAGCAGCTGATGTGGTACCGCGAGGACAAGCTCGGACAGATTCTCCAGGAGGGCATCAACGAGGCAGGCGCGCTCTCGTCGTGGATCGCTGCGGGGACCTCGTACTCGAATCACGACCTGCCGATGATCCCGTTCTACATCTTCTACTCGATGTTCGGCTTCCAGCGAATCGGCGACCTCACGTGGGCCGCCGGTGACAGCCGCACGCGCGGCTTCCTCCTCGGCGCGACTTCGGGGCGCACGACACTCAACGGCGAAGGGCTGCAGCACGAGGACGGCAGCAGTCAGGTTGCGGCCTCGTTCGTTCCCAACTGCGTGAGCTTCGATCCCACGTACGCGTACGAGCTCGCGGTCATCGTGCAGGACGGGCTCCGACGAATGCTCGTCGAGCAAGAAGACGTGTACTACTACATCACGCTGATGAACGAGAACTACCGGCATCCCGCGATGCCCCCGGGCGCGCGCGACGGCATCCTCCGCGGAATGTATCTTCTGCGTCCCTCGACAAGCTCAGGACCGGCCGACGACAAAGCGCCCTGCGTGCAGCTCTTCGGATCGGGCGCGATCCTGCGCGAGGTGGAGGCCGCGGCCGATCTGCTCGCCTCCGAATGGAACGTCCGTAGCGACGTGTGGGGCGTGAGCAGCTTCAACGAGCTGCAGCGCGACGGCGTCGCCGCGCGACGCTGGAACATGCTGCACCCGCAAGAGCCGCCGCGGCTATCCTACGTCGAGGAGTGCCTGCAGGGCCGCCCGGGGCCGGGCGTCGCCGCCACCGATTACATCCGCACGTTCGCCGAGCAGATCCATCCGTTCGTGGGCCGCCGCTACGTTGCGCTTGGAACCGACGGTTACGGACGAAGCGACTTCCGGCGCAAGCTGCGCGAGTTTTTCGAAGTCGACCGGCATTTCGTCACGGTCGCCGCGCTGCGGGCGCTCGCCGACGAAGGCACGATCCCGCAGTCGAGCGTGCAGAAGGCGATCGAGAAATACCACATCGATCCCAACAAGCCCAATCCGATTACGGTATGAAAAAGTTGGTAATCCTATGAGTGAAACCATCGAAGTGCGCGTTCCCGACATCGGCGACTTCAAAGACGTGCCCGTAATCGAGGTGTTGGTCAAAGCCGGGGATCGCGTCAAGAAGAACGACTCGCTGATCACGCTCGAGAGCGAGAAGGCCTCAATGGAGGTTCCGGCCGAGGCAGACGGCGTCGTTGAGGACGTGAGGGTGAAGGTCGGCGACAGGGTGTCGAAGGGCGCGCCGATTCTGGTATTGGGCGTCGCCGCCCCCGAAAAACCGCCGGTTGGCGCGCCTCCGGCGCCCTCGGCCGAAAAGCCACGGCCGCAAGCGGCGCAGCCGCAAGCCGTGGTGAGCCGGGCGGCGTCCGGAGACGGCGCCGTGCACGCGAGTCCCGTCGTGCGAAGACTCGCGCGCGAACGTGGCGTCGACCTGAGCCGCGTTGCCGGCACCGGACCGAGCGGCCGGGTCACGCAGGAGGACGTGCAAAGCTTCGTGCGCGGCTCGGCGGGGGCCGCCAGCACGGCGTTCGCCGGACTGCCACCGTGGCCGAAATCCGACTTTGCGCAGTACGGCGAGATCGAGCGAAAGCCGCTATCGCGCATCAAACGGCTCTCCGGCCCAAACCTGCATCGGAACTGGGTCGCCATTCCGCACATTACCAACTACGACGAAGCCGACGTTACGTCGATCGAAGCGCTTCGCAGCGAGGTCAATGCGGAGCAGGCCAAGTCCGGGGGGCCTAAGCTGACGATGCTCGCGTTTCTGATGAGAGCGTCGGTGGCGGCGCTGCAGCGCTTCCCGGAGTTCAACGCCTCGCTCGACGGCGAGGAGCTCGTCTACAAGCGGTACTACAACATCGGGTTCGCGGCCGACACGCCCGGCGGGCTCGTCGTTCCCGTAATCAAGGGCGCGGACGTCAAGGGCTTGATCGAGATCGCGGGGGAGGCGCAGAAGCTCGCGCGCAAGGCGCGCGAGGGAAAGCTGACGCTAGCCCAGATGCAGGGCGGCACGTTCACGATCTCTTCGATCGGGGGCATCGGCGGAACCGCTTTCACGCAGATCGTCAACGCGCCCGAGGTCGCAATCCTGGGCGCCACACGCACGGCCATGAAGCCGATGTGGGACGGCAAGAAGTTCGCCCCGCGTTTGATGCTGCCGATCAGCGTCAGTTACGACCACCGCGTCATAGACGGCGCCGGCGCCGCGCGCTTCCTGGTCTACATCGCGGAGCTCCTGGCAGATTTCCGCCGCGTTATGCTCTAAGGCCGCGCGGATACATGACAGCAGGTGTCATATATGCGCACGTATCCTCGGAACATGATTAAAGGAATCGACATCGCAGCATACCTCGTCAAAGATCCCCAGGCCGCCATCGCCTTCTACCGCGACGTGCTCGGCATGAAGCCGACCGAGATCGATCCCGAGGGGCGCGGCGCAGAGTTCACCCTCGCCGACGGATCGACGTTCGGCGTTTGGAAGCCCGAGGAGGGCGGGAGCGGCGGAGCCATGATGTTCGCAGTCGACGACGCGAAGGCCGCGGTCGAGCACTATCGCGCCCGCGGGCTGCAGCTCAGCGACCTCGTGGAATCGCCCGTCTGCTATATGGCGTTCGGCAGCGATCCGGAAGGCAACGGGTTCATCATTCACCAGCGTAAAGCGTAAGGGCGCGCCGAGCGGCCGCGGCGACCGCGACGCGCAGCTCGGCAGGCTCGAGCAGCGTCGCAACGTCGCACCACGCGAGCGTTTGAAAGACGGCAACTTCTCTAGCGGGAAACGTCACGCGCACGACTGACTCGCGTTTGCCGCGCGACGCGATCTCGGCGGGCCAGTAGATGGAAACGCGTTCGAGGGCGTCGTTGCGGACCCGCATCGTCGCCACGCAATCGCTGCTGCGCGACGCCTCGGCGAAGCGCGCCGACGATTCGCTCCAATAGCGCTCCAGGTCAAAGCTGTCAGGTCGCTCGAAGCGTTCTGGTAACTCGTCGGCGCAGCGCACGCGTTCGACGCGAAAGCTGCGCAGTTTGCCATCGCAGCGCGCGACCAGATACCATACGCCTGCTTTCGACACCAATCCCAAGGGATCGACCGTGCGCGTGGATTGCGTGCGGTTCCGATCTTCGTAACGAATCCGCACGCGACGGTCCTCCCACACGGCGCGGCGCAGCGTCGTCAAGAGCTCGCGCGGCGGCTCGGGCTGGTTCCAGCGGCGCCGGTCGAGATGGATGCGCGAGCGCGACTTTTCCGCCGCTCGCTGAGCTACGTCGGCGAGCCCGCCGCGCAGCTTCTCGAGCGCGCGGCTGAAGCCACGTTCGAGACCGAGATCGGCGAGCGGGCTCGATCCGGAGAAGAACAGCGCGCGAATCTCGTCCTCGTTGAAGTGGGTGAGCGCTCGACGATAGCCGTCCGCAAGCACGATGCCGCCGGCCGCTCCCCGTTCGGCGTAGACCGGCACGCCGGCGGCGCCTAGCGCGTCGACGTCGCGGTAGATGGTGCGCTCCGAGACCTCGAGGCGCTCCGCCAGCAGGCGCGCGCTGCACTGGCGCCGTGACTGCAGCAGCAACAAGAGCGAAATCAGCCGATCGGCCTTCACGACCCCATCAAACTACGCAAACCTGACAGCTAATGTCAACTATAGGCTCGCGGGGACTAAAGTCAACTTTCGGCGAAGGCACTGCTCCCTAGAAGTTCCGCCGTGAGGTAGTCATGCGAGCGCAAACGCACCTCGCCATTGGGTTGGCCGCGTTGATCGGCTTGGGCTGGGGCTGTTCCGGCCCAGGGAACGTCGCGCCCACGAGGCCGTTCGGCGCGAGCGGGCTGCAGCGCGAGCGCGATCCCGTCAAGATCCGGCAGTTCCACGACCTCCCAAACTACCCGCCGTACTATTTCCCGACGGCGCTCGCGGTCGGTCCCGACGGCGCGCTCTGGGTGTGCGACGACATCGATCAAGACGCGGGCCAAAGCGCCGTCGCGCGCATCACGAAGTCGGGTGATCGAACGAAAACGTTTTATTACCAGAACTACGCCAGCCCGTGGTGCGTCGATATCGCGGCCGGCCCTGACGGCGCGCTGTGGATCAGCGACTCGGCCGACGGTCAAATCCTGCGCATGACCACGAGCGGAACGTTTACGTCGTTCCCGCTGGACGGCGCCGGTCCCGAGGGTATCGTGTCGGGCCCCGATCACGCGATGTGGTTCGTGGAGAATTATTTCGAAGGAACGGCCGTCGCCCGAATCACGATGAGCGGGCAGCTCACTACCTTCACCGCAGGCCTATCGCCGGGTGCGGCACTGCAGGACATCACCGTAGGTCCGGACGGGGCGCTGTGGTTTACCGAAACGAGCGGAGATCGAGTTGGGCGCATCACCAAGCGCGGCAAAATCACCGAATACTCGGCCGGCATCACGCAGGGTTCGCAGCCGTATTCGATCGTCTCGGGTCCCGACGGCGCCCTTTGGTTCACCGAGTTGAAAGGCGGGCGCATCAGCCGCATCACAACGCGCGGGAGCGTGACCGAATACGCGCAGGGCATCTCGGCGGGAGAAGGCCCGGTGGATCTCGCCGCCGGCCCCGACGGAGCGATCTGGTTTACTGAGTACGCAGGCGGAGGTTCGTTCGACGCACGCTCCTCGAGGATCGGGCGGATCACCACGAGCGGGCAAATCAGCGAATACCACTTAAGCGGCCACTCGGGACCCACAACGATCGTGCAGGGTCCCGGCGGCCGGCTGTGGTTCGCGGAGAGCGACGTCAACCGGTTGGGACGAGTCGACATCTAACGTGGGCGGCGTTGGTCGCCGCGAGGAGGCATGCATGACACACCGGATTACGGCCGCTTTGATTCTCAGCGGGCTGGCATTCGCAGCGGGATGTTCCAACGCTGGCAGCGGCGCCGCTCTTCCGCTCGCCACTGCCGCGGAAGCGAGTCCCTCTTGGGCTTCGCCCTCGGGCAAACACGTCAGGATCAGAGAGTTCTCGGACCTTCCGCAGATCAGCGGTGACTATTATCCTTCCGCCGTCGCGCAGACGTCTGGATCGCTCTGGGTCACCGACGACATCGATCAGGATTACGGAGAGAACGCCGTCGTGCGGGTGGCGACGTCGGGACGAGCGACGAACGTCTTTTACTATCAGGGGCTGTCGACGCAGGGTGCTTCGTTTCAAGACATCACGCCCGGCACTGACGGCGCGTTGTGGATTACCGATAGTTACAACGGGCAGATCGTACGAATGACCACGGACGGCAGATTCACGAACTTCCCGCTCAAAAGCTACGGCGCTCCGTTGAGCATCGCTGCGGGATCGGATAGGGCCTTGTGGTTCACCATGCAGAGCCCCGACGGCCCCGCGATCGGCCGGATCACAACCGGCGGCCGGATTAAGACCTACTCCATCGCAAACGCGACGCTCGACATTACCGCCGGGCCCGACCGCGCCCTCTGGTTCACCGAACCGAGCGCCGGCAGGATCGGTCGCATTACAACGAGCGGCAAGGTCTCGGAGTACGCCAACGGCATCACCGCCGGCTCGCAGCCTTGGTCGATCGCGCCCGGTCCTGACGGTGCCCTGTGGTTCACCGAGCGGACGGGCAGCCGAATCGGTCGGATTACCACAAAAGGGATCGTTACGGAGTACTCGCATGGCATTACCGCGACGGAAGAGCCCTACGATCTCGCTGCCGGCCCCGACGGTGCGATGTGGTTTATCGAGTACGAGACCTACGGTTCCTATAACGTGCGTGCGTCGAAGATCGGCCGCGTATCCATGGGTGGCCGGATCCGCGAATACTCGAAGAACCTCGATCCCCGCGCCGGTCCAACGACGATCGTTGCCGGTCCGGACGGCACGATGTGGTTTGTCGAATCCAGCGCCGACCGGACGGGCCGCATCACTCTATAGGGCGCGTTTACCAAAACCATCGTCTCCGTGAGGAGTCACCATGATACACCGCATCTTTGCCACGATCGCTCTCGGCGCACTTGTCGCGCTTGCACCGGGATGCTCCAGCCCCGGAGGCGGTACCGCACTCCCGCTCGGCGCGACGGCCGAGCGAGGCTGGCCGGCGTCTCTGCCGTCATTTCGCAAACACGTTAGGATTCAAGAGTTTACCGACCTTCCGCAGTATGCCGATTACTACTCTCCGTCTGCGGTCACGGTCGGGCCCGGCGGAAAGCTCTGGGTCACCGACACCGTAGACCAAGATTTCGGAGAGAACGTCGTCGTCGCGATCGGCACGTACGGAAAGCGGAGAAACACCTACTACTATTCCGGCGCGACCAGCGAGGGGGCATCCTTCAACGACATTACAGAGGGCCCCGACGGCGCGCTCTGGATCACCGACTCCTACAACCTGCAGATCGTGCGCATGACCGATACGGGGCGCTTCAAGAACTTCCCGGTCGGGCGCTCCGCTCCGTTCGGGATCGCAGTCGGGCCGGACAAGAACCTGTGGTTCACGGCGGAGGTGCTGGGGAGCGCTAACGCGGTCGAGCGCATCACCACCGACGGCCAGGTGACGTCGTACCCTCTGAGCCCGCAGGTATTCTATATCACCGCCGGCCCCGACGGCGCGTTGTGGTTCACCGAGCCATACGCACCCGGCATCGGCCGCATCACGACGCACGGTAAGATCACGGAGTACTCCAAGGGCATCACGGCAGAACCCCTGTCGATCGCCGCGGGTCCCGACGGCGCCCTTTGGTTCACCGAGCGCGCCTCCGGAGGCGGCCGGATCGGGCGTATCACGACCGGCGGGCGCGTGACGGAGTACGCCGCCGGCATCACTCCGGCCGAGGAACCCAACGGCATAGCCGCCGGCCCCGACGGCGCGATGTGGTTCACGGAGTGCGAAGATTACTCCAAGGCCTCTAAAATAGGCCGCATCTCGATGCAAGGCGCCATCACGGAGTATTCGAAAGGCCTCGCCTCGCAGTCCGGGCCCACGGCCATCGTCGCCGGACCCGACAATCGGATGTGGTTCACCGAATTTTTCACCGACGAGATGGGCCGCCTTACGATCTGACGCCGCGCTCTAGCTACGCTTCGCCGTCGTAGTAATCGAGGATCGGCTCGGCGCGAACGAGCGTGTCGGTCGCTTCAACCAGCAGCTTCTTCGAGTCTGGATAGAAGCAGACGTCGTACGGGTTCGTGTTCGCGATGAGGATGATGGTCGCCGGCGCGTCGCTGCGGTTGACCAGTTTGTGCGCGCCGAACTCGCGCGTGGGAAACGCGGCCAAATCGCCGGGCCGCAGCTGCTTGCGTTCGCGCGGGCTCTCGAGCGTCGGACGTCCATCCCACACGATGAAGAGCTCCTCCTCGCCTGTGTGCCAATGCGTTGGGCAGAACGCGTCGCCCGGCTGAAGTCGCGTCGCCCGATAGCCGAGTTTCTCCGCGCCCAAACGGAATCCGATCTCGGCGAGGTCTGCGCTATACTCTCCGGGTCCGTGCGATCGGCGAAAAGGCAGCTCGTCGAGATTCGCGACGTTGACGTTGGCGCCGGGCCGCGCCTCCAGGCACGCCGTGATCGCCTCGTACGCGCGATCGAAGATCGGCGTGCCGTCGCCGACGAGCAGATGACGCGGGCGCTCGGCGCGCAGCCTGCAGAGCGAACGGGCCGCTGCTATCGGGTCGATGAGCCCGTCGTCGGGCATCATCCGAAGCGATCCCGCCGGCTCGCCCCGCAGCGCGTCGCCGACAATCGCGGTTTGCTGCTGCGGCAGGTGCAGTGCGAACTCGCCGGACGTCTTCTGGCCGTCGAGCGCGATCACCGTCGCGGGTCCGATTTCATCGCCGTCCGAGACGACGCGATCCACCGGGACCGACATCTCGTCCGCATCGGGGCGGCTCGCGGCCACCTTCGCGCCGAAGCGCCGCGCCGTCGCGTCCGCCGCGCGCTCGTGATCGCGATTCGTGACGACGACCCACGCGGCTCCGCCGCACGCAAGGATCTCCGCTGTGTCGGCATCGTCAAGCGGCAGCGGATCGACGATCAAGTTGCCGCCGTCGTCGCGAATGAAGTAGGAGTTGAAATAGACGCCGCGATCGGGTTGCCAGCTCGACCACATGGCCACCGCGTCGATCGAGGTTCGCTGCATAGCTCCGCTCCGGCCCTATCGCTTGCGCTGGAGCTGACGGAGCACGTACTGCAAGATGCCTCCGTTGCGGTAGTACTCGGCCTCGTTCGGCGTGTCGATGCGGACGCGTACCTCGAACTCGATCGCGCGGCCGCTGCGCGGGTCGGTTGCCTTGACGCGAGCGCGCATGCGCGGCTCGACTCCAGACGCAAGACCGGTGATGTTGTAAATTTCCTCACCCTCGAGTCCGTAGGTCGAACGGTCTGCGCCGTCGACGTACTCCAGCGGCAGCACGCCCATGCCGATCAGATTGCTCCGGTGGATGCGCTCGAACGATTCGGCGATCACCGCCTCGATCCCGAGAAGGTCCGGGCCCTTCGCGGCCCAGTCGCGCGACGAGCCCGAGCCATACTCCTTGCCCGCGAGTACGATCAGCGGCGTGCCGTCCGCCAGGTATTTGCGTGAAGCATCGTAGATGGATAGCTCCTCGTTCGTCGGCAGGTAGCGTGTGAATCCGCCCTCGATTCCGGGCACGAGCGCGTTGCGCAGCCGAACGTTCGCGAAGGTGCCGCGCACCATCACCTCGTGATTGCCGCGCCGAGCGCCGTAGGAATTGAAATCGCGCGGCTCGATGCCGTGCTCCATCAAGTACTTCCCTGCGGGGCCGTTACGAGCGATGCTTCCTGCGGGCGAGATGTGGTCGGTCGTAACGGAGTCGCCCAGCACCGCAATGGCGCGCGCCCCGAGCACGTCGCGCACCGGCGCCGGCCGCTCCGGCATTCCGTCGAAATACGGCGGCCTCTTCACGTACTCGGAGGCCGGATCCCAGGCATAACGCTCGCTCGCGACGACGTTCAGCTCGCTCCAGTTCGCGTCGCCCTTGAACACGTCGGCGTACTCGCGCTCGAACATCTCCTTGCTGATGCACGCCGCCATCGTGGCCGCGATCGCATCGTTGCTCGGCCAGAGCTCGCGCAGGTAGACGGGTCTGCCGTCGCTGCCCGTGCCGAGCGGCTCGGTGGTCAGATCGACGTCAATGCGGCCGGCCAGTGCATAGGCGACGACGAGCGGCGGCGACGCGAGATAGTTGGCGCGAACTTGCGGATGGATGCGGCCTTCGAAGTTGCGATTGCCCGAGAGAACGGCGGCGACGATCAGATCGGCATCGGCGACCGTTTCCGCGATGTCGCTCGGCAGCGGACCGGAGTTCCCGATGCACGTCGTGCAGCCGTATCCGACCAGGTTGAAGCCGAGGCGATCGAGATACTCTTGCAGCCCGGCCTTCGCGAGATAGTCGGTGACGACTTTGGAACCGGGTGCGAGCGATGTCTTAACCCACGCCTTCGTTCGAAGGCCTCGCTCGACCGCGTTGCGCGCGAGCAGCCCGGCGCCGATGAGCACGGAGGGATTCGACGTGTTCGTGCAGCTGGTAATCGCCGCGATTACGACCGAACCGTCGTCGACCGAGTCCATCGTCTGCGCGATCGTCGCCGTGCCGCCGCCGCCCTCGTCCTCGAAGCGCGCGACTGCGCCGTTTATGCGATCGCGGGCCGCGACCCAATCGTGCAGCGCGCTCTCGAACGACTGCTTGACCTCGTGCAGCGCGACGCGGTCCTGCGGGCGCCGCGGTCCTGCCAGACTCGGCTCGACCGTCGCGAGGTCGAGCGTCAGCGAATCGGCGAACTCCGGATCGGGCGTCGCGTCGCTGCGAAAGAGTCCCTGCGCCTTTGCATATGCCTCGACGAGCTCGACTTGCTCGCGCGAACGGCCGGTGAGGCGCAGATACTCGAGCGTGCGATCGTCGATCGGAAAGATGGCGACCGTCGAACCGAACTCCGGCGACATGTTGCTGATCGTCGTGCGATCGACGACGGGAAGCGCGGCGAGGCCCGAGCCGTAAAACTCGACGAACTTCCCGACGACGCCCTTCGCGCGCAGCAGCTCCGCGACGGTCAACACGAGGTCCGTCGCGGTCACGCCTTCGCGCAGCGCCCCCTCCAAACGGAAGCCGACGACATCGGGGATGAGCATCGTCACGGGCTGGCCGAGCATCGCGGCTTCCGCTTCGATGCCCCCCACGCCCCACGCCAATACGCCGAGTCCGTTGACCATCGTCGTATGCGAATCGGTGCCGACCGCCGTATCGGGATACGCCAAGACAGGTTCGTTCGATGATTCCGACGCCCCAAATACGACGCGCGCGAGATACTCGATGTTGACTTGATGCACGATGCCGGTTCCGGGGGGCACCACGCGAAGACCCGCAAGCGCCGACTGACCCCACTTAAGAAAGGCGTAGCGTTCGCGGTTTCGTTCGAACTCTAGATCGGTGTTCTTTGCCAGCGAGTCGCTCGAACCAAAATAATCGGCCTGCACCGAATGATCGATGACCATCTCAACCGGCTGCAGTGGGTTGATGGCGCCGGGATCGCCGCCCATCGCCGCCATCGCATCGCGCATCGCCGCGAGATCGACGACGCATGGCACTCCCGTGAAATCCTGCAGCAAGACCCGCGCCGGGGTAAACGCGATCTCTCGCTCCTCGCGCTCCCCGGCCCTCCGGCGCGCGAGCGCTTCGATGTCCTCGCGACGTACCGATTCGCCGTCTTCGAATCGCAACAGGTTTTCGAGCAGGATCTTGAGCGAGTACGGTAAGCGCGCGAGGTTCGCGATCCCGGATTGCTCGAGCGCTCCGAGACGAAAGTAACGATACGAACGATCGCCGGCTCGCAGCGTGTCAAGGGCCTTAAAGCTGTCGAGATGTCGGCTCATCACACAGTCGTACTTTGGGGTCCCCCTGGGCGTAGCCTTCGATCTTCAGCACCGACTCGCCGGAGAGCAGCCGCCACAAGGGTTCCGCAACGAGCGCAAGGCGCCATGGCTGTAACGCAAGCACGCGCTCGAAGCTCGCCCGATCCGCCGGAACGTCGCGCGCGAGACGTTCGAGCGCGGATCGCGGCACCAGCAGACTCGGCGGCAGCGATGCGTCCCGCGCGATTTCCGCAACCGCGGCGCCGAGCAGCGAAACGAGGCCGTCCCGCGCCGGTGCGGCCGGGCGGTTCGGGCGTTGCGGCAACTCCGCTTCGTCGAGCGCCTGTCCGCGCGCGACGGCTTGAAGGATCGCCGAACCGAGCTGACGTTTCATCCCGCCGTCGAGGCGCCGCAGCTGCGCGAGGTCCTCGGTGCGCGCCGGCTTGACCACCGCCAACCCCGCGACCACGTCGTCGGGGAGGATGTACCGCACCGGTAAGTCGCGTTCGCGCGCGACTCGATCGCGCAGCTTAACGAGCTCGTTGAGGATGGCGAGTTCGCGCCGGCTCATTCGCGTGGCTCCGGGAATACGCAGGTACGCTCGCCGCTCGTCGATGCGATAGCGCTCGATGTCGCCGAGCTCGGCGCACTCTTCGTAGACCCACTCGTACCGGCCTCGCTCCTCGAGGCCGGCGCGTAACGCGTCGTGGAGGTTCAGAAGATGCTCGACGTCGCCGACGAGATACTCGATCTGTCGCTGTGAGAGCGGCCGCGCGGACCAATCACTCACCGTCTGCGATTTCGTGAGCCGGACCCCGCACACGCCGCGCACTAAGTCGGCCAGCGACACCTGCATGCCGTAGCCGAGAAACGCGGCGGCAACCTGGGTATCGAAAACGCGCGGCGGCACGAGATCGAAACGATCCGCGAAGATCTTCAAGTCGGCCGAGAGCGCGTGCCCGACGACCGTCGTGCGGGTGAGCGCCAGCGCCAGGGGCCGCAGGTCGGGCAGGGCCAACGCATCGACGATGGCGGCGCCGTCGGCAAAAGCGAATTGGACGAGCATCAGCCGCGGCGAGTACGTGCGCTCGGCGTGGAATTCCGTATCGAGTCCGACGCGATCGGCGTCGGCGACCTGCGTGCACAGGCGCTCTAGGCCTTCCCGATCGTCGACGATGGCCGGCGTCGTCACGGCGTGGCCGGCGGCGTCTCTTGCCGTCGAAAGTGAAAGTGCGGGCAACGATGCGTTTGGCAATAGTAGCGGGCATAGTGGCGGGCGCGTGATTCGTAACCGTGCACGGCGATGGTGACGCGATCGCCGAAGATCGTTAGCAGCGCGCAGATCGGGATCGCGATGGCACACATCGTCCAGACGTGGACCCAGACCGGCACGCGAAAGGCGGCCGCGGTCGCAGTAGCAACCGTTCCGCCGAATCCGGGGATGACGCGAACGGCCAGCAAGAACGCCGGAGAACCGACCGGAAAGCGCTTGACCCACGGCGGCAGGCGATGCAAATACTCCTGAAGCCGGAACAGATTCGATGCGTGCGAGCTGATCCAATACCCGAGCAGCGCGGCCCCGACGAGGCCGAACACGTCAACGAGAGTGCCTTTCACCGGCCCGAAGATAGCCCCGTTCATGATGGCCAGAGCATCGGTGACCGAGAACGGCGCCGACGCGACGACGACGAAGATGGCGACCGCGAGCGGATAGGCCAACGGGCCGATGGTTCGAATCTCGTGCGCGATGCGCGGCTGATCGCGGATCACCAAGTACGCGAGCGCGAACGAGGCGGCGAGCAGCGCGAGGGCCGCAATCTTGCGAAGGAGAGGGTTCAAGCGATGGTAATCAGGGTGATCATCACACTGTTGTGCGGTGTTGGGCTCTACGCCTCGCTTTTCATGCTGAACAAGAGCCGGCGCGCCGCACTGGGGCAAATCGAGGGTCCCAGCGTGGTGAAAACGCCGAGGGAGCACCTCTTCGGCGTCCCTAACTCCCTGCTTGGCGCGTTCTATTACCCCGCGATCGCGGTCGCCGTCTGGTTCGACCTCGGATGGATTGCAGCGATCGTGCTCCTCGCCGCCGCCCTGTTCGCGGCCGCCACATCGGTCGCACTCGGCTATTCGCTGCTCTTCGTGACGCGCCGGGCATGCCCGTACTGCTGGACGTCCCACGCCGTCAACTGGGCGCTCCTGGCCCTCTGTAGCTGGTTATTTCTTCCGAATGTATTGAGTCGAGGCATCTGATTTTGGTAGAATCGGCCTCTCTGGTGAGGACGGCACGAACGGTCGCCGAAACCGCCCGGAGAGAGGGCCGGACGCGTAGCGTTAGTTCTACGCTCCGGTGAACGGCAGATTGATCGGGGGCTGCGCGAGTGCGCGGCCCCTCTGCTATTCACGTCGGCGATCATCGCGCGGTACGTCGGGTCCTGCGTCGGGCCGGCCGTCGCGCGGAAGCTAACGCAAAGGTATTCGCCGCGGGTGCGCCACAGACTAGCCGTCCCATGAGCACGGTCCGGTTGGCGGCAACGGTCATCCTCGCGCGACCCCCGCTCGAAGTGTACTTAACGCGGCGAAGCGCGCACAGCGCGTTCGCGCCGGACGCGTTCGTCTTTCCGGGCGGAACGATCGAACCGCAAGACGCGTCACCACGAGCGCAGGCCCGCACGCTCGGCCTGGAAGCGGTTCGCGTGGACGGCGAGTTTCGCGCCGCGATCGCGGCCGAGCTGGCGTGCGACGAACCAGCGGTGGATCTTGGGGCGGCCCGCGTTCTGCTCGTCGCCGCGTTGCGCGAACTCTTCGAAGAGGCCGGCGTGCTGCTGGCGCGTACCACGGCCGATCGGCCGATCGACCCGGCCGTCGCCGGCTCGGAACGCGTCGCCGCCGAGCGTCTCGAAATCCGCGACTCGACGCTAGGGTTCGCGGAGTTCTTGGAAGCGCACGATTGGTACGCCGACGCACGCGCGCTGACGCTCTTTTCGCATTGGATCACGCCGCGCAGCGAACCGCGCCGTTATAACACTCACTTCTTCTTCGCGGTCGCGCCGCCCGGTCAAGCGGCGCTTGCCGACACGGTCGAAACGCACGACGGACTCTGGATCGCGCCGCGAGAAGCGCTCGCGCGCCACCGCTCGGGATCGTTGCACTTGGTGTATCCGACGATCAAGCACCTCGAGCGTCTCGCGGGATTCGACTCGGTCGACGCGGCGCGCGCGTTCGCTCGCCGCAAAGCGGTTCTCACGATCGTTCCGAACGATGCCGGCGCCGATTTCGCCATACCGGCGGCGCTCGAGGACGCATGGTAACGCTGGTTCGTGCGCCCAACCCGTCGGCGATGACGCTGCAGGGCACGAATTCATACCTGATCGACTGCGGCAACGGGGATGCGCTCGCGATCGATCCAGGTCCAGCGATCGAGGAGCACGTTCGAGCTCTGGTCGATGCGGCGTCGCGGCGCGAGTTGACGATTCGCGCGATCGCGCTCACTCACGGTCATCCCGATCATTCGTCTGCGGCCTCGGCGCTCGCCCGCGCGACGGGGGCGACGCTCTACGCACATCCCAACGGCCGGGTCGCGCGCGACGCCGACCTGCCGCTCGAAGGCGAACTGCGCGTCGGCAACGTCTCGCTTCGAACGATCGATGCGCCTGGGCACTCGTTCGACCACGTTGTCTTCTACCTGCCGCAAGAGTGCGCGCTGTTCACCGGCGACGTGATCCTCGGGGAAGGCACGTCGCTCGTCGCGCCGCCGGGCGGCGCGATGCGCCCGTATCAGCGCACCCTGCGGCGGCTCGCCGACGAGTTCGGCGGCGCGCGAGTGATCTACGGCGGCCACGGCCCCGTCGTCGTCACCGACCCGCAAGCAAAGATCGACGAATACATCGCTCACCGGCAGATGCGCGAGGCGCAGATACTCGACGCGCTGCGCGAACGGCCGATGACGATTCCCGACTTGGTCCAGCGCATTTACTCGGCGCGGTACGCGGTGCTCTGGCCGGCGATGGCGCGGCAGATATTGGCGCACTTGATCGCGCTCGAAAGCGAAGGCAGCGTCGTCTCGCGGCGCGTCCACCGCGCGATGTCCGCCGATGAGACCGCGATGCTCAATCCCACGATCGAGAAGGTTTTGAGCCCGCAGGAGGCCGCGGTGGTTATTGCGGAGCTCGGAACCGAGCTGCGGCTAGAGGTGCTGTTCTCGTATGAGGTCGTGGCTCAATTGCCGACGGCCAGCGCATAAGGAAACCTTGACGCCGTTGCGAAATCGCCGAATCACATGCGTCCCTTTCCCCGCATAGGCCGAAACACCGTCAGCGTAGACGTTTGCGACGTAGAGCGCCGGGCCGCTTCGACCGGCTGCCGGCGACTTCCATGGCGGACTCCGCCGCCGGGCGATGAAGGTTCCGGCGCATGAAACTCCTCAACGAACGCGCGCGGTTGCTGCTGCTCCTCCCTAGCGTCATTGCGTTCGCGTCGTGCTCCCAATCCGGCGGCCCCGCACTTCCGCCGATTCGCGGCGCGGCGCAGCCTTCGTGTTACGTGACCAAGATAGATCCGACAAACGTGAAGGCGACGATCACCTTCTATGGCTGGCCCGACAACTCGCCGCCCGGAAACAAGATCGCGCGGCCGATCCTCCACCGGCATGCCGGAGGCGATGGCACGTATTGCAATCCCACGACGTTTGCAACCGAGCGCAAAAACAACAAGCAAATACCTTATGGCATCAAGATCTACGTTCCGTTTCTCAAACAGTACTTCATTCGCGAAGACGAGTGCGCGCCGTCGGGGCCGCCCACCGGCAGCGGAAGCAACGGCTGCTACAAGCTGTGGTTCGACCTGTGGATCGGCGGCAATGCGGAATCGAAGCCGCACGCGGTCGTCCAATGCGAACGAAACCTCACACCCACTCAGCAAGTACCGGTCGTTCTTTGGCCGCACGACGGGATGCCGGTCGCACACGCCGGACCCATCTACCGTAACCAGCCGCCGCCCGACGGTTCGTGCTACGGCAAACGCGAGAAAGCCGCCGGCGCTTAGTCGACGCGCAGAACGACTTTCCCGAACTGGCTCGATTCCGCGAGCCGCCGGAACGCGATGCCGGCCTCCTCCAGCGGGAACACGCGGTCGACGGCGGGCCGCAAGCCGCCGTCGAAGAGCCGGAGCATCGCTGCGAAGTCCTGCGGGCTGCCCATCGAGGTGCCTAGGATCGAGACGTGTTTCCAGAAGAGCGGAAACATCTTGATCGTCGCGTCGCCGTTCGTTCCGCCGTAGACGACGATGCGGCCCCCGGGCCGAACGACGTCGATCGCGCTGCGCAGGGTCTCGCCGCCCGACGAGTCGACGACGAGATCGATCGTCTCGTCCGCCCGCAGCGTCCTCGGCCAGCCCGGCGTGCTCGAGTAATTGATGGTGACGTCGGCGCCGAGAGCTGCGGCCATGCGTAACTTGTCGTCGCTGCTCGAGGTGACGATTGCACGCGCGCCCGCGCCCTTGGCAAAGAGTAGCGCGAACGTCGCAACGCCCCCGCCGATGCCGGTGATCAGCACCGTTTCGCCGGGCCGCAGCGCGCCGCGCGTGAAAACCGCCCGGTATGCGGTGAGCCCGGCGAGCGGAATGGCCGCCGCCTCTTCCATCGAGAGCGCCGCCGGCTTTCGATACACGTTTTCGGCCGGCACGGCGACGTACTGCGCCAACGTGCCCTCGCGCGGCATCCCTAGAATCGACGAGCCTGTCGCATCCCAGACGCGTGGGTCGTCGCCCCACGCGAGCATCGGATCGATCACCACCTCATCGCCCACGGCGAGATCGCCGAACACCGCCCCGGCGCTCGCGATCTCGCCGGCGCCGTCGGAGCCTAGGGTCGTGGGCAGCTGCAGCTTGGGGTAGAGGCCCTGCGTGATGAAGAGATCGCGGCGATTGAGCGCGGCGGCGCGGACGCGCACGAGCACCTCGCCCTCCCGGATTGTGGGAATGGCGATCTCGTCGATGCGCAGCTTGTCGGGGCCGCCCAGCTCGTGCAGCCGAACGGCCTTCATCGTCGCCACTACTCGTGGAAGGTGATGATGAACTTCACCGCAGCCGGCTGGAGGTAGAGCGCGTCGGTGGGAACGTTGGCGAGGAACTGGCTGTTCGACGGGCCGGAGTAGAGGCCGCGATACGGGGTGCCCGCGTCGTACAGCGTGAACGGACCGGAGGCCGCGTTGAAGATGTTCGTTGCGGCGATCGTGAAGTCGACGTGCCCGAAGTTCTTGCCGAACGCTCCGTCCACGAGCGTGTACGGCGGGTGGTTGAGCGTATTGTTCTTGCCGGCGAACGTGAGCGCCGTCGACGCGTGCCAGCCGTTGCGCGCCCAGATGAACGTGGCCGATCCCTGCTGTTGAGGAACGCCCAGAAACTGCTGGTAGTCGATGAGCGTGCCGCCCGACGTGGGATTTGAGACGAACGGGCCGAGCGCGTACGGATACGCGACGTTCAAACCGTAGGAGAAGGTCGCCGTGAGGTTGAGCCGCGGAAACGCCTGCTTGTAGCGCGCTTCCGCGCCTTCGTAGACGGCGTTGCCGATGTTGATCGGGATTTCGTACGCGAAGCCGAGCGGCGTGCCGCAGAAGCTCTTGGCGCCGCCGCCCGGATAGAAGTTCTCGATAGTGTCGCGCAGATTCGAACGGTATATGGAGACGTCGAGGTTCGACGTGCTCGAAAAGAGATGTGAGAAGCCTAACTCATACTCGGTCGCGTGCTCCGGCTTCTCGAGCGGATTTCCGTTGGGAGCGACGCAGTTGGAATCGAGCGGCCCCGCCGCGGGATTCGGCTGCAGCTTGCCGTCCACGAGGACGGGCGGAAAAAACAAGAGTTCGGCGAGCAGCGGCGCGCGGAACCCCGTGCCGACCGAGAAGCGCGCGACGCTGGAGGTGCCGAGATCCTGGCTGAGGCCGAGCCGCCAGTTCAGCGTGTTGCCGAAGGTCGAGTAGTCGGCATCGTAGAGTCCTCCCGAGAGTCGAAGGCTGCTGCCGAGCTGCTGCGCGCCGCGAAAGAAATACGAGTCGATGCTCTGCGACTGCGTCTGCGTGATGCCGAGGCCCGTTAGCGATTCTTGGCGCGCGTAACCGCCGAACGCGAACTCGCTCTCGTCAAACGTCCGTCCCCACGACAGGCCTTCGTTGTAGCGCGTGTCCAGGTGCGAGACGTCGTACGGCGAGACCCCGCCGCCCTCGAAGTCGATGTTGTTATCGGTCGCGTAGAAGTCGGCCAGCAGCGTTCCCGATCCCAACGGCGATCGCGCGTAGCCGTCGTACGCGCGGATGCTCTGCGCGAAGTTCGCGCTCCCTTGGCCGATGTGGTCGCCGAATACGGGATTGGCGACCTCGTTCGCCCCCCCCGATGAAGGCGGCCCAAATCCGCACGCCGGGCCGGGACCGCTAAAGACGCAGCTCGAGTTGCCGGCGATGCCGTTGAGAGCGCCCGACTCGTCGCGATTGTCGCCGAGCGTGAAGAGCCGGAAGCCGACGTCGGCGCGCTGCGAAAAATTATAGTCGAGGTTGACCATACCGAGCATCGCCGCAATCGACGAGCCGAGGTGCGCGTGGAACGGGCAGTTCGGCGTCTTCGTCTTCGTCGCGGGCCCGCAGTAGATCGGCAAATTATTCGCGGGGACCACCCAGTCGTACTCGTTCACTTGGCCGGTCTGCTGGAAATCGTTGCCGGCGAGCGCGTAGCCGAGCTTGCCCACCGTCCCAGTGGCGTTGGCCCAGCTCTGGGTCGTGCCGTACGAGCCGGCTGACGTGGAAAGGTCGAAGTGATCCTGTTGCGTCGGCCGCACCGAAACGAGGTTCACCGCGCCGCCGAAAGTGTTGCTGCCCTCCGCATCGGTCGGCCCGAGGCCCTCGGTGACGCTGACGCTGTTGAACGCCGGCACGCCGAACTGCGAGAGGTCGATATCGCCGGTGTTCCCGTCGTTGAGCTGCTGGCCGTCGAGCGTCACCATCGCTTCCGAAGGATCCGGGCCACGCAGCGACACGACCGCCGGTGTCGTCGGAGCCGCAGAATCGGGATGCTGGATCACGACGGATGGCACTTGTTGCAGCGCTTCGAGCACCTGCGTGTATCCGAGCGCGTCCATCTCCGTGCGCGAGACGCTCATCTCGGGGATGACGTTGCGGTCGAGCGTGAAACCCCCGTTGACGGTGACCTGCCCGATCGTTCGCAGCTTCGGCGCGTCGCTCGGCTCCAGCACGACGTCGACACGCGCGCCCTCGCCGACCTCGCCGGTGTTGACGGTCACCGCGGCGTAGCCGCGTGCCACGACGGTGAGGTCGTAGCGACCAGGCGGAATCTCGATGGAAAAGACTCCCCGCGCGTCGCTTGTCGTCGCGACGGTCTTGGGGCCGCGCAGGGTCAGCTGCGCGTGAGCGATCGGTGCGCCGCTCGGAGCGTGCACGGTGCCGCCGATCAGGCAGCATGCGGCAACAAGGAAGGGCAGCATAGCCGGGTTGGGTTCGCCCACTCGGGCTGACCAGGCCTTCCTCCGCAACCCGACGTAGAACGCTTGACGATGAATAACCGAGCCAGGGGTTTCGCGCGTTCTTTCGCGGGCTCGCGCGCCTGCAGCGGACCTTCAAAATCGAAGTCGGGCCGTTGCGGGCGAGCGGAGTTCCCGCGATTCTGCTCGGCGTAACCGGCGTCGTTTTGGCAAGCGGCGTCACGGCCGCACTCGCGAAGGGCGCGACTCGTCTTCCGGAAACGCTCGGCGAGGCGCGCGGTCTCGCCGAAGCCTTGAACGCTCGGGCACCGCGGCTCAAATCGTGATCGAGCGTAGTGCGCTCACGCACCTAATTCTCGCCAACCTCCCGGACGCGGAGGTCGGCATCTTCGATCGCACCGGAACGATGGACCATTTCAACGTGACGGTGCGCTCGAAAGCGTTCGTGGGGAAGACCCTCATCGAGCAGCACCAGCTGGTGTACGGCGCGCTCAAGGGCGCCCTCAAAGACGGCCGCGTACATGCCGTAGAACTCAAAACGATCGTTGCGGAGGAGTGAGATGCCCACCGACTATAGCGAAGAGATAGCGCGCGAAATCGCCGCGAACACCATTCTCGTCTACGGGAAGGGAACGAAAACCGCCCCGCGGTGCGGGTTCACCCTGGAAACGATCCAGTTCTTCGACGGATTCGGCTATCCGTTCGAAGTGGTCGACGTCCTGGAGAACCTCCCGAAACGCGAAGCGCTCTCGGAGATGACCAACTGGCCGACGCTGCCGAAGATCTTCATCGGCGGCACGTTCTACGGCGACACCGACGTCCTCGCCCCGATGGCGCAAAGCGGCGAGTTGCAAGCCAAACTTGCGGACGCCTTTGGAGGCGCGCGCCCCGAGCAGAAGCAGACCATTAACCTTCGTTAGCGTGTTCACGACGGTCATCTCTCCCGAATCGCTGTACGAACTGCTCGGCGATCCGCAACTCGTCCTTCTCGATTGCCGCCATTCGCTCGGCGCCTTTGAGCTTGGCCGCAGTCTCTACGACGAGTCGCATCTGCCGGGCGCCTTCTTTGCCGCGGTCGAAGACGATCTCGCCGGACCGAAAACCGGTAGGAACGGGCGGCACCCGCTGCCCGATCCGCAAACGTTCGCGCGCTTCCTGCGCGCCGCCGGCGCCGCCGACGGCTCGCAGATCATCGCGTATGACGGCGGCGCCGATATGTTCGCGCCGCGTCTGTGGTTTCTCGCCCGTTGGATCGGTCACGATGCAGTCGCCGTTCTCGACGGCGGCTTCGCGGCGTGGTCGGCGCTCGGATATCCCGTCACCGCGGCGCCCGCTCGCGCGGAACGCCAAGGCGCGCTGACGGTCCGCCTGCGTCCCGAGTATCTCGCCGACGTCGAGTACGTGCGCGGGCATCTCGGAAGCCCCGACATGCATCTGCTCGATGCGCGGGCGAAAGATCGCTACTCCGGCGAGACGGAACCGATCGATCCGGTCGCCGGGCACATCCCCGGCGCGAAGCAGCGCTGGTTCAAACAGAACTTCGAGCCCGACGGAAAACTCAAGGCGCCCGAACGCCTCCGCGAGGAATTCGCGCAAGCCGGCTTCGATCCCAGACGCACCGTGCACCAGTGCGGCTCCGGTGTTTCGTCGGCCGTGAACCACCTCGCAATGGTCCACGCGGGCCTCGAAGGCTCGCGCATCTACAACGGATCGTGGAGCGAGTGGGTCTCAGACCCGTCGCGCCCAATCGAGACAGGATCGTAGCTTGCCGCGCTAGGCGCGGCGCCCCAGCGAAGACGCTCGTCGCGCCACATCCTTGTGGCGCTCCTGCTCCGCTGCTTTTTCGGGAGAACGAAGTTTTGAAGCAGCCATCCATGGCTGGCCCGAAAAAGTCAGAGGCTTCGCTGGGGCGCCGCGCCTAGCGCGGCAAGCTACGATCCTCTAGCGCTTTGCCGGGGGCGGCACCGCGAAGGGCTTGGCAACCGCTCCGGCTGGTGACGCTTCGAGGCGCGCGAGCTCGTCGCGCGTGGGCTGCTGCGAAAAATCACGGCACGTGTCGACGAAACAGTAGAATCCGAACGGCTCATCGCCGCGATTGACGAACTGGTGCAACTCGAGCGGGCCGACGTAGACGACGTCGTTCGGACCGATCTCGCTCGCCGTGTCACCGATGATCGCGTAGCCGAGACCACGGCGGACGATGACGTAGTGTTCGTGTTCGTGTTTTTCCAGACGCGACGCGGCACCCGGTTGAACTTCGAAGTAGCGCAGTTCCATCTGCGGCCCAGGCTCGCTTGAGTCGGCCTTGCGCTGCCCGACGATCGTATGGCGGGCAACGCCCGTTTCGGTTGCCTGTGGAGTATAGCCGGCGGGCTCGACGCCCTCCCAGCCGTGTGTGTTCGCTCGAACTACTCGCCGGTGCATCCGCTCACGATAGCACACCGTCGGTGGGCGCGGCCAGGGCCTGCTCGGCAATCCGCGAAGAACCGCCGTCATGCGAACGATTTCTTATACGGCGCGCCATGCGGTATGCCTGAGCGCGGTCGCGACGATGCTCGCGGCATGCAGCGCTGCGCAGCCGGCGCTCAACCCCGCCGCCCCCGCACAGCAGAGTGCATCGATACGCACCCATCGCGCAACGAGCGGCGACCTTCTCTACGTCGGCGGAACCCACACGGTCGAGGTTCTCACGTATCCGGGCTTCGCGTCCCAGGGAACCTTCAAGACGCAGGGCGCGGTCAGCGCGATCTGCTCCGACGCCTCCGGAAACGTCTTCGTTACGCAAGCGCCCAAGAAATCGTCGTCCGACGGCACCGGTTACGTCGACGAGTACGCGCACGGCGGCACGACGCCCATCGCGTCGCTGAACGTTCCCTCCGGCGAGATGCCGATGGATTGCGCGAGCGACCCCGTCTCGGGAAATCTCGCCGTTACCATGCAGAGCAATGCGAGCTACGCTCCGAGCGTGGCGATCTACACAGGCGCGGCCGGCACGCCGAACGTCGTTACGAGTTCGGTGCTCGGCGCGGACCCGCAGTGCGGCTATGACGGCAGCGGCAATCTCCTCGTCAGCAGCGGCGACAACGTCGCGGCGCAGATTCCCGCCGGCAAGAGCTCCTTCAAGACGATCACGTTCAACCGGACGCTCGGAAACGCGCGACACCTTCAGTGGGACGGCACGTACTGGGCGCTCCAAGCTTTCAACCTGAGGCAGCACAACGGCGAGAAGCTGTGGGAACGCGTCTTTCGCCTGCAGGTCTCGGGATCGACGGCCAAGGTCGTCGGCACCGTCGAGTTCAAGAACTGGCCTGAGAAAGTCTCAGGCAGCTCGTGGATCGACGGCGATGCGATCCTCGCAACGCCGTACTCCGAGCTCGTCACTTGGAAGTATCCCGACGGCGGAAAAATCACGAACAAGGTTCAGCTGTCGAGCCACATGGCCGCAGTAACGGTGAGCGTCGGCGGGTAATGCCCCGCCACTGGCTGCTGAAAACCGAACCGACCGCCTACTCATCCGAGCAGCTCCGCGCCGACGGAACGACGCCATGGACCGGCGTTCGCAACTTCCAGGCGCGTAACAACATGATGGAGATGCGGGTCGGCGATCTCGCGCTCTTCTACCACTCGAGCATCGCTGAACCGGCCGCGATGGGCATCTGCAAGGTCTCGAAGAGCGCCTATCCCGATTTTACGCAGTTCGATCGCTCGAGCGAATATTTCGACGGCCGTGCTAAGAGCGAGAAGCCGATCTGGTTTATGGTCGACGTCGCCTACGTCGAGGAGTTCGCACATCCGGTGACGCTGGCGCGGCTGCGCGCAGACCCGAGACTCGTCGGCATGGCGTTGCTGCGGCGCGGGCAGCGCCTCTCGGTGCAGCCGGTGATGCCGCACGAGTGGAAGATCGTCCTGGAGCTTTCTAAGATGCCTGCGTGAGAAAGACGCGCTGCGCGTCGATCGGCATCTCGCCGGATCCGGGCGAGAGCCTTCGGTAGCGGCCGTCCGCGTGGAGCTCGCGGCTCTTGACGTTGTCCGCGAGCAGCACCGTAAGGATGTGCGTTGCGATCGTTTCGGCCGTCACGGGGTCGAGGACGGGAACCGCGAGCTCGACGCGCCGGTCGAGGTTGCGTCCCATCCAATCCGCGCTCGCGATATGAGTCTCGCGTTCGCCGCCATTTTCGAATACGTAGATCCGCGAGTGCTCCAGAAAGCGACCAACGATGCTGCGGACGCGGATGTTCTCGCTCACGCCCGGAACGCCGGGGCGCAGCACGCACATCCCGCGAACGAGCAGGTCGATCGGCACGCCGGCCTGTGACGCGCGATAGAGCGCGCGGACGACGTCTCCTTCGGTGATCGCGTTGATCTTCGCGCGAATCCCGGCCGGCCGGCCGGCACGCGCGTGGTCCGTTTCCCGGTCGATCCGCGCGATCAGTTCCCGGTGGAACGTAACGGGCGCGACCCATAGATCCTCGTAGTCGGTTACCTTCGAGAAGCCGGTCAGGGCGTTGAAGAGCTGCGTATCGTCGGCACCCAGCTCGGGCCGTGCCGTGAAGAGGCTCAGGTCGGTATACAGCAGAGCGGTCTTTTCGTTGTAGTTACCGGTCCCGAAATGCATGTACCGGCGCAGCCCGTCTTCGTCTTCGCGCACGACCAGCAGCGTCTTCGCGTGCACCTTTTGGTTCGCGAAGCCATAGACGACGTGAGCGCCGGCGCGCTCGAGCCGCTTCGCCCACTCGATGTTGTTCTCTTCGTCGAACCGCGCCTTGAGTTCGATGATCACCGCGACCTGTTTCTCGTTCTCGGCCGCCGTGAGCAGCGCTCGCACGATCGGGGAGTTCTTGCCCGACGTCCGGTAGAGCGTCGCCTTGATGGCGAGGACCTTCGGATCCTCGGCGGCCTTCTGCAAGAACTGAATCACCGGGTCGAACGAGTCGTACGGATGGTGCAGCAGGATGTCGCCTTCGCGAATCTGCGTGAAGATGTCGCTGACCCCGATCAGGCGCTTCGGGATGGCCGGCATGAACGGCCGGTCGCGCAACGTCTCGTAACCGGGCAGATTCACGATCTGCCATAGGTCGCTCAGCGCCATCAAACCCTCGATCTCGTAACAGTCCACCGGCTCGAGCTCGAGCGAATTGCAAAGGAAATCCCGCATGTACTCGGGCATGCCGCGCTCGATTTCGAGGCGCACCGGTTCGCCGAAGCGGCGCCGCCGCAACTCCGACTCGATCGCGCGCAAGAGGTCGTCGGCTTCGTTCTTCCTGCAAATCGAGATCGGCGTCGCGCGTCACCCGGAACAGGTACGAGTCGCGTACGTGCATGCCCGGGAAGAGGCCATCGAGATGATGCGCGATCAAATCCTCGAGCAGCACGAAACGGCGCTCGCCGGCGGCGCTGCCCTCGACCGGCACGAATCGGGGTAGCGTCGGCGGAATTTTCACCCGCGCGAAGTGCAGCTCGATGCCGTCGCGCGTCGCTTCCTCGAGCTCGACCGCAAGCGAGAGCGAGAGGTTGGAAATGTATGGGAACGGATGGCCGCTATCGACCGCGAGCGGCGTCAGCACCGGAAAGACCGACTCGTCGAACGTCCGCTCGAGGGCGGCCTGTGTCTCGTCGTCGAGCTCGGCGACTCGCATCAGCCGAATGCGTTCACGCTCGAGCGAGGGCAGCACGTTTTCGTTGAGCAGCTTCATCTGCTGCGGCAACGACGCGCGCAACCGCTTGGAGATCGCTTCGAGATGCTCGGTCGGCGTGCGGCCATCCTCGGAACGCCGCACGACTTGCGCCTCGATCTGCTGCTTGATCGCGGCGACTCGGATCATGAAGAACTCGTCAAGGTTGGTCCCGTAGATCGCCACGAACTTCAGGCGCTCGAGCAGGGGGTTGCGCGCATCGAGCCCCTCCTCGAGAACGCGATCGTTGAACTCCAGCCACGAGAGCTCGCGGCTGATGTAGAGCGACGGATCGTCGAGCGTCACTGCAGGAACCGTTGCCTGCTTCGGATGCGGCTGCGTGATCATGGATTTTTTCTGCTTACCGGTCGGGGCCGGGTTTCGCCTCCCGCGCGGCAAAAAACTTACCTCGATGGACGACTTCCTCGCGCACGTCACCCAGCACCTCGTGCTGGCCCTCTCGTCGCTCGCGCTCGCGCTGTCAGCCGGGCTTCCTCTGGGAATCGCCGCCGCCGAGTCCGCTTCACTGCGCGGCTGGGTGCTCGCGATGGCGGGAATCGGGCGAACGATCCCGAGCTTGGCCGTTCTGATGCTGCTCTTGCCCTGGCTCGGCGTGGGAGCGGCGCCGGCAATCGTCGCGCTCGCTCTGCTCGCGATTCCTCCCATCGTCATCAGCGTCGATCTCGGCATTCGCGGCGTGCCGCTCGCCGCGTTGGATGCGGCTGCGGGCATGGGCATGACGCCGCTCCAGCGCTTCGCGCGCGTCGTCATGCCGCTCGCGCTGCCGGTGTCGTTCACGGGGTTGCGCACCGCCGCCACTGAAACGATCGCGAGCGCGACGCTGGCAACCTTCATCGGCGCCGGCGGGCTCGGCGACGAGATCGTCCGCGGCCTGCAGACCAACGACGCCCCGTTGCTCTTCGCCGCGGCGGCAGTCGTCGCCGCGCTGGCGTTGGGAGCCGACCTCGCCCTCGGCGCAGCCGGCCGAATCGCGGCGCGCGCATGAGCCTCTCGCGCCAGCGGGCCTTAGCGCTGATCTCGGCGTTGCCGGCGCTCGCGCGGTGCGGACTCGACGGTTCGCACGTCCGCGTCGGGTCGAAGAACTTCACCGAGTCGTTCGTGATCGCCGAAATTTACGCACAAGCGCTCGAAGCCGCCGGAATGCGCGTGGACCGCCTCTTCAACCTCGGCTCGACACAGATCGCCATCGCCGCGATGGCACGCGGCAACGTCGATCTCTACCCCGAGTACACCGGCACGGCGTTGATCGACGTGCTCCACCTCGCGCCGATCGCCGATCCGCGCGAAGCGTACGCCGTCGTTTCGCGCCTCTTTCGCGAGCGGTACGGCATCGCTTGGCTCGAGCCGTCACCGATGAACGACTCCCAGGGGCTGGCGACGACGCGCGAGGTTGCCGCAAGGGAGAGCCTCGCCGATCTCTCCGACGTCGCGCGCGCGGCTCCGCGATTGCGGCTGGCGACCATTCAAGAGTTCCTCGCCAGGCCCGACGGGTTGCCCGGCTTGCAGAAATTCTACGGAGGTTTTCGCTTCGCCGATGTGCGGACGTACGACATCGCGCTGAAGTATCGCGCGTTGACCGAAAGGAAGGCAGACGTGGCAAGCGCGTTCACAACCGACGGCGCGATCGCAACCGACTCGCTCGTGCTCTTACGCGACGACCGGCATTTTTGGTCGGCGTACAACGTCGCACCGGTCGTCCGCGCGCAAACGCTCGCCGCGCGGCCGCAGATCGCGCGAGTGCTCGACGCGGTGTCACCGGGAATCACCGACCGCGCCGCACGCACGATGAACGCCGCGGTCGAGCATCTACAACAGGATCCCGCCGATGTCGCTGCTGCCTTCCTCAAATCGATTCGAGAAAAACCATGAGCGCGGCGGCGGCATCCATTCGATTCGAAGACGCGACGGTTCGCTACGCGGGCTCGGACCGCAACGCGATCGAGGGGATCTCCTTCGAGGCGGGCGGTGGCGAGCTCGTCGTCCTTCTCGGGCCGTCGGGCTGCGGCAAGTCTACGCTCTTGCGCACCGTTAACCGACTCGTCGCCCTCGACGCAGGACGCGTTCTGGTCGACGGTACGGACGTGAACCAGCTCGATCCCGTCGAGTTGCGTCGCGGCATCGGATATGCGATTCAGGCCGTAGGGCTCTTCGCGCACATGACGGTGGCGCAGAACGTCGCCGTCGTTCCCTCGCTGCTGGGCTGGAATCGCCGAGAAATTGCCGAACGCGTCGACGATTTGCTTCGCCTCGTCGGCCTGGAGCCGGAGGTCTATCGCGATCGGCGGCCGAGCGAGCTTTCCGGAGGCGAGGCACAGCGGGTCGGCGTCGCGCGCGCAATCGCGGCGCGCCCGCGAGCGCTGCTGATGGACGAGCCGTTCGGCGCCGTTGACGTCGTCGTGAGGACGGCCCTTCAACGCGAGTTGGTGCGCATCGTCGCGGAGTTGCGAACGACGACGCTCTTCGTGACACACGACGTCGACGAAGCCTTCCGGTTGGCCGATCGAATCGTCGTCATGAGCTTGGGGCGCATCGAACAGGTCGGCGCGCCTCTCGACCTCTTCGAGCGCCCGGCGACGCAGTACGTGCGCGAACTGATTCACGCGGGCGACGACGTGTACCGGCAATACTTCCTGCGCAGCCGCGAGCACCTTCGGCCGCAATGAACTACATCGCGGCCCACCCGCTGCGCGTCGCCGCGCTGGCCGGCAGCCATCTCGAGCTCGTTGCGATCGCGCTCCTCGTGGCTCTGGCGTTCGCCGTTCCGCTGGGCCTGCTCGCAGCCCGCCGCCCGCGCGTGGCACCGTGGGTGTTGGGGACGCTAGGTGCGATCTACACGATCCCGAGCTTGGCTCTGCTCGCCGTGTTCGTACAGGCCTTCGGCTTGGGATTCGCCCCGATCTTCGTCGCTCTCGTGATCTACGGGCAGTTCATGCTCGCGCGAAACGTCGCCGCCGGCATCAACGGCGTCGATCCCGCGCAGGTCGACGCCGCCCGAGGGCTGGGCATGTCGCCCAATCAGTTGCTCCTCCGGGTGGAGTTCCCGCAAGCGCTGCCGGTGATGATTGGAGGCGTTCGAATCGCCGCGATCGCAATGATCGCGATCGCAACGCTCGGGGGTTACGTCGGCGGCGTCGGGCTCGGCGTCCTAATCTTCAACGGGCTCACGCTCCATCAGCCGCAGATGATCGTGGCGGGAAGCCTCGTGGCTTCGGCACTCGCGGTCGGCATCGACGCCCTACTGCGCCTCGCGGAACGCCGCGCCCGGAACCTGTGGGCGCCGAACGCGTCGTCTTAAGCGGCCCTCTAGATCGCCTCGATCTTCGCCATCATTCCCTGGTCTTCGTGATCGAGAATATGGCAGTGGAAAACGAACTCGCCGTGTATGATCGGATCGCGGAAATCCATCAGCAGCACGACCGAACCCGGAACGCTATGTTGCTCGCCCGGACCCGTCGTCGAGCGGTGCGGCACGATTACGCTGTCGGCCCAGTGCGGATGCTGCACCTTCTGGCCGTTGATGCTCTCCACCAAGAAGTGAATCTGGTGGATGTGAAAGTCGTGAATCTCTTGGGTGACGTTCACGACCTTCCACTCTTCGGTCGTTCCGGTGTGAACGACGAACATGGGAGGCGCGTGAATTGAGAAGCTCTTGCCGTTGATGAAGAAGTGCGGCTCGTTGTCCTCACTGAAGACGACCAGACGCTTTGCCGACGGCGCCGGAAGCGACGAGGTGTAGGCGTTCTGCGGCAGAGGTTCGCCTACGCGCAGCGGCGCCGTCGAGAAGTCCCCGCCGTCCTGGCGGTGTTTTGGCGCTTGAATGTGGGCGAGGTAGAGATACGGATCCGCGTCGCCGTTCGGACCGGTGTTATAACAGAGCGTTCGGAACTTTGCGCGGCCGCTCTTGGGTCCCGTAACGACGAACTCGGCGCGTCCGGCCGGCGGAATCGTTACGACCTTTTCGGTGAGCGTCGGCGGCGTGCCGGGATAGGTATCCAGAGCGAAGCCGTCAATCGCGATCAGTTCTTCCGTTCCGCCCTCGACGTTGAGACGCAGCGTCTTATGGCCGGTCGCGTTGACGACGCGAAAGAACTGCTTCTCACCGGGGGCGATCGTGATGTCGGGATGGTACGCGCCGTTCAGTGTCACCGTCAGGCCATCTTTGAACGTGCACGGGTTGGTGTTCGAGCCCGCCGGGCGCATCCGAACCGCGCCGGACATTCCGGACATCCCCGACATGTCGTCGTCGCCGGCCGGGGGCGCGTTCACCCCGACCCCGGTCGCGTGGAAGACGATGACACGCTGTTTCATTTTGGCCAGGCCGGGGAGGTGGCTCTCCAGGCCATCGAGGACGATGGCGCCGGACATTCCGCTCTCACCGACTTGGTAGCTCGTCTGCCCGTGCACGTGCGGATGATACCAGTAGAGTCCCGGCTCTTGAGTCTTCGGAACGTGCACGACGTAGTGCAGCTTTTGTCCCGGCTTCGCGAGCATGCCCAGCACGTTATCACCGTGACCCTCGGGCGTAACCGTCAGACCGTGAAAGTGGAGGTTCATGTAGGAGGCCATCCCGGCGCTCGGCGGGAGATCGTCGGTCAAGTCGATGACGAACGTTTCTCCCGGCTTGAGCTCGATCGTCGGAGCGATGCCGTGCATGTACTCGTATTGGAAGGCGGGCAAGCCGGTTGCCGGGTTGATGTTAGCGATTAGCGTGACCTTCGCGACGCCGTGGACCGCCTTCACCACCGGATACTCCGGCAGCTCGTTGACGCTCGAATCGTACGATGGCGGCGCAATGCCGGCCGGCGCGGCGGGAATCGGACCGGTCGGGCCGCTCGTGCTACCCCCGCAGCCCGCAAGCCAAGCAAGCGCAACGAAAAGAGCAATCAATCGCCGCATGATGGGGTGTGCTCCTACTCTCGAACTAGTAGATGAACGGTAAAACGATTGGATCGGTCATGCCAAGCCGACTCGGGTCGAAAACCGGCAGTGCGACCGAGCGTCACGATCTCGTCGTCGCTGAATTTATAAGACGATTCGGTCTGAATCCTCTCGCCGGCCGCAAAGGCTACTTGCAGCCCAACGCCCGACACCGTCGCAACGTGCGATTCTCGCGCTTCCAAAAACGAATCGACGGACCCTCGCACCTCGTCGTATCGGGCAACGTGGTTAAAGAGGCGTGGATCGAAGTTCGCGTCGAGCTCCCGGTTGATGCGAGCGAGCATGTTGCGATCGAACGCGGCTGTGACGCCGGCGGCATCGTCGTAGGCGAGCTCGAGCGTCGCGCGATCCTTCTTGAGATCGGCCCCGAGTAAAAGGCCGTCGCCGGGCCGGAGCGCGCCGCTCAGTAAGCTCAGCAACATGGCCGCTTCTTCCGGCTCGTAGTTTCCGATGTTCGAGCCCATAAGCATGGCGAGCAGCTTATGCTCGGATCGGATCGCACGCGATTCGAGAACGTCGAAGTAATCGCCGGCGTAGGCGCGCACGCGCAGCCGAGGATAGCTCTCGACCAGCGCCAGCGACGATGCGCGCACGGCCTCGACCGAGATATCGATCGGGCTGTAGCACAGCTCGGTTTGGACGCGCAGCGCCTCGCCGATCAAGATGCGCGTCTTGACCGCGCTCCCGCTGCCGAGCTCGAGAAAATCGACCGGCGCTTCGAGCAAGCGAACCATCTGCCAGCCCCAGCTCGAGAGAATCTCGGTCTCGGCCTTAGTGAGGTAGTATTCCGGCAAGCGTGTAATGGCGTCGAAGAGCGCCGACCCCACGTCGTCGTAAAAATACTTCGAAGGCAGCCGCTTCGGCTCGGAAGTGAGGCCGCGGGTGACGTCGTCGGCAAACGAGGGCACGCCGCGGGACCGTGGCACCGTGATGAGCTCGAATCGATCGGACACCGCACTCCCGGTGCTCACCCCGCGGGGTTCCCGCGCCGGCGCCTTCCAACCCTCCTTTTACGGCTCGACCGGTGTAATTCGAAGTCGTGAGTTGCGGAAACCGTACAGTGCGTACAGGACGATTCCCACCGCGAACCAGACCCCGTAGCGAATCCACGTCGCTACCTGCAGACCGGTGACGAGATAGAGGCACGACGCCGCCCCCGCGATGGAAAAGAGGGGCAGTAGCGGAGCCCGGAATGGTCTCCGCGCCGTCGGATTGGTGATGCGCAAGACCAAGACGCCGGCACACACGATCGCAAACGCGGCGAGCGTACCGATGTTTACCAGCGTCAAGAGGTCCGTGAGCGGCAACACGGCTGCGAACACGGCGACGATCGCGCCGGTCACGAGCGTCATGCGGGCCGGAGTTCGGAAGACGCGGTGGATGTGCGCTACGCCGGGAGGCAGCATGCGGTCGCGCGCCATCACGTAAAAGATTCGCACCTGCCCGAGCAGCGACGTCAGCATGACGGTCGTGTTTCCCGCCAGGCCCCCGATCGCGACGATCCAGTAGAGCGTGTGGCTCTTGCTAACCGAGGCGAGCGCATCCAGCATGGCCGCGCCTTCGGAGAGGCGATCGAAGCGCAGCACTCCGACGGTGCAGAGCGTCAGCGCGACGTAAAGAATGCCTCCCAGGGATAGCGCTAGGATGATGCCGATCGGCACGTCGCGCTCGGGGTGCTTCGCTTCCTCTGATGCGACCGTGACCGTATCGAAGCCGATGTAGGCGAAGAAGACGAGCGCCGTGCTGGCGATGACGCCGTGATAGCCGAACGGCGCGAACGGGTGGAGGTTCGCCGGGGAAATCGCATGCGCGACCGCAACGATAAAGACGAGCATGGCAACGATTTGCAGCACGACGAGCGCGCCGTTCACGCCGGCCGACTCGCGGATGCCCACGGCGACGAGACCCGCGATCGCTAGCGTCGCGACGCACGCGAGAACGTCGATTTGCGGATGCGCGCCGTGCAGATTTGCCGTCTGCGCCCACGCCGGGAAGGCGATGCCGACGTTGGCAAGCATGTGCTGAAAGTAATCGGAGAGCGACGATGCGGTGGGCGCGAGCGACAGCCCGTACTCGAGGATGAGATCCCAGCCGATGATCCAGGCGACGAGCTCGCCGAGCGTCGCGTACGCATACGTGTACGCGCTGCCCGCTACCGGGACCATCGAGGCAAACTCGGCGTAGCAGAGGGCCACGCACAAGCTGACGATTCCGGAGAGGACGTAGGCGAGAATGACGCCGGGGCCGGCGGCGTGGGCGCCGGCCCCGATCGTCGGGAAGATGCCGCCGAGCATCGTGCCGAGGCCGATCGCAGTCAATGCGGGCCACCCCAACACGCGCCGCAGGGTCGGGCCCGACGACGCGGACGCCGTCCACCCCAGCGGCTGGCACGCGAAGAGCTGCCTTACGAAACCAGGTCGCGCCAAACGGTCACGTCTTCGTACAGAGTTCCCTCAACGCCGCCTCGGCCGCCGGGTTCGGCGTGCCTACCAGCGGGCGAACGTACATCGCGATGTAGCTGCCGCCGCCTGTCGTCGTTAAGACGAGCTCGACACGCTCGTCCCCGCCCCGCGCGGAGGATCCGCGCGCCTGGACGTACGTCGCGGGCTGACGTCCGCAGATCGTGATTTCGGCGCGGCGCTCGATGCTGACGTCCTTCACCGCGTCGTTCAGCTGCGCGTTGGAAAAGACTTCGTTGGGCTTCAAGGGCTTCGGCGATTTGAAGAGCATCAGCACTTCGCGATCGTTGGACGGCGGTCGCCAAAACTGCATGAAGCCCATGATCCCCGGGGAAGATTGCCAGCCCGCGGGCGCCCGGAAAGTGAGTCCGTCGGCGGGACTCGCGCTCATGCCGCAGCCGAGCGGTACCAGTGCCGCGAGCGCGATGAGCCCGCTTCGAAAGAGTCTCATTTCATCGTCTTCTTCCGCTTTCCAACTTTGTCATCCTGAGCTTGTCGAAGGACGAAGGACTCGTACGAGACGATGCGCGCCCAGCGGTCGAAGATCAGCGCGATATACGCTCGCGTTTCGTCGAACGGCGGCACGCCCCCATACCGCGCGACGGCTACGGGTCCGGCGTTGTAGGCGGCGAGAGCGGCAGCGTACGGATCGCCGTACCGATTCCGGTATTCGGCCACGTAACCGCCCAACAGCGCTGCCGCAGCGTCGATCGAAGCAAAGGGATCGTATGGATCGAGCCCCACGTCCGCCGCCGTGTCGGGCATGAACTGAGCGATCCCGATCGCGCCCGCCGACGACAGCGCACGCGGATCGTATGCCGACTCTTGCAGCAGCACGGCGCCGAGGAACTCCGGCGCCATGGAATGCGCGCGGGCAGCCCGGGCGGTTGCACCGGCGAAGAGCAGCGCATCGGCTCCGGCGATACGCGGGTTCGTCCGAAGGATCGCGCGTGCGATCGCCAGCTCGGGCCGCTCGACTCGCGGGCCGTCGCGAACGAGCACCGCGCCCTTGAGCGCATCGACGTTGGCGGGCGACGGCCAGCTTAACGCGATATTAAGAGCACGATCGAGCCGAACGGTCGCGCTACGAGCGGCGTGTGTGTGGTATATGGTATGAACGTTGCAGCTTCCCAGCGAGATCACCGCCAGTATGCTCTTTATTGCCGCTTTCATCGTTACGCTCGTTGCCGGCGACTTCGCCTCGACGTTTTTCTACCACGTTCCGCAACATCTCTGGTTTACGCTCCACCTGCGGACGCACCACGACCGCCGGCGCTCGTACTTCGATCACGCCGTGCTCTCTGCGAACCCGGCCGTCTTGCTTGACGGCTTCCTCGGCGCCGTGCCGTATCTTGGCGTCGCCGCGCTCCTCTGGCACTTCTCCTGGCCGGGAGCCGTCGCAGGCCTGGCCGCCGGGCAGGTTCACGTCTGGTGGCGCCATACGACCGACCTCGGGTGGCGAACGCCGGCATGGCTGCGCGCGCTGCTATGCCCCCTCGCCGTCGTGCTCCCCGAGGACCACGATGGCCATCACCGAAACCCCGACATCGAGTTCGGCGATATCTTCCGATTCTACGATGCGCCGGCTCGGGCGCTTTTGGCTTGGCTCGCTCCGACGAGCCGGCGAGCGCGCAATGCCGGCCGGCGCGTGACGAGGAGGGTGCCGGCCAGAGCCTAATTGGGAGAGCGTATGACCAAACGGGCCCTTCTGCTGATCTCGGACACGGGTGGCGGCCATCGCAGCGCCGCCAACGCGATCGCCGCGGCCCTCGAAGAGACGAAGACCGGCAGCCCGTTCGAAACCCGAATCGAAGACGTTGCCGCTCACTGCGCCTTCCCGCTGACGCAGCTAGGGCTCGGTTACAGCATGGCCCTGCGCTACGCCCCGCCGGTCTACGGCGCGCTCTATCACGCCACCAACGGACGACGGCGCTATCGAGCGCTCGTACGTTTCTGCGAGCCGCTCTATCGCGAGAGGCTGCGCGATCTATTCATCGACTATCGCCCCGACGTCATCGTGTCCGTGCACCCGCTTCTCAACCACGCGGCGCTGCGCGCACGCGACGATGCGCGGCTGCAGCACGTCCCGGTCGTGACCGTCATCACCGATCTGGGCAAGGTACACGAGTCGTGGCTGGTTCCCGAGGCGGATGCGGTCGTCGTGCCGGCGCGCGAAGTCTATCAGCGCGCGCTCTCGCGCGGGGTTTCGCCCGCCCGCCTGCGTCTGCTGGGCCACCCCATCCATCCCAAGTTCGACGACGTAACCGGAAGCAAAGCCGACTTACGCGCACAACTCGGCCTCTCGCCAGATACGCCGACCGTCATGCTGATGGCCGGGGGCGAAGGCGGCGGCAAACTGCTGTCGACCGCGCTCGCGCTGGCCCGGGCGCGCTTGCCGATCGAGCTGGTCGTCGTCTGCGGTCGCAACGAGCACCTCGCGCAAAAGCTGGGGGAGCTTTCCGCGACGCTCCCCACGCCGATGCAGGTGCTCGGGTTCACCGATAAGATTCCCGAATATTTTCGAGCGGTCGACTTGCTCGTGACCAAGGCCGGCCCGGGCTCGCTGGCGGAAGCCAATGCCGCGCAGCTTCCGATCATCGTCTACGACTTCGTCCCCGGCCAGGAGCGCGGCAACGTCGACTTCGTGCGCCATAACGGCCTGGGCATGATCGCTCTTCAGGGAGCGTCCACGGTTGTCTCGGCCGTACGAACGCTGATCTCTACGCCCGATCGCTTGGCGGCGATTCGCCATAACCAGGAGATCGTCGCACCCCGCCGCAGCTCGCGCCGGATCGCGGCGCTAATTACGTCGATCGCCGAAGGCGGGGCGATCCCGGCTTCCGACGACATGCCGGCCCGCGCCCTGCGCACGGCGGCGGCGGTCTAGTTTCTACAGAGCGCCGAGGCCGTTGGGGGAGCCCCAGCCAGCACACGTCGTGTACTGACCCATCGTGTAGCCACCGTTACAGCTTCCACCCAAGGCGTGGATAAATTTGAGGTGCCGCGGTTGCCAGAACGTTCTACCGCCGTCTTGGTGCGACGCGTTACCGGCAAGAGCGAACATGCCGGCCAATAGCGGCGTCGATACGCTCGTTCCCGCCATAGTAAGCCAGCCCGCGTAACCGTAGCTATCGTACGCAGCGACGTTCGAGGCGACCGCCGCCACATCGTTCGCGAGACGATACGAACACGTGGAATCGTGCTGCCACTTGGGCTTCTTGATGCCGGTCGCGCACCCGCCCGGCGAGATTTCATAAATCTGTTCGGTGTATTGAGAGCCGGTCTTAGTGAGCACGGTGGCGCCAACGGCGACCACACCATCGAGAGCCGCCGGGAGGCCCACCTGGCCGGAGCCCCCGTCCCCGGACGCGCCGAGATAGGTCACGCCCTTGTGGTTGAAATCCTTTTGATCCACGCAAGTCGTCGAGCCGGTGCAGCCCCAGCTGTTGCTTACGATATTCGCGCCGAGCTTGACGGCCTCGACCTCAGCCGCGGCGAGATCTTTCGATTTCGAGCTGTTCGCTTCGACGAGGTAGACCGTGCAGAGCGGACACGTGGCCGACGCCATCTCGACGTCGAGATCGATTTCAACGCCCCAGCCGGCGTTGCCGGCCGGGTAGTTTTTCATCTGCCCGGCCTGGTTGTATTTCGTGAAGGTGCTCGTGGGGAGCCCGAACTGCGATCGATACGCGGCGAGATCCGTGGCAACGTTGGGGTTGTCGTAAGCGGCCACGATTGCGACGATTTGTCCCACGCCCCGCGTCGACGACGGTAGCTTGTAGCGCGCCTGGAAATCGGCCGGCGCCCAGCCGGCGATTCCCGGCGCGATGCCGCTCTTGGATTGAATCAGGGCAAAACAGCGCGCGTCGCCGCCGCGAGCGTCGGGGCATGCCGCTCGACCGACAGGCGTTCTGCCCGAGGTCTGCGGCAGCGCTTGGGTCGTCCCGAACGTCGCCGGCGATCCGCTGCATCCGGCGAGCAGGCCGACCGCGCAGATACCGGCCGCGTATCTAACTTTACTCTCTCCCTCTTTTTTACGCTTTCTTTCTTATTGGCCGGTCGTCATCGCGCCTGGCGTCGCCGTTGACTGCTCGCTCCTAGAGCGTTCCGGTCCAGACGATGCCGCCGGGCAGAATCTCCGGCCGCCGCGGCGCTTGGCGAAAATCGAAATCGCGGCGCAGGTCGCCCAGGATCGGAACCGTCTCACGAACGGTCGGGCGCCGGTCGGGGCGCCCGTCGGTCGTAGGATCGATGCGCGCGCCGCCAAGGAAGTCGTCTTCGATGAACTTTACATAGGCATCGTGGCTCAGCGTCTGGTGATCGATAAAGTCTCGTCGCGCGTACGGGCTGATGACGATGCCCGGGACCCGAATGCCATATCCGTTCTGGTCTACGCGCGGCGGGACGACGTGATCGTAGAAGCCGCCCCAGTCATCCCAGCTCAGGAAGATCGCGGTGCTGTTCCAATCGGGGCCGCGCATGATCGCATCGATCAGCCCTGTTACGTAGGCCTGACCGAGACTCACGAGCGCCGGAGGATGTTCGCTGTACGGCCCCGCGGGCGTGATCCATACGACGTTGGGGAGCGTGCCGTTCCGGGCGGCCGTATAGAAATCGCGCAGATCGCGAATGTTGCCGAGCTCACCATCGCGCTTGACGGTATCGAAGTAGGGCAGCACGTTCCAGATGCCAGGCGTCTTGGCATGCTGCGGCACCGCGGCACAGGCGTCCATATTATTGGCGCAATCCGGCTCCGTGCCGGCCATCACGTAGTATGCCCAGCTGACGCGGTGCGCGTGCAGCATATAGGTGAGATCGGTCCACGCGTAATCGGGGCGCCCGGGCTGATGCACTCGCCCGTTGCGCGCGTCGAAGTCGGGCGGATAATCGGGATCCTGCAGCTCGTTCGTGCAGCTCATCGGATCGCCGATACGCGCGCATGAGGCCGACCATTCCGAGACCATGAAGAGATGCTGCGGCAAGCTCCAGGATGCGTTCGGCTCGAAGAGGCGATCCTGAAGAACGAAGTCGCGCGCATATTTCCAGTAATTGGGAAGCTCTCGGCCGTCGTGATAGCCCATGACCTCGACGCTGCCCGCGCAGTTCGGAGAGTTGGGGTCGCGGCACCGTCGCCGCATGCGCTCTGCGGTTTCGATGAACCCGTCCATCTTGCCGCCGTCGATATCGGAGGTCGAGGCGCGAGCCGTGTGCGGACCGGCACGATTAGCATCGCCCGAATCGTGAAACGGCTTGACGCACGTGCCCTGTCGCGGATCCGGCACGCAGACCGTCGGCACGCCATTCGCCATCGGTATTCCGTCCACGTGCGGAAACGTCCCGAAGTACGAATCGAACGAGCGGTTCTCTTGCATGATGATGACGACGTGGCGGATTTTGTGGATGGGGTCGCCGCTCTGCGATCGCCCGGGCAGCGCGGCGAGAACGGCGGCGAGCGCGGCGACGAGCGCGACCGGGAGCGCAACTAACAGCGCCTTATTCGGTCGCGGCACCGGACGTCAATCCTCCGCGCAACGCCATCGTCGCCGCGCCGACCTGGCCCGCATCGTTTCCGAGTGAGGCCACCACTATTTCGGTCGTTCCCCGTGGCACCATCGTCGTGAGCACGTCCACCTGCGGGCGAACCGCATCGAGCATGTAGTCCCCCGCGCTCGAGACGCCGCCTCCCAGCGCTATCTTCTCTGGATTCACGAACGCCACGACATTCGCCAATCCGATCGCCAGGTCGGCCATGAAGTTCTTCCAAGCCGCGAGCGCGTGGCCGTCGCCGGCCTGCGCCGCGCGCCGGATCTTTTTCGAGCTGAGTTTGTCGCGCGGAACGTCGAGCAGCGCGCTGCGTGGAAAGGACGGCGCCACTGCGAAGGCGTGGCGAATCAGCCCGGTGCCGGACGCCTGCGCCTCGAAGCAGCCGATCTTTCCGCAGCCGCACACGAACCCATCGTGCGGACGAATCTGATGGTGGCCGATCTCTCCCGCACCCCAGCGATTGCCTAGCAGCAGCTCGCCGCGCGCGACGATCCCTCCGCCGATCCCCGTTCCTAGCGTAAGCAGCACGAAGTCCTTCGTCTGCTTGCCCGTCCCAAACGTGTATTCGCCGAGGGTCGCGCAACGGGCGTCGTTGGCGACGAAGACCGGCAGACCGAACTTCTTCCGGAGCGCCTCGCCCAGCGGTGCGTCTTGCCAGCCGAAGTTGGGGCTATACAGGACGGCGCCCGTGGCCGCATCGATGTTTCCGGGCGAGCCGATGCCGATCCCGACGACGGTGCCGGAGTCTTTGAGCGCCAGCCCGATCGTTGCGTCGAGCGCGGCGATCACCGCCTCGAACCGCAGGTCCTCGAGGTCCTCCTCGTGTTGACGATGGATCGCTCCATCCTCAGTGACTACTGCAGCGGTCACGTGAGAACCGCCGAGATCGACGCCGATAGCCGTTCGCATGGCCGTTCCCTTTTGCTCTCCGTACAGGCCGCACCCGCAAGGCGCGGGAATCGAAGGTCCGTTATGGACACGATCGACCTCATCAAATTGCGAAAGTTCTCGCGCCGCACGGGACAGGCAACGCATCCCGAGTTACTCGACGTTCGGCCGCTCGAGCACGTCAACAAAATCGAAATCGACGAAGAGCACATAACGATCGAGTTCGACGAGAAAACGACGCGCTATTACAACGTCAACGAAATCAACCGCCGCGAATGGATCTACAAGTACAACGACGACCCGGTTTTTGTCGGAGCGGTCCGCAAGGTCATCGAGCTTGCGCGCACGCACCTGCGCGACATGCCCGAGAACGTGGCCTGCCCGCCCGGATGCGCGGAGTGCTGCAGCGGCTACGAGCCGTTCGTCAGCAAGGCCGACGTGCAGCGCATCGCAGATCACCTGGACATGAGCTACGACGAAACGATGCGCGAATACGTCGTCGAACGCCCGTCCGCCGACGGCTATCACGTGGGCTGGCTGCGCAAGATCGGCGATGACCTCGGCGACCAGTGCGTTTCCTGATGGGTTCGCGCAGCGGACGGCACTACTGCGGCATCTACGAAGGCCGCCCGCACGATTGCCGCGAGTTCACGCCGATCGGATGCGACGACGTCGACGACTCGCTGCCGCGCAAGACGAGTTGGAAGATCGGCGCCGCCTTCCAGCCGAAACGCCGCAACGGGCGGCGAAACGGCAGGCGCCTTTGAGACTCACGCTGCTCGCGCTCGTATTCGCCGTATCGCCGTCGCTCTATCAGGGAATGCACTGGCGATTCGTCGGCCCGATGCGCGGGGGCCGCACGGTCGCCGTCGCCGGCGTTGCCAACCGGCCCAATCTCTTCTATATCGCTGCCGTCAACGGCGGCATCTGGAAGACCGAAGATGCGGGCCGAACGTGGGTGCCGATATTCGACGGCGAGTCCACCGGATCGATCGGAGCGCTCGCCATCGCGCCGAGCGATCCGAACGTCGTCTATGCCGGCAGCGGCGAAGGGCTGCAGCGCCCCGACCTCGCCGTCGGCGACGGTGTCTACAAATCGAACGACGGCGGCCGCACCTGGACGCACCTCGGTCTGTGCGACGGACAGCAGATCGCCTCGATGACGGTCGATCCGGCCAACGCCAATCGGCTCTTCGTCGCCGTCCTCGGCCATCCGTACGGTGCCAACTCCGAGCGCGGTCTCTATCGATCGCTCGACGGCGGCGCGAGCTTCCAGCGGGTGCTCTTCGAAAACGAGGACGTCGGAGCGTTCGACGTGGTTCTCGATCCGCACGATCCGAAGATCGTATACGCAACGCTCTGGGCGGCACGACAAGCGCCGTGGGAGATCGGCGCCTCGTTCGAGATCCCCGGAAGCGGCATCTTCAAATCGAGCGACGGAGGAACGACCTGGACGAAGTTGAGCGAGGGATTGCCCGCGCAGATGGGCCGGGCCGAGATCGCCGTCGCACCAAGCGACTCACGGGTCGTTTACGCATACGCCGACGGCGAAGCCAAGGGCGAAGACGCGGGGGCGCTCTACCGCAGCGACGACGCCGGCGCGCATTTCGCGCGAGTGAACGACGCCGATGAAATCGCTCAGCGTGGAGACGACCTCGTCTCGCTCGCGGTCGATCCGCGCGACCCTCGGACCGTCTACTTGACGAACACTTCGACCTATCGCTCCACGGACGCCGGACGAACAATGCTCGCCATCAAAGGCGCGCCCGGCGGCGACGACTACCATAACGTCTGGATCAATCCGCTCGATCCGAACGTCATCGCGCTCGCCAGCGACCAGGGCGCGACGATCTCCGTCGACCGCGGCACGACTTGGAGCTCCTGGTACAACCAGCCCACCGCGCAGATGTTTCACGTCAATGCCGACGACCGGTTTCCCTATCGAATCTGCGGAGGACAGCAGGAGAGCGGATTTGCCTGCGTGCTCAGCCGCGGCGACTGGGGCATGACCACGCAAAGCGACTGGTACACCGTCGGCGCACAGGAGTATGGCTACGTCGTTCCCGACCCGCTCCATCCGGGCGTGTTCTACGGAGGAAAGGTCGAGAAGCACGACGAGCGTACCGACCAAACGCAGGAGGTCTCGCCTATCGCGCTGCCCTCGAAGAAGTATCGCACGGTTCGGACGGAGCCGCTGGCCTTCGATCACTTCGACAAGCACCGCCTGTACTTCGGATCCAATGTCGTGTTCGCGACCGAGAACGGCGGGCAGAGCTGGCGCGCCATCAGCCCCGATTTAACGCGCGCGCACCCGGGCGTGCCGCCGATGCTCGGAGCGTTCGAAAGCGACGATCCGCAGCACGGAAACCATCGCGGCGTCGTCTACGCCCTCGCACCATCGTACGCGCATTCGGGAACCATCTGGGCCGGAACGGACGACGGCAACGTGTGGATCACCCGCGACGGCCCTTCGATAGGCTCGGGGCAGGCTCACTGGAAAAACGTTACGCCGCCGGAGCTGACGCCGTGGAGCAAGGTTGCGCAAATCGATGCCTCGCACTTCGACGACGACACGGCGTTCGTTGCCGTCAACCGTTTCCGGCTCGACGATCTGCGCCCATACGTCTACATAACGCGCGACGGCGGCGCGACCTGGCGGCTCGCCGTCGACGGGCTCCCGAAGCAGCCCGTGAATGCCGTGCGGCAAGATCCGGTCGAGCCGAGTCTGCTCTACGCCGCGACAGAGAATGGCGTCTACGCGTCGTTCGATCTCGGGGCGCATTGGCAGCCGCTCCAGCTCGATCTTCCGCACACGTCGGTGCGCGATCTCGTCATCCATGGAAACGATGCGATCGTGGCGACCCACGGCCGAGGCTTCTGGATTCTCACCGACGTCGAGCCGCTCCGCGAGCTGGCGCGCGCGAGCGTGCGCGGTCCGCACCTCTTCGCGCCGGCGCTCACCTATCGCGTGCGCCGCAGCACCAACACCGATACGCCGCTGCCGCCCGAGGAGCCGACGGGAGAGAACCCGCCCGACGGGGCGATCGTCGATTACGCGCTGGCCTCGCCCGCGCATCGCGTCGTGCTCTCCGTCTACGATGGCAACGGCCGCATCGTCCGGCGTTACGCGAGCGACGACGCGCCGCCCCCGCCCATTCCGAACCTCGACAAGCCGGCGTACTGGGAGCGGCCGTTTGCGGCCCTGCCGACGAGCGCCGGAATGCATCGTTTCGTTTGGGATCTGCGCGAGCAGCCCCCGCGAGTGGCGAGCCAAGACCTCCCGATTTCAGCCGTCCCTCACGACACGCCGCGGGTACCGCAGGGGCCGCTCGTCGTTCCCGCCCGCTACACCGTGCGTCTCCAGATCGACGGCGCCACGCTGACGCAGCCGCTCGAGGTCGTGATGGATCCGCGCGTCGTCGTTTCGCGGCGAGCGCTCGAGCAACAATACGCTCTCGCCCGCCGGATCGTCGCGCTGATGGACCGCAGCTACGCGCAGTCCTCTACGGCCAAGGCCGCCGGCGACGCAAAAGCCGCGGCGGCGTACGCCGCGCAGAACGATGCGGCCGCATCCTTGCTGGAAATCGTCGACGGCGTCGACGCGACGCCCACCAGCCAGGCGATCGAAGCGGTCAGAGACCTGGAGAGCGCGAAGGAACCGCGTCCATGAACTCCCTACCGCTGAAAGGACCAAGATGAAACGGATCTCCCTATTGCTCGCATCGCTGGCGTTCGTCGCTCTCGGGCAGCTAGCGCCCGCGCGCGCCGCGACGTCGACGCTGACCGTTACCCTCCAAGAACAGAACGGGTCGGGAGAGAGCGGAACCGCGACGCTCACCCAAGTCGGCGGTGACGTCCAAGTGGTCATCGCGCTGAAAAGTGCGCCCGCCACTCCGCAGCCGGCACACATCCACTCCGGCGTCTGCAGCGATCTCGGCGGCGTCGCCAACGCGCTGACCAACATCGTCGGCGGAAAGTCGACGACCCTGGTCAAGGGCACGACGATCGATCAGCTGCTCGCAAACCCCCACGCGATCAACGTTCACGAAAGCGCCGCGAACCTAGGCAAGTACGTCGCCTGCGGAGATATCTCCACCAAGTAGCTCGCCGTAGCGAGCGGGGTCGATGTTGCCGCCGCTGACGATCGCACCGACGCGCTTGCCGGCGATGCCCGGAATGCGTCCGTGCAGCAGCGCAGCAACGGCCGCGGCTCCGCTCGGCTCGATGACGAGCTTCATTCGCTCGAACGCGAAGCGCATGGCCTCGCGCAGTTGATCGTCGGTGACGGTCACTATCGCGCGAGTATGCTCGCGCGCGATGGCAAAGGTCAATTCACCGGGCCCGGTCGTCTGTAGGCCGTCGGCGATCGTTTTCGGCACCGGGATCGACACGCGTTCTCCGCGCGCGAGCGATTGCGCGAAATCGTCGCCGGCCTCAGGCTCGACTCCGTAGAGCGCGATCGAAGGATCGACGGCGTGTGCGGCGATCGCCGTTCCGCCCATGAGACCGCCGCCCCCCACCGGCACGACGATCGCGTCGAGCGAGTCCACGTCTTCCAACAGCTCGAGCGCGGCGGTGCCGGCGCCCGCCACGATACGCGCGTCGTCGAACGGAGGCACGACGGTCGCGCCGCGCTCGGCGGCCACGGCGCGCGCGATCTCCTCGCGATGCGACCGCTCGCGCTCGTAGTGGACGACCTCCGCGCCGTACTCGCGCGTCGCGGCCAGTTTGACCGCCGGAGCATCGAACGGCATGACGATCGTCGCCGGAACGCCGAGGAGGCGCGCCGCCAGTGCCACGCCTTGCGCGTGATTGCCGCTCGAGAACGCGACGACGCCTCGCGTCCGCTCCTCATCCGACAGGGACGTCAAAAAATTGTACGCGCCGCGAAACTTGAACGCGCCCATCCGTTGGAGGTTCTCACACTTCACGAAGACCTGCGCGTTGCAGCGCAGGTTCAACGTCCGCGAGCTCACGACCGGCGTTCGGTGCGCGACTCCGGCCAGGCGCCGCGCCGCCGCCCGGATGTCGGCGAGCGTTACCGGGGCGCCATGTGAAAGTTCCAGTTGACCACTTTCCCGTTCTCGTCGAAACGCATCCGCTCGACGTACTCGCGCTTTTGGAACTTAACGTCGAAGCAGTGCCAGCCGGCCTGGCAACCTTCGGTCATCTCCTTGACGGAAAGCAGCTTTCCCTGGGCGTTGAGCTCGTCCGACCATTGCGCGATCTGGACGCGGGTGATCGCCACTCCTTTGGCCACGTCGCCTTGGACCGGCTGCAAGTCGTTCGCGATCACCGCGCGCGTGACGCGCTCGGCCTCGCGCTCGTTCCGGTTTTGAAAAGAACAGCTCGCCAGGAGCGCGGCCGCGCCGGCCAGGGCGAGCACCCTCAACGCCGTCACGACGCCAGCGCCTTCGCATCCGAACGGGCAGTAAACGCCGTAAAGGCAAGCTGCGGGTTCCACTCCTCCGCGAGCCGCACGCTCCACTCGCTCTCAAAGAGCGCTACCGGGCGGCCGTCCCAGTCTTCCATCAGACGAGCGTTCGACGGAAGCGCGACGCGGTCGATCGCGTCGCGCTCTCCCGCGACGTGGCGGGCGAGCGAGAACGGTAGCGTCGCCAAAAGGCTTTTCACGTTGTACTCGGCTTCGAGCCGGTACTTCGCGACGTCGAACTGCAGCTCGCCAACCGCCCCGAGGATGGGTTCGTTCCGCGGCGTCCCCCACGGATAGAAGACCTGCACGGCACCCTCTTCACGCAACTGCGAAATGCCCTTTCCAAAAGCTTTGTAACCCGCTACGTCGATACTCCGGATCGAGGCAAAATGTTCCGGAGCGAAGGCCGGTACCGGAGGGAACGTGACGGGCGTTCCCTCGTACAGCGTGTCCCCGATCGCGAAGGCCCCCGGATTGGCCAGCCCGACGACGTCACCGGCATACGCTACGTCGAGCGACTCGCGATCGTCGGCGAAGAGACGCATCGCGCGCGAGAGACGCACCACCGAACCCGTGCGAGCGTTGCGAACGGTCATGTCGCGCGCGAATTCGCCCGAGCAGACGCGCACGAAAGCCACGCGATCGCGATGGCGCGGATCCATGTTCGCCTGAATCTTGAACACGAAGCCCGTGAACGATTCGCCGGCCGGATCGACGCCGGAGCGCGCCGAAGGCGGGGGAGCCATCTCGACGAACTCGTCGAGAAAGAGCTGCACGCCGAAGTTGGTCACCGCGCTTCCGAAGAATACCGGCGTGGTCTTGCCGCCCAGCATCGCCGCTGGATCGAATCGCTCGCCGGCTCCGTCGAGCAGCTCGATCCCTTCTCGAAACTGCGCGTAAGCGTGATCGCTCACCATCTCGCGTAACTTCGGATCTCGAACATCCGACATGGAGACGGGAGCGCGCGTCGCTCCGTGCGCGGCGCGCTCGAAGGAGTGCACCGTGTGAGTTCGGCGATCGTACACGCCGCGGAAATCGTCGCCGCTGCCCAACGGCCAGTTCATGGGGAAGGCCCCGATCCCGAGCACGCTCTCGAGCTCGTCTAAAAGCTCGAGCGGATCGCGGCTCGGGCGATCCAGCTTGTTCATGAACGTGAAGAGCGGAATGCCGCGTTCGCGGCAAATCGCGAAGAGCTTTCGCGTCTGCGGTTCGACGCCCTTAGCGGCGTCGATGAGCATCACCGCGCTATCGGCGGCCAGCAGCGTGCGATAGGTATCCTCGCCAAAGTCCTGATGGCCAGGCGTGTCGAGCAGGTTGACGGCATATCCGCGGTAAGGAAACTGCAACACGGTCGACGTGATCGAGATCCCGCGCTCGCGCTCGAGGGCCATCCAGTCGCTCGTGGCCTGGCGCTGGCGCTTGCGCGCGGAGACCTGTCCGGCGACGTGAATCGCTCCCCCGTAGAGCAGCAGCTTTTCGGTAAGGGTCGTCTTGCCCGCATCGGGATGCGAGATGATCGCGAACGTCCGCCGCCGCCGCACCTGATCTTGAATGTTTTCGTTTTCCATCATCTTTGTGCCGATTGGTAGACGCGCAGCTCCTCGCCCCCGGGCGTCTCGCGAATGAGCGCAAGGAAGCCCGCCGCACGGTAAAACCGTACGCGCGGCGGGATTCGGAGCCGGTCGGGTCCGCGCCGCACGTATGCTTCGTCCCCGGTGATCCGAATGCTGCAATCACCATACACCAATGTGGCGGGCGGCACAATCGGCGCAGCGCCCGCGGGCAAGTGCCGCCGCACGTAGCGGGGCGCTCCGCTCGATTCCGAGGTTTGTATCAAGCATTCGGGCAGCGCCGAAAGCGCCCAGGGCGCGTCACCGAGCAGGCCCGCTGCCGCCCCGAGCTCGCGTGCGCTCGCGCCCCCCGGCTTCGGTGGCACGCGCGCGTAGACCGAAGCTATTTTGATGCGGATGAGATCCCGATTCACCCAGGCCGCCACGGTTGCCGCGATCCCGAGCACGATGGCCGTCGACAACAGTAGATATCGCAGCATTTGCGGTGGCCTTCGTCAAGGTTCGATACGCAAGCGCGCCGCACCGATCGAGTAGTCGCTCATGCCGTAGTAGACGTCGTAGACGCGGTCGCCGAGATCGGGGCGCGGATCGAGACCGGTCGGAAAGACGACGTTGTCGACCACGCCGTGGCGCTCTCGGTGTGACTCGGGCGCCATCACGGGCTTCGGCGACCGATAGAGAATATAGTTCGGGCGTTCGAGATCGTGAATCACGATGCCGGCGCTGTACCGCAGCGACGGCTTGCGACGGCGATCGCGGACGACGTCGACGCCGTGAAAGAGCGACATCCATCCCTCCGTTCCGCCGAGCGCGATGCGCACCGGCGGCGTCCCGGCGCCGATCTTGATCGAGCCCCAGCGATCGTCCGGACTGAGCACCTGGACGCTCTCGGAAATGTTGCAGAGGTTGCGGCGATCCTTCAGCACCGGTCCGAGCGGAACGTACGCGATGCGGATCGACTCGCGGTCCTCGAACGGCAGGTGCTCGATCATCGGAAGCGCGGCACGGCCGTCGACGCTCGACAGATGCAGCATCGGACGGTGATAGAACGCCAGGCAACGCCGCCCTTTCGGCGAGATCACGGGCTCCGGAAAGAAAGCGGCGTCCTTGTCGTCGCCCACGACATTCGCGCTCCCGGCGAACCGGACGGGGCCGAGCCGGCGCCACCGATATGCGTCGTCCGAAAGCGCGAGCGCGATGCGCGGACCGTCGGGGCCGAACGCCGTGTACGCCATGACGTAAGATTCGATCGCAGGCACGTACGTGACGCGCGGATCCTCGCATCCATATCCCGGATTCGGGCGGAGCTCGTACGGCGCTTCCGGCTCGAGGGCAAAGCCGAGCCGCTCGACGTTGAACCCGCCCTCGACCTCGTGAGTGCGCACCGTTCCGACGCGCGATATGTTGCCTTCGGCGACGCAGCGCGGATAGACGAGGAGTTCGCGATTCGGAGCGCGGGTCGCACCCGGATTCAGCGTTCCGCACGCTTCGGTCGGATCGCCGTTCGGTTCGAGAACCAAGCCGAGACGCTCGACGTGCGCGTCGAGTTCGTCGATGCGGTCGGGCGGTGACGGCTTGCGCGGAGAGAGCACGCTACTGTTCGGACCTACGGCAGGTACGTCGACGCAATTGGCTCGTTGCTCGGCGTCACGACTTCGACGCGCACGCCTCGTCGATAAACGCTGTTCGGAACGATCCAAAGAGTAAAGGTGCGGTATTGAGCCGACGGCTCGCCGCCGTCGGCGGGTGCTGGTTCGAAGGCAACGACGCGTACGCGCTGGCCGTTCGCACCGATCGATTCGACGATCTGCTTGTATCCCGTTCGGTCGTGCGGCCCCATCAGCAAGACGACACCGAACTCGCCCTTGTAATGTACGGGCGCGTGAATGCCGAGCTTGCCGAGGGCAGTCGCATCGCGTACTATAAGGATTTGGTTCCCTCCTAGAACGGTGGTAGTGCCCACTGCGAGCGTCTTCACGCGAATCTCGCGACATCCGACCAGCAAGACGAGCCCCAGGGCTAGACCCGCCAGGGCCCACCAGCGCTTCACGGCCGTGCGCTTCGCCCCTATTTGTCATTGCCCTCGCGCCGCCGGCGACGTTAGGCTGAGAGTTGGATGAAGCGTGTGCTGGTTTTGGCGCTAACCGCCGACTTGGTCGCCCTGATGACCCTCATGCTGGGGAGCTGGACGCGGATTAACGGCGCCGGCCTCACCTGCCCGGACTGGCCGCTCTGCCACGGTCGGCTTCTGCCGTCGATGAGCGGGGGTACGCTCTGGGAATGGTCGCATCGCCTGCTTGCGATCGCGCTCGCCGCGCTCGTCCTCGCTCTTATCGCGGTCGCCTGGCGGCAACGGGCTCGCTCGCCGTTCGTCATGCCGACGCTCGGGCTCATCGCCGTTATCTTCGCGGTGCAGGTCGTGCTCGGCGCCGAAACCGTCCGCCTCGCCAACACGCCGCTCTCCGTCGTGCTGCATTGGGCCACGGCGATGGCCCTCATCGCCTCGCTCTCGGCGATGGCGGTGTTCGCCGCCGCATCGGAGGCCGCGCCCAGTCCCCGCCCCGACGCGCGGCTCGGCCCGCCCGTGCTTCTCCTCGTACTCGGCGTCACCGCTGCCGTCGCCTTCGTCACGATGTGCATCGGCGCGTACGTTAGCTCGAGCGGCGCCGGCCTCGCCTGCCTATCGATTCCCGGATGCGCCGGCAGCGTCGTCGTGTATACGCCCGGTCAATACGTTCAGATGCTGCACCGCTTCGGCGCGGCTTCAACGCTGATCTGCGCCGCCGGAGCCGTCGCGCTAGCGTGGGCGCAGGCGGCGTCGCGTCGCGTTCGCGCGGCGGTCGCCGTGGGTGCCGCGCTCGTCGCCGTCCAGGTGCTGCTCGGGTTGCTCAACGTCGCGCTTCGATTACCGACGAATCTTCGTGAGGCCCACGCCGCGAACGCGGCCTTCGTCTTCTTGGCCTTCTTCGTGGCGGCGGCGTTCGCTATGCTCGACGCCGCACCGCTGCGGCGCCGACGTCCGCTCGCGGAAGGCGACGCCCCGCGATGAATCTATACGCACGCATCGTCGACTATTACGAACTGTCAAAACCTCGAATCATCGCGCTCTTGCTCGTCACGACGGCGGCTTCGATGGTCATGGCCGCGCGGGGCGTGCCGCCGCTCCATCTGGTCTTTTGGACGCTGCTGGCGGGCGCGCTCGCCGCAGCCTCGGCCGGCGCGTTCAACTGCGTTTGGGACGCCGATATCGATGGCATCATGAAGCGCACGGCGACGCGACCGATCCCGCAAGGTCGCATCTCGAGGCGCAGCGGCGCGATCTACGCCGCGATCGTCGGCGTTGCGTCGTTCGTCATCTTCTATTTGCTCGTCGATCCGTTGGCCGCGTGGCTGTCGCTCGCGGGCAACCTTTACTACGTCGTCATCTACACGATGTGGCTCAAGCGCATCACGCCGCTCAACATCGTCGTGGGCGGCGCCGCCGGTTCCGTTCCTCCGCTCGTCGGATGGGCGGCCGTGACGCATTCCGTCGGAGCTCCGGCGCTCGGACTCTTCGCATTGATCTTCCTGTGGACGCCGCCGCATTTCTGGTCCCTCGCTCTGATGACCGAAACGGAGTACGACAAGGCCAAGATTCCCATGCTTCCCAACGTGTGCGGGCGGGAGCGCACGAAACGCGAAATCGTCTACTACACAATCTTACTCGTGGCAGCGTCGCTGCTTCTCTATCCGCTGCACGTCATGGGCGCCTTCTACCTCGCGGGCGCTGGTTTGCTCGGCGCGATCTTCCTCATCGATGCGGTCCGGACGTGGCGGGAGGAGGCCGGTACGTTTCAAGCGCGCAAGCTCTTCCGCTTCTCGCTCCTTTACCTCGCGCTCATGTGCGCGGTGATGGTGATCGACCGAATCGTAACGTGAATCGTCTGCTCGCGACGCTCGCGCTGGGCGTCTTCGCGGGCGCGCTCGACCTGAGCGTGCTTTCTCCGGCACTGCCCGCACTCGGCCGCGACTTCGGCGTGCAAACCAGCGACCTGGCATGGGTCTTTACGCTGTACTTGCTGGTCACCGTCCTCTCGATCGCGCTCGCGAGCACGCTCGCCGATCGCTACGGACGCCGCCCGGTCTATCTGGCGTGCCTCTCGCTGTTTGCCGTGGGCAGCGTCGTTGCGATCGTCGCGCCCAGTTACTCCATCTTTCTCGTTGCCCGAGCGGTTCAGGCGCTCGGAGCGGGCGGAATCTTCCCGGTCGCGACCGCCACGATCGGCGACGTCGTTCCCGCGGGCCGGCGAGGTGCCGCGCTCGGCGTGGTAGCGGCGACGTGGGGGCTCGCCGCGGTGATCGGCCCGGTCGTCGGGGGGCTCGTCACGCACTTCGTCTCGTGGCGCTGGATCTTTGCGGCCAACGTGCCGCTCGCGGCGGTCGTCTTCGTGCTGGCCCTGCGCGACGTGCCGATCGACGCACCGCGCCGCCGCGAACCCCTCGATGTGGGCGGCCTGGCACTCCTATGCCTGGGACTGCTTGCGCTCATGGACGGTTTGATTGCTGCGCGACTGCTGATCGGCGTTCTCGGCATCGTCATCCTCGCGTGTTTTGCGATCTGGGAGACCGCGGCGCGTGCGCCGATCGTTCCGCTCGAGCTGATTCGGACGCCCCAGCTCGTGAAAACCTACGCGCTCGAGGTCGTCATCGGCGTCTTGGAAGGCTCGCTCTTCTTCATTCCGACCGTGCTCGTCGGTGCGCAGGGCATGTCCTATCTCGGCGCCGGGTTGGTCGCGGCGCTCGGCGCTTTCACGTTCGTCGCCGTCATTCCGACGGCGGGACGCGCGCTCGATCGCATCGGCAGCCGCGACGTATTGCTCGTCGGCGCGATCCTAACGGAGCTCGGCCTCGCGACTTTCGCGGTCGGTTTTCAATCGCTCGCGCTCACCTTGGTGGCGATGGTCGTCGCGGGAGCCGGATTCGGCTCGCTGCTGGGAGCGCCCACGCGCTTCATCGTAACGAGCGAGACGCCCGAGCGGGCGCGCGCCACCGCGGTCGGCTTCCTGAGCCAAGCGCTGATCGTCGGACAGATCCTTGGAAGCTCGCTAGCCGGCGCGCTCTTCGGCCTAGCCGCGAACGAGATCGCGGGCTACCGTCACGCCTATCTTGCGTTCTGCGCGGTCGCATTCGTGGCGCTGCTGCTCGCCGCAACGCTGAAGCCGCAACGCGGCGGACGCACGCGTCCCATCGAAGAGGCAGCAGCGGGAGCGCTGTAGGGCGAACCTCCCCGCATGCCGGGTCGATGGATGACGTCCGAAAAATGCGCGTCGCAGGTGCGGGCGCGGCGGCCTTGGACGCGCCGCGAACGCGACGTCGTCTGGCGCGGCCTCACCGGGCGTTTCGCCCTAGCGATCGAGCCGCTGCTCGGAACCGTGTTCATGGCCGCGCTCACGTGGGGAATCGTCTACCGCGCGCACCACGTCGCTTCGGACGCAACGCTGGTCAAGATCGCATGGATCTTCGCGCTCGGAGCGATCGCTTTCGGGGGCTATTTCGTGGCCGTGCTCGTCGCCCCGGTCGCGGCTTACGTGCAGACCTTCCGGCCCATCTACATCATCGACGGCTACGTACGCTACCGCGAGCCTGACGATCGCTCTCAACCCGACGCGTGCGGCTACGCGGCCGCGCTTTTCGCCGATCGCTCCGTAGCCGGCGAGTGGGAATGGCTCGGCAAGCGACATCTGCCCAACACGACGATTCCGGCGCTCGTGGAATACTCGGCATACGCCGGCATTCACAAGATCGACGGCAAGCCGACCGGATTGCTCCCCGATCAGGAATTGCCGCTGCTCGCGATCGGCATCGCGACGCGCCGCGGCCGCCGCATCGACTTGTAATCCGGCTTCGTCGTTGGGCGAGCTCTAGCGCGCCCTAGCCGCAACGATCGCCGCTGCCATCGCGAGCTTATGATCCTTGCTCCAGGGCGGCCCGATGGACTTCCGCAGCCGGAGAAAGTGCGCATCGAGGTCCTCGATGCCCAGCGCCTCTCTCGCTGCCTCAAACACTTTCTTCGAGTCGTACCAGTGGACGGCCCAACCACGCGCCTCGGCCGCAGCGGCTAACGATTTGCGGTACATCACCCAATCGGCGACGTTATGAGCCCGGTAGTCCTTGATGCGCTCGGCAATCGTGGGCGGAAGCTCCGGGCACTCGCGAAGCGCGACGCCGAGGATGCGTCCGGGCAACGCGGTCGCGACGGCGTTCAGGGCGAGCTTCGCGTGCCGTTCCGCCGACGCCCGGACGCGCTCCACCAGCGCCACTGCCTCATCGAGCGGTAGCCACTGGCCTTCGCTGTGGTGCGGAATGCCCGGCAAATCCTCGTCCACCAGTTCGACGCGGCGACGGTCGAGGAGCGTCCCGTCGTCCGCGGCCGTCACCAGTACCGCCCAACCGCCGTGATCCGATACCCCGACGATCCCGTCTCTCGACACGATGTTTCGTCCAGCCGAGTGCTGAGGAGTTACGGTTCCGTGTTGTGAAGCGGGACGCGCACCGTGGTGTCGGACGGCCAGTGGTGACCGTATCCCGACATCAGGCAGACCGATGCGCCGATCGCGAATATGACCAGCAATCCCACCGCGGCGACGCGATAGAGCGCCTCGGGGATGCCGCGACTCTCGGGGACTGTGCTGAAGTCCTGATACTCCTCGTCACGGACGATCATCGCTACGCTCCCTTCGGCGTGAAGCCGATCACGTTCAGCCCGGCGAGCAGCGCGAGAATCGCGCCCAGTCCAAGCAATGCGAGCATGAGCTTGAAGACCTGGTTCTCGGTCCCGGTGCTTCTCCAATCCTTGTAGAGCGCGTAAAACGCGACGACCGCCACGACGACGCCCGCGACGACCGCCCCCAACCGTTCCACTATCTCAGGATTCACGTTCGAGCGCTCCTTAAATCAAGTAGAAAATCGAAAAGAGCACGACCCAGATTACGTCTACGAAGTGCCAGTACAGCGTGCCGGCGGTAATTCCGAAGAATTTCCCGCGCGTGTACACGCCGGCCGCCGATTGAAGCACCAGCACCGTGAGGTAGCAAACGCCAAAGAAGACGTGCAGCCCGTGCATGCCGGTCAGCGTGAAGAACGAGGCGCCGAAGATGCCGCTGCCCCACCACGTCACGTGCTCGCCGAAGATGAGGTGGTTGTACTCGTACGCCTGGCCGCCGAGAAAGCCGGCGCCTAACACGATCGTCGCGAGCAAAAACCACATGTACCGCATGAAGTTGCCGTGCTTGTAGTTCTCGAGGGCATAGTGCATCGTCGCCCCGGATCCGAACAGCACGACCGAGTTCCAAGCGGCGAACGCGACGTCGAGCCGCTGGATCCCGGGCGGCGGCCATCCTTGGCCGCTGTTGCGTAGATAGAGATAGGCGAAGATGAACGATGAGAACAGCACGCAGTCGCTGATAAGGAAGAGCAAGAAGCCCTGCAGGCGCAGCTCGCGAGTTTCGATGTAGAGCTGGTCGGCATCCCCGTGCGCGTCGTGCCCGAGCGCTGCGACCGACATCAATGCGCTCCCGCCGCGACCGGCGGCGAATCCGTTAGCTCTTCGTCGAGACCCTTATACGGGAGCGGCTGACCGAAATCGTACGGCAGGCCATATACCGTCGGGATGTGCTTGAAGTTATAGTAATGCGGCGGCGAGGGTATCTGCCACTCGAGGGTTCGGCCGCCCCACGGATTGGGGCCCGACCGCTTGCCGTTGCGGATGCTCCAGAGGACGTTGAAGAAGAAAATCAGGATCGCAAACGTCATCAGGTACGACGAGAACGACTCGAAGCGGTTCCAGAAGGCGAACTGCGGATCGTACGTCGCTACCTCGCGCGGCATCCCGAGCATCCCGAGCCAGTGCATCGGGACGAACGTGCCGTTGAAACCTATGAAGAACAGCCAGAAGTGCAGCTTGCCAAGCGTCTCGTTCAGAAGACGCCCCGACATCTTCGGGAACCAGTAGTACATGCCGGCGAAGATGCCCATCAGGCTGCCGCCGACCAAGACGTAGTGGATGTGCCCCACGATGAAGTACGTTCCGTGCACGTGCAGATCGAACGGAATTGCGGCCAGGAAGACGCCGGTGATCCCGCCGAGCGTGAACAGCCCGATGAAACCGATGGCGAAGAGCATGGCAGTAGCGTAGTGGATTTTTCCGCCGAAGAGCGTCGCGGTCCACGAGAAGATCTTGATACCGGTCGGCACGCCGATGATGAAGGTGATGATCATGAACGGCAGTTGTAAGAACGGGGCGAGGCCCGACGTAAACATGTGGTGCGCCCACACCATGAAGCCGGCGAGCGCGATCGCCATCGAAGAAAACGCGATGAGCTTGTAGCCGAAGACCGGCTTGCGGGCGAACGTCGGCAGCACTTCCGATATGATGCCGAAGGCCGGAAGGATCATGATGTAGACCGCCGGGTGCGAGTAGAACCAGAACATGTGCTGCCACATGACCGGGCTGCCGCCTTTGGTCGGATCGAAGAACGGCACGCCGAACTGCCGGTTGATGAAGAGCGCGGCCAGGGCGGCTGCGAGCGCCGTCGTCGCAATCATCAGCAGTGGCGCGGTCGCGAACTGGCCCCAGACGAAGAGCGGCATGCGCGTGAAGGTCATCCCCGGCGCGCGCATCTTCAGGATCGTTACGACGAAATTTATCCCCGTCATCGTGGAGCTAACGCCCACCAAGAAGATGGCGGCGCACCACATCGAGGTTCCGGCGGCACCCTGCAGCGAGACGGGGGGATATTCCATCCAGCCGGCCGTCGGGGCGCCCATCAAAAACGACGCGAAGAGCATCAAGCCCGAAACCGGAAATATCCAGAAGCTCAGCATGTTGAGCCACGGGAAGGCGACGTCACGCGCGCCGATCTGCAGCGGGAAGACCAGGTTCCCGAACCCGCCGGTCAGCAGGGGAATGACCACCAGCCAGACCATCGCGCTGCCGTGCACGCTGTAAATCTCGTTGTAGGTATCCGGCGCGACGAAGCCGCCGTTCGGATTGAGCAGCTGCGTCCGAATCGCCTCGGCCAGTAAGCCGGAGAGCATGAAGAAAACGAAGCCGGTGATGATGTACTGGATTCCGATGATCTTATGATCCAGCGAGAAGACGTACCGCCGGACGAATCCTTGGGGTTCCGGGTGAATGTGGTCGGCGATCCCGCCGGAGTGTACCGCTGCTACAGCCATAACGCTTTCGATTGTGTCACTTCAAAGTGCTCAAGAATGTCACGAGGTTTGCGATATCCTGCGCCGAGAGGCCGTTCGCACTCGCGTTCGGCATCGTTCCCATGCTGCCGGTGTACCCGTTCTGCAGAATTGCCGCCACGTTTTGCGGCGTGGCCGCTTGCCCGTTCACGAGATTGGGGTGCGATGCGTCGTGCAGAATGCCCTCGAGCCCGGGGCCGACGAGGGTCTGCGCGAACGGCGCGATCTTGTGGCACGCGGTGCATTTTTGCGCGAAGAGCTGCTTACCGGCCGGCGCACTGCCTCCCTGAAGGGAAATCGCCTGACCGCCCGCCGCCGGAAGGGCGTTGCTCGCGTGGGCGTTCTTCTGCTGCCAGCCTTTGAACCACTTATCGAAGGACGCCTTGTTTTCGATCACGAGCGCCTGCTTGTTCATGTCGCTGTGGAGCACGCCGCAGAACTGCGTGCAAATGATCGGATAGCGGCCCGCGAGGCGAGGCGTAAACCGAATCTCGGTCACGAGGCCGGGGACCGTGTCATTCTTCAGCCGCATCGCCGGCACCCAGAATCCGTGGATCACATCGGCCGAGGTCAGATTGAGCGTCACCGGCACGCCGAGCGGCAGGTGCATCTCGTCGGTCACCTCGCCGTTGATCTGCGGATACCGGAACGAGAAGTAGAACTGGTGGCCGATCGCTTCGACCACGATACCGTTCTCCGGTTCCAGCATCACTTCGTACCAGATCCGGACGCTGACGATCGAAAGCAAGACGACGAAGAGCGTCGGGATGAGGGTCCACCAGAACTCGAGCTTACGATTGTCGTGAATCTGGGCTCCGATGGCGTCGGGCGGGTCGCTCGCCTTCGCCCGAAAGGCGATGGCGAAATAGATCAGATAACCGGCGACGAAAATCCAGAGCGCGCTGCCCGTCGCCGCCATAAAACGAAAGAGGCGATCGACTTGACGGGCCGTGATGATCGCAGCCGGCAGGTATTGCTCCAGCGGAAAGCGGTACCAGAAGACGATCGACGCGATCGCCAAGACCGCCAGGATTCCCGTGGCGGTCCAGAATCCGCGGCCGAGGCCGATGGACTGCGCTCTGCGCTCAACCAAAAGAAAGTTCTCTCCCCAAACTCACTATAAGCGTCGAATAGGCGGCGCGCACCGACTAAATGGGCTCTTAAGAGACTCTGTCGGCGGCCCCTGCAAACTCGCGCACCAGCCAATCGACGTTCGTGATCGCGCTTCCGACGACCACGGCGTCGGCCCCGGCGCCGAGTGCGGCACGAACGTCGTCGGGCGAGCGGACCCCGCCTTCGCAGAGGCTGAACCGCGGCAGGTTCGCGAGCTCGCGTACCAGGTCGAGCGCGGGCAGCGTGCTCCCCGCCGTTTCGGCCGTATAGCCGCACAGCGTCGACGCCACGAGATCGGCGCCCAAGGCGACCGCCGCGGCGCCGTCGGCGGCCGTGGCGCAATCGGCCAGCGCAAGGCGGCCCGCGGCGTGAATCGCGGCGATCAAGCCGGCCACGTCGTTGCCGTCGGGATGCGGCCGGCTCGTCGCATCGAATGCGACGATCTCGGCGCCGGTCTCGACGACCGCCTCGATCTCGTGGACGGTCGGCGTAATATACGGTTCGAATCCGGGATATTCGCGCTTGATCAACCCGATGACGGGGAACGCGACGCGCGCTCGCACCGCGCGCAGATGGCCGGTGCCCGCGACACGAACGCCGACCGCACCGCTCTCTTGCGCCGCTAGCGCCATCGCGGCGATCACGTAGGGATCGTCGAGCGCCGAGCCCCGCCAGGCCTGGACCGAAACGATCAATCCGCCGCGGAGCGTCTCGAGCAGACTCACGGGTCCAGCTCCGTCACGTCCAGGCCGAGCTCGCGGTATGCGAGCAGCAATGCTCCACGCCCGGGGTCGTAGCGCGGCTCGACGAACGCCGCTTCGGGCACGGCCGCCAGGACGCCGGCGCGCACGCGCTCGCACAGGCCGGCGTCGGCAAAGACGCCGCCGACGAGAGCGACGCGCGGCGGGGCGCCGGCGTGAATCGCGCGGTTGACGAGCGCTGCGAGGCGATCGGCGCCGGCGTTCGCGGCCGCTCGAAAGGCGTCGAAGCGCAGCGCCACCGGAGCGAACGACGCCAATCGCGCGCGTGTGATCTCACCCTTGTAGAACGCGTGCGCGATTTGCCGCAGCGAGCGCATTCCGAAGAAATCATGGGCCGCGCTCCATTCGCCGGCGACCGACGAATCGTTCTCGTCATGCGCCCGCATCAGCATCGAAAGCGCGTCGCGCGCGATGTCGAAGGCGCTTCCCTCGTCGCCGAAAAGAAATCCCCAGCCCCCCAGCGTCTGCGTAGAACCGTCCTCCGAACGTCCGTAGACTACCGACCCCGTTCCGCCGATCGCGATTACCCCCGCTTTACCGCCGAGAGCGCCCGCGTGCGCGATCGGGGTGTCGTGCATCAGGACAACGCGCGTCGAGGGCAACTGCGGCGTTCGGCCGTACACGCGGCCGTCGTACCCGCTGACCCCCGCGACGATCGCGTCGAATCGCGTGCCGTCCGGGAGACTCGCACGGCGACGCGCGTCCTCGAGCGCGCCGTACAAGGCATCTTGCAATCGCGTGGAATCGGCGGTCACCCCGATCTCGTCGGCCGGCCCGGCGGCGCCGTGCGCGAGAACGTGGCCGCGCTCGTCGCCTATGACGGCGGCGGTCGAACTCTGGCCGCCGTCGATGCCCGCGAGCAGCTTCACGTGCGCTCGAGCAATGCGCGCGCGAAATCGGCCGCCGCCGATTCGCGCGCATCGCGGTCGCGCAGCGGCAACACTTCACCGATTTGCTCGCGATGGTGATAGAGCTCGTGGCCGACCGCGAGCGCGACGAAGTCGCCGAGCCGGCGCGGGGAAAGCGCTGCCGCAACGCGCAGGTTGAGCCGGATCTCCGGCACCGACGGGTCGTACTCCGATCGCAACTCGTCGGTTCCCCAATCCCCCAAATCGGCGAACCGTACGGCGACCCCGTAGGCGCGGGCCTGCGCGAGCGCGTTCACAGCAGGACTCCATCGGCAATGAGCTCCGCGCGTAAGTCGCGCGGGTCGAGGTCTCCGACCGGCACTTCGCGCCGGCACGACATTGCGGCGGCGGTTCCGGCGGCCTGACCAAGAGTCATCACCGTCGGAGTGAGACGGGTCGACGCGAGCGCTTCGTGCGTCGTGGAGATGCACCGACCGGCTACCAAGAGCTGCTCCCGGTTGATCGGCACCATCGACCGATACGGGATTCTCGTAGCTCTCACCCGGCGCGAGGCGTTCGGTGACCGTACCGCTTCCCGCCGGATTGTGCAGGTCGATCGGATAGGCGCTCCTCGCGACGGCGTCGTCGAAGCGGCGCGCCTGAAGGACGTCGTCGCGAGTGAGCGTGTATCGCCCGACGATCCGGCGCGACTCACGGATGCCGACTTGCGTGCCGCTGGCCGCGATCCGCGCGCGCGCGAACCCCGGCACGCGCTGACGGAAAAAATCCAGCAGCTGCATCGCCTGCAGGCGCGACTCGACTTCGGCACGCGTCAGATCGTCGGGGTCGAGCGGATCGATGTCGACGACCCGCGTCATGTTGACGGTCACCTCGTCGGGATAGGGAGAGATGAAGAACGATACGAGTTCGCGCGGTACGTCGACGATGCCGTCCGCGATCGCTTGCTGCCACAACGAATAGAGGCCCGCCACGGCCGTGAGCGAGCCCGGAGTGCGCTCGTGCGGCCGCAAGGAGCTGCGCATCTCTTCGGGATGGACGCGTACGTATTCGGCCAGCTCGTCGAGGTCGACGTGGCTCAGACGGAAGATCAGCGTTGCCGGCTGCACGCGCCCGCGGTCATCGCCCTGCTGCGTGGGAACGCCGGCGGAGGCGGCCACTAACGCATCCGCAGTTGCATCGATGGTGACGGTCGCGTGCTTGGCGCGGATGCCCCCGACTGTTGCGAAGCCGGCGCCGGTAACCGTCACGTCTTTGAGCTCGGCCGCGAGAAAATACCCGTGCAGGAGCAGCTTGACCCCGGCCTCGCGCATCATCTCGAAGAGCAACGCTTTGTGTACTTCCGGGTCGAAGGGCGTGATCGTTGCGACGTAATCCGACGAATCGGGAATGTGCCCGGGCGACGCGCCCTTGCGCATCAATCGTTCCACCATCTCTTGCGCGATGCCACCCACGATTCGCTCGCGGCCCGAGTGGAACGTCATCCACGGTCCGACCATCGCCGCCGTCGCCGTGCCGCCTAGAAACCCGTAGCGTTCCACGAGCAGCGTGCGCGCTCCGTGACGTGCCGCGGCAATCGCAGCGGCGCAACCTGCGTTGCCTCCGCCGACAATCAGCACGTCGTTATCGGGCATGCAGGCCCTTTCCGCGCGTTCCCAAATAACCCGCCATGCAGACGCAACTCGCCACCCAAGACCGGAACTGGGCGATGGCAGCGCACTTGAGCGCACTCGTCGCGATCGCAGGACTTCCCTTCGGTCACATCCTTGGGCCGCTCGTGGTCTACTTGGTGAAGGCCCGCGAATCGGAGTTCGTCGCCGAGCACGCTCGCGCTTCGCTGAACTATCAGATAACGATTTCGCTCTTGGTAATTGTCGCCACGATCGTCGGGGTCGCCGCCATGTTCGGGATCCTGATACCGATGAGCTCCACGTCCGGCTCGCCGCCGGCAGGCTTCGCCGTTCTGTGGATCTGCTTCGGAATCGGAGCCGTAGCCGTTCTCATAGCGTCGCTCGTCTTCATCATCATGGGAACGGTCGCTGCGAGCGACGGACGCCCCTACACCTATCCGTTCGCCATCCGATTCTTGCGATAAGGTTTCAACATGTTGATGCAACGAGTAAAACCGCTCGCGCGTATCCTCGCGGAAGGCGGCGATCACGAGCACGGCCTGAAACGATCGCTCGGACCCTGGGCGCTCACCGCGATGGGGATCGGCGCGATCATCGGCACCGGCATATTCGTATTGACGGGCGTGGCTTCCGCGACGCGGGCGGGGCCGTCCATAACGATCTCGTTCATCGTCGCCGGCATCGTTAGCGGGTTAGCCGCGCTCTGCTACGCGGAAGTCTCCAGCAAGATCCCGATCTCCGGGAGCGCCTACACCTACACGTACGCTACGCTCGGCGAGTTCCTCGCGTGGATTATCGGCTGGGATCTCGTGCTCGAATACGCGCTCGGCGCTGCCACCGTGAGCATCGGCTGGTCGGGATATTTCGGCAACATTCTCCACCAGACGGGAATCGGTTGGCTGAACATCCCCCCGGAATGGGCGAATGGGCCGCACTGGGGACTGGCCGGCCAAGCCGGCGTCTCCGGTCACGCCAACCTGCCCGCCGCGGCCATCATCCTCGTGATCACGGCGCTCTTAGCGCGCGGGACACGCGAATCGGGCTCCGTCAATGCCGTGATCGTTGCGATCAAGCTGCTGATCGTGCTGTTCTTCATCGCGGTCGGCGTCGGGCACATCAACGGCGCGAACTACAGCTTGCCGCCCGGCGGACCGGCCGGGCTAGGCGGTTATTTCCCGTTCGGCTGGAGCGGCATGCTGGGAGGTGCGGCCTTTATCTTTTTCGCTTACATCGGTTTCGATGCGGTGTCGACTACCGCCGAAGAAGCACGCAATCCCGGACGCGACCTGCCCTTCGGCATCATCATGAGCCTCGTAATCTGCACCGTTCTCTACATCGTCGTCGTCGCGATCCTCAACGGAATGGTGCCGTTCTTCAAGCTGAACGTGGCGTTCCCGGTGGCGTTTGCGATGAATTACGTCGGGCTAAGCTGGGCGGGCGTCATCATCTCTGTCGGCGCCATCGCGGGACTGACGACCGTTTTGCTGGTGATGATGTTCGGCCAGAGCCGGATCTTCTACGCGATGTCGCGCGACGGGCTGATTCCCCCTTCGTTCACCCGCATCCATCCGACGTGGCGCACCCCGATCTTCTCGACGGTCTTCTTCGGAATCTGCATCGCCGCCATCGCGGCATTCACACCGATCAACATCGTGGGCTCGCTGACCAACATGGGAACGCTCGCGGCTTTCATCCTCGTTTCGATCGCAGTACCGATTCTTCGCCGGCGCCATCCGGATATGATCGGATCGTTCCAACTGCCCTTCGGACCGTATCTGATCCCCGTGCTCTCGGCCGTCACCGCGCTCGGATTGATCTACTACCTTCGCATCGGGAACCCGGTTGCGTGGGGCTTCTTCCCAATCGTTTGGCTCTGGTTCCTGATCTGGCTCGTCGTCGGCCTCGCCTTCTACTTCGTGTACGGTTATCGCAAGAGCACGGTTGCGCTTGAGCAGGCCGATGGTTTGGCCGTCCGGCAGCCGCCGGTAAACTAGGGTACCTTCGCCCGTCTACGCGTCGCGCGGGACGATTAGCAGCGCGGCCGGTTCGTCCGGCGCGCACCCGTCCGTTTCTTCGGCGACGAGCGCGACGGCTTGGTCGGCGCTCGTAAGGCCTTCGTAGCCGGCGATTCGCCCCCCGCGCGTTAGGTAGAGGGCCGGAAGCGCTCGCCCGACGTCACCGAACCGCGTCGCGCGCTCGACTTCGTCGCGGACGCGCGCTTGGAGGTCGCCCACAATCGTTTGAACGTGCGTCGGGTCTCGGAGCGAGAGGCGCACGACGCCGCGCTCGTCGAGCACCCGGACGTCGCGAACCTCGTGCTTGCGCCGAAGCGGGGTCGTCGACGTCCGGCGGTGCTGATAGGCAATGAGCGAGTTCGTCAGCTCGACCGCCTCGAGTTCGGCGGGGTCGCAGCGCATCGACTGCGCCGCGGCCGCGCGCCGCTCGCTGGGGGTGCAGACGGCACCGGCAGCCGATTCGACGAGCGCGGTCGCGCCGGAGGCCGTCGCGCGAACCCTACTGCGTTGCGCGTCGATCTCCAGCTCGACCTCGACGCGGTCGGGAGCGGCGCCCGCGGCCACGACCCGGTCCGCGGCCTCTCGCCGAATCCGCGCGATCTCTTCCGGCGAGGGCGCAAACATCGTTCGTTCGACGACGTCGCGCACGAGAGCGAGTGCGACGCCGATGGGCGCGATCACCTCGGCGTCGCGAGCAATGCGGTAGGGGAGCTGCATCGCCGCAGCCGCGGCCGGAACGAGCGCCCCCGCACCGCCTCCGCCCCCCACGATGACGACGCCGCTGCGGTCGAGTGCGTAGTCGTCGATCAATCGATCGATCGTGCCGCGCACCTTGTCGCCCGCGATCGACAGCGCGGCGCGCGCCAGCGCGATCGCATCGCCGCCCACGTGCTGCGCCAGCAATTCGAACGCGCGCCGGGCTGCCGCGACGTCGCCCCGCGCAAACGCTCCCGCCGGAATCGCGTTCAGGACGTTCGCGGCGCACGTCGCCGTCGGCGCGATCCGCGTTCCATCGCGAGCGACCAACACGGCATAGTCGGGGCGGTCCCGCGAGGTCGGCGCGATTCGCTCGAAGCGCGCGCCGTCGAGCATCTCCGGCGGGACGAACGACGCGTAAGCGCATCCCGCTATGTGTGCGCTGCGCGGCCCGACGTCGAGAACGCCCGTATCGCCCACTCTCAACATGCTGCCGCCCCCGATGCCGAGCGTGCGAACGTCGAGCGTACGCAACATCGTGCGATGGCCGCCGATGGTGGCGGGCCGCATTTGCGGGCGTCCGGCGCGGATCGCCGAGCAGTCCGAGCTCGTTCCTCCGACCTCGACGAAGATGCCGTCGCTCAAACGTTCGTAGAGGAGCGCGCCGGCGATTCCGGCGGCCGGCCCCGAAAGCAGCGTCAAGATGGGTCGCCGTTCTATCTCGCGGACGTCCATGACGCCGCCGTCGCTGCGCATCACCATCAGCGGCGCGGGGATCGCCGCGCTGCCGACGGCCGCCGCCGTCATTTGCGCGGTTCGGAGCATTTGCGGAAGAATGGCGGCGTTGAGCGCGGCGGTCCGTGTCCGTGCGCGCAAACCGTACGCGTTGCTGACGTCGTGCCCGCTCGTGGCATCGACGCCGCGTGTGCGCGCGTAGGCGACAGCCAGAATTTCGCGCGCCGGGCGGTCGACTCCAAAACTCTCGCTCACGGCAATTGCTTCGGCGCCGCCGGCGATCAGACGCTCGACGCCGGCTCGCACCGCCGCTTCGTCTCTGCCGCGCACATATGCGAAATCCGGGGCGAAGATCGATCCGGCGCCGACGGGAAAGGCTCCGAATCGCAACTGCCGCATCGACGGCCACGCCGAGCCGTCGAGCAAGCCCAGCACGCCGACCTTGGCGAGGTCGCCTTCGAGCAACGCATTCGTCGCCTGCGTCGTCGAGTGCGCGATGAACGCGATGCCGCCGGGCTCGATGCCGGGCCGGGCCAGCAACGCTTCAATGCCGGCGACGATGCCTGCGGCGACGCCGCTGCGATCGTGGTGCGTGGTCGGCACCTTGACGCTGGCTACGAGCTCGCGCGTGGTAGCGTCGATCGCGACGACGTCGGTGAACGTCCCCCCGACGTCGATGCCCACCCGCACCTTGCGTGCCCGCGCGTCCATCGTTACCAGTCGGCGACGAGTGTGAACGTGACGGTAGCCAGCTCGACAAAGCCGTCCCGCTGATACCGGTCGAAAACGGCGTGCAGATCGTGCTGCAGTCGTTCGGCGGCCGGCCCCGATGCGGGAAGGTACGACGACGATGCCGCCCGTCCGATGAGTCCGTCTCGATCGAGCCGTTGCTTCGACACGTGGCTGCTGCTCGACACGCGCGCGTCCGGGAATGCCTCGAACGCTGCAAGCGCTCGTGCGCGCAGCGCTTCCGTATCGTCGGTCGCGTACGCGCGGACCACGTCGCCATACGCCTTCGTAAATTCGTCGCGTTCGTCGCGCTCGTACTGCAGCAGAACCGCGCGGCGGCGTGCGATGCGCCGGAATTCGTGCATCACGTCCACCGTTGCAAACCAGTGGAACGCCTGACACGCGACCACAACGTCGACGCTCCCGCTCTCCAACCCCGTCTCCTCGGCCGTTCCGTTGCGCCAGCTCACGCTCGAATCGGGCGCGGCCGCCTCGCGCATCCTTGCATTCGGCTCGATCGCGATGACGGCCACTCCGCGCTGCGCGAAGAGCCGCGCGGAGATGCCGGTGCCGGCGCCGACGTCCGCAATCGTCAGCGCGCGTGGATCACCAAGACCGGCGAGCGCCGCCTGAATCGCGTCGGGCGGATAGGACGGTCGATGGGCGGCGTACGCCCGTGCGCGCGAGCCGAAGCGCGTTGTCGGCTTCACGCCGTAAACGGCGCCCCGAAGCGGATTTCGACGGACCGGCCGTTCCGCAGAACCTCGAACGCGTGCGGCTTGCCGTCGTACGCCCGCCTCTCGGACTGGTACGTGCCGAGCCGCCACCAGGGCAACCCGTCGATCGTGTCGACGACGTCGCCGGAGCGTAAGCCGGCGGCATACGCGGGACCCCCGGCGCGAACGTACGCGCGAAGATTGCCGTCGGCGCTCCTAAAGAGCGCGTAGAAATACGTGGGCTTATCGCCGGGGCGAGCGGCGACGCCGAGCGCGAAGAGATTTCTGCTGACGACCGGCTGCTGCCGAGCCCAATCGCGCAGCCGAGCCGCCCCCTCGATCGCCAACGCGCGCGCCTCGTCGGGCGTGGGAGGCGGGGAGACGATTTGATGATCGTGCCATTCGTCGACGATCCAGCCGCCGCAGTCTTGCAGCCGAAGGCCCACGTCGAGGTCCGTGCCTTCCGTCAGCGCAAACGTCGATGCCGTGGTCCACACATACGCCGCGTAACGTTTCGTGGCGCAGTCGCTCGCGTTGGGATCCTCGTGCAGCCGGATCGTCTGCCGGTCCTCGCCGGCAAGCGCAAGTGCCACCGCGTCGGCGGCCGTGCGACCGAGCACGGTTCCGTCGTCGTCCACCGCGATGCGATTTCGCGCCGCGGGCGGCGCGTAGAACCCGGGCAGCAGCTCGCCGGCGCGCGCGGCGCGCACGATCTGCGCGAAGGCGCCCTGCCCGAAGAGCGACGGTGAGAACAGGACGACCGCAATCGTAGCCGCGATGGCCACGGCGGTTTGATACGGGAGCGTGCGCTTCGTGATGACGTCGATCGGCACGCCGGTGAAATTCGCTATCCACACGTTAGCGGTGTTGGTGGGATCGCAGACGTTCTGCACCTGCACGACCGCCATGACGGCGGCGACGAGCACGACCGCAGGCAGCACGTGCGCCGCCAAAAGCGCTGTAAAAATGGCGATGCCGACGCCGAACGGATTGAGTGGGCCGCGATAGAGCACGAGCGGACTGGCAACGCCAAAGAGCAGCACGTACGCCGCGGGATTTCGAATCCAGCCGCCCGCGACCAGCGGTTGCAGGGCGGCCGAAAACTGTGGTTCGAGGGTTGCGACCAACAGCATACCGATGCCCATGAAGAGCAGGACCGCGGGCGCAACGTTTTCGACGCCCCGGATCGCCGCAGCAACGAGGCGCTGCACCGCCTCTCGGGGCCGCGTCGCCACGACTCCGAAGACGGCGGCGGCGAGAAACGCCGGCGCCGCATCCATCCTCAACGCGTAGTAGAACAGCAGCGGCAGCAGCGGCGTGACGAGCGCGAACGCCGGAACGCGCGGATGTTCCGGCGGTGGTTCCGCGCGGACGGCCCAGGTCGCATACCCGCGATCGCGCCGAAACGAGATCGCAGCATAGATCAACAGTGCGAGCGCGTCGAGCAAGGCGAGCACGATCGAATAGTGAAAGAGCTGATCCCGTGAAACGCCGAAATACGTCGTGTAAAACGTCCAGTTGGCGATGTTGAAAATGAAGCCGAACGCGAAGCTCATGAGAAATAGCGTCGCGGCAATCGCTCGCGGCACGCCCGCCGTCATCATGATCGGCAGGACGATCGATCCGAGCATGATGATGCCGCCGAGCCCGGAGAGCGACGTGAAGAGCAGGGCGACGATTGCGCAGAGTCCGAGCGACAGCGTAAAAGGCTGCTCGCTACCGTACTCCGCGGCGAGGTCGACGATTCGACGCGCTATCCCGGTCTCGATCGTGACGCGTCCCAATATCGCTCCGAAGACGACCGCGACGTAGAATGGCGCGAGCTTCACCGCGCCCCCGGTCACGATGCCGCCGAGCTGCGCCGGCGGCACGCCCGCGGCAACCGACATCAGGAGCGCCATCGCCGGCACTGCGACGAGCGCGGGCACCCATCGCAGGTACATCAGAACCGCAAAAACGGCGAAGACCAGCAAAATGAGCGCGGCGGTCATGCTTCACGACAATTAGAGTAAGACTGGCCGGTTTACCCTGCCGGGCAGAGAAATGAGGTATGTGAGAGGAGCGCGCTCATGAAGAGATTTCCGTTGGGTCTCGGAGCGCTTGGGCTGCTTGCCCTGAGCGTCGCTGCCGGCTGCGGCTCTCCATCGCAGGCCGGTCTCAATGCACCCTATACCGGCCCCCGCATTCCGGCGCACCGAATGTCGTGGGTCTCGCCGGATGCGAAGAACGCGCGCGAGCTGCTCTTCGAGTCGGACTTCGGCTACGACAGCGTCGAGATGTTCTCGCTGCCGGATCTGAAACTGAATGGCGTCCTCACCGGCATCGAGGGCCCCGCCGGCATGTGCTCGGATTCGAGCGGCGACGTCTACGTGGTGACGCAATATTTTCCGTTCGCCGCGGTCGAGATCCCACACGCGGGCAAGATAACGCGGAGCGTCAGCGACTTCTATGCCTACCCGGGCGGCTGCGCGGTGAATCCGCGCAACGGCGACCTGGCCATCGCAAACATCGAGGGCAACAGCCAACCGGGCATGGTGTCGCTTTATCCAGGCGGCGCCTCGGGATACGCGCGGTGGCTGCGGTGCACGGCTCTCAGCGCCTACTACTTCGCCGGGTACGATCCCAAAGGCGACATCTTCACCGACGGGGTGGACAAGAGCGGCCGCTTCCATCTCTGTCGTGGAAGGGACACTGTGGATACGCTCACCGAGGTGAAGATCACGGGTACGAAGATCAACGTTCCCGGCATGATCGCGTGGTACGCGCCGGGCAAGTATCTCGCCGTCGGCGACCAGCATTGCACCGGTTCGAACACGAGCTGCATCTATGAAGTCTCGATCTCGGACAACACCGGCAGAGTGATCGGTTCCACGAAACCGCTCAACCCCGACGGAAGCCCGCTCTGCGATCTCGTCCAGGGCGCGATCACACCGGACGGCGGCGCGATGCTCTTCGGCGGCAATGACCCTGCGGGTTGCAACGGCCAGGCTCCAAGCGTCGACGAATGGCCATACCCCGCAGGAGGCGTTCCGTCGAAACATTACGGCAACACGAACTTCATCAACGAGCCGACCGGTGCGGCGCTCAGCGAGAATACCCCGGATCCGCGCGACACACGATCGTGGTTGCTGCCGGAAGCAAAGAAGGAAGACCTGCTCTACGTCAGCGATCCGCCGGTCGTGCGCGTCTATGCCTACCCGAACGGCAAACTCGTCGGGACGGTCAAACCGAGTCAGCATGCGGGTAATATGTGCGCGAGCTCCGCGACGGGCAACGTTTTCTTCGTCGAGATAAACCAAATCGAGGAATACGCGCACGGCGGCACCGTTCCGATCAAGACACTGAATTTTCCTGACAACGATGCATTTTGGTGCGCGGTCGATCCGCGATCGGGGAACCTTGCGGTAACAGACGCCAGCTACAACGGCGGGGTTTACGTCTATCCGCATGCCTCGGGCACGCCGAAGCTGTATGAAGCCCCTCCCGGCCTCGACGAAGGGACCATCGCGTGCGTCTATGACGATCGTGGAAACCTCTACGTCACCGGCGGCGCGACAAATTTTGCGTTAGGTGAAATCTCGAACAAGGGCAAGGGCTTTGCAATCCCGCTCGGCGCAACGCCGACCGAGCCCGCTTGGCAACCCGGCGTGCAATGGGACGGGAAGGACATCGTGCTCAGCGACGGCGCGCAGAGTCTCTACCAGTTCAAAATCGACCGGCACAATGGCGTCCTCGTCGGTCAGGCGACACTCGACGATGCGGAAAGCGTGAGCGGAATGTGGCTAGACGGCGATCGACTGATCGTCCCCAATGACGGCCCTTCCTATCATGGCGACGTACAGTTTTATGACTATCCCGCCGGGGGCGCGCCGATGAAGACTATGACTGGGTTTTACCGGCCCTTCGGCGCGACCGTCAGCGTGGCACCGAAGTGACGGACGACAGCACCTCGGCGAGCGGCGGCAGCGCGTTCGACTGAAGATATTGCCGAGTGATGCGATAGAAGGCGTCGGCGTACTCGATCGCCGTCTGCGCCGCGAGATGATATCGCTCGAGGTTGCTCGCTAGGTGGCCGTCGCGGCTCTCATAGCGCCAGGCGCGCGCGTAGAGCGGCGCTAGCTCCTCGTAGGCGTCGCGCAGCTCCCACATCCAATAGCGGCACCAGAAGAGATCGCGTAGCGTTCGGTCGCGGTCCGTCGTAGTATGCGCGAGAGCGTCGGCGTACATCGCCCGAACCTCTGAATTGATTTGAAACTTCCGGCCGAGCGCATCGTAGCGGCGCGCCGCGAAGAACATGACGAACGCGGCGTTGGCGTGGAGAGGTGGCGCAGTGAAGTAACGATCCTCCTCGACCTTTTCACCGGCCAGCCGTACCTGGCGCAGGTCGGCCTTCGCCGCCTGCGCGGCGGCCGCCGGATCGAAGACGTCGGACCAGAAGAGCGCGTCGGTCTGACCGTAGGAGTAGTCCGCGGGCTCGAGTTGACGCAGCGCGGCGCCGAGCAACAGCGCATCGAGGCCCAAACTCGGATCGGCTGACCCGAAGAACGCGCCGGGGAAGTCGCTCGCAAACTGCCCGCTTTGCAAGTCGCCGGCTTGCCAAGCCGCGGCCGCCGCGTAGATCACCGGATACCAGGTGGCCTCGTAGAGCGTCTCGCCGTCGTCGTGCCAAACCGTTTGGAAGAGCCCGAGAACGCGCGCCGCCTTTCCTTGGTCGATGAAGATTCGCTCGTTGAGCAGCGCCGTATCGACGTTCGGAAAAATCTCGTTCCAATTGCTCGAACCAGGCGCGACCATCTGCTCGAGGCCACCGCGCGCGATCGTTTGGATATATGGCTCGAACGTCGCGTCGGCGCCGTAGTGCCAGTTGACGACGACCGCGGTGTTCGGAATCAACTTCATGATCCCCGGATCGCTTTGAATTCCGTCGTCCCAGAGCATGAGCCGCGCACCCGACGGCGCGATCAGGCGATTCATCGCGACGATGTGGTCGGCGTATGCTTGCGATCGGCCGCGGGCGGAGACGTATGCCTGCGTGCTGCCAAGGCCGAGGGTCGCGGTTTCGTCGGATCCGATGTGGAAGAACGGCGGCCGGCCGACCGCCGCAAGCTCTTGGTCGACGATTCGCCCGACGTAATCCTGCGCGAGCGGAACGTCCGGCGCGAGGAGAAAGCCGTGTGGCAGTTCGGCCGCGCCTGCGTAACGCTCCACGCGTAGCGTGTTGTGCATGTGCGCGAAGCTCTGTTGCTCGGGAATCAGCGCGACGTGAAAGCGTTCCGCGTAGCGAGCCAGCGCACGCAGCTGCTCCGGCGTGATCCCGTCGAGCGGGGCGGGCAGTGGATCGGTCGGACTCACGAAAACATGTTCCATGTACGGCGAGTAACCGTTCATCTTGAATGCGGCGATCGTGCGAATCCGCTCCTCGAAGTATCGCATCGTCGGCAGCGGTCCGCGCGAGACGTCGTCGGAGAGAATCCGCCAACGCAACGACGGGCTGTCCTCGATTCGAACGCACGGCATCAGCCAGCCCCCCGCCGTGCGCACCGGGAGCTGCGCGAGCGTCATGGCCGCGTAGAAGGCGCCGGCCGCGTCGGCGCTTTCGATCAAGGCTCGGCCGCCCTCAACCCGGAGGCGATAGGCCTGCGGCGCGAGCGACGAGTTGAGGCGCACCGAAATCGCGGCGCTGCCCGCGGGAGCGGTTTCAGCGCGCCGATTCGCAACGCGCTCCAACGCTCGTCCATCTCGGCGCGCGCGGCCGGGTCGAAGTTTACGGCGACCGTTATCGGCACCGCCGACGCGTGCGCCGCGCACGCTCGCTGCACGATCGTCGTGGGCCGGGGCACGAGGTGGAGCGTCGTAGCCGCGATCGCGAAGAGCAGCACCAACGGCGATTACGGAGTCTTCAAGGCGGCCGCTCGTAATGTCGCGTCGCGCTCGTCGAGCACGACAGTCACCCCGTCGAGATAGCTCTCCGCGGACGCCGAATCGACGGCACCGGCCCGATCCGCCGCGTCGACCGTCGCCAGGTCCGCCACGGCAACCGCGCCGCCGTCGTTCGGCGAGCCGTCCCCCGCGCCGACGGCTTCATGCGGGTTGAAATCCTTAGGATCGGCGAACGCTACTCTCAGAACCAAAGCCTCCAGCCGCACTTGCTGCTCCGGCGGGAGCGGGCAGCGTGCCGCCATATCGGTCAACGCCTCGCCGAGATAGGATCGCACGTACTCGTCCGAGCGACGCAGAGCAAGGTAGGTGTCGTAGCCGGGAAATCCGTTTATCCTCGCGCGTAACTGCTCCAACGGCTCCATGGCCGCAGAGGTACGACGCATCCGGTCGAAGGGCCTCGAAGTATTCGTGGTAAGATAGCCGCAGTGAAGCACGCAACGGCATGGCCTGCGTATCTGGTAGCGGCGGCCTGCTTTGCGATCGCGCTGACGTCGTCGATCGCCAACATGTCCCTGCTCGGCCAACTCAAACAAGAACAGCGGGAGCGCGCGACTCTGGCCGTTCGCTCGACGGCGCTCGCCCAGAGTCTCGCCGCCGAGCGAACGGCGCTCTTCGACATGCTCGACGTCCACGCGCGCCGGTACCGGATCGGCGACGGCGAGGTCATCACGCGCGGAAGCCGCATCTATCTCGTGCTTCGAGCGTTGCCGGAGCCTCCGCGCGGTAAGGTTTACGAAGCGTGGACCGTCGCCAGGGATTCTGCGAAGGCGGTTGCATCGCCGACGTTTCTGCCGGATGCTCGCGGCGTCGCGGTCGTCGTGCTCGCTTCGGATGCGCGATCTACGACGGAGGTTTCCGTTACGCTCGAACCCGACGGCGGGAGCAAAGATCCGACGATGAAGCCGATGATGGAAACCACGCTCGGCGCGCAATGATCCAAGCGGTTTCTCCGGCAACGCACCGGCCCGCGCTCGAATATCTGGCGCGCTCGCCCTATATGAACGTTTTCATCACCCATGCGTTGCGCGTCGACGCGTTTCGGCGACACGCCGTAACGTCGCCGTCGCGGTCGATGGCAATCGCATTCTGGGCGTGGCGTGTTACGGGCGTCAGCTCGCCATCGCGGCCGAGCCCGTCGCACTGCCCGCGTTCGGCGAGCACGCCAAGCGCCACCGCGGCGAACGCATGATCTTGGGCTCACGCGCGACGGTCAGCGCCTTCTGGGACTCGGTGCGAGCGTGGCACGCTCCGCCGCGCTTGGTGCGCGAGCGTCAGCTCGTGATGTTCGTCGACCGCGAGCGCCTCCGGTCTCAGCCCCGCAGCGCGATCGTCCGCCGCGCTAAGATGGACGACTGGCGCGCGGTGGCCGACGGCTCGGCGGAAATGGTGCGCCAAGAACTCGCGTACGATCCTCGGCACGGCTCGCCCGACTTTGCCGCCGGCATCCGTCAAATGATCGAACGGAGGCTCTGGTGGGTCGGGACCTACGACGGCCGGCCGTGCTTCTTTTGCAACGTCGGACCGTCGTGCGACAAGACCATTCAACTGCAAGGAATTTGGACTCCGCCCGAATTGCGCGGACGAGGACTGGCGACCGCTTCGCTCGCCGCGGTTTGCGACCGCCTGCTCGAGGAGTCGCCGACGCTCTCGCTCTACGTCAACGACTTCAACGAGGCCGCGATCGCCCTCTATCGGCGCGTCGGCTTCGAGCACGTCGGAGATTTTCAAACGATCCTGTTCTAGGTGCGCTACGATCGCGCTCCGAACCGATGCACCCCATGAGTAACGTTTTCACCCGCGTCGCCGCGGCGGGGCTGGCGTGTTCCCTTTTCGGCGCCACGCCGGGGCCGGGAGTCGCGGCCGACACCGACGCGCAATACGCTGCACTCGCGAAAGCGTACTACGCCGACGACTTTCGACTCAACCCGATCGACGCAACCCAAGTCGGGGTGCACGATTACGACGATCGGGTCGGTGACTTTTCGGCGGCGGGCATTGCCGCGCAGGTCGCGATGGACCACACGTACCTCGCACGCCTGCAAACGATGGACCGTTCGCAGCTTTCGCCCAGCGTCGCGCTCGACGCGACCCTCCTCGAGAACGCGCTCCGCGACGATCTGCTCCTCACGGAGACGCTCGCGCAATGGCGGCACGACCCCGATGGCTACGTCCAGGCCGCGAGCGGCGCCGTCTTTGCCGTCATGAGCAAGGACTACGCGCCGCTGGCCGACCGCATGGAGTTCGCGATCGCGCGCGAGCGGCTGATCCCCGGCATCCTTCGAGCTGCCGAGCATAACATCACCACCGTCGACGCGATCACGCAACGTATCGCGGGCGAGGACGCCGCCGGTGCGGTCGACTTCTTCAAGACGTCGGTCCAGCAGGCGTTCGCGCCGGTTTCCGACACCATGCTCCAGGGCGAGCTCAAGAGCGCTAACGCCGCTGCGTCGGATTCGATGAGCGCGTACGCCGCGTGGATCAAAGCGCGCAAGCCCAGCGGCTCGTTTGCGATCGGCGCCGACGCCTATCGCCGGCGGCTGCTTTACGAAGACGGGCTCGACATGCCGCTCGACCAATACCTCGCCGTCGGCGAAACGGCGCTTGCCGCAACGCGCGAACAGTTCATCGCTACCGCGCGGAAGATCAACCCGAAGGCGAGTCCCCTCGCGGTGTACCTCTCCATCACGCGCGTCCATCCCGCACCGGACGCCCTGCTCGCGACGGCGCAGCGCGACCTCGGGCTGCTTCGGGCATTCGTGGAAGCGAAGCAGCTGATCACGCTGCCGCCCAACGCGAACATCAAGGTGGTCGAAACGCCCGCCTTCGAACGGACGACGACCAGCGCTGCCGAGGACTCTCCGGGCCCGCTCGAGACCGTCGCCACCCAGGCCTACTACTACGTGACACCGGTCGACCCGTCGTGGTCCGCCAATCAGAAAGAAGAGTTCCTCGCGCAGTTCAACGATTTCGAGTTCCCCATCATCTCCGCGCACGAAGTTTACCCCGGCCACTTCACGAACTTTTCGATCGACCGGAACCTCGATCTCAGCCTGACGCGGAAGCTTTCGGTAAGCTCGGAGTTCGCGGAAGGCTGGGCTCATTACAGCGAACAGATGATGGTCGACGAGGGCTGGGGGAACGGCGACCCGCGCGTGCGCCTGGCGCAACTCGACGAAGCGCTGCTGCGCGAATGCCGCTACGTCGCAGGCGTGAAGCTCCATACGCGGGGAATGACGATCGACCAGGCGGAGCGCCTGTTCACCGGACGCTGCTTTCAAACCCCGCAGGTGGCCGTCGAGGAATCGTTACGCGGGACGCAAGACCCGATGTACGGTTACTATACGCTCGGGAAGCTGATGATTCTCAAGCTCCGGAGCGACTATAAAAAGAAGCTCGGCAGCGCTTTTACGCTCGAGAAATTCCACGACGAGCTTCTCTCGCGGGGCGATCCGCCGCTGCCCCTGTTGCGCCCGTTCATCTTGGGGTCGAGCGACGACGGCAAGCCTTTGTGACTTGGGCGCCGCCGGTGCCCGCCCCCAGACGGGCACCGGCAGCGTAACCGCTTTGCGCTAAACGGATCTCCAAAGCGCACGACGATCGAAGTGCTTAAAAGGCACGGGTGAGGACGAAGATCACTTGAGCCCCCTGGAGCACGTAGGCGTCGGGGTTGATCACCGGGTTACCCGGCAGCGTGCCGTACGGTACGCCGCCGCCGACGATCGTGAACGGATCGCTGTAGACGTTGGTCAAATTCGTGCCGTAGAGACCGTACTCGAAGCCCGCGTGCCGATAGGCGACATGTGCGTCGAGCGTCGCGTACGGTGTCCGGTTCAGCTCGTTGTAGTAGCCTTCGTAGTTCAGGCGCGCGCCATAAGCGAGCCCGTTTGACGGCTCCTGTTCGAACGCGAGATATGCTTTGTGCAGAGGCTGGCCGAGCGACTGTTCGCCGGCGACGAGCGTGCCGTCTTGGATCGACTCGGGGATGACGGTGAGATAGGAGCTGTCGACGTTCCAGCCGGCGAGAACGTGCATGTTGGCTGCGAGCTGCTGGTCGGCGTGAATGTCGATGCCCCGATAGATCCCGTTTCCTGCGTTCACCGGATAGCTTAACGGGCAGGCAACGGGCTTCCGCGGAGTTTGGCAGTGCGGTATCGGCTCGACGTTGAGCTGACTGGAGGGCGCCCGGAGGTTCGTCTGATAGAGATCTCCCGAAAGGCGCAGCGCGTGTCCGTGGTCGCCGAAGATCTGCTCCGCTCCCACGTCGTAGTCGGTCGCGTGGTCCGGCTGCAGATCCGGGTTGCCGATGAAGACGATGCCGCCGATCGGAACGCGGGCATCGGGCGGGGGAACCACGAGCTCCGACAGCTGCGGCGTCTGGTAGGTCGTGCCGACCGACGCGCGCACGGCCGTGCTGCCGGTGGGAGTCCAGACGAAGCCGGCGCGCGGATCGAAGCTCGTTCCGAAGGTGCTGTCATTGCTGAAGTACGCCGCAACGGCGAAATGGATATGACTCGTCGGATCGCCCGTATAGCGAAGCACGGCGGAACGCTGCGTCTGCGACAGGCCGAGCGTCTGGACGGGCGGCGCCGCCGCGGCCGCAGGCGCAAATAGCGGGTGCCCGACGTTGGCGGTTCCGATCGGAATCGGCGGTCCGGCGCCGATCGGCGGCCCGATGGGAACGCCCTCGGCCGTCGCTTGGCCCTGGACGTAGTTCGTCGTCAGGCTCTCGGTCAAAAGGTCGTATTTGAACGAGAGCGCGCCGTTGGTGAAGTGGTGGTCGAGCTCGAGCCAGTCGTCGCCGAGAAGATCGCGCTGATTGTAGAGATATGGCAGCGTGTCGGCGCCGGGTCCGTCGACCGATTGCGCCGCCAGGCTCGTCAAATGGCTGTAGAGCAAGATATTCGCGGGAGCTCCGTCCACTTGCTGATTCCCCAGCGGTACCTGCGCGTCGAAACCGAGGTTCGATCCATGCGCGCCTAAGGTCGTGCCAGCGAAGCTTTGGAAACCGCCCGGCGCCGCGTCATCGTCAAGCGGCGAGACCGATCCCGGGAGATGTACGGCATCGTCGCCGCCGCCGCCGGTGAAACCGGGCGGCGTGAACGACGTCAGCAGCGCGGACTCGTCCTTAAAGACCGTCTGGTTTCGGAAGCTGACCTGCAGGTAGCCGTATCCGTCCGGGCCGCCCAGCTGATAGCGGAGCTTCGTCAGGAGTGACTCGCCGTACGAGCTGCTGCCCACGCTCTGCAACGTGTTGTCGTCCGACGAGCCGTTGGCCGGCGGCGCGAGGATGGTTTGATTCACCGATCCGTCCGAGGTGACGCCGTGCAACGAGAACGCGTAGCCGAAACGTCCGTCCGAGCCAGTGCTTTGAATCGTCGAGCCGAAGTCGCCGTAGGAGCCGCCAAAAATGCGAAGGAGGGAGTGGTCGGTGCTCGTCGGCTGGAGGGTGACGATATTGATGCCGCCGCCGATGGTGTTGGGACCGATCAGGGAAGAGGGCGAGATGCCGTATACGAGCTGCACGTCTTGCAGCGCGGCCGGATCGACCAGGGAGAGATCGAAGTCGCCCGTGTTGCCGTTGTTCGCCGGATGGCCGTCGATGTCGACGAGCGTCTCGGTTGGGTCGGGCCCGCGCACGGCAAACGTTTCCGTCGCGTTGCTTCCGCCGCCGAGTGGGAGCACGGGTGTCGTGGACAGCTGTTCCCAAATCAGGGGTCCGACGGATGGAACCCCGGCTGCGGCAGCTGTTTGAGCGTTCACGGTGACCGTCGGTGCCGACGACGTCGAAACGGTCTCCCCCGCCGACGCTTGCACCTGCCCGATCACCGTGAGCGAGTTCGTCGTTGCCGGTGAGAGCGAGACCGCTAATATGGCGTTCGACGCGTCGATCGTCACCGTTCGTTGAGAGATCGCTTGATAGCCCGGCGCGGCCGCGCGAAGCGCGTAGGTACCGCCTCGCACGCTCCTGATCGTGAAGAAACCGTGAGCGTCGCTGCGGGCGCTCAGCGAAACGGTTTGTGATGACAGGACGATCGACGCTCCCGCGATTGGCGTTCCGTCGTAGGCGCTAACCGTACCGCTAACGTCGATCGTCGAACTCTGAGCCTGTGCGATGCTGAAGCCGGCTGAGAACAGCGCGGCCGCGAGTGCAAAAGGAGCGCACGATGCGCGCGCGCATGCGATGGGATTTCCCATGGGTGACTCCTGTAGAAGAGCTTTGGTTTAGGTTGGGCTAAACGAAGCTGGTCGCAGGAGGTCCACGTTTGGTAAGGCGCAGCGCGTGTGTGGTCTGCCGGAGGCGCGGCGTGAAGCGCTGCACGGCGAGTCCGTACCGGTTCGGCTGAGCCGAGACGGTAACTCGGCGTAGGAGCGTCTCGATCATCGTCGCGATCGAGTCGCGATGGGAAATCAACCATCGCGCCACGCCGTACACGAGCAACGCGACGAAACCCGCACAAAGAAGCGTCGTGCCCAGGCCCAACGGAATCGAACCGCCGAAGGCGTCGGCGAACCGCACAACCGGTACGCCGTCGAGCCGTCCGTCAAGGCATTCCATCGCGGGGACCATCACGGCGCTCGCAGCAACCGCGCCAAACAGCAAGCCGATGCTTTCGCGCAGACTCAGCACGGGCCGTGCCACGAGGCCGCGATTGATCGTCGCGATCTCGCAGCAGACCCGCAGACCGCGGGCGGCTAACACGGCGGCGGCGACGAGCGCGATGCCGGTCACCAGCTCGCGCGAGCCGTGTGCTAGATGGTCGTAGCTATCGCGGGCGAGGGCGTAGTCGCCGACGACGTCGATCACGTAATGCGCCAGCGCGGCCCCGGCGGCTGCGGCGCATAAAGCGAGCGAAACGAGCGTCCGAAAACCGACACGCACGAGGTCGCCGCTTCGACGCAATCGAGTCGCGTCCTACGCAAAAAAAGGGACCGGTCGCTCGACCGGTCCCTTTTGTTTTCCCTGCTGAAAAGACTAGTGCGACGAGGGGGCGATCCAGACGGTACCGCCGGCCCATTGCACCTCGACGGGGATGCACGTCGTTGTTTGCGCGCCCGCGTACGTGACGTCGTTGTACAGGCTCAGCGTGTGGTCGATGGTCGCGCCCGGTGCGAACGAGCCGACGTCCTTCACGCGGCGCAGGTAATGCTGCGATGCGTTCCGATAGCCGACTGCAAAAGTGATGCTCGCCGCCGTTTCTTGCCAAGGTTCACATAGACGATGGTCGTGCCGCTCGCCATGTGGCTCATCGGTTTCGGTTTGGCGACGGTGCAGCTCTTGACCAGGATGGGTGCGGCGGCTAGGGCGGGCCCGATCGATGCCGTTGCCGCGGCTACTCCGGCGAGTGTCACGGCGATCAGGCGGCCGAAAGATTTCATCCGGTTCTATCTCCCTAAACGATACGAAGTAAGCAGGAGGCGGCTTTCCTCCCTCGTCGGGTTCATCCCTGCCTCGGGTTGCGGCGGAGAGACTCACGTCCGAACGCAGGCCGCCCGCTGCATCCCGCGTAGGCGCTCTTGGGCTTTTGGCTTTTACTCCATGCGTGCCTGATGACGATTCCGGCAGAGCTTCGCGGCCGGCCGAGCGGTCACGCGCCGGGCGGATTAGCGGCTAGGAAGGCCGCCTCCTGAGGTGAACGGCCTAGCGCATGAACTTCGATTGCCGCTGCCCGCACGCACCGTTTTCGCCGGCGATCTTTGAGGAGGCACAGCGCTTGCTGGGGCGGCGATCGTTCATGATCGGCGCCGCCGCCGCCGCGATCGCCGCGCTGTTGCCGCGAAGCGCGCGCGCAGCCGGCGTAACGCTTCTCAAAGCGGCACGGCTTTTCGACGGCCGCTCGATGCGAACGCCCGGCGTGTTGGTCATCGGCGGCGACCGGATCCTTTCGATGAGTGAAGGCGATGCTGGAAGCGGAGCGACGATCGTCGATCTCGGCGACGCGACGATCATGCCGGGGCTGATCGATTGCCACGCGCACATCGCCGACTTCGTGGTACCGTCGCGTTATCTCGTGTTGATGCTTCCGCAATACCGCACGGCCGACAACGTACCGGAAGCGACCATCTATAGCGTTCGTAACGCACAAGCAATCCTGCGCAACGGCTTCACGACGGTGCGCGATGTAGGGGGCGGCGCCGGAATCGACCTCGCGATTCGCAACGCGATCAACGACGGCGCTATCGTCGGACCGCGCGTCGTCGCCGCCGGGCAGGCGCTCTCGATCACCGGCGGCCACGGCGACTCCAACGACGTGCCGGGTTGGGTGGACGAGGATCCCAGCGTCAAGGCCGGCGCTATCTCTTATGGGCCGTACGGTTTTCGCGAGCTCGTTCGAGAGCACGTCAAGCTCCACGTCGATCTCATCAAGATTCTCGCCACGGGCGGGGTGCTCTCGTATGGTGACGTGTGGGACGTTCCGCAGTTTAACCTCGACGAGGTACAAGCGGTGGTCGAAGAATCCGCAAAGTTCCAGCGCAAGGTGGCGGCCCACGCGCATGGCGATGCCGGCATCGCAATCGCCGTGGAAGGCGGCGTGCACTCCATCGAGCACGGGACCGGCGTCAGCGAAAAGACGCTGCAGAACATGGAGCAGCGCGGCACGAACCTCGTGCCCACGATTTGGGCCTTGGATTCCATCTTGCAGCCGGGCAATCCGAACCGAATCCCGGCGCCCGGCCTGCAGAAAGCAGAATACGCGGCGCAGCTGCGCAACGCCGGGATGCACCGCGCGATTGCGTCGAGCGTCACGATCGCCTACGGCACGGATGCCGGCGTCTTCCCGCACGCGCAGAACAACAAAGATTTCGCGCTCCTCGCCGCCCTGGGAATGCGGCCGATCGACGTGTTGCGGGCCGCCACCTGGAATGCCGCACAGCTGATCGGTACAAGCGACCGCGGTCTGCTGGCGACCGGCAAGCTCGCCGACGTAGCGGTCTTCAACGGCGACCCCTCACGCGACATCGCGCTGATGGAACGCGAGCCGGCGCTAGTCCTCATCGGCGGGCAGAAAATCGACCTTTCGCGTTTGCCGAGCTGACGGTTGGGAAAAGAAAAAGCGGATGAACGAAAGGATGAGCCCCGCCGCCATTAGCCGGATGATCGCGCAGGGCGTGGCCGACGAAGTGACGCGCACTGTTCGTTGCGACGCACACGGCGAGCAGCCGACGGTTGCGATCGTTCACGCCGAGCCGGAGGGCTTGGAGTACGCGATTTCGGGCTGCTGCGACGACCTGCGAAAGAAGACGCGCAGCGCTATCGACGAGCTGCTCGGGAGCGGCGTGGTTTAGCCGCCCGCGCGACGGCGGCGATAGGCTCCGATAGGTGCTGCGAGCGGCCCGCGGCAGGCACCGCGGTCGTCCCTACGGCCTGAGCCGAAAGCCTCATTTTTGCGGTTTTTGGCCATTGTGTAGCGGGAGCGAGCCAACCGACAGACAGAAGCCGCGCCCCTATGAGATCACACAATCTTTTCTTCTGCATTCTCGTCGCCGCTCTCGCCGGTTGCAGCAGCATCGGCGCGAATTCGGCGTCGCCGTCGTTGCCGTCGGCTCAATCGCAAATGCGACAGGCCGGATCGTCCTCTAAGATTTCGCACGTCGTCGTCGTGATTCAGACGAATCGCAGCTTCGACAACCTCTTCGCGACGTTTCCGGGCGCGGACGGTGCCACGACCGGCCAAACGTACGGCGGCCAGTCGATTGCGCTGAAGAAGAGCAGCCTCTACAACGCCAAGCTGTACCAGAACAGCCGCGCCGCGTTTCTCGTCGACTACGACAATGGAAAGATGGACGGCTGGAGCTCTGTCTACGTCAACACCAAGCCGTGCGCCACGTGCGCATATCAATACGTAGACCCGGCCCAGATCAAGCCCTACTGGGCAATGGCGCAGAAGTACGTCCTGGCAGACCAAATGTTCCCGACCGAGAATAGCGGGGATTTCAGCTCGCATCAGGATCTCATCCGCGGCAGCTCCGCGCTCGACGCTCACCAGAGCGTCATCGACTTCCCGACGCACGGTCCGTGGGGATGCGACGCGCAGAAAGGCACGACGACGCCGGTAGTCAATGACAGCGGCCAGTACATCAAGAACGGGCCGGCGCCGTGCTTCACCTACACGACGCTTCGCGATCTGCTCGATGCCCAGAAGATCTCGTGGAAATACTACGCGCCCCAGCTCTTGTCGGGCGGCCTCGCAGGCGCGTACTGGAATCCGTTCGATGCCATCAACTCCGTTCGATATGGCTCCGAGTGGACGACCAACATCTCCTCGCCGGAGACGAACTTCCTCAACGACGTGAAGAACGGCGCGCTGCCGGCGGTCGCGTGGGTATCGCCGAGCGACACAAACTCGGACCACGCGGGCTTCGGCAAGCAGGACACCGGCCCGGCGTGGGTGGCGAAGGTCGTCAACGCGATCGGGAACAGTCAGTATTGGAACTCGACCGCGATCATCGTCGTGTGGGAGGATTGGGGAGGCTGGTACGACCATGTGGCGCCCCCGCAGCTCGACTACGCCGGCTTGGGGATCCGCGTTCCCATGATCGTCGTCTCGCCGTACGCGAAGGTGAGCTACGTCTCGCACACCCAGTATGAGTTCGGAAGCATCGTCCGGTTCGTCGAGGACAACTGGTCGTTGGGCCGGCTCGGGACGACCGACACGCGCGCGGCCAGCATGAGCGACACCTTCGACTTCACCCAGAAACCGCGGAAGTTCACGCAGATACCCGCGAAATAGCGGACCTCCGGATTGTCGGCTCGGTGGCCCATGCTGTAAAATGTCGGCATGCTCAGCCGCTACCGCGGTCCGGCCATCATCGCGGCGTGCGCTGCGATAACGCTGATCCTCGATCAGCACGCGCACGCCGCACAACCTCCGGCGCCCTGTGCCCGTAGCGTCCGCGAATGCCCGCTGCAGGGGTGTAGCTCCAGCCCCAGCGCGTTTGCGCCCTTCGACCCGCTACTGAACGCGCAGAAAAACCGCGGCGCCGGCGCGCCCCAATCGAACACCACGACCTACACGGTGGCGCAGGTCCTCGACGAGACGCGGTTCCCGGTGCACCGCCAGAGCTCTCCGAACGGCACCGATCTCCGCAAGGCCTGGCAAAGCACGCCGGCGATGACCCAGATCAAGGCTCGCGAAGCGACCCAGATCTCGGTGCAGGGTTACGTAGCACGCGCAACCCAAGAGTCGGCCGAGTCTTGCAACTGTGAGATTTCGACGGCGCGCTGGGTAGACACGCACGTCAATCTGATCGATCGTCCGGCAAATGGCGAGACCGACCCCAAGGCGTTGGCCGGCAAGAGCATGATCGTCGAAGTGACGTGGCGCATACGCACCGACGGGAGCGGCCATCACGCGCAATGGACCCCGGCGAACCTAGAGAAACTCGCCATCGTCCACAGCGGCGCGTTCGTGCGGATTACGGGCGATCTTCTATACGATAACGTCCACTGGGGGATGGTGAACCAAGGCCAGCGCGGCACGCTGTGGGAGATCCATCCGATTCGGCGGATCCAGGTGCAGGAGAACGGAGCCTGGCGAGATTACGACCCCAATGACGCGGCGCTCGTCGCCGGCCCACGCCCGGTCGCGCCGCCGATGAATGCTTCGGCTCCGATGAACGCGCAGGCGGTGTCGAGCTTGAGCGCGCAATGGCAGCCGCATTGGACGGCGGCACAACTCAATCAGCTCAACGACGCGCTCGGCGCGGGGGATCACTCGTAGCCGGCGAGAAGGAAGTAGGCATCGTGCACGGCGGTCAGATCGATACGGTACTCTTCGTACACGGTTACAGCGTGACCGATTTGGGCAGTTTTAACCAGTTGCCGGCGCTGCTGCAAGCCGACCGCATTTCGCCGGACAAGATATTTTTGGCCGGTTTCGTCTCGCTCGACGATCGTGTGTCGTGTGACGATTTGGCGGACGGACTCGAGGCCCGAATCGCGATGCTCGAATCGTCAGTATAATTTGGACCTATCGCGCACGGTACTGATTGCCCACTCAACCGGTGCGATCGTAACGCGCCGCTGGATTTTGAATCGGCGTGCTAAAAGGAATCCGGCACTCAAGACGCTGAGCCACTTCATATCCTGCGCCGGCGCCAATCACGGTTCGACCGTGGCGCAGCTCGGCCAAACCGAGCTTGCCTACGTCTTCCGCGAGGTTACCGCGGGCCGCTCGGTCGGCAAACGAGTGCTCGAAGATCTCGATTATGGCAGTGCCTTCCTTCGAAAGCTAAACCGCGATTGGCTCGACGCGTGGAACGATCCCAACAGCCCGCTCTACGCCGACACGTTCTGTTTCAGCATGGGCGGCACCGACCACAGCTATTGGCAGAACCACCTCACGTGGCAGGCGCGGGAGTTTGGGTCCGACGGAACCGTCCGCATCTCGGGGGCAAATCTGAACTACCGGTGGATCACGGTCTCACCAACGGCGCCGAGTGGATACGTGACCGAGACGTTGACCCAGCCGGCTCCGCATCTCGTCGTTGAAACACCCGCCAAACAATACTCCCACACGAGCCAGTCGGCGCCCGATACGCAGAATCTCGTGATCGGTGTTGCGAACGCCGTCGGGTCGATCGTCCATGGATTCAAAAGCGAGCCCGATCAGCTTTCGTCGCAGACGTTTGGCATCGTCGAGGGCGTTGTGTCCGCGACCGAGCGGCCGTATACGGCCATTCGGGAGGCGATGGCCGTGCAGGACGTCGGCGCGTACGGAACCCTTGCAGCCGACTGGGCGCAACAGACCGCCACGTGGACGGCGGCGAATCCGGACGGCGCAAACTCGACCGTCGTCGTAGCCATCCAAGACGGCAGTCGCGCGATCGTGGATGATAGCCTCGTCCTGATGCGCGATTCCGGCAAAACGATCGCAAGCGTCTCGGACAGCATTCTCAACAATCAGCCGATCCGTAACGGGGTGACGCCGAGCGTTACGTCATTCTACGTTAACTTCAAAGTATTCGAAGACGGGCATCCGCACACCATCCACGTTCAAGCGCTCACGGATACCCCATACGTGTCGTACGGAGGCACCATCGACGGCCCGCTCTCGGGCGGAACCGATCACGTGATAGCCGCGAACGAGTTCTCGTACGTCGACGTCACGATGCTTCGCGATCCGCAAGGGACGTTCGCCTTCGCGCAGATGTCCGATCCAAACTTGGCGGCGCTGCTTCAGGCGAGCTTCCCGCCATTCAGTCAGAAGGGCTGGATTTAAGCTCGACGGACGCTCGCTCTAGCCGTTCCTCTCGGCTCGCATAGCGCCCGTCGATGGCTTGTGGGTACTTACGGAGCGGCGACCACGTCGAAGTCCGATATGGTGAGGCTTGCGATTGCCGACTCGTCGGCATTCGTCCACACCGGTGCTCCGTTTATATCGTTTACAAAAGCGATCGCATTGCAGCAACCCGTATCGTATCCGTAGGCTCCGTAGTTCTTGAGCGCCTCGGCGACGGTCTTCGCCTGGCTCGGGAACGATGAATCGTTGAAACTCGCCTTCAGCCGAATGTGGGCGCCGTACGGCATCGGCGTATCGCCCGACGGCCCGTCATAGGCTATATCGTCGGTGCAATCGGTCTTTCCGGCCGGCGAAACGCACGCCGTTTGCGACCAGGAGTGTGCTACGCCGTCCCACCCGATCGCGTGTGAGATCACGCCGGCGGTGAGCTCCTCGGGGCGCACGGCGAGCAACCCGATCGGGATGCCGCTGGCCGTCGAAGTCGCCCCCTGGTTCTGACGAACGAACGGTTTCGTCAAGTCCCACATTCCGCCGTTATACATCGATAGGGTTCCGCCGCTATACGTCGTGTCGTAGCCCTCGAAGTATTGGCAGCTCGAGCCCTGCAAGACCAGAGCGTGGGCGTCGCTCATCGGCGAGATGTAGAAGTTGGAAGCCCACGGCCACGGCGAGTACGGGGTGTGCCACTTGACCTTCCCGTGGACCGCAACCAGCGGCGTCGACGACGTCGCGGCGTTGATGAGCTCGTTCGTGGGGGTCCAAACGGCGAACTTGCCGCCGCCCCCACCGTCGATCGTGGCCTTAATGTAGGCGGCGCTATGAGGGTCGAGCTGCGCGTTGGAGATATTCGTCTGCCACACGTCCCCCGACGGGTACGGGCAGCCTAAGAAGTCCTTGCTCAGGCTCGCACCCTCGTCCGCCGGAGCCTTTAGGTTGGGCTGCGATGTCGCAACGGCCGGCTGGGTGGCGGAGCCGCTGCAGTTCGTCAAGAAAGCTATCATGAGGAAGCCGCTGAGCGCGCAGCGGCTGGAATGAATCGAATTCATTTTGAAAGCTTGCCCTTCCGCCCGGTCTTCGCAACTCGCGAAGAGGAAAGCCGCGATATCTGCGACGACGCTGGGCTATTATGAATAAAAACGTTGAACGCATTATGCCACGCCGGCACGGCGTTAACACGTCAACGCTGGGTTAGAATTTTTTGCCGTTCGGCGGTGCTCGAAAGCTCGACAAGCAATTCAGTGACACGCGTCGAGCGGCACTTCGCTCGCTCGTGCTGCAGGCGCTAATGCGCTAGGCTGACCGCCGCACTTACGGGCTCGACGGTGTTACTGCCGATGGTTCCGACGGGCGTTCCGCCTGACGGGTAGTCGTAAAGGAGAACGTTCGAAGAGCTGCTCGAGCCGGCTTGGTCGGCGTTCGGTGCGATCGCGATTCCGTTCTGAAGCCAGAAGTCCCAAACGACGTCGGTCCCGGTCAGCGGCGTGGAGCCTAGTTCGGTGCCGGCTGCACCATCGATCGCAAACCGATAGATTACGGAGCCGTAGACATCTCCTACTGCGACATCACTGCCGTCCCACCGAACGCCGCCGGGAATACCAAACGATTGATTCAGCTGAATCTTCACGAAAGGCGCGCCGCCCCGTGGGACCTCGCCGAAGGCAAACGCCGAGAGTGCCTTGTTCATGCCGTCGACGAAGAGATTACCTTGCGCGTCGTAGCCGCATTCGTAAGGGTGAAACATTGCCCGATGATACGCCGGCCGGCCGCGCGCGCCGCGATAGATCGCGACCTCGCCCCGGCTGCAGCCTTCCATGCCGCATCCGCGATCGCTGCCAAAGTCCGTGACGGCGAGATTGCCCGTGACGGGATCGACCGCACAACCGTTTGGCAGTCGGCCATGCCGATCGCTAAGAGTCCGCGTCGGGTTCGTCGCGCCGTGTGCGTACTCGGCAATGGTGCTCGCGAAGACGTCGGTGATAAAGACGCGGCCCTTCGCATCCGCGCACAAGCCTCCGGGCTCGACGAAGCCGCTCAGCGTCCCCTCCAGAGCACCGTCGGGATAAGAGTAAGCGTAGACGTCCATCGTTCCCTCATCCGAGACGTACACGAGGTCTTTGCCCTTGGCATCCGAGAGCATCCACGACCGCGCGTGATCCCGGCGAGTGAACGTAGCATGGCTCCACGGCAACCGCGGCGCGTCCGAATGGGCGACGGAACCTGCGTGGACCACGCTACCGGAGACCCCTGGCGGATTAACGGCGATCGGGGACTGGGCGCATCCGGCCAGCATGAAACATGCGCAGAGTTGCACCATGTACCGGGGCAGGTTTGAAGTCTTCATCCGCTTCGTCTCCTTTTGCTCGCCTCATCGCGGACAAAACCCGGCCGAGCGTCGTTCCTCAAGCGGCTTCGTTCGTAGCAGTGCGAGCTAGCGAATATTATCTCGCGTGGCGGCGGCCCGCGCATGAGGCGAAAGGCCCTCCGAGCAAGGCTTCTGCTTGAGTCCGCCGCGAGCTCGACGCTAGCGGGGGAAGCCCCAGGACGGTCATCGAATTGCGCCTCCAGTTTCGCAAAGATTGAGAGACTGCTCTTAAGGAGGGCTCTTTTATGTACGGATACCCGTGGCTGCTTGGATCGCTGCTCCTCTTGCCGTATGACTTCATACCACAGGACTTTGACGACTGCGCCGGACAGCTCTTAGAGATCAAACAGGACAAACTGTTCAAGCTGCTCGGGACGCAGTTCGGAGGCAACGGAACGACGAACTTTGCGTTACCCGACCTGCGCGCGCAAGAGCCTATAAAAGACGTGAAGTACCGCATCGCTACGATCGGCGCACCCCCCTCATGAAGCGTCAAGCGTTCGTGCTAACCGGCGCCGGCGCAGTGCTCGCCGGCTGCGCCGGGCCGGCCATGGCTCCAAGTTCCCTCGCCGACTCGTCAATGCATCGGGTAATTCGAGGCGCTGCGTCTAGCGATGCGCAATTGCTCGGTTCGCTCTTGTTGAGTCCTTACGATTTCGTTCCGCGCTACTTTGAAAAGTCTGCCGGTCAGATTCTTCCGATCGCGTCGAACCCCGCACTCTTCACGCTGCTGTACGATCGGTTTGGAGGCGATGGACGGAAGACATTCGGGCTTCCCGACATGCGCGGGCATGAACCGATCAAAGGGCTGTCTTATCTGATTGCAACGGCCGGCATCTACCCGGACCGTAAAGCCGTCAACGTGCCAAACTATTATGGAATACCCCCGCTCCTCGGGCAGCTCTTGCTCGTCGCATACCTTTCCAAATACACGCCCCCACCCGGTTGGGCCACGTGCGACGGACAGCTTCTGAAGATTGACCACCACGTGGCGCTCTACACGCTGTTGGGGACCAAGTTCGGAGGCGACGGCACAACCACGTTCGCTTTGCCTGACTTGCGCGGACACGAGCCCATGAAGGGAATCACCTATGTGATCGCGCTCCAGGGCAGGTTCCCCACCGCGAGCTGAGCGCAGTAGAGCTGCGAACCCGAGCCGCCTTCGGTCCGCAACGGCCCGCTACTCTTTGGGAGCGATGAAATGGGTTATCTGCGGCTCCCCTTGGAGCAGCTGGGTTACATGCTCTTGGAGCACGTAGTCGGCGCTCGTCACACGCTGATGCTGGCGCAGATGCTCCGTCCACGAGGCCACGAGAAACGTCTCCAAAAACCGGCCCAACTGCGACGTACCTTCTGAAGATGCCCACGAGCTGGCGCCGTCCCCGCAACCGTTCGTGTTTAAGCTCGCCCAGCATCGACGTGCACCGCCGCGATGGCGCGCAAGCGTTGCACTGGATTGGCCTTGCACGCGAAGCCGGCTGCGATGCGTTTCCGATCACGCAGGCGATCGCAATCTCCGAAGCCGAGGCGCTCGGGCTACTTGACCAACCCGCGCGTGCGCTCGACACGGCGCGCGCCGCGAGCGCTCGGGTTCGCGGCTGGCCACGACTACATGCGCGCGCAAAACTGGCCGAGGCGATCGCACTTTCGCGCGTCGCAGGAGAACCGCTTGTAGAGCTGCGCGCTTTGGATCTCAACGTCCAGCTGACGGGAGATGCCGCGTCGCAACGCGCCTTGCGCGATCCGCGCTTCGCCAACACGGCGTAGCTTTGACTGCCGTTTCCGGTTCCATCGTGGTTCTGCAGGATAGACAAGGCGAGTAAGGAAATGCACGACTGGTACGCACACCGTTGCTATGCGCTTCGGAGTGTGCCAGTTGCTATCGGAGGAACAAATGAATTTTCAGCTTCTAGCCGCTATGCAATCGGCATTTGCACGGCGAGTCTCATATGTACCGGCTGCGGCGGATCGCCGGCTCAGGTCGGTGTGCCCGCGACGGTGCAGCAGAGCGCCGGTGCGTCCGGGCACCCGGATCGCGCTGCTTTGAGGCACCTCACTTCTGGGACCGGCACCAAGTTCACAGTGAGCGGGCGTTTTATCTACCTCAACGGCAAGAAGTTCTTCGTCAAAGGTATGGCTTATGCGCCGACGCCGATCGGCACGTACCCTTGGGACGCCCCAGCGAAGAACTCCCCGCTTCGCGACGGCAACTCGGCCATCTGGGAGCGCGACCTTCCAAAGATGCGCGCCATGGGCGTGAACGCGATCCGCATCTATAACGTCGTTCCGCCGAAATTCGACAAAGACACTGGACCAATTTCCAATTTTCTAGATGCAGCGTGGAACAACGGAAGGGATCCGATCTACGTGCTCCTTACCATCCATTTCGACGCTTCATGTCTGTCTGGCAAGCCGGAACATAAGGGCTGCGCGCAAGCACTTGCCAGTCAATACTACGACATGGACGAGAAATACGCCGGGTTTCCCGCCGTGATGGGCGTGGTTATCAGTAACGAGATCTTCAAACCTGAATACTTGAACGACGGCGCATGGTGGGCGAAGTTCAACCTCGTCGCCGAGAACGCGAAGAAGGGCTTTGCTGCCGGGAAAAACCCGGACAAAATCGTGACAACCTCGGCCGAGGACGCAACAACCGATGACGGTGACCTCGCGGCTATCTATTACGGCGAGATTCACCATGCGCAGGTCGACGTCTGGGGGGACAACCCTTATCGCGGACGCACCTTCACGAATTTATACGGCCAGATCCGGAAGGATACGCAAAAGCCCGTTTTACTGACCGAATACGGCGCCCCGGCGTCCTATCACCCTGACTGGACAAACACCTACCACTACCCGCATGATCTGCGCGGCGTAGGCACCTGTAAACCAACGGAACCAAACGGTCCGAAGAACCGCAACGCCGTGCTACTGCCCACCTCGGGCAATCCCGGCATGGACGGGCTTGTCGACCTGGTTACGAACAACGCCAAGCTCATTCACCGTGGGTACACCGAGGACGGCGTCCTATCGGGCGGGTTCTACTTCGAGTGGACCGACGAGTGGTGGAAAGCGGATGCAAACAATCCGGAGTTCACCAGCAAGCATGTGGGGGACCCGGTCTTCACCGGCCACTTCCCCGGGTGCGCCTATGACCATGCGTGGTTCGGCCTCAACGGAATTTCGCTAGGTGGCAAGAAGTTCGTCGACGTGTTAACTGCTCGCCCGACGATCGAAGCGCTCAAAGCGGAGTGGGCAACGCAGAAGTAGCCATTCGTCTGAAGCTGGTCAGTTACCTAAAGTGGGGATCGGCGCGAGCCGGTCCCCACTTTACAAACCACTCAGGGATCGACGTGACGAACGAATGAGTCATCGCGCCACGAAAGCCGAGACAGTCATGCGTTGGCGGCGGTTGGCATGCATCGCCCAGATCGTACTCATCGGCGCGACTGTTCGAACGGCCAATCTACATTCGGACTTCGCGGGTCTTGTGACAATAAACGGCGGGCGAAGGCTGTACCTCGAATGTCGCGGTACCGGCAGGCCAACCGTGATCCTGGAATCCGGCCTTCGCGTTCGCTCGGATTACTGGAGCGCGAACAACGTGAAGGGAGGCGCAACGTCCGTGCTGCCAGGCGTTTCGAAGTTTACGCGCGTCTGCACCTACGATCGGCCGGGGACCGTCATTGGCTTGAGTATCCGTGACCGGAGCAGAAGTGATCCGGTGCCGATGCCTCGTTCAGCAATGAGTGCAGTCGACGATCTGCATTCGCTCGTCTGGACGGCGAAACTCTCGCGCCCCTTCGTCCTCGCCGGACACTCTACGGGAGGTCTCCTGGCCCGGCTCTATGCGCACGAATTCCCGGAGGATGTTGCGGGCCTGGTACTGATCGATGCTTTGCCTGACGGTTTGGAAAACCACTTGACGATCGTTCAGTATGCAGCCTTCTTGCGTCTCAACGAAAACCGGCCAGCCGACCTCACATCATATAAAGCTTACGAAACGATCCCATTTCCGCCGGCCTTCGTCGAATTGCGACGCTTGCAGCGAGAGCATCCGCTTGCGCCAATGCCGCTCGTCATCGTCTCGCGAGGACTCCCCGTTGCGCTGCCTTTGGACAATATCCCATCCGGTTTCTCGCAGGCATTGGAGCGGGCTTGGCGTTTGGAACAGGCCCGCATGGTCGAACTCGAGCCCGGCGCGCGTCAAGTCATCGCGACACGAAGCGAACATTACATCATGCTCGAACAGCCGGCTTGCGTCATCCAGGCGATTCACGACGTAGTTACCGCGGTACGATCGCAAAGCAAAAAACCATCGGCTATCGGCCGCTATTGCACATAACCCTTGACGCTCAAGTCCTTAGACGTTCGGAACTGGGCACTCCAGGATTAACGTAGCAAACGTCTATACCCAGATCATGGACGAGCAACGAAGGGTGGCCGTGAAGCTGCGCGACGAGCACCTCGACAGGGCCGTCCGCAACGCCTGGACTTTCTGTGCACAAAACGTTGTAGCGAAAACACCGTTGTTCCGCAAACCCGCGTAAAATAACGCTGAATCGAATAAGTGGCGGGAGCGTGTGGGAGGGTCTCCTGCCGTCCCCGCCACTACCCTCTGGGTCTCGAGTGTCCTTGATTATACTGGCCATTTGGCGCATACGTTCCTCGCCGGCCAATCGGACCGGCGAGGGCGTTTGGCCGATTCTGTGTAGTAAGTGTAGTTCTGGCCTCTTATTTTTTGCCGACGCTAAGCGCCTGACCGAGCGCATACGTTGGTACCGGGCTAGCTACCGCGATCGGTTCACCGCCGGCTGGGTATTTCCAAGCATCCACGCGGCTTTCGCAGGAGAGGTTGCCACCGATAACGAGTTCGCCCTGCTTCTTATTGACAGGCGTGTTCTTCCGTCCGGCAATGAAGGGTTGCACCACGTCGACTTGGGTGCCGTTGCAGTTGTCTTTTAAGGAGGTGCTGCCGACAACGGTGAGGTCCCCTGCAGGCTTTTCGCTCATTTGATAGATCGTGGTCGCGGGGCTCGAGGGATTTCCGCCGGCATCCTGATCGGTCAGTGTGATGTACTTTCCGTCCCACATGACGCTGCCGGGGTAGTAGATGGTTTGGTTGACGGAAACCGGCTCTAGCGACGAACCGCCGGCTGGAAGTTCGGCCACGCCGACCCCGCCGTTATAGCTTTGAGCTTCGACGAAAAGATTACCCTTGTTGTCGTAGCCGGGCGGCCAAAAGTAGTAATCTTCCTGATTCGAGTATTCGGTTGGAGCTCCGGAGGCATGCTTGAATACCTGGATATCCCCGATGCCATTCGCGCCGGCGAAGTTCGCGACTGCGAGATCGCCGTTTGGCGAAACCGAACATCCGATGCTATATCCATTCGTGTTTAGCGTGGCTATGGGCTTCGTCCCGCCGCGCGCGTACTCAGCGGCGGATTCACCCGAAAAGTTCGTGATCCACGTGTTGCCTCTTGCATCGACACACTCGCCGTAGGGCGCGTTAAAGCCGGTCAGCGTAACCAACGTTGCTGTGTATTCGTCGACCACATTCTCAGCCTCGTCGGAAAGATACATCACGGCGTTGGGACAGGCACCACATAGATCCGCAAAGTCGAAATACTCGCACGAAGGCCATGGCTGGCAGAAGCGATTGGGCTCGATGCGCACCTTTCCGCGTTCCGCGTGTTGCGACGGTACGATCTTAGCAAGCGTGGTCATGGCCAGGAGGCGGCCCGCCGACGTGCCGTCGGCGCCGCGACCGCTCGCTGCGGCGGACGACGGTGGGACAAAAGCCGGTGAGCTCCCGTTGCTGGTGCAACCTGCGATTATGGATGCGGCAAGCGCGACGCCCAGGGCCGGCGCGAATAAACTCGAGATTTTCATTGTTCAGCTCCTTTTTGCGACTTGATAGGGCTTGAAGTCGCGATGCGCATCGCTCCCGTCAACCATAGCGGAGCCGGGCTGCGGTCAACCACCCACGGCTTCTACACTTAGGGTCCACAGTTAAGGACGCACGGAGCGCGTCGTTTGTCGTTCCTAAACCTTCAGTGCTTTCTCGACGACCCGATCTTCGGGCCACGAACCGCCTTCGGCCGCAAGTCTGGTTATCTCATCCTCGGTCAGCGTTACGCGCAGCGCTTGCAGCAGATTGTCGTAACCCCATTGCTCCGTGAATTCGCGCTTCAGTTCGAGCTGGTCGTATCGCGCGTCGACATAGCCCAGCAATTGAGCACCGCGCCGGACATCGCCGCCGAGTGCCGCAAGCAGGGCGAGATGCTGGAGCGCAACGGCGATATACACTTCGTGTCCTACCTGTCGAGCAAGGCGCAGCGCCTCGAGCGCGGACTCGCGGGCTGAAGCGATGTCCCCGAGCGCTGCGCAGTAGGCAGCGGTGTTGTTGTGCCAACTCGCCTTAAGCCGATGGTTCCGGAGCGACGCGAGCTCCAGCGCCTCACGCGTCAAGCGTAACGCCTGCTCCGGGTCACCCGCCGCAAATGTCAGCTCCGCCATATTGCCCAGCAGCCGAGCAGCTCCAAGCTCGTCGCCACGCGCTTTCATCCCCGCCAGCGCCTGCCCGAACAGCTCGCGCCCAGCAGGTAGATTGCCTCGACCCACTTCGATGATCGCCAGCAGGTTAAGGCAGTCTCCGACGTTCCAGGCGTCGCTGCAGGCGCGCGACACCACAAGCGCCTGAGCGATCACGTCGAGCGCTTCATCAATCCGGCCCATCTGGTAGAGAGCGAACCCGCACAGCCGCTGAGCCCTGGCCACACCGCGAAGATCGCCGACCGATTTATACAGCTGGATTGCCAGCTCAGCGTTTTCAAGCTTGCGGTTTCCGTCGGAAAGGCCGCTCAGGGCCAGTTGCAGGCGCGCCGCATTTGCCGGCTGCTCGACTTGGGAAACGCGCGGAAGGGCAAGTTCGATCCAATAACGGCCTTCGGCGACAAGACCCGCGTCCGACCAAAGCGCTCCCAACGCGCCGGCGATCGCGCCGCCCAGCAGCGCATCATTGTCTTGCGTGAGCGCCCATTCCAGCGCCGCGCGGTAGTTGTCGAGCTCGAGCTCCATCTCCGCAAGCCACGCAAACCTCGAGCCCGAGCCGCGCCGTTCGTCGGCGGTTTCGGCCTGTTCGCGAAAGTATTCGCCGTGGCAACGGGCCAAACGTTCGCGCTGGCCCGATGCGATCAGTTTCTCTAGCGCATATGCGGCCGTAGATTCGAGCAGCCGGTAACGCTCCAGTTCGCCCCTCGTATCGGCGACGACGAGCGATTTGTCGGTCAATGACGCGAGCAGATCGAAGATATCGATTCCGTCGAGGCCCTGACCGCTGCAGATCGCGGTAACGGCATCCAAGCCAAGGCCGCCGGCGAAGATGCCTATCCGCGCGAACAAGAGTCTTTCGTGCGGCACGAGCAGATCGTAGCTCCAGTCGATCAGCGCGGTTAGCGTCTTCTGACGGGGCAACGCGCTGCGACTTCCGCCGGTAAGAATTTTAAAGCGCTCGTTGAGCCGCTGCGCGAGATTGGAGATCGAAAGCATCTTCACGCGCGCGGCTGCCAGCTCGATGGCCAGCGGAATGCCGTCGAGCCGGCGGCAGATCTCGGCGATGATGGCTGCGTTGTTATCGGTAAGGACAAAGCGCGTGTCGGCGGCCATGGCGCGATCGGCGAAGAGCGCGACGGCGCCGTAGCGCAGCGCCGCTTCCGTTTTTAAGTCGGCAGCTTCGGCCGGCACGGCCAGCGGCGCGAGCCGGTGGACCACTTCGCCGGAGATATTTAGTGCCTGGCGCGACGTTGCTAAAATGCGAACGTCTCGAGCCGTTGCTAGGATTGCGTCGGCAAGCGCGGCCGTCTTCTCAAGGACGTGCTCGGCGTTGTCGAAGATAAGCACGAGGCGCTTGCGTCTAAGCCACGCAGGAATCGCCTCGTCCACGCGATGTCCCTGTTGCTGGCTAATTCCCAGAGCTTGGGCGGTGACGCTGGCAGCCAACCGGGGATCGGTGATCGGAGCAAAGTCAACGAACCAAACACCGTCGGGATAAAGATCGAGGAGTTGGGCTCCGGCTTGGATCGCAAGGCGCGTCTTGCCAACTCCGCCGGAACCAACGAGCGTGAGGAGGCGATAACGATCGAGCAGTGCCGTCACTTCGGCCAAGTCGTGGTCGCGGCCGACGAAGGTGGTGCGCGCGATGGGAAGATTATTTGGGTGCGCCGGGGACTCGCTGCGTGCCGCGACGCCGATCGCGCTCGGCCCGCGGCGGCGCGCTCGATTCGCAGCCGAGACCAGCTCGTCGTAGGCCGCACCGGTGACGCCCAGCGCCTCGACAATGAGCGCAAGCGTGTCGCGGTAAGGAGCGCGCCGATCACCACGTTCATATGCCCCGACGGCTTTAGCGCTAATGCGGGCGCGCTCGGCAAGCTGTTCTTGTGAGAGTCCAGCCTGCAGCCGTAATCGTTTGAGCAAGATCCCAAACTCGGCGACGGACGCGGGAGCCGAGCGCTGCGTACCAGGCAAAGAGGCCCACCTTGAAAACCGCAAGACAGCGGTCTGTCAGCGCTCAGACTACCCCGACGTTAACTTCCACTCCTGGCGCATCCTGGAAAAACGTCGCTTCCAAGGCATTCGAGTAAGTCGGTGGCACCTGCTGTCACTGTTTTGCATGTAATCGGTCTGGGCAGCGCTCAGTCGCTGGTCGACCGTCAGATCAAACGCACAGGGTTAGAATTAGAGGGTATGTCCAGCGCCATTGTTTTTTCGGAATAGATTTTTCGGAAAAAATCTTAGCAAACGGATAACGAAAGGCGGGCAGCGCCGCAAACACGCGTAAATACAGGCTGGTGTGAAGTGGCGTGACCAAAATGTGATCAAAAAGAGCGGTCTGGCGCTTCGAACCGCGGTTCGCGGCTACGTATCGCCGGCTGGTGTTAAAACTCTAGCGCCTAGAAATCGGACAAAGAGCAGCTTAAAGAGAGGCGCCGCGTTTATTCCTGACCCGAGGAAGACGAACTTCCCATCGGCTGAGACCTCCAGGTTCACCTCCATTGTCTCCAGGTGAACCTTTTCGAGCGACCCCGATTCGAACATGTTGCCGAGGATCTTGAGAACGTCTCGAAAGTTCTTTTCAATGGCGTCAATCGGAGCCGGTCGCTCAGCGAATCCATTCGATGTACCCCTAAAGAAGCAACCCAAATTATCTGTGTGCTGCCACCGTGCCGAGCGGCAGGTCGAAATTGCCCGTGAAGACCGCGATCGGTGAACCGCCGGCCGGGTACTTGAAAACCTCGCCGTTGTCGTTACCCGCGTCCCCGCAATAGACAAGGCCCTTAACGATCCAGGTCTGTGCGCAGTCACTGGAACCTGAAAGCTGTACGGTGCCTTTCAACGCCGCCTTCGTTCCGCTGACCGTGTACTGATAGAACTTGTTCGTATCCTGATCGAAGACGGTTAGATACGTGCCGTCCCACTGTACAGAGCCAGGAAACTCGACAGTGTTGCTCGTTGTGATCGTTTGGAACTTACTGCCGCGCCTCGGAAGCTCGACGAGCGCAAAGCCTGAGCGGTCGCCGGTAAAGCCGTCGGCGAAGAGATTGCCCTGGTTGTCGTAGCCGTCGAAGAACTCTTGGTCCAACGGCGTGGTGTGAACGGTGCCCGAGCCGCTCGCGTTCTTGAAAATCACGACTTGACCACCACTTCCACTGGTCGACGTCCCAGCCAAGATTCCGACTGCAAGATCGCCGCTGGTATCCATGGCGCAGCTGGATGGAAAAGAGTAAGTCACGGACAGCGTCTTGATCGGCGTTTTGGGGACCTCGTACTCTGTGATCTGGGTATTGCCCCCGATGTTCCAGAATATTTTCTTCCCATAGCCGTTGAGGACGTTCGTGCACCCTTGACCACCGTCGCCATTGATCGAACCGACCTGCTGAACGCTCTTTGGATAGTCGAAAATGCTGGCGTAAGTTTCGTAGTAGTTGAAGATGTACTCAAACTTCTTCCCACGATGGTCGGGAACAAACGTCACGTAACGGGGCATCGGGCTCAGGCGCGCCGCCGTTACCGGCCTTCCGTTCACGAATAGCGTTCTACCGATATATGTACCGTTGAGCGCAGCGCTTGATGGCGCGACCGTCACGCCGCCCCCGCACGCCGAGCATATCGCGAGTGCGACCAGAGCACCGGCGTATTTAACTAAACTAGTCATTTTCTTTACGTCGCTCCTTGTCGAGTAGACCGATCGGCTTACTTCTTTAGGTGGCTTCGGGGCAATCCGATTCATCAACTCGCACTTGAGTGCCTTTTCTGAATTTGAAACCACTTACTGCGTAGATTCAAGTTCGATAATCCGGCGCAGCGCTTTCCAATGCCGTTTATGCGGTACGAGAAATCCACTACGCACCTTCGAGCCGTCCCAGAGGCTCGCGCCGAACGCCATGATCATCGCCGGAGTAAATGACAAAGCAGTCTCACCTCCGAATGGGCACCTAGCGCCGCGTGCTGTGCTTTGCTCCAACGATGATTGATCCAGTCGAAGCTACGTTTCGCGCTCACGTGAGAGCGCTAGCGCGCAAGGGTACGCCGTTACCAAACAACGTTACGCTACCCGACCCGGGGCACTATCGCGGCGTCGGGCGGCTTGGCGAGCCCTATCTAAATTATTTCGTTATTCCCGTACGGCCGTCACGCCGAGTGGGAGCACGTACTTGCCCGTAAAGACGGCAATCGGTGAACCGCCGGCCGGGTACTTGAAAATTTCGCCGTCGTCGTTACCCGCGTCCGCGCAATAGACAAGGCCCTGAACGATCCAGGTCTGTGAGCAGTCTCCCGCCGTCAACTGTACCGTGCCCTTCAACGTCGCAGTCGTACCGCGGACAGTGTACCGATACATCGCATTCGTTCCCTGATCGACGACGGTGAGGTAGTTGCCGTCCCACTGCACGGATCCGGGGAAGTTCACCGTATTGCTCGTCGTAATCGGTTGAAACGTACCGCTACCACGCGCGAGCTCGACAAGCTGGAATTTATCGCTGCTGTTCCAGCCGTCGGCGAAAAGACTTCCATGGTTGTCGTATCCGTCGAAGTATACGGCGTTCAACTGAGTGGTCATCACGGTGCCCGAGCCGCTCGCGTTCTTGTAGATAACGACGTCGCCCCTACCGGTGCCCCCGAAGATGCCGACTGCAAGGTCGCCTCGCGTGTTCATGGCGCAGCTGGATGGCATACCGACGGAGTCGGCGAGCCTCCGGAGTTGCTTCTTGGGAACTCTGTATTCCATGATCCGGGCATGGGCTGCGACGATCCAAAAAATCTCCTTTCCATAGCCGTAGAGCACGTTCGTGCAGGCCTGGCCGCCCACGTGCCAGATCGAACCGATCTGCTGATCGCTCTTCGGATAGTCGAAGATGTCGGCGTACGTGCCGTAGTTGTTCATGATATACTCATACAGGTTCGACTTCGTAGGCCGGTCGGGAACGATCGTCGTGTAACGAGGCATCGGATTCAGCCGAGCTGCGGTCACCGGCATTCCGTTCACCCAGAGGATCTTACCGATGTATGTGCCATTGAGCGCGACCGTTGACGGCGCTCCCGCCGAGCCGCCGCCGCAGGCCGAGCATATAGCGAGTGCAACGAGAGTCACGGCGTATTTCGCGAAACGAGTGGTATCCATAGACCTCCTCCTTTTTGAGTAGGCACGAGCGCATCATCCCGTTGCCCGATTAGTCCGGCAGGCGAGGTGACACTGCGGAATACGTCGAGGGTGGTGCTTCGCGCTGCGGTCTCAGCTGAACTGCGCAGCGCGTGCCGATCCCCGCGTCGCGCAGGTCGCGGTCATCCACGACATACCGCAGCGCCTCGTCCAGCGTTGACATCGTCGGGCGGTGCGCCGCCCCTCGACGGAGCGAATCGGGGCTAATCACCGCCGCTAATATTAGCGCTTCATCCACGCGGTGCTGTCGCCAGCTCGCTTGGCAAGCAAGAATCTCTCGAAAATCCACCCCGGAATGCCGTCCCCGTCCCACCGGAACGTAGCCCACGTGGCGACTTCTCTCGCCGCTGCCCTACCCGCTACCCTCTGGGCTCGAAAGTCCCTGATAACACTGCCGTCTTGCGCATAGGGCTACGAAGGCCTATGAAATCGCGGGCCGCTTTTGGCCGATTCTGTGTAGTGAACGGTGTAGTGAGCCGCTTCGCCTTTAGGAGAAAATCGTTTGCACTAGCTTCGAGCTTGCGCGGTCTTTCGATACGCTGTCATACGGTCGTTAGACGAAGATCGTCGTATCTGCAAAAGGGCAAACAGACTGAGCCGTTTTTCGCTAGCGCCAACGGGAATCGAACCCGCGTCCTTCGACGAGCTCAGGATGACACGCGGCCATCGCTGGGGGAACTCGTCGTAGTCAGGGTCAAGAGCCAAGCATGGAACCAGCACGCTTTGTCTTAGACGGCGTTAGGGAGTTGCACCGTGATTCGACTCGGTGATCACGTCATCGTGAAAGGCGAGGACGAGGAAGCGATCGTGACCGCCGTGCATCCCGACTCACAGGTCGAAATCGAGTTCCTTCAGGCGTCGGAGGGAGGACCGCGGCGCAGGCGCTACGCCGCCGAAGCGCTCGAGAAAGTTTCGCGGACCTCCTAATCCGCCTACTACATGCTTTGCTTGACTGGAATGTTAGTCAATGGCCCTTCTCCGCCGACCTGCTCGATGGTATCGCCCCGTGCGACCGACCAGTGATGGACGCCTGCTGGGACTGCAATGAACGACCCCGCCGGTAGCACCCGCGCGTTAGACTTGTCGATGGTATCACCCGTCCCGAACAAAAGCGTTCCTTGGATCACGGTGATATATTCGGCGTGCGAATGGTAATGCGGCTTGTTCGTGTAGCCGTCGGGCATCTTGACGCGAATGATTGCGGTGCCGGATGAGTTCGGATTGCCGACCATCACCGCATTCCAAGAGCCCTTCGCAGGACCGGTGGCGGCCACCCAGCGGAGGCTATCGGACGTAAAGAAGACCGGAGCTGACTGCATCGCGGCGAGCGTAGCGCCGGTAGTCACGAGCAGACCCAAAACGAGCCACGAGAAGAGTTTCATATACTATCCTTTCATCGAAAACCAATAGAAATACAACGAGATTGCTTGCCCCCTTCGCTACTACGAAGACCGGGGACCTTTGCGAAGGAGATGTTCATTAGAACGCCCCGATGCTGAGTGCAGCGTGGGCCGCTCCGCCCGATTTCCCGAAGGTTCTTGACGGGTTAGGGCTGTTACAAGAGTCAGATGAAAGACTTCGAACAGGTGCGCAAACCCCTGCTGCCGATTTTGCGGAGCGATAGGTTGCTAGTGCGTTCCCTTTGCGAGCAGGACGCCAAGCCGATGTTCGATTATCGATCGTTGCCGGACGTGTCCAAATATCAGTCGTGGGGTTCAAAATCCATCGATGAAGTTTTGTCTTTCATCAGGGACAATCACGCCATCGAAGCCTTAACCGCGGGGACCTGGTATCAGTTAGGCATTGTTCTTAAAACAATGGGTGCCTCATTGGAGACGCAGGTGTACGCATTGCCGATAAGGATCCGAGGCAGGTCGAGCTTGGCATAACAGTTGCGCCGGAATTCCAGCGTCGAGGCTGTGCGGCGGAAGCACTAGGCCTTTTGCTGAACACGCTGTTTGTATATCTCGGAAAGCATCGCGTTTTCGCTTGGATCGATCCTCGACATATGGCATCCCGAGTCTAAGTGGCGGGAGCGTTTTGACTTGGCGGGAGGGAGGAGGAGGTTCTCCTAGCGTCCCCGCCACTACCCTCTGGGCGTCGAAAGGCCTGATAGTACTGGCGAGTATGCGCATCCCTCTGCAGTCTCCAATAAATTCGACAGTCACTTTTAGCCGATTCCGTGTAGTGATCGGTGTAGTGAACTACCGCCGGAACACTCACAATTCCCGGGGTCCGTTTAAGCCTACACGTCGCCGTCACCGCTGTCCCGAGGTCAAGTGCGGGTGCACTCGACCTCGCTGCGTTGAAAGCATGTCGGTAAGAACGGTGAGATTCGCGTCACGGAACGAGCGGCGGAGTTACGGCCGTCGCAAATACTTGCCCGCCGCCCCCACCTATGGTGATAATCTGTTCTGGTGCTCCGCCCGCCGGGTAGTCGTACTGGTCGACGTAGTCGGTGCTCATACCGCCCAGCTCGGTTGCATAAAGCGCTTTACCCGATGCTACGAACGCGAAGCTCGTTGTTTCGTTCTGGACATTTAGTGAAGTGGTCGACACCGGCGCGCCGAGAGAGCCCTTGATCGGAGGATTGTACGTGTAGATGTAGCTGAAAGGGTAAGAGATGTCATAGCTGTCAAGAACCGCGATTCTTCCCGCTTTGTCGACCTGGATTCCGTACGCGGTGTTGATCGTATTAGTTGTCGAAAGAACCTCGATCTTTTTCGCGTTGCAACCGCCTTTAATTTTCCCAAGGATCCCTTCATTTGAGCCGTAGACTCCCGTAACGTATAGATTTCCGGCATGATCGAATGCAGCACCGTACACGAACGAGAATTTCGACGGATCGGGCAAGAGCGTTTTGCACGCAGTCGTCGAGTTTTTGGCGTAGAAACTAACGCCGCCACCCTGAAAAGGGTAGGCGCATGGTTTGACACCGTAGCTGGTAACTGCGACGACGCCCTTAGGAGAGACCGCAACCGCCCCGGGGCAATTCGCGGTGTCGTCTAGCGTCATCACTGGCGCACCGGTATAGGGAGGCGAATATACAGGAACGTTTGAGGTTCCCTGGTTTACCACGTAGAGATTTCTCGCTGCGTCCGCTGCGAGGCCACCGGGCGTCGCGAGGCCGGTAATCTGGCCAACCTGTTTGTTGTGGTCGCCCTGCAGAAAGATATCGACGAAGTTTGCGTTGGAGCCGGAAACGAAGACGAGCGGCTTATAAACTGCCTTGGGATCCATGAAGCTCGGCATCAACCTTGTCATGGAATGCTGAACTACGCGATGTAGGCTCGACGCAGGCGGCACTCCAGAGGTTTGCTCGAAAGTCGCCGGGTCCAACCGCGAACCGCCAATCGAACAGGCGTTAAGGATCGCAAGGCCGACGGATGCCGTGATCCAAAGACGCGCTGAACTGGAAGTACGCATGGAAGTTCTCCTCAAAGTTAGGTAAAAAGGTCGTGGGGCCGCGCTCCAGGCGACCAGGCCCTTATGCCGCCGCCCCCAGGCACTATTGTCGGCCTCGAAAAGGAAGAAGTACAGGCACAGCCGTTCAAGTTATCCGCTCAAATCATCGGTAACGCTGGAGGCTGATGGAAGCTGCAGGTCGATCTGGTTTCGGTACCCTCTTGCGGGAGCTTCGCCTGGACGCCGCTATGACTCAACAAGAGTTGGCCGAGCGGGCGGGGCTGAGCATCGAAGCGATCGGCCAGCTTGAGCGGGGAATCCGAACCCGGCCTCAGCGGGCAACGGTGCTTTTGCTTGGGCGCGCTTTAGATTTGTCGCCCGAACGCGAGGCGATGTTGACGCGCGCAATAGATACCACGCATCCGCCCCGCCGGCGAGAACACATCCAGTCGTCGAACACCTCATTGCTACGGCTCGTTCGTTCCAATACTCGAACGAATCCAGCTCATAATCTTCCCCAGCAACTGACCTCGTTCGTGGGGCGCGAGCAAGAAGTTAGCGAGATCGCCGCGAGGCTGCGCGAGCATCGGCTTGTGACCGTCGTGGGGGCCGGCGGAGTCGGCAAGACGCGCGTCGCGGTGCAGCTCGGTGCCGAGGTACTGGACGATTACTCCGATGGAGCATGGTTGATCGACCTCGCTCCGCTTGCGCACCAAGATCTGGTAGAGAACGCGATCTTGTCTGCCTTACAGCTTCCTTCCAGCACAGGCGCCGCGCTCGATGTGATCATCGCGTATCTCAAGGGGCGCCGGCTTCTATTGATCGTTGACAACTGCGAGCACGTCATCCCTCGCGTTCGCGATGTTGCCGAGAAGGTCATGGAGGCGTGCCTGTCGGTGCGAATTCTCGCGACGAGCCGGCAGGCGTTGGCGGCCGCCGGCGAGCACGTCTACCGACTTCCCTCGCTTGCGGTCCCATCCGATCCGTTGGTACGTACGCGAGAAGCGCTGGGCTTCGGAGCGGTCGCGCTTTTCGTGGATCGGGCGCTTGAAGCGAATCCAGGTTTCGCATTGAGCGACGACAACGTGCACGATGTGGTTGAGATCTGTCGTCGGATGGACGGCATTCCTCTCGCAATCGAGCTCGCTGCCGCGCGCACGAATGTCATCACGCCTCGACAAATCGCTCAACGGCTCGACCAACGCTTCCGTTTGCTCGCTGGCGGTCGCCCCGGCGCCTTGCCACGTCATCAGACGATGACGGCTCTCATCGACTGGAGTTACGATTTCCTAACTTCCCGAGAGCAGCGATTCTTCGAGGCGCTGTCAGTCTTCATGGGTGGTTGCACGCTCGAAGCCGTGGCTGAAGTGTGCACCGAAGGCGAGGAAGATGACGTCGATGTAATCGATCTCATAACGTCGCTGGTAACGAAGTCGCTTCTGGTCGCGGAGATAGTAGGTGGCGAGCAACGGTACCGTCTCCTTCAGTCGTCACGGCAGTATGCGCGCGACAAGCTGGCTTCCCGCGACGGGCAGCATGACGTCGAGCGGCGCCATGCCGTCACATACGTTGAATTAGCAGAGCGCCTGGAGGCCGCCTGGAGTACTACACCCGAACTCGAGTGGCTCCCCCGTGCGCAAGCCGAAGTCGAGAACTGGCGAGCGGCGCTGGAATGGACGCTGGGCAAGCGACATGAGGTCGCCTTAGGGCAACGCTTCGCATCTTTGCACCGTGTACTTTCGCGCAGCCTCCCGTTGCCAGAGGCAAGACATTGGCTGTACATTGCGCTCGAATCCGTCACTCAATCTACCTCGCCCATTCTCGTTGCCCGTCTGGAACACGCCGACGCAGAGACCTGCCTGCTCGCCGCCGGAGTCGAGGCTTCGTTGGTGGCAGCGGAGCGGGCTCTAGCGCGGTATCGCCAAGTAGGTGACGTATTGGGAACCGCTCAGGCGCAGAGTTTGGCGGCTCACTGGCTCACCGTTTTGGACAGATTCGCGGAAGCCGAACCGCTGATCCATGAAGCGCTCCGAGTCGCGCAAACATTGGGGGATCGACGACTAGCCGCCAAGGTCCTATGGACGAAGGGATCCGGGAAGCGCCGACGTGGTGATCTAACCGGGGCGCGGGCCTGCTATACCGAGGCGCTGCAGCTTGCGAAGGCGGCCGGTGCTGAGGTTCTCGCAGCGACGATAGCGGCAAACCTTGCCGAAACCGAGGCTGCCGCGGGCGACCCTGAAACGGCACTTCGCGTCATGACCGACGTTGCTGCAAAACTCCGTGAACTGCACTACTCAGAGATACCCAGACTCACTATCACGCTCGCCGGGATGTCGGGGTACCTGATCATGTTGGGCCGGTACGACGAGGCCGCCGCCCACGCAAGCGAGGCGCTCCAGCTAGCTCGTGATCTGCGCATAGCAGTCTCAGTCGCATTCTCGTTACAATTTCTTGCCGTCATTGCGGTACTCGATCGCGAATCAAAGCGTCGACGCCTGTCTCTAGACTGCGCCGGCGCGGCTCGGCTCCTGGGGTTCGCCGCCACTCGCTTTGCCGAATTGGGGATTTCCGAGGTTCACGGTGTACCGCGAGAGCGAGATCGCGCAATCGCCTTGCTCGACGATGCGATCGGCGCAGATGAGGTCGCGCGATTAATGTCCTCCGGCGCCGCGATGACCGAAGACGAGGCGGTTGCGCAAGCGCGCGCACTTAGATTGACGTAGCGCAACCGGTCGTACTTTAGTTCGCCGCTTACGGAAGAAGGGCCGGAGCCAGGGCCAATCCCCCTGGCATTTCAGGCGCGGGTAGAGCGCGGATTTTTTCGTAAGTACCCCCGGCGGGGTAGCCGTACTCTAAAAGGACGCCAGGTTGACTAGAAACCTCGTAGCTGGTAACGGTGTATATGTCGCGGCCCGACGTGAGAAACGCAAAGTCAAATGAGCCCTCCGCTGGTTCGCCCGGTATGCCGGTCACGGGACAGATTACTACCGGATTGCCGAGAGATCCGCTTTGGGGCGCTCGGTAGGCGTCGATCTCTTGGTGGCCGTCATAGCCCTGAAGAAGAGCGATTCGATCGGCCTTATCAACGCGGATCTCAAGGGCGACGGAGATAGTGTTGCCCGTCGTAAGCAGCTTGATCGCCTTGGCGTTGCAACCTCCAGTGATTTCCCCAATGAGGGCAACGGAAGAGTTGTTGTACCCATCAGTAAAAAAGTTTCCCTTGTCATCGAAGGCGCCGCCGCCTCCCATGAACGGAATCTTACTAGGATCGGATACCGTCGCGCATGGCGTCGTAGCGTTTTTGCTGTAAAACGTTACGCTCGAGTAATAAGGAGGGGGACAACTAGGGGCAGCACACGCGTTTACGACGGCTACCAACCCCTGTGGTGAAACGGCAACGCCGACAGGCAATTCGCCGGTATCGTCCAGGGTCAGCTTTGGCGCTTTCGTATAACTAGGTGCGTAGACCAGCACATCTGAGCCGGATGCATTTGCGACGTACAGGTTCCTCTGGGCGTCGATCGTTAAGCCGACTGGAAAGTTGAGGCCCGTTATTTGGCCCACCATTTTATTCGCGCCGCGCTGCAGGAAGATGTTTACAACATTCGCCGTGGAATCCGAAACGAATACAAGAGGCTTACTCTTGGCGGCAGGACTGAAAAAGCTTGGCGTGGTCACGCCGTGAACCTGGACGCCACTTCGGCGCTGAGCCAGAATGGCGTTGATGAAGCGGCTCTTTCCCAAAGCTGGCTGATCGGCGGATTGGGTCGCGGCTCCTGAGATTTGTCCGACAGCCGCCGGAGACAGTTGCGAACTGGCGCCTGAGCAGGCGGCAAGCATCGCGAGCGTCGCCGATATTGTAAGCGTACGACTTGATGCGTTAGAAATGCGCATGGGTAAGTTCTCCTCTGAAGCAGGCAGGCAGATGGGTCAAAAGCGGAGATCGTGTCCGGGCGGCCCCGCTGCTACACTTCCTGGCTAGCAGACCGCTTGGCGTCATTGTGCGACTGGAAGAGGACAAGGGTCAAGGCACAGCCGTTCAAGTTATCCGCTCAAGTTATCGGTAAATGACGCCGGAAGGCGATGGAACTGCGGTGGGCCCAATTTTGGCACGGTTGCCTTGAGCGAGTTCGACGCGGCCATTGCCATTTACGAAGCGCTCGGGCACAAGCGAGGCCTGGCAACGTCGTACACGAATCGCGCGCTGCTGCTCATGCGCGTCGGGTTGTTTCGCGAAGCGCTGGGCCCGATCGAACGATCGAATCTATTGCTCGACAAGGTTCAGGAGCGCCGAACGATTGGGTCAATCAATCCAACGCGAGCTTCGTTCACGTGCATCTCGGAGAGCCTGCCGAGGCGAAAGCGCTAGCCAGTTCGGCGCTGCAAATTGCGCGCGAGATCGCCTACCCGGTTTTCGAAGCCGCGGCCCTGTCGAATCTCGGCAATGCGGAACGGGCGCTTGGCGAGCCCGGCGATGCGATTGCTCACATGGAAGCGGGGCTGGCGATCCGCCGGTCGATTCAGTATCCTCGCGACTTCGCCGATGATCACCGATCTGACGTTCGGATATCTCGACGGCGGTACTCCATGGCCGAGGGCGTCGGCCGGAACGCTCTCGGTTCCGTGCGCCGCTTTTCCGTGAGGATAGAGCGGAAGCGAGCCGTCGCGCTCGACGGCAAGAGCTGGGGCGGCCACGAGGCTAAGCGTCAAGGCCGAAATGGCGGCAACTGCGGTATGTTTCTTCATACGCGGATTGTAACGCGGGGCCGTGCGCGCAGCGTGCGAGCCTAGTTCGCGGGCCGAAGTGGCCCCCACGCGAAGCAGGGCGGCAACGAACGCGGGGCTAATCAGTTTCTCACTGCGGGCTCAAAGGTACGTTGGAGGTAGCAGAACCGATGAGTGCACAAGTTTTTGGCCGCTCCGCGTTAGGCGTCGCTGCCGCTGTCGCCACATTGATGGGGTGCGGCGGGGGCACCTCGACTTCAGCTGCGCCTTCACTGCCGGTTGCTGCTCAATTTAGTTTGAACTTTGTGAATTCGGTGGTTTACGGCAGCACGCCGTCCAGCATAAGCTTCGCGGTACAAGATTCGACGAGAAATTGCATAACGTTCCCTCAGCCGTTTTCCGACGATCATCTCGACTATCATGATTCAGCTGCGCGCACAGTTTGGCTTCTTGACTGCGGCACCGATGGATGGTTTACCGTGAGGTTTCACGCGCTAGACGTTAACCTGGCCGATACGATTGTCAAATGGACTGTATCAGAATCGGGTTTGATCGAAAGCAGCGTCAAGGACGGCGGACTCTGTATCAAACGCATCAGCGGGCAGGAAAGGATTATCGCGAAACCGCCCAGTGGTTGTCCAGCTAACTGACGGCGGCTCTCCCGACCCCTATAGCAATCCCCAGGGCGTCATCGCGTAGAGTAAGCTGAGCGACTAGCGGGAGCGTGTAGGAATCGAAATCTCTGGAGCGTCATTTTGCCTCGTTGCAAGTCACTCCATCTCAGTATTTCGCGATTGAGCGATGCGTGAGACATAGTGATTCGACGCGGTTAGGAGCAATTCGGTTTCGCTCATTGTTTCTAGTTGTTCCAATCGTTCGATCTGTCTGCCGGCGGATCGTCCCTTAGCTAGCGGTAATGGTACTTCTCGACACCCACCAGTTCGCGCGGATGTCCTCGAAGATCACAAGGCGCGGAACAGTTCCTGGCCTTCCCGGAGGCCGCGAGCTCCGACGGCTACTCGCGTGTTCTCGCCCGCTTCAGTGCAGTACGCGCTGGCGGTGTCGGTCGCTGACGGCCCTTCGCGCAGGTGCGGCGTGAGCTGCGTGCGCGTCGGAGAATCCGTGGCGAACGCGACCGGAGCGCATCCTCCTCGACGGTAGTGCGAGATTTTTTGTAGGCCGCCTTAAGGTCCCGGGCTGCTCGAGGATGGTGCACTCATTGCCAAGGTTCTTCCCGCGAAGCACTTTTAATCCGTGCGAAATGCTCGCACCCATGGCTTCGGCGATTACGGTCAGCGGCACTTCTTCGCAGTCCCGGAAATGTCACAGCGAAAAATCCACACGCTCAAGTAATCCAAGGCTTAGGCGACAACTCCTACTGGGAGCCTTCGGAGCTCCTAGAGTCGCGGGCTGGGAGCGGGCCTAGGGAGTGAAGGTGACGAGAGGGCAGCGGCCAAGTGGATGCTGCAACGGGCGGTCGAACCAGACCAAGGTTGCGCGACTGGCAAAATGCAGCGGAACGAATCAACGTGAGAAAGGCTGTCTCATGAAAAGTTCCCGGTCATTCGTGGTGGTGCTAGCACTAGCTGCCACCATCTTCACCGCCGAGCGTCCTGCGCAAGGTGTTGCTAATCCGCCTGATCGTTCAACGGCACCCATGGTCCGGCGTACGACTCAGCAGGTTCGGCCCGTTCTGGCGCTGCTGCCACCGCCATTGATGTCTCATAAGTCAGGGGCGGCTCCTCCCCATCCGGCGCTGATTCCGGGACCCGTTATCTCGCCGCCTTTTGCTGAGCCTCAGCCGCAACAGACTACGGAACCCAAGCCGCAGGCCGCTCCTCCGCGTCCGGCACTGGTCCAGACGGTCATTTCGGGGATGGCTGCGGGCCAGCCCAATACTGCGTCTCGAACGCAATCCCAACCAAGCGGCGGTACTGCATCTCGACCGCAACTAAGCCGTGCCGTAACAACGTACGATCAGGCGAATACAACCGATCCATGGAACTGCTCGACCTTAACGGCAGACGTCAAGGTGGCCTGTATCCGTGCGGCGATCGCCTACTATGACAACTTGTTGTATACCGTCAAACAGACGGAGAGAGTCTACGACGAGCAATACAGGGAGACGCGCATTATCTCGTGGTTGCTCATAGTACTTTTCGTAGTCTCCCTCGGCCTGGCAATCGCCCAATTTATCCTTGCATTGCGCGTGGGAAATCAAAACCTCAAGAAATCAATCGAGACTGAAAGCACCGTAAAGATTTCAAAAGACGGTCTTGAGGTTTCCAGCAGCATTCTGGGCGTAATCCTCCTCGCGTTTTCGATTGTGTTCTTCTACCTATATCTTCAGACGGTATATCAAATAAAGTAGCCTGGCGGAGATGCGACAACGCGGTACCACATGCCCGCACCGCACCTTCGAGCCGTGCGAGCCGCTGCAGTCCATCGCCTCTGCGATCGTGACTGTTAGATCTTGCAGCTTTGGCAGAATGTCACGCTTGGAAATCCACGCCCTCGAGTGATCCGTCGTCGCGCCAGGCTACGGCCGCTTTGCGCTGCTGCGAGGCCGTGGCAGCTCGGCGGCGAACCGGCAGAAGTTGTTGGGTCGTGGCCGGTTCCGCATGGCCGCGATCTCGGCCGGCCCCGCGCCTCAAGCTCGGGATCGCAGCCATGGCGCCTCGTTGTTAACGTGATCGGGAACTCTCTGACCGCAGAATCATCGCTTCGGACCGCCAGCTTCGGTGTCTGCCAAGCTCGCGATAAACTCAATTCTCGATACCTAAAATCAGCCTAGCGAGAACGAAGCCTTCCCACCTGAGATCCTTAGCTCCACTCCCAGAGCCGAAGAGCCCAATCCCTCCACAACATAATATACGCCTTTCGAACGGGACAAGCGCTGGTACGGGCTGAGCGTCGAGGTCAATCCGAAAATCCTCGGCTGCTCCTTGACGTTGAGCAGCAGCCAATCCGGCTGAAGTTGCCTGGCTTTCGTGGATAGTTTGAGATTGGAAAGTCATGCAGCGGTTTCCCGCTCGAAGGCCGCCGGCGATCGGTAGTCGAGTGCGGAGTGGCGGCGATGCAGGTTATACCAGCCCTCAATGAAGTCGAAGGTCGCAAGCTCCGCTTCCTTATGTGTGCGAAAGCGGTGCTTGGCGAATAACTCACACTCGAGGGTCGCATTGAAGCTCTCGCACATCGCATTATCGTAACAATCCCCGACCGAGCCCATCGTAGGGCGAATGTTCGCTTCCCGGCAGCGCGAGCCGAACGCGATCGACGTATACTGCGTCCCTTGGTCTGAGTGGTGAACAACATCGACTGGCTTGCGCCGCCAGATCGCCATGTCGAGGGCGTCGAGAACCAGCTGCGTGCGCATGTTCGAAGCTCGTCGCCCAGCCGACAATCCGCGACTAAACGCGTCAAGGACGACGGCTAAGAACAGGAAGCCCGCGTAGGTCGGAACGTAGGTTATATCCGCCACCCAAAGTTTGTTCGGTCCATCGGCGACGAACTTGCGGTCGACGAGGTCAGGAGCAGGTCGGGCGTCGCGATCACGCACCGTTGTGCGAATGCCCTTTCGGCGACTAGCGCCCTGGAGCTGCCGTTCATTCATCAACCGCGCCAGCCGATCATTGCTGATCGATATTCCGTCGTCTTTGAGTTCGGCCTTGATTCGGGGACGCCCGTACGTGTTGCGCGAGCGCCGGTGGATGGCCTCGATGCGATCGCCCAACGCAAAGTCGCGTTGTTTGCGCGCGGACGGCACACGAAGGAGCCACGCATAGTACCCGCTGGTGGAGACTCCAAGCGTACGGCACATCGTGGAAATACGGTACTTGGCCTGATGGCTCTTCACGATTCGGAAGATTTCTTCGGCAGTGTCTCGGTCTCCCGAGCGAACCAGGCCGCCGCTTTTGACAATATTTCGCGTTCGATCGTGAGCTGTTTCACTTTCTTACGCAACATGAAGAGCTCTGCTCGCTCTTCGCTCGTCAGGCCGTCCGTTCGCTTCCCGGCATCGAGGTCGGCCTGTCTGATCCAGTTGCGGATCGTCTGATTGGAGAGTTCAAACTCGGCTGCGAGATCTTCTGGTCGACGCCCCGCGCGAGCCAACTCGACGATCTTAGCCCGGAACTCCAAGGGGTAGGCACGGGGATGTTTCTTGGCCATTGGTGGACCCTTCTCCACAAAGTGGAAAGTGTCCACGGAACCCGGGCAGCTTCAGACCCATCACGAAAAGTATGGCGGACGCGAAGAGCACGCGGGGCACAGGTGTAAAAAGACCCATGATTGAGTTCTCCTAACGTAGCCTGGAAAATCTAGGAAACGAACGGGGAAGTGATTGCCACGCCGAATGGTATTGACAAGGGTCGCCGATGACGAGCTGATCGCGCAAGCGCTGGAGCAAACGCGAACGCGCTGGTTTGTTCGTTATTAGTCATCGGTTTACGGAATGAGAGGTGGGTAGACCGCTACGCCGTACGGCGGTTGGTCGCCATTGCCGACGCTGCTTTTGGGCGCGCCGCCGGCGGGGTAATCGTATTCATCGGTCGTGTCGCTAAATGTACTACTGAACCAGAGGTCACGTCCAGACGCCAGAAATGCGAAGTCGTAGCCGTACGACCCCCTCAGCACGGTGGTGGTGACAGGACTGCCCAGAGAGTGCTTCTTCGGGGGATCGTAAGCGTCGATGACGTGCGTATTGGAATCGTAGTCCTGGTCGTAAATGGCGATTCGGCCCGCTTTGTCCATGTGGAGCGGATACGAGTAAGCAAGAGGATTGGCCGTGGAAAGCAGTGCGATCTTCTTGGCTCGGCACCCCCCCTGAATTTCACCGACGGTTGCCGTGAAGTTCGGGCCCGGGCCGTATCCACCGACGTAGAGATTGCCATTGTGGTCAAACGTTACGCCGCGAACAAAAGCGAAGTTTGTCAGGTCGGCAATGGTGGCGCATGGTTGAGCCGAGTTCTTTGCATAGAGCGTGACGCTGGCCGTGCCCGTGCCGCAGCTGGGCGCGCTGCAAAAGTTGGCGGCGGCGACGACGCCCGAGCGAGAGACGGCGACGCTTAGGGGGAAACCACCGTCGTCCAGAGTCAACTTCGGTCCCTTTGTGTAAGGCGGCGCATAGATGAGGATATTCGGGGTTTTGTCAGTAGGTCCGTAGTTAGTGACATACAGGTTGCCGTCTGTGTCGGCTGCGAGTCCCTCAGGCGCGTAAAGGCCAGTGATCTGACCGACCATTTTATGCTTCTTGCTTTGAAGATAGATGTCGACGAACCCGTTGTAAGACTCCGTCACGAAGATGAGTGCTTTCCCCTTGCCCTCGCGCCGAAAAAAACTGGGCGCTGAAGCCGTGTGGTTGGAAACGGTGCCTTCCTGTCTCGCCGGAATACTGTTGAGGCGGCCATTTGGAAAAGGCCGCGTTTGGCTGGGCTGGCTCGAGGGGGCCGACTGCCCAAGGGGCGCCGGAGCTATTTCGGGACTGCCGCTGCAGGCGGCCAGCACGGCGAGTGAAACGACTGCGGTGAGCGCGTGACTCGCTCCTTTAGAAATACGCATGGTCAGATTTTCCTTTAGAAGTCGGGAAAGAGGGTCGCGTCCTAGCTCATCCTGCGTCGCCGGAGGGAATAGCTCCAGGTACGCCCGTACAGCTAACCCGTACAGTTCGAATGACATCTGGAGGCGGGGATGGAATCGGCCAGTCGGCTCGACTTCGGCGCTCTCCTCAGGCAGTTTCGCCTCGACGCGGGGATGACGCAGCAGACTCTCGCCGAGCGAGCAAAACTGAGCGTGGAGGCCGTCAGCACGCTCGAGCGTGGGGCCCGAACTCGGCCCTATCGGGACACGGTGATCCTCCTCGCGCGCGCCCTCGCGCTCTCGCCCGAGCGTGAAGCCCTGCTCGAAAGTGCCATCGACGTCGCCCGGCCGCCCCGCCGACCAGGGCGCATTGACGCCGTGAAACCATCGTTATTGAGGATCGTGGGTCCCGACACGGAGGTGACGCGAAGACATAACCTTTCCCATCAAGTAACCTCGTTCGTTGGGCGGCAGCACGACGTTGATGAGGTCGCAGAGCTTCTGCGGGAGCATCGACTCGTCACTGTTACTGGGGCTGGCGGAGTCGGTAAGACGCGCGTTGCCGTAAAAATCGGGAGCGACTTGCTCGATAGTTATCCGGACGGTGTATGGTTCGTCGACCTGGCTCCTCTAGCGGACCAAACACTCGTGGCGAGCGCGGTCTTGAACGCCTTGCAGCTTCCTTCAAGCACAAGGCCGGCGTCGGAAACAGTGGTGGCGTACCTCAAGACGCGGCTGCTCCTCGTGATTTTAGACAACTGCGAGCACGTGATCGCCGAAGCGCGTGACCTTGCAGCGGCCATCGGGGGCTCGTGTCCAGCCGTTCGCATTCTCGCGACTAGCCGGGAGCCGTTGAACGTTTCCGGCGAGCAGGTCTATCGATTGCCATCGCTCGCAGCTCCGCCCGACTCCAGCCGGACCCCGCGGGACGCGTCGTCCTATGGCGCTGTGACGCTGTTTGTCGATCGGGCATTTGCTGTCGACGCCAGCTTCGCGTTGACCGACCACAACGCGCCGGCTATTTGCGAAATCTGTCGCCGACTGGACGGCATTCCGCTTGCGATCGAATTGGCCGCCGCTCGCGTAAATGTGCTCGCCCCTGACCAGATCGCCCAGCGGCTCGATCAGCGTTTCCGTCTGCTTACTGGTGGTGATCCTCGCGCGCTGCCGAGGCACCAGACGATGACCGCTCTGATCGACTGGAGTTACGACCTTCTGACCCCCCGCGAGCAGAGGTTCTTTGAGTCACTGTCGGTTTTCGCCGGTGGTTGCACGCTCGAAGCGGCGACGGCGGTGTGCGCAAGCGAGGATGAAGACGATATCCAGGTGGTCGACCTCGTCGCATCGTTGGTGACCAAGTCGTTGGCGATCGCCGAGTTGGCCGGTAGCGAGCAACGTTATCGCCTCTTAGAATCATCGCGCCAGTACGCGCGGAACAAGCTTGTGGCACGCGGCGAGGAAGAGAATGTAGCTCGGCGTCATGCGATCGCGTATTTAGACCTAGCAGAGCGCCTCCGCCGAGTTCAGGAGACTCCCGACCGAGGGTGGCGTGCTCAGGCGACCGTGGAGTTGGAGAACTGGCGCGCCGCTTTAGAGTGGACGCTTGGCGAGCGGCGCGACGTCAATTTGGGGCAACGCTTGGCCGCTGAGGGCACCATCGTATGGGATACTCTTACGCCCGTTGAAGGGCGGCATTGGGTGCGAGCGGCACTCGCTCTGATGGACGAATGCACGCCCCCCAATTTGATAGCTCGGCTGGAGCTCGTGGACGCTTCCGCGTCGCAATTTGGTAGCAAACACGCATTAGCGGCCGCTCGGCGAGCTATGTTGCAATATCGCGCGCTCGGTGACGCACTGGGATTCGCTCAGGCGCAGTTAGTGGCGTCCGGCGACCTTGTGCGACTTGGGAGTGTCGAGGAGGGAGAGGGGCTCCTGCGAGAGGCGCTGGAAGCCGCGCGCACTCTGGGTCATCGCCGACTGGCCATGAACGCTATATTCGGCATGGGAGTTGCACGCAACACAGTGGGTGATTTCGCGGGATCGCGTGCGCACCTCGCCGAGGCACTTGAGCTTGCAAAAGTGTTGGGCGCGGATCTCGATGTGGCGCGTATAACCGTATGTCTCGCCACCACCGAGCATGGTGCGGGTAATCCCGGCGCGGCGCTACGGCTCTCTGCCGGTCTCCTTGCGATCCATCGGGCGAAAAGACCTTCACTACACCTCGCCGACATTCTCGGCGCGACCTACTGCAATACGGTCGAATATTTCGTCGCGTTGGGCCGGTACGACGAGGCGCGAGCACAAGCGAACGAGGCACTCGATTTCGCCCAGGAGTGCGCGCTCCCAGTGTTTGTTGCCATATCCCTGTGGCATCTAGCCGTAATGACCCTAAGGTTACCAACTGAAGGCTTACGCACGTCTGGCGATTGCAGGGGAGCCGGGAGGCTACTCGGCTTCGTCGGAAATAGCCGCAAGACGCTCGCCTTCGACGCGGAAGACGCTGAATATGATAACGCCGTCGTCCTGCTTAGAGAAGCTGTTGGTGCCGATGAAGCCACGCAGCTATTGGCCATCGGGGCGACGATGACCGAAGATGAGGCGATCGCCCAAGCTCACACGCTATGGTGAGAATCGGCATGGCTCTCGACTCTTTGCAAATTCGATAATTCGCCCGCGCAGCTCAATCCGCGGTGCTGATTTCCCCTTCAGAACGTCCACGCGCTGCTCTGAAACGTATAGCGAACCCCCCGAGCGCCCAAGCCGCGCCCAGTCTTTGGATTGGAATCGCCTAACCGATTTCAGCAACACGCCCGGCGAGGGGGCGTATTCCAAGGCGCGTAGCGGCGGGGTCTAAGCCGCGGCGATCAAGGTCACAAAGCTGCGCGGCTCAATAGTGCGAGGCGCTCGCAGTTGCAGTGGCGCCACGATCGCGCCTTGGCTGCGGGGCGGCTAGGGCGGCTATATCTTCACCTTGCTGACCGTCGCACCCCATGGGAAGTCGAAACTGCCGGTGATGGTTTTCTTCGCCGAACCTCCCGCCGGGTACGCCCAGATTCCAATGTCGTTTGTGAAGGGTTCCGGTACGATAACGTTTGCCTCCTCGAGCCAGAACTGTATGGCGCCACCAGAATCGTTCAATGGCGTCGAGCCGACTTCTGTGCCCTTCTCTCCGTTTATGGCAAACTGATAGATTGTTCCCGGTCCCTCGGTATTATTTCCGACCGCCAGGTGCTTGCCATCCCACTGAACGCCACCCGCTCCAGTAATGGTTTGGTTCAGCTTGATATTCTTAAAAGAAGTTCTGCCGCTCGAAATCTCGGATAATTTCACTAAAAAGCTGCTGTCGTACCCGTCGACGAAGAGGTTCCCCGCATTATCGTAGCCGCAAAAGTTTTCGTGGTAGATCTTCGAATCCGTGAGATACCTCGGATTGCCCTTGGCGTTCGTATAGATCGCGACGTTACCTGGCCCTTGGGAGTTAGACGTCGCTGAATAATTTGTGACGGCGAGATTTCCGGTCCTTGGATCGACGGAACACCCTTGTGGCGAGCCCGCATCCTTCAGGGTCGCGATAGGCGTCGTCCCGGCGTGCGCGTACTCGAGGACACCGCTTCCGCTTGTGATGAAAATATGCCCGCTCTTGTCGACGCACTCACCGGCCGGGGACGAGAAGCCTGTCAGCGTACCCTTCAAGCTCACGTGCGGATAGGAGTAGACATAAACGTCGCCGTTACTGTAGCTGGAGATGTAGAGGAGGTCCTTCGTCTTCGCGTCGGGGCCCATCCACGATCCGCCGTGATCGGCGTGCGTTGCGATCGCGGCGACTTGCGGCATCGCGCCCTGCGCGCCGATTGATGTCTGCGATCCGCCGCAGCCAGCAAGTATTATTGCGGTGATGCTGACGCTAAGCGCGTAGCCGCTCGGTTCAAATACTTTCATTGTACGCTGCTCCTTCGGTATGAACGAATTGCGGAGCGGAGCTTAGTGCGCCCGCTCAACCAGTTGCATCGTAACACCAGAGCCGCGATCGCGGAAGGCGTTTCGGCCCACAGCTACGCGGCCACCTCGCCGATCGGCGGCCCCTCGTCGCTGTAAAGCTGGCTCCGATCGAAGCCGCCGCCGGCGTGCTCCATGCCGGGCTAGGTGCCCGGAGCAGCGGGCGGAGAGAGCCGGCCTTACCCAAGCCGCTGCGGCCCCAGGCGACAAAACGCTATAGAAGTGACGTTGAACGGCTTCATTTGCGCCGCATACTGCTTCCCGGTGTTGAGCCCGTGCAACGGCCGAAGAATGGCTGGGCTACTCACCGTTATGCGGCCTACGGCCGCGCGCTTCTCGAAGCCCAGGGCCTTCGTAGGTAGGCCGAGCGATCGGCGCACGATGTAGAGCCAAGCCCGCGCGATCCAGCCAACTTCGCTGCTCATCGATGGCGGTAGACTCTATATTGCATCCTATTTTTATTCCAGTAGCGTAACCGACTACAATATTAAGGACAAGACATCGACAAAGATCGTCGATGGCGTCAGAAACCCGGTCCAGATCGCGAAATGTTCCAAGACGTATGTCTGCGTCATGAACCTTAACGATATAACGATCTACCAAAACGACCAGCTCGTTCACACGATCAAGCCGCGTTATCGGCCCACGCCCATAGCGTCGGCTCCCTGAAGGTTCGATCGCAGGGCTCGAGGGAATGCCCAAGTGTGCCCGCCGTTAGTGGGCCGCCTTTTGGAAGAGGCTACCATTCGCGGCGAGTTCGCCCGGGCGAAGCAGCGGAATAACGGGATCACCTCGGCGATCGGCAAGGCAGGTTTTGAACGACGCCGTCGCCGCTAGTCTGTTGGCTTCGGACACGCCTCGCCGCAGTAACCGATCCGTAAGGTTATTCATTTCTGTGTAGCAAACGGTGTAGTGAGAAGCGCGCCACCCTCTAAGCCCCGCATAGAATAAAGCGCAAATCGCTAAGTGGAGGGAGCGTTTTGACTTGGCGGGAGCGTGTAGGACGTTCTCCTAACGTCCCCGCCGCTACCCGCTGAGTCTTGAGAGTCCCTGATGATACTGGCAAAATTCGCCCATAGGGCTACGAAAGTCAATAAAATCGCAGGCCGCTTTTAGCCGATTCTGTGTAGTAAACGGTATAGTGACCCGCCCGCATGCTCTGCTGAGCCAACATCGGCTTCGGGTACGTCGGGAATTCCATCCTGAAAGTTGTGTATCACGCCTTCGTTCAGGACGATTTCATCAGCATTCCGAGCTTGGGGAGCGCCCTATAGAAGCGGACGAATCGCTTAGAAGCGTTTCCTTAAACCGCCTTGAACGAGCCTGGGCGGGAAGCCCTTGGTGGAATCGCTAGGAGACACGCGCGGAGCCTTTTCCGAGCTCCTCTTCCAGAATCGGTATGCCCATATTGCATGCCTGAACACCCTGGACAACGCAGAGTTTGAGAACTTCGACGATTTCTTCCATGCTGGCGCCGGCCTCGAATGCCCGTTTTATGTGGCGGTGCGTGCCGGGCCCGTACATGTGCGTAAAAGAGGCATCGCAGGCGATGCTGAGCAGTTCAAGCTCTTTTGGCGGCAGAGGACAGGTCTTGTAAGTCACGGCTGCGGCAGCCATGAATTCGTCGAACCACTTGGGGTCCAAGGCCACGAGAGGATCCCAGACGGCGTTCCACTGGCCCATGGCCTTCATCGCATCGCATGCTGGCGTGGCGACGGCGTTCGAACGCGGCACCGGCTTCACCTCAGCCGCCTTTGCTTCTTCCGCCAATATGGGAGCGCCCGTGGCCAACGCATGGATCGACATGAGCGCGCCGGCCTTTATAACGAAAAGGATCTCATCGCGAGTGGCCCCAGCCTCAAGCGCCGCTCGCGTGTGGCGGAGCGTGCCGTCGCGATTGAGATTCGTGCATGCGACGTTCAGACCGAGGCTGATTAATTCCACGAGCTTGCGCGAGAGCACTCCGCTCGTCCATGGATTTGTGGACATCTTTACGCACGCGTCCGTCCAGGCCGGATCCCATTGCTCCAGGGCGTCAAGCGTCGCAGCATCCCACGGTCCAGCTTTATCGATCGTCATTTTTAGCCCCATTTCATAGCAACGTTTGTTCCTCGCTCGGCATCTCGGCCTCGGTACCCTCCCATAGGTGAAGCAACTCGCGCGCTTGCTTCGAGGCGAGCATGCGCGTCAAGCGCGCGACCTTTCGCCCAACTTCCCTTACGCGCTGTTCAGCACGAATATCCTTGAGATGGCCGTCCGCGGTGAATGCCGCGTCGGCATCGAAGATCCACGCTTCCGAAGGGATGACCCACGCGTGCAGCGTTCGGCCAATTGCACGCAGGGCGTTCAAAGTGGACATGCCGCCCATTCGCCCACCGGAAACGCCAACGAGACCGACAACCTTGCCTTCGAACTCTCGCATGCTCATCAAGTCAAGAGCATTTTTTAGCACGCCGCTAACCGTCCCGTGATAGTTTGGCGTCGCCAAGATGACGCCGCTCGCTTCCGAAACTCGTTGACGCAGGCGTAGAACGCCGGGCTTTTCTGCGGCGCCGTCTTCGCCGGTACAGAATGGAAGGTCGTAATCGCGTAAATCCACAAGTTCTGCGGTCGCGCCCATCTCTTCCGCGCCGGCGAGGGCGATCTTTAAAGCAACTCTTGTCCAGCTGTCCGGTCGAAGGCTACCACAGACCCCAAGGACCCGAACTGCTGCCTGTTCCGCCATCGACGGCCTTATGCCAGAGAGTGCCCGTCGGAACCAGCCAGAACGGGTTCTCGGACTTTGCTGCGGTCGGTCTTGTGAACCAGAAAACCTTGGTCGCCCGCCTGACGGTTCGGCGGTAGTCCAAGGTTCGCAAGCGTCTCATCGGTGGTCTTATAGGTGACGCCGATCTTCAGCATATCACGAGTCTGTTCGGGTGTGGCGATATCGCGCCCAATCTCATTGGCCAGCCGAACCTGCCTCTGAATCATCTCCACGGTGGTCATCCGCACGTTTTTCTTCGTGTTCCAGAGGTTCTCTTCAATACCGACGCGCGTGTGCTGCCCGAGGGCGATCATCATCATATAGATCGCGTGCGTCAGACGCATCGTTGTTTGATACGTAAAAAACGAGCCCTGGGGCGTGCGACGCACGAGTTCCATCAGGTCAAAGGGGTTCGCGCCGAGAATTCCACCACCGCCCGTGCTGAAAAAGCCGTTCATCGGCCCCTTGTAGTAACCGCGGCGGATCATTCGCTCTACGAGTTCAAGTCCGTGAACGTGGGGAAGCGCGAAGTATGGCTGGATCCCTTGCGCGACACACTCTTGGGTCTCCGCAATGTAGAAGTCCGGTGTCGAATCGGCTACCATATTCGCAAGCCCGTGCAGCGCATCCTCACTGTCCAGGTGTGTTCCTTGGACGGAATCATCTATAGGATGCAGCGCCGTGACATCGAAAAGCGATGTACCGCATGTAACCGTGATCTGATCCGGTTTAGGATCGATGGTGGTTAATTTATGCCGCTCTTCATAACTTCCAAACTTTCCAACCTGGCCAGGATCCGGTGCAAAAGAAATCGACCCGCCGACTTGCAGAATCATCTCTGGCACAGCCTCGCGTAGCCGCGCGATCTGCTGGCCGTACTCGTCAAAGTTATGTGAAATATGTCCGGTTTTCGGATCGCGCACGTGGATATGCAACAATCGCGCTCCGGCATTGAAGCAATCTACGGCGGCTTGAACCTGCTCGTCCCAAGTCGTCGGAATGTACCCCGGTGGGCCGTCCTGCGGCAACCACATTGGCCCGTAGGGTGCAGCGGTGATCATCAGCGGTGCCATGTTTTCGGGGAGAAGGGAGTCGTCGGTAAAATATGCCATGTTTCTCGAGTCTCCTTAAAAGGGGACGCGAGGTTTTCAACGCCAGACGGTCGGGGCCTTCACCGTGGCGACGACGGGATCGCTGCGCTTGGTGCCCCCACTAGCGAGTTCGATTTTCCGCGACTTCAAGCATCGTCAGATCGTTGCCGACCGCAGCAGCGAACGATGGACCGACAGCCGGAACGTGGCACGTCGCCTCGCTCCGACACTACACCGTCATTCCGTAGCGCCGGCGATGCTCCATGCTGATTTCAAACCGCGTAATAAGTGCGATAAGGCTGATTATTTGCCGAACCGGGCGTCTCTCGAGAACGGCTCTTCGCAATGCTTAGCCTCAGGTAATTCTGTGTGGTAAACGGTGTAGCGAAGAGCGCCGGCCGCCTCAAAAGCCATGTAAAATAAGGCGAAACCGGTGGATCGCTCCGCTGACTTTGATGCTTGACGCGGCGAAGGCAATGTGGGAATCATCGGCGTTGCGCTTGACGTGCGGCAGAATTGGGGGGTACCGAACGGGCCACGACTAGCGTGAAGTCGGCATCGACTACGACCCAGCCAACGCGCCAATGCGCGCCTTCCGTCGCGAATAGCAGGTCGCCGTACTATTGGGCGGAGGGAGTCTCAAAACGCCGAGTACGGCACGAAAGGCCAGGATAGATCAAAACCTTGTAAAATAAGGGTTTTGCAGCCGCAAAGCGCTACACAAAATATCGTTTCAAACGGTGTAGTGAAAGCACCGTCGTCCCGCAAACCCGCGTAAAATAAGGCGGTATCGAATAAGTGGCGGGAGCGTGTAGGAGGTTCTCCTAGCGTCCCCGCCACTACCCTCTGAGTCTCGAAAGTCCCTGATAATACCGGCAATCTCGCGCACAGGCCTACGAAAACCAATGGAAATCGGAGGCCGCTTTTGCCCGATTCTGTGTAGTGAACGGTGTAGTGAGCCGGCCTGCCTTTAGCTTAGCATGTACTCCCTGTCACATTTCATTGCGAAGCGGCGTTGTGCAAAGTAAGTTCATGCCCGGTGCTCCAACGGTCTTAGTTGCGTCGAACAACGCGAGGGGTGAGCCACTTACGCTGATGATTGCACAACTCGTTTCTTGCTGCGCTCAGCATTCCGCAACTGCCTGCGGCCCCGCCAATCTATGTAACGCTCGTCTTACTTAAGGAGGCCCCATGAAGATCGCCTTTGCTTGCGTGGCCATTGCGCTCTCGCTTGCGTCCTCCACCGTAGCGTTCGGACAGGTCCCCTCGCCAAACCCCTACCCAACGATGGCGCCGATCGCGAAGTACCTGATGCCGAGCGCTGCCGCCGAAATCGCCTTGGCTCGCTCGGCAGGGCCGTCATCGATCTCCGCTCATGCTGGAGTGCTCGTTTTCACGAAGCAAGGCTACGTCGTCGGGGTCAAGGGCACCAACGACTGGGTCTGCGTTGTCGGACGCTCGTGGACGGCGGGTTTCGATGATCCCGAGTTCTGGAACTGGCACGGTCTCGGGCCAGCATGCCTCAATCCGCCGGCCGTGCGAAGCGTACTCCCGTTTTACCTTTCACTGACGAAGTGGGCGATCGCCGGCGATACTCGTGAAGAGATTGCGGCGAAAGCGAAAGCCGGGTATGCCGACCACCAATTCACCGATCCCGCTCCCGCCTCGTTTGCGTTCATGCTATCGAAAAACGGCTACCTACTCGGGGCCGACGGACCGTGGCGTCCGCATGTCATGCCGTTCATCGCGTACGACCAACTGGCCACGTGGGCCGCGAGCTTCAAGGGGTCGCCGATCCTAGCGCCTCCTCCATCGGCCGGGTTTCGCCCGTACCAGCCGGTGACGCTCGCTATTCCGGTGTCCCACTGGTCCGACGGTTCGCCCGCTCCAAAGTGACGTGCACTAAGTTAAGACCGGTGCTCAAGTGGTCCGACGGATCTATATGAATCTAATTGGGAGGACCAAAGCCATCGGCTGGCTCGGAGGTACCGCGTGACACGTACTGCTTGGATGATCAGCGGCTTTTCAGCCCTAATGTTAGCGTTCGTCACCCTATTTACCCAAGCGCAGGTGCGAGCACAAGCAACGACTGGTCCAACGGCTGCGAGTGCCTCGAGCACGGATGAGGCAATCAATCAAGCGCTATTAACCGGCAATGCCGACGCATTAAAAGCCCTGCTCGCCGACGATTGGATCGTCGTCAGCGGCTTTGGCAGCGTTGCAGACAAGAACGGCTTCGGTGAAGCCGGTGTACGTCTTCCAGTTCGCCACCGTCATGAGCGGCTTCAGTTGCTCGGGCAGCGCGTCCACGAGCACGAGGCCCACGACGTCACGCGGATACGTCGCCGCGTATTGCCGAATGATCTGGCCGCCGAACGAATGCCCGACGAGCACGTACGGCCCGGGGATCTTCGCCGCGCGGAGTAGCGCGTGCAGGTCCCTCATCGCATCGGCAGCACTGCGCGGCATCGCTACGGGATCGCTCCGGCTATAGTCCTTGGGCGCGGTGCCGAGCGTAGTCCCGGGCCGGTCGTACTCGCAGACACGCGTGAACGCCGCGACGCCTGCCATCACGGGCTTCGCCTTCGCCGGCAGGACGGCGGTGCTGCTCCAGACGTCGCCGCGCGTCCGCAGGCCGGCCTCCAGCAGCACCGTCGGTTTGCCGGCGCCGCGGCACTCGACGTACATCCTACGACCGCCGCCGATCTCGACCCGGCCCGGCTGGGGTGCGAGCGCGAGCGTCCCGACCATCGCCGTGACGACTGCAACGAGCCTTAAACTCCGATCAGACGCCACCACCAACGTCCATGGCTAGAAGCTTGCCGTCCATGTAATTGTTAAAGGCAATCGCGCCTTTGCGTATCGGAGGGGGCGGCAGCCGCCGGCGCGACAAGCCAAAGCCCGGCGAGCAGCAAGACGTAGAACCGTATCATTCGGCCGCTTTCTACACTAGCTGCCCAACTTCATGTAGCAATTGCTTGAAAACTCGCCGGGCATCGTCAGCGAAAAGCCGAGCGTCGGTGCGAAGCAAAGCTTAACGGCGAAGTCTACGTCGGCACGGCACTCGACGTGCTTTCTGCACAAAACAATGGCGCCATAAAGTCGCTGGGCGAGCGTCACGCGCGTGCTGGCGCGGGGAACCGTTGACGATCTCGTAGCCTGGGGAACGGGTCGATTTCCAATAACGGCGAACGACGCCGCTATGAAAAACTTCTGGCGAGTCCTGCTCGTGCTGCTCGTCGTTCTGCCGGGCACGTATAGCACCGGTAGCGCCGCGAACGCTCGACTTGCTCCCGGCGTCCGAAGTGCGATCGCGGCAGCCGTCACTAAAGACCTCGCAGCCTACGGCGGTTCGCAGCCCATACCGGGTGCCATCGTCGGCGTTTGGGTGCCCGGGAAAGGTGAGTTCACCAAGGGGTTTGGCTACTCGAATCTGTCGCCGAAGAACCCGATGGCGCTCAACGACCACGTTCGCATCGGCAGCAACACGAAGACGTTTGTCACGAGCGTGCTGCTGCAGCTGGCCGACGAGCGGAAACTCAGCCTCGACGACACGATCAGCAAGTTCGACCTCGGGCTGGCCGTCCCGAACGAAAAGCTCATCACGCTGCGCCAGTTAGCCGAAATGCGCAGCGGAATCATCGATAATGTCTCCGCGATTCCCGAGGCACAAAAGCAGAGTCTTGCGTGGGCAGCGCGCCAGACACCGCGAGATTGGATAACGATCGCCGGCAAGCAGCCGCCGCTCTTCGCTCCCGGAGCGAAGTATAACTATAGCAACACCAATTGGTTCCTGCTGGGCGTGATCATCGAGAAGGTCACCGGCCACACGATCGAAGCAGAAATACACGATCGCCTGTTGGCCCCGATGGGCCTGACGCAAACGACCTTCCCAACGACAGACTGGGGCATGCCGGCCCCCTACGCGCACGGATATTCGCTGAACGACAAGAAACAGTGGATCGACGAGTCGGCGGTGGTGCCGCCCTCGGTGTCGTGGGCGGCGGGTGCCATGATCTCAGATATGGCCGACATGAAGAAGTGGGTCAAAGCATACGTCACGGGAACGACCAACAGCGCCGCGTCGCAAAAGGCTCGGCTCACGTGCCTGCCGACGGGTGAGGGAAATTTAAAGTTTGGCCTAGGGATTGGCTGTTCGGCCGGTTGGTACGGGTATACCGGCGGTATCATCGGTTACAATACCGGCGCGTATTATTTGCCCGCCACCGGAGCGACGATCATCGTCTTCGTCAACAGCGATCAAGAGAAACCGGTCCCCGGTGTCGCAAACGCGCTCTTTCGCGACATTGCAAAAATCATTACTCCCAACAACGTACCCTACGTGAAGTAGAAGGAAATGAAAACTCCAAGCATTGTGGCTATTTGTCTCAGTTTGACGACCGCTTTCGGGATCTGGACGAACGTGCGTGCCGGAACGCTCCCCGACATCAACGGCACGTGGTACGCGAACGGTAACGCTGCGGCGCGCTGTACGATCAGTCAAAGCGGTGACTCCGTGTCCCTAACCAACGAACGGGGCGCCACGGCCACGGGGAGCTTCGTTAACGCGGGCACGATCACAACGAACTGGGGCTATTTCGGCGGCACGAACATCACCGGCACCATCTCGACGGATTTGCGGAAGATCACCTGGAGCAACGGCACGTATTGGTCGCGCCCGCTCGCGCCGATCGCGACGCCGACGCCGGTTCCGACGCCGGTGCTGCAGCCGCCGAGTAGTGTTAACTCTCAAGTCGTGTGTAAGGGCGCCGCTCCGTCCGGGTGGGCCGTAACGAACGATGCTTGGAACCCGACGCGCTGCGGCGGTCCGACAAGCATTAAGTACAATGTGTGGACGGTTGTGCGGCTGGACAGCATACCGGTGGGCGGCACGCTGTCAATCTGCCAAGGCTACGTCCCCATCCCGTCCAATTGGGTCACCGTAGGCACAAGTTGGGTCCCGACCCGATGCGGTCAGCCTACTCAGATCATCAACAATGTCGCGACGATCAAGCGCGTCTCCTAGAACGAGCTTATCAATGAAGCCTTGGCATTTGGCGGTGCTCTGAGGTACTCGTGCGCTTCTCACTGATCGCCTGGAGCGCTCGTGCCCCTTGCTGCTGGGGTGTAGCAATGCCTCACCGACACTGCCGACGGTCGACGCGTCGGTGCGATGACGGCGAGCGATGTCGTCGCTTGGGATGAGGGCGTGCGCGCGAAACTGCTCGTGCCCGATCCGCTTGCTAAAGTCATGTTCGAGCCCAGCAGATTACCCATTGGCAAGCCGGCCGGAGATAGTTACGCTATGGGCTGGTTTGTCCGCAACGATCCTACTCTGGGCTATGGCATCTTCGACGCACCCGCGGATACGCTGCTATTTGCAAGCCTGAACGTGCTATTCCGCGATGGAAGCGACGTTGTACTATTGACCAATGCGAACTTCAATACGTTCGTGTCCGATCGTAACCTGATTGCGTATAAGGTGCACAACGCCATCACGAGCTTGCCGCCGGTCAAACTGCCCCCGGGCGGCGGAAATCTCCCCACCACGAAGTGCGTGATCGAGTGAACGCTCGGGGTGCGCTCAGAACCCCGCTATCGAGTAAATCGTCCCGGCATTCTTGCTTCCGCCCAGCGCCGTCGTGCCGAAAAGCTTGGCGCCGACGAGGCTCAGGCGTGCCGACGGTTTCGCGCCATCGCTCCCTCCGCCAAACGTGTAGAGCACTTTTAACGCGCCGGCCGTCGTAACTGAAAACACGGTTCCGTTATTCGTACCGACGGGGCCTTCGCGCATGGTGCCGTAGAGCGTGTCCGCCACTGCAGTTAGGGCCGCACTCGGATATCCGCCGTCGCTGCCCTTCGTCGAAGCGCTGTAGAGCGTCTTAAACGTGCCGGCGGTCGTGATCGAAAAGATCGACCCTATGTGGTTCTTCCCGCCGGCATAGGCTGTGCCGTATAACGTTCCGTCGAGCTTGGTCAAGTAACAGTTAAAGTCGCAACTCCCGTCAGAGTCGTTCTTAAACCGGTAGAGGACCGTTTCGTTACCGGCGGTCGTCACGCTGAAGATCGTGCCGTTCCCAAACGCGCCGCCGCTTCCGCCGAGCGACGTTGTGCCGTAGAGTTTGCCTCCAAGGTAGACCAACTGGCTCTTCGGTTCTGCGCCGTCGTCCTTCTTCGAGCCGAAGAAGTAGCGAACTTTCTCCTGGCCAGTGGTCGAAATCGAGAAGATCGTACCGCAGTCGCTACACGCACCGCCGCCTGCGCTGCCGCCGCTGGCGGTCGTTCCGTAAAGCGTGCCGCGAACGTTCGCCAAAGCAGCCATTGGTTTAGCGCCGTCGCTGCTTCCGCCCTGAAAGCTGTACAGTGCGGTGAACGCACCCGCTGGCGTAATCGCGAAGACCGTTCCTTTCCCCTTCGCGCCACCAACTTCAGTCGTCCCGTAGAGCGTGCCGCCGACGTTCGTTAAGCCGGCCGCGGAGCCACTGCCGTCTTTTCCGCCTTTGAAACTATAGAGGACCGTAAGGTTCGAACCATCGGGCGAGATCGAGAAAACGGTGCCCTTCTTGTAGCTACCGCCCCCACCGCTCGTGCCGTACAGCAGATTGCCGTCTTTGACTAAATCGGATATCGGCGTCGAGCCGTCCATTGCTCCGCCCACGAAGCTGTGTAGCACCGTTTCCTTCACCGTTGCAGTTGAGAGCGGCTGCGTCGGCGTATCGCCGGAGGGAGGAACGTTGGAGTATGGTCCGCCGGAACAACCCGTCAAAACTGCATAGGCCGACGCAAGCAAGAAAATAGTGGCTCTGGCCGACATCGAAGTTTCCTTTCCGAAAAGCAGCGCCGCTCAGCTAAAAAGCGCACTGCAGCACTAAGACACGGGTCCGTCTTTCCGACTACAACAAAATTGGATAGTGGCTTAGTTTAGCACGACTCCCATCCGGGCAGCAAGACTCTAGAGACGTTGCGCCAGATCAAGCGCGCGATCATCGCCGTTTACTACGAGATCGAATACGTTGCTAAGGATTCCAGACCGGGAGCAGCGCGAAGCCGGCTTTTTTCGTGGCCTCGTAATAGTACGCGTAAGGCTTGCCCATCAGCTCCACGGAAAAAACCGCCAGTTGCAGCGTGCCGCGGTCGTCCAACGCGAGGGGCGTGAGGTGTTGCGGCGGCCCATACTTGCGCCCCATCGTAGCGAAATCGCCGCCGAAATCTGCGGCCGTTTCACGGCCGTCCAACGCGCGCTGTAGCCACGCGAGCGCCTGTGCTTGCATCCCTGACGGAGGACGCGGTAAATGCGCGGGCGTTGGGGTTGCTGCACCATTTTCGGGAATGTAGAGGGCGGCGATCGCGCGGATCAACTGCGGCACGGCGGCGAAGCCTCCGTTGCAGAGGACGGTGATCGACATGCGGCCGTCCGGAAAGATCCAGTTTTCGCTGGTACTGCCGGGGTGGTTGCCGCCATGCCAGATCAGGCGATGGCCGCGAAACTCCGTGACGTACTCCCCGGCGCCGTACCCGGTCGACGATCCGTTGCGGAGCATGCCGGCGGTCGTCATGATACGCCACATCGCAGCGGAGACGACGCGGTGGGCTAGCAGCGCCTCATCCCACGCGGCCATGTCGCGCACGTCGATCAAGATGTCGCCGGAAGCGCCGAGCAGTGTTTTTTTGACATTAGGCTGGGGATAACCACGAATCGGTGTCGGAAAGAAGTAGTTCGTCGCCCGATCCTCCGGCGGCGCGCCGGCACCAAGGAGCGTCCAACTGCGCAGTTGCAGCGGTTCCACGATGTGCTTTTGCACGAACGTTGCGTACGGCACGCCGCTGACGCGCTCGACGAGCAGGCCCAGCAGCTCGTAGTTGGTGTTCGAGTAGTTGAATCGTGTGCCGGGCTGGAAAAGCAGCGGACGCGCCGCATCGCGCGTGATGCGCGTGGCAAGAGGCACGGTAGCATCATCGGAGCCTTCGCCGGTGTCTTGATAACCCGAAGTCATGCCGTAGAGCTGCGCGATCGTTACCTCGCGGGCGTGCGGAATCTGCGGGAGGTAGCGCGAGAGAGGCGCGTGGAGGTCGATCTTCCCTTGCGTCGCGAGCAATGCGAGTGCGGCTGCGGTGAACTGTTTCATCAGTGATGCGCCGTCGTAGGCAGTATTCGGTCCAGCCGGCACCTTCGGGTCGATACTGCGGTCCCCAAAGCTCTTGACATAAACGACCTGTCCGTCATGAGTAATCGCGATCGAGACGCTCGGTGCGATTCCCGTGCCGATCAACGTCCGCGCGTACGCGTCGATTTGAGCGCTCGGATCCGATGTCTCGGCCGCTGCGATGGGACCCGTCGAAACGAGCGCTACCAAGGCAAGGGAAAGGCCCACAGTGCGCATAAAAGCAAGCGTTCGGTAGTAGGCAAACGTTCCCTTTGCCCACGTCAATCCTCGAGAGGCAAAGAGGGCCAAATCGAGGATCGCTTTTCTCCGATGGAGATTGTTGCCGTCGACGGCGCGCACGTTTTCGTTGCAGCTTTCCGCTCGTTTAAACGCGAATCGTCGTAACGAAACTGCCCGTAGTAAATGGCTACACGCGGCCGGCGTTGCGGAGCGTTTGGTAAAGCGCGATCGCGAGTTTCCCTGATGCGTCCTGCTTTAGGTCGGTCGCGCTGTTCACGCCTAGGGCGATCACCGCGTCCTGATGCGGGAAATAGAGATACACTATTCGATACCCGTTCGTGTCGCCTTCGTAGAACCAGACGGTGCCGATTGGAGGCGTCATCAGTTGAATGACGCCAAGACCAAAACCATTCGGGTCGCTAACGCTCGTCTGGGTCAAAACAGTCTCCGTCCGTCCGAATCCGCGCCTTCAGGTCACGGCCAGACGGGCGCAATCGATCATTGCACGGCGAACCGCCTCCTTTCTCCATGTCTTCGATCAGCGCTGTAAGTGAAACAGGCGCGCCCCAACATTTATTTGACGGTCAGTGTAAATGCCGCCGCGTGCTTCAGTCCGTAGCAGCAGCCGCCCGAAATATCTTCACCTAGAATCGTTAGTGTGTATGTCGTCTTCAACGTATTCGGCGTTGCTCCTAACGTGATGTAGGCTACCGCAGTACCGTTTGCATCTAGAGGAATGTCATAACGCGGCTGGTTAATCGTAAAGCCGTTCCCATTCGGCTGGGGAGAAATCTTCGTAATACCCACGTGAATGGTGCCCGCCAAGCCGCATAGGCTGCTCATCTCAATGCTAACTCTTACGCTCTGACCACTGGTGATCGTCGCGTTTGAGGGACTGAGCAAAAACGTGAAGTCCGGCTGGCACGTCGCATTGCCTACGTGGATGCCGCCCGGCCGAGCCTGCGCATTGTGTGTGCCAGGGTTCAGGATACCGGAGCTGCATCCGGAGAGCACGAGAAGAAATATCGCTACGATTGGCCCAAAGTTGAAACTACGCTCATCACTCATTTCAGAACTCCTATCTGACGAGCATGTTGTGGCACGTTTGTAAAAAATGTCTGAAGGCAATGCGATTTCCAACATCTCGACATATCAACAATTATCAAACGGATGTTAGCGACGCTAGAAGGCTGGGTCGCGTTATTGGGGGTTGCCGTCAACCCATCCATGCGGCGTTTCATTTATAACATTTTATAAGAGGTAACGATTGGCGCATTTCGAAGGCCCTTGCGTGATGAAGCGCACTATGTGTAGTTGCATCGTGGCATCTATCATCACTCTGATGCTGCAGGTGGCGTGTTCGCCGCTAAGCATCCCACCGACCGTTCGTTCAGCCGATGCGTTGCGCTATTCGATTACCCCGAATCCGAGACTCTACGCCTTTTCACCGGAAAAGCCGCTGCTGGCTTCTTACCTGAGCGACGACTCCGGTAGCAGCAAGCCGGTCTCCGTGCTCGAAGGCCTCACGACGCAACTCTCGACCGGCAACGGCATCGCGGTGGACACGGATGGTACGATTTACGTCGTTGTCTATAACGCTGCCTCGAGCAGCAGCCCGTTAAAATTGCTCGTCTTTCCGCCGAAGGCGCATGGGAATACCGCGCCCGAGCGCACCGCCATCTTGAAGGGGCCGGTTTTGTCCGGTTATACCGTCGGGCTCGCTTTGGACGGACGCGGAAACTTTTGGGTAAGCTCGATTGGGAAACTGCTGCGCTTTCCCACCTCCGCGCAGGGCAGCGTGAGACCGAACGCCTCAATTGCCGTGCAACTTAGGACCCCAGATGGCCTCATGCCGGCAAACTCCTCGAATGTTGCCCTCGATTCGTTGGGAAACGTGTATTGCTCGTGCACCGTCGTGTTTCAGGGCGCGCAGGCCAGCGGCGTCTCCGAATATACGCTGACGTCGCACGAGAAGGCAAGACTCGTACGGAGTTTCTACGACTTGGAACTGCCGGAGGTCCCACCCGGGAGCATGGCGATCGACCAGTCAGGGACCATCTATCTCGCGTCTTCCCTTCCGAACACCGGAGTCTTTGCCTACGACCCCAAGACCAAGTCCGGTAAAGCGCATTACGCGCGTAGGTTTGTAGGTCGTTCCGGCACATCAATCGCTTCGATTACGACCGACAGGTCGGGAAGCGTCTATGTCGCGGCGGGTTCACGAGTTATGGTTTTTGGGCCGAAGGCGAACGGGCATGTTCGCCCACTTCGATCCATCCGTGACCGGAAGAACCTCGAGTATAATACCGGTACGTACGGAACGTTATTGAACGTCCACGAAAAACGCACCTAGCCGATCTTTCGTGGCCTTGCACGGGCGGTTTTGGGCATCGCCCGGGATCTTGAGCCGGCGGCTGATTGGCGCCTTCGCTAACACTAGGGAGCGGCGTCACTCGTTAACTTCGTTTGGGTTCTCCAAAGCATAATGACCTCTGTGAACTCGCGTGCCATCCGGCGCAGCTTTGCCACATTATCCGCTTTTGAATCGAGCCTTGGCATTTCAACTTCCTCGCGGGGCCGGCCTACGGCGTCGTAAGAGCGCGTCGAAACCGAAAACGAGTCCAGTTGGCAGAATAGCGTGCACCGACGTCATCATAAAAGTCGTTGTGTCAAAACCAAACCAGCTGTCGTCTAGAGATCCGGCGCCGTTGCCGAGCCAATAATTGAACGAGAGAAAGAGGCCGCCGGCTGCTCCGGCCCGGCTCCACAATCCAAGCAGAAGTAACAAACCTACCAGCGTCTCGCCCCACTCAACCATCATCGAGAACGCCGTAATGTTGGGCAAGACGACCGCCTGCAGGTACGCATGATACCATCCGGGCGCTTTCGAGAGCATGTCGTGGACGACGAAAGCGCAATCGCCCTTTGGTCCGACCCAGGTCGGATCGAGAAGTTTCTGCCGGATGCCTTTCTCGAGCCAGAACAGGCCAGCATAGAGTCGCAGCGCAACCAGGCCGACTATTGCCAAACGCGGTAAACTCCACATGCTTCGGATAGTTAGCTGGTCTCAGCGATTCGCCTCCGCGCCACAAATCGAGGTATTCTCAAAAAGGCAAGTTTTTTGATAATAATTGAGAAGTTGGGGTCGAATGGAATTGCCAGGAGCCTAAGAGCGGCGAGCCGCGATGTTAAAGACTCGCGAATGACGGTGTCCTGACTAGAAGCATGGCGATGTCGAAAGGGTTGCTGGATAACAGCCTGGGTGTTGTTTTTTACGGGTAGGAGTGTACACACGAGCCCGATGCGTTGCTAAACATCGGCTGGGAAGTGTAGCTCTTCGGGCCAAACGGGTCGTTTAGAATGTTCCGCCACGCGCAAATGTCACCGATCTCACCGTAGAGGTTGTTGTGCCAACCGGTGGGCGGATTTGGATCGGTCACGGACTCGCCGTACTCATGCCCTCCGACGATGGTCACTCCTTCGTCCACCCCTGTCTCGTCGGGGAAGGTTCAAAGACCGAGCGCGTTCGTACGATTCCGCTTGGTGCGCTCGCAATCGAGGCGCTGCGATCGCAATGGGCGTCGCAGGCTCAGGAACGGCGGGAAGTAACGGAGCCCATGCAGACACCGGGCACGTCTTTCAGAGGCCGCTAGGAGACGCCGTAGCGGCGACCGAGGGGACGACGCTCCACGATCTACGCCACACCGCTGCGACGTGGATGCTCGCCGCTCGCGTTGACGTTGCTTCCGTCGCGCGCGATCAAAGCTATCGACCAGCGCTTAGGCCTAGCCACCCCTCGCGCCCGAGCGTGAGGTTTACCAGCAGCCAGCGGAGAAAGCGGCCGAATGGTACGGTTCTATGTCTTGCTGCTCGCCGCGCTTTGGCTAGTTATGCCGGCGGCTGCCGCCACATCCGATGCGACGCTGCGTGTTTCGCTTCAGCGCGATCTCAACCAGTATCTCAGCGCCCGTTCGAAGATCGAACACATCTCGGCGATCTCGATCAGCGTCAGCCTCCATGGCCAGCCGCAGAACATCAACCTCACGGCGGGCCGCACGCAATATGGCGGCGGCGGAACGCCGGTAACGCCCGAGAACCTCTGGCAGATCGGCAGCAATACCAAGGCCTTCACCTCCGCGACGATTCTCCAGCTCGAAGCCGAGGGAAAGCTCACGATCGATCAAACCGTCGGCCGCTGGCTGCCGCGGTACCCGGCATGGAAGAACGTGACGATTCGCCGCTTGCTCAACATGACCAGCGGCATTCCCAGCTACAATCTCGTTCCGGCGTGGCTGAAAGACTACGTGAAGAATCCGAAGCGGAACTTCACAATCGCCCAGCTGATCGCGTACGTTTATCCGGAGAATAACCCGAATGCCCCGCCGCCGACCCACGGTTACGACTATTCGAACACCAACTACCTCCTCGCCGAGCTGATCATCGAACGCGCGAGCGGTCACAGCTACGCGAGCGAGCTCGAGCGGAGGTTCCTGCAGTCGGACATCGGCTTGAACGCTACGTATTACGCCGACGCGCAATATTCGCGCGACGTGCTCGATCGCATGGTCTCGGGGTATTCCTTCGGTCACGCTGCCGCTATTGCGCCGCTGTTCGGCAGGGACGTGCGCGACGATACTGTCTCATGGATGCAGGCCACGGGCGGCATCGTCTCAACGCCGGAAGATCTGACTCGGTGGGCTCGCGCGCTCTACACCGGGCCGACGCTTGCGCCCAAGCAGCGCGCCGAACTACTCAGCCTCGTTTCGCAGAAAACCGGCAAGCCGATCGGGAAGACGAGCCTCAGCGATCCCAGCGGCTTCGGACTGGGAGTGGCGCAGAGCACGGCGCCGGAGGTTGGGACGGTCTGGTTCTACGAGGGCGAAACGGCGGGATATCGCACGTACCTCGTCTATTTCCCGCGGCAGGATGCGGCGATCGCCTTGGGCTTGAACAGCGCTCCCGATTCGAAGGAAGACCAGGGCACCAAACTCTTGGTCTCGATTTACAGAACGCTGCACGCCGCCGGTCGGCTTTGAGACATCCTTCGATGCAGCCTGTCCTGCGCAGATGCATTTCCGCAGCCGCGCGATGGCCTTTCACTACATAGACCCGCATTTTGATGAAAGGAACAGCTGTGAAGCGAACGGACTTCATGTTCGCCGGTGCCGGGGCGGCAGTCGTGTTGAGCTCCCAGTCGGTATCGGCCATCGCCGCAACGATACCCCTCAGCGGCGCTAACGCTTCAGAATTGCAGCCGGTAGAGCGCTTCATGACGAGTTTTATGGCGAAGTACGACGTTCCCGGGGGTCAGTGCGCAGTCGCAAAAGACGGACGTCTCGTCTACGCCCGAGGATTCGGATACGCCGACAAAGAGCGCAAGACCGTCGTCTCGCCAAGCGCACGCCTTCGCATCGCCAGCTGCAGCAAACCCATCACCGCAGTCGCGATTATGAAACTCGTCGAAGATGGGCAGCTCAGCCTCGAAGAGCGCGCCTTTAGCATCCTTTCCGATCTATCTCCTCCGGAGGGCGCCTCAGTCGACCCCCGGCTTCACCAGATCACGGTACGGCAGCTCCTCGAACACAGCGGTGGCTTCGACAGCACGCGTTTCGACCCGCAGTTACATGCATTACGCTTGGCATCTTTCGGCCACCCGCCGCCGGCCACGCACACCGACATCATCCGCTACATGATGGGTAAGCCGCTAGCGTTCGATCCCGGCACCAAGTACGTGTATTCGAACTTTGGGTATAATATTCTCGGTCGCATCATCGAACGCAAGACGCTGCAGAGCTACGGCGAATACGTCGAGAAAGACGTTTTGAATCCCGGGGGCGTTCGCTCGATGCGCCTGGGGACTCGGACGACACCGTCGGCGCGCTTGCCCGACGAAGTGTTTTACTTCGACCGGACTGGGGCCGCGTCGACGTGGGCGATCTACCCCGACGAACTCGAAACGCAAACGAACTCGTACGGCTTATTCGACCTTGCCGCAATGGACGCTCACGGCGGCTGGATCGCCAACGCCATCGACCTAACTCGATTTCTCAACGCCGTGGGCGGGTCCAGCGGCGTACAGCTTCTAAGACAACAAACCGTCCGCACGATGCTCTCGCGTCCGAACCTCCCGCAATACAGGAACAGCGGAAAATACTATGCGCTCGGCTGGGAGGTCGCGCCGGGCGTGGTGATGTCGCACACCGGCGCGTTCACCTTCGGGACGCTGTCGCAGGTCACGCGTCTCGCAAACGGCGTCACAGCTGCAGTGCTCTTCAATCACTTGGCCGTAGACGGCGTGGAGGCGGTCAATGTGGACAGCGTGCGCGCGTTCAATGAAGTTCGATCTTGGCCAAGTGGCAACCGTTATGCGACCTTTACATAGCTTTGCGTCGGGTAGCTCGACCGTCTGGCTCGAACCGGAAGGACGAAAAGGATCCCATTGAAGGCGGCTTCCAGCCGCTAGCGGAGTCGCAGACCGTGGCGTGGAGGATACGCGACATAAAGCTTTTCAGAAGTGCCTAGGTTTGCGCTAGATTTTCCGTGTAGCGAACGGTGTAGTGAAAGACACAGTGGCGCGCAAGCCCGCATAAAATAAGGCGAGAATCACTACATGGAGGGAGCGTTTTGACTTGGCGGGAGCGTCTAGGAGGTTCTCCTAGCGTCCCCGCCACTACCCTCTGGGGCTCGAAAGTCCCTGATAACACTGCCGTCTTGCGCATAGGGCTACGAAGGCCTATGAAATCGCGGGCCGCTTTTGGCCGATTCTATGTAGTGAACGGTGTAGTGAGCCGCTTCGCCTTTAGGAGAAAATCGTTTGCACTAGCTTCGAGCTTGCGCGGTCTTTCGATACGCTGTCATACGGTCGTTAGAGATTCGTCGTATCTGCAAAAGGGCAAACAGACTGAGCCGTTTTTCGCTAGCGCCAACGGGAATCGAACCCGCGTTCTTCGACAAGCTCAGGATGACACGCGGCCATCGCTGGGGGAACTCGTCGTAGTCAGGGTCAAGAGCCAAGCATGGAACCAGCACGCTTTGTCCTAGACGATGTTAGGGAGTTGCACCGTGATTCGACTCGGTGATCACGTCATCGTGAAAGGCGAAGACGAGGAAGCGATCGTGACCGCCGTGCATCCCGACTCACAGGTCGAAATCGAGTTCCTTCAGGCGTCGGAGGGAGGACCGCGGCGCAGGCGCTACGCCGCCGAAGCGCTCGAGAAAGTTTCGCGGACCTCCTAATCCGCCTACTACATGCTTTGCTTGACTGGAATGTTCGTCAGTGGCCCTTCTCCGCCGACCTGCTCGATGGTATCGCCCCGTGCGACCGACCAGTGATGGACGCCTGCTGGGACTGCAATGAACGACCCCGCCGGTAGCACCCGCGCGTTAGACTTGTCGATGGTATCACCCGTCCCGAACAAAAGCGTTCCTTGGATCACGGTGATATATTCGGCGTGCGAATGGTAATGCGGCTTGTTCGTGTAGCCATCGGGCATCTTGACGCGAATGATTGCGGTGCCGGATGAGTTCGGATTGCCGACCATCACCGCATTCCAAGAGCCCTTCGCAGGACCGGTGGCGGCCACCCAGCGGAGGCTATCGGACGTAAAGAAGACCGGAGCTGACTGCATCGCGGCGAGCGTAGCGCCGGTAGTCACGAGCAGCCCCAAAACGAGCCACGAGAAGAGTTTCATAGACTATCCTTTCATCGAAAACCAATAGAAATATAACGAGATTGCTTGCCCCCTTCGCTACTACGAAAACGAGGGCCCTTTGCGAAAGAGATGTTCGTTAGAACGCCCGATGCTGAGTGCAGCGTGGGCCGCTCCGCCCGATTTCCCGAAGGTTCTTGACGGGTTAGGACTATACAAGAGTCAGATGAAAGGCTTCGAACAGGTGCGCAAACCCCTGCTGCCGATTTTGCGGAGCGATAGGTTCCTAGTGCGTCCCCTTTGCGAGCAGGACGCCAAGCCGATGTTCGATTATCGATCGTTGCCGGACGTGTCCAAATATCAGTCGTGGGGTTCAAAATCCATCGATGAAGTTTTGTCTTTCATCAGGGACAATCACGCCATCGAAGCCTTAGCCGCAGGGACTTGGTATCAGTTAGGCATTGTTCTTAAAAACAATGGGTGCCTCATTGGAGACGTAGGTGTACGCATTGCCGATAAGGATCCGAGGCAGGTCGAGCTTAGCATAACAGTTGCACCGGAATTCCAGCGTCGAGGCTTTGCGGCGGAAGCACTGAGCCTTTTGCTGAATACGCTGTTTGTAGATCTCGGAAAGCATCGCGTTTTCGCTTCGATCGATCCTCGAAATTATGGCATCCCAAGAGCGTAAGTGGCGGGAGCGTTTTGACTTGGCGGGAGCGTGCAGGAGGTTCTCCTAGCGTCCCCGCCACTACCCTCTGAGCCTCGAAAGTTTCTGATGGTATTGGCAATTTTGTGCATAGGGCCGCAAAGTCCAATAGAAATCACTGACGGTTCTTAGCCGATTCTGTGTAGTAAACGGTGTAGTGAGACCCCTGGTGCTGCGAGCAAGTTACATGCTTAGGCAGCCGGCCTTCGGATCGGCTTGAGTCTTGCTATCTGTTTCGCCTTAGTCGGGTGCAGGGCGTCATAAGTCTCGACTGCGGCTTGGAGATTGAGCCCTGCATGCTCCCAGTGTAGTCCGCGAGGCCGACCTCAGAAAGGTGTATGCCGCGATCACTGAGGCGGTTGCGACCGAGGACCCGCCCTCGGCGACGATGCTCGCGCGACATCGCAAGTCGAGCAGCGCGACGTCCGCAGCGCAAGCGCAAGCTCTCCGCCGAGCGGTATCAACCCAATGGTGTTTCGCCGGCCGCAGGTTCCTGACGACTCAGCCAACGGCAATATCGAGATCCGTTTTAAACATCCTGAATGGTGAGTGAACGAATGAAAAGAGTGGAAGCTGTCGCCGCTAATGCGGCGGCTTTCGATAACCCATATCTATCGGGGCGTCGAGAGTGGAACGAGCGTTACGGCGACTACATCGCGCGAGCGCGCAGCTGGCGATGCGCCGCATTCGCGGCCCTCGCCGTCTCGCTCGTCCTTGCAACCGGCTTGGTATGGCAAGGGGTGCAACGCAGAGTTGCGCCCTACGTCGTCGAGGTCGACAAGCTCGGCGTCGCGGTTGCCGTCGCGCCGGCCCCGTCGACGTGCGCTTGATTAAAGCGCAACTGGCTGCCTGGATTGTCGATGCGCCGTCAGTGAGCTCCGATCCACTCGTGCAAAAGACGGCGCCGTCACGTTGCTGCGCGCTGACCGCGCAACCGCGACCATCTTTCTCAACGACTACTATCGGCGCCACTCGCCATTCGGCCAGCCGCGCCGATCCCCGCTTTAGGTGTCCGACCGAGGTCGCCTGAGCGGCTAAAGCTCCTTGGCCCACTCGGCTTTGATCGCATCGCGCGTCGGCCGCGCGTCGCGCACGTCTGGGTTCCTTCCCGAGTCCAGCGGATATGGCTGGTCGCCCACGCCGCTCTTTTTGTTCGAGTAGAGCCCGAACCAGGCCTCGTCGTCATAGCAGCCGGCGAATTCGGCGTTTGTCGTTATTACGTTACCGATGAAACCGCCGATAAGCTTGTGAGACCATCCCGATTTCCACCATTCGTCACTGAATTCGAAGTAGAAGCCGCCCGAATCGACCCCGAGGCCTGATTGACCCGTGGAGTTGGCAAAGAGCTCTTTCTGGTTCGTCGTCACGTAGCCCACGAGGTTTTGCATGCCGGGATTGCGACCGCTGCCACCCTGCAACTCCGTGGCACCTTCCCACGGCCTCGGGGGCGGAAGTCCGTAATACGGCTTCTTGTCCGAGTTTGGTGGGTAGTTTATGCAACTATAGTTCGATCCATGTGTAGCGGTCGACGCGGGGTAATACGCCGCAGTAGATCCATACTCGGCGAGGATCGTCGGTTTTGTCGTGCTTCTCTCGATCTGTACCCAGATCTTACCTAACGAGGGCCCGCGATAGGCGTCGATGCCCCACGTGTCGTTCTTAAACCCAAATCTCTCGCCATAATAGACCGTTTCCAGGTACTCTTTTCCACCGACGAACCTTGTACCGTCGATCATTGTGGTCGTTGTGATCTTCTTCGCATTGTCGGCCTCCTTGAAGCCTTCTTTAATGGCGGTGTTCATATCGTTGAGTCCCTTCCACCAATCCGGCTGGACGATGAGACCATTGGCGTTGATCTCATTGCCGATGGAGATGCCCATGACCGCCGGGTGGGCGCCATACTGACTGGCCATTATCTTAAACGCCGCCGCCAGGGCGTTTTTATAATTGGGTTGCAAGACGTTAGCCCCGCCGAAGGAGAGGCTCAGCACGACGTAGATCGGATGGTTGCCTCCGTTCCACGCCGCGTCCAGGAAGTCGTCGATCTTTCCCGTTTCTTTTGGAAAGGGCTGTTGGTCGATTAACAGGCTGTAATTCTTGATGTCCTTGAAACTGCTCAGCGTAACGTTATAGACCTTGACCGCATTCACGCCGTCGGCACGCATCAACTCGAGGTCCTTCTGCCAGATCCCCTTGTAGACATTGTCCAGGGGGTTGGCAACCGGAGCCTGGTCATAGATGGAGTCGATCTGACTGGTCCCGTAGTCGACGCCCTTGATGAAAAACGGTTGGCCGTTGAGAAGGACGGTACGGCCGCTCACCGTGAACTCGGTGCCGGTCGTAGCGTGATGCCCCCTCCCACGGTGCCCAGCCGTCGCAGCGCTCTGCTGCGTCGTCACGGGTGCGCCAACCTGCGACAGCGATCCGCCGCAGCCGGCGAGCATGGCAGTGGCCGCGCAGACGCCTACTGCGTACCGGCTAAAACCTGAAACGTTCATTTGTGCTCCTTTTCTGCTGAGAAGTAGTTCTCGCGCCCCGGATGGAGTATGGGCCGGCGACGCATCCTCCGAAGTCAACGGTTGCGCAATCGAGGCCTAACGCCGGGATTGCAGAATCGGCGCGAAGGATTGGCGCTGCCACAAGACCTGAGCGAGAGAGCTCGAACTCGCCGCACCAGGCACCTCCAAGGCGATAATACGCCTCTCTCCTGGCTCTGTCCACTGAAAGAAGCCCGGAGCGCCGATTAAGCCGTACGCCATCCCCGCCCCGTTTCCGCAGTTGGCGGAGTGCGCGGCCAAAATAGATCCATACTCTTGCCGTCCCAAGCGACGCGTCTAACGGCTCCGGGGGGCAATTCAGGTCGCTCTCGCACGAAATATTCGACGCTAGATGCGCGGTGATCCAGAATCATTAGTGACACGAGTCTTAGGGCTTCATCCGTCGTGACTGCCTGCACTTCGTAGCCGAGTCGTGCCTCGAACCGGAATGGCTTCATCATGGTTGGGTCACATATCGAAGTCTATGGCTCCTCTAAAGCAATGCAGGCGGACAACCCACCTGTTTAACAGATCCAGAAAGACACTCTGGTGAGAAGGCGAGAACTGGGGCTCTCCTAACTAACCTGACTCGCGCGTCCAGTGTCTCACGACACAATAGGCTTCGCGGCGGGATAATACAGATGGGAGCAAAACGTCCGGGTCCTGGGCCAGGTGCTCTGGTTTGAGGGCTGGGAGCTACTCCCCTTAGCTCGCCGTCTTTCCGAACTCAGTGCATTTGTTATGTGGAAGTGTTTTTATCGTTGCCGATATCTAATAAAGGGGCCGGCAAACGCTATAAACAGGGCCGCAAAAAACAGAGCTGCTATCCAGCGCACTATTGTTTGCGAAATCTCCCCATTGACTGACAAAAGTCCAACTATGGTCGCGATGAGTCTTGCTAGCGAGGCCGCTACCGTTTATCGCGCCATAAACGATCGCTTAGGCCTCTCGTGCGCGCTTTCTAACTCGGCGGCGTATCTCGTCGCGATGCGGCGTTTTAGCGCTGCTCGCGCGCACGCTCATGAGGCCCTGGTCATCGTACGCGGCTTAGAAACCTTCGCCGCCGCAGCTGCGGTTCAGCATCTCGCCGCGATCGCCGCGTTATGGCCCCGCGTTCTTGGATCGGATAGGTGCGAAAGTCAGGGCCGCGCGGCTCGTCTTTTGGGTTTCGTGGACGCTCGCTATTCCGAGCTCCAACTCGTGCGTGAGTATACCGAACAGCAAGAGTACGACTCGATGCTCGCTGCGCTACGCGACGAGCTGGGCTTCACCCGTCTTACCCAACTGATGGACGAAGGCCGCACGTGGAACGAAAACCAAGCCGTGGCAGAAGCGCTGCTCGTTTAGCGCGCCTCGTCCGCGCTCACTATAGAATCCGGCTAGATCATTGGCCCAGAGGGCGTCGCTCGATAAGGCGCCTCCGCAGCGCCTAGGCTCAGGTGATTCTGTGTGGCAAACGGTGTAGTGAAAAGCACCGACCGCCGCAAACCCGATGTAAAATAAGGTGAAAATCATTAAGCGGAGGGAGCGTTTGACTTGGCGGGAGCGTGTAGGAGGTTCTCCTAACGTCCCCGCCACTACCCTCTGAGCCTCGATAATCCTTGCTGATACTGGACTTCTTGCGCGTGGCGCCTCCGCCGTGAATAAACATCGAGGCCGCTTTTGGCCGATTCTGTGTAGTAAACGGTGTAGTGAGCTGCCCTTTCGTTAGGAGCAGATCATTTCCAGGGGGCATCGCGGTCGGGTCTCAGAGCGAGCCTTCCCGATCAACCGTTTGACGCTCGTTAGACGAGGATCAGTCGAATCTGGAAAAGTGCAAGCAGAGTAATCAGTTTTCCGTTAGCGCCAACGGGAATCGAACCCGTGATTCGGGTCCCGGCCGCTCCCGTCGAATACCAGATAGTCCTTTCCTGTACGGGTATTCGCGTTTTTGAGTCCCGGCTAGTCCCGACGAATCCCGGCGAGTTTTGTGTAATCCGTTAGACGGCCGTTAGAGGAGCAAGCGCTAGCTCTGCCGGCGATGCAGCAGTTCACTGCCGAGCGTGCTAATCAAATGATTATTGGCGAAGAGAGCCGCTAAAGTGCCCGCTCATAAAGCGAGTTACACGGTATGACTCTGCCGATTTGGAACGTGCTAGTTGACCACAGCGGCGAGCGATTGGGCGATGAACCGCAACGGTACGTACGTCGTCGACCCGACGATGAACGGCGCCACGTCGAGGATCTGCGGTTGGCCGTTCACCGTTGCCTGTGTCGAGCCAATGCGCAGCGAGACGCTCGTGCTGCCCTTCGTGGAGTTGATCTGACGGTTCTGGTAGACGACGCTGGCACCGAGCCGCTCGAAAATGCCGCGCAATGGAACGAACACGCGTCCAGCGCGTTCGATCGGTCCGGGCTTCAAGTACAGGGGACGCCCGTCGACGACGACGGTAACGCCGGCCGCTACCGTGCGCGCTTCGAGTACAGTAGCGAACGCGATGACGGCAAGCGCGCACGCGGCGCACGCCAAAAGCCTGCGGCCCGTGAACGAAAAAGCGTGAAGCACGTCCCCCTCCTCATAAAAACGAGGCTAGCCAAGCGCTCACTCCTTTTCTAACGACCTAGCGCCGCCCTGCCGATGGCTGGCTCAGACTCCCCCGCCAACGTCCATGGCTACGAGCTTGCCGTCAGTGAACAGAAAGCCTAGATAGGCGCTGACTGCGACGTTAGCGGACGTCTTAAAATCTTGATTGTACGTGAGCCGCTGGTAGCGACCGTCCGAACGGAGTGTGCCCGGACCGTCGATCGCTTGGACCTGCGCGACGCTCATTCCGAGGCGCGCGCCATTTCGCGTTTGGCTAGGCGCCGAATGGAGCGGCAGCCCCGTTGGCGCGTTGAGAACCGCCGTGACGGTGAGATCGGATGCCGTTCCGTACTGAGAGTAGATCAGCGCCGTCTTGTGGGCGGAATCGTAGACGCCGGACAAGCAACGCCCGTTGCCGACACTCTTACTGTAGTGCTTCATGACCTTGTACCATGACGCTTGATCGTGGGAAAGCGGAAACGCAGCGTAGTCGAGTATGGTATCCGGCTTGCGCGCCCGCGCGGACTTCTCGTAAACGTTGTTCGTCGTGCTCAGGACGAGCCGCGAACCAGGCTGCGCGGCAAACCAGCGTTGAATAGATTCACAATCGGCGTTACCGTTCGACGCACTCAACGATGGAGTCGACGTTAATCCGGCCATAAGCGCAAACGCGATCGGTAACAATGCCGTAGCGGCGCGGTCTTTCACCATGTTTCGAGCCTCCGTAAAGAACCTAGGGTGCGTGCGGTTGAACCATTCAGCAGAATAAGCCTGGCAAAACGCGCCATTTCACCACAGGCGAAAGTAGCAGGAGGGCCTATGGTACCTTCAGAACGTCCGCTTTTGAGGTCACTGTTCGAGCCGGTGGCCAGTTACTTTTGGCCCGCGCCAGTGCACTTCCGCTCTCGGAGGAACCAAGCAATGAGACACTCGTACAAGGTCGCCGGCGTCGTGTTTAGCGCCGCTCTTATGACCGCGTGCGGCAGTAGCGGCCTTTCTTCGTCGCCTTCATCGCTCGCGCCGCAGAACCCGTCTTCACTCGCTGCGCCGTCGCGCGAATCGGGCTCGCCTATGGGTAAGCCAGGTATAACCATACTGCACAGCTTCGACGGCCCGACCGGCTGGGCGGTCGGCGCAGGCGTGATCGACGTGAACGGTACGCTCTACGGCACGACTGTGGGGGGCGGAGGTGGAGTATGCAACAAAAAACCTGAGACAGGGGCGTGCGGCGTCGTGTTTAAGGTCGCGGGCACCGGCACTACCGTGCTCCACAGTTTCAGCCAGGACCACGCCGGCTGGGGTCCTCACGGCAGCGTGATCAACTTGGATGGCACGCTCTACGGCACGACCGTTTACGGCGGCGAACACCACAACTGCGGGACGGTCTTTGCGCTCGTGCACACGGATTACTCTGTGATCCACAGCTTCGACTGCGCGAACGGCAAACATCCTTGGGCGGGACTGACGGACGTGGATGGCACGCTCTACGGCACGACCATTTACGGCGGTAATACGGACTGCGACTGCGGCGAAGTCTTTAAGATTTCGAACGTCGGGAGTGTGCCGGCATTTAGCGTGGTCTATACTTTCAAGGGCGGGAGCGACGGCTCGCACCCGCGTGCCGGGCTGCTCTTTGCGAATGATAAGCTGTATGGCACGACCGACGCCGGCGGCACGGCCGACGTCGGCACGGTCTTTTCGCTCGACACCGACGGCACGGAAGACGTGCTCTATAGCTTCAAGGGCGGGAGTGCCGACGGCGCACGTCCCGAGGCAGGCTTAATCGATGTGGACGGCGCGTTCTTCGGCACCACCGAAGAAGGCGGGTGTTCTGCACGACCCTGCGGCACGGTTTTTCGGGTCACCAACAAGGGCAAGGAAAACGTGCTTCACGTTTTCATTGGGCATAGCACGGATCAAAAAGGCGGTCGTCCCGTCGCAGGCCTCCTCGAAGTCAAGGACAAGCTCTACGGCACCACGCGAACGGACGGCAAAGGCGACGCCGGCACGATCTTTTCGATCAATCCCGTCGGCAACGTGAACTATACGGTGGTCCACAACTTCACCGGTCAGCCCGACGATGGCGCCTATCCCCGCGCAGGTCTGATCGACGTTAACGGCGTGCTCTATGGCACGACCTCGTTTGGCGGTGAGTACAACGGCGGCACGGTTTTCAGGCTCCAACTTTAAACCGGAGAGATGATTATGAGAAACATGAGGAGAGCCGCAACGCCCGGTCTTTCCATCGTTCGAGCGCTGCCGGCGCTTGGGACGGCGGTGGTCTTTGCCGCTTGTTCGAACGCCGGATCGTCAGGAACGATAACGCCGTCCAGCGTAACATCCGGTTCGCAAGCGCTGCCGGCGCAAATCAACTCCGACGCAGTCGAGTTCGCCTACGTGACCGATCATTTCAATAACCGTATCCTTCTCTATAAGATCGACGCCAAAACCGGCGCGATTCGTTTGAAGGGCAAGCCGCCCTCATCAATGGGCGTGCGTCCCGAGGGCGTGGCGATCGATCCGACGGGCAAGGTTGCCTACGTGACCAATTACCGGTCGGACAATGTTTCCGGCTATACGATCGACCCACAAAGCGGCGCACTGACGCCGGTGGAGGGGTCGCCGTTCAAGGCAGGCGAAGGGGCCCAAGGTCTGGCGATCGATCCGATAGGCAAGTTCGTCTATGTTACAAACCGTCGCTCAAAGGACGTTTCCGCCGATGTTTCCGCCTACCGCATCGACCCGCAAAGCGGCGCACTGACGCCGGTGGCAGGATCACCGTTTGCAGCGGAGGTCGACCCCACAGGCGTGGCGCTAACGCCTAACGGCAAGTTCGCCTATGTGACTAACAAGTTCAACGCGCAGCGGCACGGCCTCGACGGCTCTGTTTCTGCCTTCGCGATCGACGCGACCAGCGGCGCGCTCACGCAGGTGCCGGGGTCACCGTTTGCAACGGGGAAGTTTCCCACAGGCGTGGCGATAACGCCTGACGGCAAGTTCGCCTATGTGCCCGCGTGGCAATCCGACAGTGTTTTCGCCTACGCGATCGACCCACACACCGGCGCGTTAGAAAAGGTGACGGGATCGCCGTTTGCAGGGGGCGGGGGCGGAGATCACAGTTCTTGCGGGATCGCGATCGATCCAACAGGCAGGTTCGCCTACATGTTACGGAATAATAATTTGCGCCAGAAAAACCAGGTTTTCGGCTACATGATCGACCCAACCAGCGGCGCGCTTACGCCAGTGCCGGGTTCGCCGTTTGAGGTGGGCAAAGACGTCAGAGGCGTAGCGATCGATCCGACGGGCAAGTTCGCGTATGTGACCGACGAGTCCGACTCGATTGAGCACCACGGCAAGGTTTACGGCTATTCGATCGACCCACACAGCGGCGCTCTGATGAGCCTGGGGCACGAGCTTGCCGCATCTCCCTTGGGCATCGCCACCTGCCGCGTTGAGAACGGTCGGTGCAAACCGCCGCCGTTGTAACCAATACCGAGCTAAGGCTTCCAGACAGGGAGCAGTGCTAGGCCGGCGTTTTTCGTGGCATCGTAAATGTACGTGTAAGGCTTGCCCATCAGCTCCACGGAAAAAACCGACAGTTGCACCGTTCCGCGGTCGTCGAGCGAGACTGGCGTGAAGTGTTGCGGCGCGCCATACTTGCGCCCCATCGTAGCGAAATCGCCGCCGAAATCCGCGGCCGCTTCACGGCCATCCAACGCGCGCTGTAGCCACGCGAGCGCCTGTGCTTGCATCCCTGACGGAGGATGCGGTAAATCTGCGGCCTTTGGGGTTGCCGCATCGGTTTGCGGAATGTAGAGGGCGGCGATCGCGCGGATCAACTGCGGCACGGCGGCGAAGCCTCCGTTGCAGAGGACGGTGATCGACATGCGGCCGTCCGGAAGGATCCAGTTTTCGCTGGTACTGCCGGGGTGGTTGCCGCCATGCCAGATCAGGCGATGGCCACGAAACTCCGTGACGTACTCCCCGGCGCCGTACCCGGTCGACGATCCGTTGCGGAGCATGCCGGCGGTCGTCATGATACGCCACATCGCAGCGGAGACGACGCGGTGGGCTAGCAGCGCCTCATCCCACGCGGCCATGTCGCGCACGTCGATTCCGCGTCGGCCTTGTCGGTCTTCGTTCGAGAGAGTGCGCTCTGACCGAAAGACTTGATTGCCAGCGGGTTCACAATGCTCACGACGTGACCGTGCGCGTGGAGATCCGCCGCCAGCTCCTCGCTCCAACCGCCTGTCGATTCCATGCACGCATGAACTCGACTGACGCGACGGTTTGCAAAGCACCGACGCAATCTTTCGAAGCCCGATTCCGAATGAGGAAAATGATTTGTATGAACCTGACCTTTAACGCTCAGCGCACAATGGAACTCAAACTTCCCAACGTCGATGCCAAGAACGGGCAAATCCACGGCAGCCTCCTTACCGCGGTAGCGTCGACCAGTCTGATGTATACGAGCTGTTGCCTTCGTGGCACGCCCTGGATTCCGTCCGATCATCACCTACCGCACAAGCCGCTCGGGTACCAATCTAACGGGCGGGCTCTCGGGCCCAAGACGCCAACGGTGTCACCGAGCACTTGGTAGGATCATTCGATCCCACCGCCGGAGAACCGGCCCGCTGAACATATCAGACGGCCGTTAAAATTGAGGCACTCACGGCCGCCAAAATGCACGAAAAACCCGTACAAGATAAGGAGATTTCTGGTAGCGCCAACGGGAATCGAACCCGCATCCTTCGACAAGCTCAGGACGACACGGGTGCAGAAACAACACGGAACGAGTCTGCAAACGCAAACGCGATCGATATCAATAATAGCGGCGTAGCGGCGCGAAGATCATTTCTTTCGGAGCCTCCGTGAAGTGCCTTGCGTTGACAAGAACCGCGCAGTGGTGCATTCTAGCTTTCAGGAGCTTGCCTTCATGCCTAGCGCTTTGGCTCTTCGCATCTAGACCCTCTCCGGAAACGCCGGTGTGCGTTGCGCGAACCTTGGTAATTCCCGCAGGCAAAAATTGCTGCGGAGATCTGGAGCCCAAGTGAGGATGCATCGGACAGTCGCTCTCACGCTCGTGGTGGCCGCGTCGGCGACGGTTACCGCGTGGGCTGCTACGGCCAACGCCGTGGCGGCGCTCGGCGCATGGCTTCCCGACCCGAACATCGGGGACGTGGCGTGGCAGAGAGGTCAAGCGGCGGTGACGAGTCAGTACGACTACTTCGTCTGCGGCGCCCCACGAGCGCCCACCGCGAAGAAGGAAAGCTTCGACTACGCCGGCAGCGGTTGTCCGCTGATAAGAAAGGGGACATCTTTCGCCTACGCCCCGAGCGGAAAAGGGAGCGTCGTTTACGATCGCGCGCATAGAATCGTTCTCTATGACAAGAGCTGCTGCGCCTGGCGCGGTTTCGCACTGACGGCAAATGTCGGACCTCCGCCGAAACCCGTCAGCAATGCGGATCTGACCGGAGTTCACACTATGCGCGGCGTGGCGCTCGGCATGAAGCAGGCCCAAGTCGAACGGATCTACGGGCCCACTCGACCCTATGATACCAAGGGCCGCCCAGGCGTCACGACGCTTTCGTATACCACCATGAAGACGAAGTTCACGGAGCCAGGAGGAACGTGCGGACAGTTTCAGAGTTTTTGGTTCCAGCAAGGCCGGCTCATCTCCATCGAGCTGTACGTCGCATGCTAGCCGCAAATTGGTCGAAAAGACGGGGAGCCGGAACCCCGCCGACCTGACTACGCGCGAGGCGATACCTACAAGCAGGCTGACGCTAAGTCGATGAGGAAGCGTACAGAGGCTCCGCTTGGCCTGATCAGGAGGGAAACGTGCTTCCGAGTCGCCGGTTCTTCGCACGAATCGCGTGTGCCCTTGCCATCGTCGCGTCCGCCACGGTTGGGGTGCGCTCGTTTGCGGCCGGCGTTACCGTCGTTGTCGACGGGCGCCCCCTGTATCTGAAGCCCGGCCCCATCGAACGCGCCGGGCGCGTCTTCGTTCCACTACGGGGCATCTTCGAGCGACTCGGCGCCAGCGTCGTGTACCAGAATCGTGAGATCAACTCTACGAAGGGAAGCACGAGCGTCTCGCTGCGTATCGGCTCGCGCGAGGCGACTGTCAACGGACAACCGCAGATCGTCGATGTGGCGCCGTTCATCGTCGGGGCGACGACATACGTGCCGCTGCGGTTCATCGCACAGTCGCTAGGCGCGGTGGTGAACTACAACGGAGCCACGCGGCTCGTCGCGATCACCGTGCCCAGGTCCCAGCTGCCCGCGCCACCCCCTGTGCCGAATCCTCCGCCCGTCAGCGTCGTTACCCTGAGAGCACGGCAACCGGCGCCAGACACGCTGACCGGCAACCGCTTCGCGCCGATCGCGGCGCAGTTCTCGCACGAGGTCGACGTAGACAGCGTTCGCGTACGGCTGGACGGCAACGACATCACCTCGCGCAGCGGCGTCTCGCCGGTCGGTTTTTCCTACAAGCCTCCGGCATCACTCGACTTCGGAACGCATACCGTGCGCGTCGCCGGCCTCGACCGCGCCGGGTTGCGCTTTGCGCAGTCGTGGTCGTTCACGACGACGCGGCCGGCGCCACCGAACGAGAGTCCGGTGCAGCTGCGCGGCCAGGAGCCCTCGCCAGGCGCGTTCGTGAACAATCGCTTCGCGGCGATCGCGGCGGACTTCACGCCGCAGGCCGACGCCGCCAGCGTGCGTGTCCGCCTGGATGGAACCGACATCACCTTCCGCAGCAGCGTGTCGCAGGTCGGTTTCTCCTATAAGCCTCCGGCGCCGCTCGAACTCGGAACGCACACCGTACGCGTGACCGGACGCGGACGGACCGGCTTGGCATTCGACCGCTCGTGGTCGTTCACGACGACGCGGGCGCCATCACCACCTGCGACTCCGACGCCCGAGCCGGTGCAGTTGCGCAACCAGCGGCCCTCGCCGGGCAGCACCGTGGAGAATCGCTTCGCGGAGATCGCGGCAAACTTCGCGCCGGAGGCCGAGGCCGCCAGCGTGCGCATCCGGCTCGACGGATACGACATCACGTCGCGTAGCGGCGTGTCGGCGGGCGATTTTTCCTATAAGCCCCCAGCACCGCTCGACTTCGCAAGCCATACCGTCAACGTGACCGGGCGCGGACGCGGCGGCTTGGCATTCGACCGCTCGTGGTCCTTCACGGTGCGCCGCGCCGCGCCGGCGCCGATCTCCCTCACCATCCGTTTGCCTGAAGAGAACGAGACGGTCGCACGCACGTTCGACGTCGCGGGAACCACCGCAGAGAACGCGCGAATTCGCGTCACCGCCGGAGCGTCGCAAACGGGCACGGGCCAGTTCAGCGGCACCACGACGGCAGGCGCGCGCGGTAACTTCAGGATCTCGGTAACGCTCAGTCCGGCACTTCTCGGCCAGCGAGCGGTGACTGTGAAAGTCACCGCGACCGACCCGTCGTCCTCGCAGACGGCAGAAAAAACGCTGCGCCTTCGTTTGAAGAATGCAGCTCCCACCCCGCCGAGCGTCACCCCGCCGCCGCACGTTACCCCGATGCCCGCGCCGACGCCGGCTCCGATCCGCACACCGAGGATGCCAACGCCGGCGCCAATCAGCACGCCGAGACCTATTACCGTCGTTCCGACACCCGCTCCGGTCCGCACACCGAGGGTCGTCCCGACCGTCGCTCCGACCCCGATGCCGACACCCGCTCCGGTCCGTCCGCGCAAAACTGCTCCGTCGCCTTCTCCATCGCCGACACCGGGATCGCAGCGATAGCTCTCACGGGCGCAACGAAGCGGTAATTGGCCGCGCTTGCGACGCTGCTGCTCGCCGTCGCGGCCAGCGCCGTGCCCGCGAGTGTAAGCGGAACGATTGCAGCGATCACGTCGAAGCCGATGTACGCGCACAGCGTCTTCGGAATCTTCGTCGCCGATCAGACGACGGGTCAGACGCTCATCGATCGCATGGGCGAAAAGATGTTCGTGCCCGCGTCGATCATGGAGACGTATAGCACGGCCTCGGCGCTCAAAGATTACGGGCCCCGTGTATGAAGTGGGGACCGGCTCGCGCCGGTCCCCGTTTTAGGCGCGCGACCGCGTGGGCCACGCGCTGGCGTCTAGACTACGGCTGGCTTGCCCAGATCGTTTTGAGGGCCCCGAGCGTTGGACGAGGATGTAGATGGTCGACAAAGTTGGGGCCTCGCGAGACTGCGTTGAGCCCCCACCACGCCTCGTCGTAGCTGCACCCGGGAAAATGGCCGGCAAAGGCCTCGTCTCCCACATGCTCGCCTTTGAACCGTTGAGCGGCTTTCCACCACTCGTCGGTCCACTCCAAGTAGAATCCGCCCGATACGACGCCGTCGTCGCTGTACCCATCGTACAGCAGCTTGTTGGTGTTCGTAACGAGGTCGACGAGACCGCCCATGTTGGGATTAGCTGACTCTGACTCGGGCAGTTGCAAGACATCGCGGTTGACTGGACCGTCTCGCGTGGTAGGAGAGCATATGCCTTTTCCGCGCAGATCATGCGGGTAGGAGTAGGTGTTCTTCCAGTCGACGTGATAGGCCGCCGTGGCGCCGTACTCTGTCAGCAAAACGGGCTTCGTCGTCGCCGACCGGATCTGGTCGAACAATCCCGTGAAGGTGCGGCCACGGTAGGGGTTGTCCCCCCAGACGTCGACCTTCGCATTGTGCTGCTCGCCGTAGTAGACGGCCGCGAGTTCGTCTTTCCCGCCTATCTCAATTACCGAGTCGTGGACCGGGGTCGTCACGATCTTGTCCGGATGTCCTGCGGCAGCGAAACCTTTCTTCGCGCTCTCGGCGATACGGTTGAAGGCGTTCCACCATGCATCGTTCTTCCACACCGGCGCTTGCGCGATCTCGTTGCTTATCGCGACGCCCATGACGGCGGGTTTGTCAGCGTATTTATAATCGAGGTCGTAGTACTGATTCACAAGGGATCTTACGTTGTTTTCGTTGTCCAGTTTGTCATAGGTGAAGTAGATGGTAAGGAGCACAAAGATCGGATGGTTCCCGTTGTTCCACGCCGCATCGAGAAATGCGGAGATTGGTCCAACATGATACTGCGCGTCGTACGGCGGCCCCACGACGTTATATACGTGGATCGCGTTCACGCCCATCGCGCGCATCCTCGGAAGGTCGCGCAACCAGATGGCCGAGTTGTCGTCGCGAAGCGCGCTGTCCCTCCCCGGGGGGTCCCAAGGCAGGGTGCCGATCGGCGTCGGCCAGTAGTCCATGCCCTTGACGTAAAACTTCGCGCCGTTGAGGTAAATGAAACGCCCGCTCACTGTGAACTTGGTGTCCGTCGTAGCGGGGTGCGCCATCCCCGATTCAGCGCGGCCCGGATGCCCGGCCGTCGCGGCGCTCTGCTGCGTCGTTGCGGGCGCGCCGAACTGCGCCTGCGATCCGCCGCAGCCGGCGAGTATAGCAATCGCCGCGCAGACGCCTACTGCGTGCCGGCTAAAATCTGGAACGTTCATTTAAGTCCCTCCAAAGGGCGTTAAGACCCAACATCGCATACCGAACGTACCGCGGCGACCAGCCGATCGCCTCCTAAAGTTCCGTCAAATCTGATTCGATTGGCTTTATGCATTTGCGCGGCAGGAGTCGCACTCGAGTCCGGCGATCCCCGGCATGGCCGATCTCGCAGCGGCACACCAATCGACTTGATCCCCGACAATACGGTGTTCTTCATAATCGGACGTCGCGATAGATCATTACGGTGCGCTTCTGGTTGTGGCCGACGGCGTGATCGACATTTTTCGACCCACCGCCTGCGCCGAGGGGTCGCGGATCGGCGAGGTGGCGGCGGAACCGTGTGGCGAGGGAGCTTCCGAGATGGAGGCGCGGGTGCTATTATCGAGCTACGCGCGACGCCACGAGCGCCGCAGCACTATTCGCCGGCTGCGTTGTCATTGCGTCATGTTCGCAAGCGACGGAACTATCGCACTTCCAATATAGCCCCAAACGTCAGCAGCGTTCATGAGCATTGGGAAAGCCCGCTGGCGTACAGCGTGCTGTATAGCTTTGAAGTTCCGCCCGATGGGCGCCACCCCGCCGCGGGCCTGATCGACGTACGCGGCACGCTCTACGGCACGACGCCTAACGGCGACGCGTATGGCGACGGCACGGTCTTCAGCATCACGACGGGCGGCACGCAGAAGGTGCTGCACAGCTTCAAGGGAACCAACGGCCGTTATCCCGTCGGCGGCCTGATCAACGTAGAGCGCCGGCCTCTTTCAGCAGCGAAGAGTTGAACAATCGCCTCGCATAGAATCCCGTCATGCGTCGCTGAGGAAACGTTGCGGGAGATTGCGCGCGCTTCGCGAAAGCCGACGATCTACCGAGCGGCTACGGTGTGAGCCCGGTAGCGTTGCTAGAGAGGAGGAGAGAGCTTTGAAAACGCTTTACTGGTGCGTTGGCTTTGTCGCGTTGAACGCCACGGCCCTTTTGAGCGCATGCGCGGGTGGCACGTTCGCGCAGTCCGGTTCGAACGCTGGAGTTCCTACGGGCATTGCGCTGCCTCACGTCGCGCTTCCCGCCGCCGGCATCGATTCCAAGCCCATACCTCGCGACTCGATCTTCGTCGGTTACAGGTTGCCCCAGAGCAGTGGCATCGACGTCTACGCCGATGCGGCCGACGGTTGGGCGCACCTTGGCACCATCACCGCCCACGTTGATCTACCCCTCGCGATAGGGATCAGTAAGGACAGCTTTCTGTACGCTTGCGATTCTGTGCTCGGGCAAGTCACTATCTACCGATTGGCAACCGGCGGATCCTACGTGAATAAGCTCACGAAAGGCCTCGACTTCCCCTATGCGATGGCATTCGACGCCTACAGCAACCTCGCCGTGATCAACACCCCGCACCAAATCACCGTCTTTCCCTTCGACCACGACAACCGGCCGTATGAAGTCCGCGAGGGCCTCCACACTCCATCTGCCGTCGTGTACGATCGACCAGGCGATCTCTATGCCGCGACTTATAGCACCAGTTCGGTGCTCGAATACTTTCCGTACACCAACCGGATTATGAGCAAGATCACCAACGGCATCGATAAGCCCGAAGCCCTGGCGATCAGCGCTTCAGGGGCGCTGTACGTGGCCAACTACGGCGGCCACAACGTCACCGTATACTCTGGGAAAACGCGCCAGCTCATCTACACGATTCCGACCGGGAGAAATGCGCCCCGCGCGCTTGCAATCGACGGCGATCAGGTGTACGTTGCGGCATACGACAGAGATTCTGAAGTGATCCACTATAACGCCAAGAACGGGACGTCGACGACGATCAAAGACGGCGTGGACCGGCCAACGGGGCTGGCCATATGTTCGAAAACGTATCTTTGCGTGATGAATCGTCAAAGCGTGACGATTTACCAAGCCGATAAACTGGTTCACACGATCCCCTTGGCCAAGAAGGAACTGCGATCGATCACTTCCGGTCGCTAAAGACGCGATCTTAGCACAGCGGGAAACAGGCCGACTCGCTCGCAGATTTAGATGTTCATCTCGGCTACGATCAGCGAGGCTTCGAAAACCGAGCTCCAAAGAATAGAAACTCCATTGCTTTACCTCCGTCGCAACTCTCGCGGCTTGCGGCGGAACACAGAACGTTACAGGGGTGATTCCCCAGAACGGGCTGCGTCTTCGCGCTAACGCAAGCTCGATTAAAAGACTTGCTCTATATCGCGAGTCAGGGAGTTCGATACGAAGGCAGTGCGCTCGATCGCGCCAGCAACCTCGGAGCTTCGGCGATCGAGTTAAAACAGCGACCCCAGGCCTTTCGTCAAAATCGAAGGCGGGTCGGGTTGCAGCGCGAGCTGAAGCGCCGTACCCTATTTACCTGATGTCGCAATTCCTCCACGAACCGCCGCGCCATCGGAGCGTTCCGCGAGACGGCGGGCGGACTCGAAGCTGACGTCGCGGATAATGCTAGGATGTCGGAGTGCCAACGCGATAGCGCGAGCGCAGCCGCGCGTCCTCGGCGCTCGTTGCGGCCAACACTCCGCTCTCGCCGATCGAACGTGCCGAGAACGTTGTGCTGCTCGGGCCCGGCGGCGTTGGGAAGAACTCACGTGATGATCGGGCTCAGCTAAACGAAACCCGATTCCGCGCCGGAATTGGAGGGAGTCTGAAAATGCGCAATCGCATTTTTCGAAGAAAACCGCAGCAAACGGTGTAGTGAAAGACGAGTCGCGCTGCAAAACGCCAGTAAATACAGCATAACTTAGAGGTGGCGGGAGCGTGTAGGAATCGAATCTCTAAGACGCGGTTTCGCCTCGTCGAGAGTCGATGCGCCTCACCTCAGTTCGGGCGTGAGTGCCACTCGCGAGACCGCGAGTCGGTGTGACTCGGTGCAGCTCGTAGCGGTTGATTTGTCCGAGTTAGTCCGAGTCATCCCAAGCACGATTGGGGTCAACCACGTGCGTCGGCGATGGCAACCCTCGCGCGTCGGCGTCGGCGCTCAGCTCGTGCGAAAGCGCGTCTCATATATCAAGGCTTCTCCCTCCATTCGGCTTAACGTCGCCAAACCGAAGTAAAGCTCGAAAAATGACGGCGGCTACCCTAACGGCTACCCTTCAAATAGAGGCCGAAGGCGACGAGGATGACCGGAAGAGGTCAGATGTACAAGCCATGTACCGCCCAAGTTGACAAGGCCCGTCAAATAAGGCACTGCGGGCATTTTTTAGAGGCTGGCAGGGGGACAGATTTGGCGTACGGGTAGCAACGGAGGTAGCAACGCGAATGCCAGGTGACATTTGGCGGCGGTGACGCGGCCTCTAAGAGCCCCATCAGAATTCTCCACAGCATCGCACCTCACTGGGTTTATGCCTTACCGTAACGAGCGACGTTCGGCTCTTCCTCTGATGCAACGTCGATTATGTGATTGACGCATACTATACGCCAATGCCTGTGCCGCGGTGCGAGATACTGAACATTCTCGACTGTTTTTAGGAAGTCCAGATAGTGCGATTTGGAGTAGAGCCGGAACGACCTTCCTTGAAACTCCTCCGATTCATCCCAACCAGAGTAGCTTTCGTTCAGGACGTTGTATCCAACGTAGCGCGACCACCTGACCTCAAATAAACGGTCCCTACTGCCATGCTCCATGAGATGCGCTTCTTCGACTGGAAGCGGCGGTACGTCGGCCCTCGTCGATGGCGTAAGCTCTGCAATAACAAGTCGCAGACAGTTCGTTCCTGGCTCCGATATACTTACAAGGTCAAGGTCGTCGCAAGTGTCCAACTCTTCAAATGTGGACTTCGCCTCGCCCGGTATACGCAAGCACTCCTCGTGCCAAGTCGCACCGCCCGTATCGCGAAGATTGTAAAGTACATCCCCGCCGTGATAGTAACCGATTCCGCGTACCGTCGTTATCATACCAGCGAACTGGAACTGCGATTCCTCAAGTGGATGATGATACTTCCAGTTCGCTTTGAAGTGGCGCAAAGCGGCTTCGTCGGCAACTTGCACCACGCATCCCGCTGGAAAGCGTTCCTTGTATGGACCAGGGTAGGCGTTCGGGGTCACCCCGCCGTTGGTCGAATCCGACATACTCAACGAGTTTGTCCCATCCGGTAGAGGACGAACACAAGTTGCTTTGCTGGCGGCGCCGCTGGTATCAACACACGGCAGCCAAGGTAGGCTTCACTTCTGCTCGTTCGTGGCTTAAGGCGATTGCGCGTGAATCGCGAGGTCTTAAGCGCCTCTTTGTGGGTTAAAGCGTCCTCGCGGGACAAAAGGTACTCTCGCAGTTCACGGCAATCTTCAAAGAACTCGCCATGCTTGCGGATATGCGCGAACCTTTTATGGAGTTCCCGCTCATGTTGAAGACCGACAAACGCGCAAACAACCTCCGTCGGGACCGGCGAATGGCGGACGACCTGCTCTACCCTTTCCGCATTGTAAACCGATTGCCCAATCTTGACGACGCCAACACTGGGATAGGCGATGACGTAGGTATGGCCTATCGGATTATCTCGGGTGCTTCTCACCATGGGGTGCGGGTAGTTCTCACTTCGTCCGCTCACCCCGCCTGGCCGCGATGTTAGAATCCGGCGACGATGATTGCGCGGTTTCCTTTGGGCCTTCGCCCTGTTTGGAAGCAAGAAACTCGCGGCCAAGCGTATAGCCCAACGCGCCTATGAAAACAACGGTCGCAATCTCAAGCCTAAGTTTAACGACCTCGAAAGCAGAAACACCGGGGTAGACGAGCCAAAGGAGGAGCATATAGACGACAACTGCACTCGCAAATGCTTGAAAGATACCGGAGATATTGCTGCCTTTCATTTCGTTCCTTCCATTTATGGTCGCCACCATTTCATGCGCTTGCGTCGAGGCGGTGAATCCTTTTTCGCAAACCGAACCCAAACTAGCCGTGAACCGTGGGTACCGAAAGCCTTTCGTCGTCTACACAGGTTCTGGAGCCCGAACTTCGGCGCCTATCCTGACGTTCTGCGAGGTCACGCAGAGTATTCGTAAGGTCTTTACGCAAGCGGACTTCATAGCGGTCGACGAGGCCAACGGCACTGACCTGTAGCAATAGCGCCTCCGTACGGTCCCTATCGAACTTTCGCAGTGCTTCTCCATCAAAGTCACTCTAGTACCGCGAGTCCTTGCCCAAGAATGGGCGGTCGCCCGTGATTAATGGGCAGCGGGTCGATTTTAAGATTAGACGGGGTTAGCTGCCTTTCTCTTGCAGCCAGCAGACGAGTCCCTTTATGGAAACCCCATCGTAGCGTGTGCCGCTTAAAACCTTGATTTTGACAACGGCATCGCCCCTGCCATCCATCACGACGCGCTGGAGTTCAGTAAAGGGGGTTCCCTTTGGCAACTCAGTCGCGTGATTCGCGGCAATACCCTGGGAGTCCGAAAGATTGCCGTTCGCAACAGCGGCCATAGTTTCAAGGAAATAAGCCTTCGTATCCCAACAGGGCTGGTCCCAGGGCACCGCCTTGGCGGCGAAAGCTGGCGCTGCAGAGGTCAAAAGCAGAACAAGAAGTGACAGAATGGTTTTCATCTTTTAGTCTCCGTTCCCTAAATCCGATTCGTGCTACGAGGGCTGCGAAATCTACTGCCCGTTTTCACTGGCGCGGTCAGCCGCTTTAATCGCCTCTTTTTCGCAAGCGTAAGCGCCGTGCTTAGTCCGCCCATACCATCGCTCGCCCTTGTAATGATAGATGCCGCTCGGGATGTTGAGCCACACGACTACGTCTTTCGGGCAATGCGCCTGCGCCTGGCTCTCCGTATTGAAGAGCGGTGGCAGCGATGCTTGCGCGACGACGGTCATCGTTGATGCGGCAACCGGCGCGCTTGACCCAGGTCCCGCGCTCGCCATCACTAAGGCGGCAACAAGCAAAAGTCGGTACAGCAATGGACAACCCTCCTTCTGTGGCATCACCTAATACGAGCTAGGAAGAGACGACTTCATGTTGCACACCGGGTCTACGTCATCACCGGTGTCCACCACGCCCAGAGACATGCACGCCATTCCGAAGAAGTAGTCGTTGGCGCGCAACAAGCCGAGCGGAGCCTTCTGTTGTTGGAGCACATTGTGGCACTGCCCATAGAGATGCGCAATGTGTCGTAGGTAGTCGACGTTGGCCAGCGGGTGCATGGGGTCTTTGTTCTGCTCCCGAGCCGACTCGCATGACGGAATCGACAGGCGCTTGTACGCCACCATATCGCTGTGCGTGATGCCTAACTGTGTGTAGTCGGGCATATCTGCAAACGCTGCGAGCGGCGCGCAAAAGAAACCGGAAACGAGAACCGCAACTGCTACCGATTTTTTCATCTAGGCTTCTCCGATTTATTCGCGTTGATGCGCTCAAGCCGTAATCGGCCACCATGTGAAATAGCGGAAAGGAAGAGCGGCAACGCGGGCCGCACCACCAGGCGCCCGCTCTACTACACGGACCGAGCGGCCTCCTGCTGCCTAGCCCCCGACTGCGGTCAGGGTTTATGCGGGAGCGCTTTTCTGCAAGACGAACCCAAACTAGCCGTGAGCTGCGGCTGGAAGGCGCTGTTCGGCCGCAGTCGTCCGGGAGCCTGAAACTCGCCGCCTATCCTGAAGCTCCGCTAGGTCGCGCAGCGTATTTGTCAAGTCTTTGCGCAGGCGAGGTTCGTACCGGTCGACGAGGCCAACGCCGCTGAGCTGTAGCAATAGCGCGTCCGTACGATGCCTGTCGACCTTCCTCATCTCTTCTCCATCAAAGCGACTCCAAAGCCGGTGCGTGCCAAGGTAGTAGCTGTAGACCGCTGCGATAAGGTTGGGCTGGGGTTTCTCAAGGGACGACACTGGACTGCCAAGCGCGACTGGCCTTGCCGCCTGCAGCCGCTCCTCGGCGCCCCGCAAGAATCGAAGCATATCTCCGACCGTGACGCGGGCGTCCGGCTCCGTTATCCAACCCTGTTCCGTTCCGCAAAAAACTAGCCGCTGGTCCTCACTCAGGCAGTCTATAAACGCCTCGACGATGGTCGTTGCCGTCTCCGGCTCAAGCTCGTACTCCTCAGGTAGGAAGAGGTGACCAAGAGCAAAGCAGAACCGCTCGCGCCGTGCTCCGCTTTTGACGGTCTCCTCAAGAGTTGCGCCAGAGCTTGTGGCTTCCCAATTCTGCTGGGAAAGACGGTCAGTTTCAAAACGCAGCACCCGTCGCAGCCGCCAGAAAAGCTGCGCCAGCCTTTCGGCCAGCAATCTTTCGACGGCACCCATGGGCTTTAAGTCCGAAATGACATCGGCTACCAACGCCTCATAGTCGTCCGCATCCTCTACCCCTCGAATAACCACCACGCTCGTCGCGGAGAGGCCGTGCCGCGTTGCATTCGTCGACGATGCGCGGCTACCGGCGATTGTTCGCGGACCGGTGGACCGTAACGCGTTTCTTCGGTTAGCTGCAAGTCTTGCTGCACTCAACATACACCAAGATTTACGCAGCACCGCATGAACGGGACTCCTTGACACGGTTTTACCCGGCAGCTACCGCCCACAGAAAGAGGGCGACGGTCACTGCAAAAGGATGCCCCGCCGAGGGCGACATCCGGCCAAGAATCGATTAACGGTGCTGAACCTATCTTCGTCGGATTGAACTTCCTCAGCACATGCTCGCATTGTCTAGCACCGGAATCGTGGTCGTGCCGTCCGGTGAAAGCGGCCCCCGGCACGAGGGGGCGCCAAGGACCGGGGCCACAAAGGGATAGGGTCCCTCGCGCCACCGCAAGCTCTTACCCTGATGCCTGATAGCCGTAGCCGATTAGACGCGGCCGGAATCGGGGAATATTGCCATATATCCTTGGAAACACAACGTCCAGAAAGACGTTAGCCCAAAAAAACGGCTAGCGTCTTTTATTTTGGCCCCTTGTGTTCCCAGGCTAAATTTAGCACCACCGGCCACGCCCAGCCCAAGGCAAGGCGGGAACGGCGTCCTCACTCACCGAGAATCGCTTCCGGCCTCGCCATCTGACCGTCCTAAACTAATCCCACTATGCGGCACGGGGCGATGTGCCACCATGGCGCCATGCGGCAAAAGGCATCGGTTCAGGTCAACGGCATCGTGTTGGGCTCGGTTATCGTGGGTCAAGGGCCCGGGGCCACGAATCCCGTCGTCATGCCGTCAACGGGTAACCCTTTGTACGACCTCGCAATCGGCGCAGGCGGCATCCTCTTGGCGGCCCTCATCCTCTACCTGTGCAAGAGGCTACGTGGACGCGTTGCCGCTTTCGTGACCGCCGCCCGCGCACATATGCGGTCCGAACGGTGGGCCGAAGAAAACCGGCTGGACTGTGGATGCAGAGGCGACAAAACGGCCGATACATCGTGCGGCCGGTGCAACGACCATTGCGAATGCGCCTTTGACGAGATGGGCCCACCGGTCGCGTTCCCAAAACCCTAGCCAACATGGCAAAGGGTCGCGGGCACGGGCCCGCCACGATGACCGCCGTTGCCCTGGGCTGGGGAACGGTGGGCCCTGTCGAATCGTTCCTTGTCCGTAATTGGGACGAGGAGTGGATATGAAGATGTTGGCGTTTGGTGGCTGGGCCTTTGGTATTGGCCTAGGTCTTATTATGTTGGCCGGGTGCGACGGGTCGCAAGCAAGTGGACCAATGCCGATTGGTGCAGTGGGCAAGGCAATTCCAGATTTGACTGCGGTGGATGGTCGCGACGGAAATCCACTCGCCGCGCCTTTGCTTTACAAGAAAACTGCAACGATTGGTCACGGCTGGGTCGGCTTAAATAACTTGGCCGTCAACGACAGTGGAGATGTATTCGCTTCCACGTCCCAGGGAGTCAAAGAGGTAATTCCGCCTTTTACTGGGCCCACGCACGGCAAAATAAGAACCCTTGTCAAATGCTGCAAGTATTATCCCGATGCCGTTGCCGCTGACAGTAAAGGGAATGAGTTTTTTCTTGACTTTTGCTGCGGCGCTCATCCCCACGGAGGATTGTATCAAATCGGGGAACGTGGGGGTATCGAGTTGCTGTGTAGAGGGCCACACTGCGGCACAGCTAGCTCCTTTGCAGTTGATGCCAATGGGAATATATTCACATTTTCATATGTTGACAATTGCAGCGGTCAGCCCAAGACTTGCACCAACATCTATAAAATGGTGAAACAGGGAGATTCCTGGCTAAAGCCAGTGCAGTATGGGCCTCAACTGCCATTTGGTGTTTTCTCTGTCGTAGTTGATGCGGCCCATAATCTTTATATGTCTGTCTCATGTTATCAGTGTCCCGGTAGGGCGATTTACATGATGGACAGCTCATATAGAGTATCCCAGGTTGGAAAGTGGTTTTCCAGCACTCCAGAAGTAGCGGTAGAGCGAGGGTGCAAAGAGTCATGCAACGTTTATGCAAGTCTAACGAATAAGATATTGAAGATAGCTCCGCCGTTTACCGGCAGGACCAATGGGAAAATAACCACGATTTACTACGGTGAAATAGGCAACTTAGCGGTCCAGCGTGGAAACATCTATGCGTTGGTTAACGGTTCCACATCGCTTGTTGAACTGTCCCCCTAGCATCTCCGTTGCCCAATCCCGTTCGCACATAAGGACAAGGAACAATCATGGCCATGAACATCATCGGTCCTACTCGTCAGGGCTTGGGCATTGGCCTAGCCGTGGCCACGTTGGCCGGGTGCGGTCAGGGTCAAACAGTTGGGACCGGGATGATGCCCCAGAGCGCGGCTACTGCGGGACACGTGGCGCATCGCAAGTCGTGGATGCTGCCGGAGGCGAAGGGCCAAGACTTGCTGTACGCGTCCGACAATGGTTACGACAAGGTGTTTGTTTTCAGTTATCCCGATGGCAAACTTGTTGGGACGCTTGGCGGGTTCTACAGCCCTGTTGGCGAGTGCGTTGACAAGGGTGGCAACGTCTGGATAACGGACGGGGCCCCGATGTATTCACATGGCGTCGTTTATGAGTTCGCGCATGGCGGCACCAATCCCATCGCTACCCTTAGCGTGCCCTACGAGTTTCCGTATGGTTGTTCCATTGATGTCAACACCGGAAACCTCGCAGTCACGTACGGACAGTCCCAGATTTCGATTTTTGCAAATGCACAGGGTACTCCGACAACTTATTCCGCGTCAAGCATGGACGAGATGCAATACTGCGGATACGACAATCGTGGGAACCTCTTTGCGGTAGGCGTTACAGGTACATGGCCATATGAAAGGAACGCGCTCGCCGAGTTGCCATCGGGTGAAAGCAACATTAGCGTTCTGTCATTCAATCGGAATATTGATGCTAATGTCGTCCAATGGGATGGAGCGCATTTAGCGGTTGGCGGAGTCGCCCGCAACAAACAGCCCGTTTATGTCTATCAAGTTGATGTGTACGGCAGCAATGCCAACATCATTAGCACAGCAACGCTATCTAACAAACGCGAAACCACGGTTTGGCAACAGTTCTGGATACAAGGCGACAAAGTAATCCAAACGGCCGACCACATGCACAATATAAGTATATGGGGTTATCCGCAGGGTGGAAAGCCGACAAAGACCCTTAAATTCGGCGGCGGCGAAATATGGGGTGTAGTGGTCAGTCCAGCCAAAACATAGCGCAAACAGTTCAGCCCGAAGGGCGTTCGCGATTCGCGGTCGCCTTTTGCCATATCAGGGCCAAGGCGTACTCCCTCACCCTAGCCCTGGACCGCGAGGGTATGCCCTCGGCCTATCGAACACCTGTTCGCCTCATGGCCACGCCGCCGCAGTTCAGCTACTCCGAAAGCGATTCCCTGGCGGTCGCGCAGGCCAAAACGACCCTCAAGGCCCTCTCTCCCGAGGCCAGGGCTCATGTCATGGCCTGGCTTGTGAAATACTACACGGACGACGGGGCTATGTTCTCCCCGCAAATCACGCGGGGCCGAAAGAAAGCCACGATTGACGACGTTGGCTATTGGCTCGTCAAAGTGCCGACGAAGTGAAACGACCAGCCCGGGATGAACGTTAGTCGCCTGAGGCCCGAACGAGACCCGCACTTGGGATGCTAACAATCAGTTTCGGATTTGGAGGACCTCATGAATCGCTTAGTTCTCGCTGCCGCCTTTCTGATTGCAGTCAGTGGACCAGTGGCCGGTGCTGGCTTTCGATATTTCGAGCAGGCTGGAACAACGCCGAGAATGGTCGCCGGTGAAGTAAGCGCCCAAGGCATAGTCTTGCGCGGTTCCGGCTTCACGGCCCGTCGAGTCTACAAGGGTCAGTACGAAGTTCGATTTAAAAACGGCTCATTGCGTGGGTGCGGGGCGATGGTCGTGACGGCACTAGCGTCCTATTACCCGTATCTAAGCGCAACGGCGGACCGACCTAACTGCGAACGAACATTTACCCAAGAGAACCGGCTGCGGTTGATGGCGGAAGCCTCGTCGCGGTGGTTATCGGAACGGCCGTAGGCGGCAACTATGACGCCGCCTTTCAGTTCGTCGCCGTCGAGGAACAGTAGGTCCCAGCCTAGTTGATACCCTCCGTCTTGTGGAGTTAAATTTTGAAGCGCGTCGTCCTTGGGATTAGCTTAGTCGTTGTGTTGTCCGGCCCAGTGTCAGCCGCTGACAACGGGCTAGAGGACGGAATGGCCCGGTTCGACTATCTGTTGGGCGGCAAATGGGTGTGTGAACCAAAGAGGACTCTGACGTTCGAGGTTGCTCCCAATAACACAATACACGAACACGCTGTAGCTGATACCGAGGAGGCCGACTCTTACGTCGCCTACAGCTCCGGCGCCAGTACCTACTCTATGACGACCGCGAACAATTACGGCTTTTACGGCTATCTTGTCTCTTCGGATGGCATTCGCTTTTCAGGAGACGTTCTCGCCGGACCGGTCATGCGCTACCCAGAAAAGATGACATTGACTAAACTGCCGGATGGAACGCTGCACATCCGTGACGAGGTCATTGAGAACGGCACGCTCTCTAGCGAGGCCGCCTGCCGCCGCGCCCCGTAGTGTCAACCCGCTTCGTGAATCGCTTCGGCTGCCCTGATGGCATCTTCGGCTCGAAGCGATGGTACGTTGGCCTCGTAGCCGTGCGGTCTTACGTTCTATGGAATTATGTAGCGTAAGCTCTGAGGCTTCCCGGCCCGACCCGCCTAGTCGCTTTTCAAGACATCGAACGCGCCACCTGAGACGAACAACCCGAGACGCGGGCCAACGCTCGGCGTATGGGCGCGGGTTGAGGCGACACCAAACGTAAAGCAACTCGCTGGGACCGCCAAACAGCAGCAACTACGCAACGGCGAGCCATTCCAAAAGCGTAAACAACCGGGAACCACACCAGCGCAACCCTTTAGTGGCACAAACACACCAACCTTTGTCACCGCGCGACAAGATAGCGCGCAAAGACCGCGCTAGTTTTCTACGAACTCGTGAAAGCCCGTCCCCGCGTTCCGTTGAAGCCGACCGGCCTTCCCGTCCCGATTTGTGGCGTAGCAAAATGCAGTCTTAAACGGGTGCCCGGCTTCGACGTTCGCGGACACCTCGTTCCAGCATGTATCCCATAGCCCCACGATTTCTGTGCGAACAGGTTCGCCGCAAGAAGTTTCCATAGATTCTATGACGTTCTTGATTTCGTCTTGCGGCCCAATCTCGTACCAATATTGCAGGAACGCCTTCGCCGCTTCAAAGCCTTCTTGTCTCGTGAAGCTCGCCTCGCCGCTGGTAGCCTTTGCCCAATCGTACACCATAGCCGGGTCCATACTGCGCTCGCCGTCGAGGCTGAGGCACATCCCGGATAATAGAACGACCAAATCCTCGTATTCCGTACGCTCCCAGATTCTCCGAAGAAAGCAATGCGTAACGACGTAGGCCAGCCTCGATTTAAAAGGCTGCATGAAGCCCCCTCGGTGTAGGCTCGTGCTCGTGGGGCGTTACGGTTAGGCGCTGTGAATGCCTCAGAAGCATTGCAGAAACTTGCCCGATTTCCCCGGGTTGTCCGTCTGCTTCTTGTTATAGCCGAAGACCATATCACGGCCGAGCTGCGTTTGGCACCCCAGGTGTGGGGCCTCATCCGGCGCAAAGCGCGGACCAAACTCAACCCAAACAGTGTTGCCATCGTCAATGAAGAGCACGCCGTAGTTACTAAGAGTTTTTTGAGAGGACGGCAGGTTGCCAATCGAGTTCAGGGCGTCTTTGCCAAAGTCAAAGGCGGCCTGAATCTCCGGCTCGGGAGCCTGAGCGAGCGGGACGGCATCCGCATGATAAGGCCCCCACGCCTTGAACGCAGCTCTAGTCTTGCCGCTTATCGGCGCTTCATTCACCACCGGGTCGCCATATTCGTATTTCCAAAGGTCGCCGTTGTTGCTCGCGTTGATGGTAATCTGATAAGAGCCAGCAAAGAGCTTCTCCACGAGCGCAATCCGCATCGGATAGCCCAGTGTGTCAAAAGAATGCCTGATTATCTCCACTCCAGCCACGGCACCACCGGGCTCCGGCGACGGCGACGGCATGACCAGGGTTTCGTTCGTGCCTATGACTGCCGGACCGAAGCTGTATTTCCCAGCCGCAGTACGATAGAGCCAGACGCCTTTATCTACGTACGTTCCCGACTCGTTAATGACCAATGGCTTACCGACCGGCGAATCGGCGAGTGCAACTGCAGCCAGCACTGCCAGAATAAAGAATGCGGCGAAGGTCAGAACCGCCGACCTCATGGAATAGAACCCTCTTTCACAGCGTTTGATGTGGCTACGCGACTCACGGTGCAGCCTGAAAGACCTCTTCGATTAAATACGGTCAATCCATGTAGCGCCCAAATTTGAAAGGTCCGTCAAATAAGGCGATGCGGGTCTTTTTTATCTGCTGCGAGGGGGTCGATTTTGCGCACGGGTCACGCCCTGAGCGGCCAAACACAAGCTGCATTTCTATGTGTCGTAAACGCATCAGGTTCCGAAGAACATTGAACTTGCTGAATCGTCCACCGAGCCGACTCCCCTAGTTACCGAAGCCGGAGATGTCGGGTCCGGAAACTTGAAGTGCATCGCCGTCCGAAATATCCACTTTGAAGCCGAATATCGTTTGGTCTAAGCTCGAACTCGCGTCTGCGTAGACGAGCCACACCGAATCGTGGTCCTGCTCAGCGGACCATCGGACCGTCCGGTGATTGCCGAGTTCGTTAAATCCACCGATAAGACCGGCAAGAGTTTCGCCGTAATGCCTTTTGGCAATCGCAATGGCCCGGTCCGCACCACTCGATGAGGGCAAGGCGCTTCCCTCCGTCCCAGCTTCAGAAGATGCACCTTGCGGCTCACTTGACGGCGTACCGCTCTCTCCAGAACCACCGGCGTTGCTCGCTTGAGAACTGCCGCCTATGCCGTCGTTAACCGGAGAAGTCGGCGGAGGACCGTTGTCAGCGACGGTCTTGAAATCGCGCTCATTCAACAACCAGCGCCCATCAATGTTTACGACATGCCATCCACCCTTAAGAACCTGTTTGCGAACGTAGCCGCCGGGGTACGACGTGGTTTCCGTGACCGTGGTCGGAACAAAATCACCGTCCGGCGGCTCGAACGTCGTAACGTCTAAATGAACCTGCGCGCCGTCTGCACCTAAATCTGACCATTGGTTTGCTAAGTCATTTGGCGTGAGGCCCTTCTGCATCGCCGGCGTCCAGAGTGAGTAGGCGGTTTTAAAGTCTTGGTTCCCTATCGCGTCATAGTAAGCGGAAATGGCAGCCTCCATTGCTTTCATCGGAGGCCGGGTCTGTTGGCTTGCTGGAACCCGCAGCCAGTTCGTCAGCTTGTCGGGATGCGTTACCCCTGCGATAGCACTCGCTGCCAGGATGACAAACCCTAGGACCCATAGCCAGGTTTTACGCGTGGGTCCTTCCGGCAGTGATGAAAGCGGGAGGGGTTCGACGGGCGCGCTTCTACGAACAGGCGTCGCTACGCTCAATGGCCTCGTTTCAGAGTCTGGCGCCAACGAAGCCAGCGCGGCACCGCACTCCGAGCAAAAGAGCGCATCGGTGGCCTCAGCAACAGCGCCGCACTTCGCGCAAGTTGGAGGCGCGCTCTTCGGCGTGTTCCCGCAGCGCCTACAGAAGCGTGCTTGAGCATATATCGTGTGTCCGCAATGCGCACAAGCGATGGTCGAGCTATCATCCTCAAAGGCCATAGCGCCCTACGACTTACCAGACCGTGGTCGCCAGTTGATGGCCGCCAGGCAACGTCTCCAGGAACGCCTGCTCTTCGCGCAGGTCGAGTTCGCGCTCATGCACCCAATCCGGCAGGGGTGGAAGCGTGACGCTGCGTCCTCTCAATGGGTCGGCGAATCTCGTTAGGGGCCTTAAATACTTGGTTCACGGATGGTGCGTCAATCCCGTCGTTTTTCGCGGCTGCAAACCAACTGCCGGCGTTAAACAACTCGCTGCGCCGGAATCTCGCCGCCTACAATCTCTTTGAGGATTTGCTCCTCGTGCGGGTCTAGCTCGGCGTTCTTACGATTCAGCGGGGGTGTCATCGGCGGTGCACCCGCAACGCGGATGCGCTCTCTCGGCTTAGCCACGAGGTCCTTCCCTCTCAAGGGGTCGGCGAGTCTCGTTAGCTCGTCGAGGGCTGCTTGCGGGCTCTCCGCTTCCGCGATGATGCGGCGAATGTCATCGTCTGAGAAGCCCTGGGCACGTACGCCCTCGAAGAGAGTTAGATTCTCCCGGCTGGTCCAATCGACGGCCTCGACGGAGCCCTTCCCGCGCTCGTTAGTATCTTTGCTCACGCGTTGCCTCCGATTTCAGTATATCACCTTCGACCTTTGGGCGTGCTTTGGGAGTCGGGCGACTTCCGGCCCACCAAGCTCAGCGACTTAACTGACGCCTTCGTTTATGCCTGGACTTATTGCCGCGTAGCTCTGGCACGGCGGGGCAGTAGCGAGCTATTTGAGCAGCAACTGAAGCAGCTTGAATCCGGCTGGATGTCCAGATGACTTGAACTATTCACTATGCTTAACGCGAAACCGCATACGCGCAGGTGGTGCATCAGCAGGCGGTTCAATGCCGTCGTCATAGCCGATTCGCCATAGCATGTCACCCTCGTATGGGACGGGTACGAGCGCGATAAACGAGTGCGCCATTCGCTCCACGCCTGGATAGGTGGGGAAGCCAAGGTCAACAGACACATGCCAGTAACGCTTGCCGTCAACTTCGACGTTGGCGATTGTCTTTAGACCCTGTGCTGTGAAGAACACATCTGGTCGCACTTTACCGTCCCATTCGGGAACTTTCCAATCCGGCCAGGGTAGCCACAGGAACATGGTTGCATCGCGAGCCGTGCGGTCGCCATCGTTAAACAGCCACAGGCGAATTTCTAGGTTCACAGACGACTTGTCTTTGTCTACAAAGCTGACAACATGGTTAATTCGTCGCCTATCGTGATGAAGCGATAACCTTGCCTTTTGCGATACAAATGTAGCCTGTGTTCGAGAATACTCTAGGTCCTGTTTAATGAACTCGTTTGACTGCCGCGTAAGGGCCAGCTCCTCGGTAGTTTTATCCAGTGTTCGATTGGCGATGAATATTTGGTAGCCTACGCCCATCAGAGTGAATATCGCGATAATCATCGCGGCGAACGAGGCAATTACGCCACCGTGTTCCCAGGTCGAATCAGGAGGATTAGCCACGACCACGGGTGGCATGCTCTTAATGGCCTCGGGTGGCATACTGCGCACAATAACCGGGACGGCATGGGCCACAGCCGCAACAAGGTCTGTCATCTAAGCGCCACTTCGGCCTGACATAAGTCGGGCCTTGTGACCGTAGGCGGGCGGTCTCAGGCGTACCGAGCCCGGGGGATGTGCTTCAACCGGGACGCGACCGGTGGGCGGACTTAGGCCTAAGTCAAATCTGATTGCTGCCCTTTTTGCACGGCCCTTGGTATATTGGAGCGAGCAGGTTAAAATCTGTGCCATCCGGACTGTTAAAAGTGGCTTCGGATAAGCCTAGGGTCGAGCGATTCAGGCTGAAGCGCCCAACGTATCGTTCATCCCAGACAATGAACGTTTGCCCAACGTCGGCGGAATAGCTCTGTTCGGCGTCTGTTACGGTTTTATGCCCCTTGTCAATATGCAGCGTAACAGCAAGAGGTGGACCGGAGGACGCGCAGTTGCTAATACAGGTGATGGTGCAGTTTAGCAGGGTCGCAGCGTCCGCTGCGACGGCAGGCTGTACCGTCATACAGAGGGCACAGACGATGATGCCCAAGGTGCGCAATGATATGTACTGCCCTTTCTCGATTATTGTTGAGCTAGTAAGAAGAACGCGCTCACGGCTTGCGGCCAACCTGGATTCTGATGGCGTCGTTCGAAATGGTTGCATCAAGGCTTGCCTGAGCTTGAACACTGTGTGAGTTGAAAGCATCCCTCAAGGTTGTTGCCGCGTGGGACCATTCATTTTGCCGTGCTGTCGGCACGAGGATTTGAATCCCCGTTCCTATGATGAGCCCAATACCCAACTGACCGGGCTGAGTCAGGACAACTGGACTCGGAAAAGGAAGTTGCTTCCAACCCGCTGCCGTAACCACATCGCGAACGTCGTTCAACAGACTCATCGCCTCGGGGTCCTGTTGGACAGCGAGAGTAAACGGGGTCCCAATGTAAGCTCCGATTGCCGCCGTTATCGCGGATTTAGCTGCGAAGTCGAGCGTGCGAGGGGTAGTAAGCTCCGCGATTTTTAGGTTAGCCTGCGCGGCGCGATTTTCGGCGTCGGCCGACCGTTCGTTGGCAGCCGCCAAGTCTAAGCGCAAGTAATCTTCTTTATCGTTGCCGGTTCGAATAATTACGATGGTCGAGATGACGCCAATGACGAGGCTGGCGACAAAAAACATATTGGCCACATTGTAAAGGGTCGCGGTCGCTTCCCGCGACAGGTGCATGTCAGTGAACCCGTTGACCCGTGGCAGGGTCTATTGGAAACTGGCTTCCCATAAAGAGGCAGTTCTTGTCGCAACGAGAGAGGGAGCGGTCGAGACAGGTTCGGTGCGTGGCCATTTCTCCACTCGGGAAGTTGCCCGTGTTGGAGAGCGATACCATTTCGGCCTGGAGTGTTACGTACCGCTCCGTGAGCTTGCAGTATATCTCGCGGTGTTCAAGGCGACGGTTTGGCACAATTCCCTTCCTTTCGCCCCCCATTGTAGCAAAGGGACGCAGGGCTGTCTCGCAACTTAGTCACCCGACTAAGTATCTTGCGCCATCGTGTTCTCATGCTCTCTATGCCAGACCGCGCCGCAGCGGTCATGAAAGGCAGCTTTGCCTGAAGCATTCCCATGAATCTCCTCGAATGAGGCGAGCAGATTCTCCACATGGTCCAACGCTGTAAATAGAATCACGTTGACATGGGTTGGAGGCTTGGCCAATATGCTGCCGGTCTTATGCCCTTCGCTATCAAACTCGATTACATCGCTGATTATAGCTTGGTCACCGTGAAGGAACGCACTTTGCATCCGCCAGTTGGCCCTCATACTGGCGTACCGGTCCCTGGTCACCCGGGCATAGAAGGTGTTAATTCCTCGGACCTTTATCTCGTGTTTCCGGAGAAACGCTACCATGTCCGTAAAGGCGGCATTTCGCTCTTTCTCGTCTGATGCTATAAGTTTTTCAAGTTTCTTTCGATACTCGCCAGGCCATACAGATGGGTCATAGAGGTTCAGAACAGACCCGAGCTTATAGTTCCAATTGTCCCAGTCACGAACTGCTTCGACCTTCTTCTTTAGGTCAACGTGAGGCCTGCGTTCATATTTCTTCACCATCGCTTTCTTTTGAACGACGTAATAGCGTAGCCGAATGTCATAGTCTGCCAAGCCGCGACTTAACATATTTGCTCCACGCAACTGGTCCGCGTTTAGAAGTAGCGCTGATGAGTCGAGGACATCTTTTGCCAATACTCCCAATACAAGAGCCCAATCCCAAAGATATTGCTCAAGGTCATTAGCGGCGGGGCCGTTTTTTAGTTCTTCGACGTTCCTAGTTAAGAGGTTGCTGGCGTCAAGGCAAAGCTCATTGGCGCCCTGGGAGATAGGTTGCTGCTCAGGCATCTTTCGGGACCAGTTACCTCGGGATGCTCAGAATATCAGGCATCCGCCGCTCAAAGTTTTGAAACTTGGTGAACATGCCGGTCCCCGCGTCACAGGTTAAAGTGACATTTATATAGACCGTCTTTCCGAGGTCATCACGGTCAAAAAATGCACGACTATATTTCGTCGCTGAATCCTCCAACCGCTTGTTTAGAAATACGTCGTCCTTGGTCGAGTTGGCAGATACGACGAATGGAGCAGACAGAAATAATTCGGTGGTAGGTTGCGAGAACCAAACGTTAACGGTCAAATGGGTTACCAGAATATCGCAAGATGCATGGTTGGTGATGCGGAGGCAAACGGATATTTCGGGCAATGCCGTGCTAAACGACACCATAATAGGGCTTACACTGCGCAGGTCAACTTCGAGGAGGTCCGGGTCGGACGGTTCGACTAGGGCAGAGACTGGCCCGAACGGTAAAGAGTGGCGCTTTGATTTTGTTAGCGCTATAGCAGCGCGCCCAATGGTTAGCGCGCCAAAGAGTGCGAAAACGACAGTCGGCCAGAAAATCCAGGGAGATACGACGGTAAAGATGGGTCGGAGCCACGACGTATAGCCGAGTAGGCCAGAAAGGCCGTTTAAACCGGTCAGAACGCCCCCGCCGATTATCGAGCCCAGGACGTTCTGAAAGAGCGGCGAGCTAATCCGTGGGCCGGACGCGGATTCACGCACGCCGGGCTTATTCGACCAAGGTGGCCGAACCGCCTCAGGACGACCATCGCCAGACCAAAGCTCTATGTGGTAGCCCACTGCGACCATCTTCTCAGAGGCCTCACTTCGTCAACAACACCAGAGGGGCGCGGAGGTCTGTGCCACGCCCCTATCTTCTCAAACGGCGGGGCGCTACATAAGGCTGCATTTCCGAGCGTAGAAGCCTTACGCCATTGGCCGTTTACGAGGGCCTGAGGCTTCGAATGGTAGGATTTGTTTAGGGCGAAACCGTGAGTTTAGGCCCTCTGAAAGACAAGGGAGCGATGCCCCAAAATCCTGGGGGAGGGGGCGCTTTTGGACCCTTGGCCGCACTAAGTTTGCTGACGCGCTTTTTGTGGCGGGGCCGGATGCATAGCGAGTGTGGTCGAGCGCTAAGACTTAGGCCAGTGCCTAAGACATGGCGACCAACCCCTAACGTCCTCATCTCCACTCCACAATCCGAATTCAGGCCTCGTCTGAGCCCCGAAAGACTAACGTTCAACGGGCGTGGGTCATTTCACTTGGTTGGCACTTTAACGAGCCAATAGACAACGTCGTCAATTGTGGCCTTCTTGCGGCCCCGCGTGATTTGCGGCGAGAACATGCCGCCGCCGTCGGTGTAGTATTTCACCAGCCACGCCATGATGTGAGCCCGCGCCTCGGGGGAGAGGGCCTTGAGAGCGGCCTTGGCCTGGGCGACCGCCATCGAGTCGTTCTCGGGGTAGGTGAACTGCGGCGGCCGGGCCATGCTCAGGGGAACAGGCGTTTGAGGTCGAGGGTTTCGGACCGACCTATAGGCGCCGAGCTAAGACCCATAGGGCGACCACGATGAGGGCCATCACGACTAAGGGCTGCTCCCCATATATGGCCGACCACGTAATACGTCGCAGCCAACGTATCTGTGTGAATCACAACGAGCCTGCTTCAGTCCAGCGCACCCACGGCGTGGAGCAACACTTCGCTCGATTCTCGGCAAGGCTCGGATTTTTGAACCTCTGCGATGGGCGGCTCTGGGCTAGAAATCGGCCAGGAGCCGGTTCGACGCAGCAGCATGCCTCAAAGCTCAGGTGCACCATCTCCAGAAGCCTAGAAAGCCCTAAAACAGGGTTTACCGCTTCCTGAGCGTCCGGTATAGAGCGTCCTCGCTTGCAAGCTCTATGAGAGCCTCGACGATGCCGGACTCAGTTGCGACGCTACGCGGCAGTCCGCGTTTACGCAGCCTTCCCTTCAGGTCTTCCAGCCGGGTCTTCAGGCTACCGGGCAGGGTGAAGCTCACCTTCTCTCGGGGTCCGTCCATGGCCGCATTCTAGCATAATCGCCGACGAACGTCGCACTTACCTATTTCTAGAAACTGGTAAACTGTAAAGTATCTAAAGACACTGTACGGTTCGGAGGTGTTAATGCGCGGTCGGAAGACGAAGGTAGACGGGGTTCGGGTGGTAGTTGGCTACTGTCGGGTGAGCACCCGAGAGCAGGCCATCGACGGCGGAAGCCTTCCCGCGCAGGAGAACCGGCTTCGGGCACTTGCAGAGGCCGATAGCCGCCCGATAGAGCGCATGTTCGTCGATGCTGGCTATAGCGCCGGAAGCCTCAAGCGCCCCGCCATCCAAGAACTACTCGCCCTCGTTGGCGAGGGCAGGGTCGCGGCGATTTATTGCAGCAAGCTCGACCGAATGGTCAGGTCGCTCGCTGACCTTCTCGCCATCGTCAAGCTACTACAGAAGCACGACATTGCGCTCATCTCTCCGAGTGAGCATATCGACACGGGCAGCGCCGCAGGCCGCATGATGGTTTCGATGCTCGGCGTCATCGGTCAGTTCGAGCGCGAGCGTCTCTCAGAGCGCATTAAGGACGTGACGTTTGACAAACGACAGCGTAAGCAAGTTTACTGCGGCAGCACCCCCTTCGGTTACCGACGCGAAGGGAAGGGCCTTGTCGCAGACGACGGCGAGCAGACGGCGCTTTCGACGATTAGGTCGATGCACCACGACGGCGCGAGCTATCGGCAAATCGCCCAGTGGCTGACGGATAGCGGCTACAAACCAAAGGGTTCGACCTGGTACGCCGCTAGTGTGCGCGCCGTGCTAAACTCGCGAATGAACGCGGCATAGACCCACTGCGTAGCACCGTTTATGGCCGAGCGGGGTAGGTTGCAGCAGCGGATGTCCTCAACCTCAGGCGCGCGCCCACCACACACCCTCACCTACACCTGTTTTGATGGCGCAGCAGTCCGCGTCAATCGTCGTCGGCAATTAGTGCGCTTCGCGATAGCAAAGCGCGTGGACTAGTCCTTCCGTCCTCAGCCGGTTCGTAGTCACGCGCTGTCATCGGGCTTAAGAGAAAGCGCAGCAGTCGCGAATCGAGGCCTTAGTTCGGCAAGAGCACCTCGCGTTAGCCACGACACAACGATTAGAGAGATAGTCACGGCAACCGCCGTGAGCGTTTCAGGGCTAGTGCCGTCTTTAAATTTCCAAAGTAGCCATAAGGCGGCACCCGGAGGCAGCAACAGAAATACAACGGTACTTGCCAAAATCGATAATCTGTCACTGAAGAGGCCAACCCACGGATAAGACTCTAGTGGGCCGGACGGCAACGCCGATTGCTCAAGGCTAATAATGAAAATCCGAAGCATCAATAGCAAGTACAGAGCCGCAGCGAGCAGCGCTATTGGCCCGGCGAGCAGTATGACTCGACGGTCTACGGACAACCCAAGAATGGCGACCGATTGTGGCGTTGTTGCATCCAGCCTGCTCCGAAAATACTGCAAAGCATAGTCTGGCGATTTTGCCGACAGCGTCGCGAAATACGGTTTAAGCGCTGGAAGGATTCCGTTCTCGTTCCCCAGGAAAACTGCTGCACTGACTGCCTCAGGAGTGACGTAGGCCTCTTTGGCCCCTCGTAGCTCATCCTTGGCTTCTTTTAGAAATTGCTTGGAGTTAGAGGCGTCTCCGCCCCATAAAAGTTCAATGAGGTGGGGAAAGTAATGAGCCACTGCTTAGAATTCTGAAATCCGAAAATCCGTACCGTAGCTTTGGGAGAGGACGTGAGCTGCCCGAAATGACAGACGGCGTCGCCAAGCGGGAAGTAGAGGTCGACGGACGCCTGTATGTCTGGCGGAAAGTTGCCGCCTGTTGAATTTATAACGTTGGCCTTCTCGCATCGCGCAGAGGGGTCGACAACAAATGCCGCAATGGTTGCCGATTTTGTAATATTTGCACACCCCTTGCAAGAGCGATAAGATAGCTCTGTTTTTGCCTGACCTGCCTCATCCCTTATTCCGTATATACCAAAACCCCAGTTAGGGACCGAAAGCCCCCATTGGTCGAGGTACTTTCCTTCGAAAACATCGTCCATTTGACCGACCGTGGCGCCATGTACAGGAAATGATGGCGCCTCGAGCGGTACGCGCACCTTCATTAAGCTGGTGTTCCATCCTATAAGCCTACTAAGGACCTCGCGCAATGCGCTTTTAAAACGCGGCTCTTCGTTACTTTCCAACTCTTGCAACTCGTCTTCACGATAGGCTGTCAAAAAAGATGTATTGTCTATTGTTCGCAGGCTGTCTGCCTCGTTGTACGCCTGGAGCAGGCTGGCGTAGTCGTCTGGTGACAAGGCAACGAGAACGACCGTCGCCGCTACGAGTATCAGCGCAAAGCTGGCATTTCTGATGGCGCCGAGGAACTTATCCATACCTTGACAAGTTGGGATTCGACTGTAGCCCTTTGTTTCCCTGAGGCGTGGTTAGAGCCCGGCGCAAACTGCTCGATGCACCGTGACGGCGCGAGCTACCGAGAAATCGCGACGTGGCTCACGGACAACGCCAACAAGGCGAAGGGAAAAGCATGGTACGCGGCCAGCGTCCGAGCGGTATTGAAATCACGAATGAACGGGGATTCGAGCGAAGTGAAAACCGCCTGACCGCAAGGGAGATGGGCTCCAGGCAGCGGTTCATGAAGGCGGTGCGCGCTCAGCATACACCCACACTGCTGTCTCATTTTGAAGTTTGACTTCGGAGGGCATGGTCCGGCATAGAGGCGACTTCCGATTTCGCGCCGAGACAACACCCAAAAAGTGGGGCAGCCTCTTTTCGCAGGTGCGCGACGGAACGAACGATGATACGCAGAAGATGCAGGTTATGGCTCTCGTCGGCTACATCACCGCTGCCGTCGGCTCGGCACCGACTGCGCCACCTACTTCGGCTCAAACGCAGCCTCCGGCATGGCTCGTCTACGGCTTGCCGGTGCTGAGCGTGCTGCTCGCCTTCGTCGCGGCCTTGTTCGCGCTTCTCGCGTGGTTGCGGATGGCCCGTCAAATCGACCTTGCCGAAAAGCAAATAGCGCAACAGGACAAGGCCATCGACCTCGCAACAAAGGACTTCGACGCGACCCTCACCGCGCTCGGCATTACGAGGCAACAAGCTGAACTCGCCGATGCCGAACGGGCAAGACAACCGGAACTGCGCCTGTTCGTAAACGGCGATTATCCCGCAGTAAGAGTCGTAGGAAATCACCGGCTTCATCAAGAGGACCCAGCGAAGGTAGCTTTTGAGTTGAAAGCGTCCCTCGCAAACACAGGGAACAAAACGGCGACAGCCATATCTATCGAGATTGTGCTTCCCGGCAACTGGGATGACAACAGTAGTTCAGCAGGTTTTCAACGCCCTGAAGCGTTCCGGTTTCAAGACGGTGTTGGAACGCGCACACTGAGTCGCCCCTTAGTCCCCGCGACTGACGTGTTCATCGGGACCATTTTTGCGAGCGCGCATCCGGGGACATACACGTTCCAGTGGATGGCGAAAACCGAGCAGGGATTCTTCGCATATCCGCCGCCTGAGATAGACCACGCCGGTTTTGAGATAACGATTGAATCGCCAGGGCCTCGGCGCGAGTTGTAAAGGGCATGGTAGACTGCCCCGCGCGGCTTAGACGCTGGGTTGTGATGATTGACCGCATCGAGCAAGAGATGATGGACGTGCTGTGGCAGCGCGAGCAAGTCCGGCGGGTCGGGCGGATGATTGACGAAAATCCGCAACTGTTGGCGTCGCCGAAGCCGTTTCTGTTGGAGGTTCGCCGATGGTACATGTACTTCGCAGCGATGGCGGTTCGGCGGCAGACTGACCGCAGCCGGAAAAACGTCTCTCTCGCGCAGCTACTGACGGAGATTAAGCAAGACTCGCAGTGCATCACTCGCGCCCTAAACTGGTCAGCCAGTTCGAGGCTGTCTACGGTGCACAGACCGACCCGACCATCAAGGCCATTATCCGGTCGCAAGTCGTAGACGGCGACTGGAAGAAGTGGGCTGCGGCGGACGGCTCGCTCGACGTTAAGATTGTGGAGGCGGACCTCGACTCGCTCGATAGTCTCTCGAAGGAGTTGATGAAGTTCGCGAGCAGTCAACTCGCGCACACGAGCTTCAAGGCCATCGGCAAGGGGACAAACCTCACGTTCGACGATATGGATGCCGCGATTGACCTCTTTGAGAAACTCACCATCAAGTACCGGACCTTGCTAACAGGTGCGGGCGGCACGACGCTAGAGCCGACGCCGCAATACGACTGGTACGCGCAGTTTAGGTTCGCATGGCGGCCAAGGGGCCGTTGACGATGGCCGATGAAGCTCTTTGAGCGAATCAGATTGAACCGTGGAGCGACCGTAGTCACCGGAGTGTCTGCGGTCGTCGCTTTGGCGGCCGGGCTTTTCATCGGACGTTGGCTCCTGCCCAATAACGGCCCGTCTTCCGTGGATTACAGCCTCGTCGCGAGCTGTGTCATCGCGCTGGGTACGATTGGGTTAGTCATCGTGGGGGCTTTCGCTGCACGGTATGCCTATCGAACCGCAACTAGTGCGATTGACACGCTCAGGCTGCAGGCAGCGCCCTTTATCCTGGCCCAAGTGGACACTCGCGACCACGAGCCGAACTTCGTCGTGGCCATACGACTGTATCAGCACCAGACGCTTTTGAATGCGCCGCCCGATTTGAAGTCGAAGAACGGCACGAGAATCGGCATTCGCAATCTCGGAACGCGGGCGGTGTTCGACGTGAACGTCATGGTTCGTATTGATGACATCAACAAACAGTACGAGCCAGCGCATCAGAAGATTTACGCACAGTGGCTACTGCCTGGTGAAAGTACCGTGTACCTCATTCAGAACACGGTCAAGACAACGGTGCTCCAGGTGTCAATCGAAAGCGGTACGGTAGGCTCGGAGTCGCATCCGGGAGAGAGTCAGGACGTACACGTCTACGAGAGCGGCACGTTTCCTATTCCCGTAATGTAGGGCGAGGGGCAAGAAACAGAGGTACAGGCGTAACTGACCGTTATCCCAGAAGTGCGTAGTAGGTCAGAACCTCCTCGACGGCTCGTACGTCAGCCCTAAAAGCTCGTCAAGTCGGGTTAGGGCAGTGAGGATGATTCGTTCTTGCTCGACAATCGCGCGCGCGGCGACAGGATTGAAAGTGGCATCTGACGTTGCCTCACCCTTACCGCCTACGCATTTCATAAGCTGCTCGATTCGCAGATTAGCCCGCCAGAGGACGCTTTCATACCTTCGACAGGATGCCTCAATCAGAGCACCACGTTCGTGTGCCCGCTCGTCAGCGCGACGTTGCCCTTCCATCTGAACATCCAAGGAGGCGGTGCCACGGTCGATGCCCAGGAGCTTTGCAATCTCTCGGAGGCTGCGGCCTTCCACGTGAAGGTCGAAAACACGACTCTGACGCTCGTCCTGCGCGGGCGAACTGGGCTCAGGAGAGCGAGGCTTACGGCCAGGCCATGAATGCCGCTGACCGTTGACCCCAAACCCGCTTGCGCGTGCCGCTGCGAACCAATCGTCATCCATGGCTCGAATGAAAGGGCGAATCGCGGCGTCGGCGTTGCCCTTCCCGCCGGTACTTGTAGGACCCACTAAACAAACGAATAAACGCGCCGGATGCATATCATCGCCAACGAGTGCGTAGCTCGCGGGACCAGCGGCGTTACCGAAAGCGCAGAGGAGTTCGAGGAGCATCCCGATTGGTGTCGCCTCGACGAGTGGGTCGAGGTATTGGACAATCTCTCCGGCCAGACCGTGCAGCGCAGCAGGGTCGAGCTGTGGCTGCGGATAGAGCGGTGGCCAGTCGATGACCGCTGGAAAGCGCTCCGCGGCCTCGACGGCACGTTTCCATTCCGACTTGAACGTCTGCGGGTCGCGCACGTGCAGAGCGGACGGGTCTTTCACGCCGCATGTCGCCTGCAAGTCGATGACGAGAACCTCGCCGTCGAAGCCAACCTCGCGAAGCCGCTCGGTCACGCCGCGCACAAACGTCGCGCCCGACTTTCCCGGTTCGCGCATGATAAGCACGCGTTTGAGGCCAGCGACATGTTCGGCAGCGATGAGCTGCGCCATGCCCGACCCGGGTACGCCGAGCGCCGGAACGCCATGCAGCTCCAGCGTCCAGCAATCGCTCTCGCCCTCCTCGATGACAAGCTCTCCGCGGCCCCGTTCTGCACCGAGCGCTCCAGGGGCGACGTACACCGTCATCTCGCCCGCGCCAATCCACTTTGTCGGTTGCGAGGTTTCGGTGTTCTCCCGCAGTCTCGCACGCGCACGCGTCCCGTCGGGGTTAGCGTACGGTATCCGCAGGCCGTTAGCTTCATCGCTTAGACTAAAGCGTTTGCGAAGCCAAGCCTCGTCCAATCGTTTGTGCGCTGCTAACGCCGCGACGGTTGCTCGCGTCGTTCCATTGCGCGATGGTTCTCGCCGAAACAGCGGATCGCCCTGGCTCATTACGGCAACCTCGCTTCCAGGAAGCGAGCAGCCTCGGAGCGAGAGCGTGCGAGCCCAAGCGCTATCGCGAGGCCGAGAACGCCGCCCTTCGCGCCGCACACGTGACAGCGCCAACCGCGTTGACCCACAACGACAGCGCTTGGGTGGGTGTCGTCGTGGCAGGGGCATTGGAACCAGACGCGACCGCCCCGTTGGATGGTGACGACGTGGGCCAGTTTTAGAACGTGGCTAGCCGTGATGCGCTCGACGATTGAAGCCCTCATACAGCTTCGCCTCTGCCGAATGGAACAATGGTGGGGCCCGCTACCAGCCTAGCTGGTACGGCACTCGTCGTGAAGGTGCGACGCCCGCGTTGAAGAACTAAAACTCTACTCATAAATGCCCCCGGGCCCGCGTCTCAATCGCGGGCTCTGTTTTTATTGCTGGCCCTTTTCCGCGGCGTCACCGCACAGCGCCGCTATCGCAGGTAAACGCAAGATTCTAATGAGCCCACGTTTGCCGACCTTGATGTGCGGAATACGTCCGGCGGCAATCTCTTGCCGCACCGTATACTCGGACAGTCCGCTTGCCTCGACGTACTCGGCAACCGGCATTGTCAGAGGCTGTTGCATAATTGCTCCTCATGCAATCGACCGAACCGGACGGACGATTTGCTCAGCTTTCTCATCGCCGAAGTAAGCCCGCAGGCGCGCCCATATATACGGAGTCGGCGTCAGACGCCCAACCTCAAGGTCCTGGTAGCGAGACTTCGCGATGCTGATTTCGCGAGCAGCCTGCGTCTGCGTCAAACCCTTGGTTTTCCGCCAAACCTCCAGTTGCGTCATCGAACCCTCCTCCTAATCCGCTAGAGTCAATGCCCATGGGTATGCTAAAATAACGTTGCCCGTGTTAAAGCCTACCATAAAGGAACTTCTGGTGACCATAAGACCCTTCAATCCTTGGGCACTTTAAAGGCAAATCTCAGCTTAACATGCCCAGGTCATCACCACTGTTGTCCACGGCGGAGCGGCCAGAATTTGGCCTTTTCTTGCGCCGGGCGCGCGAGAACGCGGGCCTTTCCATTCGTGCCGTCGCCGTGGAACTTGCCGGGAAGCACGTGCATAAAGACAATGTGAACCGGGCTCGCATCGTCGGCTACGAAACGGGGGCCGTGCATCCGACCGTGGACGTAGCCTGCCGTCTCGCGGCAACCTACAAGATACCGACGCTACGCCTCTTGTCGCATGCGGGGCACACTGCCGAACTCTTGCGACCCATCGTTGCTATGTTCGAGGTAGGGAACGGGGTACGGAGGCAGCTATTTCGCCAGGCGGGTACGGCATTCGCACTGTACGCGTTTCCGCGCCGAGGCGAGGTCATTCGCCCCGACGCTGAACCCGCGCTCGCCGAACTGGAGCGTCCCTTTTCGTTAATTGCCCAATATCATCAACCCCGCGGCAAACTTCCGCACGCTATCGCCCTAGCGCGAGCGGCCCTTGGCGACTCCCAGCTTACCGTTGATGCGCGGCGATTCATCGCCGCCGAATGCGTTCATGCTTACGTCCAGGCGATGGCGCCCCAACTCTACGCGGAAGTTTGCTCCCGCATCTATTCAAAGGAGGAGCCCAAATAAAACATCATCGACTTGGCGCGACGATTACGCGCGAGTCATACAGAGACAAACGGGCCGGGGAGCGCAAGACGTGCTCAACGTGGACGGTCAAATATCAAGCCTTCGACCGTCAACGGGGTGACTACCGTGCGGAGCGCGAGCGCGGCTTTGCCTCGGAAAACGATGCAATAGCGTGGTGGATGCTCCAGAAGCAGAACCGGCACCGCCCTGTAGCCAAAGCCGAGGCGGTCAAAGCCGCCCCGATGACTCTCGATGCGTTCTTGGACCGATGGCTGAAATCAAGTGCGACGACCCTGAGTGCGGCCGCGCTCGCCACGTGCGAGAAGCACGTTCGCTTGTGGATTCGTCCGTCGCTCGGGCATGTGCTGCTTCCCGACTTGGAACGCTCTCCAGACCTTATCGAACAGGCGCAAGCATCTTGGCTGACCAGCCCACGTAAAGACGGGCGCAAAGGGGTAGTGACACCGGGCTTCGTCAAGAGCATTCGGAGCACGCTCAATACTGCACTAAACCGGGCGAAGAAGTTGCGGCTCGTCACGGTTAATCCGTGCGAGTTTGTCAGCCCGCCGAGGTGCGAACGCGAAGAAATGCGGTCCCTCGACCCAGCGCAGGTACAACAGTACCTCGCGACGTTCGACCAAACAGAACTTGGTGCCGCCGTCGCAACCGCAATCGGCAGTGGATGCCGCAGAGGGGAGCTACTTGCGCTGCGCTGGTGCGACCTCGACCTCGGCTCCAGTACGCTGCGGGTTGCTCGTTCCCTGGAGCGCGTCACGATTCGCACCGCAAAGCGGGTGCGTTACGAGTTACGCTTCAAGGAGCCGAAAACGAAGCGGTCTCGCCGAACGGTCGCACTGCCGCCATTCGTTGCCGAGCGTTTGCGGCGACATAGGCTGGAACAAGCGCAGCGACTGATGGCCGCGGGGTTCGGTCGACCCGACGCGCGACACGCTGCGTCTTCGAGCGCGATGGCGAACCGTGGAACCCTAACACCTTTGGGACTGCTTTCGCGCGAATAGCGAGCGAGGCGAATCTCCCGAAAGTTCGCCTCCATGACCTACGCCATTCGTTTGCATCGCTGCTCTTGGCTGGCGGCGCGGACCTCAAGACTGTTTCGAGCGCACTCGGGCATTCCACCATCGCCGTCACCGCCGACACCTATGCGCACGTTTCGCCTGCGATGCTCCACGGCGCCGCGAACTTACTTGACCGGATAGTAGCGTCCGGGCGCAAAGTCAGCGGAAAGAAATGATGCTGACGCCCCGGTTTTGTCCGAGTTAGTCCGAGTCAACCAGCGATTCTGGCGGGAGCGTGTAGGAATCGAACCTACCAGTCGCCTTGCGACGACCTCAGCGATTTTGAAGACCGTGCGGGCCACCAGACCCGTACACTCCCACGATTGCGAAAGACCTGATTTTACCGCATATTTAGTGAAGTGCGAGCAGGCTGCGACGCCACCCCCGGCGATGTATGCGACCTAAGCAAGGCAAAATGAAGCGCAACGAAAGAGCAATCCTCATGACGTAACGGCTCTTACACAGCCAAGCTGCCGGTGCCAGCGAGTATCGCATTCGGACTAGCGAGCTTTTCGGAATTGTCTTTTCTTCCCTCCGCTCGGTGGCGGTGCCCATGCCGTAACTGTGCCGTCTCTGGAGCTGACGTAGACTACACCGTTAGCAATCACCGTTCCGACGTTTCCAAAGTTCGAGAGCCCGACAGTCCACAATAGGGAGCCAGTCGCCGCATCGAACGCAAACTCGGTCTTTTGTGAATTGTTGCTGACGTAAACGACGCCGTTCGCGATAGAGACGGGCGATCGAGGCGTCTGCGTCCCTTGCAAATGGCTGCCGTCGGGTCCGAAGTTTGCATTCCAAACGGGGGTCGGATTTAGCGTGCAGTTCGGCTCGATGCTAAAGGCCGCCAGACCCGGCTTATAGATGCCCTCAGACGCCGGCATCCCGACGTAAACGTAGCCGGTAACCGGATCGAAGGCCGGTACTCCGATAAAGTCTCCCTTGTCCGATGGGATAGACATCGCAATATATTGAACGGGGCCGTAACTAATCGAGCCGATATCGTAAAGCTCGAACATTCCAGATTTGTTAACGGCCGCGAGTAACCGCGGGCAACCGTACGCCTGGAAAAGTAACGGCGTCGCACCGAAATCGAAGTCCTGATCGCCGTTAACATCTGGAATATTCGGCGGATAATTGCTCGCAATAACTGTGCCGAGCGTGGGAGACAACTCGATAATCTGCTCCGCGTATCCAGCGTTCTGCGCCGCTCCGTTACTCGTATCCGCGTTGCCGGTCGCAACGAAAACGTTGTTCGTGTTGGGATCGATCGACGCGCCGCCCGGTCCCCAGATGCCTCCCCCGCTTGCACCCGGCATCGACGTGCCGCTCATCGTAAAGAAGGTGCCGGCCACGCTTGGCCCATTCGTAGCGATGGCGACGATGCGCCCGTACCACGGTGAGATGTCGCACGTGGACCCGGTTACGGCATAGAGCAGACCGTTCGACGGATTGTAGGTGAGTCCACCGTGCATAAAGTTATGGTCGGGTCCGTAATCAGCGATCGTGACCGGCCAGCCATTAGCCTCCTTTCCCGTCCCCAAGTCAACGGCATGCACTTGGTTATGCCCGTCGGCAAAGTAGAGCAGGTTTTTCTCGCGGTCGATCGCCGGGGTCTCACCGATCGAGAATAACAACTTTTGATGGTAGCAACGGTAGCTGGCATGCGGGACGGCCCTATGCCACAGGATCGCACCGGTGCTCGCATTAATTGCGTACATCGTCGATCCATCCGCGGAGCCCGCGTACAGGACGTTCGCCGCCTGTCCGTTCACGTATACGCCGGACGCCAAGACCGGCTCGTGAACCATCCCATATCCCACGTTGACGCTCCAAAGCTTTTGGAGACCACCGACATCGCCCACGCCGACCGTCGACTCGTCCGGATTGTAACCCGTGCGCTCCAGGTCGAAGCCAAAAGAATCCCAGTCGGTCGTCCCGGACGAACCCTTACGGACTCCACCTGAAGCCGGCCGCCTAGGCACGGACCTCGCGGTCGAGGGCATTGCACCTGTAGCAGCCGCCGGTCCGGCCTGCGGCGAAATACTCGGACTCGCCGTTCCCGTTCCGCCACAGTCGGTCAATGCAACAATGAGGACGAGGGGGAGGGCCCACGTCGAGCCGCAACGATGGCTCATTATCAATTAGCTCCTTGTGATTCGATCACTGCCGGACAGCCCCGAAAAGAGCACACGCGCACTGGCTGACGGCTGCGTTTTTACAACCGCCTCTAGTCACCTCCCGGCGCGTCAACGCGGCGCCGTCAATGAATCCAGAATCCGTCAACGTTGCCGCTTGCACTTAGAACGAAGAATGCCGACTTCGTTACTCCTCCAAGATCGACGAGATACCGGTACTCGGTCGAACCCGCCGACACCGAGGAGTTCAAGAATGACATTGCGCGAACGGTCCTGTGCGATTGGGGCTGCTGCATTAAATAACGTCGCAGGCGCGCGGTAGTATCCGGACTAGGATCAGGAACTGCAGACGCCGTTCCGAGCGGCGGATAGTAGATTTCTAGTACACGATCGAGGATGGCGGGCGCCGGAAATCCGGCACAGTTTGCTAGCATAACGATTGCGAATTGCTGCTTCGGCAGCAAGATATTCTCGACATCGAATCCGGCCGGCGTTCCTTGCATGCCGATCATCAGAATGCCGGCCTTTTGTATCGATTGTAAGTACGGTTGCATCGCGCGCAGCGACGTAGGCGGGAGGAGCGTCCCGTTCAAGAGCGCGGCGTCGAACCGGGCAAGGTCGGACGCGGTCGAAGCGAAGCTGCAGCACTTCCGATCCCAAGAATCCCTTTCGGGCTTGGCGAGGCCAAAGACGTCTCTCCACTCGTAATAACCCGTCGCGAGCGGCAGCCAAGATGGCGGCGTTCCCAGCCAGGTATGCGTCATGCCCGCGGGACGGAATACGCGATCGGTTAGATAGGTGATGAGCGGCTCCCCTGCGACGCGCTCGATGACGCTGGCAAGAACGTCGTACGTCGCGTCACCCTCTTGAGGCGCGAGCAGCTGGCGCAGCGTCACGTCGAGCGGAACCTCCTCGGGCAAGTAACGCTGGACCGAATCGTCGAGATTCAACCGGCGTTGGGCACTCAGCTGCATGATGCCGACCATGACAAAAAGCGCGCCGACCGAGCCGATCGGGTATCGCGTGTCTACCGACGCAGGATGCTTACGCTCGAGATCGGCACTGCCGCGAACCCCCGCGTACGCGATTTTGCCGTCTTTGACGACCGACACCGCGAGGCTCGGCGTCAGCTGCCAGGCGACGGTACTGTCGAGAACCTCGTCCACGCGTGCCTTCGCCATGCCGTCCGTCATCGCTCCGGCAGCGAGCGAAGTATCGAGCCACAGCGCGGTCGCACTGAGCGCAGCGCAGATGATCCTCAATCTCATGGCACCCATGGTAGCACGGGGCCCGCACGAAAACGCGCCGCTAATCGGGACTGGGAACCACAACTCGCAGGCGAGTGGGAAGCGCCGCTCGTAGGTTCAGTGATGACAAAATTGCTTCCGGAGGGCTGGCATAGCATCACTCCCCGACTCATCGTTGACGATCCGGCTCGACTCGTCGATTTCCTGAGGGTCGCGTTCGATGCGACCGGGGAGTTCAGGGCGGACATGCCGTCCGTGCTGAGAATCGGCGACTCGAACGTCATGGTCAGCGGGACCGACCTCCGCGACCCGATGCGGGCTCTTCTCTACCTCTACGTCGACGATGTCGATGGGACGTACCGGCGAGCGTTGCAAGCCGGAGCGGAATCCATCGAGGAGCCGGCCGAGATGCCCTATGGAGACCGACGCGCGATGGTAAGGGATCCGAGCGGGACCGAGTGGCAAATCGCCACTCCAAATTAGACGAGCCCGACGACTGCGCGCCGGGCTCGTGATGTTTGCGTGTCAGGGTATTAGTCGCCGTCATCCCTGCCGGGAGGCAGCGGTTTGATCTTATGCGATCCCGCGAGTTGCTGGTGCAAGTAGTACCCCGCCGTTTCGTAACCGTTTGGAAGAGCCGTCGGTGCCGGAATTGGCGTGATTCCCAGCGTGGAGCAACTCATCTTCGGTGGAATGCCCGGCGAGAGAACTTCCGCTAAAGACGGAGGGTTCGGCGAGCCGCCCCTGAGCTTCGATTCATCGAGGGCATCGAATAAACTCGACGTCGCTCGATCGCCGTCTGCCGGCGACAGGCCGACCGAAACGCCCTTGGCTTCATCCGGCAACGAGGAGAACGTCGGCAAGCCGAAGACCGCTTCGATAAACTTCGAGACCGAGCCGTGATCGGCGAGGTCGTGCACGACGACTCCCGTCTTGGAGAACGGCGAGATCACTAACGCCGGCAAGCGAACGCCGCCGCCACACGGGTAACCCTCTTCTGGGCCGCTCTTGTCCTGCGGGCACGTGCTGCCGAAGCCCGGCGGCGACAAGTGATCGTAGAAACCGCCGCTATCGTCCCACGTCAGGATGATGACCGAGTCTTTCCAGTATTTACTCTTCGCAATGGCGTTGATAACTTCCGCGAGATAGGCTTCGGCTACCTGATGGTCGGAGCTGCCGCTCCCTGGGTGATCGTCGTCGCCGACATAATACTTCTGTCCGGATGGGTTGTCCGTGAAGATCTGGTCGGCCGGCGTCAAGCCATAGGTGTTCGCGTTTCCACCTTTGACCCAGAAAACTCCGGACGGCGGCAGTTTCCCTCGCTTGATGTCGGTAATCAAACCGTTGCTTTGCGTGTTGTCGCGCAGGGTTCGTTTGCTCACGAACGCCGAACCGGGATTATTGATGTAGTCGAAGTAGAGCGGCGCCGTATGATGCGCGGAGAAGCCCGCGTTGGCCGTATAGAGACCTTCTTCATACCATGCCCAGGGGAAAGACCGGCGGTTGGTTTTCGACTCTTTCGAGATGTCGCGCGAGATAAGGCCGACGACCTTTGACTTTGCCGCCGCTCGATCCATGGACGGGTTGAGCATCACCGGCATCGTCGCATAACTTTGGAACGTGCCGTTATCGCCGCCATAAGACGTAACGGCGAACGGCAGCTCCGACGTGGGTGGATTGTCGTCGTTCGAGATGGGTACGCCATCCGAATAGCCGCCGCTGGGCACCGGCTGCGAAAGGATGCCTTCACCCGCCGCGGCCTCCGTTTGCCCGATTTGACCCGCGAAGAGCTGAATGTTGCTGGGCGTCGAGTCTCCAGTTTGAGCCTGGAAGTAGTGATCGAAGAGTGTGAAGTTTTTCGCGTAGTACCAGAGGTACGGGACGGTGTCGCAATCGTACACGCCCTCGATACCGATGGACTCGTTGTGCGCCTCGATTTGCTGGGGGCTGGGGGTCGGGCCGAGAACGGGTTGTCCGGCCTCGACATCGACGAGAAAGTCGTCCATCTTGCCGCGATCGATCGAAACCTCCTGATCGAAGCGACCGTTGAAGCCGCCCGTGATGTCCGGCGCGTCTTGAACGTAACTTGGGCTGTTCGGATTTGCCGAAATCAAGAACGGACGCTGACAACTAAGCGTTTCGGGATCGTACTCGCAATCGGTCTCTTGGGCGAGATAGGTCCCGAGGTTTTCGACGTACTGGCCGCGCACGCCGGGATAGAGTCCGTAGATTTGATCGAAGGTGTGGTTCTCTTGGACGATCACGAAGACGTGCTTGACTTTGGATTGCACCAAGTTTGTTATCCTGCGGCGTGCCGCAAGATCCGCGGACTGCCGATCGGGGGATCCCGTCGTTCCGACTTGTGCGTTCTGAGATGTCACCGGCGCGAGTGAGGAGCCTCCGGCCGTCCCTCCACATCCCGTCAACGCCCACGATGCCGTTAGAATTACGATGTTCAACGCTAAGCGCCGCATAGTGCTGCCACCTTCCAGTTTGTTACAGTGGGGGTGCGTACGCTTTCAAGCTAGCAGAACGCTAGCGAGCCTACAACGCGGCAAAGAAGGCGGGTTTGATAACATAGACAATCGATTCTTAACGTTTTCTACCAGAACTTAAACTTACCTAACTCTTCTCTTGCTCCATCAGCCGCGGCACGCCTAAGCGTTTGCGTCGTCGGCTACCAGAATGTCGAGGATTTTCGAAAGATCCCCACGAGCCGCCATAACGGGGTGGCGCTCGCGTATCAGGCGCTGATCCTCGGGCGACATGCGCTCGACGACGAACGTCTCGAGTTTCGCATTGAAAGCCGGCGCGGTTTCGACATCGACCCGTGCGGCCAACCACTCGACGACCGCGGCCTCGTCGGGAGCCTCCGCCACCGCCTTGCGAAAGTCGTCCATCTCGAGGCCCAGGCGCCGCACGACGTAGGCGCTGAATCCTCGATCGTGATTGAGGTACGCGCCGAGACTCCCACCTGGGAGCTCGGCGCGGAGTTTGTCGATCGTGCGCGGCAGGAAATAGAAGCCGAGAACCGTCTCTCGCGGGCCACGCGGCCGATCCGTACGAAGGTCGAGCGGGGTCATGCCGATCGTGACTGCTCTGCGATCATCGGCGACACCTTGTTCGACGTCTAAGCCAGCAAATGCGAGGGGCGCGCCGCGGGATGAACCCGAGGGCGCCCTCGCCGTGTGCCGAATAGACTAAGATGCGCTAGCGCAGCGCCAAGAAGGCCGGCCCGGAGAGCATCGTGTTCGAGCCCGCTATCGTGCGGAGCGGCGTGGCGTTTCCGTTCGCGTTGCTCGCGTACTCCTTGATCGCATCCCCGCTGAAGTCGGCGGCGTAAATGTGATCTTTCGCGTCGGCTGCGACGCCGGCCGGATCCGAGAGGCCCGTGATGATCGCCGCGGGAGCGACGTTACCGCTAGCGCCTTTTGCGAAGACCAGGATGCCCGCCCCCTCGTCGGCCACCAGGAGGCGGCCCTTGGAATCTAAGGCGATGGCGAACGGCTTAATGAGGCCGGTGTTGCTTCCCGCGATCGAGGCGACCGGCGACGCGTTTCCGTGCGCCCCTTTGGCGAAGACCAGAACCGCCGACGAGCCGCCGCTGGCAACATAGAGCCGGCCGGTCGCGTCCATGGCCAATCCGAACGGCTCGCCTATTTGCGTGTGGCTGCCGCTGATCGTGTCGATCGGCGCGACGTTGCCGTGCGCGCCCGCCGCATATTCGGTGATCGCGCTGTTGGAGTAGTCGCTCACCCAAAGATTCCCGGACGAGTCTACCATCAATCCCTCGGTCGGACCGAGGTTCGATTTAGAGCCGCCGATGACGCGCTTCGGCTTGACGTCGCCGTTTGCGGTCGGCCGAAAGACTTCCACCTGTGTTCCGCCGTCGTCGGCGGCGTAGATGTTTCCGGACGCATCCAGCGCAACGGCATCGGGATCGCTCAGCTTTGTCTTGGGTCCGACGATCGAGGCCAGGGGCGCGACGTTGCCCGAGGCTTCCGCATCGAACGCCAGAACGCCGCCGCCGTCGCGATTGGCCGTAAAGATTCGAGCGTGGCGGTTGGGTTGGGCGGACTCGCCGGTCAAGGGCTGGCGCGAGAGGGCGGCGGCCGTCGGCACGTACGCGCCGGTCGTGGTCTGGCCGCTGCAGGCCGCTAGGGCGGCGAGCAGGGCGATGGCCGGCACGCCGTGCCGGCACAACGGGAAAGCGGACATTCTATCTCCTTGGTTTAGGGGTGTTGGGGACCCCATCATAGCGCATGGGGCGTACCAAAACGCGCGGCGGCGGGGAGGCTGCCCAGGGCCCCGAGAAGGCCCGCTCTCGGTGGGAAAGGTCGTCGCTAGAACGCGCGGGTATCTCGATATTCGCCTGTTGGGTCACTTGGAGGTTGCGATCGAGGGCGAGCCGTTTCGCTTTGCGACGCCGCGAAAGTCGCTGCAGGTCCTCGCCTACCTCCTGCTGCACCGCGCCGCCCCGGTATCGCGCGAGTACCTCGCCTTTCTGCTCTACCCCGACGACGAAGAAGGCACTGCGCGAGCGAAGCTGCGCGCCACGCTGAAGGATATGCAGCGGAGCCTGCCCCAGCCGGCAGACCGCTACGTCTACGTCGATGCGGAGAAGCTCGCGTGGAACTCGGACGCCGACGTGTGGCTCGACGTGGACGCATTTGCCGCGGCATCGAACGATCGGAGCCGCCTCGGCGAAGCGATCGGCCTGTATCGGGGCGACCTGCTGCCTGAGATCTACGACGAATGGCTCGACGTGATCCGCGAGCGCTACCGCAACACGTACCTGCGTTGCCTGGCCGAACGCGTTTCCGAGGCCCGCCGAAACGCCGATCCCGCGCTCGCAATCGAAACCGCCCGTCGAGTGCTCGCCGTGGATCCCTGGCGCGAGGACATGGTGCGGCGCATCATCGCGATGCGCTACGAAAGCGGCGACCGCGCCGGCGCGCTCAGCGAGTACGCCGCCTTCGTCAAGCGGCTGCAGGCCGAAATGGGCGCCGACCCAATGGCCGAAACCGCCGCGGTCGCGGAGCGGATCTCGCGCGGCGAAGCCCCCGCCGACGAAGACGGCGACGAGGAGCGATCGCCCCGCACCGGATCGGCAGTTCTGCCCTTCGTCGGACGGCGCGACGAGATGGAACGCCTGCTTGAAACGTGGAGTCGCGTCGCTCGCGGTCGCGGCGCGTGCGCATTCGTCGGCGGTGAGCCGGGCATCGGAAAGTCCCGAGTCGCGCTCGAGTTTGCGCACGCAGTCGAAGATCGCGGCGGCCGGGCGCTGTTGGGCGCGACCAGCTCGCCCGAAGCCGTTCCATACGAGTGCCTCGCCGACGCGCTTCGTTCGGCGCTTCCGCTCGTAACTTCGCTGAAGCCGAGCATGGCGCTCGCCTGTCTCTCCGCACTCCTGCCGGAAATCCACGCGCGCGTCACGCTCCCGGATATTCCTCGCCTGGACGCGGAGAGCGAACGCATTCGCCTCTTCGAATCGCTCTTTCGCTGCCTCGCCGAACTCGCCGCACCGCGCCCGCTGCTCCTCGTGCTGGAAGATTTGCATTGGGCGCAGTCCGCATCGATCGAACTGCTGCAATTCCTGCTGCGCCGCATCGCTGGGGTGCCGGTGATGATCCTCGTGACGTATCGCGACGACGATTCGCCGCCGCCGGCGGCGCTCGGGCGCCTGCGCCGCGAAGCGCGAGCGGCTGCCGGCGCGCAGAGCATGTCGTTGAGCCGGCTCTCCATCGGCGACGTCGAAGAGCTGCGCGCGACGCTCCCCGACGTGCGCGATCGCCCCGCCGAAACGCTGCTCGCTGCTTCGCAAGGGAATCCGCTCTTTCTTACGCAGCTCGTCGTCGAAGTTCACGAGGGTGAACTCGCTACGGCGCCGCCGTCGCTGGAGGCCGCAGTGGAGCGCCGCATCGAGCGGCTCTCCGACCGGGCGCGGACGGCCGCCGAGATCGCCGGCTGCATCGGCGAGCGTTTTTCGCGCGATGCCGTCCGCGAGGTGAGCGCATGGGACGAAGCAGTGCTCGCCGATGCGCTCGACGAGTTGCTCGACCGGCGCATCATCCGCGAAGCGGAGGCGCGCGGGATCCTCGAGTACGTTTTCGCGCACCATATTATGCACGACGCGATCGTGCGCGCCGTGCCCGCGAAAGATGCCGCCATCCGCCGGCGCCGGGTGGCGCGCGTGCTCGAACGTCTCTATCCGGAGCGCGTCTCCGAGCTCTCGGCCCTCCTCGCGGGACATTACGAGGCCGCAGGCGACGTCGAGAACTCCGCGCGCTGTTATCTCGAAGCGGTGCGGCGTTCGATCTCCATCGGAGCGCTCAGCGAGGCGCGGACGCTCTGCAACCGCGGTCTCGCGCTCGGCGCGCCCGCGCGTGCGCGTGCCGACCTTCTGCTGGAAGAGGTGACCATCGAGTCCCGCTGCGGGGATCGTGAGTCGTGGAATGCCGCCCTGGGAGCGCTCGAGAGCGTCGACGCGGAGCTCGGCGATCTCGCTCTCCATCGCTCGACGCTGCTGCACCGAATCGAACTCGCCGCGCTCACGGGCGATCGCGCAATCCACGAAACGGCGGCGCGCGCCCTGCGGGCGTGCATACCCGGCGACGACCCGCAGTGGAACGCTGCGCTGCACCTGTCCGAGGCGAAACTAGCCTTCGCTCTCGGCCACTTGGCTGACGCTTACGCCTCCGCCAAAACGGCGCTCGCCTGCAGCCGCGCGGCGCGAGACGACGGGGGCGCCACGCAGGCCCTCTGTTGGCTGGCGAAGGTGGAAGCGCACCGCGGCCACCTCTCCGCCGCCGAGACACTGTTCGACGACGCTGCCCAGGTCGCGGCACGGGCGCAGGATCCGCTCTTGGAGCAGCTCGCGTTGAATAGCGGATGGATCGTCGCGTACCAACGCCGCGATATCACGCGCTGTCACACGCTGGCGACGCGTTACCTGGAACTGGCCATCAATCTCGGGGACCGCGCCGGCGAAGCGCACGCGCACGATCGCCTAGCAATCGCGCTCACGGCGACCGGTTCTCAGTACGCGCAGGCCCGCGAACACTTTGCGACCGCGGGCCGCATCTACGATGAAACCGGAAATCTGACCGGGAAGGCGGGCTTGCTCCTGAATCAAGCGCTGCTCGAATCCCGTCTTGGGTTCTTCGACCGCGCCATTGCGGCCACCGAGAAAGCGGTCGAGTTTTTCGCAAGCGTGCACGACGAGCGCGGCCGCGTCGGCGGCCTCACCAACCTCATCTTTCTGCGAGCGTGCACCGGCCAAATCGCGAGTGCGCGCGAAGCCGGCGAACTCGCGCTCGGTCCCGCGCGGCAACTCGGCTACGGTCTGCTCGAGGCATCGGCGCTGGAGAATCTCGGCAACGTCGAGGCGGCGGCGGGAAACTACTCCCGCGCGATCGAGCTCGCCGAAGCGTCGTTTGATGTGCGTTCGAATTCCGAGTCGCAGGTGTGGTCGAGCAAGACCCTGGCCGACGTCGCGATCTGGCACGCGGCCCTCGGAAATTTGACGGCAGCTCGCGATGCGGTACGGCGAATGCTCGCAGACGAAGATGCGATCATGCGCGGCGCTGAGTGGCCGGCGTATTGCTACTGGGCTGCGGCGCAGATCTTCCATCTCGGCGGCGAGTCGCGTGAGGCCTCGCGCGCCCTCGACCGGGCGCGACGATTGATGCAGAAGAGCGCCGCGGAGCTCGAGCCCGAAGACCGCGATCGGTTCCTATCGATTCCCTGGCACGCCGATCTGGCGCAAGCCGCCGCCGCCGACGTCTGGCCCGATCCGCCCCGATAACGCTCGCGTGGTCGCCGGTTCACGGCTGAACCGCAAAATCCCAGACGATCGTTTGATATGCCTGCTGCTTGGACATGCCCTGTGTGTCTTGCGCAGTCGCGCTGCTCGAGTAGGTAACGGTTTTGACATCGGGGTCGCGCATGGCGACGCCATACTCTCCCGGCGAAAGCGGCTGGGCCGGTGCGACGTGCAGACGGCCCGGCGCGATCGTCGAAACCGAAACGGCTACGCGATCGTCGGCGATGGGTTCGAGGGCGGTCGTGCTCGTTCGAACGTTGCTATTCGAGGTCTGCGTGCCGATGACACGAAACTCGGGGCCATCCGGGTGTAGGCGCAGGATGACCGGCTCGAAGTGTGCGGGGTCGATCATGTACGCATGAGCGATATCCATTTCAAATGCGGGTAGAGACAATGTCGTAACCGCGGCATGACCGCCCTTGAGTTCGTATTCCATGTGCGTAGGAATGTTCGCGGGTGGGACAAATTGGAACAGCCCCGGCCTGTACTGGTCGATCATCTTCGTGTTGACTGCCCCCACCATCATGGGCGTTCTGACGTTCGAGCCGAGCAAGAACACGTGAACCTGACCATCGCCTGGGACCGGCTGGTCCGCCGCGACTGCGAGCGTGCCCGAGGCGCAGCATATGCCGCAAATGAGAACGGCTGCAAGATGCTTCATGGCGTCAGGTTATCGGCTGCGCGTCTAGGCAGCGTCTAGGTTTAGACGGCGCCTAGACGGCGAAGGGCCAGACTCTTGGCGTGAGGACCGAGCGCAGCGAGCACCGTTTCCTTATTCGGTGCTGGCGAGAACCGGGGCCGGAAGATTCTCCGTGGTACGGGTGGGTCGAGCGTCTGCCCACCGGCGAGCGTCACTATTTTACCGGCATCTCGGAGCTTTACGCCTATCTGAAGCGGCGGGTTGGAGTGCCCGGCAACCTGCCCACCTCCTAGCTCGCGGGCGGTTCTACCGGCTGCGGGCTAAGTGGTATGCTGTGCTCAATGGAAGGGCGCCGCCGAACTAGCCGGCCCCCGCGGCACTTAGCGATAAATCTCTTTGGGGCCGTGTGCTTCTCGTTCGAAGGGCAACCGTGGCGTTTTTCGGCGCCGCCGCGCACTTTGCCGCTGCTCGCCTATTTGATCTTGCACCGAAACAAGGCGCTCAATCGCGAGGCTGTGGCATTTGCGCTGTGGCCGGACGACGACGAGGCGAGCGCCCGAAGCAACTTGCGGCGCCACTTGTTGTATCTTCGCAACGCGTTGCCGGAGCCGGCTTCGGGGCGGCCGTGGATCGTGGCGGACGGCCGGACGTCGGTTCGTTGGAACGGCGATGCAGCCTGTTCCATCGACGTCGTCGCTTTCGAACGACTGAGCGAACGGGAAGAATCCCTCGAAGCGGCCGCGGCACTCTATGTGGGTGACCTGCTTGCAGCGCTGTCGGACGATTGGGTGATCGCCGAGCGCGAACGTTTTCGTGATATGCATATGTCGAATCTCGGAAGGCTAATCGCGGCGGCGCGCCGTGATGGAGATTTCACAGAAAGCCTTCGCTTCGCGCACCAAATGCTTGCGCTGGATCCGTGGCGCGAAGACGCGTTGCGCCACGTCATGGAATTGCGGTACGCGCTTGGCGATCGGGCGGGAGCGTTAGCCGAATACGAGCGCTTTGCGGCGCGGCTCCAGGACGACCTGCAAGCCGCGCCGATGCCCGAATCCGTTACCTGCTACGAGTCGCTTCTGCACGATGCACCGGTGCCGTATTCCCGCATCGATGGCGCTTTCATTGGGGGCGAACGTGGAACCACGGCGCTACTACCTTTTGTCGGACGAGAGCGCGAGCTCGAAACGTTGCAGCTATGGTGGACGCGCGCCGCGCGCGGCAACGGAAATGTCGGACTAATCGGCGGCGAAGCCGGGATCGGAAAGACCCGACTGTTGGGCGAGCTCAAGACACTTGCCGAATCCGAGGGAGGGCGCGTCTTGATGGGCGCGTCGGCGTCTAGCGGCGACGTTGGTTATGGGCCCTTCGCACAAGCCCTGAGTTGCGCCGTGCCGTTGCTGCAAACGGCAAACGTCGATCCGCTCTGGCTCGCGGTGGCCCGCGACCTCATACCCGGCCTTGCCGGAAAATGCGGCTTGCCTCAGGCTCCGCCGATCGAATCCGGGCAGGAGCGGAATCGCCTCTTTGAAGCAATCTTTCGTCTCTTGCACGCGATTGCACAGCAACGCCCGTTGCTGCTAATTCTGGAAGACGTCCACTGGAGCACCGAGGGAACGCTCGACTTAATCCACTACCTCGACGGCCGCATCGCCGATACGCGGATCCTGATCGTTGCATCCTATCGAGACGAGGAGGTCGCACGTGCGCATCCACTTCGCAGGTTGCGTCGCAAGTTAGACCGCGCCGGCCATGCCGTCCGGCTGATGCTCGCCCCCATCGATCTCGACGCGGTGCACATTTTGGTTGCAAAGTTGCGCAAGCGCATTCCCGCCCTGGCGAAAGCGAGCGGTGCGCTGTACGCACGCAGTCAGGGAAGCCCCTTATTCCTCGCTCAACTTGTCGCGAGCTGCGCCGATGGCGCGGCTCTCAATGAGGACCCGCGTTCAGTGCCGCGCGGCCTGCGCGACGTTGTGGTCGAGCGTCTCAGCCGCTTGTCGGCCGACACGCGATCGCTCGCGATGATGGCATCGGTGATCGGCAACGCGTTCGATGTCGAGCTGCTTCGCGAACTGACCGGTTGGAGCGACGAACGAGTGTCGGCCGGCCTCGGCGAACTCTTGGACAGGCATCTGATCCACGATACCGGACTCCGCCCGGGCGGAGACTACACCTTTTCTCATCACCTCATCGAAACCGTCGTCTACGGCAAGGCGTCCCAGCACGATCTCAAGCGGCGCCACGAACGAATTGCGTTTGCCCTGGAAGAGCTCTACGCCGATCGGCTGGAAGATCTTTCGCTACGCATTGCGCAGCAATATGAACGCAGTAGTCGCACGGACCGCGCCGCCGCATTTTACGCAATGGCCGGCCGCGCCGCACTAACGGTATTTGCCTATGACGATGCAATTACTCGATCGACGCGGGGTCTCGGGCTCGCTGCAACCGATCGCGAAGAGGTCGAGTTGCTACTTGTGCGCGAAGCGGCTTTAGCCAAGCGTGGCGAGTTCGTAGAACGTGAGCGCGATCTCGACGCTCTGATTCGATTGAGACCTGCCGAGGCGACTGTCGCGTGCGATATCCACCGCCGGCGGGTCGAACTGTACCACGCTACCGATCGCCGACAGGAAGAAGAATCGGCGCTTCTCACGTTCGAAGATTTGGCTCACCGGTCGGGCTTAGCGGATCCCGTGAGAATCGCTGCCTATCTGCGCGCTCGTTATCTCATGGTCTCCTCGCGATGCCCGGAGGCCCTGACGATTGCGCTGAGCGCACTCGAGCTGGCAACCGAACAGGGCGATCGGGTTGCGCAGACGCAGTGCTTGTGCTTGATGGTCGACATCAGCGACCGTTGCGGCGACTTTGTAGCTGCGCGGCAACATCTAGAACGGGCACGCACGCTAAGCGAAGATTGCGGCGATCCGTCGGTTCAGATTTCCGTGCTCTTTATGGCGTGCCGGCTCGCCAATTGGCAAAATCGATATGCCGAAGTTCGGACGCTGGCGATGCAAATGCTGGAGGTCGCTCGAATGTCGGGCGATCGCAATCGGCAAGCCAGCGCGCTCAACGCGCTGGGCGTGGCGTCGCTTTACGCCTTTGATGTGGCCGATGCGCGCAGCTATTTCACCGAGGCGGCGGAACTTTCCAAGGCGACGGGGCGGCCGCGTAACGTCGTTGCGGCGCGCATGAACCAGGTGTTGCTCGATACCCGATTAGGTTTATTTAGGGAAGCTATCGCTACCGCGCAAGAAGCGATGCAGCTGTCCGCAGCTTGCGGCGCTCAGCTGTTCGAGGAATCGGTGGCGAACAGGCTGGCCGAGGCGCTCCTGCGGGCGGGCGACGTCGAGTCGGCCGAACGGGCGGTGTTACGCGCGCTGGAAGCCACGAGCGCGTCCAAGTCAAAAAACCGCGTGCCCACGCATTTTGCGCTCGCGCGTTGCCAGGCCGCTCGTGGCGATTTTCACCGGGCAATCGCAACCATGAAAGAGGGCCTAGATCTGCTCGAACGTGCGGACCTGCAAGTTTACTCGGCCGATGCAAATGCTACCCTGGCGAGCTTCTATTTGCAGGCCGGCATGCTCGGCGAAGCCGTCGCCGCCACGCGGCTCTTTGCCGATCTCCTGACCAGCGAGACGTCGCGATTTGAGGAGCCCGATGCGCTACACTGGATTGCGGCCCAGGTGTATCGGGCCGCGGGTGACGAGACGACGGCGCGCATTCACGTCGATCGAGCTTGGTCGATCTATCAGGAGCGGCTGTCGAAGATCCCCGATCGCCCGTCGCAGGATGCCTACTGCAGCATGGCCGATCATCGAGCCTTGGAAGCCGAACACCGCGTTGCTCGCCAACGTTCAATCCCGGTCACGTCTTAGCGTGCGTCGCCGTCAGTAGGCGACTTTATCCACTTGATTACCGGTGATGGTCGTGAACCAAATCGTGCGCCCCGCTCCGGCCGTAATTCCCCCCGGCACGGCGCTACACTGACTTCCGCAGCCCGGAATCGCATATTCGGTCGCCGATCCGCTCGTCGTGATGCGTCCGACCTGGTTGGCTTCCTGCACGGTGAACCAGAGCGCGCCATCATTTCCCGGCGTGATGAAAGTCGGAGCGCCGAACCCCATACCAATGTGGCCGAGTGAAAACTCCGTGATCTTGCCGCCGGTCGTGACGCGCCCGATGTCGTTCATAGAGGCGCCGGTGTACCACAAGTTACGATCCGGGCCAGCTGCGATGCCGAACGGCTGCTCGGACTGCGTCGGCAACGCATACTCTTTCCACGCGCCGGCCGGGGTGATACGTCCGATCTTGCCGGTTCCCGTCGGACATTGCTCGGCGACCCACACGTTTTTATCCGAGCCGATGGTGATGCCATAGGGCGAGCAATACTTCGTCGGTGCCGTGTATAGCGAGTATTTGCCCCCGACGATGTGGCCCACTTTATAATCGCCGGGGTCGCTAAACCAAAGGGAACCATCCGCTGCCTGCTTCAAAAAGTAGATCGCGTTGACCGGAGTGCCGTGCACTTGCGCTATCTTTACCTTGCCGCCGTCGTAGCTGCCGATCTGCTCGCCCCCATTATGCTGGAGACCAAAATACACGGTGCCGCCTTTGCCGGAAGTGATCCCGACTGGGCCCGTCTGACCGAGCGCCGGCTGAATGCGCGTAAAATGTCCCGTCGGGGAGATCTGCCACAAGTATGTCGAAGCGCCCGCCCCTTGATTGAGGATGGGCTGGGTAACGTAGGTGTTCCCGGCGTGGCCGAAAGCGATATCGTACGGATTAACGCCTTTCGTCGGAACGGTATAGGCAGTGATTTTAACCGCATCTCGCGATGCTGCACTCGCATTTAAGGCGGATGCCGGCACTTGCGGGTAAAGTGGTGTTGTGGGTGAGGAACAAGCCGCCAACGCGGCTAGCGCCGAAAGCGCGACGGTGCGGTCGTGGATGAGACGCATGAATGGTCCCTTCTATAGTCAGAGCTAAGTGCTGACGTAAGGGTGCCACGGCATCGTCTAGGCAGCGTCTAGAGAGCGGCGGCTCCATTCATGGCCGCACGCTCGTTCAACGGTTGCCGGCCTTGCAGGCGCTCGTAGGCCTGCTCATTTGAACCGCGCGTTATCAACTCAATGGTGGAACCCGGTGCCTTCGGACTGTTTGATCTCGGGCCGAGGGTGGCTCTTTAGAAAGTCTATCGCCGTTTCGAAGTCGCGCATGAACAGCCCGGCAAAATCCATCTGGAAGCCTCGTCGGCACATGATGCGCATGACGCTGATGTGCGACGCTCGGCCTGAGAGCGCGAACGCCGGCACCTGCCAGCCGCACATGCGGAGGCGATCGGAAAGATCGTAGAGCGTGTACCCGGGGTCCTCGCCCTCTTTGATCCGGAAGCTGACGGCCGGGATCCCGCCCTTCGGATCGCCGCTGCAGATGAACTCATACGGTCCGAGTTTGGAGATCTCGGCGGCAAGGTAGGCGGCAACGTGATACGCCGCCATCTGCGTCTTTGCATACCCCTCGCGCCCGAGCCGAATGAAGTCGTAGTACTGCGCGATCACTTGGCCGGCGGGGCGGGAAAAGTTGATCGCAATCGTGCCGACCTTGCCGCCGAGATAGTCGACGTCGAAAACCAGCTCGTCGGGGAGCGCGGCGGCGTCGCGCCAGATGATCCACCCGCAGCCCAGCGGCGCGAACCCGTATTTGTGACCCGACGTGCTGATGGACTTCACGCGGGGCAGGCGAAAATCCCAAACGACGTCGGGCGCGCAGAACGGGGCGAGGAACCCGCCGCTGGCGGCGTCGACGTGCATGTCCACATCGAGGCCCTTGCTCTTCTGCAGCGCATCCAACGCCTCGTGCAGCGGTTCGGGGAACTCGAAATTGCCCGTGTACGTGACGCCGAACGTCGGGACAACGCCAATCGTGTTCTCGTCGATCGCCTCGATCATGCGCTGCGGATCCATGAACAGCCTGTCGGGCTCCATCGGAATCTCGCGCATCTCGACGTCCCAGTAGCGGGCGAACTTGTGCCAGCAGACCTGGACCGGGCCGCACACAAAGTTCGGCTTGTCGGCCGGCTTCTTCAACGCGGCCATCTTCGCGCGCCAGCGCCACTTCATCGCCATCCCGCCCAACATGCAGGCCTCGCTCGAACCGATGGTGTTCGTGCCGGTCGCCTCCTCGGCGGGCGGAGCATTCCACAAGTCTGCCATCATGCTCACGCACTTGCGATCGATCGCGGCGGATTGCGGATACTCTTCCTTATCGATCCAATTCTTGTTCATCGAGAGATCCATCAGGCGGTGAACGTAGTCGTCGTCCCATGTCTGGCAGAACGTCGCGAGATTCTGGCGCGCGTTGCCGTCGAGAAACAACTCGTCGCTGACGAGCTGGAAGGCCGCTTCCGCCGCCATCTCCGTAAGTGGAAACAGACGGTCGGGCGCAGCGCTCTCGAGCGTGCGCGACCCGAACAGCGGGTCGTTGGCAGAGCTCACGAGGCGTTTCTTCGGCACGATGACTCCTTGCTGGCTAGCGCAGCTGTAACTCTATGTTTCGTACGGCCGATGCGCCGCCGGTGTTTCTGGCAATGATCGCCAGCAGGATGTTGTGGCTTACGAACAACGGGAGGCGCGGCACCTGCGTCGTCGACTCGAAATGCCCGATGTCGGTCTTCGTCATGCCTGCACCGTAGCCGCCGACGCGCAGCTCGACGCTCGCGACGTTCGACGACGTGAGCACCGTCACGGTCAGCGCGTCGCCCGCTCGCGGAGCCGTCGAACTCGTGCCCACCCAAAGGATCTGCGGCGGGGCGTCGGGCGCCAGCATCAGGATCGTGGGGGTAGGCGCAGGGCTCGGGTTCGGACTCGAGGCCGGCGTCGGGCTCGCGCTCGAAACCGGCGTCGGGCTCGGCTCCGGCGTGCCCGCGACGCCGGCCAGAAGCAAACAGGCGGCGGCAAATACTGCGCGCATGCGGGAGAGATTCGAGGCGCGCGCTGCGTTCCTGCCGAACCAGCGGCGGTGAAAACTCGCTCGGATATCCGCAACGTCGCCATCGTGGCGCACGTCGACCACGGCAAGACGACGCTCGTCGACGCGATGCTCAGGCAGAGCGGCGTCTTTCGCGTGGGCCAGCAGGTGGCGACGCGAGTCCTCGATTCCAACCCGCTGGAGCGCGAGCGAGGCATCACGATCCTCGCCAAGAACACGGCCGTCCAGCACGGCGACGTGAAGTTCAACATCGTCGATACGCCCGGCCACTCCGACTTCGGCGGAGAGGTCGAGCGGGTGCTGCAGATGGTGCAGGGGGTGCTGCTGTTGGTCGACGCCGCCGAGGGCGTCATGCCGCAAACCCGCTTCGTCCTGCGCAAGGCGCTGGAGCTCGATTTGCGCGCGATCGTCGTCGTCAACAAGATCGACCGCAAGGACGCGCGCCCGCAAGAGGTCGTGAATCAAACCTTCGACCTGTTCGTGGAGCTTGGAGCCAACGACGAGCAGGCCGATTTTCCGGTGCTCTTCACGAACGCGAAGGCCGGCATCGCCAAGCGTTCCCTTTCGGACGCGAGCGACTCCCTCGAACCGCTCTTCGAAACGATCGTCGCTCGCGTCCCCGAGGCGCCGTCAGAAGAAGGTCCCTTCCAGCTCCTCATCTCGGCGATCGACCACAACCGGTACGTGGGACGCATCGGCATCGGACGGATTTTTCGCGGCAGCTCGAGGCGCAACGAGCCGATCGTCAAGATCGCGCGCGACGGCGCCGTTACCACTGGGCTTCGGCTCGCGACGCTCTTGACGTTCGCCGGGCTCGAGCGCATCGACGTCGAGGAGGCCTCGGCGGGCGACATCGTCTGCATCTCGGGAATCGACGACCTCAACATCGGCGACACGATCGCAGATGCGAGCGCGCCGGAACCCATCGAGGCGGTGGCCGTCGACGAGCCGACCGTCTCGATGTTTTTCAGCGTCAACAACTCGCCGTTCGCCGGAAGAGACGGAAAGTTTCTCACTTCGCGTCAGGTTCGCGAACGGCTGATGCGCGAGCTCGAGTCGAACGTCGCGCTGCGCGTGGCCGACACGGCATCCCCCGACACGTTCGAAGTGCGGGGCCGCGGCGAGCTCCACCTCGCCATCCTCATCGAGACGATGCGACGCGAAGGCTACGAGCTGGCGGTCTCCAAGCCGCAGGTCATTATCACCGAGCGCGACGGCCGCCGCTTCGAGCCAGTCGAGTACGTCGTCGTCGACGTTGCGGAAGCCTATGCCGGGGCGGCGATCGAGGCGCTCGGGCGGCGCAAGGCCATGATGTCGAACATGCTGACCGTCGGCGACGTGCAGCGGCTGGAATACACCATGCCGACGCGCGCGATCTTCGGGCTTCGCGGAGAGCTCTTGACGCTGACGCGCGGCACGGCGGTTCTCTCGCACACCTATTACGCCCATCAGCCCTGGCAGGGAGAACTTCCCGGCCGCAGCGTCGGGGCGCTGGTGGCGAGCGAGACCGGAAGAACGACCGGCTACGCCCTGATGGGACTCGAACAGCGCGGCCGCTTCTTCGTCGGCCCCGGCATCGACGTCTACGAGGGCATGATCGTCGGGCGTTCCAACGACGAATACGACGTGGGGCTCAACGTCGCGCGTGAGAAGAAGCTCACGAACATGCGCGCCGCCGGCTCCGACGAGAACGTCAAGCTGGCGCCGCCGGAGGAGCTCTCACTCGAACGCGCGATCGAGTTCATCGACGACGACGAGCTCGTAGAAGTGACCCCGCTCTCGATCCGGCTGCGCAAACGCACGCTCGACGAGGGCGACCGGCTCAAGCTTCGCAAGCGCGAAGCGGCTAACGCGTGACGGAGAGCTGCCTACTGAGATAGTCGGCCGTGGCGGTGTCGGCCCGGAGCCACGCCGCGTACGTGAAGAAGCCGTGGATCTCGTTGGGGATGACGATCTGCTCGAACGGCACGCGCGCGAGCCGCAGCCGCTCGACGAGATCGACCATCTGATGAAACTCGACGTTGCGGTCGTCGTCGCCCTGGATGAGCAGCACCGGCGACTTCCAGGTGGCGATCGCGGAGTCCGGCGACGATTCCCAGGCCAGCTTCATGATGGCCCTGGTGTCGTACTGCTGATAGCGTTTGATTTGCGTGGAGCCCCACAGCGGGTTATCGATATCCAGCGACCAGTCGTGCACGCCGTGGTAATCGACGCCCGCCTTGAAGATGTCCGAGTTGCGCGCGAGCGCCAGCGCGGTCAAATAGCCGCCGTACGAGCCGCCCCAGATGCCGACGCGCGCCGGATCTACTCGCGGATCGTTTTGTAGGAATCGCGCCCCCGCAACGACATCTTGGTATTCGGACGCGCCGGTCGGGCCCCAGCGCGGCGGAAAGTTGAAGTCGTGGCCGTAGCCGATGCCGAGCCGGTAGTTGACCGCCAGCACGACGAATCCGCGGCTCGCCAAGTATTGATTCACCGCGTACGCGTTGGAATAGTAATCCATATAATGCCACGTCAATAGCATTTGACGCGGCGGCCCGCCGTGCACGAAAATCACGCCCGGGTGTTTTCCCCCGCCGCGCGGCAGGAAGAGCGTGCCGTGAATCAGCCGGCCGTCGGCCGCTCGGAAAGAGACTTCTTCGGGCGTAACGAGCTGCGAGGCGGGAAAGTCGCTCGGAAGCACGTCGGCGTCGAGCGGGCGCGCCGTCCCGCCGGTTAGCAGCGTGACGAGCAACGGTTGCTGCGCGGTGGCTTCGTTGAAGGCGACGGATCCGTCCGCAAGCGCGACGGGACTCGTCTCGCTGTTTGCGCCCGTTACGAGCTGCATCACGCCTCCGGTCTCGACGTCCACGCGAAAGAGATGGCGGCGATCGTCGTCGCCGGCTGCCGAACCGGTGTTCGCAGAATAGACGACGGACCGCCGATCCGGCGCCACGGAAACGTCTTCGACCATGAACGGTCCGGGCGTCAGCAGTCGCGCGGCGCCCCCGCTCGCCGAGACGGCGTAGAGATGCAGCCAGTTTTCCTGCTCGCTCTTGAAAACCAGACGGTTCCCCCACGCCCACTCCAAGAACGGTCCGCCGGCGCTCTGCGGCAAAGAGCCGCGCGCGCTATCGGAGCTCGACCAAGCCTCGTGGGCGTTTCCGGCGCGCGCGTCGCCCACCCAGATCTGCCACGGAACCGGATTCCAATTCAGCGGATTCTGCGGCGGACCACCGTCCCCGTGCGCTCGAACGAACGCGATCTGCGTTCCATCCGGCGACCAGCGCGGCATGAAGTCTTGCGACGTGGTTGGGGCGAGATACTCGATCGGCGTCGCGTCGTTGCGATAGACACCGATGAAGCTGTGATCGGTACGCGTCGAAACGAACGCCAGCGCGGACCCATCCGGCGACCACTGCAGATCGGAGGCTTGACCGCGATCGAAGAAAAGTCGCTTTGCGGCGGCGCTCCCGTCGATCGGCGCGATCATCGCGGCGCCGTCGTTGGTGTACGCGACGCGCGTGCCGTCGGGCGAGATCGCCGGCGCGTCCCCGGTGCCGAGCAGCTTCGGCGCTCCCCCTCTCGTCGAGACCGACCACACCTGCATCTCCGGCTGCACCGGGCTCAAGGCGGCGTCGGGCTGCAGCGGCAGCGGCCAGTTTGCGTCGTGATCCCCGCCGCGGACGTAGACAACGCGAGCGGCGTCGTCCGAAATCGCGAGATTGCTGAGCTCCTGACCGTCGTCTCCGCCGGACGAAAAGAGCTGTACCGGCGCGAAGCCGGGAGCTCGCGCAAACCAGAGCGTCCGAACGCCGCGGGTAACGAGCGCGTACGCGATCGCGGTGCCTCGGGCGTCCCGCGCGAGCGCCGCCGGGAACGGGTAGCCCAAAATCTGGGCGAGCGTAAATGCAGCGAGCACGGCCGATTTTTACGCCGTGGCGGCTGCGGGCTCCCCTATCGCAAACGTCAGCTCGGCTCGGTTCTCGTCGAAACCGACGTCGACCGCGTCACCATCGTTGATCTCGCTGGCGAGAATTTTACGGCCGATCGGCGTCTCAAGCTCCTTTTGGATCGTGCGCTTGAGCGGGCGCGCCCCGTAGTGCGGGTCGTAGCCGACCTTGACGATGTGCCGCTTCGCCGCATCGGAAAGTACCAGCGTGATTCGGCGTTCGGCCAGCCGCTTGCGCAGGCGATGCAGCTGGAGATCCACGATGGTCAGCAGCTCGTCCTCGGTGAGCGCGTGGAAGACGATGATCTCGTCGACGCGATTGAGGAATTCCGGACGAAAATGTTGACGCAGCTCGTCGAGCACGGTGGCACGCATCACCGCGTAGTCGGCGCCTTCGAGGGAGCCTTTGTAATCGAGGATGCGATGGCTGCCGATATTCGAGGTCATGATCACGATGGTGTTCTTGAAATCGACCGTGTGCCCCTGACCGTCGGTGAGGCGTCCGTCGTCGAGAATCTGCAGGAAAACGTTGAAGACGTCGGGGTGGGCTTTCTCTATCTCGTCGAAGAGAATCACCGAGTACGGCCGCCGGCGGACTGCTTCGGTGAGCTGCCCGCCCTCTTCGAAGCCGATGTATCCGGGAGGAGCGCCGAGCAATCGTGCCACGGTATGCCGCTCCTGGTATTCCGACATGTCGATGCGGATTAGCGCGCGCTCATCGTCGAACAGATACTCGGCGAGCGCCCGCGCGAGCTCGGTCTTGCCGACGCCGGTGGGGCCGAGGAAGATGAACGAGCCGATCGGGCGATTTGGATCGGCGAGTCCCGACCGCGAACGCAGCACGGCCTCCGCGACCGCGTCGACGGCTTCGTCCTGGCCGATTACGCGCCGGTGCAGCTCGTCCTCGAGGTGCAGCAGCTTCTGTTTCTCGCCCTCCAAGAGTTTGGTGACGGGAATTCCGGTCCAGCGCGAGATCACGCCAGCGATATCGTCTTCGTCGACCTCTTCCTTCGAGAGACGCGCGCCGTCTTTCTGCGCAAGGCGCTCCTCCTCGGCGGCGAGCTCTTTCTGTAATTTCGGGAGCGTACCGTACCGCAGCTCGGCGACGCGGTTGAGATCGTACTGGCGCTCGGCCTGCTCGATCTGCACTTTCGTCTGCTCGATCTGATCGCGTATCGTCCGCAGCTTGAGCGCGGCATTCTTTTCAGCCTCCCAGCGCACGCGGAGTTGCGTCTGCTCCTCGCGCAGCTCGGCCAGCTCTTTTTCGAGCTGCTCCAGCCGGCGCCGGCTGGCGCTATCGTTTTCCTTTCGCAGGGCCTCGCGCTCGATCTCGAGCTGAAGGACGCGGCGCGACACCTCGTCGAGCTCCTGCGGCATCGAGTCTATCTCGGTGCGAAGCTTCGCCGCCGCCTCGTCGACCAAGTCGATCGCCTTGTCGGGCAAGAAACGGTCGGTGATGTAACGGCTGCTCATCGTCGCGGCGGCGACCAACGCCGCATCTTTGATGCGCACGCCGTGGTGCGCTTCGTACTTCTCGTTGAGGCCGCGCAGGATCGAGATCGTGTCCTCCACGCTGGGCTGCTCGATCATGACCGGCGCGAAGCGGCGTTCGAGCGCCGCGTCCTTCTCGATGTACCTGCGGTACTCGTCGAGCGTCGTAGCGCCGATCATGTGAAGCTCTCCGCGAGCGAGCATCGGCTTGAGCAGATTGCCCGCGTCCATCGCGCCCTCGGCCTTGCCCGCGCCGACGACGGTGTGCAGCTCGTCGACGAAGAGGATGATCGTGCCCTCGGATGCGGCGACGTCCTTGAGCACCGCCTTGAGGCGCTCCTCGAACTCGCCGCGATACTTTGCGCCGGCGATCAGCGCGCCCATGTCGAGCGAAACGATCCGCTTGTTCTTCAAGCCTTCGGGAACGTCGCCGCGCACGATCCGCTGCGCGAGGCCTTCGACGATCGCGGTCTTGCCGACGCCGGGGTCGCCGATGAGCACCGGATTATTCTTGGTGCGGCGCGAGAGCACTTGGACGATGCGCCGAATCTCTTCGTCGCGCCCGATCACCGGGTCGAGTTTTCCCCGCTCCGCTTCTAACGTCAGATCGCGGCCGTAGCGTTCGAGCGACTTGTACGTCCCCTCGGGATCCTTGGTGGTGACGCGCTGGTTGCCGCGGACCTGACGTAACGCCTGCAGCAGCTTATCCTTCGTCAATCCCGCATCGCGGAACAGCCGCCCGATCGAGCCCGACGACTGTGCCATCGCGAGCAACACGTGCTCGACCGACGTGTAGTCGTCTTGCAGCGCCTTCGCCTCGTTCTCCGCGACGCTCATGATCCGCGCCAGCTCCGGCGACAGCGTGACCTGCGCGCTCTCGGCGCCGGAACCGCTCAGGCGCGGGAGGCGATCGATCGCCTCGTCGGTTTTCTGCGCCAGCGCCTTCGGATCGGCGCCGGCTGCCGCCACGATATCGGGCGCGATGCCGCGTTCCTGTTCGAGCAGCGCGGCCAACATGTGCTCCGGCGCCGTTTGGGTGTTGTGTTCGTGCAGAGCGCGGGAATAGGCGGCGTTGAGCCCATCGCCAACCCGCTCCGTCATCTTCTCTACGTTCATGTTCCAACCATCATAGAGCGAGGCCGCGATACGCGGCCGTGAGTTCGTCGAGCTCGGTCTTGTACGATGCCGCCTGCGCCAGCTGCGCCGCGGTCGGGGCTTGGAATGACGTGCTCATCCGCGAGATCAAGTCCAGCAGGTTTTCGCGGATTTCCGCCGGTCCGCTAAGGTCCTCGATGTTGATCGGATCGTAGGTCAGGCGGTGCTTGAACGCCACGAGCCGGGCTCGTTCGGCGGGCCCGGCTTTCTTGAGCCGCGTGTCGATCTGATTCAGCATGGTATCGATCGTGCCCAATTCGCTGAAAAGCTGCGCGAGAAACGCGTGACGGTTCGCGGCCCTCGTGAGATCGGGGTCACGCGGATCGGATTTCACGGTCAGCGCCTGATCCCTCACGCCGCCGCCGACGGTGAGACGGACGGTGTACGAGCCGGGGACGACCTCGGCGCCTTCGTCGGGACCGCGGTTTTCTTTGTAGGTACCGGTCCACTTCGCCGGACCGTCTTCGCTCAGGTCCCACGAGGTGCGGTTTATTCCCGCGCGCTTCGGAACGTCGTCACTCTCCAGGTGCCGGATCGCTCGTCCGCTTGAGTCGAGGATCGCTATCGAGGCGGTTTTCGGAACGCTCGCTAGAGAATACGTGACGATCGCGCCGTACGGAGCATTGGGCCCCACGAACTCATTTGACGGAATCTTCGGATCGGTAAAGGTGTTCACGGGCGCCCACTGCCACATTCGATACGCGTCGCGCACCGGGAACAGCATCGGGGACGATTGCGCGCTCGCCCACTGCTGCAGCGCGCTCACGTCGTCCAGGATCCACACCCCGCGGCCGTGCGCCGCGACGACGAGGTCGTTTGCGGCGGGCTGGATCTCGATATCGTAAATCGCCGACGCCGGCATGTTGAGCCGCAGCGACTGCCAATGACCTCCGCCGTCGAGCGTGAGCCACACGCCGCGATTCGTTCCCGCATAGAGCACGTTGGCGTTGCGCGGATCTTGGCGGATCGCGCGAACGTATTGATCCGCCGGCAGGTCGCCCGCGATCGAACGCCAGCTCGCGCCGTAATCGTCGGTTCGGAGCACGTAGGGACGTTCGTCGCCGAGAAGATGGCGTTCGACAGCGATGAACGCCGTGCTCGCCGAGAAGCGGCCCGGATCGAGACACATGATGCGGCCCCACGGCGGCACGAGCGCCGGCGGCGGAGAGACGTTCTCCCAGCGCGCACCCGCATCACGAGTGACGTGAACGAGCCCGTCGTCCGTCGTCGCCCAGATGATGCCGCCATCGAGCTTGGTCGTCGCCAGGTAGAGGATCGTGTCGTAAAACTCGGCCCCCGACTGATCGTGTGAAATCGGTCCGCCGGATTCGAGCTGCTTGCTCTCGTCGTTCCGAGTCAGATCGGGGCTGATGACGGTCCACGTTTGCCCGGCGTCGGCGCTTTCGAAGACGACGTTGCCTCCGACGAGGGCTTTGCCGTCGTTGGTGAATGCGATCGGCGTATCCCAGTTGAAGCGGTGCTTGAGCGCGCGCGCGGCTAGCTCGCCGTTGGAGCGCGCGTCGGGTGACACTTCGTACGCCTGCTGCGTACGTGCATTCCAGAGAAAGACCTGGCCGGTATCCGAGTTAGTCGACGTCGACCAGATCGAGTCCGAGTCTTTCGGATCGGGCACCACCCACATCCCGTCGCCCGGTCCGACCTGGAACCAATCGCGGTTCGTGACGCCGATGCCGTTCGGCGGCGACGACGGACCGCACCACGAGTTGTCGTCCTGCAAACCGATGCACGCGAGGTAGTTCACGGCGGACGCGCCGAGAGCCACGTGGTATGGTTGCGCGAACGGCAGATCGTACGGCTGCCAGAAATGCGTGCCTCCGTCGGACGAAAGAATCACGCCCTCGTCGCTGCCGTTGATGATACGCCGGCCGTCGGCGGACCACCAGATCGCATGGTAGTCCCAGCCCTCACCTGTCGCGATTGGGTGGAACGACCGGCCGCCGTCGGTGCTCATCGAGAGGATCAGCGAAACGTTGATGATGCGGTCCGGATTCGCCGGATCCACGAAGATGCTGCTGAAATAAAACGCGCGCGCGCCGAGGTACGGGCTGTGCGGCATCGCTCTCCACGTCGTGCCGCCGTCGTCGGAGCGCCACAGCTCGCCGGGACGCGCCTGGATCGCGGCGTAGATTCGACCGCCGATTCCGGCGGCGAGGCCGATGCGGCCGGTGAGGCCTGCCGGCAGTCCACGCCCGGAGAGCTTGCGCCACGTTACACCGTTGTCGTCGGATCGGTAGATGCCACCGACCGGGCCGCCGCTATCGAGCCGCCACGGCGCGCGGCGAAGTTGCCACACGCCCGCGAAGAGCGTCGACGGCCGGCGGGGGACGCGCGCGAGCGACGAGACGCCGCTCGACGGACCGGCATAAAGCGTCCGCGCCCAGTGCGCGCCGCCGTCGCGAGTTAGATAGACGCCGCGATCGCGCGAGTCGGCGGAGACGCGGCCGAGCACGCCCACGGCCACGACGCGACGGTCGCGCGGATCGATGGAGATGCTCGAAATGTGGGCCGAACGTTCGAGGCCGGCATGCTGCCACGTCGCGCCGCTGTTCGTGGTGTGGTAGATGCCGTCTCCCGATTCCACGTCGTTGCGCGGATTCGACTCGCCGGTTCCGACCCAGACGTCGCGATCGTTCTGCGGCGCAATCGCAATCGCGCCGATCGGTGCGACCGGCTCGGCATCGAACACGGGATTCCACGAGGCGCCGCCGTCGGTCGTCTTGAAAACGCCGCCGCCCGCGCCTCCGGCGAAATAGAGGCTCGCGTCGCGATTGCTGCCGGCGACGGCAGTACTGCGTCCGCCCGAGATTGCCGGCCCGATCTCGCGGTACTTCAAACCGGCGAACGGACCCGGGCCCGCGGCCGCGGCAGGGAGCGCCGCCGCTGCGACCGCCGCGAGGAAGAGTGCACATCGGACGAGCATCGGCGCTTTCTTTAACCCTATCGCGCCGCGCAGCCTGTCGAAGGAGCGCGTCCATCGACCCCATAAGGCCGCCGCGATGCTTGAAATCGCCGCAGGCGCCGTGCGGGCCTACTTTCTGTTCGACGTTGCGGATACGATCGATCTCTCCAGGATGACCGCGCTGGGCGTCGATGACCGCGCTCCGGCCGCTCTCCCGCTGCGCCGCCAGGCGCCCCCGTATCTGCAGTTTCCGGTTCCGCCGCTGGTCGCGAATCTGCCGCAGGCCGATTTCGACGCGCTGAGTGGCTCCGTGCGGCTGAAGCTGTACGACTACGGCGTCGTGTCGCTGCGATTAACCTTTCCGGCACGCGGCTCGTGGAACGATTTGACGTCGCTCGCGGAGCGGGCGCGCAGCGACGAGCGGATCGCCAAATTCGCAGAAGCAACCGTCGAACGAATCTGCGACGAAAACGCGCTCGCTCTCGACGAACGCCATCCGGCGCTGGTCGAGGACTACTTCATCGTCGAGGTTGAAAGTTTTGAGGAAAGCCTGAACGCGGAGACACTAGTGGACGACCACGCCGGCGTGCTCGCAAGCCTTCTGCTGGGAGAACGCAAGCCGCTCTCCGGCGCCGAGACCGACGAAGCCCTGCGGATGCGATTCTCCTACCACGACGACGATCTCACGATCGTGCAATGGGATACCGCATTCGTCTACGATCGCGGCGAGAGCGCGCGCGCAATCGAGGAGATCTTGGAGTTTGCCAACTCGCAGCTGCTCGAACTGCGCACCTACGACGCGCTGCTGGATTTCGAGCTCGACGGCATCTATAAAATGCAACCTGCCGGGCCTCCGCGATCCCTGCGCGGGCGCCGCGAGGCCGAGCAGGCCGCCACGCTGCGTTACCTCATCGTCGACGTGCTCGAGCTGACCGACCGTTCCACCAACGCGCTGAAGGTCGTCGGCGACGCGTACTACGCCCGGATCTATCGATCCGCGGCGGTGCGCCTCGGCCTTGCCGACTGGCAGCGGCAGATCGACACGAAGCTTGCGAGCGTCGGCGAGATGTACCGGTTCTTCAGCGACGAGGCGCGCAGCCGGCGCGACGAGTTTCTGGAGGTGACGATCGTCGTGCTCGTCGCATTCGAGGTCATCATCGGCATTCTCACGCTGCTGCACTTGTAGCGGAGGCGCTACAACTCGAGAGCGACGGCGACGGCCCCGTCCTCCTTCCACGCGGCGCCAAGCGACATCACCTCGGCGAGCCGGTCGCCGAGTCTCTCTCGTAACGACAAGATGACGCGATCGTACTCTTGCTGTTCGGTATATTCGCGCCCGGCTTCGAGCGCCGCGAATCGAGCGTCGACGAAACCGAGCAGCATCGCCGCGCGCTCGCGCCCGCGTTCTGCGAGGCGCTCGTCCGAATACGGTTGCAACGCCCCTACCGCGGCAACGTGCTGAAGCACGCACGCGGTGAGTACGGTCGCCTTCACGTCGAGGGCCGCCACGAGCGCTTGCACTGCGTGCGCCCGCGCGTCTTCGTAGCAGTCCAGCGCCACGAGATAGGCTGCCATGTTCCCGAGATCGTTCGCGACCGAGCGCCGATTCTGCGTCGCCTCGTGGCCGGCCCGCGCTTCTTCGGCGCGATGCAAGGCTGCCGCGGCGTCGCCCGCGGCGAACTCGACCTCGGCGAGGTGACCGGCAATCGAGGCGGCCGGGCGCTCGAGATCGAGGGCAACGTAGATCGCCAGTGCCTCGGCATAGAAGCGCCGCGCGCCGTCGATGTCGCCGCGGCGCGATCGGGTCGTTCCGAGATCGCCGAGAATCAGTGCTTGCAATCGCCGGTTTTCGAGCCGCACCGCCGCGGCTAACGCCTCGTCGAGGAGGGTCTCCGCATCCGAGCTTCGCCCCAGCGCTCCGAGCGCGCTGCCGGCCGCGAGTTTCGCGCGAATAGTTTGCAGCTCGTCGATCTCTCCTGCTACTCGCAGGGCGATCTCCGCGGACGTCAGCCTTGCCTTGTATTCCGCGAGGGAGCCGCAGAGTTCGGCGTCTGCGATGTAGAGCTGCATCACGGTCGAAGGCGGCGTCTCCTCGTCGATGGATTCGATCCCCGCGCGTACCCATCGCCGTCCCTCGACGGGCGCCAACGAATACCAAACCCGTTCGAGCGTTCCCGCCAGAAGACGGCCCGAACGCACGTCGCGCCGCTCGCCCAGCGACCACGCGAGTGCGACGCGAAAGTTATCCAGTTCCGCTTGCGCCCGGCGAAACCAGCTGCGTTCGCGCGCCTCGTACCAGTCGCGATCGAGCCGTTCCGCCACCTGAAGAAATACCCGCGCGTGGCGATGCGCTATCGCTTGCCGCTCCCCACGTCTGGTGAGTTTCTCGAGCGCGTATTGCCGCATCGACTCGAGCATGTGATACCGCGCGTCCATGCGCGAGAAATCGACCATCACGAGCGACCGGTTGATCAGCAACGAGAGGGTCTCCAGGAGGTCGTCCGATTCCAGATTCTCGTCCGCGCAGACGGCGGCGGCGTCCTCGAGAGTGAATCCCCCCGCGAACACGGAGACTCGATCAAAAAGCAAGCGCGCTTGCGCCGAAAGCAAGTCGTAGCTCCAGTCGATCACGGCCCGCATCGTTCGATGCCGCGGAACGACCGCGTCCCCGCTCCCGGTCAGTAGTTCGAAGACTCCATCGAGGCGCTCGGCGATTTGCCAGGCAGAGAGTACCGTTGCGCGCGCCGCCGCGAGCTCGATGGCGAGCGGAAGGCCGTCGAGACGGCGACAAATCTCGACGATCGGCTCCACGTTCTCGGGCGTCACCGCGAAGCGCGCGTCCGATGCGCGCACGCGATCTGCGAAGAGCGCGACCGCGCCGTACTTCACGGCCTCTTCCGGCGATGGAATGCGGCCTTGAGGCACGGCTAGCGAGGGGAGCCTGTAGACCCGCTCGCCGCCGACGCTCAGCGGCTCCCGGCTCGTCGTCAGCAACGCGACCTCGGGGCATTCGCGGAGCAGCGATCCGGCGACCCTGCGTGCCTGATCGATCACGTGCTCGCAGTTATCGAAGATGATCAACGAGCGTTTCTGTGCCAAGTGGGAAAGGAGCGTTTCGAGCAGCGGGCGCCGCGGCGATTCCGGTATGCGCAGCGCCGCGGCAAGCGCGTCGGGCACCAGCGCCGCGTCGCTGAGCGGAGCCAGCTCCACGAACCACACGCCGTCGGGGAACCGGCTCAGCGCTTGGGTTCCCACTTCGACTGCGACGCGGGTTTTGCCGGCGCCGCCCGTACCGACGATGCTGACGAGCGGCGTTGATGCGATGAGGTCCGCGATTTCTTTCACCACTTCGTCGCGGCCGAAGAACGACGTGATCTGGCGAGGAAGGTTGTGCGCGGGCGCCTCTTGTTCCACCAACCGCGATCCCCGGGCGCGCCTCGCCGAGAGTTCGAGTGCGGCGCGCTCGTTCGCAGACAATTCGAGCGCGTCGGCGATGCGCTCGAGCGTCTTGCGATACGGCACCTTGCGATAACCGCGTTCGAGAGCGCTGACGGCCTGTACGCTGATCAGCGCTCGGTCGGCGAGCATTTGCTGGGAGAGGCCGGCCTGCGCTCGAAACGTCTTGAGCAACGCGGCCAACTCGACGGTGGCCGATCCCTCTTCGCTCTCTACGTGCAACGGTACCACTAGCCTCGGCCTTCGTGCCGGCCTCGGTCAGGCCATGCGATCGGCTGCGGTCGCGCTAGCTGCCGGGTGCGGGGGCGATGCCGAAGGGCGGATCGCTCGGGCCGCCGACGGTGGGCAGCGCCAATTTGATCGACCCATCCTGCGGATCGACGGCATCGATGTAGCCCGTCGCGTCGGCAACCCACAGATACTTACTCTTGTAGTCGAAGTTGATGTTCTTCGGAAGACCGAGTCCGGAAGGGCCGACGGGAACCAGGTTCCCGCACTGTGTGGTGCCCTTCTTACACTTGAAGACTCCGTTCGTTTGATCGACGTAAAAGAGATCGTCCCGTTGATCGAACGCGATCCCACCAGCGCTCGCGATCGTGGAGACGACCACCGAGCCGCTGCCGGCGCAGCCTGGGAACTCGACGATCGATCCGCCATGCTGGCCGTCGTTGAAACTCCAGTAGCAGTTGCCGCGATGGTCGATGGCCACTCCCTCGCCTTGCAGCACGTCGCTCCCGTACGTCAGAATGCGCGAAGGCTCGATCTGCCGGTCGAGGTATATGCTCACGCTGCCTGCGCCGCCGCTCGCCGTCGAGCCGTTGGAAACGGCGACGAGCCGCCGATTCGAGGTCACGTCGACGTTAACGGGCACCTGACCGTAGTCGTCCAACGAATCCTTCGGACCCACCGGACCGCTCTTCTTCGTTCGGTAGATGAGCACGTTCGAGTGTCCGCTGTTCGCGACGTACCACCACCCGTTGACCGTCGTGACGGTGCCGAGCGGGCCCGACACACCCTGCGTGAGCGATTCCTTATAGGTAAGCGACAAGCCGCTTCGGTGATACACGCTCAGGTCGTGGTCGTAAATTTCGAGCCAAGTAAATCCAGGAGCCGGTCTTCGAAGCGGCGCCGTCGTCGTTCGAGACCTCGGCGACGACCGAACGCGGATTCGTAACTAGTTGTTGGACCGCTCCCTGCGGCATTCCGCCAGGCGAGCCGTCGCTGCAACCGGCGAGCAAAGCAGCCGACGCGAATGCGGCGACGACGAATTTACCGGTTGTGGTAACGGTCATGCTTCGATGTTCCAAATGCGTCCACTCTCTCCTGGCATGAAGCGCCCGCCCCGCAACTATCGAGACCGTAAGATAGCTGCGAGGCGGGCTTGGTGCGCAAGCTCCCGAGTCTAGACCGAATTCGTGATGCTGAGTTGAGCCCAGCCTATCTTCTTGCCATGCTTGAAGCTGAGGTAGTCGAACTCGGCGGTGCATGAACCCGTCGTCGGCCCGGCAGTCACGATCCACGTGTTGCCCGATCCCTGAGTAACCGTCGCGACGCCCGACGGGCCGCCGCAATTATCCGACTCCTTGAGCGTGCCCTTCTTGTTCTTGGGCGTGCGAACAGCGACCGAGTCCGGACCAGGGCTCGAAACGGTGAGGTCAACGCTGCACGGCGTTGCGCGCACGCCGCCGTGGGCGCCGCAGTGACCCTTGACCAACGGGATGGTCACCGGCGAGTGGAGCGCCGAGCTTGCCTGCGTTGGTGCTTGCGGGCTCAGCTGCGAGCCGGAACAACCGGCGAGTAGGCCGGCGGCCGCCGCAACCGCAAAAAGACCATAAATGTACCGGGACGTTGCCACTTTGATTCTCTCCTTCATTCCGTGGGGGGAGCGGGGTCGAGCGCTCACGGTTCTGAACGCGCAGGTCGAATGATAGCACCTAGGATTCCGCTGGGAATCATGCACTCGCCACTGTGTCGGCAACTGTAGGAGAAAGTGTGTGGGGCGCCCTAACGCCGATGCGTCTCGCTCTCTGGCTCCGATCCCGACCGCGCGTCGATCGCGGCGGCCAACGGCTGGAGTAGGAGATTCAATAAGATGATGGCGACCGCGCCGGCGGCGGCTTCGGGCCAGAGGCCGAAGCCGGAGAGCGCTCCGACGGCAGCCGTCGCCCACATCGTCGCCGCGGTATTCAGCCCGGTCACGTTGACGCCCGTGCGCAAGATCACGCCGCCCGCTATGAATCCGACGCCCGTGACGACTCCCGCGACGATGCGCGTCGTGTCGCCTGCGCCGATGATGATGTCGAGCAGGGCAAAGAGTGCCGCGCCTATCGATACCAGGCTGCTCGTGTGCAAGCCCGCGGCTCGTTGACGCCACTGGCGCTCGAAGCCGATGGCGATGCCCAACAGGGCCGCGACGCCGAGGCGGGCCAGAAACTGCATGGTCGTGAGGTCGACGCCCTTCATGTCGGCGCGCACGCGGGCCAGCGGGTTTGCGTCGAATACGGCGATTCAATGACGCAATCGCGCGGCCGCGGAGGAATCAACGGCGGCGGAAGCTTCTCTCTCACCGGCGTCAGCAGCCTTTCTGCAGCTTCATTCCACGTATTGCGATGTAGCATAACTGGATCGCACCCGCCCGCGTTCCAGAACCCGGACTGCACTCCGCCGCGCCGGACTTCGGTGGCTACGTTGTTCGAAACGGTCACCGGTCCGCAGGGCACGCGTTTATATTGATTCCAAACGTAGATAGCCGTATTGCCGCCTCCGCGAACGGGATTTCGATTGATCACTCGATTGGCTTCGACGACTTGATCCGTGCCGCTTGCCACGCCGATTCCGCATTCGCCGGAGTCGACGACGCGGTTGGCTACGAGGCGAACCTCGTCGGCGCCGTCATCGGCGAGCAATCCACACCCCGACGGGCTCTGACCGCCAGTGACGTAATTGCCTTCGGCGACGAAATTCGAACCTTCGCCGAAGTTGATCGAATCTTCTTGATCGTCGGGATAGAGAAAGCGTTTGGTGTTGCGGCTGCTCAATGTATAGTTATCTCGAGTCAGTACACCGGTCGCGCCCCACACTTGCACGTTCTGGCCGCGAGGAAACGGTCCGCGCGGGTTGAGCAAGAAGTTTCCTACAACGGTCAAGTCCGTCGCGTTTTCCAGAGCTTCGACGTTGGACTCGCCGTACGCGATCACGTTTCCCCGAATCGTGACGCCGGCCGAATGCTGCACTAAAACTCCGTCGTTTTGGTCGCAGCACCCCGAGCTGAGGGTTTCCGGATGGATATAGCTATCGTAGATTCGAATTCCGCTCCCGCCGCGTATGCTGATCCCATTCCCGCCGCACGGACCGATCTGCGACGCCTCGACCGTGACGTCCGAGGAATCCCAAATTCTCAGGCAGTCGCCGCGGCGTGACGAAACCCGGATTCCCCGCAACACACGATGATGCTGATGCCGGAGGACGATCGACCGCTCCGGGACGCTCGGCGACGGCGGCGCGACTTGCGTCGCGGCGGACGCGCAGCCCGTGAGGATGCCGGCGAGCAGGATGCAACGCGATGCGCGTGCAGACATTTGATCGCGCTTCCGCGACGGCACGGGAGAATCCCGCGGCAACAATCGAATGGACAGATACAATGGAATCAGCGCAGCGCGTTCCGATCCCCGGAACGCACCGGCCGGTCTGGCCCGGCGCGGCTCCCGCCGAAGAGGTCGGGAGCGGCGACGTGCTGCTCACGGCGTGGCTGCGCCCGCGACGCGGCGGCGATCTCGACGCGCAGCGCGCGCGCGCGATGGGCGCGACCGCGCCCGCGCGACGCGCGTATGCGGACCGCGCCGAGCTTGCGAGGCAAACCGGCGCCGACCCGGAGGACGTCGACGCGTTGCAGCGTTACTGCGCGAAGTTCGGCATCGAGGTTGCGGGAACGCACTGGCGATCGATGGTGCTGAGCGCACCCATCGAGCGGCTGATCGAAGCATTCGGAGCGACGGCCGCAATCTACGAGCTTCCGGACAAGCGCCGCTTTCGGCATCGCAGCGAGTCGCTGCACGCGCCTCCGGAAATCGCCTCGATCATCCGCGGTCCCTTCGGAATTCATCAGTGGCCGCGCTCGCACGCCATCGGAGCGCTCCACGGTCATACGGTTCCGCTCCCGATGCGCGACGTCGCGGACCGGTACCGGTTCCCCGACGGAGACGGTGCGGGCCAAACCATCGCCATCTTGCAGCTGCGCGGCACCTTCAAGCTCGACGACTTCAACGCCAGCATGCAGGCACAAGGCGTGGCGACGAAAGCTCCGCTCGTCAAACGCGTCGACAACGCGGAGCTAACGCACGAGACCGAAACCGAGAAAGACGTCGAATCGGCGATGGACACGCAGATCGTCGCCGCGTTCGCTCCCGGCGCGCAAATCGTGATCTACGCGGCGCCTGACGACGAGCGCGGAGTGCTGGACGCCATTCGAACGGCCATATTCGACGACGAGCACCGCCCCTCGATCCTTTCCATCAGCTTCGGGTTTCCCGAGCGTTTGTGGACGCCCATTGCGCTCACGATCCTCGACGAGCTCTTCACTGCCGCGGCACTGATCGGCGTCAGCGTTTCTGCGCGTCGGGCGACAACGGCGCCGAGATCGACGATGACGGAACGCCCCACGTGCTCGCGCCCGCGTCGAGTGAGTTCGCGCACGCGTGCGGAGGCACGGAGATTCCGGCCGGCGATGCAACGTTGGAGGTAGCGTGGGAAAGGACGGGGGGCGGATTCAGCTCGCGTTTCGACGTGCCACCCTGGCAAAACGCGGCCACCGCGATCGCTGCGGGTTACGGCGTGAAAGCCGGGCGCGGCGTTCCCGACTTCGCAGCCCAAGTGATGCCGGGCTATTCCGCGTTCTTCGAGGGCGCGCAGCTCGCTATGGGCGGAACGAGCGCGGTCGCGCCGCTCTGGTCGGCGCTGACGGCGCGCTTAAACCAACGGCTCGGGAACGCCGTTGGATTCTTTGCGCCGCTGCTTTATGCCGCTCCGGCCGGACTCTTCCGGGACGTGACCTCCGGAGGGAACGATCGGTTCAAGGCCGGCGCGGGCTGGAACCCGTGTACCGGTCTCGGCGTGCCGATCGGCGACGCCATCGAACGCGCGCTGCGCGCGTTAGGTTCCTAGCCGATCAGAAGCCAACGCACCCGAGTGCGTCGTCCTGAAAAACCTTGTGCGCAGCCTTATACTTCTCGACCGCACGCGCGAGGCGCTGCTGGTCGCATCCGGGGAGTGCCGCTAACTTGTGATGGAGGTCGTCGATCGACCGTGCGTGAGTCTCCAAAGAATTCGTTACGTCTGTCTTGACGTCGGACATCCTAAACTGCCCCTTTCGGCGGCACCGCCGCCCGATTCGTGGTAGTTTTGTGTATCGCCGCGGCGTGCGCCAGCGCCTGCTCCTCACTCAAGGCGCCGCCGGCGGCCATCCGATCGGCAAGGTCCTCCGCCGCGTATACGTCCGCCAGCAACCGCATGAGGCGCTCGTACCCTCGATGCTCGGTGTGCTCTCGAACGTCACCGCGTGAACGATAGAGCGCGTCCGTAAAACCGGCGAGCAACGCGCTACGCTCGCTCTCTCCGACGAGCGCGGCAAACAACGCATGGTGCTCGAGTACCTTGCCAAGCCAACCTGCGCCGGACTTCGACTGCAAGCGCAAGGCCTCGCCCAGATGCTCGCGAGCGCCGTCGATGTCGTCCGCGGCAATCGCGTACGCTGCGAGGTTCGAAAGCGCGAGCACGAGGTAGATGGACCTGAGGTGAACGTACGCATCCTTGGCCCGGCCCGCGGCCTCTCGAGCGGCGTCGATGTTTCCGGCTGCATACTCGAGTTCGCCCAGGTTGAGCAGCGCGCTCGCGTGCCCTTCGCTTCCGGGCCGCTCCAACCGCGCGACTTCCGAGAATCTCCGGCGAGCGAGATCGACGTCGCCGCGCTGCAGATCCGTCACGGCCCACGTTCGCAGAACCGCGTTCGTGGTAATTCGCGAGAGCGACTCTCGCGAGACGTACGCCTCGGTGAAGGCTCTATCGGCCTCGTCGAACCGCCCATAGGAGCGATATATACCGCCGAGATTAGCGAGCGCGCGGGCCATTTCGTTCGCGTCGCCCGCCGAGCGCGCAGCTTCGACGGCTCGTAACGCGGTCTGCTCCCGCCGCGCGACCGGGCGACCGACGAGCCACTCGAGAATCACGCAATGGCGCAGGAGGCGCGAGTGCAGGATCTTGTCGGGCACGGTGCCGGCGAGGTCGAGCGCCGCTTCGTACCACTGGAGCGCTTCGTGCGGGGTCGTAATCAACTCCGGCCATTCCATGTCGGCAAGCAACGCAATACCCGTCTCGGGCTCGTGCTTTTGAAAGATCGTCCAGTCGATCGCTGCTCGAAGGTTGCCGAGTTCCGCCGTAAGGAGTCGCTGCCACTCGACGTCCTCCAACGCAAGCGCGAGCGGCTGGAGGCCGCGCACGAAGTCCGCGTGATACAGCGCGTGCCTGCGCGCGATCGCAGCTGCCTCGCCCGCTTCCGCCAACCGCTCGAGGCCGTACTCGCGCACCGAATACAGCATTCGATAGCGCGAGTCGTCGCCCGACGGCTCGACGGCGACCAGCGACTTGTCCGCCAGCGAAGAAAGGGCGTCGAGCACCTCCCATTCGTCACCGGCGTCCTCGCCGCCGCATACGGCCGCGGCCGCTCGCAGTGGCCAACCGCCGACGAATACCGCGAGCCGCCGGAACAGATCGCGCTCGCGCTCGTCGAGCAAATCGAAGCTCCAGTCGATCGTCGCCCGCAACGTTTGTTGCCGCGGCAGCGCGCTGCGGTCCCCGCCGGTCAGCAGCCTAAAGCGCTCGTCGAGCCGCTGCGCGAGTTGTGCAGGCGAGAGAACTCGCACGCGGGCGGCCGCCAACTCGATCGCCAGCGGGATGCCGTCGACGCGCCGGGCGATCTCCGCGACCGCGAGAGCGTTCTCGTCGGTCAGAGTGAAACGGGGATCTGCGGCAAGCGCGCGGTCGACGAAGAGTGCGACGGCGCCGTAGGCAAGCGCGCGCTCCGGCGTCCCCGCTTCGTTTTCCGGCGGCACGGCGAGCGGCGGAAGACGCACGATCCGTTCGCCCGCGATGTTCAAGCCCTCGCGGCTCGTCGTAATGATACGTGTCCCGGCAGAACGCCGCAGAATTGCGGCAGCGGCGCCGCGTACTTCGTCGATCACGTGCTCGCAGTTGTCCAGAATCAGCAGCAGTTGCCGCCGCTCGACGTGCGCGAGCAACGTCTCGAGCAGCGAACGGTTCGGCTCCTCTCGCACGCCGAGCCCCTGCGCGATCGAGGCGGTGACCAACGACGCGTCGGAAATTGGAGCAAGTTCCACGAGCCATGCGCCGTCGGCGTACCCATCAAGCAGCTCGGCTGCGGCTTGGACGGCGCACCGCGTCTTGCCGACGCCTCCCGTCCCAAGCAGCGTCACGAGACGATGCTCCCTCATGATTTCCTTGATCTCGGCAACCGTGTCCTCGCGTCCGACGAACGACGTCAGCTGCGGCGGGAGATTGTTCGGCAGTTGCTCCAGGGAACGCAACGCGGGGAAGGTCTCGAGCAAATCGGGCGCCACCAGCTGAAAGACGCGTTCGGGCCGCGTGAGATCCTTCAGACGATGCGGCCCGAGGTCGCGCAGCGAGCTCTCCCGCGGCATCGCCTCCTGCAGCAGTTCGGCAACCGCGCCGGAGACGAGCACCTGGCCACCGTGGCCAATCGCCAAGAGACGCGCGACGCGGTTGAGCGTGGGACCAAAATAATCGCCCGCGCGCTCCTCGGCGTGCCCGGCGTGCAGCGCCATTCGCACACGAATGCCATTCACGAGCGAGAAATCTTCCGCGCCCAACGCGCGCTGGGCGCGGACCGCCGATGTCATCGCGGCGTCCGTCGTCGCGAAGGCGGCGCAAAACGCGTCCCCGACCACTTTGAAGACGTATCCGCCGTTCTCCTCGATGGCCTCGCGCATCAGCGCGTCGTGGCGCGCCAAGGCGCCGGACATTGCGTCGGGCGCGCGCTCCCAACGCTGCGTGCTTCCTTCGATATCCGAGAAGAGGAACGTGACCGTGCCGCTCGGTGTCGCCGGAGTCACCGCGTTGCCAGCCGAGCGAACATCAGCCCGTCGCATACCTTGCCGTCTCGATCGACGTAATGTGCACGCAGCGTTGCTTCGAACTCGAAGCCGCACTTCTCCAAGATTCGAGCGGAGGCAACGTTCGGCGCAAACACCGTCGCCTCGAGTCGGCGCACCGCGCCGCTCGTCAGCGCGTGGTCCGCGAGCGTTCGCGCGGCGTCCGTTCCGAAGCCGCGGCCCCAATATGCTCTCCCGAGCCAGTAGCCAAACCCAGCCGTACCGGTTCGCTCGCCGCGGAACGGTTCGAAACCCGCGCCGCCCGCCAAGACTCCGTCCACTTCGACGGCATAGTAGCTGGCGCGACCGTCGCTCGTCGCCAGTGCCAGCCATCTCTCGGCATCGCGCAGCGTGTACGGATTGGGAAAGGCCCGCGTCATCCACCGCGCGACCGTGAGGTCGTCGGCGACGGCGCAAATCGCCGGGCCGTCGTCGGGCCGATACGAGCGTAGGCGGCAGAGCCGGCCTTCGAGGCTGCTCGGCTTCACCGGTCTTCCCGCGCCGACATTTTTCGCAGCGTTCGATAATCCCCGTTGCGGATCGTCACGGCTTGCGCGTCGAGCCATTCGAGCAGCGGAACGGCATACTTTCGTGACGTCCCGAGGAGGTCGCGAAAATCGGCCGCCGTCATCCGCTCGCGTTCCCGCAAAAGTGCTTCGACGCGCGCGCGAATCTCGTCGATTTGCGAACCGCGATAGAGGTCGTCGCCGACTCGCACCAGCAAACGCTGCGCCAGCATCGTATCGAAAGCCTTCGAGATTCCTTGGATGCGCGCGGCTTTCACGGCGGCGGCGGTACCCGCGAACGGAATCGGGAGGAGCGGCTGCGAGTCGTCGATCGGCACGAGATGTTCGAAGAACGCTGCTTGCTCTGGCGTCGGCGCCGGCCGATGACCGGCGGCCGCGTAATAGCCGCCGCGATAGACCAGGCGGCCTTCCTCGGCGAAGCGTTCGGCGAGGCGCACGAGCAGCGGCTCGGCGACGGCGAGCGCGCGGGCGAGCGCGATCGACGTCATTCCCATCGCCCACGGCTCGGCGGCGTGCGCCTCGCCGAGCTGCTCGAGGAGTCTTGCCAGCAGCGCGCCGGCCGCGTCGCCGTCCACGTACGCAGCCGGCCGCGCCACGCGAAGCGCTTCCGCGCGATCCACGAGCCGGTCGAGCGCCTCGCGCGCCAAATTCTCGCGCAGATTGGCGGCCATCGCGATCGCGCCGAGTTCGACCGCCTCGAGCCCCGCTTCGCGCAGCGCGGCCAGAACCGCTTGTTCGTCGGGGTCGACGATCTCGGTTGACGCCATCACGCCGATCCCTTCGACGTAGCCGCCACCGAGCAGCGTCATCGGCGACGGGCGCCGCAGAACGAAACGAACGCCCGGGAACGCGACCACCGGCTCGCGCAGATGAAGCTGCGCACGCCGCTCTTTTCCTTCCGTAAGGTCGTCTTCGAGGATCAGCGTTCCCAAGATCTCGGCGGATCCGACGTACGCCCGAACCGGCGTGCGCCGGCGTATCAACGGCAGCGCGCTGCGCAGCGGCACGAAACGCACGGCGAAGTCTCGGCGAGCGGAGAACTCGCGCCCCACGATCGCGTGGCCGCGAAGAATTTCGCGACGATCGACCCCCGGCAGATTGAGCGCGACGCGCGAGCCCGGTCCGACGCGCTGCTGGGTCGACTCGAACACGCCGATGCTCCGAACGTGAGCGGGCGTGCCGCCCGGCTCGATTGCGAGCGCTTCGCCCGCGGCGATGCTTCCTTGCATCAGCGTTCCGGTGACGACCGTGCCGAGGCCCGGCAGCGTGAAGACGCGATCGATCGGCAGGTAGACCGGCGCGTCGGCGTTGCGCAGGGGCATCGCCGCGAGCTCGTCGTGCAGCGCCGTCTCGAGCGCCTCGAGATTCTCGCCGGTGACGGTTGAGACGGGCACGATCGGAGCTGCCTCGGCAATCGTCCCGCGCAAGCCGTCTGCGATCCGCGCGAGCGCGGCATCGCGACTCACCGGCTCGACGAGATCGATCTTGCTCGCGACTACGACGATGCGGTGCACGTTGAGGAACTGCAGGATCTGCAGATGCTCGATGGTTTGTGGCATCACGCCCTCGCTTGCGTCGACGACCAGCAGCAACAGCTCCATTCCGGCGGCTCCGGCGAGCATGTTGTGCAGGAACCGCTCGTGTCCGGGCACGTCGACGATGCCGCCTTCGACACCGTCGTCGAAGCGCAGATGCGCAAACCCGAGGTCGAGCGTCATCCCCCGCACCCGCTCCTCGAGCCAGCGGTCCGGGTTGGTTCCGGTCAGCGCGGCGATCAGCGCCGACTTACCGTGGTCGACGTGACCCGCCGTCCCGACGATGTGCAAGCTAGGCCGTCGCTTGCGCGAGCCCGATGCGGTAGTCGGAGAGAATCTCGCGGGCCGCGCGAAAGCCCGACTCCGCGCCGCCTTCCATGAAGCCTTGATACGCGATCGACGTGTGCTCGCCGGCGAAGTGCACGCGGCCCTGGGGGAGCGGTTCGTGACCGGCGATCGTCGTGTATTGACCCACGAGCCAGCACGAGTAACTCGCGCGGATGTTCGGGTCGGCCTGCGCGTTGCCGAACGTGGCCTTGCCGTTCCACGCCGGCGAGACGCCGGGCCAAATTTGGTGGAGCTGTCCGAAAAACTGCTCGGTGTGGCGGCGCACCGCATCGGAATCCGCGATGGTCGCGTACGCCATCGGCGGGGTATCGATCATCGCCGGGCCGGCCGCGGTGAAGACTTCGATGAGCCCGTCCGATCCGCTTTGGCCGAGCGAATAATCGAGCGCGCTCTGCACGCGCAGGGTCGTCCAAATCTGACCCGTCGTCGGTTCGGGCCACGGATGCTTTGGGCGCATCCAGGCTCGGCGGTCGAACTGCAAGTGCAGCTTCGTGTGGTAGCCGTAGCCGAGATTCTCGATGGCGTTGACCTTAGCGGAATCGAAGCCGGCGCCCGAGTAGTCGACGCCACGCAGCACGATAAACGGGATCGCGAGCACCACGCGTTCGGCGTAAACGGTCTCGTTCGACCCTCCGTGGTCGAAGCGAAGCTCGTATAATCCATTGTTCAGCCGCCGAAGCGCCACGAGCCTGCGCTCGAAGAGAATGCTGCCGCCGGGCAACGTCGAGGCGACTGCCTCCGGGAGCGCCTGGCTGCCCCGAGCCAGGATGTAGCGTTGATCGGAATAGCCGAGAACGTTCATCCGCTTGTCTTGCGCGTAGGTGCGCTGCGCGCCGAGCTGCGCCACCAAGTTGAGCGAGCTGAGCTCTTCGATCTCGCGCCCGTATTCGTTGCGGTACGACTCCTTGATGAGCCTCCCGAGCTGCGAGTTCAACCCGTTGGGCACGTACAGCTCGATCCAGTCGCGCATGCTCATGGCGTCGAGACGGCGTGCCGTCGGCGTTGCGTTGGCGTAAGTCGTGTTCGAATTGACCTTGCCCAGCTGCTCCTGCAAGATCGGATAGATCTTCGCGAAGTCGCGATCCGCGTCGGTCATCGCGTAGTAGCGGCCGTCGAGGAAGCACGTGTCGCGGGCGTGAGACGGCCACGCAGCATGAGTGTCCAGCAGGCCTAGGCCGAAGCGGCGCGCCAGCCCGCGGATGTTCGTGTGAGTCGAATCGACCATCGCACCGCACCACTCGGTGTGCTGCCCCTGACTCCAATACGATCGCTCCGAATGCATCCGTCCGCCGACGCGCGTCGACGACTCATACACGGTCGACTCGATCCCGGCGTCGCGCAGATGCATCGCCGTCACCAGTCCCGCGATGCCCGCTCCGACGATGGCCACGCGCTCGCGTCCGCGCGCCGCCGAACCGGCGCAGGCGACGAACTGCGGAACGGCGGCCGCCCCAAGCGCGGCCATCCCCGCCCGGCGCATAAAGTCGCCGCGACCTATGTCACCCTGAGCCTGTCGAAGGGTCAAAGTTTGACGTTGAGGTCGGCGAAGAAGCCGAACGGCTGCGATACCGACGAGATGCCTACCTCGGTGATGTTATAGAAGGTGCCGTAGGGATAGCGCAGCTGCACCGGCGGATTCTTCACGAAGTTGCCCGCGGGCGGCAGGATGTTCGAAGGCAGGTTCGAGTAGACGCACGTCACCGAGTTGTCCCACGCGTATCCGCGCTGGAAGCATTGGTTGTATAGATTCACCGCCTGCACCGTCAGCGTGATGCGCGGCGTCAGGTCGTAGCTCGCCTGCAGGTTGAACGCGAGCTGCGCCGGCTGAACGAACGCTCCGAGGTTATCGAACTTGCTGCTGTAGGGATCGGGCAGGAAAACCGCGCCGATCGATCCGCCCGCGCAGGTGGCGCCGGGCGTCAGCGGCGTCTTGGCCGGCTGCGAGGCGCACGACTGCGGGACGTAGCCTGGCCAGACGAGCGGCGATCCGTAGTTCGAGCCGTCGCTATAGTGCAGCGACGGCGTGACGGCCAGGCGGCCCTTGCGGTAGTTGAGAATCAGCGAGGCGACGTCGGGGACCTCGTAGCCGTTGGCGGCGTTGAAGGGGCTGGGGATCACGTCGTAGGGCGTGTACCAGCCGCTGGTGCTGAAGAGCGGCTGCAGCACGCCATTGTAGTACGGATTGGGAATCTTCAGCTTCCCTTGATCGGGGGTGCCCGACTGATCGTTGCGCAACGCCGTGGCGGCGTTCCCCGGATACGCGCCGCTTCCGCAAGCCTGCCAGTTGGGCGAACTCTTGCCCACGCCGGCGCAAGCGCGGGTGTAGGAGTTGTAGAGCTCGATCTGCGCGTTGAGCGCGTCGATCACGCTGACACCGTTGATCGGGCTATAGCGGATCTGGTTCTCGGTGTGCGTGTACGAGAGCAGCGCCGAGAGCCCGCTTCTGCTGAAGTCTCCGTACTGCATCGAGAACTCGACGCCATAGGAGCGCTGCGTCCCGACGTTGAGACCCGCGAGCGTTCCCTGCACCGCATTGATCGCCTGGAACTGCAGCTCGTTCGTGGTGTTTCGATAGAACGGCGTGACCTTGTACGAGAGCTGCGTCCCCTTGACGTGCTTCTCGAGCGAAAGGTCGAAGTTGCCGGACGTGTCCGGATAGATCGCATGATCGGGCGTGTGATAGCCGTAAGGGTAAAACTGCGAGATGAATGACGCGAGATTCTGCTGGTAGGTGTTGTACTGGTAATACGACGAGCCTTCCGCGCGTGCGTACCTGCCGGCGGAGCCGCGCACGACCGTATCCGGATTGATCGTATACGTAAACGACACGCGCGGCTGGAAGACGTTGGCGATGTTCGAGCCCGCGCCGACGTTGTAGAGCCCGTTGCCCGGCTGCGTCATCGGCGCCAGTCCCGGCGAGCAAGCACCAAACGAACCCGCCGCGGAGTTCCAAGTCCACTGCGGCGCCTTGCCCGGTCCGCCGCAATGCTCGTCGTTGTACGCGTCGAACCAGAACTGTCGCGCAGGATAGCCGTTTTCGAGATTGTTCGTGTCGTACATGAAGTGATCGAGCCGCGCGCCGACGTTGACGACGAGGCGATCGTTGGGCTGCCAGAGATCGGTCAACGCGTACGACGAAAAGTACGGCCGCACGTTGTCGACCTGCGCGCTCTGACCGTTCTCGGTCATCATCCAGCTCGCGCCGGCCTTGGCCGCGGGCGATCCCCGCGGCGCGACTCCCGGCGTGAGATTGAAATTGAAGCTGCCTTCACCCGGGTAACATCCCGATGCCGTGATGCACCCGCCTTGACTGCCCCGGTCGAAGCAGCTCCACGGCTGCCCCGTCCGGTAGTTGTAACACTTGCCGTTGGGCGTGCCGTAGTTGGAGAGGATCGTGCCGAGCCCGGTCGGCGCGAGGCTGTTCGTGGACGGATCGGTCGAGCCGAACATGGCGTTGTACGTCTGCAGCTTCTGGGTATTGTACGACGCTTCGGCCGTGACGAGATTCTGCGCGGAGAGCTGATTCGAATAGATCAGGCCGCCACCGTAGCCGTGTTCCAACACCTCGTAATCTGCGGGGTCGGACCCGAAGACGAGCTGCGCGCTGTCGGGTCCGTTGATGAACCAGTTCGAATATTCGCCGTAGAGCAGCGCCCGCAAGTAGGAGTGCTGGTCGAAGTTTTTCTGGTATTGGAACTTCTCGATCGAGTAACCGTTCCAATTGCCGTCGCGGTTGCTGATGCCGACGGGCCCCCCGATCGCGCGATCCGTCGGGCTGCTTGGGAACAGGCCGACGACGAGGTCCTTCGGATTGGGCGACTGCATCAACGCGCCGCCGTAGTAGAGCGAGTCGAGATACGGCATGGGATAGCCGATGCCGGTCTTCTTGCCGACCAGTGGCGTGTAGCCGATATCATTGGCCGAACTGTAAAACTGCGCGGCGATCCCGCCGGTGACATACAGCACCTGGATGTCGTCGCGCAGCGGCGAGTCGCGATGGGGCACGCCGATGTGCAAATTGATGACGTTTTCGCGGTCGAAGTCCATCGCCTGTGCGTAGCTATAGCCGGGTTGGCCGATGAAGCCGTAGTTGGGCGCCTGCCCGTGCGATCCGTCGAGGATATTGTAGACGTTGTTGTTCGTGGGCACCGACAGCGGATAGAAGTAGAGCGGATCGCTCACGCCACCGAAATTATCGCCATACCGGAACGCCTGATTCGTGCCCGAGAGCCCGATGTAATAGGAAAAGAGGCGGTCGGGCGTCGCTCCGCCGGCCTCCACCGTCGCCTGATGGTAGAACGCCGGCGCCCCGATGCCGAGATCGGCGTCGGCATAGCCGGGGTAGGTGCCCGTCTTGATGACTTGATTGATATAGCCCGCGAGTCCCGACGAGTTCGAGGTCGCCGGCGTGCCGCCGGTATAAATCTGAACTTCTTGGTTACCGAGCGACGTGAGCGTTGCGATCGGCGCCAGGTCGGATTGCCGCGTAGTGGGCAGTCCGTCGAACTCGTAAGCGACTTGATCCACGTCGCCGCCGCGGACGTAGACGCTTTGATACCAGCCCTGCTGGTTCGACGGAATGTTGACGCCCGGCGCCGACGCGATCGCGCCGTAGGCTTGGGTCAGCGATCCCGATCCGGAGAGCGTCGCGGCGGCCTTCTGCCCCGCCGCGTTCACGGAAAAGACATCGCTCGTCACGCCCGAGTGAACCAGCGATTGGTTCGAACGCGACGTGATCCGGGCGATCGTTTTCAACGCTTTTTGCAACGCGAGGTCCGCCGTCGCCGACTGATCCGCCACGATGCTGATGCCGGGCTGCGACTGCGGGTCGTAACCCTCCTTGCTGGCGCTGACCGTGTACGTGTCGGGCTGGAGCGAGATGAACGAGAACACCCCGCCGGCGTCGGTGGTGGCCTGCGCCGTTTGGGACGGCGCCACGGCGCTCACCACGGCGCCCGCGATCGGCGCGTGGGTCACCGCGTCGACGACGCGTCCACGCAGCGTACCGGTCGTCCCCGCTCGCGCTTGCAAGGGCAGAGCAACCAGCGAAAGCACGATGAGCGCTGCGATCCGCTTTATCATAAAGAAGAGCGGCTTTAAACTCGCCGAATAAGACTTCCTCGCCGTGGACCTGAGAGTTACCGAAAATACGCCCGATTCCACCGTCGGGGCGTCGCTGACGCGGCGCCGCTCGGCGAGCGTCGCGCGGGGCGTGGCGACGGCCCATCCCGTTTGGATCGCTCGAGCGAGCGGCGCGACGGTCTGGGACGTCGACGGCCGCCGCTACATCGATTTCGTGGGCGGGATCGGCACACTCAACGCCGGCCACGCCCATCCGAGGGTCGTCGCAGCGATCGCGGATCAGGCCGCGCGCTACACGCACACGTGCTTCCAGGTGGCGATGTACGAACCGTACGTCCGCGTTGCCGAAGAGCTCAATCGCCGCGCTCCCGGGCCGGCTGCCAAGAAGACGCTGCTGCTTTCGACCGGCGCCGAGGCGACCGAAAACGCGGTCAAGATCGCCCGCGAATACACGCGCCGGCCCGCGGTCGTCGCGTTCACGCACGGTTACCACGGGAGAACGCTGCTCGCGCTCTCCATGACCGGCAAGGATGAGCCTTACAAGCAGCACTTCGGCCCGTTCTGCAGCGAGATCTATCACTCGCCGTTTCCCTACGAGCGTCACGGGATCACGACGCGGCAGGCGATCGCGGTGCTCGAAAAACTCTTCGCGGAGACCGTCTCCCCCGAACGGACGGCGGCGATCATCGTCGAGCCGGTTTTGGGCGAAGGGGGCTTCGTTCCGGCGCCCGCGGACTTCTTGCACGAGCTCCGCCGGATCGCCGACGCGCACGGCATCGTGCTGATCGCCGATGAGATTCAGACTGGTTTCGGCCGAACGGGCACGCTCTTCGCCTGCGAACGGTACGGCCTCGAACCCGATCTCATCGCGGTCGCCAAATCGCTCGCCGGCGGTCTGCCGCTCGCCGCGGTCGTCGGCAAGGCAGAGATCATGGACGCACCCGAGCCCGGCGGCCTGGGCGGCACGTTCGCCGGAAATCCGGTTGCGTGCGCGGCCGCGCTCGAAGTGCTCGAGATCATGGACGACGCGTTCTTAGCGCGCGCCCGGACGATCGGAGACCGGATCGCGGGCGCGTTAGGATCGCTGCAAGCGGAGTTTCCGCAGCAGATCGACGACGTGCGCGGGCTGGGCGCGATGATGGCGATGGAACTTTCGGAGAAGGCGCCGGAGATCGTGGACGCCGCGCGGGAGCGCGGGCTGCTGCTGCTGCTGGCCGGCCATCGCAACGTCGTTCGAATTCTGGTTCCGCTCGTCATCGGCGATGACGAGCTCGACGAGGGGCTCGGAGTACTGCGAGCCGCAACGCATGAAGTCTTGACGAGGTGATCGAAAATTAACGGTGAACGAGAGCGTAACGTTTACGAATATACCAAGACCGTCTTAGACCTGATCGAGAGGCCTGATGTAACTCCGGCGGAAGCGGCCTGGATCACGCGCGAAACCGTCGACAGCTTCCGCAATCACGTAAACCCCGGTTTCCTCGAATATCGGAAGGCCACCGACCCGAACGGGGCGGGCGCCGTCGTAGAATGGTCCGATGCCGGACCCAACTCGTATCGCGACGTCATGGGACGGGAGTATCTCGACTGCTTGGGCGGTTTCGGCATCTTCAACGTCGGCCACCGCAATCCGAAGGTCGTCAAGGCCGTCGCCGCGCAGTTGCGGCGCCAGCCGCTGCACAGCCAGGACTTGCTCGACCCGTTGCGTGCGATGCTCGCGAAATCGCTCGCGATGCTGACGCCGGCGGGCCTTGAATTCAGCTTCTTCTGCAACAGCGGCACGGAGGCGGTCGAAGGGGCGCTCAAACTCGCTCGCGCCTACGACCCCAAAAAACAGACGATCGTCGCGGCTACGAAAGGCTTTCACGGCAAAAGCTACGGCGCACTCTCCGCGAGCGCCAAGGCCGAGTTCCGCCGCCCGTTCGGCCCGATGCTCCCGAACATCGAGCACGTGCCGTTCAACGATCTCCCGGCGCTGCGCGACATGATGACGTCGTGCAAGGCCGTCGGCGAGGACGTCGGCGCGGTGCTCCTCGAGCCGATCCAAGGCGAAGGCGGCGTCAACATTCCCGACGACGATTACCTGCCCGGCGTGCGCGCGCTCTGCGACGAGTTCGGATCGCTCTTGATTCTCGACGAAGTGCAAACCGGTATGGGGCGGACGGGAAAGATGTTTTGCTGCGAGCACTACGGAGTCGCGCCGGACCTGATGTGTCTCGCGAAAGCCTTCGGCGGGGGCGTCGTTCCGGCCGGCGCGGTCGTGGGGCGGCGCGACATCTTCTCGCGGCTGTTCGACAACCCGTTCTTGCACACGTCCACGTTCGGCGGAAATCCGCTCGCCTGCGCGGCAGCCATCGCGACGATCAATGTCCTGATCGAAGAGAAGCTGCCCGAGCGCGCGGCGGTCCTCGGCGAGCGGATGCTGGCCGGGATACGCAAGGCCGCCGCCGGGCACGAAGATCTCGTCACCGACGTCCGCGGCAAGGGCCTCCTGATGGCGCTCGAGTTCTGCGATCACGCCACCGGCTTCGAGCTCGCGAAACGCATGCTCGACCGCGGCGTGCTCGTTTCGGGAACGCTCGTGAACGCTCGCGTCATCCGCGTCGAGCCGCCGCTGACGATCACCGAGCAAGAGGCCGACTACGTGTGCGCGGCCCTGGCCGAAAGCCTCAACTCCATGGCGGCGCGCACCCAAGTGTCACCCTGAGCGGAGTCGAAGGGCTGTAAAGGAGTAACCCGTTAATGCAGACCGCAACACACCAAACCGCTAACCCCGAGCAGATTCTGCGGGACCTTCCGCGCATCGGCGGCGTGATTCCGATGTACGTCGGCGGCCGCTGGAAGCTCGCCGATGATGGCGGAACGCGCGAGCTCATCAATCCATCGAACGGCAGAGCGGTCGCGACGATCGCCGAGGCCGGCGTTTCAGATGCGCAGGCCGCGATCGCCGCGGCGCGGACGGCGTTCGACGAAGGTCCCTGGAGCACGATGAGCGGGGCAGACCGCGCGGCTCTGCTCTTCCGCGTGGCCGACGCCGTCGACGCCCATCGCGATGAGTTTATGCGCATCGACACGCTCAACAACGGCAAACCGCTGCGTGAAACGGAGTACGACGCGATCGACGCCGCCAATTGCTTCCGCTACTACGCGGGCTTCGCGACGAAACCGCACGGCCAAACGTTCGACGTACCGGCGCCATCGCAGACGTTCACCGTGCGCGAACCGATCGGCGTTTGCGGCCAGATCGTTCCGTGGAACTATCCGCTGCTGATGGCAGTGTGGAAGCTGGCGCCGGCGCTCGCCGCAGGGAACGTCTGCATCCTCAAGCCGTCGGAGCTGACGCCGATCTCGGCGATTCGGCTAGCCAGGATATTCGAGGAGCTGGGTTTCCCCGCGGGCGTCGTCAACGTCGTTCCGGGCGCGGGCGCGACGGTGGGTCACGCGATCGCCGCGAGCGAGCGCGTCGACAAAATCGCGTTCACCGGCGGTACCAGGACGGGGCGCAGCATCATGCACGACGCGACCTCGAACCTAAAGAAGATCTCGTTGGAGCTCGGCGGCAAGTCGCCGAACGTCGTGTTCGCCGACGCCGACTTCGACACCGCGATCGACTACGCGCTCTTCGGCATCTTCGCCAACGCCGGGCAGGTCTGCTCGGCGGGATCGCGATTGATCGTGGAGCGCGGTTTGCACGATCGCTTCGTCGAGCGCCTCGTCGAGCGCGCGCAGAAGATCCGCGTCGGCGACGGCTTCGATCCTGCCAGCGAGATGGGGCCGATCATCTCGCCGGTCCACCGCGAGCGGGTCGAAGCGTACATCGAAATCGGAAAGCAGGAAGGCGCGGAAATACTATGCGGCGGCGAGCGGCTCGGCGGCGCGCTCGCGGACGGCAACTTCATCTCGCCGACGATCTTCGCCGCTACGACGCCTTCTATGCGGATCGTGCAAGAGGAGATCTTCGGTCCCGTCTTGGTCGTGCAAACGTTCGACGACGAAGCGGAGGCAATAAGGCTCGCGAACGACACGATCTACGGTTTAGCGGGCGCCGTGTTCACGACGGACATCGCGAAGGCGCACCGCGTCATCCGCAAGATGCGGGCCGGCATCACCTGGATCAACACGTATCACCCCACGTATAACGAAGCGCCGTGGGGCGGCTACAAGCAGTCCGGCATCGGCCGTGAGCTCGGCACCTACGGCTACGACGCGTACACCGAGGTCAAACAGATCAACGTCAATCTCGACGTGACGCCGTCGGGCTGGTTCGCAGACCACTAAAGCGGGACTTTTGCCCCATGCGAGCGGGGTGTCCCGCGTGGGATACTCCGGGCATGAACGCTGCGCTTTCGAACCTAGCGCGCCGTGCCATCGATACGTGCGCGGCCGCTGCACTTTTGGCGAGCTGCGGCGTGCCGCAAGGCCAGCCCGTGGCCGGTTTGCCTGGTGTTCCCGCCCTAGGACTGCGGCCGAAGGCACGCATGTGACGGGTCGTTCGTGGATGGCTCCCGACGCCAAGGAATACGATCTCCTTTACATCTACGATCAGGGATTCTATAACAACCGATACGCCCGCGTAGACGTTTTCGAGTATCCCGGGGGACGCCTCGAGGGACAATTGTACGGTTACTTCGCAGGCGCCGGGCAAGGTCTGTGTTCCGACAAGAGTGGCAACGTCTATATCCCGGAATATTTCGGAAACGATGTCGTCAAGGTGGCGCACGGAGCCTCGCAGTCGACTGGCGTAAGACTCCGGTTGTCGGGACACGCGATGTATTGTGCGATCGATCCCGTGACCGGAGATCTTGCGGTATCCGAGTCTGACCCAAGCCCTAGCAGCGTCGCGATCTTCCGACACGCGCAAGGCACACCGAAGTCGTACACCGGCGGATCGACAGCCAACAATTTTTGGGCGCTCACCTACGACGACCGCGGCAACCTGTTTGCCGACGGGCCTTTGAATGGGGGCGACATGGAAGTCGGACTCGTCGAGCTTCGGCGTCATGCTAAGAAATTTGCAAACGTGACACTTGGCGAGGAATCGGATTACCTCGGTTCGATTCAGTGGGACGGAAAGTATCTTAATTTACTCGCGCCGGCCGGATGTTGTCCGTGGATTCCGCCGAAGATCATTCGCTTTGACGTCGTCGGAAATCTGGCGAAGAAAATTGGCGAAACGACGCTCTCCGGCGCAGCGTCGGTTGGACAGTTCGTTATTCGCGACAATACTGTGATCGTGCCGAGCAAGACGTATACTCGTTCTAAAGGCGTGATGGACGTGCTAAGGTTTAGCTATCCATCAGGCGTCCTCGAAGCCGCTATGATCCCAGACGTCAATGAGCCGTTCGGCGTTGCATTTAGCGCCGCTCGACGGAACAACTAATTTATCACCCTTGCGGGTCCACCGCGAGCGTCTCAGAGGCGCGCTCGCGGACGCCGCCGGGCTATTTCTCCGAATAGGGCCGGCGCGGCCGGCTGTGCGACAAACTGTGCGAGTCGTAGGTTGTCGCGCCGAGCGGGCCGTGCTAAGCTGTGCTGGGCTATTTCAACCAACTATCTTGCACGGCTCGAGGAGGAGTCCCAATGCGCAGACGCAGGGGACAGACAGGTCAGGTCTTACCGCTCATCGCCGTTTGTCTCACGGCTCTGATGGGCGTTTCCGGGATGGCCGTCGACGTCGGGTACTGGGAGTACCAACAGCAGGTTCAGCAGTCGGCGACCGATGCCGCCGCGATCGGCGGGGCTCAGCAGCTCGTTCGTTCGAACTGCGCCAATCCGACGGGGGCCCAGGCCGCCGCCCAGGCCGACGCGACAAGCAACGGCTTCGCGAACGGCGGCAACGTGAGCGTTACGCCACACAGCCCGCCGCAGAGCGGACCATTCGCAAACAACGCGTGTGCCGTCAGCGTTCAGATCACCAGCAACAACGTCGGGAGCTATTTCGCGAAGTTGTTCGGCTTTCCGACCGGCGTGGGCGTGTCGACTCAAGCAGTGGGCATGGTCGGCGCGAACAACAACGGCTGCATTTATCTGCTCAGCTCGACCCAAGTGTCCGACATCACCAATGCTCATATTTACGCGCCGCAATGCGGCATCGTCATCAACGACACTGCGAACATGAGCAACTCGACGATCAACGTCGCCGACATAACCTATGCGGGTACCGCGCCCAACATCAGCGGCGCCGCCTTCCCCGAAGCGACGCCCGCACCGGCGCTCCCCATGGCGGACCCTTGCCCGGAGATTGCAGGTTGCGCGTATCTAAAGAACAATCCGCCCTCGACGTCGGGATGCGGCGCCGGCGGGACTTTCAACAATACGGCTCTGAGCCACGGATGCTATCAGAACCTGACGCTGACGGGGACCGACACGTTAGGCCCCGGATTGTACGTAATCAACGGCCAGTTTCACCTCAACAACGCGACGGTTTCTGGCAGCGGGGTCACGGTCTACATGACCTCAAACGTTCAAGATACGAACTTCGGCAACGCGAACCTAACGCTTTCACCGCCCAGCACCGGGACCACGGCCGGAGTTCTCTTCTATCGGAATCCGGCGCAAAGCTCCGCTTTGGACTTTAGCACCTGTACCTGCAACTTTAGCGGGCTGCTCTATTTTCCCACGACGCAGGTCAACTACAGCAACGCCGGGGGCAACTACACCCTATTGGTCTTCGGTAACGCCAATTTCAGCACGAGCAGCACTCTCGATTTCGGTATGCCTCCCGTAGGTCAAACGCTGGTCACCCAAGCGGTGCTCGGGCAATGAAATCTCAGCACGCTCTACGGCTGCGGCAACGACGCGCGCAGAGCGGCGGCAGGATCCTTGAGCGCCTGCGGCAGTTCGTTCATCGGATCGTACGTATCCCGACTTGACTGCAGCGCGCGTTCGTATGCGGCAAGAAGAGCTTCCCTCGAGACCGCGATATCTGGGATCACGCCAATCCCTTCCCAGTTCGTACCGGTATATGGGTTGCGCGTCTGCGCATCCGGCACGCTGATTCTTAAGTGGTCGGTTAGATAGACCGGCGGCGATCCCAGGCCGTTCGCTGCGCCGGCGGTGGGTTCGCCCAGCAGTAGCGCGCGATGCAACGCCTTCAGGTCGTAGGCGAACTCTTCACCGCCCGAAATCGTCTGGTGGCCTATCAGCACATACAGCGGTTTTCCAACGTACTTCCGGCCCCCGACGTTGCTCGGCGTAAAGTCTCGATCGGTTCGAAACGTCCCGTTTCGTCTCACGACTGCCCCCGTGATCTCGACCGGGCGCGCAAAAAAGTAACCGAGCAAATAGCGGACGGTGTCGGAATCGCCGCCGCCGTTTTCGCGCAGATCGATAATTAGAGCGTCGGTGGGAGCCATTAGCGTCATCGCCGCATCGAGCGAGGCTTTCGCCTCCGGCATGTTGGCAAATCCGCCAAGGCTCAGGTAACCGACGTTTCCGAGAAGCCGTATGCCGGCGCTGAAGCCATAGCCGATGTGTGAAAAAAACTTTCGATCCGCCTCGGACTCGCGAGGGCTGATTTGGACGCTCCGATTGGTATCAGGCGCGTCGGAATACCAGACGATGATGTGCTTATCGTGAGAAGCATCCTGCAGCTCGCTGGTCAGCGTCGCGGCAAACGCCCTTTGGTCGGCGATCTGAAGAAGCGTTTGACGATTCTCATTTATAGCGGCACGGAGCGCGGCGATCCGGTCGGTATAAAAGTAGTTTCCGAGCGCGCTTTCAGCGCGGGCTAGGGCCTCCTGTCGCTGCAGCAACGTCCAAGTCGCCCCGGCCGGAGCGGGGGTTTGCGCCGGCGACGGTGCCGTGCAAGCGAGTGCAGCGAACGTCAACAATGCGAGCTTATTCAATGTCAATACGCCCGCAGTTCGCGATCAGGTACGTCTAGTACCGCGTCGGGAAAGGTGTGAACGGTCGCGGCTTCTGAGAAAAGTTGAAGCAATCCGCGGCCGGTGAGGTTGCGCGGCTGTCGGCCTCAGCGAGCGGGTTGAGGCCGTAAACGTTTCGGCAAAGCGCAAGATGCTGGCGGTCTCGTAACGCACGTGCGAAACGTAACTCTGCTTGGCGTACGGTGAGATCATCAGCAGTGGAACGCGAAAGCCGAGTCCCTCGCGATCCAGGAAGGGGGGCGGCACGTGGTCGGCCCAACCGCCGAAGCCGCTCCACGTGACGAAGATCGCGGTCGAGTTCCAGTATTGGCTCTCGCCGACCGCGTTCACGACCGACGCGACCCACGCCGGTCCGGTCGCAGAGCGCGCACCCGAAAGATCCGAATCCCGAAGCTCCGGCGTCACCCACGTTACCGAGCTTAGACGGCCGCTCGCGATGTCGGTCAGGAACTGAGTCGGCGGAGACGTACCGGCCGAATGCCCTTGGACCCATCCGAACGCATCCCACGTGGGCTCGGAAGCGCCTGCGGCATAGTATGCCCACGTTAGGCCCGCTGCGTCGAGCTCGTCCGCGAGCGTCTTATAATGCTCGCACGCCGGCTGCGGCGGGCCGCTAAATTGCCGAACCTTCGCGAGATAGACGCAGCCATCGGGTGGGGTCTTTCCAAATGGCTGATCGAGCGCGGCGTTCGCTTGGGCGGCGATGTGGTATTGATGAGACTCGAACGTCGGGTTTCCCGTCGATGAGAACATGTGGTCGCCAAGGACGTAGCTCCCCGCGATCGCGCGGTATATCTTCGTTTCGGCCGGGGGCACCGTGCCGTACTGCGGCCGCTGGTAACCCGGGCACGCAGCTTTCTCGTGCGAGAACTTTCCGGATTTTAGGTCGCGCTTGAAATCCTCGAAGGTGTCCGCGATCGTGCAGTTAGCTTCCAGGGGAATTTCATGCGGTCGTGACGCGCAACTTATCGAATCGGCGCCCGGATACGAACAGAAGAGGTTATCAAAACTGCGGGCTTCCTGCACGATGATGACGACGTGCTGGATGGGCGGCGACCCAAGCCTTTGCATTGGACGCGATGTGCGCGCTGACACGCTCTCGTTGGTTGCTGCCGGACCAAGCCCGGCAGTAGACGCGCCGCAGCCGGCCGCCACGCAACACACGGAAAGGCACAATGCAAGACGGTTAAAGCGCGTTATAGTCATAAGTACCTCCGAGGGGACCACGATATCATAGCGTACGAGTAATCTTGCAACAGGAGCGTTGGAATTTCAAGCTCCGTTGCGCGTCGGTTGCGGCTGTATTCATAACCTGAATCATCTTGTTACCGCGTTTGACGATAACCGCAGGGGTCTGTTTACCCAGCGAAAAGCACTCTGCATGCAGGACTTCGAGCCGCTGGACCCAGCTTGGGAGGCCCGAGTCAGGGCATCCTTCGCACGGCAGGGCCTCATGGCGACGCTCAATGCCGAACTGCTCGATCTGGCGCCGGGGCGATGCGCAATTCGTTCGACGTACCGCGAGGGCTTGGGGCAGCAACACGGTCTCTTCCACGCCGGCGTTGCGTCAGCTATCGGCGATAGCGCGTGCGGCTATGCGGCGTACACGCTCTTTCCTCCACATTCCGACGTCCTGACGGCCGAGTTTAAAATCAACCTGCTCGCGCCTGCGACGGGGCGCGAGCTCGTCGCGACGGCGGAGGTCGTTCGCAGAGGGCGTCGCCTCAGCGTATGCCTCGCACGCATCGAAGTGGATCCAGAAACCGCCGACGGCCGGCCCTGCGCGATCATGCTCGCTACCATTGCTCTCGTGCGTTCGAACTAGCCTATCACGACCGTTTAAGCCCCGAGTTCATTCCCGCTGGGAGGGGGACGGTCCGCGAGGGCTCAGCCGGGCAAAGCCGAAACGTTGCCGAGCGCCGTGACGTTCACGGAACGAGGAGCACAGCAGATGAAGAGCTTGGGACTTATCCGCTACGCCTTAACCATTTGCGTGGCTGCGGCAATGCTAGAGGGCTGTGGTGGCTCTCAAGGGCTTCCATACATGGAGAACGGAGCGCCCCTGCGCGACATTACCGGAACCGGGGCCGGCAAGATCACGCACATCGTCTACATCGTTCAAGAGAACCGCAGTTTCAATAACCTGTTCTATGGCTATCCCGGCGCGTATACCGTCTCCGAAGGCAAGAATTCAAAGGGCCAAACGATCAAACTGCAGCCCTCGAAGCTCGGCGCATTTTACGATATCGATCACTCCGTAGCGGCGATGATCGCGGCGTGCAACGGTACGGGCACGCTCCCGGGCACGGACTGCCGGATGAACGGATTCGACAACGAATGGACGGAAGGCAACTTTAAGAACTCACAGTACGTGTACGTGCCGCACGATCAGTCAAAACCGTACTTCGACATGGCGCACGAAGGCGCGCTCGCCGACAGAATGTTCCAATCGCAGCTCGACGAAAGTTTCGTAGCGCACCAGTACGTTATCGCCGCGCAGGCCGCTTGGAGTGCCAATTTGCCCGGCGGCTACTGGGGTTGCCAGGACCACGAAGCGGCCGAAGTCTCCATGATCACCTCACAGCGCGTCGTCACCGGGTACCAGAAGGCGTGCTTCGATTATCAAACCCTAGGCGACGAGCTTGATAAAGCAAAACTCTCATGGCGGTTTTACGCGAGCGAGTACGGTAGCGCTTCGAGCGGCGACGGTGGAACGTGGTCCAGTTATCAGGCCATTAAACACATCTACAATGGGCCTGACTGGAGGAAAGACGTCATCTCGCCGAACTGGAAGTTTATCACCGACGTACGCAACGGCGAGCTCGCAAACTTTACGTGGATCACGCCCGTCTGCGACGATTCGGACCATACCAACTGCCCGGACGACTACGGACCGTCGTGGGTCTCCGCGCTCGTGAACACGGTCGGCAAGAGCAAGTTCTGGAACTCGACGGCGATCTTCATCCAGTGGGACGATTGGGGCGGCCTCTACGACCCGGTGGCGCCGGAGTACAAGGATCGCGACAGCTTAGGCTTCCGCGTTCCGCTGATCATGCTCTCTCCGTATGTCATACACGATCACGTCTCGCACGTGCATTACGAGACGGCCAGCGTGCTGCGCTTCGCCGAGGACTTATTCGGTCTCGATCAGCTCGCCAAAGCTGACCGGCGTGCGGCCTCACCTGCGGCCGACTGCTTCGACTTTACCCAGAAGCCAGCGAAGTTCGTGCCCATCAAAGCGCCGTACCCGCCGAAGTTCTTCATGCGCCAGTTTGGCGACGATTACTTTGCTCCCGATGCCGAATGAGGACACCAGAGCTTCGAAAGATCACGGTGCGCGAGGCGGCAGGGGACGATGCTATCGGGCTATCCTGACCGAGCAGGAACAAAAACCTGACGCATCCATCCTCAAGTGGCCGCGGCTTCAATGCCAGAGTGGCGACGCTCGCAGTCCTTGCCGCAGTGTTGCTTGCGCAAGCGTACAATTTTGGATCGTCGGCACATAACTGCATGAGCGTCAGTTGGGGCTTCTATTCCATCGCCTTGGCCTTCGCTCTGCTGTTCTGGCCACCGATTCTAATCGGGGCACTCATCGGAGGAACGTGCATATTTGTCGTTAGCGGGTACGCGGCCTGCTTTATCACGTTCCGTATCATCCCTACACTAACCGCGCTGGCCCTCGCCGTGATTGTTTGCTTTTACGTCGGTTTCGCAATAACCGAACCAACATTGGAGGGCTGTTTGCCGCTATAGCAGGAACGTACTCGAGGTACATCTCAGCTGCGCTGCTGATACCGTCCTCAACGCGAAACGGGAGATACTCTATGCGGAGGAAGATTTCTTCGAATTCGATTGCCCACACCCTTGCCGTAGGCGCGGCGCTGCTTTGTCTAGCGCCGCCCTCCGCTGCCTCGGCACAAACCAAGACGATCGCCGTCGAGGCCGGTCCGATCTGGAGCCAAGCGGATGCGGAAAAGAAATGCCCCGAAGTCGCAAAACTGAATGGCGGCGTGTGGAACGGCCGGTGGCAAACCACGGTGCCGGGCAGAATGTCGGTCTGCGAGCTCGGCCTCCCGCCGTGGAATGGTAAATATGTCGTCAAGGCGTTCGAAGCCGGTCCAATCTGGAGTCAAGCGGATGCGGAAAAGAAATGCGCCGAGGTCGCAAAAGTGAATGGCGGCGTGTGGAACGGCCAGTGGCGAACCACGGTTCCGGGCAAGATGTCGGTCTGCGAGCTCCGCCTTCGCCCGTGGCATGGCTGACGCGACGGCATTGTCCATCGGGGCTACCCCTGCGCCGGTTAAAGAGGCACGTCGGCTACATCGACGCAATCGCGGCAAGTAACGTTCAGCTTGAAGGAAAGGGAAGCGTGGGTTCGCATTCTTCTAACCGTACCGCTATGTAGCGGTCCCTCAGAACTAGCTTTTCTTCAAAACCAGCTATGGAAGGAGCCCACAACGTGCGTTTCAGCCTTCTCTGTGCCAGCGCCGCGCTCGCCTTCGGCCTAGCACTTTCAGCGTGTTCCGGTAATACGGGTTCGTCGGCCGTGCCGTCATCGGGCGGCCAAGCCTCGGCGATGGATCGGTCCCATGGCCACGGCCTGGCGACCCACCTGATGCCGGGGGTCAAGCCCATGACCATAGGATGCGACTACAGCGTGTACGCGTTCTGCTTCTACGTCGCTAAGGGCAACCCCGGACCCTACGTCGAAACCTCAGCCGGCAGCGGTTACGAACTCTACAACAACGCGTACATCGTAAAAAACAAGAACAAGAAGGGCAAGCCCGACAAAAAGTTCGCCACTTACTTCTATCCGGATCCGGGCAATCCGACCTACCAGTACATCAACTATAGCGGCAAGAACCCCAAACAGCCCGGCCCGGTCAAATTCACCGACTACTACTGCATTGGGTTCACGCCAAGCGCTTGCACCGGTACTACCTACACATTCAAGCTCGGGATTGCTTTGACTCCTGGGACCTAGCACTCACTAGTCCAAGACGGCCATCGCAGAAAAAAGGGGGTCGGGCGTTCGCCCGGCCCCTTTTAGATGGAGCTAAGACCCCGCGTTCCAACACCTTTCAGCGCCTCAATCACCGCTGCATCCTCCTCCCGCGCGATAGTTCGCAGGTCGAATAACATGCGGCCGTCGTCGATTCGAGCTACGATCGGTGGCTCGCCCGCGCGCAGTCGCGCCGCAAGCTCGTCGGGGCTCCCCGTCGGAATAGCGACGGCGATCGAGGCAATCCGCGACTGCGGTAGCGCCCCGCCGCCGGCGTACGCTTCACTATCGACTACAATGGCGTTCGCCACGGACTCGACGTACGATTGCGCCCGCGCGCGCAGCTCGTCGAGCGTCGCCGCCAACATGCGGTAGAGCGGAATGCGTTCGCGGGCCAGACCACTGCGGTGGAGCAGCAGTGTCGAGCCGAGGGCGGCGAGCGTCATCTTGTCCACGCGCAACGCGCGCAGCAGGGGGTTGTTGCGCAGCCGCGCCATGAGCGGCGCGCGCCCTACTATCACGCCGGCCTGCGGTCCGCCGAGCAGCTTGTCGCCCGAGAACGTCACGAGCCCCATTCCGTCCGCCAGCGCTTCCTGCACGGTGCGTTCGTGCTGCGCCCCGAACTCGCGAAGGTCGGCGAGCGCGCCGCTCCCGAGGTCTTCCGCCACCGGCACGCCCGCGCGCCGGCCCAACTCCGCGAGCTCCCGCGCGCTCGTCTCGTGGGTAAAGCCTTCGATGCGGTAGTTCGACGGATGCGTGCGCAGCAACAGCGCGGTCCGCGGCGAGAGCGCGCGCTCAAAATCCTCGATGTAGACGCGGTTCGTCGTCCCAACTTCCACCAGGGATGCACCGCTGCGCTCGAGCACCTCCGGCACGCGGAAGCCGCCGCCGATCTCGACGAGCTCGTTGCGCGCCACGACCACTTCGCGCCCTTTAGCAAAGGTATCGAGCACGAGCAGCACCGCCGCCGCGCAGTTGTTGACGATGAGAGAATCTTGGGCGCCGGTCAGCTCGTTCAGGAGGCCGCTCACGTGCGCGTGGCGCGAGCCCCGCTCGCCGGTTTCGAGATCGTACTCGAGGTTCGAGTAGCCGCGCGCAAGGCGCGCGACCGCTTCCAGCGCTTCCGGCGCGAGCGGCGCGCGACCGAGGTTCGTGTGAATCAGGATGCCGGTCGCATTGATCGCCGGCGTGAGGGTTTGCAAGCGCAATACCTCGAGCCGGCCGATCACGGCGCCGACGATCGCGTCGTACGGCCAATCCCCGGAAATGCGGGCGCGGCCGAGTGCTTCCTCGACCGCGCCGCGCGTTGCGTTTCGTCCCAACAGGTTTTCATAGCGCGCTACGCGCTCGTCGGCCAGCACCCGGTGCATGGCCGGAATAGACCTCACGCCACGTGCTTGCCGAGCATGGACGTTACGACGTTTTCGGGCACGTAGCCGACGATTCGATCGACCGCCTGACCGCCCTTGAACAGAATCAGGCACGGGATGCCCGACACCTGGTACTGGCCGGCCACGCTCGGGTTTTCATCGGTGTTCAGCTTGAAGAACTTGGCCTTGCCGGCGTGCGCGGCCGCGACTTTCTCGACGATCGGGCCGAGCATCCGGCACGGTCCGCACCAGGGCGCCCAAAAATCCACGAGCACCGGCTGCGAGCTTTGCAGCACCTCGGCTTCGAAGTTGCCCTGAGTAACGTCTGGTAAAGCGCTCATATCCTTCTAAACACTCCTACAGCTCGGTTTGTTGCGGCTCGCCGGTGATCTCGGTGATCTGCTTGGCCTGTTTGCCGAGGTTGGTGATCGCGATGACCTCATCCCCTTCGCCCAGCCGCTGGAGGCGAACGCCCTTGGCGTCGCGGCCGGTCTTGCGAATATCGCCGACCTTGAGCCGAATCACCTGATTGCCCGACGTGATCATGAGAAGCTGGTCCTCGGGCGCCACGAGAATCTGGTCGACGACCTGCCCGATGTCGTCGCGCTGACGCGCGAATGCCTTTACGCCTTTGCCGCCGCGCGAAGTGTGGCGATAATCCGCGATCGGCGTGCGCTTACCGAAGGCCAGCGAGGTTACGAGCAAGACCTCGCGGCGATCGTCTTCGACGACGTCCATCGCCACCACGGCATCGCCCTTCTCCAGGGACATCGCCTTGACGCCGCGCGCGACCCGCCCCATCGGGCGCACGCCCTTCTCGTTGAAGTGCACGGCCATGCCGGCCGTCGACGCAAGGATAATGTCGCGCGAACCGTCCGAAAGATCGACCGAAAGCAACTCGTCGCCTTGATCGAGGTTGATCGCGATGAGCCCATTGCGCCGTACGTTGGCGAAGACGTCGAGCTTGGTCTTCTTGATGACGCCGCGCTTGGTGACCATCACGAGATACTTCTCGCCCTCGAAGCGGTCGATCGGAAACACCGCCGTCACCTGTTCGCCCGGCGGCAGCGTGAGCAGATTGACCAGCGCGGTGCCGCGCGCCTGACGCGTGGTATCGGGAATCTCGTATCCGCGCAGCCGGTAGACGCGCCCCATGTTCGTGAAGAAGAGCACGTGATCGTGCGTCTTCGTCACGAAAAAGTTGCGAACGACATCCTCGCGCTTGAGGTTCGAGATGCCGGTAACGCCGCGGCCGCCGCGAAGCTGCGTGCGGAACGTGTCCACGGAGACTCGCTTGATGTAGCCGCCGACGGTATATGTGACGACCACGTCGATGTTGGGGGTGATCTGCTCGATCGAGAGCTCGTCCTCGGCGGGTTCGACGCTGGTGCGCCGTTCGTCGCCGAAACGTTTTTTCAGGTCGAGCGTCTCGCTCTTTACGATTCCCGCGATGCGCCGCGGGCTTCGCAGAATGTCCTGCAGCTCGGCGATCGTTTTGATCAGCTCGGCATACTCTTGCTCGATCTTCTGCCGCTCGAGCCCGACGAGCGTGCGCAGACGCATGTCGACGATGGCCTGAGCCTGCACCTCGCTGAGCGAGAAGCGCGCCGACAGCCGCTCCTTGGCCTCGTCGGTCGTCTGACTGCCGCGCACGATCTCGATGACCTCGTCGATGTTGTCGAGCGCAATGCGGTAGCCTTCGAGAAGGTGCGCGCGCTCTTCGGCCTTGCGAAGATCGTATGCCGTTCGCCGCGTGATGACGCCCTTGCGATGCTCGATGAAATGCTCGAGCAGCTGCTTGAGCGTGAGCACCTGCGGCTCCAGCGCGACGGACCCGTTGGCCCGCGGTTGGCCCACCGGCACGAGCGCCAGCATGTTGAAGCCGAAGGTCGCCTGCAGCGGCGTGTGCTTGAAAAGTTGGTTGAGAACGATCTTCGGAATGGCGTTCCTCTGTAGCTCGATGACCACGCGCATCCCCTTCCGGTTCGACTCATCGTCCATGCGCGCAATGCCGGCGATCCGCTTTTCTGAGTACGCTTCCGAGATCGCTTCGATGATCCGCCCTTTATACACCTGATAGGGGATCTCGGTGATGACGATCTTGTGCTTGCCGTGGTCTTCGACGATCTCCGCTTTCCCGCGGATTGTGATCGAACCGCGCCCCGTCTTGTAGGCTTCGCGAATCGCCTCGTGACCGAGGATCGTGCCTCCCGTCGGAAAGTCCGGACCCTTGACGATCGTGCAGAGATCGTCGTCGGTCACGTTGGGATCGTCGATCACCGCGGTTATCGCATCGGCGATTTCCCCGAGATTGTGCGGCGGGATGTTCGTCGCCATTCCGACCGCGATGCCGCTCGAGCCGTTCACCAGCAGCTGCGGCAACCGTCCCGGAAGAACGCTCGGCTCCACGCCCTGGTTGTCGAAGTTTTGAACGAATGGAACCGTCTCTTTATCGATATCCGCCAAGACGTCGAGCGCGGTGCGAGCCAGCCGAGCCTCGGTATACCGATAGGCCGCGGGCGGGTCAGGATCGATCGATCCGAAGTTGCCGTGACCATCCACCAAGGGATACCGGAGCGTGAAGTCTTGCGCCAAACGCACGAGCGCATCGTAAACCGACGAATCGCCGTGAGGATGGTAGCTCTTGAGCACCTCGCCGATGATACCGGCGCACTTGCGGTGCTGCTTTCCGGGATCCATGCCCATCTCGCGCATCGCGTAAAGAATCCGCCGCTGAACCGGCTTGAGGCCGTCGCGCACGTCGGGCAGCGCCCGCGAAGCGATGACTGACATCGCATACGAGAGATAGCTCTCCCGCATCTCGTCTTCGACGTTGACCTGCGCTATGATATCGTTGTTCAATATTCACCTGTACTCATGACGGACACCGTTCGACTTCCGACGGAGGAGGACTTCAATGCGTTTGCCGCAACATTCGCGCGTCGCCTCCGGCCGGGCGACGTCGTCGCGCTGTCCGGTCCGGTCGGATCGGGCAAGAGCACCTTCGTCCGGGCGATCGTGCGAACGCTCCACGGAGCCGACCAGAGCTGCAGCCCAAGCTTTACTTTCCGGCACCGCTACGACGGCGACCCGCCGATCGACCATATCGACTTCTATCGCATCGAAGACCCGCGCGAGTCGGTTGAACTCGGTCTCGAAGAAACGCTCGACGGCCGCTCGATTGTGCTCGTGGAGTGGTGGCGTAACGCGCCGGACATAATCGCGGAGCACCGATACGAAATAGAGATCGAAGGCGCCGGCGAACAGCCGCGCATCGTTTCTCTTCGCCCGGTGCGATGATCGTTCTTGCTCTTGACGGAGCGCTCGGAGCTTTTTCCGCGGCGATCGCGCGCGACGACCGAATACTCGCCTCGCACCGCGAGCCCGGGGCCGTAGCGCTCGAGCGCGGGCTTTCCACCGTGGAGGCGATTCTAACGCGTGGCGGCGTGCGGGCCGAACAAATCGACCGCCTGGCGGTCGGTATCGGCCCCGGTGGCTTCACCGGCCTGCGCATTGCGATCGCCTACGCCAAAGCGCTCGCCGCGGTCTGGCGGCGGCCGCTCGTACCTATTGATTCGTTCGACCTGCTGGAGTTCGGCGGCCGCTTCGAGTGCGTTCTGGCGGTCGTCGTCGGGAGGCCCGGCGTGATCTCCGCCCGGTACCGCCGCGGATCGGAGCAGCGGCGCGCCTCGGGGCGGACCGCGGACGTGCTCGCCGAGCTGCTCCCCCCTCAGGTTGTCATCCTGAGCGGAGTCGAAGGATAGATGTCGTGGGTGCTCCGGAGGACGTGCTCCACGCGCTTGCCGAACGCGGCATCATCGTGCGTCCTATCGACCCGACCGTCTTGCCCGCCGCTGCCGCCGCCGCGTTGGCGGCATCTCAGCACACGCCGCCGAAGAGCATGCACGAAGTGCGCGCGGATTACGGCGAACTCCCCGCCGCGAGAATGCCGAAGGTTTAGAGCTCCATTTACGCATGAAAATGGAGCTCGAGCGGCCGGCGGAACGGCCCGGCCCCCTGTCGATCGCCCCGATGGCGACGTCCGACGTCACGACGGTGACGCGCATCGAGCGAGCTTGCTTTTCCACCGTTTGGCCGTCGGACGCGTTCTACAACGAGCTGAGCACGAACAAGCTGGCGCACTATTTCGTCGGACGCTTCGAAGGTCGCATCGTCGCCTACGGCGGCCTCTGGGTGATCCTGGAAGACTCGCACGTCACCACGCTCGCGGTCGACCCGGAGTACCGCAGGCGGCGCTTCGGCGAAGTGCTGTTGCGCAGGCTCATCGACGAAGCGATCGAACGCGGCGCGGCGTGGATGACGCTCGAAGTGCGCGAGAGCAACGTCGCGGCCCAACGGCTCTACCGAAAGTATGGATTCACGACGGTGACGATGCGCAGCGGCTATTACAGCGACGACAACGAGAGCGCGCTCATCATGTGGGCGGGAAGCCTGCGCAGCGAGCTCTATCGCAACCGGCTGCGGGTGCTGCGCGGACGCTTCGAGCAAGAATGACGGGGCTCGCCTTCACGCAGCTCGCGCGGCAGGTTCGCGAACACATCGGTCAGGAGCACCGCTATGCGCACAGCGTTCGCGTGGCTCGTTGTGCCGAGGAGCTCGCCCGCCGCCACGGAGCCGACGCGCGCAAGGCGCGCATCGCGGGACTGCTGCACGATCTCGCGCGCCTCTACTCGCCGGAACGCCTGATCGCGGAATGCGAGGCTCGGGGCATCGAGATCGAGGCGACCGCGCGCGAACACCCGACGCTGCTCCACGCGCGGCTCGGCGCGGCACTCGCACGGGAGCTCTTCGGGGTAGAGGATGCCGAGGTGCTCTCCGCCATCGAAAAACACACGACCGCGGCCGGCGAGATGTCGCGGCTGGATTGCATCGTCTACCTCGCGGACTCGCTCGAGCCCGAGCGGCGTTTCCCGGAACGAGCGGAACTGTGGCGCCGCGCGATGCTCGATCTGCCCGGAGCGATGCGGGAGACCGTCGCTCTCTCCAGGCGTCGCTACGCGCGCAAAATCGTTCTAGCGGAGGCACGCGCATCGGCGAGTTAATCGACGTCGTCCGTGAGAGCGCGCTCGACAAGAAGGGCGAAGCATTTGCCGCGATCGACGTGAGCGCGCGGACCATCCTGGCCGATACGTTCGCGATCGTCACCGGGCGCTCGAAGGTCCAAACGCGCGCGATTGCGGACTCCGTCGTTGAGGCGGTCCGCCGCAACGGCTATAACCTCTCGCGCATGGAGGGATACGCCGACGGCTCGTGGATTCTGATCGACTTGGGCAACGTCATCGTTCACGTTCTTCACGCCGGAGGAGCGCACGTTCTACAATCTGGAGCGGTTGTGGGCGCCCTTCGATCCCGCTCAGGGCGACGCGAAGCGAAAGGCGCAGGGTTCGTGAGAGACCGGCGCCCGACGCACCACACGCGGGCCGCTCGGGCTCGACGCGAGTTCTTGAAGCGCTTCGGCGTGTGGATATTCATCGTGTTCTTCGCGCTCAGCGTCGCCGGCGGCCTGATCGTCGTCTCGTCGCTGAAGTGAGCCGCCCCGAGCCGGTGCTCGCCGATCCGGCGGCGCTGCACGCTAAGTACGTCCTGACGCCGTGGGTCGCTCAAAGCGGGCGCAACCCGCCGGTGATCGTGCGCGGTGAGGGGTCGCAGCTCTACGACCACCGAGGCCGCCGATACCTCGATCTCTCCGCGGGCCTCGTCGCCGTCAACCTCGGGCACGGCCATGCAGGGCTGGCCGAGGCCATCGCCGGCCAGGCGCGCCGCCTCGCCTACGCCGCGCCGAGTTTCGCGAACGATCGGCGCGCGGAGCTCGCTCAGGCGATCGTCCGGATCGCGCCGTGGGAGGAGAGCGGGCGCGTCTTCTTCACGACCGGCGGCGGCGAAGCGAACGAAGACGCGATCAAACTCGCGCGAACGTTGACCGGGCGCCACAAGGTACTCACCGCATACCGTTCGTTCCACGGCTCCGCGCCCGGCGCGGGAACTCTCACCGGCGAAAACCGGCGCTGGCCGAACGAGCCGGGGATTCCGGGGATCGTGCGTTTCTTCGCCCCCTTTCCGTACCGCAGCCCGTTTCACACGCGCGATCCGCGCGAAGAGGCCGATCGAGCGATCGAGCATCTCGAAGAGATCGTGAGCTATGAAGGCGGTGACCGCATCGCGGCGCTGCTCATCGAGCCGGTCGTCGGCACCAACGGCGTCATCGTCTATCCTGACACGTATCTCGCTCGAGTGCGCGAGCTCTGCGACCGCCACGGGGTTTTGTTGATCTTCGATGAGGTGATGACCGGATTCGGACGCACGGGTGAAGCGTTTGCCGCACAGCGTTTTGGCGTGACGCCGGACATGTTCTCGTTCGCGAAGGGGGTGACGTCGGCGTACGTACCGCTCGGCGGCGTGGCCGTCCGCGAATCGCTCGCCGCGTATTTCGACCGGCATCCGCTGCCCAGCGGGCACACGTTCAGCGGCCACCCGCTCGCGATGGCGGCGGGTGTCGCAGCGTTGCGCGCCTATCGCGACGAGCGCCTCTTCGAGCGAGCGCGTGAGATCGAGGGTGGACTGCGCAAACGCTTCGACGCCTTACAGCGCCGGCATCGCAGTATCGGCGAAGCGCGCGGCGTCGGCGCGTTCTTCGGACTGGAGCTCGTCTCGGATCGCGAGACGCGCACGCCGCTCGTGCCCTGGCAGGGAGCTCAGTCGCTCCAGGGGTTCTTCAACGACTTGCTCGACCACGGGCTCTACCTCTACGGCCGCTACAACGTCGCGATCGTCTCTCCGCCGTTGGTGATTTCGGACGAGGAGCTCGACGAAGGGTTTGAGATTCTCGACGCCGCCCTCGGGCGGCTGGAAGCGAACGCATAGTGCGCCTCGGCGTGCACGACAAGGCGACCCGCGAACTCATCGGCGAGATCGCCGTTGCCGAGCGCCCCGACGCCGCGCGAGCCGTCGCCGTTGCGCGAGACGCCTTCGCATCGTGGCGCGGCGTGCCGGTGGTCGAGCGCGCGCGCCTGCTCTTCCGTTACACCGACGCGCTCGAACGCCGGCGCGAGGAGCTGGCCCTCTCCGTCTCGCGCGAAAACGGGAAGACGATCGCGGACGCGCGCGGCGAGGTGCGGCGCGGAATCGAAGCCGTCGAGTTTGCCTGCGGCATGCCGTCGCTCTTGATGGGCGACGCTCTGCCCGACGTCGCGCGCGGCATCGATTCGGTATCGATCCGCTATCCGCTCGGCGTCTGCATCGGGATCACGCCGTTCAACTTTCCCGCGATGATTCCACTGTGGATGTTCCCGATCGCGATCGCAGCCGGCAACACGTTCGTGCTCAAGCCGTCACCGCAAACGCCGCTCACGTCCGAACTGCTGCACGCGATTGCCGTCGAGTCCGGGTTTCCTTCGGGCGTGTTCGGCGTCGTGCACGGCGGCGCCGAGACGGCCGAAGCGCTGATCGAGCACCCGGACGTCGCTGCCGTCTCCTTCGTAGGCTCCTCGCAGGCCGCGCGCCGCGTGCAAGAACGCGCGGTCCGCGAGCACAAACGCGTTGCGGCCCTCGGCGGCGCGAAGAATTACTTGATCGTCCTGCCCGACGCCGTCGACTCGTTTACGTGCGACGCGGTGATAGGAGCCGCATTCGGCGGGGCGGGACAACGCTGTCTGGCCGGCTCGGTCGTCATCGCCGTCGGGACCGCGGGTGACGCGCTCGCGCCGATGCTCGCCGACGCTGCGGCGAAGCTGCGCCTCGGGCGCGGAGCCGAGGAGGGTGTCGAAATGGGCCCGGTCGTGAGCGACGAGGCGCTGGCGCGAATCGAAGGGTACGTTCGGCGAGCGCGCGACGCGGGCGTGACGGTACTGCTCGATTCGCGCCAGGTCCCCGGCGGCGGCTCGTTCGCGGCGCCGGTCATCTTCGATGGCGTCGATCCCTCGAGCGAGCTCGCGCGGGACGAGATCTTCGGCCCGGTCCTGGCGATCGTTCGCGTTTCGACGCTCGATGACGCAATCGCCGTCGCGAATCGCTCGCCGTACGGCAACGCCTCGTCGATTTTTACGCGCGACGGCGGAAGCGCGCGCGCGTTCGCCTCGCGCATCGAGGTCGGAATGGTCGGCATCAACATCGGCGTCGCCGCGCCGATGGCCTTCTTCCCATTCGGCGGTGTGAAGGACTCGATCTTCGGCGACCTGCGCTGCCACGGCAAAGATGCCGTCGCGTTCTACACGCAGCAGCGCGTCGTGATCAGCCGCTGGCCTTCCTGAAGCGGAACCAGCCCCAGCCGCCAACGATAAAGAGCGCGAAGACGTAGCCGAACCAGCGCTCCGGCGGTGCCGGAATCGGGTAGTAGAGCGTGACGCCCGCGAGAAGCAGCAGGAGCGCCGCTACGCTCGAGATCGCAACATCGACCGCACGCAGCTCACCCAGCTCTTTGCAGAACGCGACGACCCCTATCGCGATCAGCATGTAGATGAGAAGGAAGCCGAACGTGCTGAGCGTGCCGCAGTAGTCGAAGAGGTCGATCGGCGCGACGCCCAGGGCGAGCGCACCGAACGCAACCCCGAGCGCCGTCGCGGTCACGACGGTAACTGCGACGTTCGGCGTGTCGTGCTTTGGTTCGATCCGCGCGAAGGACGCCGGGAAAAGCCCCGCGCCGGCCATCGCGTAGGCGATGCGGCCCGCGGTGGTGATGCACGCGAGACAGACCGAGAAGGCGCTGCAGATCGCGCCGATGGTGATCGGGATCGCGAGGTAACCGAGCCCGTATCCGGCGACGAGCGTTTGGAGCGGAAATTGTTCCTTGTCCAGCGGCTTGCCGAGGTGTGAAAGGCCGACGATCTCCGCGTAGGTGGCAATCACGAAAAACGCCGCGGCGAAGATGACGCTCCCGATCACGGCACGCGGAATCGTCACGAGCGGACGCTTCGCTTCGGCGCCGAAGGCCGTTGCGCTTTCGAAGCCGACGAAGCTGAAGACCGCGAATGCGACGGCAAACCCGATGCCCCCGGGAAAACCGCCTTTGACGTGGAGTTGATTTGGGTCGAGCGACGGGCCGTGTGCGTGCAGAACGATGGCAACGAGAACGCAGATGACGCTGACCGATACCAGTTCGAGCACCAGCATCAGGATCGCCGAGACCTGCACGCCGCGATACGCCGCCTGCCACGCGATCGCCGCAAGGACGACGACGATGAGGAGCGCCGGCGCGTGCAGTCCCGCGGCGGAAAGCAGTCCTTGCACGAAGAGGGCCATCGCTCCGAGCACCGCGGTCGCGACGAAGCCGTACGCCCAGAGCAGCGTCCAGCCGCCGACGGCTCCGGCCACAGGACCGAGATGGTCGGCAACGTAGCCGTACATCGAACCGGCCGAGCTCGAGCGGCGTGCGAACTGATTGATGCAGAATGCGACGAATATCAGCATGATGCTGCCGAAGACGTACGCGAGCCACGTGCCGTTGCCGGCGAGCGCATACATGTATGGCGCGATCAAAATCGGCGTCATGCTCGGCCCGATCAGCGCGATCGAGGTCGCGAGGACCTCGATGAAGCTCAGCGATCCCGCCTTCATCCGCGACCTGTGAGCCGCCGAGCGCTCGAGTTCCCGCAGGGGCCCGAAACTTCGACGCGCGCGCGGAGGTAGGAGCCCGCATGAAACCCACCTCGAATCGGGTTGCGCTGCTCGCGGCGGCCGGGCTCGTGGCACTCGCCGCGAGTGTGCTCCCGGCGGCCGCTCGCGACTTCGTGCAGGATCAAGCCGGAATGTTCTCGGCCGGCACGGTCGCACAGCTCAACGAGCGAATCGGCAGGTTCAACGCACAGACGGGCAAGGAGATCGTCGTCGTCACTGCGCCGTCGCTCGGCGGAGCGACGTTGCAGAGCGCCGCCGCCGCGGCGTTCTCGCAGCAGAACGTCAACGGCGTCCTGGTCTATATCGCGCGCGACGACCGTCGCGACATCATCGTTCCGGACCGTGCGGGCTCCCAGGCGGGCTGGTTTACACCAGACACGCTGCGCTCGATCCGCGCCGCGATGGAGAGCCAGTTCAAGAGCGAGAACTACGATGCGGGCATCGCCGGCGCCGTCGATGCCATCCTGAACGTCTACCGCTCGCATCTGGGCGGCGCGCGACAGCCCGCAGGGATCGTCTCCGCTCCCGCACAGGGCACACTCTCTTCCCCCGGAGGATTTCGAATCTCGATGTTTTGGTGGATCGTCATCGCGGTCGTGGGCTTTTTGATCTTGCGCTCGGTCTTGCGCGCTTTCTCCATGTCCAGAAACTACGGCGGAACTCCCGGCACGCCGCCCGCCGGAGTGCCGCCGGGAGGTCCGGGCTACGGCCCAGGCTACGGATACGGCGGATACGGCGGAGGTGGAAGCTTTTGGAGCGGGCTGCTCGGCGGCCTCGGTGGTGCGTGGCTCGGTAACGAGCTCTTCCGCGGAGGCGGGGGCGGCATCGTCCCTACGCAAGCGGGGCAGATCGGCCCCGATTCCGCCGGCGGCGATGCGGGAGCCGGGTGGCAGAGCGATGCGGGTCAGGCCGACATCAGCGGCGCGAGCGCCGGCGACTGGAGCGGCGGCGGTTTCGGCGACGGCGGTGGTGGCGGCGACTTCGGTGGGGGAGGCGGAGACAGCGGCGGCGGATGGTAGACGTCTATGCGACGCCTCACGTCCGTTCTTCTTACTGTTTCTATTCGCGGCACCGGTCGCGGTCTCGGCAGAATCCAGCCCGCTCCACTGGCGGCTGATCGGCCCGTTTCGCGGGGGTCGCGCGCTCGCGGTCGCCGGCGTGCCGGGCGAACCCAATCACTTTTATTTCGGCGCCGTTGACGGCGGCGTTTGGGAGACCATCGATGCCGGACGCACGTGGACTCCCATCTTCGACTCGGAGAGCGTCGCCTCGATCGGCGCCATCGCGGTCGCACCGAGCGATCCGCGGACCATCTACATCGGAACGGGCGAGGCCGACATGCGCTCGGACATCGCGTACGGCGACGGGATGTACAAATCGGCGGACGGCGGCAAGAGCTGGAAGCACGTCGGACTGACCGACACCCGCCAAATCGGCGCGATCGTCGTCGATCCGCACGACCCCAACGTCGTCTACGTCGCGGCACTCGGCCATCAATACGGCCCCAACGCGGAGCGCGGCGTTTTCAAGACCACCGATGGGGGCGCGACGTGGAACAAGGTGCTCTATAAGAATCCCGACACCGGCGCCATCTCGCTCGCGATGGAGCCCGGAAATCCGAGCGTAATCTACGCCGCCCTCTGGCAGACGCGCCGTCCTCCGTGGAACGTCTACCCGCCATCGAACGGCCCCGGCAGCGGCCTCTACAAGACGACAGACGCCGGTGCGACGTGGACGCAGCTCGCTAACGGGCTTCCGACGCAGGTGGGCCACATCGGGCTCTCGATTTCGCCGGCCGCGCCGCATCGCGTGTACGCCAACGTCGATAGTGGCCCGAAGCTGGGCGGCATCTACCGCTCCGACGACGCGGGCGCGACCTGGACGCACACCGACGGTGAAGAACGCATCTGGCAGCGCGGCTGGTACTTCAGCGGTATCACGGCGGACCCGCGTAACCCGGACCTCGTCTACGTGATGAACACGGCGACGTATCGCTCGAACGACGGCGGAAAGAGCTTCGATGCGATTCTCGGCGACCCGACCGGCGACGACTATCACACGCTCTGGATCGATCCCGGCGATTCAAACCGTATGATCCTCGGCAGCGATCAAGGCGTGATCGTGAGCGTGAACGGCGCGAAGACGTGGAGCTCGTGGTATAACCAGCCCACCGCGCAGTTTTACCACGTCGCGGTCGACAACGCGTTTCCGTATTCGGCCTACGGCGCGCAGCAAGACTCGGGAGCGGCGATCGCGACGAGTCAAAGCAAGTATGGCTCGATCTCGCAGCAAGACTTTCGGCCGGTGGACGTGGGCGGCGAAAACGGCACTCTCGCGCCCGACCCCAAACACGCCTGGCTCGTCTACGGCGACTCCAGCGGCCAAGGCGGCCCCACCGTGACGCGCGAGATTCCGGCGACCGGGTGGGAACAGAACGTGGACCCGGTTATCACGCATCCCGGTACGGTGTGGCGCAACACGTGGACGCTGCCGCTCGCGTTCTCTCCCGCCGATCGCACGTCGCTCTACTTCGGACACCAGAACGTCTTCCGCTCGCGCGACGGCGGCCAGACGTGGAAGGTCGTCAGCCCCGATCTCTCGCGCGACAACGAAGGCACGCCGTCGAATCTCGACGCACCGACGCTCGCCGGCGACAACGGCATACGACGGCACGGCGTGGTATACGCCATCGCTCCGTCGCCGCTTCGCGCCGAACTCATCTGGGCCGGCACCGATGACGGCTACATCTGGATCACGCGAGACGGCGCGCGCAGCTGGCGGAACGTCACGCCCCCGCAGCTGACCGCGTGGAGCAAGGTCGGCATCATCGACGCTTCGCACTTCGAGCCTGCGACGGCGTACGCCGCAGTCGACCGCCATCGCCTCGACGACTACAAGCCGTACATCTACCGCACGCACGACGGCGGCAAGACCTGGGCGCTCGTTGCGAGCGGCATCCCCGACGGATCGTTCGTCAACGCGGTGCGCGAAGACCCGAAGCGCAGCGGCCTGCTCTACGCCGGAACCGAGCGCGGCGTCTACGTTTCCGCCGACGACGGCGACCACTGGCGGCCGCTGCAGCTGAACCTTCCGGTGACGTCGATCCGCGACATCGCGGTCAACGGCGACGATCTCGTCGTGGCTACGCACGGGCGCGCGTTCTGGGTGCTCGACGACGTCGCGCCGTTACGGCAATCGCTCGGCTTCGCCGCGGGCGTGGGCGACGCCGTTACGCTGTTCGCTCCGGCCACGGCCTACCGCGTGCGCCCCGGCAATCAAGAGGGGACACCGCTTCCGCTCGACGAGCCGCAGGTCGACAACGCTCCGGTCGGCCTCTACATCGACTACTATCTCCCGCGCGCTCCCAGCTCGCCGGTGGTCATCGAGATCCTCTCCAACGGCGGCGTCGTGCGTCGCTGGTCGAGCGCCGAACCGCACAAGCCGGTCGACCCGAAATCCATTCCGTACACCACGCACTGGGCCGAGAAGAATCCGGTTCCTCCAGCGACGGGCGGGGCGCATCGCTTCGTGTGGGATTTCCACCAGGGCGACGCGGACGGTCCGCTGCTTCCGCCCGGGACGTATACCGTCGCGCTGCAGGTCGCCGGAAAGACCTACACGCAGACGGCGGCCGTGCGGCGCGATCCTCGCATCGCCGCCAGCGACGCCGACCTCCGTGCGCAGTACCAGCTCGCGATCCAAATCGACGCGTTAGATAAGGCGGTGAAGGCAACGCGAACGCGCGCGCAAGGGATCGACAAGGCGAAGCTCTCCGCAGAGCGGGCGCGCGAGCTACGCGTTGCGATCGTCGGGGAGAACCCGCCCGACAATCCCGACGACTCCGTCGGCGCCTACTCCCACGATTTCACCAGCTTCCTCTACCTGCAAGGCGCGCTCGATTATCTCGAAAGCGCCGTCGAAAGCGCCGACGCCGCCCCGACGCCCGACATGCGCAGCGCCTATGCGAAGCTCGATGCGATCTATCGGGCGACGCTCACCCGCTTGGAAACGCTGCAGCGGTAGCCGCTCGGTGCGTTAGCGGCCGGCTTGGAGCGTCTGCGCGTACCAGCGCTCCAAATCGTCGTGGAACTGGGCCAGCGCCTGCGGGTGCAGATACACCATGTGGCCCGATTCGTAGAAGCCGTAGCTGATGTTCGCCTGTAATTGCGGCGGCAGATTCAGATGGTTGAGCGTGTAGACCGTGGCCCAGAAGGGGGTCGCAAAGTCGTAGTAGCCGTTTCCGGAGAACACGCGGAGGTTGGGATTGTAGGCCATCGCCGCCGCGAGATCTTGCGCCGTGTTCGTCGGCACGCTGCCGTTGTGCTTCCAGTCCCACTGAGCGAAGACGTTGGTCAGCGGACGGTAGATCAGGTCGGTACGATAGCCGAGGACGTCGCGCATGAAGTAGTTGCCGGAGGCAACGTACGCAGCGTCCATCGCCGTATCGGTCGCATCGAAATCCGGGCGATCGTTGACGCGATCTAGATTGAACGACGTAAAGCGAGCGTCGAGCCGGCCCGTCATGACTCCGCTGTTGCGGAAGAGCTCCGTCGCGTAACGCCAGTACGGAATGCGCAGGTTTGAGTCGCGAATGTAACGTTCCGAGAGGCCCGTATACTGATGGAGCTTTGCAACGACGTCGGCGTACGTGCCGGGCGAGAGCTTCGCACCCTGCGCGAGCGCGTTGAGATACTCGCCCATCGCAAACGCTTCGACTTGCGGCAGAAACGCGTCGAGCGTCGTCTGAGGCCCCGGCAGGGCGTGGTGGTACCACGATGCCGCGGCCTCGGTCGGCAGGTAGAGCGGGAAGGCCCAGTCCCCGCCGCCGATCGCGGTGGGTGTGAAATTAACGTCCCAGTCGAGCGAGAAATCGAGAACCGACGAGAGCAGCACGACGCCGTTAACGCCGATGCCCTGACGCTGCAGGGCGTTCACGAGCATCGCCGACCGCGGCGTTCCGTACGATTCGCCGAAGAGGAACTTGGGTGAGTTCCAGCGGCTGAACGTCGTGATGTACCGCGAAACGAACTGCGCAAAGGCGCGAACGTCCGGATCGGCGCCGAAGAAATCGCTCGGCTTTCCGGCGGGAAGGATTCGGCTGAAGCCCGTGTCCGGCGCATCCACGAAAACGAGATCGGTCCGGTCGAGCAGCGAGTACTGGTTCGCCACGAGATTGAAGGGCGCGTTGGGCGTCGGGAGTCCGTCGCCGACCTGCACGCGCACCGGCCCGAACGAGCCCATTCGCAGCCAGACCGACGAACTGCCCGGCCCGCCGTTGTAGAGAAACGTCACCGGCCGTGTCCGCTGGTCGGCGCCGTCGACGGTAAACGCGGTGTAGAACATGCGGCAGGTCGGGTCGCCCTTCTCGTTCTGCAACGCAATCGTTCCGGCGCGCGCCGTGTACGGGTAGGTCGTTCCGCCGAGCGCGATCGTGTGCTTCGTGACGGAATCGGCCGTCCAGGCGCTCGTTGCGGCCTGCGCTGCCGCGGGCGGTGCCGACGCCGGCGCGGCCCCGACGAGCGCCGCGGCGAGGAGCATCAATGCGAAGTTACGCATGGGCGAGCACCCCCGCGTACCAGCGCTCGAGGTCGGCGTGAAACTGCGCCAGCGCGCTCGGATGTAGATAGACCATATGCCCCGACACGTAAAAGCCGTAGGTGATGTTTCGCTGGATCGCCGGCGCGACGTAGAGGTGATTGAGCGCGTACACCGTCGCGAAGAAGGGGGTTGCAAAATCGAAATACCCGTTCGCCGAGAAGACTTTCAGGTTGGGGTTGTAGGTCATCGCCTGCGCTAGATCCGGAGCGACGTTGAGAATCTGCGTGTTCTCCCCGTGTTTGAAGTCCCACGTCTCGTCGTCGGCAAAGATCAGGTCGTAGATCTCGGAGCGATAGAGCAACGGCGTGTCGTACTTCAGCACTTGGCGCAAATAGTAGTTGCTCGTCGACACGAACGCCGAATCGATCGCGGCGTCGGTCGCATCCCAGTCGGGCGAAACCTCGGGGCGGTCGAGCACGTACGTCTGGAACCTCGAATCGATGCGGCCGACGGTGATTCCGCGTTCGCGCAGCAGCTCGTTTTCGAAACGATCGTACGAAACGCGCAGGTTCGAGTTGCGAATGTATTGCTCCGAGAGCCCGGTGTACCGGTGCAGCTTCGCGACCACGTCGTTATAGCGGTCGGGAGCGAGCCGCGCGCCCTGCGCGAGGGCGTCGAGGTACTCGGTGAGCGCGAAGTTCTCCACCTCCGGGAGTAAGGCGCTGAGCGACGGTGCACCGGTCAGGGCGTGATGATACCACGCGGTCGCGGCCTCGGTCGGCAGGTAGAGGATGTAGCCCCAGTCGCCGCCGCCAATCGGCGCGCCATCGTTATAGTCGATGTTGGAGTTCAAGAACGACGAGAGCAGCACGACCCCGTTCAGACCAATGCCGTGGTCCTGCAAATATTTCGCCAGGACGGACGAGCGCGTGGTGCCGTAGGACTCGCCGAAGAGAAAACGCGGCGAGTTCCACCGGTTGAAGTCGGTAAGGTACCGCTGAATGAACTGGGCGAACGCCGCGACGTCCTCGTCGACGCCCCAAAAATCTTTGCGCGTCCCGACGCCGATGAACCGTCCGTATCCGCTGCCGGGCATGTCGATGAAAACGAGGTCCGTCTTGTCGAGCAGGCTGTATTGATTGTCGGTCAGGCGGTACGGCGGCGGTCCGCTCAGGCTGCCGTCCCCGGTGACCACGCGAACGGGCCCGAACGACCCCATGCGCAGCCACATCGTCGAGCTCCCGGGGCCCCCGTTGTAGAGGAACGTCACAGCGCGACTCGACGGGTTCGTGCCGGCGGCCGTGTACGCAGTGTAAAAGACGCGCGCGGTCGGCTCGTCTTGGCCGTTGCGCAGCGTGATCGTGCCGGCCCGCGCCGTATACGCAAGCGTCCGGCCGCCGAGGACGATCGTGTGCCGCGTCACGGCGTCGGGCGTGAGCGCCGGAATCGCCGGGGCCTTCGCGGCGGCACGGTTTGGCAAGCCGAGCAGAAGCCCGGCAACCAGTAGAACGAGCCACGGTTTGAACGACAAACTACAAGACCTCCATTGCGAACGCGAACCATTGCGTGCGGGGCTCGACGATCCTGCCCCGACGCGCGGCACGCCAATCAAAGTTTGTTCAAACCGAGGCGTGGGCGGAGGTCTCCGCCGCATACGCGCGTTCGATCTCGGCAGCGTAGCGAACTTCCACGACGCGGCGCTTGACCTTCATCGACGGCGACAGCTCGCCGCCCTCGACGGTAAATTCGTTGGGCACCACGACGATGCGGCGTATTTGTTCGTAGGTCGCCAGGCCATGCGTCTGTTTGTGGACCTCGCGCGTGAGAAATGCGGTAACGTCGTCGCGGCTCGCGAGCTGGCTGGGTGGGGCGCCGGCCGGCAGATTCGGCACCTCGAGGCGCACGAGCGACCAGTTCGGACAGATCAGCGCGATCGGATGTGGCCGTCCGTTCCCGACGACCATCGCCTGCGCCACGAAGATCGATCGCTTGATACTTGCCTCGATGCGCGCCGGAGAGATCCACTTCCCAGTACCGCTCTTGAAGATCTCGCCCTTGCGATCGGTGATTCGCAGGAATCCGGCCGCATCGAGTTCGCCCACGTCGCCGGTGCGCAACCAGCCATCGACGATCGTCGCGCTCGTCGCCTCCGCATCGCGATAGTAGCCCTGCATGACGTTGCGACCGCGAACGAGCACCTCGCCGTCGTCCGCGATTCGCACCTGGACGCCGCTAATCGGTCGCCCGACGGCGCCGTATTCATTCTCCGAAAGACGGCTGACCGACGTGACCGGCGACGTCTCGGTCTGCCCGTACCCCTGCATGATGGGGATGTCCAGGCCCAAGAACGTCATCGCGGTATCGATATGGAGCGGAGCACTCCCGCTCGTCAGAAACCGCACGCGGTCGAGACCCAGCGCGTGACTAATCTTTCCCAGCACGACCTTCTTCGCGAGCGCGTACTGTAAAGCGAGCCACGGCGACGCCGTGCGGCCGAACGTCTTGGCGAACATGTATCGCCGCCCCACGGCGAGGGCCCACGGGACGAGCGCCGCCCGCAGACCGCCGGCGCTGCGCGCTTGGCCCGTGATGCCGGTCAAGACGCGGTCGAAAATGCGCGGCACGGCCGTCATCTCGACCGGCCGAACGTCGCGCAGGTCGCCGAGCAGCTCGCCCGGATCGTGACAGATGAAGTAGCGCACCTGGGCGATCAGGTAAATGTAGATCAACGCGTGTTCGTAGATGTGCGAATAGGGAAGCACCGACAGCACGTCGCGCCCGCCCTCGATTCCTTCGAAGCCGCACGTGAGCGAGACTTGAGCGTCGAAGGAAAGGTTGTCGTGCGAGAGCATGACGCCTTTGGGAGAGCCGGTCGTTCCCGACGTGTAGATGAGCACCGCGAGATCGTCGGGCAGCAGCGTCGCCTCGAAGGCGCCCGGAAGGTCTGGGCGGGTCGCGCAAATCTCGGCTCCGCGCGCCTCAAACGCGCCGAGCCCGCCGGCATCGTTCGAATCGAACCGGATGCTGCGCGGAGGGTTCGGTCCGCACTGCTGGATGCGCGCCAGCGTTTCGGACGAGTCGACGAACACGAGCCGCGTGCCGGAATGCTCGAGGATGTGCGCCATGTGATCGAGCGCCTGCGTGGGGTAGATCGGGACCACGACGCAGCCGGCAAAGAACGTGGCAAAGTCGCAGACGATCCAGTCGACGCAGTTATGCGCGACGAGGGCGACTCGATCGCCGGCGCCGAGCCCAGCGTCGCGGATCGCGCAGGCTACGTGCTCGACGCGCTCGAGCAATCGATCGCTGGACGTCGCGGTCCACGCCCCCGCGACGCGTTCGAGCACGACCTCGTCGCGCGGCCGCGCAAGCGATCGGCGAATCAAGCTCGGAAGCGTCTCCTTCGCAGGGAGGTCCGCGGCACTCACTAGGTTAGCCCCAATGCGCTTTGGCCGCGAGGCTCCCCTTTCGGATGCGCGCTAGGGTTCGCGCAGGTAAGGCCGCGCTCGCTCGAGGCGTGTCGCGGTCATGCCGGAAACGTCGAGCAGCTCGTCAAGCGAAGCGAAGTTGCCTTCGCGCCGGCGGAGCTCGACGATGCGCGCCGCGATCGCGCGGCCGATTCCGGGAACGGCGGCGAGTTCGGGGGCCGCGGAGGCGTTAACGTCGACGCTGCCCGCGGGCGGCGGCGAGGCCGAGTGCCGCCGGGAGCGGTGCGCGACGGAGCGCGCGGGTCCTTCGCCCGCGGCCGGAACGAGGATCTCGTCGCCGTCACCGGCGCGCTGCGCGAGGTTGACGCCGCCGGGCTGCGCGCCTGCAGTGAAACCGCCGGCCAGCGCGACGGCCTCGGCGTTTCGGTCGCCCGGCTTGAGATGGTAGATGCCGGGGCGCTTCACGGCGCCCGCTACGTAGACGAGGAGTTCGTCCGGTCGGGTCAGCGGACGAGGGTGGGCCGGCTCGGCGGCCCGCGGCGCTGCAGTGGAAGGCGCAGCGGATTCGAGAGCGGGCTGTTTGACCGGGTGCCAGAATGCGAAGGCGGCGAGGACGAGCACCGCCGCGACGACGACGTATCTTGCGATCATGCCGCTCTATCACGCCCGCCCGCTCCCGCGAAAAGGGTGGCGGAGTACCGGCCGAGCGTGTACGATGGCGCTCATGTACGACTTTGCTGCGGTGGAGCAGAAGTGGCGGACGCGCTGGGAGCGCGATCACCTCTATCGCGCGTCCGACGACGGCGCGAAGCCGAAATACTACACGATGGAGATGTGGCCGTATCCATCGGGCGATCTCCACCTGGGGCACGCCAAGAACTACTCGCTCGGCGATGCCGTGGCGCGCATGATGCGCATGCTTGGCTACGACGTGCTGCACCCGATGGGCTGGGACGCGTTCGGGCTGCCGGCTGAGAACGCGGCGATCGACCGCGGGATCGATCCCGCGGTCTGGACCACCGAGAACATCCTGCACATGCGCCGCCAGATTCGACTGACGGGCACCGGCTACGACTGGTCGCGCGAGATCGCGACGTGCGAGCCCGAGTATTACCGCTGGAACCAATGGCTCTTCTTGCGGCTCTTTGAGTGCGGCCTGGCGTACAAGCGCGAGGCGCCGGTGAACTGGTGCCCGCACGATCGAACCGTCCTGGCCAACGAGCAGGTGATCGACGGGCGCTGCTGGCGTTGCGAGCATCTCGTCGAACGGCGCAACCTCTCGCAGTGGTTTCTGCGGATCACGAACTACGCCGACCGGCTCCTGAACGACCTCGGCAAGCTGAAAGGCTGGCCCGAACGCACGCGCACGGCGCAGCGCAACTGGATCGGCCGCAGCGAGGGGGCGCGCGTCGCGTTTGCAGTCGAGGGACTCGACGAGGCCGTGGAAGTTTTCACGACGCGCGTCGACACTCTCTACGGCGCCACGTTTCTTGCCGTCGCGCCGGAACACCGCATCGTCGAGTCGCTGAAGCGAATCGTTTCGAGCGAGCGATCCGGGGCGATCGACGCATTCGTCGATAGTCTCAAATCGAAGTCGGAGCTCGAACGTACGAGCCTGATGGAGAAGCAGGGCATCTTCACGGGAGCTTACGCGGTTCACCCGCTCTCGAGCGAGCGCGTCCCGATCTGGCTGACCAACTACGTGCTCGCCGAATATGGAACCGGCGCGGTGATGGGCGTGCCCGCGCACGACGAGCGCGACTTCGATTTCGCGAAGAAGCAGGACTTGCCGATCGTGGAAGTCATCGTTCCGGCGGAATCCGAACCGGAGAAAACGCCCGATACGGCATACGTCGAAGATGGGCGCCTAATCGCGAGCGGCGATTTCACGGACATGGCCAGCGAGGCGGCGCGCGAAGCGCTGGCCGGCCGGCTCGCCGCGATCGGCGCCGGCCGAAAGAGCGTCGGCTACAAACTGCGCGATTGGCTGATCTCGCGCCAGCGCTACTGGGGAACGCCGATTCCCATCGTTCACTGTCCGGCGTGCGGCGAGGTTGCCGTGCCCGACGACCAGCTTCCGATTCTGTTGCCGCCGCGCGGACTCGTGACCGGCGAAGGGTCACCGCTCGCCTCGATCCCCGAGTTCGTCGAAACCGTCTGCCCCAAATGCGGCGAGCGGGCGCGGCGCGAGACCGACACGATGGACACGTTTTTTGAATCGTCCTGGTACTACTTGCGTTACCTCGACGCGCACGACGACCAACGGCCGTGGGCCCCCGAGCGCGCCGCACGCTGGATGAACGTCGACCAATACATCGGCGGCGCCGAGCACACGGTGCTGCACCTGCTCTACTCGCGCTTCTTCTATAAGTTCTTTCACGACCGCGGCTGGGTAACCGGCTCGGACGAGCCGTTCGAGCGCCTCTTCCATCAGGGCCTCGTGTTGCACGACGGCGAGAAGATGTCGAAATCCCGCGGCAACGTGATCGGCATCGACGAGACTGCGGAACGGAGCGGGGTCGACGCAATGCGGCTCTTTCTGCTCTACGTAACCCCGCCCGAAGAGACGAGCAACTGGACGGAGGACGGCATCAGCGGCCGCGTGCGTCTGCTCGGGCGGATCTGGCGCGCTTGCGAACCGCACTTCGAAGCCTTGCGTGAAGCCCCCGGCGCGCAAAGGGCTCAGCTGCCTCAGGCGAACGCGCCCGCGGAGAAAGCGTTGCTGCGCGCAGTACACGTCGCCGCCAAATCGGCGATCGACGAGACGCTTTCGCGGAGATTTCACTACAACACGACGATCGCGAAACTCGACGAGCTGGTAAATCTGATGACGGCGGCGAGCGGCACACCGTCCGCGGCCATGCTCTACGCGGTGAGCGTGCTGCCGATCGTGATCGCGCCGTTCGCGCCGCATATCGCGGAAGAGCTATGGGAACGGCTGGGGCATAGCACCTCGGTCCACCTGGAGCGCTACCTCGAGCCCGACGAACGCGCGCTGGTAACCGAGGAGATCACGCTGGTCGTTCAGGTGAACGGAAAGGTGCGCGCGCGCATTGCAGCCGGCGCCGGCGTCAGCGAAGATGAGGCGGTCGCGCTCGCCATGGCCGACCCGAACGTTCGCTCGCACCTCGACGGCAAGGAGCTGCGCAAGCGCATCTACGTTCCCGACAAGCTGTTGAACCTGGTTGCCGCGTGACCGAACCGCAGAAGATCTCGACGACGGTCTGCGTCACCGGCGGCGGCCCGTGCGGTATGATGCTCGGCGTCCTGCTGGCGCGCGCCGGGGTCGACGTAACCGTGTTGGAAAAATATCCGGACTTCTTCCGCGACTTCCGCGGCGACACGGTCCACCCGTCGACGCTCGAGCTGCTTTTCGAACTCGGATGGCTCGACGAATTTCTCGCGATTCCCCACAATGAAATTAGAAGCATCAGCGCGAGCATCGCCGGCGAGACGGTTCAGATCGCGGACGTGACGCATCTCCCAACCCACTGCAAGTTCGTGGTTCTGATGCCGCAGTGGGACTTCTTGAACTTTCTTGCGGACCGAGGCCGGCGCTACCCGACGTTTCATCTGATGATGCAGACCGAAGGGGTCGGTCTCATTGAGAGCGGCGGGCGCGTGACGGGCGTGCGCGCGAAAGCCACGAGCGGCGACGTTGAAATCTCGGCCAAGCTCGTCGTTGGGGCCGACGGTCGTCACTCGACGATCCGCACGCTGGCAGGTTTTACGGTTGAAGATCTGGGCGCGCCGATGGACGTGCTGTGGATGCGCCTTCCGAAGCACTCCGGCGATCCCGTGCAGCAGCTGGGCACGATTCGAACCGGGCACCTACTCGTGATGCTCGACCGCGGCGACTACTGGCAATGCGCGTATCTGATTCCCAAGGGTGGCTTCGACGAGCTCAAGGCGGCTGGAATCGGCGCCTTGCAGCGCGCGCTCGTGGAGACGGTGCCCGCGCTTGCCGACCGCGTCGGCGCGCTCGATGACTGGTCGAAGGTATCGATGCTGCAAGTGCGCGTCGACCGGCTGGAGCGCTGGCATCGTCCGGGTCTGCTCTGCATCGGCGACTCCGCGCACGCGATGTCGCCGATCGGCGGTATCGGCATCAACCTCGCAATTCAAGATGCCGTCGCTGCGGCCAACATTCTAGCGATGCCTTTGCGCGATGGAGAAACGCCGAGCGAATCCGACCTCCAGCACGTCCAAGACCGTCGCATGTTTCCCACGAAGGTGACGCAGGGGTTCCAGGTCTTCGTTCAGGATCGGGCAATCGAACCTGTCTTGAAGGGCGCCCACGTCGACGCGCCGCCGCTCGTGATGCGCCTCCTCGACGAGTTTCCAGCCTTGCGCCGCCTCCCGGCGCGATTGATCGGCATGGGCGTGCGGCCGGAGCACGTTCGAACGCCGGACGCGTTTGCCGGCTAGCCCTCCTCCCGCGCCAGCATCTCGCGATAGATTTCGCGCACGCGGTCGATCGTGTCGATCTCCTCGGGCGGCTTGTCGTCGCGAATGCCGACGATACGCGGGAAGCGCAGGCTAAAACCGCTCTCGTGTAGATCGCTCTCCTGAATCACGTCGAACGCCACCTCGAGCACGATCTTTGGTTCGACGGGAATCTCGTGTGCCCGTGCCTTCTCCCTTTGTTGCTCGATCGGCAGGCGATGGTCGAGGAACCACGGCGTTAGCGCCGCGATCTCGGCGTCGGTTAGCCCGGAGTAAGCCTTGCCGATCGTCTGCAGCCGGCCGTCGTCGCCGCGGACTGCGAACGTGTAATCCGAGAGCACGCCGGCGCGCTTGCCGTGGCCCCACTCGACTGCGACGACCGCCACGTCGAGCGTCGAAAGCTCGCGCTTGAGCTTGAGCCACCACTTTCCGCGGCGGCCCGGCGCGTACGGCGAGTCGACGCGCTTGAGCATCAGCCCCTCGTTGCCGCGTTCCCGCGCGGCTTCGAACCGGGCGTTCACCTCGTCCGGAGCCGGCTCGCCGCCGCCCTCGAACGGCGCGAGCAGCAGATGCGGCGTCGGCGCGAAGAGATCCGCGAGGCGCTCGCGGCGGGCGGTCAATGGCTCGTCTAACAAGAGCTCGTCGTCCCGTGCCAGCAGATCGAAGACGACGTACGCGATCGAAACCTCGCGCCGAAGCCCTTCGTCGACCCGCTTGCGCTGCAGGCGCGTCTGCAGCGTTCGAAACGGCAGCACGCGGCCGTCGCGCATTGCCACGATCTCGCCGTCGAAGATCGCGCCGCCGGAAATGGTTGCGAGCGCGTCAGCGACCTCGGGATATGACGCGGTTACGTCGTTGAGACGGCGCGAGAACAGGGTCGCACAGCCGTTGCGAACGTGCGCCTGTGCGCGGATGCCGTCGTATTTGTTTTCGAAGATCCAATCCGCGCCCGCGAGCTCCTCGTACGCATCGCCGTACGGCACGGGCGTGGCGAGCATGAATCCGATGGGCGCGCCGTAATCCACCCGCAACTCCGCGAGCGTTTCGTGCTTGGCTGCGAGCGCCACGGCGCCGACGTCGCCCGCGGCCATCGCACCGCGGCGAACGGCGCCCGGATCCGCGCCGAAAGCGCGGGCGATCGCGTCCAGCACAAGCCCTTCGCGCAATCCGACGCGCAGATCGCCGGTGACGATCTTCACGACGTACGTCGCAACGATCGGATCGTCGCAGGCACGCAGAATTCGCTCGAGCACGGCCTCGCGGCGCCGGTTCGCGTGTTTTCCCGATGCCGCCGCGATCTCGCCGAAGAGCGCGTCGAGCGTCGCGGGCGTGAGGCGATCGCGAAAGAGCATCGCATCCCGCGGCGGGCGCAGCAGCGCGCCGAGCGCCGCGCCGAGATCGCCCGTTTCGCGATAGCTCCGTCCGAACGCGGCGTCGTCGAAACCCCAGACGCGCCGCGCCACCGCAACGATCGTGCGCCCGCCGATCGAGAGCGTGCGCCGGTCGCGCGCGGCGAACGGCGTTCCGCTGAAGAAGCGCGTAGCCGCGAGCAGATCCGCGTCGTCGAGCGTTACGAGAAACTCGGCGAGCAGGCCGATCTTGTCGAGCTTGGCGGAACGCGACGCGATGCGCTCGGCCGTGGCCGCGAAACGCTCCATCCCGAGGAGCCTAGCGCGCCGGCGTTAGCCGCTCGAAATATTCGTAGGTCGCCCGGATGCCCTCATGGAGACCGGTCGACGGCGACCAGCCCAGCTCGGCGCGCGCCAGCGTCGAGTCGAATTGCGCGTCGCGCGCGTCACCGAGACGCTGCGGGGCGCGCTCGACGGGGGCCTCGAAACCGCTGATGTCCACGAGCGCGCGATAAATCGAGTTGACGCTGGTCTTGACGCCCGTCCCGATCACGTAGCATTCGCCCGAGCCGCGCTCGAGGGCGGCGATGTTGGCTTCGGCGGCGTCGGCGACGTACACGTAGTCGCGGGTCTGCTCGCCGTCCCAGTCGATTCGCACGGGGGCGTGCGCGAGAAACTTGCCGATAAAGATCGAGATCACGCCGGCCTCTCCGTTGGGATCTTGACGGGGACCGTAGACGTTGCCGTACCGCAGCGCCGTAAAATCCAGTTTTTTACTCGCTCGGAAAAAGCGCAGGTAGTGCTCGGCGACCATTTTCGAGATAGCGTAGGGTGAGGTTGGGCGCTGCGGCGTGACCTCCGTAATCGGAAACGTCTCCGGCGTGCCGAACGTGGCGCCGCTCGACGCGAAGATCACCTTCTTCGCTCCGTTGCGCTGCGCTTGTTCGAGCACGTTGAGCAGGCCCACGACGTTGACCTGAGCGTCGTAGATCGGGTCGCGGCCGGAGATCGCAACCGAATGCTGCGCTGCGTGGTGGTTGACGACGTCCGGCTTAAAGTCCGCGAAGACGCGGGCGATCGCCTCGTCGCGAATGTCCATGTGCACGAGGGAGACGCCCTCGGCCACGTTGGCCCGCCGGCCGCCGCCGTGCTCCCAGAGCGAATCGATGACGAGCAGGTCGTGGCCGGCTGCGAGGTACGCGTCGACGACGTGGGAGCCGATGAAGCCGGCCCCGCCGGTAACGATGATGCGCAAAAACGCTTCCCCTTCTCGCAGCTTGTAACACTCTGGACGGTCCGGCCGCTCGTCGCAGGAGGGTGGCGATGCCGTCGTACGCGCTCCTTCTCTGCTCGGCCGCCGCAGTACTCGGAACGCTCGCCGTAGCCCCGCTCGGTGCCGACTTACGGGCCTGCGTAGGCGCCGGGCTCGTAGCGCTCGCCGCCGCCGCCTTGGGCCGGGGCGGCTCGCAGCGATTTCGCGTGCTGCTCGCGGCTTGCCTCGCCGGCGCGGCGCTCAACGCCTATTGGAGGGAGCGCGATCCGCCGAGGCTATTCGCCGGCCGCACCGCGCGTTACGGCGGAACGCTCTTGGAGCGCAACGACGCCGGCGACGGGACGGCCGCGATCACCGTCGCCCTGGAGAACGGTCTGCGCGTTACCGCGCGCATTCGCGAACCCGTGCCGGGGGCCGGCAGCCGGGTCGTGCTGCGCGGGCGGCTCGAGCCGTTCGACGAGAGCCGCAATCCCGGCGAGCCGAGCGAACGCGACCTGGAACGCGAGCGCGGCCTCGACGGACGCCTCACCGGCACCGGCATCCTCTCGGTCGCCGCCGGCAACCCGTGGGAAGCGCGGGCGTGGCTCGCGCGGGCGCACGACTGGGCGCACGCGCAGCTGCGCGATCGGCTCGGCGAACCGGACGCCTCGGTGGTGGCGGGAGAGCTGTGGGGGGAACGCTCGGCGCTGCCGCCGGACCTGCGGACCGAGTTCCAAGAGACCGGAACCGTCCACGTGCTCGTCACCGCAGGCCTGCATCTCGGCGCCGTCGCGGGATTGTGCGTCGCGCTGCTGACGCTGCTCGCACTGCCGCGATGGCCGGCGTGCCTGGTCGCGATCGCGCTGACGTGGGCCTTCGCGTGGTGGAGCGGAGCGCAGCTTCCGGCGGTCCGAGCCGCGACGATGGTGACCGCCTCGTTGACGGCTCGGGCGTTCGGGCGCGCGACGTTTTCGTGGAACTCGCTTTCGATCGCAGCGCTCGTCGTGGCGTTTCTTCGTCCGGCCAGCGTGGCGACGGCCTCGTTCGCGCTCTCGTTCTCGTGCGTCGGGGCGATCTTCACGTGCGCCGCGCCGCTGGAGCGATGGATCGAAGCGCGCATCGCTCTGCCGGACCGAATTCGTGAAGCGCTCGTCCTGTCGCTGGCAACGCAACTCGGTGTCTGGCCGCTTGGCGCGGCGACGTTCCTGCAGTTCACTCCGTACGCGGTCGCCGCCAACTTCGCGATCGTCCCGTGCGTCGCCGCGACGATGGCGCTGGGAGCCGCGCAGCTCGCGCTCGCGGCGTGTGCTCCGCTCGCGCAGGCGTGTGCGAATCTCAACTCGTGGCTGCTCGCGTGGATGCTCGGGGTGGTGCACGCCGTCAGCGCGCTTCCCGCCGCCGCGATCGCGATGACGCCCGCGCCGGCCTGGTGCATAGCGGCGTACGACGCGGCGCTGCTGTCGGCGCCCGCGCTCTGGCTGCGGGGGGCGCGCACCCTCGCGATCGCCGGAATCGCCATCGCCGCGGCGTATCTGCTGGCGCCACCGCGAAGCATCGATCCCCGCCTGCGCATCACGGTGCTCGACGTCAGCCAAGCCGATGCGATCGTCGTCCAGACTCCGCGCGGTCACGCGCTGCTCGTCGATGCCGGAGGGCGTCTCGAACGCGGCACTCAAGCCGGCGGCTCGGCGGCCGAGCAGGTCGGCGAACGCATCGTCGTTCCATTCCTGCTTCGTCACGGGATCCACGCGCTCGACGCTATCGTCATCTCCCACCCGCACGGCGATCACGCCGGCGGCGTAGCACCCGTGCTGCGGCGGCTCCGCGTGAGCGACGTCGCCGATAGCGGGCAACGCTACGGCGGCCACGCCTACGTAGACGCGATGTCCACCGCGCGCGGCCAAAACATTCCCATCGTGTATCCGCTTGCCCGAGCGGTGTGGCGCACCGACGACGGCGTCGTGCTGCGCTTCATCGGTCCGTCGCTCCCGTTCATCGTCGGAGGGAACGCGATCAACAGCAACTCGGTCGCATTTATCCTCGAATACAAACGATTCCGCATGCTCTTCACCGGCGACGCCGGCAGCGAATCCGAACGCCGCTTCTTAGCGGAGCATGCGGACCTTCGCGCCGACGTTCGGCTCTGCGTCAACTATGTTAAAGAAGTGGTCTATAAAAGACGCAACGTAATGCATTCCTGTCGCATCACGTAAGCGGTGACGACCATTTGGTAGAAATCAGCGCGCAGCCCAAAGCGTGCGGCACCTTGAGCCCGCCTTATGCTTGGACGCTATACGGACAAGCTGCCAGAACAAGAATGAGCGAGCGAGCGTTAGATCGCTTTGCCCACATAAAAAGAAGCCGGGCACGCTTTACAGGCCCGGGCCTGCCGTGGTTCGGCCGGGATCGGACCTATTCCTTTCGTCCCGACCACGGCGATCGCAGGGTCTAAAACGGCTTCGATCGTTGCGATCGCCTTGGTTCAACCGATAAGTGCTCTTTCACATTTCTCAACACAAAAGTTGGGTCAAACGCGACTAGAGGGAAACTCGAAGCTATACGCCAAGGTCGCGCGCATGGCAATTCCGGCGATGGACAACCTGGCTGCGGCGGCGGAATTCTTCGTACAGGTAGCCTCGGGAGTACCCACAGAGCGTGCAGCCGCTATCTCGGTTGGGGTCGATCGCCAACGCATCAACGGACTGCGCCACCTAGTTGACCAAGCTGAAGAAGCCTTGCGCTGGCTGGATCCTCTCGTGGGGGTGGACGTCGAAACTCTATTAAAGGACACTCCTTCTCGAAATGCTGGTCCGAGCCGCCCTAAGCCGAAGAGCGATGCGGCGCCGCCAACGGCTGGCGAGGATCCACGCGACGTGCATCGACTCCTCGATGGGCTGCGCAGCTACCGCGACCTACGACACATCGCATTGGAACTTGCGCACCGGATTAACCCCGAACAGGTCCCCCGCGCCGGCAGTCGCGGCAACTCGCTCCTCTGGGTGCTGAACCAGTTTGGACGTTCCGATGGGCTGAGTACTGACGACTTGGCGTATGCCTTTTGTAGGATGGGGATCTTCTCCGATGACGATGCGGACGCACCGCGGAAAGTCTCTTGGGAGCTCTCAGAGCTGAAGCGAAAGGGCTGGCCGGTCGAGCGCGACGGACGGCTCTGGCGTCTCAACCTGCCCGGGAGGGCGCGATGAGATAACGAGCGGCGCTGCGGCACTCGCACTCGCCAACGACGAGAGGGCCCAGTCGCAGCGTCGAGCCACCACTGAACCCTCCGTTTAGGTCGTCGAAAGCCGGAGCACGCCTAACAAGTGTTACCCCGGAACCGACTCGCTGGCGTGCGCGGGGCCCGCGCTAACCAACTTCCCACCGACGTTCCTGGGCGTCGCAAACCCATCCTGCGCCAGAAGGGAGCGCAAACCGTCATGAGCAGTCCCCCGTTTCTGCTTCGCATGGCCGCACTCGCGCGGCTAGCGGACGCCCAAAAGAAACAGGCCGCCGCGCGTAAGAGTAAGGTGGAAGCCGGCGCACCGACTTGCATCTCACGAGCCCTCGAGCGATCGGCCCTCGATGACATGGACATCGCCGACATGTATTTCAACTTGGCGACCACGGCGGAATGAACTAAGTAGGGTTTACAGGAAAGAGGCGCCTCGCTCGGCGCCTCTTCTTTCAGCCTTTTTCGTCGAGCAGCAACAGCAGCGCTCGCTGAAAACGCTCGCGAAACGACTCGTCGGCGGTAGACACCAGCGCTCGATCGATGACCTCGAAAGCTCTTTGCATCGCCCCCGAGACTTTCCAGCCAGCGGCAGCAAACGTTGTTGCCGTTGGCATCGTTGCAGACGACTCCCTCGGTGCATCGCTCGCGACATCACCGGTTTCTCTTTGTTTACCGTCCCAGACGTTGCGAGTGGACTAATAATTAGTCCGAGATCACTAATGATGGTCTTTAAAGCGGAAATCGTCTGCCGGTGCTTTGTCTTAAATTCAACCAGCTCAGCCTTTTTAATATCAACTCGCTCGACTGCGCGAAGGTGCGCGTACGCACTCGCGCGAGCTGATTCAGCCTGTTCAGGGCCCGTCTCTGCAATGGCTGCCCGCGTTGCCTTGACAAACTCCTCGGCATCTTCGAGCTTTTGCGCGGTAACCGACGTCTTAGACAACGCCTCGGCGATGCGCGTTAGCTCGCGAATGACCTGAGCTCCCAGTTCTTCTTCTAGCTTTCGTTTGGAGGCGCTTGCCTCGAAATCGGAACGGCCCGCATTTGGCACAAGCTCAGGGTCGAGGACCCAAATTTCGCCGATAAACCAGTTGTACAGGCTAGAACGTGTCAATAACCTGCGCGCTAACTGGCCATCGCCAATCGTGAAGCCTTTTAGCTTATAGAGTAAGCCGGCTGACTCATGCCGTATTTTTCGGTTTTTCGCCCATGATGCCCAAACAACCGCCACGACCTTTTCTGATCGATTTTCCTCCTTGCGAACAACTTCCCAAAAGCGAGGCTTCGTTAACCCTAGCTCAATCGGGAAGCGACGGCGGAGCAAACCTGCGTCACCGCTATCTGCATTCGTCACGTGGACATTGACGCTCCGGTATCCAGGGACTTTTTTTCGCAACTGCTCTTCTAGATACGCGCTATGCGCAAAGTGTTCGTCATACCCTACCGGCAGAATACCAACAATATACTTTTCAAGGTCAGTCCAATCGGAAAGGTCGTGATACGCATTGCTTGAGAGGTTGTCTAGGTACACAACTGTTTTGCCGGCAGGCGCATGGGGGATGGTTTGAAAACTGATCCTTGTTCCATGTTGCATCAGAAACGCTAACGATACGGGGCCATTCTTCCGCTGCTCTTGGATCGTTTGTCGCATCCAATCGAAATCAAAATACATGGTATATTCAATGGTCGAGCCCGGCACGTGCGTAACGATCCGGGCGGAATCGCAAATTGGAAAGCCAGCGTAAACGCCGATGCCCCTGAAGCCAACGTCACGATCCCGGTCTTTCGTCGACATGCCGAACTGGCGTGCTTGGATTAGATCCGGCAATGTCATTCCACTGCCGTTGTTTTCAATCTGAACGTTAAAGCCCTGTAGACGTATGTCAATCCGCGTAGCGCCAGCGTCGACTGCATTCTGCGCGTACTCTCGGATGCAATCACGAGGATCGGAGTAAAGCCCGCTGGAGACGATGGCGACGAGCTGCCCACCGACGTCATCCGCGGCAAAAGGAACCTCGACCGGCTTCCCCTCGGACCTTTCGAGGGCCAGTTCCATGACGCGGGCCTGCTCGACGATTGCATCGGCCTGGCTTTGAGGTAGCGCTGTTGCTTGCTGAATCAACCGAGATCTTTCTGTATGTTTGATCGGCCACTTACCTAGCCAAGCCCTCGGAACCTGGGGCTTGAATGGCTTTACGGTCATCTGATATGCTAAGCGCAGATCAATCGCCGTTTGAATCAAATCTCATAACCGCGCTCCCGGGCGCCTTCGATGCACATTTCCATAGTTTGAGTATGCGGTTGATCGCCGGCTTTCGGCCGGTTTCACCTATGGAAAGGTATTACCGTGAAGGTTCTGGATGCGGTTCTAGGAGTGCTGATCAAAGCAGCGCGTCTCATTTTCCTTCTCCTGACTATCGCCGCACTTTACCATCATCTTGGGCATTGAGGCGCAGCCGTGGGACTTAGGCCTCGCCTGGCAATCCTTGCGCTTCGACCCGGTTCGACGCCCGCGAAGCGGACCTCGTGCCTTTGGGAGTCCCCTAGCCGCTTCGGGGCCAAGCTACAGGGCTTCGGCCGGCTTTTGAAGGCTACGGCCGCCTTTTCCGGCCCTGCGGCGGTCTCTCGCGGCTTTGGGCCTGCCCTTTTCGGCTCTTGGGCCGCTTCCCCCGGCTTGGGGGTCTCTGGCCAGCTTTGGCCCCCCGCCGGCTCTGGGCCAAACTTCCAGCTCGCGCAGCCTCTCAGCGCCTCTGAAGCTCTGCTGCGGAAGGGAGAGGCCAGAGCGATCGACGGGTCAAACCGAGCAGGAATTGCGTTCCGGACGCTGCGCGGCCGACTCGGCCAAAGGCGTCACATTTCGTGGGGCAGCTTTCGTGAATAAGAACATCTTACTCGTCGAGCCGGGGTATAAGAACAAATATCCGCCGCTGGGTTTGATGAAAATCGCCCAGTACCACGGTCGACATGGCAAACGCGACAATGTGCGCTTTGTGAAGGGTTGCGATCCGACGATTTTGCAAACCAAGTGGGACCGCGTCTACGTCACGACGCTCTTCAGCTTTGAGTTCGAGAAAATTGCCGAAGCGATCCTTTACGCCATTCAAGCGGCTCAGGGCGACCGCCGGAGCGTCTTTGTCGGTGGCATCGCGGCGAGCCTGATGACCGAGCGCTTCCGATCCGATGAACGTTGGCGCGGCGTTCGAATCATCAAAGGACTCTTGTCGACACCGCCCGCTGCATCGCTGGAGTTGGATGACTTTATCGGCGAATTTTATGCCGACGATGTAGAAGGTCCGCCTATTGAGGACTTGGTTCCCGACTATTCTATCTTAGATCAGGTCGACTACCAGTATCCGGTTCGAGACGCTTACTTCATATACGCCTCGCGCGGATGCATTCGCTCCTGCCATTTTTGCGGTGTACCAAAACTTGAAGGGGCACTAAAAGACAGCGAAAATATTGCTACGGTTGTACGTGAGATTGAACGCCTCTATGGCCCCAAGAAAGATCTCATTTTCATGGACAACAACGTCGTCGCAAGCACTCGCTTCAAATCGATCATCGAAGAAATCGTTGATCTGGGATTTACTCCCGGAGTGAAATTGCTGCGCAACGGACGTACCTACGCGCGCCGCGTTGACTTCAACCAAGGTGTCGATGCCCGCATTTTGGCAAAGGACCGAATGTTCTTGCGCGAACTCTCACGTATTGCGCTCAGGCCGCTAAGAATCGCTTTTGATCATTGGGGCTTGCGCGCCCCCTATGAAACCTCGATTCGATACGCGCACGAGTTTGGACTCAACGACCTGTCGAACTACATGCTGTACAATTTTCACGACACACCGCGTGATCTTTTTAATCGCATGTGGCTCAATGTCGAATTAAACGAAGAACTTGGCATCCGAATTTTTTCATTCCCCATGCGCTACCAGCCAACGGATCTGCCAAATCGTTCTCATGTCGGTGAGAAATGGACACGGTATCAACTCCGCTCACTGCAAACGATCCTGCAAGCGACGCACGGTATAGTCAGCGGCGAGCCCGAGTTCTTTAGGGCCGCATTCGGCGAAACCGCTGAAGAGTTCGGTCGGTTACTGCTACGGCCAAACCACATGATTTTTAACCGCGAATATTATGACCTTGGTCCTGGGCGCCCGCAATTATTAGATTACCAAGGGACCTTCGCTCACTTGTCGAGCTCCCAGCAGGCCGAACTTTTAGAATTCATTTCGGTGCACGACCCGAGCCGTTATTCAGTAAGTCTGAAAGACGTCAAAGATGCGCAGCTCCGGAAAGTGCTACAACACTATGTGCCACCTCCAAAAGCTTTTGAACAACAGATTTGGGCCAACAAACGTCTTGTTCCAAACGTCACTTTAGCGGACGACGAAATTGTCGAAGACGCTGGCCTTGACGAAGAAAGCAAAACGAGTACGCCGCTGAAGAGGAGCGCTTAAGCAATGACGCTGCGCGCAATCGCAGAAACGACACCGATCTCGGCGGACCAAGTGATCATTGGGCACGATATTCTCTCGCTCATTTCCAGTGCCATGTACGTTGAGCCGATGATCATTTATCGTGAACTAATTCAGAATGCTGCGGACGCGATCGATGAGGCTGTTTCTCTTGGTAGGCTGAAGCCAAGCCAAGGTCGCGTTGACCTCATGATAGATCCGCTACACCGACAAGTGATAATGCGCGATAACGGTGCTGGCGTTGCCAATGACCAGTTCGTGCAAACGATGTGCGCGATTGGTTCGAGTCCAAAGCGCGGCACAAAGGCCCGCGGCTTCCGTGGTATCGGACGCCTAGTCGGTTTAGGGTACTCACAAGAGCTTGTACTGCGTTCTCGCTCCCATCAGCATGAGCGCGTTATGGAGGCCGTTTGGGACGCGCGTCTGTTGCGCGACCTACTTCGGTCCAAGCAAAGGGCACCGCTTGATGAGGTTGTCGCTTCGGTAGTAAAGGTTACCTCGCGCGATGCTGCCAGCGGTGAGCCACCGCACTTCTTCGACGTCGAGCTCCGTAAGGTTGTCAGACTAACAGATGATCGACTTCTAAACACGGCGGCAGTGGAGCGCTATCTTTCCGAAGTAGCGCCTGTGCCGTTCTGCGCGGACTTTGTGCTCGGCAAGCAGATTGTCGACTTTCTTCGTTCGCACGGTTCGTATCCATTGCTCGATGTGCGGGTAAATGGTGCTCAACCGCTGACCCGACCGCACCAAAATAGCATTGCAATCACATCATCTAAGATTGCTCATATCACCGGCTTTGATCCGATTACGATCCCTGCATACGATGACGGCTCGAGGATCGCGGCCGTCGCATGGATTGCCAAGCATGAATATTTTGGTGCAATACCTCGCAGACTCGGTGTACGCGGCCTACGCGCTAGAATTGGAAACCTTCAGATAGGAGACGACCGAGCATTTGCGGAGGCCTTTCCGGAAGAACGGTTTTCCGACTGGTCGATCGGTGAAGTCCATATCTATGATCACAGCATTACACCGAATGGAAGACGTGATGGCTTCGAACCGTCACTTCACTTATCGAACCTGATAGGACATCTCCACGTCACTGCACGTGAGATCGGTCGCTCTGCTCGCTATTCTTCGGTTGAGCGACGCATGGAGCGCGGCTTGGTGTCCGTAAATGCCGCTCTCAAGGACTATACGCGTTTTCTTAAGGTCTCGCCGGAGGCCTATGCGCTGCGAGACGAACTCTTCGCGGACGTTCTCGCTGAGATGGAGAAAGCTCGAAGACGGCTTATCGGATCGGATCGTCAACACTGGGAGCAAAAAATCGCTGCCCTCGAAAAGCAGATGGAGAAAGCAAAGAAAATCAAGGGCAACCATGGGCCTAAGATTCGAGAACGGTCTCGCGGCCGTGTCGAGGTCTTAAAAGCCCTACGTAATCAGATCCCAGGTGGCCTACCAATCGCCACGACACTGCTCAAAATCCTGGCAAAATCCGACTAAACGCGCTGCCCTTGGACAAGGTCAGCCTCTAGTGCTGGTGAAGTATCTATCGGTTCGGCTTATGCCCGAAAGTGAGGCTTTCCGTTGGCCATACGTCCGGGGTTATTACGTAACGTGCCGGTCGAGTCTATAGAGCTCGATCGTGATAATCCGCGCATCAAGCAATGGCTTGAAATGTATCCCGACCCCACAACTGAGCAGATATTCCAGGCCCTTGGGGCAGGCTCCGACGATGGGACGGAGACGTCCTCGACAACATTTGAGAAGCTAAAACAGTCTATTCAAACCAACGGTGGCGTGATTCAACCGGTCATTCTCAATGAAACGGACGATGGTCGGCTAATCTGCGTCGAAGGCAACACACGCGTCGCCATTTACCGTGACTTCCTCGCCCAGGGCAAAAGCGGCAGTTGGGCGACTATTCCCGCCCTGGTGCACCACGGTTTGGACGTTGCTGGTATTGACGCCGTACGATTGCAAGTTCACCTTGTACCACCGCGCGCTTGGGAACCCTATGCGAAGGCTAAGTATTTACACTACCTACGAAACGAAGAGCACCTATCGTTTGGTCAAATAGTGGATTATGCCGGCGGACGGCAGCGCGAGGTTGTCGAGAGCATTTCCGCCTATGAAGATATGGAACGCTTCTATCGCCCGATCATTCCCTCGGACGGCAATTTTGATACAAAGAAGTTCAGTGGGTTCGTCGAGCTCCAAAAGGCGGGCGTCAAAGAAGCGATCTTTGGCGCCCGCCTTACCGTCGGCGATTTTGCGCAATGGATTTATGACGAACGTCTCTATCCGCTCAATAAGGTCAGGATACTGCCGCGAATACTCAAGAATGAAGCGCACGCCGGGTGTTCCTTAAAGAAGGTGTCCGCCAAGCCGAAAGTCTCCTAGAGAGACCCGACGTCTCTAAAGCCCTCACCGATGCAGACATCGCCACCATAGCACGCGCTCTTAATATTCGAATACTAAAAATGCCCTGGGGAGAAGCGCAGGCCCTCAAGGAGGACCCCGGTGGTGAAACGGCTCAAGAGTTGGTACAGGCACTTGATAATTTGCGAGGCTTGTTGGGGCAGATAGGTCTCGATCCAGAGTCCGATACTTAGTGGCGGAGGGGCCCATCCATGTCGCACTGGTGGACATTATTCTCTCAATGCTGCGCGCTCCCACAAATGTGGAGCACGCCATCTTTACAGATTGCGCCGGCGAACAACGCGATCGTCGCTCACCGCTTGTCGGTGGATACATTCCGGACGTTTACGCGGTCGCCGTGCGAGATTCGCAAAGACGAGTAATAGGCGAGGCTAAAGTTGGTAAAGACTTCGAATCTCCGCGCACTGAACCACAGCTACGTGCCTTCCTCTCGTACCTCGGCACATTTGAACGGCCGACGCTTATCTTTGCCGTACCATTTCCAGCTTTGGCGGCCGCGGCCAGTATGGCGACACGCACGGCGAAGTCCGCACCCGAACACATCCGTATCATCGCTATCGCACCATATGCCTCACGGATCATAGTGCCCGGCTGGCAAGGATGATACGCAGCCTACGCGAGCCACCTCTCGACGCCAAGCATTCGGCCTTCACTTATCAAGAGGCCGCAGCCGCAAAGATTGCTCCGCTTCCTTATGGAGCCATTTTCCACGAGCAAGGGCTGGGTAAGACGAAGATCGCACTCGACTTGACCCTCGCGTGGATATCGGCCGGCACCCTAGATTCCGTCATCGTCTGCACAAAAAAGCATCTAATTGAAAACTGGCGAGACGAGATCATTGCACACACATTCATACATCCGCGCCTGCTAACACAGGACAAGGCCAATAATTTTCGAGCAGTTAACAGTCCTGCCAGGATCTATCTAACTCACTACGAGGTTTCGCATCTCAGCGAGCTCGTTTCGCGTTATTCCTAAAGACGCGTCGCATTGGACTTATTTTAGACGAGGCGCAAAAAATAAAGAATCCCGATTCAAACGTGAGTCGCGCACTCCACGCCTTGCGTGAAGGCTTCGTGAAGCGCGTAATCATGACGGGCACCCCCATCCCTAACCGCCCCTACGACATCTGGTCACAGATCTATTTCTTGGATGGTGGCAAATCGTTAGGTAATAACTTCGCCTCCTTTAAAGACCAAGTCGATCTAGATGCGAATGTCAAGAATAACGCGGCGCAAAGAGACAGATTTGAAACCGCACTGCAGGACATTTGGACTTCGATTGAACCGTTCTCGACTCGAGAAACGAAGAGTTCCTCGGGTGTTGTGCTCCCAACAAAACACATTCATCACGTCGAGGTCGACCTTGAGCATCGCCAACGTGAGCTATATGATCGAGTCCGAAACGATTTACGCGCAGTCATAATTGACCATGGAATGCCCAAGCTTGACGAGGCAGACGACGTCTTAAAGCGTCTGCTTCGCCTCGTTCAACTCGCTTCTAACCCGGCGATTGTCGACGAGTCCTATTCCGCTATTCCCGGGAAATATCCAGTACTTGAGGAAGAGATCCATTCAGTCGTGTCGCGTCGCGAAAAGGTCATTGTTTGGACGTCTTTTATCAAAAGCGCAAACTGGCTTGCCCGGGAACTAAGGCCATTCGGCGTGGCCACGCACCATGGGGAGATTAACGCAGCCGATCGGCAGCGTGCGATTCGGGCATTCAAGGAAAACCAAGATTGTCGCGTATTAGTCGCCACACCGGCTTCGGCAAAGGAAGGCCTGACCTTGACCGTAGCTAACAACGCCATCTTCTATGATCGGTCGTTTAGCTTGGACGATTATTTGCAAGCGCAGGATCGAATACATCGGATATCACAAAAGCGTGATTGTACCGTCATCAACATAGTCGCAAAGAATACCATTGATGAGTGGGTGGATAGCCTGGTGAACGCAAAGGGACTCGCGGCCGCTCTCTCGCAGGGCGATATTTCGCGTGAGAAGTTCGCCACCGAGATGACCTACGGCTTCGATGACATTCTTAGAAAGGTGCTGGGATGAATACGCAACCGGCGGCGCCAGTGGACCAAGCAATACACGCACTCAAGACTGATACAATAATGTTGCGCGGTACAGAGGTACCCGTGGTCCACGCTGATGTCGACCAGTCGAAGCTACAATTCTACGAGGCAAATCCACGAATCTATTCGATGATTCGTAAAGATGGTCGGGTACCGAGCCAAGCCGAGATTCAAGACCGGCTCTTGTCGATGGATCACGTCAAAGAGCTGATCCTGGATATCAAACGAAATGGCGGCCTCATCGAACCCATTCTTGTCCGACGCGACTCCAACGAGGTACTTGAAGGGAATAGCCGCCTTGCCGCCTACCGCGCGCTCGCCGAAAAAGAACCGATCCGATGGGCGAAAATCCGCTGCATATTACTGCCGGGCGACATCCGAGATAACCTAACCTTCGCGCTATTGGCCCAACTCCACATCAAGGGGAAGAAAGACTGGGCGCCTTTTGAGCAGGCTGGATTTCTTTACCGGCGCTTCCACGAGCAGAAGATTGACATGCCTACGTTGGCGGCAGAGACCGGATTGTCTCAAAAACGCGTGCAGTTGCTTATAGGCACGTATGACTTCATGACGGCCTGCGACGAATCCGATATCACGCATTGGAGCCATTACGAGGAATATCTAAAAAGCCGCGTTATACAGAAAGCACGCGATAAATATCCTAGCTTCGACCAAACGGTCGTGACTCTCATTCAGCACGATCCCCAGTTCAAGGCCGTCGACGTAAGAGATCGCTTGCCTAAGATCTGCCTCGGACCGCCTCGCGCACTCAAAAAATTCTCCGAAGGCAACATGTCCTTCGAGGATGCGGTCGAAATCGCGGTTGAGGCCGGAGTCGACAACAACGCCTATCGACGCCTTAATCGATTCCGACAATGGTTGGCCGAACCCGAGACAGCCAAGGGGCTACAAGACTCCGAAGGTCAGGAGGCGGAGAAGATCGTGTATGAGCTTGATAAGATACGAGCGCGAACTGCATTTCTACAAAAAATGCTTGAGCGACGAGCCGAACGGCCCACAAAAACGTCTTAAGTGACGCTCACCGTGCCACAATTCTGCGGGAGATTTCCAGAACCACCTAAACAGTACAGTACGTCCGGCTAGTCTATTTGCCTGAGGTAACCTATAAATCTAACGCACTTCCACTTCGACTATCTCCGGTTCAGCTGGCCGCGAGACTTCAAAGGCCGGCACGCACCGAAGCATGATCGCAACGCCCGTATGGCCAGCAGCCCACTCACGAGCCCACGCTCGAGCCTCGGTCTCATCCCGGAAGCAGACCCGAGTCTTCGGGCTGATCCAGTCGCCGCCGCCATGGTTTTACGTTGGTACTCCGTTCCGGAAATCCAATTTTTGGCTCAATTTCTTTACCAAGATGGGATTGATTCTTCATACAGTCGAGAAGCGGCGCAGCAGCATTTCCTTCAACTCCGCGCATCCGATCTTCAGATCGCTGCGCGCATATCTGGTAAGGCTTCAAGGCGTGGGTTCGGACCGGGCGCCAATTCATTCGAAAGAGCGGATGGCGACGTACTCCGTCGATGCCCTCTTCGGCACAAAGTTGCGGCTCGGCGTGCTAGTGATGTTGTACTTGGCAGGTGATGAAGGGATCGATGGGACCGATATGGCCCGGTTACTACCGCAGCATCCCGATGCGAAACCTGATCGACAAGGCCTGGGACTTTTGCGCGCTTGGAATAGCCACCGAAGAGCCGATGGATTCTGGAATGATACGATACCGGTTCAATACGGACTACGAATGCTACCGTGAGCTTACAGACCTCCTGCAGGCAGTCTCGCGCATGCATCCCGAATACCCACGAGCCTATCGAATGCGCGAAGCGCTGTGGCCCGAGCGCAGAGCAACGCGCGAACGCAACCGCCGCAGGCGCCACGAACCCTAGCCGGCCCGGAACGCAGCCTCAGTAGCTATTAACGGCGCCGCGGACAATAATCCAGGCTAACGGCGGATCGCTTTGAACGGGTCGCTGTCGCGGAGATCGCGGATAAAGTCCTCCGGTTTCGGCGGAGCAGGTGGGCCGTGAGGCGCCTTCCCTGACGCGTCGATCAGCGATTTTCTCGCCGTCTTGGCTGTAGCGTCGCTAATCTCGGCTGGGTGCTCTGTCAGCTGCTTCATCGCTTCCCTTTTCGACGTGGTCGTAACGCGGAGTCTCCGCGGGAACTTCGGCGCTGGGAGCGTTTGGGGCCTCGGCGACAATGTCATCGCGCTTGTCATTCATCGTCTTGTGTCAACCTTCTCGGATAGTCTTAATCGGACGTTGGCGGATACGTTGGCCGATCGCCTTCAACGAGTCGATCGAGGCGCGGTGTTTCTGCAGGAATTTCCGGCTTGGGCGATTCGAACGTTTCGTCAAGTTTTTCCATTTAGATCATCCAGAGTTTATCCGCTTCGTGCCTTGGAATCTACGACGATGCTTGACTGCTATCCTCGCTATCCCTGACTCAGCTCATAATCCCGAGTCGGGAGGCCCGATAAATGACGCAGCAGTCGAAGGATCTTGAGAGAAGATGCCGCGCCAGGCAAGCGCCGCGAAAAGCGCAAAGCCGACGAGAAAGAGTGGCGTTGCGCAAAAGAGCCATTTCGACTTCACTAAGCCTGCGTTGCGCTCGTCTCGAGCATATGATGACAGCGACTCCGACAACTCCACAAGGATTTTCGACTCGTTGCGATCGTCCTCCACGATCGTTGGGAGGTTATACACGACTACTGATGGTAGGTCGTGCGTCTTTACCGAGCCAACGCCAATGGCGCATACGATGGAGCCGACTAAGCACAAGAAGGTGAATCCGAAGAGAACCGGTTGATGAACTGGTATCTCCTTGAGAAAGTTGGCGCCAAAACCAATAATAGCAACGCATAGGACCACGATCCCGTTCGCCTTGCTTTCAAGTTGACGGTTCGCGTCGACCGCGCGATCAACCCCATCCATTACTGCGTCGAAGACAAGCCGTGATACTTTGGCGTTTTTTAGATCGGGCGTCTGCTCGAGACGCTTCTGGATCGCCTGACGAACCGTTGCGTTGATACGCTCAGACTTGCGTCGCCAAAAAATGTCGAGGCCGGTCCACCGAAGTACGGAGTTCACGCGACTGCGATGTGGCCAAGAACTACCGAATTGATCCATGAGGCCCCGTTGAGATGGCGAACTACCGAGCGTCCCTTAAGCGACGAATCCAAAATAGGCCTGTAGGGGCGTTTGCTCTACATCTTCGACGCCTGAGAGTGGAGAAAATCGATCGGGCGCCGGCCTCCGAATCGGCGCCTCGCGCGTAGCAGGCATCTTACCGCTCTGTCCGAATCGCCAAGATCCTCCTGGCAAGAGAGAAGATGGCCGCAATGCCTTCGATGTATTGCGACTTCGCCGCGGTGAACGATCGCCCTTGACCTCCCCGGCGTCGAAATGTACGGCGAGATATGAACCTATACAATTCCTTTTTTGGACTGCTAAGCTGTAGCGAGTAGCCAAATCGACTGTAGGGATAACCTACGAGCTGCCGCGGCGACTAGCGCAATCTCGCTCAGTAACTCGATTCGAAGGCCGAGCACAACTCGTGTCCTGGCTGTGAGTAAGTTTGGCATCGAAATCATTTCTTGTGAAGAACCACAGCTTGCACCTCTTGAAAGAGCGCACGCTTAACGAAGCGCTTGAGGTGCCAATCACAGACAGGCCACTGCGTGGCGGGCTTCATCGAAAAAGTCTGATACGAGTGCCGGGGAACGTCTAGCGGCGGTCGAACTTTAGTGACTCATCAAGCTCAGTGAGAGAGGGAACATGCATCGAACTCTTAGCAGGGCGCTTGGGAGCCGACAGGTAGTCTTCGTCATATTAGGGCGCTCTACCCTGTCTGTCGGTGTAGCAGCCGGCGTGCTCGGGTGCGCCGGTATTTCGGAGCAGCGATCCGTAGCTCAGTTACCCTCCGCTTCGTCGCAGAATCGGCAGGTTCGGCGCGACGTTGCGCCTCCAAATTATATATACGTAACAAATGCCGGAACCGGCGGAAATCAAGATCAGCTTCTCGTCTACCCAGCCGGCGTTCCAAATCCAACGCCAACTATGAGCCAGAACCTTGGTACATCGACTTCACCCTTTAGCGTAGTCACGGATCACGAGGGCGCTGTTTACGTCTCACTGTTTGGTAATGGCGAGAACCCCCTGTCAATTGTCGACATCTTCTCAAGTGGTGGCGGGCAGTTAAGCGGCCAACTGACAAGCGCGAATGGCATTGGTCAGCCAAAAGGGCTAGCAGTAGATACTCTAGACAACCTTTATGTTGCAAATATTACATCGCAGTCAGTAAAGGTTTACGCGCATGGCACAACCGCGCCATTTGCAGCCGTAACTATGCCTCCGGGCGGGTATGCCATTCTGGGTGGGGTTACGACCGATGCCTCAAACAATCTGTACGTGGGGACCCGTGGACCGGATCCAAAGCCTCCCCATGAGCCTATATGGGGAGTTGTTGGATGTACCCCCGTAACGTCGCCACCGTGGACGTGCAGCCCGCTTGCAAATATCGTCTTAGCTGAACTCTCAGGAATGACCGTTGAGAGCAACGGCAATCTTGCCATTAGTAGCGGGCACAATTTAAACCACTACCACTTCACGCCGCCAACGTGGAACCTAATATCAGCGACGGATTACTCATGCCAAGTCAATTTCTTGACTACGGGAGCCGACGGAGCGCTGTACGTGCCGCTCAATCATGTTGGTTCGTGTTCGTCATCCGTTCGAGTTATTCCGAGTGGCATCAACGCTCCATATTCGATTACCAATGGAATATCGGTTCCGCTTGGAGCGGCCGCAGGACCGTGATGCTTTTTCGGTTGCCTCCGGGGTGATAGTCGGTCGGTTCGATCAGTGGAGAGCAGGCGACTCATCCTCGACGTTCTCAAATGGAAGATGTCGCTACCCCAGGCGGCCGCGCGTAAAAGCCACCCGCTTCCAGCCCCTGTTCTTCAGTATTTCGAACAGAACCCAGAACAGAGATTGAAGTGAAACTTCTTACGGAGGTTGCAGAAACTGCTGTTGAGGTTCGCACTGGCCGACCCACGCTGGGCTCTATTGTCTCCCAACTCGTTGCAGTCGCGGCAGTCGTTTATGGGATATATGCAGTCATTGTGCCCCAGCCAGGGCTGCAGCCAGATTGGAAGCCGGCGAGTGGCCTCGCGGCAATTGCGTCCTTTGTAACCGTGCTTGGAGCAGTCTTTTCAAGCATCACACTTGCCCTACGCGGAACGATCACCCGCCGCGGATCTCTCTAACCAGAGTAAACGAATTGCGGTTTCGATATTTGCTTTTACGATTACGGTCTCGCTGAGCGGAGTGCCAATCGTTCCGGTAATCATTGCGTTCGCGTGGGGTATATGGGTCGCCTATCGCGGCCTAATCTCTGTTATTTCCGACTTACGCACGTAGTTTCTTTATCGCAAATAATGGCTTTACGAGGAGTTCGCTCCAATGTTCAGCGTACAACTAGCTGTCAAACGAAATAGGAGGCTGAGAGCACATGCCAACTAACGACCCCGACGATCAAGATGCCCTTATAATAAAAATTCCAAGACCCCATCTTGCTGACTTCAACGGCGTCCAGTTTGCTGGCGATCTGAGGAACAACTTTCAGGTCGTGATCTATGGCTACCCGGTCGCGGACCAACACAAACCCACGATCCTCTGGCAGAAATATGCTAGTGATGGCAACAGGATGCAGAATGGCTTAATCGACATGCCGTTTCAACACCGACAGGATGGCGGCGATGGGCTCGCTGACGGTTTTGGAACGGCGTGGCAGCTCGGCGATGGCGGTATATGGTATCAGTGTAGGCGCTTACCCGTAGATTATAGCAATAACTTTGCGGTCAACGAACCACAGTTCACGAAGCTCGGCTCAAACACTGACGTAGGTGTTACCTTTTTCTGGAAGTCGGGGGAAGGACCGGGAAACTGGTAGGCTTTGAGACAACTGCGCGGCGTCGAAGCGGGGGCGACGCACAGGTGTCGCCCTACTTTCAGTTGACGGCTGATGGTGATCTTCCCGTTACAGTGGACGGCGACCTGAAGCCCGGAAATAACCAGCACAACGCCTTGCATCGCGTGGTTGTTCGCTGGCAGATGGCAGCACCAGTGCTCTCCTCCATGTTCGAGACTGTCCTAGGCGCTAACGAGCAGAAATTGACCTACGAAGCGATGATTGCCGCACCGTTGGCGCGCAAACCTATCGATGAGGAAAGTGTAGCCGACTTTTTGGAACTTCAGGAAGCCATTGGCGTAAAACACCGATGGCCCCGGCAACGCCTCGAGTGGAATCGCTGTCGCCGTAAACAATCTCTTACGGCGCCAATGGGTTGACCTAGGGAAGCCGAACTCGTGGCAGACCGCGGGAAGCAATATCGCGGGGCATTCTCTTGGGGAAGTAATGGAAGCCGCAGCCAATAACTTTCGCCATAGCGACGAGTGGGCGCGCACGGCTGTGCCAAACAAGCAACAATTAGACTCGATTCGCGTAGTTGCCGACGTACTTGGCGCTTCTCTTACACCGGATGGTGCGCGGCATCCCTTCCGTACGAACGTACGTCCGAAACTGCTACTCGTTGTCTCGGGTGGCAGCTTCGAAGGATTGATGGACAAGACGTTCGGCTTTGCGCGAGCGCTCGCCGGCCTCTGATCAGAGTCGGCCGATTCGACTCCTTACGATGAACTCGAAGCCGTCGATGAGGATGCGGCCTAAAGTAATCTGTTTGCGCGCCCAGATCTTCGATGGCGCGCAAACAGAATCAACGAAAAACTGGTCAACGTAGTTTCGATATCCCAGCAATATTCGGACGAGGAATAGCAGATCTTGCGTTGCTGAGCGTTGCACACCATGGCCCCTCAAGTGTGGCGGAGATTGCGGCTAGAACTGGCTCTCATCCGGTTAGTATCCAAAAAGCCGTTCAGCGCCTTGCGAATGCCTGCCTGTTAGTCGTTCGCGAACCCAACAACGGTCGCCAAAAACGCTATATCCTAAACGAAAGATTGTACATTTTTCCGTATCTTGTCGCCCTGCTATTGCGCCTTCAGGGAGCACCGCATTCAGCGGCACAACAGCCGAGGCCAACCGGCCATAGCGCCGAGTATCTTGACATCGACCGCATCGACCAGCGTTCAATGCGGCTACGGACACTACTAGAACTTGCAGATAAGAGTTATGACGTTAGGACTTTGAGTCAGCATCTAAGACGAAGCTACAGCTCTACCTGGAAAGCCATTGAATCGCTCGAATTCGACGGAATTGTCCAAAGCGATTATGAGCTGAATCGTCGACTGATCCGACTCGATCGAAACTTCTACGCCGCCAACGAACTCCACGATTTTTTGACCTCGCTCTTAGAACAGACTGGGCTACATCCAAGGGGACTTGCCGCGAAGAACTGAATGCGAGTAAGCGGCGCAACTCTGCGTGGCTTACGAGGGTCCATCCCTTTTACTCAAGATTCCCGCTATGTCAGCCTGACGGACAGTGCAGCTCGTGCCTAATCATCTGTAACCATTTTAGTCGCTTGTGGGATGACGATTACTTCGCATACCGCTTGGGATACACGCGCCGCTGGATGCCCACGAACGACTGCCTCGGCGGTCTCCTGCGTGACGCGAGCGTTCGGTCTGCCACGCACGACCGCTTCGATGGGGACCTGCGTTACGCGAATGTTAGGTTCGCCCGAAACGACGACTTCGGCAATGCCCTGGGTCGCCCGCGCTGCTGGCTTTCCCCGAACCACTGCCTCAGCGGTCTCTTGCGTGACGCGCGCGGCAGACTTGCCGCGAAGAATCGCCTCGGCGACTTCTTGCGTAACGTGAGCGGCAGGCTTGCCGCGGAGGAGCGCCTCTGCAACTTCTTGCGTGATGCGATCAGGCATCAGGAGATTACCTGGAGCCCAATCTGCCCGTTATCGAGATGAGTAATATCCCATGCCCCCGAGGTTATTGGATTTTGATCGTAGGGCTGCGTGTACATTTGGTAATTGCTGCCTAGACTGAAGCCCGAGTCGAATACCGACGTAGTGCCGTTTCCGAAACCTAAGCCGAGCACTCTGGTATACGAGTCGTCCTTACGAGCCGATGCCACGATCTGAACCCCGACGATGGCTTGTGGACTGCCCACAGCCTGAATCGCGTAAAAGTCTTGATTGCCAACGGTCGAGGAATAGACGTACGTGGTGTCTCCGTCCGGACAGGGATTATCCGTCGCGGGGTTGTCATCGACGCACGTCCAATTTTGGCCTGCCGTTCCGCCGACTTGACTGAACTGGTTGTGCTGCCCATTCCCGTTCGGAAATAGGCACACCACTCCAACGTCTCCGAGAAAGTCGTTGTTGACTGTCCCAGAGCCGTCGCAAATGTACAGATCGTCTATCAGCTCCGGACTATTGAAAATCGATCCATTGGTGAGGTTGATCAGATTGGCGTAGTTGTTGCCTGATAACGAGGTCGTGACCCCCGTTTGACTGAACGCCGACATTCCGTTAACCTGCGCAGCGACGCTACCCGTTGCCGTCGTTGCAAAGACAACTTTGATCTCGACGTAGGCAAAGTCGCCCGGCGTAATGATTCCGTTAGGCGACGCCGCCAGCACGTTGTTCGCGCCATCGCAGTATTCGATGCCACCCGCCGTGGTAAGACGCAGGTAGCCCTGCAACACGCCAAGATCGTAAAAGTTTACGACCGAGTAATTGCTCACGATCTGCGGATTGAAGGCGAAGCCAACAATAAGCTTCGAGGAATTTTGAGAGGGTTTGGTCACGCCGCCGCCATCATGCAACTGAAGGCAGTTCCCCGTGCGGCCCCCAGAAACGATGTTAGCGTTACTTATCGATAGATATTTCTGCGCCAACGTGGCCGTATCGTAGTGATCAAAGCTATCGCAGAACAGAAGCATGCTATTTGCCTCCCTGGAAGGGCCGAATAACGCTCGCCACAGTAGCGCGCAATCCCGAAGAAGAGCGCACCGCTCTAGCTACGATTAGCCTGTCTGACGCCAACCTGGCGTTCACATCATAGCGCAACGTTCTTGAGGATTCAATACGGTTGCACTGCGAGTTTACCCATTGAGGCTAGCCAACTCTTGCTAGTCTTAAATGCCGGTGCTATGATCCAACCTCTGGATGGTCTTGCCGAGGTCCGGGCGGCAGGATAAAGCATGCCGTGGCGTACCTCAAATTGCGCCTTCACCAAGTGCGAGGAAATATGCGTTGTGCCACAGCGCTCCGACGGCTAATCGCCGGCGTCTTGATACCTGGCGTTTTGCTTACTCAAGTACCCTCCTTAAGAGCGAGCGCATCGGACATTCAACCTCCCAGAAACGATATCAAAGGCATTCCGATCACGACGAGCGGACCGGACGTAGCTTGGAGCGGCGGAAGGGGCGGCCTCCAAACGGCCGCGGCCGAACGGCTGCTGAGCACGCTGGATTTAGGGGTGCCGCTCACAACGGCGCTCCACACCCTGGGTACGCCTTGGGTCGTCGTATATCAGGGTCCTCGTTCATATTGGATGTACCGGACGGATTCTGGACACGCGTGGTTTGTTCTTGGGGTCGAGCGACGTCGCGTTGATTCGGTACAGGTCTCGCTGTACGCCCACGATCGCAGCAACGTCCGCTCAGCTGCCGGCGTAGCGTTAAGTGGCCCATCGACCCAAGCTCCCAGCGGAGATCGCCATCGCGTCACGAGCGCCGGGGACGTCGTCGTATCGACGCCTACCACCGGAAGCCAGCATCTTTTCTACGGCCTCGATCGCCACGAGCGCATTGACCGAATAGGGCGCACCCTCGGCAACGACGATCTCGCCGCATTCGCTCGCTGGTACGAATTCGACGGCCACGGACCGGACCGTCCGATTCCGTTAGCAGCCTACGGGGGGACCATCCAAGGACAAAGCGCGTACGTCGCGCGACTCAACGAACCGTATATCCCCTGCGTCGGCGGCAGCCCATGGCACGTCGTTTCCGAGTCTCGAACGACCTTCGCCGGGACGCCGATCGTGGCCCTAAAACTGCGGTGCGGCTCGACGTCCATCACGCGGTCGTATTTCCTTGCGGCGTCCTCCTCGCTTCCACGGCCTTTCGACGTCGATCAACACGCGCAAACGTTGATCACCGGCGTCCGTTCGACGACGCTCACTAGGTTAACGGGCACGACGGGCCAAATCTGGTCGACAACGCCAAATGGCGCGCGCATGTTTGGAACGACGCTCGATTTCGAGTTCGCATACATCGACGACCCGAGCAACCCGCTGACGAGCGTTAAAGCAGTTCAAGTTGGCCAAACCGAGAGCTTTGCGGTCCGTAAAAACGGCAACCCGCGTGCAACTGCGCCGCCAATCATCATTCTGTGCTCGTTCGGCTCGGGTAGCGGCAAATGCACGGACGGGCTCGGAGACGGTGAGCCGTGCATGCAACTTCAAGCCTCATTTGGCGCGTTTACGGTCAACGCCGGTACGGTTTGCTTCTTCCTCGCCGGCGATCCACTTGAATTCCCCAATATCCCACCTTTGACGGGCAGCCTCGGATGCAGCGGCGCTCCCGTCAATTCCGTAAGCGGAAACCTTTGGTATCAATATCAGGACGCACAACTGTCAGGCCCATTCGGCCTTTCCGTCAGCCACCGCTACGATAGCACGCGCTCGACCCATCAAGGCGACCTCGGTCTCGGATGGCAGGACACGTATGGACCCTACTTGGACTTAACCTATGCCTCATACGGCATCGTCACGTTCATCGACGATAGTTGCAATAGAATCTATCTGCAGAGCCTCGGTAATAGCACGAGCTCTTACGACCAATACTCCGGCGACACGCTGTACACACAATCGGATGGCACCTTTAAGCTGGTGACGTGGGATAATCGCACGTTTATTTTCAATACGTCCGGAAAGCTCACGTCGATGATGGACCGCGTCGGCAACACGCAAACCGTCAATCGAAACTCCGGAGGAGACATAACGACGGTCGTCGATTCCCTCGGCCGTTCGCTCAACTTTACTTACGATTCGTCTCATCGCATAACGGCAATAACCAGCACCCCATCGGGCATCAGTATTACCTTCAGCTATACACCCACCATCGTGGGGCAATGTTACAGCGGAGATCTCTGCTCGATGAAAGAGTCCGATGGATCTACCTGGACGTACAAATACTACAACCCCTCGTTGTACGGCGGGAAACACCTATTGCAATTTGTTATCGATCCGCTCGGTCACACCGAAGAAGCGAACACGTACCAGCAGATCAATTTAGGCAATGGCGATAACCACTACCGCATTACGCAGCAGTCCATAGATTCCGGCGTCAACGCATACACCTATTCCTACTCGATCTCCGGAACGACGGGAACGACATCGATCAGTGACTCCCTGGGGCACGTAACGACGTATGGGTGGGATCAGTACCTGCAGCAGGTCACGTCCGTGAGCGGCTACCTGTGCTTTTGTCGAGGCGTGACGCTCCTCTATTCATACGACAGTTTCGGGCGCCCCCTCAAGATCGTCGAAGGTAGTGACTTAACGCTCATAACGGCGCAATACGGCCGCGACGTTCCCTTCGTCAGCCCAAACGGTACGACAAGCTACATTGCGAAAGCCTATCCAAGCGCTACGCAATTTCAACAACCCGGCATTCTGACTGACAACGGGATCCAAACAAAAACTACCCAGATTGCCTACTATTCACTTGGGAGTGCTCAACAAGATCTACCGAACACCGTAACCGAGCCATCCGTTGACACATCGGGCGCCTCCGCCGTCACGACCTACACGTTCTCCACCCAAGGCCTTCCGACAGCAATCTCTCGAGCCGGCTATTCGAACGGTGCGTCCACAACTCACTCAGTCTCCGCTGCTTTTGACTCACGCGGCCGTCTGCTGACCTTTACCGGGCCGCGAACTGACGTAACGCAAACGACGACGCTTGGATACTATCCTGACACGGATACCGATCTTGCACGCCGCGGCCAAATAGAGTCGGTCCAAGATGCATTAGGGCACACTACAACCTTCGCAAGCGCGCCTTCACCAAATAACAGTTACAGCATCTATGGTGGTCCGCTGAGCTCAATCGATCCCAACGGCGTAGTCAAGGACCTCGCCTACGACCTGCGGGGACGACTAGACAAGACGACGCTCAAGGGGGTCACGGGCGATCCAACCGATTTGGTTACAACGCTCGCGTATAATGCGATCGGTCAACTGATATCTACAAGCCGGCCGTTAGGCAACCAGATGACGAATAGCTACGATTCGTCGAACAGGCCGAGCACCCTTACGATCGTTGATGCCTCGAGCAACCAGCGCGAACAGTTTGCCTTAGCATATAACTCGGTGAGCCAATTAACCACCGAGAGCGCTCAGCTATGCGCAACTCCAGCGTCTTCGTGTTCTACTTGGCAGACGAAGATGAGCCAAACGTTCGGTTATGGAACGGGCGGTCCGCTCACTTCCATCGCTGACGGCGCCGGCGGGCAAACCGCGCTAACATGGGATAGGTATGGAAACAATACCAACCTTGCGTTCGGATCTGGCACATATCAATACGCGACGACGAACGGCTTCGATGCGAGTCACATGCTGACATCGACCCAGCTCAGCGGCTCAACTGTCGCTAACTATACCCATGACTTGCAAGCTAATCTTACGCGGACGATCAGTCCTTCGACAGCTTCAACGAACACGAGCTTCGACGATTTCGGCTGCCCACGAAATGAAATCTCGACGTACACTGGGGCGACGACGCAAACGTGCGATCGTGCCGGAAATATTACTTCGACTACCGACGCCAACGGCGCAACGACAACGACCACTTACGATGCGCTGGACCGCCCGCTGGTTCAGACATCAACCCGGTCCGGAACGAGTACTGAAACCGTTACCTGGGCATACGACAACACGGCTTCGGGCGCATATGGTATCGGGCGGTTGAAATCTATGACCGACCCATCTGGCTCAACAACCTATACCTATGAACGACGCGGGCTCCCCGCTTCAATGAACCAGATCATTGGTGGCAGCCCAACGACCACCTCCTACACATATGATGGCAATGGTAACGAGACAAAGCTCGTTATCTCGCAGGCGGGGGTCCTTCGGTTAAATTTAGCGTACACCTTCGACTTCGCGGACCGTCCCTATTCGGCCATCGCAGGCGGCACAACCTACGTCTCACAAGCAACGTATGAGCCGATGGGCCCGCGCATGGGCTTGACCTATGGAAACGGCACACAGCAAACCGTTACGTACGATCAAGGCTATCACCCTACCGAAGCTAAGGTTACAAGCGGTTCCGCGACACTGTCGGACTTATCCTATACCTTTAATTCTGCCGGATACGTTACGCAGATTACGGATAACATTAATTCCGGCTACAATCAGACGTTGTCCTACGGTGGCAAGGCCACAAACATGTTGACTCAGGCACGCACGGGCTCAACTTTATGGGGAAGCGCGTCCTACAGCGACGCTGTTTCACAAAATCTACAGACGGCGAACTTCCCAGGGCGAAGTCTCTCTTACGGCTACTCGCGAACCTTTCAGCTCCAGACGATCAATCAAGCCGGAGTCGGCGTATCTAACATAACTCACGATACAGTTGGCAACGAAACGGCTGTCGGATCGTCGACGTATACATATTCGGCTCGGGAGTTGTTGAGCACCGGCGACGGCATTGCCTATACTTACGACGGCTTTCGTCGTCGAGTACGCGCGCAGAGCAGCGCAGGAACTCGAGCGTATCTCTACGATCCCAGCATGCACCTGCAAGGGGAGAGTAGTCTTACATCTGGCGCACTAGCGTACGAATACGTGTGGTTTGGCGGAACGCCCGTAGCGCAGATTGACGTAGGTTCCGCAACGCATTGGACGGTAACAGACCAGCGCGGTGCGCCGTTTTTGCAGACGAATAGCACCGGTAACCTCTATTGGCAGGCCGACTACGAGCCATTTGGGGCAATATACGACGAACGTACGAGTGATGTCCATCAGCCACTACGCCTTCCAGGCCAGGAGGCCGAACAGTTCTCGACCTCCACCGGACCCAACGGTGCTTCTGGTCGATATTACAACGGTTTTCGTTGGTATCGTCCGCAATACGGCCGATACACTCAGCCCGATCCGTCGCAGTTTCTCGGCAGCACGTACAATCTTTACGCATACGCAAACAATAATCCGTATAACTATCTCGATCCCGTAGCATTAGACATATGCTTGCCAGGTGGCATCTCGCTATCGGCGCTACTCGGGCTAGTAGCGCTCGCCGGCATCGGTGTGGCCCTCTTGTTCCCCGGTCTCGATGCTGGCATTCTCCTTGGCTTAGCGGCCGACGCGTTAGTGGACGCCGCTGGCGCAGCGCTTTCGACCGCTGGCTTTGCGGCTGCGGTCGCACTTTTTACAGCGTTACTTGTTGATGACGCCGCCGGACTAGACGAGCTAGCCGGCCCCATAGGCGAGGCTGCTGAAACGCCTGCACTCGAAACGGCGACTCAGCTTGAGGAAGCTGGCGGCGGGCTACAGTCACCGGACTTCATTGGCACCTCGGGCGGCGACGTCATCCCGACGCCCGAGGGCGCGACGGGCCCTAACGAATTCGGCACTGGCTTTTCGTATGAGGGCGGATTGGGAGGAGGTAACGGACTCGCTAACAATGTCACTGATGTTCGCGTAATGAATCCGAATGCTCTAAACCCAACTGGCTACGTCAACTATGGGGCGCGTCAAGCTACCGGTGGATGGCAATCCGTCAATCCATATACGGGGCAATCGATCATGCAGAGTAACCCATGGTGGCATATACCAATCAACCTGTTTGGTGGACCGTAAGATATGAGTCATAACGACACCGCTTCGGTGACTCAATCTCTAGTGGGAAAGACACTTACATCAGTGGGCTTTATTGACGACTCGCTGTTGCTTGGCTTTGACGAGATCGAGCTAACGACGCCGCTTTGGCCAACGGTCGCAAGAAAGGACTCACTGTTCACGTACGGAATGTTAGAGTACCGCAACGAACTGTGCGACACTATCGGGTCGGACGTAACCGATATACAAATGCAGCCTGATACGTTAAGTCTATCATTTGGTACAACGGAGTTCCGCCTGCCGTTACGCTCTTTACAAAAAGAAGCAGCAAAGCTTCGACTAAAGATCGCAAACTGCTTCATCACCTTGTAACCACATTTAGAATGCTCTCAACTTTGGATAAGCGTACTATCAATGATCGAATCAGCCGCGCCGTCTATCGGACCCCAAACGGCGTCGCTTCTTATCTATTGCCAACGACCGCAAGCAAGAAGCGACGATAATGGATAATCATTTAAGACAACTCTTTGGTAGCCGATTAACGTCTGTGATATTCGTCCTTGACTACGTGATCATTGGGTTTGAAGGTGGGCGAGCGCTTACCCTACTCCTGTGGCCAACGATATACAAGGACGCACAAAGGTCAGTCTCCGGAATGGCCGAGTATCGCGATGCGCTATGTTCGTTCATCGGTGCCCTCGTCACGAGCGCAATGATCGATTCAACGAAACTCATGATCACCTTCGGCGTCGATACCCTTACAGTTTCTCTCGAGGAGTCTACGCCGTCGGGGGAACGCGTAATCATGACTGGCCCAGACAACTTACTGGCCGTGTGGTAACAGCTTTGAGTGTTTATTGCAGTAGCAGAAGCGTCCATTCCTAATGGATCCTTCGAGACACGACGTCGCTCCTTCAGTCCAGCGCCGATGCGTAGACGACACACAAGAAAGAACGTGTGAAACGTTATCGTGACGTATCACCCTTCAGCGGCACCAAGAAAGAGGACGAACCATGCCAATCATTGTCATTCACGGTGTCAATGTTAGGGATCCGCATTGGGCAGATGATGGCGGGATCACCGATAAGCTAATACGTTACGTCGCTCCAGCAATCCAAAAGGGAGCAACATGTACGGTTAATCCTGTCTACTGGGGCGACGTGGGCGTCGACTTCAAATGGAACCACCGCTCGCTGCCCGGCGATGAAACGCGTCAACTCCTCGCAGAGTCATTCATGCCGAGTCTTAATCACGAGTACGCTCTTGCAGCCGGACCAGCAGCACATGAGGCCGACGCCGTGGTGACGCTGCTTAGTCAACCAGCCCAACCGCCCGCGGAGGGATTTGCAACATACAATCTGACCGTCACGCGGCCACAACCAGTGAGCCCGTACGGTGTCGGCGCCGTCTCTGAAAAGACGCTGCATGTTCGATTTCAAACAGCACTTGCAGCAAAAGCTACAGCGCAACCAACCGACGCGGCTTATGCCTCAACCTCCGACGCGCTTCGTCAGTCCGTTCACGGTCTTTACGATCCCGCCAAGACGACGCAAACTTTTACTTATCAGGATGTTGAACAGCGGGCCAGTTTGATCCTTATGCAGCATCACGTTCCGACAAGCTGGTTGGGCGACCTTGCCAACGCGATCGTAGCGGCGATTGAGCGAGCCCATCACGGCGATGCGACCGCTATGGCTAAAGCGCTGGTCAGCTATCGGGAACCAATCAACGATCTCGTCACGACGTTTTTTGGAGACGTCTTTGTATATCTCGCAACGCGAGGAGCAAAGGATACGCCCGGTCCAATTCTGCAGCGCTTCTTGTCGGCACTACGTGATGCCGCGAACGAGAAGGCCAAAACTGGTGAGGCGATCGTCGTCCTGAGCCATAGTCAGGGCGGTCAGATTGTCTACGAAGCGCTGTCGAGTATAGTTGGGGTTCAAGCTGGCTACACCGATATCAAAGTCGATTTCTGGTGCGCAGCGGCATGCCAGGTTGGTCTATTCGAGGAAATGAAGCTCTTCTGGAGCTCTAGTTCGCAATACTCAGCGAAGGCCGGTAACAAGGCTCCGTCTCCAAAAAGCGACGTATTGGGGACTTGGATTGCATGTTGGGATCCAACCGACGTGATCTCATATACCGCAGCGCCGATTTTCGATGGCGTCCTTGACGTAAGCTTCGAAAGCGGCTGGGCGCCTCCCATGTCCCACGGGGGCTACTTAGCACTCCCTGAGTTCTATCTTCGACTGCACAATACAATTGTCAATCCAACCGCTGCAAGTTGGTACGCACCGGTCAATACGAACTAGCCTCGCCCAGTTGAGGGGTTAGTCAGCGGCATGGGCGATGGTTCGACGTCACCATTCTTTATCCAATAGTGCGATCGGGCATCCACGAAACCGGCTCGCCTTGCGAATGAGTGAGAAATCGGAGTGTCGCATCGATGCCATATTTGAGTTCGTCTAAAAAGACGGTACCGTAGGCAAAGTGAATACCGTCAGCGTTCAGAGATCTGATGTGAGCAAACATCTTGCGCAACATGCAGTCATTGTCAATATAGAGGTCTCCGACACCTTCTGCTCCTCCAAACTCGTCGAGCGACAGTGGCAAGTCATGCCTAAGACAGGTCTGAAAGTACTCTCGCATTTTCGAGAATGCCACCTGTTGCTGGTTCTCACCATGAACGTACCACGTTGCTCCGAGAAGGTCGACAGAGTCCTTCCCGGGCCAGTACGCGGCAATCCGCTCGATCTCGAGGTCCGCGCGCAGCGCTGGGGAAAACGGAAAGCGCGCCCGCGGCAACCCCTTGGCAAAAATGCCTCTCACCGCGCGATAGGCGCCGATGAAATCGGCCGGGTTCGTTGTTCCGGCCGTACCATCGACGTCGTTCATTTCAGATCCAAACCGTACAATAACTGACAAACTTTTACCGAGTTGTTCCGCTTCCTCGCAGTAAAGCGACAGCTCCATTGCCAGACTGCCGACGAGATCAAGGTGCTGAAGGATATAGTCATAGCGGTCTGGATTCTGAATGGGCTCAAGAACGATCTGAATCGTCAGCTCGGTTGAATAACCGCTATAGATCGCAGTCAAAAGGTCATCGATGACCGCCCGATGCTTTGGCTGAAGCGCTCGTCCCGTTAAACGAAAGTAGTCAACATTCTGATCCACGATTCCATAATAAGTCAGTGTTCCTACCGGCCGAAGCTTGTATATTGCGTCCCATTCGGCCATCGATAGGACGTGAGAACTTCTCTGCCGGAAGGCCATCAGCTTGCCGATTTGTCCTAAACCCATTTACAATCACCTCCGGTTGCGACTGTTCCTATGATGGCAATCGTTACTTGAAACTCCTCCAGCTGGCGCGAGAACAGAAGGAGGCGAGTAGGTTTCCCCCCGCGCCCCCTTCTATAGGACTACCCAATATAGCCTGACCGCTTAGGCTTCTCGTAGAGCATCGATGACAGCAAGCGCTTCAGGACTGGCCCATGGAATATCGACACGAAACTTGATTCGAGCCTCGGCAAGGCGAAGGAGATTATAGACGAGACAGACGAGAAGTAACTCATTGTCTCGTGACGTCTCCCGGCGAGCACGAATCACGCGTTTGATCGTTCGCTTCATGATCGAGTTTACGCACTCCACCAAAGACCTGAAGTTATATATTGCAAGCCATCCCGCAGGATCTTCCCTCTTCAGGCGAACCATCTCGTCATGATGCGGAAAGCCCTCGCCTGCCGTGTTGCTCCGTTGATCGAAATAGGCGCGACCGCCGCACGATGCAACCTCCTCGTAATGAGCCGCATTGTCATAGGCCGCATCGGCCAGTACGCACTCAACCCGAAAGCGTCGATAAAACTGGTGCCAGAGGACCATAAAGATCGACGTGTCACTCGCGGTGCCATCGGTAACGTGAGCAGCCACGACCATTAGAGAGTTCAAGCCGACAGCCAGATGCAGCTTTGCGTTCTTGATTTTTTCCACGACGACTCGCTCGGGACCACGCCTTTGAATTTGTAGCTCATAGAGTGGTGTCTTGTAGTACGACGAATCGATCGCAAAACGCGTCTCGATCTGACGAACGCAATCTGAGACCAGGTTAAGCGCATAAACGAGAATTTGCGTGAGCTTGGGATTGCCCATGGCATGACGTAACCGTGTAGGCGATGGTGGTCGGCCTCGTAAGAATAAGCCACTAGCGTCCGCACCCCAGCAATTGGCCTTCCGGCTCGCGCGATTGAAGAAAGTTGCAAAGACCAAGGCAATGAGGATCTCTCCTAAGGTGATCGGTGGTTGACCGGCTTTCCGTTTTTTCATTTTCCTTTACTCCTTGTCTGAATCGTTTGAGAATTCATCATTAACGGCGAGAGCCAATGACTGCACCAATAGACTGAGGATCGTAAATCCCGACTTCGCCAAGCGGTCGTAATATGGTGGATTAGCAAACACAACATTGACGTTCTCATCCCGCCTCCTTAATGAGGCCGAGCCGCCCAGAAAAATGCGCACTGCCTCGATGTGCTTGCATAGTCGCCGAGTCTGACGCCAATACGGGCACTCACATGTCCGGCGATCCACATTGACGCTGTAGTAGACGGAACGAGTCTCCGACGGCACATCCCAGATAGGCCCACCTCGATGAATAAGGGGGATATCTCCGTATAAGATCTGCAAGGCATGAGAGCGCCGATTGTTCCGGCCACGACCCTTGATGAGATTTGGTTTCGCGGGTTGGCTGTCGTCGGGAGGCATGGCTGCTTCCGGAGCTGCCTTCTTAGGCATAGAATGGGGCCTTATCTTTCCGGCGCCGTTTGCAGCAGCAGACCCTCGATGCTACAATGACGACGCCACTGACAGGTGGTGTGCTCGGCGATCACGCTCTCAAAAGTTGGTCGCCGAGCTCTTTTGTCGAGTGGGTCTTTTCCCCGACAATCTCTTTAGTTTTTCTTTTTGGCCCGATACATCTCTGCTTCCTTAAGCTTCGATGCAATCGCTACTTTTATCCGACGGTGCGGGCTTACGAATATATTCTACTCACGTCTTGCAGACTTGTCGACTTCTCATGCGTTTTAGCTAGCACGCGACGGGCAAGAAGCGCGCGCTTTTTATTTCCGCGTCAATTTTAGTAACTCTCACGTCAACGGTCGATCCCAAAAGGTCAGACTTAATGAATCACATTCCTTGCATAGCAATCACAAACCATTGCTTTCTACGCCAATATCATACGCGGAGGTCGTCCTTCCCGCAGAGCCGGTCGATCTGCTAACACCCTACCGGCTATCTCTGCAATTGCGTGAAAAGACCGTGGCGCACCACATTAGGGTTGACCGCCCCACTCTAGCAATACGTTTTGGCATGAAAACCCTGCCACCACTGTCACGTTGGAGAACCTGGGAGCACGAGCGAATCGGTGCAAGATACTACCGAACGTAAAGACTCCAGGTCGTTTTAGGCTACCAAATGAACCCTCCGTTATGATCAACCGGTCGATGCAGGTGCGCCGGCAACCTAAGTCTCGACGAGAGATTCCGCATCTCTTTGGCCGAGGAGGCCGCGAGCGCGCGCTAATTTGTCTTGCGGTAAACGGCCCTCTCACCGTGCGAGAAATTGCTAGAGCGATCGGGTCCGATTCACACAAGACCTGGAATATGGTCAAATATCTGGAGCAATGCGGGCTAGTGGTCAAGCGTTCCCGAGCTGGCGGTCGAAAGTACGTTGCATTGAACCGCAAACTTCCGGTTTACCGACGATTGGTTGGGCTGCTACTAGCGCTGAATCAGCACTGGCCAGCTATAGCCATCGAGAAGCCAACGTATCGATGGTCAATGTGGAGCGACGAAGGAACTATAACGCCTTTTCGACTTGATTATATGTTTTATTCGCCTGTTCGATCTCGGATATTGCTTTATATTGCTGCCATTGGAACGACAGACATGATCAGCATGTACAACGCCTTAGGCATTGGCAGCGTATCGGCGCTTTATGGCGTCAATCATTGGGAACGTGAAGGTATCATGCAGTCGCGCTACCGCTCACGCCACCGCCTGGTTTCGCTAAATGCGAGCTACCTCGTATACGAAGAGCTAAAATATCTTTTGCGTGGCCTTATTTCATATTCTGATGAATACAGAGCATTTCGCGCTCTAGCTCGTTCGCGACCGCTACCCTTGAAAACGACATAGCGGCTAGGCCTGCTCTCAGATCCTCCCAAGGACCGTGGATCATGATGTTAGCACTTATGCATTCTACCGACCTGGCTACGATGCGTTTTGATGGACGCGCCTTGCGAAGCGCACCACCTCTTTTCGCTGGCGGTCATCAGGTGGCCATCATTATGACAACGGCAGTATGGGGATCTCTGAGCTTCGCCGACATCAACCGGCTCCTGAATCGTCGACCACGCTATTACCTCGGGAGCGCCGCTCGGGCTCTTGAGAAATTAAAAATCTGCGTTGTCACCGGACGTCGCCCGACCGTTCACGTGAGGCTGGATGATCGACACCCCATGGCCGATCAAATTCGCCGATTAGGTCGCAAGCTCTATCGTGCTTATGTCAGGCCACTTCATGGTTCAGCACCAGCCAGAGCTAAAACGCCAAAGCGCACGTCGAGTCGCGCCAAATATTCACCAAAGAGCATCGATATGCACATCATGGGTAGGCGTCCACAGGTGCAAATTCTTCACTTAGTCGCCGAGGTTGACGAGATTCCGGCGTTCATGATCATCAGGCTTCTCGGTTTTTCGACCGCCATGTACAAACAAATTCGTATTTTTCAGGAGCTGGGGATCTTTGAAACGAAGCGCCTTGGAGTTGACCTTTACGTCAAGATGAATCGTTCGTGGGTGGCATACAAGGAACTCCGTGCATTGCTGAAGGCACTTAACCGGCACTTGCCCACGTATAAAGTCCTTGCGGATGTTCACCGAGAACGGCGGCGACAGTGCTGCTATGTCTGGTCGGTACGCCTACGCCGCACGCAAGCCGACACACGAAGGCGACTGCTTGAGCGGGCTGCCACGAAGCATAAATGACCCAACTCCTCGTATTAAATGATGCAGCTCGCAACAAGGGCATAATAAATGACCAGAGCCCCGACGTTCTAAAGGTCGGACATCACGGGTCGGCCTACGGATCGTCGCCGCAGTTCGTCGCCGCCGTCGCGCCGCGCTACGCGATCGTTTCCGTGGGGCGGCACAACGTCTTCGGGCATCCCGCGCCCTCCACGCTGGAAACGCTCCGGCGCTTCGGTGCGCGCGTCTACCGGACCGACGAAAACGGGGCGGTGACCATCCTCAGCAACGGCGCCGACGAGAGCATCTCAACGATGCTGCCCGAGTGACCATCGGTCAGCGCGGCGTGATGTTGAACACCACACCGAACGGATCGCGCAAGTAGACGCGCGGCACGGCCGGGTTCTCTTCGACGAGGGTGCAGCCGTCGGCGATTAAATCCGCCTTCGCGTGCTGCACGTCGTCGACGGTGAACTCGAAAACGGCTCCGTCGGGTTCGCCGCGTTCGAAATAAAACGTCAACGCTCCGGTTTCGAAACCCACCATGGATTCGGTGTCGAGCACGATAGGCAGCCCGAGGGTGCCGGCATAGTGCGCCTTTACCTCCGCCAAGTCGCGCGCGCGAAAGATCACGTCGCTTGTCGTCTGCATCGATTCACCCATTTCGTTAGGCCGTTCGTTCCAAGGACTTGCGGTCCCAGCTTGCGAGATTTGCCGCCGCATCGTAGGTCGCGGAAAAGAAATCGCGCACGGGGGCGTCCGGATTCGGCGACGATCGCACGGCATCGTACGGGAGCACGAACTCGCGCATCTGCTCGTTCCACGACGCGGCATCGGGAACTACTTTGGCGCGTGCAAAGCCCGGCGGCTCGGGATAAGCGTACGCATAAAAAGCGGCGTCCATGGCGTCGGAACCGGGCCAGAAGCCGACGCTGTGCTCCTCTCGGGAGTAGGCCTCCCGCGTGACCGAGTCCGGTAAGTTCGGAACGCCGCCGGGATGCGGCGGCGCGGGGCGCCCCGAGAAGCGCGTCTCCGCCAGGTCGAAGCTTCCCCAGAAGAAGTGGACGGGGCTAGCCTTTCCGACAAACGACGAACGAAACTCCTTGCAGAGGCGGTCCGCCTGCAGCAGCACGCGGAAGAACCGCTCGACGGAGGCTCGATCGTACGACGCGTGCACGGTGTCTCGATCGAACGGAATCGGGTCGGCCACCTCGTTCGGCTTCTTGTTGATGCGGATTTTGAATCCGAGCGACTCGAGCTCGCGCATCGTTCGCTCGTAGAAGGCGGCGACGCTCATGGGCTCGAGATCGAAGTCGGCGTGCTCGCCATCGCAGCCGTCGATCAGCAACCGGTGCTCGAGAAAATCGAAGTCGATCGAAAGCGAACGCCCGTCGGCATACGGCATGGCCGACGTGGTGAGACCGCGCGGCGTTACGTAGAGTGCAACCTGCCACCAGTGATTGACGAACGATGCCAACCGCAGGCGAACCTTGCCCACGATCTGCGTCCACATGTGCAGCGTCTGCGCGGTCGCCTTCCAGTCTTCGTAGTGCAGCGCGGGCCAACGATCCATTGCGTCCTCCTTAGGGTAACGTCGCGCCGGGAATGGCGATGCCGCCGTATTGCGCGAACCACGCGGCAATTGCACCCAGCCACGCCATCGTCCCCTGCGGATCGTCCGGCCCGTGCCCCGCTTTCGGGTCGGCGAGCATGCGCACGGGCGCGCCGTTCTCGGCGAGCGCCTTGTAGAACTCGATCGCCTGAACGTATGGCGCGCGAGTGTCGCGTAGGCCGGCGATCAACAGCAGCGGCGTGCGCATGCGATCGACATAAGTGAGCGGCGACTGCCGAGCGAGCAACGCGGGATCGAGCGTCGGCTTGGCGCCGAAGAAACGCCGCGTGATGTTCGGGCTCTCCGACAGCGCGTAGTCGAGCTGGAGATCGGTGACCGGCACCTCGGCGACCGCGGCGCGAAACCTATCGGTATGCGTCACGATCCACGACGTGAGGTAACCGCCGTACGAGCCTCCTTCGATGAAGGTGCGTTTTGCGTCGCCAACGCCGCCGGCGAGCACGGCGTCGACGCCGGCGAGATCGGCCGCCATTGGGGCGTCCCCCCAATCCGACACGATCGTTTTGTACGACCAGTCACCGTAGCCGTCGCTGCCCGGCGGGTCCGGGCGGAAGTACGCATAGCCGTTGCTCGCAAAATATTGCGCGAACGGCGCGAAGCCGATCGGATCGGCGCATTGCGGCCCGCCGTGCGGCTCAACGACGAGCGGCGCGGCCGCCGGCGATCCGGACGCCGGAAGGGTCAGCAAGCCGTGAAGCGTGTGGCCCGCGCTATCGTTCCACGTGAAGTAGCGCGTCGTCGCGACCGCTAAATCGGCGGGGAGCCGCGACAGGTGCGTCACTTGTCGAACCGAACCGCTCGGCGCTCTCACGTAGAGCTCGGGCAACGCTTGCGACGTCGTCCAAACGTAAGCGATCGTGCCGTCATCCGCGATCGAGTACGCGATCACCGAGCCGTCGTCGGGCGTCAGCGCCTCGGGCGCGCGTGCGCCGCTCGGATCGAGCCGGAAGAGCCGCACCGCGGCGCCGTCCATCATGCCGGCGACCAGCATGCCGGGCGCCCACGCGATCGTACCGTTCCCGCAACTCCACAGATCCCGGTCGAGCGCGGCGCTCACGTCGCGTCCGTTAACGAATACGTCTTCGCGCGACGGCAGATTGCCGTCCCACGTGTGCGTATAAGCGATTGCCTCTGCCGCGCCGAACACCGGCGGCGCGCTCTCGGGGTAGGCGAAGAACGGATGGCTCACGATCTGGCTTACCGCCCCGCTGCGCAGATCGACGACGACGTATTGCGCGTGCTCGAAATCGCCGTAGAGCGGCGATGGCTGGCGCACGACCGCGACGCGCGTTCCGTCACGCGACCACGACGGATCGTGGTCGGTCACCGGACCGCCGTACGACCACTCGTTGCGCGTGATCTCGCGCTGCGTTCCCGCACCGACGTCGACGACCCAGAGTGACCGGCGCGGCGGCCGGGTGCCGCGATAATCGCTTTCGGGACTCAGCCAGAAGAGACGCCCGCCGCCGGTCGCGTCCTTCGCCGGCGCCTCGATCGCGGCAATCGTGCGTCCGTTCGGCGACCACGCAAACGTCAGGACGTTTCGCCCGTCGCTGCGAATCGCGCGCCGCTCGCGGCCCCGCGCGTCGGTGATGACCAGCGCGGTCGAATTCTTCTCGGGCGCGAGCCACGCGATCGCCTTCGAGTTCGGCGACCACCGAGGGCGGCTCAGATCGGACGGCAGCGCGGCGTCTGCACCGCCGGCGAGCGTGACCGCGCGATACGACGAAGCGAACGCGTCATGCGTGAGATCGGTGCTGTCGACGTTCACGAGCGCGATCGCGGCGTCGGGCGATAGCTGCACGTCGTCGATGAACGGAGCGCTCACGGTATCGGCGAGCGTCCACGGGCGGGCCGAGGCCACTCCGACAGGGGCGGCGCCGGCTACGACCGACGCGAGGACGATGCGAGCGACGAGCACGATCGAAAGAGCCCTCCCAAGACGAACAGAAAGACGACCGCGCCGAGCACGTTTGCGATAGGCGCGAAGGCGTCGCCCACCAAACCGAGCGGCGAAGCCTTGCCGCTGAACACGATCAGCGCCGCGAGCAGCACGCCGAATAGGCTCTCGCCGACGATGAGCCCCGATGCGACCAGAATGCCGAGCTGCTTCGCGCTATCGGGCTGCGCCTGCGCGGACGCCCAGCGGTTGTACGCCCAGCCCAATATCGCTCCGAGCACGACCGGCGCCGTCGTCGAAACGGGCAGGTAGATTCCGAGCCCGACCGCGAGCGGCGGCAGCGAGAAGCGCTTCGTCGCGCGCAGCGCTTCGTCGGCGGCTATCACGAGCGCGCCCGCCAGCGCGCCGATGCCGATCAACCCCCAATCGATCTGGCCGCTGATGACGCCCTTGGCGAGCGCGGAGATCAGCGTCGCCTGCGGCGCGGGAAGCGGCTGCATCCCGGCGTGCACGCCGGGAGCTCCGGCGAAGCCGTACGCGCGGTTGAGCAGGTTGAGGATCGGCGGTATCACCAGCGCGCCGACCGCGACGCCCGCGACGAGCGCGACTTGCTGGCGCCACGGCGTCGCGTCGACGAGCTGGCCGGTCTTGAGATCTTGCAGGTTGTCGTTCGAGATCGTCGCCACGCAGAGCAGCACGGCGGTCACGAAGAGCGCGTAGGCGATCATCGGCAGCGCAGCCGAAACGCCGAGGCTCTTCCCGATCGCGAGCACGAGCAGCGACGCGCCGAGCACCGAGAGAATCGCCAAACCGGAGACCGGGCTGTTCGACGAGCCGATTAAGCCGGCCATGTAGCCGCACGCCGCGGCAACGAAGAATCCCGCGACCACGACGTACGCGACCGCGGCGAGCGTCATCACACCGGACACCGGTGCGAGCGCGCCGCCTGCGAGAAACGACCACAGCAAGAGCGCCAGCGGGGCGAAGCAGAGTAGGCTGACGAGCGCGACCACGCCGATCGGCAGATCGCGCTCGGTGCGCGGAAGCTCGGCCGCCGCATCACGCCGCCTGCGCGAGGCGGCCAACGACGATGCGACGCCGAGCGCGACCGGCCGCGCGAGCCTTCCCAGCGACCAGAGCGCCGCGACTCCAATCGCGCCGGCGCCGATGAAGCGCACCTGATGCGACCACACCGCGGTGGCGACATCGGCGGCCGCGCCCGCCGTCGGGTGCATCGCGGTGAGAACCGGTGTCGCGATGCCCCACGCAATAACGAGCCCCGCGAAGATCGCCGCCCCAACCGTGATGCCGATCAGCTGCCCCGCGCCGACCAGCGCGAGCGACAGCGAAAACCCCACCCCCGTCGCAGCGGCGCCGGCGCGGAAATATCCGGCGATCTCGGATGCGAAGATGCGCGTGGCTACGATGACCGCGAAGCCGGCCGACGCCAGCGTGCCGGCAAGCAGTGCGAACAGGCCTTCGCGGTTGCGATCGGCCGCCGAACCCGATTCGGCGCCCACTTTGAGCACCTCGGCTGCGGCGACTCCCTCGGGAAACGGCAGATCCGACCCAGTCACCAGCGCGCGCCGCAGCGGCACGCTATACATTACGCCCAAAGTGCCGCCGATCGCGCAGATGGCAAACGACTCGCCGAACGGGAAGCCGGTCCACCAGCCGATCATCACCAGGCCCGGCAAAACGAAGATCACCGCGGAGAGCGTGCCGGCGGCCGATGCGATCGTCTGGACGATGTTGTTTTCGTAGATCGTCGCGTTTCGAAACGCGCGCAGTGCAGCCATCGAGATCACCGCGGCCGGAATGGACGACGCGAACGTCAGACCGACTTTGAGCCCCAAATAGACGTTGGCGGCCGTAAACACGAGCGTGATTGCCGCGCCCAAGATGAACCCGCGCAGAGTGAGCTCCGCTCGGTCTTCCATTCCGCGCTACTTTGCGCTGCCGCGCCGAGGGTCGCCTTCACGAAGCGCAAAGCCCGCGGCTTTCGCCACGGGCTCTGCTGGTATCTCCGGTCATTATCGCCTGTTTGAAACCTTTGGGGCCTCCCACCGACGTTTCGATCCGGGATTCGATCGGCGCCACTCGGACTCGTCGCTCTCGCGACTCGTCGTCTACGTGTTTCCGATCGCGGCTCGATACACTCCGCACTGCGTCTTTTGACGAAGTGTTTGCATGCTATCAAAGCGCCGTCGGTGTTTCAAGGTGCGCGGCTTCGAGTCCACAAGGGCTCCACAAGAAATTGCGGTTACCCACAACTTATCGACACGCGCGACCCGCGCGACCCGCTTCGCCGTCTAGGGCTGCATCGTCATTGCGGGAGTCGGCGACGGTGACACCATCGGCGACATGGTCGGCGCGGGCTGGGCCGTGGCCGCTACGGTCGTCACGCCGGCGATGCACGCTCCGGCGAGAATCAGGCCAACGAACCATCGGTTCATGTGATTGCTTCCTTCCTTTGACTGGCGAATGTCCCACTCGGCTCGTACCCGCCCCGGCCGACCCTAAACGAAGCGTTCGCCGGCTCGCAGCGGGGGCCGGCGTGCAAACCGGCACCGCGGCGACGGGTATAACGAAAGGGGAGAAGCGGTGCCACGGCCCGCAATCAACTCCACCAAACTCATGGGCGTCATCGAATTACCCTACTCGCCAAGCGTGGCAGCCGAAACCGACCCCATCTTTCGCCGGGCGGAGCGCGTCATTCCGCGCGTAGAATGGCCCCTGCACGCCCCCTACGTGGCCGCCATCAACCGCCTGAAGCGCGAGCGCAACGCGGTGATCCTCGCCCACAACTACCAGGTGCCCGAGATCTTCTACACGGTCGCCGATATCGTAGGGGACTCACTCGCTTTGGCAATGCAAGCCGCCCGGACCGACGCCGACGTGATCCTGCTCTGCGGCGTCCATTTCATGGCCGAGACGGCGAAGCTCGTCAACCCTTCGAAGACGGTGCTGGTGCCCGATCTAAAGGCCGGCTGCTCGTTGGCCGAATCGATCACCGCCGCCGACGTGCGGCTGCTTCGCGAGCGCTATCCCGGCACGCCGATCGTCACCTACGTCAATACGTCCGCGGAGGTCAAGGCCGAATCGGATGTCTGCGTGACCAGCGGCAACGCCGTGCAGATCGTCGAAGCGCTGGGCGTGCCGCGCGTCGTCTTCCTGCCCGACGAATATCTCGCCAAGTACGTCGCGTCGAAGACCAATGTCGAGATCGTCGCGTGGAAAGGCCACTGCGAAGTGCACGAACGGTTCAGCGGCGAGGACGTCCGCCGCTTTCGTGAGGACGATCCGTCGCTCGTCGTGCTCGCCCATCCCGAGTGCCCGCCTGACGTGCTCGCCGAAGCCGATTACGTCGGATCGACGCAGGGCATGACCGAATACGTGGGCACGCTCGCCAACCAAAGCCATCCTGAGCGGAGTGGAAGGGCGGCGCGGGTGCTCTTGATGACGGAGTGCTCGATGGCCGACAACATTTCCGGACGCTACGCCGGCGTCGAGTTCGTGCGCCCGTGCAACCTCTGCCCGCACATGAAGCGCAACACGCTTCCAAAGGTGCTCCATAGCCTCGAAGCGATGGAGTATGAGGTGACCATCGACCCCGAGATCGCGCAGCGCGCACGACGCGCCGTCGACCGGATGCTCGAGTACAGCCGCGCGATCCGGGATTAGAAATCGTCGATGGAAACGCAACGGAGCGACGCGCTTGTCGTCGGCGCCGGGATTGCCGGCTTGATCGCCGCGCTAAAACTCCAGCCCGCGAGCGTCACCGTTCTCTGTAAGACCCGTCTCGGGAAAGGGGCGGCGACCGATTGGGCGCAGGGCGGCATCGCCGCGGCGATGGGCAAAGACGATTCGCCGCGATTACACGCAATCGATACCCAGCGCGCCGGGGCCGGCATCAACGACCGGAAGATCGTCGAGATTCTGACGCGCGACGCGCCTGCGCGCGTGGAGGAGCTCCTCGAGCTGGGCGCCGCGTTCGACCGCACCGATGCCGGCGAGCTCGCCCTCGGGCGCGAGGCCGCCCATCAGCGCCGGCGCATCGTCAAGGCCGGCGGCGACGCGACCGGACACGAGATTCTCAAGACCCTCATCGAGGCGGTGCGCTCGCATCCGGCGATCTCAGTGGTCGAGGACGTCACGGCAGACGATCTGATCGTCGACGGCGATCGCGTCGGCGGAGTCTGGGCCACCGACAACGCGACCGGCGCGCGCGTCGCGTTTCGCGCGGGCGCCGTCGTGCTCGCGACGGGGGGCATGGGCCGGCTCTATCGTTACACGACCAATCCGGTCGAGGCCACCGGCGACGGCATCGCGATGGCCGCGCGCGCCGGGGCGCTGCTCGCCGACATGGAGTTCGTCCAGTTCCATCCGACCGCGCTCGCGATCGGACGCGATCCCATGCCGCTCGTCACCGAAGCGGTACGCGGCGAGGGCGCGACGCTCGTGAACGACCTCGGCGAACGCTTCATGCTCGGTCTCCATCCAGACGCCGAACTGGCGCCCCGCGACGTCGTCGCTCGCGCGATCTTCGAACAGCAGCAGCGCGGGCGGACGGTAGGTCTCGACGCGCACTCGGCGGTCGGCGCGACGTTTCCGCAGGCGTTCCCGACCGTCTTCGGCTTCTGCATCTCCGCCGGGATCGATCCGCGCGTGCAGAACATCCCGGTCGCGCCGGCAGCTCACTACCACATGGGCGGCGTCGCGGTGGACGAGTGGGGAAGGACGTCGCTCGAACGCTTGTGGGCGTGCGGCGAGACCAGCGCGACCGGCGTTCACGGCGCCAATCGGCTCGCCAGCAACTCGTTGCTCGAGGCGCTCGTCTACGGGTCGCGCGTCGCGACGGATATCGCACACGTCAATCCTTCCAAACCCGTCGCGGGCCGGTCGGAATCGAGCAAAACGCGCGAGCCTCGCCGAGCACGCGCGCAGACCACCGAGGCGCAAGCACTCAGCGACGTGCGGAGCGTGATGTACTCCAACGTCGGATTGGTCCGCACGGGGGCGGGCCTGCGCGACGCCCTGCGGCGCATCGGCGACCTAGAAGCGGAGCTCGGCGGCGGGCGCGGCGAGCTGCGCAACCTCCTCGTCGTCGGCCGCCTGATCGCCGAGGCCGCGCTGGCGCGGCGCGAGAGCCGCGGAAGCCATTATCGAAACGACTTCCCAGACACCGATGAAGCCTTCGCAAAGCGCTCGTTCACGCGACTCCTCAGCGTCGCTTAGGCAGATCGCCGAGCCGATCGTCCGAGCCGCGTTGCTCGAAGACGTCGGCCACGGCGGCGATCTGACGACCGACGCGATCGTCGAAGCTGCGGCTTCCGCGACGGGCCGCATCGTCGCCCGGCGCGGCGGAATCGTCGCGGGGCTCGCGGTCGCGCCGCTCGCGTTCACGTTGCTCGACGAGCACGCCGAGTTCACCGCGCGCGTCGACGACGGCGATCGCATCGAGCCGGGGGGCGTTGCCGCGGAGATATTCGGAAAGACCCGCGCCATTCTCACCGGCGAACGCACCGCGCTGAACCTGCTCTGCCGGCTTTCCGGAATCGCGACGGCGACCCGCGCTTTCGTCGATGCGATCGCCGATACACGAGCAAGGATCGCCGACACGCGCAAGACGACACTCGGCCTGCGCGCGCTCGAGCGATACGCCGTTCGGTGCGGAGGAGGCGTCAATCACCGCTTCGGTTTGGACGACGGCGTACTGATCAAAGACAACCACCTCGCCGTGGCCGGTTCCATTCACGTAGCCGTCGCCGCCGCGCGAGCCGCCTCCGGTCACATGGTCAAGATCGAAGTGGAGGTCGACACGCTCGAGCAGCTGCGCGAAGCGCTCGCCGAGCCGATCGACGCCGTTCTGCTCGACAACATGTCGCCGGCCCAACTCGCCGAAGCGGTTCGCATCGTCGACGGCCGCATCGTGACCGAGGCGAGCGGGGGCGTGACGATCGAGAACGTTCGCGACGTCGCCCGAAGCGGCGTCGACTTGATCAGCATCGGCTGGCTCACGCACAGCGCGCCCGCGCTGGACCTTAGTTTAGAGGTAACCGGTGGTTGATCGCCGTCTGACGTAACGCCGAAGAGGCTCGGACCGACGAGCGGAGCCATGGATGGCGGGAGCGAGGAGGCCGCGCGCAGCCTGAGCGCAGCCCGGAGGGCGAAGCGAAGAGCGTCTCTGAGGCGTTACGTCAGACGGCGATCAACCACTGGTCAGCGGTACGACAGAAGCTCGAAGGCGACGACCGCCCCGATCGCCACGACGATGAGCGAAAGCACGTAGCCGACGAGGCCCGAGAGCGCCACGACCCGTCCCGCGCGCAAGCCTCGGTCGGTCCTTGCGTAGCGCCACGCTCCCAGGATCGCGACGACAATCCCAAAGAGCGCCATGCCGGTTCCGAAGGCGCTCGACAGGCCGGGTGCGGGATTCGCGCCGTGAACGAACGTCGAGAACTCGCGCGCGAAGAGCGAGAAGCGCGCGATCACGAAGCCGAACGCGATGAAGGCGAGCGCCGTTCGAACGTACGCCAAGTAGGTGCGTTCGTTCGCGAGCGTGTCGGTCGCGCGAACGGGCTCGTCGACGGACGGTCGCAGATCGGGCGGCATGACCCGTCGAGCGTTAGGCGAATCTCCGTCGAACCATGTCTGCCGAGAAAAACCTCGAGCGTCCGCAGGACGCCGCCAGAGCCAGCCACGACTTCGTTCCCCCCGCGACGCTCGTCGAATTCATGTCGAGCGATTGGATCGACCGGCCGATCGCCCGAGACCGCCATCCCGAAGCCGATCGGTTCGCGCAGCGTCGGGACGCCGTCTCGCGGGCCTACCCGGGCACGTACGTCGTCGTACCGGCGGGACGCGAACGCGTCCGCGCCAACGACACGTTCTTCCGGTTTCGGCCCTCGAGCGACTTTATGTATCTGACGGGCGGAGGCGAGCCGGGCGCCGCGCTGGTCCTGGAGCCGCACGGCAGCGGGCATCGATCGCTGCTCTTCGTGCCCGCGCACAACCGCGGCACGGCCGAGTTCTTCACCGATCGCGTCTACGGCGAGCTCTGGGTGGGCCGCCACCGCGGCGTCGACGAGAGCCGAGCGTACTATGGCGTCGATGACTGCCGGCCGATGGCCGCGCTGGACGAGTATCTCGCGGAGCTGCGCGACGGCGAGTATCCCTTGCGTGTGGTGCGCGGCCTCGACGAGGAGGTCGACCGGCGTTTCGAAGCGAGCGACGGCGACGCCGAGCTGGCCGAGCATCTGTCGGAGGCGCGCCTGACCAAGGACGAGTACGAGCTCGAGGAGCTGCGCAAGGCGTGTGCCATCTCCAAACGTGCTTTCGAAGACGTCATCCGTGCGATGCGCACGGCGAAGAGCGAGCGCGAGATCGAAGCCGCCTTTTGGGCGCGAGCGCGCATCGAGGCCAACGACATCGGCTACATGACGATCGCGGCCGCCGCGGAACACGCGTGCACGCTGCACTGGACGCGCAACGACGGCGAGGTGCGCCGCGGCGAACTGCTGCTGCTCGACGCGGGCGTCGAGTGCGACTCGCTCTACACCGCCGACATCACGCGCACGCTGCCGGTCTCCGGGCGTTATTCGGCCGAACAGCGGACGATCTACGACATCGTCTACGAAGCCCAGCGTGCAGGCATCGAAGGCGCCGTGGCAGGAAACGATTTCTTGGAGCCGCACCGGCGCGCGACGCGGGTTCTCGCGCAAGGCCTCATCGATCTCGGCATCCTGAAGTCATCGCTCGAGGAGGCCCTCGATCCCGATCGGCTCTTCCACCGCCGCTACTCACTGCACGGCGTCAGCCACATGCTCGGGCTCGACGTGCACGATTGCGCGAACGCGCGCGAACAGGAGTATCGCTACGGCAAGCTGCGCGAGGGAATGGTCCTCACCGTCGAGCCGGGACTCTACTTTCAGACCGACGACGCGACCGTGCCCGAGCACTTCCGCGGCATCGGCGTTCGCATCGAGGACGACATCGCGGTCACGAGCGGAGACCCCGAGAATCTCTCCGCGAGCCTGCCGTCGCGCGCAGGCGACGTCGAGAGCTGGATCGCCGAACTCTGGCAGAGCTGACGGCGCGTTACGTCGTCGGCATGACCGACGTGCCTGGAGGCGGCGGAGGCGGCATTGTCGGCGGTATGGGCCGGCCCTGCATCGCCGCGGCGAGCTGGTCTTCGATCGGCCAGCGCCCGAACGCCAATATGATCATGCAGATGAGTGGGCCTATGCCGGGAATGAAGTTGAGCAGCGAGAGCGCGCCGTTGTATCCCGCTTTGGCGAAGATCCGCCAGTAGACCCAGATCGAGAACGCAATGATCGCTATGAGCAGGATGGCGTAGATCAGGCCGAACGTCGCGATGAGTCCGGCCGCCGCTGCCGAGCTGCTACGGTCCATTTATAGAGCCTCGCTTTCGATAGCAACGAGAAACTTGAACGCTTCTTCGCCGCCGCGCTCGTTCATCACCTCGGACGCGCCGACCGGCGCGCTTAGTGGACGGTTCAACCCCGCGGCGGCGAGCCCCAACCGGATTGAACGTATTCGCCGTCGACGACGATCGCGGGCACCGTCGGATCGCCTCGGGTGTAGGCGAACATTCGCTCGCGCGCCGCGCGATCGTTCTGCGCGTCGTGACGCTCGTAGGGCGTGCCGGTTGCGTCATAATGAGCCATCGCACTCCGGCAGTAGGGACAGTTGGGGGAGATGTAGAGGTCGAGCTTTGCCCCCGGAGGTATGTGCTCGACGTCGAAGCCTCGCGCCATGCCCCTGGTCTTCGTACCGACGCCGCTCGGCAACCTGCGCGACGTCACGCTTCGCGCGATCGACGTGCTCCGCGATGCGGAGCTGATCGTCGCCGAAGACACGCGCGTCGCGCGAAAACTGCTCAACGCGCTCGGCCTCGACGGCCGGGAGATCTGGAGCTATCGCGAGCAAAACGCGGGCCGAGCGACGCCGGCCATCGTCGAGCGCGCGCGCGCCGGGCTCGTCGCGGTCACTAGCGACGCCGGCATGCCGGGAATCTCGGACCCCGGAAGCGCCCTGGTAGCCGCGGCGCGGGACGCGGGCGTGATGGTCGAGGCCTTACCCGGCCCGAGCGCGGCCATGGGCGTGGCGCTGCTTTCCGGCTTTCCGCTGGAGCGGTTCGCCTTCGAGGGCTTCCCCCCGCGGACGGGCGCGGCGCGGCGCGAACGCTTCGCGCTCGCGTTGCGCGCGGGCGCGACCACGATCTGGTTCGAGTCGCCGCGACGCGTGCGCGCCTCGCTGACCGATCTCGCCGCCGTCGCGCCGGACGCGCGGATCTTCGTCGTGCGCGAGTATACGAAACTCCACGAGCAGCAGATCGCGGGAACGCCGGAAGGCGTGCTCGCGCAACTTGCCGACCCGGTGCGCGGCGAAGTCGCCTTCGCGATCGCGCCCCATCGCGCCGAGGCGACCGCCCCCCCCGCGGCAGACGAGACCAGCGCCGCGATCGACGCGCTGCTTTCCGGCGGGCACCGCGTCGGCGAAGTCGCTAAACTGCTCGCGGCGCGCGGCTTCGGCGATCGTCAGCAGCTCTACGCCCGCACCTCCGCGCGGAAGGCGCGCCGGAAAACCCCGATTAAACAGGCCTGACGAGCATGGAACGGCCCTATTACGTTACGACGCCGATCTACTATATCAGCGGCAATCCGCACATCGGCCACGCCTATACGACGATCGTGGCCGATGTGCTCGCGCGCACCGCGCGAACGTTCCGTCCGACGTTCTTCTTGACCGGCACCGACGAGCACGGCCAAAAAGTCGCCAACGCGGCGGCGGCCGCCGGGAAGACGCCGCAGGAATGGTGCGACGAGCTCGTGCCGCGCTGGAAGGCGCTCTTCGCCGCCTATCACGTGTCGTACGACGACTTCATTCGCACGACGGAACCGCGCCACACGGAGAAGGTGGCACGCGTCTTCGACCGGCTGCGCGCGAGCGGCGACGTCTATCGCGGAAAGTACGAGGGCTGGTACTGCGTCGACGACGAGACTTTCTGGCTCGAGTCCAAGCTTGTCGACGGCCGCTGCCCCACCTGCGGCCGCGAAGTGCAGTGGATCTCCGAGGAAGATTGGTTCTTTCGCCTCTCGGCGTATCGCGATCGACTCCTCGAACATTTCCAGCGCCATCCCCACTGGGTGCAGCCGCGAAGCGTATATAACGAGATGATGGCGTTTTTGCGCGAGGGGCTCGACGATCTCTCCATCTCGCGCACGAGTTTCGACTGGGGCGTACCAATCGAGGGCGGCGGCGTCATCTACGTGTGGCTCGACGCGCTGCTCAACTACATCACCGCCATCGGCTGGAGCGAGGACTCAGAGCTCTTTCACCGCTATTGGCCGGCCCAGACGCAGCTGGTCGGCAAGGAGATCGCGCGGTTTCACACGCTGATCTGGCCCGCGATCTTGTGGGCGCTCGGCGAGGCCGCGCCCGAGCTGGTCTTCGCGCATGGCTGGATCACCGTCGACGGGCGGAAGATGAGCAAGAGCCTGGACAACGCGGTCGACCCGTTTCTACTCGCGGAACGCTACGGCGCCGACGCGCTGCGGTATTTCCTGCTCCGGGAAGCTCCGTTCGGCAGCGACTTCTCGTACTCCGAGGAGAAGATCGCGCAGCGCCGGAACAGCGATCTCGCCAACGACCTGGGCAACCTCCTGCAGCGCACCCTCTCGATGCTGCAGCGCTACCGCGACGGCATCGTTCCGGAACGAAGCGGGGCCGAGAGCGAACTCGGACGACGCTTCGCGCCGCTGCCTGTCGTCGTTCGGGAGCGAATTCTCGATCTGCGCTTCCGCGAGGCCCTGGAAGCGATATGGGAGCTCGTGACCGCGCTCAACCGCACGATCGACGAGCGCAAACCGTGGGCGCTGCACAAGCAGAACCAAACCGGCGAGCTCGACGCGGTGCTCTACGACCTCTGCGAAGGTCTGCGCTGGGTGGCAATCCTGCTCCATCCGGTGATGCCGGAGCGGATGAGTGAGATGTGGCAGCAGCTCGGCGTCCCGGGCCGAATCGACGACGACTGGTCGTCGTCGCTGCGAGAGTGGGGCGGCCTCGCTCCGATCACCCAGACCGCGCTCGCGGCGTCGCTCTTTCCCAGGCTCGACGTCGCGGCGCCATCTTGATCGACACGCACTGCCACGTCCACGATTGCAAGTTCGACGCCGATCGCGATGCCGTCGTCGCACGGGCCCGCGAGGCGGGCCTCACGGCGATGGTGACGGTCGGCGAGGACATCGCCGACAGCCGTAAGGCGATCGCCGCCGCGGAGCGCTACGGAATCGCCGCAGCGGCAGGCATCCATCCGCACCAAGCGCAGGACGCGCCGGCCGACATCGCCGGCGAGCTGCGTCCGCTCTTGGAGTCGCCGAACGTGGTCGCGATCGGCGAGACGGGCCTCGACTACTATTACGATAATAGCCCGCGCGACGTTCAGGCGAACGTGTTTCGCGCGCAGCTGCGCGTCGCCCACGAGAGCGCGATGCCGGTCGTCTTTCATCAGCGCGACGCGGTCGCCGATTTCACTGCCATCCTGCGCGAGGAGTGGGCGCCCGGCATGCGCGGCGTCGTGCACTGCTTCACCGGCACGCCGGAAGAGGCGCGCACCTACACCGGCGAGTTCGGCCTCTATTTAGGAATCGGCGGCGTGCTGACGTTTCCGAACGCGCACTCGCTCCGCGAGGCCGTGCGCGCGGTCGGGGTCGCGAAGCTCGTGTTCGAAACCGATTGCCCGTACCTCGCGCCGGTGCCGATGCGGGGGAAACGCAACGAGCCGGCGTTCGTTACGCACACCTCGGCCAAGTTGGCGGAAGTCCTCGCGGTGCCGCTCGCGGACCTCGTCGCGATCACCGACGCGAACGCGCGCGCGCTCTTCCCGAACCTGACGGTTACGTCGCCGCCGATCTGAAGTCTCGGGCGACCGCCCATTCCGCCTCAAGGCGCCGGCGCACGGCGCTCGCGATCGTCACGTCGCCGGTGGAGAGACCCCAGTCGATCAGGTTCCACTTGCCCACCGCGACGGTTGCGTTCGCCGATCCTAGCCACGCGCGATTGCCGGCAACGGCGAGCTTCTCGGAATCGTTGCAGACCCGCACCCGCACGCCGTCGGAGACCAGCTCGTCCAAAGCCCGCCGCTCGCGGTCGTTGCCGCGAAGATCCCTCGCGCTGACGAGCAGCCGCGGTGCCGCGCCGCTGCGGCCGAGACTCCTCAAGGCGTAAAAGACGCCGTTGCAACAGCCGAACGACTCGCTTTCGACGATCGCGCCGCCGGCCGCCCTTGCGCCGCGCAGGAGTTCGCCTTCGTTCTCGAGCGCATCGCGTTTCGTCGCGGGAATCTTGCCGGCATCGGTCGGGTCCGAGTCGCGCAGCACGAGATCGCCTTCGTGCCAGTTCTTCCCGTCGAGGTAGAGCGAGCCATCAACGGCGATCGCCTTGCAGTGGAGCCCACGTTCCAACGTCACCACCGCGCCCGCCTGGCGCAGCTCCCCGGCGACCCGCCCGTTCTCTCTAGCCAAGCGCCCGCCGCGATCGTCGTAGAGCTGCCCGGCGAGTGCAACCGCGACGTGGGCGCCCTGCCGCGCGGCGCTCTCCGCGGCGCGCAGGACAGAGCCGTGGAGGGTGTACGCTTCGACCGCGATCTCCTTCGCCCGCGCCATGCCGGCCAGCAGCGCGCTCGTCGAACTGAGCTGGATCATCGCGGCTGCCATCACGCCGGAGGTCCGCAACGGCTAGGCGAAGCAGGTCGCCGACGATGACTTCGACTCCAACGCGCGACCGAGCGAGCAGCGAGCAGAAGGGGGCGTTCGTGCGCGAGATGTTCGCCACGATCGCGCCCCGGTACGATCTGGCGAACCGCGTGCTCACCGCCGGCCTGGACGGACGCTGGCGCCGCCGCGCGATCCGGCTGCTCGCTCCCGCATCGGGAGGACGGATCGTCGATTGCTGCTGCGGCACGGGCGATCTCGCCTTTGGCTTGCTGCGAGCGGACCGGACCCTGGACGTCACCGGCATCGATTTTTGCCGCCCGATGCTCGACCGCGCGCAGTCGCGTGCAGCCAAGGAAGCCCGCGGCAGCGTGCGATTCCTCGAAGGCGACGTCATGGCGATGCCGTTTGAGGATTGCAGCTTCGACGGCGCGACGATGGGATTCTCACTGCGCAACGTGGTGGACGTCGACTCGACGCTGCGCGAGATCCTTCGCGTCCTGCGGCCGGGCGCGCGCTTCGTGAGCCTCGACGTCACCAAGGCGCCTAACCGCGCGTTCAAACGGCTCTTCGATCTCTATTTCTACGGGCTGGTGCCCTTCCTGGGCGGCATCGTGGGCGGCTCCCGCGCCGCGTATCGCTACCTCCCGAACTCGCTGACGCACCACCCCGACGCCGGCGCGTTGCGCGACCGCTTCGCGCGCGCCGGTTTCGATCGGCCCGGCTACGCGCTTCTGATGGGGGGATCGATCGCGATCCATCACGGCACGAAACCGTGAGCCTCATCGACTCGGCGCCGGGCACGTACGACGATCTTCACGAGCTGGTCGAACGATTTTTCCGCGCCACGTTTTCAACGGACAACCCGATCATCACCGAGGCGGTCAAACGAATGCTCGCGGCGGGCGGGAAGCGCCTGCGGCCGCGGATCACGCTGCTCGCCGCCGATGCGTGCGGCGGGAACGCCGTGGACCACCTTCATCTTGCCGCATACATGGAGCTCATCCACGTTGCCACGCTCATCCATGACGACGTCGTCGACAACGCAAGCACGCGGCGCGGCGTCAACGCGACGGCCGTGGATTACGGCAACCGCGTGAGCGTACTGGCGGGCGACTACCTCTTCGCGTGGATATTCAAGAACGTGACGGTCAACTATCCGCACCCCATCCCCAACGTGCTGTCGGCCACGCTCGCCGACATCTGCGACGGTGAGGTGCTCCAGCTCCAGGCGCTCGGCAATCTCGATCTGCCGCTCGAGACGTACGTCGAGATCGCCCGCAAGAAGACGGCGTCGCTCTTTGCGGCCTCGGCCCAGTGTGGAGCGGTCATGGGCGGGGGCGATGCGGCCGAGATCGCCGCGCTGCGCGAGTTCGGCGAGTCCTTCGGCATAGCGTTTCAAATGAAAGACGATTTACTGGACATGACCGCGGACGAACGCTCGCTCGGCAAGCCCGCGGGCAACGACTTGACGGAGCGCAAGACGACGATCCCGCTGATCGCGGCGCTGGCCTCGGGCGACCGCGGCTTTCGCGCGGAAGTGCGGCGCTTTTACGACGAGCGGACAAACGACGCCATTCCGACGATCGTCGACGGGATCGAGCGCGAGGGCGGACTCGCGGGGACGCGCCTGCAGATCGCTCGCTTCAGCGACCGGGCCAAGGCTGCATTAGAGCCAATCGCCGGCGGCGCGGCGAAAAAGGAGCTCTTCAAGCTCACGGAGGCCCTCGCATCATGACAGTACATCCGCTTCTCGCAATCATCGACGCGCCGATCATCATCGGCATACTGGTCGTCGGTGCGCTGCTCTTCGGAGCCGACAAACTGCCGAAGCTGGCGCGCAGCGCGGGCCAGGCGAAGAAAGAATTCCTGGTGGGCCAGGCCGAGGCCGACGAGGCGGCCGCGAAGGCTCGCGAGGAAGCGCGTCAGCGCGCCGCCGCGGCGAACGCGGACGTCATGGACAACGTGCAGGCCGGCTCGGTCGCGGGTGAATCCGTGCCGCCGCCGACCCCTGGGAAAGGCACGCTGTCATCGTAGGCGACCTCCAGGCGCCCGCGGACGAGGCGTCGTGGGATCAAAAGGAAATGCCGTTTACGGAGCACCTGCGGGAGCTCCGTAATCGTCTACTGATCTCGGTCGCGACGGTCGGCGGCATCGCCGTCCTTCTCTTTTGGCCGTCGCAGTTCGTCATTCGCTGGATGATGCACGAGTATTTCGGCGGGATCGAGCTCCACGCGTTCGGCCCGGCCGACGTCATCTTCACCGAGTTCAAGTTCTCGGTGATCGGGGGCATCGTCATCGGGCTGCCGGTGCTGCTGACGCAACTCTGGCTCTTCGTCGTTCCGGCGATTCACCCGCGCACGCGGCGGATGGTCTACGGCTTCATCGCGCCGTCGCTCGTGCTCGCCGCCATCGGACTCGCGTTCGCGCATTTCGTCGTGATCCCGCGAGTCGTCGCCGCGCTGCTGCGCATTACCGACGCCGTCGCGACGCCGACGTTCGGAGTCGCCTCGACCCTGAATTTCGTGATGGTCCTGCTCGCGCTCTTCGCAGTCATCTTTCAGACGCCGATCGTGCTCATCGGCATGGCGCGGCTGGGAATCGTAAGCGCGGCCTCGCTGATGCGATACCGGCGCCACGCCCTCTTCGCGTTTTTCATCGCCGGCGGCATCGCCGCGCCCGACGGAAACCCCCTGACCATGGCGCTGCTGGCACTGCCGATGTACGCGCTCTACGAGATGTCCATCTGGGTGATTCTACCGCTCCAGCGCCGGTGGTCCGTCGACAAACGATGACGGCGGTACGAGCGCTCTACGGAGATTTCGTTCGCACGTTCGGCAACGTGCTCTTCGCCGTTTCCCTCTTCGTCGCGTGGGGAGTGCTCACGCTCGTCGGCGTCGTCGTCGATCAAGGGCAAGAACCCAATGCGTACTTCCAGGCCTACGCCGCGCCGCTCGCCCGGGCGATCCTGCGCCTGAGCTTCGACGACGTGTACCACTCCCCGTGGTACGTCGGGATCATCGGCCTGATCTTGCTGTCGCTCGCCGTTTGCACGTTCAAACGCGTTATCCCCGCGCGCCTTCCTCCGCTGCATCCGGTCAGCGTCGAGAAGATTCCGCTTCACGCCACCTTCGACGTCGACGGCGACCCCGCCGACGTGCGGCGGCGCGTTGCGGCGTTCTTCGGGGCGCGCGGCTGGCACGTGCGCGAGCGCCTCTTCGGCGGGATCGAATGGAGCTTCGCCGACAAGCACAACTGGGCGCGGCGGGGCGTGCTGATCGCCCACGCCGGCTTCGTGATCATCGCCGCCGGCACGACGCTCTACTGGGCGCGCGGCTTCTCGGGAGAGATGGCCGTGCTCGCGGGCTCGACGGCGCAGGCGGCGCGAACCCACGCGCTGATTCGGCTCGACGACTTCGCCTACAAGATCGCGCCGATCATGACGAAGAGCGGAATGGTCTACCAGCCGATCGACTACGTCTCGCACGTCACGGTGACCGGGGCCGACGGCCTCGCCAAGAAGATGACGGTGCGAGTGAACCATCCGATCGACGTCGACGATACTCTGTACTACCAGGCGAGTTACGGATTCGGCGTTCGTTTCGACGTGAGACGCTATGGGCGCCCCGCGTCCGCGCTTTCCAGCCGCACGCTACTGGAAGGCGACTCGCTCGATCTGCCCGGCACCACGCGCACGGTGATCTACGAGCGCTTCGCGCCGACCGTCGACAAGCAGAGTGGAATGCCGACGGCCGATCCGCGCGTCAACAATCCCGCCGTCGTCCTCGACGTCGCGCAGGCGGGAAGCGCGCTCGGCGCGGCACTCGTCCCACTGGGCAGCTCGATCGATCTCGGCGACGGCTGGCGCGTGACGCCGCAGCGCTACGCGATGTACAGCGGCTTTCAGTACCGCCACGATCCGGGTGTTCCGCTCGTGGGTATCGGCGCGTTCGTGCTGCTCGCGGGGCTGATCGTCTCGTTTTACTTTCTTCCGGCGCGGTTGTACCTGCGCGTCGATCCGGCTGGACCGGACCGCTCCCGAATTGGAGCCGCCGCCACGACGGTGAAGGGATACGACGTTTTCTCCGGCGAGTTCGAGCGGCTCATGAACGCGCTGGGCCAACGGGCGTGAAGATGCCCCTGGACGAGATTCTGATCGCCGTCGCGCTGGCGTCGTACACGCTCGGCGCGCTCGCGCTGCTGGTATACTTCTTCTCGCGAGCGGACTGGTTGCGCGACGTCGGCGCGCCGCTGGCGATCCTCGGATGCGTCGCGCAGTTCGCGCAGCTGATCGCGCGCTTCGAGATCACGCACGTCTGGCCGCTGCTCAACTTGTACGGCTCGCTCTCGCTCTTCGCAGCCATGTCCGTCGCGATCTACATCGGGTTTGCGTTCCGCTACAAACTCTGGTTCGCCGGAGGGTTCGTGCTGGCGCTCGCGGCGATCTTCCTGGCCTACGGCGTGACGTGGTATGAAGGCACGATGCCGCCGGTGCCGTCGCTGCAATCGTATTGGGCGAAGATCCACGTGCCGATCGTGGTTTCGTCGTACGCGGCGTTTCTCGTGGCTTTCGTCTTCTCGTGCATCTACTTGGTGAAATACTACGCGGAGCGGCGCATCGGCAGCTCCGGAAATGCGGCCAATCCGGTCGCGCGCTGGCTCGCCGCGCTGCCGAGCCTGCCGCGGCTCGACGTCATCGTCTACCGGGCCGTCGCGATCGGATTGCCCCTGATCTCGATCGGCATCATCACCGGAGCGATGTGGGCGAAGGAGGCGTGGGGCGCGTATTGGCAGTGGGACCCGAAGGAGACGGCCGCGCTCTTCTCGTGGATCATCTATCTTGCATACATGCACTTGCACACGCGACACGCCTGGCGCGGCCTGCGCACGAACTGGGTCAGCGTCATCGGCTTCGTTTCGATCATCTTCTGCTACCTCGGCGTCAACATCTGGATATCGGGCCTCCACAGCTACAAGATGTGAGGCCCGGAGCAGCCCGCTTCCGAGTTTCGTCCTGGCGCTCCGCTGGAGGGCAGGCTTACACTATCGGCAAATGGTGCGGCACCCGTCCTGAGCAGCTCTTCCGGGGAGAACGATCTTGTCCGAATCGAATGCCGACGCGTCTGAAGGCGTCGGCCGCAAGGTATTGAGCGCGTACGACGTCCCTCAAACCGAGGAAGAAGTCACACGCCGCAAGTTCATGGCCAACGCGACCATCGCGATCGGCGGCGTCGTCGGGCTCGTGCTCGCGGTGCCGATCGTCGGGTCGCTCCTGCCCCCGAAAAACTCGTCGACCGGCAGCTGGGCGCCTTTGAGCGCGACGGAGCTCGACGCGCTGCAGAAGGCGACGGCGAAACCGGTCAAGCTTACGTTCACCCTCAAGTACGTCGACGGCTATCTCCCGGAGCAGGCCGCCGCCGAGTACTGCTGGGGCATCAAGGTCGATCCGGCCAAATTCCAGACCGCGCGTCCCGACATCTTCAACCAACCCGGAGGCAAGGCCGACGTCCCGTACGACGTCGTGAACATGGGATTCGTCGTCTTCAGCCCGATCTGCCCTCATCTCGGCTGCTACTACGGCTGGAACGACACGCAGAATCGCTTCATGTGCCCATGCCACGGCTCGCAGTATACGTTCGACGGCACCCACATCGCCGGTCCGGCGCCGCGCGGTCTCGACCCCCTGCCGCTGCGCGAACAAAGCGGCACGGCCGAGGTAACGTGGATCATCTACCAGTCGAACACGCCGCAGCGCATCGTCGTCTCCTATCAGGCATAGGAGTTAGGTAAACCGCTGATGCTGAACTGGATCGAAAAACGCACCGGCTTCGTCTCGATGACGAAAGAGTTTCTCATGGAAGACGTTCCGGGGGAGCTCGCTATTGGTACGTCTTTGGAAGCGCGACGCTCTTCGCGATGATCGTGCAGATCGTCACGGGAATCTTCTTGACGTTCTACTATGCGCCGTCGGCGGCCACGGCTTGGGAATCGACGCGTGCGATGTATCTCAACCCGTATACGCACTTTCTGCTAGCGGTCCACTATTGGGGCGCGTCGGCGATGATCGCGCTCGTCTTCCTGCACCTGCTGCAAGTGCTCGTCTGGGGCGCATACAAGTCGCCGCGGGAACTACAGTGGGTCGTCGGCGTCCTGTTGCTGCTCGTAACGCTGGTGCTGGGACTCACGGGTTATCTGCTGCCGTGGGACATGGACGCATACTTCGCCTCGCAGGTCTCGCTCAACATCGTCGGGCTAGCACCCATCGCCGGGCCCTTCATGCAGCACATCGCGCAGGGCGGCGGTGGAATGGGAACGGCGACGATCAACCGTTTCTTTGGATTGCACGTCTGGCTGATGCCGGCAGTCCTGCTCCTGCTCGTGGGAGCGCATTTGGCGATCTTCCGTCACAACGGGTCCGCCGGACCCGTCGTCGACGATCCCCGCACGCTGAAGCCGGGACGTTTTTGGCCCGATCAGTTCTTCATGGACGGCGCGTTCTCGTTCATCGTCTTCATCCTCATCTGCTTCTTGGCGTTCGCGTTTCCACCGTACTTGGACGCCAAGGCGGATCCGACCAAATTCTTCGTGCCGTATCCCGCCTGGTATTTCTTGTCGCTCTTCGGCCTGCTGGCGCTCGTGCCGCCGGAGATCCATCTCGGTCCGCTGACGATCAGCATGGAACTGATCGCGACGATCATCGTGCCGACGCTCTTCCTGGTCGTCATCCTGCTGCTTCCTTGGATCGATCGCAGTACGACCCGCAGTTTCAGATCGCGCGGCGGAGTGCTGTGGTCTGCGACGATCGTCGTCTGCACGATCGTCGTGCTTACGGTCTACGCTCAGGTGACGACGATGGCGAAGCAGGCCGCGGCGCCGCCCTCGCCGCCCGAATCGGTCGTGCTGAGTGCGGCCGCCGCAGCCGAACCGAGCACGAATGCGCCGGGTGCGCCGGCGGCATCGAACTCCGCGGGTGCAACGGTCTTTTCCAGCAACTGCTCGAGCTGCCACGGAGCGCAGGGGATGGGCGTGCCCGGCACGTTCCCGCCGCTCGCAAACAACCCGGTGGTAACGGGCGATCCCGGCAAGGTCATCGGCATCGTGCTCGGCGGGCTGCACGGATCGATCGTCGTCAACGGGCAGACGTACAACGGGATGATGCCTGCCTGGAAGGGCACGCTCAGCAATAAGGACGTCGCCGCCGTCATCAGCTACATTCGCGCGTCGCTCGGGAACAACAAGGCCTCGGCGGTCACCGAGGCTCAGGTGGCGGCACACAAGCCCTAGCGCGGATTTAGGTTCGCGGGCAGGGCGGCCCGTCGTAGAGCAGGAGCGCGGCCTTTCGGTCGACCGCGACGACGCGGCGCCGCCGTCCATACGTCGGATCGTACGCCGGGCGGAGGGCGGGAGCGACCACCCACGCGCGCGGCGCCCCACAGATGAAAGCGCGCGGGTCGACGCCATCGCTCTGCGGATCGTTGTCGGCCGGTTCGGCGAGCACGTGCACGATCGGGCGCGTGTAGAAGAGCAGTGCGTTACCCCCCGACACGTTTTGAATTGCAACCGCATCGCCGGGGCGCCGCTCGCGCTCGATAAGCCCCGCCAATCGCGGGACGGGTTTGAAAGCCTCGGTGTGAGGCATCACCGTTACCGCTAGGACGTCGGCCGCGACGATCGCCGCGATGGCGAGCGCGTACGGGGCCGCGCGAGCGCTCTTCGCCCGCGCGAGCAGCAGTGCCGTTACGAGCGAGCCGACGAAGATCGCTACCGCCATTCCGAGCAGCGCCGGGACGGCGCTGCTGACCTCCGCAGTGAGACGGTTGTTGCGCGTAAAGAGAAAGATCGCAAAAGCGAGCGCGCCGATCGTCACCGGAACGGTTGCCGCCGAGATCGCCGCCGAACGCGTCGCGCCCTTTCGCACGACGCCGTCGAAGTAGAGCGCCGCGAGAAGCGCGAGGCCGGGGAGTTCTAGCGCGACGTAGTTCGGAAGCTTCGTTCGCGCAAAGCTGAAGAAGAGCAGCGGCATCACGACCCAAGCGAACGCGAGCCGGAGCAGTCGCCGGAGGGCCGGCTCCGGCGAGGCAGAGCCGCTTAAATTCCGAACGCCGTCGACGATCGCCATCGGCAGAAACGCGATCCACGGAAAGAACCCGAGCACGATGACTGGCAGATAATACCAGACCGGCCCGGATTGATTCTCGACGACCCCCGTATAGCGCCCGATCGTGTACTCGCCGATCAGCTTCTCGAGCGGGAAGAGATGGTAGTGCGCGACGAGCGCGATGGGCCAGGGCGCGACGATCGCCAGGAAGGCGATCGCACCCGCGATCCATCCGCGAAGCGACGGCGTCGGCATCGATTCACACCGGCGATTCCAAAGATAAAACGGGACGATCACGAGCAGCGCGACCACAGGCGCGACCAAGCCCTTGGCCAAGAATCCGCCGGCCGCAGCCATCCAGCCGTAGACGATATAGCGATCGCGGCCCGACTCCAGGCCGCGGAACCACCAGAAGATCGACATCGCGACGGCCAAATCGAGCAAGGCGTCCATGATGGCGAGCCTGCCGATGACGACCCCCATGAGACACGTCGAAAGAATCACGGCCGCATAGACGCCTACTCGCGTTCCCGCCTGCCGCGCGACCGCGTACCCGGTGAAAGCTCCCAGCGCGATCGTCGCCAGCGCCGCCGGGAGCCTCAGCGCAAACGCCGTCGAGCCCATCAGCAGCGAAAATGCCGCTCCGAGCCAGAAATAAAGCGGCGGTTGAACGAAGTACGGCACGCCGTTGAGGTGCATGACCACCCAATCGTGCGTGAGCAGAATTTCGCGAGCGACCTCGCCGTAGGCCGTTTCACTGTTATCCCACAACGTGCCGACCCACAACCCCGGCACCGTCGCGAGCGCCGCCACGACGGCACCGACGGCGGCCGCTCGGGCAGGTCCCCGGCGGGGGTTGGTCACCAATCGCGGCCCGTCACGAGGCGGTTTTTAGCTGCCGGGCGCGGAACTCTTTGTGCGTTCGTATGCTTTCCATCTCTCTCCGGCCGGACGGTCGTCGCGCCGTTATCGTCGGCGGAGGCAACGTTGCCGCGCGCAAGGCCGAAACGCTGGTCGATGCCGGCTTTCCGATCTTTGTCGTTGCCGAGCGCATCGGCGATCGCTTGCAGCGCATCGTGAGCGAGAGCGGAGGTGCCTGCGCGCAACGGCGCTACGAACCACGGGATCTCGACGCCGCCTCGATCGTGATCGCCGCAACCGACTCACGCGAGGTCAATGCGCGCGTCGTTGCCGACGCGCGAGCCGCGCACGCACTCGTCTGCGACGCGGCCTCACCGGAGCTCGGCGACTTTACCATGCCGGCGACGCGGCGCGTGGGGGAGCTCACCGTCAGCGTCGACTCGGGAGGCGGCTCTCCGGCGTTCTCGCGCCGAGTCGCGCGCGAATTGAGCGAACGTTTGGACGAGTCGTATGCAGAGGCGGTGCGCACGCTGGCGCGCATGCGGGCCCACCTCAAGGAGGCGTTTCCGCCGAACGAACGCGCGCCGATCCTGAGAGCACTCGCGGAGCGCCCGATCGCCGAGTTGGCGTCGACGCGCCCGACGGTCGTCTGCGCCACGCGCCGCAGCCCGCTGGCGATGATTCAGAGCCGCGCAATCGCGGCCCGTCTCGCCGAACGGGGAATCGCGACGACAATGCTCGGCGTGACGACGAGCGGCGACCGCGATCAGACGACGCCGATCGAACGGCTCGGAGAGATCAACGTCTTCGTCAAGGAGCTCGAGAGCGCGTTGCGCGAAGGCCGCGCCGACTATGCCGTGCATTCGTGTAAGGACCTCGCCGCGACGCTGCCCGACGACATGCGCATCGCCGCGTTCTCGCCGCGTGAGGATGCGCGCGATGCCTTTTGCAGCGAGCGTTACCCGACTTTCGAAGCGCTGCCCGCCGGCGCCATCGTCGGCACGTCGAGTGCGCGCCGCCGCGCGCAACTCGAGGCGCTCCGCTCGGACTTGAAATACGAACCGGTGCGCGGCAACGTCGACACGCGGCTGCGCAAGCTCAACTCCGGAGAGTACGACGCCGTCGTGCTGGCGATGGCCGGGCTGAACCGTCTCGGCCACCGCGCCGCACACACCGTTGCCTTCGAACTCGATGCGATGGTCCCAGCGGCCGGACAGGGCTCGCTCGCGGTGGAGACGCGCGCCGGGGACGACTGGCTGCTTTCGCTCCTGCATGCCTGCGCGAACGATCCACAGAGCGAGCTCTGCATCACCTGCGAGCGTGCGACCCTGCGTGCGATGCGCGCAGGGTGCAGCGCGCCGCTGGGCGTTCACGCCTATTGCGCCGGCGGAACGACGATCGTCGAAGGCGCCTATGCCGGAGAGCGAGGGACGCTCGCGCGCGCACGAATCGAACGCCGAATCACGACGCTGGAAGAGGCGGAGGCGCTAGGCGCGGAAATGGCGGCCCATTTGAACGCGTCCACCGCCGCCGCGGCATCGGGAGCTCCGGGGTGATCGCGTTGCGCCCCCGGCGCTTGCGCCGCGGCGAGGTCGTGCGCGCTCTCGTCCGCGAGCACCGCGTGCACGTCGAGCAGCTCGTGCAGCCGCTCTTCGTCGTGGAGCGCGCGGAAGATGCGGGCGCAATCGACTCGATGCCGGGCATCGCGCGGTTCGATCTCGGGGGCGCCGTCGCCGAAGCGCGAACGCTCTTCGCGACCGGCATCAAGAGCGTGCTCCTCTTCGGCATCCCCGCCCACAAGGACGCCGTCGCGTCGAGCGGTTCCGACCCCGGCGGCATCGTGCAACGCGCGATCTCCGCGATCAAGGCGGCGTTGCCGGACATGCTCGTCATGGCAGACGTGTGTTGCTGCGAGTATACCGATCACGGCCACTGCGGCATCCTGGATGCCGGTGGAGCGGTCGATAACGACGCAACGGTCGAGCTCCTTGCACGTATCGCGCTCACGTACGCTGCGTCGGGCGCCGACGTCGTCGCGCCATCCGACATGATGGACGGGCGCGTCGGGGCGATTCGAGCCGCCCTCGACGCGAACGGAGCGAACGAGGTAGCGATCATGGCCTACAGCGCGAAGTACGCCTCGGCATTTTACGGCCCGTTCCGCGAGGCCGCCGGGTCGGAGCCCCAACACGGCGATCGCCGCGGCTATCAGATGGATCCCCCGAACGCGCGCGAGGCGCTGCGCGAGATCGCGCTCGACGTCGCTCAGGGCGCGGACATCGTGATGGTAAAGCCGGGTCTGCCGTATCTCGACGTGCTGCGCGCCGCGCGCGACCGCTTCGACGTGCCGCTCGCCGTGTACAACGTGAGCGGCGAGTACGCGATGCTGCAAGCCGCGATCGGGCGCGGCTGGCTCGACGGCGAGCGTGCCGTCGACGAAGTCCTGACGTCGTTCGTGCGCGCAGGCGCAGACATCGTGATCACCTATTTCGCCAAGGAGTACGCCGAGCGCCATGGCTGATGCGTCGATGCGTTTGGGCGACGGCACCGCGATCGTCGTACTCGCCGGGGGTGAAGCGCGGCGATTCCCCGGAAAGCTCGAGCATCGCATCGGGGGCCGAGCGATGGTCGCGTCTACCTACGAACGAATGCGCGCGAGCGGATGGCCCGTCTATATCGCCGGGAAAGGGTCGTTCTCGCTCGACGTGGACGCGTCGCTCGATGCGCCGCTGCTCGTCGACCGGCGTCCCGGCGGCGGCCCGCTCGACGCGCTGCTCTCGGCGTGCGCCGCGATCCGCGCCCAACGCGTCTTTGCGGTCGCCGCGGATCAGCCGCGTCTCGACGCGGCCGTGCTCGAACGGCTCGACGCATCCTGGCGGAGCGGCGACGAAGCCGTCGTGCCCGAACACGACGGCGCCATCGAGCCGCTCGCCGCGCTATACGAACGCCGCGCGATCCTTCGCGAGGGTTTCGAGCTTCGGCGCCGGCGCACGCGCGCGATGCGGGACCTGATCGGCCGTCTTGCCGTTCGCTTCGTGGCCTTCGATGCCGGCTATTTTCACAACGTCAACACGCCGGCGGATCTGCCGTGAGGCTCGAACGGTCGATTGCGGCGTTCGCTCGGGCGCGAAACGTAATCGCCGGCGGCGTAAATTCCCCGGTGCGCGCGCTCGGCGCCGTGGGGCTTTCGCCCGTGTTCATGAAGAGCGGCTCGGGTGCGATGCTCTACGATCTCGACGGCCACGAGTACATCGACTACGTGATGTCGTGGGGAGCGCTGCTCCTCGGCCACGCCCATCCCGCCGTCTGCCGCGCGATTACGAACGCCGTCACGAGTGGGACGTCGTTCGGCACTCCCACCGAGCGGGAGAGCGAACTGGCCGAGCTGATCGCTTCGATGATGCCTTCGATCCACCGGCTGCGATTCGTCTCGAGCGGAACCGAGGCGACGATGGCCGCGGTCCGGCTGGCGCGAGGCTTTACGCAACGCTCGAAGATCCTGAAGTTCGCGGGGTGCTATCACGGCCATAGCGATTCGTTCCTAATCGCCGCGGGCTCGGGCGCGCTGACGCACGGCACACCCGACTCTCCGGGCGTCACCGAAGGCACCGCCCGAGATACGATCGTACTGCCGTTCAACGACGAAACCGCAATCGAGCAGGCCTTCGATTTGCACGAAGAATCGATCGCAGCAGCGATCGTCGAGCCCTACCCCGGAAACATGGGTCTCGTGCTGCCGTACCGCGGCTATCTGCAACGTCTCCGGGATCTCTGCACGCGCCACGGCGCGCTGTTGATCTTCGACGAAGTGATGAGCGGCTTTCGTGCGGCGCGCGGCGGCGCACAAGAGCGCGAAGGCGTGGTCCCCGATTTGACGACGCTCGGAAAAGTCATCGGCGGAGGGCTTCCGGTCGGCGCGTTCGGCGGACGCGCCGACGTGATGGCGCATCTTTCACCCGACGGCCCGGTCTACCAAGCCGGAACGCTTTCCGGCAACCCGCTCGCAATGGCAGCCGGCCTCGCCACGCTGTCGGTCATCGCTTCGGACGCGACGCTCTACGATCGGCTCGAAGCGACGACGCGACGGCTGACCGAGGGCTTGAGCGAGGTAATGCGCGAGCACGGCGTGCCGCACTCGTGCAGCCGGGCCGGTTCGATGTTCTCGATCTTTTTTACACCCGGCCCCGTCACCGATCTCGACGGTGCTCGCCGGTCCGATCGGCGGCTCTTCGCGCGGTACTTCGCGGCGATGCTCGAGCGCGGCGTCTACCTCGCCCCGTCGCCGTACGAGACCAACTTCTTGTCGACCGCTCATACCGCCGAAGATATCGACCGCACCGTCGGTGCCGCCGGCGCGTCGCTGGCCGATCTCATGGCGACCGCATGATCGGTCGCGACCTCGATCCGCGCCGCCCCGACGCCCGCGCTCGGCCCCCGTGGCCGCCGCGGCCAGGGGTATGCGATCGATCCGCTTGTGGAACAGCTCGCCTGGGTCTTAGGATTGGGGAGATGGCCATTCTAACGCACCGGCATAGCCGCGAGTAGCCGGCGATGCCGATCACCTGCATAGGCCTCTCCCATCACACGGCGCCGGTCGAAGTGCGAGAGCGCCACGCCTTCCCCGCCTCGCGCATGGAAGAGGCCCTTGTGGCGCTGCGCGACTACGAAGCCGTGAGGGAAGCGGTCATGCTGCAAACGTGCGGCAGGTTGGAGATCTACGCCGAACTCAACGATTACGAGAGCGGCGTCGCTCAAGTGAAGTCGTTCCTCGCGAACTTTCGCCACGGCACGACGGGTTACGACCTAGAGTCGTACCTTTACACGCGTCTCGGGCACGAAGCGGTCGAACACCTTTTTCGCGTCTGCACGGGGCTCGACTCGATGCTGATCGGCGAAGCCGAAATTTTAGGGCAAGTCAAAGAGGCCTACGTCGCGGCGACGCACGCGAAGTCGTTGGGCCGGACGCTTCATCGTCTCTTTCGCGAGGCGCTCGCCGCCGGCAAGGCGGCTCGCGCGCGGACGCGCATCGGCGGCGAATCGGTTTCGATCGCCACCGCCGCCATCGAGGCGGCGCGTTCGCGGCTGGGCACGCTCGAAGGCGCCTCGGTTCTCGTCGTCGGCGCGGGTAAGATGGGGCGCACCGCGGTGAAACGACTGGGCCACGAAGGCGCGAATCGAGTCGTTGTGGCCAACCGGACGGCAGCGCGTTCGCGCGAGCTCGTCGCCGAGGCGGGGCTGGGCGAAGCCGTCGAGCTGCCGGATCTCGTCGAGGCGTTGGCGGCGGCCGACGTCGTCGTTGCGTCGACCGGAGCCTCGCACTTCGTAATCGACGAAGGGCACGTCGGCGCGGCGATGTCGCGCCGTCCGCAACGCCCGCTCTTCATCGTGGACATTGCCGTTCCGCGCGACGTCGATCCGGCCGTGACCAACGTCGGCAACGTTGCGCTCGTCGACATCGACGGGCTCAAGTCGCTCGTGGACGAGCGGCTCGAACTGCGCCGCGAAGCAATCCCGCGGTCGAAGAGATCATCGCCGAGTACGTCGGGCGATTCGAGGACTGGTACCGATCGCGCACGGCGCTGCCGGTGATCACGCGCTTGACGCAAAAGGCCGAGGCGATTCGCATCGCCGAACTCGAGCGGTTGCTCGCGCGCTGTCCCCATTTAGACGAGCGCGAGCGAATGCTGGTGACGGGCATGACGTTGACCATCGTTTCGAAGCTGCTGCACTCGGCGATCCTGAGGATTCGCGAGCAGGCCACGCTCGATCACCCGGAGGCGCTGTCGACCGCGCGCGTGTTGGACGATCTGTTCGAACTCGACCTGGGGAATGCCGGAAAGTAGCGGCCGCGGGCGAGTCTCTCTCATCGGTGCGGGCCCGGGCGATCCGGGCCTGTTGACGTTTCGGGCCGCGGAGCTGCTGCGCGACGCGGACGTGATGCTCTACGACGCCCTCGCGAGCGAGCCGATCGTCGCGCTGGCGCCGCCCGCGTGCGAGCGAATCTTCGTCGGCAAGCGCGCCGGCGACCACGCGATGGCGCAAGACGACATCGAGGCGCTCGCAATCGAGCACGCGCGGAGAGGGCGCATGTCGTTCGCTTAAAAGGCGGCGATCCGTTCGTTTTCGGGCGGGGCGGCGAAGAGGCGCGAGGCCCTGCGCGCCGCCGGCATCGAATTCGAGATCGTGCCCGGAGTGAGCTCCGCATTTGCCGTTCCGGCATACGCGGGGATTCCGGTGACGCACCGCGACTACGCCGCGTCGTTCACCGTGTTCACGGGGCATGAGGATCCGGCCAAACCCGCGTCGACGTTGGATTGGGCGAAGCTGGCCGACCCGAATCGCACGCTCGTCGGGCTGATGGCGACGGCGAATCTGCGCGCGATCGCGGCGCAACTGCGCGCCCATGGGCTCGCGGCGACGACGCCGGTCGCGGTAATCCAAGACGGAACCCGCCCCACCCAGCGGACGGTGCTCGGAACGCTCGAAACGATCGCCGACGACGTCGCAAACGCCAAGGTCGGCTCGCCGGCGATCGTGATCGTCGGCGGCGTCGTGGCGCTGCGCGAGCAGCTGCGCTGGTTCGACACGCGGGGCGCTCTTCGGCAAACGCGTCCTGGTGACGCGCGCCGGAGAGCAATCGGAAGCGTTCGCGCGCGCGTTGCTCGGACGCGGCGCCGAGCCCATCGTCGCGCCGACGATTGCCATCGTGCGCTCCGGACGACGCGACCGCCGCCGAACGGGCTGTCGACGCTCTCCGCTCGTTCGCGTGGATCGTGTTCACGTCGCAGAACGGCGTCGATGCATTCTTCGCGCGGCTGCGCGCGCGCGAGGCCGACGCGCGCGCGCTCGGCGCGCGCGAAGGTGGCGGCAATCGGCGAGCGCACCGCAGAGCGGCTACAGCACTACGGCGTGCGGGCCGACTCCATACCGGAGACGTTCGTAGCCGAAGAGGTCGCGCGCGCGGTGATTCGCGCGGCGCGCGCCGGCGACCGCGTCCTCGTCTACCGAGCGCAGGAGGCGCGCGACGTTCTGCCGCGGATGCTCGAAGAGGCGGGCTTGCACGCGTCGGTCGTGCCAGCTTACAAGACCGTCGTTCCGAGCGACCCCGACTTCGCGCAGAAAGCCGCGCGTGCCGACGTGTTGACGTTCACGAGCGCGAGCACGGTGCGCGGCTTCGCGGCACTGCTCGGCGGCGACGACGCCGCGGCGCGCGTCGCGCGCGGCAAGTGCGTCGCCTGCATCGGTCCCGATCACCGCCAGCGCCGCCCGCGAGATCGGCCTTCGCGTCGACGTCGTCGCGACGCGTTACACCACCGCGGGATTGCTCGACTCGCTCGAAGCCTTCTTCGCAACGTTGCCCTGATGCGGATCGCGATCGGCATAGGGCTAGCGGCGGCCGTCGCGGCGATCGCCTATCGCGCGCACTCGCTCACCGCGAGCGGCGCGATTGCCGCCTTCGCCGTCGGCGCGATCGTCTTCGGCGCGGGCGGTTGGCCGGGGGCTGCGGTACTGTTCGCCTTCTTCGTTCCCTCGACGCTCCTTTCGCAGGTGGGGCGGGCGCGAAAACGCGCTCTCGGCGCGCACGCTCCCCGCAACGGGTGGCAGGTCCTGGCAAACGGCGGCGTCGCCGCCGCGTGCGCGCTTGGGATGGTGCGTGGAAACGCGCCGTTTGCGGCGGCCTTTGCGGGCGCCTTCGCCGCCGCATCCGCCGATACGTGGGGCACCGAAATCGGCATGCTTTCGCGACGCGCCCCGATCTCGATCCTTTCGCTGCGCAACGTCGCGCGCGGTCTTTCGGGCGGCGTCACCCCACTCGGACTCGTCGCGTCGATCGCGGGTGCCGCGTGCGTTGCCGGCACCGCCGCGGTGCTCGGCTTGGCGCCGCTCGGGAGCGTACTCGCCGGAGGCATCGCCGGGGCGCTGCTCGATTCGGTGCTCGGCGGAAGCCTGCAGGCGCTGCGGTGGTGTCCGCGATGCGGCTGCGAGTGCGAAACGCGGCGCCATCACTGCGGTACCGCTACCGAGTTGCGGCGCGGCGCGAGCTGGATCGAAAACGACGCCGTCAACTTTGCCGCGACGCTGTGCGGCGCGATCGTCGCGGCGCTGATGGCGGCCTCGAGATGGTAACGAGTTGAAGAACACGCCTCACGCGCGGCGTCTCGAACGGCGGCGCGCCGCATCGCCTCATCTCGCTCTGCCGCCGTTGCCGGCGCAGCGCTACGACATCGCGTACGTCGACCCGCCGTGGTATTACTACGGCAGCCCGGTCAAGGACGCCGCAGCCGGAAAGCACTATCCGCTCATGTCGCTCGACGAGCTCGCGGCGATCGATCTGCGCCGAATGTTGAACCGCCGCGCGGCCGCGTTCATTTGGGCGACGTGTCCGCGGCTCGATTTCGCGCTGCGGCTCATCGACGCGTGGGGCCTCCATTATCGAGGCGTCGCGTACGTCTGGGTCAAGATCAACAAACGCGGCGAGATCATCGCGGGACAAGGCGTGCTGCCGACGTTTACGAAGCCGACATCCGAGCTGCTGCTCGTCGCGACGACGCACCCCACGGGCCGGCCGTTTCCGATCCTCGATCTGGCACAGCCGCAGGTCGTTCTTCAACCGCGCGGGGCACACAGCGAAAAGCCGGCCGTCTTTCGCACCCTGATCGAGGAGCTGTGCGGCCACCGGCCGCGCATCGAGCTCTTTGCCCGGTCGCGAACGCGCGGCTGGGACGTCTGGGGCGCCGAAGCAACCGACCCGCCCGATCGATAGCGTCACGAGCGGGGCGCACCGCCCGTTAGAATCGAAGGGAGAGGCTAATGGATGCAGCGCTAGGCGCACAGGGTCGAATGGAGCGAGCGACGCTCGCCTCGGTGGTAATTCATATCGCCGCGGCGCTCGCCATCCCGGCGTTGGCGTGGACCGCATCGAGCGCGCCGCCCGTCGAGACCGTGAGCTTCACGCGGATCCTTCACGTCACGATCACGCCGCCCAAGCCGCCGCCGCCGCCGCCGCCCCCGCCGCGCGCGCTCGCGCCGCGCCGCAGCCCCAAGCAGACGGTGAACTACGCAAGCCGCATCCGGATGGTCAGTGCCATGCCACGCCACCGTGCCGCCACGGAATCCGCGATCGCAACGGACGCGCCGGCCGCCCCAGCGCTCGGCAGCGTGCAACGGGTGGGCACGGGCACGTCCGACAACGACGCCGCACCGAACGCATCGCCTTCACCGGCCGTACGAGCGGTCGCCAGCGTCGGCTCACACCAAAACGGAGGGTACCTCCCGTTCGGCGCCGAGCAGCCCGATCCGGTGCTCGACCCCGGCGTCCGCAAGCAGCTCGATACGATCGGCGCGCACGTCACGCTCGTCGTCACGGTCGGCGACGACGGCCACACGGAGAACGTGGCCTTCGATCCGCCGATCGACCCTGCGCTGGAAAACCGAATTCGCTCGATGCTCGCCGACGCGAGCTGGGACCCCGCGGTCTGCGGCGGCGGCGTCGCGTGCGAAGCGCAAGCAACGATCAAGTTGTAACCATCGTCGTCCGTGAAGCTCGCACCGGCGGGTTTCGCTTATCGCCGCCTAATGCAAGGCTGCGGCACGATCTACGAGTACCAGCCGCAGTGAACGCGTTCCGCTAAAGAATCGATTTACCTAACGCGGAGCCGATCAGGCCGACCGCGAGCGCGGCCGTTTGATTGCGCTGGTCGAGGATCGGATTGATCTCAACCATTTCGATCGACCGCAGCTGCCCGCTATCGTGGAGCATTTCCATGACCAAGTGGGCTTCGCGATAACTCAATCCGCCTCTGACGGGCGTTCCGGTACCGGGAGCCTCGCTCGGATCGATGGCGTCCATGTCAAAGGAAACGTGGATCGGCCGGTCCTGCGCGCCGGCAATCTTCCGCGCTTCCTCCATGACGTGCATCATCCCGAGCTTGTCCACGTCGGTCATTGTGAACGTCTTGACTCCAAACTCCCGCAGCATACGCTTTTCGTTGAGGTCGACGTCACGTAAGCCGATCTGGACGGTTTGCTCAGCCCTCGCCTGACCGTTCCTCAACGCAAAATACAGCGGCATGCCGTGTACGTTGCCGGTGGGCGAGCTCGCCGGACTGTTGATGTCCGCGTGCGCGTCGACCCAAACGAGGCCGGGCGGCCCGCCGTAGGCGCGGGTGAGTCCGGCGAGCGTTCCCATCGCGATCGAGTGGTCGCCGCCCAGCACGATCGGAAGGCCGCCGGCGCGAACCGCTTCTTCGATCAGCGAGGCGAGGTCGGCACAGACCTGGTTGATGACGCCGAGAAATTTCGCAGAGGCCTCTTCTGAATCGGCGGACTCGCGAATCGGTACTTCTAGATTGCCGTGATCGACGATCGACGCGATGCCGAGCCTCGCGAGCGAATCGTGCAGCTTCGCGTATCGCACCGCGGAGGGTCCCATGTCGACCCCTCGGCGGCTTGCGCCCAGGTCCATCGGGACGCCGACGATGTCCACGCGTTCCACCGGTGAAAGTGTCGTGCTCACGGCAGGCCTGCTTCGTTTCAAAGAAGTCGAGCACCCGCACCGCTGATTACGGACGGCTGCAGGAACCCTGCAGCGCGGCAATCGAACCGACGCCCATGTTGCGCGCGACGCTTCTTGCAGCGATTGCTCTCTCGATTGTCGTCTCGCCGCCCGCGCCTGCCCTCGCGTATCTCCCGCCGCCACTCGCGCATCTGAACAGCGACATGCGAAGTTTGGCCCGCCAGGTACCTGCGGCGATCGCGCTCGACGTTCTCGATTTGAACACCGGCTACACCGCGGGTTTCAACGCGGCGCGAAGCATGCCGGCCGCGTCGACCATCAAGCTTCCGGTCATGGTCGAAGTGTTCCAGCAACTGCAGGCCGGACGCTTCGACCTGCAATCGTCGCATGACGCTGCGAGCGGCAGACAAAGACTTTGGGTCGGGAGAGCTGTGCGACGCGCCGGCCGGCGCGAGATACCCCGTGTCGGAACTGCTCGAGAAGATGATCGACATCAGCGACAACACCGCGACGAACATGCTGATTCGGCTCGTCGGGCCGGCGCAACATCAACCGCCAAATGTACGAGCTCGGCCTTGCGCACACGCATCTCGCCGGCGACGTGCGCACCGGGGGCTGGTCGATTCGCGCGACGCTGCGAACCTCGCCGGCCGACCTCGTTCGACTGCTTGCCCTGATGGCGCGCCACGAACTCGTAGACGAGTGGTCGTCGAACGAGATGATCGCGATCTTGGAGGCCGATCAGTACAACACGCTGCTGCCCGCGCCGCTCCCCGTCGACGTCGCCATCGCGCACAAGACCGGCTCGCTCTTCGACACGCTCAACGACGCGGGCATCGTCTTTGCAGCCGACTCGCCTTACGTCATCGCGGTCATGACGACCGCGCTTCCGTCACAGGATCTCGGGCGTTCGTTCATCCATGCGATCTCGCGCCTGGCCTATGTCGACGAGCTCGGGCTCGCCCGCTGGCGTGCGGCAACGGGCATCGGCGCCCGTCGGCGCCTCGTCGGACGCCGGCTATTGGACCGAGGGCCCCTAGCGCTTACTACGCGCTGATCTTCGCCGACGCGTACGTTCGCGTGAGCCAGGCGCCGTAACGCGGCTCGCGCCCGGTTACGATCCGCTCGTAGATCGCGCGCAGTCGCTGCGTCACCGGACCGATCGCGCCGTCGCCCACGGTTCGGCGATCGACCGAGCTGACGTAGCAGACGCCGACTGCCGTTCCGGTAAAGAAGACTTCCTCGGCGGAATAGAGTTCGCCGCGGTCGATCGATCGCTCCACGACCTCCAGCCCGAGCTCCCCGCGTGCGATTTCCATGATGGCTCGCCGCGTCACGCCCTCGAGCACGTTCTGCGAGGGATCCGGCGTGTAGAGTACGTTTCGGCGAACCAAGAAGATGTTCTCGGCCGATCCTTCGGCGACGTGCCCGTCGTGCGACAGAAGGACCGCCTCGTCGTAGCCGTTCTGAATCGCTTCGCTCTTGGCGAGGGCGGAGTTGACGTAGAGGCCCGTTATCTTTGCCCGCGGCGGCGCCATCGTGTCGTCGGCGCGGCGCCACGAGCTGACGCACACGTCGAGGCCGCGCTCGGCATCGATGTAATGGGTGAAGGGAACCGGAACGATCGCAAACGCATCAGGCACGTTGTGCAGCCGCACGCCGATGTCTTCGGCGGCCTTGTACGCGAAAGGCCGAATGTAGACGTCCGTCTCGTAGCGGTTGCGCAGGCACAGCTCGGTCGTGATCCCGACGAGCTCGTCGACGCTGTTGGGCAGCTGCATCATCAGAATCTTCGCCGAGGTCGCGAGCCGCTCGAAGTGGTCGCGCAGCAGCACCAGGAAGAGTTCGCGCTCTTCGGGCACCCAGTAACCTCGAATTCCTTCGAAGCAGCCGGTGCCATACTGAAGCCCGTGCGTGAGCAGTCCGACCTTGGCGTCTTCGTAACGAGTGAACCGGCGGTCCGCATAGACGGTAGTCGACGAAAAATCCACGGTGCTGTGCCCTCCTTTGGACGGCCGGTCTTGCCTTCGACAGGGCAAAGCTCCTTTGGCCAAGGGTCGAGCGGCCGCAGGCCATTCGAAACGAGGGGACCTCGGCGGGTGGGTGGCGCTCGGGTAACGCTCGAATTACGGCAGCGTGAGCAAACCCTACCTTCGATTGACGCACCCGCTCGTGCGCGAAGCCGGCCGCCTGCGCCGCGCGTCCTGGGACGAGGCGCTCGACCGGGCCGCCTCAGGCCTGCGCGACGCGCGCGACCGCGGCGCCACTCCGCACGTACGGGATGTTCAGCTGCTCGAAGGCCACCAACGAGATGAACTACATCGCACAAAAGTTCACCCGTTCGGTCATCGGCAGCAACAACATCGACAGCTGCAATCGAACTTGACACGCCCCTAGCGTCGTCGGTCTGACGGCGGTCTTCGGGGCCGGTGGCGGCACGAGCTCGTACGAGGAGATCGAGCGAGCCGGCGTCATCGTCTTGTGGGGGTCGAATGCGCGCGACACGCATCCGATCTTCTTTCATCACGTCCTGCGCGGGATCCGCAACGGAGCGAAGCTTTACGTCGTCGATCCGCGCCGGACGGCGAGCGCGCAATGGGCCGACGGCTGGTTGGGTCTCGACGTCGGATCGGATATCGCTCTCGCCAACGCGGTCGGCCGCGAAATTCTCGCCGGCGGCCTGGAGAACCGCGGGTTCATCGATCGCGCGACGTCCGGTTTCGAGCAGTACCGCGCCGCGGTCGAGCCGTACACGCTCGAGTATGCGGAGCGGATCACCGGGGTCCCGGCGGCCCTCGTCCGCGAGCTCGCCCACGCCTACGCGCAGGCGCCGAGCGCCCAGCTGTGCTGGACGCTCGGGATCACCGAGCACCACAACGCCGTCGATAACGTCCGAGCGCTGATCAACCTCGCGCTCCTCTGCGGCCACGTCGGACGATACGGATCGGGCGTGAATCCGCTGCGAGGTCAGAACAACGTCCAGGGCGGCGGCGACATGGGCGCGATCCCCAATAAGTTTCCCGGAGGCCAGGACGTCGAGGATCCCACCAGCGTCGAGAAATTCGAACGAGCCTGGAACGTCTCGCTGCCGCGCGGCAACGGGTTGAACCTCACGGACATGTTCAACGCGGCGGAACGCGGAGAGCTCGACACGCTGTATATCATCGGCGAGAACCCGGCGCAATCTGAGGCCGATCAAGAACATGCCGTCGGGTTGCTGCGCGGGCTCAAGCATTTAATCGTGCAAGACATCTTCCTGACCAAGACCGGCGAGCTCGCGGAGGTCGTCTTCCCGGCTTCGGCGGGCTGGTGCGAATCCGAAGGCACGGTGACGAGCAGCGAGCGACGCGTGCAGCGCTGCCGAAAGGCGCTCGATCCCCCGGGTGAGGCACGCGACGACATTGCAATTCTGTGCGCCCTCGCGCGACGCTTGGGGCACGACTGGCCGAACTACACGGCGCAACTCGCCTGGGACGAGTGCCGCTCGCTCTCACCGTGGCACGCGGGAATGAGTTACGCGCGGCTCGACGCTCTCGGCGGACTCCAGTGGCCCTGCTACGACGAGCGCCATCCGGGAGAACAGTTCTTACACGCGCGGCTCTGGAGCGAGCCCCGCGGCGGCGCGCCGGCTCCCTTTGCGGCCGTCGAGCACGACCCGCCCGTGGAGGCACTCGACGCGGAATATCCCGTGCGGCTCACGACCGGCCGCCGCTTGGATTCGTTCAACACGGGGGTGCAGAGCGGAGGCTACGGGTCGCCGCTGCGCCGCGGGGAAACCCTCGACATTTCGCGCGAGGACGCGACCCGCTACGGCGTGCAGAACGGAGATCCCGTTCGCGTCACGTCGCGCCGGGGCTCGATCGTCGTGCCCGTTCGCGTCGACCCCGGATTGCGTTCCGGGCTGGCGTTCACGACGTTTCACCATAACGACGACGTCGCGACGAACCTCTTGACGATCGACGCGACCGACCCAAAGTCCGGCACCGCCGAATTCAAGGCCTGCGCGGTGCGCATCGAGCCCGTGCCGGCCTAGCGATGGATCTTCATTTCAATTCGGCGGTCGCGACGGAGATCGAGCGCGGGGCCGTCGACGCTGCACTCGACTCCGTCGACGCCGTCACCCCGAGCCCGTCGAAGGGGCGGCGGCACCTCGTGCTGCCGATGCTGCACGCGGTCCAGGATCGGTGCGGGTGGATCAGCGCCGGCGCGATCAACCACGTGAGCGAGCGGCTCGGCGTGGCTCCGGCCGACGTATACGGCGTCGCAACATTCTACAAGCTCTTCTCGACGACGCAAGCCCCGCCGAAGGTCGTTCACGTCTGCGACGACATCGCGTGCATGTGCGCGGGGGCGGAGGAGCTGTGCCGGGAGATGGAGCGCAGCGGCGTCGCCTGGCAGCGCAGCCCTTGTCTCGGTCAGTGCGATCGCGCTCCTGCGACGCTCGTTATCACGTCGGGCGAGGAGCGCGAGCCGGTGGCCGATCCGCCGGCGCCGCATGTCGGCGGCTCCGAGCGCCGGCTGCTCCAGCGCATCGGTTCGGCCGATCCGGAAAGCCTCGACGACTATCGGGCGCACCGAGGCTACCTCGCGCTGGAGAAAGCGTTCGAGCTCGGCCCGGAGCAAACCATCGCGGAGATCGTCGCCTCTAAACTCTTGGGCCGCGGCGGCGCCGCCTTTCCAACCGGTCAAAAGATGGAAGCGGTCGCGTCCGCGCCGGCCGCTCCGCACTACCTCGTCTGCAATGCCGACGAGTCGGAGCCCGGAACATTCAAGGACCGCGTGCTTCTGGAGCACGATCCGTTCGCGCTCGTCGAAGCGATGACGATCGCCGCATATGCGACGGGCTGCGAACGAGGCTTCATCTACGTCCGCGGAGAGTACCCGCTCGCGACGCGCCGCATCCTCAACGCGATCGCGCAGGCTCGCGCCCGGGGACTGCTCGGCTGCGGCGTGATGGGCAAAGAGATACGCTTCGACATCGAGGTGCGGCGCGGCGCCGGCGCCTATATCTGCGGAGAAGAGACGGCGCTCTTCAATTCCATCGAGGGAAGGCGCGGCGAGCCCCGCAGCAAGCCTCCGTTTCCCGTGCAGTCGGGCCTCTTCGGCAAACCAACGCTCGTCAACAACGTCGAGACACTCGCAAACCTTCCCGGGATTCTGCTCGACGGCGGAGCGGCGTACGCACGCGTCGGAACGCCCGCGTCGACGGGAACGCGACTCTTCTGCCTCTCTGGTGCAGTCGCGCGGCCGGGCGTTTACGAGGTGCCGCACGGAACGGCGCTCGGTGCGCTGGTCGAGATGGCCGGCGGCGTGCCGGCCGGGAAGCTGCAAGCGATTCTGCTCGGCGGCGCCGCCGGCTCGATCGTGGCGCCGGAAGCGTTGAGCATGCGGCTGAGCTTCGAAGACGCGCGCGCCGCGGGTGCGACGCTCGGCTCCGGCGTGGTCATGCTTTTCGACGACCGCGTCGAAATGACGGCGATCTTGCGCCGGATCGCTCGTTTCTTCCGCGACGAATCGTGCGGCCAGTGCGTCCCTTGCCGCGTCGGCACCGTTCGGCAAGAGGAGGCGCTGGAACGCCTCTTCGGCAACGGCTCGGGCGCCGATCGCTCGCGCGACCTTGCGTTGCTGAGCGAGATCGGAACGGCGATGCGCGACGCGTCCATCTGCGGACTCGGCCAAACGGCGGCCAGCGCGATCGAATCCGCTCGGCGCAACTTGCACCTTCTGACGGAGGCACCGTGAAGCTCGTAGAATCTCACGATCGACGGCGTTTCGGCGAGCGTCCCCGAAGGATCGACGATCCTCGACGCATGCGCGAGCGTGGGAGTCGATACGCCAACGCTCTGCTTCCTCGAGACGCTGACGCCGGTTAACGCGTGCCGCGTCTGTGTGGTCGAGCTCGAAGGCGCGCGGGTGCTCGTTCCCGCGTGCGCTCGCCGCGCCGAAGACGGCATGACCGTCCTGACGGATTCGCCCCGCGTCCGGCACAGCCGCAAAATGGTGCTCGAATTTCTCGCGTCGTCGGTCGATCTGTCGACCGCCCCGGACGTTCGCCGTTACTGCGAGCGCTACGCCGCCGATCCTTCGCGGTACGGTGGCGAACCCGCCACGGTCGCACAGCCGGTGAAGGTCGACAACGCGCTCTACGTGCGTGACTATTCCAAGTGCATCCTCTGCTACAAATGCGTCGAAGCCTGCGGCGTCGATGCGCAGAACACCTTCGCGATCGCAGTCGCGGGACGCGGTTTCGAGGCGCACATCTCCACCGAGTACGACGTCCCCTTACCGGATTCGGCCTGTGTCTACTGTGGAAACTGCATCGGCGTCTGCCCGACCGGCGCGCTGATGTTTTCTTCCGAACACGAACTGCGGGAGCGCGGGGAGTGGAAGGAAGATCAACAAACCGCCACCGATACGATCTGCTCGTACTGCGGCGTGGGCTGCACGCTCACGCTGCACGTGCAAGACAACGACATCGTGAAGGTGACGTCCCCCATCGAGAACAGCGTCACGAGCGGACACTTGTGCATCAAAGGGCGTTTCGGCTACGCCTACGTTCAGAGCCGGCCCGACGAGGACGCGGCGCCTTGAGCGGGATCGAAGGGCAGAGCGTCACCCGCGCCGGCCGCAGCGTCGGCGTCGACGTCGTCGCGCTGGAGGACGACGCGCGAACTCGCAAGCACGACGAGGTCGCCGGCGAGGAACCGCTCGAGCTGCGCCTCGCAGCCGGCGAGACCTCGCGGACGCTCGCCGTTACGATGCGCACGCCGGGCAACGACTTCGAACTCGCCGTCGGCTTTGCGTACGGCGAAGGCGTGGTGCGCGGGTCCGACGAGATCGCTGGCCTCACCTATTGTCTCGATCCGACGATCGATCCCGAACAGCGTTACAACATCGTCAGCATCGAGCTGCGCGGCGCGAAATCCGTCGATTTAACGCGCTTCGAACGCCACTTCACGATGAACAGCTCCTGCGGCGTCTGCGGGCGCGCGCAACTCGATTCGCTGCGCGACCGGGGCCTCACGGCGATCGACGACGGCGTGCGTGTTCCGGCGCGAACCCTGTACGCGCTCCCCGAACGCATGCGCGCCGCCCAGCGAATCTTCGCCTCCACCGGCGGCCTGCACGCCGCCGCCCTCTTCGACGAACGCGGCGACGCGATCGTCGTTCGCGAAGACGTCGGCCGCCACAACGCCGTCGACAAGATCGTCGGGTGGGGGCTTCTCAACGCGCGCTTGCCCTTCACCGGGTCGACGCTCATGGTGAGCGGCCGCAGCAGCTACGAGATCCTGCAAAAAAGCGTGGTTGCGGGCGTTCCGATCGTCGCCTCGGTCTCTGCGCCGAGCAGTCTTGCCGTCGACCTGGCGCGGGAGTTCAACGTCACGCTCGTCGGATTCTTGCGCGGCGATCGCGCAAACGTGTATGCAGCCCCCGAACGAATCACCTGAACGCACGCCGGCGGCGCCCGCGGTTTAACTCGTCCTTCGACTTCGCTCAGGATGACACTGGGGGCTACAGGTGATACTGAAAAGGGATTAAACGCTTAGCCTTAGTGCGCTGTGTCGCGTAAGAAGCCGCGCAAGAGTTCGTTGAACGCAGCAGGGTTGTCGGCGTTCGCGACGTGGCCGGCCGCGGGAACCATCGCAAGCTTCGCGCCCGGAACGGCCGACGCGATCTCCTCCGAGAGCGGGCGCGGCGCGACGACGTCGTGCTCGCCGTACGCGACTAAAACCGGCACGTTGATGCTCGCCAGCACGTCCCGGTAGTCGCCGGACCACGTGGCTTGCGTCGACGCGAGGTAGCACTCGACCGACTTGCAGGCCATCTGCTCGATCGTCTCGTGCAGACGCGCTGGCGCCAGGCCCAGCTTCGCGGCGCGGCGCTCGCCGAAAGCGCGCATGTCGCCCGCGGCGCGCACCTCCGCGGTGATGGCTTGCACCTGCCGTTCGCCGTCGGGGTAACGCGCGAACGTTCCGAGCAACATCATCCGAGCGATCCGATGCGGCGCCCGGCGCCAAAGCTCGAATGCGACGACGCCGCCGAGGCTGCAGCCGACGAGCGTAAAACGATCGGCGTGCAACGCGCCAGCGACCGTGAGAACGTCCTCCGCGAAGGCGGCCCGCGCGATCGTCGACGGCTCGGGATCGGGCTTTTGCGCTCCGTTCCCGCGCAGCTCGACGGCGGCGCAGAGGAAATCCTTGCCGAACGACTCGAGCTGAGCGTCCCAGATCGCGGCGGTCGAACCGACGCCGTGCACGAAAATGAGTGCCTCGCGCCGCGACGCCGCGGCGGGCTCGCTCAGCCGCGCTCCGGCGATCATGCTGCACCACGCTTGCGCGCGACGAAAGCCAGGACCTCGTCGAGCGTCTGCGCGTTCAAGACGTTCGCCTTTTCGAGGCCGGCGCGCCGCGCTTGCCCGACCGCGAACTCGATGTCCGCCAAGGCGCCGGTGCGATGCGCGTCGCTGTCGAGCGCGAACGTGACGCCGAACGATTTCGCCTTTCGCGCCAAGGGCGCGGGAAGGTCGAGACGAGCGGCCTGTCCATCGATCTCCAGCGCGGTTCCGGTGCGCGCCGCCGCCGAGAATACCGCGTCGTAATCGAACTCGTAGCCCTTTTTCGAAACATCGAAGCGGTGGCCGGTTGGATGTCCGATGATCGTCACGTAAGGATTTTCGCAGGCGCGGATGATGCGCGCCGTCATCTCATCGCGCGATTGGCTCGTCGCAATGTGCACCGAGGCGATGACGAGGTCGAGCTGCGCGAGCACGTCGTCGTCGAAGTCGAGCGAGCCGTCGGGCAGGATGTCGACCTCGCTCGCGCAGAGCGTGCGAATGCGATGCCGCGCGCCGAGCTCGCCGACGAGGATACGCTGCTCGAGCAGCCGGTCCGGCGACATGCCGTAGCGACGCGCGCGTCCCTCGGAATGATCGCTGATCGCGTGATACTCGTAGCCGCGCGCCGCTGCCGCGGCGATCATCGCCTCGAGCGTGTCGTCGCCGTCGCTCCACGTCGTGTGCATGTGGAAGTCGCCACGGAGATCGACCGCTTCTACGAGCGCGGGAATCGCGCCGGCACGTGCGAGGTCGACTTCGTCGAGCCCGCTGCGCAGCTCCGGCGGGATGTATTGCATCCCGAGCGCGGCGTAGACGCCCGCTTCGTCGGTGCAGGTCGTCACCTCGCCGTTCTCAAGATTCAGAATACCGTTCTCGCTCACGCGCAGGCTCGCGCGCACCGCGTGCTCGCGCAGCTTGATGTTGTGCTCGCGCGAGCCGGTGAAGTGCTGCATCAGGTTGCCGTAGAGGTGATCCGGCAGCACGCGTAAGTCGATCTGCAAGCCTCCCGGGAGCCAGATGCTCGCCTTCGTCGGCCCTTCCGCGAGCACGGCCTGAGCGCGCGGCGACCCCGTGAAGTGTGCTATTACGGCGGCAGCATTCTCCGACGTGCAGACCAGATCGATGTCGCCGACGGTTACCTCGGCGCGTCGCAGACTGCCCGCGACGGCGAGGCGGTGCAACGGCGGCCCTTCCCGCACGTACGCCATGATCTCACGCGCGATGGCCAGCGCCTTCGGCAGCGGCGTTCGGTGTTGCCGCCCCTTGTAGGCGAGGATCCCTCGTTTCCAGTTCTCGATGGTCTTGCTGCCCAAGCGCGGTACGCCCGCGAGCGCGCCGGAGGCGATCGCGGCCTCCAAATCAGCGAGCGACGCGATGCCGTAATCCGCGAAGAGCATGGCCGCGGTCTTGGTTCCGATGCCGGCTACGCCCAACACCTCCAGCAGCGTCGGAGGAAAGCGCTCGTGAAGGGCCGCGAGCTGTTCGGTCGTGCCGGTTTGCACGAGCTGCTGAATCGCGGCCCCGATCGTCTTTCCGATGCCGGGAAGCTTGAGGTGCTCGCCCGCGGCAACGAGATCGGCCAACGGCGGGGCGTTCTCGACCGACGCCGCCGCCTTTTCGTACGCCGAATACTTATAGAACGACTCACCGGCCATCTCCATGAGTGTCCGGATCTCCAAGAGCTTCTGCGCAACTTCGGCATTCGAAAGCATGGTAGCCACGATAGTGTAGTGGAGTTGGCCGAACCCGCCGAATGATACTGCCCCGATGCCTCTTTTGCGGATGCGCGACGCAACGTTCGCGACCGGCGCCGGCTCGGTCGGGCCGCTCTCGCTGGGTCTCGACCCGGGCGGACGCGCCGCGCTGCAGTGCGCGTCGGCGGAGGAAGCCGCGATCGTCGCGCTGCTGGCCGCCGGCGTCGTCAAGGCGTCGAGCGGCTCCGTGCTGATCGACGACTTCGACCCGCGCGTGCAGCCGGTTCACTGCAAACGCATCGCGACGCTGGTGCCGCACGAGCCGTTCGCACTCGACGAGGCCGAGTTCCGGCGCTATCTCGCGTATCGCGCGGCCCTTTGGAACGTCGACGCCGCGCGCGCGTCTGCCCACGCTCGGCTGTTACGCGAGCAGGTCGCGGGGATGCACGAAGCGTTCGCCTATCCGCTCATCGCGGCGCTCATCGGATTGCCGCGACTCGTCGTGCTCGACCGGCCGCAGCCGGTCTACGCCGCGCAGATCCTCCGCGCGGTCGACGGCTGCACGCTGCTCTCCACTCACGCCGACGCCGCGGCCGCTTTGGCATTCGCGTGACGACTCGGGCCTTGCTCGCCGTTCTTCACGCGCGGCTATACGCGCAGCGGTGGCTCGTGCTCGCAGCGTGCGCCGGCGCGCTCGTCGCCGGATTGCTCGCGCCGGGCGGTGCGACCGGCCCCGTTTTCTTCTGCTCGCTGCTCGGCATCGGGCTGGCGCTGGCGCAGAGTCAGGGACTGTACCCGCATCTCGACCGCTGCGAGCAGAGCGCTCCGCTCTTCGGCCGCGAGCTCGCGCGCGCGAAGGCGCTGGTGCCCTGCGTCGCAACCGGGCTCTGCGTCGTCGTCTACGTCGGTGCACAGTTCGCGCGCGGCGCTTCAGGCGTTCCACTCGTTCTCGCGATCGCGCTCTCCGCCGCCGTCACCGCGAGCCTCGTCGCGCTGTCGGCGACCATTCGAACGGGCCCTCCTCGCGCGCTGTACGTGCTGCTCGCGGCCGGGACGAGCGCGATCGCCTATGCGCTCGCCGTCGTCGAGCGCTCGGTTCCCGCGGAGCTTGCGTTCTGCGTCATCGTCGCGTTCCTCGCCTTGCGCCAATACGGCGAGGCGCTAGCGCGCTACGACCCGATTTGAGCGGGAGCGGCGCTGGCGAGCTTCTCCAACATGGCACGGTTGAACTGCGAGATGTCCTCGCTGCCGCGGGTTGAGACCCAGTTGGAGTCCGTCACCGTGGGTTGATCGCGATAGAGTCCCCCGGCGTTCCGAATGTCGTCCGCAATTGAGTGCACCCCGGTGATCTGCCGGCCGCGAACGATTTGTGACGAGATTAGCACTTGAACGCCGTGGCCGACCGTGAACACCGGCTTTTTCAGCGTCTCGAACTCGCGGACGAAGCGCTGCACCTCGCGATCGGTGCGAATGCGGTCCGGAGACGTGCCCCCCGGTATCAAGAGCGCGTCGAAATCCTCGGCGGTGCAATCGGCGACGAGCTCCTCGGCTCGCAGGGTCGCGCCTTCGTCGAGACCGCGCTTACCCCGGATCCGCTGCCGTGACCGTTCGTCGAGCCCGACCACCGTTACGATCGCTCCGGCCTCTTCGAGCGCGCGGCGAGGCTCCGCTAGATCGATCTCCTCGAACCCGTCGCCGATGAGAGCGGCGACGCGCTTCCCTTCAACTGCCTGCATATCGGCCCCGTGATTCGCGCCGCCCCGTACCGCACCTCTGCTGCGGCCGGTCCGCCCATACCTTGCCGGGAAGCCGCGGCTCTGCTATCCTAGGCCGGTCGCCGGGACGGTTACGAGCTGTCTGTACCCGAGCGAGACCATCCTGCTTAAGGAGTTCATTCGTGCCGCTCACCAAAGAACGTAAGGCGGAGATCGCCACCAAATACGGCCGAGGATCGCAAGACACCGGCTCGGCCGAAGTGCAGATTGCGATGCTCACCGCCTCGATCAATCACCTCACCGAGCATCTCAAGGTTCACAAGAAGGATCACCACAGCCGTCGCGGTCTGCTGCTGCAAGTCGGCCAGCGCCGCCGCTTGCTCAACTACCTCAGCTCGAAGGATCTGGAGCGTTACCGTACGCTGATCGCGGACCTCGGCCTGCGCCGGTAGCACGCGCTCTGGTTTAGGGCTTCCCGCGTTTGCGCTTGTGGGCGCGGCGCGCGCCCTGGGCGATCGCGTCGGCGCCCATGCCGTAGTGCTCGATGAGTTCGGCCGGATCGCCGGATTGCCCGAAGGTATCCTCGACGCCGACAAACTCGATCGGCACCGGGTAGCGTTGGGCGAGAATCTCGGCGACCCGCGAGCCCATGCCCGCATGCTTTTGATGCTCTTCGACCGTCACCACGGCACCGCACGTGCGCGCCGCATCGACGATTGCGGCTTCATCCATCGGCTTGACCGTGTGATTGTTCACGACGCGGCATTCGATGCCGTCCTCACGCGCCAGCCGGTCGGCGGCAACGAGTGCATTGTAGACTAAGATCCCGCACGCGACGATCGCAACGTCGTCCCCCTCGCGAAACGTCTGCGCCTTGCCGACCTGAAACGGCGTCTCGCCGGTCGTGATGACGGCTGATTTCTCCCGGCCGAAACGCAGGTAGACGGGCCCCCACATTTCCGAGAGGGCCACGGCGGCTTTCTTGGTCTGCTCTGCGTCGCACGGCACGACGACGGTCATGTGCGGGATCACCCGCATGATCGCGATATCCTCGATCGCCTGATGCGTCGCTCCATCGGGGCCGACCGATACTCCGGCGTGAGCGCCTGCGATTTTAACGTTCGTTTCGTTGAGCGCCATGATGGTGCGGACTTGCTCCCAGGAGCGACCAGGGTTGAACATCGCATAGCTGGCGATCCACGGTACCTTTCCGACCGCGGCGAGTCCCCCGGCCATCGCGACGAGCATCTGCTCGGATACGCCGATCTCGACGTACTGCTCCGGATGGGCCTTACGAAAACCTTCGAAGCGCGTCGATTCCGAAAGATCCGCGCAAATGCCGAGCACGTCGCGGTTGCGCGTGCCGGCCTCGATCAGACCTTCGCCGAATCCGTTGCGCGTCGGTACCTGCTTGAGCTCGCCGCGGTAATCGAGCAGATGCATCGCCCCTGCGGCTCCGTCCATCGCACGCGTCTCGCTAGCCATGCGCGGCGATCTCCCGGCGCTCGGCCTCGAGCTCGCGCAGCGCTTCCTCCGCTTGCTGCGCGTTGGGCGGCTTCCCGTGCCACGTGTAGTCGCCCTCCATGAAGGATACGCCCTTCCCGGGCACGGTGTTCGCGATGATCACCTGCGGTTTGCCGACGTATCGCGCGGCGCGTTGAGCCGTCTCGATGAACGCCCCGATGTCGTTGCCGTCGCACTCGAGGACCTCCCAGTTAAAGGCCCGGTACTTTTCGGCCAACGGCTCGAGCGGCATCACGTCCTCGGTGCTGCCGTCGATCTGAATGAAGTTTCGATCGACGATCGCGGTGACGTTGTCGAGTTTAAACTTCGCACCCGTCAGCACTGCTTCCCAATGCAAGCCGCACTGATGCTCCGCATCCGACGTCACGACCCAGATGCGAAAATCCTTTCCATCCATTTTCGCACCGAGTGCCATGCCGACCGCCTGCGCTAACCCTTCGCCCAGCGGTCCGGACGTCGTCTCGACCGCGGGAAGTCGCACGCGTTCGGGGTGCCCCTGCAATCGCGTGCCGAACTTGCGAAGCGTGAGCAGCTCCTCGACCGGAAAGTAGCCGAAGTTGGCCATGGCGGAGTAGCGCACCGGCGCGATATGCCCGCACGATAGAATCAGGCGGTCGCGATCGGGCCACTCCGGATTCGCCGGATCGTGGCGCATCAAGCAGCCGTAGAGTGCGGCGAAGACGTCAGACATATCGAGCGGTCCGGCCGAGTGGCCCGAGCCGGCGGCCAGCAGCGACCGGATGATGCCCTGACGCACGTCGTTGGCCTTGAGCTTCAGCTCGGTGAGGCCCGCGGGGCTGAGGGTTTGCATGGGAGCCGATATACCAGCCGCGCCGGGGAGGGACCTACAAACGGATGTCGGGCAGGTCGCGGCTCCCGGCGGCCCGAATTGGGGCGAGGCAATCAATAGATAAAAAAGTTTGATATTAGGAGATACTGTGCCCGAATCCGTAAGTTTAACGGTCGGCGGGCGCACGATGACCATCGAAACCGGCGAACTGGCGAAGCAAGCAAACGGCTCCGCGTTGGTTCGTTATGGCGATCAAAACGTCGTGCTCTGCGCCGTCACTGCCTCCGAGAAACCTCGTGAAGGCATCGACTTCTTTCCACTAACATGCGATTTCGAAGAGAAGATGTACGCCGCCGGAAAGATTCCGGGAGGCTACATCAAGCGTGAGGGTCGTCCTTCCGAACACGCGGTGATCAGCTCGCGTCAAATCGATCGGCCGATCCGGCCGCTCTTCCCCGACGGCTTTCGCAACGACGTCCAAATCGTCGCGACGGTGCTTTCGATCGACCCTGAACTCGACGCCGACGTGCTCGGCGTTTGCGCCGCGGGCGCCGCGCTTGCGTTGAGCGACATCCCGTTCGAAAAGACGGTAGCGGCCGTTCGCGTCGGGCGTGACGAAAATGGGGAGTACATCTGCAATCCCACCCTTCCGCAGTACGAAACCGGCGGCATGGACATCGTCATCGCCGGCACCGCGGATGCCGTCATGATGGTCGAAGGCAGCGGGAAAGAGATCGGCGAGGACGCCTTCCTCGGCGCCGTCGAGTTTGCGCACAAGGAAATCCGCGCGATCGTCAAAGCGATCGACCAGTTAGCTAAAAAGGCCGGCAAAGCCAAGCGCACCTATCCGGTGATGCAGCTCGACGCCGATTTCGACAAGTGGGTGCGCAAGAACTTCGCCAAAGACGTCGCCAAGGCGATGCGCACCGTCGACAAGCAGCAGCGCGAAACACTTTTTGCCGCCATCGGCGTTGACGAAGCACTCGCTCGTTGCGGTAAGAAAGACGACTCCATCCGCGAGCGGCTGGAAAATCCCGCGACGGCCAAAGAGTTCGGCAAGATCGTCAAGGGCATGGAAGAGGAAGAGCTTCGCACGATGGTCGTCGACGAACAAATCCGGCCCGACGGCCGGAAACCCAACGAAATTCGTCCGATCTGGTGCAAGGTGCATTACGTTCCGCGCGTCCACGGTTCCGGCATGTTCACTCGCGGGCAAACACAAGTCTTTACGGCGGCCACGCTGGGATCGACCAGCGACGCGCAACGTCTCGACGGAATCATGGCGCTGGAAAACAAGCGCTACATGCACTTCTACAACTTTCCGCCGTACTCGGTCGGCGAGACTCGGCCGATGCGCGGCCCCGGCCGTCGTGAAATCGGCCACGGCCACCTCGCTGAGCTTGCGCTCTTACCGGTGCTCCCGCCGAAGGATGCGTTTCCGTATACGCTTCGCCTCATGAGCGAGGTGCTGGAGTCCAACGGTTCGTCCTCCATGGCGTCCGTCTGCGGATCGACGCTCGCGCTCATGGACGCCGGAGTGCCGATCACTTCACACGTCGCGGGCGTTGCGATGGGCCTGATTCTCAAGGGCAAGAAGTACGCGATCTTGACCGATATCCAGGGCCTCGAAGACGCTTTGGGCGAGATGGACTTCAAGGTCGCAGGCACCAAGAAGGGCATCACCGCGATTCAGATGGACATCAAGGTGCAAGGCATCACCATCGAGATCATGCGCGAAGCCATGGAGCAGGCGCGTAAGTCGCGGCACTTCATCATCGACAAGCTGGTTGAAACCATCGCTGCGCCGCGTGAAGAGCTATCGCAATACGCTCCGCGAATGATCGTCATGAAGATCGACCCGGCGAAGATCAAAGACGTCATCGGCCCCGGCGGCAAGATCATCAACAAGATCATCGCCGACACCGGCGTCGAGAAAATCGACATCGAGGACGACGGCAGCGTATTCATTACGTCGCTCGACGGCGCTTCCGGCGACAAGGCTAAAACGATCGTCGAGAACCTCACGAAGGAAATCCGCGTCGGTGAAACCTACCTCGGCACCGTCACGCGCATCATCGCTATCGGGGCGTTCGTGCAAATCCTGCCCGGCAAAGAGGGGCTCGTGCACATCAGCCAGCTCGCGCCGACACGCGTTGAGAAGGTGGAATACGTCGTCAAGCTCGGAGACGAGGTCATGGTGAAGGTCATGGAGATCGACGGCCAAGGCCGTATAAACCTCTCGCGAAAGGCCCTGTTAGCCGGGGTTTCCGGTAATGGCGACTATGCCGCACGCGGACCGCGCGTGCCGCGTGAACCGCGCGATTCGGACACACCGGTAAACGCCGCGGCGAGCGCGCCGGTCAACGCTCCGGTCAGCGCGCCCGTCAACGCTCCGGGAGCGCCCCCGACGCGCCGCCGCCGGCGTCCGCCGGGCCGGCATGAAGAGTAAGATCCGCTAACGACCGATGAACCGGATGCCCACGTCGACGAACGTTCGGCGCATCCGGTCCTCGGTGCCGGCGTACCAACGCAAGCCGGCGGCGATCGGACCCGAGATCGCGCCGTCCACGTGATAGAACGGATCCGAGTCGAGCAGGTCGCGGCGATAGATGACGTCGGCGCGCACGGCGTTTCCGGCGTCGTACGTGAGCCACAGCGCATTCACCGTCGGCGCCATACCCTCGTAGGCCATCGCGACGCCGTCGAGCGGCGCCGTGTCGGTAACGTGCATGGTCCACGCGCGCAGCGCGATCGACGGCGCGACCTGCCAAGTCGCGGAGATGCCGCTCGAAGTGACCGTACCCGACGACGTCCCGGTGACGTTCTGGGACGCCTGCTCGAGCGAAACGCGAACGCGTGCATCATCGGTGTACGTAAGCGCGGCGCCAAAGAGCGAGCTGCGCTGGTATTCCACCGGCATCGGCCGTGCATCGGCGTACAGATACTGATCGACGAACGTGGGTAGCTCGAACGACCCGCTTCCCTGGACGTCGACGCTCCATTTATCGTTAGGAAAGAGCTGCACTTGTACCGATGGAACCGCAAGCGCGGTGCGCGCCGGCTGTGAGACTCCGTAGGTCCCGCCGGCATAGTCGACCCAGAACGCCCCGACGCCGCCCGTCACGTGATAGTTGGTTCCCGTCGCGTCGAAGCCGGCGTCGAGCCGCGTCTGGTCCAGCGTCGCGCCGAGGCGCGGCGGCCCGTAGGGAAGGGCCTGCGCGTCGTAGAGCCCGGTGGACGAGCGCACGCCGACGTCGGCGAAGCCGAAGACCGCGCCGCTCGTGTGGATTCCGGCGTTGAATCCCGTGTCCGACCAGACCGTCGAAACGGGCCAGATTCCGGCATTCCACGTGTAGTCGCCCCGATCGGCGACGGCCGATACGGTCAAGTTGAGCGCCCGCGGCGCGCCGAAGGTCGCGTCGGCGAACGAAAAACTGCTCGCGAACGCCGTGGACGGCGACTCGTACTCCCTCCCCTGCTCGGTCCCTCCCGCGAACGAGAGAGATTGCTCGCCGCCGAGCGGCCAGTTTCCGTACAAATCGGTGCGCTGTCGCGATTCCTGATCGTTGCTGAAGGTGCCGACCGCGATTCCGGCCGCGTCGGAGCCGACTTGCGCGCGCGCGATCGTGTCGCTTCCGACGATGGCAACCTCGTCGTTCGATCCATTCGCGAACGGGCTCAGCTCGACGATGCCGCCGCCGGCCTGATCGCCGTACGCATAGGCGTTGGTTGCATCGCGCACGACGGCACTCTGCTCGTACAGCGCGGGTATCGTCGCGTATGGCGATTGCCCCGCGACGATATCATAGTTAGGCGCGCCGTCGTCGACGAGCAGCGAACCATCCGCGGAGAGGCCGCGGTCGCTCAGCCGCGAGCCGGGATACGATTGCGTCGTCTGCGACAGCAGCGTGAATGGCCGCAGCGCCACCGCCGACTCCACGTGAGCGTACGGGAGGTTCTCCAGATCGCCCGATGACGGAGCCTCTTCGGCGAGGGCGGCGTAGCGCTGCACGATCGCTATGACCGGCTCGTCCGGTTTCACCGGGACGAGCGAGCCGCGGCAGTACCGGCACGCGATCGAAACCGCGACGATGCCGGCCCCTTTCAGCGCGAACGTGCCCACCGAATCGGTCGTCGTGGCCGGGCCGGCGCCGGCGGGCGTGCGGCCGGTAACGCTGGCGCCCACGATCGGAGCACCGCGCTGATCCCGCACCGAGCCGACGACCAAGGGAACCTGCGCGCGCGCCGGCACCGCTGCGAGCATGATCGAGAGCAGCGCAGCGGCGCCGAGAGTCCAATTCACGGATTCTTTAGACTTTCGGCTATGATGGTAGTAGTGTCAAGAACCCTACTGCTCCGCGTGGTCGCGGCCGTTCTTCTGGCCGGTGCCCTTTTCTGCTCCGGCCGCTTTGCGGCGGCGAGCGCAGCATCGCTCGAAGATCTGCTCGCCGGGGCGCTCGCGCCCTCGGCGGCAGCGGCTCTTTTGGGCCCGATCACGGCGGCCGGACGCGTCGGATGGGAGTGCAAGCCCGAGCGGGCGGCCGCGGCCGCCGGATGGCATGAAGCCGAATTGCCCCACGACGCCGGCACTCAGTGACGGATGCGGGTTCCCCTCCTCACCGCCCTTCTCGCCCTGCTCGCGGCGACCGCAGGAGTAGCGCAGACGTACTCGACCGCCTCCCCGGTGCCGCGCACGACGTCCGCCCCGGCGCTGCGCGCGGCGGCGGTCCGGCGTGAGATCGAAGAGCGCTTCTCGATCGGGATCGATGCGGAAGTCCGGGGCGACTGGGCCGCCGCGGCCGGTGAGTTCGAGCGCATCCTGGCGCTTCGCCCAGCCGAGCCGCAGGGTTCGACCGCGCGGTACGACCTCGCCATCGCGTATTCAAACTTGGGCCGCAACGACGACGCAGCGCGACAGTTGCGCGCCGCCATCGCACTCGACCCCGGCTTCCTCGCGGCGATGGCCAACCTCATCTCCGTCGACGTGGCGCTCGGCAACCTGGTCGAAGCGCGAAAGCTCGCCGAACGGTATGTAACGCTCGCGCCGGACTCCGCGCGCGCACTGTACTCGCGTGGCATCGTCGCGTTGCAGACCGGCGACGCGACCACGGCGCGCGAGGACTTCGGGAAGCTGCTTCACGAGAATCCATCCTACGCGGTCGCGCATTACGATCTCGCCCTCGCGGAGGAACGACTTGGCCGTTACGATTCGGCGGAGCGCGAACTCCGAAGCGCGCTCGCGCTGGCACCGGCGTACGCGCGCGCCCGATTCGCACTGGGCGTCGTGCTCCTGCGAGAAGGAGAGCACGGCGCGGCCCGCAATGCTTTCGCTCGAGCGACGCTCGACGCCGCGGGCGATCCCGCCCTGCAGAACATCGCAGCGGCGATGCGCGACTCGATCAAGGCCCCGTAGGGCTTTACACTTTCTTCATCCTCGCAAGCTACGTTAGCAAACACCACCTTCGCTCGCTTGGAGGCCAAATGTCCAGAAAAACAGCAGCTCTCGCCGTGGCGTTCGCTGCCGCGCTGCTCGCGGCGTGCGCCGGTCGTTACGGCAACAGTACCGCATCGAACGGCTCCTCCTTCGCTCTTCCTAATATGCCGGACTTCAAGATCACGGCAACCTATCCGAAAGGTATGGCCGGCAGCGGCACGATCATGGAAGAGCTTCCCGCAGAGGGTCTCGGAACGGTTAAGGATCCGTTCTGGAACGCAACGCTCGGGGGATACACGCAACAACAGTTTTCGCAAGCGCTCGGGTTTCCGCCCGGCACGAAGCTCACCATCATGAATATCTCGAAGAGCATAACCCACACGCTCAACGTCGTGAAAAAGATCAAGGGGCCGCCGGCGAACTTTCCGGCGAATCCCGCGCTTCCGCTCGGCCCGTTGGGCACCAAACTTCAAAAGGGCTATGCCAGCGGTGCCATCGGTCCGGGTAAGACGGTCAGCGTTACGCTCGGGAAGACCGGAATCTACCTGATCGGTTGCCACTTCCACTATCACTCCGGAATGCAAGACGTGCTGGTCGTCGGCAAGAACGCCACGCCCGGACCGCAGGCCACGGCTCCTCCGGCGCGATGAAGCACTACGCCCCTGCGGCTTGGGTCTGCATGCTCTTGGCGAGCGCCGTTGCGGCGTGCACCAACGGCGGCGGTCTGGGCAGCATCGGCGGGGGCGGCGGGGGCGGATCGCCCTCGCCGCCCCCCGTGACGGGAATCGGGGTGGCCATTCCGACGGGCAAGATCGGCGTGGAGAACGATCCGGTTTGGGGAACGGTGAGCGGGTATACCGGGAACAAGACCTCGCAAATATTGGCGTTCGCTCCCGGCGTGAAGATCACGCTCACGAACCTCTCCAACGTCGACCCCCACACGCTCAACGTCATCGCCACGACGAGCGGACCGCCTCCCGCATGGCCGCGCAGCCCGAGCCTCGACTTCTCTCCCAAGGGGAACGGCGTGCTCGGCACGGGCTACGCGAGCGGCACGATCAATCCCGGCGCGTCGGTCACCGTGAAGCTTTCCAAACCCGGCACCTACCTCATCGGCTGCGCCTATCACTACGTCGAATTCAACATGCGGGACGTCATCCAGGTCGTGGCCGGCGCCACGCCCGGGCCAACGGCTTCGCCGGGCAGCGGAGGGTACGCGATCGAGCGCGGCCCGGTTGCAAAAAGAGCGACGTGCCACAACCCCGGCTGATCGATCAGCGGGGCCGCGCCTTCACGCTCGACTCCCTGCGCGGAAAGCCGCTCGCGATAACGTTCGTTGCCGCGCACTGCACCGATGCCTGCCCCTTGATCAACGCGCAGTTCGCTGACGCCGCACGCCGCATCGCTCGCGCACATATCGACGCCCGGCTCGTCACGATCACGCTGGATCCTGAACACGATACTCCGGCAACGATGCGCGAGATCGCCGGCCGCTTCGAAGCCGATCCGCGGTACTGGCTGGTCGCAGGCGGGTCGACCTCGGCCGTCCACGCGATCATGCACGCCTTCGGCGTCGTTTCGCAGGAAGGCAAACGCGGATATCGCGACGAGCACACGACGTTCGTCTACGTTTTCAACGCCGGCGGACAGCTGGCACAAACGATGCTCGCGTCGAGCGCGCTCAGCGACGCCATCATCGATGCGCTGCGCGGCGAACGGGTGGCGTCGCGATGATCCGGCGCATCTTCGTCCCGATCGCCTTGCTGCTCGGCGCCTGCACGGCAGGGGGCATCCCCACGTCCTCGGGCGGCAGCGGCGGAGTCACGATCGATGTGAGCCTGACCCAGTACGGACAGCCGAACCCGACGCCGTACGGCTCGAGTTTGGGTTACTCGCCCCCGATAACGACGATCGCGGTCGGAACGCAGCTTCATTTCGTCAACGTCGACAGCTTCGCCCATACCGCCACGCTCATTCCGGGCGCGACGACGTTTCCCACCGGATCGCCCTTCGGTGCCGGTGCATTGACGCAAGCAGGAACGACGCTCTCCAGCAAGTGGAGCAGCGGCGCGATGCAGCCGAACGAGTCGTCGCAGACGCTCACCGCCGACCAACCGGGAACCTACCTTTTTGGGTGTTTTTTCCACTACGGCGGCGGAATGAGGGCGGTGATCGTTGCGCAGTAAGCTCATCGTGGCCGCATTCGCGGCCGCCTTCTTTGCATTGACGAGCGCGCCGGCAAAGGCGATTCCGATTTTCGCGCAGCGCTATCACTTCCGCTGCGGACAGTGCCACAGCGTCCTCCCCGAGCTCAATGCCTTCGGCAACTACTTTCGCTCGCACGGCTATCGTTTGCCGCTGCCCGAGCACGGCACGACGATCTTTGCGCTGCGGTATCAGCTGGAGTACGACAAGCAACCCGCGCCCGATGCGCCCCGCTTCACGCAGGGCGGCATCCTGCTCGGCAGCGGCAACATAGGACCGATCACCGCCTTCCTTCACTACAATTTCGGCTCGGGCGGCGGACCGGCGGCAACGTATCTGCTCTTCGCAGCGGGATACAACGCGCACACCCAATCGCTCTACCGCGGGGGTCTCTTCGAGCTGCCCCTCGCGCAGTCGCCGGGCCAGCGTCTCGACGATCTGGAGGAGTACGGTTATTACGGCGCTCACGTCGGCTTGAACAACTTGCCGCTCTCGTCGCCGCGCTGGGGCGTCATGGCCGAGAAAACGATCGGCAACCTGCGGATTGACGGCGTCGTCGGAGCCGGTTTCTATGCGGGCTCGGCGTACGGCGGCAAACCCGTCAACACGGGCGAGTCCACCTGGATGAAGAGCCCCGAGTTCAGCCTCTGGCTGCGCCAGACGCTGGCTCAAAGCCGCACGAGCGAGTTCGACATCGGCGCCACTGCACTCGGCGGTACGCTAGGCGTGTTGCCCACCGGGCGCCTCCCGTTTGCCGATCTCTACGAGCGTTACGGTCTGTTGGCCCACGCCGGCTACGGCGATCTCGACTTTCAGGCCGAGCAGTGGTACGGGGACGACCACGACGCCGACGGCTTCCTGACGAATCAGCACTCCTCCGGCGGGTACGTCCGGCTGAAGTACTATCCAATCCCGCACGCCTATTTCGGCGTCCGCTACGACGCCTTCGCCAACCCGTTCATCAATCGCGATTTCGTTTACTATGGGGCGGTGCAGATCGCGCCGTTCCGGATTCTCGCCCAGGAGGTTCAGCAGCCGGCTCAGCATCCGTATTTCAGCGCGGCCCTGACAGTAGCTATCCCAGGCCCGTTGAAGTACTAGCGAACGCCTATGCGAGTGCTGGTCGTCGAAGATAACGTTCCCGTGGCGGAATCGATCCGGGCGATGCTCGAGCTTCGGCAGTTCGCCGCTAACGTCGTTACCGACGGCGAGGCCGGGCTCGACCATCTCCTGCGGCGTTGCTACGACGCGGCCGTCGTCGACGTCGGCCTACCCGGCATCGACGGGTTCACGCTGGCCCGCAACGCCCGCGCGGAGGGGGTGCAGACCCCGATACTCATGCTCACCGCGCGCGACGCCGTCGAGGATCGCGTGGCGGGCCTCGACTGCGGCGCAGACGACTATCTCGTCAAACCGTTCGTGGAAGAGGAGCTCATCGCGAGGATCACGGCGATCCTGCGCCGCTCCGACCGGCCGATGGTCGGCGTCGTCCAAGTCGGAGCGCTGCGGATCGATCTCGCGGGCCGGAACGTCACGTACGACGGTGGGCCGGTCGCTCTCGGCGCGACGGAGTTCCGGCTCTTGGAGTTCCTCGCGCGTAACGCCGGGATCGCGCTCTCACGAACCCAGATCGTCGAACGCATTTGGGATTACGACTTCGAGGGCTCGAGCAACATCGTCGACGTCTACGTCAGCCAACTTCGAAGAAAACTCAAGAGGCTGGGAGCCAGCGGTGTCATCGAAACGGTTTGGGGGATCGGATACCGCCTGAGCAGCCTCACTTAACTCGGTTGATTGCTCGCGTAGCGGGTCTTTCTCTCTTCGTTTTCGTCTGTGTGCTGCTCGCGCTCAACGTGGGCGCGTACGCATTCATGGCTCGCGAATATGCGTCGCTGCTCGCTCCGGCGCTCGGAACGCCCGAAGGTTCGCTCGCGCTGGCAACGGCGATGCGACACGTCGTTGCGACGCTCGCGGCCATCGACGCACCGATCATCGTCATCTTTGCCATCGCCTCCTACGTTTTGGCTCGAACCACGATCGCGCCGCTTCAAGCGGCACGCGAGCGGGAACGCCTCTTTGCCGCCGATGCGGCCCACGAGCTGCGCTCGCCGCTGGCCGCGATCGCCGCGACCGCTCAAGCGGCTCGCTCCGAAGCCTCCGCCGAAAGCCGGAATGCCTTCGAAACGATCGCCCGCAGCGCGCTAGAAGCATCGGCCGTCGTGACGGATCTGTTGACGTTGGCTCGCGACCCCGCGCGCCGCGCGTTGCACTGCGAGCCCGTCGACCTCGCCTCGGTCGTGGTGCGGTCGTCGCGCGACATCGAGCTCGTGGCGAAGGCGCGCGGCATACGCGTGGAGGCTTCGGCTACGAGCGCGATCGTGGATGGCGATGAGCGCCGCCTCCGCGAGCTCGTACGCAACTTGCTCGACAACGCGATCCGGCACGCCCACCACAGCGTTTCCATCGCCGCCCGGCGTAACGGCAGTCTGTGTGAAATCGTCGTCGATGACGACGGCGACGGCATACCTTTGAGCGAACGGGAACGCGTCTTCGAGCGTTTCTATCGCCGCGCCAACGACGCGTCGGGCACGGGCTTGGGCCTCGCGATCGTGCGCTGGATCGCGTCGGCGCACGACGGCGCCGTCACCGTCGGCGAGGCGCCGTCGGGCGGCGCGCGGTTCGTCGCCGCGATTCCGGCTCGCCGGGAGTGATCTAGCGACCCAGGCGCGTAACACAGGACGCCATGCCCTTTGGGTCGCTCGGGGACTTCATCGACGCCTTACGTAAAGCCGGCCAGCTGCACGAGGTAAGCGCCGGCGTCGACCCTCGCCTGGAAATCAGCGAGATCACGGATCGAGTCGTCAAGGCGGGCGGCCCGGCACTACTCTTCACCAAGGTACGCGGCTCGGAGTTTCCGGTTATCACAAACCAGTTTGGCACGCACGCCCGGATGGCGATGGCGCTCGATGCGAGCCGGCTCGACGAGGTTGGAGCCCGCGTTCGCTCGCTGATCGACGTCGCGCCGCCCGATGGGTCGTTCCTCGGGAAGGTGCGCGGCGCGCTGCGGCTGGCGCCGTTCGCAAATGCCATACCGAAGGTGCTGCGCACCGGCAGCGTTCAGGAAGTCGTCATGACGAAGCCGGACCTCACCAAGCTGCCGGTGCTCACGACGTGGCCGCAAGACGCCGGTCCGTTCATCACGTTGCCGCTGGTCATCACCAAAGATCCGCGCACGCAGCGATTCAACGTCGGCATGTATCGGATGCAGGTATTCAACGCGACCGAAACCGGTATGCATTGGCAGCGCCACAAACACGGGCGCGCGCACGCGGACGCCTGGGGCGCCAAGGTCCCGGTCGCCGTGGCGATCGGAACGGAGCCCGCGCTCACGTATGCGGCGACCGCGCCGTTGCCGCCCATGCTCGACGAGTTTGCCTTCGCCGGACTCCTGCGCGGCAAGCCCGTCGAATTGGTGCGCGCGCAGACCGTCGACCTCATGGTGCCCGCCGAAGCGGAGTTCGTGCTGGAAGGCTACGTCGACAACGACGACCTGCGTGACGAGGGCCCGTTCGGAGATCATACCGGCGTCTACACGCCCGCCGATCGCTATCCGACCTTTCATGTGACGCACGTGACGCACCGGCGCAATCCCGTCTATGCGGCGACGCTCGTGGGCAAGCCCCCGATGGAAGACGCATGGCTCGGTAAGGCGACCGAACGCATCTTCTTGCCCGTGCTGCAGGCGATGCTGCCCGAGGTCGTGGACATGAACCTTCCCGTCGAAGGGGGGTTCCACAACCTCGCGATCGTTTCGATTCGAAAGTCGTATCCCGGTCAGGCGAAGAAGGTGATGAACGCGCTGTGGGGTCTCGGCCACATGATGATGCTCACGCGCGTCTTGATCGTGGTCGATGCCGACGTCGACGTCGCAAATCCGCGCGCCGTAGCCTGGTTCGTCCTCAACAATTTGGCGCCCGAACGCGACGTCGTGATGATGCCCGGCCCCGTCGACGATCTCGATCACGGCTCGTACAGCATCGCCTACGGTACGAAGATCGGCATCGACGCCACGCGCAAGGATGCCTCCGAAGGCTACACGCGCGGTTGGCCGCCGGAGACCATCATGGACGAGACGACGCGCGAGCTCGTCACGCAGCGCTGGCGCGCATACGGCCTGGAGCACGTCGAGCGCTCGCTGTGCCCGGACGATTGGTCGGGTCAGGGCCCCCGCGGCCGGTGAAGCCGCTCGCGCTCTTCCTGCGAGAGATTCGCATCGAGCACACGCTCTTCGCGCTCCCCTTCGCGTACGTCGGCGCGATATTGGCGGCGCGCGGCATTCCCACTCCGGCGCAGCTGGGATGGATCACCCTGGCGGTGCTGGGGGCGCGCACGGCGGCGATGGCCGCAAATCGCTTCCTCGATCGCGAGATCGACGCGCGCAATCCGCGAACGGCCCGCCGTGCGCTCGCGACCGGTGCTCTTCCTCCGCGGGTCATGCTCTGGGCGAGCCTCGCGGGACTCGCGCTGCTTCTGGCGTCGGCGTGGATGCTCAATCCGCTCTGCCTCAAGCTGGCGCCGATCGCGGTGCTGCTATTGCTCACGTACCCGCTGTGCAAGCGCTTCACGTGGACCACCCACTTCGTTCTGGGTGCGGTAGACGGGCTCGCGCCGCTCGGCGCGTACGTTGGCGTGGCGGGCAGGGTGACGCTTCCCGCCATCCTTCTGTTCGCGGCGGTAACCATTTGGGTCGCCGGGTTCGACATTATCTACGCGCTGATGGATCTGCGGGTCGACGTCGCCCAGGGGATCCGTTCGCTGCCCGTCCGCTTCGGCGAAGCGACCGGCCGCGTGCTGCCGATCTTGCTGCACGGCGCCATGCTGCTGCTGTTGGCGGCCGCGGGAGTGCTCGCCGGGGCCGGACGCACCTATTTTCTCGGCGTCTTCTCAGTCGCGGTACTCATCCTTTACGAACAGTACCTCTTCAGGAGCGGCGCCAATCTCTTTGTCATCAACGAACGTGTCTTCATCTCCAACATGACGTTTTCGATCTTCTTCTTGCTCACCACAGTCGGCGGATACGTATGAATCGCGGCCGGTTCGTCGCTGCGGCCGGAGCCGCCGTTGCGAGCGGCGCCGCGACGGCGGCGCGCGCACAGGTCGTTCCCATCCAGCCGATCCAGAGCCAGCAGCAGTTCTTACCGCAGCTGACCATCGCGGTGAGCGTGACGCTCTCCGGAGCGCTCGCGAAGTACGGCCAAGAGGTCGTCAAGGGCGTGCAGGCCGCGGTCGACGAGCAGAACCGCTTCTACGCGCCCATTTCGCACGTCTGGGGGATGCGCGCGCTCGACGATCGCAACGATCCGGGCGTCTCGGCCTCCAACGCGAGCGTCGCGGCAGCAGACTTCAGCGTAATCGGCATGATCGGAAATTTGACGGGGCCCATGACGCTCGCGGCGCTGTCGCGCTACGCGAACGTGGGCTTTGCCGTCATCGTTCCCACGGTCACGGCCGATGCGGTGACCCAACGCGGTTTCCACAACGTCTACCGGCTGCCGGCAAAAGACAGCACGTCGGGGAGACTCTTTGCAAGCGCCGCGCTCGAAGGAAAACGCGGCGTCACGGCGATAGCGGTCGCGTTCGACGGCGACTATGGCTACGAGGTCGCCAACGGCTTCGTCCAGCAGGCCAGGACCAACCACCATCCTGCCGACGTGTTGCTGTTTCCGCACGACCACACCGATCCGGCAGCGGCCGCGCGCACCGTCCTCGACCGTTCGCCGGGCTTCGTCTTTTTCGGCGGCAAGACCGCGGAACTCGGGCCGATCGCGCAGGCCATGCGACTGGCGAACTACACGGGCGACTTCGGCGCGAGCGATGGATTCTTCAACAACGACACGATCGCCACGTACGCAAAGGTCCTCGACGGCGCCTACGTTGCGTCGTCGATGCCGCCCCTCGACAAGATTCCCAGCGCCGTGCAGCTGATCACCGATTTCCAGCGCGAGGTCAGTCAGATCACCGCGTTCTCCGCGTACGGCTACGCGGCGGGACAGCTGCTGATCGCCGCCTCACAGCGGGGGAACGCGACGACCCGCTCGACGCTGCTGCGGTCGTTGCAGGCGGGCGGGACCTTCACCACGCTGGTGGGGCAATTCGCCTTCAACATCAGCGGCGATCCCCTCATACCCAACATCTACCTCTATACCGTCGGGACGGACGGTTTCAAGTTCGCGCGCCCCGCGATACGGACGGGCTTCCTACTGTAGCGTCGTTCCAGCGCGTTGTTTAGCGCACGTACTCGTCTTCGGGCACGACGCGCAGCCGATGCGGCGGACGGACCTTCTCTTGCGGGCGATCGTCGCGCTCCTCGAGGGCGAGAACGAATCGCAGCCGCCAGGCGCCGAGGGACAGGCAGAAGTTGGTTCCGATGATTTCCACGATTAGGCCTCCACGCGTTGCCACTGCCAGACGGCGAGCGCCCCATAGACGGCGAAGAACGCCACTTCTATCGCGAAGCGCCAGCCGAAGTTAGAGCCTTCGTACATATACGTTCCGTCATCCGAAGGCGTCGCGAACGAAACGTAACTGAGCGGATCGAGCCGCGAGAGCGTCCACGCCACATCGTGGACGAAGAGCGCGACGACGTTGCCCGGATGGATGAGCGTGAGCCCGCCGATGAGCAGCGCAACCGGCCACGCAAAGCCCAGCACCGCTCCGTAGGAGCCTCTCAGCCACGTGGTAGCCGCGCAGAGCATGGCGTACCACGCGAGCGGAAGGACGACGCCCATCGCTATGGCGCGCGCGTTGATCCCGCTGAAATCGAGCCGCGCCGACTCGAAGAGCAGCTGACATATGTAGAACGCGACGATCGTCAAGATTGACGCGACAACGATGCCGACGACGTCGACGCCGATCACGCCGAGCGCATAGCGCAAGCGCGAAACCGGCCTGGTCAATGCCACCTCCAAATGCCCGTCAACCTCGCGGGCGAAGGGCGCCGCCAAGATCGTGGCGACGATGAGGGCCACGACGTCGGCCAGCGCCATGTAGTAGATCATCGGAACGGAGCCGTTCGTGTCGATCACGGTGGTCGTCGTCGATCCGTGACGGGACTTGTAGACCTGAATGCTCCCGACGTTGACGTTGTCGTGCGTCGAATGAGCGCGCTTGGACGGCTCGGTAATGACGATGTGCTTTCCCGCATATCCGTGGTCGTCGATCAGGATGTTCGTTTTTTCCAAGGGATCGTCGATGATCGTGCGTTTCGTCCCGTCCGGCAGCACCGTATGACTGACCTTGCTGCCCTGATCCAGCGACATATGCGAGACCCAGGCATCCGGCGACATGTATCGCGCGACCGAGACCCGGAGGACGATTCCGAGCAGCACCAGGACCGAGAGAATAATCACGACGATCTTCAATAGGTTGCGGATTCGCAGCCATTCAACGTAGTTCATGACGAGCTTTCTGTTACGATATCGGCAGTAGCCGTTACCGGCGAAACGGCGTACAGGAATATGTCCTCGAGGTTGAGATCGAGCACCCGGATGCCCGTTGCCCCGGCCTTCGAGAGCCGCGCGGCGATATCGTCGGCACCGCCGGTCACGAGCAGCCGGACGATGCGCTCGGTGCGATCGACGCGAGCGACCCGCGAATCGTTCGCGATGCCGTCGAGCGTGAAGTTTACGTCGGGGTAGATGCCCTCGACAATCTTACGGTCGGCCTTCAAGTCGTCGACCAGCGCTTGGAGCACGATCCGGCCGCGGTCCATCACGGCGATGTGTTCGGCGGCGCGCTCGACTTGGCCGATCTGATGCGACGAGAAGAGCACGGAGTTTCCCTTCGCGGCCTCATTGATGATGAGGCTCAGCACGTGGCGCTGATTGATCGGATCGAGCCCGCCCGTCGGCTCGTCGAGGACGAGAATCTCCGCGTTTCGAGCGAAGGCGATCGCGACCATGACGGCGGTCCGCATTCCTTTCGAGAGCGCCCGCGCACGTTTACGGCGGTCGACGTTGAACGTCGCGAGGAGCTCGAATGCGCGGGCCGGCTCGAAGCGCGTGAAGGCGCGCCGGTTCATCTCGACGTGTTCCTCGACGGTCATCCAGTCGTAGAGCACGCTGCGCTCGGGGACGTACGCGATTCGCTCGAACGCCGCCGGCGTGAGCGGCTTGCCGTCGAAGAGCACCTCTCCGCTCGCCTGGCGCGCGAGGCCGAGCATGCATTTGAACGTCGTCGTTTTCCCCGCGCCGTTGGGGCCGAGGAGACCGAATACGCACGCGCTCGGAATCTCAAGCGATAATCCGTCGACGGCGGCGGTCTTGCCGTAATATTTCACTAGGTTCGTAATGGTGATACTGCTCATGCCTCTCTCACTTTTCGACGTCGCCAAACCAGCGCTCCAAGGCGCCTTCAAAGATCTCTTGGACTAACTCTCGGTTGAGACCAACCGACTTGGCTTCGCGCATTGCGACGTCGAGAGCATCGCGACCGATCTCGGCGGCCACTCTCGGCGATTCCGCGGCACCGTTGGTGCGCACGAACGATCCGCGCCCGGGAGAGGTCTCGATCACTTCCTCGCGCTCGAGTGCGCGGTAGGCGCGTGCAACGGTGTTGGGGTTGACGGTGAGATCGATGGCGAGCTGTTTGACCGTTGGAAGCTGCTCTCCGGCCCGCAGAACCCCGAGGGCGACCGATCGTTTGATCTGCTCGATGATCTGCAGATAAATCGGTACGCCGCTGCGTGGATCGACGGTTAGGACGGCGGGCATCGAAGCGACCTGCGTCCCCCTAAACCTTGGGTCCCCAGCCGGCGAAGAGCCCTGCGGGGCGCCGGTCGGGAAGACGGACGAGCGTGCGGGTTTCGCGAGCCGTTTCGGAGTCGGAGACGAACGTGGTGTGAATCATGGTGGGGTTCCTTTCAGATGCCTAGTACCATCAAGCTATCGTACTAGTACACTAGTACAATAGCTCATTGGTACGAGGTCGTCAAGGCCCCTAGGCGGGTTTTTGCAAACGGAGGTTCGCCGATCGGCGAAACGCCGTAAACCGCGGGTCGTTCGCGAGCTCCGTCGCGTAGTAGCTGTCGTTGCGCCAGCGCCGTAGCCAGGTAAGCGCCGCTCCGCGCTCGCCGACGGCCTCGAAAGCAACCGCCAAGTCCTGAGGAGCCACGTCCCGGGCGTGCGCCCGAGCGATGGTCAGCTCCGCCCGAGCCTGAGTCATCTGATTGGAGTGCGCGTACAGCGCAGCGAGCAGGGCGGCGGATTGGGCGCGGCAATTCCGGCACGCCCCTCCGAAGAGCCGGAAGGCCTCGGCCGCGCGGGGCCGGTCTCCCAGCGCCTCGTAGGCGAGGCCGAGCGTCTCGTACGCGTCCTCACGCTGCGGAGAGAGGTCGAGCGTCTCGCGGGCATAGGCGATCGCTTCGCTGTAGTGGCCCTGGAGATAGGCGGTCGTGCCCAGCCAGGCCGTCGTGGCGACCGAGAGGGGCTCGAGTTGGGCGGCCTTGCTCAGCTCCCCGTAGGCCTCGCCGACGCGCCCTTGCTGCAGGAGCGCCATGGCATACCACTGGTGTGCCGACGCGTTTCCGGGATCGAGCGCAATCGCTCGGCGCAGGTTCTTGAACGCGAGATCGGTCTGGGGCTCCCCGCCCTTCATGACCTCGGATGAGATGAGACCGAGTACCGCGTACGCCTCGCCGCTGTTCGGATCGAGCTCGAGCGCCCGATGCGCGTAGGCCCGCGCCTGGGCGATGTAGGCCCGTACCGGTAAGGGGCCGTAGCCGTAGTCGGCCTGGATCGCGTATGCAGATGCGAGGCCTGCGAAGCCCCGCGGGTCGCGCGGATCTCGCTGTGCGACGCGTGAGAAGTACTCGACGCTCTTGGCGACGCCGTCACGGGTCCGCAGATCCCAATAGTAGCGGCCGATCGCGTAGAGCCGCGTGCCCTCGACCGAGCGGCTCGAGCCGGCAATCGAGCCGGCCGGGACCGCCACGGTCGGGGCGGATCCGCCGAGGAGCGCGACGGCGAACGCCGCGGCCATCACCGAAGCCCGCCGCTGTAGCCAGGGACGCGCCGGCGCCGCCTTCCGCGGCTCTGGCCGAGGGGCGCCGTCGCGGCGCTGCACGGGGGCCTTGAACCGGTATCCGCGCCGGGGTATGGTTTCGATCGCTTCGACGTTCCAGCGAGCGCGCAAGGTCTTGCGCAGCACGTAGACGTTCTGCGCGAGGTTCGCTTCGTCGACGTAGCCTTCGGGCCAGATGCGAGTCAGCAAGTCGTTCTTGCGGATGACCTCGCCGGGATGCTCGATCAGGGCCAATAGCGTCTCAACGACCTTTGGGCCGAGAGGGATCGGCGCATCGCGATCGAGCAGCAGCAGACGCTCGGCGTCTAGCTGGAAGGGACCAAATTCGTAAAGGCTCATGCAGGCGCTCCTCGACGCGAACGTTCGATGGCGTTCTGGCTCTATATACGCGCCATCGCTGCGAAAGTTTTCGCTTTCAAAACTACGGAACAAAAACGCTAAGCGCCTCGGGCGTGATCTCGAAGCGAGCGGGCGTCGTCCCGGCCGGCTCGCCGTCAGCCGTAATCCGGTGCCGCCGGTGCGTGTGGACGTCGAATGCCTTGGCGCGATACGTCCGTAGCCCCCGCGCCGGCCTCCGCTTTCCCGCGACGATCGCCGCGGCGACCGAGACGAGATGCGCGAAATTCTCGATCTCGATCGAGTAGAGATCGAGCCAACCGTCGTCGATCGAGGCCTCGTCGACCCGGACGACGCCGCCGAAGCGCCCACTGTTTGCGACCGTGAGCTGAAGCGTCTTAAATCGCTTCCGCTTGCCGTCGTATGCGATGTCGGCGTGGAAAGTCCGCGCGTAGCGGATAGCCTGCAACGCGCTTGCGACGATTGCCAGCGCCCCGAAACGCTGCTTGTCGGTGGGCTTCTGCATTCGCGCCAGCCTGCTCGAGATTCCGATGCTCGCTTCGGTGACGTAATAGGCTTCGTTGACGCGCGCCACGTCGATTCGGCGCGTGCGCCCCGACGCGATCGCGGCACACGCGCCCTCGACGTCGAACGGCAGCGCGAGCGCGCGGGCGAGGTCGTTGAACGTGCCTGCCGGCACGAGACCCACCGGAACGCCGAGCGCGAGCGCACGCGGAATCTGCCCCGCAAGAGTCCCGTCTCCGCCGACGACGACGAGGGCGTCGACGTCCCCCGCCTGCGCATCGTCTTCGATCAGGTCGATGCCCAGCCGCCGCAGTTGTATGCGCACCGCATCGCCGACCTGGTCACCGCGCCGCGAATGCGGGTTGACGACCAGCAGCGCCCGCACCGTCAGCGATCGCCGCCGATCAGCAGACGAAAATATTGGATGGCCGACCATACCGCGATCGCCGCGAGACTCAGCGTGCCGCCGATCATCACGGCATAACCGAAGTCGATGCCTGCCTGAGTCATGGGATCGACATAGCCCACGGCGTTGGCGGAAACGGTGAGATTCGTATATACGCCATGAAAGACGTACCATACGATCGCCGCGCCGCCCGCGGAGAGCAGCGCGATTGCGAGGCGGCGGTTGCGGTCGTCGCGACGATTCACCGATAGCAGCTTCGCCGCGGTGCGGCGAAGAAACTCCGAAGATGCATCCGCACCGGGTCCGTCCGCGGCCGCACAATCCGATGCCCGAGTCGCGTTATGAAGTGCTCGCGCTCTTCACGGGCGCGATGGTCGGCGCGTCGCTTTCCCTCATGGCGACCGGGGCGCTGATGACGTTCTTCGCCTCCGCACTCCACTTGGAACGCGCTCAGCTCGGCCTCATTCTCTCGATACAGATGATCGGGTCGGTCGCGATGACCTCCGTCGCGGGACTGCTGACGGACCGTTTCGGCGACAAGGCGGTCGTTTTCTGGAGCGGGGCCATGATGGGGCTCTCGCTGATCGCGGCCTCCCTGGTGGCAAGCTTCGCGTGGCTGATCTTTTGGCTCCTGATGTACGGAATCGGTTACGCCGCCGTCACGCCCGCCGGGAGCCACGCAATAATCTTTTTCTTTCGAAAGGCCGACCGTGGGCTCGCCATGGGCATCCGGCAGTGCGGCGTTCCCGTGGCGGGCGTGATCGGGTCGGTCGTTCTGCCCGCAATCGCGCTCAGGTTCGAGTATCGGGGCGCGCTCGCCGTCGCGGGCATCCTTACGCTGCTCGCATGCTGGGGTGCGTCGGCACTCTATCGCGAGCCGGCCGAATTGCAGGGCGAGCGCGTCTCGGTTCGCGCGATGATCGCGGAGATGGTTGCGATTGCCCGCGAGTCCCGATTGATCTTGTTGACGTTGACGTCGATGATCCTGATCTGCGGCCAGTTCGCGTTAATGGGTTTCTTAACGCTCACGCTCGTGCGCGCCGGCTATCCGCTTGCCCTCGCACTCGCCCTCTTCACGCTCTCGCAGGTAGCCGCCATCGCGGGCAGGCTCGCGTGGGGAACGATCAGCGATCGCGTCTTCGGAGGAGATCGGACGTTGCCGCTCGCCGTGGTTTGCGTGCTGACCGCCATCGCCGCCTACGCGATCGGACGCGCCGATGCGGGCATGCCGCCGTGGGTGGCCGCGACGGTGGCCTTCGCACTGGGCTTTACGGCGGAAGGCTGGATCGGCGTGGCCGTAATTGGATTCGCCGAGATCGGCGGAGAGGAACACTCCGGGAGCGCGCTCGGCGTGGGATTGTCCTGGACGCTGTTTGCCGGGGCCGTGACGCCGATGCTCTTCGGATCGGTCGCCCAGGCGCGCGGATTCGAAACGGCGTGGCAGTCGATCGCGTTCCTGCAGGTCGTTGGAGTGATCCCCGCGCTGCTCGCGAGCCCCGCGCTCGTCCGATTCTTCGACCGTGAACGCGCGCCGTGAGCGTTCTGATGGTCGAAGGAGTCACGGGAGCGGGCAAGACCTCAACCATCAACGCCTTGAGGGGCCTACGTGCTTTCGAGTTGTTCGACGAAGAAGCAACTTTTGATGATTTCGTTTCGGGATTCCGGCTCGACCGCGACAACGCCGCGCGCCAAGCTCGCGACCGCATGACGGCCATTCTCGATAGAATCGAGAGCGATCTCAGCGGCAGCAACGTTCTTTTGGAGCGCTTCCATTTCTCGCAGCTCGCACTCGGAAGCGAATGGCGCTGGTACCGAGACATCGACGATCGCTGCGCGGCGCTTGGAGTGCGGGTCGGAGTTCTATTCTTGCCCGTCGCGACTTTGGAGTCTCGGTCGCTCTATCGCGCGGAGTACGACGGGCAAGACTGGCAAGATCTCATCGGCCATTATGGGTCGAAGAACGGAGGCTCTCGCAGTCATCGCTCGCGCGCAGAGCGCGCGTATCGAGGCGATCGCGCACAGCCGTCTGGACCTCCGGATCGTGGATGCCGCCGCGCAGGACTGGGAGCGCTACGCCGCCGAGCTGGCGGATTGGATCGGCTGGTGAGCCGTCCCGCTAACGCGGGCTGTTGACGACGCGAGCCGTCTTGATGTAATCGAGTCGTGGAAAGTCTTTCTCAAGGTACGCGTTGCCCCGAGCCGCGATCTGCGCCTGATCCGGCCGTTCCCCGTAGCCGGAATAGATGTGGTCCACGGCGCCCATGCCGCTCGCAACGCGGCCGATCGGCGAGAATCCCATCGCATCGAGCCGGGCGTTGTCTCCCAGATTGATGAAGAGGTGCGTCGTGCGACTGTTCGGTTGTCCCGTTGCGGCAAAAACCACGGTGCCGCGGCTGTTCGAGGCTTTGACGGGATCGTCGGGAATCGTGACGTCCCATTTCTTGGTCACGGCGGGTTCGGCCGCAGCGCCCCACTGCACGACGAACCCCGGCACCACGCGGTAGAAGCGAGCGCCGTCGAAATACTTTGTCTTCACCAGCTCGTAGAAGCGCTGCGCACCGTTGGGCGCGAGGCCGCGATCTACGTCGATGACGACCGGCCCGACGCTCGTGTCGAGCACGACGCGGTAAGTATCGGCGGCCACGCTCGCGGAGGCCGCATGTTTTGCGCCACCGGCGCAGCCGGCCAACGCGAGCGCCAAGACGGCGATGATCCGAAACGTTTTCATGTATTGCAATCCAAGAAGCGTCGTTTGCCCAGAAAGGGACTCGAACCCCCACGATGTTGCCATCACTGGTACCTGAAACCAGCGCGTCTACCAATTCCGCCATCTGGGCGCGGAGCAGAGCACGATTCGGGGCGTCCTAAACCGCCCCTCTCACGAAACCCTCGAACGCCGCCGGCGGTTTGGAGGGGCCTAGATGGTTCTTCCCCTCGTGTCTATTGAAAGCCCAGCGGCGCTCGACCCCTACTCCCAGGCGGTGACGGCGGCCGCCGAACGCGTCAGTCCGGCAGTCGTCTCCATCGAAGTTCGAGCGGGCCGGCGCGGCGGCAACGGCAGCGGCTTTGTCTTTACTCCCGACGGATTCGTTATCACCAACAGTCACGTCGTCCACGACGCGCAGCGCATCGGCGTCGCGCTACTCGACGGGCGCGAGCTGCCGGCCACTCTGGTCGGCGACGATCCGCACTCCGATCTCGCCGTCCTGCGCGTGGACGCCCCGGATCTTGCGTCCGCGTCGCTCGGCGAGTTCTTCGGCGCTGCGACCCGGTCAGCTCGTCGTCGCAGTCGGCAATCCATACGGCCTCGCCTACACCGTGACGGCCGGCGTCGTCAGCGCGCTCGGGCGTTCGCTGCGCTCGCAGTCGGGTCATCTCATGGACAACATCATTCAGACCGATGCGGCGCTCAATCCCGGCAACTCGGGCGGACCTCTCGTCACCGCCGCGGGCGACGTCGTTGGTGTGAATACCGCGGTGCTTCCCGGTCAAGGACTCTGCTTTGCGATCGCAATCGACACCGCCAAACATATCGCCGGCCTCTTGCTTCGACACGGGCGAGTGCGGCGCGGTTACCTCGGCATCGCCGCACAAGACATCGTGCTCGCGACGGCGGCGGCGCGGCGCTTCGGCCTCGATGACCGGCACGCCGTCGCGATCGATTCTGTCGAGCCAGGCAGCCCGGCCGACACGGCCCGGTTACGCGAAGGCGACGTTCTGTTGGCGTTCGAAGGGCGCCGCTTGAACAACGTCGACGCGCTCCACAAGCTTCTGACCAGCATCGATCTCAGCCGATCCTACAAGGTCGACGTTCTCCGAAAGAGCGAGCGCTTCTCGCGGATCGTCCTGCCCGTCGAATCGCCGCGGTAGGTCTCGGTGCGGCGTCGAAAGGCCTCGGGAGCATGATCCGCAAGCTCCTGCCGATTCTCGGCATCACGTTCATCGACATCGTCGGCTTCAGCATGCTGATTCCGATGCTTCCGTATTTCGTGACGCACTTCGGCGCGTCGCCTTTCGCGGTAGGGCTGCTCATGTCCACGTTCTCGCTCTGCCAGTTCGTGTCGGCGCCGCTCTGGGGAAGCATCTCCGATCGCATCGGCCGAAAGATGGTGCTCATCATCAGCCAGATCGGCGCGACCTTCGGCTGGGCTATGCTGGGGCTCGCACCGAACATCGCCGCCGCGGTAATGCTGGCGCCGCTCACCGTGGTGTTCATCGCCCGCGTGGTCGAAGGAATCTCCGGAGGAAACATCAGCATCACGCAGGCCTACGTTGCGGATCTCGTCGCGCCACGCGAACGGTCGCGCGCCTTCGGCTTGATTAGCGCGATGTTTGCGGCCGGCATGGTCTTTGGCCCACTCGGAGGCGGGATACTCTACGCGCGTTACGGTTTTGCCGTCCCGTTCTTGGTCGCGGCGGCGCTGCAGCTCGTGACGCTGGCGGTTACGATCGTCATGCTGCCGGAATCGCGCGCACGGTCGGGAGAAGAGGAGCGGTTTTCGATCCGGGCGCTGTCCATGAGTTTCGGCAAACCGCGCCTCGCTCGCTACCTGTGGCAAAAGCTGGCGATCTCGTTGGCGCTCTACGGATGGTTCGCCGTTTTCTCGCTCTATTTTCAGCGGCAGCTCGGCTTCACGCTGGCCCAGACCGACTATTTCTTTTCGATCTTCGCGATTTTCAACGTGGTGATGAACGCCTTCGTCGTGGGGCGCATCTCCGCACGGCTGGGCGACCGCTGGATGTCGAATCTTGGCTTGGCGTCGCTCGTGGTCGGCTTCGCGTCACTACCGTTCGTGCACGAAGCCGGCCTCCTCGCCTTCACGATGCTGTTCTTTTCGTTCGGAATGGCGCTTGCCAACACCGGCATCACCGCATTGATCAGCGGCACGGCGTCGGATCGAGATCAAGGCATGGTGCTGGGCACGAGTTCCTCGCTGGACTCGCTCTCGGGAATACTGGCTCCCCCCGTTTCGACGAAGCTGCTGGCCTCTTACGGCCCCGGATTCGCCGGCGTCGAATCGTTGACTATGGCGAGCATCGCGCTCGTGATGGGTCTCTTCAACGCGCGCGGAGAGGCTGCGGCGGTTCGATCCGACGACGCCAGCCTCGCGCTCGCGCGCGAAGCGGAAACGGTACAGATCACCGAGGGGTAACCCTGAGCTAGGCTGCGGTTTTCTTGCGGCGTTTCGTCGCGGCCGCCTTGCCGTTGCTCGAACCGCGTCGTTTCTTGCTCTCCTCGAGGCTCTGCGCCAGCACGTCCATAAGATTGACGACCTTGGCTCGCGCGGGCGCCTTCTTCGCCTGCGGCAGCTCCTTGCCGGCGGCGCGCGCTTCGATCATCGTCAACAGCTGATCGTGATAGTTGTTGGCAAATTTTGGGGTTCGAACTCTTCGACGCTCATCGTGTCGATGAGCATGCGCGCCATCTCCATCTCTTTCTCCGGCAGCTTCTCGCGGCCCGGAATCTCGAGCGTATCGGAGTTCACGATTTCGCTGGCCCAGTGCATCAGCTCGAGCACGAGCGCGCCGTCGATCGGTTTCACGGCGGCGATATACTCTTTGGTCCGGATGACGACCCGCGCAATCGCGACGCGATTGCTGTCGGCAAGCGCCTCGCGCAAGAGCGCATACGCGTGACGTCCCTGTTTGGTCGGCTCCAGATAGTACGGCTTGTCGAAGAACATGGGGCTGATCTTGTCCAGCTCGACGAACTCTAGGATGTCGACCGACTGCGTCGCTTCGGGGTTGACCTTCGCGAAGTCGTCGTCGGTCAGCACGACATACTCGCCCTTCTCGTATTCGTAGCCCTTGACGATCTCGTCCCACGGCACCGGTCTGCCGTCGACGCTGCAGACGCGGTCGTACTTGATGCGCCCTTCGTCTTTGGCGTGGAGCAGGTTGAAGGAGAGGTCGTCGGTTTTCACCGCTGTGAAGAGTTTGACGGGAATGGTGACCAACCCGAAGTTGATCGAGCCCGACCAGATTGCATGCGCCATAGCCCGACTATTTTACCCAAGGGACGTGTCCGCTCGCTACTCCCTATATATAGTGGCCTAACTCGCGCCGGACCACAACCGCTGCGCCTTGGCGAGCGCCGGTTCCAGCCGCTGCCCCTTCCAGCGCTTGGCGCCCCACAGGTCGCCCTCACGCTCGAGCCGTTTGGCGGTCGTCGCGATGGTGAGCTTCGCGAACTCGTCGGCCGGCGCCACGGCCGCGCGCCGCCGCGCGAAGGCCTCGACCTCCGTCCAATGCAGCGGCGTCGAGACCGGCGCGCCGTCGCGGGCCCGCACGGAGTACGGCGCGACGATCGTCTTGCCTTGCCCGACTTGAACGTAGTCGATGTACACGGCGCTCTGTGGGCGCTTCGCGAGCGTGCGCTCCAACGTCGCACGGTCGCCGAGCGCGCCCGCGGCGCGGCGCGCGACGAGCTCGGCGAAGAGCTTCGCGGTGTCGTATGAGTAACCCGAAGCGAGCGGCACGACCACGTGAAGTCCGTAGCCGCCGGTCGTCTTCACCAGCGGTTTCAGTCCGATCGCCTCCAACAGTTCGCGGACGGCGAGCGTAACCACCGCCAGCGTCTGCAGCGTACACGCCTCTCCCGGATCGAGATCGAAAATCACGAGATCCGGCTCCTCGAGCGCCTCGACCCGCGACGTCCACACGTGGAGCACGATCGCCGCGAGGTTCGCGAGATAGACGAGGCTCGGCGCGTCGTTGCAGACGACGAACGTCACGTGGCTCCGGGATCCGCCGGGCGTCGGCACCGTCACCCGGTCGATCCACTCCGGCGTGCCCCGCGGCATCTGCTTTTCAAAGAAGGAAGCGGCGTCGATTCCATTGGGGTATCGCTGAAGTGTGAGCGGCCGATCTCGCAGGTGCGTCACCGCATAGGGAGCGACGCGTTGGTAGTACTCGATGAGATCGCCCTTGGTGTAGCCGTCGCGCGGCCACAAAACCTTGTCGAGGTTGGACAGCGACAGCGTGCGCGCACCGACCCGCGTACTGACGCGCTCGTGTGCCATCAGGCGTTTACCGGACGCTCGGCGACGACGTCGGCGGGGCGCTTGTCCGTGCGGAGGCCCAGGTAGGCCGGCTGGCGCAGATATCCATCGCGCGTCCATTCCGAGAACCGGATCTGCACGACGAGTTCAGGTGATGCCCAGTGCGTCGGCGCGTTCGCATCCACCGCGTTGACGAACGGCGACGTCTTGCGTTCCAGCTTCTCGAGTCGCGCGTGGAGCTCGCCCAAGAGCTTAGCGCTGAATCCCGTCCCGACGGCACCGACGTAGCGTAACGACTTCTTCTCGTAGACGCCCAGCAGCAGCGCGCCAAACCCCTTCCGGCTGCCCTTCGGCTCGGTCCAACCGCCGACGACGAACTCTTGCTCGCAGCCGGTCTTGATCTTCACCCAGTCGCGGCTGCGCCGCTCCTGATACGTCGAGTCGCGTTTCTTGCCGATGATACCCTCGAGCCTCTGCTCCCGCGCGCTCTCGTAGAGCGCCTTGCCGCGTCCCACGACGTGTTTGGAGTAGAGCACCGGCGAATCGTCTCGAATCAGCCGCTCCAGGAGAGCCTTGCGTTCCTCGAGCGGATGCCGCCGCAGATCTTGGCCGTCGGCGTAGAGCAAATCGAACGCGACGTACGTCAGTCCGGCCGGTTTCTTCTGCGACTCTTGGAGGCGCTGGAACTCCGAGCGCCCCTTCGAATCGAGGCTGACGATCTCGCCGTCGACCACGACCGGCACGCTCGAAAACGCTCCGGAGAGCGCTTCTAAATCCGGGAAGCGCGGCAACATGTCGAGGCCGTTGCGCGAGACCAGCGATAGCTTCTCGCCCTCGACGGTGCAGAGCGCGCGATAACCATCCCACTTGATCTCGAAGAGCCAGCCGTCATCGTCGAATGGCTCCGCCACGAGCGTCGCGAGCATGAGGGATTTGGGGTGCGGAATCGGGTCGCGCTTGACGGCGGCACGTTGCCGCGCCGCGGCCTGCCGCGCGCTCGGCTTGGATTGCCAGGTCTTAGCGCGCGGGTCGGCGGCCACGTCCTTGAGCGTCTTCCCGCTCTTCACCGACTCGGGATGATCGGCGGGATCGTACCGCGAGTCGGAATGTTCGTCGCGATCCTTGATTAATAACCACGGATCGCCTTGCTCGTCCTCGCGCGGCTTGATCTTTACGAGCGTGAACTCGCCGCGCAGCTTCTTGCCGTGCAGCACGAATTTGATCTTGCCGTTGGCGATCTCGTCGGCGGGATCGTCGCCTTCGGCGAGCGAGTAGGTGCCGCGATCCCAGACGATCACGTTCCCCGCGCCGTATTGCCCCGGGGGGATGTTTCCCTCGAAGTCGCGGTAGTCCAGCGGATGGTCCTCGACGTGCATCGCCAGGCGGCGGTCGCCGGGCACTAGCGTCGGGCCTTTGGGAACGGCCCACGAGGCCAACACGCCGTCCGCCTCCAAGCGAAAATCGTAGTGCAGCCGCGAAGCGCGGTGCATCTGCACGACGAAGCGCATCCGCCGGCCGGGCTTTGACGAGCGCGTTGTCGCCTTGCGACCGCTCGGCTCCGGCGTCGCCTCGAAATCTCGTTTCTTGCGGTACGTTGCGAGCGAACCTGGACGCGTCGAGCTGCGAGCGGGCATTGTCGTTGGCTTCGACGCTTCGCCGCGCTACTCTTTAGAGCGTCATGGTGTGGAGTTTAGCGGGCGCAGCGGTCGCGCTCGCAATCGGAACGGCCGCGTGGCGGCGCAGCCGCTCTCCGGGCGGCTTCTACGATCGCGAGATCTATGGGATGAGCCCGCGCAGCCACCGGCGGTATGCCGCGGTCAGCATGCTGTTCGCCGCGTACTTCGCGGTGACGGCCGCGTGCCGACTCGACGCGGCAGGCATTGCCGGGCTCGCGCTGTATGCGGCTATCGCCATCTTTTACGTTACGTCGTTCCTCCAAGGAGCATCCGATCGAAGTGAGTGAGTTTCGCTTCTCTCCGCGGCCGAACCGAGCCGGCGAGATCGCCTGGCTGCCGTGGGGACCGCAAGCCTTTGCGCGGGCCGTAGAGCTGGACAAGCCGATTCTCCTCTCGATCTCGGCCGTCTGGTGCCACTGGTGCCACGTAATGGACGAAACGTCATATTCGGATCCCGGCGTGATCGACGCCGTCAACCGGGATTTCATTCCGATTCGCGTCGACAACGACCGGCGTCCCGACGTGAACGCGCGGTACAACATGGGTGGTTGGCCGACGACCGCGTTTCTGGCGCCCGACGGAACCACGCTAACCGGCGCGACGTACCTGCCGCCCGCGCAAATGGTGCGGGCACTCGATGAAATCGCCCACTTTTACGTCGAACACAAAGCCGAAATCGCCGAGCGCGCCGTCGATCTGAGCGCGCAGCCGTCCGCACATCCTCCGTCTGCGCGCGCCGACGACCCGAGCGCTGCGCCGATCGCAGCTTTGGTCGAAGCGCTTCGAGGCGCGTACGACGACGAGTTCGGCGGCTTCGGCAACGAGCCCAAGTTTCCGCAGCCGGAAGTGCACGAGTTCCTCCTCACCGAGTGGCGTCTCTCCGGCGATGCGCGGCTTTACGACATGGTTGCGCGGACGATGCGGTCGATGGCGCGCGGCGGAATGTACGATCACGTGGAGGGTGGGTTCTTTCGCTACTCTACGACGCGCGATTGGAGCGTTCCGCATTTCGAGAAGATGGCCGAAGATCACGCGGGTCTGTTGCGAGTGCTGTCCGCACTCGTTCTCTTCGCTCCCACCGATGAATTTCGCGCGACGCTCGTCTCGACGCTCGGATACATCCGCCGAGTGCTGCGCGATGCGCAGACGGGCTTCTTCGCCGGCAGCCAGGATGCGGACGAAGAGTATTACACGCTTCCCCTCGAGGAGCGGCGCGCGCGCGAAGCGCCCTACGTCGATCGAACTTCGTACACGAATTGGACTTGCGCGCTGGCCGGCGCGCAATGCCTGGCCGCGCGCGCGCTCGACGACGACGCGTTGCTCGCCGAGGCCCTCCAGACGCTGGACAACGTCCATCGAATGCTCGTGGGCGCCGACGGACTTCTCTATCACGTGCTGATTCCGGGCGGCAGCGCCGATGTGCGCGCCCTGCTGGTCGATCACGTTGCGTACTCGCGCGCGCTGCTCGACGCGCACGAGATCTCCGGAGAGGGGCGTTTTCTCGAGCGCGCCCGACTGGTTGCCGACGCCGTCATCGCCGGCTTCGAGGCGCCCGGGGGAGGCTTCTACGATCGGTTACCGAGCGACGAAGCCCTGGGGCGGCTTGCGCTGCGCGATCGGCCGATCGTCGAGAACGGTCTCTTCGCGGACGTGCTCCTGCGGCTCGCGGCGCTAACGGGCGACGGGGGCTATCGCGACCGCGCCGAGGCCGTCCTGCGGCTCTACGGATCCACGTCGCACGGAGTCGGACCGTTCGCCGCCACGTACGCTCGCGCGCTGCGCCGCTATCTATCGCCGGAGCTCAGCGTACGCATCGTGGGCTCCCCCGCGACGACCGACGCGTTCCGGGAAGCCGCCATGCGCCTACCGGCGCCGAACGCGACGATCCGCACGCTCGCGCCGCGGGAAGCGGCGGGACTCAAGATGCCGGCGGACCACCCCGCCGCGTACGTCTGCGTCACCGGTACCTGCGGACCGCCGGTTCACGATCCGGCCGAAATGCGAGCCGCCTACGACGCGGTGAGCGCCCGAGCCTGAACGTGCGTCGCTACGTTCGGACGAAGCTCAGCCAGTACCAGCAGCCCCACAAGTCCACGGCGACCGAGTAGGCGATCAGGAAGTATCCCCACCGAGGGAAACGATCGCGTACCGCGAGCATCATCAGGGCAACCAGGAACGGCTCGAAGTCGAGCGCGTGGCGCATCCCGAACTGCGCGAAGCCGTTGACGTAATAGAGGAAGTTCGGCACGGCGGTCAGCAGTGCGGCAACCCAGAGCGCGATCACCCAACGCACCGGCGACCGCGCGAAAAGCGCGAGGATCAACGCCGGCGAGGTCCATGTGAGCGCGACGCCCGAGAACTCCGGGCGCCACCACGGAAACTCCGGAAGCCGCGTCGGCTGCTGCACGAAGAACGACCACAGCTGGTAGGGCAAATACGTCAATCTAAACGGCGAGCCGCTCGGCATGCCCGCCTGATCCTGGTGGTACCACGTCGTGTAGCCGATGTCGCTCCAAGTTCCCCAGCGCGCGCTATTGTAAAGCACCCAGAGCGCGGCACATCCCGCGAGCACGGCGGCAAAGGAGGCGACACGCCGGCGCCCGTCGCCAGGCGCAACGATCAAGCACAGGTAGACCGGCAGGGCTGCGATCATCGAGAAGCGCGACTCGACAGCGCACGCCGCGAACAGCGCGACCAGCCAGCCGCGACGCTTGCCGGCGAGCTCCACGAGTGCCAGCATCGTGAAGCAGACCGCGGAAACGTGCGCGAGAAACCAGACGTCGCCGAGCATCGCGCACCACAAGAGGTCGGTGCCTGCCAAAAGGAAAGCGCAGATCCACGCGTTTGCGCTGGCGCGCAAGCCGAAGCGCTCGCCGAGTTCCCACGCAGCGCCGATGCCGACGGCGGCCAGAACGACCGCGAGGAGCGTCTGATTGGCGGCCGCGCCGGAGAGCGCGACCAACGGCAGCATCAGGAGCGCCGGCAGCGGCGCCTCGATGACGTAGTAGCGTCCGCCATATCCGAGCGCATCGATATACGCGCCCGGCCAATCGATCCACGCGTGTCCGTGCGCGAAGGCCTGCGCCAGTAGAACGTAGTTGTTATAAGGCGTGGGGCGCAGGTGCGACGCGAACGCCGTCGCAGCGAAGGCGACGAACGCCGCGGCGTACGCGGGCTTGATCCGCGTCACATCGACGAAGAGGTTGCGTGCGGCAGCGGCTCGGGAGCCTGGAACGTCGACGGCGGCAGGCCGGCCGGAAATCGGTAGTCGCTCCATGTGATGAGTTCGTGCGCCGGCTTACCCTTGACCCGCGCCTGCGCGTTCGCCATCACCGGCATCCAATACTTACCGAACGCTCCGAATTCGATTTCCCCGTTCCCGACGACGTCGACAGCGTTGCCGTGAAAGTGCACCACCCGCGGCAGAAACGTCGTGCCGTCGATGGTCAGCCGGTCGATCGAGGCGCCAGGCGGATGCGACAACGGCGTCGCTTCGTAGACGTAGTCGAGGTGGCGCCCGTCCTTCGCAGTTCCCAAGAACAGCAGCTCGTAGGAGTCCGTGCGCGGCGCGAACCGGCTGACGGCGTAGCGATCCTCGCGACGAGAGAAGCGCACGATCTTGCGGCCCAGCGCGATCCCGTTCACCGACAGCGTCTCGTCGCGCACGTCGGTCCCGCTGCGGTAGACTTCGTGGCGCTGCTCGATGTTGCTCGCCCCGACCTGCGATACCGTGTATGAATAGACGACGACCTTGGGCACGACGACCGTTTCGATCGCGAGCGAGTAGCGCTGCAGCACTTCCTGCGAGTCGAACTGCGCTGGAGCCGCGCCCAGGAGGAACGCAATCGCAAGCGCGGTGCCGGCGGCGCGAAGCGTCATGCCAAGACCGCGTCGCGGATCGCGCGCACGGCCGCTTGAGCACCCTCCGCGTTGCTGCCGCCGCCCTGCGCCTGACCGGCTTGCCCGCCGCCCTTGCCGGCAATCAGCGGAGCCGCGAGCTTCACGAGGTTCCCGGCGTGCACGCCGGCGCGTACGAGGTCGTCGCTGGCACTCACCAAGAGGCTCACACTGCCGTTGTCGATGCCGGCCAGCGCCACGACGCCGCTGCTCAGACGGCTGCGAATCGCGTTGCTGAGATGGCGTAACGACTCGGCGGTCGCCTCGGAGACGACCGCACCGACGAACGAGCGATCGCCGCGGCGTTCTGCGTTTTCGACGTACGACGCGGCGTCGCTCGCCGCGAGCCTTGCGCGCAGCTGTCCCACCGCGGCCTGGAGATCCTTTACGTCGCGCTGCATCCGCTCGACGCGATCGTGAAGTTCGTCGGGCGGCGCCGCCAGCGCTAAGGAGAGGGCGCCAATCAAATCGGCCTGCTTTCCGACATGCTCCTCCGCTGCGTCGGAAACGCACGACTCGATGCGGCGAATGCCGCTGCCGATCGAAAACTCCGATAGGATCACGAACATGCCTAGCTCGCCGGTCGAATGCGAGTGCGTGCCCCCGCAGAACTCGATCGATGGACCGGCCTGCACGACGCGGATCAGCTCGCCGTACTTTTCGCCGGCCATCCAGATGGCGCCGGTTTTCTTCGCTTCCTCGAGCGGCAGCACTCGCGTGACGAGATGGGCGTCGTCGCGAATCATCTCGTTGACGCGGCGCGCGACCGCCGTCTTCTGTTCCGCCGACAGCGCACCGCCCGGCCAGCGAAAATCGAAACGCATGCGATCGATTCCGACCCACGATCCGGCCTGATTGACCTCGTCGCCGAGCACGTCTTTGAGCGCGCGCTGCAGCAGATGCGCCGACGTATGGTGGCGGCGGATCTCGCGCCTCCAGCGAGGCGAAACGCCGGCATGCACGCGATCGCCGATCCCGATCTCGCCCCCGCGCAACATGCCGCTGTGTGCGATCGCGTCGCCCATGTACTGGGTATCGCGCACGTCAAAGGTCGCGTCGTCAAGTACGATCGTTCCGCGATCGCCGATCTGCCCGCCGCGTTCGGCATAGAACGACGTCCGATCCAAGATCAGCGTCCCCTCCTCGCCGTCCGCCAGCGACGGAACCGCCCGCCCGTCCTTGAGAATCGCCACCACCCCTCCGTCCGCTTCGAGGCCCTCGTCGTATCCGGTGAAATCGCTGCGAACGGCGGGAACGTCGGCCAACTCTACGACGTCGCGCTTCGCCGCGGCGTCGCGCCGCGCGCGCTCGCGCTGCTCGTCCATGAGCCGGTCGAACGAAACCGAATCGACGGCCACCCCGCGCTCGGACGCGATCTCGCGCGTCAACTCCACCGGAAAACCGTAGGTATCGTGCAGCGTAAATGCCTCGTTGCCGCCCAGGACTCGGCCGTGGCGCTCGATCGCCTGGTCGATCAGGCCGTCGAGCATCGCCAGGCCGCGTTCGAGCGTTCGTTCGAACGTCTGCTCCTCTCGCCGCAACGCAGCTGCGATCCGTTCCGCGCTCTGCGCGAGCTCGGGGTATCCCGGTTCGAGCGAGCGCACGACGGCCGGAACGATCGCTCCGAGAAAACCGTCGGGATATCCGAGCAGTTTGCCGTTGCGAATCGCGCGGCGGATCAAAAAGCGCAACACGAAGCCCCGGTCCGTGTTCGACGGATAGACGCCGTCGTTGATGAGGAACGTTGCGGCGCGCATGTGATCGGCGATGATGTTCTGGCGCGCTTTCTGCTCCTGCGCCGTCAGCGCCGTGCGGCCGATCGCGGGCTGCGCAGCGACCAAATCGGTAAACAGGTCCGTTTGATACATCGACGCGACGCCGTTGCAGACGGCGAGCATGCGTTCCAAACCCGCGCCGGTATCGATCGCCTTGCGCGGCAGCTCCGCGAGCTTGCCCTCCGCCGATCGATTGTATTGCTGAAAGACGATATTCCAAATCTCGACGTAGCGGTCGCCGAGGTTCGGTCCCGTGTCGTCCGGCCCGCTCGCGTGATCGGCACCCGTATCGTAGAAAATTTCCGTGCACGGACCGCAGGGGCCGGTCGCCCCCATCGTCCAGAAGTTCTCTTCGTCGAAGCGCGAAACGCGCGCAGGGTCGACCCCGATCTCGTCGATCCAAATTCGCTCGGCCTCGTCGTCGCCGGTGTGGACCGTCACGTAGAGTCGCGCCGGGTCGAGCCGAAGCACGCGCGTCACGAACTCCCAGGCCCACGCGATCGCCTCGGGCTTGTAGTAGTCGCCGAAGCTGAAGTTTCCGAGCATCTCGAGGAACGTGCCGTGCCGCCCCGTCCTGCCGACGCTCTCGATGTCGCTCTTCGCACCCGCCACACGGAGGCACCGCTGGACCGTCACGGCCCGGGGCGCGGGCGCCGGCTGCTCGCCGAGAAATACGGGGACGAACTGCTCCATGCCGGCGATCGTGAAGAGCGTCGTGGACATCTCGTGCGGAACGAGGCTCGCCGAAGGAAGCAGCTTGTGCTGCTTCCCAACGAAGAAGTCGATCCACGCCTGTCGTAACTCCTGGCTCTTCATATCGCTATTCTACGACCTTCGCTCCGGCGCGCCCATGACGTGCGCTACAATGCCGGTAAGGCTTATTCCGCTAAGACCGAGCGCAGTTTTTCGAGGGCCTTCGCCTGCAGACGCGAGACATGCATCTGGGAGACGTTGAGCCGTTTGGCGATCTCGGTTTGGGAGACCGACTCGTAGAAACGCAGGTAGATGATCACGCGCTCGCGGCCCGTGAGCGCGTGGAACGCGCGTTCGAGGTTGGCGCGGTCCTCGAGGAGCGCCAAGCCGGCGTCGGCGATGCCGACCGTATCGGCCAGGGTCTGCGACTTCTTGTCGTTGTCACCCGAGACTTCGCTGTCGAGCGAGAGCAGGTTGTAGGCCTGCCCGAGCTCCTGGGCCTCGAGAATTTCGTCTTCGCCCGCGTGCAAGTGCTGGGCGAGCTCGGCGACGGTGGGGCTGCGCCCGAGCTCGATGGCGAGTTTGTCGCTGGCGCGATTGACCGCGAGATTGAGTTCCTGCAGCCGTCGCGGCACCTTGACAGCCCAGCCCTTGTCGCGAAAGTAGCGTTTGATCTCTCCGACGATGGTCGGCGTCGCGTACGTCGTAAACTCGACGCCGCGTTCCAGTTCGAAGCGATCGATCGCCTTGAGCAGACCGACGGTACCGACCTGCACGAGGTCGTCGAGCGGTTCGCCGCGATTCGCGAACCGGACGGCGAGAAACCGCACCAGATTGAGATGCACGACGACCAGCTCGTCGCGCAGGTGCTCGTGCTCGGGATCGGGTTGCTCCGGATGCTGGGCATGGCGGTCCCGAACAAGAACGAAACGCGCGAACAGCGCGCGGGTCCGTTGACGGTCCGGGCGCGCTTCTTCCCGTTGTGTCACCAGCTATTCGGGCCGGAGTCCCGGCCTCTTCACCATCAGCAAATCCGTGCCTTGCTGCGGGTGGACGTCGTAGCTGACTTCGTCCATCAGGGTTCGGATCAAAAAAATTCCCAGGCCGGCGATTCGAGCCTCGTCGAAATTCATGCTCGCGGCGCCGGCGGAATGCACGCCGTGACGTCCGCTGTCACGGACGCGGACGCGCAACGAATCGTCGAGCGCCTCGCACGTTAGCTGGATGAATTCCCCGTGCGGTTCGTGCTGGATTACCGCCGTGCAGGCTTCCGCGACGGCGAGCTTCACGTCCTCGATTTCTTCGATCGAGAAGCGCAGGCGGTTGGCCACGGTCGCGGCCGCGAGCCGCGCGAGCGCCACCCATTCGGCACGCGAGGGGATGCGAAGGTCGACGAGCTCGGGCGCGGCGTGTTCGACCGCCTGATTCATACGAGCGCCTTCATCGCTGCGTCTTCGCTTTCGAAAATGCCGAAGATCTTCACTAGTCCCGTTATGTCGAATATCTTCCGGATCTGCGGATTCGTGCAAACGAGATTCACGGAGCCGCCGTGTTCCCGGACGCGCTTGAGGCCGCCGATTAGCACGCCGAGGCCGGTGGAGTCGATATACCGCACCTTCTCGAGGTTGATGACCAAATGGTAGACGCCACGGTCGATGAGAGCGCCGACCGCGTCTTTTACCTTCGGCGAGGTGTAAACGTCGATCTCACCGCTCAAATCCACGACGTAACAATCGCCCGGCGCTTCACGAACGTTTACCTTGATGTCCAAGTCATCCCTCGGCTTTCCGTTGCAGCTCGTCGTGCGTTTCGTCGACCGTCGCTTTGCCTTCGGCAACCGCGGCGTCGATGTTGGCGCGCGCACTCTCGACCACTTGTCGTCCCCGCTCGTAGAGATCCGAGACGCTCGACTGCCACTGGGACGTGACGTCACCGACCTTGCCTCTGAGGTCGCCGGTCGCGCCCATCGCAAAGTTTCCCGCCTCGCGAGCCTTACCGGCGAGCCGGTCGCGGGCCTCTTCTTGGCCAAGCAGTGCGGCCGCGACGCCGCCGGCGACCGCGCCGATCAAAAAACCGGCGAAGAATCCGCCGCCCCCGCCATTGCCCTTACCCATCATTCAATTACTCCCTGGAGTTACTCCGTGGATTTTCGATCTATTCCCGTAACCAAGCGCCGCAAACCGGCGGTGATGCCGCTGAGCGTGGCGCCGACGTTTACGATCGACGGCACGATCGCACTGCGCGTCAAGTCGGCGGTCCGCGAGAGCGCGCCCGCCGTGTCTTCGAGGGACTTCGTTACCTGGTCCACGTGAGCGAGGGTGCTCGTCACGGGGGTCCCGATACTCTCGAGCTGCCGGTCGACGCCGTCGAGCGTGCTCTGCAACCGGTTCAGCGTCTTGGCGAGGGCCAGCATCCCTACGAATACGCCGATGCCGACCAACAGGGCGCCGACGCCTACGAGTACGTCGAGGACGAGGGTGCCGATCTCATTACTGCTCAAAGCTTCTGCCTCCAGCCGCGCGCCGTTCGTTTTATCACTCTACCCATCCCCCCGCCCTTGCACTACCGGCCGCCGCAGGCCGGCGACGATCGGCGGCAGGAGCGCCAGTACCCGATCGATTTCGCGCCCGAGTCGTCCCCGGACCGAGCGAGAAACGGATCGCGCCGCCCCTCCGGCGCTCGTCCGGTTCGATGGCCTCGAGCACGTGGCTGCGCGCAAGCGCCCCCGACGTACAGGCGCTTCCGGCGGAAACCGCGACCCCGGCCAGATCGAGGGCGATGAGCATTGCTGCCGATTCGGTCCCGGCGAACCCGACGCTGAGATTATTGGCGAGGCGCGGCGAGCCCGACCCGTTCACGTGGACGTCCGGCACCAGCGACCGGATGCCGGCTTCGAGGTGGTCTCGCAGCCCGGCGACGCGCCGGCTGGCAGAAGTTCGCTCCTCGGCCGCCAGCTCGAGCGCCCTCGCCATCCCCGCGATGCCCGCGACGTTCTCGGTCCCGGAGCGCCGGCCGAACTCCTGGCCCCCTCCGAGCACCATCGGAGCGATCGCGCACGCCGCGGCGCACGTATAAGACTCCCACGCCTTTGGGGCCACCGAACTTATGTGCGGATAGAGAGAGCAGGTCGACGCCCAGCTCGCGAACCCCGAGCGGCAACCAGCTCGGAGCCTGCACGGCATCGGTGTGGAAGAGCGTGCCTCGCTCGCGCGCGATACCGGCCAGCTCGGCGACCGGCTGGACCGTTCCGATCTCGTTGTTGGCATACATGACCGACGCCAGCACTGCCGCCTGTTCGAGAGCCTGCGCGAAACGAGCCGGCGCGACGCGGCCGTCCGCACCCACCGGCAGCAACGTCACGTCGAACCCTTCATCGCGCAACCGCTCGAGCGGCGAGAGCACGGCGTGGTGCTCGATCGCGGTGGCAACCAAACGCGCCCCGGGTCCGGCGGCCCGCGCGACGCCGAAGAGCGCCTCGTTGTTTGCCTCGGTACCGCCGCCGGTGAAAATTATCTCGTTGCGCTCGGCCCCCAGCACGGCCGCAATCCGTTCGCGCGCCGCGTCGAGGACGGCGCGCGCCCGGCGCCCTTCGGCATGCAAAGAACTGGGGTTATAATTCGCATCCGCGAACGCCACGCGCATAGCGTCCACGACCTCCGGACGTAACGGCGTCGTCGCTGCATGATCGAGATAAATTCGCTCCGAATTCACAGGTCGCTCTAAGTCTGCTGTTCTATTATCGGCGTGTGCGAAGCTCCAACGCACACTCCGAGAAGTAGCAACGGGAAACTGGCGGTCCGAGTATCACTCGGACCGCCGCTTTTTTGCACCCGCCTCCGCGGCGGTTCGGCCTTCGGCACCACGGGTTCCCGGATTATAGTAGCGGCGCTCGGTCAAACCGGGTGGGAGATTCGCTTGCACCACGTCGTAGTCGTCGTGCGCGTAATGGTACCCTTCGCCGTAACCGAGCCCGCGCATCAATCCGGTCGGCGCGTTGCGCAGATGCAGCGGCACCGGCTCGTTGCGCGTGTGCAGCACGTCGCTCATCGCCGCGCCAAAAGCCCGTCCGACGCTGTTGCTCTTGGGCGTCGTCGCGAGGTAGAGCGTTGCGTGCGCCAGCGGAAAGAACCCCTCGGGCATGCCGATGAAATGAACGGCCTGCTGCGCGGCAACCGCCACCGCCAACCCGTTCGAGTCCGCTAGCCCTACGTCTTCCGATGCGAGAACGATCAGACGCCGCGCGATGAAGAGGGGGTCCTCACCGCCGTCGATCATGCGCGCCAGCCAGTAAACGGCAGCGTCTGCATCGCTCGCGCGCACCGATTTGATGAACGCGCTGATGGTGTCGTAATGCATCTCACCGGACTTATCGTACTGCGAGCCGCGCCGCTGCATCGCCTCGCGCACCAGCGCCGCGTCGATCGTCGGCGCTTCGCCCCGCGTCGCCGCCAAGGCTGCGGCGAATTCCAGCGCTCCCAGCGCGACCCGCGCGTCGCCGTTTGCGAGCGACACCAAGACGCGGCGCGCGTCGTCGTCCAAGCCCACTCCGCTCGGGCCTAGGCCGCGCTCGTTATCGTGGAGCGCTCGATCGACGATCGCGCCGATGTCGTCGTCCGAGAGCGGCTGCAGCACGAAGACGCGCGCTCGAGAGAGCAGCGCGGAGTTTACTTCAAACGACGGATTCTCGGTCGTCGCGCCGATGAACGTGACCGTGCCGTCCTCGACGTAGGGCAGCACTGCGTCCTGCTGCCCCTTGTTGAAACGATGAATCTCGTCGATGAAGAGCACGGTGCGCTTTCCGACGCGCCGCCGCGCTCCCGCGTCCCTGACGACACGCCGCAAATCGGCGACGCCGGCGCTGACCGCCGACATGCCTTCGAAGTGAGCGCCCGTCGAACTCGCGATGATCTGCGCGAGCGTCGTCTTTCCGCTGCCTGGCGGACCCCATAGAATCATCGAGGGCGTCGCGTCCCGCTCGATCGCGACTCGCAGCGCTCGCCCTGGACCGAGCAACGGTTCCTGGCCGACGAATTCGTCGAGCGTTCGGGGGCGCATCCGCGCCGCCAGCGGCACTTGATCCGGCGCGAGGTCGAACAGCACGTCGTTCCCCGTTACGGCGGTCAGCCGTCTCGCATCACGGGGCCGCGCTCGAAACCGGTTGGGTAAAGCCGTTCTTCGGAACCTTGAGCGGCCGCGGCGTTGCGAGCTTCCGGTGCATCTCTCCGGGGAATTGCATGGTGACGTCCCCCTCGGCGTGAGCGGTTCCCGTCACGGTGTTGTAGAGCACCTTCCGCGCGTTCATGTTGCGATTGCCTTGCGCGATGTGGACCATGCCTTCGAGCAGCAGCGTGTGCGCTTCGTCGTCGAGCGTGCCGTTGTCCGCGTTGACGACGGTATCCGCCTGCACGTAGCGGACGTTGCCGATCGCCTTATAGATCTTCGCCGTTCCGTCGATCTGCGCTTTGTCGGCGGTCAAGCGTCGAAGGGCTCGCAGCGTGCGGCGGGCCGCCCCCACCAAGCGTCTCGGCGGACCCCTGCGTGTCGTGCATGACGACGTGCCCGTTCAGATACAAGACCTGTTTCTTATAGTTGCCGTTGGCACGGTCGGCGGTAACGTCGCCCCCGACGCGCGTCATCACGACCTTGGCGGGCGTGCTGAAGTCGCCGTTCTTGAAGTTCGCGTCGAGCGAGCTCGCATGCACCGTCCAGACGCCGAGGTCGAAGGAGGTGGCCGCTGTTCCCGACGATGCGCCCGGCGACGGCGCGGCCGACGGAGAACGCGCCGGCGCTGGCTGACGCGGCGGCGCTTGCTGACGCGGCGGCGGGGGCGGCGCGGCCCCGGCAAACGGCGTCATCAGCGCGATCGCAGCGACGAAAGTGAAGGTCAACCGGATCATTATCAGAGTCTATCCTGCGCTATCATCCTGAGCTTGTCATAGGACCTAAGCTTGCCCTGAGCTTGTCGAAGAAACGGTGCGTATTTTTACCGTCGGCCGTTCGATCGGCCCGAGCAGCTCGGTGAGGCGCTTTTCCGAGATGACGCCCTCTCGCAACAAACGAGCGTGCGTGCCGGAGAGATCGACGATCGACGATTCGTCATTATAGCGCGTCGGCCCGTGCTCCACCAGGAGATCCGCCGGGGGCAGCATCGATCGGTCCGCGCCGCCGGCGTATCGCAGACCGCCGCGCGGATTCGCAGTCGTTCCCGCGATCGGGCCGCATCGATTCAGCAAAGCGCGCGCGAACGGATCGTCGGGCACCCGGAACGCCAGCGTGTGCAGGCCTGCCGCCAGCTCGTCGCTGATAAAGGCCGGCTTGCGGATCAAGAGGATCACCGGAGCCGGAAGCAGCCGTTTGGCGGCGTGCGCGGCAAGCGGGTTATCGGCGGCGTACTCCAAGAACTCTTGCGCCGTCGGGACGTGCATCGTGAGCGGGCGGTTGTCGGGCCTCCCGATCGCGACGTAGACGCGGTCGATAGCTTCGTAATCGTACGGATCGCATCCGAGCAGGTAGCTCGTATCGTTCGGCAGGATGACGGTGCCTCCCGAAAAGACCACGCGCGCCACTTCTTCGGCGACATCGTCGACGGGGACCGTGCTCGCGTCGATGACGCGCCCAAAACGCTCGAGCGGCATCGCCCTGGGAACCTCGATTACACGCGCAGCCTTGCGCCGGTACCGATCGCAACGCACGAGAGCGGATCGTCGGCAACGATGGCCGGAACGCCGGTAACCTCCGAGAGAAGCTTCTCGAACCCGCGCAGCAGCGCACCACCCCCCGTGAGAATGATACCGCGATCGATGATGTCGGCGGCCAGCTCCGGAGGCGTCTTCTCGAGCACCGACTTGACCGCTTCGACGATCGCGCCGACCGGCTCCGCGAGCGCTTCGCGTATTTCCTCGCTCGTAATCTTGACGGTCTTCGGCAAGCCGTTGATTAGGTCGCGGCCGCGGATTTCCATCGCCAGCTCCTGCTCGAGTTTGTAGGCGGAACCGATCTTGATCTTGATTTCCTCTGCGGTGCGCTCGCCGATCATCAGGTTGTACACGCGCCGGATGTAGCGAACGATCGCCTCATCCATCTTGTTTCCGGCCACGCGCAGCGACTGTGAAACGACGATGCCTCCCAGCGAGATCACCGCGACGTCCGTCGTACCGCCGCCGATGTCGACGACCATGCTTCCCGAGGGGCCGCCGATGGGCAGTCCCGCCCCGATTGCCGCAGCCATCGGTTCCTCGATGATCCCGACATCTCGCGCCCCCGCCAGCTTCGCCGCGTCCTTGACGGCTCGTTCTTCGACGCTGGTGATTTCGGCGGGCACGCAAATGGTGACGTGCGGCTTCGGTTTCAATATGGCCGACCACCACGAGCGATCTTTCATCACCTTCTTGATGAAGTATGAAAGCATCGCCTCAGTGACTTCAAAGTCGGCGATGACCCCGTCGCGCAGCGGGCGAATCGCTTGAATGTGCGCCGGCGTGCGCCCGAGCATTTGACGCGCCTCCTCACCGACGGCCAAGACGCGTCCGGTGTTCATGTCGCGCGCGACGACGGAGGGCTCGCGCAAGACGATTCCCTTTCCCTTGACGTGCACGAGCACGTTGGCCGTGCCGAGGTCGATCCCGATGTCCAAATGTAGCTCCTAGCCGGTTATCCCGTCGCGGAAACGCGCGGGTATTCGCTCGTCTCAAAAAATCCCGTCGGCTCGACCAACGGTGTCACGCCGCTGCTCCGTTGAACCTGACCGCCCAGGTCGGAAAGCAGCTCCTCCAGGCGTTCGTAACCGCGATCGACATACTCCAAACCGATGATCTCGGTTTCGCCGGCGGCGGCCAGCCCGGCTACGACGAGCCCGGCGCCGGCGCGGATGTCCGGGGCTTCGACGGGCGCGCCGGAAAGCTGTTTGGGGCCTTTGACGACGGCAGCGTTGCTCTCCATCGTCACCTTGACGTCGGCGCCCATGCGCGCGAGCTCGTTGACGTACGAGAAGCGGGCGTTGAAGATCGATTCCTCGACGACGCTAGTCCCCGGACACGTGCACAGAAAACCGACCATCTGCGGCTGAAGGTCGGTCGGAAATCCCGGATACGGCGCGGTAAGGATATCCGTCCCTCCCGTGATGCCGTCGGCCTTGACTCGAATCCAATCGGCGCCGGTCGTGGTCACCGCGCCGCATTCGACGAGCTTGTCGGTCAGCGCGCTCAAGTGATCGGGCCGGCATTTCGTTACGGTGACGTCGCCGCGCGTGACCGCGCCGGCCAGCAAGAGCGTGCCCGTGACGATGCGATCCGCGATGATTTCGTATTCGGTGCCGTGCAGCTCGCGCACGCCCTCGACGACGATCGTGTCGGTTCCCTGGCCCGCAATCTTTGCTCCCATGGCGATCAGGAAGTCTGCCAGGTCGACGACCTCGGGTTCCATCGCAACGTTATTAAGCCGCGTCGTTCCGTCGGCCAGCACCGCCGCCAGCATCGCGTTCTTCGTAGCCCCGACGCTGGACATTCGAAACTCGACGTCTGCACCGCGCAGCCGCCCGCCGCGAGACTGAGCGATCAGATAGCCGTGCGCGTTATGCACGTCGCATCCCAATGCGCGGAACGCTTGCTCGTGCATGTCGGTCGCTCGCGTGCCGAGCACGCAGCCGCCCGGCAGCGGCACTTCGGCACGACCGAATCGTCCCAGGAGCGCTCCCACCACGTCGAACGAGGCGGCCAGTTTACGCACGAGCGCGTAGGGCGCTCGGTACGACGCGACGTTGCTCGCATCGATCGTTACGGTGTTGTCGCCTTCGTAGCGGATCCGCGCCCCCAAGGCTTCCAGCAGCGACCACATCACCGATACGTCGGTGATGCGAGGAACTCGATGGAGCGTCACGGTGCCTTTCGCGAGCAAAGCGGCAGCCATGATCGGCAGCGCGGCGTTCTTCGCCCCGTGCGTCGTGACCGAACCCTCCAAACGCGCGCCGCCCCGAATTCGGAGCGTCGTCTCAAGACGATCGAGCATGGTTAATGCCCTGTTCGCGTAGCTGGGCGGCTCGCCTACCGGTGGCCGGTCAACCGGAGCTTCGCGTTGGCGAATTCGACGATGGCCTGTTCGCGCGCGTAAAGCTCGCTGCCGGGCGCGGCGCCCTTCTGCCGCTCCGTCGCTTCGCTCAACTCCGCGTTCGCCTCGGCCACGACGACCTCTTCGAAGCTGACCGCCTCGTCCACCAAGACGGTCACGCGGTCGGGGAGCGCTTGCATAAACCCGTCGCTCGTTGCAAGCTCGAGGCGCGAGGTCGTCCCGCCCTGGTCCGGCGCCTGTGAACGGACGTTCGCACGCAAAACGCCCGGCTTCAAGGCCGCCAGGAATGGGGCGTGCTTGGGCAGGATGCCCTCTTCGCCTTCCGTCGTGACGACGATGACCAGCTCGGCGTCGCCTTCGAAGACGACCCGCGTCGGCGTGACGAGTTTGAACGGAACCGTGCTAGCCACGAGACATCCGTTCCGCGTTCTCCTTCACTTCGTCGATTGTGCCCGCATAGAAGAACGCCCCCTCCGGCAAATCGTCGACCTTGCCCTCGAGAATCTCTTTGAACGAGGCAATCGTTTCGGAGAGCTTGACGTACTTGCCGCCACGCCCCGTGAACTGCTCGGCCACGAAGAACGGCTGCGAGAAGAATCGCTGAATGCGGCGCGCGCGCGCGACCGCGATCTTGTCGTCTTCCGACAATTCTTCCACGCCCAAGATCGCGATGATGTCTTGCAGATCCTTATACCGCTGCAGCACCTCCTGCACTCCTCGCGCGACGGCGTAGTGCTCCTCGCCGATGATGGCGGGGTCCAGGATGCGCGACGTGGACGCGAGCGGATCGACGGCCGGGTAGATGCCGAGCTCGGAGATTGGGCGCGAGAGCGCCGTCGTGGCGTCGAGGTGCGCGAATGTGGTCGCGACCGCGGGATCGGTATAATCGTCGGCCGGAACGTAGACGGCCTGAACCGACGTGATCGAACCCTTGCGCGTCGACGTGATGCGCTCTTCGAGGACGCCCATATCGGTGGCGAGCGTGGGCTGGTAGCCGACCGCCGACGGCATGCGCCCCATCAGTGCGGACACCTCCGAACCGGCCTGCATGTAGCGGAAGATGTTGTCGATGAACAGCAGTACGTCGGCACCGAGTTCGTCGCGAAAATACTCCGCCATCGTGACGCCGGTCTGCGCGACGCGAAAGCGCACGCCGGGGGGCTCGTCCATCTGACCGAACACCAGCGTCGTCTGTGCGATCACGCCCGACTCTTTCATCTCGAGCCATAAGTCGTTACCCTCGCGGGTCCGCTCGCCGACACCGCAAAAAACCGAGAACCCCTTGTGCACGTAGGCGATGTTGCGAATGAGCTCTTGAATCAGCACCGTCTTGCCGACGCCGGCGCCCCCGAACAGACCCACCTTTCCGCCGCGAGTGTAGGGCGCCATCAGATCGATGACCTTGATGCCGGTCTCGAAGATGCGCGCCGTCGGCTCCTGATACTTGAGCGCCGGCGGTGGGCGATGGATCGGCCAACGGGCGGCGGCATCGACCGGAGCGTCGCTGTCGATCGTTTCGCCCAACACGTTGAAGAGGCGCCCCAACGTGCCTTCACCGACGGGCACGTGGATCGGCGCGCCGGTGCTGCGCACGGCCGCGCCACGCACGAGGCCGTCGGTCGAACCGAGCGCGAGGCATCGCACCTGGTTGCCCCCGAGTTCGTCCTGCACTTCGAGCGTCAGGTCGCGGGCGGCCATCGCCGTTCCGCCGAGCTCCCCCTTGCCCGCGGCGCCGTTGCCCGCCGCGACCTGCCCCGAGCCCGTTGACGCGTCCGAATCGTCGTTGACCCGGACTTTCAATGCGTCGTTGATTCTGGGGAGGGTTTCGGGCGTGAACTCGACGTCGACGACGTTGCCGAGCACTTGAACGACTTTCCCGGTATCAGCGGCCATTTCCATACTTTCCTTACTCAGATGCTAGCTGCAAAAACTAAACGCCCAACGCTTCCGCGCCCGCCACGATTTCGAGGAGCTCTTTGGTGATCGCGGCCTGGCGAGCGTTGTTCATCGCAATCGTGAGCTCGTCGATGAGCTTCGAGGCGTTATCGGTGGCATTGGTCATCGCGACCAGCTGAGCGGCGAAGAACGCCGCATCGGTTTCGAGCATCGCCGAGTAGATCGTGAACTCGAGATACTTGGGCAGCAGTCGCGAGAGAACGAACTCCGGCGACGGCGCGAACTCGACGGCCCCCTTCGACTTCTGCTTGTCACCCTGAGCTGAGTCGAAGGACGATTCGAGAATCGGCACGAGCTTCCGGGTCTGCGGTCGCTGCGACATCATCGAGACCAGCTTCTGCGATACGAGAACGATCTCCGAGATCGCGCCGGATCGGAAATCCTCCGAAGCGCGGATCGCGACCTCGCGCGCCGTTTGGATCTTCGACTCGCCGCCCAGCGGCCAGGTCGGATGATCGGCCATGCCGGTGCGCCGCACCGCGTTGCGCGCCTTGACGCCGACGGTATAGTAACGCACGCCATCTTGCGCGCGGGCGAATCGCTCCGCCGCGCCGATCACGTTGGAGTTGAAGGCGCCGGCGAGGCCCTTGTCCGCGCTGACCAGCACGATGCCGGCCGGCGCGCCCGCCTTTCCGGGCTTCATGAAGGGATGATCCACCGACGACACCGCGGCGATGAGATCCGAAAGCATCTCGGCCAGGGCGTCAGCGTAAGGACGCGCGCGTTTCCGCGCGGCCTCCGCGCGGCGTATCTTCGCCGCGGCGACCTGTTTCATCGCCTTGGTAATCTGCTGCGTGTTCTTCAACGACCGGATGCGGTCGCGGAGATCTCGTACGGTCGCCATCCTTCGACTACGACCTCCCGTCTTCGCTCAGGATGACACGGCGCATCCATGCGCCTTGGGTATTATCCCGCAAAAGTAACATCAGAAGCTCTTGTTGAACTCCGCCAACGCTGCGTCGAGCTGCTTGCGCGTGTCGTCGGAGAGCTGGGCGCTCTCCGCGATCGCGGAGGAAATCTCCGGATGCTTGGCGTGCAGGAAGTCGATGAAGCCGGCGGCCCAGTTTTGCAGCCGCGCCGTGGGAACGTCGTTGACGAATCCCTTGGTGGCAGCATAGATGATCGCCACTTGGTCTTCGGTCGCCTGCGGCTGGTACTGCGGCTGTTTCAGGAGCTCGGTCATCTTCTCGCCGCGCATCAGCTGATTCTGCGTCGCCTTGTCGAGGTCGCTCGACAGTTTGGCGAAGGCGGCGAGATCGCGATACTGCGCGAGCTCGAGCTTGAGCTGGCCGGCAACCGACTTCATCGCTTTCGTCTGCGCGGCGCCGCCGACGCGCGAAACGGAGAGACCGACGTCGACCGCGGGCCGAATGCCTTGGAAGAAGAGTTGCGGGGTCAAATAGATCTGGCCGTCGGTGATCGAGATGACGTTGGTTGGGATGTACGCGGAGAAATCTCCGGCCTGCGTCTCGATCACGGGCAGCGCCGTCATCGAACCCCCGCCCATCTCGTCGGAGAGCTTGGCCGCGCGTTCGAGCAGCCGCGAGTGCAGGTAAAAGACGTCGCCCGGATAGGCCTCGCGTCCCGGCGGACGCCGGAGGAGCAGCGACATCTCGCGATACGACTGCGCGTGTTTCGTCAGATCGTCGTAGATGATGAGCACGTCCTTGCCTTCGTACATCAGCTCTTCGGCCATCGCGCAGCCGGCGAATGGCGCGAGCCATCGCAGCGCCGCCGCTTCCGATGGGCTGACCGCGACGATCGTCGTGTAGGCCATCGCGCCTTTCTGCTCGAGCAGGTTGGCGAGCGCGGCGACGGTTGAGTTCTTCTGACCGATCGCGACGTACACGCAGAACACGTTACGGCCGCGTTGATTGATTATCGTGTCGACGGCGATCGCAGTCTTGCCGGTCGATCGATCGCCGATGATGAGCTCGCGTTGCCCTTTGCCGATCGGAATAAGCGCGTCGATCGCGCGGATGCCGGTCTGCAGCGGCTGCTTGACGGGCTGGCGCTGAACGACGGTCGGCGCGACGTTCTCGACCGTGCGGAAGCGCTTCGCGTCGATCTCGCCCTTCCCGTCGATCGGCTCTCCCAACGGATTGACGACGCGTCCCAGCAACGCATCCCCCACCGGCACGGACGCAATCCGGCCCGTGCGCCGCACGCGCGTGCCCTCTTTGATCTCGACGTCGGGGCCCATGATGACGACGCCGACGTTGTCCTCTTCGAGGTTCAGCGCCACGCCCTGGAGCCCGTTCTCGAACTCCACCAACTCGGATGACCGAACGCCGCGCAAACCGTAGATCCGCGCGAGGTTCGCGCCGACTTCGATGACCGTTCCGACCTCGTCTTCCTGGACTCCGGTCTTGAACTGCTCGATCTGCTGCTTGAGAATACCGGCGATTTCGTCAGCGTTTATCATCCGTCAACTTTCCTAAGAGCGATGTTAACTTGCATGCGAGAGCTCGCGCGCCAGAGCGTCGAGCCGCCCGGAGATCGAGGCGTCGATGCGACGGTCGCCCATCATGAGACGCAAGCCGCCGATCAGCGTCGGATCGACGATCTCTTTGACCTCGAACTTCTTGCCGTAGACTGCTTCGAGCCGCGCCATCAGCCGGTCGCGTTCCGCCGGATCGAGCGGGCGCGCTGTCTCGAGCGTCAAGCTGCTCCACGCCGCGCGCCGCACGTTCCAACGCGAGGTATTCGGCGACGATCGCGGCCGAGCAACTTCTCGCGCCGCTTGCGAACGAGCAGCAAGAGCGCGTGCAGCGCGATCGGATGCACCTTGCCCTCGAAAACGCGTCCGCAGCGCGAGCTCCTTGGACGGACGGTCGATTACGGGCGATTCGAAGAAGTCGCGGATCAGACCGGGCGCGCCGATGGAGTCGCCGATCGCCTGCAAATCGTCGCTCACGCGCTCGACGGCGTGTTGCTCGCGGGCGAGCGTGGCAATCGCGATCGCGTAGCGTCGCGCGAGCGTTTGTTTAACCATGGGCCGCGCCCTCGAGCGAGCCGACGAATCGGTCGACCAGTCCGCGCGTCGGCCACCCCCCCGACACGGCGCTGCGCGTCGCTTCGCGCCATCCGCAGCGCGCCGTCGACGAGCTCGTCGCGAAGCCGTTGACGCGCCGCGGCGCGGGCACGCTCGAGCTCGCGCCCGGCATCGGCGAGCGCGCGTTCTCCTGCCTCCGTGGTCTCCTTGAGCAGCGCCTCGCGATCGTGCTCCGCCGCGATCGCTCGACGCGCTGCGCGATGAGTTCGGCGTCGTGATGCGCCGTCTGATTCTCCTGGCGCAACGTTTCAAGCGCATCTTTTGCTTCGTCGCGATGATGCTCGGCTTTGGCGATCTGCCGGTTGCTGCGCTCTTGCGCCGTCATAACGACGGGGTAAATCCAGCGGGACCATATGTAGGCGAGCACGCCAAAGAAAACGACCGACGAAACGACCTGGCTCCAGATCGCGATTTTGATGTAGAACTGCAGGTCGTTCATCGCGCCGCCTCGGGAATCACCCGATCGAGCATGACCTTCGCGAGCACGCGCACGGCTTCGCCCTCGCCGTCGTGCGCTTTTTCGACCTCCGCCAGAACGGTGTTCTGCGCTTCCTCGATTGTGCTTTTTGCCTGCTGCGCGTAGCGGCTCGACATTTCGGCAGCTTCGTTCGACGCAGCCGCCCGTGCCGCGGCTACGCGATGCTCCGCCTCACGGCGAGCGGCGGCACGGATCGCCTCGGCCTCGTCGCGCAGGTTGCGAGCTTCCTCTTGATATTGGTCGTAGTCGGAGACCAAGCTGTCGATGTAAGCGCGCCGTTTTGCGATCGCTCGCCCGACGGGCCGCAAAAAGACCAGGTTCAGCAGAGCGAAGAAGATCGCAAAGTTGATCAGCTGAACGAAGAGCGTGCCGTCGAGCGAGAGAAACATCGCGCTCTTAGTGGCCGGTGACCTTAGCCATGAGCGCGGACAACGGCGCCAAGGCGAAGATCATGTAGAATGCGAGGCCCAGCGCGATGATTGGGAACGCTTCCAGCACGCCGACGCCTAGGAACATGAACGTCATGATGTTCGGGCGCGCTTCGGGTTGACGGGCAATCGCCTCGACCGCTTTGCTCGCGACGATACCGTCGCCGATAGCCGAGCCGAATGCAACGCCGGCGACGATAATGCCGAACGCCAGCAGGGTAAACGCGGCAACTAACGCTTCAGGACTCAAGAGCGTAACCTTTCTTAATGACTGTCGCCGATCGCCAGCGAGAAGTAGACGATCGCCAGGAGGGTAAAAACGAACGCTTGGACGGTGCCGACGAAGAAGTTAAAGAACTGGATGAAGAAGGGCACGGCCGTTACCGCGAACGACAGATTGAGCGGCCCGATTGAAATGTGCGCTTCGATGATCGACGCAACAACCAAGAATAGCAGCTCGCCGACGAAGATATTGAAGAACAAGCGGGCCGCCAGGGTCACAGGTCGCGAGAGCTCCTCGATGATGTTAATCGGAAGCAGCCACGCAAACGGCGCGATCAAATGCCTGGCGTGCGTCGCCGGGAACAACACCCACGTCGCGAGCCAAACAGTCAGGGCCAGCGGCACTGTGGTATTGAGGTCGGCGGTCGGAGAACCGCCGATGGGGAGCCCAAGCGCCTTAAAGGGCAGCATCCCGAACTGATTGAGCAAGAAAATGAAGACGAAGAGCGCGATGAAGAAGGGGACGTACGGTTCGCCACGCTTGCCGAGCGTGCTTGTCGCGAGATCGGCGACGTAGTTGACGACGCCCTCGACGACGACTTGGCGCTTCGTTTGGGTGGGCTGCCGATAGCTGGCCCCCATCCACGCAAAGAACGCCAACGAGAGCGCCATAACGACCCAAGTCGTCACAATCGTGTCGGCATGCACGGCCCCCAGCACCGGCAGGTGCCACAGAATGTGTGCGCCCAGGTTTTCTTGCACGAAGGTGTTCTCGTTCTACTTTCGGTCGAATGCGTGCAGCGCGCCAACTGCAAACAATGCTAACGGGAGGAAAAAACCGGCGAAGTACCAGGCCATCGACCACCAGGGTCCATGCACGGCGAACGCCACCGGGACTATACTGAAGATCCCGATTCGCAGGAAACTACTTAAGACGAAGAGCCCTACGGTCCGGTTCTTCAAGAGCAACTAGCCGCTGCTCCCGGTTAGCTGGGCGTTCAGCACCCCGCAGAATCCACCGGTTGCAAGCGCCAAAGCCGGGAAGGGAAGCCAGCGAACCACCAAGAGCGCCACGACGGCGATGCTCACCAGGGACCTGATCGAAACCACTCGTTTGAGCGCAAAGTAAGCAGCGAGATCGGCCGCCGCGTCGGCGTCGCTGTAGCTACGCCCAACGGGCTTTTCCTCCTGCATTGCGCTACATCGACCGAAGCAGCAGCCGGTAGGCGGAGTACCCGCCGAGCGCAAGCCCGGCGAAGAGCCCGGCGGCGGTCAAGATGGGCGCCTTGAGCCGCTCCGCCAGCCAGAGTCCCGCGAGCAGCCCCGCCAGGGCCGTGCCCGCGAATGCGCCGCCCGCCCCTAGGACCGGCAGCAGCGGCTTCATCGGGCCGCGGGTTCGGTCTCGGCCCGTGGTCCGCCTGAGAACGGCGTCGGATACGCGCCCTCGCGCAGCCGGGCCAGCAACCATGCGGCGATGCGCCCCGCGGCGTGGCCATCGCCGTAGGGATTGTCGGCGTGCGCCATCTTCGCGTAGGCGGCCTCGTCGTTCAACAGCCGCTTCGCGGCTCGCGACGATGTCGCCGCGATCGTGGCCAACGAGCTCGAGCGTTCCGGCGATCAGACCCTCGGGGCGCTCCGTCTCGTCGCGCATCACGAGCACCGGCTTGCCCAGACACGGCGCCTCCTCTTGGAGGCCGCCCGAATCGGTGAGCACGAACACCGACGCCTTCACGGCCGCGACCATCTCTGCATAATCGATCGGATCGACGAGCACGACGCCCTGGATGCCGTCGAGAATGGCGTGCGCGACCGGCGCGACGCGCGGCGAGGGATGCACCGGCCAGTAGATTTGCGGCCGCGCGCCGTCTCGCGCGATCTCGGCGAGCGCCTCGCAGATCTCGCGCATGTGGGGCTGGTTCTCTCGCCGGTGCGCGGTAACGACGACGATAGGGCGGCTCGGATCGACCTCGTCCCAGCGGGGCGGCCGCGGCAGGTCCACGCGCTCCGCGGTTTCCAAGAACGCGTCGATGACCGTGTTTCCGGTGACGATGATGTCGGCGGCGACGACGTTCTCGGCCAGCAGATGGTCGCGCGAAAGCGGCGTCGGCGCAAAGTGATACGACGTGATCGTCGCGGTGAGGCGGCGGTTCATCTCTTCGGGATAGGGCAGCCACCGGTTTTTCGTTCGCAGCCCCGCCTCGACGTGTCCCACGGCGATCCGTTGGTAAAACGCGGCGAGCGCCGCCGCCGTGCTCGTCGTCGTGTCGCCGTGCACCAGCACGACGTCGGGCGCCGCCTCCTCCAGGACGCGTTCCATGCCCGACAGGACCCGCGTCGTCACGTCGGTGAGCGTCTGGTCCTCGGTCATGACGTCGAGATCGTAATCTGGTGTGATGGAGAAGAGCGTCAGCAGGTCGTCGAGCATCTGGCGGTGCTGCGCTGTGACACAGACGATGTCGTCGATCTCGGGATGCAAGCCGAGCTCGTGGACGACCGGCGCCATTTTGATCGTATCCGGGCGCGTTCCAAAGACGCTCATGACTTTTAGCTTTTCGGTCATTCCAAATTCCGAGACTCCGGCGGCGCGGCGAAAGACGTGCGTAAACTCGCCGGAGAATGCGAGCGCGACCGCTCCGAGCACGAAGCAGACCGCATACAGCAGCAAGACTGCCTGGCGAACGTTGAGCCCGAAGCGAAAGATCAGCTGGTGGTGAAAATGACCCCGATCGGCTTCGGTGATGCGCTTGCCGCTGCGCGCGCGCCGTACGATCGCCGCCGCCGTGTCGAGAACCGGCAGCGCGAGGACGAGCAACGGGACGACGACGCTGATCGCGATCGCCGTTTTGCTCGCGCCGATGATCGAAACCGTCGCGAAGACGTAGCCGATGAAGAGCGATCCGGCGTCGCCGAGGATGATGCGGGCGGGGTTAAAATTGAACGGGAGAAAGCCGAGGGCGGCTCCGGTCAGCGCGACAACCACCAACGCGACTACGGGATTGCCGTGCAACACCGCGATTACGAACAAGAAGAGGCTCGAGATCGCCGCCACGCCCGCCAAGAGCCCGTCGAGCCCATCGAGGAAGTTGATCGCGTTCATCATGCCGACGTACCAGAGCAGCGTCAGCGGCACGCCCACCCACAGGGGGAAGTCGATCCAGTTCGTTCCGGGATTGTGATCGAAGGGATTGGTGATGCCGGGTATGACGAAGCCGTAAAGCATCGAGACCAGCGCGACGACGATCTGCGCGACGAGCTTGTTCCGCGGCCTGCATCTGCATGACGTCGTCCCAAATGCCGACGCCCAAGATCAGCAGGCTTCCGAACAACAGCCCCACCAACCGATGAATGGCATCGAACTGATCGGCCGCCGGTAAGAGCCCCAACGGCGACGCGAGCGAAACGCCGAGCACCGCAAACAGCGCGAAGGCGAAACCCAAGAAGACCGCGATGCCGCCGATGCGCGGCTTCGGCTGCTCGTGCATCCGCCGCTCCGCTCCGTCGTCGTCGACGATGCCCAGACGGGTCGCGAGGCTCACGATCAGCGGCGTGGTCAGAGCGCTTACGGCAGCCGCGATTACGAATGCCGCTGCATAGAGAACGCCGGGGCTCGGCGGGTGGCCGCTCACCCCCGCGCGCCCTCCGAGCGCCGCGTAGGCACGAGCGCGACGCCGGCTTCCGCCAGCAGCTGCCCGGCGAGTTCGTCGGGATAGGCCTGGTCGTAGACGATCTTGCTAACGCCCGCGCTGATCAGCAGCTTCGAGCAGTTCACGCAGGGTTGGTGCGTGCAATACGCGGTCGCGTGCTGCAGGCTGACGCCGTGCAGCGCACCCTGCACGACCGCATTCGCTTCGGCGTGCGTGGCGCGCAGACAGTGATCGTTGACGAGCGCGCAGCCGACCTCCGTGCAGTGGGCCACGCCGCGCGGCGCGCCGTTATATCCCGTCGTCAGAATCCGCTGGTCGCGCATCAGGACGCAGCCGACCGCGCGCTCGCGGGCACGTCGCACGCGTAGCGACGGTGTGCGCGATCTGCATGAAGTACTCGTCCCAGCCGGGTCGCATCGTTCGGCCTCTTTAGTAGAAGCACGCCCGATGCCCTTTGCCGACTGTGGCTACGGAACGTCGAAACGGGAGGTAAGCTCGCGCACGCGGTCGCGCAGCCGATCGACGTTGGCGCGCTGCTCGATGTCGGTGAAGCCTTCGCAGATGATGCGCGCGACCTCGCGGCACTCGTCGGCGCCCAGCCCGCGCGCCGTGATCGCCGGCGTGCCGAGGCGAATGCCGCTCGCCACCATCGGCTTCTGCTTGTCGAACGGAATCGCGTTCTTGTTCACCGTGATGCCGATCTCGTCGAGATAGGCCTCGACGGCTTTGCCCGTGAGTCCCTTCACCGACACGTCGACCAGGATGAGATGCGTGTCGGTGCCGCCCGCGACGAGACGCAGTCCCGCCCGGCTGAACTCCTCGGCCATCGTCCGCGCGTTCTCGACGACCCGGCGCTGGTATTCCGTGAACTCCGGCTGCAGCGCCTCGCCGAACGCGACCGCCTTCGCGGCGATCGTGTGCATCAGCGGGCCGCCTTGAATGCCGGGAAACACGCTCTTATCGAGCGGCTGCGCCCACTGGCTCGTACAGAGCACGAAGCCGCCGCGCGGCCCGCGCAGCGTCTTGTGCGTCGTCGACGTCACGAAGTCGGCGAGCCGCACCGGCGACGGATGCAGACCTACCGCGACGAGCCCAGCGACGTGCGCGAAATCAACGAGCAGCGTCGCGCCGATCTCGTCGGCGATCTCGCGGAACGGCTCGTATTCCATCACCCGCGGATAGGCGCTCGCGCCGGCGACGATCAGCTTTGGCCGATACTCGCGCGCCATGGAACGCACCTGATCGAAGTCGATCAGCTCCGTGTCCTGCCGTACGCCGTACGCGACCGCGTTGTAGAGTTTACCGGAGAAGCTCACCTTCGTACCGTGCGTGAGATGGCCGCCGTGCGCGAGCGACATGCCGAGCACGGTCTCGCCCGGCGTGCAGCACCGCCATGAACACCGCCATGTTCGCCTGGGCACCGGAGTGCGGCTGCACGTTGGCGTGGTCCGCGGCGAAAAGTTGTTTCAGCCGGTCGAGCGCGAGCCGCTCCGCCACGTCCACCCACTCGCAACCGCCGTAATAACGCTTTCCGGGATAACCTTCGGCATACTTGTTGGTCATCACGCAACCCATCGCTTCGCGGACGGCGCGGCTGGCGTAATTCTCCGAAGCGATCAGCTCCAGGTTCTCTTTCTGGCGGCGCTCCTCGCCGGCGATGGCCGCGTAAACTTCCGGATCCTGTGCTTCGATGGTACCGGGTGTAAGAATGTCCACGGTCTCCTCCGCTACGGCACACCGATGAGCTCTTGAGGAGTCTGCGCATCGGTCACCTCCCCGCGCTCCAGATCCTTGAGCGTGCGCGCACGCTGCGCGTCGCCAAACTCGAAGAGTTGCTCGGTGCGGTAGGCGTGGCGGCCGCCGTCGAACGGGGTATCGAGGTAGACGTCGAGCATCCGTTCGATCATCTCCCACCCCGTCAGCCGCTCCGAAAACGCAATCACGTTAGCGTCGTTGTGGCGGCGCGCAAGCTCGGCCGAGTATGTTTCGGCGACCGGCGCGCAGCGCACGCCCGGCACCTTGTTCGCGGCCATTGCGATGCCGAGGCTCGAGCCGCATACGACGATGCCCCGATCGGCTTGGCCGCTCGCGACCGCCTCTCCGACGGCGTAGCCGTATTGCGGATAGTCGACCGGCGTCGAGTCGTGCGTTCCGAAATCGATGATGTCGTGGCCACGGGTGCGTAAGAGGTCCGCGATGCGATCCTTATATTCGAAGCCGGCGTGATCTGCCCCGAGAGCAATCTTCATTGTTTTATTTCTGTCCAAGGGTAAGGAACGTGGTGCGGTCGAACTTCCGACGCCGATGAAGCTTGCTTGCGCGAGCGGTTCGCTTCACCGCGCGATGGCGAGCGGCGAGCTTACGCAACTCGAATTCCTGGACCTGTGCGCGCGCGACCTCGCTTGCGACGGCGTCGTTGTAGACGAGCGCCACTTTCCGCGCGTCGACGACGACTACCTCGCCCAGGTCAAGAAGATGGCGGCCGACCGCGGGCTTTCCATCGCTGCGCTGGCGGACGCCGCGTTCTTTACCTCGACCCGCGAACGCATGGCAGCCGTGCTGGGGCACGCGCTCGCCGTCGGCGCCCCGCTTCTGGCAGCGCCGCTGAGTCGCGAGCTCGACGAGTCGTGGAACGATCAACTGGCGCAGCTCGGCGTCGCCACGTCGCTGGCAAAGACGCTGAACGTCACGCTGGCAGTGCGCAACCTGCCCCAAACGTTCGCCGCCAGCGCGCACGATTGCAAGCGCGTCGCCAAAGAGGCCGACTCGGCATGGCTGCGATTCGGTCCGGAGCCCCAGCTATTCGATGCCGCCAGCGATCCGCGGGCGCTGCAGCCTAACACCGTCTTGCTCTGGAGCGACGCGAGCCGGCAAACCGAGCGATCGATCGCGGACACGATCGCTGCGTTCCCCGGATTCCGCGGTCATCTCGTGCTCGACGACGCTTCCGGAACCGCGAGCATCGCGGCGCTTGCCGCCGCGATGGATCGGTGGCGAGAAATACTCAACCGCAGATAGCGTCTTGCGCGCGGCGATCGAACCTGCATCTCGCAGGTGGGTGCGGCCCGGGCGCCGATTCGGCAGGCTTTCGGCCCAGCCGATCCGTCGTTACCGGAGCTGATGCTCCCTAGGTCATATAAGTCGGTTCGGTACCTACGCGCGCTGCGCGCTAAACGCAGTCGAGCCCCTCTACCGTATCACCGCTCGTCAAGGGCCCCGTCCGCGGCGCCGAGGAAGGCGCATTGCCCGGTGGAAAGCGGGCATGATGCTCTCCGTTTCCGTCACGACGATCGAGCTGCCGCTCGTTCATCCATTTCAGATCGCTCGGGGGGAAGCCGAGACGATCGCGCGTTCCGCGGTGATTCGCGTCCGAGCGGACGGACCCGAGGGCATCGGCGAGGCAACGCCGGTCGATCGCTACGGTGAATCGGTCGAGAGCGTCGCGGAGTACTTCGCGTCGCATCCGCTCGCTGCCGGCGACCCCTATCGGCTCGAGGCACTCCTCCATCCCGGCATCCCGGCCGCCGCGCGGGCTGGCCTCGATCTCGCGTTGCACGATCTGATCGGCAAGGATCTCGGCAAGCCGCTCTACGCGCTGCTCGGACTCGACCCGTCGCTGGCGCCGGCGACGTGCCGCACGATCGGCATCGCCGATCCGGAGCTAACACTTCGCAAGCTCGCTGAAGTCGCCGATCATCCGATTCTCAAGGTGAAGCTCGGCATCGGGACGCCGTCGCAGCAAATCGAGACGATCGCCGCGATTCGCGCTCGATACGGCGGAACGATTCGCATCGACGCCAACGAGGGCTGGGACGTCGACGAAGCAATTCGCATCCTGCGGGAACTCGAGCGTTACGACATCGAGTTCTGCGAACAACCCATCCCCGCGGGGCATCCGCAACAGCTCCGCGCGATCCGCGAGCGCGTCTCGATTCCGATCGTCGCCGACGAAGACGCCTTGATTGCGGGCGACCTCCCGGCGCTCTACGGCTGCGTCGACGGCGTGAACGTCAAGCTCGCGAAAACGGGAGGCATACGCGGAGCGCTCGCCATGATTCATACCGCGCGAGCGATGGGCATGAAGGTGATGTTGGGATGCATGGTCGAGAGCGCGATCGCCGCGACCGCCGCGGCGCACCTCTCGCCACTCGTCGATTGGGCCGATATCGACGGCCCGCTCTTGATCGCTCGCGATCCGTTCGCCGGCGTGACCTACGATCGCGGCAAGCTTATCCTTTCGGACGAGCCGGGGCTCGGCGTGCGGGAACGCGTGGCCGCATGAGCCGCCGGTACGCGATTCTCTCTCCCGACCGGTTTGCGGTCGACGCGAAGACCGCGCACGGGGTCATACGCTATGGAAGCGACGAGGTCGTCGCGGTCATCGACCCGGTCAATGCCGGCCGGCGCGTCAACGACGTGCTGCCGTACCTTCGCAGCGACGCCCCGATCGTGAGCAGCATCGCCGAGGCGCTGCAGTTCGCGCCGACGGCGCTGCTCGTCGGAACGGCGCCCAAAGGGGGCGGCCTGCCGCCGGACTGGCGCGGCGCGATCCTGGAGGCGATCGGCGCGCGGCTCGAGATCGTCAGCGGTCTGCACGAGATCCTCAATGCCGATCGCGAGTTTCACGTCGCCGCGGTTGCCGCCGGCACCACGATTTGGGATGTCCGCGAACCACCCGACGTGCCGCTGTTCTCGGGGGACGCCTACGACGTGAAGGCGCCGATCGTTCTGACGGTGGGCAACGACTGCGCCGTCGGAAAGATGTCGGCCGCGCTCGAACTCGTGCGCGCGGCCGAGGCCTCCGGCAGCTCGGCGCGTTTCGTTCCTACCGGGCAGACGGGTGTGCTGATCGCGGGTTGGGGCATCTCCGTCGATCGCGTCATCGCCGATTTCGCCGCGGGCGCGGCGGAGCAGCTCGTTCTCTACGCGGCGCACGAAGGCGCCGACCTGATCGTCGTCGAGGGGCAGGGTGCCATCAACCATCCGGCCTACGCGCCGGTCACGCTCGCGCTAATGACCGGCTGCGCACCCGACGCGCTCGTGCTGGTCTGCGATCCACGGCGAACGCGCATCGAGACGTACCCCACGCCGGCGCTGGGCTATCGCGAAGCGATCGACATACACGAGCGATTGCTGAAGACCGTCAAACCGGCGGACGTCGTCGGCATCGCGCTCAACACGTTCGGGCTGGCCGAAGAGGAAGCGCTCGCCGAGGTGGCTCGCGCCCATGAGGAGACCGGATTGCCGGCCGCCGACCTCGTTCGCTTCGGCGCGGACGGCTTCTATCGAGAGATCGCGCCGCGGATCGTAAAACGCTTTCCCCGCGCGGCCGACGCGCGCGAGTAGCGTGCACCGTCGCGCCGCTGCATCGCTGGCCCTTCTGCTCGCGGCGGGCGGCTGCGCCCATCCGCAAGCTTCGCCGCACAATGGCGAGCGCAACTCCTGGACGGTGCCCGGCGTCCTTCGTCTCGGCGAAGACGAAGAGCCCGACAACCTCAATCTCATGTTCGCGCATACGGCGGCTTCGGATACCATCGCCGGTTTGCTGTTCTCGTTCGTCCTCCGCTACGACGCACGCGGAAACTACGTTCCCGATCTCGCGACCGAAGTGCCGACGCCGCGCAACGGCGGCATCAGCCCCGACGGAAAGCAGATCGTCGTGCACCTGCGCCACGGCGCAATGTGGGCAGACGGCGCGCCGCTGACCGCCGCAGACTGGCTCTTCACCTACCGCGCCGTCACGAATCCGGCCAACAACGTGAAGACCCGCTACGGCTGGGATGCGATCGCCTCGGCGACGGCGCCCGACCCGTACACGATTCTCATTCGCTTGAAGCATCCCAACGTCGCCGCGCTCGGGATCCTCGGAATTGGCGGCGCGGCTTACCCGCCGCTACCGGCGCATCTCCTGTCCAAGCTGCCGAACCTCAACGCGGCGGCGTTCAACGATCGCCCGCTCTCGAGCGGACCCTACCAACTCCAAGAATGGAACCACGGAACGTCGCTCGTCTTCGTGCCGAACCCGCGATATTTTCGCGGACCGCCGAAGTTAAAAGAGGTGATCTGGCACGTCATTCCCGACGTCAACACGCTCTTCAACGAGCTCGCCACGCACGAGATCGACGTTTATCCGAACGTCAGCCCCAACGCGATCGCTCGACTGTCGGGGATCGCGGGGATTCGAGTCGATCGGAATTTGATCGCCGAGTGGCGCCACCTGGGAATCAACGTCAGCCGTCCTCTGCTGGCCGACGTGCGTGTCCGCCGAGCCATCGCGGAAGCCGTCGATTGGAAACGCATCAACGATACGATTTTTCACGGCGTCGATCGGCTCGCCGTCTCCGACATCTTTCCCGAGTCGTGGGCCGCGCCCGCGCTCCCTCCGTATCGCTTCGATCCAAACGACGCCAAACGGCTGCTCGCGCTGGCCGGATGGAAAACCGGCGCCGACGGCCTGCTTTACAAGGGTGCGCTCCCGCTGCGCCTTACCATCTATGCGACGACCGGGCACCAAGAGAATACCGAGTCGCAGGTGCTGATCCAGTCGATGCTGCGCTCCGTCGGCATCGACGTTACGATCCGCAACTATCCGGGCAGCTATCTGTTCGCCATGGACGGACCGCTGTACACCGGAAAGTATGACCTCGAGTGGTCGATCGAAACCAATGGGCCCGATCCGGACAACTCGGGCGATTGGAACGGCGCCTTCATCCCCCCGCGCGGAGCGAACACGTCCTGGCTCGACGATCCGATCGTGAACGCGACGAGCGCGGCGGCCGCGAGCACCTTCGACCAAAACAAGCGCAGGGCGCTCTACCGGCGCGAAGAGCAACGCATCCGCGAGCTCGTTCCCGCCGTCTTCTTTAGCTGGCGGACGAATTACACGGCAATGAACGCCGACCTGAAGAACTACGTTCCCGCGGCGTTTATCGGGGACACTTGGAACGCGTGGCAGTGGAGCATCTGAACGCGCCCCCGTTCGCGCAAACGGTGGCGGCCGGGGATTCGGTGCAGCTCTTCTTCGAGCCAACGCGCGGCGGGGTGTTGAGCTGGAACACGCACGCGCAGAGCGGGCACCTGGCCTTCCGTTTGCTGCGCGCTGGTCGCTCCTCCGGCGATTGGCTCGACCACTCCGAGTGGCGCTCCGACGGCGCGAAATCGTACAGCCCGGAGCACGACGGCACGCGCGTCGACGTCGACGTGGTCGCCGCAGCACAACCGTTCGACGGGATAGAAGTGCGCGCGAAGGACGTTCGCTTCGAGCTCGTCGCGTTCTCGTCTCCGGTCCGCGCGCAGCCGTCGCTGCCCTACGCGCGCGACGCGCTCATTCTGGACGTGCCGGCCCGCTCACAGTATGATGGCCCTTCGACTTCGCTCAGGACAGGAGCCAACGGCTCGCGCGGCTGGTGCAGCCCCGCGAGCCTCTCGATGATCCACGCTTTTCACGGGATCGACTACTCCGTCGCCCACACAGCGCAAGCCGTGTTCGACCGCGCATACAACGGAACGGGCAACTGGGCGTTCAACGTTGCGTACAGCGGCCGCCTCGGCTTTCGCGCCGTCGTGGCGCACCTCCGCAATCTCGATCACGCCGCGCGCCTGATCGAGCGTAATCTCCCCATCGCAATCTCCTACTCGTGGCGAGAGGGCGAGTTGCCGGGCGCGCCGCTCGATCGCTCCGACGGGCATTTGGCCGTGCTATGCGGGTTCACGCGGGACGGCGACTGCGCGATCAACGATCCTGCCGCGCCGAACGTGCGCGTCGTGTACCCACGCGCGGCCGTCGAGCACCTCTGGCAACGAAACAACGGCGTCGCATACGTCGTTGCACCGATCGGCGTCGAGTACTCGGACGTGCTGCAATGCGTCTAAGGAACCTCGACGAGATCCAAGCGGCGGTCGTGCGGTGCACGCGCTGCCCCGAACTCCGCGCCTACGCGACGCAGGTGGCGCGCGAGCGCAAGCGGGCGCATCGTGACTGCGATTATTGGGGGAAACCCGTTCCGGCGTTCGGCGATCCGCGTGCACGCCTGCTGCTCGTCGGGCTCGCTCCCGGTGCCCACGGCAGCAACCGCACGGGGCGGCCTTTCACCGGCGACAGCTCCGGTAATTTCCTTTATCCGGCGCTCTATCGGGCGGGATTCGCATCGCAGCCGCAGGCGCTCGACCGCGACGACGGGCTGACGCTGCACGACGCGCTGATCACCGCGGCCGCTCGCTGCGCGCCGCCGCAGAACAAACCGACGCCGGCGGAGTTACGCAACTGCTTTCCGTACCTCGTCGCGGAGTTCGAGGCGCTCAAGCGTCTCGCCGTCGCGATCGGGCTTGGCGCCATTGGTTTCGATGCGATCCTGCGGGCGTTGCGCGAGCAAGGCTTTGCACTCGATCCCGTTCGACCCGCGTTCGCGCACGGCGCCGAGGCCACGGCCACGAAAGGACGGCGCTCGATCGCGGTCATCGCGTCATATCATCCGAGCCGCCAGAACACCAACACCGGTAAGCTCACCGTGCCGATGTTCGACGCGATCTTCAACCGCGCAAACGAATTTTTAGCCCAGAACCCCTTGTCATCCTGAGCCCTTCGGCTCGCTGCGCTCGCTCAGGATAAACTCCGTCGAAGGACGCGAGCCCAGCAACGAGGGTCTTCGAAGCCGCCCGTTGCTGGGCGCGCGTCCTTCGCGCAGAGCTTTAGTTCGTAGCCTGCGAGAGCAAGACCGTCGCGCCGTATTCGAAGCCCGCGAATAGCTCCGGCGTATCGGCATCCCGAGCGCAGCCTGCGACATCACCGTTCTTGGACGCGCACAGAGTATAGGTTCCCGGGAGGAGCGTCAGGAAGATGAACTCCCCCTTCGCATCCGAGACGGCCTGCGCGTCGGAGGCGGCCGAGTGCGCGTATACCGTCGCGCCCGCCACGGCGCGACCGGTGCCCCCGTCGACGACCGTCCCCCGTATCACGACATTCTGCTGATTCATCTGCCAGTCCATCGGGCCCGGCCAGAAGAAAAAGTTGGATAGCATCAACAACACCGCGATCTGCATCGCCCACCTCCTAGTTTTTTCTACTCGCCTCTAGTAGCGCTTGATGCGTGGCGGGCGTGACTGAATTAGTGGAGCTCTGGGGCGAGCCTCAGATGGAGATCGCGGACGAGCTGCTCGGGCACCAGGCTCGGCGCGTCCATCATCACGTCGCGCGCAACGGAGTTTTTCGGGAAGGCCGTCACCTCGCGAAGGTTCTCCTCACCGCACGCGATCATCACGATGCGGTCGATGCCGAGCGCCATGCCGCCGTGCGGCGGTGCGCCGTACTCGAGCGCCCTCACGAAGAAGCCGAAGCGCTCCTCGATCTGCTCCGGCGTCAAACCCAGCATCTCGAAGATCTTTCGCTGCTCCTGCGCCTTGTGAATGCGGATCGACCCCGAACCCAGCTCCCAGCCGTTGAGCACCATATCGTAATGCTGCGCGCGCATTTCACGTGGAGCGCGGTCGATGAGCTCCCAATCGCCCGGTGCGGGCGCGGTGAAAGGATGGTGCGCGGGCGCGACCTGACCGGTCGCTTCGTCGACCTCTAGGTATGGAAAGCCGGTAACCCACGCAAAGGCGTAGGTGTTGGGATCGCGCAGCCCGCAGCGCTCGCCAACTACGTTACGCATCTTTCCCGCAACGGCGTACGCGTTTTCGGCTGCGTCCGCGAACAGCAGCAGCGCGTCACCGATCTCGGCCCCGGCCGCGGCACGCACGCGCTCGATCTGCGCGCCGGTCAGGAACTTTATCGCCGAAGACTTGTTCCCATCGGCCGCCAGCGCGATCCAGACCATGCCCTTGCCGCCGAACTGTTTCGCAGTCTCGGTCAGCGCGTCAAAGTCGCGGCGCGACAGCGACGCCCCACCGGGATAGCGCAGCGCGACGACGGCCCCGCCTGACTCGATCGTGGATCGGAAGACCACGAACTCGGTGTCGGCGAACGCGTCGCCGACGTTTGCCAGCTCCAGGCCGAAACGCAGGTCGGGCTTGTCGAGGCCGTATCGCGCGATCGCTTCCTGATGCGTCAGACGCGGAAACGGAGCAAGATCCACCCCGAGCACCGTGCGCCACACGGCCCGCATGCACGATTCCATTACCTCGAGCACATCCTCTTGCGTGCAGAACGAGAGCTCGACGTCGAGCTGCACGAACTCCACCAGCCGATCGGCTCGCTGGTCCTCGTCGCGCATGCACTTCGCGATCTGCATGTACCGTCCGAAGCCCGCGATCATCAAGATCTGCTTGAGCAGCTGCGGCGATTGCGGCAGCGCGTAGAAGTGACCCGGGTAAAGGCGGCTCGGAACGAGATAGTCGCGAGCTCCCTCAGGCGTGGATTTGATCATCATCGGCGTCTCGATCTCGAGAAAGTCGCGCGAGTCGAAGAAATCGCGTATCGCCTTGATGATGCGATGGCGCAGCCGGATGTTGCGCTGCATGCGCGGCCTGCGCAGGTCGAGATAACGATACTCCAAGCGCAGGTTTTCGTCGACCGGGTCGTCGGAGTTGACTTGAAACGGCGGAACCTGTGACCGGTTGAGCACGTCGAGCTCGCCGATCGCGACCTCGACCTCGCCGGTCGGAAGCCGTTCGTTCTCGGTGCCCGCCGGGCGCCGGCGCACGGCGCCGCTCACACGCAGGACGTCCTCGCTGCGCAGGTGCTCCGCCTCGGCGAAACTGGCGTGCTGCGGATCGAACACGATCTGGGTGATGCCCTCGTGGTCTCGCAGATCGACGAAAATCAAACCGCCGTGGTCGCGACGCCGATTCACCCAGCCGTCGAGCTCCACGGCGGCGCCTTCGTCGCCGGCCCGCAGCGCACCACACGAAACCCTACGGGCCATCCCGAGCCTCCTTGATTCCCGAAACGTAGTAATACTGAAGCAACATTTCGCGCGCAAGCCGCGAACGGTCCGCGTGCCGGTCGAGGTAGCCCAAGAGGTGCGGCGAGCGGGAGAGCAGGGAGTGCAGCCCCATAGACAACGGCGTCATGCCGAGGTTCAGCATGACTTCGAAGTCGGGGTGCTTTCGGTAAAAGCGCGCCGTCGAGCGGCCGGCCAGGAGCATCTTCTGCTTCTGGTCTTCGTACGCGACGTCTTGGCAGTGGTAGTTCACCGCGCGCGGCTCGTAAAGAATGTCGACGCCCACGCGGCGCAGCCGGTAGCCGAGCTCCAAATCCTCATGGCCGTAGCCCGTGAAGCTTTCGTCGAAGCAGCCGGCCCGTAACAGGTCGGCACGACGCACCGATGCGTTGCCCGTGAGGAAATAAAGCCACGACAGCTTTTTTCGCGACGGCGGATGGAGATGCCCGCGCGCTTCGGGATGATCCCGTTTGAAGGCGTAGTCGGCGAGATTCTTGACCTGCACTTCCAGGCCGACGACGGCGATGCCGGCGCGCTCGTGATGGCGGCGCAAGTGCATCGATAGCAAGTCTCCCGATGCCAGGATATCGGAGTCGTTGAACAGCACGATCTCGCCGCGGGCTGCCGCAATACCGGCGTTCCGCGCGGCGGCACGGCCGCCGTAGGCCCCTGGCAGATGGCGCACCGTCGGATGCCGCTCGCACAACGCCGCCAGATACTCGGCGGTTCCGTCGTCGGAGTTCGAATCGCAGACCAGCAGTTCGTACGCCGGCGCCGCGAGATCTCTGCGCTAGCAGCGTCGGCATGACCTCGGCGAGCGTTTCGAGGCGATTGTAGGTCGGAATGACGACGGAGATCTCGGTCACGTCAGCTCCCCAGCAGTTGCTCGACGCCGGCCACGATCTCGTCGCGAAAACGGGCGAGCGACGGCCCGTCGTCACGAGCGGGCTTGCGAACCAGCGCGTGCGGCACGCGGTAAGGCGACCACTCCTGCGAGTTGAGGCGGAAGTAGCGGTGCTCGAAGGCCACGACGGTCGGGCGGTGCAGCGCGCTTGCCACGTGCGTCGCTCCGGTGTCGACCGTTACGACGACTCGAGCGCGCTCCAAGACGGCCGCCCATTCGTGGAAGGGCAAGCCGTGCACGAGACGCGCGACGCTCGGGTTCGCTTCAAAGGCGTGGGCCATCGGCTCGCAGTCTCGCGCGCACGTGATGACGACGGGGGCGAGGTCTGCGAGCGCCTCGACGATCGAAACGACGCCCGCCAACGTGCTTCCGTCGGAGAACCATCGCTGCCCGAGGTGGAGCACGATCGGGTCGCTCGGCAGATCCCGGGCGACCGCGCGGTCCGCGTCCGTGACGTCGAGGCGAAGGTCGAGAACGCGCCGATTCGCGCCGGCCAGAGCGACGAGATCGAGCAGCTGCTCTACTTCGTGGCGAACGACGCGGCGCGGCTCGCGTTCGCACAGCGCGGGATCGGCCTCGGATATCATGATCCGGTTCACGTAGAGCGGCGCGGTCAGGCGGGCGAACCAGCGGCGCTCGTACGTGTACCCGACTCGCAAGGCGGCCCGCGTCGCTCCGACGATCTGCAGATCGACGCCGCGCGGCGCCAGGGCGATCGCTATGTCGTAGGGGCCCAGCGCCGCGCCGAACTTTCTCGGCGCGATGCCGTGGGGCAGCACGAGGAGCTCGTCGACGTCGCCGTTGCGTTCCATCACCTCGCGGTTGTATTCGCTCGTGACGATCGCTACGTGCGCGCCGGGGAACGACGCACGGACGGTCGCAATCGCGGGCGTCGAAAGCACCAAGTCGCCGATCCGGTCGGTGCGCGACAACAGAATTCTGCACGAGTGCAGCGCGCGCTCCAGCTCGTCGAAATAGGCGTCGTTCGCGAGCGCGCGAGCCGCCCGCAGCTCGCCCGGGCGCAGCTCGCGCTCGCCGGCGAGATCGCCGATGCGGCGCCGCAAGCGTTCGTCGACGTGCAGCCCGCGCAGCGCGGCGTGAAATCGCCGCTGCACGGGGTTGATCCCGGTCGCGAGGTAGGCGCGCCAGTTCGGATGCCGGCGCACGAGCCGCACGGCGGTTCGCGCCTGTGCGCGTGCCTGCCGCACCATTCGTTCGACGCTCGCGGCACTGGGGCGCGGCTTGACGTGATAGACGAGCGCTCGGGGATGGAACGCCGCCCGCACGCCGCGCGCGCGAAGCCGCAGCCCGACGTCGATGTCCTCCCATCCGTACTCCGAAAAGGACTCGTCGAATCCCCCGATGGCGCGCATCGTCGCCAGCGGCACCGAGACGTTCGTCGTCCAGAAATAGTTGCCGCTGTAGTTCTTGATGCTCCAAATCGGCGGGGGCAAATCGTCGGCGCTTGCGACCTCGATCGCACCGCCGCGGACGATGTCGCCGGGGCGCCGCTCGGCTGCGCGCAAATGCTCTTCGACGAAGTTCGGAAGCGGCAATACGTCGTCGTCGATGAACACGATCCGCTCTCCGCTCGCGCGCGCGATCCCGGCGTTGCGCGCCTTGGCCAGGCCGGAGTTGGCTTGCGCGACGACGGTGAACGCACAGGTCGCGCGTCCCCTCGCGCGCTCGATCACCGCCCGCGTGTCGTCGGTCGAGCCGTCGTCGACGAGCACGACTTCGTATGCGTCCTCTCCGATCGTCTGCTCGAAACAGGCGTCGAGCACGCGCGCGAGAAGCGGGGCCCGATTATACGTGCAGAACTGTATCGTCGCCCGCATCAAGCTTCGACCAGGGACGTCACCGCCGCGACGATTCTCGGCACGTCCAGATTCGCGATGCACGCGTAATCGCTGCAGCGTTCCTTGGTGTCTCGCGGATGGCACGGATACGTCGCCCGCACCACCGCCGTCCGCGTTCCGAGCGGGGCCCAACGCTCGGGAAAGTCCGACTGGAATGGAAAGATGCCGACGGTCGGGCAGCCCACGGCGGCCGCGACGTGCATCGAGCCGGTGGTGATGCCCGCGAAGACGTGGGCCCGGCGCGCGAGCGCTCCGAACGCGCCGACGCTCGTGCGGCCGGCGATCGAAACGACGGCATCGTCGCGAGCGAGGTCGACGATCCCCTCGGCCATCGGGGCGTCAGCCGGCGAACCGCTGACGAGCACGCGCGCGGAAAGACGCTCCCGCAGGGCGCCCGCGAGCGCAGCCCATCCGCCGAGCGGCCAAATGCCGCGCCGCGAAGCGACCGCGTTGCACGGATTGAGGATGACGAAGCGATCCCCACCGCCCGCGAGCGCGGCCGCCTCGCGCTCGTCCTCGCCGGTGGGGACGAAACGATAGACGCGATCGCCGGTATCGCAGCCGATCGCGCGGGCATAGTCGAGCAGGATGTCCGACCAGTGCGACGTGACATCGCCGCGCTCGCTGCGCACGACGACCTGATTGGTGAATCGAAACGAGTAGAATCGTCGCGCCTGACCGACGCGCACCGGTATCGCCGCGAGTTGCGCGACCCGAGCCGTTCTCGCGGTAGCCCAGGTGACGACGCATGCATCGTAGCCTTCGCGAGCGAGCCGATTGGCAAGCGCGCGCTCGGAGCCGCCGTCGACCAACACGCAACCGATATCGGGAACGCGCTCGAGCACCGCGGCGTGGGCCGGCAGCGTCAAGACGTCGACGCGCGGAAAACGGCTGCGCAGCGCTCGCGCAACGACGGACGCGACCAGCGAATCGCCGATACCGCCCCCGGCGCAATAGAGAAGCGCGCTAGCGTCCATCGAGCGCTCGCACGAGCTCGCGGGAGTAGATCGCATCGAGAAATTGCGCCCGCCCGAGCGCTGTGACCCACGCGGGCGCGCTCTCGCTGGTCGACACCCCGGCATAGATCGCCACGAGCCAATCCGGGAGCAAATAGCGCGCGCGGATTAGGTTGAGCGCATGAGCTCCGGTCGCGAGTTGCGCTCTCTTCGACGGGTGCTTGGCGAGAAATCGCGTCGCCATGCGCGCCTTCTCGACCGCCTTGCGGGCTTCGACGGCCAGCGTGTTCTCTTGGGGAGGTTTGAGGTGCCAAAGGTACGCGTCCCACGCGAAGGTCCAGCGCAGACCCGCCGAGCGGAGGCGAACGCCCAGCTCGGTATCCTCCCAACCGTAGAGGTCGAAGCCCTCGTCAAAACCACCGGCGCGGGTAAAGGCCGCTCTCGACAGCGACGCGTTGCACGTACAGAGGAACGCCCGCGAGTAGTTTGCCGCCGTCGGTTTGGGACGGCACTCGAGCGAGGGGACGTTGAGGATCGGTCCGTTCACGACCCGATCGCCACCGCGCTGGGCCGCCGCGTGCGCGGCGATCCACCCAGGCGGCGCCTCGACGTCGTCGTCGCAGAAGAGCACGTACCGTCCGCTCGCAGCCTCGACCCCGCGATTCCGAGCCTGACCGCGATTGGGCTGCGGCGCCGCCACGTAGCGAACCGCCTGAAGTACTCCGGCGTACTCCGCGACGACGTCCTTCGTTCCGTCGGTCGAGCCGTTGTCGACGACGACGACCTCGAACGGCGGCGCGCCGGCTTGCGCCTGCAGCGAAGCGAGCGCCGTTCGCAGATATCGCTCGCGGTCTCTCGTCGCGATGACGACCGAAAACTGCATGGGTGAGGCGGCTACGCAGCCAGCGCGAGCAACGACTCGGCCATTCGATCCGATGCGCCGGCATGGCCGCGATACAGCCGGGCGAGCTGCTCGCCGGATGATGCGACCCAAGCGGCGTCGTCATACGACTCGAGCGCGATGCGGGCGATCCGGCCGGGCGTGACCGTGCCGTGTACTTCGCGAATCAGCGCCGCTCCGGCGTCCATATTCGGTTGAGTGTGATGCAAAAACCGGCGCGACAGCGCGACCGCCGCCGCGCGCTTCAGCGGAACGCCAACGAAGGGAATGCGATTGAGATACGTGAGCGGGCCGTTGATCGTCACGATCTCGGGGGCGTTCAGCGGCGTGATCGTGATGACCGGTTTGCCGAGAACGGCCAGCTCGATCGTCTTGGTTCCCGGGATGGTCAGAACGAGCCGCGCGCGCGTCGCGGCGGAAAGCCCGTTGGTCAACACCGGAATCCGGACGTCGCCGCACTCCGTCGCTAAATAGTCGCGTCCGTTTTCGGTAACGAGGCGCCCGCTGCGGGCGAATAAGCGTGGATGGCCTCCGCCCTCGATCGCGGCGCGCAACTGCGCGCGCGGCGTAAACGGCGAGATAGCAAACGCGATCGGAACGCCGGGCCGTTCGCGCAGCATGCGCAACGCCGCGGCGAAGTAGAACGGAACCAAATTCTCTACCTCATAGGCCCGCGAACCCGGCATCACGATGATGCCGTCGACCGGGGCGTCCGGTTCCAGGGGCAGCGCCGCTTCGAAGAGCGCGCCGTCGACCGCGAGGTTACCGACGTGCTCGATGCGGTCGCGTGGAGTGCCCCATGCGGCAAGCTGGTCGGCGTTCCGGCCGTCGACGGCGAAGGCGCGATCGAAGAGCTTGCTATATCCGCGACGCGAGAACTTATAGGTCGCGGCCCGCCCCCCGAGCCGCGCGTGCACGCGCGCCGCATGGAGCAAGTCGCCGCCCATATATTGAACCACGTCCACGCTCGCAGGGACGCCGTCAAGCCGTGCGCCCAGCGCGAACTTCAGATAGCTCTTCGGCTCGAATACGTGCGCCTGAGGAAAGGCGTCGCGCACCATCTCCGCCTCGAATCCCGTTGCGTAATCGTCGGGCACGAGAAAGACGAACACGTGCAGATCGGGCGCACGGCGATATAGCGAGCGCAGCAGTGGTCGCAGCCAGCCGGCGACTTCACCCGGGCCGTTAGCGGTGAGCGCTATACGCATCGAGGATGCGCGCGATGAGGTCGGTCGTGCTCGCGCGGGCCACGTGTGGGGCGAGCGCGATTCGACCGCCGTACCGTTGGACGACGGTACGCTCCGGCAGCTCGTCCTCGCGATATTGATCGCTCTTGACGTGCACGTCGGGGCGAATTCGATCGAGCAGCAGCTCCGGCGTGCGCTCTCCGAAACCGACGACGACGTCGACGCTGCGCAAGGCTCGCAGCACCGTCGCGCGCTGCGCGAACGGCACGACCGGCCTCGCGTCGCCCTTGATCCGCCGCACCGATTCGTCCTCGTTCAAACCTACGATCAGGGCGTCGCCCTGGGATCGCGCCCACGCCAAATATTCCACGTGCCCGGCATGAAGCAGATCGAAGCAGCCGTTGGTAAAGACCACGACCTTGTTCTCGGCGCGCAGCGCTTCTCGCCACGCCGCCGCTTCGTCGACGACGAGGAGCTGCCCGAACAACGCTGGGGCCTTCATGTCACGGGTTCGAGAAGCATGAGAATTTCCTCGGGTGACGCGGTCGCGGTTCCGAGCTTGGCGACCACGGCGCCGGCCGCGAAGTTCGCCAGTTGCATCGCTTGTTCGATCGGCGCGCCCGTGGCGAGCGCCAGGCCAAGGACCGCGATGACCGTGTCGCCGGCGCCGCTCACGTCGTAGACGGTGCGGGCGACCGACGGAATCTGCAGGCGTTCCCCCGCGCGTCCGAAGAGCGCCATCCCGTGCTCGCCGCGCGTGATCACGGCGTAGCGGCACTCGAGCATCTCGATCAGGCGCATACCGGCGCGCTCCAAGCTCTCGTCGTCCTCGATCGGGACGCCGGCGATGGTCGACGCTTCGGCGACGTTGGGCGCGACGCACGTGACTCCCGCGAAGAGCCCGATGTTCTGCGGCTTCGGATCTGCGAGGACCAGGGGACATGCGCCCGCGGCCTCGACGATCTCTCGGCAGAGCAATCCCTTGGCGTAGTCGCTGAGGATCACCGCGTCGCAACGCGACGCCTGCGTGCGCACGTACGCCGCGAGACGTTCGCGCTCCGCGCCCTCCAGCGGCGCCGTCGACTCCCAATCCGCGCGCACGACTTGCTGGTTATGTGCGACGACCCGCGTCTTTCTCGTGGTCGGGCGGCCGGAACTCTCGAACACCCCGGAGTCGTCGACCTCCTCGTTGCGCAGCAGTTCGCGGACGTGCGCGGCAAAGGCGTCGTTACCGACCATTCCCGCGAAGACGACGTTGGCGTGCAGGGCACGCAGGTTGTTCGCGACGTTTCCCGCTCCGCCGAGCGTGAAGGAGTGATCCGCTACGGCGACGACCGGGACGGGCGCTTCCGGCGAGATACGCGTGACGGTGCCCCAAATCCACTCGTCGATCATGAGATCGCCCACCACCAAAATTCGGCGCCCGGTCGCACGCTCGAACAGGGTGCGCGCGTCGGGCACCATCAGCGACGGCGTCACCGTATTCCGCCTTCAAAAATGAGGCGCTGCTCGACGAGGTCGCAGACGATGTGCGCCATAACCTGGTGAACTTCCTGAACGATCGCCGCGTGCCCGTCGGGACCGATCAAAGAATGGTCCGCGACCTCCGCAACTCGGCCGCCGCCGTTGCCGGTGAAAGCGACGGCCAGCGCTCCCCGTTTCTTCGCAGCCTCGAGCGCAAGAACGACGTTGCGGGAGGTTCCGCTGGTCGTCAGCCCGATCACGACGTCGCCCGGATGAGCGAATGCCTCCACTTGACGCGAGAAAACGTGGTCGTAACCGTAGTCATTGCCCACGCACGTCAGCGTCGACGAATTTACGGAGAGCGCCTCGCTGTGCAGGCCCGGCCGCTCGCGCAGGAACCGTCCCGAGAGTTCGGCCGCCATATGCTGCGCCTCCGCCGCGCTTCCGCCGTTGCCGCACCACAATACTTTCTTGCCGGATCGCAGCGCGTCGACCACGATCTCGACGATGGCCTCGACCTGCGCGCGATAGTGGGGAGCGTCCAACAATCCGCGCCGATCGGCCAGCAGCTCCTCGAAGCCGCGCTTCCCCTTATAGTTTACGGTTTGATCCAAAAGAGCTCCCCGCCCTGAGAGACCAACTCGCCGTTGTCGGGGACGATGCGGACGATCGTTCCGGCGTCGTCGCTCTGGATTTCGTTGAAGAGCTTCATCGCCTCGAGCACGCAGAGCACGTCTCCGGGCTCGACGCGATCGCCAACCTCTACGTAGGACTCCGTGTCGGGCGACGACGCGCGATAGAACACCCCGGTCAGCGGCGCGAGCATTTTCGTGACGTTCGCGTCGGCCGTTGCGGCAGCCGTCGACTGGGCGGATTCCGGTCCGGCGGCCGCGTACGCGACGGTCGCGGCGTCCGGGTGCCGGCGCGACAGCTCGTAGACGGCGTCGCCGAGCTTGACTTTGATCGTTTCGAGGTCGTGTTCTTGCATGATCGCCAGCAGCTCGCGCAGCGTCTGCGTCTCCTCGGCGTAGCGCTCTTCCATCAAATCCCAGCTTCTACGAGAAGCTCCGCGAGGACTCTAGCGGAGCCCAACGGCAGCTTTCGATCGTTGCGGCGCTCGAGGTCTCGCAGGACGAGCTCGCCGGCGGCCAGCTCTTCCGTTCCGACGATCAGCGCGTAGCGCGCGCGATTGCGATCGGCGGCTTTGAGGTGCGCGAGCAGCTTGCGCTCGTTATAGTCGACGAATGTCGGAACGTCGAGCAGGCGGCGCAATTCGGCGACGAGCGATGCCACGACCGTTCGTGCTTGGGCCCCCAGGGCGATCGCCTGGATCCCGCTGCGGGCCGGCTCCTGGTGGCCGCCACGCGCCTCGATCATCATCAGGAAACGTTCCAGCCCCAGCGCGAACCCGACCGCCGGAACGTCAGGTCCGCCGAGCGACCGGACGAGTCCGTCGTAGCGGCCTCCGCCTAAGACGCTGCTTTGCGAGCCGAGAACGCTCGACGTGATCTCAAAGACGGTCCGCCCGTAGTAGTCGAGCCCGCGTACGATTCGCGGATTGAGGACGAACGGAATCTTCGCAACGTCGAGGTAGGCCTTGAGCGCGTCGAAGTGCTCGCGGCACGGCGTGCAGAGAAACGATTCGAAGACGGGCGCGCTCTCGACGTACTTCGCGTCCGCCGGGTCCTTGCTGTCGAGCAGCCGGAGCGGATTGCGCTCGACACGCCGCCGCGCATCTTCGCTCATGGCGTCGAGATGCGGGCGAAAATGCGCGAGCAGCGCTTCGCGATACGCCGGACGGCACCGTTCGTCTCCGAGCGAATTGAGGTTGAGCACGGCATCCTCGATGCCGTATCCACGAACCAGCTCCCAGGCGAGCGCGATCACTTCCAGGTCCGCTTCCGGGCCTTCAAAACCGAAACATTCCACACCGAACTGGTGCGATTGACGATAGCGCCCTTTTTGCGGCCGCTCGTAGCGGAAGATCGGGCCGATATAATACAGCCGCAGCGGAAGGGCGTTGAAGAGATGGTGCTCCAGCGCCGCGCGCACCACCGGCGCGGTCCACTCGGGGCGAAGCGTCAGCGAGCGCCCGCCGCGGTCGGCGAAAGTATACATCTCCTTTTCCACGATGTCGGTTTGGTCGCCGACGCCGCGCACGAAGAGCTCCGTCGACTCGAAGAGCGGGGTGCGAATCTCGCCGTAACCGTAGCGAGCGGCGAGCGAATGAATGCGCGCCTCCAGGGCGTTCCAACGCCCCGATTCGGGAGGATAGAAATCTCCGGTGCCGCGCGGCGCGCTCAATTTTTCAGGCGTCACCGCATTCATCTTCGCCCAAGCGACAGGCTAGCCATTGCGCCGCATTCACGTGATTGCTTTGCGTGCGTACCCTTCTCTATGGAGCGGCAGCGCTATCGCTCGCTACGCTATCCTCTCCGGAGGAGCTGCGCTCCGCGCTCGCCGCATCGGCAAGCGCGCTCTTCGAAGCGACGCCGTTCCTCATCGCCGGGATCGTCGCAGCGCGTTTGGTGCGCCGCCGCGGTCGCGTACTCGACTATCTCGGTTGCTGCGGCGACGGACCCTCGGCGCGTTCGCTGCCCGCTGCGGCCGCGGCCTGGTTCGTTTCGGAGCGCCTACCGCGATCGCTCGCTGCCTGGCCGCGGTGCTCGTTGCAAAGCTCCTGCGATGCCGTATCGCGCGACACCCTACACCCTGCGAAGCCGGGCATCCGCTCGGCGAGCTCGACTCGATGGTTCCGGCGGCCTTGCTCGCGGGAGCCGCGATGCAACTGTTTGCGGCGTTCGATCCCGCGCATCTCTCGCCAATCGGCGATGCGCTGCTCGGCGTCGCGCTCGGATTCACCGCGGCGCCCTGCGGACTCGGCGCAATCGCGCTCGCGGGCGCCCTGCGCGCTCGCGCACCCATCGCGGCAGCGGCATTCCTCTGCGTCGCAGGCATCGTCGATCTGCGTGCGCTCCGTTCGCGATCGCGCGAGGGCCCGGGTCACGACGCCTTTGCGTACGCTCTTCTCGCCGTCGCGCTCGGGATCGTGGCGGCGCGGCATGGAGACGCGCTCGTTCACCCCGCTATGGCCGCGCCCCTCGCGTGTTGTGCGAGCGTCGCGCTCCTCTATGCATTCGCGCATCGCCGCGAGCGCTGCGCCGCGGCACGCCTCGCGCCGTGCCTGATGCTCGCCGGCGCGCTCGTCGGCGCCGCGCCGCCGCAATATCGCGCGACGGAAACCACTCTGACCGATCTCTTCGCGGGGGAACGCCTCACGTTCGCCGGAGCGTTGGTGCACGACGGCGCCGCCAGCGCGGTCGTGCGCTACGCGATCACCTGCTGTCGCGCGGACGCCGCGCCCGTCGCGGTCCGGCTCGCGCGGGCGCCGCGGATTCCCGCGGGAACGTGGCTGCGAGTTAGCGGCCGCGTCGAAACCAGCGACGGCGAGCTGCGCCTTGTTGCCGAACGCATCGATCGCATCGCCCCACCGAGCGACCCCTTCATCTACAGGTGAAAACCGGCCCGCGACGCGATCGCTGTAAGCGCGGCAGCGGGCCGTTGAGAAGTCGCTCGTCGCGCCACATCCATGTGGCGCTCCTGCTGCGCCGCTTTTTCGGCACAGCAAGCTTTGAAGATCACATCCTGTGATGGCCGAAAAAGTCGGAGCCCTTCTCAACGGCCCGCTGCCGCGCTTACAGCGACGGGCCTCCTACGAGAGTTTCTTTTCGCGGCGTGGTTCCAGCAGCTCGACCGGGATGCCGTTGGGATCTTCGACGAACGCGATCGCGCGCGTACCGCTCGGCGACTTATAGACGTCTTTGAGAACTTTCACGCCTCGCGCTTTGATGCCGTCGACGTACTCGCGAAGATCGCCTTCGACTTCCAGCGCGAGGTGCTCGTAGCGGCTTCCGAGCTCGTGCGGCGGATGCTCCTCTAGATCGAAGACGAGCTCGATGTACGCGCTCCAGTCGCTACCGACGAACGCCATGTCGGCGTTTCCCGGATAGTGGTGCGGGCCGTCCAGCAGCCGCAGGCCCAGTTTCTCGGTATAAAAGTCGATCGACTCCTTCATGTCGTTGACGAAGATCGACGTGTGTAAGAATCTCGGCATGACGAACCTCAGTGCAGAAAGTATCGGTACGTTGAAAAGACGAGTGCGGCGCCGAGGCGATCGGCGGCGGCGATGACTTCGTCGTCGCGAATCGAGCCGCCCGGCGCGATGATCGCAGAGCAGCCCGCAGAGACCGCGGCCTCCAAACCGTCGGCGAAGGGAAAGAATCCGTCGCTCGCGCAGGCCGACCCGGCAGCCTGCTCGCCGGCGCGCTGCCCGGCGATCTGCACGGCGCTCACGCGATTGGTTTGACCGGCGCAGATCCCTCGCGTCGTGCCGTCCTTTGACGATCACGATGCCGTTGCTCTTGACGTGCCGGACGACGTCCCACGCGAACGCGAGGTCGTGCCACTCCTGCGCGCCGGGGCGGCGCCGGCTCACCACGCGCCATTCTTCCGCCGGGGCCGCCGGGTCGTCGTTCTCGGCGAGGACGCCGCCGAGCGCGCTGCGCAGGCGCAGCTCGTGCGCCAGCTCGTCGGGGAGCGAGCGCGGGAACCGCATCACGCGCAGGTTCTTCTTTTTCGTGAGAATCGCGAGCGCGTCGCCGTCGAAGTCCGGCGCAGCCACGATCTCCAAGAAGAACTCGTTGAGCAGCGCCGCCGCGTCGCCGTCGATCGGCGCATCGGCGGCGACGACGCCGCCGTACGCGGAAACGGGATCGGCCCGGAGCGCTTCGCCCACCGCAACGGCGACGGTCGAGCGCTGCGCCACGCCGCATGGGACGGCGTGCTTCACGACGGCGGCACGCACAAAGCGTCCTCGCTCGCTGCCGAACTGGGTCCCAAGCGGGGCACGCGAAAGCACGCGGAGCGTCGCATCGAGGTCGAGCAGGTTGTTGTACGAGAGCGCTTTGCCGTGGAGCTGCTGGGGCAGCCGCTCGACGCGATCGAGGTAAAACGCCGCGCGCTCCTGCGGGTTGGTCCCGTAGCGAAGGCGCTTGGCGAGCGGAAGCGTGAGCGCGAGCGCGCCCGGCAGCTCACTCGGCAAGCAGTTCGCCGGCCGTCGCTAGATAGTGTGCGATCGCCGCATCGTATTCCGCGGTGCGCTCGAACGCCGCGATCGCCAGTTTCCTCCGCAACGCGAGTCGAGACGTCGCCGGCTTCGAGAGCGTCGCGATACTCAGCGTATTGCGAGGGGTGCGTGAGCACCGCGACGTGCTCGAAGTTCTTCGCGGCGGCTCGCAGCAAAGCGACGCCGCCGATGTCGATCTGTTCGAGCGCTTCGGCGACCGTCGTGCCGGCGCGCGCGACCGTCGCCTCGAATGGATAGAGGTTGACCGCGACCGCGACGATCGCGGGAATCGCGTACGTCTCGGCTTGTTTCGCGTGTTCGAGATCTCGCGCGATCGTAGAGGATCGCTCCGAATACCTTGGGATGGAGGGTTTTTACCCGGCCCCCGAAGAGTGCCGGAAACCCGGTGAGTTCTTCGACGTCGTGCGCGGGCACGCCGCGCTCTCGGAGGAAGGCCCGCGTGCCGCCCGTCGCATAGATTCGAGTGCCGCGCTCGTGCAGCGCTCCGGCCAGCTCGGCGGCTCCGGTCTTGTCGTAGAGCGAAAAGAGTGCTGCCGCGGGTGCGCCGAGCTCGTCAGGCAAGCACTGCTTCGGCTTCACGCGTGAGCTCCGCCGAGACGATCGCGCTAACGCCGGCTTCGCGAGTCGTCACGCCGTAAATGCGATCCGCCATCTCCATCGTCTTCTTGTTGTGCGTGACGACGAGCATCTGCGACTCGACCGCAAACTCTTTGACCATCGCGCAGAATCGGTCGATGTTCGCATCGTCGAGCGCGGCGTCGACTTCGTCGAGCAGGTAGAACGGTGCCGGTCGCGTCGCGATGAGGGCGAAGATCAGCGCCGCGGCCGTCATCGCGCGCTCGCCGCCCGAGAGGGCCGCGAGCGGCATCGCCTTCTTGCCGGGCGGCCGCACCGCGATCTCGATTCCGGTTTCGGAAAGGTTCTCCGGCTGGGTCTGCCACATCTTCGCTTCGCCGCCGGCGAAGAGGCGCCCGTACATCGTGGCGAACGATTCGGACACCGCGGCAAACGTGTCGTTGAACTGCGACTGCGTTTCGAGCTCGATCTCGCGGATGGATTCGAGCAGCGTCTCCCGCGCTCGCGTCAGGTCGTCGAGCTGCGCCCGCAAGAATTGCTCGCGTTCCGCGACCTCTCCGCGCTCGATCTCGGCGTTGAGGTTGACGTTCGCCTGCAGGCGAGCCAGCTCGTCGCGCAGGCGGGGCAGCTCCTCGACGACGGTGTCGCTCTCGCTGCGGTAGCGTTCCTCCACCTCGTCGCACTCCGCGCTCGTCGCCGGATTCTGCGCGAACTGCGAGATCAGCATACCGAGCTCCGCCTCGACTTGCGCCAGCCGCGTGCGCTGGCGCTCTCCTCCGGCGGCGGTGTCGCGCTCTTCCTGCTCCGCGCCTCGCACCTCCGATTCGAGGTGAGCCTGCCGCGCGACGAGCGCTTCCCTCTCGCTGCGAGTCGCCACGAGACGCTCGTCGAGCGAGGCGATTCCGCTGCGAAGGCCCTCGAGATGTGCGTGCGTCGTTCGCGTTTCTTGCATCAACGACGCGATCTGCGCGAGCATCTCCTCACGCGCGAGGCCGCCGCGCTCGCTATCCTGATCGAGCATGCCGAGGCGCGCCTTCGCGCCGTCGCGCTCCGCGGCCAGGGCCGCCGCTCGTTCGCGCAGTTCGGCGCCGTGCGCGTTGATCGCGCTCTGCGAGGCTTCGGCGCGCGCGATTTCGTCGCGCACGCTCGCGAGCTCGGATTCGAGCCGCAGGCGTTCTTCGTCGCTGCGCTCGGCCTCGGGTTCGCCCCGGTCGTACTGGCGTTCCGAATCGCGCGAACGCCCGGCCCGGGCGCGCAGCTCCGCGGCGGTCGCGCGGGCCGCCTCGAGATCTGCGTGCGTGCGGTCGACCTCGCCGCGGAGCGCGCCCTCTTCCGCGCGCAGGCCCACGAGCTGCGATTCACTCCGCGTTTGCCGCTCGCGGGACGCGTCGCGCGTGCCGATCGCCGCCTCCGCGCGCACGTGCGACGCGTGGAGAATGCGTTCGGCCTCGGCGAGCTTCTCCCGCGTGCCGACCAGCGCGTCGCGCAGGCTCGCCGCCTGGAACCGCCGCGAGAGAATCGAACGCTCGCGTTGGAAGCGTCCGCCGGTGATCGCGCCTCCGCCCGTGATTTGCTCGCCGCCGAGCGTCACGATGGTGTCCCGCAGGCCTCGGCCGCGAACGAGTTCGATGCCCGTTTCGAGCGCGCTGACGATGAGAACGTTGCCGACCAGAAAGTTGACGATCCCCTCGAACCGGGCCGCGGTTCGCACGAGGGTGTGCGCGTATCCGATCACCCCCGGCACGCCGGCGAGCTGGTCTTCGAGCTGTCGCCCCTGACGGCGCGCGAGCGTGTCGAGCGGCAGGAAAGTGGCGCGCCCGGCCTGCGTGCGGTTCAAGAATTCGACGCACCGTTCGGCATCCTCCGAGGTCGTCGTCACGACGTTGGAGAGGCGCGCACCGAATGCGATGTCGAGAGCGCGCGCGTACCGCTCGTCGGTGGTGATGAGATTCGAAACGATGCCCTCGATACCGCCCAGGTCGCCCCGCTGCAACGCTTCGACGATCGCGCGCGTCCCGGGGACGTGTCCCTCCAGCGAGTTTTCGAGCTCTTCGATCGTATGGAGGCGAGACTCAGAAGCTTTCACCTCGACCGATAGGTCGCGTGCAACGGCCGACGCGCGCGCAACCTCGTCCTGCGCGAGCGCGGCTTCGCGCACGGCATCCTCCGCGCGCCCGCGAGCGTCGAGCACGTTTTCCTCGCGCAGCCGGAGTTCGCGTAGCCGTTCGGCGTGGCGGTGCGATGCGCCGCCGGCAGCGATCTCGAGCGATTCGGCGCGCTCCCGCGCGGCCCGTTCTTCCGCCTCGAGGCGCTCCGCTTCGGCACGCTGGCTCTCCGCATTCACGCGCCGCTCCGCTTTGCGCGCGGCAAACCCGACGGCGGCCGCCTCGACTGCGCGTAGCTGCGTGAAGACCGAATCTAGGTTCGCGCGCGCCTTCGCGAGCGCCGTCTGCGCCGCGAGCTCACCCTCGCGAGCGTTTTCGATCTCACGCACGAGCGGCGTCAAGCGCTCTTCCAATCCCTCAATGGCAGCGGAGAGCGACGCGCGCTCCTGCTCGACACGCGCGGCGTCCTCCGATGTTTGAGTCGACTGCCGCTCGAGCGCTTCGCGCCGCGCGAGCGCCGCCGCATAGTGGGCCTCGATTTGGGCCAGATCGGCGCGCTTCTTCTGCGCCTCGGAGCGAAGCTCTTCGAGTTGCAGCTCGCAGCGATACACCTGCGTTCGCACCCGCGCGAGCTCCTCGCCGAGCGAAGCGGCCTTTGCCGCCGCGGCGCCGCGGAGGTGCTCGTTGCGCGACGATTCCTCGCGCAACGCTTCGCACTCGCCGCGTCGCGTCGCGCTTGCCCGCAGATAGCCGAGGATCTCGAGGTCCCGCACCCGGGTCACGACCCGCCGATACCGGCGCGCTCGCCGCATCTGCGTCTCGAGTTCGGGAATACGCCGGCCGAGTTCGGCGATCAGATCGCTCACGCGGATCGCGTTCGCTTCGGTGCGCTCGAGGCGGCGCATCGACTCGTTTTTCCGGGCGATGAATCTTCCGATTCCCGCGGTCTCCTCGAACAGAGCGCGCCGCTCGACCGGCTTGCTGGTGAGGATGGCGTCGATCTGTCCTTGCGACACGATAGCGTAGGAACCCGGACCGAGCCCCGTTCCCATCAACAGGTCGACGATATCGCGTAAACGTACCTGCGCGCGGTTGATGAAGTATTCGCTCTCGCCAACGCGGTAGGCGCGCCGCGTGATCTCGACCTCGGCGAAGTCGATAGGTAGTTTGCGATCGGCGTTGTCGAAGATAACCGAAACCTCCGCAAGGCCGAGCGGCTTGCGCGTCTCGTTCCCGGAAAAGATGACGTCCTCGAGTCTTCCCGAGCGGATGCTCCGCGTCGACGTCTCGCCCAAGACCCAACGGAACGCGTCGACGAGATTCGATTTCCCCGACCCGTTCGGCCCAACGATCGCCGTGACGCCGTCGCCGAACTCCAGGGCGGTCGGCTCGGCAAACGTCTTAAACCCAAAAGAGCGGATGCGCCGCAGCTTCATATCACGAGCCCGCCCCGGCGATCGACAGCAGCGCCGCCTCGGCCGCCGCCTGCTGCGCCGCCTTCTTCGAGAGGCCCTCGCCTTTGCCCAACACTCGGCCGTTCACGCTCACCCGCGACTTGAATTCCGGCCGTTGCGGCGTGCCGCGGCTGCTCTCGCGATACACGGGCGTGGCCGCCAGATGCTCCTGCGCGTAATGCTGCAAGCGCGTCTTCGCATCGAGCAGCGCGTCGCTGGAATGGTCGAGCCGCTCGATATGCTGCGTCACGACGAAGCGGCGCGCCTTTTCGAGGCCGAATCGAAGATAGAGCGCGCCAACGAACGCTTCGAAGGCGTCGGCTAGGACCGACGTGTTCTCCTCGCCGCCGGCTGCACGCATTCCGGCGCCAAGCTGCATCAGCGCGCCCAGACCCAGCGCGTGCGCCGTCCGCGCGAGCTGCGCGTCGTTGACGATCGCGGCCTTCCGCAGGGTGAGCAAGCCTTCGGGCTCGTCGGAGAAACGCTCGAAGAGCCAGTCGGCCGTGATGCAGCCGAGGATCGAGTCGCCGAGAAACTCCATGCGTTCGTTCGAAACGCCCCCGCGTTCGCGCGCATAGCTCTGGTGAACGAACGCGGTCGCGAATACGCCGAGGTCGCTCTCCGTGCGACTGCCCGCAAGGCGAAGCAGAGCGCGCAGGCGCCGCCGGAAATTTTCGCCACTCATCGTGGGCTCCTAGAACCGGGCTTTACTGAATACGATCACACTGTTGTGACCGCCGAAACCGAACGAGTTCGAGAGCGCGGTGCGAATCGGCGCGCTGCGGGCGACGTTTGGGACGTAGTCCAGGGTGCACTCGGGATCGGGGAACTCGTAGTTGGTCGTCGGCGGCATCACGTCGCGAGCGACCGCGAGAGCCGTCGCGACGCCTTCGATGCCGCCCGCCGCGCCGAGGGCATGGCCGTGCATCGACTTGGTCGAGCTGACGCCTATCCGGCACGCGTGCTCGCCGAACGATTTTTCGATCGCCTTGGACTCCGCCGGATCGCCGACCGGCGTCGACGTCCCGTGCGCGTTGATGTAATCGACGTCGGCCGGTTCGATGCCCGCGCTCGCGAACGCGCGCGCGAACGCCAGCCGAATGCCATTGCCGTCCGGATCGGGCGCAACGAGATCGTACGCGTCGGACGACTGACCGTATCCGAGCAGCTCGCAGTAGATCGGCGCCTTGCGGGCGCGCGCGTGCTCGTACTCCTCCAATACCAGAATGCCGGCGCCCTCGCCGAGCACGAAGCCGTCGCGTTCGCGATCGAACGGACGGCTCGCCCGCGACGGATCGTCGTTGCGCGTCGACATCGCCCGCATCGAGCAGAAACCACCGATCGCGAGCGGTGAAACCGTTGCCTCGCTTCCTCCCGCAATCATCGCGATCGCATCGCCGTGGGCGATCGCGTTGTACGCCGTGCAGATCGCGTCGTTGGCGCTCGCGCAAGCGCTCGCGGCCGCGAAGAACGGCCCTCGGTACCCGTAGGCCATCGAAATGTGCGCGGGCGCCGCGTTCGCCATCAGCATTGGGATGAAGAACGGCGTGACCTTCGACCACGTCCCGTTTTCGTTAGCCTTGTCGGAGTTGAGCCAAAACGTGATGATGCCGCCGATGCCGGTGCCGATGACGCCACCGACGTGCTCCTTGAACTCGTCGTCGTCGGGAAGCTTCGCATCCTCGATCGCCTCGCGTGCCGCGACGAAGGCGAACTGGGTGAAGCGATCCATCCGCCGGGCCTCTTTACGCCCGATGAGCTGCTCGGGATAGAAGTCTTTAACCTCGCCGGCGATGCGCGTGTCGAATAGGCTCGCGTCGAAGGCCGTGATGGGAGCGATGCCCGATTCACCGGCGATGAGACGCCTCCAAAAATCCTCGCGGGTGTTGCCAACCGGGGTGACTGCGCCCAGCCCGGTGACGACGACGCGCCGGCGGCCAGGCGGCTGCATACTCGAATCGCTCAAAACTTCAGCAAGTTACGGCGGGGTCCGCATGCATCCCCGCCGAGTAAATCGGCATCCCGTGTTCGAAGGCAATTACCGGTGACCACGCGCGGTGAGTTTATGGCGGCGGCGGCGCTGGCTGCAATCGCGCCGGCGGTTCCGTCCTTTCCGGCGCCGATGAAGAAGCCGCCGATGCTGGAGCGCGGCGATCGCGTCGGCCTGATCGCCCCGGCGTCGCCGCCGACCGGCGACGACATCGGCCAGGCCGTGGAGCACGTCGCGAGCCTCGGCCTCGTGCCGGTGCTCGGCAAGTCCGTTCGCGCCCAGGACGGCTACCTCGCGGGGAGCGACGCGGAGCGCGCCGCCGATTTCAACGCGATGGCTCGCGATTCCGAGATCAGAGCGATCGTGGCGATTCGGGGCGGGTACGGCACCATGCGCATCTTACCGATGCTCGACTACGAGGCCGTCGCGCGCGATCCCAAGATCGTCATGGGCTTCTCCGACCTTACGGCACTTCTCAACGCCGTTGCCGTCCGCAGCCGCGTCGTGACGTTCCACGGTCCCGTAGGCGCGCACGGCTCGTCGTGGAGCGGGGCCGCGCGCGCCTATCTCGAGGCCGCGCTCTTCGCGACCAACCCCACCCGGCTGCGGATCGACGGCGCGCGGCCGATCGTGTCCGGACGTGCCCGAGGGCGCCTCGCCGGGGGCAACCTCGCGTTGGTCGCTTCGCTCGTCGGCACGCCCTTCGCCGTGGCCGCCGGCGGCGCAATTCTCTTTCTCGAGGAGACCGAGGAGCCGCCGTACCGGATCGACCGGATGCTTACCCAGCTGGCGCTCGCCGGAGACCTCGTCGCCGCCCGGGGCATCCTCTTCGGCCGCTGCACGAAATGCGTCGGGCCCGGGCCGACGCAATCGGCCGACGAAGTGATCGGCGAGCGTCTCGGAGCACGGGCCGGCCCGCGGTAGCCGGGGCTCCGATCGGGCACATTCCCGAGCAATGGGTGCTACCGATCGGCGTAGAGGCGGAGCTCGACGCGACGGGCGGAACGCTCAGTCTGCTCGAATCCGCTTGCAGCCGGCCCAACCGCTAGCTATAATCAGGGGCTGTCTGCCACCAAGGGTGTGGGGCATTACTCTTCGCCACAAGGGACGTTATGAAGCGGACTTACCAGCCGCACAATCGCCGCCGTAAGCGCGTGCATGGCTTTTTAGAACGGATGCAAACCAAGGCCGGCCGTAAGGTTCTCGCGCGCCGCCGCAAGAAGGGGCGTCATCGCCTCACGGTCTGATGCGCCGCTTCGAGAGCCTCCACCGCCAAGCGGACTTTGCCCGCTTGCGGCGGCAAGGGCGGCGTGCTTCGACCAAGAGTCTTATCATCTATCGTAGTGCTCTGCTTCCCAGCGATCGCTCGTCGCTGGTCGGCATCACGGTTAGCAAGTCGATTGGAAAGGCCGTCATCCGCAATAAGGTGCGCCGCCGGCTGGCGGCGATCGTTCAGGAGGCCCTCGCGCGCCAGCAGGCGATGCGCTTGCTCGTCGTGGCGCGACCGCCTGCATCGCAGACCGCCTTCACCGACCTCCGCGCCGAGGTAACCTCGGCTCTCGGAGAGGGGTAATAGCTCGCATGCGGTTCGTGCTTATCGGCCTCATCCGGCTCTACCAACTCGCCGTGTCGCCGCTGTTCCCTCAATCGTGCCGCTTCTACCCGAGCTGCTCGCGGTACGCGCTCGTCGCCGTCGCCGATCACGGCGCGTGGCGCGGGGCGTGGCTCGCGATCGCCCGCCTAGCGCGCTGCCATCCGTGGAATCCCGGTGGCGTCGATTTCGTCCCCGAGCGGCACAGAGGAGCGTAGCGTTGCACCTGCTCATTGCCGGGGTGGCTCGACCCGATCGTCAACGCCCTATGGGGCGCGGTGCTGGCGATCGACAAGCCAATCCACCATCTCGGCTGGAGTCTTGTCATCCTCGCGGGCCTGATCCGGCTGGTCTTCTGGCCGCTTAACACCGCGCAGTTCAAGGCGTTCCTCTCGATGCAGAAGATCGCGCCGCTCATCAAGCGCGTCCAGGAGCGCTACAAGGACGACCGCCAAAAGCAGCAGCAAGAGACGATGGCGCTCTACAAACAGCACCGGGTCAATCCGTTCGCCGGATGCCTGCCGATGCTGGTGCAATATCCGGTCATCATCAGCGTCTACTACGTGGTGATGAAAAACAGGGCGCGCTTCGATAGTCAAGACTGGCTGTGGATCCGAAGCGCGTCAACACACGCGGCCTCGGCGATGGTGGCCGCCTGCCAACACGTAACGATGTCCACCGCGTGCATCTTCGGCCGACCCATCGTTGCGCCGAGCTTAGGGGCTCCCGACTTCATCCTCATAATCCTCTACGCGTTGTCGATGTATTTGAGCGTTCGTTACGTCAGCATGCCGGCGACGGATCCCCAGCAGGCTCAAACGCAGCGCATGATGGCGGTGATCTCGCCGATCATGTTGGGGTTCTTGGGATTGAAGTACGGCTGGCCTTCGGCAATGGTGCTCTACTGGTTCGCCTACAACGTCTTTACCATGGCACAGCAGTTCTATCTGCTCCGCCGATACCACCAGCCGCTCGCCGCTATCGATAGCGAACACGTGATTACCCAAGAACTCTCGGGCGGCGCCGCCGCGACGGCCGGCGCGCTCAAGGGATCGCCGATCGGCAACGGCGCCGCGAAATCGAAACAGGCGCGAACCGCCCGGTCGAAGAGAAAAAACAAAAGGGGCGCATAAACTTTACAATGCTTTACGAAGACGATTTCGAGTTCGAAGAACAGCCGGCGGATCTGCGAGACCGCACGATCGGCGGTAGGCCGGGCGGCGGAAGAGGCGCGGGCGGCCGAGGCGGCGGCACGCGCCGGCGCGAACCGCGCCGGACCCCGTCCGGCGAAAGTGCTCACCAGCCCCTGCCCGACGACGCGAAACCGGCGCACGATCTGCTGCGCGAAATTCTCGAGGGTATGGGCGTCGGACCAGTCGACATTCACTACATCGCCCGGCCGGAGGGCGAATATCTCGAGGTGAGCGGTCCGCATCTCGGGATGCTGATCGGGCGCCACGGTAACACGCTCGAAGCGCTCAACCTTCTCTTCAACAACTCGTTCAACGCGGGCGTTCGTACGAACCGCCGCTACTACACGATCGATGCGGAGGGCTACCGCGCTCACCGCGCCGATCAACTCAAGCATCTTGCGCTGGCGACGGTCGAGCGCGTCGTGCGCGACCGCCAGCCGCAGAAACTCGAGCCGATGCTTCCATCGGAACGGAAGATCGTCCATCTCGCGCTCGCGAACTCGGAAACGGTGCGAACCGAATCGGAGGGAGAGGAACCCGAGCGCCGCGTCGTCATCTTTCCCCGCTAAGCGAAGCCGTGGCGCGCCGCGAAACGATCGCGGCGATCGCGACTCCGCCGGGTAAAGGGGCGATCGCCGTCGTGCGCGTCAGCGGGCCGGAGGTGCCCGAGCTAGCGCGCAGGCTCGTTCGCCCGACGTCGCCGCTGCGCGCGCGCGTCGCCACCTACTCGACGATCCTGGACGAACGCGGCGAGCCGCTCGACCGTGGTCTTGCGATCCTGTTCCCGGAACCGCACAGCTATACGGGCGAGACGATGCTCGAGCTCCAGATTCACGGGTCGCCGGTCGCCGCACGAGAGGTCGTCCGTGCGCTGCTGGCGTGCGGCGCGCGACTCGCGCAGCCCGGGGAGTTCACGCGGCGCGCCTTCCTCAACGGGAAAATGGACTTAGGCGCGGCCGCGGCGGTGGCCGACGTTATCGACGCCGAGACCCGCTCGTCCATGCGGGCCGCGCTCGCCAACCTGGGCGGTGGCCTCGCCGATGAGGTCCGGCGGCTGCGCGCGTCGCTCGCGCGCGTGCTGGAGGAACTGGCCGGAGCGATCGACTTTCCCGAAGAGGTTCCCGAACCCGACCGGCGCGAGTTGGCCCGAAGGCTCGCGCCGCTGCGCGCCGGCCTCGAACGGCTCGTACACGACGGTGAACTCGGCCGCCTGGTTCGCGAGGGGATCTCCGTGGCGATCGTCGGCCCTCCGAACGCCGGAAAGTCGTCGCTGCTCAACGCCCTGCTCGGCACCGAGCGCGCTATCGTTTCCGAGCTCTCCGGCACGACCCGCGACACGATCGAGGAAGCGGTCAGCGTCGACGGAGTCCCAGTGCGGCTGGTCGATACGGCTGGGATTCGGGAGCACGCCGATCGCCTCGAAGCCGCGGGCATCGAGCGAACCCGGCTCGCGTTGGAGGCCGCTCGCATCGCGTTGGTCGTCGTCGACGGTTCGCAGCCGTTGACTCCCGACGCCCAAGCGCTTCTGGAACAAACGCGCGACCGCGAACGAATTCTCTTCTTCAACAAGGCCGATCTCGGGACGCGCGGCGCGAGCGCCTGGAAGGGCGGTACGGCCATCGTCGGGAGCGTTCGCGACGAGCCAACCCTCGACGCGCTGCTGCGCGCGATCGCGGAAGTCGGCTGGGGCGGCGAAACGCTCGATCTCGCGCGGCCGCACGTGGCGTCGCTCCACGAGTTCGAGGCCGTCAACGCCGCGATCGGCGCCTTCGCGAGCGCGTGCGGCACGCTCGAAACGGACGCGCCGTTGGATTTCGTGACGACCGATCTCCAACGCGCTTTTTCGGCCCTGGGGCATGTAAGCGAGCAGGTTGCCGCCGAAGAGGTCCTCGACGGGGTTTTCTCCCGTTTTTGCATTGGTAAATAAAGGGGACACCGGATGAAACGCACGCTCTTGACCTTCGCGGCGCTCTGCCTGCTCGCCGCGCCTGCAGCGGCCGCCCCGAAAAGCGGATCGGCGTTCGGAGTGACCATCACCAGTTGCGTGGTCAACTCGAACGGAGGCAACCTTACCAACGGTATCAACGTCGTCTACTACAACACCCACGACTCGCCCGCCACCGAAGTGGATTTCCTCGTGAACTATCAAAAACACAAGTACATCCTCATTGACAAGGGCAACTTCGGGCGCGGCGCGCAGATCAACCACAACCTCACCAACGCGCTGACCGGACAGCCGTGGGACGGCCCCACGCCCAAGAAATGCTCCGTGCAGCGAGTCTACCTGGCGAACGGCAATGTTCTCCAGTAGCGCGGTGCCGGGCGGCCCGATGCTGCACGCGCTCACCCGCAACTGGTGGACGTGGCTGATCCGCGGCATCGCAGCGGTGATCTTCGGTTTGTTGGCGTTCCTCTGGCCGGGCTTGACCTGGGTTACGATTGCGATTCTGTTCGGCGCCTATGCCTTGGTCGACGGCGTCTTTGCGATCGTCGCCACGTTTCGAGCGGCGGAGACTCAACAACGCTGGTGGCCCTTCTTGCTCGAGGGCATCGTGGGTTTGCTGATCGCTGCGATCACGTTCTACGACGTCGGGATCACCATTGTGGCGCTCTACTGGACGATCGCGGCATGGGCGTTCATCACCGGCATCTTCGAGATCGTCGCGGCGGTGCAGATGCGCAAGCACATCGCAAACGAAATCTGGCTGATCATCGGAGGCATCGCCTCCATCGTCTTCGGGTGCTTGATGCTGCTCTATCCATTAGCCGGAGCCGTCGTCATCGTCTGGATCATCGCGGCGTACGCGATCGTCTTCGGGTTCATCATGATCGCGTTCTCGCTGCGCTTGCGCGGCCACGCGCACAGCACGCCCGCGACCACCTAAGCAGGCCGGAATGTTCGAAGACGCCGGCACGATCGTCGTGGGCGGCGGTCATGCCGGCGTCGAAGCCGCGCTCGCGTCCGCGCGCCTCGGCGTGCCGACGCTGCTCGTCACCGGCGATCCCGAGAAGATCTGCACGTTGCCCTGCAATCCATCCATCGGCGGCAGCGCTAAGGGGCAGCTCGTTCGGGAAATCGACGCCCTCGGCGGCGCGATGGGTGCCATCGCGGACCGCTGCAGCGTGCACGCCCGCTTCCTGAACGAGAGCAAAGGTCCGTCGGTGCGGGCCTTGCGCCAGCAGATGGACAAGCCGGCGTACGCGCACCTAGCCGTCGCGATGCTGCGCGCGCAACCCGGCTTGACCATCGTGCCGGGGCTGGTCGAGGATCTCATCGTCGACGGCGGCGCCGTTCGCGGCGTCGTGTGCGCCGACCGAAGCCGGCTGCGCGCGAAAACGGTGGTGCTCGCGACCGGCACGTTTCTCGGCGGAAAGTCCTTTCGCGGCGACGTCGTCCGAGCGGAGGGGCGCTTCGGCGAGGCCCCCGCCGTCGGGCTGGCCGCGGCGCTGCGACGGCTCGGATTTCCGACGACCCGCCTGAAGACCGGAACGCCCCCGCGTATCGACAAGCGCAGCGTCGATTACGCGGCGATGGCGACCCAGGCCCCGAGCCCCACCCCGCTGCTCTTTTCGTACCGGAGCGAGGCTCGGTTCGCCGGTCCGCAGCTGAACTGTTATCTCACCGAAACGAACGCGCGGACGCACGACCTGGTCCGCGAGAACCTGCATCGCTCGCCGCTCTACGGCCTCGACCTGATTCGCGGCGTGGGCCCCCGCTATTGTCCGTCCATCGAAGACAAGGTCGTGAAGTTCGCCCACAATCCGTCGCATCAGATCTTCGTCGAACCGGAGGGCTGGGACGAGCCTACGCTCTACGTCGGCGGCTTCTCGACCTCGCTGCCCGCCGAAATTCAGCTCGAGATGCTGCGGACGCTCCCGGGGTTGGAAGCGTGCGCGATGATCCGCGCGGGCTACGCGGTGGAATACGACATGGTCCCGCCGACGGAGCTGCACGAAACGCTGGAAACGCGCCGGGTTGCCGGCCTCTACCACTGCGGCCAGATCAACGGCACGTCCGGCTACGAGGAGGCGGCGGCGCAAGGGTTGCTCGCCGGCATCAACGCCGCGCGCGCGGCGCGAGGCGAGGAACCGCTCCGGCTCACCCGCGCGCAAGCCTACATCGGGGTGCTCGTCGACGACCTCGTCACAAAGGGCGTCGACGAGCCATACCGGATGCTCACGTCGCGGGCCGAGCACCGCGTCGTCCTCCGCCACGACAACGCGGACGCCCGCCTCACCCCGCTCGGGCGCGCCATCGGATTGGTCGACGACGCGGCCTGGGAGGCGTTTTCGCGCCGCCGGGAGGCGCTCGCGACGGGGCGAGCTCGGGCCGAAGGAACGCGCCTGAATGCGCCCGCGCTCGGCGCCGAACGCTTCGGGGCCGGCAGCACCGTGGCCGACGCGCTGCGACGCCCGCACGTCGCTTTCGCCGACGTGAAAGACCGCTTCGCACCCCCGCTCGAGCCCGAGATCGGCGAGCGGGTCGCGATCGAGATCAAGTGCGAGGGATACGTGCGCCGCGAGGCGCTCGCGATCGAGAAGGCCGCGAAGGCCGAATCCGTGACGATCCCTACGGATTTCGATTACCTCGGGATTCGCGCACTCTCGCTCGAGGCGCGCGAAAATTCTCGCGCCGGCGGCCACGGACGCTCGGGATGGCCGCGCGGATACCCGGAATAACGCCCTCGGACGTCGCGATCGTTGGGCTCTACGTCCACAAGAGCGAACGCGAAACGGCCTCCGACGCCGATGCTGTCGGTTTTCGAGCCGGTCAAACGTCTATCGGTGCGTAAGGAGGATCCAACAATGAGTGAATTCGTGTATCTCTATCGCGGCGGACGCCGCGCCGAAACGCCGGCCGAGGGTGAAGTGGTCATGCAGCGCTGGGTCGGTTGGCTGCAAGACCTCGCCTCTAAGGGCCACGTCAAGGATCAGGGGCAGCCCCTCGAAGCCGAGGGCAAGGTCGTCCGCGGGCGCACCGTCACCGACGGGCCGTATCCGGAATCGAAAGACATCGTCGGTGGGTACACGCTCATCGAAGCGAAGGACCTGGCGCAGGCCGCGGAGCTCGCCGGCGGATGCCCGATCCACGATTTCGGCGGTCTGGTCGAGGTTCGGCCCGTCATGAAGATGTAGGAACCCGACCGCGCGCGTGGACGTCGAAGAACGCCTGTTCCGGCAAGAGTCCGGACGCATCGTAACGGCGTTATCGCGCATGTTCGGCCTCGAGAACATCGCGCTCGCAGAAGACGTCGCCCAAGACGTCTTCTGCCGCGCTCTCGAGGTGTGGAAGTTGCGCGGCGTGCCGGAGAATCCGTCGGCGTGGCTGCTGAGGTCGGCGAAGAACCGCGCAATCGATTTGCTGCGGCGCGAGCGTATCGCTCGCAAGCTGGAGCCGGAATTGGGACGGCTGCTCGAGAGCGAGTGGACGCTGGTCCCGACCGTCAACGAGTTTTTCAGCGCCGAATCGATCAAAGACGACGAACTGCGCATGATCTTCTCCTGCTGCGATCCGCAGACCAACGAAGAGACGCAGGTTGCGCTGACGCTTTCGATCGTCTGCGGTTTTACGACGTCCGAGATCGCGAGCGCTTTTCTGCGCAAGCGTTCGACGATAGAAAAACGAATCGAGCGCGGCAAGAAGTCGCTCGCGAAATCCAAGCGGCTCTTCGACATGGCCGACGGCGAGCTCACGACGCGCCTGTCGGCGGTGCATCGCGCCATCTACTTGTTGTTCAACGAGGGCTATCACGGCGCGTCCGCCGAGACGTCGGTGCGATCCGAGCTTTGCAGAGAGGCGATGCGGCTCGGCGGCCTGCTGCTCGAGAATCGTCTGGTCAGCTCGCCCGTCACGTACGCGCTCTGCGCGCTCATGTGGCTGCACGCGGCGCGACTGCCCACACGGCTCGATCGCAAGGGCGAGCTGACGCCGCTGCGCGACCAAGACCGGTCGAGCTGGGACGCGTCGCTGATTGCAGACGGCAACGACTTCCTAGACCGTGCCGCGTTCGGCCCGGATCTCAGCGAATACCACCTCGAGGCAGCCATCGCATCGGTCCACTCGAACGCCGCCAACGAAGATGAGACTGACTGGGCCCGATTGGTCTGGCTGTACGACATGCTCGTGACGATCCGTCCCTCCCCCGTCGTCGAACTGAACCGCGCCATCGCCGTCGCGCAGCTGAAGGGTCCCGAACGCGGACTCGAGGCGATCAAGAGCATCGAACGCGGCGAGGAGCTAGCACTCTATCCCTTCTATTCCGCGGCGCTCGGGGAGCTGGAGTTTCGCGCCGGGCACGCCGGCAGCGCACGCAAGCACTTCGAAGCGGCCGTCGCGCTGGCACGCAACCGCGTGGAGCGCCGCTATCTGGAGGGGCGCCGAGATGCCGTCCGATGACGAGCTGGAGAGCCTGTTGGAACGAGCCGGCCTGGAACCGAGCTTGGCGCGGTCCCTTGCGCGATACGGCGCGCTCGTGCTCGAGACGAACCGGCGCTTCAACCTGACCGGGTCGAAGTCGGCGGCAGAGTTCGTGCCGCACCTGCTAGACAGCCTGAGCGTCGTGCCCCACCTACGCGAACCGTACGTCGATATCGGCTCCGGCGCGGGCCTCCCGGCCATTCCGGTCGCCCTCGCGACCGGAATGGCGGTGACGATGATCGAGGCAACCGTGAAGAAGGCGCGGTTTCTGGAAGAGGCCCTCGAGTCGCTCGGTCTGCGCGGGCGCGTGCTCGTCGAGCGAGCCGAAATCAGCGGGCACCGCGAGGAGCTGCGCGAGCGATTCGCGACCGGAACCGCGCGGGCAATCGGCAGCGCGCCCACCGTGGCGGAGCTGCTGCTCCCGCTCATCGAGCCGGGCGGAGTGGGCGTCCTGCAGCGGGGCACCCGGGACGCGACGGATCGCATCGCGCTCGACGACGCATCGCTCATGCTCGGCGGCTATGTCGAACGCGAGGTTGCGGTCGATCCCGACCGGTCGCTCCTGCTCGTCCGCAAGCGCTCGAGCACCCCGGGCCGGTTTCCGCGCCGCCCCGGGGTCCCGGCGAAGCGGCCGCTCTGCCTTTGAGACGGCCCCAAACAGGGCAGCAGCGTTCCACGGTGAACCTCGCCGTGAAACAAACTGGAGGGAAGCGTGGAAGGCGAACTATCCGAGTTCGAAAAGGGTCTCATCCTTGGCTTGCTCATCGGCGAGGGGCACTTCGGCGGCGACGGTAAGCAGCCTCAGATCACGCTCAAGATGAACGTTCGGCACGAGCAGCTCTTAATGTGGGTGAACGACCGCGTTCGCTGGTCGCGCCTCTACGGTCCCTATCACCACGACGGCCGCCACTATCTGCAGCTGATGATTCGCGGGCCTGCCCTGCGGCAAGAGCTGGGGCCGATCCTCTACAGCCTCCCCTGGGCCGCCATCGACGACCACTCCTACGGGCGCTTTCGCACCATGCTCGAGCGCTACGGCGTGCTCGACGAGATTGTTTCACGGAGTGGTTCGCCGTGAAACTTCGGCCGCTCGATCTGCGGCTCACGGAGATACTTCCCCCGGGCTCGCTCTTCACCGTCGGCGGGCGCGTCCGCGATGAGATTCGAGCGGATGCCGAGGAAGCCGTCGCCCCCGCCTCCGACTCCGATTACGTCGTGGTGGGCGTTCCGCTCGACGAGCTGATCGCTCGGCTGCGGCCGCTCGGGCGGGTCGACCTGGTCGGCGCGTCCTTCGCCGTCATCAAGCTCAGCGCGGAAGGCGAGACGGTGGACGTCGCCCTCCCGCGGCGCGAGCGCTCGGTGGGCACCGGCCACCGCGAGTTCGCCGTACAGAGCGGCCCCGAGATCCCGCTCGAGGAGGACCTGGCCCGTCGCGACTTCCGGATGAACATGCTCGCTCGCGCACTCCCGTCCGGAGACCTGGTCGACCCCTATGGCGGCGAGGCCGACATCCGGGCACATCGGATCGACATCGTGACGCCCGAAAGCTTCAGTGAGGACCCGCTCCGGATGCTGCGGGCCGCCCAATTCGCCGCACGCTTCGAGTACGACGCCACGCCGGCCGTGCGCGAGGCGATGCGTGCCGCCGCGCCGCTCGTGACGACGGTCTCGGCCGAGCGCATTCAGGATGAGCTCGCCAAGCTCCTTAGTAAGGCGAGTAAGCCATCGATCGGCCTAGAGCTCCTGCGCGAGACCGGCGTGCTCGTCCATCTCTGGCCGGAGCTCCTCGAAGGCGTCGGCGTGGAGCAGAACGAGTGGCACGCGTTCGACGTCTGGAATCACGCCCTCGCGACCGTCGACGCTTCTCCGCCTGGCGATCTCACCTTACGCTTGGCAGCATTGCTGCACGACGTCGGAAAGCCCCGGACCAAGGAGGGGCCGCACTTCTACCGTCACGAGATCGTCGGAGCGGACCTGACCCGCGCGATGCTCGAACGCTACCGCTTCCCCAACGATCTTACCAAAGCGACCGAGCACCTGGTCCGTTCACATATGTACGCGGCCGATCCCGGGATGAGCGATGCCGGCATTCGGCGCTTCATCCGCCGCGTCGGTCAGGCGCATATCGAACATTTGTTCGCATTGCGCCATGCGGACATCCGCGGGAGCGGTTTGCCCAAGCGCGACGGGTCGAACGAGGCCTTCCAGGAACGCGTCGCGGCCGAGGTGGCCCGCAAGCCGGCCTTCTCCGTCCGGGAACTGGCCGTCAGCGGAGACGACGTCCTCGCCGCCCTCGTGCGCCGAGGCGAGGCCCCGGCGGGCTTCCGCGGCGACGCGCGCGTCGGCGCGGCGCTGGGCTGGCTCTTCGAGCAGGTCACCGACGAGCCCGAACGTAACGAGCGGACCTTGCTGCTGCGAATCCTCGAGCAGTATCTGGAAACCTCCTAGCGGGCGTTTACACACCGATGGGTCGCATCATCGCACTCGTCAATCAAAAAGGCGGCGTCGGAAAGAGCACGACGGCCGTCAATTTAGGCGCCGCGCTCGCCGTACAGGGCAAGCGCGTTCTGGTAATCGACGCGGATCCCCAGGGCAATTCGACCACCGGCTTCGGCGTCGAGAAGTCGCGGTTAACGCGCGACATCTACCACGTGCTCATGCAAGAGGTTCCGCTCGAGGAGATCCTCGTTCAGACCGAGATTCCCGATCTGTTGCTCGCTCCGGCGACGATCAACCTCGCAGGCGCCGACGTGGAGCTCGTGGCGGCACTTTCGCGAGAGACGCGTCTTCGCCAGGCGCTCGCGCCGATCGCCGCGCGCTACGATTTCGTTTTGATCGATTCTCCACCGTCGCTCGGCTTGCTGACGATCAACGCGCTCACTGCGGCCGACGCCTGCATCATTCCGGTGCAAGCGGAGTTCTACGCACTCGAAGGCCTCGCGCAGCTCACGAGCGTGATCTGGCGCGTGCGCGACGCGCTCAATCCCACGCTGCACGTCACCGGCGTCCTCGTCACGATGTTCGACGGCCGGACGCGTCTCGCGATCGAAGTAATTCGCGAGCTGGAGAAATTCTTTCCGGAGCAAATTTTCAAGACGCAGATCCCGCGCAACGTGCGTCTCTCCGAGGCTCCGTCGTATGGCAAGCCGGTAATCCTTTTCGATCCGCGCAGCCGTGGCGCACAGGCCTACCTCGCGGTCGCGCGCGAGATGGTCGAACCGGCGCGGGCGCACGTATGAGCGCACCCAAGCGGGGTTTAGGCAAAGGGCTGGCGGCGTTGCTCGGCGATGCGCCGGTTCCCACCGCCAGCTCGCACGAAGTCGTGCGCCAGATTCCGATCGGCGAGATTACACCGAATCCGTTTCAACCGCGCAAGAGCTTCGCAACCGAGCCGCTCGACGAGCTCAAGTCATCGATCGCGGAGTACGGCGTGCTCGTCCCCGTTATCGTCCGCCGTCGAGGCGACGGTTACGAGCTCATCGCCGGTGAACGCCGCTGGCGCGCGTGCGCCGCACTCCTGCGAGCGACGATTCCCGCGATCGTACGCGCGAGCGACGATCGCCAGACGCTGGAGTTAGCGATCGTCGAAAATCTCCAGCGTGAAGATCTGAATCCCCTCGAGGAGGCGGCCGGCTTTCACTATCTCCTCGACGAGTACGGCCTCACGCAAGAAGAGCTCGCGCGCCGGCTCGGAAAGAGCCGCCCCGCGGTCGCCAACGCCCTGCGCCTGCTCGGCCTTTCCGATCCCGTCAAGGCGATGCTCGTCGACGGGCGCCTCTCCGCGGGCCACGCCCGCGCGCTCCTGAGCGCTCCCGAACACGATCGAGGCGAGCTGGCGCAGCGTGCCGTGGACCAAGGATTGACGGTGCGCGCGCTGGAGCGTTTGACCGGCGTCGACGCCGCGTCGCGGCCGAAAGCCGCGCCGGCGTTGCGCGCGCTCTCTCCGGAGGAACGCGACTTCGAAACGCGGCTGCGCGAGCGGTTCGGCACGCACGTCGCGGTCGTTCGCTACGGACGCGGCGGACGCATCGAGTTTCGCTTCGGCAACGAAGGCGAACTCACTCGAATCGGCGATCTCCTGCTGGGCGACGGCGAGTAAGGCGCGCACGCGTGTTCTTTCCGGTTTCGCGCATCATCGCGCTGCTGATGGCGGGCGTGCTCTGCTTCGCGGTGCTCGTGCCGATGGCGCTCGCGCGCCACGCTCCGGGCCTCGCCGTTTTCGTGACGCTCGTCTTCGTCGCATATCTCGTCGGTAACGTCGTTCTATGGTTGCGCACGCGGAGCCGCGCGTAACGCGCCGGCGTCGTGCCGAACTCTTGCACGGCATTTACGTGATCGTGAACGAGGACGGACGCGCGCTCGAACTGGCGGGGGCAGTTCTCGATGCGGGCGTTCGCGTCGTGCAGTATCGCGCGAAACGAGGAGTCGATGCGCAATGCGTTCGATCCTTGCGCGCGTTGACGCGCGAACACGACGCCCTCCTCATTATGAACGACGATTGGCGAGCGGCCGAAACGTTCGACTGCGACGGCGTGCATCTCGGACCCGAGGACGCCGGATTCGACCGTCTGGCGACGATCCGAGCGGCGCTGCCCGAGCGGCTCCTCGGACTTTCCTGCGGCACGATCGCGGAAGCGCGCGACGCCGGCGGGGGCGGGGCCGACTACCTCGGCGTCGGTTCGATTTACGCCACCGTATCGAAAAGCGACGCCGGCGCGCCGATCGGGATCGAGGGGTTGCGCGCCATCGCCGGAACGACCGCGCTGCCGGTCGCCGCGATCGGCGGCATCGCCGCCGCAACGGCCGGTGACGTGCGACGCGGCGGGGCCGCAATGGCGGCGGTGATCTCAGCAATAGCGCTAGCAACCGAACCGAGGCGCGCCGCGCGCGACTTGATCGAGGCATGGAACCGCTGATCGTCCTTTCGATCGGCACGACGCACCCGTGGAACGTCGCCGGCGTCGGGCGCGACCTCACCGTCGGCGCCGAACTCGGCGCCCGCGTCTTCACGGCGGTGGCGGGCGTCAGCGCGCAGGACGGCAGCGGTGTCGGAGCGCTTCACGCCGTTCCCGCCGACGTGCTCGAGGCGCAGCTCGCGGTTCTGCCGTGGGATACCGCGGGCGCCGTTCGCGTCGGGGCGCTCCCGGCGTTAGCGGCCGTGCGCGCCGTCGCAGCGGCCCTCGCGAGCCGCCCCTGGCTGCCCGCCGTCGTCGATCCGGTCTTCCGCGCGAGCCGCGGCGGCGAGCTGACCGACACGGCCTCGCGGTATGGCCTGCGTGACGAACTCGCCTGCGTTTCGAGCGTGATCCTCACGCCGAACCTGGACGAGGCTGCGTTTTTGCTCGGGGTCCCGGCGATCGATCGCGGTTCGATCGCGGATGCGGCCGCGGCTCTACGGGCTCGCGGCGCGGCGGCGGTGCTGCTCAAAGGCGGTCATCTCGACGGCGACCCCGCCGACGCGCTGGCCACCTCCGATGGCGTCGAGATCTTCAGCGAGCCGCGCATCGCGGGAGCCATGCACGGCACGGGCTGCACGCTCGCGATGGCGTTGGCGTGCGAGCTGGCGCGCGGCACGCCGATCGCGGATGCGGTCCGCGCCGCGCGCGCCTATTTGCGCAAGCAGCTCGCCAGGCATTAGCGCCTTCTCCGTAACATTCACGCGCGAATGACTCTCACCCAAAAGCGGCCTCGCGTGATGGCCGGGATGCGCCCTAGCGGATCCGTTCATCTCGGGCATCTCGTCGGCGTGCTGACGCAGTGGGCGAACTATTGCGAGAGCTCCGACGCGTTCTTTGAGATCGCCGACCTTCACGCGTACACGACCGACTTCGACGATCCGGCCAAGATTCGCGCGGCCCGCGACGCGATGGTCGCGGCGTGGCTCGCCGCCGGCGTCGACCCGGAGAGGGCGACGATTTTCCTACAATCCGGCGTTCCGGAGATCAGCGAGCTGCAAGCGCTTCTCGCTATGATTACGCCGGTCTCCTGGCTGGAGCGCGTGCCCACGTACAAGGGTCAGATCGACGCGCTCGGGCAGAAGATCGCGACCTACGGATTTCTCGGCTATCCGCTGTTGCAGCTCTGCGACATCGCCATCTTTCGCGGCGAGTACGTGCCCGTCGGGCGCGATCAAGTCGCGCACCTGGAGCTCGGGCGCGAGATCGTCCGGCGTTTCAACCACCTCTACGGAGAGGGGCGCACGATCCTGGTCGAGCCGCAGCCCACGCTCTCGGAGTTCCCCGAAGTCCCCGGCACCGACGGCCGCAAGATGAGCAAGTCGTACGACAACGCGATCTTCATCGGCGACGACGAAGAGACCACGACGAAGAAGGTGCGCGCGATGGTCACCGATCCGCTCAAAGTGCGTCGCGGAGATCCCGGCCGCCCGGAGATCTGCCCGGTGTTCGCGCTCTGGCGCTTCGTCAATCCGCTCAAGCTCGACGGCATCGCAGCCGAATGCCGCTCAGGCGCCCTGGGCTGCGTGCAAGACAAGACCAACTTTGCCGAGGAGCTCAACGAATATTTGCGGCCGGTGCGCGAGCGCTACGCGCTCTATCGCGACGATCCCGCGCTCGTGGAACGGATCATTGCCGACGGCACGAAGCGAGCGCGCGAAATCGCCGCCGGCGTGCTCGCCGACGTCAAACGCGCAATGCGACTGATCTAGAAACGGCTGTCAGCCCACGAAACGCGAGTGCGGCAGCGGGCCGCTGAGAAGTCGCTCGTCGCGCCACATCGTGTGGCGCTCCTGCTGCGCCACTTTTTCGGCCGAGCGAAGCTTTGAAGATCACATCCTGTGATGGCCGAAAAAGTTGGAGCCTTCTCAGCGGCCCGCTGCCGCACTCGCGTCGTTGCGTGAGTTGTGCGCAGTAACGTTACTTAAACTTAGGCAGCGTTTCCCGGATCGACTGCAGCGCCCAGTCGATGTCCTCGAGCGATGCCGCGTAGGAAAAGCGCAGGTAGCCTTTGCCCGCGGGACCGAACGACGAGCCGCCGCCGCACGCGACGCCGCCCTCCTCGAGGAAAAACTTCGCCAGCGCGCGGTCGTCCTGCGTGATCGCGGTAACGTTGGGGAAGGCGTAGAACGCGCCCTCCGGCAGAAGGCACGAGATGCCGGAAATCTCGTTGAGGCCGGCGATCAGGCGATCGCGGCGCGTGCGGAAGGTCTCGTTCATGCGCACCACCGCCTCGTCGGGGCCGGTGAGCGCCGCGATGCCGGCCATCTGCACGAACGACGCCACGCAGCTGAACGTGTTGTTATTGAACAGCGTGACCGTGCGCGCGAGGTGGTCGGGCATCAGCGCGTAGCCGAGGCGCCAGCCGGTCATCGCGTAGGCTTTCGAAAAACCGTCGACGACGATTGTGCGCTCGCGCATGCCGGGCAGCGACGCGATCGAGACGTACTCGGACTCGAGGTAGAAGTTGCGGCTGTATATCTCGTCGGCGAGAACGAGGAAATCGTAGCGGTGCGCCAACTCGGCGATGTACTCGAGATCGCTCGTGGTCAGCACGCCGCCCGTGGGATTGTGCGGCGAGTTGATCACCACAACTTTCGTCTTCTCGGAGACGCGGCGGCTCAGCTCGTCGAGATCCATGCGCCAGTTGCGCGACTCGAGCAGCGGGATCGCGTGAACCTTGGCCTCCAGGTAGCTTGCGCACGACGCGTACGCGGGATAGGCGGGGTCGAAGTAGACGAACTCGTCGCCAGGACCGAGCAGCGCGCTCAGCGTGTTCCAAATGACCGGCTTCGCGCCGGGGCCGACCACCACGTTCTCGGGGCGCCACTCGGGCGCGACGCGCCGGAAGCGGCTGGCGTACTCGGCGATCGCACCGCGCAGCGACGGCAGGCCGCTCGACGGCGTGTAGTGCGTGTGGTTGTCGTAGAGGGCTTCGACCGCCGCCTTCTTGATGTTCTCGGGCGTGTCGAAATCGGGCTCGCCGATCTCCATGTGCACGACGCGGCGGCCCTGTGCTTCGAGCTCGCGCGCTCGCGCGAGAATCTCGAACGCATTCTCGGAGCCCAAGCGCGCGACGGCGGCGGCGATACGATCTTCGTGAACTGCGAGCATCTACTTCATCCTCTCTGACGCGGTTGACCACGCTTCGCCCGAGCGCGAGTCCGGCCCTGGAGTTGACGCCGCTAGGGCTTCTTGTGGAAGTACTTGACGAGGATGTCCCGAGCGATCGGCGCGGCAACCGACGCACCGTAGCCGCCGCTGCGATCGATGAAAACGGCGAGCGCCAGGCGCGGGTGTGCGGTGGGAGCCCACGCGACGAACCACGTCGTGTTCGGGCCGTTGCCGCCGGCGGTCTCGACCGTTCCCGTCTTGCCCGAGAACGGCAATCCGTCGATGGCGAGCCCGTACGCGGTGCCGCCCGGATCCGTCACCTTAGCCATCCCCTCGCGCACCGCGGCGAGCGCATCCGCGGTGACCGGAACCTGCCGAATGACGCTGGGGGAAAACTGCTCGATCGGCGTGCCTTTCGGGCTGCGAATCTCGCGCACGACCTGCGGCTTGTAGAGCGTTCCCCCATTGATCACGGCCGACGCGACGTTGACCATTTGCAGCGGCGTCGCTTGCATCGCGCCTTGACCGATTCCAAGGAAACACGCTTCGCTCGGTTCCATCGGCACGCCGAACGATCGCATCTCCCACGCGTTCGTCGGCCAGTTTCCTTCGTTCTCGCCGGGCAGATCGACGCCGGTCTTCGCGTTCAAGCCGAAGGCCAGCGCATACTTGCGCAATCGCGCGTTGCCGAGCCACCACGCGAGGCGGAAGAAGTAACCGTCGCTCGAAGCCGCGAGCGCGGGGACGAACGTCGTGTTGCCGAGGCCGCCGGCGGCGATGTCGCGCGCGTAGTAGCCGCCGCAGTCCCAGCCCCCGGTGTCGTCGATGACTTGGTCGACTTTGACGACGCCTTCGGTCAGCGCCGCCGATCCGGTGACCATCTTGAACGTCGAACCGGTCGGTGTCGCGGCGGCAATGGCGCGATCGAAGAGCGGCTCTCCCGGATCGGTGAGATCGAACGTGATTCGCTTCGCGCGATTGGCCGCGAAGTCGTTGGGGTCGTAGTTCGGATAACTCGCGAGCGCGAGGATGCCGCCGGTCCACGGATCTTCCGCGACGACGGCGCCCGAGAGCCGCCGGTTGCGTTTGAGGATGCCGTCGGCGAGGGCCGTTTCGGCGATTCGCTGCAGGCGCCAGTCGAGATTCGTGACCAGCGTATCGCCCGGGATGGCCGCTTTCGAGCCGAGCTTGACGTTCGGCACCACCGCGCCGGCGGCGTCCACGACAACGCGCTCGCCGCCGGGCGTGCCGCGCAGGTATTTGTCGTAGCTAAACTCGAGTCCGTCCTTGCCGATCACGTCGTTGGGAGAGTAGCCCTCGTGCTTGAGACGCTCGTACTCGCCTTGCGTGATCGCGCCCACATAACCGATCACGTGCGAACCTGCTGGGCCGGCGGGATAGTCGCGAATGGGTTGGACCTCGAGATCGACGCCCGGCAGATCGTTGAGCACTTCGGATACGCGCGCCACGGCCGCGACCGGGAGATCCGCTGCGAGCATGACCGGTCCGTAGGGTTCGGCGGCGACGACTGCATCGAAATCGTCGTAATCGATGCCGCGATGATGCAGCAGGCGATACCACAGCGGCCGCTCGTCGACGCCGAGAACGCGGGCGAGCGTCGCGATCTCGCGGCGCACGTCGGTCACTTCCGATGGTATGAGTGCGACGGCGAACGATGGACGGCTGCGCGCCACGACGGCTCCGTGGCGATCGTAAACCGTGCCGCGCGGTGCGGCAACGGGAATCAGCCGTACCTGATTGGCCTGCGCCGCCGCGCGATAGCGCTCGCCCTGGATGATTTGAACGTAGACCAAACGCGCCAGCATCGCGAGCAACGCGACGAGCAAGAGCGCTCCGAAAGCGGCGAGCCGCCACGCCGGAATCCGCCATGCGCGCGGGCGCGGCCCCTGCCGCTGCGACGTCACGGCGCCGGGGCTTCGAAACGACGGACGATCAGCATCGCGGCGACGATGATCCCAACGTTGAACGCGGCCTGCGCGATGGCCTCATGGAAATGAATCGCACCAAGACCCGGCGGGTAACCGAAGAGCGCCATGACGATCCAGAAGCACAGCGCGCGCACGAGCGTCGCGACGACCGTGATCACCGTCACGAGCGGAATGGAATCGGCGAAGAACCCCCGCGACAGGCGGCTCGCGAGCAGCGCGCTCGCGGTCGTCGAGAGCATCCACGCGGCGCCGGTCTGCGCCGACAGGGCGTCTTCGCAGAGCCCGGCGACCAGGCCGTAGACGGCGGCCCGGCGCGCGTCGACCCGAATCGCGTACCACACGACGACGACCAAGACGAAGCTCGGGACGACATTGCGGATGGCAAGATAATGCACGACCGTCGCCTGAGCGAGCACGGCGGCCGCCAGCCACGCAGCCGCCGCATACCACGCCGGGCCGACGAACGGCGCGACGTGCGGCTTACTGCGAGACGACGACAACTCGATCGAGTGCGCCAAGGTCGACGGTCGTCTTGAGAACGGCGGTTTGATAGAGCGTCGCGTCGCCGCGTTCGATGGCGATCACGCTCCCGATCGGCGCGCCCGAATGAAACGAACGTCCTTCTCCCGTGACGACCACGTCGCCGACCCGAAGCGGCGCGTCCTGCGGGATGTAATCGACGACGACGCTCCCGAGGTTACCTCGGGCGATCCCCCACCACCGGCCGCGCCGCACGATGACGGGAATGCGGCTCGTGTAATCCGTCGCGAGCACGACCGTGCTCGAGAACGGTCCGGTCGACGAGACGCGGCCGACGACGCCGTCGGCTGCGAGAACGCCGTCGTCGCGGCGCACCCCGGCCTTGAAGCCTTTGTCGATCGTTACTGCGCGGGATTCGTTCTCGGGTGGAAATCCTACGACGCGCGCCTCTATTCCGCGGTTGAGCTCGACGACCGGGCGCACCGCCGACTCCGCGGCGTACGCCGCGGCCAGCTCGTGAAGGCGCGCGTTCTCTACGGTCAGTCGTTCTTTACCGGTTCGCAGCACCGCGTTCTCGCGTTCGAGCCGCGGCAGCGAAACAATGGTCGATCCGGCGGCGCGCGCGCCGCGAATCGTCGCGGCGATGGCCGCCTCGCCGGCGGCAAAGAGCGTGCTCGCAATCGTCGCAACCGGGCTGACCGATCCCGCACGCTGCGCGCCGATCTGCAGCAGCGCCAGCAACGCCGCAACGATGATGATGCCGATCAGTGCAAAGAGTCTGCGTTCGTCTCGATACGTAAAAATAGTCCGATCCCGCGTTCGTCAAGCTTTGGTTAGGCGCCGTTAGTTCGGTTTCGGCAAGGCGAATCCCGACCGCCGCAGGGCGCGGATCACGCGAGCGAGCGGCAGCCCCATCACGGTGTAGAAGTCACCGTCGATCGCCTCGATCAGCGACGCCGCGCGCCCTTGGATTCCGTAGGCTCCGGCCTTGTCGAAGGGCTCCCCGGTGGCCACGTACTCTGCGATCTCGGCGGGCGCGAGCGGGTAGAACCGGACGTGCGTCGTCCCGCGCTCCTCGATCGGAGCGGGGCCACCCGGAACGGCCAGCGCAAACGCCGTGTGGACCAGGTGCTCGCGGCCCGAGAGCGCGTGGAGCATGCGCGCGGCCTCGTCGGCGCCCCCGGGTTTGCCGAGCGCGACGCCGTCGAGGTCGACCACGGTATCGGCTGCCAGAACCGGGACGCCGTTCGTATGGCCGGCCCGTTTCCGCAACGCCGCCCGCAGTTTCTCGCCGGCATGATAGGTAGCCAGCTCGCTCGGCGTGAGATCCGCGGACGCCTGTTCGTCGTAGCCGCTTGGGACAACCTCAACCGAAAGCCCCAGCGAGCGCAGCAACTCGAGGCGGCGCGGCGACGCGCTGGCCAAGACGATGCGCGAGAGGGTGGCGTTGCCGTTCATCGGCGGCGGATCGTTAGTCGTAGAGCCGGCCGCCGGCCTCGATGTATCCGCCTTCGTGCCGTGCGCGCGGATCGCGATGGGTCCAGTGGATGACCCCGCCGCGCGGATAGTACTCGTACTCGCCTTTCACGACGACGTGCTGACCGTTGGCAAGCGGAATCGAACCCGTGAAATCCGTGTTCGCCTCGACGCGAACGACGAGGCTGCATCCGGAGGCAAGCTGCAACAGGAAACCCTCGTGCGGGCTGGTGCGCCCCTCCTGCACTCCCAAGATCCGCGTCACCTTGCCGTCCGCGACCACTTCCACGCGCGAGCGCGCACCGGAGTACGCGGCGCACACGGCGGGATTGTCGGGCGACTGAGCGGTCCCGCAGGCCGTCGCGAGCGCCGCGCACGCCAGCGCCCCCGGCAGGAGCGATCTACTCCGCAACACTGCCGTCGTAGCCGTAGAGCTCGTGCGCCACGATGTAGTGCCACACCGGCTCGGGAACGAGATAGCGAATGCTCCGCCTCTGGGCGATCAGCGCGCGCACCAGGCTCGCGGATTCGGGAATCTCCGGCAGGTTGAGCGTTGTGACGCGCTCGCGCAGGCTCGGCGGAATCGCGGCGATAACGCGCGCCAGCGCGTCGGCGCTCACACCGTCGCGCGGCGCGATGGCAAACCGCTCGAGCGCCTCCAGCACCTCGTCCAGCCGTACCCAGTCCGCGCTCGCCAGCGAATCCGCGCCGATGACGAACGTGAAGCTCGCGCCGGGATATTTCGCGTGCAATCGCGGCAGAAGGTCAGCCGTGTAGCCCGTCGCATTCTCGCGCAGATCGGTGTCGTCGAGTTCGAACGCGGCATTGCTTTCGATCGCGCCGAGAATCATCGCGCAGCGATGCGTTGCGTCGGCCTGCGGCTTGTCGCGATAGTGGTTACTGCCGGTAGGAACGAACAGCACGCGGTCGAGGCGCTCGAGTAAGCGCGCCGATTCAGCGACGAAGAGATGCGCGTTGTGGATCGGGTCGAACGTGCCGCCGAAAATACCCAGCCTCATGAATACGTGAACTCGTACGGCCCGATGCGGACGGTATCCCCTTCCTCGGCGCCGAGCTCTTGCAGCTTTTTCTCGACCCCCATCCTGGCCAGCGCGCGCTCGAAGCGCCCCAGAGCCTCGTCTGAATCGAAGTTCGTCATCGCTGCCAGGCGCTCCACGCGTTCGCCCGAGACGACGAACGCTCCATCGTCGAGGCGTTCGATTCGAAACGCATCCGTAGCCTCGAGTTCGATCCGAGCGGGAGGCGGCGCGACGACATCCGGCATTGGAGCGCTCGCGATCGTCCGCGCGACCGCAAGGATCAAATCGCGCACCCCCTCGCCGGTCGCGGCGCTGATCCCGCGGATCTCCGGGAAACGCCGTGCCAGCTCCGCGAAGGACTCGCGAGCGATCGGCAGATCGAGCTTGTTGAGAACGAGCAGCGCCGGCTTGTTCGGGAGGGTTGGATTCCACGCCGCGAGTTCGCGCTCGATCGTCGCTTTTTCTTCGACGATCTCGTCCAGCGGCTTCGCCCCGTCGAGCAGGTGAACGAGTGCACGAGTGCGCTCGACGTGCTTGAGAAACTGATCGCCGAGTCCGACGCCTTCGTGCGCTCCTTCGATCAATCCGGGAACGTCGACCATCACGAACGATTCGTCCTCGAAAACGCGCACGACGCCCAGCTGGGGCTCGACCGTGGTGAAGGCGTAATCCGCGATCTTCGGACGCGCGGCCGAGACGACCGACAGCAGCGTCGACTTTCCGGCATTGGGAACGCCCACGATGCCGCAATCCGCGAGCAGCCGAAGTTCCAGCCGCATCGTGTAGCGTTCGCCCGGCGCTCCGTGTTCGGCGAAACGCGGCGCCTGACGAACGCTCGTAGCGAAGTGTTGATTCCCGAGTCCACCGCGTCCGCCGCGGGCCGCGAGGACGCGTGCTCCCGGATGCTTGAGATCGGCGACAAACTCTTCGGAACCATCGTCGCGCGTTTTGAATGCGATCGTTCCGACGGGAACCGCGACGGTCAAATCATCGCCGCTGCGTCCCGACTTTTTCGAAGTTCCGCCCGCGCGCCCGGCTTCTGCCGCAAACGTTCGCCGGAAACGAAACTCGACGAGCGTGGAGAGCTCGGGGGTCGCTTCGAGATAGATGCTGCCGCCGTGACCGCCGTCGCCGCCGGCCGGACCGCCCTTGGGAACGTACTTCTCACGGCGCCACGCGACGACGCCGTCGCCCCCGTCGCCGGCGGCCACGGTGATCTCGGCCTCGTCGATGAACTGCACGCGGCTAACTTCGCCGCATATTGAAAAGGGGCCTAACGGCCCCATTCACGCGTGACGGTACGGCGCTCAGGCGGCTGGTACGACCGAGACGCTCTTGCGCTCGCTTGCGCTGTTGAACACGACGGTGCCGTCGATCAGCGCGAAGAGCGTGTGGTCGCGGCCGATGCCGACGTTGGTGCCGGGGTAGAACCGCGTACCGCGCTGGCGAACGATGATGTTCCCCGCGATCACGCGCTCGCCGCCGAAGCGCTTGACGCCGAGGCGCTGCGCGTTGGAGTCGCGCCCGTTACGGGTCGAACCCGCCCCCTTTTTCGAGGCAAAAAGCTGAAGATCGAAGTCGCGCATAGCCGGGCCATTGTACCAAAGCCGGCCAAAATTGCAACGCGGGCGGCCCCGTTTTGCCGAGGCCCTGGCTGCCCGGGCCGCCCTAGAGCGGACAATGGCGATAGCGGCTCGGCTCGCGAACGGTTAGGATAAGCGCCTCCGGCGAGTAGCCTTTTTTGCGTGAACTCATTACGGGCTACTTACCGAGGGTGGTTTTCTACTTTTTCCATCTCGCAGCGGCGGCTTTTTGGGCCGCTGCTTTTCTTTGCGCCGGCGTTAGCGCGGCTTTTCTTGCCGGGCCGCCCTTAAGGCCGCCCCTCCGCCCCAAGGCGACCGCGGCCGGGTCTTTCGTAGACTCCTCGATGTCTCGGAGTATTTCGGCCTCGTCCGCCGTGGCTTGCTCCACGGCCGCGAAGCCAGCCTGGTTCGGGTCGGTCGGCGGAGCTTTACTTGAGCGCTTAGGCATGCGTCATGATAGCATGGATACGTGCTGACCTACGTAGCCAGCCATCCCTGGGGACCCATCGTTCCGCTGCTGGTCATCGTCGCGGCGGTCATCTGGCGCCGCTTATATCTATGAGCGCTCGATCGAGCGCTCGGCGCCCCAGCGGTCGCGGGCTGCCGAATCAAGAGCGATCACTGTCACCCTAGCGGTGCGTTGTCATCCAGACAAGCGAGATTACGACCAGCAGTACCACCGTACCGCAGAGCATCCCGGTTGCCGTAACTATTGCCGCCGGCAAGCTCATATTCGCCTCCCTTCCGACTGCCAGTTTTTACGGCCGGCTGCCCCATTGTGTTTCGCTAGATTCACCAAGCGCCGCTAACCGTCCGAATCAAATGGGACCGTGACCATCCTTTTCGGTAGTGACTCAGTTTGAATCGAGCTGCTGACGGCGCTTGGTCAGTCTAGCGCTGCGCTTACCGGTACAACCGTGGACCGCGCACAACACCCAGCCAACCGAGAATAATCCAGAGCGCGAGGACGAGAAGAAGCGCAGCGGGTCCCACGGATTCGTATTCCTGATGCTCTACGGCAACCTTGTGCCAAGCCACGGCCACTGCTCCGATCGCGGCGAGGACAAGCGCCACCTCCATCGCTCGCTTGGCGCGTCCTTGCCATTCCATGTTACCCTTAGAATATGCCTAGGCGCCTACGCAAGCCTCCCTCCGATCCGGTCCAAGCTGCTCACTCTATCTTTGCCCAACTGACGGGCGAGGAGCCGCGGCTTGTGCCGCCTGGCAAGGACCCCGCGGCGGTCGCTCTAGGGCTCAAGGGCGGGGCCAAAGGCGGGAGGGCAAGGGCAGCCGGGATGACGGCTGAAGAACGCAAGGAAAGCGCCGTAAAAGCCGCTCAGGCTAGGTGGGGAAAAAAGTAATTACTGCCCTCGTAAGGTCCGGCACTAACGGGTCGATCAGAAAAGACGCCCAACAATGCCGCGCGAGGTCATTTCCGTATCCTTGCCATGTTGCGTTGACGACCTTTAACCCGCGATCTTGGATCTTTTCGACCGCTGGAATTAAATCCGCATCACCGCTGACAAGAATGGCTACGTCGTATGCCTTCTCCCAAGCCAGTGAGAACATGTCCGTCAGGATCGCCGCGTCAACGCCCTTTTCAATAGCTCTCTCGAATGGTTCTTTGCAATTCGGACATGTTGCGGTTTCGGAATTACACCTATTGCACCGGATCGGTTTTCTACGCGATCGCGTTCTCGCGTGAAAACCCTGAAACCGGGTTGACGGTCCAGAAAACTGTCGATCCACCTCCGAAGACCCGCGTCTTTTTCTGGGTTATAAGACGTGTAAATTCTCGTATCATCGACCTGCAGGGGACCAAGTGATGCAACGGCCGCTTGGGCACCCGCCGTCAATACTCCAGGAACCTTTGGCCAATCAATGAGCGCGCCAGCGGTGCGGCTCTTCCACTCAAGCTGGAAGTTCCAGAAATCGACAAAGAGCCTAACCGAAGTTGCCATTGGTCTACCTCCCCTCTTCTCGAGAATTAAGGCGGTGAATGATGCGGGGAGCCATTTGCAGGCTCCCCGGGAATATCATTCGGCCACCTGAATTGGCGACCGGGGCATTGAAGCACCGCGCATACTAGACATTAGCGCGGTGGGGCTATCATGGCGCAATAATAGGCCGCCATCAAGGCTCAAGTCAAGGCGGTTTTGCCTCAAACTTTGCCCAGCGACAAACCTCCAAACACATGTTCCCTCCTTTTTGGTTTCGATCAAGCACTAAAGAAACAGCGTTCTTGACAATGCGTATGCGCTTACGTATAATATCAGTATGAATCGCCTCCCGCTGGCTAAACGCGTTCAGGTCCTCTCGGCTCTTGTCGAGGGGAACTCTATTCGTGGGACCTGCCGCATGACGGGAGTGGCCCTGAACACCGTCCTCAAGCTCCTCGCTGACGTAGGCGATGCCTGCGCCCTGTACCACAACGACACGCTCCGCGGCCTGACCTGCATTCGCGTCCAGTGTGACGAGATATGGTCGTTCTGCCACGCCAAAGAGCGGAACCTGAAGCCCAAGTATCGCGGTCTCGACGGGTATGGCGACCTTTGGACTTGGGTGGGCATAGACGCGGACACCAAGCTCCTCGTGTCGTGGATCGTTGGCAAGCGAACCCCGCTATTCGCCCGTCGCTTCATGCGCGACTTGGCAAGCCGGATCAAATCCTACGTTCAGGTTACGGCCGACGGACTCGCCATGTACAAAGAGGCTGTCCGGTATGCGTTTGGGCACCGCGCCGATTATGGCACCGAGGTAAAGGTTTTTGGTTTCGACGATTCGCAGGAGCCGGATCGCAAGTACAGCCCCGCCGTCGTCACCGAAATGCGGCGTAATCGTGTTTGGGGTGCCCCCGATCCCGACCATATTTCGACCGCTTACGTGGAGCGGCAGAACCTCACCATGAGAATGTCAATGCGGCGGTTTACTCGCCTAACCAACGCGTTTTCCAAGAAGGCATTGAACCTACAGCGTACGGTCGCGCTCTACTCGATCCACTACAATTTCGTTCGCAAGCATTCTACCCTCAAGACGACGCCGGCGATCGCGCATGGTCTCACCGATCGCGTTTGGACGCTGGAAGATATTGCGAACCTGCCCGACTACATGAGCGGGGGCCTAGCGGCCTAGGCGGGCCGCACGTCCGCCTTCGGGAACCCGAGCCGCGCTTCGACCTCTCGCCCTTCCCGCTGCGCCTCCTGATATTCACGCTCACTGACAACATACACGGTCCCGTCGCGCTCCTCGACGACGCGCGCCTCGGTCGTCGCGCCTCCGGCCCCTGTAACCCGAACCTTCCGCAGCTCATCCATGGGGCCAATTCTACTATCTAGCCCCTTTAGCCTAATAGGTGTTGGAGCGAAAGAGTCCGGCTTACCATTAGGCTAAGCCTTAAGGCTTGCAATCCGGCTAATCCTTTGCTACAGTTGGCTAAACACTCTCCGTTATGAGGTGGCTAAAGATGCCCGGTAAAACCACAGACGACGCAAAGCTTCCCTTCCCGCCGTACGGTGGCTTCGTGAATTTCCTCAATGATCTCGCCGCCATGGAAGTGTTGCCTAATCGCCTGAATCAGCAGGTTTTCGGCCCTTCTTATTCCGGCTCGGCTCGATGGCAAATTCTTCGGGCCTTTAGGTTCTTCGATCTCATGGCAGAGGACGGCATCCCTAACCCGTTCGCATTAGCGCCGCTCCTCGACACCAAAACTCGGCAAGAGGCTTTGGCTACGCTCTTACGTGAGCACTACAAGGGGCTCTTTGACCTTCCCCTGGCTACCGCTGGACCAGCGGAGGTCAATGGCTGGTTTAACGGTGTCGGCTTAGATACGGCGACCACCAGGAAAGCCAAGAGCTTCTTTTTGGCGGCCGCACAAGATAACGGCATTCCACTCCATCAGCTTGTCGCGTCTGGGCGAAAGGTTCGGACCGGCCGAGGTCGTCGCAAAGGGGGCAAAGGAGGCAAGAAAGATGAGCAGATTACCCCCCCGGTGACGCCTCCTAGCGGGGAAGGCTCGCCGCGTCTTGATGGGTCTGCGCTCTTTCATCCGGCCATTGACGCTTTTTTGCGCGAGGCCCGCAAGCTCACAGAACACGAAACCTGGACCAAGGAGGCGCGTGATTTCGTCGTCCAGGGCTTCACAACGCAGCTCGACCTGTTCTTGCCCGTCAAAGCAAAGGGGCGCGCTCCTCGATCGGAGAGCGTCCCTAAAAGCAACGGAGCCGCCGAATCGTGACGAGTGTCCGACAGGCTTTAGAAACCTAGGTGCGCGCTAGTCCCGCGCATGGAGTGCAAGACTCCCCGGCTCCGGCTTGATCCCACGAAAGGAGGTGAAGGTCCACAGTGCACTGCCCTGTTAAACGTCGCTGGCGCGGCGAACCCAAACTACCAATCGGAGGGCCCCGATTCGTCGGGGCCTTCTTATTCTACCAAAAGCCGGGCCGCCGGGCTACGCTTGGCGGACCAAGCGATCTCAGTCAAACTGAGTCACTACCTCCTTTTCCACACCTGTGGACAAGCTTGTGGAGAAGGCGAGCGATTGAGCCTTTTTTGACCGTGCGTGGGCCTTGTGACTCCGAGTAATTCGGGCTAGTTGGGTGATCCCGTCATGGCCGTTCATAAATCGGAAAAATCCCCGAAAAGACGTTCCAGGCGACCTGTGGATAAGTGCATAAGATCGTGTATAGATTTCGCAGGAGCAAGGCTTCATTAAGCCAAGTGGTTGCGCCCTCACGGGGGTGGCGCAGCCCGATTCCTCCTCGATGAAGGGCCCGCTGCGCAGTGCTATTGCTAGACACAATATTAATAGAGGACTAATAGACGATGGCGCTTGCGATCAACTCCGAAGTCTCCAACGAGCTCTGGCAATCCGCACTCGACACCTTGGAGCGGACGTTCTCGAAGCCGGTCTTCGAGATGTGGATCAAACCGATCCGCTTCATCTCGTTTCACGGCGACGAGCTTCATCTCGCGGTGCACAGCAAGTTCGCGCAGGACTGGGTTGGAAGCAAGCTCCGGGGTCAGATGATCGGCGTCCTGAGCGAACTCTTCGGCACCAGCGTCGAGCTGCGTCTCTCCGTTGCCGAATCCGGGGAGAACGCGCGCTCGGCGCCCGGGCTCCCGCCGCGCGCGCTTGAGGAGTTCCGCACCGCAAACCTTAATACGCGTTATACTTTCGAAGAATTCGTCGTGGGTAACTCCAATCGCTTCGCCCACGCCGCGGCGCAAGCGGTGGCCGGCGCGCCGGCGCACGCCTACAACCCGCTATTCCTCTACGGCGGCGTCGGTTTGGGCAAGACCCATCTCATGCACGCGATCGGCCACCGGGTCATCCAAGACAACCTCGCCGCCAACGTCGTCTACGTCACCTGCGAGAAGTTCACCAACGAGTTCATCATCGCGCTGCAGAACAATCGCACGCCGGAGTTCCGTAACCGGTATCGCCAGGTCGACGTGCTGTTGATCGACGACATCCAATTCCTCGCCGGAAAAGAAACCACGCAAGAAGAGTTCTTTCACACCTTTAATGCCTTGCACGAATCCGGGCGTCAGCTCATCATCTCGTCGGATCGTCCGCCGAAGGAGATTCAGACGCTGGAAGCGCGCCTGCGCTCGCGTTTCGAATGGGGCCTGCTCACCGACATCCAGGCTCCCGATCTCGAAACGCGCGAAGCCATCCTGCGAAAGAAGGCCGGGAGCGAGAACATTCCCGTGCCGGACGAAGTGACGTCGTTTATCGCGAAGGTGATTCCGTCGAACATCCGCGAGCTCGAGGGCGCCTTGATTCGCGTCGTCGCCTACGCCTCGCTCACGAAAGCGCCCATCACCACGGACCTGGCGGCGGACGTCCTCAAGAGCGCGCTCGCGCAAGCGCCCCTTCACCGCATCACGATCGCCAAGATCAAAGAGACGGTTTCGGGCGCCCACGGCCTTACGGTTAAGGAGATGGACAACGGACGACGCGACCAGCGGCTCGCGGCGCCGCGCCAAATGGCGATGTACATCGCAACCGAGCTGACCAACTATTCGTTACCGCAAATCGCACGCGAGTTCGGAAAGAAGGATCACACGACCGTCATGTACGCGCGCGACAAGATTAAAGAGCAGATGCAGCGTGACGAAGCCTATCGTAATAAGATTCGGCAGCTCATCGCGATGTGCCAACACCCCTGAACAACTCACGCACAAGGGCCGGCCTCCCGGCGAAGGATAAGTCCACCGCCGCGGCCGTTCGGTGGAACGGTGTATGGATGCCGGCCAACAGTCCACAGCTTATCCCGAGCCAAAAGCGCGGCGGCAGCAAGCGAAAAGGCACTTCTCCTCAGAATGCACCGCCCTACTGCTGCTACTGCTTTCGTTCTTATCTAACTAGGAAAACGGTCGCCCACGACCAACGGTGGAAACGATGAGATTCACCTGCACGACTAAAGACATAGCCGCGGCCGTTGGAGCTGCCAGCAAGGTGGTCAACGCGCACACCACGGTGCCCATCCTGTCAAATGTCCTATTGCAGGCCGATGACGGGAAAATAGCGGTACGTGCCACCGATCTCGAACTCACCCTCGAGCACGCGTTTCCGGCGCAGGTGGCGGAAGGCGGCTCCGTCACGGTGCCCGCGAAACTCTTCGCAAGCTACTTGGGAAACCTCGCACCGGGCACGCTCGAGCTCACGGGCACGCCGACGCGCGCGAGCGTCAAGTGCGAGCGCAGTAACTACGATTTCCACGCGCTTCCGGCCGACGAGTATCCGCCGCTTCCCGCGGCGACGCGCGGCTCCCATTTCACGATCGCCGGCAAGCGCTTACGCGACGGCATCGACGCGACCATCTTCGCCGCCTCGGGCGAGGAAGCGCGGGGAGCGGTGCTGATGGGCACTCTGCTCGAGCTGGAGGGTAACGCCCTGACCATGGTCGCGACCGATGGGTACCGCCTCGCGAAGTTCGCGACGACGCTGGAAGACGGCAGCTCCGAGAACGAGAGGTTCATCGTGCCGTCGCGCGCGCTGGCCGAGGTGGCGCGTAACCTGGGCGGCGGCGAGCAGATCGCCATCAGCGCCCTGGGCGCCCAGAGCAATCAGCTGCAGATGGTCAGCGGTGACGTCGCGATCACTGTCCGGCTGGTGGACGGTCAGTATCCCAACTATCAGCAGGTCATTCCGGCGAAGTTCGATCGTACCGTAACGGTGAGCACGGCCCCGTTCATCGCCAGCCTGCGCCGCGCGGAGCTGGTAGCCGGAGACCGCGCCAGCATGGTGAAGCTCGCGATCGCCAATCAGACGCTGATCGTTACCGCCAGCTCGGACGTTTCCGGAAATGCGTACGAGGAGCTGGAAGTCGAGCAGACCGGAGAGGATCTAACGATCGCTTTCAACGCGCGGTATTTGGTCGAAATTCTCAACCACGTCAAAAGCGAGAAGACGGTCATCGAGTTCCTCGGTCCGCTCTCGCCCGCGGCAATTCGCCCGCTCGAGCCGCTCGACAGCGGGCAGCAGCTCTACGTGCTCATGCCGCTGCGACAATAATGTGTTACTCCGGCGGCTAACGCTTTCAAATTTCCGAAACTACACCGAGCTGGATCTCGAGCCGACCGCGGGACTGAACGTCTTCGTCGGGGCCAACGCGCAGGGAAAGAGCAACTTGCTCGAAGGGATTGCGATGTTGGGAACGGGGAAGTCGTTTCGCACCTCGCGTGAGTCCGACACCGTTCGCGCCGATTGCGAACGCGCCGTGCTGCACGGCGCGCGCGGCATTGAACGCCGGCGCGGTCGAGCTCGTGTGTACGATCGAACGATCGAGCCGAGGAACGCGCAAGACGTATACGGTCAACGGCGGGGGCGTGCGCTACGCGAGCTACCTCGGACGGATGCGCGTGGTAACATTCGTGCCGGCGGACCTGAGTTTGGCCTCCGGCACGCCGAGCGCGACGCCGCGCGTTCCTCAACATCGCGCTGTCGCAGACCGAACCGCGGTACTATTACGAGTTGGCGCGCTATCGCAATGCGCTGCAGCAAAAGAACGCGTTGCTTCGCGGTGCGATCGAACCCGATGCCGAGCTCCTCGAGACGTACGGCCGGACGCTCGTCGAGGCCGGAACGCAGATCGTGTTGGCGCGCGACCGCATCATCCGGGCCATCGCGCAGAACGCGCGGCGGGCACACGCGCGGTTTGCGGGTTCCGAGCAACTCGACGTGCGATACGAGCCGAACGTGCCCTTCCCGGCGGCGGAGGACGACGCCGTCGCCGCCGCACTGGAAGCGCGGATGCGCCACTGCGCCGAGACCGAACGCTTGCGCAAAGCCGCGATCGCCGGGCCGCATCGCGATGACATGAGCCTGACGCTCGATGGGGTTTCGCTGTCGGCCTACGGATCGCAGGGACAGCAACGCACGGCGGTACTCGCTCTCAAGATCGCCGAATACACCGTCATGCACGAGCGCTCCAGCGAGGCCCCGCTACTGCTCCTCGACGACGTGCTCTCCGAGCTCGACGAAGGCCGCGCCACCGCGTTCCTCGAGGAGATCGGCGAGTTCGAGCAGGCCTTCATCACCGCGACGCATCTGCCGGTCGGCTTGCCGTCGACCGCGACGCTCTCTCGCGTTAGCGGCGCGCAAGTACTCGCGGGCGTCGCGTGCTGAAACTCGGCGCGGCGCTCGCCGGCTGGGCGCCCGCAAACGCCACGCCACGCGACCCCGTCGAGCTGGTCGAAGCCGGCTGGGCCGACATCGTCGGCGCGGAGGTCGCGCGAAACTCGCATCCGGCGCGAATCGACGATGGGACGCTCGTCATTATTACGCGATCGAGTGGGTGGAGCCACCAGCTCAGCTTTCTCGGCGACCACGTGCTTGCGGCCGTCGCGGCACGGCTGCCCGACGCGGGGGTGGCGCGCCTCCGGTTCCGAGTCGGGAGGTTGCCGCAGCGCGGAGCGCTCCCCGCGCGAGCGGGGCGAACCGCAGGCCGCCGGTCGGCCCTCGAGCGCCCGGCCACGGCAACCGCCGCCGAAGCGCTCGCCCGCTTCCGCGGGGACGTGGAGGCGAGCCAGCGAGCAAGACGTTCGGCCGGCTGGGAAGCGTGCCAGGCCTGCGGGGCGCTCGCCGTGGCGCGTGGTGGAGAGTTCTGCTCGGCCTGCGCCTCGGCACGCTCGCAGGAGCGCGCGGCGGCCGCGGCAAGGGTGCTCTTCGAGGCGCCGTGGCTTGGCTACGGCGGAACGGCGGCGCTCGTTTCAGGGTTACAGGAAGGGGAGTACGAGCACATCCGCACCGGGCTGCTTAAGCACTGGTGGGGGATGCTCGCGCAGGCGCGGGCTGCAAAGCGGCTCTCGCGCGACGGGCGCGAACGCCTCGTCGCGAGCTCCTACGTTCTCTTACAAAGCAAACTTCCGCCGGAGCGGATCATGCCCGCGACCGTGCGCAACGTATTGGGCGACGAGTTGCACGACCTGCTCTACGGAGAGCCGCGTGAAAGCGGCGCCGTCAAGGATCAAAAACAAAGAGTTTAATGTCGACAAATTATACTGGCGAACAAATCGAGGTCTTACGCGGGCTCGAAGCCGTGCGCAAGCGCCCGGGAATGTACATCGGAAATACCGCGGAGCGCGGGTTGCATCAGCTCGTGTACGAGGCGGTCGACAACGCCGTCGACGAGGCGATGGCGGGATACGCGCACACCGTCCGCGTCATACTCTATAAGGACGGCTCGTGCTCGGTCGAGGACGACGGCCGAGGAATTCCGATCGACTTGCACGCCGAAGAGCGGCTTCCGGCCGTCGAGGTCGTGATGACGATCCTCCACGCCGGCGCGAAGTTCGGCAAGGGCGGCTACAAAGTGTCCGGCGGCCTTCACGGCGTCGGCATCTCCGTCGTAAATGCGCTCTCCGAGTGGATGCTGACGCAGGTCAAGCGCGACGGCTTCGAGTGGCACATGAAGTTCGAGCGCGGCATCACCGTGCAGAAGCTCAAGAAGGTCGGCAGGACCGAGGGCACCGGAACGCTGCAATGGTTCATGCCCGATCCCGAGATATTCGACGTCAGCGAGTTCCACTGGGACATCCTGCAGAAGCGCCTGCGCGAGCTCGCGTTTCTCAACCGCGGCCTGTCGATCACCCTGCGCGACGAACGCGGCGAGACGCCGCGCGAGCGCACGTACACGTTCGACGGCGGCATCGTTTCGTTCGTCGAGTGGCTCAACGAGAAGAAGGACCCGCTCCATCCGATCATCTCGACGCACGCGGAACGCGACGGCGTCGACGTAGAGGTCGCGATGCAGTATACGGGCGCGTACGCCGATCAGATCTTCTCGTACGCCAACAACATCGGGACGATCGAGGGAGGGATGCACCTTCAGGGTTTCCGGCAGGCGGTCACCACCGCCGTGAACACCTACGCGCGCAAACGCGGGATGCTCAAGGAGGCGGACAGCGCGCTCTCGACCGACGACGTGGTGGAAGGCCTGACGGCGGTCGTATCGGTGAAGCTGCAAGACCCGCAGTTCGAAGGGCAGACGAAGACCAAGCTCGGCAACGCCAGGGTGCGAAGCATCGTCGCAGGGCTCGTCTCGGAGCGCCTGGACTTCTTCCTGGAGGAGAATCCCAAGTACGCGCGAGCCATCATCGAGAAGTGCATGCAGGCGCAGCGGGCTCGCGACGCGGCGAAGAAAGCGCGCGATCTCTCGCGGCGCAAGAACGCGCTCGAGGGTTCGGGGCTTCCCGGCAAGCTCGTGGATTGCAAGAATGGCAACCCCTCGGAGTGCGAGCTGTTCCTGGTCGAGGGCGATTCGGCCGGCGGTACGGCGAAGGGCGGCCGAGACCCGAACACTCAAGCGATTCTTCCCCTGCGCGGCAAGATCATCAACGTCGAGAAGGCCCGCCTCGACAAGGTGCTGGCCAACGAAGAGATCCGAACGATGATCACCGCGCTTGGCACGGGATTCGGCGACGAGTTCAACGTGCAGAAGCTACGCTATCACAAGATCATCATCATGACCGATGCCGACGTCGACGGGTCGCACATCCGCACCCTGCTGCTGACGTTCTTCTACCGGCAAATGAAGCCGCTGGTCGAGGAAGGCCACGTCTACATCGCTCAGCCTCCCTTGTTCGGAATCCGCAAAGGGAAGAGGCAATGGTGGGCGTTCACCGACGCCGAGATGAAGTCGATCGTCGGGGACGACGGCAAAGACTACGCCATTCAGCAGTACAAGGGCCTGGGCGAGATGGACGCGGAGCAGCTCGCCGTAACGACGATGGAAGTCGGCAACCGCCGCCTCAAGCAGATCACGGTCGAAGATGCCGTCGAAGCCGAACAAATTTTTACCGACCTCATGGGCGATAAAGTCGAGCCTCGCAAGCAATACATCTTCGAATACGCCAAGAGCGTCAAGAACCTAGATCTTTAGAACCTGCTTAGCTGGGCGGGGTCTTGCGCCGTGAGAGCGGTATACAGGCGCAAGGAACTCACTTGCACAAGCGCTTTGCGATCGGCCTGCTGGCCGGGATAGTCGTGCTCTCCCTCATGGTCGCGGGGCGCCACGAGTTGCTGCGCTTTGCGATCGAAAAGGGCGCCGGCATCGCAACCGGCTATGCGATCAGCATCGCGCGGGTGCACCTCGATCGGGACGAAGCGGCTCTCGCGCGCGTGCGCGTGGCGCGCGGGGACGATCCGCTGTTCGAGGCGCGGCGAATCGCGATACGGTTCTCGTTGCGCGATCTCTTACCGGGGAGCGGCCACCGGTTCGGCTTGCTCGGCGTCGACGTGATCGGTGCCAAGCTGACGCTCATCCGGTTTCGGGATGGAACGTTCGATCTGAACCTGCCGCGCGGAGGGCCGCTCGTTCCCGGTCCGCAGCGAGTCAATCCCGTGCCGCTGCGCTTTTCGCTGCGCGTGCGCGACGCGCGGATCGAGCTTCGCGAGCCCTCCGCGTACGATCCAAGCGCGAAGGTGGTGCGCGTCGGCCGGATTACGGCCGACGGTTTCGTCGACACCGCGGCGGTCACGCGCTATCGCGTGAGCGGCACGTTCGAGGAAGGGCCGGGCGAGCCGTTCTCGGTCGCCGGCAGAATTGACGCGGTCGACGGCTACGCGATCCATCACGCGAGCGCAGCCCGTTTTCCGCTGCGGGCGCTGGCGAACTACTTCGCCGACACTCCCGCCGTGCGCATTCTCGGCGGTACGGCGCGGAACTTCGACGCCCGCGTCTACGCGCTCGGCGTCGCGCCCGAGGTCGCGCCCGGCTATCACGTGGGGCTGCGGCTCGACGTCGACGGCGGGCGCCTCGCGCTGCAAGCTCTGGCCGCGCCGGTGGAACGCGTTCGCGCGCGTCTCGAGGTGATCGACAACGCATTCTTCGTGCGTGGAGCGACGGCGATGCTGGCCGGCATTCCGTTGAACATGAGCGGCGGCGCATATGACTTCGACGGTTCGCTGACGGGCCGCGCGCAGCTTCGCTTAGCGGTGTGGGGAAGAGGAGATCTCTCTGGGTTGCGCCGTGCGTTCACCTTCGCGAGCGATCAACCGATATCGGGAGCGGCAAACCTCGGCGTCTTAGTGAACGGACCGGTCGACGACCCGGTGATCGTCGCGCGCGTCGATGCCGCCCGGGCGCGGTATCGCGAGCTCCCGTTCGATTCGCTCGCAGCGAGTGTCGTTTACCACTCAAACGTCGTCGCGCTCGCGCCGTTGCGCGTCGGCTACAGCGGCGTGGCGCTGGGTCTTCACGGAACGCTTGAACTCGGGAGGCACGTGCGGTCGCGCTTCGCGGTTCACCTCGTGAGCTCGGCGAAGCGGCTTCCCTACCTCGACGAGATGCTGGGAGACGAGCCGATTCTGATTGACGCCGCCGCGACCGGAAGCGACTTGCTCTTTCACGTCGCCGCAAGCGCGGCCTCGGCGCTCGGCTCGCAACGCGTCGCGGCGCTCGTCGACATGAACCCAAACGGCACGGCCAGCGTCGATCCATTCTGGTTCCACACGCAACGCGGCGATTTCGACGGCGGATATCTGCTCGACCGGCCGCACGGTTCGAGCGCGTTCTGGATGCTCGCGCGAGGCTTGCGCATGCGCGCCCCTCCTTATAAAACGTTTCCGGGCATCTCGCTGCCGGAGGTGCCGCCGATCGACGGCCGCACGGTCGGAATGGCGCTTGCCGGCGGCGGCGCCGGCACGTCGATCGTACTGGCCGGACGTGTCGGCGGCAGCGATGCGAGCATCGCTGCCGTGAAATTCGCGCGCTTCGACGCGGCGTTGGGCGGCACGATGCAAAACGTGGCGATCAATCGTCTCCGCGCGACCGGTCCTTGGGGAACGTTTGACGGTCACGGCGGTTTCTCGGCGCAGCGTTTCGCGGCGTACGGCTCCTATCGCGGCACGTTCGACGGATTGCAGCCGCTCATCGGAAACGCGATCGCCGCTCGCGGGCCGGTGGCCGGAACGATCGGCATCGGCATAGATCCGCACCGCATCGTCGTGCAAGGCTCGAACCTGGCGATGCACGGCGCGACGCTCCGCGGCGTTCCCGTGGACCGCGCCAGCCTGACGCTCGCGATCGCGGGAAGTCGCTTGCGAATATTTTCCGCAAACGCGCGGACCGCCGGCGGCGATCTCGTCGCGGCGGGCACGCTGAATCTCGCCGGGCCGTCGACTGGGAGCGGCGAAGGGCTATCGCTCGTCGCCAAACGGCTCAGCGCCGCACAGCTTGCCGGAATCGGCTTGCCGCTACGGGCCGGCACGCTCTCGGCGACCGGAAACCTGCGCATGGGCGCGCCGCTGCCCGCATTCGACGGCGGGGTCGCCGTCGACGGGGGACGCCTCGCGAACTTTACGCTCGTCGGGAATGGCGACGTGCGGCTTTCCGGCGACGCGGTGTCGCTGCGGCGCATGCTCGGCGCCTTGGGCGGAACATACGCCCACGTCGACGGAAGCATCGGCGCGCTCTCCTCCGGTTCGCCGGCGTACGCGCTCGACGCGTACGTGCCCGCGGCCCGCATCGCGCGGGCGCTTCACTCCTTCGCGCTCCCCAACTACATGACCGACGGCTCGTTCAACGCGCGGCTGCACGTCGGCGGACGGAGCGTGGCGCCCAGCGTCAGCGGGCAAGTCGGGGTGCCTGCCGGCGAGGTGAACGGCCTTCCGTTCGTCGACGGCAGCGCGGTGCTCTCGGCCGATCCGAGCGGCGTCTCCATCTCGCGCGGCGCCGTACTCGTCGGCACGACCGCGACCTACTTTACCGCCGTCGCGCGGCCGCGCGAGAACGTGATCGACGTCGACGCACCGCGCGCCGACCTTTCCGACTTCAACAATTTCTTCGACACCGGCGACACGCTCGACGGGAACGGACGCGTGAAGCTCGCGGCGTCTTCGCGCGGCGCCGGCATTACGTCGAGCGGCGACATCGACGTCCGCGGCTTCCGTTACCGGAATCTCCCGATTGGCGACACGAAGGCCGACTGGTCGAGCACCCGCAACGTGATCGACGGAGCGCTATCGGTCGGCGGAGGGGAAGGCATGCTGCGAGCGCGCGGCTCGATCGGCCTGACGCCCACGGGGTCGTGGCAATCGACGCTCACACGCTCCCGCTTCGATCTCACCGGCGACGTCAAGGATCTCGATCTCGCGCTGTGGATGCCGGCGCTCGGGATGCAGGGCATCCCGATCACGGGCCGCGCGTTCGGCAGCGCGACGGTGCGCGGGCGCTTCCCGCTCATCGACGTGCGCGGCAGCGCGCAGATTGCCGCCGGAACGATCGGCCCGCTGACGCTCGACCGCGCGCAGGTCGCGGTGCACACGGCGCGCCGGCGCATCGTCATCGATCGAGCGGAGATGTCGACGCCGGAGCTCTCTGCCACGGCCGGCGGGACGCTCGGCTTAGGACCCGACGAACCGCTCGACATCCAAGTCCACGCGACGACGGACCGCTTAGCACAACTCGTTTACGGCGTTTCGCGCGTCCGCGTTCCGGTTAAGGGTTCGTTCGAATCGACCCTAAGCATCGGCGGAACCTACCGCGAGCCGACGTTTCTCGCCGGCTTCGACGCGACCGGCGTGCTGGCGTACGGCGTGCCGATCGCGTCGCTCTTCGGCGAAATGCGGTTGCAGCGCCGAGCGCTCGTGATCTCGGATGCCGGCGCCACGTTTACGCGCGGCGAGGCCACGCTCGCGGGCTCCCTTCCGCTGCAGCTCGCGCCGCTTCGCCTCGCCGCTCCGGATCAGCCGATCAGCTTCGATCTCGACGTCGTGGGGCTCGATCCGTCGATCCTGGACGACGCCCTCGGCAACAACACGAAACTCGCGGGGCTGATCGACGGCCATCTCGGCCTGTCCGGCACGATTCGTCAACCGGCGATCGTGGGGCGCGTTTCGTTGACGAACGGGTCGTACGTGAGCGATCTCGAGCGCGTGCCGATCGGGCAAATCGCGGCGGCGCTCGCCTTCAATCACTCTTCTCCTCGATCGTTCGCGTCTCGGCGAGGCTCGGCAGCGGCACGATCCAGAGTTCGGGAAGGATCGACTTTCCGAATGGGTTCGCCGGAGACGCGACCATCGGGCTCAAGGCCACGGCGCGGAACGCCCAGCTCGACCTCCCCGCCTACGGCAGCGGAACCCTCGATGCCGCGCTGGCGATCGCGAAGCCTCCCACGTCGGTGGCCCTCGTTTCGGGCAACGTCACGCTCACCAACGCATCGCTGCCGTTCGCCTCTTTCGTGCGTGCGGCGCAGCAGTCGGGGTTGCTCGAGAAATCGCCGCTGCCGGTCGCCTTCGACCTGAACGCGACCGCCGGCAAGAACGTGCGGGTGCGGGGGAGCGGATACGGCGCGGGGCTCGACATCGGCGTCGCCGGCTCCGCGAAGCTCGGAGGAACCCTCGCGGCACCGACAGTCGCCGGCACGTTCGAATCGACCGGCGGGACGCTCACCTACTTCGACCGCGCGTTTCGCGTTCAGCGGGGGAGCGTCAGTTTCAACCCGGCCGACGGCGTGCTGCCCACCCTGCACGCCGTCGCGACCACGACGGTCGTGAACCCGGACCCCGATCGCGCTCGGAACCCCTACGGCAGCGCCGAGATCACGTTTCGGGTCGACGGGCCGATAGCGAGCCTCAAGGTGGACGTCAGCTCGAATCCCCCGGGGTATAGCCAAGACCAGATTCTCGGCCTCGTCGCGCCCTTCGGGGGGTTCGTGAACGGCATCGACTACAGCCGCCAGTCGATGCTCGCGCGCCAACAGCCGAACGGCATCACGCCGCTCGGCACCCTCTCGCCGATTCCAAACGTCGGCTTGCCGCAGCGCAGCACGATAACGGTCGGCCAGGAGGCGTTCAATTTGCTCAACGCCCAGTTCACCGCGGGGCTGCTGGCGCCGGTGGAAACGACGCTCGGCCAGGGGCTCGGGCTCTCGAGCATCAACCTCACGCTCGGCTACTACGGAAACGTGGGCTTCACGGCCACGCGACTGTTGGGCAAGGCCGTGAGCGCGGTGTACGCCGTGACCTTCGGGATTCCTCAGATTCAATCGTTCGGACTCTCGGTGCAGCCCAATCCCGAAACGTCCGCGACGCTGAACTTTTTCTTATTAAGCGGCCCCACCAAGCTCTTGCAGTTGCCGACCGCTCCCGTGGGGTATAGCGCGGGCTACCTATCGACCCAGCCGTTGGTCGGAAATAGCGGCTTCAGTCTCACCTTTCAGCGTTATTTTTGGTGATGGATGTTTTCATTAAGCGCAGATTCAGCCTTGCGCCGCGCGCAAGGACACGGGGAAAGCCGGGCGGAACGGGGGGAGCCGGGTCGCGCGCGACGCACTTGCGGGCGCCGGCCATGCTGAGGCCGTCAGCACCTCTTGGTAGATTGAGGACGACTTTTTTAATGACCTTTGATCCCGCGAGGCGCGCGGGTACGTTCAAACGATTCGTAAGTGTTCTCCTCCCGCTCTTCGCCGTGGCCGCCATGAGCGTGGCTACGGCATTGCCGGCGTCGGGACCAAAGATCGTCTCGGTCGACATCACCGGGAACTTGCACGTGCCCACACAGACCATCATGGCGGTCATCGCGGCGCGCCCGGGCCAGCCGTACAATCCCAAGGTGGTGCAGGAAGATCTCGCCCGCATCAACGCCCTCGGCTACTTCGCCGACATCGCACCGCCGCTCGTGCGTGCTCGGCCGAACGGCGTCGCGATCACCTACCGCGTCGTGGAGAATCCGGTGATCACGAAGATCCTCTTCACCGGCAACGCGAAGGTTCCGAGCGACACGCTAACCGCTTTGATGGACCTCTCCGTCGGCCAGGTTTTCAACACGAACACGTTTCGCCAGGACGTGCTCAAGATCAATAACTATTACGAGCGCATCGGCTACGGCGGCCAGGTGCCGACGCACGTCAAAGACATCAACCTCGACTCCAAAACGGGGCAGCTGACGCTCACGATCCAGGAGGGGTTGGTCGTCAGCCACATCATCATCGGCGGCGATCCGCTGCTGCCTCCGCCCTTCATTAAGTCGTTCTTGACGTTGAAGCCCGGCAGCATCTATTCCGACTCGGTTCGCGACGCCGACTACAAGGCGCTCACAAAGCTCTACGAAAATCGGTTCCATCTCGAGCTCGGGAATTTCGAGGGCGGCATCGTGCCGTCGTCGATCGATCTCAAAGCCGGTACGGCCGACGTCAAATACAACGTCTACGTCGCTCGCATCGCGGTGGTCGAAATCACCGGTAATTCGCGTACCAAGGACCAAGTGGTCCGGCGCGAGCTGCGCGAGCGCCCCGGGATGGTGCTCAACACCGACGCGATCAAGCACGACTACGAACGGCTCAACGCTCTGAACTTCTTCTCGAAGGTCGAGCCCGACGTCAAGCCGGGTCCCGATCCCAAGAAGCCGCAGGACGTGACGCTGGTCTGGCACGTCACGGAGCAGCGCACGGCGTCCGCCTCGGTCGGCTTCGGCTACTCGGGCGGCCTCACGGGCCTCGGCCTCTACGCAACGCTCGGTTTCTCCGACAACAACCTGCACGGGACGGGCAACTCCGGCGGCATCCAGTTCGAAGAAGGCGCGCGGACGGGCATCGCGCAGCTAACGGTTTCGATTCCCTACCTCAGCAACACGCCGCAAGGCCAGAAATATACGGCCGGCGGATCGATCTTCAGCAACCACACGACGTACTACTATCCGATCTATAGCATCCTCGGCGCGGGGACGTCGGTCGCGAGCAGCTCCACGATCCCGATTCCGGTCACGCTCTATCCGAGCACGAATTCTCAGCAAGTCTCCAACACCGTGGCTACGAACACGTCGAGCTCGAACGGCGTCTCGGGCAACGTCGGACGCCGCCTGAGCGACTACACGATCTTGTCGCTCGCCGTGACGGGAGAGAAGATCCGCTACAACACGACGGTGCCGTCGCCGTATTACTTCCAGGGGAACCAGCCCAACATTTTCATCGGGCCGACGCCGAGCCCGATCGGGGGCAACGCCCAGAACTACGGCGGCTCGTTCGGCATCGCCGCATCGTCGATCGCCAACGTCAACACGGGTAGTCCGTACAACCTCGTAACGACCGGCTTGAGCATGCAGACGATCACCCTCGACGATCCCTTCAACCCGCGCAACGGCATCCATGGCCTGTTCAGCGGCACGGTGTCGGCGACGGTGCTCGGCTCGAACTTCCGCTATACGCAGAGCACGCTGGACATCGCGAAGTTCTTCCCGATCCTCAAGGATGCCACGCTCGGCATCCACGGCGTAGCCGACAATTCGACCGGCGTGATCCCGCCCAGCTCGCTCTTCACGTTCTCAGATCAACAGATGCGCGGCTACAATCAAGTATTCTACGCGACGAACGCTTACCTCGGGCAGATCGAGTTGCGCCAGCCGGTCGCGCTGGACCGCCGCATCACGCTGGCGGTGTTCGTCGACGAACTCGATTACCACATACGTGGTGCATACCCGTTGCTCAATCCATATACGAATCGCATCGTGGGATATCCATCCGACTGGGCGCTCTATGGAGACGCCGGTTTCGGCATACGTTTCGACGTGCCGCAGCTCGGCCTCCGCACGGTGCGCATCGATTTTGCCAAAGGAGTGAACGGCACTCACACGAGCTTTGGAATCGGCCAAAGCTTCTGAGCACCGTTGCTCGAGGAGACGAAGCAAAACGAACATGAAGATCCGTTCAGCGATACTTTTCGCCGGGGCTCTGTCTGCCGCGGCGTGGATGGGAACCGGAGCGATCGCGGCAGACCTGACCGACGTGGGTTTTGTCGATCAAGCCGACGTTGCCAACTTGCCGGTTTTCGTCTTGGCGAACCGCCAGCTCGCGGCGGCCAAGTCGCAGTTCGACGCGCAGTATAACGCCCAGCTGAAGCACGCGCGCAGCGACGCCGAGCGCCAGCAGATCGCGCTCCAGTTTCAGCAGAAGTTCAACGACAAGCAGCGTGAAGTCGTCGGGCCGCTCCTCCAACGCGCCCAGCTCGCGATCGCGGCGGTCAGCGCATCGCGCAACCTCACGATCGTCGTCGATAAGCGCATCGTGATCTACGGAGGTCAGGACATCACCAAGGACGTCGAAGCGGTGTTCGCCAGCTCGCAGGCGATCTCGCCGCCGGCTGCGACCCCGGCGCCGTCCGAGATCGGCTACGTGGATCAGACCGTGCTCGACGGCGTTCCGAAGGTGCAGAGCGCCAACAGCCAGATGCAGCAGTTCGAAACCACGCAGCGGCAGATCTTCTCGGTGAAGGTCGCCCAGGCGAAAAGCGCAAGCGACAAACAGCAGTTGCTGCAGCAGTTCAACAAGACCATTTCCGACAAACAGGATCAGCTGCTCAAGCCGCTCGTCGATCAGACCCGATCCGTCACCTCGGACGTCGCGCGCAAGAAGAACCTGGTGCTCGTCGTGGACAAGGCGGACGTGATTTACGGCGGCACGGACATCACGACTGATGTCCAAAATGCACTCGCCAAGTAGCGACGATCGCCGCCCCCGAGCGTCGACGGCGCTGGTTCTGGGCTTGGCGGCGGCCCTCGCGGCCGCGGGTTGCGCCACGAACGTGCACTCCTCCGCGGTTCGCGGGACGGGCTACATCCGGCTCGACGAGGTCGTCAAGAGCCACCCGCTCTACCCGCAGCTCACGCAGCTCGACGACGCGATCGCGGCGATCAACCTGCAATCGGTGAGTCCGCAGGTTCCGCGCAGCGCGAAGGAGATCGTCGCGCAGACCGCAGTGCTCAATCGCGAGTTACGCGCCGCGCAGGAGCGCGCGAACAAAATTCTCGCCCAGAAACAGCGCGACTACGCGGGGCGCGAACAGCAGGCCGTCGCGTCCGCGCTGGCGGCCGCCGGCATTCACGGCTCGGGGGCACTCGCCGCCCAGCAGATGAGCGGCACTTCTTCGCAACAGGCCGCGCAGGCGGCCCAGGCAGCCGACGCTGACCTGATGGCCTACCAGCAGAACGTCGTCGCGCAAGACAACGCGGCCAGCAGCTCGATCCAGCAACAGCTGCAGACGCAGGCGGCCCAGAAATACCGCGCCAAGGCCGAGCAGCTGCAGCAGAACGAGACCGATCTGTCGCTCCGCTTGACGCAGCAGGACGCTTCCGCCCGGTTGGCGGTGAAGATGCGGCTCTCCAACCTCGCCCTCGAACCGGACGCTCGTAAGCAGGCCCAGGCGCAGCTGGAATCGCTCAATGCGAAGGAGTCCGCCGCGATTGACGCACAGCGCAACGCCGACGCCGCGACGCTACGGGCCTATCGCGCCCAGCTGGATAGTCAGACCGGCAGCGCGATCCGCTCGCAGGTCGGCGCGATCCAAGCGCAGACGCGCGTGAAGCTGGAGGAGCGGCGAAACGAGGTGGGATCGCAATTGCGCAGCCTGGGTCCGCCGGCGCTGCCGACGAACGTCCCGCCGAACGTGCAGGCCCGCATCACGCAGATCCATCACCAATTCGTCAGCCAATTTCAGGCGGACGCAGGCAAGACCGTGCAAGAGTACAACGACACGAAGAGCGATCTCGACCGGCAATTCGCCGCGCTGCACGGTGCCGACGTCGGCGCGACGGGCGCCGCCGCCAAGGAGCTGCAGTCGCTGCAGAAGCGGCGCGCCGACCTGTACCAGCAGATCGTGCAGCAGGCCGAACGCGACGCGACGCGGATTGCCAAAGATCGCGGGTTCAGCATCGTCTTCATCAACATCTGGGCCGCCGCGGGCGGTTACGACCTCACCAGCCAAGTCATCAAGGACGTCGAAAGCCAACACGAGTGAAACGATATAAGCGAATTCTCTTCCTGATCTCCTCGGGCATGCTCGCCTCGGGAATTCTCGCCGGCTGCGCCGCCAGCAGTCCGATCGGACTGGTGGACGTGCAACGGATCGTGAATAATTGGCCCGAGTACCAGGGCTACCAGAACCAGCTCTCGACGGAGGAGCGCTCCATCGAGTCGCGCCGCGAGAGCAACGCGCGCAAACAGAGCGACGCGGTCTCGCTGCAGCGCAAATACGCGAAGATCACCGATGCGCTCTCGCAGCAGATCCGCGACGCGGCCGGGAAGATCGCGTCGCAGCGTCAGCTCAAGCTCGTCTTGACGCGCGAGGGCATCGGTTATGGCGGCGTCGACATCACGAGCGACGTCGAGAAGTCGCTGAACATCACGGAGAAGGCGACCCCGACGCCGGGCACGTAGCTCGGACGGTCGAATGCTGGGCACGCTGGAGGAACTGGCCGCGCGAATCGGCGGACACGTCGTCGGCGACGGCAGCGTTCGGATCGCTCGAGTCAGCACGATCGACGAAGCCGGCGGCGACGCGCTCACCTTCGCGACCAGCGAAACCTATCTCACGGCGGCGCTTGCCAGCGCCGCCGCCGCAATCTTGGTCGACGGCTCGCTCGCGAAAAGCGCGCCGGGCAAGCCGCTGCTCGTCGTGGACAACGCGCGGCGGGCCTTGGCTCGGCTGCTCGCGGAGCTGAAGCCGAGCCGTCCGCGCGGGCCGTTCCGCCATCCGAGCGCGGTGATCGAGCCCGGCGCCCGGCTCGCCGCCGACGTCTACGTCGGCCCGCAAGCATACGTGGGAGATCGCGTCGAGATCGGCCGCGGCGGCGTCGTCGGCGCCGGAGCTTACGTCGGCGACGGCGTCTCGATCGGAGAATCGGTCTGGATCCACGCGCACGCAAGCGTCATGCCCGGCACGCGCGTCGGCGATCGCGTCGTGCTGCACGCGGGTTGCGTGATCGGCAGCGACGGCTTCGGCTGGGCGTTCGTCGACGGCCGCTCGGAACGGATCCCGCAGGTCGGCAACGTGGTGCTGGAAGACGACGTCGAGATCGGCGCCAACACGTGCGTCGACCGCGCGCAAACCGGCAGCACTCGCATCGGCGCCGGCACGAAGGTCGACAATCTCGTGCAGATCGGGCACAATTGCCGAATCGGCAGAGACTGCGTCATCGCGGCACTCACCGGCCTGGCCGGTTCGACGGTGATCGGCGACAACGTCAAGGTCGCCGGGCAGGTGGGCTTCAAGGGGCACGTCACCGTCGGTTCCGGCGTCACGATCGCGGGTCAGTCCGGGGTCTGGCGCGACGTCGCGGACGGCAAGACGGTCTCCGGAAACCCCGCGCAGGATCATCGCGACGAGCTTCGACAAGAGGTCATGATTCGTAACCTGCCAAAGCTGTTCGATCGTGTTGAGGCTCTGGAGCGTTCGCGCTCGCAGCCGGCCGAGTAACGCCGCATGATGCAGGCCACGCTTCGCGAGGCGCTTCGTTTCGAGGGAATCGGCCTCCATACGGGCGTTCAGGCGTCGGTCGAAGTCCGACCGGCGCACGCCGACGACGGAATCGTCTTCGTTCTCGGAAACGTCCGCGTGCCCGCGACCGTCGAGCACATCCTCGACACGTCGCGCGCCACCGTGATCGGCATGGACGGATCGCGCGTCTCCACGACCGAGCACCTGCTCTCGGCGCTCCTCGCGACCGGCGTCAGCAACGCGGAGATCGTCGTCGACGGACCGGAGATTCCGGCCCGCGACGGAAGCTCGGCGGAGTTCGCGGCGGCGATCGTGCAGTGCGGCCTCGAGATCCAGAATCGCCCGCGCAAGGTGCTCGAGCTCGACGCGCCGTGCTGGGTGCGCGCCGACGATCGAATGATCGCAGCGTTCCCGTCGGATAGCTTTCGCGTTCGCTTTATCGCGGATTTCCCGCCGCCGGTCGGAACGCAGTACTTCGACGGCGTGATCGATTCGCAGAACTATCGAACGGAGATCGCGGGGGCCCGCACGTTCGCATACCTCCACGAGGTCGAGGCGCTCTGGGCGCGCGGCCTCGGTCGCGGCGGCAGCCTGGAGAACGCGCTCGTCTTCGCGCCCGACGGCCCCATGCAGCCGCTGCGCTGGCCGAACGAGCCCGTGCGGCACAAAGTGCTCGACCTGATCGGCGACTTCGCGCTCTTGGGGGCGTGGCCGCAGTGCGAGGTCGTCGCGATCAAGAGCGGTCACGAGCTGCACGCCGCGATCCTGCGCGCTCTGAACGGCCGCGTCCGCGTGCCGTCCGCATAGGGGAGGAACGTTGGCCGAACTTGATATCCGCGCGATCTTCGAGATCTTACCGCATCGCTACCCGATGCTGCTCGTCGATCGCATCCTCGAATTCGAGCACATGGTGCGCGTGCGGGGCTATAAGAACATCACCTACAACGAGCAAATCTTCGCGGGGCACTTTCCCAACAACCCCGTCTTGCCCGGCGTCTACATGATCGAGGCGCTCGCTCAGCTCGGCGGCGCCATGATCCTCGAGCCCGGAGAGTTCTCGCGCAAGACGCCCTATCTCGCGGGCATCGACAAGGCGAAGTTCCGGCGCCCCGTCGTTCCCGGCGACCGGCTCGACATGGAGGTGAAGATGCTACGCCACAAGCGCAACATCGGATGGGTGAGCGGCGAGGCGACCGTCGATGGGCAGTTCGCCTGTTCGGCCGAGATCATGTTCTCGATTACCTCCGATCCGCGCATGTTCGGCTCGGACTCAAGTGTGCTGCACGTCTAGCGGGCGCCTTTGAATGCTGCACCCGACGGCGATCGTTCATCCAGGTGCCGACATTGGAAAGGGCGCAGAAGTCGGGCCGTACTGCATCGTCGGCGAGCACGTCTCAATCGGCGCGCGCACCATGCTGCAGGCGCACGTGGTCGTGAACGGTTGGACGGAGATCGGCGACGACTGCACGCTCTATCCTTTCTCGACCGTCGGCGCGGCGTCGCAGGACCGTAAGTACTCTGGGGAGCGCGCCTTGACGCGCGTGGGAAGCCGCACGATCCTGCGCGAGTACGTGAGCATTCAGCGCGCCACCGGAAACGGCGAGATCACGGCGGTCGGCGACGATTGTCTGCTGCTCGCCTACGTGCACATCGCGCACAACTGCATCGTCGGGGACGGCGTCACGATGAGCAACCTCGCGCAGCTCGCCGGCCACGTCGAGATCGGCGACTACGTGACGATCGGCGGCCACACCGGCATCCACCAGTTCACGCGCGTCGGGCGCCACGCGATGGTGGGCGGCATGAGCAAGCTGACCAAAGACGTGCCGCCGTTCTTCCTCGTCGAAGGCAACCCGTGCCGGCCGTACGGGCTCAACAGCGTCGGTCTGCGCCGCGCCGCGTTCTCGGCGGAAGAGCGCAACGAGATCAAACGCTTCTACAAGACCCTCTACGACCCGAAGCTCAACGTATCGCAGGCGATCGACGCGATGAAGGCGCACGCCGCCACCGGCCCCGGCCGCGAAATCATCGCGTTCCTCGAGACCCGCTCCGAACGAGGAGTGCTGAAGTAGGCGGCAGTTGTGCCGAGGTACAACTGCGTCGATTAGTGTGAAGTACTTTCTTTCCACGGGCGAGGCGTCGGGCGAGTCGATGGCCGTCTTGTTGGCGGGCGCGATTCGCGCCCTCGATCCCGATGCGCGGTTCGAAGGGATCGGGAGCACGGCGATGCGCGCGGCGGGATTCGAGCTGTGGCGCGACAACACCGGCTGGGCGAGCATGGGTCCGGCCGCCGCGATTCCGCGCATTCCGAAGCTGCTCGCCGCGATGCTGCGCACGGCGTTTCACATCGTTGCGTCGAAGCCGGATCTCGTCGTGCTTGTCGATTTCGGCGTCTTCAACCTGCGTTTGGCGTCGACGTTGCGGCGCTTGCACTATACCGGTCCGATCCTCGATCTCTTTCCGCCTGGAACGTGGCTGGACAACGAGGAGAAGGCGCGACGCGTCAGCGAGGTCGCGATCCCGGTGACGGCGTTTGCGCACCAGCACGAGTTCTACCGGAGCCTCGGCTGCCGCAGCGAGTACTTCGGACATCCGCTCGCGGACCGCTATCGCATGCGCCCGCTTCGCGCGCCGGCGCCCAGCGACGGCGGCGTGGTCGCGATGCTGCCGGGCAGCCGCAGCGGCGAACTACGCCGGCATCTGCCGGTGCTGGCGGCTGCGTATCGCGAGTTGAAGAAGCGCCGCCCGAAACTGCACGGAGTGTTCGGCGCGGCCGACGAGCGCGGGGAACGCGCGATCGCGGCGGCGCGCAAGCACGAAAACTTGAGCGATGTGGAGATCGTGCGCGGCGTCGGCGCCGCGGTGGAGAGCGCCGACGGCGCGTGGGTCGCGTCGGGCACCGCGGTGCTGGAAACGGCGCTCTGCGGCGTGCCGGCCGTGGCGCTCTACGTGATTCCGCCGATGCTCATCCGCTACGGGCAGCGCATGATCCGGCACCGGTACGTCACGCTGCCGAACCTCGTGCTGGGGCGCGAGGTCGTGCCCGAGCTGCTGCAGGACGCGGCGACGCCCGAGGGCCTCGCAGACGCGCTCGAAGCCCGCATGGACGATCCGGCCAAGCAATACGAGGAGTTCGTCGAGCTGCGCCACGCGCTGGGGCCGCCGGACGCGCTCGAACGATGCGCGGCGTTCGCGGTGGAGCTCGCGCGCGTCGGGGAGTCCGCGTGATCCGGATCTATCACACGTCGGATCTGCACGATCGGCGCGGGATCGCGCCGCCGCTACTGCGCATGCGTGAGGAGCGTCCGGGCCTGCTCTTCGATTGCGGAGACTCGTTACGCGGAAGTCAGACCGTCTTCCGTCGCGACGAACCGATCGTGGACGAGATGGATGCGGCGGGCTACGATGCCCAGGGAATCGGCAATCGAGAGTTCCACTACCTGTTCGGGCTGCTGCGCGCGCGCGCAGCGCGCATGCGCCACCCGCTGGTCTGCACGAACCTGCGCGATACGAAGGGCCGAGCGCTGCCGTTTCTTCCCTCGCTGGTGCTCGACGCGCAAACCGAGGGCGGTCAGGTTCGCGTGCACGTGCTGGGCTTGTTGATCATGCAGTATCCGGTCGGAAGCGCGTGGGAGTCGATCTTCGGATGGCGATTTCTGGAGCCGTACGACGCGGTCGCGCCATATCTGAGCGCGGTGGCGCCGGGCGATCTGCTCGTCGTCCTGTCGCACCTCGGGCTCTCGCTCGACCGCGAGCTGGCAGCGCGCGTGCCGCGCATCGACCTGCTCCTCGGCGGCCACAGCCACGATACGCTCAACGAACCCGCCTACGTCGGCGACGTCCCGATCGTCCACGCGGGCCCCTACGGACGGTTCGTGTCGCGCAGCGAGTTGGAGTACGACGTGTCGCGGCGGCGTTTCGCGCTGACCGATTTCGCCCTCGTTCCGCTGCTGGACCGCTCGTGAAGCCAGTGCTCTTCGTAACCAACGGTCACGGAGAGGCGGCGATCGCCGACCGCATTTCGCTCGAGCTGATTGCCGCCGTTCCGGACGCGCGCGTCGATCATCTCGCGCTCGTGGGCGACGGCTCGAGCGAAGCGATGCGCGGCGTCGGGCCGCGGCGCGCGATGCCCAGCGGCGGACTGATCGCGATGGGAAACGCGCGGAACCTCGCGCGGGACCTCAAGGCGGGACTGCTCGCGCTCACGCTGACGCAGGCGCGCTTTTTGCGCCGCGCGCGCGGCGAGTACGGCGTGGCCGTCGCCGTCGGCGATGCCTACGCGCTGGCCATGACGCTGCTCGCGCGAGCGCGCACGATCTTCGTGGGCAGCGCGAAGAGCGTGCTGGTGGCGCCGTACGGCGCGTTCGAAGCGCGTCTGCTGCGCCGCGCTGCGGCATGTTTCGTTCGCGACGAGGCGACGGCCGCGGATCTGCGCCGTCGTGGCGTTCGCGCCGAGGCGGCCAACGCCATCGTCGATCTGTTCGTCACCCCGGACGACCCGGCGGTCGAGCCGGCGCTGGCGGGGTTCGCGCCCGCGCTGGCGCTCTTTCCCGGAAGCCGCGCGAGCGCGTACGACGACGCGCCGTTCCTGCTCGACGTGACGTCCCGGCTCGCCGCGGAACGTCCGGCGCTCGGGGCGGTGCTCTCCGTCGCGCCGGGTCTCGACGCCGATCGCTTCGCCCGCGACGCGGCGACGGCGGGCTGGGACGTGCGCGCGAGTTCGCGCGAATGCATCCCGTTCGTTTTGAGCCGCGATGGCCGCGAGATCGTGCGCGCTTGGCGCGGAGCGCTCGGCCCGGTGCTCGAGCGTGTGGTGCTCGTCCTCGGGCAGGCCGGTACGGCGAACGAGGCGGCCGCGGCCGCCGGCGTTCCGGTGATCGCGTTCGAAACGGACCGCGATCGGAAGTCGCGCTGGTACCGGCAGCGCCAGCGCGGTCTGCTCGGCGAAGCGCTGGCGGTGTTTCCCGAGCGCGCGGACGAGGCCGTCACCGGCGTGCGCGCCATCCTGGACGATCCCGCGCGGCGCGCGCGCATGGGCGAGGTCGGACGCGCCCAGATGGGCGGCGCCGGCGGCGCACGGCGCATCGCCGAGCGCATCGCGTCGCTAGTACGACAATCGTAATGCGGCGCTACATGCCGGTGGGGCTCGGGCTGATGTTTTCGCTCGTGCCGCTCCTTCCGAGCTTCATCGCGCTGACCAGCGTCGAGTTTCCCGGAGTATCGCTCGTGCCGCGCCCCGCGATGTTTGGAGTGCTCGGCATTTGCGCTCTGCTGGCGATCTACGCGCTGGCGATGCTCGCGCGCTATCGCGCGCGCGGCTCGCAGCCGCTGTTGCTGCCCCTGCTCTCGGTTTTCGGCGCCGGACTCGTGGCGGGATGCTTGGGCTTCGACCCGGCCGCGGGGATCGTCTTCACCTTCATCGGCGGCCTCGGCATCGTTTGGCAGTGCTCCGTCATGCGCTTCTACGCCGACCGCTACGCGGCCGTCACGATCTTCTGGGCGATCATGCTCTCCGGCGGTCTCGCGACGGTAACGGCCATCGCGATGGTGCTGTTGCGATTTCCGGCATCGCAGTACGCGATCGCGCACGGACGCGCGACCGGCACGTTCGTGCTGCCGGGCGAGCTGGCCGGCTATCTGATCGTGCTCTTGCCGATAGCGTACGCGCTGGGATGCATCGCTCGCCGACGCGCGCTGCGCGTCGTCGCATGGAGCGTGCTCGGGCTCGGTCTGGTGGCGCTCGCGCTCACCTACTCGCGCGCCGGCTGGATGGGGTTCGCGGCGGCCTTCGCGTTTCTGCTCGCGGTGCGGACGCGTCTCGGCATCGGCGCGGCGGCGGCGGTCGTGGCAGGCGGCCTGATCGCGGTGCTGCTGCTTTTCAACGCGCACCATAATCCGAGCGAAGATTACACGCGCCTCTCGATTTGGGGAACCGCGGCCCAGATCGCCGACCGCTTTCCCCTGACCGGGGTCGGGCCGTTCAATTTTTCGCGGCTCTACGCGCTGCTTCGCGCGCCCGACGGCGATCCCACCGCGTTCCACGCGCACAGCCTCTACCTCACGTTCTTCGTCGAGTTTGGAATCGTCGGCCTGGCGACGGTCGTGTGGACGATGTGGCGATTCGCGACGGAGCTGCGGAGGCGCGTCGCCGGCGCTCCGGGTCCCACGGCCTTCCTCGCGCTGAGCGTGGCGGCGGGACTGGTCGGCGTCGCCGTGCAAGGGCTGATCGATACCGTGAGCGTTGTGATTTTTGGCTTGTGGATGCCGACGATGGCTCTCGCGCTGGCCGCCGCAAAGGGCGGCGAGCCCGATCCGGCGACCGGCGAATAGTGCGGCACCCTTGGGCCGTGGCGGCAGTCTGCCTGCTGGCGGTTGCCGCTTGCAATCCGCAGCCGCCGAAACCGAAGCCGTCGCCGTCGGGCCGCGCGTCCGCGCACCCGGCCGGCTCTCCCACGCCCCTCGTGCTGACGATCACCGGCCACGGAAGCGCCAACCGGCCGGTCGAGCTTTCTCATCAAGTCCACAACTGGGTCGATTACGATCTGCTTGCAAGCTCGTACGAGAGCAAAGGGCCCCAGGGGCGCATGCGCTCGGTCTTTCAAGACGCGCGCGTGACGTTTAAGGATCGACAAGGGACGACGGTCATGGCGAACGCGCCTCAAGCCGTCGTCGACGAGACTGCTGACACCGTTACTCTGCTGAATGGCGTTCATGCACGCACGTCTTCCGGCATGACCCTCCAGTGCACGCAGCTGGTCTACTCGCGAATCACCGGAATGCTGCACGGCACCGGCGCGGTGGTCGTGATGGATCCGAAGGGTTTTCGCGCGATGGGTTCGAGCTTCGACTCCGATCTTTCACTCACTCACATGCGGATGCAATGAATCAAGTACCAGCGATCAAACTGCGCGGACTCGTCAAACGCTACGGAGAGCGAGCCGTGGTCAATGGCGTCACGGCCGAAGTGGAGACCGGCGAGGTCGTCGGGCTGCTCGGCCCCAACGGCGCGGGCAAGACGACGACGTTCTACATGGTCGTCGGCTTGGTCAAGCCCGACGGCGGAACGGTCCTGCTCGCGAACGGCGATCGCGAGATCAACCTCACCGGCGCGCCGATGTATGCGCGCGCGCGCAACGGCATCGGCTATCTCGCGCAGGAGAACTCGATCTTCCGCAAGCTCTCCGTTGGCGACAACATCCGCCTGATCTGGGAGCAGAACGGCGTGCCGCACGAAGAGCGCGAACGCCGCCTGCCCGCGCTGCTCGAGGAGTTCGGCTTGCGCGCGTTCGTGGACGCGCGCGGAGACAGTCTCTCGGGCGGCGAACGGCGCCGCGTCGAGATCGCCCGGGCGCTCGCGATCGAGCCGGCGTTCCTGCTGCTCGACGAGCCGTTCACCGGCATCGATCCCATCGCCGTCGCCGACATTCAGGCGATGATCCGGCAGCTCCGCGACCGCGGTCTCGGCATCCTCATCACCGACCACCAAGTCCGGGAAACGCTCGCCATCGTCGACCGCGCCTACATCTTGAACAACGGCCGCATCGAAGTCTCCGGCTCGGCGCAAGAAGTGCTCGACTCGCCGATCGCCCGCCAATTCTATCTCGGCGAAGGGTTCCGGTTATAAAACATCGTCGACTCGAACGGAGGTCGTGGCGCCACGCTTGTTGCGGAGGAGCTCCGACCGGCAAACCCATCACTCGATGAGATTTACCATTCTCGATCGCTACATGCTCTCCGAACTGACGGGGCCGTTCTTGTTCGGCCTGTCGGCGTTCACGTTGATCTTCGCCGCGACCGAGATCCTCAACATCGGAAAGCTCGTCAGCAACGAACACGCGCCGCTGTGGGCGGCGCTCTTGGTGTTCGCGTGGTCGCTTCCCGCCGACATCGTGCTCGTGATTCCGATGGCGCTGCTGCTCGGGACGCTGCTCGCGGTGCAGCGGCTGTCGGGCGAGAGCGAGATCACGGCGCTCAAGGCGTCGGGAGTCACGTTCGCGCGGATCGTCGCGCCGCTGCTCGCCGTCGGCATCGTGATGTCGTTCGTCACGCTCTATCTCCAAGAGGGGGTGGTGCCGTATTCGAACGACCAGCTCACGGAGATCGAGGACAGCGTGATCAATCACGTGAGCGCCTTCAACCGCGACCTCACGGTGTCGGCGCCCCTTCCCGGCGGGGGACGCCAGGTGACGATCGCCACGGCCTACGAGCCGCACTCGCGCGCGCTGCTGCACGTCACGCTGATTCAGTACGACAACCACAACGATCCGCGGCAGATCGTATTCGCCGACCGGGCCGAGTTCACGGCCGATAAGTGGACGTTGCAGAACTCGAGCGTGTATCGCTTCAATCCCGACGGAACCACGTTGGCAGAGCCCGCATCGCGCACCAGGAGGTTGAAATCGGCGAGAAGCCAACGGATCTGATGAAGCGCATGAGCAACGATGATCCCGAGAATATGAGCCGGACGCAGATCGCCGACCTCGTGCATTCGGGGCAACTGACGGAGACCGAGTTGCGCAAATACGTCGCGACCTATCAGGAGAAGCTCGCACGCCCGTTCGCGTGCTTCGTCTTTATCCTGATCGCCATTCCGTTCGGCGTGCGCGCGATACGGTCGAGCGGCAGCACGAGCCTGGGCTTCGGCCTATCGCTTGCGATCGTGTTCGTCTACTACGTCGTCATGACGGTCTGCTCGTTTGCCGGCGAGGCGTTCCTCGCGTTCGCGTGGCTCTGGGCGTGGGTTCCGAACATCCTCTTCACGGCGATCGGCCTGACCCGGTTGCGCCGCGCCGCGCTCGTATGAACTTCGTCGAGATCGTTCGCGGGATCGGAAACGTCGCCGCGGTGATGGCGCTCGCGGGGACGGTGGCGTACGTCGGCGACCGGGTCGGCCACCAGGTCGGGCGAAAACGGCTCAGCCTCTTCGGGATTCGCCCCCGCTATACGTCCACGATCATCGCGATCGCCACCGGAATGGTCATCGGGCTGGTCGTCACCCTGGGCGCGATCTTCGCCTCCGAGCAGGTGAAGACGGCGTTCTTCAAGCTCAACTCGATCAACCAGCAGATCACCGAGCTGCAGGCGCGTCAGCGCGATCTCGAGACCAAGGTCAACACGGGCCGGCTCGTTCTTCCCGGTCGACACGCTGATGGTTCCGTTCTATCGCATCATCCCGCAGTCCGCGCGGCCGGAGCAGCGCTTGACGACGATACGCGACTACTATTCCTTCGCGGTCAAATACGTCAACGCAAACTTTCCGCGATTGGGCCTGCGGCCGTACGTGAAGCCCGTCGACGCCGACAAGAAGCTCGAAGGCCTCGCCAACGATTTGACGACCGCCGCCGCGCTCTCGCAGGCCAACGTGATGCTGACGGTCACGTCCGATCAGAACCTGTTCGAAAACGATCAGATCCACTTCGCGATCAACGTGACGCCCGACATTCGGATATTTCCAGAAGGGCCAGGTGATCGCGCAACTGGTGATCCCCGGCAAGAGCGGCGCTGAGCATCAACATCGCGCTGACCAGCTGCAGAACTACGTGTCGCTCACCGCGCGGCGGCTGCACCTGCCGCCGTACCTGGCGAACATCCAGCCGATCCAGCTGATTCCCGACGGCCAGCAGATGCAAGCCGCGCATCGCGAAGCCGGGAACCTACCTGCTGACCGCGTTTGCCGCGGCGGATTTCTACCCGCACGTCGGCGGCATCCCGATCATCATCGTCCTCACGCAGCAGCCGTGACGGAACTGCCTGCGGTGATCGGTGTGGACCCCGGCAGCAGAAAGGCCGGATACGCGCTGGTCGAGCGCTCGGGCGCTGTCGTCGTGGCCGGCATCGAACCGATCGAGCGCCTGCACGCGTGTCTGGTCGACCTAACGGCGCGCTGCCGCGTGGACGCGATCGCGCTGGGGCGCGGCACCAACGCTCGTCCGGTCAGGGCGTCCCTCGAGCCGCTCGGCCTCGCCATCCACCTCGTCGACGAGCACGAGACGACCCGCGAGGCCCGGGGCCTCTATTTTGCGGAGCATCCGCCGCGCGGGTGGCGCCGGCTCGTCCCCCTGGGCCTGCAGCTGCCGCCCCGCCCGATCGACGACTACGCCGCGATCCTCATCGCCCGGCGCTTTCTTGCAAGGGGAGCGGAGGCTCGACCTCCAAGCTAAGAATCCCCCGCGTCGGCGTTCCGAAGTCCAATTGCATCAAACTCGCCGATTCGAACGTCAGGGGAAGCGGAGGACGAGTGCGTCGGGTTGTCGGCATCGTAGCAGCGGCAGCGCTAGTGTTAGCGTTGTTTTCTGCCGTTGCCGCAGCGGCCGACTTGCCGGCCAGCACCGGTTCCTACGATCTCGGTTCGCAGCTGATGCTGCGCCTCTTCGGCGAGACCTCCGACGCGAACGCGTCGTTCGCGGCGGCCCGCGGCGACCGCGCGAGCGAATCGCCGCTGCGCGAACTGGCGCTCGCGATTCCCTCGGCCGGTGCGACGCCGCTCGCATCCGCATCCGCAACCGCTGCGGCGTTCGGCCAATCTCGGCTGACGCTCGGCGATTTGTACGACGCCTCCAGCGCGGCCCGCTTCTCGCCGGGAACGCCGTTAAACGACGACATCGTCGCCCTCATGCCGTCGAGCGCGCTCTTCACCGCCTCGTATCAGCCGGTCACGCCCGAGCCGAGCATCTCGCCGGCACCGGGCACGCTGGCGTTCGCGCCGGTGACGGCGGCCGCCGGCGACGAGAGCCTGCCGGCAACCCCGAAGGCGGCGTTCGTGCCGTCGACCACGCAAGTGGGCCCGGTGCGCTTCGAAGGCCACTCCGATAGCGCGACGCTGCAGACGCCGCAGCTCGACTTGCGCGACAACACCTACGGCGCGCGCGCCAACTTGGATCTGCGTGCCGGCAAGCGCGACCTCAACCTGAACGTGTCGAGCGAGTACGATCAAGTCGCGAGCGGCGGCGCCAACGCGTTCACCGCGTCGACGCTGACCGCCTCATCGTGGCAGCTCCCGGGCGGCGCCGCTCGTCCTGCCGAACGACGCCGGCCTGAACCGGCTCTCGCTCGGCGCGGGCCTCGCGGTACCGGTGGTGCCGGGGCTCACGCTGAATTTGAATTACGCGGCACAGCGGCTGTACAACGGCTACGGGCAGCCCGGGCTGCTGAACCTCGACACGATCAACAACACCTACGGCGGAAAGCTGACCTTCAATCTTCCGTCACACGTCGAGCTCGCTCTCGATCTCCGCGTATCAAGACCGTTTTCAGGATAGCCTGCTGCCCATCAACGGGTCGACGCAGACGCGCGAGGACGTAAACTTCACCGTTAAGTTCTAGGGTGCGCGCTCGCCGGTACGGTTTCGCGCGGGTGTTCTTGATCGGGCTCGCGGGCGCGCTCGCGATTGCGTTCGGCGCGCTGCAGCTTGCGTCCGATGCGCTCGACTCCTCGGCCGCGGCGCCCGGGACGTTGCCGGCGCGCGTCCCCGTCAGCTTCGGCGTCGCCGTCTATCGCGTGCTCGATCGCATCGCGCCCGCACCGTACGTCGAATCGACGCTGGCGCGCGAAGCGCTCGCACGGGGCGACGCGGGCGCCGCCGAACGCTACGCGCTACGCCTACCCGGATCGCCGGTGCGCGACGAACTGCTGGCGCGCGTCGCGCTGGCGCGCGGTCAAACGCTGCTCGCGAGCGAGTATTTCCTCGCCGCCCCCGACCCCGACGCCGTGGAAGCTACCGCGGAGGCGCTCGCATCGCGCGATCCCGCCGCCGGCTACGCGCTCGAGCGGCTGCTGCAAGTTCGGCTGGCGCGCATGGGCACGCACCCCGACGCCGTCGCGCGAAACGTATTGGCGCATGGGCCGCCTCGCGAACCGGCAAGCCTGGCGGCAAGTTCCCGGCAGCGCGGCGCAACGCGCGTGGCTGCAGCGCGGGCTGCGCGCGTTCGAGGCGGCGGTCAGCCTCGCGCCGCTCTCGGAACGGTATGTCGTCTCGGCCGCGAATCAGGCCGATCTGCTCGGCGATCGTGCGCGCGCGGCGCAGCTCTTCGCGCAGGGCGTGGAGATCGATCCCGCGGGCGCCGACGCGATCGCCGGTTTGGGCGTGATCGCGTGGGAAGGCGGCGATCGCGCCGCCGCCGGTCGCTACTTGGCGCGCGCGCGCTCGCTCGATCCGGCGTCGCCGATGGTTCGCGCGCTGGAACGCGACCTGCGGTGAGGGTTGCGCTCGACGCGCAACTGACGGTCGGGACGGCAACGGGGATCGGCGAATACGTCCGCGGCTTGGCCGGCGCGTTGCGCGCACGCGGCGTCGACGTCGTCGAGCTGCGCGAGCCGGCGCTGGATCCGTGGCGCTTCGACCGGCGCGTCTGGTGGGATCAGGTGATGCTGCCGGCGCGCGCGCGCGCCAGCGGAGCCCAGCTGCTGCACTGCGCGTCCGGCACGGTGCCGGCGCGCGGCGGAATGCCGGTCGTGGTCACGGTGCACGACGTGGCTTGGCATCGCGCGCAGGCGCACGCTCCCGCGTACGCGCGCTACTACTTCGGGCGCTTCTCCCTGCGGCGTTACCGGCGGGCCGCACGCATCGTCGTCGACTCGCATTTTTCGCGTCAGGAATTGCTGCGGCTGCTCGACGATTTCGACCCCGCGCGCGTCGACGTCGTCTATCCCGGCGTCGCCTCCGATTTCTGCACGATCGAACGGCGAGCCGGCGACGGCCGCACGATCCTGGCGGTCGGCACGATCGAGCGGCGCAAGAATCTCGAGGTGTTGGTTCGCGCGCTCCCGAGCTTGGAGAACGCGCGACTGATCGCGCTCGGGCCGCACACGCCCTACGCGCGGGAATGCGCCGAGCTCGCCGAGCGTTTGAACGTCGCGAGCCGCCTGGAGATGCGCGGCTACGTCGATCGCGGCGAGCTCCTCGAGCTGTATCGCGACTGCGCGGTCGTCGCCGTGCCGTCGACCTACGAAGGCTTCGGCTACGCCGCGGCGCAGGCGCTCTGCGCCGGCGCGCCGTGCGTCGTTTCCGATCGCAGCTCGCTCCCGGAGATCGCGCACGGTGACGCGCGCGTCGTGCCCGCCGAGGATCCCGCCGCGTGGGCGGACGCGCTCGCGGGCGCGCTCCAGGGCCGCGACGACGAACGCGCCGGGCAGGCGCGCGCCGGCGCTATCGCTCGATTCTCGTGGGACGTCCAGCGCACGGCGCATGCAGGCCGTGTACGCGGCTTCAGTAGATCGGTGAGCCCGGCGCGCCGGGCGCGACGCTGCCGTCGTCGGGCGCGAAGATCAGGCGAACCGGAAGGCTCGAGCCCGCCTCGGGCATCGTCACGATCGTGACGCGAACGAAACCGCGCGCCGGCACGACGTATTGGCGCACCTTGTACCGCGAATACGGCGGCACTTGGTGCGACTGCACCAAGATCCCGTCGATCAAATACGTGCCGGTGGCGCGGCCGCCGCGGGGATTCTCGTAGATCGCCACCGCCTGCGGCGACCCGAGCGGGTTCTGGATGTTGACGACAAACGATTGCAGCACGCCGTAGTCCCCCGCGAGCGCCTGGCCGCGAAGGTGGTTCGGCAGCGGCAGCTCGCCGACCGGAAGCTCGAGATAATCGCCGTCTACCCTCCACTGCGTCGCGAAGTGGAACTCGGCAATCGGATAGATGCCGCGCGCGTGCTTGTGCGTCGCCTCCAAGAGCTCGGCGCTCGCGATCGCCGCGTCGGGATTCTCCTCCGCGTTCTGGGCGAAGAGCGTCAAGTGCACGTTGCCGCCGGAGAGGACGCGCAGCTGCAGCAGGTTGCACGCGACCGTTCCCGCCGGAAGGTCCTGATTGACGAGCTCCAGAGTGCTGTTGCCGGCGAGGGTCAGCAGCCGGCCCTGGTTCTGGATCACGTTGACCAGAAAGCGCTTCGTGGCGGTGTGGCCGACCTCCATCTCGTTCGGCGACGGGCCGCCGCGGCCGCTGATGAACTGCACGATCGATGGTTCGCGCGAGAGGTTCTCGGCGCGCAAAACGATCCGCCGGTTCGGCTGACCGGGCGGGTTGTAGTGGAAGTAGAGAAAGCGCGACGGCTGCTCGTAGCGGAGATCGGCGGTGAACAGCATGCCGTTTTCCGTCAGGCGCTCCGGATAGTCGCTCACCATCAGCGAGTCAGGGGAGATGCGCGGCACCGCTACGTTGATCACGTCGACGTGCGTCGACCCGTCCACCTCGAAGAGGTCGTTGCCCTGAATCAACGTGGGGACGTCGAAGGCGGCGACGTCGTCTTGGTCGAGGGGGCGGCGAATCGAAACGTCGTCGGACGTGACGACGACCTGCGCGCCGGGCCGCGGCTGCGCGGCGTCGCGCACGGCGCGCGCCACCTGTTCGCGCACGAACTCGGCCGAGGCGGGATCGCCGGTGATCGACAGCGTGACGTGCGACGCGATCGCGCCGGCGTAGTAGGCGACGCGAACGGGCACGTCGCGCTGAAGGCCGCGCGCGTCACCCACCGTCACCACCGTCGCGCCAGGAACCTTGCCGATAATCGTGACGCGCTGCGAGCTCGAATCGATGGTGACCGCCGCGATGGAAGGATCGCGCACGACCGCGGTAATTGGCGCGATCGCCGATCCGATGGTGAGGTCGACGGGCGATCCGACGGGCACCGATGCGGCCGCCGGCGTGATGACGATCGGAGGGGGCGTCGGGGTCGGCGAGGCGTTCGCCGCCGGAGTTAGGGCCGGCGCGGCGGAGGCCGGCGCGGTTGAGGCCGGGGGCGAGAGCGATGGCGTCGGGCGAGGGTGTCTGCGCCTGGGTGGCCGCAAAGAGCGCGGCGGAGGCCGCAATAAGCAGCGCGGTTCTGGGAGCCTGCCGGCTCCTAGGCAATTTGCTCTTCGGCGCCGGAGCCGTGACTGACGGCCGATGCCAAAAGCGTCTTGTAGCCGACGGTGGGGAAGAGCACGGTCACCAAGTCGCGCTCGGCGCGTTCGACCGTGCCAACGCCGAATTTGGGATGGTTAACCACGTCGGTGATCCGGAAGCCGCCCGTCGTCGCCCGTTCGCCGCGGCCCGACCGGCGCGCCCGCAGGCAGCTGTCGCACGCGCCGCAGTTGGCGCGCTCGAAATCCTCGCCGAAATAGTTCAGGATGAAGCGCCGGCGGCACGCCGTCGTCTCGGCGTACTGCAACATCATGGCGAGCTTGCTCTGATCGTACGACTTCTTCGTGTCGTAGTTTGCCAGATTCAGCATCAGGTCGCGGTGCTTGCGCGCCGCCTCGGTAACGCCGTAGGCCGATTTTTCGACGTGTTCGATGTAGCCCGACTTCTTGAGCAGCGCGATAATTACTTTGAGCTTGGTCAGCGGCAGCTGCAGGATCTTGCGCAGATCGATCATCGAAACGCCGCCGGTCTGGTCGCCGAAGACTTCGATCGTCCCGAAGACCCGTTGTACCTCTTCGACGTCGGGGTACTTGCCGGTGAGGAAGTAATTCTGCACGCGCGTATCGCTCATGCGGTAGATGAGGATGCAGCGCGAGGGCAGGCCGTCGCGCCCGGCGCGCCCCGCCTCCTGCGTGTAGGCTTCGAGCGAGCCCGGCAAATCGTAGTGGACGACGAAGCGGATGTTGGGCTTGTCGATGCCCAGGCCGAACGCGTTGGTCGCGACCACGGCGCGGATCGCCTCGTCCATGAACAAATTGTGGACGGAGGTGCGATCTTCTTTATGCAGCTTGGAGTGGTAAACGGCCGCGGGGATCCCGAGCTCGCGGGCCAGATAGTGCTGCACTTCCAGGGCGTTCTTGATCGTGGCCGTGTAGATGATCCCGGTGCCCGCCAGCGCCTCGTCGCCCGCGAAGAGCGACGTGATGATCTTCAGCTTGTCGGCTTCTTTGTCGGCCTTGCGCGCTTCGTAAATCAGGTTGGGACGGTCGAATCCGCGGACGATCGGCTTGACATGCTCGATGCCGAGCTGGTGCAGGATGTTTTCGCGCACCGACGGGGTCGCCGTGGCGGTGAGCGCGAGGACCGTCGGGTGTCCGAGTTTCTCGATCACGCCGCCGAGCGCGAGATACGCGGGCCGAAAATCGTGGCCCCATTGGCTGATGCAGTGCGCCTCGTCCACGACGAAGAGCGGCACGGTGATCGACTGGAGCAGCCGCAAAAAAGTGTCGTCTTCGAGTTTCTCGGGCGTCGTGTAGACGATGCGGGCGGCGCCGGAACGAATGCGTTCGCGCGCGCGCGCTTCCTGGTCTTCGGAGAGGGTGGAGTTCAGCGCGACGACGTCGGTGATGCCTCGTTCGCGTAGCATGTCGAGCTGGTCTTTCATCAGCGCGATCAACGGGCTCACGACGACGGTGGTGCCCTCGAGCAGGAGCGCGGGCAGCTGGTAGGTCAGGCTCTTGCCGGCGCCGGTCGCGAGAATCGCCAGCGTATCCTGCTGTTGCAGGACGCGGGACATGACCTCTTCCTGGCCGGGGTAGAAACCGGCAAAGCCGAACTTCTCTCGAAGCGCTGTGCGCAAATCCACGGGTATGTTTATCTTATCCCACAATTAACCAAGTATCGCTGCCTTGGAAAGCAAATTTCATAACCGTTCCCCGGGCAGACTCGTTGCAACCTTACCCTGCGGCAGGCGCCGTGAAACGACCTGCTAAAGTTGGACCGCCCGTGTCTTTGTACCGTACGTGGCGCCCCCTAACATTTGCCGATCTGGTAGGCCAGGACGCGGTCGTTCGCACGTTAACCGCCGCGATCGAAGGCGGAAAACTCGCCCACGCCTACCTCTTCTCCGGGCCGCGGGGCTCGGGCAAGACCTCGGCTGCTAAGATTCTAGCACGCTGCATCAACTGCGTTAACGGACCCACCGCCACCCCCGACAACAGCTGCGAGAATTGTCGGGCGATGCTGGCCGGCACGGCGCTGGACGTGCTGGAGATCGACGCCGCGAGCAATCGCGGAATAGATGAAATTCGGGCGCTGCGGGAAGCCGTAAAATTCGCTCCGGCGGCGATGCGGATGAAAGTCTACATCATCGACGAGGCGCACATGCTCACGAAGGAAGGCGCCAACGCCTTTCTCAAGACGCTCGAGGAACCGCCGCCGCATGCCGTTTTCATCCTCGCGACCACCGAGCCCGAACGGCTGCCCGTAACGATCCTCTCGCGCTGCCAGCGCTACGCATTCCGCCGAATCGCCGTTCCGGTGATGATCGAGAAGATGAAACAGGTGGCGCGCGGCGAGAAGATCGCGGTCGGCGACGACGCGCTCGCGGCGATCGCCTACCGCGCCGACGGGGGCCTGCGCGACGCGCTGACCATGCTCGAGCAGCTAGCCGCCTATTCCGGGGGGAGCGCGGCGAGCGCGGAGACGCTCGACCTCGCCTTCGGATCGACGGGACGAACCTTCGCGCAGGCGCTGGTCGCCGCGACCCTCGAGCGCAACGCGGCGTCGGCCCTCGCGGTGGTCGAGGAGGCGAGCGACGCGGGCGCCGAGTTCCAGGTGCTGATCCGCGCGCTCATCGCGGGATTTCGCAACCTCTTGGTGGCGCGGATAGACCCCGACCTCCTCACGCGCGATCTGGTTCCCGAAGACGCCCAACGCGCCGCGCTCCAGGCCGAAGGGCTGTCCCAGGCGATGCTGGTCCGCGCGCTGCGCACGTTCGGCGACGCGTTCTCGCTCGCGCGGTCCGGCGGCAACGCCCGGCTGGAACTCGAAACGGCGCTGCTCCGCTTCATCCTCTCGGCGGAGGACCCGACGCTCGACGCGTTGTCCGCTCGCGTCGCCACCCTCGAGGAGCGGCGCGCCGCCGGGCCGGCCGCCCCACCACCGGCGCCGCCGCAGGTCGCGGCGCCGAAAGCTCCCGAGGCGAAGGCTCCGGAGGCAAAAGCTCCGGCGCCGAAGTCCGCACCGTCCAAAGCGCCCGCGCCGGAGATCTCGGTGCAGCGCGTTCGCGCTGCGTGGCAGAGCGTCCGCACCAAGGTCGAGGGCGATCGCCAGCCGCTGCGCGCGCTGTTGTCGCGGGCCCAGATCGAAGCGCTGGAGGGCAACGCGGTCGTCCTCAAACTGCCCGACTCGTGGACCGCCGAAGCCCTGCGCGACTACGTGCCGCTCATCGAAGCGGCGATCGCCGAGGTCCTCGGCGTGCCGCTCAAGGTGACGCTGCGCGTCGACGGCAGCGCAAAACGTTCGCGCGTCTCCCCGGAGGAAGGCCCGGACGAGCTTTTCGACTACGCCAACGAACGGATACGCTGATGAATCAAGCTCATTTGATGGCCCAGTTCAAGAAGGTGCAAGCCGAGATGGCCAAGGCGCAAGAGGAACTCAAGAACACGATCGTCAGCGGGAGCGCCGCCGGCGGAACGGTGACGGTGGACGTGACGTGCGATCAGCGCGTGACGCGCGTGCGCATCGGCAAAGACGCCGTGGATCCCGACGACATCGAAACGCTCGAAGACTTGGTCACCGTCGCGATCAACGACGCGCTGACGAAGGCGAGCGAGGCCTCGCAGAAACGAATGGCTTCGGTAACCGGAGGCATGCGCATCCCCGGTCTGACGTGACGCCGGTTGCCGGCCCCATCGCATCGCTGATCAACGAGTTCAGCAGGCTGCCGACCATCGGCCCGAAGACGGCGGCCCGGCTGGTGTTTCACTTGCTGAACCGCCCGCGCAACGAAGCGCAGAGCCTCGCCGAAGCGATTCTCGCGGTCAAGGATAACGTGCGCTTCTGCTCGATCTGCTATTCGCTGACGGAATCGGATCCGTGCGAGTTCTGCGGCGACGAGCGCCGCGACGCGAGCACGATCTGCCTGGTCGCGGAAGCCAAGGACGTGTATGCGATCGAGCGTACCGGCGCGTTCAAGGGCCGCTACCACGTGCTCGGCGGCCTGATCTCACCGATGGACGGAATCGGCCCCGCGCAGTTGCACGTCAAGGAACTGATCGAACGCGTCGGCCGCGAGGACCCGCGCGAAATCATCCTCGCGACGAATCCGAACGCGGAGGGCGAAGCCACCGCGCTTTACCTCTCGCGCCTGCTGCAGCCGCTCGGCGTCGCCGTCACGCGCTTGGCTTACGGCCTCCCGATCGGCGGCGACCTCGATTACGCCGACGAGATGACGATCACGAAAGCGCTCGAAGGCCGCCGCGCAGTATAGGCTTACGTCGACTGCGGCTGCGGCGCTGCCGTCGGCGCGGGCGGTGGAGTGGGCGGGGGCGGTGGCGTCGGCGGCGGCTGGTCGTAAGGGTTCGCCGTGGGCGGTGCTACCACGGGCGTCGCCTGCGCAACCGCAACTCCCGCTGCCGGGCTGCTTTGAGGCATTGGCGTTCCCGTTGACGCTGGTGCCGGCGGTGCCGGCGGTGTCGGCGGTGTCGGCGGTGTCGGAGTCGGCGGTTCCGGCGGTGGCGGCGGCGGCGCGGGAATGTCGTTGGGGTTCATCGTGGGCGGAGCTACGATCGGCGTCGCCGTAGCCTGCGCAACCGCGAAATTCGCACCGAAGCTCGGCGTTGGCCCGAGCAAGACGGCTAGGCTAGACGCCAGTACGATCAGCGTCCACTTATTTCGGAATGCATCGTTTAGCATAATTTCCTCCTGGATAGTCCAGTGGAGAAATCCAGTGATCGATAGCCGCTGCGGGTATCGCAGCGACGTAAACGTATGGGCGAACGGTTTGACGCACCAGCACGTACAGCGTATCGCCAGATTGCGTAATCAACTCCACGCAGCCGATGTTCATCGCTGAAATGATAGACGGATTGAGGTCGCCGGCCTTTATCGACGCGATGATCGGGGCCTTCGGCGTGCCGGTGTCCGTATTAATTAAACGGCCGAAAACGCCCGCGGCAGTTTGCTGCGCCCAGGTGTTCAGAACCGGAAACAACACGAGCACGAGAAAGAACAACACCAAGCGTTGATATTTGAACGCCCAAGCCGGTTGCTGAACCTTCCTGAAGTCCGAAAGCGCGGCCAAAGCGACGATCACGGCAAAGCCGATGAGTATCTCCTTGCGATGATCGAGGAAAACGGAATACGACCCGGCGAGAATCTGGTTGTCGACGATCGAAAACGTCGATGTCGGAATGTGAAGATAATAGTAATAGTAGTGGCGATATTCGAAACCTGTAAAGAAAGCCAAAATCGCGAGAACGAACACCAAGTCGCGAACCGACGCCAAGAGCGACGGTGGAGACGGCGATGCGTTCGTCACGAGATCACTTCCTCTGCCATTACCAGGTAAACGTGCCGACTTTTACGCTGTTCGTCTGCGAATCTACCGGGAAGAGCACCGTTACGTCGACTTCGGCTCCCGGAGCGACTCCCGCGGGGCGCGCCGGGAGCGTGACGTTCAAATAGCCGTTGGCATCCGGCGGGGTCGCCGGAGTTGAGGCGGTCCCAAAGTTTACCGCCGTGGCGTTGGTAAACCCCGTGCCTTGGATTTGCACCATGTTGTTGTGCACGGCGGCCGCCTGGGACGGGACGACCGTGTAGTAATAGAAGGTTCCAACGCTGCGATTGGGAGGCGTGACTCCCTCGAAGACCACGGCAATGTCTGCCACGCTCTTTCCCGCAGGGGCCGGGGGGCTCGTCACGCGCACGAGGCCGTCGTTGACGGACTCGAAGTTCACGCCTTGGTCAGTTCCGAAATTCACCGCGCTCGCACCCGCAAAGCCGTTGCCGGTTACCGAAATACGCGTGTTCCCCACGTGCGGCCCGTACCCGGGGTCTAGCTTACTGTCAGTGCGTGCCGGCTGCGCTGCCGATTGGAAGTTGGCCAACGTAGTCATCGCCTGGGATCTGCCGGCTCCGGCAGCCTGCACTCCAAAGAACGCGGCGATGAGCGTGCCGATCACGCCGGTGACCGCGGTGATGACGGCCAAAACGTCCGCGGTGCTGACACTAGGTGGCCGGAGGACGTTAACCGCTTCGATGACGACCGCAAGCGTGAGGATCAAACTTCCGATGATCAGCCAGAATCCGTACACGATCCGCGACGCTTCGAGATCTTTGTCCGTCGTCACACTAGCTTGCGCGTTCCGGCGCGAGTAGAAAAACACGGAAGCGATGACGATCAAGGCAATCGCCGCAGAGCCCCAAATTGTCAGTGACATCACCGCCGCAGCGGTCGCGCCCAACGGCTCGATGGTGGCCGATGCAGCGGGCGTCGGCGTCGCTCCCGGTGACGACGTCGATGCGCTCGTCGCGCCGAGCACGACGACAGCTGAAGCGGCACAGATCGCTGAAAAGATCGATCGGCCGATGGCATTACTACGCATACGCATAATCCGCCTCACTTCGCAGGTCCCGAAATCTGCTCAAACTCTACCAACCGTCCATACGCGAGTCAAGCGAGGGGTCGGCATTCCTCGCAGCCAAAAGACGGATAGCTAGCGGTAGCTTGGTTTGTCTTTTCAAGTCGCCCAAACGGCGCTGCCAAACGGCAGTGCCGAACGGTCTAATGTGATTGAACTAGGGCACTCGGTAGCGCGCCGCGCTACGCTGCGCAACACCGGGTGTGGGCAAGAGGCGCCGTTTTCAGCGGCGCCTCTTCAGCTCATCGCCGGTTCGCGCGACGCCGGGTTCCACCACGTCGCAGTAGACGCCCATCCACGTGTTGCGCCGCTGCGCGACGAAACGGAGGATCTCGGGATCGCTCGCAGCGCCGTGCGGATGGTACGTCGTCGTGACGCAGCGTTCGATCGGGCATCGCACGCGCAAGCGCAGCCCACCGAGCTGCAGCTCGGCGTCCGTGAGGTCGCTTTCCGTCAGCGCGAACTCGTCCGCGGCCTTCACGAAGAAGTTCGGCCGGAAGCGCTCCCACTCGACGGCGTAGCCGACGTGCGCGCTCAGGTCGGTTAGCCACGTGTCGACGAGCACAGAGATCGGCGCGGCGTCGAAGAAGTTGTCGCCGAGACGCACCTCGACGTCGACGCCGCGCTCGCCGGCTGCGGCGCGCGCGGCGCGTGTGTCGTCGAGAAGATGAAGCCGGTCGTGCTCCTTGCCGCGGTACGTGTTACCGGCGCGCGCATGGCCGGCGCGAACGAAGAGCGCGCCGCTGCGATCGCCGGGTATGCCCGCCTCGCCGACGGAAGCGGAGCCGAGCGACTCGCCGCGCAGGCTCTTGATCGGATAGCGGCGGATCGCGTCGAGCGTGCCAATCACCATTGGCGTTTCGCTTTCATCGGGGGTGTTCGGATTGCCTGGCCCGAAGGCGCGGGCGATGGAGCTTCGACCCCTCGGGTTCGGCGAGATTTTCGATCGGGCCGTGACGCTTTACATCCGTAACTTCGTGCCGTTTGCGTCGATCGTGATGGTGCTGATCGTTCCGCTCGGAATCCTTCAGTACGTTCTCGACCGCAGCGCGCAGCCGTCCTTTGACGCGATCCTGCAAGCGTTCGAACATCCGGGCCGAACGCTTCCCGACAAGATCCCGTCGATGTTCGATTCGCCGCTGTCGATCGCCGTCTTCGTCGCGATGATCCTCGTGACGTACGCGTTGTGGCCCTTCGCGATGAACGCCGTCGCGGTCGGCGTGGCGGCCCTCTATCGCGGGAAACCGGTCGAGTTTCGAAGCTGCTACGAGGTCGCGCTTCGGCGATGGCTGCAGATCGTGGGGATGATCGGCGTCAGCTTCCTCGTCGTGATGGCCTGGTATGCGGCTGCAATTTTCGTCATCGTGCTCTTCGCCTTTCTGGTTGGAGTTTTCGTGGCGGTGGCTCCGGCGGCGGCGTTCGCGGTCGGCGTGACGATCGGTGCGATCGGGATCCTCGCGCTGCTGCCGACACTCGCACCGCTGGTCGTCTCGCTCGCCTTCTCCATGTACGCCGTGGTGATCGAAGAACGCGGCGTGATCGAATCGTTGCTGCTCGGCTTCGCCCGCGTCTTTAATCGCGCCGAGTTCTGGCGATCGGTGCTCTTCGCGATCGCGTGCGGCGCCGTCGTGCTCGGCGGATCGGCCGTGCTGGGCTTCCTCAGCCTTATTGCCGCGTTCGCGCACTTGCCGGGCCTCGAGGCAATTATCGACTCGATCACCCGCGCGGTCGTTACGCCGTTCGGCGTGGTGCTGCTGGCGATCTACTACTTCGACGTGCGCATTCGGCGCGAGGGCTACGATCTCGAAGCCAGCCTCGAGCGTCTGACCGGCGCCCAGCCGGCGTGATCGCCGCGGTCGCGGCCGCAGCTGTGCTCGCGACGCCCTCGCGAGAGGCGTTAATCGAACGCTGGCTGCACGCGAATCGCACGCATACGCAAGCGCGCTTGCAATCGGCCCCGAGCGCGGCCGCGCGCGCCGCGCCGGGGAACCTACAAGCGCTCGCGGGACGCGAGCTCGCCACCGCCGGACGCTACCAGCTTGCGGCGACGCGCCCGGCGCCGCCCCCGCCGGTGCCATGGTGGGAGCGCGCTTGGCAGTGGCTCTCGGATCGCTGGCAGCAGCTGTGGCAGACCGTTCTCGCGCGTGCACGTGGGCCGGCAAGCCGCGGCGAGCATCGGCGACGTGCTGCTCCTTATCGTGGGCGCGGTATTCCTCGTCGTCGTGGTTCGGCTGTTGCGAAATCTGCAGCTCGCGCGTTCCGAAGCGCGCTCGCGATCGGAACCGCTCGCGACGCCTCCGGATCCACAGTCGCTCTATCGCGACGCCTGCGACGCCGCGAACCGCGGCGACTACGGCGGTGCGGCGCTGCTGCTCTTCGCCGCTACCGTCGCGCTGCTCGATGGGCGCGGCGCGTTGCGCGCGAACCGCAGCGCGACCGTGGGAGACTTGCGGCGCACGCTGCGCGCCGGCAACGCGGCGCTGGTCGCGCCATTCGATGCGGTCGCCGCTCCGTTCGTCGAACGGGCCTACGGCGAACGTGCGATCGAGGAACCGCAATGGCATCGCGCACGCACCGCCTTCGAGTCTATGGCTGGTCCCGCAACGTCCCCGTGAAAGTGCGTCTCGACGTCGTCATCGTCGGCATCAGTGCAGCGCTGCTTGTGCTGCTTGCCTACGAGCGCGGCACGGTCGGCCAGCCGCGCCCGTCCGTCTATTCGACCTACGACACGGGGCCGAACGGATATCGCGCGCTGTACGAGGTGCTGCGCGCGGCGGGCGTGCCGGTTCGGCGCTTCGAACGCGCGGTCGCCACGCTCGATCCGTCGGTACGTACGCTGATCGTCACGGGTTACGAGAACGATCCTTCGGCGAAGCCGCTCGACGAGCACGACACGGCGGTGCTGCGCCGTTTCGTGGCGAGCGGCGGCCGTCTCGTCGTGATCGACGGCGAGTTCGCGGGAACGCAGGACGTGACGCCGGGCGTGGGCCTCTCGCAGGAGGCGAGCGGCAACGGCGCGATCGTGCTGGCGCGCAACGCCTACACGGCGGGCGTCGCACGCGTGCAAGGCTCGATCGGCTGGATCTTCCCCTTCAAAGAACAGCACGGCATCCCGCTGCTCGCCAACGCGCACGGCATGGCCGCCGTCTGGTATCGCTACGGCCGCGGCGAGGTGATCGCCGTCACGGCACCGGCGCTCTTCGGCAACGCGGCGCTCCGCAACGCCGGCAACCTGCGTTTCGCATACAACGCAATCGCGGGTCACGGCGACGCGGCCTTCGACGAATACGTCCACGGCTACGACGACAATCTCACGATGTGGGCGGCGCTGCCGCAGCCGGTGCACGCGGCGATCTGGATCGTCGTCGCACTCGCTCTAATCGGGCTTATTGGGGCGAACGTGCCGTTCGCGCCGCCGTATCTGCCCGATCCGCCCGACGAGCGCGACTCGTCGCATTACATCGCGGCGCTCGCCGAGTTGATGCGCCGCTCGCGCCGCCGGCCTCCCGACGACGACGTCGTGTGGCAGACCCGCGCCACCTTGAGCAACGGCGAAGGGCGATCCACGATAGCGCGAAAGGAGCACGCGTGAGCACATCGGTTACGGAACTCGCCGGCCGTCTCTCGGCCGGGATGGACGGCGTCATGGTCGGAGCGGATCGCCTGACGCTGGGGCTGACGATCGCGCTGCTGGCGCGCGGCCACGTGCTGATCGAAGGCGTGCCCGGCACCGGCAAGACGCTGGCGGTGCGCGCGCTCGCGCTGCTGCTGGGCCTGAAGTTCCGGCGCATCGCGTTCACGCCCGATCTGATGCCCTCGGACGTCGTGGGTACGACGGTCTTCAATCCGCAGACGGCGGAGTTCACCACGCGGCTCGGTCCGGTCGCAGCCAACGTGGTGCTCGCCGACGAAGTGAACCGAACGCCGCCCAAGACGCAATCCGCGCTGCTCGAGGCGATGGAAGAAGGCCGCGTAACGATCGACGGCGTCTCGTATCCGCTGCCGCAGCCCTTTCTGCTCTGCGCCACGCAGAACCCGATCGAATACGAGGGCACCTATCCGCTGCCGGAGGCGCAGCTCGACCGCTTCACGATCAAGGTGACCGCGACGTATCCGCAAGAGGCGCAGGAGCTGGAGCTGCTCGCGCGTTCGGCCGCCGGATTCGACGCGCGCGATCTCGAGGCGTCGAGCATTAAGCCGGTGTCGGACGCCGCCGAGGTAATGGAAGCGCAGAAGGCGGTGCGGCAAGTGCACCTCGCCGACGGCGTGCGCGACTACACGTATCGCATCGTCGCGGCCACGCGCTCGCATCCGCGGCTCACGCTCGGCGCATCGCCCCGCGCCGGCATCGCGCTGCTCACCTCCGCGCAGGCGGCCGCGGCCATCGCGGGCCGCGACTTCGCGACGCCCGACGACGTGAAGGACGTCGCCGACTTCGTGATTCCGCATCGCCTCATCGTCGCGCCCGACGCGGAGATCGAAGGCATCTCGGCGCACGACGTGCTGCGCGAAGTGCTCGCCGCCATTCCGGTGCCCCGTGGCTAACGCGCGAACTGGGAAAACGATCGTCGTGCTGAGCGGTCTCACCGCGACGATGACGCTCCTTGCCGCTTGCAGTGGGACGACGGTGCAGAGCACGCCGTCGACCTCGCAGCAGATGCAATCGAAGGTGGCCGGCCCTCCCCGACAGCCCGAGATCTTTTTTAACGCACGCTATCAAGATGGCGGGACCACCTATATTTACGGGTATCCGCGTCCGCAATTCATCAAGGTCGTAGTGGGCGTTCGCGGCACGGGATACTGCAGCGATCGTGCGGGCGGCGTCTGGATCGCGACCGGCGACTCCGCTCTCTACCATCTCCATCACGACGGGAACCTCGGATCGGGCCTGAGCGTTTTCAACATGACGACCTGGAGTTGCGCGGTCGATCCGAAAACGAACGCGCTCGCGGTTACGACCAATCTCGACGGAACGGTCGCGATCTTCGCCAACCAACGCGGTTATGCAACCGTGTATTCCACCGGTCTTTCCGACGCGCTCTACTGCGCGTTCGACGCGCGCGGCGACGTCTTCGTCGACGGCCTCGATGGAACGAAGGGCGCGCTAGCGGAGCTGCCGCGCGGCGGCCGCGCCTTCAAGATGGTTAAACTGCCGAAACCCATCGCCGGAATCTACGCTCTCCAGTGGGATGGGGAAAATTTGGCGGTCGAGGCGTCGCAGGCCGACGGCGAGATAACGATCTACCGGCTGGGCGTAACGAGCTTCCGCGGCGTCATTCTAGGGACGACGCACCTGCTCACGAACCGCCGGTTAAGCCGGTATCCCGGAACCGAGTTCTGGATCGAGGGGCACAACATTCTCGAAGGGACCGGCAACGTAAGCTTCAGCCACTTCAGCTACCTGGAGTTTTGGCGATATCCCGGGGGCGGCCAGGCGTTCAGAGTGAAGCGCGTCCCCGCGGAAATCGGCGGCCTCGCGGTCAGCGACTGACAAAAAGGCGCTATCGCGCGTCGGCTCGCGTGAGCAAGTACTCCTGCCGCACCACGTTGTCGGCGTAAAAGGGCGCTGCGATCGCTTCGAATTCGGCGCGAAGCGCGTCGAGCCGCTCCGGTGAATCTGCCGCGCTCTCGACGAGTTTCTGCACCGGGCCGACCGAGCGTTCCATGAACGTGCGATAGTGCGGTAAGCTCAGCGCCGGAACGGTCATGATGCCGCGCTCGAATGTCGGCGCGCCGAATCCGTGGGCCAACCGTTCGGCGATGACGGTCGCGTCACCCCAGAGGAGCGGCGGCGGCACGGCGACCGGGGGTGCGGGCGAGTTGCGGGCCACGAATGCGAAGACTTGGCCAACGAGGCGGTCGGGCGGCCACGTCGCAAACGCGATGCGCCCCGACGGTTTGAGAACGCGCCGCATCTCGGCGACGGCGCGCTCGGGCTGCGGCGCGAACATGTGCCCGAACTGACTCAGCACGACGTCGAACGTCCCGTCGGCAAACGGAAGATGCTCGACGTCGCCCTCGATCCACTCGATGTCGGGCATCCCGGCGATGCGCGCGTGCTCGGGTGCTTCTTCCAGCAGCGCCGGCGTCAGATCGATTCCGCTGACGCGGGCCCCCGCGCGCGCCGCCGTGATGGCGGCGACCCCCGTGCCGGTGCCCACGTCGAGAACCCGCTCGCCGGACGAAACGCTCGCGAAACGCACTAAGTTGGCGGCGACCGGCGTGGTGAACGTCGCCGTGGGCCCGAACGACGACCACATCTCTCGTTGGCGGTCTTTGAACGCAGAAAACGGATCGGAATGCATGAGGCTCCTTTCTCGGCGCAGCGCACCAAGACTCTTCTCTGCGGACAAAACCATCGCGCGGGGGTGACGCCGAAGCAACCCAAGAATCGCCGCATCGTGTGGCTCCCCGCGTGGGTAACCGCGCGCTTCCTGTGGACGCTGGCCGCGATCGCGCTGTTGCTCGCGCTCTCGCCCGGCGTCTCCGCGTTCGTACCGCTCGCGATCGCGCTCGCCGCGATGCTCGCGGTCGCCTCGATCGCCGACGCGGTGCTCGGTCCGCCGGCATCCGCGCTGCGCGTCGCGCGAACGCCGCCGGAACACTTCGCGCTGGGCATCCGCGCCGAGCTCCCGTACACGATCGAGAACCGCTCGAACCGCGCGGCGCGCGTGGGCATCATCGAAACGCCGGTGCGCACGCTGCGCTACGAAACCGATCAGGTGATCGCCAACGCGCAGCCGCAGAGCCGCACGACCGTCGCGCGCCCCGTCACGCCTATCGCGCGCGGCCCCGACGAGCTGGGCACGCTCTACGTGTGGTACGAGAACCCGCTCGGCCTCGTCCGCCGCCGCCTGCGCATTCCCGCGGCAGAAGCGATCCGCGTCTTCCCCGACCTGGCTGCGGTCGAGCGCTACGGCAAGCTCCACCTGCGCAACCGCCTCATCGAGGCGGGGCTGCGGCGCATGAAGCTGCGCGGCACCGGCACCGAGTTCGAATCGCTGCGCGATTGGAACGACGGCGACGCCTTCCGGACGATCGACTGGAAGGCAACGGCGCGGCGCGGCAAGCTGATGGTGGCGCAGCACGAGGTCGAGCGCAGCCAGAACGTGATGCTGCTGCTCGACTGTGGCCGTTTGATGACGCCGCGCATCGACGCCGGCCGCAAGCTCGACTACGCGGTGACCGCCGCGCTTTCGCTCGCGACGATCGCCGGGCTCGCGAGCGATCGCGTGGGCCTGGTCGCCTTCGCGCACGACATCCTCACGGCGACTGCCCCGCGCTCGACGCGATCCTCCATCGCCCGCCTCGCCGACACGCTCTACGGCCTCGAGCCGCGCTTCGAAGAGTCGAACTACACGCGCGCCTTCGCCTACTTGCGCCACCATTTGCACAAGCGCTCGCTGATCGTCTTTCTCACCGACGTGATCGACCCGCTCGCGCAGGCAGCGGTAATGGCGGAGGTCGGATCGCTGGCGAAGCGCCACCTGCTGATCTGCGTTTTCATGAACGACGCGGCGGTGAGCGCGGCGCTGTCGCAGGAGCCGCAGGACGTCGGCGACGCCTATCGCGCGAACGTGGCGCTCGGCTTGGCGAACGAACGGCGCTTAGCCAAGGCGATGCTCGAACGCTCCGGCGCGATCGTCATCGACGTGCCGGCCAAGAAACTCACGACGGCGTTGATCGACGAGTATCTGCGCGTCAAGCGCCGCGGTCTATTGTAGTATCGTTGGTAGAAATAACGCTGCGGTAGCGCATAGTGCTCGAATCAGGGCAAGCCCCATTTCCATGGAGGGCCTTTCGTTCCCAACCGCCAGAGGATTGTACCCTTGCGGGCCCCCCGGTGCGGTTAAGAATAGGTCGCCGGCTCCCCACCGCTACTCGGTTCCTCATTTGCCGGAGAGATTTGTTCTATATACGTTAATCGCAGAGTCCAGGCCTATGGCGAGGTTCTTCTCTCCTGTCGACCCCGGCAGATATACGTCCGAGGTGAACTGCTCGTCGGTGATTCCCGAATACTTCCAGATCTCCGCGTAGTCAGCTGCCTTGGGATATTTACGATCATTTCCACCAAGAACGTGATAGGCGTCACCCAGAACACGCATAAAAGCGCGAAAGCCATTCGTACGCCTTATAATTTGCCCTTTATTCGTGTTCTCCCAAGCTTTTAGCCAGCGGTCCCGAACCGAATCAAAATATTGCCAAATGATGTCCGCAATGACTGCATCTCGCTCTTCAACAAAGAGGTTTCTGAACGGCGTCTGACGGATCGCCTTTGCGTCTTTGGTGAGAGGTAGAGGGTATCCCCGCCGTAGTGTCTCACGATCTTCCATCGGCGAACGACTGATGTACGGCAGCAGGGCTTTCACGAATGTAGCCTGTGTCAATGTCTCGCCAATCACTCCAGGCGTTGCTGACCCGAGCCGCTTTATTTGTTTATAAAACGGCGACCCTTCCGCGCTATTAAGCGTCACAGCGATCTGGTGGCAGGTTCGCTCGGGGCTCCTGCTCTTCGCGTACGATAGCAGATCGTATGCCAAACTCGCGTTTACCTTCGTTTGCGCCAAATTTACGGTCGCAAAAATGTACGCCTCGTCCGCTATTTCGAGGCCGACAAATACGGTAACGGGCAAATCAAACGAAATGTCCGCCTCAACCAAACCAGCGAGACGGTGCTGACCATCCAGGATACGGCCGATCTCGGATGCCGGGACGCCCGGTTCGCCCTCCCCTGGGGGAACTTCGAAGAAAGTAAGCTCCCGTTTGGCCGATTCGTAAGACACACAACGTTCATCTTCCACGGCGATGACGATGGAGGTTGGGAAAGTAGCATCAATCGTTTTGACGTATCGCGATATTTCCGTGATACGCTTTGGATCTCGGGCGCGTTGAATTCCTCGAATTGCTCGACTGCCGTAGTGGATTGCTCAAATCGACGCACATCTACGATCGAGATAGATGACAGGCGCGCCGCATCCATGGCCGTAACGTAGAAATTGCCTAGCGGCTGACCTAGTTCAATCGCTGGCAACGAAAACAACGGTTTCTCATGCTTTCTCCTCGCCCCTTAGTCTCTCTAATTCTACTCCTAGTGCGGCATTCGACTCCTGTAGCGGGTGCACCGCATCGGATCCATCAAGATGGGTCTGCAAGAAATAACCATAGAGTAAGGCGAATGCGAATACAAACGCGTACTTGGAACAGCCCACAAGAAAATCCGTGTCCGCAACGTTGTTGGCGATTTTTGTCACATAGACCAGTAGCGTTGCCGCGGCTAAACCTCCTGAAAGGATAAAAATTGTCCATTGATGCGTACGGAGAGGCGGGCTGCTGTAAAGTAAAGCGATACTCAGTAAATATAGTGGCGCGATTAAAGCGGGAACAAGAATTAGGACATCCCCGTGCCCCATAACCTTCGATAGGTTTACAATGACAGGGGAGATGGCCATGGGTCGTGCGTGCTCCAAGGCGAGGACGATTTGAGGTAACCATAGACCGATCGAGCCCGCTGCGGTTGTGATGAAGGCCTCCAGGAACGCACGTCCCAGTTTTCCACGAGGTAAGAGGAAAAAGAGGCCGACGACCGGCCAGCGAGCCATCGCTTCTCGGAAATTTCTAATGACGCGACGAATCCAATCTCTCATAACCTCGTCCCCTGAACGCGCCTCGCCGACCGGATGCTGCGGGTCCGGCACGTGACGAGCAGCTCTAATCTGCGCGTCACAACTGATTTCATACCTCCTGCTTTCGGAGAGCTACATCAAAAGTTAACAAATAATGCCTCTGATATTTCGCGTCGATAGCGAGCGGACGCCGCGATGACGGAAGCACGCCGGATCGTAATGCGATTGAACCCTGGGTAAAGGTCTTTGACGCTTTTGTGATGTGCGTTTGAGACGAGGACTCGGCAGCCTATAGTTGCGAGCCGGCTCGCCTCGGCGGCTAGGCGTTCCTGATCGGACCACGAAAAGAGAATGCGATTGTACTTAACAAAGCCGTTGTTGTCATGAGCAACCGTGTAAGGCGGATCAAAGTAGATGACGTCACCGCTCTTCGCATCGGCCGTCGCTTCTGCAAAATCGCAGCAACGAAGTTCGGCACGCTGGAGGTAGCTGCTCGCGGCCTTTAGCACGTTATCTTGAGAGACCTCGAGGTGCGTTTTGTGCCCGTAGGGCACGTTGAATGCACCGTTTTTGTTTTCACGATAGATCCCATTGAAGGAAAGGCGGCACAAGTAGATCAGCCGTGCTGCTCTGCCGTGTGCGCTTCGCGGATTGCTATTGCGCACGCGATAGTAGGTCATCTCGTCGTTCTGTACACGCTTCAGCGCCGCGATCACCTTCTCCGGATCCTCTTTGACGGCATGATAGCATTCCATCAGGTCAGGGTTACGATCGGAAATTACTGCGTTGTCAGGACTTAAGCGAAAGAATACGGCACCGCCGCCGACAAAGGGCTCGTAGTATCGGCTGGGCCCGCACGGGGGCCGCGGCTAATCGAACGATTTCCGACGCGAGAAAACGCTTCCCACCGGGCCACTTGAGAAAGGGCGCTACGCCTCGTGCCTCGCGTAGTGTCAATTCTGCCTCCTCGCAGGTTCTAGGTAGTCACTTTATCTAATTCCGCGAGATAGCTTCGGCCGCCCTGCTGATAATGGCCGGGAACGCCACCCCCATCTGTCGCGTTTACGATCGGCGGAGGGGTCCGAAGTCAAGGATGCGGGGGTCACGACTTGCCGTGGCTGCTGAGGAATGGCTCAGAAAATATGCACCGGACCGTCCCGTTACCGCGAACCGACTCTGGGAGGGCTTTCTCAACGACGGCCCGGGCTCACCGCGTCGTCGGACAAACGACGGGCACCGCGGATCCGTCCGCCAGAATAGTATGCCACCACAAGCCACTATTGCGGCCCTTACTGAAAGTGTTGGGTACGCCGCTAGATTGCCCGGACGGGCGAGCAGCATCGCTTATACTTCTTTCCGCTACCGCACGGGCACGGAGCATTCGCACGAGTCTTTGGCGCGGAGTGGCGCGCCGGGTGAGGAATGCGCCACCATTCGTAAATCTCGAACGCACATTTTGGAAGCGAGTCAACCATCTCCGCGCAGTTCTCAGGGTTCTCGATCGGATCGAGATCGGCTTCACTGCCGGGTTCGGCAAGCAAGAAAATCGGCACGAATGCGTCCTCGATCGCCGGAGCCGCCATGGCCGCTTTCCATTCGCCTTCGCGTAACGCCATGCCGATGGCGTAGCCTTTGCACCAGTCGTCTGCGAGATCCATCGTGTCGGGCGGATCGCCAATGCGATTGAGCAAAATGGCGTAACTTCGGCGATCCTCGCCTGCGAGTTCGGAAACGATCGCATTATAGAAGCGCATCAGCAAGGTCGTCGCGCGCTTTGCCTGCCTCATGGTTTCCCAGCCGCCGTCGTCGCCGCTGCCAAGAACCATCGGCATCCATTCCGACGGCGGGATCATTGGGACCCAAACGACGCTCGTAAGGAGGCCGTGGAGCCGTGTGACGGACGCTTGCATCGGCCCGGTGAAGGCGGGATGGCGCTTCCATCAGAGATTCCAGCTCGTCACGCTCCCTTTGCGAGAGCCGGCGTCCGCCGCTCATCGTTGAGGGCTTCGTCGCCCCGCGCCGGTGAAGTAGAGGATCGAGCACAATGGTGGTAATCAATCCGACGGCGATGCGCACCGAGGCCGGCAGCCGCCGCGGCGAGACGAACGCCTCGATCGTGCCGGCGACGACCAGCATCGACGCGACGCCGAGGATCAGCGTTCCGGCGCGCCGCGCGTTGGCCGCGATGAGGTCGCGTCGCCGTAGACGCCCGGGATAGACGATCGCCGCCGCGATCAGCAGCCCAGCCGCGCCGGCGATCTGGATCGCTGTGAGCTCGATGATGCCGTGCGGCGCGATGGTGGCCCAGAAGTCGGCGCCGAATCCGGCATTGGCAAAGAGCGCCCCCAAGCCGCCCAGCATCAGGCCGTTGAACGCGATGATGTAGATTGTCAGCGCGCCGAGCGTGATCGAGCCCGCGAACGCAATCACCGCGACCTTGATGTTGTTGGTGATGATCAGCGCTGACATCGCCGGCGCGGAGACGGCGTCGACGGCAAAGTTCGAGTCGTGCAGGCTCTTGCGAATGTCGTCGGGCACGAGGAACTTCGGCAGCAGCGCGTAGGCGTCGGCCGGGTGGCTGCGGACGAGCACGTAAGCGATCACCGCGCAGGCCACCGTGATCGCGGTGCAGATCGTGAAGTAGGGCAGCGACCTGCGAAACTCTTGCGGGAAGGCGCGCGTGTAAAAGTCGGCGATGCGCGACATGCCGCTCTCGGGCGCTCGCGCGTACACCTGCGCGTGGGCGCGGGCGACACTGCGGTTGAGATACTCGAGCAGCGAGCGGTCGTAGCCGCGACCTTGGGCGTAGGCGAGGTCGCTCGTGACGGCGCGGTAGAGCCGCCCGAGCTCGAAGATCTCGTCGAGTGACAGCGAGCGCACGCCGCGGCGTTGCGTGCGCCGAACGAGCGCGTCGAGCTGCTCCCACGTGGGCGACCGGCGCGCGACGAAAGCGGTTTGCGTCAACGCCCCGGGAGTTGGCGAGCCGCTGCCGTCGAACCTGGAAAACTGTGGATCGCACGATCGACGTTCGCACGCCCGAGAGCATCGCGTTTAGCTACGAGCTCGCGGGCCTGGGAAGCCGCTTTCTCGCGCTGGCGGTGGATCAGGCGATCCAGCTCGCCACGCTGCTCGCGATCTTCGCGGGGATCATCCTGGCGGGCACGCGCGTCACGGGCCGGCAGACGCAGGCGGTCATGTCGGAGAAAGCGGCGGAGAGCGTCGCGATCGCGATCATCGTGGTGATCGTGTTCGCGGTGTTGTTCGGTTACTTCATCGTCTTCGAGGCGGTGTGGAACGGGCAGACTCCCGGCAAGAAGCTGCTCGGAATTCGCGTCGTGCGCGACGGCGGCTACCCGATCGACTTCGGCGCGTCGCTGATCCGCAACCTGATTCGCGTAGGAGAGCAGCTTATCGGCTACTATATTTTCGCGGCGGTCAGCGCGGTGATCTCGCCCGAGAACAAGCGGCTAGGCGATCTCGCCGCCGGAACGATCGTCGTGCGCGACGCGCGCCTGACGGCGCCGCGCAGCGTCATTCAATACGAGGACGAGCCGACGTACGCGCCCACCACCTACCTGACCGGCGAGGAGCGGACGCTGATCAAGCGCTTCATGGAACGCCGTGAAGCGTTGTCGCTCGATCGCCGCAAGGAGCTCGCGACGCAACTCGCCGCGCGCGTCCGCGACCGCGTTCCGGCGGATCTAGCGCGACTGGACGACGAGCCGCTGCTAGAGCGGCTTTGACACGAGTGCCTGCACCGCGGCGGACACCTCGGCATCGTTCCCTTCGCCGATAATCGTTTTCCGCAACGTCCCGCTACGGTCGAAGATCATCTGGGTTGGCCAGTATTCGATTCCGTACGCGTTCCACAGCGAGTTCGCGTTGTCGATCGCGACCGGCCACGTGATGCCTTGCAGGCTCAGATTTTGCGCGACGTTGCTGCGGACTCGGTCGGACGGCAGCTCCGGCGTATGGATGCCGATGATCGCCAGGTCACTCGGAGCGTAACGGGCTCGGAGGCGCTGCAGCTCCGGTACGACGTGCTGGCAGTTGATGCACGAATAGGTGAACACGTCGACCAGAACCACTTTGCCGGAGAGCTGCTTCGCCGTCGGCGGTTCTCCAATCCATTGCGTAGCGTGCAGCAGCGGCGCGAGCGAAACGACAGCCAGCATCAGGGCAGAAAACGAGAGGTACATGCTGTAAGAACGCGCCGCGGCCGCGGCCGGATGACTAGTGGTGTTCATCCGATCGTCAACGCCGCGCGTACTATTACCGATGATCGCCTCGCTCGCGCTCCTGAGCGTGCTCCAGGGCGCCGACGGCCCGGCGTTCCGGTTAGACGTCGCAGGCAGCCCAGGCCGCACGGTTGCGATTACGGCGGCCGCCTCACGCGGTTGGCTCGCGGCATTCTGCACGAGCGAGGTGTGCGGCCTCGGTCGCATCGTAGTGAACATTCCCGATAGCGGCGCCCGGGAAATAGACCTTCGTCTGCACCCAATCGACGGTCGCGAACGCCACGGTTCGGTCGTCGTGCGCGACGGCGGCAAGGCGATGATCCTGCGCTTCTAGCGGCGTCGGAGCGCGGTGAACGGTAGGAGGCTGCTACCTGCTTGCGAAGAGGCCACGCAAGGAGGGCTTTGCCCATGATTAGATCCACGCGTTTTCTTTGCGCGTTTGCGCTCTTGATTTTGGCCGGCGGTGCCGGTGCGTTCGCCGCGACGGTGACGATCGAGGGGACGCCGGTCCCGACGCCGCCGAAGCCAGATTTCTCCTCGATGTCGTATAACGTCGGAACCTGGGCGTGCACCGAGCTGAGCTCGCGGCGCCCCGGTCCCTTCACGATCACCGAAGTCTACTCGATGGACCCCGCCGGCTACTGGTTGATTCGCGAGAACACGACCCACAAGGCGTCGTGGATCCCGCATGATCTCCACAGCGAGACGAAATACACGTGGGACACGCTGGCGAAACGCTGGGTCCGCATCACGATGGGCGATCTAGGCGGCTATTCCGTCGCGACGGCGCCGATGCCGGTGGCCGGCAAGAAGACCTACACGTACGTGATCCAATCCAAAGCGCCGGGCATCGCGTCGTACGCGCCGGAGGTCTACACGAAGGTCAGCGACACCGAGAAGACGATGACGACGTCGTTCACCGAAACGAGCGGCCGCGTCGTCATGGTGAAGGAGACCTGTAAGAAAACCTAAGGCGTCAGGGGCGGCGTCACGACGTGACGTTGCCCGCTATCTTGTTATGCACGCTTCCCGGCTTCACGACGATGGGGCGTCCGGAGTTGGGAAGCTTCTTCGCTCCGCGCCGGTTGAGCCCGATCCAGTTGTCGATCACGGCCGAATAGCTGCTGCCGGTATCGAGCGTTACGCCGTTGCCGGTGTTGCCGCTGATCAGGTTCTTCTTCGGTTGTTTCGGATCGGTGCTCACACCGCCGATGCGGTTGCCGATGGCGTAGGCGCCCACGTAGATGCCGCCCAGCTGGTTAGCCAGCGCGGATCCTCCGAGCACGTCGACGCCGACGAACGCGTCGAAGACGTCGTTGTTGTGCGCGCCCCCGTCGATGGCGATGCCGTAGCCGAAGTTGCCGGAGAACGTGTTCTGCGGAATGACCGAGTGATAGTAGTCGCCGATCGAGTTGCCGTGCGCGGTTCCGTCGATGTGCACGCCGTCGCCGCCGTTGGGTAAAATGCCGTTGCCGTTGGTGTTGAGGCCCATGATGTCCGGGCCGACGGTAACGCCCGACGCGTCGCCGGCGATCTCGAGGCCGTTGTTCAGATTGCCCGAGAGCACGTTGGTTCGCACGGTCTGACTGCCGCCGGTCGCGGTGATCAGGACGCCGTCGTTACCGTTGGGAGCCGCGCCCTTGAAGGCGAGCAGCCCGCCGAACGTGTTGAACGTGATGAATCCGGCCGCCGTCCCGGCGACCTCGATGCCGTTGCGGACGTTGCCGGCCGAGACGTTGCCGAGCGGAATGACGCCGCCGACCTGCGTGCTCTGCGACGAGCCGTCGATCAAGATCCCGTCGCCTTGGTTCGCGACGGTCGTGGTGTTGTTCGCGCCGATGCCAAAGAAGTTGCCTTGAACCTTAACGCCGTTCGAGCTGATGATGTGCAGACCGTTGCCTTTGTTGCCGCTCATCACGTTGTAATAGACGAACGGATTCTGCACCACTTTGCAGCCCTCGAGCGAATTATCTTGGGCATTCGCGATGCGCACGCCGTCGCCGCCATTGGCAATCGCGCCGTCGCCGTCGGCGGTCGTTCCGATGAAGTTGCCGTTGAGCATGTTCTGCTGCGAGCCGTCGTCGATGACGATGCCGTTGCCGCCGTTGCCGGAGACGAGATTGCCGTCGGGCGGCACGACGAAGACCGGGTCGACCGTGCCTTTGCTGCCGGTCGGATTGTTTGCCTGACCGGTGGCGCTGTCGATGTAGCGCGTTCCGCCGATCTCGTTACCGTTCGATGCCGCGGTTAGCCAGATACCGTTCTTTCCGTTGGGAATCGCCACTTTGCCCGTGACGTTCGTGCCGACGCGATTGGCGCGAATTTCATCGCCGGACGATCCCTGCATGCGCAGACCGTTGCCGCGGTTGCCGGAAATGACGTTGCCCACCACGCCCGACGCGCCCGATGGATTGAGGCCGATGCGATCGTTCGACGAGCTCGACGAAACGGAGATGCCGTCGCCTCCGTTGCCGAGCGGACGCCCGGCGAGGCTGAGCCCGATATAGTTGAGATTGAGCGTGATCGAATCGACGTCGAGCGCAACGCCGTCGCCTTGCGCGTTACCGATGGCCAGTGCCAGCAGCTTCGAGCCGGCCGATCCCGACGTGAAGACCAGGCCGGCGTGTCCGTCGGCATCGATTTCGACCATCGGACGATCGGCGTAGCCCGGCGCCGACGTGCCGTTGATTGCGACGCGCGCGCTAATCGACGGAAGATCGCTCTTCAAACGGATGACGCCACTCACGGAGAACGTTATGGCCGCGCGGCTCGAATGGCGCGCGTTCACGCTTTGGATTGCGGCACGCAGTGAACCGGAGCCCGCATCCTTCAATGTCGTCACCGCATAGACCGGACCCGCTGTTTGCTCGGCGGTCGTTGGAGCGAGCGGCGGTATCGGACCGAGCGCCGCGGCGGGTGATCCGCCGCAACCGCTCAAGATCCCGATGCCGGAAACTGCGAAGACGCCGAGGCTCAATAGGTGGCGCAGTTTAGTTGATAAAGAGTTCATGGCACCTCCCGTGCGCGGCCCATGGTACCCTATGGCGGCGACTTTAGCAAGCGCGCGGTGCGCTAGATGCGGAACATCCGGACGAAGCGGTCGAGCAGCTTCGGGTCGCCCGTGACGCTGACGAGCCGCTTCTTGAGCGCCTCGGCGGGCGTAACTTCGCGGGCCATCAGTGCGCGCAGCCCGGGTCCGGTTTCGATGATGAGATCGGGCTTGGGAACGGCTCCGCGCCCGACGGCGATCGCGCCGTCGCGGATGCGCGCGTGCACCTCGATGTCGCCGACGCGCAGAAGATAGGTCAGCTTCGCCTTGCCGGCGGCTTCCGGCCGGAACGTAGTGCGGAGCGCCGACGCGATCGAGTCTACCGTGACCGTCTCGTCGGAGCCTGGCTCGCCCAGATGCTGCGCGCCCCAGCGGCCCAGCGCGAGCACGGCATCGTCGAGCGCCATCCCATCCTCGGTTAGTTCGTAGGCCACGCCCTTGGCCGGGCGCGCCAGTACGTGCCGCCGCACGAGCCCGCTGTTTTCCAGCTCGTTCAGGCGCGAGGTGAGGATGTTGGTTGGGATGCCCGGCAGCCCGCGCTGGATCTCGCCGAAGCGCTTCGGGCCGATCAGCAGATCGCGGACGATGAGCAGTGCCCAGCGCTCGCCGACGAGCTCCAAGGCGCGCGCGAACCCGCAGTACTGCCCGTAACTCCGCTTGACCGTGGCCACGCTTGGATTATATCAGACCATAGTTGCTTTTGCAAATGACACTTGCTTTTTACAAGTGTATTTGCTACCATGACGCCCTGGCACCATCGCACTTGTCACCGAGTGAAACCGCGCAACAGTTGTCACCCTGAGCTAGCTCGTCAGCTCGGATAGTGTCACCCTGAGCCGGCGCCGCAGGCGGCGTGTCGAAGGGCGAAGGGCGAAGCGCGAAACGCATAAACGAAAGAGGAGTTTAACGACATGAAACACCCGGTCATGCATTTTGAGATCATGGGGCACGACGCGCCGAAGCTACGCAACTTCTACGCCGACGTTTCGGCTGGAACGTCGCCGCGCCCATCCCCGAATCTGAAGTCCAGTATAGCCTGGTCGATCCGGTTCCGGGCTTCCAGCGTGGCATCAGCGGCGGCATCGGCAAAGCGCCCGAGGGCTACGACGGCCACGTTACGTTCTACGTCGTCGTCGACGATATCGAGACGGCCTTCGGTAAGATCGAAGCGCGCGGCGGCTCGCGCATGATGGGGCCCGACAAGGTGCCCAACGGCCCCGTGATAGGGCTCTTCCGCGACCCCGAGGGGCACACTATCGGATTGGTCGACCCGGGCGACGACATACGCAACGCGCCGCTCGAGCTCGTGCCGTTCGTGTTCTTCTACGGGCGGTGCGAAGAGGCGCTCGAGTTCTACAAGAAGGCGCTCGGCGGAAGCTACGAGATCGCGGTCCGCGAGGGCAGCAAAGTCAAGTACGCCACGTTCACCGGCTCCGGCATCTCGTTCAACGCATCCGACGGAATGACGATGCGCACCGTCGACGCCGATGAGGGCAACGTCTCGCTGGCGCTCCACGCCCACGACGCGCCCCGCGCCGCGGAGGTCTTCGCCGCACTTTCGGAGGGCGGAAAGGTCCTCACCGCGTTCGGCGACGCGGAGTGGGGCGGCAAGTTCGGCGCGGTGCAGGATCGCTTCGGCACCGAGTGGTTCGTCACGGCCCCGTAAATTTCAAGGACCTTTTGCCGAGCAGGCGTAGCCTGCAATCATGCTGGACCGGCCCGATCCGATCATCTACTTCATCGCGGTTCTGCCGCTTTCGCTCGCCGCCGTCGCGCTTGGCTATCGATGCGCGCCGCGCGACGGCAAGAGCGACAACGTGCAGGAAAGCTGGGCGTTCGGCTTGGGCCAAGCCGCGATCTTTGGCCTCATCGCGCTGATCCTCGGGTTCTCGTTCTCCTTTGCCGCGCAGCGATACGAGGCTCGCCGCGCGCTCGTCGTCACCGAGGCCGATGCGCTCACCACCGCATATCTGCGGGCGAGCTTTCTTCCGCCGGCGCGGGCGACTAAATTCCGCGGTATCCTCGTCGAGTACGTTCAGACGCGGCTGAAACGTATGCGGCGGTCGGCGACGCCCAAGCGGAGCGCGGATTCATCGAAGTAGGTAAGGCGTTGCAGGGACGAATGTGGGCCATCGCATCGAGCGCGGCGCTGCGCGACCCGCGCAATCCGTTCCTCGTCGACCTGACGCGATCGGTGGTCGAGACGATGGACATCGCGGAGCAGCAGGCGGCGGCGCTCAACAATCACGTGCCGCGCGCGATCATCGGCATCGATGTCCTGTGCACGACGTTCGGCGCGTTCCTCCTCGGGTTGACCTTCGGGCGCGCGAGGTCGCCGCACCTGATACTCTCGGCAATCTTCTGCGTGCTGTTCGCGGCGACGGTTTTTACGATCATCGACCTCGACCATCCGCAAGGAGGCCTGATCAGCGTCGACATCGCGCCGCTGCAGGCGGCGCTCGGCGACATGCCCCGCTAAAGGATTCCGAGCACGGCGCGCGCGTGCGAACCGCCGTCGTAACGCGGCGTCACGTTGAAGTCTTCGGCGAGCGCCCACACGATATAGAGACCGCGGCCCCGCTCGCTGAGCACGTCCGGCGGCAGCTTGGGAGCGAACATGAATCCGGGGCCACGATCGAGCACGTGTAGCACCGGCGCCGCTTCGTGGCTCCAGTCGAAGACGATTTCGATCGCGCCGGGCGCGAAGCGCACGACGTTGCCGAGCAGCTCGCCGAACACGTGCTCGGCGGCGTCGAGATGCTTCCCGCGCACGCCGCCGCCCCGCAACACGTTGACGAATGAGTGGCGCGCGGAGTGCGCGACGTTGACGCTCGCGGTGTCGAAGCTCCAGCGCAGCGTGTGGCCGCTCACGCCGGTCTCGCCTTCGGGCGGCTCGAGCCGCAGCGTCAGCACCACGACGTCGTCGTTGCCGCCGCGTTTGAGGACCGCACGGTAGAGCGCGGCCGCGGGGGTCGGATTGCCGGCGATCTCCGGCCGCGAGATCGCCGTTTCGAGCCGCTCGAAACCGCGGAGGATGTTGTGATCGGCTTCGACCAGGCCGTCGCTGTAGAACACGAGCAGCGCCGAACTCGGGAGCTCCGTCGTCATCGTCTGCTCGCCGCGGTAGCGTAGGCCCAACGGCAGCCCGCTCGTGCCGAGGGGCGTTACCACGCCCGCGTCGTCGCGCAGGTAGGGCGGAGGATGTCCGGCCGAGGCGTGCGTGAGGGTCTGCGTGACGGGGTCGAGCACGCCGACGAAGGCGGTGACGAAGGTCTCCGGATGCTCGGTTTTTAACGTGCGATCGGCGGCATCGAGCATGGCGATGGGGTCGGGATAGACTTGCGCGACGCCGCGAATGACTTGCCGCATCGACGCCATGATGACCGCCGCGGCAAGGCCGCTGCCGGCGACGTCGCCGATCGAGATCACGATGCGCCCGTCGTTGAGGCGCAGCGCGTCGTACCAGTCGCCGCCGAGCAGCTCGCGATCGCTGGCCGGCACGTACACGGCGTCGAAGCGCATGCCGGGCGCGTGCGGCAGCGAGATCGGCAAGGCGGCGCGCTGAAACTCCGCGGCGATCTCGCGCTCGCGCTCGAAGAGGCGCGCGTTTTCGATCGCGACCGCGGCGCGTTTCGTGAGCTCTTCGAAGAGCGGCAAGTCGGAATCTTTATAGCGGCGGGTTGACTGCGACCAGTACGCAACGAGCGATCCGATCGTTCGCCCGCGCGTGCGCAATGGCACAGTTACTGCAGAGCGCGGCGCCAGCTCGCGAATGACCGGCAGCAGGCTCGCGGTGGCCGTTCGCTTGAGAAGATCGTCGCTGATCTCGTGTACGATCATCGGCCGGCCCGCTCGAAGCACGGCGGCGATGGTGGGCTCGACCCGCGGATCGTGATTGTAACGCCCGACGAGGCGCTTGATGAGGCGCATCTTTTCGGGGTTGGTGTGAACGGCGGCGACGGTCTTGAGCCGTTCGTCTTCGTCGAAGAGATCGATGGCCGCCCAGTCGCCGAATTCGGGAACGATGACCGCGAGTAGCCGGTCGAGGGTGGCTTGCAGGTCGAGCGATTCCGCGAGCACTTCGCCGGCTTCGGCGAGAAACGCGAGCTGCTGGCCCTGGCGCTTGTAGTCGTCGATGTCGACGCAGATCCCAAGCCAGCCCGCCGAGCCGGAAGCAGCGTCGCCGATCGGCGCAACGGAGACGCGAAACCATCGGTCCATTCCGTCGGCTCGTCGCAGCCGCAGCTCGAGATCGAACGCGTGCCCACTGCCGATGCCGGCGAGCAGCGTCTCGCGGGCGTCATCGCGATCGTCGCGATGCACCGCATGCCACCATCGCTTCTCCGGGCTGGCCGGCGTTTTGGAACGGCGGCGCAGTCCGATATATTCGTACCCGCCCTGGTTGAACGAGAGCATCCGGCCGGTGGCGGTCGCAGCCCAGGCGATTTGCGGAATCTCGTCGATCGCGACGGTCCGTCCGCTCAACTCCACGCTAGGGCCTTCGCCCGGCCGGCCGCGAGCCCCCTGGGCGAAAGGCGCGACGGGCCATGACGTTGCGGCGGCCGCCAAGACTGCCTCTGATTTCCCAATCCGCATCAGCCTCAATATAACGTCAGGGCCGACGGCGACCGGCGATACATTCCAATATACTCTGACGTCAGCAAAAGTTCTCTCAAGACGCTAGCTGCCGACGCCTGTGAGCGTCGAGAAGCTCGCGGTTAGACTAGTCCTCCCAGTTTCGGTACGTTGGTTCATCGATCGCGGGAAGGCCCTCTGGGCGGACGCAAAAGGGACCTCGAAGACAAGACGGCCGGGGATTAAGCACTCGCGTTCGAATCGTCCGTGGAGATTCCATCACCCGGTGGAGGGTTTCGTTCCGGAAACTCTGCGAGCTTGATAAGAAATGATTCTCTCACTCGGGTCGATATTCAATAGTTCAAAGAGTGAGCCACCTCCGATTTCCGAGAAGGCTTCGAATAGCACCTTGAGCAGTTCTCCCGGCACGGCGGTAACGTATGCGCCCTGGCGTAATCGCAGCGCCCTGGTAAAAAAAACATTCTCGCCGGGCTGGGCAATTTCCAAAAGACGCGCCCGAAACCTTGGATCGAATATGCTCTTGAGCGTTATGCAAGGCGCTAGTCGTCGGTAGTTTCTTAGGCGGACAAAATAGCTGGCTTCCCAGTCCCTTTGTACTTCTTGCGCTTCCTGAGCGACCTCGGAGACGCCAACTACGGCCTGGCGATCTATGAGGTGCAAGACGCAATCTCCCTCGATAAGTTCTCGCATGGCGCGATAGACATCCGATCCATTTCCGCCGCGCCGCGGCGATATTAGGCCGTGTCCAATCGCATAGGGTCCCAGCTGGCGATGACCTTGGTCTCGGACGTAAGCTTTTTCAAGCCAGACTCGCTTGGCCATATAATCTTTTATTCCAGTGCGGTCTAAATCGCCTCTCGGGGCCATTGATTAAAGCCGTATCTGTTCAGTTCGATGGCCGCGACGAGGTCGCTTCTCCTTAATCATGCCCACGGAGTCATTTCAGGGGCGGTGTTGGGAAACCTTAAAGCGAAGCTGACCAAGCGTGGACGAACTAACAGAGGCCATAAAAAGAGATATCAGGCTCAGCAAAGTCGAGTCCGCGCTTTTTGACAGGCTGGCGGCGCGTCCGGGCGGAGTCGTTCTTCGGACCGAACTGATGGCCGCCATAAAAGGTACGTCGCCGCGTACGATAAACTCGCACGTGATGGGGATCCGACGCAAGATGGAATGGCACAGAGTGCGCGGCCGTATCGAGACCGTGAGGGGTCTAGGCTTCATCCTTAGACTCGAACCGATTGAAAAAGGCTCGCGCCCGTAAACCTCACGCGGCGCGGGAAACTTTCCGGGCACCTCGCCGGAAACCTCGGCGCGCATGTCGCTTATTAAATCGAAAGACACCAAGCCGGAGAGACTCGTGCGAGCCATTTTAACGGCGCTCGGCGTACGATATCGGCTTCATCGGTATGATCTTCCCGGGCGACCAGACGTCATTCGTACCGCGACTAAGGGTGGCCCTGCTCGTTCAGGGCTGCTATTGGCATCAGCATGACTGCAAGGCGGGCAACCGTCAGCCGGCCACGCACACCGACTACTGGCTCCCAAAGCTTCAGGCCAACGCCGAGCGAGATGTCGCGAACCGCAAGAAACTGGAAGATCAGGGCATTTCGACACTCTATCTTTGGACATGTCAGGTTAAGGACTTTGAGGACGCCTGCAGACGACTTGCGCGTAGGTACAAGGCCTCTGGGAGAAAATTAAAAAGAGCGCTCTACTAGAGCGTACTTAGTGCTCCCGGTTTACGAATTCGGGTGATCGTAAAAGCGCTAACAGGGGATCAAAGCGGCCACCCGTGGCGCCCTCCCGTTGTAAGAAACTACGACGCTACGAAGATCCTCGTAAAGACAGTCAATCTCTCGTCTCGACTGTCGGAGTATACTTGAAATGCAAGCTTCGACGGACCGACGAGCCGGATTGACGAGGTAGGTGGGTGGGTCAGAAACGTTTATATCAAAAAACTGTTGCCCGATCGCTCGAGCAATCATTTCAGCGAGTAAAGGGGGAACGGCATTTCCCACTTGTGTGAATTGACGGCTCATATTGCCCAGGACCTCAAAGTCGTCCGGAAATGTCTGCAGCCTCGCACACTCCCGGACTGTCAGCGTCCGTGCAAGGAAAGGATGTAAGTGAGAGCGGCCCCCACCGTTCACGCCTCCCGCGATAACGGTCTTACTTGGCCTGCGCGGATCAAGTCTGTCGACGCGGCCAAGCTTCTCCCTCTTTCCGATGCCTAATTGGCGATACCGCGCCACTGAGGCACCGTTGTGACGGCGCGGAATGTGGTTCATCGCGCGCGATGGGAGGCCCGCTAGCGCTTCCGCTACCGTAACGTGCGGAAGAATTGTACTCTGGAAAAGAGTTCCGGAGCCGTGCGTTGGCAGCGGCATGATCGGGACCTGTCGGCCGCGCGCTCCAACGATTAGAAGGCGCTGGCGGTACTGCGGTACGCCGAAGTCTGCCGCCTGAAGCACCTGCGGCTCGGCAACCTTATATCCGATGCTACGCACAAACTCCAAAATCGCCCCCATTTCCTTGCCACCGTCCAGAAACATGAGGCCGGGCACGTTCTCAATCACGAAAACCTGTGGGCGCAAAGCTTCCAGGACTTCAAGATGGCGATGGATTAACGTGCCACGCGTCTTATCCTTGAAGCCAATCCGCTTAAACTTCTTATCGCCCTTTAGGAACCTTTGGGCGGCTGCAACGGAAAACGACTGGCAGGGCGGGCCGCCTATAAGGACGTCAACACGACGCGGCAAATCTGATTCGAAGAGGTCGTGGACGTCGCCGCTATGGACGGGCGGTCCCAGCACTTTAGCCTCCTTAAAGTGAAGGCGAAAGACTATCCGCCGCGTACGGAGCCAACTCCACCATTGCCGCAGTCCGAAATCCGGCAGCCTCGAATCCGAGATCGAGCCCACCGCACCCGCTGAATAGCGATACGACGCTTGGCATTCGGCCATCTCCTCCTCCAGGCGCCTTTACCGCGCTATCGCGCCGGGCCACCCACTAGCGATTATACCCGCTCCGGATCAAAAGTGCGACATGTGGGGGGAACGGGCGTTCGATCCAGCAATATCTGGGCGAGCAGAGGCACTAACTTGTCTTTCACGGCACGTACGCTGCCTTGGCAGCCTGGTAGACAGCATGAGCCTCGGCCTTGTCCTCGAAATCGACTTCTTGCTCTCGGTTCAGCCAGTCCCGGTAGTATAGGTGCACCGCTCCATGGCACGGGCCACACAGAGCCACAATGTCGCCCAGCGCCGTCAAAGCCTTGTGGACCGAGGAAGAGAGCGGCAGAACGTGATGCAAATGCAAGCCCGACTTTTGCATCCAAGGATAGTGGGCAAGCGGTTCGAGAGAGCAGATTTCGCATTTTCGCGGCTCCCCATTTTTCGAAACCCAAGCGCGCTTAAGCTTTTCGCTCCTCTCGGTCTTCAGATGAGAGACCCGCTTTTTGCTTCCCTCCGTGAATTCACGGTCATCCTCGCTATCGTAACCATCGTCAGGCGTTTCGAGCGGAGGTGACCCAGACTGAACCGCTGGCGCTCCAAGGGTCGTGAGCTTAGCCGGGACTCCCTCTACTCTGCCGAGCCTAATCACTTCGTCGTCGGAGTTTTGTAAGCGCCGGCCGACAATCGGCGATGCGATTGCCTCGATGAAGGCCCCCATCGCCTCAGGCGCCGGTCCCAGCAAGAGTTCCACGCGATGCTCTTTGGGATCCCAGTCGAGCCAACTGGCCTCTTGCGCGAAGGTTTTAATCATCTCGCGGCAGTCGCGCCCCGGGATCTTGCACGTTTTGCTTGCCCCGGTAGCCGCTATCTCGTAAGTGCGCGTAGGAATTCCAGGGCCTCACCGCCAAGACAGCCGTTCCCAACTACGTAGCCCAGGATCTCGTCTATCGTGGCCGCATGTCGCACGAGTAGAAACCTGAGAAGCGCGCACATCGGGTAAACAACATTCGCTTTAGGACTTGGGTCATATTCCTGTCGCGCGGGAGGCGGCATGTAGAGGCGCGAAATGACAAATGCTAGGTACTCATCGGCGCTCCAAGCGTCAGGGTTGCTAGGGTCAACGAAGCGGCATACGTCTGTGACTGCGAGGGTACCGTCCTTAAAACTCGCAAGCAATTGCAACTTAAAGACTCGGCGAAATTTCGCTGCAAAGGGTATGCCGGTCGGCCAACCGGAGGATACATCAATCCCGTCGCGGTCGTTAAGGGCTCTCGGAGCGGATCATTTTGGCTGGGCGGCTCGCCAAATATCGTGCCGTTCATTCGGATGAGTACATGCGCCGTTTTCCGAATGTTTTCGTAAGTGAAGTATTCTAGCCGGCCTTGTTCCCACTCCCATTCAACCACGACGAGTCCCCCGGGCAGGTTGCTTAGGCGGCGCTTGTTCTCGCTTCGCGTGTTGAGTCCCGCACCACTCGATAGGAAGCGGCTCCGATGAGGAACCTGCGGGGGAAGGGATTCGAAGCGTATCCTCCGCTGTTCGGCACTGCCGCCAGAACCGGATTCCTTACGTTTGTTGCCGTCGATCCTCAATATCCCCAGATGTTGCCGATGGGATTCAATATGGAGTACCGTCACATTCGAACCTTGATTGCCGCGTTTACCAGGCTGAGCGTTTGTTCGTTGGATGACGACGGCCTCTTCGGGCTCAATCCCAGTTTCGAGCTATACGATTCGCTTCGAGATTATCTGGCGGCACTCAATGCGCTAACCGGCGAATGGCGGCCGCGATCAACGCGCTATATCGAAGAAGGCAATTGCCTCAGCGCTGACACGGTTTTTGCGCTGCTCGGCGGAAAGATTCGAACGCTTGTGCTCCTCGCCGCATCGGTGTCCCCGGTCGACTCGGACTCGCTTGCAAAACGTCTGAACTGCTCGCCAGGCGACATAAGCACGGTGATCTCGTTTTATGTGCGGTCCGGCATTCTCGCCCATTCCAGAGGTGAGGTCACTTTTGCCCTGAAAGGTAACACGACCACGCCGGCTCTCACCACTTTCCTTGAGCAATGCTCGCAAATTGTCACTAGGACTACAGGGTAGGCAATCTCCCAGCGGGCGCTAAAATGAGTGTCGCCAGGACGAGGCGGCCTCACGACGAGGTCACAATGTTGACGTCGGCAAGGAGCCACCAACGCGCATGGGTTGAAACGCCGTGGTGGCGCATGCAACGTTTCCAATGACGCCAGACGGTTGATGCCGGTGCGACCACGGGGCTCGGAATCGGTCGCACGAGGCAATCGAAAATGACGGCTGCCGCGGTAGGCATTGGTGAAGAATCGCGCGCAGGAGTGCCGCGTCGAACCGGCTCGACGATTCGCCGATCGCATCGCTTGCGTCGCACGGCCCCACGGCTTTGACGACTGACCCCTGGTCATCGCACCCCGTGTAATGCGGATGCGCGTGCGGAAAGATCACCAGCGTCGTGCGCCCGTCGCTACAACGGGTGCCGGTCGTGGCAAGCGAGTCGATTCGGGGTCGCAACCCCGATGACCAAGACTATTGGAATAGGCATTTCTCCAGTTGCACGACCATAAGTACCGTATCATCCGGCGGTCGCTGCGTACCCATCACGCTGCGTTGGATATAAGCCGCCGGACGTTCCATGTGGGGGTTCTCAACCAGGCGCGTAACGGCTTGTATCGTGGCGCGTTCGGCGCGTTCGATATTGCGGTTGAACTCCACGAGCCCATCGGTGTAAAAGAGGATGGTCGCGCCAGGTTCCAATGTCGTCGTATGTGTTTCCGCCGCGACGGGCATTCCGACGCCGAAAGGCACACCTCCGTACGCCAGCGAGTGCCCGGGAATATTCGGGCCCGCGATTATCGGCGGCGGATGTCCCGCGCTCGCGTAGCTGAGCGAGGAAAGATCCTTGCTCAGGATGGCGACGATGGCCGTGGCCGGTGCGCTCTGCTGCGATCCCCGGATGCTACCGACCTTGGCCAAGATCTCGGCCGGATCTTCGGCCTCGAACGCCGCGACGAGGATGCTGCGCCGGAGGCGCGCGGCGGTTACCGCTGCCTCGAGTCCGTGCCCCGTCACATCGCCGATTGAAAAGACGATCCGCCCGTCCGGCAGCTCGAACGCGTCGTACCAGTCGCCGCCGATGAGCGCTTCGCGTTCCGCCGCGATGTACAGCGCGTCACACCGCAGGCCCGCACGCTGCGGGAGACGTTCGGGAAGAAACGCGCCCTGAAGCAATTCGGCGGATTGCTGCGTCTGCTCCAAAAGGGCCTGAAGGTCGACGCGCGCCGCCTGCCGCTCGGCCGTGATCGCGCCGAGCACCAGCCCCGTTATCGCGAAGACCGCCATCCAGCTGTCGAGCTGCACGAGCCGCGCATCGAGCGAGCCTGTGCCCCAGGGCCCAACCCCGTGGGCCGTCGCCCAGATAGCGAAAACACAAATCACCGCGATCGCGGTAGCCGTTTCGCGTTGCCGGAAACGCAGTGCCGTCCAAATGACAAACGGATAGACGGAGAAACGCAACGGAATACTAGTAAGAAACGAGACCGAACTCGCGCCCAGCATCGTTGCGGCGAGGGCAATGAGCTCGAGCGGGCCGCCTTCCGAACGTTCCTTTCGCCCGATGCTCGTGATCCACGTGAGCAACAGCGGAGCGACGAAGAGCACCCCCATAGCGTCGCCCGTCCACCACACCCACCAGATCGAAGGGAATGCGCTCCACGGAACGATTCGGGCGAGCGCCAGAGCGGCGACCCCGTTCGTCGCGGATACCGTCATCGCCACCGCAGATCCGAACAGCGCGAGCAGAAGAACGTCGCGCACGCGCTCGAGCGCGTTCTCGAAATCGAATCTTCGCAGAAGGAAGGCGCCGAAAACCGGCGCGAGCGTGTTGCCCGTCGCGATTGCGGCTGCCGCCCAAATCGGTTCCGCGCTGAGGACATTACTGACGAATGCGCCGACCCAAATGCCGGGCCAGACCCGATATCCCCAGAGTAACAGGGCGGCGAGTGCGATACCGGTCGGCGGCCAGACGGCCGTCACTTGCTTCGTCGCGAACGCCAGCGTGAACCCGAGCTTCGCCGCAGCGAGGTACGCGAGTGCAACCACAAGCGGGAGCAGAAGTCTCCCGCCGACGGTCTTCATGTCAACCGATCGATCTATCTGAATGAACGGCGCCTTCGCCGCTGCTAACAGGGAAGCCCTCGCTCCGGCGCGCATCTGCCGCTGATGGCGCGCAGCCTTAAGTTCGGCGTCGCAACCGCCGACCATCAATGCGAGGCCTACGACGGGCGCGACGAGATTCGCGACGTGTGGGAGCGCGTGCGCGGGCTCGTCCCTCGCGGCAAGGCCACGGACTTTTGGAATCGCTACCGCGAAAACGTCGAGCTCGCGCGCGGTCTGGGCTGCTCGATGTTCCGGCTCTCGCTCTCGTGGGCGCGGCTCGAGACCGAGCCGGGCGTCTGGAACGACGAGGCGTTCGCGCACTACCGCGATGTGCTGCAGGCGATCCGCGACGCCGGGACGTCGGCCATGGTCACGCTCGTGCACAACACGTGGCCGCTCCACGTTCAGGCCGCCGGCCGCGGCGCAGGACTGCTCGACCCGGGCTTTCCCGATCGCCTCGTCCTCTTCGCGACGGAGGTCGCGCAGCGGCTCGGCGATCTCATCGACGACTACGTGACGCTCAACGAACCCGACCAACTCGTCTACGGCTGGATCAAGGGCTTCTGGATGCGCGCCTACGCCATGCCGCCAGGCCAGCCGCCCTATCAGACCGGCGACGCGCAAATGGACGACGTGCTTACGGCCATCCCCAACCTCTTCCGTGCGCACGCCAAGGCCCGCGACGCGATCCGGCGCATCCGGCCGAACGCGCGCGTCGGCACGAACCCGCTCGTACTAGGCCTGCCGCGCTGGATCCAGGGTTTGGTCGATCGCAACGCGACGCATCTGCAATCTCCCGAGGCCGCGAAACGCCAGGCCGCGCGCTTCGTGCAATCCCCCATCGTCGAAGGCGGGCGGGTGGATTGCTCGATCGCGCAGCTCACCATGACCCTCGAACGGGGACAGCACGCCTTCTTTTCCGAGCCCTACTACTGCACGCACCTTGCAACGCTGCACGCCAATGCGTTCGCGCTTCCCGAGGCGACGCTCCAGTGGCGCGGCCGCGTCGCCGTCGTCGCCGACACGCTGCCGGCGAGAATCGTCGGCGGCTGGTTCTCCGCAGCGACGATTACGTACGTGGACGCGATGTCCGACGCCGTGGAGGCGCTGCGTCACGGCGACGTGGATGTCGTCTTCGACGACGAAGTAACGCTGCGCGAATTCGCAGTCGATACGCTTGGCCTGACGCCGCTTCCGCGTTCCGAGCAGTACTTTGCCGTCGCGATGACGCTCGGCAGCCGGACGCTGCTCAACATAGTCGATCGCGCCATCCGCGACCTGCGGCGCGAGCATCCCGAGATTCCCGACGCGTTCAACCGCAAGACGATCGCGCACATCGGGCGCGAAGACGAAGCCGATTCCGCGGCCGGCGCGGAGCGCCGCGTACCCGATTTGGACCGCTCGATCGCGCGGATCCGCAAGCGCGGCGTGCTGCGCGCCGGCATCCATCCGGGCGTGCCGGGGCTGTGCGTGGAGGCGCCCTTCGACGGAGTCTATCCTGAGCGAGCCGGAGCGAGTCGAAGGGCTCAGGGTGACAAAAAAGGTAACAAGATGCGGTACGAAGGGCTTGAGCCTGAGATTGCGCGGCGCGTTGCGCAGAAGATCTTCGGGGATCCCGATCGGGTGGAGTTCGTGCCGGTGCGCGGTAAGCAGCGGATCAAGGCGACGCAGTCGTGGTTGCATGCGGTCTTTTCATTCCGAAAAGGCCTCGCCGTGTTCGGGACGCTGCTCGGCACGAATTGGTGGAACCTTGGTTTGGCGGGCAAGCTGCCGGAGTTTCTGTGCCCGCGCGAGTGCGTCGGCGCCCTCGACTATGTCGGCCTCGACTACTATTGGGGCGTGCCGTCGTTCTGGCCGTCGGAGTTGCATCGGCTCAGCGCCGCCTCGGATTTCGAGTACGCGAACGCGCCGGTGTGGCCCGACGCGCTCGACATGATCATCCGCGAAGCAGAGCGAGACTTTCCCGGCAAGCCGATCATCGTGATCGAGAACGGCTGCGTCACGCGCGTGCCCGGCTTTAGCCGCGCCGACTATTTGGCAGCGCACGTCAAGCAGGTGCGCAAAGCCGTCGCGCGCGGCGCTCCGGTCGAAGCCTACCTCTGCTGGAGCATCACCTCGAACCGCGAGTGGGGCCTACCGTTCGACGACGGCAGCGATTTCGGTCTCTACCACATCGATCTCGACACCGATCCCGAGCTAAAACGAACGCCGACGGACTCGAGCGCCGCCTATGCGCACCTCATCGCCGGTGATTAGCGGTATCGCGCTACGCTTACTGCTTCTGAGACGTGCCCGAGGCCATGAGCGTCCAGGTCGCGCCGCCGTCGGTTGAGTACTCGGTACGCCAGGTATACATGGTTGCGCTTTTCCACACGTTCATCGTTCGGATCGTGACGTTCTTCCCTTTATCGTCGAATGAGAACGGATAGGCGATCGTATTTCCGTCGATGGTAATCGTCATCGACGTCGTCCGGCTCGTATGGACGTTATAGAAGCGGTAGGCGCTGGCGATTTCATCGTACGTGTAGATTCCGAGATCGTCGTCTCGCTTGCCCGCCATCGTAACGGCTTGCTGACAGATCATGAAGAGATGATCGCCGGACCATGCGCAGGTCGTGGTGGCGGTTGCGTCGCCGGCCGCGCTGTACGGAGTATTGACGAATACCCCTTGGCTTTGCCAGGTGCCGGCGAATCGGTCTAGGTAATCGATCGGCGCCGCCCGAGCGCGGAACGGCAGAAGCGTTCCGGCCACCGCGAGCGCGGCGGCGAGGATGAAGCCGTTATGGGGTCGTCGCACTAGAGTCTCCTTCGACTGCGTTGGATTAAAGAGGTAAGACGATGCAGCCACGATTTCTTCGAGTCACGACCGCCGCCTGCGCCGCCTAAACCGGCCCTAGAGGCGTTAGTCCAGCCAGGCGAAAAACAAATAGCCAAGCCTGCACGTGAAGCGTGCTGGGACGTTTGCTTGTCGCAACACCCTTTGCTGCGAGTAGGAGTGACTATTTTGACCCATCGTTGGAGATCGTTAGTCATTTGCGCGGCGGTCGCGATGCTCGCGGCCTGCGGCCCGCGGCCGCAATCGCTCGCCGCGACCGGCGTGGTGCCGCAAACCTCGTCATCGCCTGCGCCGCCACTGAGATCCACGCATGCGCAGACGTTCCATTACACCGGCCGGCAGCAGTCGTTCAAAGTCCCAAAGGGCGTGTCGTTAATTACCGCCTCCGTTACTGGTGCGGGCGGCGGGGGCGGCAGCAAAGGCGGCTGGATCGAGGGCACGATTCCGGTGACATCGCAAGAGACGCTCGCCATTTACGTCGGCGGCGAAGGCGGCAGATTCGCCGGTTTCAACGGAGGCGGCGTCGGCGGCGGGTTCGCGAATCGCGGCCACGGTTTGGGTGGCGGCGGAGCCTCGGACATTCGGCAGGGCGGCGTTGTGCTGCAAGATCGGGTCCTCGTCGCGGGAGGCGGAGGCGGCGCGGGCGGCAAGGTTTCGGGCTCGTGCGACTGCGCGGGCCCGGGCGGGGCCGGCGGCGGATCCACCGGCGGCAGTGGCAGCAACGGCAACCCGGGCAGCGGTAGCGGCGGCGGAGGCGGTGGCCTCGGCGGAACACAGAGCTCCGGTGGCGAGTTCGGAAACGGCGCCGAGGGCTATTCGTGCGGTGCAGGATCCGGCGAGTGGGGAAACTCGGGCGCCGGCGGCTCCGGTGGAACGGGTAACTGCGGCGGCAGTAGCGGCGGCGGCGGCGGTGGCGGCTACTACGGCGGCGGCGGCGCGGGAGGCGGCATTTACGCCAACTCCCATACCGATGCCGGAGGCGGTGGCGGCGGAGGCTCGTCGTTCGTCGAAAACGCTGCGGCCCACGTAAAAAGCAAACGGGGCGTGAATCGCGGAAACGGTCTCATCGTCATTTCGTGGTAGGAAGGAGAAGGCATGACACGTTCGATTCTTAATCGCTGCACCGTTGGGCTTTGTGCGGCCGGCGCCTTGATCGCCGGTTGCGGCGCGCCACAGGCGTCGATGCCGCCGAACTCCATGCCGAACGCCGGCGCATCGGCAAAGGCAAAAGCCGGAGCGCTGCTTTACGTAACGTCTCCGTACGGCTATGAGGGGGTCAACGTTTACACGTATCCTCAAGGCGCGCTCGTCGACTCGTTCAACGACCCCGGCGTCCCAAACGCGATGTGCACGGACAAGTTTGGAAACATCTATATGGCGGAGAGCTATGGGCAAGCCGTTTCCGAGTACGCGCACGGCGGAACGCAGCCAATCGCAACGCTGAAAGATCCACACACGCCCTTTAGCTGTTCCATCGACGAGGCGGCGAAGACGCTCGCCGTGGGCAACGAAACGGGAAGCATTGCCGTCTTTGGTCTGGGTTCGACTTCCAAAGGGCCGACGCTGTATACGTATACGGGAGTGCTCGGCTTCTTCTTTTGCACATACGACACTGCGGGCGATCTCTTCGCCGCAGGCCAAACGGCCAGCGGAGGGCAGCTCTTCGAGCTAAGACAAGGGCAGAGCACGCTCGAACCGGTCAGCATGCCGTTCAGAGTGGACCCCTTTGCTCCGATTCAATGGGACGGAACGTATCTCGCGGTGCAAGCCTTGCCCAAGGGCCGCAGCTTCACGTACGACCGCGTCGACGTACGCAACTTTAGAGGGAAAATCAAGGGCCGGGTTACGCTGAAAGCCGCGCCGGGTGGAGGGAGCGAGTTTTGGTTCCAAGCGAGCTCCGTCATCGCCGCCGACTCGCGCGGTTCGGACGTTGCTTGGTGGAACTATCCCGCGGGAGGCAAACCCATCCAGACGATACCGAACGCCGGAACGAATATCGTGGGCGTCGTCGTGAGCATCGCCTCGAAGCACTAGCGCGCCGACGCGGTAAACAGCGCTTCGTGCGCGGCCAAGATGCGCGCTTGCGTCGCCAGGGCGACGTCCGTCGACCAGTTTCCGCGTTCGAATGTTCCTCCGAGCACGATGCCGTCGGAGCGCGGAAACATGTAGAGCGGAAAAAACCCGGGCGGTTGGGTCAGATACGTGTAGTCGACGGCGGGCTGCGGCTCGAGGATCGAAAGCTGGCCGCGGATGGGCTCGAGCAATTTGTCGTTGAAGAGCCCGCGTGCTCCCAAGCCCGTGCAGTTGAAGACGACCGGCTCGTGCAGCGCCGCGACGTCCGCGGTGGTGTGGAACGTGCGCACGACGATGCGCCCGCCCTGCAAGAGAAAATCGCGCTCGACGGCGGGCAGAAACGTGTTGGGCTCCATCAGCATGGTGGCGAAGCGGCGAATGTTCTTGAAGCCGGTGAACGGCAGCGTTGCCGGATCGATCGTCTCGATGTCGGCGTAGAGGTCGGCGATGCCGAGCCGTTGAGCGGTGTCGAGCTCCCCGCCCGTCGTGCTCGCGTCGGGCTTGAGCACGTAGTTGTCGATCCAGCGGACGCCGTACATCGGCCCGACCATGAGCTGAAACGCGCGGTTGGCGATGCGCGACGCGTTACGAAAGGTATCGAGGAAGGACGGTGTCACCGCATCCGCTGAAAAGACCGTCGTCGGCGTCCACTGCGCCCCCGCGATGTTCGACGTCGTCGCCGGCGGCAGGCCGGCCGCGTAGATCGTCACCTGCCAGCCGCGGTTCTGCAGCGTTCGCGCCGTCGTCAAACCGATCACGCCGCATCCGAGTACGGCCGCGTGCGCCGGCGTGCGGTCCGCCACCAAGTCCGCCGCGAGCGTCGCGCAGCCCCACGAGAGGCTAAAGCCACCGCCCCCATGGCCGTAGTTATGAACGAGTACCTTCGCGCCCAAGGGTTCCGCCCTCAGCACGAATCCCGACGAGCGATACGGACGCAGGCCGACCACGGTGCGGATGACGCGCCCCGCGTCGATCCGCACGGGAACGATCGCCGTGCCGGGCGCCGCGGCCAGCGCCGATGCGGGCATCCGCGCCGCCGCCAAAGCCGAGATCCCAAGCGACGAACCGATAAACGCGCCTCGCGACAATCGCATGGGTCGGTTAATCAGGCGCGGCGGAGCACTGCGAACAGCTCGCGCACCCATTCAGTTTCGGGCTTGGTTTCGGGAAGAACGATCTCGTGTTCCGCCATGGTGTCACACAACTCTATCACGACCTACGGGCGTTCGAGAAATTGCGTCAGGGCGGCCATCGTTTGAGCGGGCTGCTCTTCCATGATCCAGTGTCCCGCGTTCTTCACGAACGTAGAAGCGGAAGTGCCAATAGTTCGGACTGTTGTAAATCGGCTCCCAACCGTCGACGCCCGGCAGGAACGCATCCATCAGCGCGAGGCGCTTGACTTCGCTCGGATACAGCGCCGCGTACGCGTAGGCGACCATCAATCCGATGTCGTGCCCGGCGACCCGCACGTCGCGATAACCCAGCGCCGCAACCGCATCGTGGACGCGGCGCGCCGACGTCGTCATGTCGATGCCCGACGACGGAATCGACGAGTTGCCGATGCCCGGAAGGTCGGGCGCGATCACGGTGAAGCGCGGGACGAGCGCGACCGCGAGCGGCTTCCACATGCGTGAGTCCTCGGCGTAGCCGTGCAGCAGCAGGAGCGCGGGGCCATGGCCGCCGATCGTCGCGCTGATCGTGCAGCCGTCGACCGTGACCGCGCGGGTGGTGAAGCCCGGTGCGAAATTCACCGGAAACGCCGCCGCTGGAGCGGTGAGCCCGGCGGCGAACGCGGCCCCGAGTGCGAGAGCGCGTAGCAACATGAGTGTCCTCCCTTGCGCGTGATGGCCTTGACGGGCGTGATATTCTAGGCCCTTATGGATTTCGACCCCGACAACTACGTTCGACGCGGCAGCCCCCAGGATCGCTTTCCGGACGGCTTGGCCGACATTCTATACTGTCGCCTTTGCGGGCGGCCGTTGCTGGTGCGCCCGGGCGATAAAGCGGACTGCGGGATGCACCTGAACTAGCCGGTTCGCCGCAGTCTTACGGTGCGAAAGTCAGCACCATGCGGAATCGCGCGGCGCCGCTCATCATGCGGTCGTAAGCCTCTTGCGCGCGTTCCAGCGGCATCTCTTCGATCATCGCGCGAACGCCGGTCTGCACGCTGAACCGCATCGTGTCTTCGGAGTCGACGCACGTTCCCGACGGCCACGACTTCACGGAATGGCGCCCGCCGATCATCGCCGCCGTGTTGACCGGCAGCGGTTCCGGCGACGCACCGACGACGAGCAGCTGACCGTCCACGCCGAGACCGCCGAGCACCGGCTCCATGCCGGCGGCGGCGCTGATCGTCGAGAGCACGAGCTTCGCGCCGCCCAGCCGCTGGAGTTCGGCGGCGACGTCGCTCTCGTTGCTGTCGATGTACTCCGCGGCGCCCAGCGATCGCGCGAGTTGCTCTTTGTCGCGTCCGCGCGCGATCGCGACGGTGTGAAATCCCATCTGCGCAGCGTACTGTACGCCGAGATGACCGAGGCCACCGATCCCCAAAATCGCGACGAGGTCGCCGGCGCGCGCTGCGCTGTTGCGCATCGAGTTGAACGTCGTGATCCCCGCGCACATAAGCGGCGCGGCCTCGACGGCCGCCAGCTCGTCGGGGATGCGCGCGAGCGCGACGGCCGGCGCCACGACGTATTCCGCGTAGCCGCCGTCGTACGCCATGCCGGGTACCATCAGGTTGCGGCACGTGATGAAGTCGCCGCGGCGGCAGCGCTCGCAGGTGCCGTCGTGGCCGCCGTGCCAGCCGACGCCGACGCGGTCCCCGACGTTCCAGCCGCTCGTTTCCGCGCCGAGCGCGTCGATCGTGCCTGCGATCTCGTGCCCCGGAATGCGCGGATACGAAATGGCCGGGCTCACGGCGAACACCGTTAAAGCGTCGCTGTGACACACGCCGCACGCCTCCACCTTGATTCGGACTTGGCCCTTGCCAGGGTCGGGGCGCGGAACGTCGCGCAACTCCAAGTGCCCGGCTCCCGCTGACGGCACCGCCGCCACTCGCATCGTCGTCGTACTCATGATGCCGCTCTCAACACATTGAGGGCGGCAAGGGTGCCGCGAGGCCGCCGAAGCGACAAATGTCGCCGGCGCAACGTGCAAAAAGAGCCGAACGCATAAGGCGTTTCGGTAGGGCGAACGTTACATTTGCATCGTTTCGTTGCGGTTTAATCGCGAGCGCGCTGTTTCGTTCGGCCAAACGCTTTTTACGAAACTCAAGCCGGTGCTTTACTGTATTAAGGAGTATGACAATGATAACGAAAGCCGCGGCTTCTTCCCGCGCACCGAGCGAGGTAAGCGACGCCGACGTCACGCAGAGCGGCGTCGACCGAAGCGCCTGCGACTACCAAATTTTCGGAACTTCGAAGAGAAAAGACTTCATCTTTAGCGTACGATAGCCAGTCGGGAGGGCCGGTCGAGCCCCGAGGGTCCTGTTACTCGTAAGTCGAATACTAGGACCAACGCCTCTGATCATGGAGGTAAGCGGCTCCCAGCACGGGAGCGAGATGAGCTGAAGCCATCGTACCCGCAGCAACCATCAAGCGGCGTGTGAAAGTCCCTAAAGTATATGGACCGCACGAGCATTTCGGAAGCCCACTGAACGTTTGCCGCGTATGCGGCGAGAAATACACGTACGTTCAGAAGTCCGACAATCCGTTCCCACTCCCCAAGAAGTAGGTCAGGCGACCGAGCGAAGCCGGTCCTTCATCGCTTTGCTGGGAATCTTGATTCGGTCGGCGATCCGGAGAAACGCGAGAACCTTGACGTGCCACCACGTCATATCGAACTCGAACCAGCTCAGCCCGTGGCGCGCAGAAAACGGGAAGGCATGATGGTTGTTGTGCCACCCTTCGCCCCACGAGATGAGCGCGACCCACCAACAGTTGGTTGATCGATCGCCCGTCTGATACGTGCGATAGCCCAGCGTATGAGATGCGCTGTTGACGAGCCACGTCGAATGGTAGCCGATCACCAAACGCACGAAAATTCCCCAGACTACCCACGACCATCCGCCGAGCGCGAAAAGTCCAACGCCGAGCGCGACCTGGAGTGGAATATTGAGGTACTGCAGCGTGCGGTAGAAGGGGTCGGCACAGAGGTCGGGCGCGTAGCGCAGAGTCTCCTCGGGCGAGGGCAGCGCGATGTTGTTCCGGTACAGCCAATCGACGTGTGCCCACCGGAAGCCTCGGTCGATCCCGTGGGGATCGCCGTCGTGGTCGGCATTGGCGTGGTGCTTGCGGTGCACCGCCACCCAACGGATCGGATCGCCTTGCAGCGCCAGGGTCCCGAAAATCGCGAGCAGGTATTCAAACGGCTTGAAGAGGCGCAGGCTGCGATGGGTCAGGGTGCGGTGAAAGCACAGCGAAATCCCGAAGCCCACGCTGGCATACGAAACGACGGCCGCGGCGGCTAAGGCCGGCCACGCAAAAAAAGCAGGCCAAAGGGCAGCGAGCGCGCCGGCATGGATTGCGACGAGCCCAAGACCTTTGATCCACCGATAGAAGGGGTCCATTTTCGAAGAACTCACGGAGTACGCCTAAGCGTATCGCTTATGGACCGACGGCGCTATGGCGAAAAGCGCAATTCTCGAAGATGCGGGGAGCCCTCCCTTGCACTGCCGTTAGGCTAAGCGGCCCTCGGACGTGTTCTCCCACCCCAGCACGCGCGCGATGAGTTCGGTCCGGTTCCGGCTCCCGGTCTTGTCGACCATGTTCTTGACGTGATGCTGAACGGTCGAGTGGGCGATGTTCAGCGTGCGGGCGATCTCTTCGAGTTTGGAGCCGTCCAGCAGTAGTGCCAGCACCTGTAGCTCGCGCGGCGAGATATGGAAGCGCGCCGCCGGGCCGGTCAGCTTCGAGGGCTTGAAGCGATCGATCCGCACTCCGATGAAGAGTCCCGCCGGGCCCGACATCGGCTGGGTTCGCACCACTAAGAACGGGACCGGACGCGCGATGCCCGGTGCCTGCGAACCGGTCTCGTTCTGCCATCCGGCGATCAGGTCGCGAACGGCTTCTTCGAGCACCGCGGGCAACCGTTCCGCTATGCGCGTGCGAAGCCCGGTGAGCGCAACGCGCCGCTGCTCCTCGGCCGTCCACGCGAGCACGATCTGCAAGTCGCGATCGAGCACGTAAAACGCTTCTTCCGATTCGGGAACGCGCGGCGAATCGCCGGCGCGTTCCTCGGCATAGGCGCGCGTTCTTCTTCCGATTTGCTGCGGATCGAGGTTCAGCGCGGAGAGGCGCTCCGACGTGCCGTCGAGCGACAACGCCAAGACGCTGATCTCGCTCGATGTAAACGGTCCCAACTCGCTCGTCCGCAGCAGCGTGAGAATGCCGAAGCTGGCATGTGCGTCGGCAAACAACAGAGTGATGCCGCTTTCGAAATCGCCGAGTGGACCGAGTGTTGCCGCAATGCGCGGGCCGGCTTTGGCCCTCTCGCGCTGACGTTCGAACTCGTTCCTGAGCCGGGTCAACTCGCCGCCGTTTCCGATTGGATCGAGGAGGAGCCCCGCCAATTCGCCGTCGGCTTCCAGGCGAGCAAAGGCCCACCGCGAAGCCGGAACGACGCGGAGGATATCCATGATAATTGGATATGCGGGGTCCTGCTCCGGCACGAAATCGGCCAAGACTGTCACCTCGGCCGGGCCCGCGCTATCGCCCTTTTTCACGATGGTTACTTTCTCGTTTGTGTGCTACGCTCAACGGTGTTTCGTCCTCCGTAGCGCGACGTACTGCTTCGTCGCCGTGTGAAAGTGTATTCGTATGGCCAGAGTGTGCTGCTTGGCTGCCATCGACCCCCAGGACTTCCCGCTGCTCGCCTCCGCGCTCAAAGGCGCCGGAGAGCCGAGTGTCGCGCTCGTCGCCCGGCTCGACGTCGCGGGATTAGGAAAGCTCGCGCCGGCCGTTCTCATTGCCGATATCGATCTTCTCGAGGTCGATCCGCTCGAGATGCTCCGTCAACTCCGGTTCGTCTTGCCGGAGTGCGTCATCGTGGTGTTTACGGCGATCCTCACCCCGTCGTGGGGCCGTGCGTGCCACCTTGCGGGTGCCAGCTGCGTGCTCTCCAAAACGTCGCGTGAGTCACAACTCGCCTCGGGATTAAAGCACGCGATCCAAACGGGCTGCTTTACCGATCCTCGCTGCGTCGCGTAGCGTCCGCGTTCCGATCACTGCAGCTGCTGGCCCACCCACTTGATCACGCCGTTGTCGCACTCTAAGTCGATGTGCGAGAGCCCGAACGGCGTCGCGATCGCATCGGGAATATCGACGGAGTTGGCGGCCTTCGTCTCGACGACGCCGTCCCACGGCAGCTCGACACCGCTTCCGTCGACCAGCACTTTCTTGAACGTCTCCTCGGAGTACGTGCAGCTGGTAATGCCGGGGATGAAGCAGATCCACTTGTTGCCCGCCGCTTCGATGAAGCGCGGCCTCGGCTTGACGTCTTTGAGGTCGGAGAGAATCGTTTTGAGCGCGTCGGAATCGGTTGCCAGCGACGCGACCATTCCGCTGTCGAACGCCCTGTCCACGACGTCGGGCGGCGTGTCGGAATACCACGCCAACAGACCGAGCATCATCCCCATCCGCCAATGATTCGCGGGCTTGGCGAGCGGCGTTCCCCGCAGCGGCAACGGGCCTCCCAGCGTCACCACGTTGTCGATCTTTGCGCCGCCCGCTTTCGGAACCGCAGCGAGCGTCACCAGCGACCCGTAGCTGTGCGCTTCGATCGATAGCGAACTAACCTTCGCCGCGTCGATCTTCTTGAGGAAATCGGCGAAGAGCGCGCCTTCCTTGTCCGGCGGCTCGTTCCAGGCGTAGTCGAATCCGAGCACTTGCTGGAAACGGCCTGCGGTGGCGATGCGCTTGGGGCACGAGCTCCAAAGCTGCCACGGGCGAGGCGTCGGAAAAGCGGTCTCGACGCTCGAGAAAATGCCGTGGATCAGCACGACGGTTTTCCTGCCGGATTGAATCGAGCCGGAGGTGCTCCAGATCTCGTTCTTAGCGTCCCAATACCGCGGCCCCGGCGGCTCGCTGCGATACTTTCCGCTGTCCACGCCCAGAGCGAGCGTGATGCCGGTCGCGTGCTCGAGCAAGCCCGCCGGCAGATCGACGGTGACGCGATGGCGCGCTTCGTCGAACGCTCCCGGCGCCATCCATCGCAGGGTGGCCCGGCCGGCGTACTCGACCCGCACGACGGGAGCGCGTGCCTTCAGGATTTCGGCGCCGGCGCTCTGCGGGTAGGTCATCGTGAGCCGAACGCCGGGCGACGACGCGTCGGGCGCAGACCCGAGCGGGCGGGAGAAGACGGCGTGCAGCGTCCCCGGCACGATGCCCCACGCACCGTTCGGCGGCGCGACGACCCCGTTTGGATCGTACGTCATCTCGACGGCGGCACCCGAGGTGAACGAGTGCGCCACGACCGTCGCACCGGCGCCCTGCTTCAGCAGCGACGGCGACGCGGCGGTGGGCGTGAACGGCCCGGCGCCGTTCGAGGGTTGGCTGCAGGCGGCGACGAGCAGAACGCTCGCGGTCGCAAGCGAAACGAAGAGAAGCGTAAGACGATTGCGCATGCGCGCATTTTCGACGGCCCGCGTGCGCCTCCGCCCGCGTGCCCGGGGCTACTGCTTGCGCAGTTTTCCCACCAGCTCGCGCGCGAAGCGCAGCGCGTCGTTCTTGGCGTGCTCGTAGAGCGATGAGGCCTGACCCGCGGTCATGTAGCGTCCCTGCTCGTGGAAGAACGTGACGCCCTCGCCCACGACGACCGTGCCGGCGTACGCGATCGCGCCCTTGATCGCGATGCCGGCCACCGGGACGAAGCCGGCGAGCTCGCGCGCCAGCGCGCGCCAGCCGAAGCCGCCGCCGATCACCGGCAGCAGCTGCCACGTGCGCTGTAGGTCGGGATCGCGGCCGTACGCCGCCTCGATGTGCAGCATGAGCATCACCTGAATGCCGGTGATGGCCACCATGTCGCCCGCAGAGGCGAAGGCGCCGAGCACGATGCCGACGAGCGGAATGTGGTCGACCACCGCGCTCGCCAGCGCGACCTTCAGCGCGTTGTTCGCGGCGTCGCGCGTGAGTTTCGCCGCGACCGTGTCGCGCAGCACCGGAAGATTTCTGCCCACGGCGATCTCGACGCCGTGCGAGACCTCCACCACGTGCGGGAAGAGCCGTCCGCGCAGCGCATCGCGCGTGATCGCCGGCACCACGTATTCGCTCCACGCGCCGGGGATCGGCGGCGCCTGCGGCGCGCCGGGTTCGGCGGCGGGATTCACCGTCACGGCCAAAATCGGAACGCGCAGCGTGCTCAACGCCGCGAAGTCCGCGGCGGCGGCGTCTCCGGGCCGTCCGAGAAAAATCACCGCTCGAATTTCGGCGGGGTTCGTGACGAGCGGCGCGTCGGCGCGAATCGTCTCCAGGCACGCCGCGGCCTCCGGCGGCACGCCGTCGTCGTGGCCCGACAATAGCAGCGCGCGCAGTTCGGCGACCAGCGCCGGATCGCCGCAGAGCAGAAACCGAAACGGCTTGCGGACGTGAATGCCGATGGCACGCGCGTCGATGCTTTTGCGGACGAGTGTGAAGAGTGTTCGCGCGTCGGCGGCAGCAGGCAAGATCGTTTCTCCTTACAGCCCGAGCTTGTCGAGATCCACCGCGAGCGTTCCGTCGGCCTTGCGCAGCTCCTTGATCGGATCGTCGGTGTAGTCGAGGTAGACGAGCCCCATGAATATCTCCAGCGGCCACGCGTGCATCTTGTGGGTGTTGGCCACGTCGATGATCGTCTGGTTCGAGCTCTTGGCTTCGGCGATCACGCTCTCGGGCGTGCTCTTGATGTCGGCCGCGACGATCGTGGCTGCCGTTACGTCACCCGGCGTCAGGCCGTCGTGCAGCATCGTCCGGTAGCTTACGCCGCTGCTTCCAAATCGTTGCTGCAGCGCGTACTGCAGCGTCGAATAGAGCTGCGGCGAGGTTCCCAGACCGAGCAGCGTGATACGCGTCGAGAGCTGGCGCGAACGGGCGAAGTTGAAGAGCTGTGCGCCTTGCGACGCCGCGGTCGCCGCGTCGTTGAACTCGTCGACGCATTTCTTCATCATCGGCACCACCGCCGCGTAGTCGGTCGGGCTCACGTCCCCGTTGTAGCCGAGTGACGCGTGGTCGAGTTGCTTGAGGAACTCGTCGAGGTCGCCGAGTGACTGGTCGAGCTGAGTCAGCGACGCGCGCGCCGCGTCGACCGAGCGCAGCATCTCGGCATCGGCACGCGACAGTTCGTTGAGCATCTGCGGATAGGACGGGAAGATCGCGACCGATTCCGTCGGCACGGGCGCCATTGCAAACGGCGCCAGCATCTCCTTATAGATGTCGTCGCTCTCCTTAAGGAGGCCGCTCTCCTTGTTCTTCTCGAGCGAACCGACTCCGCCGATCGGGCTCGCGTCGCCGCCCGTGTCCTGCAGCGCGCTGTTCATCGAGCGCGCCATCGACGTGAGGTTTTTCACGATGGCTTCCGCGCGCGAGCCGCGGCGGATGTTGAGCCGGCTGAGATCCGGCACTTCGTATTGGAGGGTGTCGATCCGGTTCTGCACTGCGTGCAGCTGGTCTTTACCCTCGGCCGCGCGCGCATGGATCTCGGTCGCGTTCTGAACGTGGGTCGCCTGCGCCGCCTGGACTGTTGCCGCCAGGTTGCCCGGCGGGTCGGCCTTGGTGAGACGCACTTGCTGCACGTCCATCTGGCGCAGAGCCGCGATCCGCTGGTTCGCGGCGGCCCGCGTCGCGGAAGAACCCAGCTGCGCCGCCTCGGCCAGGGTCTGCTCGCTCTTATGGGGAGAGCCGAGCGCCAGCTCCGATTGTCCCAGATCGAGCAGTGCCTCGGAGCTTTGCGGGTCCTTCTTGAGTACCTGATCGAGCCGGAGCTCCGCGAACGAATACCGCGCCCGTTCCTCGTCGCTCGACGCCTGCACCAGTTCCTGGGCGGCCGTGACGGTGGTCGGATCGAGCTCGGGATAGCCCATCAGGTGGGCCACGCGCGCCGATGGATTCGGGTGATCTTCGAGGTACTTGCTGACGGCGTCGCTGTGCTCGTCCTGCAGCACGCCCAAGTGCGCCATCATCGTCACCATCGACTCGGGGTCGTAACCGGCGCGCGACATGAGCTGCAGGCCGTAGCGGTCGGCCTGGATCTCGTCCTCGCGCGAGACCTTCGCCATTATCCCCGCCTCGGCGAGGCCGCCGAACTCGTAGATGATTGGCGAGAGCATCGATGCGAGCCCGAACAGGATGTTTAGAATCTCGGCTTTGGAGTTTGTCGTTATGACGTGGCGTCGCTCGATGTGGCCCGTCTCGTGGCCGATTACGCTTGCCAGCTCGTCGTCGGACTGGACGAAGTCGACGAGGCCCTCGTTGACGTAGACGAAGCCGCCCATCGTTGCAAACGAATTGATTTGACTATCCTTGAGAACCTTGACCGAGTAGGGAACGTCTTTGCGCTGCACCTGATTCCAAAGGTTGCCCGCGACGCCTGCGACGTAGGCGTTGAGCAGCGGGTCGGTCTCGACGACGCTCCCGGCGACGATCTGCTGGTCCTCCGCCTGGCCGGCCGCGATCTCCGCCTGCGTCGACATTGCGTTGACGGGTGCCGGACTGGTGGCACTGAGGAGCGAGACAATCGCGAAGAGCGGAATCGTCCGACGGATCAGCATGCGAGTCGAGTTCCTTTGCATAACGTACCCCATCTTACCGTAGGTCCGGTCACTGTGTATTATATGTGGAAAACATCAAGAACTTGTGAATGATTTGTGGATGACGAGGGGACGTATCGTGTTATTCGCGCAGAGCGCAGCGTGACACTCTTACGAGGGAGGCGAAACGGCCTCGAAGTGGCCTTCTCGGGTCGCGACCTCGAGGAGGCTTTCATCGAACTGGAAGCTCGTCTCTCCGAGCGGCCAAGCTTCTACCGCGGCTCGTCCGCCGTCGCCAATCTCGGCGCCACCGTCCCGTCGCTCGAACATCTGGCGCGGCTGCAGAGCCTGCTCGCCGGCGCGGGAATTTCGCTGCGGGCGCTCTGCGGATCCGACGAGGAGCTCGAACGGCTCGCGCAGACGCAGGGGTTGGGCTTTGAGGCGTGCGCCGCGCCGGAGAAGCCCGCACGCCGGCACACGCTTCGACCGTCGCCGGAAGAAACGCGGCTCTCCGATGCGGCGCGCACCCTGGTTGCCGACTTCGCCGGCGCGCGGACCGACATCGCGCAACGGCGACGGCGCGGCGAGGCCAGCGTGCGGCGCCCGAAGTTCGATGCGGATTCACCGCGCCCGATCCAGGAGCTGCGCCTTGTCGAGTCACCGCCGACGACGCTCTATCAAACCGCGACGCTGCGAGGCGGCCAAGTGCTTCACCATTCCGGCAACATCGTCGTCGTCGGCGACGTCAATCCCGGCGCCGAGCTGATCGCGACCGGCGACATCGTCGTCTTCGGACGGCTCGCGGGCATCGCGCACGCGGGCGCGCAAGGCGACGAGACGGCGCGGATCTATGCACTCGATTTGGCGCCAACGCAGCTGCGCATCGCCACCTTCATCGCGGCCGACGAACGCGCCAAACGGCGTTCCGGGCCGAGGCCGGAGGCGGCGCTGGCGCGCGACGGGCGCATCGTCGTTCTTCCGCTCGATCGGCTGGAAGCATGAGCGCGCGCCGCATTGTCATCACGTCCGGCAAGGGCGGCGTCGGCAAGACGACCACCACCGCCAACCTCGGCGCGACCCTGGCCAAGCGCGGAAAGCGCGTCATCCTGATCGACGCCGACATCGGCCTGCGCAACCTCGACTTGGTGCTGGGGCTCGAGAAGCGCATCGTCTTCGACTTGGTCGAAGTGGCGGAGGGGCGCTGCCAGCTTCGGCAGGCGCTCATCAAAGACAAGCGGTTCGAGTCGCTCTCGATCTTGCCGGCCGCGCAGACGCGCGAGAAGGATGCGATCTCGCCGCAGCAGTTCGCGTCGATCGTCGAGACCGCCGCCGAATCGGCCGACTATGTGCTGATCGATTCGCCGGCCGGCATCGAGACCGGTTTTCGTAACGCGGTCGCCGGCGCGACCGAGGCGATCGTCGTGACGACGCCCGAAGTGAGCGCGATCCGCGACGCCGACCGCGTCGTCGGCAAAATCGCCCCCGAAGGAAAACCGATTCGGCTGATCGTCAACCGGCTGCGTCCGGAGATGGTGCGCAGCGGCGACATGCTTTCCGTCGAGGACGTTTGCGACGTGCTCTCGATCGAGCTGCTGGGGATCATTCCCGACGACGAAGAGGTGATCGACACGACCAACCGGGGCGAGCCGATCGTGTTGAGCGAGAACAATCGGCTGGGCGCGATCTACGAGAAGATCGCGCGGCGTCTCGAGGGCGAACTCGTGCCGTTCACCAGCTTCGACAACCAGACGTTTTTCGGGCGCCTGATCGACGCCTTGAAAGTGGGGTAGAGCGTGCATCAAATCGAATCCGTCGCGCCCGAGCAAGAACCCGCCGCCGCCGCAAGCAAAATCGGGCGCGCGATCGTGGTCACGTCCGGCAAGGGCGGCGTCGGCAAGACGACGACGACCGCGAATCTCGGCACGGCGCTCGCGAATCGCGGCGCCCGCGTCGTGATGATCGATGCCGACGTCGGCCTGCGCAATCTCGATATCGTGCTCGGCCTGGAGAGCCGCGTCACGCACCATCTGCTCGACGTGCTCGAGGAGCGCGTCTCGATCGACGATGCGCTCGTCGCCGACAAGCACACCGAGAAGCTCTTCCTGCTGGCGGCGGCGCAGTCGCGCGAGAAGGACGAAGTCGAGACGCCTAAGATGCAAGCCTTGGTCGCGAGCCTGCGCGAGCGCTTCGATTACGTCTTGATCGACAGCCCCGCGGGCATCGAGCAGGGCTTCAAGAACGCCGTCGCGGGCGCCGACGAAGCGATCGTCATCTGCACGCCCGAAGTCGCCGCGGTTCGCGACGTCGATCGCGTCGTGGGGTTGCTCGGCAATCGCTTCCGTCCGCAGCTGATCATCAACCGGCTGCGTCCGCAGCTCGTGCGCAAGGGCATGATGCTTTCGGTCGAAGACGTCAACGCGATCCTGCGCCTGCCGCTGCTCGGCGTCATCGCCGACGAGCCCGAGATCATCGTGACGACGAATCGCGGCGAGCCGCTGGCGCTGCGCGCGCAGACGCCGACGGGCGCCGCCTATCACGCCATTGCAGCCCGCGTCGCCGGTGAGGACGTTCCCGCCCCGATGCCGGCCGCCGCGAAGCCGTCGCTCGCCGAGCGCATCGGCGCCCTCTTCGGAGGGAAGCGGCGATGATCGAGTTCCTCAAGCGGCTCTTCGGGCATCAGGGCTCGAGCGCCACCGCGAAGGAGCGTTTGCGTCTCGTGCTGATGACCGATCACCTCGAGCTAGCACCGGAGATGATCGAACGGATGAAGCACGACTTGGTCGATCTCATCTCGCGCTACGTCGAGGTCGATCGCGAACGAATCGACGTCACCTTCGAGCGACAGGACAGCACGCTGGCGATGCTCGCCAACATTCCGATTCTTTCCGTCAATCGGCCGAACGGAAACGGCAGCGCGAAGCACGAGGAGCCCAAGCCGGCCGAGGTCGTGGTGGCCGCGGCGCCTGCCGCCGAAGCCACGAAGCCGCCCACGCGCAAACGCCGGCGTAAGAAGAAGAACACGCAGAACCCGGCGCCGGCGCCCGCGCACTAATAGTGGCGGTGCTCGCGCTGCCCGGCGGCACGAAGCGTTACCTTCGGAATTTCAACTGGCTGCTCGCGGTCGCGGCGGTCCTGATCGCGTTGATCGGGATCCTCTGCATCCGCTCCGCCGGGCTGCACGCGCCCGACGCAAGAGACGAGTTCCAAAAGCAGATCCTCTATCTGCTGCTCGGCGTGCCGATCATGATCGGCCTTTCGTTCGTCGACTATCGCGCGTGGCAGCGCTGGGCGCCGGCGCTCTACGCCGTCAACCTGCTGCTGCTGCTCTTCATCTTGCGCGGGGGTCACAGCGCGATGGGCGCGCAGCGTTGGATCTCGCTCGGACCGCTGGGAACGTTTCAGCCGTCCGAGCCGGCGAAGCTCGTCATCGCGATCGCGCTCGCGGCCGTGCTCTGCCGCGGGACGTACGCGAATCTCCAAGATCTGTGGAAGCCGCTGGTGACGGTCGGAATTCCAGCGCTGCTCGTGCTCAAGCAGCCCGATCTCGGCACGTCGCTCGTGCTGCTCGCCATATTGACGGTAGAGCTCTTCTTCGGTTTGCCGAAACTCGGCGACTTCGGAATCTACGTGCTCGGCGTGCTCGTCGTCGCCGCGGCCGCGCTGGGCACCAACGCCGTGCTCAAACCCTTCCAGCGCGCGCGGCTCTTCGTGTTCTTGAATCCGAGGGCCGATCCGCAGGGCTCCGGCTACAACCTCAACCAGTCGAAGATCGCGGTCGGCAACGGCGAGTGGTTCGGGCGCGGCCTCTACCACGGCACGCAGACGCAGCTCAACTTCGTCCCGGAGCACTCGCGCGATTTCATCTTCACGGTCTTGGCCGAGGAGTGGGGGTTCGCCGGCGCCCTGACGCTGCTGCTTCTCTACGCGGCGGTGCTCTACGGCGGCATTCGCACGATGCTCGCCGCGCGCGACCGCTTCGGCTTCCTGCTGTCGGCCGGGTTGGTGGGCATGCTGTTCTTCCACGTTATGATCAACCTCGGCATGACCGTCGGAATCATGCCGATCACGGGAATCCCGCTCCCGTTCATGTCCTACGGCGGGTCGGCGATGCTCACCGACTTCGCCGCGATCGGCATTCTCATGAACGTCTACTCGCAGCGCGACCGGGACGTCCTCGGGAACGCTTGACGAGCGGGCCCCTGCCCGCAAGACCTCCGGCCGCAGGTGCGTTCCGGAGGCGGCGGGAACCAAGAGGGCAGCTGAGTCGGCAGGCTCCGTCGTGTACGAAGGGCCGCCGCCAGAGGTTTTTTGGGAACTTTTTTTGAGAGCTCGTCGTCGGCGGCGAAACGCGCCGCCCGCAAGCACCCCCGGGTGAGGGAACCGCGCGCGATAGATGAGCTCCGCGATATGAGGAAAATTTGTCGAGCGAGATATTGATCTCGAGCGACCCGTGGGAAAACCGGGTCGCCATACTTGAGGACGGCGAATTAGCCGAACTCTACATCGAGCGCGAAGAGAAGGTCATCGGCTCGATCTACAAAGGCAAGGTCCAGAACGTGCTCCCGGGTATGGGGGCCGCGTTTGCCGATATAGGGCTGGGGCGTAACGCCTTTCTCTACGTCGACGACATCAACAAACAGCCGCTGAACATCGGCGACGTCGAGATCACGCAGGGCCACAGCGGCTTTACCATCAGCGAGAAGGTCAAGCGCGGCGACGACGTGCTGGTGCAGATCGTCAAGGAGCCGCGCGGCCTCAAGGGCGCGCGAATTTCGACGAACATCTCGCTGCCGGGGCGCTACCTGATCTTGATGCCGACCGGAAAATACTCCGGCGTCTCGCGGAAAGTCGAGTCCGCGCAGGAGCGCAACCGGCTCAAGAGCGTGATGAAGCGAATTCGCCCCGAGGGCATGGCTACCGTCGTGCGCACCGCGGCCTCCGGCGCCAGCGAGGCCGAGCTGATCGCCGACCTGGGCGTGCTGATACGCATGTGGCACGGCATCCTGGAGACCTACAAACGCGCCACGTCGCCATCGTTGCTGCACAAGGACATGAACCTCATCTATAAGGCGGCGCGCGATTTCATCACGGCCGACGTCGACCGCGTCCTGATCGACAACGAAGAGGAATATCGGAAGATCCGCGACTTCCTGCAGTTGTTGGGTCCGCAGTACATCGAGCGCCTCCAATACTACAACTCCGGCCGGTCGCTCTTCGACGACTACAAGATCGACGAAGAGCTCGAGAAGCTCATGCGGCCGAAGATCAACCTGCCGTCCGGCGCGTCCATCGTGATCGAATCCACCGAGGCGCTCACCGTCATCGACGTCAACTCGGGCAAGTTCACCGGCGGCCGCAACCTCGAGGACACGATTCTCAAGACGAACATCGAGGCGGCCGAGGAGATCGCCCGCCAGGTTCGGCTGCGCGACATCGGCGGCATTATCGTCGTGGACTTCATCGACATGTCGTCGGAGTCGTCGCGCGACAAGGTCGTCAAGACGATGGAGGAGCACCTGCGGCGCGACCGCACGCGCGCAACCATCCAATCATTCTCGAATCTCGGCCTGCTCGAGTTTACGCGCAAGCGCATCGGCAAGGATCTCGGCGCGCAGCTCCGCGGCGCGTGCCCCACGTGCGCGGGAATCGGAAGCGTCATGTCGGCGCAATCGGTGGCGATCGAGACGTTCCGCCAAATCCGCAGCGAGGCGAGCCGGGCGCCCGGCGACGTCGTGGCTCACGTCGCCCCGACCGTCGCGGTCCAGATGGATTACTGGTACGAAGACGAGTGCAAAGAGCTCGGGCACTCGATCGAGCGCCCCATCCACGTGCGCGTCGACCCGATGATCCATCCGGAGAAGGCACGCGTCGAAACGGTGGCCGGATTCACAGACAGCAAGGCCCATTTGGTGCGCGTCGGCGACGAGCACGAGGTGGAGCTGCTCGCGGGACGGCTGCCCAACGCCACATCCGCCGCCGCTGTCGTGGAAGGCCGGCTCGCGGAGGTCGAAGGCGCCGCGAACAACGCCGGCAACTTCGTACGGATTCGCATTCTCGACGTCGACGACGACGACGATCACGTGCTTGCCGAGCTCGTCACCGCCGGCGCGAAAGCAAAGCGGCGCCGTCGCGGCGGACGCCGAGCCGAGATCTCGGCCGCCGAGCAGACGCGCCAGCTGCGCGAGTTGGCGGAAGATGCGGCGAGATACTCGGCCGCGCGGCCGCCCATCGGCATCTCCTCCATCACCGAAGAGGAGGAGGCGCAGGATGATGCGCTCATCGCCGAACGCAAGGGCGAGGCGCAGCCCGACGCGATCATCATCGCGGAGGGTGCCATTCAGCACGCGGACGGTGACGGGCGCCGCAAGCGCCGCCGTCGTCGCGGGGGCCGTGGCCGCAAAAAGAGTGGAGATGAAGCGATAGTGGTGACGCCGCTCGTCGTAACGCCGATAGCGGTCGAAACGCCGCCGCCGGTTCCGATCGACGGTAACGGCCAGCATCGGCGGCGCCGTCGTCGCCGCCGCGGTCGCGGTGGGCGCGGAGGCGGCCAACAGGGTGCCGCTATGCCCGATCGTCACATCTTCGAAGTAGGGTCCGACGGCGGGACCCATCCGACCGGCACGACCGCGCCGCCCGAACCATCGCGCGCCATCGCCGCGCGCCGCGAAGCGCGCCCGCCGGCGGTCGATGCGCCGCCGCCGAGCCTCTCGGTGCCGGCCGAAGAGCCCAAGGCCACCAGGCCGACGCGCCGGCTGAGAAAGCCGCGCGCAAAAGTCGCCGGCGAGCTCGAGGGAGCGGCGAGCGCGATCGCGCTGCCGTCACCGGAGCCGGCCAAGCCGCGGCGCACGCGCAAGGCCGCTGCGAAGCCCGCAGCCGAGGCAGCTCCGAAGGCCGCGGTCAAGCCGAAGGCCGAGGTCAAGCCGAAGACGCCGCGCACGCGAAAGGCCGCGACGACGCCAAGGGCCCGCAAGAAGTCTAGCTAGACGCCGCCGTTTTCCTGGTTCTGGCGCGCGAGCTTGTCGTCGAGGTACTGAATCGCCCGCGTAAGCTGGTCGTCCTTGGACGGCGTCCCGAACGTCGGGTGCTTGTTCTCGATGACGACGATGTCGGGCGTGATGCCCAGATGGTTGATGTCGCGGTTGCGCGGCGTGAGATAGCGCGCCGTCGTCACCTTGATCGCGCTGTGGTCGGGAAGCGGGATGATCGTTTGCACGACGCCCTTGCCGAACGTTCTTCGTGCCGACGATGGTGCCGACGCTGCTGTCCTGGATCGCGCCCGAGGTGATCTCCGAAGCCGACGCGGTGTAACCGTTCACGAGCACGACGAGCGGGAGCGGCGTGATCGCCGTGTTGTCAGCGTCGAGCGTCGTGATGTTCGACGCGCGCGATTCGACCGAGACGATCGGTCCGCTCGAAATGAATTTTGAGCTCACGGCGACGGCCGATTCGAGATAGCCTCCGCCGTTGTCGCGCAGGTCGAGCACCATCGCGCGGGCGCCCTGGCTTTGCAGCCGATCGAGCGCGGCGTTGAGCTCGTCGCCGGTGTCTCTTCCGAAGACCGTGAGCGCGACGTAGCCGATCTTGCCGGGCAGCATCTTCTCGTACACGCTCAGCTGATGGATCTTGGCGCGCGTGATGTTGATTGCGGCGGGCAATGCCCCGCTGTCGCGCTGAATCGTCAGCGTGACCTTCGTGCCTTCTTTGCCGCGCAGCTTTCCGCTGGCCTGCGGCAGGCTCATCCCCTTGGTGGACACGCCGTCGATCGTGGTGATCAAGTCGTCTTGCTGGATACCCGCCTTGTCGGCGGGGCCGTTCGGAACGACGTTCTCGACCGAGATGTACTTCGTCTTGTCGTCGAGCTGGATGACGATGCCGGTTCCGCCGAAGTCGCCGCCGTCGAGCCCCGCGTTGAGTCCCGCGAAGTCTTTGGGCGTCAAGAAGACCGTGTACCGGTCGTTGACGGAGCGCATCATTCCTTCGAGCGCGAGATAGGCGAGATCGTGCACCGTGAACTTGGCCTTCCCCTTAACCGCCGCGTTCTCGACTTCGTGGTCGATCTCGTTGATGTTCGCGGACGTCGCGTCGCTCGCGTGCATCACCGGAAGGCTGGCGTTCTTGATGCCCGCGGTCCGCATCGCCGACAGCAGCTCGGCTCGCACCGAGTCGAGCACCGCCTGCTGATCGACCTTCTTATAGAAGTTATCGGTGAGGTAGGCGTAGCTCGTGGAGATTTCTCCGGCGTCGAGCGATGACAGGTGGGTCGCCGGGGCGGCCGAGGCCGCCGGCAGCTGAATCAAAGCGGCGGCGAGTACGCCGGCCCAAAGAAGTGAGAAAGTGCGTTTCATGATCTCCAAATTAACGGATCGGGGCGTTCAAACGTGCCTTGGCAGCGATGAGCTGCCTGTCGGCGGGCGTGTCGATGAGTGAGGGGTTGGTATCTTGGTTGATGACGACGTCGGGTTCGATGCCGTGGTGCTGGATGTCGCGCCCGGCCGGCGTGAGGTAGCGAGCGGTGGTGATCTTGAGCGCTCCCTCGTTCGGCAGGTTGAAAATCGTCTGCACCACGCCCTTGCCGAAGGTGCGCGTGCCGATTAGCGTCGCGAGCTTGTAATCCTGGAGCGCACCGGAGGTTATCTCCGACGAGCTCGCGGTGTACTTGTTCACCAGCACGACCAGCGGGCGGAGGCCGCCGATGGCGTAGCCCAGCGCTCCCTGGTTGGTCTGCTGGCCGTCCCGAGTGATCGTCGAAACGATCGTGCCCTGCGGGATGAAGAAACTCGAGATCTGGACCGCGGCGTCGAGCCGTCCGCCGCCGTTATAGCGCAGGTCGAGAATGTATCCGCGCGCGCCCTTCGCCTTCCCGTCGAGCAGGGCTTGGCGAACCTCGCTCGCCGACGTCGTGCCGAAATCCGAGAGGCGGATGTAATCGATTCCATCTTCCATCTTCGCGTGGACCGTCGGGACGTGGATGATCTCGCGAACGATCGCGTACGTGCGCTCGGCGGACGGCGCTTTATATCCGTGCGCTCGCAAGCGCACGACCGAGCCCGCTTCGCCTCGAATCATTCCCTCGACGCGGTCGATGGCCACGCCGCGAACGGGCGTGCCGTTGACCGAGTCGACCACCTCGCCCGGCTTCATGCCGGCGCGCGCGGCGGGCATCGCCTCGATCGGCTGCACGACGATGCGGCCGTCCTTGAGCTGGAAAATGTAGACGCCGATTCCGCCGAAGTTGCCGCCCGACAACGACTCGTCGAGCCCCTGAATCTCGCGGGGCGAGAGATAGACCGTGTAGGGGTCGTGCACCGAGTTCATGATGCCGCGCAGCGCCGCGTCGGTGAGGTCGTCGCTTCCCTTAGAGCCCGCGGCTCCGGCGTAGTGCTGCTGCGCGAAGCTCAACACGGCGGCGGCACGCGCGCCGTCCGCGCTCGGGCTGCCCTCAGCCGTCTCGCTCGGCAAGCCCTCGCTGCCGAGCTTCTTTCCGTTCAGATACGTTCGCAGCGCGGCGGACTCGCCGGCGATCGGCGTCTGCGGATCGACCGGCTTGTAGTATTGGCTCTCGAGGCGTCGCAGGGCGATGTTGGCAAGCATCGGTCCCGTTGTTTCATTCGGCCCGAAGAGATCGTGCAGATCGCCGGTGGTCGCCACTTCGAGCACCGATTGCCGCGCGAGCATGCCCGTGCGGTAGCCGACGAAAAGCGCCGTGGCCGCCGCGACGACGACGACCAGCAGTGCTGTCATGAGAATGCGTAGGGAACGGCTCATCTATCCTCTTCAATACCCGGCTCTGGCGGCCGCGAGTTTCTGATTGTACCAGACTATTCGATAAGTCTTAATGAAGCCGGGGCGCCGGGTCAACGGGTTTGCCCGCAATCCGGACCTCAAAATGGAGGTGAGGCCCGGTTGACTGGCCCGTGGAGCCCACGGCCCCGATCGCCTGGCCGCGCTGGACGGTCTGGCCGGACGCCACGTAGATTGCCGACAGGTGACCGTAGCCGGTCGAGTAGCTGCCCCCATGGTCGATGAGCACGTAGTTGCCGTAGCCGCCGTACCACTGGGCCATGATGACGGTGCCCGCGGCGGCGGCGGTGACCGTCGTCCCGCTGGGCGCCGCGATGTCGAGGCCCTGATGGAACTCCGGGCTCCCGCCGAAGGGGTTGGAGCGCCAGCCGAACGGGGAGGTAATCGTTCCCGTCACCGGCCAGGAGAAGCCGCCGCGCGCGCCCTGACTCTCGGTTCCTCCGGCGATTCCGGCGGCGCGCTGCTGCGCCTCGAGCTCCCGCTCGCGCTCGAGGATCAGTCCTTCGAGCTCGGACTCTTCGGCGGCGGAGAGGCTCTCGATCTCGGCGACCTCGGAAGCCACGCTGTGGCGCCGCTCGGCGGTGAGCTCGACGAGATTTCGCCGCTCGCCGGCGAGCGAGTCGAGCTGGCTGCGCGCCTCCTCTTGGGCCGCTTCCTCACTTTGCAGCTCGAGCCGGGTTCGCTCGAGGTCGGCCTCGATGGTGGCGACCCGCGCCTCGGCGGCCTTGCGGGCGCGCACGGTGCGCTCGTTGGCCGCGATCAGGAGCCGCAGATCTTCCCAGCGCTCGACGAACTCGCTGAACGACTGCGCCGAGATCAGCGTGTTGACGTAGGTAAGATCCCCGTATTCGTACACGTCGACGAGGCGGCGCTTGAGCAGCGCGTCGTGCAGGCGCAGCGACCGCTGCGCCGCGTCGAGCTGGATCGAGTTCCAATCGATGCGACGCTCCGTCGAAGATCGTTGGACCTGGAGCGAATCGATGTGGTTGCTGACCTGACCGATTGCCGCGTTGGTCTCCCCGAGCTGCCGCTGGAGGTCGTCGTAGTGTATCGTGACGGCGTGCAGCTCGGCGCGTTTGCTGTGCAGGCGCATCTGCGTCTGCTGCGCTTTCGCGCGCTGGGCATTGATGCGCTCCTGGATTTGCGATCCGCTCGTTCCCGCCAGTGCCGGAACGAGCGCAAGCGCGACGGCGGCGCTCGCTATGCGGCGCAGCATCACGTGCGTAGGTGTCGTCCGACCGAGAACCACGATCCGAGGACGCCGATCGCGGCGCCGACCCCGATCAGCTGCGCCGCGAGCAGGCGCGCGTCCAGGGGCACGACGGTCAGCTGCGCCCACGGGAGCGCCTCGAGCAGGCGCGGCCAGAGGGCGGCGCGCGCGATCGCAAGCAACGCCACGGCGACGCCCGCACCGATCACGCCGTCGAGCAGCCCTTCGCAGATGAACGGGAGGCGAATGTAGGTGCTCGTCGCGCCGACGAGCTGCATGATCGCGATTTCGCGGCGCCGCGCGTAGACAGTCAATCGAATCGTGTTCGAGATGATGATTCCGGCCACGGCGAAGAACACGACGATCACCCCGATGCCGACGCGCCGCAGCACGGCGCCGAGCTGCAGCAGGCGCTGCACGATCTTCTGGCCGTAGACGACGTTGTCGACGCCGCTCAAGCGGCGGACGCTCGCTGCGACCGCATCCACGTCGTCGGGCGTGCGGGCCTTGATGCGAAACTTATCGGGGAGTGGATTCTCTGTGAGTAGTGCCGTGTCGATGGCGCCCTTGGTGCGGGAGCGCAGCTCGGCCAAGCCGGCTTTCTTCGAGACGAACTGCGACGATGCGACGAACGGGTCTTGCGCGAGGAATCGCGTGATCGCCGCCGTCTGCGCGTCGGTCACGTCGGAGCGCAAGTAAACCGAAACCTCAATCTGGTCGAGCAGCTTGGCGCCGAGTTCGGTCAGCGCGCCGCGCACGAACAGGAACAGGCCGAGCAAGACGATCGTGATTGCTACCGTCCCGATCGCCGTCATCTGCATGCCGGTGTTGCGCGTAAAGTTGCGCGACACCTCACCCAGAAAGAACTTGACTTTGCCCGAGTCCAAGATAGTAGTAACCTCGCTCTTCGTCCGCCGTGATCCGGCCGTTTTCCAGGCGCACGACGCGGCGGCGCATGCGATCGACGACGGCCTGGTTGTGCGTCGCCACTACTACGGTCGTTCCTTTGAGATTGATCCGAAGCAGCAGCGCGGTGATTTCGGTAGTGTTCGCGGGATCCAGATTGCCGGTGGGTTCGTCGCAGAGCAGAATCTTGGGATTGTTGACGAGCGCGCGCGCGATAGCCGTTCGCTGCTGCTCGCCGCCCGAGAGCTCGTTGGGATACATTCGGCTCTTGTGCGAGAGGCCCACGAGATCGAGCACGCGCGGCACCTGCCGCATCACGTCGCGGGTGTGGGCACCTGTTACCTGCATCGCGAACGCGACGTTCTCCCATACCGTCTTGTCGACGAGCAGCTTGAAGTCTTGGAAGACGACGCCGAGGTGGCGGCGCAGCGCCGGGATTCGGTTGCGCCGCAGTCGATCCACGCGGATGCCGTCGACGATGATCTCGCCCGTCGTCACCTTCGCTTCCCGATAGAGCAGGCGAAGCAGACTGGACTTACCCGTTCCGGAATCACCGACGAGGAAAACGAAGTCGCCTTTGGCAATCTCGAGACTCACGTTATCGAGGGCACGCACGCCGTTCGGATAGACGAGCGAAACGCCGCGGAGGGAGATCATCGGTGATAAAGGGTTACTACAAGGTCCGGCCTATACCTTCGCCATGGACTTCGATCTAACCGACGAACAGCGAGCGATCCAGAGCCTCGCGCGCGAGTTTGCACGCGACGAGGTGAGGCCGCGCGCGGAAGAGATGGATCGCAACGAGCAGTTCCCCTACGAGCTCGTTGCCAAGATGGGCGAGCTCGGCTTCATGGGGCTGCCCTTTCCCGAAGAGTACGGCGGCGCCGGCGCCGACACGGTGAGCTACGCGCTTGCGGTCATGGAGATCGCGCGCGCCGACGCGTCGACCGCGATCACGATGGCCGCGCACGTCTCGCTCGGGGCGACGCCGTTCTACCTCTTCGGTACCGAACTCCAGAAGCAAGAGTATCTCGTGCCGCTCGCCCGCGGGGAGATGCTGTGGGGCTTCGGGCTCACCGAGCCGGGCGCTGGCAGCGATGCGGGCAACGTGCAGACGAAGGCAGACCTGCGCGACGGCAAATGGGTGATCAACGGAAGCAAGGCCTTCATCACCAACTCGGGCACGGAAATCACGGGCGGCTCGACGATCACGGCCGTGACCGGGCGGCGCTCCGACGGCTCGCGCGAGATCTCCAACGTCATCGTCCCGCAGACGACGCCGGGATTCACGCGCAGCCGAAAGTACGCGAAGATGGGCTGGCGCGCGTCGGACACGCGGGAGCTGTCGTTCGTCGACGCGGAGGTGCCCGAGGAGAACCTGCTCGGTCCGCGGGGCGAGGGCTATCGGCAGTTCCTCGGCATCCTCGACGGCGGGCGCATCTCGGTGGCAGCGCTTTCGATCGGCCTCTCGATGGGGGCGTACGACGAGGCGATCGCATATTCGAAGGAACGCCACGCGTTCGGCAAGCCGATCAGCAAGTTCCAGGCGATCTCGTTCAAGCTCGTCGACATGCTCACTGAGATCGAGCACGCGAAGCTGATGATGCTGCGCGCCGCGTGGGAGAAAGACCAGGGACGCGACTACGTGCAGGCGGCCAGCTTCGCGAAGCTCTTCGCCGGCGAGCTCTCGCATCGTGTCGTCAACGACGCTCTCCAAATTCACGGCGGCTACGGATTCATGGACGAATACCCGATCTCGCGCATGTACCGCGATCAGAAGATCAACGAGATCGGCGAGGGCACCAACGAGGTCCAGCGCATGATTCTGGCGCGATTGATGGGATTGTGAGCCTCGCGTAAATGAACGCCGATCAGGTCCTCGCGGGGTCGTCGGTAATCGTTTCGCTGATCGCGCTCGGCTTCTCGTCGTTCCTACTTACGCGGCAGAACAAGCAGCTCGAGCACGAGCGAAACGCCATCGCGATCTTGGAGGCGATCGGCCGGCTCACGGATCCGGTCATCGTCGGCGCGTTCGGTCAGCTCGAGGGCATCTCCGAGCGCTACTCCGACGACGCGACGCTGCTGCACGATTTCGACGGGTCGACCGACGACCAAGCCCTGGTGCTCGTCGCGCAGTACGTCGAGACGATCGCGTGCCTCGCGCGCCGCCGCGTGCTCGACGCATCGCTGCTGGTCGACGCGGTGGGCTTCATGCTGCGCTCGCGCTGGAACACGATCCGTCCCTTCGTGGAGCGATTGCGCCGCGTTCGCGGCAACGAGTATCTCTTCGAGAATTTCGAGTGGCTCGCGCACTACAGCGCCTGGTGGAAAGATACGCCGAGGCCCCCCAACGACGCCCACTACGATCCGCGTCAGTTCGCCGACGTCGTCTTTAAGGTTTAGCGCGTGATTCTGTGCAGTTCGGGGCAGTCGAACGGACCGGAGTAGATAACCTCACTGCGCTGGTCGCGTCCGATCCGCACGACGAGGTGCGAATCGAGCGGCGACCGATGGCCCTCCGACGCAACGTACGCGTCGCCGCGAGGTCCGGTAACCGTGAAGCGCACGCTCTCGGTCATCTCGCCGTTCTCCGACGACGACGATCCGCCGGTGAACCCCCGCTGGGCGACCGGCGAGCCGACCAACCGAAGCGCGACGGGGCTGCGGCGCACGGTTGCTAGACCGCAGACGCGCGCGTCGGTTCGGTCCATCAGGTGCAGCATCGACAGCGTTAGGAGGGTGACGCCGGCCGCGAGCACCGCGACCAGTCCGACGATGACGAGGACGACGATCCAGATCAAGCGGCGCATGCTGTGTTATAGTATAGTACGAAAGACGAAAGGATGAATCGAATGACGATGCGTTGGTTGACGTGCACCGCTTTTATTTTGGCAGTACTCGCCGCTCCGGCCTCGGCCGCGCTGCCGACCGGCGGCAAGGCCCCCGACTTCACCCTGCAGGCGACGCAAGGCGGCGACGTCTTCACGTTCATCCTCGCCGAGGCGCTGAAGAAGGGTCCTGTCGTCCTCTATTTCTACCCCGCGGCGTTCACCACGGGCTGCACGATCGAAGCACACGAATTTGCCGATGCCATCGACCAATATAAGGCGCTCGGCGCAACGGTCATCGGCGTCTCGCACGACCCGCTCGACAAGCTGCAAAAATTTTCCGTGAGCGAGTGCCGCAGCAAGTTTGCCGTCGCGGCCGACACCAATCAGACCGTTGAAAAAGAGTACGACGCCGTGCTCGCGCAGCACCCGCAGTATGCGAACCGTACGTCCTACGTGATCGCGCCCGACGGGACGATCATCTACACCTATACGTCGCTCGATCCGTCCCTGCACGTCCAGAACACGCTGACCGCGCTCAAAGCGTGGAAGGCCGACAACGCCCCGCCACCCTCGCCGTAGGTTAGCACCTCGAGCTTCCATATTGTCATCCTGAGCGGAGCGAGCGCTAGCAAGCGCACTCGAAGGACGCTCAATTGCTTTCTGAGACAGTGGAGCCGAGCGCACTTCGAATGGTTTGCGCGTGAGGCACGTTTTGCCGCCCTGGAACCCCGGTGACCCGCAGTCCAGACCCACGGGTCGGCCACACTTACGTTATTGCATATCCGAGCGTTGGCGTGGTCAAAGATTGAACGATCGTTCTACTACGCTGAAACGGTAGAGCGAGTTGTGCGTAGTCCTGACCTCTTTCTGAGACGCTTGAGGATAGGCCACGTAAGATCAGAATTTGACCTTGAGATCGACGGTGACTCCGACTCTGGCGTTGTTGAAGTTAAGGGTCCCTCCCGAACCAGTAAATGTCAACTTAGTTGAAAACGAATAGTCTTTTGAGCCTACCGAAACGCCAATCGTGCCCGTGTTTAGTTGCGCCAGTGGTGCGATCGCTGGTTTGATCGACCCTTGCTGTATGGCGCTAACTAGGTCCTTAAGCCCCCAATTGATATCCAACTTGCCCGTCGAGTAGGCAGTGAAGGCGCCGACGCCGAGACTGAACGCGACGGTTGTTGTTGCTTGCACGGGACCGGGTGGGCTCGGATGCGTACCGACCGACGAAGGCTGAGGCAGGTCGAGTTCCGACTTTAAACAGTCGGCGGCCTGTTTCGCCGCAGGATCGAACAGCTGTGAGCTCACGCAGTTCAAGCCTTTGCTCAATGCAGCGGCTCCTTGAGCATCTAAAGGGTTGCCCTGCTGCTTCAATAGATCTCCGATTGCGCTAGCGGCCCCGCCGGCTGCCGCTGAAGCAAATAGCGCCGGGCCGCGCTCAGTCAGCGCGTTTGCGGCATTGTCATACGCATCCCTTGCAGTCGCTGCGACTTCGTCCAAAAGTGCATGGCTGGAGCTGTCGTCGCTGCTGGAGCTGTCGTCGCTGCTGGAGCTGTCGTCGCTGCTGGAGCTGTCGTCGCTGCTGGAGCTGTCGTCGCTGCTGGAGCTGTCGTCGCTGCTGGAGCTGTCGTCGCTGCTGGAGCTGTCGTCGCTGCTGGAGCTGTCGCCGCTGCTGGAGCTGTCGCCGCTGCTGGAGCTGTCGCCGCTGCTGGAGCTGTCGTCGCTGCTGGAGCTGTCGTCGCCGCTGGAGCTGTCGTCGCTGCTGGAGCTGTCGTCGCTGCTGGAGCTGTCGTCGCTGCTGGAGCTGTCGTCGCTGCTGGAGCTGTCGTCGCTGCTGGAGCTGTCGTCGCTGCTGGAGCTGTCGTCGCTGCTGGAGCTATCGTCGCTGCTGGAGCTGTCGTCGCTGCTGGAGCTGTCGTCGCTGCTGGAGCTATCGTCGCTGCTGGAGCTGTCGTCGCTGGAACCGTAAGAAGTAGACCCGGCTCCGTTAGGTTCAGCAGCGAACAGTTGTGGGTCAAACGTGCCCTGGAGTTTACGCATTACAATGCGAGCGAGATATGCCCGATGGTTCGCGCGACTGTCCGGCCTAGCGTCTAGGCCGTCTGGCGCGATAACCGTTTGTGGATCCTCTTCAAACATGCGACGCCCCCCAATCTTGTTCTTCCCATGTCTTAAGTCACCACCTTCAAGGCTGCCGCGCGCCGCTGTCAGGCCCGATTTGAGGAACGGACCCCCGTCCGGCGGCGCAAGAATATGCGGCGACAATAATCGTTGCAACCTATATGAGCGCCTTTGGCGATCAATTGGGCTTGGCGAACTACTCTCGACGACTGAGCGAAGAAATGGTGTTGAAACATGCGTACGCAGCGGCCGAATCGGAGTCGCGTCATTGACACCCAGCTAGGTTTTCAAGGAATCCGAATGGCCCAAGGGCGCCTCCTCCATCGCGCGTTGTTTAAGGAACAACTCGGCGTGGCAAGCTATGAAATCGTCGAACGAGGCATGTCACGCTCCATCGCGGGGAACGAAGCCGGTCGCATCCCGAGCCGCCAACATTCTGCGGCGTTTTGCAGCGGGACGTCCCGCCTCCATGGCGTGGGCGTGCTGGTTCACCTCGTCCGCAACATGCACCGACAAAGGCTCATTGAAAACATGGCAAAGCTAATTCATTCAAAGAGCATACTGACCTGGCTGAGGCTTTGAAAGAATCTTGCTAGAGCTTAGCAACGCTCCTGGCAATTCGGCTAGCGCGGGGTCGAAACAGAAGAAGGCGTCCAAGTAGCCTAGAACCATCGATTCGATTGAAAACGACTCGGCAACTTTGTTACGCGCAGCTGCACCCATTCTTAGGCGTAGGTCGTCTTCTCGCAGTAGTTTCTCGATCGCGGACGCCATACTGCGGGGAGAGTTTTCGTCAATGAGGAATCCGTTCACGCCATGGTCGATTTGTTCCGCCGTTCCACCTGACGGATTTGCGACGACGGGCACCCCCATCGCCATGGCCTCCAGCGACGCGTTCGGACAACCTTGATCTTCGGAAATCATGGCGAAGACAGACAGTGATTCCAGGAAGGGTTGCACATCCTGCAAAGGCCCTGCGAAGGTGATACTGTTTAATCCCGCAGCGACAAACTTATCGCGTACATAATTGGCATACACCTCGTGCCTCGGATCGAAGCCACCGGCAATCGTCAGAGACGCATGCGGCATCCGCTGCACGAGCACGTCCATCATGTCTATGAGATACTCTACACGTTTCGAAGGTACGATGCGACAGGCTGCGCCGACAATCGGCTCGGAAAGAGTTGCTTGTGTGTGCGGGATCGGTACTCCGTTAGGTATGATGCGTACGCGGTCCGCCGGCAGTCCCGGCGGCGCACCGGATTGGTGTTTTGCCACGAAACAGTCGATACGCGAAAAATACTGGTCGACGGAGAATCCGATGCGATGCGGCACGTCGCCAAGTTCTCCAAGCTCGTCGAACAGCATCGGACCCGGACTGACATCCACAAGCCGAATCTCCTTGCGAGCCTCCAGTATCTTGGCGCACGTTAGTTTGAATGCGGGTGGCGCATTCCAGAAAGCAAGCGTTGTCGCTCCGAAACGATCCGCGAGTTCGAGCGTTCGCCGACAGATTGCGCCTAGCGATCCGGCTTTGAGTGCGATCACGGCAATCCCGGCATCTTCCAACTGAGCGACGTAGGGGCCGTTGGCGCAGGCGTCGAGAACGGCGACGGCCGCGCGTCTGGCGCCCGGCCAATGCGTTAGCAGGTTCGTAAGAGAGCGTTGGGGCCCGCCAATATTGAGATTCTCCGTGACGACGAGAACCGACGGCGAGCGCGGCGAGTATTGCCGCGGCATGCCATGCTTGCCTAAGAGAGCCCAAAGGTGGGGCACTAGATCCGGATCATGACGCGCGGCCGGAATAGTGCGCTCGCTTCGGGCAACAACTTCCAAAATCGCGTCAACGTACGCTTCGATGTCGGACGCGTCCGAGACCAGCTGGTCGTTGGCAGTGAGCACTTCGCCGTTGCCCCCAGCCCCCGGTGTGACGACCGGACATCCATGCGCGATCGCCTCGAGCACCGATACGCTCAAACCCTCATAGAGACTCGTGCTGAGATAAACGTCGAAGGCGCAGTAGTAAGGGTCGACCGGATCCACGGCTCCGGGCAAAATGACATCGGCGGCTATTTCGAGTTCGACTGCTTGCCGCCAAACGCCGGAATATGCCGCACGGCCGTCGCCCCAATCATGATTCCACTCGCCGAGAATCATCAGCCGCGCGGGGATGTACTTTTGCAATGCGGCAAGTACGCGAATGGCGCGAGTGTACATCTTCTGTGCCTTGAAAGCGCCGACCATACCGATGAGCAGCGTGCCGTTTGGAACCGCGTGATGGCGGCGTAACGTTATGCGGCTCCTAGTAGCCTGCTCGGGTGTCACTGGCTTACGCTGGATCTCGTGGCGAATAACGACAATCGGCTTTGCGCAGCCGAACTCAAGCAACTGCCGTTTAACGGCTTCAGAGACCGCAACGACAAAAGGGGCAGAGGTCTGGTTGAGTGCGGCGGGTGGATCGAACCAGCCCGGTTGGGCGTTATGAACAACGGGAATGACGGCCGTTCCCATTTGCGCTAACGGCTCAAGGTCAGAAGCTCGCAGCAAGTGAGCGAAGACCGCCGGCGTCGGCGATAGCGCCGTTTCCGCAGCGATCAGTCGAAGTTTGCCTTCGCGCGGCAAATGCGCCGTCTGAGTGACCTGGCAGCGTGCGATGCCCTCCAAAGGATAGCCTGGTTCGGCGTCGTGCAACAGGTAGAGTGACGTGGGAACGTCTGCGGCCCCGAGCGCGGAAACGGTCTCGCTTACGATGCGCTCGGCGCCACCGAGGGACATGCTTGTGATCGTCGCATTGAGCTGCAGCATATCCGTGAATCCGGGCACGAGCGGTTGGCGTGCGGCTGGGCCATTTTTTATATTTTCGGGCTCGCGGACAGGCGCCCACGCGCGCCGGAACAGGTCATATTTCTCGTACCATTGGAAGAGCGTCGTTCCGGGCGAAGGATGGTTCTTGTCGGGAGCGCGGTCGGCGATCTTGATTCCCTTGTAGACGCCACCGTTGCGCTGCAACTCTTTCCACATCTCGTTGAGCAGGTGGATCGCGTACCACTTACCGTCGTCGGGTTGGGAGTCCCCCTCAATGAGCGGCTTAATCGTTTGCCACGAATCCGCGGGCATCAAGTCCCAGCGGATGAACTCGTCGAGACCGTTGCGTACTATACTTTCGTAGAAAGCACGCGTGAAGCCGAGCCAGGTCGAATCCTCATTAAGCTGCTCGCTGCGCTCCAAAAGGTCGATCATTAATGGGCTCCGAGCCGGGCATTTGATAAGGTTCATTACCGCACCGACCCGGTGTCCCCGAAAAATATACGGTGTCACAAAATCGAAGGGTCGCAAGCAAACCACATCCATATCAACCCAAATCCCTCCGAGTTCGTTCAGTAGCCTTACGCGGAAGAGGTCCGAAAACGTCGCGTAACTACCTTGGCCCAGGCCCGAATCGGGATCACGGTCGCGTTTGCGAAATACGCGCTCATACGGCAAGATCTCGTTTGCGTCGCGCAGCAACACGCTGCTCGGCAGCTGCTCCGGTGTGTCTTCGTAGCGCCAGAGGTGAAACTTGTGGCCGTGCGCTGCAAAGGAGTGCACTGTCAAAAGCTCGAGGCGCGTAAGCTCGCCTATCCAAAGGCCGTGGACGATGCGGTTCTCCTCACGCAAGATCCGTTCCCTCGCTCGAATCCTCCAAGAGTGCCTCCATCTCGTCCCACGCCGGCCAACCCGTGCGGCCGGCACCGTCGTTGATGAAATGAAGAAACGCGGGGCTGTTCGGGCCACGCAGCTTGTAGCCCCGATCTACGAAAAATCGGTCTGGCCGCAGACTGTCACGCTCCGCTTCGGCGTAGCCGTAGAAGCGATCGACGATGCGCGTCGCACTTCGTGGAATCAGTGGGTGATCTTGCAATCCAAATTGCCATTGCGTGACGAGCAAAGTTCCCTGATCGCGAACCCGCCAATAGACATCGTCGAATGAGAGCATTGTGTTGCCGTGCCAGCGCCGCGCGAAAGCGACCGACGCTTGATCGAAAAGATAAAGGCCGCCGTTCCAATGGTGCACCCGCCCGTCGGGAATGTCGATGCCGAAACGCTCCCGGATCGCGTCGCGCAGATGCCCGCACGACCCGCTCAGGCACGGGCAGTTCACCGCGTAACGGCTGAATTGGTCGATCGTGCTCGCGTCCGGTGCGAACGTGATCGGGGGCTTGTAAAGATCGAAGATGTCGTCGACCTGCCCTGATGTTGCAATTTGGTCGCTGTCAAGATAGCAGCACACGGCTCCATCTCCGACGAGGAGCGGAAGCGTCGTTTTTAGGTAAATGGACGCTTGGTGGCTGCTGAGCGCCGCCGGAACGGCTGATTCAAGGATCTGGTCGTGCGAAAGCGGATACGTGCTGCGAGCTACGACGACGACGACATCGGCACGCGAAAATCGCTTTAGGAAGCGCAACGCGAGCTCGACGCGCGCGACGTGCGCGTCGCCGCAAACACAGAATACGAACAGGCCGCGCCGCATCAGGCCTCCAGGTATGTCATAGCATGGCGACGTATTTACGGCAGACGGAAAGCGACCGCCTGTTCCTGTCGGGAGAGACTATGCACGTCGGCTTGGTGGGTTACGGTGTCGTCGGGCGCGCCCTCGGGAGGTTCCTGGGCCGTTCCCCCTCGTTGCGTCTGAGCGTCTTTGATAAGTTCCTTCCCGGTCACGCTTCGCGCCAGGACCTAATGTCTGTTGACCGCGCCGAGATCGTCTTCGTTTCAGTTCCCACTCCGTACGATGCAGCTGCGGAAGCTTGCGACATTTCGGCGGTCGAAGAGAGCATTGAGAGCCTCTCGGCGCCGGTCTGTATTAAGTCGACGGTTCCTCCGGGAACGACGGATGCGCTCGCCAGTCAAACTGGGAAGCATATCGCCTTCAGCCCTGAGTACATTGGCGAATCGCCCGGTCATCCTTGGCCTGAGATAGATGATTGCGGTTTTGCCGTCTTTGGCGGCGACGAGATTGCCTGTAGACTCGCGTGCAAAGCCTACGAGCACGTTGCCCGCCCCAGCTTCCGATATTTTATGACGACCGCGATTACGGCCGAGCTTGGCAAGTACATGGAAAACGCGTTCCTTGCATCGAAGGTCGCATTCGTTAATCAGTTCTACGATCTGGCGATGGAAACCGGCGTCGAGTTCGAGCCGTTACGGCGGATGTTTCTCCTCGATGCCCGCGTGGGCGAATCGCACACTCGTGTGTCGCTCGAACGCGGCTTCGGCGGAAAGTGTTTTCCCAAGGATTTGCAAGCGGTCGCTGCCTGGGCGCGTCAAAACGGCTCGCCCGCGCCGCTCCTCGAAGCGATTCTTGCGTACAACGCCGCGACGCGGGCGGTGAAAGCGTGATTCATATCGAGCTGCCGACTGACCGAAGCGCATGCGGGACATTGCGCGTCCTGGGTGAAAGTGGCGACGTTGTCTTTGGCCCCGTGCCAATCGCTGGTGGGTGCCAGACGCCGCACGGAAGCTACCACGTCCAGCTTGTCTCGCATGAAAACCAGATCGTGCTGCTTGAGGCACATCCGCCGCTCGCGATTAAAGGGCAGCCCGCGAAGTACGGCGACGAAGTATCCGTAACATCGAGCGAACTGCGCCTGGCCAATCGTCACTTGGAAGTCCTGCTGCTCCTTCTAGACGTTTACGGTCACGCACTGCCGTGCAGGATCGTCGAGGGTCCACCGATTGCGATGCGCGTGGTCCAAGCGGACATCATCGATGGAGCACGCGACGAAACGCACCTGAGGCGCGTGGCGCTGGCCAGAAAGGTCAAATCATGTCTGAGGTAAAGACGCCGAATCGCGCTGCCTTTGCGGCTTACGACGCTGCACGACACTTTACCGACAAGGCTTTTCAATCGCTTTGCTATGCGCCGTTCACGTCAGTGTATTTCGATAACACCGGAGATGTGCGGGTCTGCTGCCACAACTGGGCAAAGCCGCTAGGCAATATCCTCGAGTCGACGTTCGAGGAGATTTGGCGTGGCGCGCAAGCGGTGATCCTCCGGGAAGGCCTTTCGAACTATCAGTTTCCGGAGGGATGCGAGCGGTGCCAGTGGCAGACGAAGGAAGGCGTCTTCGAAAACCTCGCGATGCCGGCGTTCGATCGTTTCCCTGTCAGCACGATAGCACCCGACCACCCGCAGCAAATGGAATTTTCCATCAGCACGACTTGCAATCTGGAATGCATCATGTGCCGTGGCATCTTCTCTTCCGCCATTCGCGCTCACCGTGAGAAGCTGCCTCCGCTACCATGTCTCTACACCGATAAAATCCTAGACTCGCTCAGGAAATACTTCCCCCATCTCAAACGGATGCGCTTCTTTGGTGGCGAGCCCTTCTTGATTCGTGAGCATTATCGCATATGGAACATGCTCATCGAAGATGGTCTGAACATCCCATGTCACGTCACGACTAATGGCACACAGTACAACGCGCGCGTCGCCCGCGCTCTAGAGAAGCTTCCGTTTAGCTTCGCCGTCTCGCTCGACGGCGCAACAAAGTGGACGATGGAATCTATTCGCGTCAATGCCAAATACGAGAGCGTCATGGAAAACGTTCGTCGTTTCAGGAATTACGCCCGAGAGCGCGGCACTTCGTTTTCGCTAACCTACTGCCTCATGCGCTACAACTGGCACGAGTTTGGCGAGTTCTGTCTGCTTGGAGACGAGCTGGACTGCGCGGTAGGGATCAACACGGTTGTTAGGCCTCCGCAGTTCGGAATCTATACGCTACCGATGTGCGACTTGCGCAGAATCGTCGCCGCGATGGAGGCTCAAGGGCGCACGCTTGATTCGCGCCTAGGCAAGAATCACCAGGTGTTCTTTGGCGAATTAGAGCGGTTGCGCCGCAAAACTCTCAAGGATGCTTCGTGAGTAGAGTCCACCACGTAAAGGAAAGGAAGACAGGGATGACGGCCAACTTCCACTTTAGTTACGGATGCGATTTGGCCGGCGCGCCGCCGATCAGATGTTTCCTATTACGCGGGCTTGATGTGTATCTGAACACGGGGCTCTATGAGGATCGAAGCCTGTCCATGCTTGCGGGATCGCGACAGCGCGCGCACAAGTGGCTGCCGTTTCTAGAACACTAGATTGTCTTTACGATGAGATCGAGCGATGACGAGGGATGGCCCAATGCCTTGCTTGAGGCCGTGGCCGTCGCTGCGGATTCCGTTGTTGCAGGTCCGTCGGGACGCATTGTCAGAGGAAGTCGAGGACAGCCTCAACGGATTATTGACAGGTGTAACTTTCCAAGAAGCACGACACTTATCGTCGAAAAGCCACTGCGCAATCCGGCGCTGCGAAAAAAAACACGGGTGCCGCGGCGCTCAGCAAGATCGCAGCGGAACTCTCGATGGAAACAATGGTTAACGGATACCTAGACGCCCTCGGTTGTTGGGGAAAGCGCGCCATAACGATAAGTCTCGGCGGGCCTCCCCTTGACGAGCGGGGAACGGAAGTTTCGGGACGATTCAAGGAGGCAAACTTATGTCTCTGATTATTAGGATTTCTTTGCCGCATAATCGGGATTTTGCTGGCACTCTTCATGTCGATAGCGATCCCGCATTTGGATCCGTACCGGTCGCTGGACGGAGTCACAGTCGCATAGCCGAGGCACATAACAATCGTTTCGCGATCCTCTTTTGCCTTACGGCGACACTCCGAACGGAAGCTACGTTATGCGCGCAATACTGAAGCCGCAGCCGGGATTCGAACATTACCGAACGGACTACGGCCCGTACGGCGCTATCGCGTTTGAGCCCCAGGGTGGCGACGCCGCGCTCGCGGATGCAAATGGGCGCTTCGGAATCTTGATCCATGGCGCAAGGGGATTCTCGAATTCAGAGCTGTATGCTACTTCCGGATCCCTACGATTGTTTAGCGGAGACATGTTGCGTCTGATAAGATTCGTTGAAGCAAGTGAGGCACCCGTTCATCTTGAGATATCAGAGTCGCGATACACCGGCCTTCGCGTGCGCGAAGCTGATGTTCCGGAGGTCGTTGAAGACCCTCCGCGGCTTTTTACGTACTTATGCGATCCAAAAGCTACGATATTTTCTGAAGAGAGCATAACGCGGCGTGCTGCGCTCGCTAAGACAGCTCTTCTAACACTCGGGCCGAGCGTCGTCCCATTCTCAAACTCCGGGCCGATAGTACCAGATGGCATAATGACCGCGACCGCATACGCTAGTAGCTCACGCGTCGTAGATAGCGTCTCCGGGTTCTTTAGCCGCAGCCACGCGGAAACGAAGGGCTTCGGGCGTTACACGTACGTGTTGCTTGCGGCGGCATCGCATAGGAACGGCATCTTCGTTAAAGATTTGCTTAACACGACGCCAGTCGAGCAGAGTTCCGAAACTCGAAAACTGAATCTCAACGTTTTCGAGATGCCCGTGTTCGATAAACTCTATAAAATGGCCGGACCGGCTGCGACTTATCTAGAGACCTTGCCATCAAGAAATATGAACACCTTTATCGCGCAGATCATAGAGAACTACGACTACGGCCTGTCGCGCGATTTGCTCGATACATTGTGTCTATCGCCTAAGACTCCGACTATCTGCAAAACGGCGAGGGAACAAGGCCCATATTTATTGACGTTCGCTCGTCCTATTAGCCGCCTGCGGGCGGTGCCGGCACCGTACCTTTCAGTAGACCTTTCTAAGGTGGACCCTGCGGCGTTCCCATACTTTCTGAACAGCATGAAGGAGCAGGTACAAGTAGAAGATATAACCGACGAAAGTCGGATTTTTTCGACGCGATCGCGGTTACTTGCGGTGATCGCTGCCTTAAGTAGCTGGCTGCCATCTATTCAAAGTAGCGTCGCGCATATAGTTCAAATGATAAAGTAACAAATATGACATGGCACCAGGTTCATGATGTTTTACAGACGTGAGACGGTTCTGAGCCGTTAAGATGGGCTATGCCGGCAAACTTGCCGTTCTCACGATATGCATTGCTTTATTGTATACCGGTTTGTTTTATGCGGTCTATGGCAATGCGGTCGAGCTTACTGACCGTCTCTTTGAGTTCTTTGCTTTCGCGGCGCTACTGTCGGCGATTGCTTTGCATTATTGTTGGGTGAAGCTCAGGTCGCTAAAGCAAGCTCGGGCACAAAAGGCACGCGATGCCAAGTAGCTCGTTGTTCCATGTGCTGATGAAATGCTACTGGGCCTTTTGCGACGCAACGCTGAGTTTCTGCTTACTGAGCCGTTCGCGCGGGTAACGCATGGATGTGGCCTGCTGGCTGAAGGCAATGGCCTTGACGTTTGCAACTGACTTCCGTAACTGCTCGAAAGTATCATTTGACCGCGCGACGCCTACAAATCAACCTTAGTGAGGCCCATCGTGCCTTATCCGGCGAGAAAAACGTGTAAGAAGATCCGCTTTTCAGGGCGGGTGTCACATGGTAAGGAGCATGAAGGTCAACGCTGTCCGTCTCGAGTTTCTAGTGTCGGGGTTCCCTTACTTAGGAGCATTGAAACGGGGCAGGATGGCCCCGCGTTATGAGTAGGCTGCTAATCGTGTAATGCACTGTACCGGAACTCTTCACTCGGGATGAGATGGGGTGCTGCTCATAGAACGGTTACAAGCGGAATACCAGAGCGGCGCGGCTTTGCCAACTCGTTCGAGGGCGCGGCGTTCGATGCGTTTGACCGAAAGGATGCGTAGCATGCCTGGTACATTCCGAACGATTCCGGCAATAGCCGTTGCGGTAGCGATCCTCGTTGCTGCCGGTGTATCGGCGCTGCGCATCGAGGCGCAGGGCATGCCCGCGGTGCCGGACGTGGCGGCGCATCCCGATTTTGCCGAACCGGTGATACTTGCCAGCAAAGACGGTGTGCTCGAGGTCACGCTGACTCCGCGTCAGAGTACCGCACGGCTCAACACGGTCGCCAAGCCCGTCAAGAATATGTTGCTGTTCGACTACTCGGTGGAGCGCGGAACGGCGTCCAACGGCCAGATGTCGGCTGGGCACCAGTATCCCGCGCCGACGCTGCAGGTTCAACCCGGCGAGAGGCTGATCGTTCACATCAACAACGAGTTGCGTGGCCTGACGATCCCCGACTTTTACGACCCGAAGTACACGCCCAAGGGCCAGACGGTACCGCTCTATCCCCCGATGATGACGTCGGCACCGGTCAATCTTCACGTGCACGGTGCGCACGTCAGCCCGCGCGGTAACGCCGACAACGTGCTGCTGCACATCGATGCCGGCATGTCGAACACGTACGTATACGACATCCCCAAGAACATGACTCCGGGCACGTATTGGTACCACAGCCATCTGCACACGCTAACGGCGTCGCAAACGTACTACGGTCTCGCGGGCATGCTGCTCGTCGGCCGAGCCGACAGCGAGATCCCGCTCGTCACGCAAAACAAAATTCCGATCCGCACCATGCTATTGCAATACAATACGGTCTTCGATCGCATGGGCGGCCTGGCGCAGATGACCAATCCGAACTGGCCGCAATGGGTCAGCACCCTGACACCGCCCAAGGGCAACGAACTCGCCGGCGGCACCTACCGGCCGTCGCTCGCGCCGGTGAACTTTTTGGACTCGAAGAAAGGCACGCAGTGGGCCACCGTGTGGTACTCCGGCCCGCTCTCGATCAATAACATGCGTGGGCGCCTCCAGTTCGTGCCGACCAACCTGCAGCGCTTCACTGCCGCTGCGGGCTCCGGCGGCGCCAACATGGACGCCGATCCGGCGCTTCCCGACTACGAGCGCGACGTGCAGTTTACGGTCAACGGGTTGTTCGAGCCGAGCCTCAAGGTCAAGCCCGGACAAACCGAGATTTGGGTGCTCGCCAACGTCAGCGACATTGCGTACATGAACGTCGAGCTCACCGAAACCGCGACCGGCTACCATCCGAAGATCGCCGTCGTTGGACAAGACGGCCTGGCCTACGGCGAAGTGCACTATCCGCACGAACAGGACGGAACGCAGTTGCTGATTCCGCCCGCGACGCGCTTTGCGATCGCCGTGACGATGCCCGCAAAAGGATCGCTGCGTCTTTCACTGCCGGGTCTAGGTTCGGGCGCGAGGACGCTTTCCGCGCCCGGAGTCCTTTACACGAACGACGGCACGCCGAATCCGCCGGCTCGGTTGGGAACTCTCAGCGTTGTGCCGTCGGCGATCAGTTACGCCGACGGATTCTTCATCTTCCCGTCGCAAACGCTGCTCGATGCCGATCCGGCCGACGGGCACGGCGTCACCACGGCGTTCAACCCCGGGCAGAAGCTCGACGCTCCGACGCCCTTTCACGATCTGTCGAAACTCAAACCCGACGTGAGCCGCACGCTGCTCATCAACGGCGGGTTTCTCAACAATCATGCCAGCAAGGCCGATCCCAAGGCGTTCGTTTACGCCTTCGACGGGAACGCGTTTCCGAACGTTCCGTTGATTCAAGCGCGGCTCGGCTCGGTCGAAGAGTGGAACTTCGTCAACCACAATAACGACGCGCATCCCATTCACGTCCACGTCAACGACTTCCAAGTGACCAAGTACTTCGATCCAACCACCGGCACGAAACTAGGGCCGCAGATGTTTGGTGAGGACAATGCCAACGTTCCCGCGCCGTCTTTGGGACCGCATGAGGCGGTCATCCAGCCCGGTACGCTGACGATGCGAACGAAGTTCATCGACTACTTGGGCCTGTACGTGCTGCATTGCCATCGGCTCAACCACGAATACAACGGGTTGATGATGCTCGTCAACGTCATTCCCGCCATCTCCGTCTATGCCGTGGCGGTTCCGGGCTCCCCGGGCCACCCAGCAACGGTGAAGGTTTTCGACGGGCACCGCGATCGCTTGATAACGACGGTCACGCCGTTCCCGGACTTCCACGGAACCCCCAGCGTGGCGATCGGTGACGTCAACGCCGACGGGATTTACGATCTCGTCGTCGGTGCGGGCAAGGGACACTCCCCCGAAGTCGTGGCGTACTCCGGCGCAGCTAGCGGCGGCAAGCCGTTCTCAACCGAGCTCGCGCGCTTCCAAGCGTTCGACGCGACGCAGACGGGCGGCGTGAGCGTTGCGTCCACTCAAATCGACGGAAGATCCGCGGATAACATCATCGTCGGCTCCGGCGCCGGCACGACCGATCGAGTTCGGATCTTCAGCAGCGAGCTTCCGGCTCTCGGCACGGCACCGGCAACGTTCGCAACCTTCGCACCGTACGGAAGCGATGCGTCGGGCGTCAACCTCGCCGCCGGCTTCGTCGACTTCTTGACCGGGCGCAACAGCATCGTCACCGCACCCGGAACGGGCGCGCAGGTCAAGGTATTTTCGTACTCGCTCATGACGCCGATCGGTGCGCCGCCGGCGTGGCCGAACAATCCGGGCAGCGCGCATATGGACGCGTCGTTTATGCCGTTTGGCGCAAACTATCGCGGTTCGATGTCGATCGCCACCGGGTGGCTCGCCGGATCGTACGGCGGCGCCGAAGCGATCGCCGCCGGTCAGCCTTCCGGTCCGGGAACCGTGAAGGTGTTCTCGACCGGAACGGCGCTCCAGGGCAATCCGCCCATGTACTTGCGCAGTGCGATGATGCACGAAATGGCCTCCAGCTTTAGCCAGATCGCGTCGTTCGAGCCGTTCGCCGGCGCATCGGGTGTCCGCGTTGCGACGACGTCAACCACGATCGGTGCCGATTTGCTCGCGAGCGGCACTCGCGGCGGCACGGTGCAAATCGAGAAGTTCCGCCTCACGCGCTCGAACCCGCAAGCGCGGGCTCTCACCGCGACGCGCGTTCATGCTATCTGGTCGGGAATGGGAACCGCGCCGGCGGTGCTCGGCGGAGACTAGGTTGCCTAACGGCGCAACCGACGACGTCGCGACCCTCCTGCTCAGCGCACGCGTGCGGCCCGAGTGCGTCGACGAATTCCGGCAGTGGCACGTACGCTGGCAGACGGCCGTCTTAGCTTCGCCGGGTGCGCTGAGCTTCGAGTTCTGGCCGCCGGCACCGCCGGATCAACAAGAAGCCGTCGCTCTGTCGCGCTTCGAAAACGAAGCGGCGTTGCGCACCTGGCGCCGCAGCGACACCAACCGTCATCTGATCGCCGAGGCTGCCTCGTTTGCCGAAGGGGGCATCGTGATGCAGCTCGTCGGTCAAGCGGCCGTCGCGTATTACGTGCAGCACGGCGTGACGTTCGTCGTAGTGACCGACATCAAGCCCGGCAGAGAAAAAGAATATCGCGCCTGGGCCGACAGAATTCAAAAGGTTCAGGAAACGTTCCCCGGCTACATCGGGTCGTTCGTCCAGCCGCCCCAGCATAAGGAGACCGGCTGGACGACCGTACTGCGATTCGACACCGCGCAGCACCTGAGCGCATGGCAAAACTCGCCGCAGCGCGCGGCGTTGATCGAGGAAGCGTCTCCGTTGGTCGAGCGCTTCAAGGCGCAACGCGTCGACACGTCGTTTCCGGGCTGGGTTCCCAACGATCCGGCCACCGGCAAACCGCCGAACTTGTGGAAAACGGCGTGCCTCGTCTTGCTCACGTTGTTTCCGGTGGTGATGCTCGAGCTCAAGTTTCTCAACCCGCACCTGCGTGGGCTGCCGCCCGCGCTCGCGACCTTCACCGGCAACGCCATCAGCGTCTTGCTGACGACGTGGCCGCTCATGCCGCTGGCGATTCGCCTTTTCCGCCCTTGGCTGTTCCCCGAGGGCCAACCGCGCGCGCTCGTGCTCGCAATGCCGTTCGTACTGCTGGGATGCTACGCGCTCGAGATCGCCGTTCTGTGGCGCCTGTTAGGATGAGATGGTGAGTTTTGAGAAGATTCGATCTTCGCTGAACGGCAACGCGGTGAAACGCACGCCGGTCGCCGCCTTGAGCGCATTGCCGATCGCCGGGGCGACCGGGTTAATCGTGTTTTCCGCGATCGATTTTGACCCGAGCGGTCCGATCGCATCGAACGTATCGGCGAAGAAGACTTCGGTGATCGGAGCATCGGCAAACGCTGGAATCCGATAGTTTCGCAGCGTTGGATTGATCACCGCGCCGGCTTCGTTATACACCATTTTCTCCTGGAGGGCATAGCCGATGCCTTGCACGACGCCCCCGATGACTTGCCCGCGCAGTTGGTTGGGGTTCATGACCACGCCCGCGTCGACGGCCTCGACGCTGTGCAGGATGCGAATCTCACCGGTGACGCGATGCACCGCCAGCCGTACGCCATACGCCATGAACGCCACGGTGCGCGGCGATCCATACGCCTTACGAAAGCACGCGAGTTCTTGGCCTTGCGCTCGGGCAGCGGAATACAGCTCGGGCAGCGAAACGCGGCTGCCGGCGCAGAGGACCGCGTCGTCTTCGAGCCGGCACTGCTCGATCGGCACCCCGGTCGTTTGGGCCGCGAACCCGAGCATTTTCTCGCGTAGCGCCACCGCGGCGTTTTCGACCGCTTTCGCCGGCACCATCATCCCGACGCTGGCGAACGTGCCGCTGTCGTAAGGCGTCTTATCGGTATCGGCGTTGAGGAACGTCACGCGCTCCGTCGGACAGCCCATCACTTGCGCAACTATCTGCTGCTGAGCGGTAACGAGTCCATTTCCGATTTCCACCGAGCCGACCGTAAAGTGGTAGCCCGCGTCCGGCAGCAACGCCACTTCGGAACCGGAGCGCTGCTCCGTGGGCGGAACGCAATCGAGCATCGATAAGGCGACCCCGCTGCCCTCCAGCCAATCGTCGTCTGGGGGCTTGCGCAGGCCCCGGCCGCTCAGCAGGGCTTTTTCAACGGCGTCGATGCATTGATCTAGACCGTAGCTGCCCATCGTGAGGTCGGAGATCTCATTCAGCGCCGATTCCATCTTGTCGTTCGGACCGATGACGTTCTTCCGGCGCATCTCGATCGGGTCGATGTTCAGGAGCGCCGCTAGCTCGTCGAGCGCCGATTCGACCGCGAACGTCGGCTGGCCGGTGCCGTAACCGCGGAAGCCGCCGCCGCACTGGATGTTGGTATAGACCGCGTAACCATCGCCCTTCTTATTGGGGCAGTTGTAGATGGCCCACGGGCCGGACATGCCGTTTGCGAGCGTTTCGCCGCCGTGATTTCCGTACGCGCCGGTGTTCGAAATGATTCGGTATTGCATGGCGGTCAGCGTGCCGTCTTTTTTTGCGCCGAGTTTGACGTGAGTTTTCATCGGATGCCGCGTCGTCGCTCCGGTGAACTGCTCCTCACGCGTGAATTCCCACTTCACCGGGCGGCCGGTTTTGATCGTCGCCAGCAGCGGCAAATCTTCGCTCATCATGTCCTGCTTGCCGCCGAAGCCGCCGCCGACGCGCTCGGTGAAGATGTGCAGATCGGCCGGTAGGATGCCGAAGAGATAGCAGAGCTTTCCTTTGACGATGAACGGGCCTTGAACGCTCGTGCGCACGTGAAGGCGGCCGTCTTCGGAGCGCCACGAGATCGACTGCATCGTCTCGAGGTGAACGTGCTGCTGACGCGGGGCGTCGTAGGTTTCTTCGTAGATCGCGTCGGCTTCTGCGAAGCCGTCGGCGACGCTGCCGACCTCGCCGTGAAGCTCGAGAAAGATGTTTTTCTCCGGATGCAGGATGTGCGATTCGCCGCTTTTGTCGTGCAAGACGGGAGCCCCGGGTTCCATCGCCTCTGCGGGGTCGAAGACGGCCGGCAGGATCTCGTACTCGACCTTGAGGCGCCGGCAGCCCTCTTCGGCGGCCGCTTCATTTTCGGCGACCACGGCCGCGATGCGCTGCCCGGCGAAGCGCGCGACGTTGTCGAGCAGATACGTGTCGTCGGGGTCGACGCGATTATCTTCGTGGATTGCCGTCGAGTAGAGACGGCGCGGCACGTCCTCCCAGGTGAACACGTCGACGACACCCGGCACGGCCATGGTTTCGGAGCGGTCGATCGACAGAATTTTAGCGTGCGCGTGCGGAGATCGTAGCACCTTGAGGTGCAAGAGACCGTCCATCGGCGGGATGTCGCTCGTGTATCGCGCGTGCCCGGTGACGATCGCTTCGGCAAACGGGTTGGCGACGCTCGCGCCGATAGAAGCTCCTGCATCGTCGGGCGCGACGTTCTTGACGCCGGCGAACGCATCGCGAATCGACCCGTAGCCCGTGCAGCGGCAGAGATTGCCCTTGAGCGCGCGCGGGAGATCGTTTTTCTGCTCGTCGCTGAGTGAGGCGGCGGTCATGATCATCCCCGCCGCACAGTAGCCGCACTGGAACCCTTGAGCATCGAGGAACGCACGCTGCATCGGGTGCAGCTCGCCGTCGCTCGCGAGGCCCTCAATCGTCGTGATATCTTTCCCTTCAGCGCGAAAGGCGGGGTACAGGCAGCTATGCACGGGCTTCGCGTCGACCCACACGGTACACGCACCGCAGTCACCGGCATCGCAGCCCTTCTTGACCCCGTACCAACCGAGGTCGCGAAGAAAGACGCGCAGGCATTCGCCCGGGGCCGGCGTCGCAGCAAAACCCTTGCCGTTGACGCGAAGGTTCACGACTCCAACTCCCGCCGAATCTGTTCCGCGTAGTAATACGTCAGATGCCGACGATGCGCCGGCGATCCGTGGACGTCGTCGAGATAGAGGGAGTCCGGGATCGCCGCATCGATGGCGTTGTGAAGTTGCTCGGACGAGGGCGTGCCGTCGAAGGCGAGTTGTACGGGTTTGACGGTTGCGGCCGTAATCGTGAGCGTTAGGCCGCCGGCCGGCTTGCTGCGAGTACCGATGAGCAAGACCGACGAGCGCCCAAGGTGGGTGAGCTCGGAACGACGGAACGCAAACGACTTCGCCAACGCCGCTGCCGGAAGCTGGATGCTGCGCAATAATTCGCCGGGTTGTAAGATATTTGCGTGGTTTCCGGTGACGAAGTCGGCGGCGCGCACCTCGCGCAGCGTTCCCTCGCGCGGGATGAGCGTATACGTGCCTTCGAGCGCCACCGTAAGGGAGATCATCGGACCCGCCGGCAGCGACATCACGATGTTCCCGCCGATCGTCGCCTCGTTCCAAATTTTGAACGACGACAAGAAGGCTCGGCAGCATTCACCAATGAGCGATCCGGCTCCCCACTCGGGCGGAGGTTGGAATGCGTAGAGCTCCGCGATCTTACAAGTCGCGGCAAGTTGGATGCCGTCTTGCCCGGCTGCAATTGCTTGCCAACCGAGGTTTCCCAAATCGATCAGCGTATCGGTGTGGATTTGCGGCTCGGAGAACAACCACGTTCCCCCTGCGAGCCACGCGTATCCGTCTCGCCAGTGGCGGATTTCATCGGCCGATCTTGGCCGTTTGATTTCGGTTACCGTATTGAGGTTCATCGCCTGGTACGCTAGGTTATGAACCCCGCAGAAAGTTCCCGCGGCCGCGATGGAGCCTGCGTTAGGACGCCACGACGTTCAAGTGCCGCCTCCGGCCTTACTACACAGGACGCAATTCAGCTCGCCACCTTGAGTTGTCCGTACGACAGCAGGTCGGCATTCTCGTTAACGAAACGCCGCAGCTCCCGCATCGCGCTCGATCTCCTGGCGTTTGGGTGGTCGGAGAGATCGAGAAAGTGTTCCAAGCTTTCAATGGCATAAGACCAGAGCTGATCTGCCGGCCGGCCCGCGGCGTGATGGAATGCAGCCGCTAGGGCCCGTGTCGCGCGGCCGGCGGCGAACGTTGCCTGAAGCGACGGTTTCCCCGGTCCTTCTAGGAGCAGATGCGAGATATCGTCGCAGAGTCCGTGGCAAGCGAATTCAAGTTCCATTTTTTCGTAACTCCTATGTTCGTTTGCGCGCTAACAACAGCACGCTGGGTGTTACCAGCAGTGCGAGCACGCCAGTGATGAAAAAGGCATCGTCGTAGGCGAGTACGACGGCCTGAGACGCGACCGAGGCCGCCAGCTGCTGCGGGGTGCCGTGCTGCAAGAACTGCACGACGGGCAGGCGAGAAAGCGTCGCCTCTCCGGCGAGGATCGTTTGGTGAAACTGCTCGCGCCGATCGACAAACGCGACGATCCCCGCCGACGAGATCGAGCCGCCCAGCTGAAAGGCAAGCACGATAAAGGATGCCGCTTTGGGCGCCGCATCCGGTGGCACTGCGCGCAGCACTGCGACGAGGAGGGGCGAATAGACGCACGCGGACCCGGCTCCAACCAACAGCAGCGGAGGGACGAGGGTGCCGAGATCGCTCTGTGTCGTCACGCTGCCGGCGAGCCAGAGCAATCCGATTCCAGAGAACGCTAGACCGCCGCCGATCAACCAGCGCAAGTCGAACCCTTGGATGCTCGTCAGACGCGCAACCGGCATCGTCAGCAGCAGCACCGGCAGGGCGCGGATGCCGATCAAAACGCCCGCGAGCGTGCTCGTGAAGCCCAGCTCCTCCACCGTATACTGCGGCAAGAGCAACAACGCTGGGAAGACGATCCCCGCGAGTCCACCGGCGATCGCCAACGCCGCAGTAACCGCCGGCGTGCGCAGGATGCGAAGGTCCACGATCGGCTGTGCAACCCGCAGCTCCCACCACACGAATGCGGCGGTTGCCGTCAATGCGAGAAACGCGCAGAGCTGGATGGTTTGATTCGAAAACCAGTCGTCGTGCTGCCCTTGGTCGAGAACGTACTGCATGCAGCTGACCGCGACGATGAGCAGCACGATGCCGGTCACGTCGAGGGACACGCGCTGAGGTCGTCCGTTGTCGCGCATGTAGCGCCACAACAGAACGACGGCGACGATGCCGGGAACGAGATTGACATCGAAGACCCATTGCCAAGAAAAATTGTCGATGAGAATGCCGCCCAACGTGGGCCCGATCGATGGGCCGAGGATCGTTGCGACGGCGAAAATCGATTGACTGAGTCCCAGCTGATCGCTGGGAAACGTTTCGCGCATGACGACTTGCGCAACCGCTAGCAATCCGCCTCCGAACGCGCCCTGCACGATGCGGAACAGAATGAGCGCGGCCAGCGACGTCGCCAGGCCGCACAGCAGCGACGCGATCGTGAAGCCGGCGATCGATACGAGAAAATACGTCTTGCGGCCGAAGCGCAGCTGCAGCCACGGCGTCAGCGGGATCACGACGACATTGGCGATCACGTAGCCCGTGAGCACCCACGTCGCCTCGTCGACGGTCGCGCCGAGATTCCCCTGAAGCGTTGGGAGCGCGACGTTGACGATCGTAAGGTCGATCGTTTGCAGCAGCGCCGCCATCATGACGCCGGCCACGACGAGCCAGCGGCGTGCGCCGTACTCAACGAGCGACCCAGACGACGCCGGCGGCGGCACCGAGGCCACCTTCGCGCGAGGGGGGGCGGGGACCAGGCCGGCGCGCAGGCCCCGCTCAGCAACCGACATTCTGCACTCCGTGGTTTATGTGGGAAAGGGCTTGCGCTCAAAGTAGCACTTATGCGATGCTATGACTAGAACCTAGCTTATCCTAGCACTGAAAACGCTACCCTTCCGTTCGGTTTGCGCCCTCGGCGCCCGCTCCGATTGACGAGAGCTGAAAGGACACACCACATTGACGGCCACCCCCTTTGAGCGACGCCACGAGCTGAGCGATTTTCTGCGAACGCGGCGCGCCAAGATCGTCCCCTCCGACGTCGGATTGGCCGACGGTGCTCGGCGCCGAACGCCGGGCCTGCGGCGCGAGGAGGTCGCGCTGCTCGCCAACATCGGTACGACCTGGTACACGCGGCTTGAGCAAGGCCTGCCGATCAACGTCTCATCCGACGTGCTCGCGGCGATCTCGCGCGCATTGCGCCTCACCTCGGAGGAGCGCCGCCACCTTCATCTGCTCGCCGGACTTCCTTTAACCGTCGCGGCGCAAGAGGACGAGCGTGTCAGTGGGCTGGTCCTACGGGTCCTCGAGGCGCTCGAGCCGTCGCCCGCGTACGTACGCGGGCGACGCTGGGACGTGCTCGCGTATAATCGCAGCGCCGACGCTCTCGCCGATTTCTCCAGCCAGACCGGGCTCGGCCGTAACATCGTCTGGCGTCTCTTCCGCGATGAAAAGTCCCAATGCCGTTACGGCGATTTGCAATGCATCATGCGCCGCTGCGTCGCGAACTTCCGGACGGTCGCGGCGAAATATCCGAACGACCCCGCGTTTACCGAACTGATCGGCGATCTACGCGCGAACTCCCCCGAGTTCAAACAACTCTGGGCCGAGCACGACGTGTTGGGCTCGACCGAAGGCTTGAAACACTTCCTGCACCCGGAGGTAGGCGAGCTCTTCTTAGACTACACCGGCTTCGAGATCCCCGGCGACGGCGATATGCGCATGGTCGTGATGACGGCGGAGCCCGGTTCCGAGAGCGAACGGAAACTCGGCCTCCTCGCGCGGCCAGCAGCGGTCTAGCGCTAAACCACGTCGTCTTGTGCGAAGAGCTGCTGCGAGCGCGGCAGCCGTTTCGTGCTCGTCTTCGTGTCGAGCGCGGTCGGCTCGCGCGGCACGACGTCGATCGGCGGAATCTCGGCGAGATCGTCGCCCCCCAGCGCCGCTTCGTCCTTCAGCTTGCGTCCCTGCGGCAGCAGCTTCGTCTCGTACGAGCTGACGGCGCCGTTGAAGGCATTGACGGAGCGCTCGAGATGCTTGCGAATCTCGGAGAGGTGCTCGGTGAATTTGAGGGCGCGCTCGTAGAGCACTCGGCCGATCATTGCGATGCGCTTCGCGTTCTCTTCCTGGCGCAGAGCCTGCCACCCCATCGCGAACGTGCGCAGCAGGCTGATGAGCGATAGCGGACCGGTGACGAGCACGCCTTTGTCGAGCGCGTATTCGATGAGCGCCGGGTCCTCGTTGCAGGCCGAGCTCAGGAACGCCTCGCCGGCGACGAACATCACCACGAATTCGGTGGAACCCTTCGCGGTCTGGTAGCCGCGCCGGGCGAGGGCATCCACGTGGTCGCGCAACGCGCGCGCGTGACGCTTCACCAGCACGCGTCGCGCGTCGTCGTCGGCTTCGTCGAGCGCCGCCTGCATCGCGTCGAGCGGCGCCTTCGCATCGATGAACACGCAGCGCTCGCCGGGAAGATTGACCGTCATGTCCGGGCGGACGCGCGCCTCTTCCAACGCGACCGTCTGCTGTTCGGTGAAGTCGCAGTACGGCAGCATGCCCGCCTTCTCGACCACGTTGCGCAGCTGCATCTCACCCCACTTCCCGCGCGAGGCGGGGTTGCGCAGCGCGGTTACGAGCGTCGAGGTCTGCGTGGTGAGATTCGCGGTGGCGCTCTCCAGCTGATTGGTGCGGCCCAGCAGCTCGCCGAGGAGCCGGTCGAACTCGCCGAGCTTTTGCGCCACCGGCGAAACGAGCTCGCCGACGCGTTCGCTCGCGCGCGACGCTGTCGCTTCGCGCAGCTCGTTCTTGGCGCGCTCTACGAGCGACTCGACGGCCTTCTCGCCGGCGTTGCGCGCTTGCTCAAGCGCCGCGCGCATCGCGGCCTTCTCCGCGCGCGACGCAAGCCACACGACCGCGGCCCCAATCGCGCCGCCGAAGAGAAAGAGCGCGAGCGCCTCGACGACGTTCATGGGTTCGCGCCGCGAAGGTACCGCTCGAAGAACGCGAGCGTGCGTTTCCAGGCATCGGCCGCAGCCGACGCGACGTACGAGGGGCGCGTGTCGTCGAAGAAGGCGTGACCCGCTTCGTCGTAGATGTGGAAATCGTTGGGCACCGTCAGCGCCGTTGCGAACTCGCGCACGCTCTCTGCCGGGATGCCGGTGTCGCGCGCGCCGTAGCTTCCGCAGGCCGGAACGTGCAGCGCCTTCGGATCGACGTCCTTGAGCGGACCGTAGAACGGCGCGACCGCGACGAGAACGTCGCCGTCGTCGATCGCAGCCAACAGCGCGATGCGGCCGCCCATGCAGAAGCCGGTTATTCCGGTTTTGGTTCCGGGAAATTTCGAGGCGACCCACGCTGCCGCCGCCCGGATGTCGGCCGCATACTGCGTGCGGTCCAAGCGCTGCGCATACGGACGAAACACGGTGTAATCGCTCGCGCCGTCGCCGTTCGGTGCGCCGAAGCGCCCGTAGAGATCGGGCGCGATCGCGGCGAATCCGGCCTTCGCGTATCGCCGCACGACGTCGCGGATTGGCGCGTCTACGCCCCAGATGTGCATCACCACGACGATTGAGGGCGTTTCGGACCGGCCCCGGCCGGCCACGCCGCATACGCGGGTATGGCGGCGTCGGGAAGCTTTAGCTCTACCTGCTCGACGGAGATCGCCGGGTCGTTCTCGGGCACGAGCGGCGCGTGCGGTTGGCCCAGGGCTTCCTCCGGCCCCGCGATTGCCGTCGACGCGGTCAGCGTCGCGGCCGCCGAAATGCCGACGAAAACACGGCGGTTGAACTTCTCGGCAGCCGCCTGCGTCGGATCGATCTCCATCGCGCTCATATTCCTCGAGTTTAGCCCCGGTCGCGGCGAATCCTCGAACAGTTGTTTGGTGGTAGACTCTATTTTATGGATCGGAAAGGCTTCCTGACGAGCTCGGCAACGCTTGCTGCAGCGACGGGCGTCTCGGGTCCGCCGGGGATTCCCGGCGGAACGCATCGCGTCGAGCGCCGCGGCGACTTCGACGAGCGGCAGTTTGCCGGTGTCGTCGGCCGGCCCGCAGCGATCCGTCAGCTCTACGAGGCCGTCGCGTTCGCGCCCGCCGTGCTGGGCAGCATCAAGAACTCGTTCAACGGCCTGCAATTCGGCTTCGGCTACGCCCCCGACGCGATCGCAATCGTATTAGCGGGGCACGGCCCGTCCGCCGCCTACGCGTACGACGATGGCCTCTGGGCGACGTACCGGATCGGGGAGTTCCTGAAGATCGACGATGCGGAGGGCCGTCCGATGACCGCGAACACCTTCGTCACGCCGCACGCGCCGTTCGACGTTCGCGCGAATCCCGACGACGATGGCGGCATGTATCAAGACGCGTCGATCGGCATGCTGCAGCGGCGCGGCCTGATCGTGCTCACCTGCCATACCGCCGTGGAAGAGCAGGCGCGCTCGATCGTCGCGAAGGGCTTTGCGCCGGCCGGCTTGTCGGCGAGCGACGTCGCCGGCGACATCCTCACGCACCTGATTCCGGGCGCCCTCGTCGTCCCGTCGATGGTCGCGACGATTGCCGTGCTGCAATCTCGCTATCACTACACCTATCTCACACCGTTTTAGGAAGGAACGACTCTTGGTGATGAACCTTCGAGCGGTTTTGCCGATTCTGGGCGCGATCGGCGCGCTGGCCGTGGCCGCGTGCTCCGGCGGCGCGTCGAGCAACTCGGCGACGCTCTACGATCCGCGCGCGTTGCCGAGCGGACCGCCCGGCGAATCGATCGCCTACGGACACGGGCTCATCACCAAGACGAACACCCTGATGAAGAGGTACGTGCGCGCGGACCTCACGTGCGCCGATTGCCACGTCGCCGCCGGCACGAAGGCCCGGGGCGGAAGCTTCGTCGGCACGTACGCGCGGTTTCCGCAGTGGAACGGGCGCGCGCATCGCATGATCGCGCTCCAAGACCGAATCGCCGAGTGCTTCCTGTACAGCATGAACGGAAAAGCGCCGGCCTACACCAGCAAGCAGATGATCGCGATCGTCGCGTACATCGCGTGGCTCTCACGGGGAACGCCGACCGGCGCTGCGCTGCCCGAGTCGGACCGCTACGTCGCGCCCGCGCCGAGCGACCCGCCGAGCGCGGCTCGAGGCGCCACGCTCTATGCGGACAAGTGCGCTGCGTGCCACAAGGCCAGCGGCAAGGGCATATCCGGGCTCTTCCCGCCGCTCTGGGGCAGCACGTCGTTCAACGGCGGCGCCGGCATGTCGCACATCGAGCGCATGGCAGGCTTCGTCCGGTACAACATGCCATACGGCGCACCAGGCACGCTCTCGCTCGGACAGGCGTACGACGTCGCCGCCTTCATCCTGCACCATCCGCGACCGCGTTTTCGGAGGACCGCCGTCGAGCCGATGCCGGCGCTTCCCGCGAGGTACTTTTAGAACCGCGAGTAAGATGAGGCTGTTTTGGAACGGACTCTCGTCAGCGTCGCTCTCCCCGAGATGGGTGAGTCGGTTACCGAAGGCTCGATCGTCGAATGGCGCAAGCATGCCGGCGAGTTCGTTGCCGAGGGCGACCCGCTCGTCGAGGTAACCACCGACAAAGTCGACGTAGAAGTTCCCGCACCCGCCTCGGGCGTCGTCGTGAAGATCCTCGCCCGCGAGGGCGAGACGGTCGCCGTGAGGTCCGTCCTCGCCGAGATCGACACGTCGAAAACGCAGGGCGAAACGCCCGCCGTCGCGGCGCCGGGTAACGGCGCGCCACCGGCGACGCAAACGCCGCCCCAGGCCCTCGTCGCTCCGCCGGGCGATGGCCCCTCGACCGGCCTCGCCGATCACGCGGCGCGCCGGCTCGCGCAGCAGCTCGACGTCGATCTCAAGCGCGTCCGCGGGTCCGGGCCGAACGGATTGATCTTGCGCGCCGACGTACTTGCTGCGCCGGAAAACGCGCGACGCGCGCCCGTGAAGCCTGCCCTGAGCGGAGTCGAAGGGCCGGCCGTGCCGATTCCCCCGGGCGCAAAGCTGATCGCGTTGAAGGGCCCGGCGGCGGCGCTGACCGGTTACATGGAAGCGAGCCTCTCCATTCCGACGGCGACGAGTTTTCGCAGCGTGCCGGTCGACGTGCTCGACGCTCGCCGCAAGGAGCTCAACGGCGCGATCCGCGGGTCCGGTCGCGCGGAGCGTATCTCGTTCACGCACGTGATCGCATACGCGCTCGTGCGCGCGGCGGCCGAGCTTCCGTTCATCACAAACTCGTTCCGGCGCAACGATGCCGGCGCGCCGGCTCGTCTCGAGCCGGGAATCCATCTCGGGCTCGCGGTCGACACCGAGCGGAAAGACGGTTCGCGCTCCCTCGTCGTGCCCGTCATTCGAGATGCCGACGCGCTGGACTTCGCGGCGTTTCGCGCGCAATACGAAGAGCTCGTTGCAAAGGCGCGCGACAACAAACTCGCCGCCGACGATCTGCAAGGCGCGTCGTTCACGCTGACCAATCCGGGTGGCATCGGTACCGTCGCGTCCGTGCCGCGTCTGATGCCCGGCCAGGGCGCGATTCTCGCGACCGGCGCGATCGGCTATCCCGCGGGTTTTGCGACGGCGAACGAACAATCGCTGCGATTGCTCGGCGTCTCGCGAGTGATGCAGCTGACGAGCACTTACGATCACCGCGTGATCCAGGGCGCGCAATCGGGCGAGTACCTGCGCCGCGTCGACGAGCTCTTGCAGGGGAAGGACGGTTTCTACGAGGCGGTCTTCGCATCGCTCGGACTGCAGGCGGCCGCGGCGCCGCAGGTCGCGTTCGCGCCGGTCGGCCAGGCCGCGGCACAGCCGTCGGACGAGATGCTGCGCGCGGTTGCGGCCGGCATGGCGATCGTCTCGGCGTACCGGAGGCACGGGCACCTCGCTGCAAATCTAGATCCGCTCGGCGCCGAGCCGGTCGGGGATCCGTCGCTCGAGCCACAGACCTACGGGCTGACGCCGGCGCTGCAGAGCGCGATCCCCGCCTCGGTGCTGCGCGTGAAACTGCCGGGCAACACGCTCGCCGAGGTGCTGCCGCGCCTCAAGGAAACGTACAGCTCGACGATCGCTTACGAGATCGAGCACATCTCCAACGCCAACCAGCGTGTCTGGCTGCGCGATTACATCGAGTCGGGGCGCAACAAAGTCAAGCAGTCGCCGCAACGCCAGGTCGACTTCCTCGAACGCCTCACGCAGGTCGAGGCCTTCGACCGTTACGTGCGCAAGACGTTCCTGGGCCAGAAGACGTTCTCGGGCGAGGGGCTCGACGTCATGGTACCGATGCTCGAGGAGATGCTCGACATGCTCGCCGACGACGGTGTCGCCGATGCCGTGCTCGGAATGGCGCATCGCGGCCGGCTCAACGTGATCGCGCACGTCGTCAACCTTCCGTACGAAGAAGCCATGAGCGAGTTCGAGGCCGCGCAATACCGCGGTAACGTCGGCGACGACGACGTGATGGGCGACGTGAAATACCACCACGGAGCCACCGGCACGTTCACGACGTCGAAGGGACGGACGATCGGGGTGACGCTGGCACACAACCCCAGCCATCTCGAGGCGGTCGATCCGGTCGTCGAGGGCAGCGCGCGCGCGTTGCAGACCGACACGTCGCACGGCGTTCCGGCGCAAGACCACAAACGCGCGGTTCCGATTCTCATTCACGGCGACGCCGCGTTCACCGGCCAGGGCATCGTCTCGGAAGTCCTCAACCTGCAGTCGCTGCCGGGCTACGAGACCGGCGGAACGATTCACCTCATCGCAAACAATCAGATCGGCTTCACGACCGATCCCGCCGACGCGCGCTCGACGCGCTACGCGTCCGACCTGGCGAAGGGCTTCGACGTTCCGATCGTCCACGTGAACGCCGACGACGTCGACGCCTGCATCGCGGCCGTGCATCTGGTCATCGACTTCCGTCGCGCGTTCGGCCGCGACGTGCTCATCGACCTGATCGGCTACCGGCGCTTCGGTCACAACGAACAAGACGAGCCCGCATACACGCAGCCGGAGCTGACGGAGCGCATCAAGAGCCATCCGACGGTGCGCGAGCTCTTCGCCAACAAACTGGTCAACCAAGGAGTGCTCACCGCCGAACGCGCGCGTACGATGGTGGAGGAGGCGACGGAACGCCTCCAGGAAGCGCGCCGCGCGGTTAAGGGCGCGCTCGCCTCGCACATCAAGGGCCGCAAGATGTCGGGCAGCAACACGTTCGACGGCACGGTGGTGCCGCCGGTCGACCGCAGCACGCTCGTCGCATGGAGCGAGGCGCTCACCGTCGTGCCGCCGAGCTTCACGCTGAACCGCAAGCTGCGCGGCCAGTTCGAGCGTCGCGCGGCGACGATCGCGGAGAAGGGCATCGTCGATTGGGGAACCGCGGAATCGCTCGCGTTCGCGTCGTTGCTCGCGACCGGCACGCCCGTGCGCCTCACCGGTCAGGACACGGAGCGCGGAACGTTCAGCCACCGCCACGCGGTCTTTCACGATCCGGGATCCCGCACAGACTGGATACCGCTCCAGCACATCGCGGAGCCGCAGGCGTCGTTCGAGATTCGTAACAGCCCGCTCTCCGAATACGCGTGCATGGGTTTCGAGTACGGCTACTCCACGCAACAGCCGGGGGCGCTCGTCCTCTGGGAGGCGCAGTACGGCGACTTCTTCAACGGCGCGGAGATCGTCGTCGATCAATTCATCGCGGCGGGTCAGGCGAAGTGGGGGCAGACGTCGCGGCTGACGCTGCTTCTTCCGCACGGCTACGAGGGTGGCGGTCCCGAACACTCGAGCGCGCGCCTCGAACGCTTCCTACAGCTCGTCGCGGAAGGGAATTTACGCGTCGCGTCGCCGTCGGAAGCCGGCAACTACTATCATCTGTTGCGAATGCAGGCGCGCTCCCCCATCGCCGTGCCGCTCGTCGTAATGACGCCGAAGTCGCTGCTGCGCGCCGAAGGCGCCGCCGGGACGCTCGACGACATGGCGAACGGCAAGTTCGCGCCGGTGATCGACGATCCGCGCCCGCTCGACCGCGTCGCGGTGGACCGGCTGATCCTCTGCAGCGGAAAGATCTATCACGATCTCGTCGGGCACGCCGCGTACGCTGCGCTTGCGCGGACGGCGATCGCTCGCATCGAGCTGCTCGCGCCGCTTCCGGTCGCGGACATCAATCGTTTGATCGGCGGCTATCCGAACCTCAAGAAGATCGTGTGGGTGCAGGAAGAGCCGAAGAACATGGGAGCGCGCGCCTTCGTTCGCCGCCGCCTCCTCGAGGGCAAACGCGACGGCTTCGACATCGAGTATATCGGGCGCGGCTACCGCGCCAGCCCGAGCGAGGGCTATGCGGGGCAGCATGCCGTCGAACAGGAGCGGATTCTCGCGACCGCGCTATCGGAGTAGGCGCATCTTCGGAAGGAGCTCTTCGATCGACGGCGCCTCGACGAAGAGCCGGCGAATCTCTGGATCGATGAACCCGGTGCGGACCATCGAGTCGAAGAGTTCCAGCAGCGCATCGTAATAACCACGATGGTTGACGAGTCCCACCGGCTTATCGTGGATATGCAGCTGGCGCCAGGTCAGCATCTCACAGAATTCGTCCATCGTTCCGAAACCGCCGGGCAGGGCGACGAACGCGTCGCTCATCCGTTCCATTAGCGCCTTGCGTTCGTGCATCGTTCCGACGACGTGCAGCTCTGTGAGGCCTTGATGCGCGCCTTCGGTGCGCGTCAGCGCCTCCGGGATGACGCCCACGACGTCGCCGCCGAGGGCCAGCGCGGTATCAGCCACGATCCCCATGAGCCCGATCGTGCCGCCGCCGTAGACGATGCCGTATCCGGCCGTGACTATACGCTCGGCGACGTCGCGAGCCAGCCGCTCGTACGACGGGTCGTTACCGGTGTGGGAGCCGCAGAAGACGCAGATTCGCTTCATCGCGCAACGCCGTTGGTCGGCCGGCTCGCGGGCGCCTGCCGGTGAGGGTCTGGGCGTGGGCGATCGTGGAGTTCGCCGTGCTCGCGGCGCTGGCGACGGTGCGCACGAAGCTGTGGACCTATGGCTCCGACACGGGCACGTTCGCGCAGATCGTAGCCGACGCGTTCGGCGGGATGCGCAACGGCGTCGAAGCGGGCTCCCATTTTCGCTACCACTGGTCTCCGTCGCTCGCGTTGCTCTGGCCGCTGGTCGCCGTAACGCGCAGCGCGCTGGGCCTGCAGCTCGCGCAGGCCGGCGCCACGGTGGCGTGCGCGCCGCTGCTCGCCGCGATCGCGCGGCCCTACGCGGGAGAGCGCCTTGCGAACCGGCTCGGATTCCTCACGCTGCTCTACCCGCCGCTGCTCGCGCTCGGGTTCGACGAATTCCACGAGCTGGGACTCTTCACGCCGCTCGTGCTGGCGCTCTTCCTCGCCGCGGATCGCGGGAGGTGGATGTGGTTCGCCGCATGCGCGATCGTTGCGATCGGCCTGCGTGAGGACGCCGCGCTCACGCTGGTCGTCTTCGGCATCGCGTTATGGGCGATCGCGCTGCGACCGCGCGCCGAGGGGCGCGGCTTGCTCGACGGTTTCGTCCGGGCGCCGCGCGCGCTTGCCGTCGCCGGAGCCTCGCTTGCAATCGGTGCGGCGGCCGCGCTCGCGGTGTACTACGGGCTGGTGACGCCGCGATTTGGCGGATGGGTCCCCAGCCACTTTTACGTGTATGCCTTTGCCGACGGGCCGCTCGCGCTGGTCGCCGCGCCGCTTACGCATCCGCTGCCGTTCGCGCGCGCGATCTTCACGTTCGGGCGCTTGACCTACGTCCTCGAAGGGCTGATCCCGCTCGCGCTGCTGCCGTTGCGGTCCCGATGGTCGCTGCTCGCTTTGCCGGGAGCCGCAATCGTTCTGCTCGCGAACTCCGGCTACGTGTGGCGAATGGGCGACCACTATGCGGCGCTGTGGATTCCGTGGCTGCTCGTCGCCACCGTCGCCGCGGTCGCTGCCGTCGAACGCCGTGCCGGCGAACGCATCGCGCGGGGCTGGACCGCGGCCGCGTGCGCGCTCTGCGCCGTGTTCTTGATCGCCTTCGATCCGCTGCACCCGCTGCACTATCTGCATCCGTACTATAACGATCTGGCCGACGCGCGCCGCGCGATCGGCTGCGTGCCGAAAGACGCGTCGATGTCGACGTATGACGAATGGTTCTCGGCGGTCGCCGCCCAACGGCCGCGCGCGACGATCGACAGGGCCAACGGCGTGGAGTATCTCGTCTACGCCGACGACTTTCCGGCCGCGTCGTATCGCTCGACGCTGCGCCCGGCGATCGCCGCCGAGGTCGCGCGCGGCGAGTACCGCGCCGTCTGCCGTTTCGGCGACGTCGTCGCCTACCGGGTGGTCCGTGCGAAATAGCCTGCCCGGCCCGGGCCGCTGGGCCACGCTGCGCGGCCTGCTTCCCGTACCGTTCCGGCGGTTTCCCGATTTCTTACGCGAGATGACTGCGCGCTACGGCAACGTCGTCGCGTTCTCGCTGCCCTGGCGCTCGTACGTCTTCGTGAACGAGCCGGCGCTGGTCAAGGAAATACTCGTCACGCGGCAGCACGCGTTTTCGAAGTCGTTGGGCACGCGGGTGTTGCGCCTGCTGCTCGGCGACGGGCTGCTCACGAGCGAGGATCCGCTGCACCGGCAGATGCGCCGGATCGTCCAACCCGCCTTCCACCGCGAGCGGATCGCGGAGTACGTTCGCATCATGGAACGCGACGCGCAAGAGTTCGCGGATCGTCTCGCTCCCGGCGAGCCATTCGACGCCCATGCCGCGATGACGGAACTCACGCTGCGGATCGCCACGGAGACGCTGTTCGGAAGCGACGAGAGCGACTCGGCACGCGTGGTCGGCGACGCACTGCGGCTGATGATGGTGGAGTTCCCGCACATGCTCACGCCGCTCGGGGCGCTGCGGCAGCGTCTGCCGCTGCCGAACACGCGCCGCTTTTGGCGCGCACGCGCGATGCTCGACGAGATCATCTTCGGCCTGATCGCGCGCCGTCGCCGCGACGCCGTGGACCGCACCGACGCGCTCTCGCTCCTGCTCGCGGCCCGCGACGCGGAGACCGGCCACCGGCCAACGGACGAGCAGATTCGCGACGAGATCATGACGCTTTTTATGGCCGGCCACGAAACGACGGCCAACGCGCTGACGTGGGCGCTCTACCTCCTGGCGATGAACCCCGAGATCGACGAACGCGCCGGCGTCGCCGCACGCGACGGCGATCGCGAGTACGTCGCGCGGCTCGTCAAAGAGGTGCTGCGACTCTACCCGCCCGCGTGGATCATCGGGCGCGAGACGCTGCGCGACGTGACGCTGAGCGACGGCACCGGCATCCCCGAGAAGACGACGGTGTTTCTCGCGCCGCTGATCCTGCACCGCAACGCCGAGCACTTTCCCGATCCCGATCGGTTTGAGCCCGACCGATGGCTGCGCGCGGATCCGCCGCCGTTCGCCTACGTGCCGTTCGGTGGCGGAGCGCGCCGCTGCATCGGCGAGGATTTCGCGCAAAGCGAAACGGCGATCGTTCTCGAGACGGTGCTCCGGCGCTTTCGGTTTACGCTCGAGCCCGGAGCCGACGTGCGCGTCGCGCCACTAGTGACGCTGCGCCCCGCCGGCCCGGTGATGATCCGGGCGCATCCGCGCAACAGTGCCTGACAAACCTATCTTCCCCTGCTCGACGAGCTCGGGTAGCTCCAGTCCGGCCGAAGTAATGCGCCATATGCTCAAGGCGGTAATGATGACGCTGGGATAGATGCTAAGGCCCGCAAAATGAGGCCCCCTGACCGGCGCCCGCGACGGGAGCGATTGGACAGGTGTGCTGACCGCGGCAAGTGTCATAGATGAAACTACTCGCCGGGGACCGCCGAGTCGAAAGGCTAGCCCATAGGATCTGCAAGAGTGGTTTTGTCATTGGCCGAAATGAGTGGACCTGGGTACCGTCGAATTTCCCTTCACTTAGCTTTCATAAGGAGGGCGGGAATGTTTATTTTGAAAGGGCTACGTCCAGCTGTTATTTGTTCCGTCGCCGCTGGCATGCTAGCCGCTTGTGGCGGCCAACAGACGACGCAGTCGGGAGCGGGTTTGCTACCCTCGCCATTAGGGCGCCTTTCACCGTCTAGGAGTACAGAAAGTGGTCGACTTCAACGACTAATTCCCGAAGGAAAGGCCTCAAAAAGCATCACATTTACGATTAAGAGCGCGGGTGGCGCATTTACGATTCCCAGTTACGGAGGCTTTTCAGGGTCGGGTTCCTATAACCCCAACAACGCGCCCCAGGGAGCGCAGTTGACGCTCACCAATAGCGGAACTCACAACGTTCTGGGGGCTCCAACTCCCTCTTATGGCACACCAATATTGTACTTGGAAGCTTCGCTTAAGGGGGCATCGTCGGTAACATTCAAAAGCGGCGCTAATACAGTGACCATTGTATCAAAGTCGCTTGAAAACGGGAGGACGTACGACATCGTAAGCTATGCCGGAAGCGGCCAAGTCCAATCATACTCGGCCGGAACGGCTAAGAAGGGGCAACTAACATTTCAGACGCCACTTAGCGCATTATCTCTTTATTCCGGAACTCCGATTACTGTGGAACTCGTGGTGCCGGCGTCGCAATCGCTGCTCGTTCCCTGCCAGGACTGTGGCAGCAGCGATGGCGCGGTTGAGTTCTACAATGGGAATGCCCCAGGCGGCGTAACTAACTCGCTCGGTGCGCATTATGCAGCATCGGTAGCGCTTGATGATGTCAACAACCTATACGTCGGCGGTGAAGCAAGCAGCGGATCAGAATACATCTCGGAATATTATAATGCTGGCGGCTCCTTTACTTATACCAATAACCTGCCTTCGGAAGACGTCCCGGTCCCTGGCATCGCCCCATTAGCCGGAAGCTCGCCCGCCTTTGACGTCGTAACTGGCGTGGGCACAAACTATGGCTATGAATACCTGACGTTTCCTCAGCAAGGCCTGAACCAATCATCCGGCTACGACGACCCAAATCTGGGCTTGATGTACGGTATTGCAGTTGACGCCTTAAGCAACGCCTATGTCTCCGGTCAAAATTATAGCGGCGGTTATGAGGTCGACTTTCTAGAGACGAATGTAGGTGCGTTTAATCTCGGATTGCAGCTTTCAGGGCCGCCGTACGGTCTTGCCTTGGACAGTCAGGGCAATCTGCTGGTCGCCGAATTTACAGGAGTGGCCGTTTTCCCTCCGGGCCAAACCGCTCCCAGCAGAATATACGATGCCCATAAAGGTTCGTTCTCGGTAGCATTCGGGAATGGCGGTGACTGGCTTTATGTAGGCAACGTGAAGACTCCGTCATATTCCGTCGAGGTCAACGCGTATCCTCAGGGCAAGACTCTATGGACCGACTCATTACCTCCCGGCACCGGGAGGCAAATAGCGATCGAGCCTCGGCTCCCACTTTTCAACCCAGACTTCTACCGCAGGATGCATCCCCGGTTTAAGTATTGGACTGACTTCGTTCGCGGACGTGTCGAAGGGCCTGATAGATCCACGGGGCGCTAGGAAAATCCTTCGTATCTCCAAGCGATGATGACGGGCCTGCACTCTAGCGGGCCCGTATCTTGGATAAGAGCTCAGATACGGTGTTCGCCGTCAAGGGCTCGTATAGGTCGGGTCAAAGAATCGACCCGACTTAAGCACGCCGTAGGCCAACGCCAAGAGTTTACCCATAACAGGGGTAATAATGGTAATGTTGGACTTACGGCGCTAGGGCAGTCGATCGGCAAAGGGCGAAGCAGAGGATTGAAGCGCATCGCCGAGATCGCCGGAAAGTAGACCGCGGTGCGCAGACTGGCGTTCCCGGTCTTAGCGATGCAGCTCGGCAAGCGGATCGATCCGGACTCGTAGCGGCGAGGCGAGCGACCACACTGTCGGCACAGTGGTGGGCTCCTCCGCGTAGACCAGAAACGCAGATTATCTCTGGGCTGCCACCGTGCCGAGCGGTTCGTCGAAATTCCCCGTAAAGACCGCAATCGGTGAACCGCCAGCCGGGTAGTTGAAAACCTCGCCGTTGTCGTTACCCGCATCCGCGCAAAAGACAACGCCTGTAGCGATCCAGGTCTGGGCGCAGTCGCCGGAACCCGTGAGCGATACGGTGCCCTTCAATGTCGCGTTCGTTCCGCTGATGGCGTATTGATAGATCAACTCCGTTCCCTGATCGGTGACGGTGAGGTACTGGCCGTCCCACTGCACCGAGCCGGGAAACTGCACCGTGTTGCTCGTTGTGATCGTTTGGAACGTACTGCTGCCCTTCGGGAGCTCGATGAGCTCGAAGCGATGGCTGCCGTTGTAGCCGTCCGCGAAGAGATTCCCCTGGTTGTCGTAGCCGTCGAAGTACTCTTCAGTCAACGACGTGGTCATGACGGTGCCCGAGCCGCTCGCGTGCGCGAAGATCACGATGTCGCCGCCACCCGGCCGATCCAAGATCCCAACTGCAAGGTCGCCGCTGGTATCCATGGCGCAGCTGGATGGCGCACCGACGGAGTCGGAGAGCGTCTTGAGCGGCTTCTTGGGGATCGCGTACTCCGTGATCCGGTGCTTGCCCGCGACGATCCAGTAGATCTTCTTCCCGTAGCCGTAGAGGACGTTCGTGCACCCCTGGCCGCCGACGTCATTGATCGTACCTATCTGATGATCGCTCTTCGGATAGTCGAAGATGCTGGCGTAGGTGCCATAAAAGTTGATGATGTACTCAAAGTACTTCGACTTCACCCGGTCGGGAAGAATCGTCGCGTAACGGGGTAGCGCGCTCAGATTCGGGCGCGCCGCCGTTACCGGCATTCCGTCATTGAGCGCAGCGGCTGACGGCGCAACCGCCGAGCCGCCGCACGCGGAGCATATCGCGGCTGCAACCAGAGCAACGGCGCATTTCGCCAGCCCAGTAGTATTCATGACGTTACTCCTTTTTGAGCGAGCGCGATCAGTGCTCGAACGCCGCGATGCTCTCGTCCGGCCCCGCCGGCTCGACGCGCCCGCCGAGGTATTTGCCTAAGAACGCCTCTACGGCTGCGTTAAAGCGCTTGTTGTTCTCGGGGCGCGCGAAGCCGTGGCCCTCGTCCGGAAAGACGATGTATTCCACCGGTTCGCTGTTCTTGCGCATCGCCGCCACGATCTGGTCGCTCTCGCGCCTGTTGACGCGCGGATCGTTCGCGCCCTGACCGATGAGCAGCGGCACCTTGATTTGGTCGGCTTTGAACAGCGGCGACTGCGAGTTCAGGAAATCGACCGTGTCGCCCATTCGGAGCGTGAATGTCGCGCGGCCCGTCGACCAATACGGCGGGATGGACGCGAGCAGCGTGTTGAGGTTCGACGGTCCCACGATGTCGACGCCCGCGGTGAACGCGTCCGGCGAGAAAGCGACGCCGGCGAGCACCGCGTAGCCGCCGTAGCTTCCGCCCATGATAGCGACCTTTTTCGGGTCGGCGTAGCCCTGTGCGACGGCCCAATCCTTTGCGTCTAGGAGATCTTGATGCATCGCCCCGGCCCATTGGCGATTCCCGGCGTTGAGAAACGCCTTTCCGTAGCCCGTCGAGGCGCGGAAGTTCGGCTGCAGCACGGCATAGCCGCGGTTCGCAAGCCATTGCACGTATCCGCTGTAGCCCCACGTGTCGCGGCCCCACGGGCCGCCGTGTACGTAAAGGACCATCGGCAGATTCTTCGGCGCTACGCCGACCGGCAGCGTCAAGTATCCGTGGATCGTCAGGCCGTCGCTCGCCTTGTACGTGATTGGCCGCATCGAAGCGAGTTTATAGTTCAGTAACGCCGGCCGCGAAACGAAGAGAAAGGTGCCGCGCTTCGTCCCTCGATCGTAGGAATAGTACGAAACCGGCCCGTTGTCGACGAGGTAGTTTACGATCAGCCGTCGGCCGTTCGCGGTGCTGCTGAGGAACCCGATGTCGCCGGGGTGCAGTTTTCGCAGGGCCGCGAAATCCGCTGCGTACGAAGGATCGATCACGTCCCACTCGGTGCGATCGCGCTGGAACGCGACCGCGACCAGCTTGCGCGTCTTTGCGTCGATGAGCGGACCTCCGACGTCGTAGGTCGGATCCGAGGCCACGACGGAGTACCGGTCGGTGCTCAGATCGTAGCGCAGAAGGCGCGACGAGTTAGCTCCCACACTCGACGAAACGTAGAGCGAACGATTATCCGCACTGAAGGCGACGGGAGCGAGCAGGTCGTCGGGAGATGCCTTCAACAGTGTGTGCCAAGGCGTAGACGGGTTCGGCCGGATCAGCAGCTCGTTCGATCCGTCCGCATTGTTCTGAAGTGCCCCGCGGACGACGAGATCGTTATCCTCCAACCACGCGCCGATGTTGCCCGGGTTCTGCGTGTCGAGCATCGCGGCACCCGTGCGCAAATTCAGCCTGTACACGTCGAAACCTTGGGGTCGCGCTTGTTCGAAGTGAAGAGCAGCGTGTTGGGAAATCGCGGATCGACGTTCTCGATGTCGGATCGCACGTTGTCGCCGAAGGGCGTGAGATCCCGGGTTGCCTTCGTCGCTATATCGGTCTGATAAACGTGGAAGTTCTCGCTGCCGCCTTTGTCTTGTTCGTAGAGGACGTGTTTCGAATCGGGCTGCCATAGCACGTTGCGAATCGGGCGGGCAGGATCCGTTGCCACGAGCCGGTCGTCGCTCTTGCCGACGGTTCGCACCCAAATCGACAGCACCCCGTTCGAGGGGGCCAGATACGCGAGCATCAGGCCGTTCGGGGAGATTGCCGGCGATGCTTTCTCGGGATTCCCGAAGAGAACCGCGCGCGGAATGAGCGGCGGCAGATCGGCTCGGGCCGCCAACGGCGCGGCGAGCAGCGCGGCGAGCGGCAACACCAAGAGTTTGGCGCGAAGCGCTGAAGCATGAATCACGGTTTCTCCTTTATCGGCGGTTCGCGCTAGGCGCACGATCGCACGCTGCTGGGTTCTGCAGCGCGGGTTTGAAAGCTCTCCGTCCAGCAGCTTCCGGTCAGCGAGCAATAGCAGAGCGATAGCCCGAAGCGTTTGACGGCCGGACGGAAGGCTCGCACGAACGCCGCGCCCTCCATTTTGATGACGGTGCGCTGCGTGTTTGCCGGGATGACCAAGCCGGAGGTCGGGGTGCTCGTGGTCAGCCGCAGGTTCGCGCCCGCGCGCATCGCCGCCCGAATTCCGGCAATCGTGTGCGGATCCTTGGCGACGAGCGCCGGGAACAGCGCCTCGATCGAGGCTTGTGGCTTGCCGTCCCAGGTGATTTTTGCGGAGCGAACGATGGCTGGCCCGAGACCGTCGTTACGGATATCGAGCTCGAGCATGGTGGGCGAGTTCGTTTCGTCGAAACTGACGTAGGGCCAGACCGTGGCGCTGAACTCACTCGCGATGACCCTCGTCTGATAGACGGTCGCGACGGCTGCGACCGAGCTGATGAGCAGCGCGCCGAGCGCGATTGCGAAGTCGAGCCGAAAGCGCTTCTCGCCCATTACGCCAGCACGAGCTGCTCGTCGCCGACGCCGGCCTTGAGCACCGCCTCGTGAATCATCTGGTCGGCGATCTGCGGCACCACCCAGCGAGCCTGCGCCTCCGGGCCGAGTTGGTCGATCGGGTCGAAGTAGACGAACGCCTTGCCCGGCTTGACGCTCGGCGCGGCGTAGACGGCGATACCGTTCTCTCGGTCGTAGTACTCGTAGGAATGCACGTCGCGCTTGCCTCCGCCGCCCGGTGCGTCGCAGACGAACGTAGGCGTGTTGAATCCCGCGGTGCTCCCGCGGACGTACTTCTCGGTGTCGGTGGCCGTGCCGATCGTAGTGCGCAGCTCCTCGACGCCCTTGACCATGTCGTGCATGTACACGTAGTAGGGGTGGACGTTCACGTGCCCGAGCCGCTTGACCAGAAGCTGCATGCGCTCGCGCGTATCGTTGACGCCGCGGATCAGCACCGACTGGTTGCGCGTGAAGATGGCCCGCTCGAAGAGCATCCGCATCGCCTTCTCGGTGATCCACGTAATTTCTTCGGGCGCGTTGAAGTGGGTGTGGAGCACGACCTCCTTGCCGAGCGTGCGTCCGCGGTCGACGATCGCGGTGATCGCGTCGAGCCATTCGCCGTGGGTGATGATCTTCATCGGCATGATCGCCGGGCCTTTGGTCGCGAAGCGCATGCGCCGCACGTGCGGAATGTCCAGCAGCGCGTTGCCGATGAACTCGATGTTCTTCGGCGGCAGCTGATACACGTCGCCTCCGGAGATTACGATGTTCTTCGAGCTCGGGCCGTCCCGCGATGTATGCGAACGCGTCCTGCCACTGCTTGGGCGTCTTGGCCAGCGCCACTTTGTCGACGTTCTCGGTGTCGGGGCCGATCGCGTAGCTGCGCGTGCAGAAGCGGCAGTACACCGGACAGACGTTGAGCGGCAGAAAGAGCGCCTTGTCGACGTAGCGGTGGACCAGCCCGGGCACCGGCGAGTCCTGCTGTTCGTGCAGCGAGTCGAGCGTCAGGCGCGGATGATCGGGAAGAAGCGTCGAGGCGAGCGGAATGAACTGCCGCCGGATCGGGTCGTCGACCGGATCGTTCCAATCGATGAGGGAGATCGCATACGGAGAGACTCGCACCGCCATCGGCGCTTGGCGAAAACCGGCTTCGGCGTCTCTATAGAACTCCGGCGAGCACACCCCGCGAATGGTCGCGAGCAGCTCGTCGGCCGTCTTCACGGACTGGCGCTGCTGCCAGAGGTGGTCCAGAAACGTCGCCTCGTCCACTTGCGCGTACGCCGGAATGTGGCGCCAGAACTCGCCCTGCTTCAAGTTCTTGTACTCGAACGATTCGGGCGCAACCGGCGGCTTGAGGTGCGTGAGTTCAATCGTGCTCATAAATCGGATCCTTCCGTCGCAGCGCCGTAAGTCGCTTTGAAATGCTCGTGAAGTTCGGGATGGTCGCGCAGCGTCTGCAGGGCGATCTCCGCGTGGCCTTTGGTGTATCCGTTGCCGATGATCATCGTGACGTCCCGGCCGGCGCCTTCCGCGCCGAGCGCGGCGGCGGTGAACGAGGTCGACATCGAAAAGAAGTAGACGGTCCCGCCGTCCTTCGCGCAGAGAATAGAGGCGAGCTCCGTTCCCGGCACGTTGACGCAGTTGATCACCGCGTCCGCGAGCTCCGGCACGATGGTCGCGACCTTGCCGCTGGCATCGAGGGCGTCACGCGCGTCGGCGACGACGAGCTCGTCGATGAGCCCTGCGCTGCGCAAGAAACGAGCCGAGGGCGCCGCGGCGTTCGGTACGATCCCGATCGCGCGGCCGCTCGGCCCGACGCACCGCTTCGCCTGCGCGCAGGATAGCAATCCGCTCTTTCCGTCGGCGCCGATAACGACTACGGTCTGCCCCGGCTTGCAGAGTTTCCGCACTTGGGCCGGCGCGCCGGCGACGTCGAACGCCGCCAGGGCGACGCCTTCGTCGATGTCCTCCGGCAGCCGCGCCCACAGACCGCTTTCGAATAAGATAGCCTTGCCCCGCACGCGGACGCGCCCCGTCGCGACGTCGACGCCCAGCACCGACTCGATGTGCAGCGGCGTCAACGTGAGCGAGACGAGCGAAGCAATCCGGTCGCCGGCGCGCACGTCGACGAGCGGCCGCAAGCCTTCGCCGATCTCGAGTACGCGGCCCACGAACATGCCGCCGCTTCCGGTGACGGGATTGTGCTGTTTGCCGCGTTGCGCGACGATCTCGGCGACGTGCTCGCCGATTCGCCGCGGATCGGCATCGCACGCGTCCGAAATCTGTTTGAACGACGCCGAATCGATGTTGAGGACGTCCACGTCGCAGAGCAGCTCGCCGTAACCGGCGACCGGGGTGTTGTCGATCCTCCAGGCGTCCTGCGGCATGGCGCCCGCCGGCTCGAGCACGCGGTGCGCGCCGAGCGGATGGCAGCGCGACGTGACGTTCGCCCTCATCGCACCGTCACTCCGCCGCGCTCGAACGGCATGCTGAGCACGACGGTCGTGCGCGTGCGCGCCATCCCGGGTGTGGCTTTGAGCCGCGCGAGCAGTTCGTCGAGGTGCTGCGTGGAGCGGGTCACGACTTTGCAGAGGAACGTCTCCTCGCCGGCAACCGAGTGAACTTCGCAAATCTCCGGCATCTCGCTCAAGCGCCGCGTGAAATCGTCGTACGCGCAGTCGGGCGACGTGTAACAGCTAACGAAGGCGGTCAAGTGCAGCCCCAGGCGTTCGGCATCGAGCTGCGCCGAGTAGGCGCGGATATAACCGCGCTGCTCGAGGCGCTTCACGCGATCGTGGACGGCGGGTGCCTTCAGGCCGACGACCAACCCCAGTTCGGTAAAGGTCGAGCGCGCGTTGCGCTGCAACGCGTCGAGGAGTTGGAGGTCGAGCTCGTCGAGCTCTTCGTTAATCAGCACCATATTCGACATAGGAGGCGTTTTGCCGAAGAATATTCGGCGCTATTACAATAACACCACAAATCCATTCGGCGCAAGCGGTCTCCGATGGGCAGCTTTGGTTTTAACGGCCGGCCTCGCTTGCGGCTGCGGCGGCGCGAACCATGGCGGCCCTACAAGCACGGTGCGTTTCGACCTGGCCGCCGACCCGCAGAACCTCAACCCGCTCTTCCTCAATCCGGACGCCGCCTCGGTGGAGCAGCAAGTCGCTCGCTTAGTATTCGAGCCCTTCATCGACCTCGATTCCCGTGGCCGCCCAGTGCCCGCCCTCCTCGAGGGGATCCCGACGCGCGCCAACGGCGGGCTCTTCGCCGACGGGCGGACGATTCGGTACCGGTTGCGGCGCGGCGTGCGGTGGAGCGATGGCGTGCCCGTGACGGCGGGGGACGTGCTCTTCACGCTGCGCGCGATCCTCGACCCGCACAACCCGGTGCGCTCGCAGGAGGGCTACGACTTGATCGACCGCGCCGCCGCGCTCGATTCGCGGACGGTCGTCCTTCATCTGAAGCGCGCGTGGGCGCCCGCGGTGATGACCTATTTCTCCTACGGGTTCTCGCCGCAGTTCGTCTTGCCGGAGCACGTCTTACGCGCGGAACGACCGCTCGCGCGGGCGGCGTTCAACGCCGCGCCGGCCGTCGGCGACGGCCCCTATCGATTTCTGTCGTGGAAGCGCGGCGAGGGCTTGCGCTACGCCGCGAACCCGCGCTATTGGCGAGGAAAACCTGCGGTCGCGTCGCTCGCGGTGAGCACGATCCCCGACCCGTCGACGAATCTGCTCCTGCTGCAATCCGGCGCGCTCGACTGGAACCTCCTCGCTCCCGCGCAGCTGGCAGTCGTGCGCGGAGACCAGCGCATCGGGTTCGTGGTGGTGCCGACGGCCGTCGTGGCCGGACTCGCCTTCAACACGGCGCACCGTCCGCTCGACGACGTTCGCGTGCGCCGGGCGCTGGCGATGTCGGTCGATCGCGACAGCATCGTCCGCAAGATCACGCTGGGCTTCTATCCCGTGACCGACATGATTCAGCCTCGATTCTCGTGGGCGTTCGATCCCTCTGTCCGTCTTCCGCGCTACGATCCCGGCGGCGCCGATCGACTGTTCGACGGCGCCGGATGGCGGCGGGGCCCGGACGGCATGCGCCGGCGCGCCGGGGCTCCGTTGCATCTGGTGTACGTCCAATTTCCGGAAACTGCCACCGGCGTGCGGGTCGCCGTCGCCGTCGCGGCGGCGCTCCGGCAGCGCGGCGTCGACGTCACCGTCAAGGCGGTCAGCAACGCTCAGCTCTTCCTGCCGCGTACCGGCGTGCTCGCCGCCGGCGCGTTCGACGTCGCCTACGTGCCGTGGACGATGGGCGCCGATCCGGACGATTCGTCGGTGCTTGCGTGCGGCGCGCCGTCGAACTACATGCGCTGGTGCGATCCGCAGGTCGACGCGCTCGAGCGCGCGGCCTTGAGCGCTACCGGCGAGAGCGCGCGCAAAGGGCTCTACGCGCGGATCGGACGCATCGTCGCGCGGCAAGTCCCCATTCTCTATCTCTTCAATGCGGATTACGTTTACGCGTATCGCAAACGCCTGCGTGGATTCTCCCCCAACGCGTTTTTGCCGACGTGGAACGCCTATCAGTGGCGTCTGTGAGGGAGCGAGCGAGCACCGGAGCCAGGAATTCTGCCCGGTAGCATACGAACGCTCGTTTTCGGAATGCGCGACCCCTGGCGGAAAGCCGGCTCATGATCGAGTTCTTCCTCAGGCGCCCGCTCTTTGCCGGCGTCATGAGCTTCATCGTTTTGATCGCCGGCCTGATCACGATCCCGACGCTTCCGATCTCGCAATACCCGCAGATTTCGCCGCCAACCGTCACCATCACGTCGCAGTACCCCGGCGCCACCGCGGAAATGGTGATGCGGTCGGTTACGACACCGCTCGAAATCAACATCAACGGCGCCGACGGCTTGCAGTACATGCAGTCGTACTCGAGCGCCAACGGCACGAGCGCGATCACGTGTACGTTTAATCTGGGGACCGACCCGACGACCGATCAGACCAACGTGCAGCACGGCGTCGATCTCACGCTCTCGCAGCTTCCGCAAGCCGTGCAGAACCAGGGCGTCACCGTCGAAAAGAGTTCGGGCAACATCACGATCGCCGTTGCGATGCTCTCGACGAGCTCCGCCGTCTCCGACATCGCGGTCAGCAACTACGCCGATCTCAACGTCATCGAGAACCTCAAACGGGTGCCGGGCGTCGGTCAGGTCGAGGTGCTCGGCGACCGAACCTACGGCATGCGGATCTGGGTCGACCCGCATAAACTCGAAGCCAACAACGTCTCGCTCGACACGATCCTGAACGTCATCAAGCAGAACAATGCCGACGTCGCCCCCGGCTCGATCGGTCAGCCTCCGACGACCGGTTCGCAGCCTTTCCAGATCCCGATCTCGATCAACGGACGGCTGCAGTCACCCGAGGAGTTCAAGCAGATCGCCGTTCAGGCGCAGCCCAACGGCGGCTACCTCCGCCTCGGCGACGTCGCCCAGGTCGAGCTGGGAGCCCAGAACTATATCACGTCGGCCCGCTACAACGGCCAGACGTCGGTCGTGCTGGCCATCGAAGGCGAGCCCACGGCCAACTCGCTCCGAAATTTCCCAGAACGTCCGGGCGACCATGGCTCGGATCGCGGAGACGATGCCGACAGGCATCGGCTACAAGGTCGCCTTCGATACCTCGGATTTCGTTCGGGCGTCGATTAAGGAAGTCGTCGTCACGCTCCTGATCGCGATCCTGTTGGTCGTTCTGGTGATCTTCATCTTCTTGCAGAGCTGGCACAGCACGCTGATCCCAGCGATCACGATCCCCGTCTCGCTGATCGGAACGTTCGCGGCGATGAAGATGCTCGGCTTTTCGATCAACACGCTCACGCTGTTCGGCCTGACCCTGGCCACCGGGCTGGTCGTCGACGATGCGATCGTGGTCCTCGAGAACATCGTGCGCCACATCGTCGACGATAAGACCAACCCGTTCCAGGCGACCGCGCGAGCGATGCGCGAGATCGGCGGCGCCGTGGTCGCGACGTCGCTGGTCTTGATGTCGGTGTTCGTTCCCGTCGCGTTTCTGCCGGGCACGACCGGGCTGCTCTTCCAGCAATTCGCGTTGACGATGGCGGCATCGATCGGCATCTCGCTCTTCACCGCGATGACGCTCGCCCCGGTGCTCACGTACAAACTGGTGCACGGCGCCGAACCCACGACGAACCGCTTCATGCTCTGGTTCAACTATCGCCTGCACGCGCTCACGAACTGGTATCAGCGGTTGGTTCCCAAGCTAATCCGCCGGCAGCGGTTGATGATCGCGATCTTCATCGGCGGCATCGCGCTGCTCGGCCTGATGTTCAAGATCACTCCGACGGGCTTTCTCCCGAACGAAAACCAGAGTCTGCTGTACGTTATCGTGACGCTGCCGATCCAGTCCTCGATCGATCAGACGACCGCGATGGTCAAGCGGCTCGAGGGCATCATGCTGAAGATGCCCCAGGTGGAGGCGGCGACGTCCGGCATCGGCTTCGGTTTCGCCAACAACAGCTCGAACCAGGCGACGATCTTTCTGCAGCTCAAGCCGCTGTCCGAGCGCCACGGCGTGGAAAACTCGGCGCTGGCGCTTCAGTACTACCTGTACACGCAGTTCCAAAAGATTCCGAACCTGGCGGCGCTCCCGGCGAATCCGCCGGCGATTCCCGGCCTGGGTTCGACGGGCAGCATGGCGATCGAGATCGAGGACATCAACAACCTCGGGCTGCCGGCGCTCGACAAGGTCGGGAATGCCACGCTGGCGCAGGCGAAACGCGATCCGATCCTGTCGCAGGTCCGCGTGCCGACGATCTTCACCGGCTCGTATTTGGTCACGCAGTTCAACCGTTCGAAGGCGCTCGCGTTCGGCGTGACGCCGAGCGCGTTCTTCGACACGATCAACGGCACGACGGGTTCCACGTTCGTCAACTTCTTCGATTACGGAACGCGCTCGTACCAGGTCGTCGTGCAGGCGAAGGCCAAGCAGCGCACCTCGCCGGCGGACCTCTCCCGCATCTACGTCGCCAACTCCGCCGGAAGCATGATGCCGGTGAGCCAGTTCCTCGATACGAAGATGCAAACGAACAACGTCGCGATCATGCGCTACAACGAGTACAACTCGTACGAGATCGACGCGTCGCCCGGCTTCGGCATCAGCTCGGGCCAGACGCTCACCGCCTTACAACACCACGTCGTCGAGAATCTGCCCAAAGGGATGGGCTACGACTGGACGGGCATCGCGCGCCAGCAGGTGCAGAGCGGCCCGCAGACGATCGCGGTGTTCGGGATGGGCTTGCTCTTCGTCTTTCTCATCCTCGTCGCGCAGTACGAGAGCCTCTCGATTCCGTTCGTCATCATGCTGGCCGTGCCGCTGGCGCTGCTGGGCGCTATCGGCGCGATCTACATTCGCCGGCTCGGCGAGCTGCTCAGCCAGGTCGTGCATTCGATCCTGGCCGGCCACGTCGTGCCGATCCCGATCACCTCTTCGGACATTTACGCGCAGATCGGATACGTCATGTTGATCGGGTTGGCGGCGAAGAACGCAATCTTGATCGTCGAGTTTGCCAACCAGCTTCGCGAGCAGGGAATGGAACCCGTCGAGGCTGTTGCGCAAGCGGCGGCCACGCGGCTCCGCCCCATTCTGATGACGTCGATCGCGTTCATTCTCGGCATTCTGCCGCTCGCATTTGCACACGGCGACGGCGCGCAGTCGCGCATCTCGCTCGGCACCGCCGTGCTGGGCGGTATGCTCGTTTCGACGGTCATGAATCTGGCGATCGTCCCGGTGCTCTACATCGTCGTGGTTGAGATCACCGAGCGCAAGAAGCGCAAGAAAGGCCCGACGGGCCCGGAGGACCCGCCGCCGCCACCCGCGCCGCTGCCGGAGGGGCCTGCGCCCGCTACAACGCTTTGACGGCGGACGTGAGGGCGTCGATCGATGCCTTCGCGTCGCCGAAGAGCATCGAGCAGTTCCCCATCTCGTAGAGTGGATTCTCGATCCCGGCGAACCCCGATCGCATCGAACGCTTCAGGACCACGACGTTGGCCGCTTTGTCGACGTCGAGAATTGGCATGCCGTAGATCGGCGAGCTGGTGACGTTCCGAGCCGCCGGGTTGGTGACGTCGTTGGCGCCGATCACCAGCGCGACGTCGGCCGTCGGAAACTCGGGATTGGCATCGTCCATGTCCAGCAGCTGATTGTAGGGCACGTTCGCCTCGGCGAGCAGCACGTTCATGTGGCCCGGCATGCGGCCGGCGACCGGATGAATCGCGTAGAGCACTTTGACGCCGTGTTTTTCGAGCTGGTCCGCGAGCGCCTTGACGCTATGCTGCGCCTGCGCGACGGCCATGCCGTACCCCGGTACGAAGATCGCCTTCGATGCGTAGGCGAGCATGACCGCGACGTCGTCCGCGCTCGTGCTCCGGATCTGCTGCGGGCCTCCGCTCGCCGACGCCACTTCGGTGCCGCCCGCCGCGCCGAACGCGCCGAACAGCACGTTGCTCAGCGGCCGATTCATGGCGCGGCTCATCGCGACCGTGAGAATCGTGCCGCTCGCACCCACGAGCGCGCCGCAGATGATGAGCAGCGTGGAATCGATCTCGAAGCCCGTGATCGCGACGGCGACGCCGGTGAACGAGTTCAGCAGCGAGATGACGACCGGCATGTCGGCGCCGCCGATCGGCAAGACGAAGAGCAGCCCGAGCAGCAGCGCGCCCGCCAACAGCGCGAGGAAGGCCCAGGCCGGCGGCGTGCCCAGCGTGGCGACGAACCAGCCCGCCAGGGCGAGGATCGCGAGCAGCACGAGCCCGTTGACGAACTGCTGCCCCGCGTAGGTGATGGGGCGGCCGGTCATCACTTCTTGCAGCTTCAGAAACGCGATAATCGATCCGGCCAGGCTGATCGCGCCGATGATCGCGGAGAGCACCAGCGAAACGGCGACGACCGAGTCGAAGCCGCCGGCCGGAGGACCGATGAAGAACTGCACGGTGGAAATCAGCGCCGCGGCGCCGCCGCCCGCGCCGTTGTAGAGCGCGACCATCTGCGGCATTGCCGTCATCTTGACTTTGAGCGCGGCATAGATGCCGACGACGCCGCCGATCGCGACCCCGATTGCGACCGCCCACCAGCCGACGGCCTGCGTCTGCACGAGGATGGAAACGAGGGCGACCGCCATGCCGGCCATCGCGAACCGATTGCCGCGCCGCGCTGTGGCCGGCGAATTCAGTTCGTGCAGGCCGTAGATGAAAAGCGCGATCGCCACGAGGTCGGCGAGCGACGTGCCGATTCCGGTTGCCGTCACTTGCCGGGCTCCTTGCGCTTGAACATTTGCAGCATGCGCTCCGTCACGGCGAACCCGCCGAAAACGTTGATCGCGCCGAGTGTCACCGCCGCGATCGCGAGGACGGTCAGGCCAGCGGTCGCGCTGCCGGTAAAGAGCCGTGCGACGATCACGATGGCTCCCGCGAGCACGATGCCGTGAATCGCGTTCGTCGCCGACATCAGCGGCGTGTGGAGCGTGGTTGGAACTTTCGCGATCACCTCGAAGCCCACGAATATCGCGAGCACCAGCACGGTGAGCAATTCGATGTAGTGACCCACTTCCATTAGGACGCTCCTCCGACGAGTACGCTGCCGTCGCGGGTGACGACGGCGCCCTTCGCGACGTCGTCGTTCGGATCGACGTTCAGGGTTCCGCCGGCGATCCAGGGCGAGAGCAGCGCGTAGACGTTACGCGAGTAGAGCCGGCTTGCATCGGCCGGCATCGTGCCGGGCAAGTTCGTCGTGCCGACGATCGTGACGCCGTTGGCGGTGGTTACGGTCTGATCCGGCACCGTGAGCGCGCAGTTGCCGCCCGCTTCGGCCGCGATGTCGACGATCACGCTGCCCGGCTGCATCGCCGCGACGGCCGCCTCGCTGATGAGCAGCGGCGCCTTGCGTCCCGGCACGAGCGCGGTGGTGATCACGACGTCGTTGGCGCCGATCTGCTCGACCATCCAGGCGCGCTGGCGCTCCTGCTGTTCGGGCGTCAGCTCCTTCGCGTAACCGCCGGTGCCCTCGGCGTCGCCGCCGAGATCGAACTCGAGGAAGTGCGCACCGAGCGAGAGCACCTGCTCCTTGACGACGGCGCGCACGTCGTAGCCGCTGACGATGGCGCCGAGCCGCCGCGCGGTCGCGATCGCTTGCAATCCGGCGACGCCGGCGCCGAGCACGAGCACCTTCGCGGGGCGGATGGTTCCCGCCGCCGTCGTGAGCATCGGGAAGAATTTCGGCAGCGCCGCGGCGCCGAGCAGGACCGCTTTGTATCCGGCGATGTTGCTCTGCGACGAGAGCGCGTCCATCGACTGCGCGCGGGTGATCCGCGGAATCATCTCCATCGATAGCGCCGTGACGTTGGCGGCGGCTAGGCGCTGGAGATAGGACGGATCCCCGAGCGGATTGAGAAAGCCGACGACGACGCTTCCGGCGCGCAGGCTCGACAGCACCTCGTCGCTCGGACGTCCCACGGTGACGACGGCGTCGGCTGCGGCGGCGAGCGACGCCGCGTCGCCCGCGAACGTCGCGCCTGCCGCTTCGTAGAGAGCGTCGGGGAACGCGGCGGCGTCGCCCGCACCGCGCTGCACGCAGACGGCGACGCCCAACTTGGCGAATCGCCCGACGGTCTCGGGCACGAGCGCCACCCTGCGCTCCTTTTCCGCAGCCTCGCGGGGAACGGCAACGATCATAGCCCCCGGTCATACTGCCCCGACGTTACGGCACCCTCCGGGACGGCGGCTTTCGCTATTGGATGGTCGCGGTGTTCGTGAGATGACCGATGTTTTCGATCCAGACTTCGAGCACGTCGCCGTCGGCCAGAAATTCGGGCGGATTGCGCGCGAATCCGACCCCCGCGGGCGTGCCGGTCGCGATAACGTCGCCCGGGAGCAGGGTCATTCCCTTCGAGAGTTCGGAGATGATGCGCGAGATCGGAAAGATCATATTCCTGGTGTTGCTATGCTGCTTTTGCTCGCCGTTCAAATGAAACGTTATCTCGAGCGCCTGGGCGTCGCCGGTTTCCTCCGGAGTAACGATCCAGGGGCCGATGGGACACGTCCAATCCAAACTCTTGCCCTTGAACCATTGGCCGTGCTCGCGCTGCAGGTCGCGTGCGGTAACGTCGTTGAGCGCGGTGTATCCGAAGACCACGTGCAGCGCTTCCTCTTCGGGTACGTCCTTGCACTGCGCGCCGATGACGATGGCGAGCTCGGCCTCGTAGTCGTATTCGCGAGAAATGCGCGCCTCCAAGTGCAAATCCGCTCCCGGGCCCGCGATCGCCGTCGGGGCTTTCGTGAAGAACGTCGGGACGTTGGGCAGCTTCAGCTCTCGCCCGGTGACCCGCGCCCCTTCCTGCGCGTGGTCGAGGTAGTTGCGCCCAACGCAGAAGACGTTGCGCGCGGGGCGCACCGGCGCGTCGAGGGTCACGCCGGCGAGCGGCACCAGTTCGTCGGGAGCGTGCCACGCGATGCGCTCGTGCGGGGCCAGGGCGATGTAATCGCGCAGCGTTTCGGTCGCGATCGTGCGGATCGCCGTACCTTCTACCACGCCGGGACGAACGCGTCCGTCCGGCAACCGGTACGTGACGAACTTCACGGCGGCGCCCGCTACGGCGGCAGCGTGGCTGCGGGGGTCGGGCGCGGCGTCGGCGAGCCGCGGATCTCGTTGAGCGACGGGAGCTTGGACCGTTGTTCTGCTTGCGCTTTTTGAGCGGCCTCGGCTTGTTTGCGGGCCATCTCCATCATGACGTTGGCGGCTCCCTCGTCGTTGCCCCAGCTCCCGCCGGCGGAAACGAGCGAGACGCGACGAGTCACGTCCTGCGTCTTGGGATTGTAGTCGTAGGTCACGCGATAGAGGCCGACTTGTGCGCTGCCGTTAGGTCGCCGAATCCACATCTGTAGCGCGTTGCCGTAGGTCTGGACGTTGAACGTACGCACCTTCGACGGCTTCGTCGACTTCACGCGAACGACTTGGCCCTTCTTGTTGACTTCGACGACGACTTCGGAGTGCAGCGGCATGTTGGGAAGATGGATGACGAGGGGCGACGCGTGCGGCGCGGGACTTGGCTTCGGCGTGGACGCCGCGAGTGCGGGCGCGCTCGTCGCGAGGCACAGCGTGGCGACGGCTAGCGCGAGAGAAGCAGTGAAATTCTTCAAATCAATTCCGTGAAAGGACGGCGAACGGGTGGCCGCAGGATCCGCAGGCAACCACGACTTGAAAGTGCGGCTTCTCGCGCACATTGCGAGCGTCGCTGGGTCCCTCCTCGAACCCACAGAAACGGCATCGCGTCGATGTCGGGCGCTCTCCTGCCGCTTGTTCGTCCACGCTACTGCGCTTTACGCGGGCCCCGCACTTCGACCTGCCGAAGCAGCGGGGACGCATGCTGCCCGGTCGTTTCCTTTTAATCCGGCGAATCGTCGCCGTCGCTTTTCTCGCCGTCGCGGTCAGCGCCGTGCCGGTTCGAGCCGAGCGGCCAATCGTCGATCTGCATCGATTGGACGCCTACTTCGAACTCTTCGCCGCCGATTCGAGCGTGCCGTGGAAACCGACCGCAGTCCGCTTGGAGACCTATTCAAGCGCGCCCGTCGCGTTTTCCGTCTACCAGGTCGATCCCGCCGACGTTCTCACCGCCGGTTCGAACTTCAGTCCGCGCGCGATCGTGACGTCGGGGCGCCGCGCGTCGCTTTCGTTCAACTTCACTCCGCCGGGCGGTTATCAATTTCAATCGAACGAAGTCGGCGTGCCGCTCGGCTCGCGCGAGGGGTTCTTCGTCGTCGAGGCGCGACGGGGAAACGTCGGCGAGCAGGTCTGGATCAACCGCTCGCGGATCGGCCTCGTCGCGAAGGAGACGCCGGGCGGGTTGCTGCTCTACGGAGCGGATCTTGGAACGGGCGCGCCGCTCGCGCACATGCGCGTCCAGTTCGTCGTGAACCGCAGCTTCGTAACCGGCTCGACCGACAACGACGGCATCGTGCGTTGGAACCGCGCGGCTCGTCCCGTCTTCGCGCTCGCGCAATGGGGGAACAGTTACGCGTTCTTAAGCCTGCTGCCCCAAGCGCCGCTTCCGGCGACGATCGTGGGCGTGCGGACCGATTCCGCGGTCGTCCACGCGGGGGATGCGGTGCGCGTGATCGGTTTCGCACGCACCCGGGTGCGCGGCGTCTGGCGGGCGAGCGCGGGAAGCGCGATCGTTTCGCTCCGTTCCGGGGCGGCTTCGATCGGCGAGCGGCGCGTGCCGCTGGACGACGCCGGGGCGTTTACGACGTCCTTCCAAGTGCCCGAGACCGCGACGGCGGGCGAGTACACCCTGCTGGCGCAAGCCGCCGGCGGTGTCGGCGGCGCTACCGTCGACGTCGACGCAAATGCCGCCGGGCTTTCGCTCTCGGTCGGTGCGGCGTGTAACGGCGCCTGCGATCCGCAACAGGACGTGCCGCTCCTGGTCCACGCGTCGCGAGGCGGCGTGACGGTTCGCGTGACGGTGGTACGATCGCCGCACGTGTACGTCGGCGAGGCGCCCGAGAACACGCCGTGGGCGACCTCGGAGTGGTTCGACGGCTCGGTGCGCACCGGCGACGACGGCAACGCGACCGTCAGCATTCCGCATCCCAACGACGATCTCGGCTCGACATACGGCGTCCGCGTCGCATCCGACGGCGCGACGGCGGTCACGCGCGTGTCGGTGCCGACCGCCCAAGCCGCGCTTCGTCTCACGGTCGATCGCGCGGAACAGGGTCTCGGCGCGCCAATCGGCTTCGACGTCTACGCCGACTCGCTCGACGGCAAACCGCTGGCCGGCGCTTCGGTGAGAGCGACGATCGCTCACGGCGCGTCGGTGGGTCAGCAGCAGCTCACGCTCGACGCCAACGGTCACGCGCGCGGAAGCTTCAGCGCGCCCGACCTCGGCACGAACTTTCTCTTCGCGTACGTCGATCGCGGCGGCCGCGCGTGGGACGCGGCTCAAGTGCGGGTAGATCCGCAAGCCGCGTCGACGACCGACGGCGGCAGCCCCAACGTGCGCGTCACGCTCGACCGAACGAGCTATAGCTCCGGCGAAGACGTCGGCGTTTCCGCGAACGCCCCCGGCTCGCAGGGAGAGGCGCTGATAACGATCGAGAGCGCCGCCGGCGTCGAGGCGCGGGTCGTGCGATCGTCGGGCGGAGCGGCCGCGGCACGCGTGCGCGCCATCGATGCGGCCGGCGAACTTCGCGTGGGTGCGGCGTTCGTGCGCGACGGTTCGATCGAGTGGACCACCGTGCCGCTCGCGCTTTCCGCGGCCGGTCGGCCACGCGCCGCCGCGCTCACGCTCGGCAGCGACGAGTTCGCGCCCGGGGCGGCCGCCAAGGTCGGCTTCGACGGCGGTGCGTCCGGATCGGGGACGTTCGTCGTTCGGATCAGCCGGGGCGCGCCAACGGGAAGCGCGCTCTTCACGTCGGCGCCCGCGCTGCTCGCGATCGGCCTTACGACCACTCAGAACAGCGCGGCCGGGACGGCGACGTGGCATCCGTGGGTGAACTCGACCGGCGAGCACGCGCAGGTGCTCGGGTTCGTGCGGCGCAGCGAGCAGCCGCCGGAGCTATCGCTCGCTCAGGCCGAGACCGAGGCTGTCTCGTGGAGCGTCGATCGCACGAACGCCGGCGCGCTCGCGATTGCCCTCCCGTCGCGCAGCGGGCGTTACAATCTGTCGGTGCTCGACATCTCGGACGACGGAAGCGTCAGCGCCGGTTCGTCTACGGTCGTCGTACGGTAGCCGCACCGGGTCTGTAACGCAATGTCCTTGATGCTTCTCGACACCTACGGCCTGGTGTACCGCGCTTTCTTCGCGCTGCCGGGCCTCACCACGCGTGCGGGCGTGCCGATCAACGCGGTGTACGGCTTCACGATGATGCTCAACAAGCTGATCGCGGACGAGAAGCCGGCCCACCTTCTCGCCGCCTTCGACAAGGGCATGCCCGCCGATCGTGTCGCGCTCTTCGCGGAGTACAAGGCCCAGCGGCGCGTTATGCCCGACGAGCTGCGCAGCCAGTTCGCGCTCGTCCGGCGCGTTCTACAAACCTACGGCATTCCGGTGGTGGAGATCGAGGGGCAAGAGGCCGACGACGTCATCGCGACGCTCGCGCAGCAAGCCGAAGAGGCCGGCGAACAAACCGTCGTCGTCACGGGCGATCTGGATCTCTTGCAGATCGTTACGGCGCGAACGACGGTTCTTACGACGCGGCGCGGCATCACCGAGCTGGGCCGCTACGATCCCGCCGCGGTGCGCGAACGCTTCGGGCTCGAGCCCGAACAGCTGCCCGACTATCGCGGCCTCAAGGGCGATCCGTCCGACAATCTTCCGGGCATCCCGGGGGTCGGCGAGAAGACCGCGAGCCGGCTCTTGCAGGCGGCGGGTTCGCTCGACGCACTGGTTGCCGATCCGGCGCTCGCCGGTAACCCCAAGCTCGAACGATTGATCCAGGAGTACGGACAACAGGCGTGCCTCTGCCGGGCGGTTTCGGTGGTGCGCCGCGACCTGCCGCTCTCGATCGATTGGGAGACGAGCCGCTATCACGTGCCGCCCGACCGCGAGCTGTACGCGCTCTATAGCGACCTTGAATTCAAGACGCTGCTCGCGCGACTACAACCGCCCGTGGATCTGCCGCTTTTCGAAAAAGGCGCGCGAATCGGCGGAGACTATCGCAGCTACGTTCCCTCCGTCGATCCGCCCGAGTTCGCGCAGCTCGAACGGGAACTAAGAGAACTCGAGAGCGCCGAGCGCGTCGCTTTCGCGCTGCACGGCGATGCGCTCGGCGTGACCTCGCGAGCCGGCGAAGGAGTCAGCTTCTCACGCGGCGCGCTCGCGCGCGAAAACGTGCGGGCGGCCCTCGAGAGCGTCGTGCTCGGTGGCGCGCGGCTCGGAGCTTACGACGCGAAGCGGCTACTGCACGTCTTGCGCGACGGCGGCATCGCGGGTGCTCGCTTCGCCGACGATGCGATGATCGCGGCCCATCTGCTCGATCCGGCTCGCGGGTTCGCGGACATCGAAGACGCCGCCGGTCAGCTGCTCGGCGCGGAGATTCCCGATGAGGCCGCGGCCCACGCCGACGCGGCATTTCAATTGATCGAGAAGGCGCGTGCGGAGCTCGAGGCTCGCGATCAGCTTGCGCTCTACGAAGACATCGAAATGCCGCTCGCGCCGGTTTTAGCAAACATGGAATCCGCCGGTGTCGCCATCGACCGGAGCGAGCTGCAATCCGTCGGCGATGAAGTCGAGGCGGCCGCAGCGCGTCTTCAACAGCATATTTACGATTTTGCGGGAGAGACGTTCAACATCGGCTCTCCCCAGCAGCTCGGCAAAGTGCTGTTCGGAAAGCTCGGCATACCCGGCGGCAAGAAGACCAAGACCGGGTGGGCCACCGGAGTCGAAGTGCTTCAGGGCCTGGCACGCGAGTACCCGATCTGCGCGCTGGTGCTGGAATGGCGCGAAGTGACGAAGCTGAAGAACACGTACGTCGACGTCATCCCGGAGCTGGTCGATCCGCGCGACGGCCGGCTGCGCACGGAGTTCAAGCAAACCGCCACGGCCACCGGCCGCCTCTCGTCGACGAATCCGAACCTGCAGAACATTCCCGTTCGCGGCGAGCTCGGACGCCGAATTCGCCGCGCATTCGTAGCGCGCGACGGCGAGCACGTCTTGCTCGCCGCGGATTACAGCCAGATCGAGCTGCGTCTCATGGCGCACCTCTCGGGTGACGATGCGCTGCGCGCCGCCTTCCGAGAGGGACAGGACATCCACGACTTCACCGCGCGCCAGATCTTCGGGATCGCGCCCGGCCATAGCGTCGATCCGAACCAGCGCCGCATGGCCAAGAGCGTCAACTTCGGACTCTTCTACGGGATGTCGGACTTCGGTTTGGCGCAGCGCCTCGAAATCAGCCGCGCCGAGGCCAAAGAGATCACGATTGCATACTTCGCGCGCTTCCCCGAGGTGCGTGCCTATATCGATCGCACGATCGACGAGGGGCGGCGCGCCGGCTACGTCTCGACCATCCTGGGTAGGAGGCGCTACATGCCGGGTTTGATTTCCGGAAACCACATGCTGCGCGCCGCTGCGGAGCGCGAGGCCACCAACGCGCCGCTGCAAGGCAGCGCTGCCGATCTGATGAAGCTCGCCATGGTGCAGATCGATCGCGCGCTCGAAGATGCCGGCCTCGATGCACGCATGCTGCTGCAGATTCACGACGAGCTCATTTTCGAAGTGCGCGTCGCGCAGCTCAGCGACACCGCCAAGCTCGTCCGCGGGCACATGGAGAACGCGATCGCCTTGTCGGTGCCGCTGGAAGTGACGCTCAAGTCGGGCCGCAATTGGTACGAGGTAGAACCGTTCGGCGCGGAGAGCCTCGAACGTGTCTAAGGCCGCCGTCGCTGCCGTTCTGGCATTAGCCCTGCCGGCCGTCGTGGTCCACGCCCCTCGCGCGGACCTCACGCTCGAAGTAGCGCGGACGGAGCCGCAGCGCGAGCACGGCCTGATGGATCGCACGGTCGTGCCCGCGCATACCGGCATGATCTTCGTCTTCGATCGCGACGAGATGGTGAGCTTCTGGATGAAAGACACGCTCGTTCCGCTGGACATGATCTTCGTAGCCGCCGACGGCAGGGTGCGGCGAGTGTTCGCAAACGTGCCGGTCGTCGAACGAACGCTTCCCGACGAGAAGATTCCGCTCGAAGGCAACACTGCGAAGTACGTGATCGAGCTGCGAGCGGGTGAGGCAGCGCGCGACGGCATCGCCGCCGGCGTCAAGCTCGATCTTCGCGCGGTGCCTTCGCAGTAGCCGATGCCCGAGCTTCCCGAGGTAGAAACGATCGTTCGCGGCCTCACGCGCGCGATCGTCGGCAGGACGATCGAGCGCGCCGAGGTGCGCCTGCCGAAGATAGTCGTCGCGCCGCCGCGGTTGACGTTCGCTCGAGCCGTTCGGGGCGAGCGGATCGCCGGCGTTCGGCGCCGCGGCAAGTACGCCGTCATCGAGCTCGCGTCGGGGTGCTCGCTGGTGACGAGCCTGCGCATGACCGGCCGCCTCGTGGTCGCGTCGGACGGCGAGCCGGAGTGGCCGGGCACGCACGTGGTGCTGCGATTGAGCGGCGGGGCCCGGCTGCGGTTCTCCGACGTACGGACGTTCGGACGGATGCGCCTCGTACGCGCCGGCGAAGCGTGGGACCGGGAGCTCGGCGTCGAGCCCCTCTGCTCAGGCTTTACACAAGAAGCCTTTATCGGTATGCTGTCGGGGCGGACGACGCCGATCAAGGCATTCCTCCTCGATCAGCGGCGCATCGCAGGCATCGGTAACATCTATGCATGCGAGGCGCTGTGGGAGGCTCGGGTTCGTCCGAGCCGGCCCGCGGGGACTTTGACGAGACCGGCGATACACCGCTTACGTCGCGCGATCATCGACGTTCTGCAACGCGCCATCGACATGCGCGGGACGACCGTCGACGACTACGTGGATGCCGACGGACTGCAGGGCGGGTTCCAAAACAACCTCTCGGTCTACGGCAGAGCGGGCCGGTTCTGCGGCCGCTGCGGCGAGAGCAGGATCGTGCGCACCGTGCTGGCACAACGCGGGACGTGGTGGTGCCGGCGCTGCCAGCGATAAGAATAAAAAAAATACGAAAGTGGGAAAAGTCAAATCTCTACAACTGAAGTCGCTCCGATTCATCACGAGGAAGAAGAACCAGCTCGCGCTCGAGCAGCGCTTATACGAAGAATCGCTCAAGGTTCTCGACGAAGGCCAAGTTCTAACCGGCACGATCGTCCAAAAAGACAAGGACGAAGTGCTCGTCGACGTCGGCGGCAAGTCCGAAGGCGTCCTCCCCTTCCGCGAGCTTTCGCTTGCGATCGATTCAAAATTGCTGCGCGTCGGCGACACCGTCGAGGTGATGGTCCATCGCATCGACGAGCTGGACGGGACGCTCTTTCTCTCGGAGCGGCGAGCCCGTGCGCTCAAGACTTGGGAGAAGGTCATCGAGGCCCACGAGAGGGACCAGGTAATCGAAGCGACGGTTACTCAAGTCGTCAAGGGCGGCGTGCTCGTCGACCTCGGCATGCGCGGCTTCGTTCCCGCATCGCAGATCCGCCGCCAGCCCGTCGGCAACCTCGACGAGCTCGTCGGGCAGCATCTGCGCCTGAAGGTCATCGATCTGGATCACAAGCGTCACCGCGTCGTGCTGTCGCAGCGCCTCGTTCTCGAGGAAGAGCTGCAGGCGAAGAAGCAGGAGCTGCTCGATACGCTCGAAGTGGGGCAGATCCGCGAAGGCGTCGTCGTGCGCCTGGCAGATTTCGGCGCCTTCGTCGATCTCGGCGGAATCGACGGTCTGATTCACAACAGCGAGTTGGCATACGCCCGCATCAAGCATCCGTCCGAAGTCGTGAAGATCGGTGACGTCGTGCAGGTCGAGATCATGAAGTTCGATCCCGAAGCGAAGAAGGTCAGTCTCTCGCTCAAGCACGCGCTGCCCGACCCGTGGGACCAATACGCCGATCGGCTCTACGAAACGAACAAGCTGGCGGCGCAGATCGTGAAGGTAACGCCGAACTATCTGCTCGTCGAGGTGATTCCGGGCATTCTCGCGATGGTGCCCAAAGGCGAGTTCGACGCGACGGCTGTGTTCGCGGCCGGTCAAGAGGTCGAAGTGACCCTGCTGACCATCAATCACGCGACACGCCGAATCACCGCGTCGATTCAGCACGTTGCCGACGTTCCTCCCGAGGAAATCGAGCAATACGAGGTCGAGGTGGAGACGGGTGGCGTCGTGACTCCGGCCGAGCCGATACTGGAGCCGCCCGACTAGAACGCCGCCGTGCGCGTTGGCTTGACGGGCGGCATCGGGGCGGGAAAGAGCGCCGTTGCTGCGATCTTCGCGACTCTCGGCGCCTTCATCGTGGATACGGACGCTATCGCGCGGGAGGTCGTTGCGCCGAACAGCGACGGCTTCATGGAGATCGCCCGCGTGTGGCCGCAGGCCATCCGCGGCGGAGTGCTCGACCGAGGCGCGCTCGCGGAGATCGTCTTCGGCGACCCTTCCGCGCGCGAGCGGCTGAACGCGCTGCTCCACCCCCACATCCGCCGCATCGCGATGGAACGCGAGACGCACGCGCAACCGGGACAGGTGGTGGTGCACGTCGTCCCGCTGCTCTTTGAAACCGGCTACGATCGGCTCGTCGATACCTCCGTCCTCGTCGTAGCGCCGCTCGAGCAGCGCATCGCCCGAGTCGTCGAGCGCGACAAGCTGGACGAGGCACGCGTGCGAGCGCGCATGGCGGCTCAGATCGAACCCGACAGGGCGCGTCTTAATGCAAACTTCATAATCGAGAACGACGGTAACCTGGATCGCCTCCGCGCGCGGGCGCGCGCAGTGTACGACGCGATCGTCGAAGGGCACGGCGATCCGGGCGCAGACCCGCCCCAGCACGGTGGCGGGGCCGGCCCGGTCCCAATTTGAGGGCTATCGGAGAACATTCTCAGCAAATCCTGAGTTTACCGAGCGCTTGTATGGGAATAGAATACTCGGTACCTTCGATCACGAGAGGAGAGTCGACATGGCACAAGAGTCCGGACAAGCCGGCGGCATGAGCGTTCGGGAAGCGGGCCGCCGCGGCGGCGAGCGCGTTAAGGCAAAGTACGGTTCGGAGTTTTACGAAGAGATTGGACGCAAGGGCGGGGAAGCCACGAAGAGCAAGTACGGGCCCTCGTTCTACGAGGTGATCGGCCAAAAAGGCGGTCAGCGCCCCAAGCGTAAAGCGACGGCGTCGTAGCGTCCCTCGGACGTAGCGAAAAGACCGATGGCAGATAAGCACGACCCCCCATCCAAGCGGGAAATGTCGGTGCGGGAGGCAGGCAAAAAAGGCGGCGACACGGTTCGCGACCGCTACGGCTCAACGTTCTATGAGGACATCGGCCGAAAGGGCGGAAAGGCGACTCGCGACCGTCACGGCGTGGAGTTCTACGAATCCATCGGTCAAAAAGGCGGAAAAGTCGTCAAGGAAAAGTACGGCTCCGATTTCTACGAAGAGATCGGGCACAAGGGCGGCCAAAAAGTCAAGAAGCTGATCGCCGAGGCGAAGAAAAAACTCGGTGAGGAAAAAACTGGGTGAAGAGAATCGCTGAGGCTCAAGCCCTCAGCGATGGACCTCCACTCCTCCGTTTACTTTCCCCAGGTGTACGGTGTTGTCGTCGAAGTTGACGGTGATCCCGTCGATCCTCAGCGTTTGACCGCCGGAGCGAACGTAACTCGGATGCGGCATACGAAGCAGTTTCGCGTCGTTCGTCCACGTTACCAGGTCCGTATCGAAAGAGCGCTGCTGCGCATCGGCGATTTGTTCGATGCTGGACCTTTCCCACCGCCGTGAAATCAAGCGACTGCACGTTGAGTTGGACGTGCTTCGCGGATATCCGCAGGTACGGCTTGCCTTTGCGGAACACGATTCCGTTGCGAACGCCGTCGACGCTGCCGCTCAACCCATCGGATGAAAGCCGCGCGTGATCGTAGTCGAAGCTCCACGACTTGGTCGCGATGTGATTGTTCAGCACGTGACCGCCGCGTAAATCGATCGGCGCCTGGTTCGGAGGCGGCGGCGGCGCCCCGCCGCCCGCCAAGATGATCTCCACGACCACGTAGACGCCGAAGAGCAGCCCCGCCACGAGGGCGAGGCGTTTCCACCAGATGGTTTTACGACGCATCCGGCCACTCCGCGGGATCCGGAGGGGGAGCCTGGACCGGGACCAAGAGCGTCAAGTAGAGCACGGCCAGTAGCAGTCCCACCGCGGTCGGGCCGATCTTCGAAAACACCGTAACGACCCGCGGGCCGACGCGCCCCGCGACGATCGTCCGCTTGTCGAGGCGGCTGCGTGCCAGCCAGCGTCCGTCGGGGGCGATGATGCCGCTGATCCCGGTTGCGGCGGACCGCACGACGTACGCTCCGGTCTCTATGGCGCGCAGCTGCGCGATCTGCGCGTGCATGTACGGGCCCGACGTGGTGCCGAACCATGCGTCGTCGGTGCTGATGACCAGGAGCGCAGCGCCTCCGCGCATCTGCGCGTAGGCGAGATCGGAGAACGCCGATTCCCAGCAAATGAGCGGCGCGACGGGCAGCGCGTCCGTCGGATAAACGCCGTCGACTCGGCCCGGCGAGAGGCCGCCGTTGAGCGCGCCGACGTACGGAAGCCACGAAAGGAACGCGCGGCCCGGAAACCATTCGGCAAACGGCACGAGCTGACGCTTCTCGTAGACCGCGTGGGTTCCGTTCGGCGAGAAGATATAGATCGCGTTGTAGAGGCCCGCGAAACCACCCGATAGGCTGCCCGCGACGATCGTCGCATGCACCTCACGAGCGAGATTCGAGAACCGCATCACGAGAACGGGATCCGCGTCGAGTACCGTCGGTATCACCGTTTCGGGCCAAACGATCAGACGGGGCCGCCCCTTGCTCGCCGCGCGGGTCATCGTCGTGTAGCGCCGCACCGCGAGCGAGAGCGAGTTCCACTTGAACGACTGCGCGATGTTGCCTTGAATCGCCGCCACCGGGATCGTCGGCGGAGGCAGCCGGCGGGCCGGCCATGCGATCCACGCGATCAGCGTGAGGAGAACGACGGCGCTCACGGCGGCGGCCAGCGGCCGCCACGTGCGCCGGTGCAGCGCGTCGGCGGCATACGCTCCGACGATACACAGCGCGAACGTAATGCCATACGTTCCCGCGTAAGCCGCAATCGCGCGCAGCGGCGAATCGGCTTGCGTGTAGCCGAGTTGGTCGAACGGCGCAGCGAGCACGCCGATCGAGCGAAGCCACTCGCATAGCACGAATGCGGCCGCGGCGGCAAGCGGCGCGAGATTCGGTTGCGCGCGCTGAAACGCGCACGCGGCGAGCGCGCCGGCCAGTGCGAAGAACGGCGCCTCGATCAGGGCCGGCCCAAACGCGAGAAACGGTCCGAAAATACCGATGTAGCGTCCGACCGTATGCCCCACCCAGGCGAAATCGAGCGCGAAGAAAATTACACCCGCTAACCAACCAAGGAGCGCCGCGCGCTTCCAGGAAGCGCCTTGCCAAAGCCAGAACAGCGCGGCTGTGCCGAACGGCACGAGCCATGCTGCGCCGACTTTCGGAAACGCCGCCGCCAAAGCGAAAGCCGCGCCCGCGGCGACACCTGCATCGCGCAAGCGCGTCGAGGAGACCATGATTCGAAGATTGAGCTTCGGTTTCGTAATCGTACTAGTAACGGCGTTCATCGTCGCGGCGTGCGGTCGTCAGGTCACACCGAACCCTCCGGGTCTTGGACCCGGCGGTGCGCCTCCGGGGTTCTTGGCAGTCTTCTTTGACACGGCCGCGCCCTTCAACTTCTCGAACTATCAATACCTGATCGTGCTGAACACGACCGGCAGCGGCGTCACACCCTCGACGGACACGCTGCAGACCAACTGGGCCGGCTACTCGTTCGCCATGGTCGCGCGCGGGAACGGAGTCTCTTCCTACGCCGAGCCGGTGCAGTTCGTGCGCAACAACAACAATCCGCACATTCCGCCGGCGTGGCTGCCGCTCGGCACGACGCCGCAGCAGTTTTCCTATAACCTCAACGCCAACGGCACCGGCAGCGAGTTCTCGATCCTCGCGCAGAGATCGATCTTCAAAGGCATTCCTTCCCCGTCGCCCTCGCCGACCGGCAGCCCGTCGAACCTTTGGACGTTCAACGCGTTCACGACGCAGGCCAACGGGCAGGGACAGTTTCTCTTTGTCGACTCGATGGGAGCCGGCGGTCCGATCGACCCGCAGTGGAACTCGCCGAAGCTCTGTATGACGGAGCAATTTGACACCACGTTTTATGCGCTGGACACACAGGGAATCGGCGACCCCGCGGCCCAGATCGTCAGTGTCGAGATCGCGAACAATCCGGTGACGCAAGCCGCGTGTCCCTAAGGCGAGGCCGATCGCATGCATGAAGCTCCCGTCGAATGCACTCACGAGCTCTGTAACTGTTCGGTGACCGGGCCGGTCTCCGGCGGGGAAGTCTATTGCAGTGAGGACTGCCGCGAAGCGACCGAGGCGGGCGTCGAGTCGGAGACCTGCGCCTGCGGACACCCCGCCTGCGACGTGCCGTAATATCAGCTGATATCGCTTAGAAATTGAAGGTCGTCGGGACGACCGACTGCGGTTGGCCGATGTTGAAGACGGCCGTTTGCGACGGGAAGGCCAGCACGTTGAGCCCGACGTTGATCGCCTGCTGCGATTCGTTGTAGAGCACCAGCAGCTGGTAACAGTTGCCGATCGTGCGCGTGTAGTAAATAATTTTATCGGCAAAGAATTCGCTCTGTCCGGTGGACCCGGGCCTCCAGTTGATGTTGGTGACGAACTGCAGCGACGCGTCGCGGCCGAACGGAGTCGAGAGCTGAAGGTTGGTGGTCTCGAATCCCTGGAAGGGACCGGGAATGAAGGAACCGCTGAGCATCACGGCCGACCGCGGCGAAGGCCGCGCCGTCAATTGATAGCTGAGCGGTTGGGCCATGCCGTCGAAATTGGTGCTCCAGCCTACTGAGAACGCGTAAACGTCGTCGTTGAAGAGACGGATCATGTCCTGGGCGTTCTTCGTGTTGTCCGTCGGCTGCTGGTCGAGGTACTGGAACGGAACGAGCGCCGGGCCGTTGTAGTTCGCCTCGTTGTAGGTGAGCGTGTTGACGACGTGCTGACTGATCGGCGTCGTGAGGCTGAGATCTTGCTCGATCGCCGCCTTGAGATCTCCGGTGCCGTATGCGTATTGGTCGACCGTGACGGTGCCTTGGAAATCGCTCCCGAGCACTTTCGCATCTAACGGTCCGGCGACCAAATTCGCGTCGCCGCGCCATGTGGCGAGGCTCTTGGGCTGACCGTCGCCGGCCGGATTGCTGTACTCTCCGACCGTGAGTTGTGCGGAGAGCGGGATGAAAAAGTGAGGGAAGAAATCGGTCGGACGAATCTCGAACTCGGGAATTTTATTGATGCCGACGGCCTGCTGAGAATACGTCTTGTCGAATTCGGCTTGGTAATCCGCCCCCGCCGTCGTGTACTGCATCAGATAGTCGAACTCGGACTCGTTGCTGAAGTTGGTGATTCCGCCGAAGCTCGCGTTGCTCTCGCTGATGTCGTACGTAACCGTTTGGTTGAGATTTTGATTGAACTGGCGCGTGTCGGTGAACGTGAAACTGTTCGCGCTGGATTGTCCGCCGACGGACGTGTGGCTGATGCTGTAATTTTGCGAGGTCTGCGCGGTTTGGTGGACGATCGCCTCGCTGAGCGTTTCGTTCGGCGGAATGCTGATCAGCGGTCCGTAGTTGGATTGATACGAGAACTGAAAATTGCTCCGTAAGTGGTCGGAGAAGTTCTCCTGCTCCTGCAGCGACGCGTTCGTCTGCACGCCGCCCGCCAGATGGTCGTTGATGGTATACAAATTTACGCTGACGCTCCGGCGCCCCTTACGACTCGCATAGAAGCCGACGTAGCCCAGCCCGAGCCCCTCCTTCGTGTAATAATTGACGATGTAGTAGCCGTAATAGTATTGATCTTTGCCGAAGGGAATCTGGAGCTTTATCCAAGCGCCTTGATACGAGTTATAGCCGACCTCCGGGAACCAATGCGCGCGGCCGCGCTGGTTCTCCACGCTGCGAAGCGGAATCACGAGCAGAGGGAGATAGAACACCGCGGCGGCGCCCAGCCACAGCACCGCCTTGCTGATGACGATCTTGTCGCCCGGATAGACCTCCATGGTCTTTCCGGTGATGTGATAGCCGCCGCGCGGATTCTCGCAGGTGGTCACGTAGGGATTGGTGCCGTGCGCCGTCCCGTCGGGTTCGGTGTGCAAGTCGTCCGCGGCAAAGTGGATCAGGCCGCGCTCCACACCCTCGTCGCTGGCGCCTTTCCCGCCGGTGAGCTTTGCCGTCTGCTCGACCGTATCGAAGGAGATGACGTCGGCGGTGAGCACCGAGTTGCGCTCGTGGTTGACGAGAAACGCCGGGTGTCCCGTGATCGTGATCGTGCGCTGGCCGTCGAAGTGGGCCTTGTCTCCTACGATCTCTTCGTCGCCGTAGTAGATGTGCACGTTGCCGAGCGCATCGCTCGGCTGACCGCGCGCGCGATTCCCGGTCCACTTATCCGAGATGACGGCGACGTATCCCGGGGAGAGCGTCGGCGCGCCGCTCGGAGCGGCGGTCGGCACCGGGGTCGCCTGGCCGGCCGGCGGGATCGGCGGGGGCGTCTCGCCGCCGCGCACCAGGAAGACGGGCTCGGTCGACACCGTCGGGGCCGGAGTGCCCGACGGAATGGGCGGCGGGCCCACGCCCGGCGTGGCTCCCGGCAGCGGCGGGGGCGTGCGATTGACCGTATAGGTCCCGTTGGCAACGCCGGGCGGCACGACCGGTAGACCGGGGGTAGTGACCGGCGCCGGAGAGCTCGTCGGAGCCTCCGTCGCCTGCGCGACCGTCTGCTGGTCGTCGCTGTAATGCTGCGCGCAGCTCTGGCGGTTGAACAGCTGGAGCGCGAGCTGTTGCTGATCCGGTGCAGACGCTTTTGTCCACGCCGGGAACGCACCCGTCGTCAGCGCGGCAACGGACGCGACTACGGCGATGCCGTAACGTATTCGCTTCCCGAAGAGCACCCTTTCAGCGCTCTTCCAGCCAAAGAAGAACCGCACCGGCGATTCCGATGACGATGTTCGGCAACCAGGCGGCGATAAACGGATTCACCGCGCCGTTGCGCCCAAACGCCGAGGCGGCCGACGTCATGAGATAGTAGGCGAAAAACGCGATGATTGCGAGCGCGATTCCCAGCGTGCGGCCGCGCTTGCCGAAGCGCATCGCCAGCGGCAAAGCCACCACGACGCCGATGAAGCAGGCAAACGGCCACGCGAGCTTGTTGGCAAGGTTGATCTGCAAGTTTCCCATGGCGGTGCCGCCGATCCCCTGTGCCTGCAGCGCATTGACCTGCGTGCGCAGCGACTTACTGCTCATCGTCCAGGGGTCGTTGTTGACTTGGCTCACGAACTGCGAGGCGGTCTCTCCCAACGGCAGCCCGATCTGAACGCTCTTGACGTGTTGCTGGTTGGTGAGGAATCCGTCGTTGTTGTAGCGCGTGTCGATCACGTCGTGCAGCATCAGCGTGCTGCCCTGGACCGAAGCCGTCTTCGCTTGAAGCGTTTCGTTCCAAGGCCCGTATTTCGCGGGCTTGAAGATCTGAACGTCCACCATGGTCTTGTTATCCGGCGCTACCTGGGTGACGTAGAACGTGTTGCCGGTGTCGGGGTCTTTGCGGAAAAACTGAGGTTCGACGGGCAGCGCGTCGGTATGGTAGATGATTTGATAGAAGGTGCGAGTGGAGAGGTCCACGGACGCGGGCGCTATCCATTCGTTCATTACGTAAGCGATCAAGAACATCGCGAAGCCGAAGAGCAGCGGCGAGAGCGCGATGCGCAGCACGGAGATCCCGGCCGTGCGCATCGCCGTCAGCTCGTTGTCGCCCATCACGCGGCCCATCGCCAGCAGCGCGGCAAAGAGGCACGCGAACGGAAACGCCATCGGGATGGCTTGCGGTACGCGAAATATTACGAAACGCAGCACCAAGAAAAACGGTGCGTGCTGGTTGATGATGTAGTCGGCGGCGAGAAAGAAGATATTGAGCGCCCAGAAGAGCAGAAACGCGCCGAAGGCAAACATGAACGGGCCCACCATCTCGCGCAGCAGATAGCCGTCGAGAATCGGCAGGCGTAAGAAGGCCGAACGGACACGAGGAAGCGGCTGTCGTTGAATCAGCGTAGCCATCTAGGGCCCGGGATCAGTAGCTGCGGTATGCGTTGAGCACGCGCACGACGTAAGCTTGCGTTTCGGCATACGGCGGCACGCCGTGGTAGCGGTCGACCGCACCGGGTCCGGCGTTGTAGGCAGCGACTGCAAGCGTCACGTTGTTGTGGTACCGATGGAGCAGCGAGCGCAGATACCCGGTGCCGCACTGCACGTTCTCGGTGGGATCGAAAGGATTGGCGATTCCGCAACTCGCCGCCGTGCCGGGCATGAGCTGCATGAGGCCTTGCGCGCCCGCCCCGCTGATTGCCGAGGGGTTGCCTGCCGATTCCGCCATGACCACGGCGCGCACCAGGGCGAACGGCACGCCGTTGGCCTGCGAGGCGCCCGTGACGAGCGAATTGAGCGTGGCCGGATCGAGTGCGTGCGGCGCGTACGGTAAGTAGCCCGGGCCGCTGCATCCGTAGAGCAGCGCCAACAGGCCGCAGATTCCGAGCAGTCGACTCATCCCAACCGCGCCTTTCTTCTCGTCCGGGGCCTAAGCCTGGCATTTTCGACGTTACCCGGCAGTCGAGGAATCATACCTGCGAAGCCTTGACGCAGCCTGAGCTTGCTTCGTTTCTCGCCGTGGCGCGCAGATCGGAATCGACGTGCGCGTCGACGCGATCTCGTACAGAGTAAGGACGTCAACGGTTAACGAGTCTAGACGATTACGAAGTTTTCGCGCCGTGATTCGCTCGATATCTACGGCATGCTGCCGGCAAGAAAAAGACGCCGATCCAGCGGACGTCGGCGCCGGCGTGCCATTGCCGGTAGCACTCCCTTAAAACGAGTGCTAAAGATGCCGAAGAAATCCGTGCCTTAAAAAGGGTGCAGTTGGTTGCCTTAAGGAGAGCTGGGGGCGTATAGTGGTGGGAAGTAGTGCCTAGTGGTGCCTTTCGGAGGAGTCATTGCACGCGGAACTGCCCCGCTTTGCCGGTTCAGAGCAGCATGCCCTTGATCATAAGGGGCGACTCATCGTGCCGGCGCGCTTCCGCGAGCGGCTGGGCCCTCAGTTTGTCCTAACGATCGCCCACCCCGACCCCTGCCTGGCGCTCTACCCCACCCCTACGTGGGTCGAATTCTGCGGCCGTCTGGAGTCCGTGCCGGTGAAGGACGAGCGCTATCGCCGCTACGTCCGCTATCTCTTCGCGCACACCGAGGAAGTGGGCTGCGACAACCAGGGCCGGATGCTCGTGCCGGCGCTGTTGCGGGCGTATGCCGGCATCGAACGGCAGGTCGTCTCGGTCGGGCTTGCTGACGCGCATCGAGATCTGGGCCAAAGAGCGTTACGCATTCCAGACGCCGCCCGAGGGCGACGTTCCCGGCTTCATGGCCGAGCTCGGGCTGTAGCGATGTGGCCGTTTCGTGATTCACGTCCCGGTGCTCACTGGCCCGGCGATGGAGTACCTGGCGATACGGCCGGATGGGATGTACGTCGATGCCACGTTTGGTGCGGGTGGCCACTCGCGTTCGATCCTGACGCGGCTTGGCACGGGGCGCTTGATCGGAATCGATGCCGATCCGGACGCGGCTGCGCGAGCGCAGTCGATCGCCGATCCGCGTTTTACTTTCGTCCACGCCAACTTTCGGGACCTCACCCGCGTCCTCGACCGGTGCGCGATCGCGTCGGTCGACGGCGTTCTCTTCGATCTGGGAGTTTCGTCGATGCAACTTGACGATGCCGAGCGCGGCTTTTCGCTCGGCCGTGCCGCGCTGTTGGACATGCGAATGGACCCCGCCGCGGGGCAAAGCGCATATGACATTCTCGCGACGGCGAGCGAACGTCAGCTGGCCGACATCTTCTTTCACTACGGCGAGGAGCGCGCGGCCCGCCGCATCGCGCGGGCCATCGTCGCGCGCCGGTCGCACGGTGCGTTGCCGAGCACGACGGCCGAGTTCGCCCAGCTGGTTTCCGGCATCGTGCAGCGCCGCGGCAGGCGCGAACGCATTCACCCGGCGACGCGCGCCTTTCAAGCGCTGCGCATCGCCGTTAACGACGAGCTCGATGCGTTGCGCGACGGTTTGCGCGGCGCGATCGGCAGGCTGCGCGCCGCAGGCCGCGTCGTCGCCATCAGCTTCCATTCGCTCGAGGATCGCATCGTCAAGGAGACGTTCCGCGATGACGAGCGTCTCGACGTCTTGACGAAGCGGCCGCTTCTCGCCGGCGAGGACGAACTCGCCGGGAACCGTCGGGCTCGGAGCGCGAAGCTGCGCGCCGCGGAACGGAAGGTGAGCTGAAATGGTGCAGCCGCGGTTCCTCGACCGGCCGTCGCGGATCGTCAATCCTCGCGCGGCTCGGGCCGCGACGCAGCGGCGCATCGTCCGCACGTCGCGAGCTCGGTATACGGGCGTTCTTCGCGTGTCGATCGCGCTGATGAGCGTTCTCGTCCTGCTGATGGGCTACGTCGTGCTGACGTCGAGCTTGACCGGACTGAGCTACGCGGTCGGGAAGGCGCGGGCCGACCGGGAAGCCTTATTGGAGGAGACGATGCGTCTCGACGACCGGATAGGCGCGCTGCGATCGGACGATCGTCTCGCGCAGCTGGCCGCGCGCCTGGGCATGCGGGAGCCCGAGCATCTCGCCGTCGTGCGAATCGATCCGCCGCGGGTGGCGCGCGTCCGCCCGCGCTTTCCGATAATCTCGTCGCTGGCCGGATTCTTCGTTCCGCCGGTGACTCGTAAGCAATAGGCCGCTAGGGCAATCGCCGGAATGCATCAGAGGACCTTTGCGCGCGTCGCCCCGATGCGCGCGCGGCTCTTCTTTTATGCCTGCGTCGCCGTGGCGCTCTTTCTCGGCTGGCGCCTCTACGACGTTCAAGCGATAAACGGCGCGCTCTACGCGCGTCAGGCGCTCGCGCAGCGCTCGGACACGGTCGAGATCTTCGCCCGGCGCGGCAGCATCCTCGACCGGAACGGCAACGTGCTGGTGCGTTCGCTTCCGTCGGAGAGCGTGTACGCGGTGCCGCGTGAGATCGTCGACCCCGACGCGACCGCCGCGAAACTACAGAGGGTCTTCGGCAAGCTCGATTCATCGACCGTCGCCGCGCTGCACGACCGGCATCTATGGTTCGTGTGGATTGCGCGCAAGGTGCCGCACGATACCGCCGCGCGCCTACGCGCCCTCGGGCTGCTCGGCGTCGACTTAAAGGAAGAGGACACCGGGCTGCGCGTCGACACCAGCGGACGGCTCGCGTCTACCGTGCTGGGCTTCGTCGGCACCGACGAAAACGGACTCGACGGCGTCGAATACGCCGACGACAGCCTCCTCCGCGGCCGGTCGGGACGCGTTACGCTCGAGGCCGACGAGTTCGGGCGGCCGATTCCCTTCGGCCAGGAGCGCGTCATTTCGCCCGGGCAGCCCGGGCTCAACGTCGCGCTGACGATCGATCCCTACCTCCAGTTCGTTGCCGAGCGGGCGCTTGCGAAGCAAGTCAACGGGTTTCATGCCCTCGATGGCACCGCCATCGTGATGGATCCGTGGTCCGGCGAAATCCTCGCGCTGGCCAACCTGCCTAACTTCGATCCCAACCACTTCTGGAAGTACAGCGACCCGACAGCGCCGCGATCGCGCGGTGATGGACGCGTACGAGCCGGGCTCTACGTACAAGCTCGTCACCGCGGCGGCCGCGCTCGAATCGGGGAAGGTCTCGCTGTCCACGCGCTTCCCGGCGCACGACCGGCTCGATGTGGGCGGTCAGACGATTCACAATGCGGAAGACGGTTTCATGGCAGGCACCGGAGGCAGCGAAACGCTCGAGCAGATCGTCGAGTTTTCGCACAACGTCGGCGCGGCGGAAGTCGGGATCTCGATCGGGGCGAAGACTCTCTATGCGATGGAACGCAAGGCCGGTTTCGGCACGCCGTCGGGCGTGGGGTTGCCGGGCGAGAATCCCGGAATCGTGCCGCCGCCGTCCACGTGGAGCGGCTCTTCGCTGGCGACGATGTCCTTCGGACAAGGCGTGTCGGTGACGCCGCTCGCGATGGCGCGCTATTATAGCGCGATCGCAAATGGCGGCCTGCTCGTGCAGCCGCAAATCGTGCGTGCGGTCTACGACCAGCAGGGCAACCTTCTGCGGCGCCGTTCGCAGGTGCCCGCGACGCGCATCTTCTCCCAGCGCACCGCCGCCGAGCTGCGAACCTTCTTGCGCGCCGTGGTGCTGCACGGCACGGGGGACCCGACCGCGCAGATTCCCGGCTACGCGACGGCCGGAAAGACCGGCACCGCCCAGATGGTCGTCGATGGAGCGTATCGGTCGGGATATTACGCGGCGTCGTTCATCGGCATGGTCCCCTATCCGCGGGCGCGCTACCTCATCTACGTCAAAGTCGAACGCCCGATCGGCTCGTACTATGGAAGCGTCGTAGCGGCGCCCGCATTCGCCGACATCGCACGCGCCGCGATGCTGCACGCCGGAGTCTTGCCGAGCGCGGACGTCGCTCGCCATGGCCGCTGAACGTAACGTATCGCTGACGACGCTGTTGGAACGCCTGCCCGCGGCGCGCGTCAGCGGCGATCGTGAGCGTTCGATCACGAGCATCGAAATGGACTCACGCTGCGTGCGGCGGGGAGCCGCTCTTCGTCGCGGTGCGCGGCAGCCACACGGACGGACACCGCTACCTCGCCGATGCGGTCGCCAACGGAGCGTGCGCCGTGGTAGTGGAAGGCGCCCCTCCGCCGAGCTTGCCGGCCGGAGTGACTGTCGCCTCCGTCGAGGATACCCGCCGCGCGCTCTCGGCGCTCTCGGCCGCATTTTACGGAGATCCTTCGCACGCGCTCGACGTCATCGGCGTCACCGGCACGAACGGAAAGACGACGACGACTCGGATGGTCGCCGCCATTCTCGAGGCCGCCGGGATTCCGTGCGGAGTGGTCGGGACCGTCGGGGCCGAATTGCGATCGCGGCGCTGGGAGCTGGAGAACACGACGCCGCTGCCGCCGGCGCTTCACCGATTGCTGGCCCAGATGCGCGACGACGGCGCGAAAGCCGTCGCGATGGAGGTGAGCTCGCACGCGCTCGCCCTCGATCGCGTCGACGACGTGCGTTTCTCGATCGCGGCACTGACGAACGTGACGCGCGACCACCTCGATTTCCATCGGACTCACGAGGCGTACGCCGCGGCGAAGCGGCGGCTCTTCACGCTCGCGGGCTCGTGCGTTCTCAACGTCGACGACTCGTACGGCGCGCGCTGGGCGCTCGAGCTGAGCGCCGAGGGGCGCACGGTGATCTCATACGGGATCCGCGCCGGAGCGACGCTCGTTCCCACCGGCATAGTGGCCGAACCCGACGCAACCCGCTTTACCGTCGACGGCCAGCGCTTCGAGCTGCGCCTTCCCGGGACGATTCAACGCTTGGAACGCGCTGGCGGCGATCGGAATCGCGCGCGCGATGAACGTCGCCGGATTCCACGAGCGCCCGGGGACTCGCCGCGCTCGAGCGCGTTCCCGGGCGCATGGAGCGCCTGCGCGCCGCCGGAGTCGACGTCGTGTCGACTACGCGCACACGCCCGACGCGCTCGAAAGCGCGCTGCGATCGCTGCGCGAGACGACGACGCGGCGCGCTCGCGGTCGTCTTCGGTTGCGGCGGCGATCGCGACCGCGGGCAAACGCCCGCTGATGGGCGCGGTGGCCGCTCGGCTGGCCGATCGGCTCTATCGTGACGAGCGACAATCCGCGCGGCGGAGGAACCGCAAGCGATCGCCGACGCGATCGTGGCCGGCATCGGGACGCCGCGACCGCGTCGATCGAACTCGACCGCCGCCGCGCGATCGAGCGCGCGATCGGCGACGCGATCCCGGGCGACGTCGTGCTCGTCGCCGGTAAGGGACACGAAGCCTATCAGATCGTCGGCGATCGGGTGCTTCCGTTCGACGATGCGGCGGTGGCGCGCGAAGCGCTCGTCGCGCGCGCGAGCGTGCTTCGATGAACGCTCGCGCTGGACGCGGCGATCGCGGCGACGTCGCGCGACGCTCCTCGACCGCGATGCCGCTCCAGCGAGCGCTGCGCGTGAGCACCGATACGCGAACGCTCGAGCCGGGCGACACGTTTTTGGCGCTGCGCGGCGAGCGTTTCGACGGGCACGATTTTGCCGCCGAAGCGCGTGCGGCGCGGCGCGGCGATGCTCGTACTCGAACGCTCCGAGGCGCGCGTTCCCGGAACGCGCCGACGATGGTCGTCGACCGGACGCTGAGCGCCTACATGGCGCTCGCCGGCGCCGCGCGCCGCGCTGTTCCACGGCCGCGTCGTCGCGATCACCGGCAGCGCCGGCAAGACGACGACGAAAGCGTTTCTGAGCGCAGCTGCTCGCCGGCGCGTTACGGCGATCGGGTGCTCGCCGCACCGAGCAACGAGAACAACGAGATCGGCGTGAGCAAGCTGTTGCTGAGCGCGTCGAATGCCGCACACGACGTCGTCGTCGTCGAGATGGGCGCGCGCCACTACGGCGACGTCGCGGCGCTCGTCGAGATCGCGCGGCCGCACGTCGGGATCCTGACGAACGTCGGCGAGGCGCACCTCGAGATCATGGGCTCGCGCGAGCGCCTCGAAGAGACGAAGTGGGCGCTCTTTTCACGCGGGGCGCGGGCCGTCCTCAACGCAGCCGATCGACGCGTCTCGGCGCCGGGCCGGCGGCGCTCGCGCGCCCCGCCCTGGTTCGCGGTTGCAGCCGCGGCAACGTCGCTCGAGGACGAGGTTCGAGCCGCTGATTGCGTTCGCTGGCGATCGGCGTCTCGTTCGCCGCTCCGAAGGCCGCGCCGTCGAGTACGACGTCGACGTGCGCGTGCCGGGCTCGCACAACCGCGCGAACCTCGCCGCGGCGCTCGCCGGCGCGCTCGAGCTCGACGTGCCGCTCGAGCGTCTCGTTTCGGCGATACCGTCGCTGCGCTTGCCGCGCGGGCGCTACGACCGCATCGCCGCCGCCGGCGGGATCCGACGTGATTTACGACGCCTACAACGCCAACGCCAGCGGGATGATCGCGGCGCTGGACGCGTTCGCCGCGGAGACGGCGTCGCGCCGCATCGCGGTGCTCGCGAGCATGGCGGAGCTGGGCGACGAATCGAGCGCGATGCACGAGCGCGTCGGCGCGCACGCCGCCGGCACGGTCGACGTGCTGCTGGTCCGCGGCGAGTTCGCGGCGGAACTCGCGCGCGGCGCGCGAACGCGGCGGGCTCGAGCCGGACGCGGATCGTGCGGATCGGAACCAACGCTCAAGCCGCGCGCGTGGTTGCGCGAGCACGCTCGCCCCGACGACGTCGTTCTGCTCAAGGGCTCGCGCAAATATAAGTTGGAAGAGATCGTCGAAGAGTTGCGGCACGTGAGCATCGCGACGAAGAGTCTGGCCGTCTCGCGGCCGCGAGGTGCCTGACGGCCTGATCGCGATCCCAGTTCGAACGCCGCTCGTGCGCCCGGGCGACGACCTCGTCGCGCATCGTATCGGATGCGGTACGCGGCATCGCGCGGCCCGGCGACGTCGTTGCCGTCTCCGAGAGCGCCGTCGCGATCGCGCAAGGCGAGCTCGTTGCGGCCGAGACGTTCGTCCGTCGCGGCTGGCGTACGCGATAGCGCGCCGCGCCGGCCCGATGGCGACGATCAGCCAGCCTGAATCGATGCAGCTCGTGATCGATCGCGTCGGCGCGTGGAAGGTGATCTATGCGACGCTGCTGCAGCTCGTCGCGCGCGCGTTCGGCCGGCGCGGCGCTTTCTACGAGGTCCTCGGCGAGGCGATCGCGGCGTTCGACGGCTACACCGGAACGATGCCGCCTTACGAGCGTGCGATCGTCCTCGCGCCGCGCGACCCGCGCGGATTCGCTCGATCGTTGAGCGAGCGGACCGGGATCGCGTGCGCCGTCGTCGACGCAAACGACCTCGGAAAGGCGAAAGTGCTCGGCAGCTCGACCGGCGTGTGCGACGATAGCGTCGCGAGACGCCGCTGCTCGACAATCCGCACGGCAACAGCGACGAGCAGACGCCGATCGTCGTGCTCAAGTGGCGCGGATCGAGGCATCCAATCCGTTGCTGCAGGGTGACGCCGCGTGACGCGACCCGTCGCCGGCCGCCCTGGGTCTGTGGCTGCTCTTCGGCCTCGCGGTCGCCGCCCTCGCGGCAGCGGCGGCTGATCTTTCTGCTCGGCCGCCTCGACGTTCGGCAACGCGCCTACGAGGACGCGCCGCAGACGCATCGCGAGAAAACGGGAACGCCGACGATGGGCGGCCTGGTCTTCGTCGTCGTGCTCGTCGCGTGCTCGCCGCTGCGGTCGCGCTCCGTTGCTGGCGGAACTGGTCGTTCCTCGTCGTGATCTGCGCCGGCATCGGCGCGATCGACGACATGCTCGACGATTCGCCAGCGGCCGCAATCGCGGTTTGCGCGCGCGCACGAAGTTGCTGGCGACGGCGCTGGTCGGCCGCGATCTTCATGCGCGAAGCCGCCGCATCGCCGAGCCTCTTTCCGCAAGACGTGCTCTTCCACGCCGGGAGCTTCTCGCTCGACGGCACCGCACTGGCTCTGGCTAGTCCTCGGAATCCTGGCAATCGTGGGGACGACGCACGCGGTGAACTTAACCGACGGTCTCGACGGCCTCGCCGCCGGAACGATGATCCCGCCGCTGGTCGTGCTGGCGCTCGCTGCGGCGCGCGCGCTATGCCCGGCGCGGCGATCGCCGCCGCGGCGGGCGCCGGCGCGTGCGGAGGCTTCTTGCTCTTCAACCGTTCACCCGGCGAAGCTGTTCATGGGCGACACCGGTTCGCTCGCGCTCGGTGCGCTGCTCGCCGGCGCCGCGATCCTGACCGGCGAGATGCTGCTGCTCGTTGTGATCGGCGCGGTGTTCGTCGCCGAGGCGCTCTCGGTCATCCTGCAGGTATCGTATTTCAAGGCAACGGGTGGCCGGCGAATACTCCGCATGAGCCCGCTGCACCATCACTTCGAACTTGGCGGTTGGCCGGAAACGCAGGTCACGCTTCGCTTCTGGGTTGCGTCGCTGCTCGCTTCGCTGCTAGGATGGGCCATCGTGCGATGAGCGACATCTTTCAATTCGGCGCCCGGCGAGACGGTTCTGGTCATCGGTCTCGGGCGCAGCGGCTGCGCGAGCATCGAAGTGCTGAGCGAGCTCGGCGTCGCGCTTTACGCCACCGACGAAAAACCGCCCGCCGAGCTCGCGCGAGGCGATCGCGACGTCGCGCGCGCCGTTGGCGCGCGCTTCGTCGCGGCCGGCGCGATCGAGCCGATACTCGGCGAGATTCAGCTGCGCCGTGCTCTCGCCGGGCATGCCGCTCGACCTCGCCGGTCGTGCGCCGGATCTACGAGGCCAACGTCCCGGTCTTCGGCGAGATCGAGCTCGCCTACCGCCTCTGCAAGGCGCCGATCGTCGCCGTGACCGGAACGAAAGGCAAATCGACCACGACCGCGCTGATCGGGCATCTGCTGCGCGGCTGCGGGCTGGACGTCGCACGTCGGCGGGAACATCGGCAACCCGCTGATCAAGGAGGTGCGCGACGTCGGCGCCGGCGGTTGGGTGGTCGCCGAGGTCTCGTCGTTCCAGCTCGAATCGATCCGCGCGTTCAAGCCGCGCATCGCGGTGCTGCTCAACATCTCGCCGGATCATCTCGACCGCTATCATTCGATGGACGAGTACGCGCGAAGCCAAATTCCGGATCTGCGCCAACCAGTCGCTCGACGGACTGGTTCGTCGGCAACCTGGACGATCCGCGGATCCGGGCGCTCGACTGGCGTCACGGCGACACCGCGCGTGCGGGCGAGGCAGCTGTGGTTCGCGCTGGACGCCGCGATCGCGCGACGATGTACGTGCGCGACGGCGATCTTGACGTATGCGCCCGTCGCCGGCGATCCGCGACCGGTGCCGATCATGCCGCGCGACCGAGATCCCGCTGCAAGGCGAGCACAACGTGCAAAACGCCATGGCGGCATTGCTCGCCGCGCTCGCCGTCGGGTGCCCGCCCGCGTTGCTGCGGGAAGCCATCGCGACGTTCGAGCCGATGCCGCACCGCCTCGAGACCGATCGCGGAAATAGACGGCGTGCGCTACGTCGACGATTCGAAAGCGACGAACCCCGCGGCCGGTGATCGCGGCGCTGCAGACCTACGACCGGCCGATCGTCTTGATCGCGGGAGGACGCTCCAAAGGGAGCGAGTTCGGGGCGATGGGCGCGCAGATTCGCGAGCGGGCCGTGGCGCTCGTCGCGATCGGCGAGGCGGCCGGGGAAATCCTCCGTGCCGCCGAGGGCGTCACCGGCGTGACGGCGTCGTCGATGGAGGAGGCGGTTCGGCGCGCGCGCGAGTTGGCGATGCCTGGCGGACGTCGTATTGCTCTCGCCCGGGTGCGCGTCGTTCGACATGTTCGCCTCCGCCGAAGATCGCGGCGAGCGATTCGCCTCGGCGGTCGCGGCCTTACGGGAACCGGCCGGTGCATAACGCGGCGGCGCTGCGAGCGCGTCGCAACGCGGCGCACGGCGGGAGCCTTCCGGCCTACGCCAAGGCCCCGCTCGATACGGTGCTCTTCACGTCGGTCGCGGCTCTGATCGGCATTGGTTTGGTGATGGTGTTCTCGGCATCGAGCGCGACGGCGTATGCGCAGCACGGCGACATCGCGTACTATCTCAAGCGTCAGCTGATCTGGCTCGCGATCGGTCTGGCCGGCGCCTACGGCTGCTATCGGATCCAGTACCAGCGCTTGCGCGGCATAGCGCCCTACTTGCTCGTCGCGGCAATCGCAGGGCTCGCGCTCGTCTTCGTTCCGCACGTCGGACTGGGAGTGAACGGCGGTCGCCGCTGGATCGGCGCGGCGAGTTTTAGTGTGGAGCCGTCGGAGTTTGCGAAGCTGGCGCTGGTGATCTATCTCGCGGCCGTGCTGTCGGCACGCGGCGAGCGGATCACATCGCTCGTCCGCGGTCTCTTTCCGCTCTGCGTTCCGGTCGCGATCATGGCAGTGCTCGTGCTCAAAGAGCCCGACATGGGCACCGCGAGCCTACTGGTGTTTACGGCGTTCGCCATGTTCTTCGCCGCGGGGGCGCGCCTCGTTCATCTCGCCGCGGTCTTGATCGTGACCGTTCCCTTCGCCGCGCTGACGGTGCTCGCGAGCCCGTACCGGCGCGCGCGGATCTTTGCGTTCGTCGATCCGTGGAAGGATCCGCTAAACACGGGCTTCCACATCGTGCAATCGCTCTTGGCGCTCGGCAGCGGCGGGCTCTTCGGCGTCGGCCTCGGCGCATCGCGGGCGAAGTTTTTCTACCTGCCCGAGCAGTACACCGACTTCATCTTCTCGGTGCTCGGCGAGGAACTCGGCCTGATCGGCACGCTCGCCGTCATCGCGCTCTTCGTCACGCTCGCGTACCGATCGATTCGGATCGCGCTGGCGGCGCCCGATCGTTTCGGGTTCTTTCTCGCGGTCGGCTGCGCCGCCATGATCACGATTCAGGCCTTCGTCAATATCGGCGTCGTCTCGTCGTCGTGGCCGGTCACCGGCGTACCGCTGCCGTTCATCTCGTTCGGCGGGAGCTCTCTGGTCGTCAATTTGCTCGCGGTTGCGCTCATCGCCAACGTAGGCCGGCATCGCCGAATCACCAAGCGCGCGTGACCGTCGTCTTTGCCGGCGGCGGCACGGGCGGTCACCTCTATCCCGCAATCGCGATCGCGGACGCCTTGCGCGAGCGGCGCGCCGACGTCGCCTTCATCGGTACGGCGGACCGGCTCGAAGCGACGATCGTTCCGAAGGCGGGATACCCGCTCGACACGATCGCGAGCCATCCGTTGCCGCGCAGCCCGTCGTTGGCCGTAGTTCGCGCGATCGGTGCGAACGTCAAGGGAACGCTTCAGAGCCTGCAACTTCTCGCGCGTCGGAAGCCCGATCTCGTGATCGCGACCGGCGGCTACGTTTGCTTTCCGGTAGCGCTTGCCGCGCGCATCCGGCGGCTGTTGCGGCTTTCCACGGCCCCCATCGTGTTGCTCGAGCCCAACGCCGCGCCCGGCTTGACGAATCGTCTGCTCGCGCCCATCGTCGACGAAATTTGGGGCGCCGCCGGCGCGCCGGAGCGGCTCGGGGCCAAGTACCGGCCGACCGGCGTTCCGGTTCGTTCGACTCTGCGCAGTCTGCCTCGCCGTGAGGACGCCGTTGCGCGCCTCGGGCTCGATCCGGCGCTGCGAACGCTCGTCGCGATGGGCGGAAGCCAGGGTGCGCGCTCGATCAACGACGCCGTCGTGAACTTGGTCGAAACCAACGGAGTGCCGGCCGGGTGGCAGCTATTTGCGCTCACCGGTGAGGGCGATTACGCTCGCGTTCGTTCCGCGCTGCAAAACGCGCGGCCGTATCTCGACGACATGGCCGACGCCTATGCCGCCGCCGACTTGCTGTTGACGCGCGCGGGCGCCTCGACATTGGGCGAGTTGGCGGCGCTCGGAAAACCGTCGATTCTCGTTCCCTACCCGTTCGCAGCCGAGGCGCATCAGGCGGCAAACGCGGGGCGCTTCGAAGCCGCCGGCGCCGCCGTCGTCCTAACCGATGACGAGCTTCGAGCCGGAGGTTTGGGGGCCGTCCTGGCTCGTACGGTCGACCCGCAGCGGCTCGCGGCTCTCGCCGCCGGGGCGGGCGGCTTGTCGGCGGGCGATCCGCTCGAGGCGATCCTCGCACGGGTCGACACGCTAGTCTCTCGAAAGAGCGAGCGGTGACGACCTATCACTTCATCGGCGTCGGCGGCATCGGCATGAGCGCCATCGCGCGCGTGCTGCTCGCTCGTCACGAGGACGTTTCCGGCTCCGACGTCGCCGTCACGCCCCTGGTCGAAGAGTTGCGCCGCGAGGGCGTTCGGGTGACGATCGGTCACGACGCGCGCAACGTCGGCGAGGCCCACACGGTCGTGGTCAGCTCGGCGATCGAACGCTCCAATCCCGAATACGTCGCCGCGGGTCGCAAAGGGATCCCGCTACTGCACCGCGGCGAAATGCTGGCGCGGCTGCTTCGGGAACGCCGCGGCATCGCGGTGAGCGGGACGCACGGCAAGACCACGACCACCGCGATGACGCACGCCGTGCTGCGCGGCGGCAGAATCGACGCGGGGCTCGTGCTCGGGGGCATCGACACGTCGCTTCGGACCAACGCCCACGACGGGAGTTCGCCGTGGTTCGTCACGGAGGCCGACGAATCGGACGGGTCGTTCGCGCTGCTCGAGCCGTCGATCGCGATCGTTACGAACATCGAGAACGACCATCTCACCAGCGACGACGAGCTGCCTGGCCTCGTGCGCGCCTTCGCGGAGTTTCTCGGAAAGCTCCCCGTCGACGGCCTCGCGATCGTGGGCATCGACAATCCGCTCTCGGAATCGCTCACTTCGCACGATCTGCGCGCCCGCATCGTCACGTTCGGCCTCGACCCTCGAGCGAGCGTGCGTGCGGAGCGCCTCGCGTTCGCCGGTCTCGGTTCCCGATTCGACGTCTTCGCCGGCGAACGAAGGGTGGGCCGCATGGAGCTGCGCGTTCCCGGAGCGATGAACGTGCAGAACGCGCTCGCCGCCGTCGCGGTCGGCATCGAACTCGGCGTTCCGTTCTCCCGCATCGCCGCGGCGCTGCGCGATTTCCGCGGCGTTCGCCGCCGGTTCGACGTGCTGGTATCGAACGAACGAGCGACGCTGGTCGATGACTACGCGCACCACCCGACGGCCGTGCGCGCGACGATCGCGGCGGCGCGGCAATGCCATCGCGGCACGCTGGTCGTGGCCTTTCAGCCGCATCGCTTCACGCGGACGGCATACTTGGCGCGGGAGTTCGCGCAGGCGCTCCGCGGAGCGGATCGAGTCTATCTTGCGCCCGTCTACGCCGCGTCGGAGCCCGCGATTCCCGGCGTGAGCGAACGCTCGATCGGCGAGTCGCTGGCGGCTGTCGGCGGGTGCGTCAGCTACGTCGGCAGCGTCGAAGAGCTGGAGGGCCGCCTTTTCGAGGAGTTGCCCGACGGCGCGATGGTGCTGATGCTCGGCGCCGGTAACATCACCGAGGTGTCGGCGCGTCTCGCGAACCGCCTCGCGGCTTTGGTCGAAGCGCGCGCGGCTTCCGTGCGGGCGTGAGCGTCACGAACGAGCGCGCGATGCGCTCCCTGCTCGACGAGCCGGATCGGCAAGCACTCCGCGATGTCGCCGGCGAGCGCGTCCTCTTCGACGAGGAGCTCGCGCCCTATACCTCGTGGAAGATCGGCGGCCCGGCCGACGCGTTCGTCACCGTACACGACGAGACCGAATTCGGCTGGGCTCCTTCGATTTTGCTTGCGGCGCAAAATGCCGTGGTGGATGATCGGCGGGGGGAGCAACGTCCTCGTCGGCGACGGCGGCGTGCGCGGCATCGTGATTCGGCTCGCCGGCAATTTCGCCGACGTCGGCATCCGCGCTGCGGAGGGCCGCGTGATCGTCGAAGCGGGTGGTTCGGCGGACATGGCGCTGGTGACGGCCAAGGCCGCATCGGCGGGCGCGGAAGGGATTGGTTCGCTCGCCGGGATTCCCGGCACGATCGGCGGTTCGCTGCGAATGAATGCCGGCACCGACCGCGAGATCGGTGAGTTCGTTCGCGAGGTATGGGTGCAATCGCCGAGCCGTCCGCAACCGCATTCGGCCAGCGTGCGCTACCTCTACCGGCGTTCGACCCTGAAACGAGACGTGGTCGTATCGCGCGTGACGCTGGAATTTCCCGCCGCGAGCGCGCGCGAGGTGCGTGCGGAGATGCAGACGCGGCTCGTCCGGCGGAAAAACACGCAGCCGATCGCGCTTCCGAGCGCGGGCTCGTGCTTCCGCAACCCGGACGGTGACAAGGCGGCGCGCCTGATCGAAAGCATCGGCGCCAAGGGGTGGCGCGAAGGCGGCGCGGAAGTCTCGTCGCTGCACGCCAACTTCATCAACAACCTCGGCGGCGCGTCGGCAAAAGACGTAGCCACGCTCTTGGGGCGGGTCCGCCGGGCGGTGCGCGATCGCTGGGGTGTCGAACTGCAACTCGAAGTGCATTTGGTCGGAGTCTTCATCGATGCAACGTACTAGCGGTACCAGAGCCACCGTCGCCGTCGTCATGGGCGGCAGCAGCGCCGAGCGGGAGATCTCGATTCGTTCGGGGTCCGAAGTGATGCGCGCGTTGAACTCGCTCGGCTACGACGCGCGGTCGCTCGATTACGACGAGCGATTCCTGGACGCCGTGCGCCAGCTCAAGCCGGACGTCGCCTTTATCGCGCTGCACGGCCCCGGCGGAGAGGACGGCCACGTTCAGGCGTTGCTCGAATATCTCTCCATTCCGTACACCGGCAGCGCGCTCGAAGCCGCGGCGCTTTCTATGGACAAGCACCTCACCAAGAAGCTTCTTGCAGCGGAGGGTCTGCCGACGCCGGTTTGGGATCTCTTCGACCTGACCGGCGGAACGCTGCCGCTGCTGCCGGGATCGCTCGACCTTCCGCTCGTGATCAAACCGCGGTTCGAGGGTTCGTCGGCGGGGGTCGCCATCGTGCGCACGCACGAGGAGTGGACCAGCGCGATGCTCGACGCCTCGAAGTCTCACGCTCAGATTCTCGCCGAGGAGTACGTGGCGGGGCGCGAGTTCACGTGCGCGGTGCTCGGCGAAGAGGCGTTGCCGATCGTCGAGATCGTCCCCAATCGTGACGGCTTCTATAGTTATCACGCAAAGTACGAACCGGGAGGCTGTACGCACGTGGTCCCGGCCCCGATCGACGACGACTTAGCCGCGCGCCTGCAGATGCTCGGCTTGTCGGCTCACCGCCTGCTCGGGTTGCGCGACTATTCTCGCAGCGACTTCATCGTAACGGCCGACAACCGCCCGCACCTCTTGGAGATCAACTCGCTGCCCGGTCTGACGCCGGCAAGCCTCTTTCCGGACGCGTGCGGGGCGGCCGGCATCGGCTTCGAAGCGCTGATCGAGCGCCTGATCGGATACGCGCGCGTTCGCGCGGATCTCCGCGACGCCGTCGCTTGAGGCCGTTCGAAGCAGAGTAACCTGTCGATCAACCAGTCCATCGATGCCTCCGAGCCAGGCCTTGAAGGAGTCGAAGGTTGGGGGCTGTCGAAGGAAGGCCACCCCGCTTTACGCTTACCGTCTTTTTGGAGGAAATCGTTGCCTACCGTTGTCGATCGTGGTCTCGAAGGCGTCGTCGTCGGGTCCACCCAGCTAAGTAACGTCGAAGGGTCGATCGGGCGCCTGACCTATCGCGGTTACGATATCGACGATCTCGCCCCGAACGCCACGTTCGAGGAGATCGTCCATCTCTTGCTCTACGGTCAACTTCCGAACCGGCACCAGCTCGAAGTGCTCAAGCGCGAGCTCGGAGCCTCTCGAGCGCTTCCGGAACCGCTCGTCAACGCGATGCAGAACGTTCCGAAGACCGCGTGGCCGATGGACGTGCTGCGCACGATCGTCAGCGGCCTCGGTCTCTTCTCCCCCGTAAACGCCCAGGGCGAACACCTCTCCGACGTGCATACCGCGATCGAGCTGGTGGCGAAGATGCCGACGATCGTCGCGGCGTGGGATCGAATCCGCCGGGGGCTCGAGCCGATCGGGCCTCGCTCCGACCTCTCGCAGGCCGGCAACTTCCTCTATATGCGCAGCGGGAAGATGCCGCACGCGATCGAGGAAGACGCACTCGACACATACTTCGTGTTGCTCGCCGATCATTCGTATAATGCATCGACGTTTGCCGCGCGCGTCGCGGCTTCGACGCGTGCCGACATTTACGCGTCGGTGACAGCGGCGCTGGCGACGCTGCAGGGCGACCTGCACGGCGGCGCCGCGAGCGCGGCATATCGAACGCTCGCCGACGTGAAAACGCCCGAGAACGCCGAGCGTTACGTTCGCGACATCCTCGAGCGCGGTCATCGGATCATGGGTATGGGGCATCGCGAGTACAAGGTCCGCGATCCGCGGGCGCGGCATCTCGAGGCGATGGCGAAGGAGCTGTCGGGATACGTCGGTGGCGGCGAGCGCTGGTACGAGACCGCGAACGCGGTCGAAGAGGCGAGCCGCAAGGTGCTGCAAGAGCGAAAGCCCGGCAACACGATTTACGCCAACGTCGACTTCTACACCGCGCCGGTTCTCGCCGACCTCGGTATTCCGGGCGACGAGTTTACCTGTCTCTTCGCGTGCGGACGAATTGCGGGGTGGAGCGGGCACATTCTCGAGCAGCTCGCCGACAATCGCCTGATCCGCCCGCAGGCAACGTACGAGGGCCCCGCTTCGGGACCGTACGTGCCCATCGAGCAGCGCGCCGCAAACGGCGCTCGAGGCTGATAGCTCGACCGATGCTGGTCGTGCCGGCGATCGACCTGCGCGGCGGAAAATGCGTGCGGATGCGGCAAGGGGATCCGTCGACCGAGGTCGAGTACGATGGCGATCCCGTCGAGCGCGCGAAGGCGTTCGTAGATGCGGGCGCCCGGCGCCTGCACGTGATCGATCTCGACGGCGCGTTCGGCTCGGGTGAGAACCTCGCGGCCGTGGAGCGCATCTGTGGGTCGGCCGGCGTGCCGGTGCAGTTCGGCGGCGGCCTGCGTGCGGTCAAACACGCCGAAGACGCTTTTGCCGCCGGAGCAGCCGAGATCATTCTCGGCACGCTGATGGTCGAGGACGAGCGGCTCGCCCGTCACATCGTCAGCCGCTTTCCGGGTAAGGTGATCGCCGGCATCGATGCGCGCGGATCGCAGGTTGCGACGCGCGGCTGGCAGGAACGGACGCCGGTCGATCGCGATGCGTTGGTGCGCCGCGTCGCGCAGTGGGGCGTCTCGCGAATCATCTTCACGGAGATCCGCCGCGACGGGATGGGCGAGGGGTACGACATCGAGGCGCTCAACGCCGTCGCAAATGCGGCGGACGTGAAAGTGACCGCGAGCGGCGGCGCGCGCAATCTCGACGATCTGCGAGAACTCAAGGCAAGCGTTCCGGCGACCGTCGATTCGTGCATCGTGGGAAGCGCGCTCTACACGGGTACCCTCGATCTCGAAGCGGCGATCGCCGCCGTCGCCTAGGCTGTCGAGTACTCGCGCGGCAGTCCCGCTGGGAGGCGCGTTACGATCTCGTAGTTGATCGTGCCGGCCCACTCCGCCCAATCGTCCGCGGTGACCGCCGCATAGCCGTCGCTGCCGATCAATGTGACGGGCGAGCCGACGCGAGCGTCCGGCGCGTAGGTGAGATCGATCTCCGTCATGTTCATCGCGACGCGGCCGACGATCGCGCAAGGGGCGCCTCTGACGAGAAACGCCCCGCGATTCGATAGCGCACGCGGAACGCCGTCGGCATATCCGACCGGCACCACTCCGATCCGCATGTCGCGCGGAGCGTGAAAGCTTCCCCCGTAACCGACGGCTGAACCCGCAGGGATCGCGCGCTCCGCAACGACCTGCGAATGGTACGACAACGCGGGCCGCAGATCGAGTGGCGCGGCCGCCATTGCTTCTTTCGTCGCGCGCGACGGCCACAGACCGTACAGCGCGATGCCGAAGCGGGCCATGTCGAGCCGAGTCTGCGGCCAGAGCATCGCCGCCGCCGACGCCGCGATATGGCGAATCGGCGCGACGCCGCGCCCATCGAGCAAGGGCTTTGCCTGCACGAGAGCTCGTTCGAATGCGTTGAGCTGGCGCATGGTGTACGGCGAGTCGAGCTCTTCCGCCGAGGCGAGGTGCGAGAAGATGCCGGCGATCGAGATCTCCGGGAGGCGCAGTAACTCTTCGACGGCGTCAACGAGTTCGTGCGGCTCGAACCCGAGGCGGTTGAGGTCGGTGTTGACCTTGACGTGCACCGCAGCCGTTCGTCGGCGCTTTCGGGCGGCGGCGCAGACGCGCCGGGGAAACTCACCCACGTTCCACAGCGCGAGTTCGACGTCGGCCGCAAGCGCGTCGTCGAGCGCGCCCGACGGAACCGGGCCGAGGACGATCAGCGATGCGGCGATGCCCGCCTCGCGCAGCGCGAGAGCCTCGTCGATCGTGTAGACGCAGAGACGCGTCGCGAACGGTTCGATCGCGCGCGCCACGGGGACGAGACCGTGCCCGTATGCGTTTCCCTTCACCACAAAGGCGGCCCGGCTCGGCCCGACGAGGCCGCGCAGCACTCCCGCGTTGTGCCGCAGCGCGCTCAACGAGACTTCGAGCCTATCGATCATCTATAATAAGGAGAGCGGACATCCGTGGCATCGCGAGCATCAACGTATTTTATGATCAACGATGGTTTCGGAGCTAGCCACGCTCTTACCGCATTAACGATTCGCTCATTCTTGGCCGCCAACGGGTCGACCGTTACAACGTCTTCAGTCAGCGTGAGGACTAGATCGACGACCTGGTACGCAAGTAGGCCCCAGCCGACCGGGTTTGTGATTTCCAACGCATCCAAACCAGCCTCGGCAACCGCACCGGCTATCTCGACTGAACCGCCGCCCAGCGATTTGATCGTAGCTTGTATGGTCGCATTCGCGGCCTTCTGGGCAAATTTCTTCTGAATCTCTTTTGACGCATAGGCCTTTGCGCGCCCTATCGCCATTTCTTTTAGAGGGTCAACTATTTGCTTATCAGCTGCGAATTCAGCAATGGCTTCTCTTTTTTCTTCACCGGTCGCTGGCCGAGTGGTAGTCCATGGGTCGGACTTCCAGTTCCAATCGTTTCCATTGCGACCAACGTCGATAGCTGAGATCAGCGCTTCGACGACCTCTTCTTGCGTCGGCAAAGTCTTGTGAGCCGGCATCTGGAAACTCGAACCAACCACGTACGTCGCATCGCGCTCGGTCAAGTTATTCGAGATCAGCGCTGATTTTGGGCTAGCGCTTGAGGTCGTGTGCGCGGATGGTTGCGTTTCAAGTTGCTTCGTTGCGCGGCTTGCGAGAAAATCGCGGGCAAGCCGATCCGCAATCTTCCGCTTAGGTGCCTCCAGCAATTTCTTGATCCGGAGATTTTCAAAAATTATTGCGGCAAGGTTGGGGCCTTGCGTAGGTGCCTTCGTTACCGGGCCTTCCTTCTCGCGCTGCACGAGCGTGGCGCCGCTGCTGCCGTTCGTTTGGCGATCTTGCTGCGTGACGTGCGCGAGCTCGTGCGCGATCAGTCCGCGACCGCGCTCCGTCGCCGGATCGTATCGACCAGCGGCAAACGCGATGTGGTTCCCGGCGGTATATGCCGTGGCGCCGAGCGTCCGCGCCGATGTGTTGGCCCGCGCCCCCGTGTGGATGCGAACCGCGGAGAAATCGCGCCCGAAGCTGCTCGACATGTCGGCTTGCACGGGGGCGTCGAGTGGTCGCCCCGCCTCCTCGAGTGCCTCTCCAACGACGCTGGGCGCCTCGGCTTCGGCGGTCGCCTGCGGGCACGATCCGGCGGCCGGGGCTCGCGCCGCGCCGCTAGCGATCGCGTCTGCTTCGTGCTCCAGCGGGTCGTTGGCGGATCCGACGACGAGCTTCGTTGCCCCGTGCCTCAGAATAAAATCCCACGGCGCCTGCGGTAGCCCTTCTCTCTGGTGGGCCGCTTTGAGGGACGGCCCGGCAGCGGGCATCGGGCTCTTTTGCGGCCGGGCGATCCGCGAAGCGAACATGGGTGGCACGGTTCTGCCCCGGGTCCGGGTCGGCCCGCAGCGCGATCTTTCGCCTAATTAGCCGCCTAACGGGCAAACGGAGGTCGCGAGATGCCGCTTATGGTGGTTGCACTCCTCCGTAGACTCTGCTAATATGGCACGGCTAGCGCTCTCGCGCTAAGAGTGCTAAATTGTGTTCCTCACCTAGTTAACCCAACATTGAGTGGAGGTTTTCGTGAATCTCAAGCCCTTGTTCGATAACGTCGTTATCGAGCACGTCGAGCAGGACGACAAGACGACCGGCGGCGTCTTTCTTCCCGACACCGCCAAGGAGAAGCCCCAGGAGGGCGTCATCCGCGCAGTCGGATCCGGCCGGGTGACCGATAAGGGCACCGTGGTCGACATGCACGTCAAGGTCGGAAATCGCGTGCTCTATCGCAAGTACTCCGGTAGCGAAGTCAAGATTGACGGTACCGAGTACCTCATCATCCCCGAAAAAGACATTCTCGCCATCGTCGACAAAGTGCCGGCCGGCGTCTAAGGAGTTCAAGTTTTAAAATGGCTGCAAAGCAACTCGTATTCGATGAAAGCGCGCGGCGCGCGCTCGAGCGCGGTGCGAACATCCTCGCCGATGCCGTAAAAGTGACGCTCGGCCCCAAGGGTCGCAACGTCGTGCTCGACAAGAAATTCGGTTCGCCGACGATCACCAACGACGGCGTGACCATTGCCAAGGAGATCGAGCTGCCCGACGTGTTCGAGAACATGGGGGCCCAGCTCGTCAAGGAAGTCGCCTCGAAGACCAACGACATCGCCGGCGACGGCACGACCACCGCGACGGTGCTCGCGCAAGCGATCATCCGCGAGGGTCTGCGCAACGTGACCGCCGGCAGCAACCCGCTGCTGATCAAGCACGGCATCGATAAGGCCGTCGAGATCACGGTCAAGGAGATGGAGTCGTTCAAGAAGGACGTCGACACTAAAGAGAAGATCGCGCAGGTTGCGTCGATTTCCGCCAACGACCCTGAGATCGGGAAGTTCATCGCCGAGGCGATGGAAAAGGTCGGCAAAGACGGCGTGATCACGGTCGAGGAGTCGAGAACGCTCAAGACCGAAGTCGAGACCAAGGACGGCATGCAGTTCGACAAGGGCTACATCTCGCCGTACATGGTGACCGACTCCGAGCGCATGGAAGCCGTGCTCGACAATCCGTACATTCTCGTAACCGAGCGCAAGATTTCGGCGATCGCCGACATGCTGCCGCTGCTCGAGAAAGTCGTCCAGGTCCAGAAACCGCTCCTCATCATCGCCGAAGACGTCGAGGGTGAAGCGCTCGCGACCCTGGTCGTGAACAAGCTGCGCGGCACGTTTACTTCGGTCGCCGTCAAGGCGCCGGGGTTCGGCGACCGTCGCAAGGAGATGCTCAAGGACATCGCCACGCTCACGGGCGCGACGGTCATCTCCGAAGAGCTCGGACTGAAGCTCGACAAGGTAACTCCCGATCAGCTCGGCCAGGCCAAGCGCGTGACCGTGACCAAGGAAGAGACGACCATCGTCGACGGTAACGGTAAGGCCGATGCGATCAAAGGCCGCATCGAGATGATCAAGAAGCAGATCGAGGAGACCGATTCGGACTTCGATCGCGAGAAGCTGCAAGAGCGGCTTGCCAAGCTCTCCGGCGGCGTTGCCGTGATCCAAGTCGGTGCCGCAACCGAAACGGAGCTCAAAGAGAAGAAGCATCGCATCGAGGATGCGCTTTCCGCGACCCGCGCGGCCGTGCAAGAAGGCATGATTCCCGGTGGCGGCGCCTCGCTCGTCCACGCGATCAAGGCGATCGACAAGTACGAGCCGCCGAAGACCAACGGTCACTCTGCGACGTGGGCCGACGAGAAGATCGGCATCAACATCATACGCAAAGCGCTCGAGGAGCCGGCGCGCCAAATCGCCGACAACGCGGGCTACGAAGGATCGGTTCAGGTGAACGCCGTTCGCATTAAGAACGCGCCGTTCGGCTTCGACGCCATGAGCGGTGAAGTCGTCGACATGTTCAAAGCCGGCATCGTCGAGCCGCTCAAGGTGACTCGCGCGGCGCTGCAAAACGCCGCGTCGATCGGCTCGCTGATCCTGACCACCGAGACGCTCATCGCCGACAAGCCCGAGCCCAAGAAGGAGCCGGCGGGTGCGCCCGGCGGCGGCATGGGCGGCTACGACATGATGTAGTTCCGAAAGGGACGCCGACATCGAGGGGCCTCGCCGAAACGCGAGGCCCCTTTTAATTTAGCCCGCTGAGGTGCGCCAGAGTTTCGGGCAGAGCAGGGTGTTGACGGCCTCGCCGGCGAGCGAGTCCACCATATCCTCCGTTACGTTGAACTGGATGCTCTGCGGCCAGCCGGTCCAGGGAATCGGGAACGGGATCGGCAGGCGCACGTAATGGTATTGGTGCGTTGGCGTGCGCAAGCGTAGCGTGAGTTGCTGCGAGCCGGCTGCGGCCGTGGCATCCGCGTAGAGCCACGTGTAGTAGCCGTCTTGATCGTTCTCGACGTTGATTTGTGTGGGCAACGGCGCGGGGAGCGGCTTGTTGCATGTGACTTGACTTTTGTCGAAGAGCACGAAGGTGGGCTGCACGTAGAGGAACGATTGGGGCGCCTCGCCCGAGAGCAAGGCCGGCGTCGGTGGCGAGGGCGGCGGAGCGTCGCTCAACTTTTCCGTCACGCTTCTGTCGTGTCCCGCGATGAAGAAGAGATAATCGGTCGCCGAGCAGCGGTACTTCGCGGTGGCCAGGTCGAGCCGGTAAATTCCAAAGGAGCTATCGAATTCGACGATGGCTTCCCCCTCGTCCCCACGCTCGAACCGATAGATTCGATCGACCTGCGAACGGCCGGTATGGTCGGCGACGTGGACGCGCAGCGCGATGGTTGTGTCGGCCGGCGCCCGAGCGATCGCACCGCAAAACCCCACGTGCAGGATCACGTGCGAAAGTGCCAGCATCGAAACCGTCCTTCTGTCGGCCTTCCTCGCAGGCCTCCGGGCTGCGGCGAATAATGAAGTAACCATGTCCGCGCGTGCCGTTAACGATTTTACGATTCGCGTGGCGACGGTCAACGGTTCGGGAAGCCAATCGTCCAATCTCGTGCTGACCAACGCCATCGCGCGCCTCGGAGTACCCGTCGCTCCAAAGAACGTCTTTCCGTCGAACATCGAGGGCCTGCCGACTTGGTTCGACGTGCGCATCAGCGCGCTCGGATATCAATGCCGCGCCCGCGACTTCGACGTGATCGCTGCGCTCAATGCGGCGACGTGGCAGCAAGACGTTGCCGGCGTCAAATCGGGCGGAGCCGTCGTGCACGAAGAAAGCTTTCCGTGCAAGGGCGACACGTTTCGCGAAGACCTCACCTATTACGCCGTTCCGTTCACGGCGCTCGCGAAGGAGCACTTCGCGGACAAGGGCGACCTCCGCAAGTACTTGATGAACATGATCTACGTGGGTGTGCTCGCGCAGCTCCTCGAGATTCCGGCGTCGGCCGTCGAGGAGAGCCTGCGCGCGCAGTTCCGCAGCAAGGCGTCGGCGGTCGAGCTCAACATGGCGGCCGTTACGATTGGACTCGAATACGCACGCGAGCACCTAGAGAAGCACGACCCCTGGCGCATCGTGCCGATGAGCGGAAAGACCGATGGGTTGATGTTCATGGAGGGCAATCGTGCCGCGGCTTTGGGCTGCGTGATGGGCGGCTGCACGGTCGCCGCGTGGTATCCGATCACGCCGTCGTCCTCGCTCTGCGAGTATTTCATCCAATACTGCGACCGCTACCGCGTCGACAAGGAGACCGGCGAGCGCAACGTCGCGGTCGTGCAGGCGGAGGACGAGCTGGCCGCCGCCGGGATCGTTTCGGAGCCGGATGGGCTGGAGCGCGCGCGATGACCTCGACGTCCGGCCCCGGCATCTCCCTGATGGCCGAGTACGCGGGCTATGGATACTTCGCCGAGGTGCCGGGCGTGATCTTCGACGTGCAGCGCGCCGGACCGTCAACCGGACTGCCGACGCGAACGATGCAGGGCGACGTCTCGTTTGCATACACGCTCTCGCACGGCGACACCAAGCACATCGTGCTGCTGCCGGCGACGGTGAGCGAGGCGTACGAGTTTGCGATGGAAGCGTTCGACCTGGCGGAGCGTTTTCAGACGCCGGTCTTCGTGCTGAGCGATCTCGATCTGGGGATGAACGCCTGGCTGACGCCGCCGTTGTCCTACCCCGAGAAGCCGTTCAACCGCGGGAAAGTGCTCGGTGCGGACGATCTCGCCTCGATGAAGTCGTGGGGCCGGTACCGTGACGTCGACAAGGACGGCATCGCCTATCGTACGCTGCCCGGCACGAAGCATCCCAACGCCGGTTTCTTCACCCGCGGCACCGGCCACGACGAAGATGCGCGCTACTCGGAGATGCCCGAGGTGTGGCAGCGCAACCTCGATCGGTTGGTGCGCAAGCACGACACGGCGCGCACGACGGTGCCGGCGCCGATCGTCGAAGAGAAGAAAGGGCGCAAGCTCGCGATCATCGCCTATGGAACAACCCACCACGCAGTCGTCGAGGCGCGAGACTTCCTGCTCGATGCGGGCATCGAGCTGAACTACATGCGCGTCCGCGCGCTGCCGCTCTCGCCGGAGGTCGCGACCTTCGTACAGCGCCACGACCGCGTGTACGTGGTGGAGCAGAATCGCGACGGGCAGCTATATGGAATCCTGCGCACCGAGCTTCCCACGCACTTGATCGGCCGGCTGCAATCGATCCGCCACTACAACGGCGTGCCGATCGACGCCCATGCCATCATCGACCCGCTGCTCGAAGAGGAGCGCGCGCCGGCGGTGGTCGCGGAGTAACCATGACGGCTAATCTCAACATCATCGGGCTCACCCGAGAGATCTACAAGGGCCTTCCGACCACGCTTTGCGCCGGCTGCGGCCACAATTCGATCACCAACCACCTGATCAAGGCGCTCTATGAGTACGGCGTCGAGCCCCACAAACTTGCGAAGATGAGCGGCATCGGCTGTTCCTCGAAGACGCCCGCCTACTTCGTAGAACAGGCGCATGGCTTCAACGGACTGCACGGACGCATGCCTTCGGCCGCGACCGGAGCGAAGCTCGCCAATCGCGAGCTCCTCGTGCTCGGCATCAGCGGCGACGGCGACACGGCCAGCATCGGTCTCGGGCAGTACTGCCACATGATCCGCCGCAACGTGGATTGCACCTACATCATCGAGAACAACGGCTGCTACGGCCTGACGAAGGGCCAGTTCTCCGCCACGGCGGACGTCGGGTCGACGCAGAAAGGCGGCAAGGTCAACGAGTACGCGACCATCGACGTCTGCGGCCTCGCGATCGAGCTCGGCGCCACGTTCGTGGCACGTTCCTTCTCGGGCGACGGCAAACAGCTCGTGCCCCTTCTGCAGGCGGCCTTCTCGCATCGAGGCACCGCGATCCTCGATATCATCAGCCCGTGCGTCACGTTCAACGACCACGAGGGCTCGACGAAGAGCTACGCTTACGTGAAAGATCACGACGTCGTCTTGCATACCGCCGACTACATCGCCGGCGGGCGTGAGATCATCGTCGACTACGAACCGGGCACCGTGCGCGACGTGGAGCTCGAGGACGGTTCGCACGTGCTGCTGCGGAAGCTCGAAGTCGACTACGATCCGACCGATGCGATGGGCGCACTGAAGACGATCCACGAAACGAACTCGCGCGGCGAGTTCGTCACGGGGCTGCTCTACGTCGATACAAACGCACAGGATCTTTGCGAGCGCGAACGGCTCGTGCACGCGCCGTTGGCACAGCTGGACGAAGAAGTGCTGCGCATCGGCCGCGACGAGTGGCAGCGCCTCATGCAGCCCTAAGAGACGTTTCGATGGTACGCGGCTCGTGACGGACGCGCGCCCGGTGTGGATCGCGTTCATTTTGCTGAGCGCGACGTTTTTTATGCTGCTCGTCGACTTCTCGATCGTGACGATCGCGCTGCCTTCGATGGAGCGCGATCTCGACTTGAGCGCGTCGCAAGGCCAGTGGATCGTGAGCACCTACGCCATCTTCTTGGCCGGTTTCCTGATGCTGACCGGTCGCTGCGCCGATATCTACGGCCGGTTTCGGTTTTTCGTCGCCGGCCTCGTCATCTTTACCGTGGCTTCGTTTCTGGGCGGCATGGCGCCGAGCGGCGCCGTGCTCATCACGATGCGCGCGCTGCAAGGCCTCGGCGCGGCGCTCGTCAATCCCGCCGCGCTGGCGATCGTGCTGTCCATGTTCCCGCCCGGGCCCGCGCGAACGCGGGCGGTCGCGTTGTGGGGCACGATCGGAAGCACGGGCGTCGCGGCCGGGATGCTCCTCGGCGGCGTGCTGGTGCAGTATTTGGGATGGCGTTCGGTCCTGTACGTGAACGTACCGATCGCGATCGTCATCTTGGCGTTGGCATCATCGCATCTGCCGCGCGATCGCGGCGACGCGGCGCATCCGAAGCTCGACGTGCTCGGCGCGTTCTTGCTGACCGCGGCGCTCGTCACGTTCGTCTACACGATCGAATCGGTACCCGTGCGCGGCGCGGCGTCGTGGCAGACCGCCGCGGGAATTCTCGTCACGCTCGCGCTCTTCGGCGCGCTCGTCGCCGTCGAGCGCCGGGCGTCCGAGCCGATTCTGCCGCGCCGCCTGTTCCGGTACTCCGACCTGCTCTCGGGCGCCTCGATCGTTCTGCTCCAGCCGATGTCCTACGCCGGAATCATGGTGTTCGCGTCCGTGTACGTCCAACGCGTCTCCGGCTACGATCCGCTGATCGCCGGCCTGGCGTTCTTGCCATCGGCCCTCCTCATCTCGTTCGTGGCGGCGCCGCTGACGATGCCGATCGCGCGCGCGATCGGGGTGCGCAGGATGTGCATCGTGATGGGCATCATCATGGTCGCCGGCGAGGCAATCCTGCTCTTCATGCAGCCGGGATCCTCGTACTGGGCGGCGATGTTCCCGTCCACGTGCATCGGCGGCTTCGGCGGCATGCTCGCGTACCAAAGCGGAATGATTGCCGGCCTCGCGCACGTCGACGACGTCGACGAGGGAAGCGCGTCGGCCGTCTTGAGCTTCGCGCTTCAGTTGGGCATCGGGTTCGGCGTAGCCGTCGGAGCGGCCGTACAGGAACTGCGCTCCAACGCGCTCGCACACGCAGGTGCCGGCTCCCTCGACGCGCTCGCGGGCGGACTGCACGCGTCATTCTGGGTGTCGATCGCCTTCGGCCTCGGCATGCTCGGCGCTGCCGTCGCGGGCCTCCGCCACGCCGCGGCTGCCGAGATTCCGCTGCGCCACTACGTGCCGTTCGGCAAACTCCATCATCCCGTTTCCGTAAAGGCGTAAGCAATGGAAGAGCTGGTCTCGGCGCTGCGCGACGCCGCATCGGTCTTCGTCCTTACCGGTTCGGGCATCTCCGCCGAGAGCGGGCTGCCGACGTTTCGCGGCGTGGGCGGACTGTGGCGTACGCATCGAGTCGAGGAGCTCGCCTCGCCCCAGGGCTTCGCCCACGATCCGGTTCTCGTCTGGACCTGGTACAACGAGCGAAAGAGCGCGCATCAGCGCGCTGAGCCCAACGCCGGCCACGCCGCACTGGCCCGGCTGGAGCGTTCGATTGGCGATTTCACGCTGGCGACTCAAAACGTCGATTCGCTGCACCTGCGCGCCGGCTCGCGCAATGTATTGGAACTGCACGGCGACCTGCGCGAGGCGCGCTGCACGGAATGCGGCGTGCGCCGTACGCTCGGCGATGCCGGCCTGCCGCTCGGCGAGATCGAACACGCGTGCGGCGGCAAGTTTCGGCCGAACATCGTCTGGTTCGGCGAGCCGCTGCCGGGCGCGGTTTGGCGCGAGGCGGAGGCCGCCGCCGCGCGCGCCGACGTGATTCTCGTGATCGGAACGAGCGCGGTCGTCTATCCCGCTGCGGCGCTGGCCACGCACTATAACGAACGAGCGTACGTGGCGGAGATCAATCCGGAGACGACCGCCATCAGCGATCGGGTAGACTGCACGCTGCGCGCAAGCGCGGCCGCCTTATTGCCGAAGATCCTCGACGGCTTGGACGGCGCGCGCTCGCGCTGACGCGTTGAGCGCCGTAAAGAGCCAATACACCGGAAGGCCCGAGAGCAGTATTCCCACCCCGATCAGCGCGTCGTGCGGCGAGTTGAAGATTGTGTCGCCGACGATGTACCACGCGGCCGCCAGGAAGATCAGCGTCGTGACCGGATGTCCGGGCATGCGAAAGAACGGCGTAGGGGCGTTCGGATCGCGCGCGTCGCGCTTGCGGAAAACGATCAGTGCGATGGCCGACAAGCCGAAGAAGATGTAATCGTTGCAGGTGACGTAGTTGAGGATCTGATCGTAGTTCAGGAAGAGCGCGATGACGATGGCGACCAGGCCTTGCGACAGGATCGCAAGCACCGGAGCGTGGGTGCGCGCGTTCACCGACGCAAGCCGCTTGAAGAACGTGCCGTCGGCGGCCATCTGAAAGTAAACGCGCGGCGACGTGAGGATCTGGTTGCTCAGAAAGCCCAGCGTCGAGATCGCGATGACTGCGGCCACCAGTTGCCGGCCGACGGGGCCGAAGGCGACCTGGGCCACGTCCGATGCCGGAGTTCTCGTCAGGGCGAGCGCGTGGATGCCGAGCACCCGCAGGCAGGCGGCGTTCACGGCCAAATAGAGGATTACGACGAGCAGAACGCCGGCGAGCAAGCCGCGCGGCAGTGCCCGTGCGGGCTCCTTCAGTTCGGCCGACATGAAGCTCGACGTCTGCCAGCCGCTATACGAGAAAAGCACCGGCACGAGCGCGAGGCCGATGGCCGTCAGCGCGCTGCCCGCCGGCACGAGGCTCGCAGGAGCGGCCACGGAACTCGCGTGGCTCACGAAAACCCCCGCGGCAACGAAGCCGGCGATGCCGAGGATTTTGGCGACCATGAAGAGGTTCTGCGTCGTCGTGCCCGTGCGAACGCCCAGAGCGTTCACGAGCGTGAACGCTGCGATGGCGGCCGCGGCCAGCGTCCGGACGGGGAGCCGCAAACCTGTGAGCGGTTCGAAATACGCGGCGAACGTGACGCCGGCCGCGGCCATGCCACCGCTCTGCGATACGAGCAGGAGCGTCCAGCCGAAGACGAACGCCAGCGCGGGATGAAAAGCATCGCGGATATAGGCGTAGAGTCCGCCGTCGTGTGGACGGCGCGCCGCGAGCTCCGCGAAGACGCCCGCGCCCAAGAGCGCGATCAGGCCGCCCGCCGCCCAGACGGCCATCACGAGCAGCCCGCTTCCTACGAAGCGGGCGACCACGGACGGGTTCATGAAGATGCCCGATCCGACGATGCCGCCCATCACGATGAGCGCTGCGTCGCGGGTACCGAGGCGCCGCAGAAGCTTGGGCGAAGAGGGCGTGCATGTTTGCATTAGCGACGTTCTTCCTCACGACACTCGCTTCTACCGTGGCGCAAGCGCCGCCACCGCCGCCCGAGGGGCCGCCTCCGGTCGCCGCGATGCAGGCGCCGCTCGAAAACGGCCCTTGCCTCGACTCGTTGCGGGCGGTGCCGAAGGTGGTGCAGGGACCGCTCTCGCGGTCGATGCAGGTCGTGCGCATCGATCAAGTCGAGTCGACCGCAACGATGATGCCCGGCGAGGTCATCGGTTTTCTCTACACCACGCATGACGGCTCGACGTGGCTCGGCCAGCGCACCTCCGATTACCAATCGGCTGCCGACGCTACGGCAATCAACCGGGTGCTGGCCGCTACCCACGTGGCGGGGTATAGCGTCACGGGCTTCCCGCCAACGAATTTGTACGGCGTCCCGACCAAGCACCAGCAGATCTTCAGGGTGCAGATACCCCCGAACGCGTTTGCCCCGCTCCGCATCCAGCTCGCTCCGTGCGTGATTTGGCCCTCGGCACGGCCGCTTCCGGACCCGGCCCTTTAGCAACCGGCGCATCCGAGTGCTAGGGTGAGGGGTTATAAGGCTGATGGAGTTCGTCGTTCGAGCGCGTCTCGGCACGTTCCAACCCAACGCCGACGTCGTCGTCGATGAGGAAGCGCACCGGGTCGTCGTCGTCGTCGAAGTAGCGGGCGCCGAGCCGGAAAGCCTGAGAATCGGCCTCGACGAGCGCTATCTCGTCGTCGCGGGACGGCGCGGCGAGGTCGCACGGTCTCGGCACGGTTCGTTTCTCCAAAAGGAGATCGTTCACGGCGAGTTCGTGAAGCGAATTCCGTTGCCGGTCGCGGTCGAGTACGAAGGCGTCGCCGCGAGCTATGAAGACGGTTTGCTGATCGTCGTCGCGCCAATCGCAACGACCGCATACCTGCCGACCGCGCGAACCGAGCTACACGTTCTGGTAAAGAGGACCCACAGCTAAAGAAATGGCCGCCAAGCCCACAAACATCGTGCCCGCAAACTCAATCGGCATCCTTCCGCTCCAGGAAGCGGTGCTCTTCCCCCACACCGTCATTCCGCTAGCCGTCGTCAAAAAGCCGGGCATTCAGCTCGTGGAGGAGGCGCTGCGCGAAGGCAAGCCGATCGGACTGGTCGTGCTGCGCGACCGCGAGATAGAAGATCCCGGGCCGGACGACGTGCAGCGAGTCGGCACGATCGGCGTGATCCAGAAAATGCTCAAGGTGCCGGACGGCACGCTGCGTTGTATCGTGGCGGGGCAGCAAGTCTTCAAGGTCGAGCAGTTTACGCAGGTTACGCCCTATATGGTCGCGGCGTATTCCGAGCTTCCGGATTCGACGGTCGAAAACGAGGAGCTCGTCGCGATGCAGCGCAACCTCGCCGGCCTCTTCCAGAAGCTGCTCTCTTATCTGCCGCAGGCGCCGCGCGAGATGGAGATGGAAGTCGCCAACATCACCGATCCGGTGGTGCTGACGTACTTCGTGGCGTCGACCATGCGGCTCGAGACCGCCGACCGCCAGGCACTGCTCGAAGAGCGCGATACCGCGAAGCGGATGCGCAAGCTAACGTTGTTGCTCACGAAGGAGCTCGAAGTCGTCGAGCTCGGACACAAGATTCAGAGCGACATCCAGCGCGAGATGGAGAAGAACCAGCGCGAGTTCTATCTCCGCCAGCAGCTGCGCGCGATCCAAGAAGAGCTCGGCGAGGTCGACCCGCAGCAGGCCGAGACCAACGAGCTGCGGACCAAGATCGACGCGGCGGCGATGCCCGAAGACGTCAAGAAGGCCGCGGATCGCGAGCTCGACCGTCTCTCCAAAGTCCCGCAGGCAAGCCCCGAGTACAGCGTGATTCGAACCTATCTCGATTGGCTCGTCACGCTGCCGTGGAACGTCGAAACCGCGGATCATATCGACATCAAGGCGGCGCGCGCGATCCTCGACGAGGACCACTACGACCTCGACAAGATCAAGGACCGCATCGTCGAGTATTTGGCGGTCGGGAAGCTCAAGAAAAAGCTGACGGGACCGATCCTCTGCTTCGTCGGTCCGCCCGGCGTCGGCAAAACCTCGCTTGGTCAGTCGATCGCGCGCGCGATGGGGCGCAAGTTCGTGCGTCTGTCCGTTGGCGGCGTTCACGACGAGGCCGAGATCCGCGGCCATCGCCGCACGTACATCGGCGCGATGCCGGGATCGATCGTGCGTGCGATTCGCGACGCGGGCACGCGCAATCCGGTCATGATGATCGACGAAATCGACAAGGTGGGCGCCGATTTTCGCGGCGATCCGCAGTCGGCGCTGCTCGAGGTGCTCGACCCCGAACAAAACGTGCACTTCCGCGACCACTATCTGGACCTGCCGTTCGATCTCTCGCAAGTGCTCTTCATTTGCACCGCAAATTTGCTCGACACCATCTCCCCGCCGCTGCGCGACCGGATGGAGATCATCACGCTCTCCGGCTACACCGAGCTCGAGAAGCTTCAGATCGCCCGGCGCTATCTCCTCAAGAAGCAGCGCATTAACAACGGGTTGCGCGAGATGCAGGCCCAGATCGGCGATCCTGCGATTCGCTCGATCATCAACGATTACACCCGCGAAGCCGGAGTGCGCAACCTGGAGCGTGAGATCGGGACGGTTTCCGAAAGATTGCGCGGAAGATCGCGGAGAGCCCGCGCTATAAAGCGCGCGTCACGCCGGCGAATCTCGCGGAGTACCTGAGCAGGCCGCGGTTCTTCAACGAGGTGCGCAAGCGCGTCGCCTCGGTCGGCGTCGCGACCGGAATGGCGTACACGCCGGTCGGCGGCGACATCCTGTTCATCGAGACTCAGTCGATGCCCGGCACCGGGAAGCTCGTCCTGACCGGGCAACTCGGCGACGTCATGAAGGAGAGCGCTCAGGCGGCCGTGTCGTTTTTACGTTCGCGTTCGAGCGAACTCGGATTAGCCGACGATTACTTCGCGAAGCACGACATCCACATTCACGTGCCGGCCGGCGCGACGCCGAAGGACGGACCATCCGCCGGCATCGCGATGGCAACCTCGATCGCCTCGATGCTCGCCGGAATCAAAGTCGATCCGAACCTGGCGATGACGGGCGAGATTACGCTCACGGGTCAGGTGCTGCCGATCGGCGGGCTCAAAGAAAAGGTGCTCGGCGCGAAGCGGGCGGGCATCGCCAAGATCTTGCTGCCGCGCCGGAACGAACCGGATCTCGACGACATTCCCAAAGAAGTGCGCGACACGATGAGCTTCGTCCCCGTCGACGAGCTCTCCGAGGTGCTCCACAACGCGCTCGGCAAGCGGTTGATCTCGCCCGTGCCGCTCGGCACCGATCACCCCAAGACCAACAACGTCGTGCCGCTCCGAGCGGCCGCGCTCCGAATCGCGCGGTCGGGGCAGGCGAAGCGGCGCAACGGCGCGGTGAAGCGTTCGCCGGAACGCAAGCGCCGAATCAAGCGCTAGGGGTTCTTAGCGCACCTCGACGCCGGCCCCGTCGCCAACCTCGCCGACGACCGCTGCCAGCGCCCCACAGGCGCGCAGGTCGCGCGCCAGCGCGTCGACCGATCCCGCCGCCACGCTAATCAATAGGCCGCCCGACGTCTGCGCATCGGAAAGCCCGATGCGCACGGCCTCAGGCACCGAGCGCGCAAAATCCGTGAAGTCCGCGTGCGTCTCGGCGTTGTGGCGAGTGCCCCCCGGCACGATGCCCGCCGCGATGAGCTCGAGCACGCCGGCCATGAATGGAACTGCAGCCGCCTCGACAGCGAACCGGACGTTCGAAGCGCGGGCCATGCCGCCCGCGTGGCCGAGCAGGCCGAAGCCGGTGACGTCGGTCGCGGCATGTGCTCCGGCCGCCAGCATCGCCGCCGACGCTCGGTCGTTCAGAGTCGTCATCGCGCGCACGGCTTCGTCGAGTCCTTCGGGCGCGATCGCGCCGCGCTTGAGCGCGGTCGTGAGAATGCCGGTGCCGAGCGCCTTCGTCAGCACCAACGCGTCGCCCGGACGCGCTCCGGCGTTCGTCACGATGCGCGAAGGGTCGACGATGCCGGTGACCGCCATGCCATACTTCGGCTCGGCGTCTTTGATCGTGTGACCGCCGAGGATCGCGACGCCGGCGCTCCGCGCGACGCTCGCGCCGCCGTTCAGAATGCGCGCTAGGATGTCGAGGTCGAGATCTTCCGGAAAGGCAACGATGTTGAGTGCGGTAAGCGGACGGCCGCCCATCGCGTAAACGTCGGAGAGGGCGTTGGTCGCGGAGATCCGGCCGAAGTCGAACGGATCGTCGACGATCGGCGTAAAAAAGTCGACGGTCAATACGAGCGCGAGATCCTCGCGGAGCAGATAGACGCCCGCGTCGTCGCCGCTCCCGTATCCGACCAACACGCGATCGTTGGTCGCGGGCGCCACGCGCTCCATGACGCTGCGCAGCTCCGCGGACCCTAGCTTCGCGGCGCAGCCGGCGCATGACGAGAGTTCGGTGAGGCGGATGCTCGCAACGTCCATCGAAGCAGTATTCGATGCCAAGGCAACGCCTGTTCCTTCCCGGCCCGGTAATCGTCGCGCCGGCAGTGCTCGAGGCGGCCGCTCGGCCGATGATCAACCATCGCGGCGAGGAGTTCGCGCAGCTTCTGGAGCGCATCACGGCGGCGTTGCGCCCGGTCTTCGGCACGCGCGGCGACGTCGTGCTGCTCGGCAGCTCGGGTACGGGCGCGATGGAATCCGCCGTGGCGAATCTCTTCTCGCCGGGCGAGCGGCTGCTGTCGTGCCCCATCGGCGCCTTCGGCAAGCGCTTTTCGAAGATCGCGGAGCGCTACGAGTGCGCGGTCGAGACGTTGGAGACCCCGCTGGGCTGCGCGCTCGACCCGCGCGCGCTCGCATCGCGCCTCGAGAGCGACGAGCGCCGCGAGATCGCCGGCGTATTATTGACGCACAACGAGACCTCGACCGGCGTCGCGTGCGACATGGCGGCGCTCGCTCCGGTCTTGCGCCGTCACGGCGCGCTCGCGCTGGTCGACTCGATCAGCGGGATCGGTGCGTCGGAGTTTCGCATGGACGATTGGGGTTACGACGCGGTCGTGACCGCTTCGCAAAAAGCCCTCGCCGCGCCGCCGGGCGTCGCGATGGTGGCGTTGAGTGAACGAGCATGGAAACGCAGCGCGAATGCCGGGCTCGCGCGCTTTTACTTCGATCTCGAGACCGCGCGCGACGCGGCGCGCCACGGCGAGACGCCCTGGACGCCGCCCATCTCGATTCTTTACGCGCTCGACTCGGCGCTGGCGCGCTATCACGGCGAGGGAGCCGCGGCCGCGTATGAGCGCCATGCGCGATTTGCGGACTCCGTTCGCGACGCGCTGCAGCGGCTGGGCTTCACGCTCGTTTCGCGCCCTGGCGCGCATTCGCCGACGGTCGTTGCAGCCTATCCGCCGGCCGGCGTGGATGCCAAGAGCCTGTTGAAAGCACTGCACGACAAGCACGGCATCGTGCTGGCCGGCGGGCAAGGGGAGCTTTCGGGTAAGATCGTTCGATTTGGGACGATGGGAGACATCGGCGAGGACGATCTTCTCGAAGCAATTCGAGCGATCGAGCTCGAGCTGCGCGTTACAAGTGGTGTCGCCTAAAGTACAGCATCACAAACGGCCGCGCAAACCACGGAATCGTCGAAAGAATCGCGTCGTCCAGCGGCGCGTCGTAGATCACGAGGTCGGGCGCGAGACGAGACTGGTGTAGCCCGTCCCGAATGTCCGGCGAGAGCGGAAAGTACAGCGCGATGAAGAGCACGAGCCACAAGAGGATCGCGCCTTTTGCGAAGCCGATGAAGGCGCCGCCGAGCGCGTTGCCGATCCCGAGCAGCGGAAGCCGCGCGATTTTGCCGAGCAGGCGCGCGACGAACAAGAGAACGACGTAGGTCAAGAGCCCGGTTCCGAACATTCCAACGACGTGCGCGGACCCAGGCCCTAGATTCGTGAGCCGCTGGATCTGCGGATCGAGGCTGCCGTTGTAAAACCACGGCGTTACTAGAGCGGCTGTGACGGCGACGGCCCCGCCGAGCTCGGAAACGAAGCCGCGCGAGTAGCCTTTGAGGATTGCGATGCCGAGGACGATGACGATTACGATGTCCGGCCACGCGACGCCGGCGATCACGTTCTGATCGCCGCTCCGAATTTTTCGCGTACCGTGTCGAGCACGCGCGCAATGGCGACGTCGGCCTCCTCGTCGGTGATCGTCGCATCGAAGCGCCGGATGGTCACGCGTACCGCTAAGCTCTTGCTGCCGTCGCCCACCTGCGGCCCATGGTACTCGTCGAAGACCCGGACGCCCGTGCAGACGGGCCCGAGGGTTGCGACGACAGCGTCTTCGAGTTCGCGGGCGCTGACCTGCGCGTCGACAACGAGCGCCAGATCGCGATACGTCGACGGAAACCTCGAGGGGGGACGGTAGTGCGGCGTTTGGTACGGGGGCAACGCGTCCACGTCCAGGAGGCAGAGATACGCGTTCCGTTTCAGGCCGGCCGCCTTCGCGACGCGCGGATCCACGCAGCCGAGCGTGCCGACCGCGTGCCCGCCGAGCACGATCGACGCCGTCTTGCCCGGATGAAAGCCGGCGTGCGAACCTCGCGCGATTTCCGCGCTAAGGCCGCACACTTTGGACAGCAACGCTTCGCAATCGCCTTTGATGCGCAGAAAGTCCGAATCGCGCCAGGGCGGCTCCCCGGCGGGATCGGCGGAGAAGGCGAACCCCGCCATCGTTCGCTCGGCGACGCCGTCCTGATCGGATTCGAACACGTCGCCGATCTCGAAGGCGCGCGAAGGCTCGTCCGTTCTCGCGAAATACTCGATTAATCCCGGAGCGAGCGATGCGCGAAGAAAGCGCTGCTCTTCGGAGAGCGGATTGCGGACCTCGACCGACGCGGCGTCCTTCGTGCCTCGCAACGAGTGCGTGATCACCTCTCGGTAGCCGAGGTCCGCAAGCACTTGCGCGATTAGATTTTCCTTGTCGAATGGGGCGCTCGAGATCTCGTGCGCCGGCACCGCGGGTACGACGGCGGCGATGCGGTCGTACCCTTCGATTCGGGCGACCTCCTCGACGAGGTCCGCGGCGATCGTGAGGTCGCGCCGCCAGTCGGGCGGCGTGACGGAGAACACCCCGCGCCTGGCCGGCGCAACGTCGCAGCCGAGCGCCGCGAGATGCGCGGCGATTCGCTCGGGCGCGATCGACAATCCCAGTAGGCGCTCGACGTCGTTCGCGCCCAGCAGTATCGATGGTGCGGGTACGAGCTCCGCTCCGAACGCGCGCGGCGAGGATGCCGTCGCACCGAGGGCGCAGAGAAGCTGCGCCGCGCGGGCCGCTCCGACGTCGGTCAACGCCGGCGCGAGTGATTTCTCGTGCCGCGATGATGCCTCGCTGCGCAAGCCGAGCGCGCTGCTCATGCGCCGGATCCGGGCGCCGTTGAAGTTGGCCGACTCGAGAACGATCGACGTAGTCACGGGCGTTACTTCGCTCGTCGAACCGCCCATCAGGCCGGCGAGGCCGAGCGCCTGCCCTCCGTCCGCGATCACCAGCGATTGCGGCGAGAGGGCTCGCTCGACGCCGTCGAGCGTAACGATGCGTTCGCCCGCTCGCGCGTCGCGCACGATCAGCTTCATTCCCGCCACGGCCGCCGCGTCGTAGAAGTGCAGCGGCTGACCGGTCTCCAGCATCACGTAGTTAGAGACGTCGACGACGTTGTTGATCGGCCGCTGGCCGGCGAGTGCCAGCCGGACACGCATCCATGCCGGAGCCGTCGCGACGCGCAAACCGTCGAAGCGCTGCGCGACGAAACGGCGGCAATCCCGCGATTCGATCGTAACGTCCGGGTCGGCATTCGTGCGTTCGCGGCCGTCGCCCGGATTGGTAGCCGGCGGCAATCGTAAGGGGAGGCCGTAGGATGCGGCGAGCTCGCGCGCCAGGCCCACGATCGACATCGAATCGGGACGGTTCGCCGTGATCTCCACGTCGAGCACCTCGGTGTCGAGGCCGAAGAGCTCGACAACGTCCGCGCCGAGCGCGGTCTCCGCTTCGAGCTGCATGATGCCGTTTCGAACCACTCGCCCGGCAGCGCCAGCTCCTCCGCCGAGATCATCATGCCTTGTGACGCGACGCCGCGCATCGTGCGCGCCTCGATCGTCAACTCCGGAAGGCGAGCGCCGATCGTCGCCACCGCGATCGTTTGCCCGGCCGCGACGTTGGTTGCCGCCGTGGCGATGGTGAGCGGGCCGTCGCGCGCAACGTCGATGTGCGCGACGAGCAGCCGATCGGCGTTCGGGTGCTTTTCGATCGCCGCGATCTTTCCGGTAACGACGCCCGAAATTTTCGGGGCGCTTTTGGATGCCGTCGACCGGGAACCCGAGCATCGCCAAGCGATCCGCGATCGCGGCGGCGTCGTCGGGCAGCGCGACGAACTCACGAAGCCAGCTTATCGGGACGAGCACGTCAACTCAGCTGCGCTAGAAAGTCGGGATCGCTATCGACGAAGCGGCGAACGTCGTCCACTTGGTAGCGCGCGAGCCCGAGCCGCTCCGCACCGAAGCCGAATGCCCAGCCCGAATAGCGCTCGGGATCGTATCCCACTTCACGCAGAACATTGGGGTGGACCATTCCCGCTCCGCCGAGCTCGATCCATCCCGAGCCGCCGCACATGCCGCAGGCGGCCCCCGAGGCGCCGCACTTCGGGCAGGTGGTGTCGACTTCGGCGCTCGGCTCCGTGAACGGGAAGTAGGACGGCCGGAACCTCACCTTCTGACCGCCGCCAAACAGCTCGCGGCAGAGGCCGGTGAGCATTCCCTTTAGGTGCCCGAAGTGAATGCCCTCGGCAACGAGCAGCCCCTCGATCTGATGAAACTGAAAGAGATGACGCGCGTCGACGGCATCGCGCCGAAAGCACTTTCCGGGCGCGATAACCGCGACCGGCGGCTGGTGTCGCTGCATGGTTCGAATCTGCATCGGCGACGTGTGCGGCCGCAGCAGCAGCGAATCGGTGAGCCAGAACGAGTCGAAGCCCTCGCGCGCGGGATGATCGCTCGGGATGTTCAACGCGTCGAAGTTATAGTAGTCGGGCTCCGCCTCGGGGCCGATTACTACCGCGAACCCGTGGCGCTTGAAATACTCGCAGCTGTCCGAGATAACGCGCCGTACCGGATGGATCGAACCGGTCGCCGGAGCGATAGATGGGAACGTGACGTCAATCGATGTGGCGAGGTCCGCCTCGAACGCGCGTGACTCGAGTTGCGCTCGCAGCTCTTCGAGGCGTGCTTCCATCACCGCCACCGCGTCGTTGATCGCTTTTCCGGCGTTCGGCCGCTCTTGCGGAGACAGCGTGCCGATCGTTCGCCGGACCTTCGTCACTTCGCCTTGGCGGCCCAAATACGCGACCCGCACGCTCTCTATGGCTTGCTCGTCGGTTGCGCGCTGCGCGTCCGTTTCGAAGTTTTTCTGCAGCTCGCGAAGCTGCTCCGCCAGATCCGTCATCGCCCTTCCAAAGCAAAGCGCCCGGTTCGTTCTACGTTACCGGGCGCCTCCAAAAAAGCCAGCGCTACGTTCGCGGCGCGGCCGAATCTCGAAGGTTCAGCTTGGACTCGGCGCCGCGTGCAGCCTCCGATACGCGAGATATGCGTCAATCGATCCCGTTTGGGCGAAAAGCTTCCAGAAGAGATGGGACGTTGCCATGCGTTGCAGTCTCCTTCTGACCGTCGGCTCCGGGGCGGCCCGCGTCGCTGAGTATACCATGCGACTTTTACCACCGGTAGTCTTGACTTTTTACCCCCGGTACACTGTCTTGACAAGGTCCCTGGACACGCACGCCGCGGGCCGCCTCGTACAGCGCAATCGAGCCTGAGACGGCCGCGCTGAGGCTCTCCGTTTTACCAGTCATCGGGATAGCGAGCAGCCGCTCGCAAAGGTTCGCCCACGCACCCAAACCGTGGCGCTCGTTGCCGACTACGAGCGCGAACGGCGGCTTCCACTGCTCGTCCGATATCGGCGTTCCAAGGGACGATAGGCCCAGCATCCGCCGGCCCGACGAGACGGCCGCAGCAGCCAGCTCGGCGGGCTCGGCGACGGCCATCGCGAGCCTGAATACGGCGCCCATCGAACCCCGTACCACCTTGGGATGGAACGGATCGACCCCGGCGCTCCCAAAGACCACACCGGCGCAGCCAAAGGCATCGGCCGACCGCAGTACGGTTCCCGCATTGGCGGGGTCGTTGACGTCGGCGAGCACGAGCACGGGCCCGTCTAGGCGCACGAGCTCATCGACGCCGAGCAGCCGCACCGGTGCGACCGCCAGGAGGCCGGTGGGGGTCTCCAGATCGGAGATGCTGGCCGCACTCGCCGGCTCGACGATGAACGTTGGGGTGCCGGTGGCGTCGAGCTCGCGCGCCAGGGGGGTCGCGTCGTAGGCGGCTTGCGTCGCGTAGAGTTCCTCGATCGGGAAGCCCGCGGCGTGGGCCTCGGCTAGGAGGGTGGGGCCCTCGAACGAGAGCCGCTGGTGCCGCCGGCGGCCCTTGACCGTCCGCAGCGAGCGCACCCGCGTCAGGCGCTCGGCGCGGCTTCCTACTGACGACGCCATCGCTTCGTGACCCATGCCCGGACCGAAATCATGATCAGGCCGGCAAAGATCGCCGCCAACGCCACGGCAATCTTGTCGTTGAAGTGATGCGGCACGAGCAAGCCGACGAGCACGTACACGGCGCCCGCGAAGACGGCGAGGAAGAACGCCAGCCAACCGATCTCGGCGTAAACGGAGGACGGCTGTTGGCGCATCCCGCTTGGTACGAGGCGTGGTGCGACCGTTCCGCCAAGCCCGCTGCGATGGACGAGCCTCTTCAGGTTCTCTCCTCGCGCCGCTGCTTCGAGGGACGCGTTTTCGGCGTTCGCGTCGACGACGTGCGCTACGCCGACGGCACGGAGCACCGCATCGACGTGGTCGAACACGGGGCCTCGCTTGCGATCGTCGCGACGCCTGCGCCGGGCGAGCTGGTGCTCGTGCGCCAGTACCGGCATCCGGCGCGCTCCGCGCTTTGGGAGATCCCGGCAGGCACGGCCGAGCCGGGCGAAACCTTGATCGACGGCGCGAGGCGCGAACTTCGCGAGGAGACCGGCTACGTCGCCGGCCGCATCCGGCCGGTCGGTTCGCTCTGGATGACGCCGGGCTTCTGTTCCGAAGTGATGCATTTCTTCCACGCGGATGCGCTCGCCGCGGGCGAGCCGGAGTTCGACGAGGACGAGAGAATTGAAATCGGGCGCTTTACTTTTCAGGCGGCATGGCGCCTGGTAGCTGCCGGTACGGCGGACGCAAAAACCGTGCTGGCACTGTTCTGGCTGCAGGGCGGAGAAGATGAAATTGGAAGTGACGTTGGTCGATAGTTACTGTAGGTAACCCTCGCCGTTGCCGTTGCTATACCGGACGTGGCGGACCCCGGTCTTGGAGGTTCAACGTGGAAATACCCAGCGACATTGACGCCGTACTAAAGCGATTGCTGGAGCGCAATCGAGACGGCGCAGAACAAACGGTCCTCGCACCCGAAGACGAGCTCTATTTGAACTCGCTGATCGCCTCCGTTCGTTTGGGACGTCGCGCGGTCTTGATCGTCGAAGACGCCGACGAGCACCTGCGCTACATGTTCAGCAATGCGACGCGCGCCGAGGCGATAACGATGTTGGGTAAGGTCGTCGAGGCCACGGGCCGGCGTCTCGCGGATGGAGACGACTAAGCCATCAGGGTGATTCCGTCGATTTTCCCATCCGGCGCCACCTGGAACTCGTAGTGGTATTGGGCGCGCGGGTAGCTGACTAGAAACTCATAGAGCGTATCGCCGCCGGATTCGGTGGTGCTGGAGAGCGGCACGATGGACTGCAGACGTCCTAGTGACGCGAAGTTTTCGCGCGCCACGAGATCGTCGGTGAGGTAGGTGCTAAACGCGGGCGTCAGTTCCCCGCGCTCGATTTTGCCGGTAGCGAGGCGGTCGAGCCACTCCTTTGCTCGGGTGACGACGGCGTTGTCGAGGCGCGCGGTCGTCGGCGGCACGAGCATGTCGAGGATGCGAGCGCCGACGGCCTCGGGCGTCGTGGTAACGCCGTGGAGCGAATCCGAATTGGAGAGAACGATGACGGCCACGTGTTCGGTCGGCAGGAGCGCATTCATCGCGCGGTAGCCGGGGATCTCTCCGTTCGACCAGACGAAGTCCTTGCCGCCGCGCCGGTCGGCGACCCATCCCATGCCGTAATGGGTCGCTCCCGTGCTGCCGGCCGGGGTGAAGATCGTTCGGACCGCGTCGACGCGCAGCAAGACCGGCATCTCGACGTCCCACTTGGCGAGGTCGTCGATCGTAGAGACCAAACCCGCGTATCCGCCCAGCCATGCCGGGTCCCACGTCTGCGCAGCAGTGAAGGCCCGGCCCGATCGCGTGTACCCGGTGGCGCGAGACGGCGAGATACCGTTGTCGCCGGCGAGGAACGTGTGGTCCATTACCAGCGGTATAAAGATGTGCTGCTCGAGATAATCGGAGAGCGGCACGCCGCTCGCGTGTTCGACGATCACTCCGGCGAGCAGATAATTGAGCGGATTGGTCGCATAGACCAACCCGGGCGCTGCTAGTGGTTTCATTTTGTCGACCGCAGCGAAGATCTCGGCCGGCTTGATGGTCTTGGTCTGGTCGACGTTCAAGCCCGGAGCGTCCGCGTAGTTCGGTAGTCCCGAGGTCTGGGTAAGCAGTTGGGCGATCGTGACGTTGGCGGCAAGCTTGAACTCGGGAACGTATTTAGAAACGGGATCGTCCAGCTTGAGTTTACCGTCCTGGGAGAGCAGCAGGATCGCAGCGGCCGTAAATTCCTCGGTTAGGCCGCCGACGTAAAACTCGGTATCGGGCGTGACCGGAACGTGCTTTTCGAGCGTCGCGAATCCAAAGCCACGCTCGTAGACCAGCTTGCCGCTTTGGACGATGCCGATCGCGATCCCGGGGGTGCGCCCGGCGTGGATTTGGTCTTTGGCCAGCTGGTCGACCCGTGCGGCGAGCGCCGGGGGCAGGGCCGATTGGGTCTGACTCCAGGCCCTCAAGGGCGGAGCCAGAGCAAAAACGCCCACGACAATAGCCGTCGCAAAGACAGCACCCGAGCGCCTCATGACGCGACGATTATATACCCTCGCGGTCGCTTGCCGCTAGGCGGGCCGTCGCATCGGGCCCGGATTTGAGCTATTTCTGGGCGGCCTGCCTCGCCAGGTTGAGCAACGCCCCGAACGCTTTTTGGTCGGAAATGGCCAGATCCGCGAGCGCCTTGCGATTGAGGCTCACGCCCGACTTCTTCAAGCCGTGCATAAAAACTGAGTAGGAGAGGCCCTCCCGCCGTACCGCGGCGTTGATGCGGCTGATCCAGAGCGATCGAAAATCGCGCTTGCGAACGCGGCGATCGCGGAATGCGTACGCCAGGGATTTCAGCAGCGCTTCGTTCGCGACGCGGTAGTTGCGGCGGCGTGCGGCCCGGAAGCCCTTGACCAGTTTCATGACCTTGCGGCGGTGCTTGAGGCCGTGAACGCCGCGTTTGATGCGTGCCATGTCGGAGCTCCCTTAGACCAGGTACGGAATCGTCGGTGCTAGCCGCTTCAGGTCGCCCTTGAACGTGGGCTGATCCTTGCGGAAGTTGCGCTTGCGCTTGCGCGATTTCTTGCTGAGAATGTGTCCGCAACCGCTAAACTGATGACGGTGCAGCACTTTCCCGGTCGCGGTCACTTTCACTCGTTTCGCCGTTCCCCGGTGGGTTCGAATCTTTGGCACTGGTTCGCTCCTTCACTTGAACTGAAAACTTCGGCGGGCCCGTCGGCGTCGCTCGCGGCGCCAAAATCATAAACATATTTTTGCCTTCGAGCCGCGGTTCGCGCTCGACCATCGCCAGCGGCGCCATGTCCTCCGCCATGCGGTCGAGCAGTCTGCGCCCGAACGACGTGTACGTGATCTCCCGCCCGCGGAACATGATCGTTACCTTGATCTTGCTCCCGTCGAGTAGAAGCCGTTCGGCCATCCGCGCCTTCGTCTCGTAGTCGTGCGTCTCGATCTTTGGCCGCAGCTTCACTTCCTTCAGCTCGAAGTGCCGTTGCTTCTTACGAGCGTCTTTGTCTTTTTTCGACTGTTCGTATTTCAAGCGCCCGTAATCGGCGATTTTGCAGACTGGCGGCTGAGCGGTCGGTGAAACCTCGATCAGATCGAGTCCGGCAGCTCGTGAGCGCGCCAACGCATCTTCCGTTTGCAGGATCCCGAGTTGATTGCCGTTTTCGTCGATCACCCGGACCGCACGGATGCGAATCTGATCGTTGATGCGGAGGAGTTTTGCTATGTGTTCGTCTCCAAAAGAAAAAAGCGCCGCCGGAGCAGCCCCACCGTGGAACCCGCCGAGAGTCCCTTAAAGTGAAGACCGGATCGCCCACGGGCATCCGGTGAGCGGAACGAGCCGCTGCTTCGGCTCGCAAAGAATATCACGCCCCGCTGGGGGAGTGTCAAGGGCCGCTAGCCGACCGCGGCGAGCGCGTCCGAGAAGCGCTCGAGCAAGTAGGCGACGGCCTCATCGTCAATGATCAGGGGCGGCGCGATCCGCAAAACGTCCCGGCGCGTGTCCTTAGCGACCACCCCTCGCTCGAGCAGCGCCTCCGAGAGCCGGTGTGCGGGGATCGAGAGCGCGATCCCGATGAGCAGACCGCGGCCGCGCACCTCCTCGATAACCGGGGAGGCGATCGCCCGGATCCCGGTCACGATCGCGGCGCCGGCGCGCCGCGCGCGCCCGGCAAGGTCCTCGGAAACGATCGCTTCGAGGGACGCTTCCCCGACGGCGCACGCCAGCGGGTTCCCTCCGAACGTGCTCCCGTGGTCACCGGGTTGGAACAGCCGCATCACCTCGTCGTCGGCCAGCGCCGCGGAGACCGGATAGTAGCCGCCTCCCAGGGCTTTGCCCACGACCAGGATGTCCGGTTTGACGCGATCGTAATCGCAGGCGAACATGTCGCCGGTACGGCCGAATCCGGTCTGCACCTCGTCGGCGATGAAGAGGACGTTGCGCTCGCTGCAGAGAGCGCGGACGCGCTTGATGTAACCGTCGGGCGGAACGTTGACGCCGCCCTCGCCTTGAATCGGCTCGATCAGGATCGCGCACGTGTTTGCGGTGATCGCGCGCTCCAGCGCCCCGGCGTCACCGAACGGAACCGCGACGAAGCCGGGCACGAAAGGCCCGAAATTCACGCGATATTCCGGCGTTGTGCTCGCACTGATGGCGGCGAGAGTGCGTCCGTGAAAGTTGTTCGAGAAAACGATGATCTCGGCGCTGTTTTCCGGCACTCCCTTGATCGCGTAACCCCAGCGCCGCGCGAGTTTGATCGCCGTCTCGACCGCTTCGACGCCGGTGTTCATCGGCACGGCCTTCGCGTAGCCGCAGACGTCGGTCAGCTTCTTCAAGAAGCCCGGCATGCGATCGTTGCGCAGTGCGCGCGATGTCAGCGTGACGCGTCCCGCTTGTTCGACGAGGGCTGCGTGGACCTGCGGGTGACAATGCCCAAGGTTCATAGCTGAGTACGCGCTGACGCAGTCGAGATACCGCTTGCCGTTCACGTCCCACAGCCAAACGCCGGAGGCGCGTTCGACGACGACGTCGAGGGGGGCGTAGTTGCGCGCGCCGTAGCGCTCCTCGTCGGCGATGAGCTCCCGGTCGCGCTCAGAGAGGAGATACACGCCATGCCTTTTAAGGACTTTTTCTTGGCTACCTCTTTTCAGCGTCTCGAGCGGCTTATCGCTCGCGATCATCCCGGCGTCGGCGAGATGGGGCGCACCATTGCGTACCTCCATTCCACTCGGCCCGAGCGTGCCTTCGTCCTGATCCACGGGATGAGCGCGAGCCCCGCGCAGTTCGATCGCGTAGCGCGCGATCTTTTCGCGCGCGGTCACAACGTTCTCGTTCCCCGTCTCCCGCGGCACGGCCATGCCGACCCGCTCTCGACCGCCCTCGAGCGGCTGCACCCGGACGATCTCTACGAAGCCGTCGCGGACTATGTGGCCATAGCGCGCGAACTGGGCGATCGGGTTACGGTTGCGGGGTTTTCGCTCGGAGGTCTGTTGACGGCGTGGATCGCGCAGTATTACGAAATCGAGCGAGCCGTGCCGATAGCGCCGTTCTTCGGCATCTCCGTGATCCCCAATAGGTTGATGAGCACGGTCGCGGAGCAGTTGCTCCGCATGCCGAATCGCTTTCACTGGTGGAATCCGATCCTGCGCGAACGGCGGGTCTCGGTTACCGGTTATCCTCGCTACACGACGCACGCGATCGCGCACGCGTACCGCATTGCCCGAACGCTACTGGACGAAGCACAAACGAATCGCCCGCTCGCGGAACACGTCACCATCGTCGCGAACGCAACCGAGGTCGCCGTCAACAACTATGCGATTCGCAAGCTGTATAAGAGCTGGCGCCGTCTCCGCCCCGGATCCGTCGACATGGCCAGGATCACCGGTCTGCCGCTTTCACACGACATCGTCTCGCCGCTGCGCCCGTCGGGCCTCGCCGACCGCGCCCACCCGCATCTCCTCCGCGCGATCGACCCCTCCCAGACCTAAATATACGTTCGCAGTCGCGGCCAGAACTCGGCGAGGGGCATGGAGATCCCGCGGCAGATCGAGATTGGGAATCCGTTCTCGAACGGCCGTCCCCACGGGTTGGAAAAGCGCGCGACGACGCGCCGCTCGCGAAAGAATGCGGGGCCGCCCGGACATTCCCCATGAACGTCGATGAGAACGTTGCCGTCGTATCCGCGCGGGCCCCACATCCAATATTGGTTGTGGCCCGAAATCACCGGCGGTAGCCCGTACTTCGCGCCGAAGAAATCAATAGCCGCAGCCTCGCCGTAATTGCTTGCCAGGATGGCGGCGCGCGCCCGTTGCGCCGGCGGCAGCGAATCGTAGACTCGTGCGACCAGCGCTGCGAGTTCGGGCCAGCCGTGCATGTCGGCCCAGTCGGGGGGCAGATTTCCGATCGCCGAATGGTCCATCCGCGCGAGTTGGACCTCGGGCGTCATTCGCTGTGCGATCCCGTCGTACGCCGACATCGCCGATTCCGGCAAGAGCGGCACGAGCAGGGGAACGAGCATGATGCCTGCGAGGAACGCGTACGCGGTCAGCACCGGCCGCCACCACGATGCGCGGCGCGTCCATTCCTCGACCGTCACGGCGCCGGCGGCGATCGGGATTGGATATACGTCCGCAGCGTAATAGTGTTTGCCGTGAAAGACGATCATCTCGGCCATCAGCACCAGATAAGCGACTCCGAGAAGACGAGCGTCCGCGCGCCGCAGCAGCGCTACGAGCCCGATCACCCAGAACGGCGCCAGCAACGGATGCGTGATAAGCAGTTGAGACGCAACGAACTGCAACGGCGAGAGCTCGGCGTTCTTGTATTCGCGGGCATCCTGCAGCAGCGTCCACATCGGATAGCCGTGCATCGCCTGCCAGACGAAGTTCGGCACGACGATCGCCGCGGCGACCAAGACGCCGCCGGCAAACCAGCGATTGAAGAGCACGCGCCGCTGCGGAAGCAGCAGCAGCCCGGCGACGATCGCGACGGCAAAGAAGATCATGCTGTACTTGCTCTCGATCGCGACGCCGGCCACGACGCCCGCCGGCAGCCAGCAGCGCGGTTCGCCTCGCTTGACGACGCGCAGAACGTAGAGCCCCGCGAGCGGCCATAGCCACAGGCCCACCACGTCGGTCGTGACCTTTCCTCCGAAGGCCATCAGCACGGGCGTAAGGGCCGTGACCAGGGCCGCAAAAAGTTCGGCGAACGTGCCTCCTCCGAGCTCGAGCACGAGCAGGCAGGTCGTATAAACCGACGCCGCCGCAAAGAGCGCCGGTATGGCGCGGATTAGAAAGAGCGAGTGGCCGAAGAGTTGCGATCCCGCCGCCAAGAGCGGCACGACCGGAGGCTGGTCGACGTACCCCCAGTCCGGCCGAAAGCCGCAGATGATGAAGTAGAGCTCGTCGCGGAAGAAGCCGTAATGCGGGTTGGCGATTAAATGAAAGGCGAGCGTGCCAATCGAGGCCGCGATCGGTGCGTAACGGGCGGCGCCAGGGCGCATACGGTTATTCATACGGCATCGCGACGCCGCATTGCAATCCCGCCCGAGGATGTCGCTACGGGGCAACCTCAAGGGAAGTAAGGAACGTAGGGTATATGAAAAAGCCGGCGGCAAAACGTTGTCCTTGGGCGCGAGCGGAGCCTATGATCGCCTATCACGACCGCGAGTGGGGCGTGCCGGTCCACGACGACCGCACGCTATTCGAGCTCCTCTCCCTCGAAGGCGCACAGGCCGGCTTGAGCTGGGAGACCGTGCTGCGCAAGCGCGAGCGCTACCGCGAACTCTTCAAAGGCTTCGATCCCTCGCTCGTCGCGCGCATCACGCCCGCCCGCATCGAGAAAATCTTGGCCGATCCGGGCATCATCCGCAATCGGGCGAAAGTCGAGTCGGTGGTCGGCAACGCCAAGGCGGCGCTCAAGGTCCGGGGTGAGTTCGGTTCCTTCGACGCCTACCTCTGGTCTTTCGTCGCCGGGAAGCCGCTCGTCAACCGCCCGCGCAAATTCGGCGACGTCCCGTCCTCGAGCGAGCAATCCGAAGCCATGAGCCGCGACCTCAAATCGCGCGGCTTCCGCTTCGTTGGCCCGACGATCTGCTATGCGTTCATGCAAGCCGTCGGAATGGTGAACGATCACCTCGTTTCGTGCGCATGGCGCAACCCATAGTTCGCTCCGTCGATCCTCTTCGGGGCGCGGTTCGATCCGGCTATTGCCGCGACGCCCAGGTCGGGAAAAGACATCCCAGGTTGTAGGTGCAGCCGTAGGCGCCGCCGAGGATAAGACCCGTCGTAACTCGACGAACGGTCGATCCATCGGCGTTCATCGTATAGAGGTCCATGCTCGTGAACTTGCCCTTCGACGTCCTTCTGACGCGAAAGAACGCGATCTTTTCGCCGTCCGGTGAGTAGGCAGGCCCGCCGTCAAAGGTCAGGCCGTTCGAGCGCGTCACCGGTTGGAGCCTATTGTCATGAAGATTCATTGCCCAGATCGTCGATGGCCGCGGGCCAAGGCAGTCTTTAACGAGGAGGAGCCACGCGCTGTTGGGCGATGCCGTTCCGGGGCAGAACTCCGGAGCCGGAGCGGTCAAGGGCCTCTTCTCGGAGCCGTCGACGTCCATCGTCCAGGTTTCGTCAACTACCCCCTCCTCTGTTGTGCTGTAGACGATGTGGTTTCCATCGGGCATGTATTCGCCGAAATACGTCGCATACAGGTCGGAGGTAACCCGAGTTCTGTGGTTTGGATCGGCCAAATCGATCGTGACGAGATACGCCGGTCGGCCCGTCTTCGGCGAATACGTGTCGTATACGAGATGCGAGCCGTCGGGTGACGGTGCGGCGGAACTCGACACTCCGTCGTGGGTTATCTGCTGGAGACCCGTTCCATCGATATTGATAACGTAGATATTGGTAGAACCCGAACCATCGCCGTAGGTAAAGACAATGCGCTCGCCGTCGGCAAAGACGTGTGGCGACCAGCCGGAAAATGACGTCGATGGCATTTGCGTGATCTGTTTCAGCCCGCTGCCGTCCGGATTGATGCGATAGAGTTGCCAATTGCCGCCGGGCGCCGCGATGACGATGATGGGGCCGTTCTGGGGAGCGTGCGCGGCCGGCATCGGCGCGCTGCCTAGGAGCAGCAGAGCGCCGAGGATCACCGGCGTTGCGAACCGCGAGCGACTGAGCGACATGCGCATGAAGGCCTTCCTCACGTTCCGAGCGTCATAGGTTTGGGGCGGTGCCCCACTTGGGGACCTCGCCATTGGTTTCGATTCGTCGCGGAGTGCTTCGAGATGCCGCGTATCCGCTCGAACCAGGTTTCGGCGCCCAAGAAGTGTCGAGTCCGTCCGAAACCTCGGGAAGCCCAACTGGGTGAAGTGGTTTTGCCGTCCAGTTGCCGCCGTGATTCGTCATAATGAAGAGTCCCGAACTAGTAAATCGGCCGTTCCAGCGCACAAAAACAAATGCGGTGCCGTCGGGCGCCCAGTCGGGATACTCGTCGTGCGGCGCGGCGTAGTAGCTGCGCTGCCCTTCGACGTTGTTTGTGGTGAGCCGAGCCATACGTTCATCGTCGAGGTTCAAAGACCAAATCTCTTCGTTTCGTCCGAAACCGCTGTCGTGAAAGGACGTTGCGAGGAGAAAACGCCGGCCGTCCGGCGACCAGTCGGCCGCCCACGCACCCCGTTCAGGCGGGGTGATGAAGCGGATGTCGCTCCCGTCGGCATTACAAAGAGCAATGAGCCGTTGGAAGCCGCCTCGGCCCCCCGTTTCGAATTCGATCTGCTTGCCGTCCGGCGAATATTCGGGTCGGAGGTCGTTATTTTCGACGTTGAAGCGCGTGATCGGGGTGAGGCCCGTGCCGTCGACGCTTACTCGGTAAATAGCGATCACGAAGTCGCCGCTCAGCTCCTGCCGCGCGAAAACTATTTGCTTGCCGTCCGGTGAGAAACTGGGAAAGATGTCGCTAAAGCCGGGATCGTCAAAAATGCGCTTCTTCTTCCGGCCGTCCGAGTCCATGATCCAGAGTCGTCCGACTCCCGACTTGGTGCTGAGGCGCCAAAATACGATCCGTCGCGCGTCGGGCGACCAGCCGACGTATACTGCGGCGACTTTGAAGCTGGGGCCGTAACGGGTAAGACGGCGGACGTGCGTCCCATCGGAGTTCATCGTGTAGACATCGCCGCCGCCGTCCTTAGGAAGGCCGTAAACGAAGGCAATCCGGCCGTTCTTGCCGGCGAATGTGGTATGCGACATCTTCGCGTTCGAGCTCGATCCAGGCATGCTTTGCTGCTCCGGTCCGGGCGGCGAGAATTGCGAGCCGGTGCCGCGGCAACCAATGACTACGACAGCTATCGCGCAAATGCCAGTTGCTTGCCAGGCGAATGACTTCATAATCACTTGTTCTCTCGCGCGAGTGCCGCGGCGGTGTTAAAGCGCATACAGTATCTCGGCGAACGACTTGCCGCCTTCTGAAGCCGACCCTGAAAAGGTCTTGAGCACCTTTCCGTTGCGCGTCACCGTTGCGGAATACTTCCAACCGACGGCGGCATCCAAGTAGCAATAGAAGTGAACGGGGCAGTGATACGATGCCACTCCGGAGGCTGTGCCGGTGACTGTATCCGCTCGTGAAGTTATCGAAAATGTCTGGGTAAAATAAGTCCCGCCGCTGCCAGGACAGCTGTTTACGTTAGCCAAGTCCACGAGGCTGAACGTTCCGGGATATGGGCCCGTCGCGCGACCGCTCGCGCCCAACTCTACGTAGTCTCGAAATTCGCCTTCTCCACAATGACCGGAGGTCGATTTCGCATTCATCGTTTCGTTGCCGCTTTGTCCGGCCGGCCCCGTGAATCCGAGATCGACGACACGCGTGGACGCGACGGAGCTCGGCGCAGGGCCGACGTACTGCGCCGGGCTGACCATCGCGTTGCCGCAGCCACTCAATCCGGTAACGGCCGCACAAGCCGCTGAAAGATAGCAGAAGTAAACGAAAAGCTGCATTCGGCTACCCCGTACACGATCTTGCATGATGGGTCGATCTCCTGATTGACGTAGAGGTTTTTTTGAAACGCATACTAATGGTTGACCGGGTCATTAGTGGGTGTGAGTTCGAACACGACGCCGTAGCCATAAGGACCGCCTTCGCTGGTTGTGCCGAAGAGCGTCCCCGAGCGATCGCGGAACAAGCCGGCAAAAGGATACGCACCTTCCTGGCCACGGAAATCGTGCAGAATCGTTTCGGCACCGCTTGGATCGAACTCAAAAACGATGCCGCAGTTCCCGATGCCACATCCGCCTCCACCTTGATTGGCCGTTCCATAGAGGTTCCCAAGCGAATCGCGCACGAGACCCGAAATCGGACCAGCCCCGTCGATCAATCCGGTAAAGCTATACAATACGGTCTCGGCACCGCCGGCGCTCACGCGGAAGATCGTCCCCCAGCCTGACGCTCCGCCATAATCCGTAGAACCGAAGAGGGTGCCGTTGGCCGTAAGAACGACCGGTGCTGCCGGCCACTGGCCGTCACCTCCGTAAGTGTGGCCGGTGAAGGCATGGAGAACGCGTTCACGCGTACCGCTCAGCTCGAAGACGACCCCGGATCCGTTGCCTCCCCCCACGAAGCTGCCACCGCTGACAGTCGTTCCGTAAAGGTGACCCAGAGAATCTCGGACTACTGCCGCCACCGGGCCGCCGCCGTCGGCGCCGCCGCTAAACCGGTAGAGTATCGTTTCCGTGCGGCGTTTGGCGTTTAGTTTAAAAACGACTCCGCAGCCGGTGCTTTGGCAGTTGCCGCCGGATATGCCGCCGGAATTGGTTGTGCCGTACAGATAGCCGGAATCACCCCACGCGAGACCATCCTCGGGCGTGCAACCATCCGGAACTCCCTTAAACGTGCGCAGCACCGTCAGCTTGCCGGTCTTGCGAAGCTCGTATACTGCGCCGCAGCCCTGAGATGGATAGGCGTTGCCGCCTTCACTGGTTGTTCCGTAGAGATTGGCCTGTGCGTCGAGCACTAAATTGCCGCTGGGGTAAGCTCCGTCGGCGCCCCCCGTGAAGCTGTGCAATGTCGTCATTCTGCCGGTCGGCGAGAGCTTGAAGATCACGCCGAAGTTCGAGCGTCCGCCTAGCGCGGTAGCGCCGTACAGGTTGCCGGACGAGTCCCGAACTACCCCGCCGTGAGGCTCGTTGCCATCCCCTTTGCCCTTGAACGCATACAGTATCGAATATGTTGGGTGCTGCGGCGAGCCATTCGCTCGGTCAGATAGCGAACGTGATGCAAGCGACGCCGAGGACGGCATTGAGGAATTTCCGCAACTGACGATCATCCCAGACATGGCGAGCGCCGCTGCTTTCAGGAGATAGTTGCTCGCATGCGGGTGGGATCTGTTTGGCATGAGACTCCCCGAGGAAGTGGGATAACCTCACTCTACACCGTCGGCGTCCAGCCAGCGTCGAATGGAAGTCCTTATCGCCGACGGGCGTCAGCCGTAGCCGGCGATTTCTCGGTGAATCGGAATTGCGGCGAACGTGTTCTGCGTTTCGGCGTCGGGGATCGCGAGCCGTAGCTTCTCCAAAGCCGCTTGCGCCTGGCGAACGCGCACCCGCGAGCGCTTCGCCTCACCGGTCGCCGCCAGGAAGCGCGCGACCGCCCATAAGGCTCGCGGTCTGTACAGTCTCGGATAGGTGCCAGTTGAATCAGACAGCCCCGGTAGAATTTCATCCACGCAGCCCCGAGCCTCCTCGATCTTGCCGACGGCTAGGTAAGCCCGAGTGAGGTGCATGAGGGCGTCGGACACCTCGGCGTACGCTTTGTGTCGACGAAGCCCGGGAAGAACCTTCTCCAGCGTGCCAATTGCTCCGACGCAGTCACCCAAGTCGAGTTTGGCTTGCGCCGACAAGGCGTCGCGCATCATAAAAAGGCGTTCGTTCAACCGACGCTCGGAAGCATCTTCACAAATTTCGAGGCAGCGAGCGGGGTCTCCCCGTGACGCAGCGTTAGCCGCCGCGTTCACGACGCAAACGTCGAGGAGTTGCTCGGCGCCAAAACGCTCCGCAAGCGCGACGGCTTTCTGATTAAGGCTCATTGCTTCGTCGAAGCGGCCAAGCTCGCCGGCAAAGGCCCCAGCGTTCAGGTAGGCCATTGCAAGATCGTGCAATGACCCCAGCGCCTCGCCGATTTCGCATGCCAAAGCGAAGTGCATGCGTGCATTTTCGACCTGCCACACGCGAGCGGCGAATCCCCCTAGGGCGATGTGAGCGAGCGCTTCGCGTGAACGGTTCCCCGTCGAACGATAGAGTACGAGCGCCTCGCCCGCGGCTTTCTGGCCCGCGATGTAATCGCAGCGCGCCTCTGCAATAATGGCTCGCAACATCTTCGAAACGGCAACAAGGTCCGAAACGCCGGAATCTCTGGCGACCGTATCTAGACGGGACAATTCGACGGCGGCGTCATCGTATTGTCCCTGTCTCGCTGCCGCCTGGCACACAAAGGCGAGTGCCCGAATCTCGCCGCTGGAGTCCCCCAAGCGTTGGTAAAGTGCCGCTGAAGCGGAAGCAGCGCTTCGCGCTTCCTGAACCCTCCCGGCACTCCCATGGCAACCCGCGGACAGCATTAATGCGGTCGCCTTCCATCGATCGTCGCCGAGCGACTCGGCTCGCTCGGCCAGCGCTCCTATCGCTTCGGCCTCTTTACGTCCATCATCGAACGAGCTGCGAAAATTTGCCAAATGTTCGAGCACTCGGCACTGCGCGTTAAGGTCTGCCGCAAACAACTTTGAGCGCTGAAGCTCAGTGAGATCGAGCTCCTGGGCTGACCGGTCGCCTAGGTATGTATTGATTGCCTGCCGTGTGAGAAGCAACTCGAAGCGAAGTGCGTCGTCTTCAAGTGCCAGATCGATGCCGCGGCTTGCGGCGCGCAGTGCTTCTTCGTGCGCGTACACCGTCAAGGCGCGCTGGGCTGTCTGCAGATAGCGATCAGCGGCGCGCTTCGCGTCACCGGAGAGTTCCCAATGCCGTGCCAATTCACCGAGAACGTTGTCGACATTCTGCGACAACAGATGTTCGAGCAGGCCGGCAATACGACGATGCCACCGCGCTTTCTTCTTACCGGCGACCCCCTCGTAGATGGTGTGCTGAATGAGATGGTGCGTGAACACAAATTCAAACTGACCAACGGCCGACTCACGAACCATTCGACGATCCTGAAGTTCGGCCAGGCCCTCGAGAACGGCGCTCTCTTCGTATCCAGAAACAGCCCGAACGTGCTCAATGTCAAAACTCGTGCCGACGACGCTAGCAATCTCGAGCAAAAGCCTCGCGGGTGCCGAGACGCGCGCCGCGCGCGCCGCAATCGTCGTCTGAATGCCACGAGGGAGCTCAGGAGTCGACGGCGCCTCTATCTGATTGCGAATCAACTCGCTCGCGTACAGAGGATTGCCGCCGCTGCGGTGTGCGATGTCGCGAGACAACCGGCTTCGTTCTTGAGCGAGTTCCGGGGCAAGCGCGACGAGTTCGCCGATGTCCTCGGCCGACAGCCCGTCGAGCGCGACCTGTGCGATAACGCTCTCTGCATTGAGCCGGCGCCGCATGGCTGAAATGGGATCGGGGGCGGTGAGGGCGCCGCTGCGGTACGTCACGACGATTAGTAGACGCCTACTTGCGGCTCGCCGCGCGAGGTACTCTATGGCTCCGAGCGACGAGCCGCGGGCCCCGTGGAAGTCCTCGAGCAAGACGAGTAATGGACGTTGCTTTGATAGAGCCTCAAAGATTTGAGCGAGCGCTTCGAAGAGGCGTAGTTGCTCGCGTTCGGGGTTGATCGGCGGAGGTGGCGAGACACCAAAGCGCGACGCAACTTCGGGGACGAGAACGCTCGCGACCGATAGCCAAATCGGTGGTGCGTCGATCGAAGCCAACAACGGCGCGGCGTCACGTATCACTTCTCGAATCGCTTGATAGGGGACGTCCTCGATCGGCGGCGTCTCACCGCGCAATACGGTTCCCCCCTGTGCGTTGGCGAAGAGTGCCAGTTCGGCCGCTAATCTGCTCTTCCCGATCCCCGCCTCGCCGCTCAACAATAAAAGTCCGCCGTGGCCATCGGCGGCGCGTGACCAGGCGTGCTGCAAGCGTTCGAGTTCGCGAACGCGTCCCACAAAGGGCAGCAGATCTGTGCGGTACGCGTCGCCGTCGGCCGCTGCAACAAACAAGTCCGGGTGCTCCGGCAGCGTTCCGCCTCGAAGAATAATATCACGGAGCGCTACGGTCTCGGCCATCGGGTCGGCGTTCATTTCGTTTCGTAGGCGTTGCGCGAACGCTTCGAATTCGTGTAACGAGCCCGTACGGTCGCCGCTTTCGTAGCGAACGGACATGAGCTGGCGCAGCGTGTCCTCGCGCCATGGATCGTCGAGGAGTATTCTTCGCGCATGTTCCGCCGCGAGGGTAAACTGGCGGCGGCTGCGCGCGTGAGATAGCGACGTCTCGACCGCACCGACGAAATGCGATCGCAACCGCTCGCGCTCGACAACGATCCAGTCGTCGTAAATCGCGGGAAGAAGATCGCCGGTATAGATATGGATCGCCTGGGCTAGATCGCCGGCAGCCATGCACGCATTAAACCTGTCGACATCGACCAAGGCATTGCCTTGCCCGTTCCATCGCACGGTATCTGACTCCGCGACGAACCACGAAGCGTTGCTCGGCGGGAGTGCCTCTTTGAGATGATGCAGGTGGCGACGGAGATTCGTTCGGGCATCCTCGTACGAGTCATCGGGCCATAGCGCCGAGGCGATACTCTCGCGCGTCAGGTGAGCGCCGGAGTGAAGCAGTAGGTATGCCAGCAACGGCAAGGTTCGAGGCGGCGCCGTGAACAGGTGCGGTTCGCCGCCGAGCGTGAACCGCGGCTGACCGAAGAGCTGGATCACGAACGTCGCAGCTTCATTTGACAGCGCGCCTGGCGTGGCCGGCGCGGCGCCCGTCGCTAGGGCCTCGCGCATTGTTTCGGAGAGTTTCGAGACCGCTTGGTCGCTTTCCGCTCTCCCGGCCCTTTACGGAATTCAGGCAACCAGAGGGGGCTTAAATATACTCCCGTAGCTTCGGCCAGAGCGTCGAAAGCGGCGTTCGAATTCCGGTGCAGACCATGATCGGGACGTTCTGCTCGTACGAAATCATCCACGGCTGATTGAGGCGCGTCGCCAGGCGGCTAGTGCGAAAGAGATGATCGGCCGCGCCGCAGTCGCCGTTGACGTCGATTACGACGTTGCCGCTGTAGCCGTGCGTTCCCCAGAGCCAGTAGTTGTTGTGTCCGGAGAGCGCAGGCGGCAGACCGTATTTCGCGCCGAAGAAGTCGATTGCCGCGGCCTCGCCATAGTTGCTCGCGACGATCGCCGTCTGCGCGCGCTGTGCGGGCAGCAGCGCGTGGTAGACCTGCGCGACCGCTGCCACGAGTTCCGGCCAGCCGTGCATGTCCGCCCAGTCCTCGGGAAGCACCGACGTGCGATGGCGTTCGGTCTGCATCGTCTGCTTGTTCAGATGCAGCACGTCGCCGACGTAGGCGGCATACGCTACCATGGACGGCTCGGCGAGCACCGGCAGCGTGAACGGCAGAAAGAAGAGCCCCGCGGCGAACGCCGCGGCGGCCACGGCCGTCTGCAGCCAAATCCAGCACCTCGTCCAGCCCTCGATGGCCACGGCGCCGGCAGCAATCAGCATCGGATAGGCATCGCCGGCGTAGTAGTGCTTCGCGTGCAACGCGATCATCAGGACCGTCAGCACGACGTACGCGTATCCGAGAAAGCGCGCCGTCCGATTGCAGAGCAGCCAGATCAGGCCGACGATCCAGATCGGCGACAGGAAGAGATTCGTCAGCAGGAGCTGTTGAAAAAGGTAGAGCGCCGGCCCGGCGACGAGGTTCTTGCCGTTTTGACCGTTACGCAGCAGCTCCCACATCGGAAAACCGTGCAGCGCTTGCCATAAGAAATTTGGGAGCGCGATCGCGACCGCGACCGCCGCACCTGCGAAAAACCAGCGCGACCCGAGCGCGCGGCGCTGCGGCGTAAGCGCGAGCCCCGCGATCAGTGCGATGGCAAAGAAGGTCACGCTGTATTTACTCTCGAGGCTCACCCCGATCGCCGTGCCGGCGGCGAGCCACCAGCGCGGATCGCCGCCCTTGACGATCCGCAGCACGTACAGCGCCGCGAGCGGCCAGAGCCAGAGGCCGACTTCGTCGGGCCCGACCTTCGTCCCGAAGCTCATCAGCACGCCCGCGAAGAAGAAGGCCAGCGCGGCGAGGATCTGCGCGAACGCGCCGCCGCCCATCTCGATCGCCAGCAAACACGTGACGTACGCTCCCGCGGCCGCAAAGATCGCCGGAATCGCGCGTAGCGCGAAGAGCGAGTGACCGAAGAGCTGCGATCCGGCGGCCAAAAGCGGCACGACCGGCGGCTGATCCACGTAGCCAAATGCCGGATGGAAGCCGCAGATGATAAAGTAGAGCTCGTCGCGGAAGAAGCCGTAGTGCGGGTTGCCGATCAGGTGCGCGACAAGGGTCGCGAGCGCGGCGATCGCCGGAATGCGCGAACGCCGTTCGACTCCGCTGCGGACAGGCATTACGTTGGGTCGAACGTGCCGCTCAAAACCATCGCTTCTGAAATCTCGCGAGCCCGGCGGTACTGCGCACGGACGGCGTCGGGCGCGTCCGCCGGAAGCTCGGCGAGAATACGGTCGAGTTCCTCATCGAACGTCGCGCCGAGTGAGGGCGGCGTGTATGGACCCGCATGGCGGAGGCGCTGAGCAATCATCAGCCGGTAGATTCGGTCGGTCGCGAGATCTTCCATGTAGCCGTCGAGAAGGCTCGCGCCGCGCCCTTCCAGCACGCCCTGGCGGTAGCGGATCACCGTCCGAACCGCGGCTCGAGTTCCGTCCATCGTCGTCGCGCCCACGCCTACGGGCGGCGGCCGCAGATCGAGATGATCCGACGCGAGCGACGGGCGCTTCTCGAGCTGATTGGGCCGGGGAAACTGCGCGACGGCGATTGCGTTCTGATCGGGGTGGCCCGTCCAGGCGCCGTCCATGAAGCAGACCGCTTCGTTGCGCTTGTCGCGCTCGAGCACCGCCAGCGCTCGCGCGTTGAGTTCCGGATCTTCCCGGCTGGGGTAGAGGGCGGTCATGCCCCCGATCGCGAGGGCGCCGTGTTTATGAGTGATCTCCGGCAATAGCGTGCGTACGCCCTGAAAGAACGGAACGTCGAACGGAATCGTGTTGCGATCGGGAAGCAGCCACCGGGGATCCTCGAGATTGTAATGGATGAGGCTCGCCATGTAATCCCAACGCCCGAGATTCAAGCCGAGAATGTAGTCGCGCAGGTTGAAGAGGAACTCTTCCATCTCGTAGGCGACCGGATGCGATTCGACCAGCGCCATCGCCTTGATCGAATCGCGGTCCCAGCCCTTCGCCTCGATCAGCGCGTCGAAGACGTCCTTCCACCAAAGCGCCTCGTCGGCCGACTCCGACTTTGGAATGTAGATGGCGAGTGGATGGCGCAGCCGGTTGTAATCGAGACGGAAGACGAGCAGCGCGAGGTCAAAGAGCGAGGCGCTCGTCGGCGTGTGCGAGATCACGCCGGCCTGCGCGAGATGAAGGCCGCGCACGCGGTTCCACAGCACGGTTCCGCTCGGCTCGATGGCAACCGTCCGGCCGCGCTTCGCGTCCTCGTAGGTCAGCTCGCCGTAGAGCGCCGCGACGATGTTGCGATGGCCGAGCATCAGATGCTCCCAGGTGTTGGCCATCGAGTCTTCGAGATCGAGCATGACGCCCGGCGCGCCCGAGTTGAGCATCTTCACGCATAGCTCGGCATCGTCGGCGGGGCCGGTCATTTGATTGCGCTGCTCGGCGCACCAGCCCGGCAGCTCGATGCGCCACGGCGTAAGGGTCGCCGGCGAGGGTGAGAGATACGTTGGCAGATCGCCCGCGTGCGCTCGCGCCAGGCGATGGCGACGTGCTTCCACGAGCGTTTGTGCGGCCGGGGCGAACCGCTTGTGGAGCGGCAGGTAAAACTTGGCGAATCCGGCCGGCAAGTCGCGTTCGATCGCGAATCCGGCCGGAGCGACGTTCACGCCCGCACTCGCGACTTCGTTTCGTAGAACTGCTCCGACTCGGTCGATCCGAGCAGCGCCGTGGTCGAGATGCGGCCCTCGCCGATTATGCTAGCGACCTCGTCGAAGTAGCCGGTGCCTACCTCACGCTGATGGCGCGTCGCGGTGTAGCCGAGGGCTTCGCTCGCGAACTCCCGCGCTTGAAACTCGGCGTACGCGGTCATCCCGCGCGCCTTGAAGTCGTGCGCCAGGGTGAAGAACCCGTGGTTGAGTGAGTGGAAGCCCGCCAGCGTCACGAACTGAAACTTGTAGCCCATCGTGCCGAGCTCGCGTTGGAACGACGCGATTGTGTCCGCGTCGAGCTTCTTCTTCCAGTTGAACGACGGCGAGCAATTATAGGCAAGCAGTTTGCCGGGAAAGCGTGCGTGGATCGCTCCGGCGAACCGGGCCGCTTCCTCGAGGTTCGGCTCGGACGTTTCCATCCAGAGCAGGTCGGCGAACGGCGCGTACGCGAGCCCTCGGGCGATGCATGCATCGATGCCCGGCGTGGTGACGTGAAAGCCTTCGGGAGTGCGCTCTCCCGTGAGGAAGGGCCGATCGTGCGGATCCACGTCGCTCGTCACGAGCTTCGCCGCGCTCGCATCGGTGCGCGCGATCAGGACGGCCGGCACGTCGAGGACGTCGGCGGCCAATCGCGCCGCAATGAGATGGCGCACGGCCTGCTGCGTCGGGATCAGCACCTTGCCGCCCAGGTGCCCGCACTTCTTCTCCGAGCTGAGCTGGTCTTCGAAGTGAACGCCCGCCGCGCCGGCCCGAATCAACGACTTCATTAGCTCGAAGACGTTGAGCGCCCCACCGAAGCCGGCTTCCGCGTCCGCGACGATCGGGAGGTACCAATGCGCTCCGCCGCGCCCTTCCAGCGATTCGATTTGGTCGAGCCGCGCCAGTGCGTTGTTCAGCCGCTCGACGACCGCGGGAACGCTGTTGACCGGATAGAGGCTTTGATCGGGATACATCTCGCCGGCGAGGTTCGCATCCGCCGCGACCTGCCATCCGCTGCAGTACAGCGCGCGCAAGCCGGCCCGCGCGGCCTGAACCGCTTGATTGCCGCTGAGCGTCCCGAGCGCGGTGACGGGCTCGTCCCCCTGAAGGTCGCGCCAGAGCCTCTCGGCCCCCATGCGCGCCAGACTGTGCTCGACGACCACGCTTCCTTGCAAACGCGTGACCGCGTCGCCGCTGTAGCGCCGCTCGATGCCGCTCCATCGGCTCTCGGTCGCCCAGCGCTGTCCGAGGCTGGAGGGTCGCCCGTTATTACTCACTTCAATCGCTCCTCGCTGGGAAAGAGTGGATCGGTCTGGACCATTGCTTGGCGGATATTGGATGGTATAGCTAGGACGCTTGGACCGATGTAATATTCTTCCCGGTATATCGAACAGCGAAGCGAAAGTCAAGGCCCAATTTCATAGAGCTCGTGATAGGCATCGAGCGCGGCGAACTCGTGGCCGCCTGGAATTCCGTTGACGTCGTGCGGGTCGACGAGCACGAAGACTCGTTGCCGTTTCGCCCATATACGGTAGAGATCTACGCGCAGCTTGTCGTCGGAGACCACGATGCGTCCGGGAAGCGAACCATCGACGTAGGCGCCGTACGCGAGCGAGGTGGCGTCGAGCCAATCGCTAACGACCACGCCGGCCGGCGGCACGTGCTCGGCCACGGCGCCGATCACCCAGCGGCCGCCCTCGCCGGGATCGTGATGAAAGAAGCCGCGCTGCGGAGCGAACGCGGTAAATGCGCCGGCAGCCAGAAACGCCACCAGGCCGGCGTGCAGCACGACGCCCCACCCCCGATTCGATCGCGGCGTCAGTGCCCCAAGAAGCGGAACCGCGAGCCAGGACGCAAGCAGCCGATATCGTCCGACGTCGCTCTCGTTGGGATAGACCACCGAGAAGAGCAGCGCCGTGGTGCACGCGATGACGACGACGAGCGTTACGCGCCAATCGCGCCGCCATGCCGCAATCAATCCGCCCACCAGCAGCAGCGTCGCGAAGGTGCCGTACTGCGCGTGGATACCCGCGATGAAGGCCCAGATCGCGGCGTCGACGTGCACGGGGTTGAACGACGCGAGAAAATATGCGGGCGTCTGCGATTCGCTTCCCGTCAACTCGAGTGCGAGCCCGTGCAGCGTTCCGGGGTTGTTATAGTTCCAAAAGATGCCGCCGGCGCCCGGCAAGGCGGCCGACGGATCGAGGCGATGCGCCACCACATAGGCCGAACGCAGCGGCAGATAGAGATAGAGCGCCAGGCCCGCAACGGCGAGCGCGAGCGATCCCGCGATGAGCCGAAACGAGGCGCGCCGCCTCGCAGCCGCTGCGGCCACGAGGAGCGCCGGAAGCACCCAGAGCGCATTGGGATGCGCGGCCATGCCGAGGCTGCACAGCGCGAACGAGGCGGCGAACCAATAGCCGGCGCCGCCGCGCATCCAGCGGACGACCGCGAAGACCGCGAGCGCAGAGCAGGCGACTGCGAGATCCTGAGCCTCGGCACGGACGGCGTGCGCCCAAACGTTTTGCGTGAACGCGAACCAGAGCGTCGCCGTCAGCGCGACCGCCGCGCTCGCACCGAACTCGAGCGCTACGCCGTAAGCCGCCGCCGCGGCGACCGCGATCGCGACGCCGCTCATGGCGTTCATTCTCCACGCCACCGAGCCGGCGACGACGACGTGCGACCAAACGTAGCCGAGCAGGACGTAGAACGGAAAGCCCGTCGGGTGCGAAATGCCGAGAATATACGGCACGCCTTGAAGCTCGGCGGTATCCCACGACGCCGGTTCGGGCGATGCGCTCGCGATGTAAACGACCGCCGGAACGACGAACGCCGCCAGCCACGACAGGCGGCGCGCCCAGATCACGCGAGGGTGGGCAATGGAAGCGACGGACGGGTGGAAAGATCCGGACGTAACTCGACGTACCCTTCGAGTGCCTTGTCCATCAGCTCGAGTGCAAGATCGAGCTGCGGATCTTTCCCGTCGCGATACTCGTGCGGAGCGATGTCGACGTCGTAATCGGGATCCGTGCCATAGTTCTCGACGCGCCAGCCGACGTCCACGAACCAGAACGAGAATTCCGGCTGGGTAGTCAACGTTCCGTCGACGAGGTGGTGGTAGGGGTCGATGCCCACCACGCCGCCCCACGTGCGCTTGCCCACGAGCGGGCCGAGCTTGTAAAGCTTGAAGCAATGACTGAAGATGTCGCCATCGGAGCCGGCATATTGGTTCGTGAGTGCGACCATCGGGCCGCCCACTGACTCGGGCGGATACGGCTGCGGTGCTCCGTAGCGCGGCGTATCGTACCCGACCCGCTTGCGAGCGAGCTTTTCGAGCAGCAGCGGCGAGACGTGGCCGCCACGGTTGTAGCGCACGTCCACGATCAATCCTTTGCGATCGAATTCGCTCAGATAGCCGCGGTGGAATTCGGAGAATCCCCACGGGCCCATGTCGGGGATGTGCAAGTATCCGACGCGTTCGCCGGTTCGTTCGTGGACGATACGCCGGTTCCGTTCGACCCACGCGCGATAACGCAGCGCCGCCTCGTTCGCGAGCGCCTTGACGAGAACCGTCCGTTCTTCGCCCTTCTTACTTCGCAGCGTAACCGAAATGTTGCGGCCGCTCGCGTTAACGAGCAATCGGTCGGGCGAAACGTCGCGCGATAGACGCGACCCGCCGATCGCGACGATGCAGTCGCCCTCGCGCACGTCGAGCCCGGGCTCCGCGAGCGGAGAGTCGCCATCGCGATTCCACGAGTCACCCCGAAAGATGCGCTCGATGCGATAGCCGCCGCGCTCTTCGTCCCAGGTCAGTTCGGCGCCGAGGAAGCCGCGCTGATACTGTGGGGGCTCGCGGTAGTCGCCGCCGGATTCGTAGGCGTGCGACGTGCCGAGCTCACCCTGCATCTCCCAGATCAGGTCGGACAGCTCGCCACGCGTGCGCACGCGCGGCAGCAGCGCCGCGTACCGGTCGTAGACGCGATCCCAGTCGATATCGCTCATGTTTCGACCCAGAAGTGCTCGGCTTGCAAACGCCACGCTTCGCGGTACATCTGCGACCACTCGTCGCGCGGAACGATTTCGACGCTGGCACGGTCGAGATCGATCCAGCCGCTTCGCCGTCCCGGTTCGCTCGGCGGTTTCTGCTCGTCGCCCTCTTCGGGAAGATCGATGAGCGCGTCGACCGCGCGCAGCCGGTCGTGCGATCGATAGATCAGCGTCCGTCCATCGTGGCCGAGCTTGATCTCGTCGCATTCCGTCGCGACCGTTGCGAGGCGCTGCAGCTCGAAATCGTAGGCCAACAGCGTTCCGCGTTCTTCGTCGTCGTCCAAATCCTCGCGGCGCGCCGGCTTGATGCCTTTTACCGCGAACCGGGTGAAGAGGACGCGCTCGCGCGCGGCCACGATCTGGCCGTAGTCGCCCTCGTCGACCGGAAAGCCCAGCACGCGACCGGTAATTCCTTCGAAGTCGATGTCGACGTCAAACGCCTTGGATGGTTTGTTATTGAGACGCTCGAGCTCGCGCTCGCGATCGTGGTGAACCGGTTTGGGTTTCGGAACGAACGGGGAGGGCACGTCGGCGCGAAGGGTGACGACGAACGGGCGGCTCGCTTGCGGGAAGCTGAGGTCGAACTGGAGCGCGTCGTAAACGGGATTGAAGTCGCGCGTGGAAATGAAGTATAGGTATTTTCCGTCAGGATCCCACGCGGGCGACCGGTCGGTCCGCAGCGGTGAGCTGATGTCGTGCACTTTGCCCGAGCGCACCTTCACGACGCGTACGATCGACGTTCCCTGCGCGGGCCACCAGACGTAGGCGACGAACCGCCCGTCGGGCGAGAACGCCAGATCCTCGATGCGGTGCGTCGGGCAGGTGTCGAGGACGCGAACCGCTCCGTCGTCGAGATCGACGACGCAGAGTTCGTGGCGATGGTTTGCAAATGCGACCACGTTGTTCGTGGGCGAGGTAACCATGTCGGTGACGCGCCCGATGTCGCCGCGCGTTACGAGCTTGACGTCGCTCGAGGCTTCTACCCGACGTAGTGCGATCTGCTCGTAACCGTTTACGTCGGTTACCGATACGAGATGATCGCCGTCGTGCAGCCAGCGTGTAAGGCGCGTTCGCGCTCGGCCGCCGGTCCCATGGCGAATCGCCGCCCCCTCGAAGAGCGGCATCGTGAACTCCTGTCCCCGCGCGTCGATGGCGACCTGCGTCCCGTCCGGGCTCGGCGCGAACTGCTCCAAAGATTCGGAGGCCTTCTCGAAGCGGCGCGCGGTCTGCGCCATCGGCGAGTGCGTCTCGATCTCGAGCCTGCGTACCGTATCGCTCGCGACGTCGAGGAGACCGATCTCCGCGCCGGCACTGTAGACGATGCGTTTCCCATCGGTTGAAGGAAAGCGGACGTAGTATTCGTCCTCGTTTGTGTGGCGGCGGATATCGCTTCCGTCTAGCGCGACCGAGTAGATGTTGCCGATACCTTCGTGATCGGCCAGGAAGTAGATCCGCTGGCCGATCCACATCGGCCAGCACGGATTCCCATCGGGCAGCCGCAGCCGCGAGAACGTGCCGGTTCCCTGCGCGTCGACCCAGATTTCCCCAGCCGTACCGCCCCGGTAGCGCTTCCAGCGCGCGGGATCCGCGGCGTTGCGGCCGATCGCCAGACGCCCCTCCGGGCCGAGCGACAGCGCCCGCGCGTGACCGAGGTTGAGGTCGCGCGGCGTGCCGCCTTGGCGCGAAATGGCGAACGGCCGCGCCTCTCCCTCGTACCAGGTAGCGGAGTTGGCGACGAAGTGGATCTCGCTTCCGTCCTCGCTCCAGCCCGTCGCCCAGGCGAGCGTCGCGCCGAGAAACGTCAGCCGTCGCGGCTCTCCGCCGCGGGCCGGCATCACGTAGAGCTCGGGGTTCCCCTCGTCGGTCGAGGAGAACGCGATCCACGCGCCGTCCGGCGAGAGACGCGGAAACGAGCACGTGCCGAAGCTGACCGTCAGCCGGACGGCGTCGCCGCCGGCAACGGATGCGCTCCAGAGATCGTCTTCACAGACGTAGAGAATGCGGTCGCCTGCTATCGATGGATAGCGATAATATCCCCGATCCATGCCCAGAGCTTGGCGACCCGGCGTCCGACTCCCCGCATCCGTTCCCTATTCGCGAGGCATCGCGCCGCCGGTCGTGTGCAAAAGTCGTCCCAGTGTGACCGTCAGGTCCGCGGCATTTTCGATTTGTGTGAAAAACGGCACGAGCCGCGGCGTGGGCGAGCGCTCCTGGAGCGGCAATATCGGTCCGTTCCAAGCGAACTGCGTGGCCGGTTCTCCCGCTAAGCTCCGAAAGAGCAACTCCGCGCCGAGTGCGTTCGCCCATCCGAATTCGGGACGCGTATACCGCCAATAGCCGTCCGGATAGAAGCTCTCGTGGATCAAGCCGTTCTCGCCATCAGTCTCCGCCAACGTCGTGATCGCGGTGGCGACTTCGATTCTGGACGTCGCCGTGAGCGCTCGTCCGATGATGCCCAGCGGCCAGACGTAGCCGTACGGCGTATGCGGGCTTCCGAGCCCTTGCGCGTAGCGGCCGGCGAAGAAGAACGGGTCGTCCATGCTAAGCGCGAACTTTCGCGTGGCGAGATAGGTCGGGTCGTACGCCGAGCACCAATCGATATATGGCAGCGTCGTGAGATTCGGAATGTTCGCGTCATCCATCACGTTGTATCTGCCAAAGCCGTCGGTCTCGTAGGCATACATCCAAGCTTTGCGCTCCGGATTGAAGAACCGTCCGTAAAGCTGGATTCCCAACTGCACTCGTTCTCCTAGCGCTTGCGCGCTCTGCGCCAGAGCCTCATCGTGGTAGCCGTCGCGCGCGAGCTGTACGACGTCGCGCAGCGCCACCGCGGCGATCGCGTTCTGCGGAATGTTGAAGCGGTATTCCAGCGCGTCGTCCGACGGGCGGAAGGCGCCCCAGATCAAGCCCGTCTCCTCGTTATATTCGTCGTTGGTGTAGACGCGGTAGGAATATCGATAACGGCTGCACTCTCGATGCCGCTCTTCGCAGCGGTACGTGGCGACGATCGAGGTGAGCGCGCGGTGCAAGTCCTTGGTGAAAAACGTCGGGTCGTGCGTCGAGCGCCAATAGACCGACGCGAGTATCACCGGCCACGCCAGCGAGTCGACCTCCCATTTGCGCTCCCACACGTGATAGTCGTCCTGGAGCGCGTTCGCGTAGCGATCGGTAAGGATGTTGCGCGCGTTGCGTTCGATGACGCCGGCGAAACGGCCCCGCAAGACCGGGTAGGCGCTCTGGTAACGAATGTAGGGAATTGTCTGCGCAGAGGAATCGCGTAGCCACATCGCAGGGATGTCGCCGCTCTGAACGTACGTCGTCGCGTCGTCTTCCAAAAAGAAGTCGCGAAAGAGCGTGTGAAAGAGCGCGGAAGTTTGAATATCGCGAACGCGTTTGCCGGTGAGGGGAACGACGAGCGTCTCGGCCGCCGCGGGCGCAACGCCGTTGAGCGCGACGAGAGCACCGAGCGCCAGGCTCACCGCACCGCGCGCAAAGGACCATTGCACTATGGGATGTTGCCTTAGACGCAGCGAAGCTCGGCTCTTGCCGCACACGTAGAGGAGTGTCTTTGACGGATCTATCGCACGCCGAACTCCTGCGCGAGTTCGAGCTGGGCAACCCGCGCGCGCTGGCGCGGGCGATCTCGCACGCAGAGTCGGGCCGCGGCGGCAAACTGGTTCGCGCGCTCTACCCGAAAACCGGGCGCGCGATGACGGTCGGGCTCACCGGGCCGCCCGGCGTCGGCAAGTCCACCCTCGCCTCGGGCCTGGTTCGCCAGGCGCGCGCGCTCGGCAAGAGGGTCGGCGTCGTTTCGGTCGACCCCAGCTCGCCGTTCTCGCACGGCGCGCTGCTCGGGGACCGGATCCGCCTCGCGGAGCACTTCACGGACGAAGCGGTCTTCATCCGTTCGATGGCGAGCCGCGGTCATCTGGGTGGCCTTGCGGGCGCGACCGCCGACGCCGTGCTCTTGATGGACGCGTTCGGCTTCGACCTCGTGCTCATCGAAACGGTCGGAGTCGGTCAGAGCGAAGTGGCCATCGCCGAGCTGGCGCAAACGACGGTCGTGGCGCTTCAGCCCGGGAGCGGCGACTCGATTCAAGTGCTCAAGGCCGGCATCATGGAGATCGCCGACGTTTTTGTCGTCAACAAAGCCGACCATCCGATGGCGGATCAGTTGCGCCGCGAGATCCGCTCGGCGATGGAGATGCTCGTCTGGAACGGCTGGGTACCCGAACTCGTCGCGACGCAGGCGCTGGACGGGAAAGGAATCGACGAACTCGTGAACGCGATCGAGCGCCATGCCGCGTATCTCAACGAAACCGGCGAGATCCAGCAGCGGCGGCGCGACGCCTTTACTCACCAAGTTCGGCAGCTCGCGATGGGACGCTTGGAGCAGCGCCTCGATCGAGCGCTGAAAACGCAACGACACGACGACCTCGACCCGTACGAAGCGGCCGATCGGATTCTCTCGGACCTCGGCGTTTAGGGAGAATGAGGCGCGTGCGTCGAAAAGCTCGGCCTCTATGGTCCTTCGAGAACCTCAAGACAAGCCCAAGATGATCGAGCGGCCCGTCAGGGCCTGGGCTCGAAAGGGTCCCGGTTCGGGCGCGGTCGACCGGACCATCTCCGACGTTCCGCTGAAGACGGTCTACGGACCGGAAAACACGGCTGGTTTGGCCCTGCCGCCGCCGGGCGAATATCCCTACACCCGGGGCATCCACGCTAACGGCTATCGCGATCGCCTGTGGACGATGCGTCAGTTCGCGGGCTTCGGAAACGCGGCCCAGACGAACGAACGTTACCATTTCCTGCTCGAGCACGGGCAGCACGGTCTCTCGGTGGCGTTCGATATGCCAACGCTGATGGGGTACGACTCCGACGCGCCGCAGGCGCGCGGCGAGGTGGGGAAATGCGGCGTCGCGATCGACTCGCTGGCCGATATGGAGCTCCTCTTCGACGGCATCGACATGGGCGAGATCACCACGTCGATGACGATCAACGGGCCGGCGTGCATCGCGCTCGCTCAGTACATCGCGGCCGCCGAGAAGAAGGGCATCCCTCGAGCCCGCTTGGGCGGCACGATTCAAGCCGATATCCTCAAAGAGTATATCGCGCAAAAAGAATGGATCTTTCCGCCGCGTCCCCACATGCGCATCATCGTCGACATGATCGAGTTCTGCACGCGCGAGATGCCGAAGTGGAATACGATCTCCATCTCCGGCTATCACATTCGCGAGGCGGGCTCAACGGCGGCGCAAGAGTTGGCGTTCACGCTGGCCGACGGCTTTGCGTACGTCGAAGCGTGTATGGCCGCAGGCATGGACGTTGACGACTTCGCACCGCGTCTCTCCTTTTTCTTCAATTCGCACATCGACTTCTTCGAGGAGATCGCGAAGTTTCGGGCGGCGCGCCGGATCTATTCGCGCCGCATGCGGGAGAAGTACGGTGCAAAGAATCCGCGCTCGTGGCAGCTTCGCTTCCACACACAGACCGCCGGCTGCAGCGCGACGGCACAGCAGCCCGAGAACAACATCGTGCGCGTCGCCTTCGAAGCGATGGCCGCGGTTTTGGGGGGCACCCAGTCGCTTCACACTAACTCGATGGACGAAGTCCTCGCGCTGCCGACCGAAAAATCGGTCGAGATAGCGCTGCGCACGCAGCAGGTTCTGGCGTACGAGACCAACGTGACCAACGTGGTCGATCCCTTGGGCGGCTCGTACTTCGTCGAGGCGCTCACGGACGAGATGGAGCGGCAGGCGGAATCCTACTTTGCGCAGATCGCCGAATACGGCGGGGTGATCGAAGCGATCGAGGCCGGGTTCTTCCAGCGAGAGATCGCCGATGCCAGCTACCGCTATCAGCGCTCGATCGAGACCAGAGATCGCGTCATCGTCGGCGTCAACGCATTCGCGCACGACGACGAACGCGAAGACATGGACCTGCTCAAGATCACCGAGGAAATGGAGCGCGAACAGGCCGATGGGGTGCGCGATCTGCGCGGCAAGCGCGACGGGGATACCGTCCTGCAAAGCCTCGAGCGCCTGCAGGTCGCGTGCCGCGATCCCAAGGACAACCTCATGCCGCACCTGATCGATTGCGCGAACGCGTATTGCACCGAAGGCGAGATCGTGGAGGCGATGGCCGCCGTCTACGGCCGGTACACGGAGCGCGCGGTCCTCTAGAATGCGCCATAGACACGGCATCCGCTGCCGAACCGACATCGAATTGTACCGGATGCGCCGCACGCTCTCGCAGGTCGTGCACAAGCTCGAGGAGGCGCTTAGCTTGAGCCGGCTCCGCGATGGAATGGAACATGACCGACCGACCGCTGCGCATCGTCATCGCTAAGGCCGGCCTCGACGGCCACGACCGCGGGGCAAAGGTTATCGCGCGGGCGTTGCGCGACGCCGGAATGGAAGTCATCTACACCGGGCTCTTCCAAACCCCCGAGCAGATCGTGCAGACCGCGATTCAAGAGGACGCCGACGGCATCGGGCTTTCGATCCTGTCGGGCGCGCACATGACGCTCTTTCCGCTCGTCGTCGAACAGCTGAAGAGCAGCGACGCGGGCGACATCGTCTTTTTCGGCGGCGGAACGATTCCCGCGGAAGATGCCAGACGGCTCAAAGAGCTCGGCGTTCGCGAGGTGTTTACGCCGGGCGCGACGCTACAGGATATCATCGACTTCGTCGAGCGCGAGTGCGGTAAGCGGCGAGCACTGGCTTGAACGTTCGAACGCGCGTTGCGCCATCGCCCACCGGCGATCCGCACGTGGGGACGGCGTACGTCGCGCTGGTAAACTACTGCTTCGCGCGCCAACACGGCGGCGAGTTCGTGTTGCGCATCGAGGATACGGATCGGGCGCGCAGCACCGCTGAGAGCGAGCGCGCGATCTTACAGACGCTGCGCTGGTGCGGGCTCGACTGGGACGAGGGCCCCGACGTCGGCGGCCCGCACGGACCCTACCGCCAAAGCGAACGTTCGGCGATTTATCGAGAGTATGCCGGCAAGCTGCTCGCCTCCGGCCACGCGTTCAAATGCTTCTGTACGCCGCAGCGGCTGGAGGAGATGCGCGTCGCGCAGCGCGCGGCCGGTCAGCCGTCGCGCTACGACGGCCTTTGCCGCAGCTATTCACCCGCCGAGGTCGCACGGCGCGAGGCGGCCGGAGAGCCGCACGTCGTGCGGCTGGTCGTTCCCGATGACGGCGTCTGCGTCGTAGAGGATCTGCGTCGCGGCCCGATCGAGTTCGATTATAAGTGCGTCGACATGCAGGTGCTCGTGAAGTCGGACGGCCTGCCGACCTACCATCTCGCCAACGTCGTCGACGACCACCTCATGGAGATCACGCACGTCTTTCGCGGCGAAGAATGGGTCTCGAGCGCACCCAAACATCTCCTGTTGTACTCGTACTTCGGCTGGGAGCCGCCCAAGCTGATGCACCTGCCGCTGTTGCGTAACCCCGACAAGAGCAAGCTGAGCAAACGCAAAAATCCGACCGGCATCCTCTTCTACCGCGCTATGGGATATCTGCCGGAGGCGCTGATCAATTTCTTGGCGCTGCTGGCGAACGCGATGCGCGAAGGCGAGGACGAGCTGATGGACCTCCCTGCGATCGTGGGGCGCTTCCAAGTCGAGCACGTTCCGACCGGTGGCCCGGTCTTCGACGTGGCTAAGCTGGACTGGCTCAACGCGCGGTACATCCGCGAGCGTCTCGACGCGCCGGCGTTCGTGAAACGCGTCGGAGATTGGGCCGTCTCGCCCGAACGCCTCACTCGCCTGGCGCATCTCGCGGCGCCGCGCATCGAGCGCCTCAGCGACCTGGGGCCGCTCTTAGCGTTTCTCTTTTCGGGACGGCTCGCGCTGCGTGCGCAGGATTTCACGAGCGCAAAGCTCGACGAAGCCGAGATCCGCGAAGCCTTTACGCTTGCGCTGACCGAATTCGACGCGCTGCCCGCGTGGAACGCCTCGGGGGTCGAAACCGTGCTCAAGGGCATCGCGGAGAAGCTCGATAAGAAGGTGCGCGACGTCGCTCGCCCATTCTACGTCGCCATCACCGGAAGCGCGACCTCGATTCCGCTGTACGACTCGATGGAGCTGCTAGGCCGGGACATCGTGCGCGAACGCTTGCGCAATGCGCTCGACCTCTTGGCACGCCAAAAGGCGGCGGTGTGATCCGAGCGATCGTTCTTGCTGCGGGCAAGGGAACGCGCATGAAGAGCGCGCGGTCGAAGGTGCTGCACGAGATCTGCGGGCGCCCGATGTTGTGGTACGTGCTGCGAGCGCTCCGGGGCGCAGGGATCGACGAGATCTTGGTGGTGGTCAATCCGGAGCTGCAGGAGCGGATCGACCGCTTCGGCGTGGCGAGCGTCGTGCAGGCCGAGCAACTCGGAACCGGCCACGCGGTGCGCGTCGCGCTCGAGGGGCTCGAGCCTCGCCCCGGTGCCCGCGTCGTCGTCGCCTACGCCGACATGCCCCTCGTGACGGAAGGCCTCTTTGGCGAGATCATCGGAACGCTCGACGCGCAGCATGGCGACGCGGCTGCGATGGCGCTCGTCACCGTCAAGATGCCGCTCCCCTCGAACTTTGGCCGCATCGTGCGCCGCGGGGAGACGGTCGAGCGCATCGTCGAAGAGCGCGACGCGACTCCCGAACAGCGGGCGATCGACGAGATGAACGCCGGCCTCTATGCTTTTGACGAGAGCGCCCTACGTGACGCGGTAACGCAGCTGAGGCCCGGCAACGCGCAGTCCGAGTATTATCTCACCGACACCGTCGCGTACTTCGTCGATGCCGGGAAGGCCGTTCGTCCCGTCCGCGCGGCCGATCACCTGGAGGTGTTGGGGATCAACGATCGGGTCGAGTTAGCCGCGGCGCGCAGGGAGATGAACGCGCGAATCTGCGCGCAGCATATGCGCGACGGCGTGACGATCGTCGACCCGCACACGACGTACCTCGAGCCTGAACTCGAGATCGGCCGCGACTCCGTTATCTATCCGAATACGACGATTTCCCGGCTCTCCCGCCTGGGCACGCGCTGCGTGGTCGGCCCGAACAGCCGCCTCTCGAACGCGAGCGCCGGGGATCGCGTCACGATCCGCGAGAGCGTCGTTATCGACACGACGATTGGCAGCGACGTCTCCGTTGGGCCGTTTGCGCACCTTCGCGGCGACACGAAGGTGGCCGACCACGCGCACGTCGGCAACTTCGTGGAGATCAAGAAATCGGAGCTCGGCCGCCGCGTCAAGGTGAGCCATCTTTCGTATCTCGGCGACGCGACGATCGGCGAGGGGACGAACGTTGGCGCCGGTACGATAACGTGCAACTACGACGGAACCCAGAAGAATGCGACCGTCGTCGGCCGCGACGTTTTGATCGGCTCGAACACCTCGCTCGTCGCTCCGGTAACCGTCGGTGACGGTGCGCTCACGGGAGCGGGCTCGGTCGTTACCAAGGACGTCCCGGACGGCGCGCGCGTCGCCGGCAACCCCGCGCGCCCGTTGCCGCAGAAGTAGCGTTTTGTGACCATCGGATGGCGCCTCGGCGTAAGCGGCACGATACTCATGGCGGTGCTGATGCTGCTGTTCGGCGGCATCGCCGCGGCCGCGAGCCAGCGCCCCAACTCGCTCGATCTCCGAGTCGACTCGATCCCGCGGGCCACGCTGCTGACGGAGCCGGCCACCGCGCTCGTCGACCCGGCGCGCCAAGCGGCGGCGCTCCGGAGGGCACATTGGACCGTCATGGGGTGGCTGCTGACCGCGCTCTTCGAAGCCTTGGCGCTCTTCTATCTCTGGAGCTCGGGCGTTGCCGCTGGTCTGCGCGACTGGCTGCGCCGGCGCATCGCGCCCGAGTGGGGCGTGCGCTTTCTCTTCGGCGCGTCGCTCGCGCTCGTGGCGCGGCTCGCCGCCTTCGTCCCCTCATTTTATCTGTATCGCGTCGACCGCACCCTGGAGCTCACGTTCGAGTTGACGCGTTGGTGGGCGCTCTTCTGGGTGTTCCACACCGTCCTAGCGATGGTGATCGCCGGGCTGATCGCGGCGGTCGTTCTCTGGCTCGCCTCGCGCACCCATCAGTGGTACGTCTACGCGATCGTCGGGATCTTGGCCGCCAGCGTGGCATGGTCGTACCTCGCCCAGTACGTCACGTCGTCCGCGTCGCACTTCGTCCGCGCGCGCAATGGCGTCATGGTCCGCGTGCCCGATCGTAGCGTCGCGGGCAGCACGCCGCCCGAGATCGCGTACGTCGCCGCCTACGAGCTGGGACACGTCGTGAACGGCGACCGGCTTTCGGTCGCACTGATTGAGGGCGGAGTGATCATCGTCTTTTCGGCGATCGCGGTTGTACTTGCGGACCGCATCCGCTTTCGGCGTGACGACGACCCGCTCTCGCGACTAGCCATCGTCGGCGCGCTGCTGGCGCTCGTCTACATCGCTGCGGTACCCGTGCGGAACGCGGCGCTGCGGTCCTACGATTTCGGCGCAGACCGCTATGCGGTGGCGCTGACCGGCGATCCCGCTTCGGCCGTGCGCACCCTCGTGCGCGAGGGCGATCAGCACATGGAAGAGGTCTGTCCGGAGTGGACCGCGACGCTGTTCCTCTATACGGCTCCGGGCATCGGCGCGCGGGTCGCGGCGATCAATCGCGTTCCGAACGCGTGTCCGTAAGGGACCACGCATTCACGAAGCGCATCGCTGCTTCTAGCCCCTCGTCGATCCAGCGTTCGACGCCGTCGGCGGCGGCGACCACGATGTTCGGCAGCGCGCCGCGCTCGTCGCCGCGGAACGGCCCCAGGACGTGATCGACGCCGTCGTATTCGGGACGTCCGAGGCCGACGCGGATGCGCGGGAAGTCCTCCCCGATCGTTGCGATGATCGAACGCAGCCCGTTGTGGCCGCCGTGTCCGCCGCTCGGCCGCATGCGCAGCTTGCCGAACGGCAGGTCCATGTCGTCGCTGACGACGAGGACGCCGCTCGGCGGCGTGCGGTACCACGATGAGATCAGTCGCGCCGGCGTGCCCGAGAGGTTCATGAACGTGACGGGCTTGATCAGCACGACGCTGCGCGCCGCGTCGTTGGCTTGTTGGGCTCCGTCTTTTTTCTTCCACCGCGTCACGCCGTGACGCTGCGCCACTTCGTCGATCACCATGAACCCGACGTTGTGGCGCGTTGCGGCGTACTCTGCGCCGGGGTTGCCGAGACCGACGACGAGCTTAGTTATTTGGCCTCGGGAGAGGGCGTTTCGGCGGCACCGATCACTACCGGTTCGGCGGCTTCCTCCGCCGGAGAGGCGGCGTCCTCGAGCTCGCGTGCGGTACGCGATGCCTCGATCGCAACGACGACCGTTTCGGGCGGCGTGACGAGCGTGAAGCCTTCGGGAAGTGGAATCTCGCCCGCGGTGATGTGTTCGTGAATGCCGAGGGCGGTTACGTCGACCTCCAGATGCTCGGGAATTTTGTCCGCGGCGCCCGCAACCTCGAGCTCGTGCGTGATCACGTCCATGACCGCCCCGGAGTTTCGCACGCCTTCGGCAACGCCGACCGTCACGACCGCGAGGCGTGCCTCGATCATCTCGTCGGCCGATACGCGCTGGAGGTCGGCATGGAGCACGCGCCGCGAAACCGGATGACGCTGAATCTCGCGGACGAGCGCCGTCTGGTGCTTGCGTCCACCTTCGCTGAGGGTGACGATCGCGTTACGCCCGGCACGGTGGAGCAGCTCGTCGAACGCGTGAGCGTCGAGCGCGAGGTGCTCGGCCACGACGCCGTGCCCGTAGAGGACCGCCGGGATCTTCCCGGCGGCGCGCAGCGCGTGAGCGCCGGTCGTCCCGAGCTTGCTGCGCCGCTCGGCGGTGAGGTTCAACTCTTTATTAGCCACGGCTTCCTTTTATAAACCATTGCCCTAGAGGGCCGCAAGGGCTTCAGGGGCAGGGGGGGCCGGCAGGCCGCCGGGCACGTCGTCTCCGGCGAAGAGCTCGGAGATCGACCGGTTGGTCGTAATTCGGCTGATCGCGTCGGCGAAGATCTGGGCGATCGAGAGCTGGACGAACTTCGGATGGCGGGCAACGTCCAGGAACGGAACCGTGTTCGTGAAGATCACTCTCTCGATTTCGGACTGCTCGAGCACATCGACGGCCTCGCCCGCGAACAGCCCGTGCGATGCGACGGTGTAGACCCGGGTCGCCCCGCGGGCCTTGATGGCCTCCGCGGCTTTGGCGAGCGTGCCGCCCGTCGAGATCATATCGTCGACGACCACCGCCACTTTTCCGGCGACGTCGCCGACGATGTCCGTGACCTCGGAGACGTCGGGCACCGGGCGCCGCTTGAAAACGATCGCGAGCGTACTGTTGAGACGCTTGGCGAACAGCTCCGCGCGGTGCACGCCGCCCGCATCGGGTGAGACGACCACGACCTTGTCGTCGCGTAGGCCTTCCTTTATGAGGTAGTTGCAGAGCACCGGCATCGCCATCAGGTTGTCGACCGGAATGTCGAAGAAGCCTTGAATCTGCGCGGCGTGCAGGTCCATGGTAACGATCCGCCGCGCTCCGGTGACCTTGAGCAGGTTGGCGATCACCTTTGCGGAGATCGGCTCGCGGCCTTTGGTCTTCTTGTCCTGCTTGGCGTAGCCGTAGTATGGAATCACCGCCGTGATGCGGGCGGCCGACGCCCGGCGCAGCGCGTCGATCATCAGCAGCAGCTCCATCACCGCGTCGTTGACGCCTTTGCCGTTGGGGGCTTTGCAGATCGACTGGACGACGAAGACCTCGGACCCGCGCACGTTCTCACCGATCTCGACCCGCGTCTCTTCGTTTCGGAATTCGGAAACGAGCGCCTTGCCGACGTGCAGCCGCAGGCGCTTGGCGATTTCTTCAGCCAGTTGGGGATTCGAGTTCCCGCAGAAGAGCAGCGGGTTTTGGGTCATGCCCGCTCGCTTCGCTGGCTGGAACGTTCGGCCCTCGGAGGCTGTTCTACGGGAGGCAGTGGCTCAAGAGTTCACCCTCGTTTCGCCCTTCGCACTGGCGGGCGATCAGCCCAAGGCGACGGAGGCGCTGGCCCGTGGGGTCGAGCGCGGCGACCGCGTGCAGACGCTCCTCGGAGTCACCGGCAGCGGCAAGACGATGGCCATGGCGCGCACGATCGAGCTGGTTCAAAAACCGACCCTGGTCCTCTGCCACAACAAGACGCTTGCCGCCCAGCTCTGCGCCGAGTTTCGTGAGTTCTTCCCAGAAGACGCCGTGGAGTATTTCGTCTCGTACTTCGACTACTATCAGCCCGAGGCATACGTTCCGTCGACGGATACCTACATCGAGAAGGACAGCTCGATCAACGACGAGATCGAGCGTCTGCGCCACTCGGCGACGCAATCGCTCCTGACCCGCCGCGATACGCTGATCGTCGCATCGGTCTCTTGCATCTTCGGCCTAGGCTCACCGTCGGACTACATGGAGATGTCGGCTCGCGTTCGCGTCGGCGACGAGATCGATCGCGACGTCTTGCTGCGTAAGCTCGTCGACATGCAATACCGGCGCAACGACCTCAACCTCGTCCGCGGAACGTTCCGGGTGCGCGGCGATACCCTGGAGTTCGTGGGAGTCGAGGAAGAGCTGGTCCACAGGATTGCCTTCTTCGGCGACGAGATCGAAGCGATCAACGTCGTGAACCTGATGACGGGCGAATACATCGAGAGCAAGGACGAACTGCTCATCTTTCCCGCGAAGCATTTCATCACGCCCGAGGAGAAGCTGCGGCGCGCGGTCGTTTCGATCGAGGCGGAGCTCGACGAGCGCCTGGGCTACTTCAAGCGCAACGGCAAGCTGCTCGAAGCGCAGCGCCTCGAGATGCGCACGCGCTACGACCTTGACATGCTGCGCGAGGTCGGTTACTGCAACGGCATCGAGAATTACTCGCGTCACCTGACCGGTCGCGAGCCCGGCTCGACGCCCTGGTGCCTGATCGACTTCTTTCCGAAAGACTGGCTGCTCTTCGTCGACGAATCGCACGTGACGCTGCCGCAGGTGCGCGGCATGTATGCCGGCGACCGCTCGCGCAAGGAAGTGCTCGTCGAGCACGGCTTCCGCCTGCCGAGCGCGCTCGACAACCGCCCGCTCACCTACGACAGAATTCGACGAGCACATCCGGCAGGTGATCTACGTTTCCGCGACGCCCGGGGCGTACGAGACGGGGCGCAGCGCGCAGGTCGTCGAGATGATCATTCGTCCGACGGGCCTCGTCGATCCCGAGGTCGAGGTGCGCCCGACGCGCAACCAGGTCGACGATCTGATGGAAGAGATCGCGCTGCGCGCGGCGCGCAAGGAACGCGTCCTCGTCACGACGCTCACCAAGAAGATGGCCGAGGACCTCACCGACTATCTGCTCGAGAACGGGTTGCGCGTTCGCTATCTCCACAGCGAGATCGACACGCTCGAGCGAGTGGCGATCCTGCGCGACCTTCGGGCCGGCGTTTTCGACGTTTTGGTCGGGATCAATCTCCTGCGGGAAGGGCTCGACCTTCCCGAGGTTTCGCTCGTCGGGATCCTCGACGCCGATAAGGAAGGGTACCTCCGGAGCGGGACGTCGTTGATTCAGACGATCGGCCGCGCCTCGCGCAACGTCGAGGGCAAGGTGATCATGTACGCCGACGTCGTCACGGAATCGATGGCGAGAGCGATCGGCGAGACGCTCCGCCGGCGCGAAAGGCAGATTGCCTTCAACCTTGAGCACGGCATCGAGCCGAAATCGGTGCGCAAGGAGATCCACGACATCCTCAGCATGGTGGGCGCCACCGAAGAGAACACGGCAAAGCTCAAGCTCGACCGGCTGCCGCGCGACGTTGCAACGAAGATGGCGCGCGACCTCGAGCGCAAGATGCGCGACGCTGCCGCGGGACTGGAGTTCGAGAAGGCGGCTGGCTTGCGCGACGAGCTCATCGAGCTGCGCCGGCAAATCGGCGGGAACGAGTCGCTCCTCTTCGGAGGAAAGGCGCCGAAGATTTTCGACAAGGCCCTGGCCGAACTCGTCGAATCCTAACCTCCATGGGGCTTTGGGCTGCGCCCGTTACCGCTTTGACGCGGACGGTGACCAGCGTTCCGGACCTGATCGCGGAGCTGGCGATCGTTGCCGTCGTGGTGGCCTGCTTCGTCGTGCTGCACGCGTTGGTGCAGCGCCGCCTGCGCAGCGAGGTGCTGCGCCGCCACAACGACGTCGCCGGTTTCCTCTTTTCCGCGGTCGGCGTGCTCTACGCCGTCGTGCTCGGCTTCGTGGTCGTGGTCGTTTGGCAAAAGTACGACAACGCCGTTTCCAACGTCGAGAACGAAGTCGACGCCACGGGCAACCTCTACCACGTGGTCGATGCCTTTCCCACGGATACGCGCGACCGGATCCGCGCCAACCTGCGCGCCTACGTCGAGACCGTGGTTCGGGTCGAGTGGCCGGCGATGAACCGAGATGAGGCCGTGCCCGAACTGGGCGCGCAGAAACTCGAAGACGTCGCCTACGCGGTCGACACGTTCAATCCGGCCAATTTCAAGGAGTTTGCCGCGCAGCAGGCGGCCATCGCGAACGAGGGGCGCCTGTTCGACGCGCGCCGCGCGCGCCTGATCGAATCGGTGCCGGCGGTTCCTTCGGTGCTGTGGTTCGCGCTGATCGCGGGCGCGCTCGCGATGGTCGCGTTCTGTTACATCTTCGGCGTCGAAAACCGTCTCGCCCAACTCATGATGACCGCTCTCTTGGTGGGGTTGATCGGGATACTCTTCGTCGTCATCCTAGAATTTTCGACGCCCTTCTCCGGCTCGGTGCGAATTTCGTCCGAGGGCTGGGGATACTTAGCACAGCATTTGCCGGTCATCAAGTAGGCCGCAGACCGAAAGGAAGAACGCATGATCCGCCTAGCAAGGGTCCTCCTCGTCGCCGCGCTTTTCGCAAGCGCAGGCGCAACCGCTCGCGCGCAGACGTACCCGGCGTACGGGCAGGGGGCGGCCGCGACGCCGGCCGCGTCGCCCGACCCGGCGCTCCTCCGAAAGGCCGAGAGCGTGTTCACGCAGCTTCAGACCGGGAAGCTCGATCGTTCCGAGCTGGCCACGAGCGGCCCGAACGGAAACATGACCGACGCGGCGATCGCGAACGCACAGAAAATGGTGGGCGGGTTCGGTCCGCCGGTGAGCTTCGTTGCGCAGCAGACGAGCTCGCAGGGAGGTGTTTCGGCCGCAATTTACCTGATAACGTTCAAGAACGGTCAGAAAGTGAATTTTCTCTTTGCCGTCGACAGCCAGGGGAAAGTACAGGGCATGAGTCTCGGCACTCCCCACTAGCGTGCGCCGGATCGAGATCGTCCTCTTCGATTTGGACGATACGCTGCACGACGACACTTACGCCTACCACAACGCCGCCGAAGAAGTCGCGCGCGAGGTGGCCGCCGAGCACGGCATCGATGCGCTCGCGCTCAAGGCAGCGTACATCGCGGAGGCGGAGGGCTTCTGGCACCGCCTCTCCGCCGACGACTTGAAGGTGAAGCTCGCCAGCATCCGGGCAAGCATGTGGCAGACGGCCCTCGAGAGCGTCGGCGCCGGCGCCGATCCCGAGCTCGCGCGGATCAGCGCGGAGCGTTACAACGCATATCGCGTGAAGTACTTCACGCTTTTTCCCGGAGCGGTAGAGTTGTTGCGCTCGTTGCGCGAGCGCGGCATGAAGCTCGGCATCGTCACCAACGGGCTCTCCGAAACCCACCGCGAGAAGATCGCGCTGCTCCAGATCAGCGAGTACTTCGACGCCATTTTCCTCTCCGACGAGGTGGGCATGGTCAAGCCCGACCCGTTGCTGTTTGCCCACGCCTGCCGCACGCTGGGCGGCGCGCCGGCCCGCAGCGCCATGGTCGGCGATCGCTACGACCGCGACATTCGCGGCGCCTTGGAGGCGGGGCTCTACACGATTTGGCTCAATGTCCGTGACGAGAACCTACCGCCCGGCTTGCCGCCTCCCGACGCGACCTGCAGCTCGATTGTCGAAGCCGGCCGCATACTTCTCCAGCCGGCTCGTGTCTAGCTGAGGTGTCTCTAGACTCCATCGTCATCAAGGGCGCGCGCGAGCACAATCTCAAGAACCTCGACCTGGTGCTGCCGCGCAACCGGCTGATCGTCGTGACCGGCCTCTCCGGCTCCGGAAAGTCGTCGCTCGCGTTCGATACGATCTATGCGGAAGGACAGCGCCGCTACGTCGAGTCGCTCTCGTCGTACGCACGGCAGTTCCTGGGGCAGATGGAGAAGCCAGACGTCGATTACATCGAGGGCCTCTCGCCCGCGATCTCGATCGATCAGAAGTCGACCTCGCGCAATCCGCGCTCGACGGTCGGCACCGTCACCGAAATTTACGATTATCTGCGCCTTCTCTACGCGCGCGTCGGAACGCCGCACTGTTACCAGTGCGGACGCGAGATCAGCACGCAGTCGAGCGAGCAGATCGTCGATTCGATCGCGGAGCTGCCCGAGGGAACGCGGATCGTGCTGCTCGCGCCGCTCGTGCGCGGCCGCAAAGGCGAGTACTCTAAGCTTTTCGAGGAGATCGCCAAGGAGGGCTTCACGCGCGTTCGGGTCGACGGCGAGACGAAGGAGCTGCGGCAGAAGATCACGCTCGACAAGAAGCGCAAGCACACGATCGAAGTCATCGTCGATCGGCTCGTGATGAAGCCGGAGGTTCGCAAGCGGCTGGCCGATTCGGTCGAGACGACGCTGCGGCTCTCGACCGGCATCGTGACGGTCCTGACCGATGAGAAAGAGTTAACCTACAGCGAGGCGTTCGCGTGCGTCTACTGCGGGATCTCCTTCGAAGAGCTGGCGCCGCGGCTCTTCTCGTTCAACTCACCGTACGGCGCGTGCCCGGCATGTACCGGCCTCGGCGAGAAGATCGAAATCGATCCGTGGAAGGTGATTCCGGATCGCAGCAAGTCGATCGGGGAGGGCGCGATCGTTCCGTGGAGCCGCACGCTGGGGAGCGGGCGGTATCCCTCGATGAACCCTTACTACATGCAGCAGCTCGAGCGCGTGCTGCGACGCTACCGCGTGAAGACCACCACGCCGGTCGAACAGCTCTCCGATGAGGTCGTCGACCTCATCCTCTATGGAACCGATCGCGAGCAGACGTTCGCCTACACCTCGCGCGGCGGAAAGACGTGGGAGTATCGCGCGTCGTTCGAGGGTGTGGTCAACAATTTGCAGCGGCGATACGGCGAAACGTCGAGTGAATACGTCAAGGAAGAGATCGAGAAGTTCATGTCGGCCTCGGTCTGTCCGTCCTGTAAGGGCGCGCGCCTGAAGCCCGAAGCGCTGGCGGTCACGGTCGGCGGCCGAAACATCAGCGAGCTGACGGGCATGTCCATCGAGGTGCTCGAGGAGTTCTTCCGAGGCCTGACGCTGACGCAGCGGCAGGAGCAGATCGCGCACCAGATCGTCAAGGAGATCCGCGCGCGCCTTGGGTTCCTGACCAACGTCGGCCTGAATTATCTCACCCTCGCACGTTCGGCAACCACGCTCGCCGGAGGCGAGTCGCAGCGCATTCGCCTCGCTACCCAGATTGGGAGCGCGCTGGTCGGCGTGCTCTACATCCTCGACGAGCCGTCCATCGGCTTGCATCAGCGCGACAACGATCGGCTGCTGGCGACGCTGCGTACGCTGCGCGATCTCGGCAATACGCTGATCGTCATCGAGCACGACGAGGATACGATGCGCACCGCCGACATCGTCGTCGATATCGGGCCCGGCGCCGGCGCTGAGGGCGGCGAGATCCTCACGGCCGGAACCCTCGCCGACGTGATCGCCAATCCGAAGTCGGAGACGGGCGCGTACCTTTCGGGCCGCAAGTTCATCCCGATTCCGCGCCGCCGCCGCGAGGCGCGCGGCTGGCTGGACGTCCGCAACGCCCGAGCCAACAACCTGCGAGGAATCGACGTGCGCTTCCCGGTCGGCGTCTTCGCCGCCGTCACCGGCGTCAGCGGCAGCGGCAAGTCGACGCTGGTCAACGAGATATTGGTGCGCGCGCTCAATCAGCATCTGCACCGCCAGCCGCCCGGCGGTACGTACGGAAGCGTCAAGGGGGCGAACCAGCTCGACAAACTCGTCGTGATCGACCAGTCGCCGATCGGCCGCACGCCGCGCAGCAATCCTGCCACCTACACCGGCACTTTCGATCACATCCGCGAGCTCTTTTCGCTCGTTCCCGAGGCGCGGATGCGCGGCTACACGCCGGGGCGCTTCTCGTTCAACGTCAAGGGAGGGCGCTGCGAGGCGTGCCAAGGCGACGGCATCATCAAGATCGAGATGCACTTTTTGCCCGACGTCTACGTGCCGTGCGAGGTTTGCAAGGGGAAGCGCTACAACGCACAGACGCTCGAGGTGAAGTATCGCGGGAAAACGATCTCCGACGTGCTCGAAATGCGCGTGGACGAGGCGGCGGAGTTCTTCTCCGCAATTCCGCGCGTGCGTGGGAAGCTGAGCACGATCTGTGACGTCGGCCTCGGCTACATCAAGATGGGCCAGCCCGCAACGACGCTCTCCGGCGGTGAAGCGCAACGCGTGAAACTCGCCACCGAGTTGTCGCGGCGCTCGACCGGGCGCACGTTCTACGTGCTCGACGAGCCAACGACCGGCCTGCACTTCGCCGATATCCACAAGCTGCTCGAGGTATTGCAGCGGTTGGTGCAGCTTGGGAACACCGTGCTCGTGATCGAGCACAACCTCGACGTGATCAAGACCGCCGATTACCTGATCGATCTCGGACCCGAGGGCGGCGACCGCGGCGGCACGGTAATCGCGACCGGGACGCCGGAAGAAGTCGCGCGCAACGAGCGCTCCTACACCGGCGCTTACCTCGTTCCCGTGTTGCGCGACCAGCGGGCCGTCGGGCACCACCTCCCCGACGACGCAGAGCTCGAGCGGCTGGAAAGCGAGAACCTGTTCGCCCTGCACGATCTTGGCGAGCCTTCGACTCGCGTGCGGCCCGAAGGTGTACCCGTCGAAGCGTAAATGGCGAAGTTTTCGATCGTCATGCTGGTCTGTTCCGATCTCACGCGATCGCGCGACTTCTATCGCGAAGTGCTCGGCTTGCCGGTCCTTCAGGATCTGCCGAAGCGCCCGGTGCGGTTCGCCTTGAGCGGGGGCGCGATTCTGAGCCTGCACCGCAAGAGCGACGTGCTCGCGGTGCGTCCGGGCTCGCTCCAACTGGGCTTCACCGTGGAAAACGTCGACCGATTCGTGGCCGATTGCATCGCCCGTGGCGTTCCCATCTTTCAAGATCCGTACGACGAACCGTTCGGGCGGATCGCGATCGTCGGCGACCCCGACGGCTATCCCGTGCAAGTCGGTACGCTTCGTAAAAGATGAAGCGCGGAGCCAGTCCGCAGCGAGCGAGGCGAGTCGACGGGCTGCGCAATGAGATCGAAGAGGCGAACTATCGCTACTACGTGCTCGACGATCCGCAGATCACCGACGCGGAGTTCGACGCGCTGCTTCGCGAGCTCGTCGACCTGGAGAATGCCCATCCCGAGCTGCGAACGCCGGATTCGCCGACGCAACGCGTCGGCGCGGCGCCATCCGAGCGCTTCGCCCCCTTCGAGCACGCGCGACCGATGCTCAGCCTTGCCAACGCCGTTTCGGCAGACGAGCTCCGCGCCTTCGACGAGCGCGCGCGCAAGGCCGCGGGCGGAAGCGTGGAGTACGTCTGCGAGCTCAAGATCGACGGACTAGCGATCGCCCTCGACTATCGTGACGGCTCGCTGATACGCGGCGGGACGCGGGGCGATGGGCGCGTCGGCGAGGACGTCACGGCCAATCTGCGTACGATCAAGACGATTCCGTTGCGTTTGCGCCCTTCAACGGTTTCTGGGAACACGCCGAATTTCGCGGAGGTACGCGGCGAGGTGTATCTCCGCAAGAGCGACTTCGAGCGGCTCAACGCCGCGCGCGAGCGCGACGGGCTGCCCGTCTTCGCCAATCCGCGCAACGCCGCGTCGGGCGGTGTGCGCCAGCTGGATCCCGCGCTCACGGCGCAGCGGCGGCTCTCATTTTTCGCTTATCAACTCGTCGCCGAGGAGCGTCTGGGCTCGCAGTGGGAGGCTCTGCGGCGGCTCGAGGCGCTCGGCCTGCCGGTTAATCCGAACATCGCGCGCGCGCCGTCGTTCGACGGCGTCCTCGCGTTCTGCAAGGAATGGGAGGAGCGGCGAGACGAGCTCGATTACGAGATCGACGGCGTCGTGGTAAAGGTCGACGACCTCGCATTACAGGAGCGCCTCGGCGTCGTCTCGCGCGATCCCCGCTGGGCGATCGCTTTCAAGTTCAAGCCGCGCGAGGCGCGCACGAAGCTCGTCGACATCGCGGTAAGCGTCGGCCGAACGGGAACGCTGAATCCCAATGCGGTCCTCGAGCCCGTGGCGATCGGCGGGGTCACCGTCAAGAGCGCCACGCTGCATAACGTCGCATATATCGAGAACAACGACATTCGGATCGGCGATACGGTGTTGGTGACGCGCGCCGGCGACGTGATACCGCGCGTAGTCGGGCCGGTACTCGCGGAGCGCACCGGCAAGGAGCGCCGCTTTCGCATGCCGGACCGCTGCCCGGTTTGCGGCTCCGACGTGGACCATCCGCAAGACGAGGCCATGTCGCGCTGCACGAACGCGGCTTGCCCCGCACAGGTGTACGAGCGGGTGCGGCACTTCGCGTCGCGCGGCGCGATGGACATCGAAGGTCTCGGCGACGTGATGGCCCAGCAGCTCACCGAGCTGGGACTCGTGCACGACATCGCCGACATTTATAAGCTCGACGACGCGGCACTCGAGCGCGTGCCACGCACCGGCCGGAAGAGCATCGAGAACCTCCTTCACAACGTCGAGCGATCGAAGCAGCGCGGATTGGCGCGGCTGCTCTACGGTCTCGGCATTCGTTTCGTCGGAACGCAGACGGCGGCCATACTGGCCGGCGACTTCGGAACGATCGATGCCGTAGCCGATGCAAGCGACGACGATCTGCAGCAAAGCGAAGGGATCGGTCCCGAGGTCGCAAGCAGCGTCGCGCTCTTTTTCAAGCAGGGAGCGAATCTCGAGATGATCGCCCGGCTGAAGCGTGCCGGCGTGGACGTTACCGCGCCCAAGCGAGCTCGCGCCGCGCGAGGGAAGCTCGCCGGCAAGACGCTCGTGCTGACCGGCTCGTTGCCGACTCTGTCGCGCGACGAGGCAACCGAGTTGATCGTGGCGGCCGGCGGCAAAGTGACCGGCTCGGTGAGCAAGAAAACGGATTACGTCGTCGCGGGAGACGAACCCGGCAGCAAGCTGACCAAAGCGGAACAACTCGGTATCCCCACCCTCGACGAAGCCGGTTTGCGGAAACTCCTAGCGACGTGACCCACGTCTCCGTCCGCGTCGTTCCCGCCGACGTGCTCACCCCGATCGGCGCCTACGCCGCCCTCGCGCAGCCGCGCGCCTCATGCCTGCTGGAAAGCGTCGAGAGCGGCGGCCGCATCTCGCGCTACTCGTTCATCGGCCTCGACTACCGTGCCGCCGAAGAGTTCGCTTCGAGTAACGATCTCTACGATCGCGTGCGCTCCTTTATCGCCGCGCACCGCGACGAGGGCGCAGGCGACGAGATGGGCGGCGCGCTTCTCTGCTTCTCATACGATGCGGCGCGTTGCGACGCGCGCCTGCCGGCGCGCGCGTCGTCGGAACCCTTCATGCCCGTGGCGTACGTGGCGATTCCCGCGACCTGGTTGATCTTCGATCACTTCTCGGATCGCTTGACGATTTGGTGCAGCGGGGGCGATGCGGCGGAGACCGAGCGCCGCATCGACGGCTACGTGGCACGATTGCTCGCCGCGAGGCCCGCGTTTCCCGGACCGCTGCGTGCGTGCGGAACGATGAGCGAGTCGCTCGGCCGCGAGCGCTACCTGCAGCTCGTGGCGGAGGTAAAGCGTCGGATCTTCGAAGGCGACGTGTACCAGCTGCAGCTCGGAATTCGGTTCGGCGCCGACCTTGACGGCAGCGCGTTCGACCTTTACCGCGCGCTGCGGCGCGAGAATCCGTCGCCTTACATGTTCTTCGTCGACACGCCGTTCGGCGAGCTGCTCGGCGCGAGCCCCGAATTTCTCGTGCGACTGGAGGGGCGTAAAGCACGCATCCGTCCGCTCGCCGGCACGCGCTGGCGCGGACGCGACGACGAGGAGGACGCGCGCATTGCCGCCGAGCTGCTCGCGAACGAGAAGGAGCGAGCCGAGCACGTGATGCTCGTCGACCTGGGGCGCAACGATCTCGGCTCGGTGTGCGAGTACGACAGCGTGGAGGTCGACGAGCTCTTGCAGATCGAGCGGTACAGCCACGTGATGCACATCGTTTCGAACGTGGTTGGCCGCCTGCGCGAGGATCGGGACGCGCTCGATCTCTTTCGTGCCGGCTTTCCGGCGGGCACCGTCACCGGAACGCCGAAGGTCCGCGCCATGCAGCTCATCGACGGCCTCGAGCCGGTCACGCGCGGGTTCTACGCGGGCAGCATCGGCCGCTGGTCGTTCGGCGGCGATTTCGACTCGTGCATTACGCTGCGCAGCGTCCACGTGCAGGACGGCCGCGCGTGGTGGCAGGCGTCTGCCGGCATCGTCGCCGACTCCGAAGCCGTCGCCGAATACGACGAGGTCTTTCACAAGACGCGGATCGCGCGCGCCGTCCTCGGCATCGAGTGATGCGCCGGATCCTCTTCGTCGATAACTTCGACAGCTTCAGCTATAACGTCGTGCATCTGCTCGCGTCCGCGGGCGCCACGCCCGACGTGATGCTCAACGACGATCCGCGGCTGCAGCCCGCGCTGGTGCCGGCGTACGAAGCGCTCGTGGTCGGTCCCGGCCCGGGAAGGCCGGAACACTCACCGCAGATGATGGCCGTGCTGCGCGCAGCGATCGACCGCGAGATGCCGGTCTTGGGGGTTTGCCTCGGCCTGCAGGCAATCGGCGAGGCGCTGGGTGCGACCGTGAGGCACGCGCCGCGCCAGATGCACGGCAAGACGTCGCAAATCGTCCACGACGGCACCGGCGTCTTCGCCGGATTGCCGACGCCCGTTACCGCGACGCGCTATCACTCGCTGTGTTTGGATCCGGCCACGATTCCCGGCTCGCTGCGCGTCAACGCCCGCAGCGACGACGGCGTGCTCCAAGGCATCGCGCACCGCGAGCGGCCGGTCCACGGCGTGCAGTTTCATCCCGAATCCGTCTTGAGCGAACACGGCAAGCAGTTCGTCGAGAATTTTCTATCGGTTTGTTATCCTGAATCCATGAATTGTCATCCTGAGCCTGTCGAAGGATGACGGAATTTTCTGCGCTGTTGCGGCGCGTTCTCGGCGGAGGTGACCTCTCCCAAGAGGAGGCCGCGTCGTTCGTGGGCGAGGTCATGGACGGCAACTACACGCCGGCGCAAGCGGCAGGACTGCTCGCCGCGCTGGCTTCAAAAGGCGAGAGCGTCGACGAGATCGTCGGCGCGGCACGCGCGATGCGTCAGCGCAGCCTGCACGTGGAGCACGACCTGCCGATGGTCGTCGACGTGGTGGGCACGGGCGGCGATCACGCCAACACGATCAACATCTCGACGATGACGGCGCTGGTTGTGGCTGCGGCCGGCATCCCTGTTGCAAAGCACGGCAACCGTGCCGCATCGAGCGTGTGCGGCAGCGCCGACGTCCTCGAGGCCGCGGGCTTTCCGATCGAGATCGCTCCCGAATGCGCGGCCGAGATGTTGCGCGAATCCAATTTCACGTTCATGTTCGCGCCACGATATCATCCGGCGATGCGCAATGCGGCCGCAATTCGGCGCGAGCTCGGGGTTCGCACGATCTTCAACTTATTGGGACCCCTGACGAACCCGGCGCGCGCCACGCACCTGATGGTCGGAGTGGCCCGCGAGTCGCTCGTCGAGCCGGTTGGCCGGGCGCTGCGCGGTCTGGGAGCGAAGCGCGGAGCGGTAGTGTACGGGTGCAGCGGCGTCGACGAGGTGGTTGGCGACGCGCCAACACTCGTCTACTCGTTCGATGAGGACGGCGAACGCATTCGGCGGCTCGATCCGGCCGAGGCCGGGATCGCGTCGCCCTTGCGAACGCCCGTCGGCGGTTCGATCGACGAATCGCGCGCTGCATTCGCGGAGATTCTCGGCGGCGCGCGGACGCCGGCGGCCGACGTCGTCGCGCTCAATGCCGCCGTCGTCTTCCACTCAATCGGCATCGAAGACAAGCTGCCCGCCGCCTTCGAGCGGGCACGCGACCTGCTGCAGAGCGGCGACGCCTGGCGGACTTTCGAGCGCGCCAAGAAGATTGGGTTGAATGGCTGACGTCTGGATCAAGTTCTGCGGGTGCACCGCGTCGAGCGACGTGGTGCTTGCGGCCGACGCAGGCGCGAATGCCTTCGGTATGATCTTCGCGCCGTCCCCACGCCGCGTTACGTGGCAGGCGGCCAACGACATTGCGGCGCGGATGCCGTCCACCATCGAGCCCGTCGCCGTCTTCGTGAATCCGGCGCGCGCTGAAGTCGAGAAGGTGCGATCGCTCTTCCCGCATGCGTGGCTACAGTTTTCCGGCCAAGAAACGCCCGAGTTCGTTGCCGGTTACGGCGAACGTGCGATCAAGACGATCCACGTCGGCGATGGCGAAACCGGCGTCGCCGAGGCCGCCGGGCTCTTTCCCTACGCGCTGCTTCTCTTCGATTCGCGGCACGACGGATTGGCGGGCGGCACCGGTAAGACGTTCGCATGGGAGCGCGCCTCCGAAATTGTCAAGGAACGCCGCGTCGTGATCGCGGGGGGCCTGACGCCGCAAAACGTCGGCGAGTGCGTGGAGCGCCTGCATCCTTTCGGCGTGGACGTCCGTAGCGGCATCGAGACCGACGGCCGAAAAGATCCGGCGAAGATGCGTGCCTTCGTGCGCGCCGTTCGCAGGCAATGAAGAAGCCCGACGCGCGCGGGTACTTCGGCCGTTTCGGCGGACGCTTCGTGCCGGAAGTGCTGATCGCAGCGCTCGACGCGCTGGAGCACGCCATGACCGAGGCCTTTGCCGATCCGGCGTTTTGGGACGAGTACGACGCGGTGCTGCGCGACTTCGTGGGACGGCCGTCGCCGGTCTATCGCTGCGAGCGGTACACCGCGGACGTCTCGCCCGCGCCGCTGCTGATGAAGCGCGAAGACACCAATCACACCGGCGCGCACAAGATCAACAATACCGTCGGGCAGGCACTGCTCGCGCGGCGAATGGGTAAGCGCAGGCTGCTGGCAGAGACCGGCGCCGGCCAGCACGGCGTCGCGACGGCAACGGTCGGCGCGAAATTCGGGCTTCCGGTCGACGTGTACATGGGTGCACGCGACGTCGAGCGCCAGGCGCTCAACGTCCACGTCATGCGGCTGCTCGGGGCAACCGTGCACGCCGTGAGCAGCGGAACCCAGACGCTCAAAGACGCGACCAACGAAGCATTTCGCGTGTGGGCCGAGCGCGTGGACGACACGTTCTATGTGATCGGCAGCGTCGTCGGCGCGCATCCCTATCCGTACCTCGTGCGTGAGCTGCAGAAGGTGATCGGCATCGAGGCTCGCCGCCAAGTGTTGGAGCGATTCGGGCGTCTTCCAAGCGACGTCGTCGCGTGCGTCGGCGGCGGCAGCAACGCGATGGGCATCTTCTCGGGCTTCGTCGACGATCCGACGGTGAAGCTCTGGGGCGTCGAGGCCGGTGGCGAGGGCGTCGCGAGCGGAAGGACGGCCGCCTCGCTCGGGGCGGGAAGCGTCGGCGTGCTGCATGGCTCGCGTTCGTACCTGCTGCAGACCGACGAGGGGCAGGTATTGCCGACGCACTCGATCGGCGCCGGGCTCGACTACCCGGGCGTCGGTCCCGAGCACGCGTTTCTAAAGGAGAGCCAGCGCGCGACGTACGTTAACGTCACCGACGCGGCTGCAATAGACGCATTTCACGAGTTCGCGCGCAGCGAGGGCATCGTACCCGCACTCGAAAGCGCCCACGCGATCGCGTTCGCGCGCATGCTGGCTGCGGAGCGCGGGGCGGACGATCTCATCTTGGTCAACCTGAGCGGCCGCGGCGATAAAGACTTGTCCCGAGCGGAGTCGAGGGGTCTCGGGCGATGAACGGTCAGCTCGAGCGCGCGTTCGAACGCGCCAAGCGCGAACGCCGCATCGCCTTCATTCCGTACCTGATGGCCGGCGATCCCGATCTCGCCACGACGGAAGCCCTCGTCGCGGCGCTGTGCGCAGCGGGCGCCGACGCGATCGAACTCGGCATTCCGTATAGCGACCCGCTTGCGGACGGCCCGACGATTGTCTCGGCCGGCGCACGCGCGCTCGCGAGCGGGACGCGCCTCCCCGACGTGCTCGCATTGGTTCGCCGCTGCAGCGCAGACGCGGTGCCGCTGCTGCTCTTCACGTATTTCAATCCGGTCGATCGATTCGGTGTGGAGCGCTTCGCCCGCGAGACGGCTACGGCCGGCGCGGCCGGCGCGATCGTGCCGGATCTCGCGCTCGAGGAGTCGGCCGAGTTGTGCGACGCGCTCCGCGCGCACGGCCTCGAGATGCCGCTGCTCGTCGCGCCTTCGACGCCGCGCGAGCGCGCCGCCCGCATCGCCGCGGCCGCGACGGGTTTCGTCTACGTCGTTTCCCGCCTCGGCGTCACCGGTGCCGGCAAAGCGCCGGATTTCGCGCCGCTGCGAACCCAGCTCACGATGCTGCGCGAAGTGACGGACAAACCGCTCGCGGTCGGCTTCGGGTTGAGCCGCCCGAAAGAGGTTCGAGAAATCGCCGCGCTCGCCGACGGCGTCGTCGTCGGGAGCGCGCTCATCGACGCCTACGCGGGTGCGAGCGGCGGAAAAGCCGCGGAGCGCGTGAGCGAATTCGTCGCACCGCTCATCGCGGCGACCCGCGTAGCTTGAAGCGCCCTCATTGGGGCTCCGCTGGGTGTGCCACTCCGAGCTCGTCAATTACGTCTCCCGCCACGACGCCGATGCGCCGCTTCTCTGCCGCGCGTCGGGCCGCCAAGCCATGCCAGTACGCGCCGGCGCACGCCGCGTCGACCGGCGAAAGCCCTTGGGCGAGCAGCGTCGCGATGATGCCCGTGAGCACGTCGCCGGTTCCGGCGGTCGCGAGCGCGTTCGTGCCGGTTGGATTGATGTGCACCGGGCCCCGTCCGTCATAGACGAGCGTGTCGGAGCCCTTGAGCAGCGTCGTTATCCCGGTCCGGGCAACGAATTCGCGAATGCGCTCGACGCGCTTGCCTGAGGCGATCGTCCCGCGGCCCGACAAGCGCGCGAACTCCCCCGCGTGCGGCGTCACGATGCAGGGCTTATCGCGCAGCAGCTCGAGCCGTTTGCTCAGGTGAAAGAGCGCGCTTGCATCGACGACTATCGGCAGCTGGTTCGCTTCCAAGAACAAACCGAAGATCTGCCCGGTGCGGTCGTCCAGCCCCAAGCCCGGCCCGATCGCGACCGCGCCGTTGCGTTTCGATAGCTCGATGAGCTCCGCGACGATCGCCTCGGGTTTCGCATCGTCGGGTAACTCCACGACGACCTGCTCGACCAGATGCGCGCGAAGCGCGCCTGCCGCCGAGCTCGGCGTCGCGACGGTGACGTAGCCCGCACCGGCCCGCGCCGCGGCGCGCGCGCAGAGCACGGCCGCCCCCGGGAACTGTGCGGAGCCCGCGACGATCAGCGGCGCGCCCGCCGCATACTTCTGCGTGTCCGGCGCGCGGCGCGGCAGCAGCCGCAAGAACGCCTCGTCGTCGAGTGCGGCGAACTCGCGCGGCTGCGCGGCGAGGATCGCGTCGTCGATGCCGATGGGCTCGCACCAGAGCTCGCCCACGCGCTCGCGCGCCGGCTCGAGCAGCAGCCCCGGCTTCACGGCCGCGAGCGTGACGGTCGCCGTAGCGCGCACGGCATCGTCGCCCACCGCGCCGGTGAGCGCGTCAACGCCGCTCGGAATGTCGATGGCGAGCACCGGCCCGCGGCGTGCGTCGAGCGCGCGCGCAAGGTGCCCGTAGGGCTCGGCCACCGGGAGGCGCGCGCCGGTGCCGAAGAGCCCGTCGACGCCGATCGCGCCCTCCAGCAGGCGTCGCGCCTCGCGTTCGCCCAGCGGCAGTGGCACCACGCGCACGCCGGCCGCCGCCGCACGCGCTTCGGCGGCGTCGCGCGCTGCCGAGCGGGGTCCCGTTGGATCGGCCGCGACCGTACATTCGTACGCCGGCGAGAGTTCGGCGAGCGCCGCAAAGGCGTCGCCGCCGTTATTTCCCGGCCCGGCGAAGGCGACGATCGGCGTTGCCGGGCCGGTCAACCCCCGCAGGCGCGCGGCGATCCGGCGGCCGGCGTTACGCATGAGCTCGTTCTCGCCGACCTGCGCGACGGCGGCCGCATCGGCGGCGCGCATCGCGTCGGGCGTGAGAACGTAGATCACGACTCGAGGATGACGACCGCGGCGGCGGTCGACGCCGTATGGGTGATCGTCAGGTGAATCGTTCGGATGCCGCGGCGGCTCATCAGCCCCTCGGCTCGCCCGCGGAGCTCGATCGTCGGCTTCCCGCTGCGTTCGTGCGCGACGCCGACCCAGCGCCACGGTATGGCGTGCCCGAAAGCCTTGCGCGTGGCTTCCTTCGCCGCGAAGAATCCGGCCAGCCGCTCCGCCCAGTTGCGCTTGCGCATTGCATACTCGATCTCACGCTCGGTGTAGATCTTCCGCGCGAACCACGCCAGCTTGCGCTCGTCGAAGCGATAGCGCGCAACCTCCGCGACGTCGATGCCGACTCCTACGATCACCGCGACGACTTCGACGCATGCCAAGCTTGTCATCTTAACGATATTAAGCCGCCGGCTCGGCAAGTGTTGCGGCGTCGCACGGCGAACGATACTCTACGAGATGGAGTCGCAGATACGCATCGTACCGATCAACACCATCGATGCCGCGTTCCTCGACCGTCTCGGTCCGTGCCTCGAGGAGCGGTTCCTCGCGACCGCCCGTGTCGAACGCTCGCTCGTGGTGCCGCGCAGTTCGCTCAACTCGACGCGGGGCCAACTATTCGTCGCGACGCTCACCGCCAAGGTTCAGCGGGCGCATCCCGACGCCGGCGCCATCTTGCTCGCGATTACCGACTTCGACCTCTACAAGACGTCGCACCGATTCGTCTTCGGCGATGCCGATGAGTCGCAGGGCGTCGCCGCGACGTCGATTCACCGGCTGCGCTCGGAGTTTTACGGCGAGCCGGCCGATACGAACCTCCTCTTCCAACGTTTGCTCAAGGAGTCCATTCACGAGCTCGGCCACGCATTCGGCCTCAAGCATTGCTACAACGCGCGGTGCGCGATGTACTATTCGCACTCGATCTTCGAAACCGACAACAAGATGCCCCATTTTTGCGAGATTTGCGATCGGCGCCTCGGGCGCGCCCGCAACGAGCGCTCGTCGTAACCGCGCCTAGCGCAACACCCGGGCGTCAGCGAGTGAAATCGTTTTGCGCGAGCCGCCGTCATCGATGACGACGAGTCCACCGCCGCTTGCCAGCCCTTGCGCCACGGCGTCGAACGGCTCGTTTTCGCCGTCGAGTTGGATGCGATAGCGCTTTCCCGGAAGCTGCGCGGCTTCGTCCCACGCGGCGATTACTCGCTCCGGCTGATCGAACATAAAGAGCGTGCGATCGTATTCGAGCAGGATGGCGCGAAGCAGGGAACCGCGCTCGATCGGCACGACGTCATCGCAGAAGGCCGGCGGCGGTTCGACTCCGGTCGAGGCGCCCGGGCGCCGCACGTTGATCCCGGCCCCGCACGCGACCCGGGCCGTCGCGCCGCTGACCGATGACTTGCACAACACGCCGGCCAGCTTGCGTTGGCCGAGGAGAAGATCGTTGGGCCACTGCAGCATAACGGTCACTCCGAACTCGCGAAGCGCCGCGCGCAGCGCCAGCGCGACCCAATACGGTGCGACCCACAGCGTTCCGGTGCCGACGCTGCGCGGCAAGATCGTCGTGAAGAGCAGCGCCGACCCCGCCGGCGCAAGCCATGCGCGTCCTTTCCGTCCCGATCCGCGGCTCTGATACTCGGCGACGATCGTGTGGCCGGCGTAGCGCTGGTCGCCGAGCAGTGCCGCCGCATCCGCGTTCGTGCTCTCCGTCTCCTCGACGTATTTGATCGAGCCGAAAGCGGTACCGGCCAACTCTCGGGCGATGTCCTCATAGGGCCCGGATTCCATATTGGTCGTTTTGTCATCCCGGCTGGAGCGACCCGCACCCTCTACTGTCATCCTGAGCGAAGCGACTCGCAGGGGAGCGGAGTCGAAGGACGTATGGCGTTCCCATGGCTATCGAACGTACGCTCATTCTCTGCAAGCCCGACGCCGTCTCGCGCGGCCTGATCGGCGAAATCACCGCGCGCATCGAACGTCGGGGGTACATCATTTCCGCGATGAGGCTGATGCAGCTCGACGGCGATCGCGCTCGCGAACACTATGGCGAGCACAAAGGCAAGCCGTTCTTTGACGGCCTCGTCGGCTTCATCACGAGCGGGCCGCTCGTGGCGATGGCGGTCGAGGGGGAACGTGTAATCGAGGGCTGCCGCCAACTCATCGGCGCGACCGACCCGCTCGTTGCCGCGCCCGGATCGATTCGCGGCGACCTCGCCCAAACGATCGGGCGGAATCTCGTCCACGGCAGCGACAGCGCTGCCAGCGCCGAGCGCGAACTGAAGCTGTTCTTCGAAGACCACGACTTCGTCTCGCGCCGCCACGATCTCGAGCGCTGGATCAAAGAGTAACGTGTCGCTCGAATCGCTGCGCGGCGGCGGCAATCCGCTGATCGAGGGCGTGCACGCTCGTGAGATCCTCGATTCCCGCGGCAATCCAACGATCGCCGTCACCGTTGCGACCAGCTTCGGCGCGGTCGAGGAAGCAATGGTGCCGTCGGGCGCGTCCACCGGCGCAAACGAGGCCGTCGAGCTGCGCGATGGCGACGAGCGGCGTTATCACGGGAAGGGCGTGCTCAAGGCCGTCGAGGCGGTCAACGAGATGCTCGGGCCGGCCATCGAGGGGCTCGACGCTACCGCGCAGCGCGAGATCGACGCCAAGCTGATCGAACTCGACGGAACGCCGAACAAGTCGAACGTCGGGGCGAACGCGACGCTGGGCGTTTCGCTCGCGGTTGCGCGCGCGGCGGCGGTTAGCCTCGCGCAGCCGCTCTTCCGCTATCTCGGCGGGCCCTCCGCCGCTACGCTGCCCATACCGATGATGAACGTGATTAACGGCGGCAAACACGCGGAAGGCGCGCTCGAGTTCCAAGAGTGCATGATCGTGCCGATCGGCGCGTCGAGCGAAGCCGACGCGGTGCGCTACGGCTCGGAGGTCTTCCATGCCATCGGACGGATCTTGCACGAACGCGGCCTGCAGACGCTCGTCGGTGACGAGGGCGGCTACGCACCCCATCTGGAGACGCCGCAGCAGGCGCTCGATCTGATCGTCGCGGGCATCGAGCGCGCGGGCTACGCCGCCGGCAAGGACGTTGCGATCGCGCTCGATCCGGCGTCGAGCGAGTTCTACGCGGACGGCAAGTACTATCCGCTGTCGCGCGACCGTGCCGCGAGCGTCGACGACATGATCGCGCTGTACACCGAACTCTGCGACCGCTATCCGATCGTATCGATCGAGGACGGCCTCGCCGAGAGCGACTGGTCCGGTTGGCGAAAGCTGACCGATGCGCTTGGAAAACGCATCCAACTCGTCGGCGACGACCTCTTCGTGACAAACGTGACGTTTCTCGAACGAGGCATTGCGGAAGGTGCCGGCAACGCGATCCTCATCAAGCTCAATCAGATCGGAACGCTCACCGAGACGCTCGACTGCATCGAGATGGCGCAGAAAGCAGGCTTCGGCACCGTGATCTCGCATCGCTCGGGCGAGACCGAAGACACGACGATCGCCGACCTTTCGGTCGCGACCGGAGCGGGGCAGATCAAGACCGGATCGCTTTCGCGCAGCGATCGCACCGCAAAGTACAACCGCTTGATGGCCATCGAAGAACAGCTTGGGCAGGCGGCCCGCTATCCCGGCGCCAAGATTTATCGCGCGCGGGGCCTGTAGCTCAGCGGTAGAGCGGCCGGCTCATAACTGGTTGCGCGTAGGTTCGAATCCTACCAGGCCCACCACGAAATGCGAGTTGACTCGGAACAATCGTGCGGGTTAGGCCAAGTCTCGTTCGAGGTCACCCCACCCGGACCTGAGCCCACCGTGCCGAAACATAGCCGAGCGCCGTGGCGTTCACGGACCGAGGAGCAGAGATGAAGAGCTTGGGTCTTAGACACTGTGCCCTAACGATTGGCGCGGCTATTGCATTGCTGGCGGGCTGCGGCGGATCGCAGCCGCCGATCGGCGCGCCGGGGGAGAGTCTGCGGTTTCCTCTGCCGTCGCTGGACGACACCGGCACGTCGCCGCTTGCGCTAAAGACCTGCGCGACCACACCGCCGCAGTATCAGTGGATCTTCAAGGGCGTGTGCCAGAAATTCGAGCTAACGTCGGCCGGCGCCCACTTCAGCCTCGGCGAATATCAGGGCCTCACGGTGAAGGGGTTGATCGGTAAAAATACCGCGAAGGGGACGGTGAAGATCGCGCTCGCCGATGCAATCGATGAGAACGGCGATATCGAAACGTATAAGGGCAAATCCTTTCCGGAGTACACGGAGAACGGCACGACGTACTTCTATGCCTCGGCGGTCAATCGGAGCACCCAAGTTATCAGACCGATCACGGTTCAAGGCAAGCCAGTACTCCAGTACACGGTCACCGACGCGAAAGGGTTCGGCGATGCTAACAGGTGCGGTTCTGCCCTGCTCGTGTTCCCGCGCGGCAAGCCGGCGCGGTGGACGCCGCTCCCCGCGACCGGTCTTGTTATGGGAAAGACCGTGACGATCACGCAGTACGACGCGCCCAACGGCTTCGAATGGCTTCCGAAGATACCGCTCTACTTCGCGACCAACTGCTGGAAGCGGACGTAAGCCGATCCAAGAAGTCCACTCATTGGCGGGGCGTCTCGTTTGCGCGTGGTGGCTTGTTTGAAAAACTTGCAGGGAAAGATATCCTAAGACCGCCCCGAGTTTTTTGAGTCGCGAGAGCCAGGTTCGGCGCGCTTTGCGTTACACTAGCGGCCCCTAATGAGATGCACGCGGGGCCGGAGTGGGCGTCAGCGGTGACACGACGTAGATTCGATCGAGCACTTTTAACATTAGGGCGTTGGCGGTCGGGACTTCGTCGACTGACACGGTCAAGTTCGTCCACACCACCAACGTCACTTTATTGGCGTGATCGTAGCCGATGAACGAATTGTAGCCGGCTGTCTCGCCGCCGTGATAGTACATGGAGTTTTTTCCCCAGCTCAGGAGGATGATGCCGTACCCGTACTGTTGCCCCAGGGGCTTCTTCGGGTCCTCGGGCCGTAGGCTGCCGATCCAACGCCGTTGATACTGTGCGTCGAACAGGCGCCCGGAAACGAGTGCCTTAATCCAAATTGCGAGATCGCTCGCGTTGGACACTACGCCCCCGGCCGCCCAGCCGAAGGTGGTGTTCAGGTTCGTGTAGTCCGTGGGCAAAAGAGTGCCTGCGCGAGCCGCGGCCTTGACCGCCGGCGAATATGGCGGCGTCCCCGTGAAGGCGACCGAAGCGCTGCCGTACATGTATCCGCGGGAGTACGGTTTTGGCAGTGCGGTCACATTGCTTGGAGGCAACGTGGTGTGCCGCAACCCGAGCGGCTCGAACAATCGCACGCGCATTGCCTCTGCCAACGTCTTGCCGTCAATCTTCTCGACGATGAGGCCGAGCAGGATGTAGTTGGTGTTGTTGTATTCGTAGTCCGCGTCGGGCGCAAAGTTCGGTTTGTGCGCAAAGGCTATCGCAAGCAACTCGGCCGGAGTCCAAACTTTACTCATATCGCGATCGGCCGTCGCTGCGATCTTGGGGGACTCCAGGTAATTGTAGAGGCCGCTGCGCATTTCCAGCAGCTCGGCAATGGTGATATGGTCTCCGTTGGGTACGCCGGTTACGTACTTCGAAACGGGGTCGCTGAACTTGAGCTTGCCTTCCTGGGCCAGTTGCACGATTATCGCGGCCGTCATGGTCTTGGTATTCGAGGCGATTCGAAAGTAGGTGTTGATGTCTGGACGGGTCGTCGTGCCCAGCTGCGTGGTACCGTAGGCAGCCGTGAACTCTCCCTGGGGCGTGCGCAGGAGCACCACTGCGCCGGGAATCAGCATTTGCCGGGCTGTCGAGGCTACCATCGTTTGCAGCGCAACCTGGCTGATCGGCTTGAGCGTCGCAGTCAACGTCGACGCCACCGGCGTGGACGGACTCGCGCCCGTCGCGCCCGTGCCCAGCAGCGCGGCGCCGAACAGCAGGCCTGTGACCTGGAAGGGCCTGCGTGGCCGGCTCGGTCGCGATGGTCGAACGATCGTTTGCATAAGGTCTCGCCTTCTACCGGTCGCGATTCGCGTTCACCGCTTCACTTACCCGGTGAGGGGTCCTCGTCTTCGTTTACTTCTGCAACGACATCCGTCTTTAGGCGCTCGAGCGTTAAGGACGCTGCAAGGGCGGGCGTTCGCTCTTGAAGAAACGCGAGTCTCGCTAGTGACTTTCATGGGCAGCACTAACAACGACGGAACGCGCCTTCGAGATAACGCCGTAAGGCGGCGTTAGAGATGCGTATGGGAGCAGTTAAACCGCTTGCGCGCATTTTGGCCGAAGGCGCAGACGAAAAGCGTGGGTTGGCGCGCTCGCTCGGACCGTGGTCGCTCACCGCTATGGGCATCGGTGCGATCATCGGCACTGGGATCTTCGTTCTCACCGGGATTGCCTCAGCCACGCGTGCGGGGCCGTCGCTCACGATTTCCTTCGTCGTCGCCGGTATCGTCAGTGCACTTGCCGCGCTGTGTTATGCCGAAGTTTCCAGCAAGATACCGATCTCCGGGAGTGCCTATACGTACGCGTACGCGACGCTTGGCGAGGTCCTGGCGTGGGTCATTGGCTGGGATTTGGTCTTGGAATATACGCTGGCATCGGCATCCGTCGCCATCGGTTGGTCCGGCTACTTCGTCAACATCCTGCATCAATCAAGGGTGGGTTGGCTCAACATCCCACCGCAGTGGGCGAACGGCCCGCACTGGGGCCTCGCCGGTCAAGCCGGCGTTCCGGGTCACGCGAATCTTCCCGCCGCAGGAATCATCTTGATAATCACCGCGCTCCTCGCGCGTGGTACGCGCGAGTCCGGGACCGTCAACGCTGTGATGGTGGCGATCAAACTGCTGATCGTGCTCTTTTTTATCTCGATTGGGATCGGTCACATCAACGGCGCGAACTATCACTTGCCGCCCGGTGGCCCGGCCGGATTGGGTGGATACTTCCCCTTCGGTTGGACCGGGATGCTCGGCGGTGCGGCGTTCATCATCTTTGCTTACCTCGGCTTCGATGCCGTGTCGACGACCGCCGAGGAAGCGAAGAATCCCGGCAGGGACTTGCCGTTCGGGATCATGATGAGCCTAGCGGTTTGCACGATCCTCTACATCGGCGTCGTTGCGATCCTCGACGGCATGGTTCCGTTCTATAAACTCAACGTAGCGTTCCCGGTCGCGTTTGCGATGAACTACGTGGGTCTAAACTGGGCCGGCGTCATCATATCGATCGGCGCGATCACCGGCTTGACGACCGTGCTGCTCGTTCTGATGTTCGGCCAGAGCCGCATCTTCTATGCAATGTCGCGCGACGGTTTGATTCCGCCGGCGTTCACCCGCGTGCATCCGATCTGGCGCACGCCGATTTATTCGACGGTCTTCTTCGGCGTCTGCATTGCGACGCTGGCGGCGTTCACGCCGATCAACATCGTTGGCTCGCTCGCGATTATGGGCACTTTGGTGGCCTTTATGCTGGTCTCGATCGCCGTTCCGATCCTACGTCGTCGCCACCCCGAGTTGGCCGGAAAGTTCGAACTTCCGCTCGGCCCTTACGTGATTCCGATTCTCTCCGCGGCGACGGCACTCGGAATGATCTATTACTTAAAGGTCGGTAATCCGCTAGTCTGGGGCTTCTTCCCGGTGGTGTGGCTATGGTTCCTCATTTGGACCGCGCTCGGACTCGTCATCTACTTTGCGTACGGGCGCAACAAGAGCACGATCGCTCTGGAACGAGCCGAAGGTTTACCGGTAAGGCAGCCGCGAGCGAATTAGCCTGGGCCGTCGAATCGTGGGTTGGCCGTCGGCGAGTATGGGAACATGCCGGATATGAGTCGCTTTCGGTTCAAGGACGCTCTTGCGATGGTGCTTACTACCGCAACGTTGTTCGGCACGCAGAGAGTCGCCGGAGCCGAAGTTCCCGACGCCGAACGGCGCAGGCAAAAGGAGCACCTTATCGCGCGTGCCATGCAGGTCTACCTGCTCTACGTGCTTTTGCCGCTTTGGACGATCCCCGGATTCGGCGATTATCTGTGCCACCGGCGTTCGAAGATAGAGTCGACGAGCGGAACGCAGGAATCGATCACCCACTCGCTCATGATGACGTCGATTGGAGTCCCCGCCGTTCTGGCGTTGCTATTCGAAACGAATGCGCTAACGCTAACCGTCGGAGCCGGTGCGCTAGCCTTTCACGAGTTGGTCGTTCTTTGGGACGTCGCTTACGCAGCGCCGCGCCGGCACGTCAGCGTGACCGAGCAGCACCTTCATAGCTTTCTGGAGGTACTGCCGTTTGCAACGTTTTCATTTTTACTTTGTCTGCGTGCCGATCAAGTTCTAGCCTTGGCCGGTGTGGGAACCGAAAAACCGGACTTTCGCCTGCGTCTCAAAGAGGAACCGCCCCCGCCGGCGTACGTGGCTGGGCTGCTCGCGGCGACCGCCCTCCTCATCGGTATCCCGTATGCAGAAGAACTGCTCCGCTGCATTCGGGTTAATCCGTCGCCGCTTCCGCGACCCAAGAGGACGCCTAGACCGACGAGTGCAAACGGCTAGAAGAACAGTTCAGTTGGAGGATCACGTTAATGGCAGATGAAGGTGCGTTGAGTTTCGAAAAAGACATCCGTCCGATGTTTACGGATTTGGATGTTGCCCACATGAAGCCCGCCGGCATAGACTTGTCCGCCTACGCGGACGTCAAGGCGAACGCGGACGCGATTTACGAAACGGTCAGTTCCGGAAGCATGCCGCCGCCGAGCTCGGGCGAGAGCCGCTGGACGGACGAAATGTGCGAACGGTTCAAACGCTGGCGCGACCAGGGCTGCCCGCCGTAGCCAATTCGCCGAACAGGGGCTAATCCTATCCCTCGGGGGCATCGCCGAACATGACGGCGCTGATCGTCGTTTTCATTGCGATCATCGTACTCGTCACGATCGCCAATAGAATCAACGTGGCCTATCCGATCGTGCTGGTCCTCGGCGGCATGGCGATCGGCTATATCCCGGGCGTTCCGACGTTCCCGCTCCCTCCCCAGCTGGTGCTGGTCGTTTTCTTGCCGCCGCTGCTCTATTGGGAAAGCCTCACCGCGCCGACGAGCGAGTTCCGCACCGGAGCCCTCTGGATCTTCCAAATGGCCTTCGGCCTCGTCGTCGTGACGACCGTCGTGGTGGCGGTGCTCGCCCACGCCATCGTTCCGGGCATGAGCTGGGGCGTGGCGTTCGTCCTCGGCGCGATCGTATCGTCGACGGACGAAGTCGCGTTCGCGGCGATTGCCGATCAGCTCAACGTGCCGCGCCACATCATCGGCACAATCGAAGGCGAGAGCTTGGTCAATGATGCAACCTCGCTGATCCTGTACGGCATCGGCATCGCCGCGATCGTAGGAGCGTCCTTCTCGTTGCTGCACGCCGCGGGAGCGCTGCTGTTGACGATTGTCGAGTCGGTCGTGATCGGCCTCGTCGCCGCCGCGGTGGCCGGGCTGGCTTGGCGCATCCTCAAAGACGAGACGTTGCAAGCCACCATTTCGGTGGTGGTGCCGTTTCTCGCCTATCTGCCCGCTTACTACATCGGCGCCTCGGGAGTGCTCGCGACCGTCACGGCCGGACTTATAGTCAGCCGCATCACTCCTAAAGTGATGCAACCGCGCGCCCGCGAGATGCTGACTGGATTCTGGGTCACGGTAGTCTTCCTGCTCAACGCTTTCATCTTTACGGAGGTCGGGATCCAGTTCCATTCGATCGTCGAAGCGTTACGCGAATACTCCGTCTGGCAGTTGATTTGGTGGGCGGGCGCGGTTGCAGCAGCGTGCGTTCTCGTGCGGCTGATCTGGACGTACGCGCAGGGATTGCTGCCGGCAACGAATGAGCCGGAACACACGAGCGGCAAGGCCGACTGGTCGCACGTCGCGTTGTTGGCATGGACGGGAATGCGGGGCGGCGTCTCGCTGGCGGCGGCCCTGGCGATACCGCTGGAGACCTCGGCTGGGCCATTCCCTTTTCGCGATCTTCTGATTTTCATCACCTTCGTCGTGTTGTTGGTGACACTGGTCGGACAGGGCGGAACGCTGCCGTGGCTCATACGCTGGCTCAAAATAAAAGACGATGGCGCGGCTCTCCGAGAAGAACGACTGGCACTGATGGCGACCGCCCACGCCGGGATCGAGCGGCTCGACGACCTCAGGCGCGAAGGAACCTATCCAACGGAGGTCCTGGAACTGCACCGGCGCCGGTTACAGGCGAGGCTCGCCGAGTTCACTTCCGAGGGCCGTGCAACGGTGGCGGCGCGGAGGACAGCGCTTTTTCGCCAAGCGCAGCGTTCGTCGATCGAAGCCGAACGGGCGAAGCTTATCGAGCTGCGCGAGCGCGGCAAGATCGATAATACGGTGTTGCGGCGGGTCCAGCGGCTCTTCGATCTCGAGTCGCTCGAGGCCGACGTACTCGCTTCCACCGGACATTCCGACCTCGAAGAATAACCATACTTCAATCCATTGGAACGAAAGGGAAATCGTTTGAACACGCGCACCTTCAGTATCGCTTCGGTCTGCGGTCTAACGCTCGGGGCGCTGACCGCCTGCCCCGTTAGGCACCCGGTGTAACGCGCAATGAAATACGTCCTCATCAAGTATTCCTTCAGAGAAGGTTCCCGAGAGGAATGGCACCGGGATATAACGCGTTTCGTCGAGGCCATCGACAACGATCCCGAACTGCGAGGTAAGATCACCTATCGCGCGATGAAGTCGGCGGGCGACGACTACTATCACCTCGCCACAGCGGTCGATCAGGCCGCTGCGGACCTTCTCGGCGAGCGCGAATTCTTCGATCGCTACACGGGCCGGACGGGCGAAGTCTCGAAGGGGCAGGTCGATGTGATTCCGCTCGAGGTCGTCTCCGCGACAAGTACCCCTCAGCCCGATTGACGCCGATCGCGCACTGTGTGTTCCGCATTCTTCCGATGTCGTTCGTCGTCAATCGCGCGATGCGAATTCCGTATCCGCTGTGGCGGGCTGAAGTGCGACAGGCTCCCTCCAGCCCACGATCAACAGCCAAAGCATTAAGACGAGTTCGCCGAACATACCGAAGAAGAGGAATCCGACGTGGGCGTTGGGCCACAGGTACGGCCGCAGCTGGAGGATCATCACGCAAAATGCGTCGACGACCAAGATCGCACCCAACCACTTGGGCATGTAACCCGATTTGTAAATCAAGGCGCCCACCAGCAAGAGGTGAAGTCCAAAGATCACGAGGCTCATGGACCAATCGTATTGTAACGTGTTGAGAAGAAGGTTCACTTGCGCGTGCAGCTGCCCGGATCCGAAGGCGGTCGCGTACTCCGGCGCCGTTAACATCCGATACACGGTTACGAGGTTGAGCATGCCGGCGAGGGCGACTGCGGTATAGATCAGCCTGAACAGCGCGGCGAGCAGAGACACCGCGGGGTTTACCGGCTTCAGTAGGACGTAGAGCGCCCACGCGATCACGATGTCGCCGATGAAGTTGATCAGATAGCAGAATATCGCGGCCAGGAAGAGCCCCGGATGCGATGCGATGTTCGCGACGGTCTGATCGATCTGGCCGGGGACGACCAGCCTCGGATAGATGGAAAACTCGGCGTAGGGGACGGGGTTGAGCAGGTAGCCAGGCCGGCGATAACCGCCGCTTGGCTCACCGTCAGTCCCTCTCGGCTCCTCATTTTCATGCGCTTATGTCCGGCCGCTCGGTTCGTTAACCTGGCCGCGCGCGCGAACGTGGTTGGGGCCCGGCACGAAAAGAGTCTATCTGCCGCTTTGGTCAGGGTCAGCGTCACGCTTTAACGCCGGATCGCGGCACCTTGGCAAACTCTATCTGCCGTGAGCGGGCCCATCCCAACGCCCATTCTGCGCTGAAACTCTTGTCTAGCTTTCATTTTAGCGGTAGGCTTTATGCTACTTTCCTGCAGTGAGAGGTCGGCCCCAAACAGGGACGGCATTCGGAGATAGGTTCACTTGGAAACTGCGCTGCACGTAATAACTTTGTCGCTGACCATCCTTACCGCGTTCTTGATGTTGGCCGACTTTCTCGTTGGATCTGCTGGCGACCGAATGATCAAAGAGCACCTCGCGAATTGGTGGGTCTACATCGAAGAGGGGGACTGGTCCCGCTTGACGGCTTCCGCCGCTCTAGTTACGGATGCGTTCTTTAACTCGATCCTCGGCAGCAAGCTTCTTAGCTGGCGCGCAGTTATTACGTGGATCGGGGTGTGCGCGGGCTATGCAGTGATCTTCTATTCGGTTGATGCCATTTTTGACAAAACCACGAATACATTTCCTCTCCAATTAGTGCTCTCGATGAGCGTTATATTTTTTGTTGTGGATTTCGCGGCGCTTGCATGCACGAGGCCTCTGCTTCGCGGCCTTGCGTCCGCAACTTCGCCACGTATCGTGCGAGCATTTATCTTCCGAACAATCATGCTTTGGTACTTGTCGGTGGGTGGCTTTTTGGCACTAGTGACCTTGCTATTCTTTTTTCTTCCGCCGCCTGACGTGGCCTTCTCCCGAGCGAATGCAGACCTTCTGAGAGGCCCCGGCAGGAATCCTCTGGTGATTGCTGTGGTGATGACCGCATTGGTACTAGTACTTCCGCTGCTTGCTCTTGGCTGGCCACTAGTGTTTGCTGTTGCTGGAAACAGTTTACAAACCAAAGTGATCGCGCTCATCGAAATCGTCCTACTATCAGCGCCGTCGACGCTGGTGTGCTTTGCGCTGATATCGGGTTCATGGCTACTTTACATCAGCAGGCCTGTGACGCGTACGCCCCTGGCGGTGATCGTGGAGCGATTGGCCGAAGCTCAGAAGGTCCCCGCCGCGATTACGGGGGCTCTGGCGATTCTCTCGGCGATTGTGTCGCAAGTGCAACCGCTTCTTGAACCCCACGCAAAGTAGTCTCCCGACCTGCTTTCCGTCGGCGTACGGAGGGTCGAAGTTTTACGTAGTTTCCTATTCTTGCCCATGACGGGTACCCATTCACGCCACCGAAGATAGGAACCCGCGCTTACTTACGGTCGTCGAGCCAATTCCGGCTGAATGGGAGATCGTCGCCGAAAGCGCTCCGCATACCACGTCGTCGGCGTTTTCCGCGAGCTGGAAGCTTCGCATCCCTGTTGACTCGCGCGCAACGCTAATCTATACTGCGCGCGTGGACTGGTGCCACGAATCCCTTACAGATTCGCGATGAAACCGTTCTGCACGTCGTTCCCATCGACGTAGTAGCCACAAATGTGGTCGTGGCTGTTGACGCCGGTGACCGACGTGCCGTTGATCGCGTTGGGCTTTGCGTAGCTAGCTTAAGAGCATCACGACGGCAGGCTGCAGACGCACGGCACCCCGCTATGCGTCGACCCCGGCCGCGATGCGGACGGGATGCTGGGCGTCTGCGGTCTCCCCTGGCGAAACGATGGTGCTGATCTGCGTCCCCTCGTCCGCTGCCAGCGCGCGCATGGCCTTGATCTCGAGGTCGGCGGTGAAGTTGAGCACGCGCGTGTTCGCCACGCTCGCGGTGCCGCCGACCACAGAGAGTCCGACAACGCTCAACTCCGCGGCGTAGTCGCCGGAGTCGCTGCGCTGTGCAGCCGCGCTCGCCAGTTGTTTGCGATTCAACTCGACAACGGCGATAGTAAGCGCCTCGGAGTCGGCGAGGTGCGCGGGATCGGATGACTGGAGTTGCAACGCGAACTCGTGCACGAGCTTGCGCTTGACGAACACCGCCGCGACGCCGTAAAGGACTTGGAGCGCATTGAAGGGCGTCATGTCGCGTCCGGCGCGCGGCGCCAGCGTGAACTTCTCGGCGGCTTGGGGGTCCCAGATAATCTCGGCATCGGTGAGCGGGACGCGGTCGCCCGCGTCGTCGGTGAGCCAGACGCGGCGCGCGCCGGTCACCGGCGGTTTGGTGAGCGCGTACGGACCGGCGGGATGCGCTGGGTCGAAGGCAAGCTGGTCGAGCTGGTCGTCGACGCGCGGGTCGCCTGCCTCGGCGTCGGCGGAGTTCGGGTCGAGCGTATACGGGTTCGTGACGAACGTGAGGGCTACCGTCGGGGGCGTTCCCCCAAACAGCGCGGGCAGCGCGCCGGTCAGCAGGTCGTGGATCGCCTGCTCCAGGTTACCGGTCACTGCTCTAGCGGGCCACTCTGCCGTCAATCACTTCGAGCGTGTGCGCGCCGTCGCGCTCGCCGTCCGCGGCGAGAAGTTCCTCGAGGACTTGGATCGCGCCGCTGATGCGCAACAGCGTTTGGCGTAAATCGGCCATTTCCGTGTCGAGTGAAACCATCCGATTCTGCCCGACCTCGAACTCTCGTCGCAGTTGCTCTAGCCGCGTCTGTAATTGTTCTCGCATTACGCTCCTTTCTTACCGAGTTACTAGACAGAACTCGCTCGTAGCTGCTCGACCTCGGCCATCAGCTGGTCGACGCGCTGCCCTTGCTCCTTCACCATCCGTGTCAGGAGTGCGACGATCCCACTGACGGCAACCATCTTTCCATCGGACGAGGTGAATAGGGTCGGGGTCTCTTCGGCGATGAACCCAAGCTGCCTGCGATGTGACTCATCATCCTTGTAAACGAACTCGACGGGATTCAAGGTGTCGAGAATCGCAACGGCGTCATCGACCGCGAGCGACGCGATCGACTCTTTAAGTTCCCTTGATGAGCTTTGCTGGTACAGTCCGTTCCGATCGACCAAAGCCTTTGGACTTACGGAATAGCCCGTGTGGAAGAATAAAGCGTCTACGGTTGCAAGACGCAAGTTATGGCCAACGTCGTTGCATATGATGGTCTCGTACGGAAAGGGGAAATCGGCCGCCGGCGGAGGCTGACGGCCAGGCGCGCTGGGAGGTACCATCCCCACGGTTACGCCGTTGAAGTCACCGCCGGAGGTGGCCGTCAACGGACCGTTCACGTTTAGCTCATCCCACACGCTGACGACACGGCGCAGCGGATTGGTGGTCACGGAGCGCCCCAGGATCATCAGCGTCCCGTAATTCGTGCTGTTCTCGATCGCTGCATATCCGAGCGTATTTCCAAAACCGGTATGAGCATGGTCGGTTTTCGTGAAGTACAGGTCGGAGTTTCCAGCCTGGATATCGGCTTGAGTCGTAAGCGTTCCCTGGACGGTCAGGGGTCCGTGCACGTTCAACTCGTCCCAGACGCTGACGCTGCGGTGCAGCGGACTGGTAGTAAGGGTGCGTCCCACGATCATCAGCGTTCCGTAATCCGAACTGTTCTCGATCGCTGCATATCCGAGTGTGTCTCCCAAGGCGCTCCAGTTATGGTCGACCTTGGTGAAGTGCACGCTCGAATTTCCAGCCAGGATATCGGCCTGAGCCGTAAGCGTTCCCTGGACGGTCAATGGACCACTAAACGTGTCCCCCGCACGGTTTGCCTTGGCGTTGTCCAGCCTGATAATCTCGTTGACGGCGTCGTTCCAGTCCTTCGAGCGGATCGGGTCGCCTGGCGACTTTGGAAATGGCTGGTCGGGTTTGATCGGCATTACTCTCTCCTCCAATCCATGGCTAGAAGACGACGTCCCAGAGCAGCGTCAGTTGAAAATCTTTGGTCTTGCTGACGGCGTCGAAGGTGACGCGATTGTACATGATCCCCGCGGCATTTGCCGTGAAGATGCCCGCCTCGCGCAAAGGCGTGGTGCTCGGGACGTTCGCATCGCCGAAGTCGAACAGGGCCGTGAGCGAGACCTTCACGCGCTGAACGCCCGTGTCGGTGATGGTCGCGTACGTGACGTTGGTGATCGGCTTGCGCGGCGACACCTCGGCGCCGAGTCCCGACTGCCCGTCGGCTGGCGGCGTCGAGTCAGTCCCGACGGCCATGAACGCCGCCTTCGTCGGCGGCGTCCCACCCGAGACTCCGGCGAAGAGTTGCGCGACGAGCTGCCGCCCGGTCACAACGATGAGGTTCGTGCAGCGCTGCGCGCCCATTCGCCTTCCGTCGCGGTCCGTCAGCCAAAGGGTCAAGCGGCCGTGCATGTCGTTCGTTTCGTACATCGTGTCCCTCTTCGCTTTCACTGGAATCCGTAGCTCTTGTCGAAGGCGGATAGGTCGAACTGGCCCGGCATCCAGATCGAGAGCTGCTCGCCCTGATCTTGGCGTTCCACCAGCGCCTGCACGTTCGCCAGGAGAAACGTCTCGATCGCGTCGTGCCGTTCGGCGTCGCTGAGCGTGCCGGCGATGCGGAACGACGGGTCTCCCGGACTTTGATCTTCCGCGAAGCGAAGCGAGAACTGGATGTGCCCCTCCACGCCCGCGGCCTTCGTTTGGTCGATGACACCCTGAACCTTGTCGAGCGGCAGTCCCTGATACACCAGGATGTCGCCCGGGTACGCGTGAGCGGTTTCAGCGCGTCGACCGCCTCGCCGACGAAGTATGGGACGACGACGTCGAACGTCAGCGGCTGCAAGCGGACGCGGCTCAGTTCTGCCGTGAAGCCGATGGGCGCGTCGAATGCCTCGCTCGCGTCGTATGTACTGACGTCGAACGATGCGCCGTAGGCGCGGAACTTCCACTCGCTCGCGGCGGCCGGCACCTCCGGCATGCTGGGCGGCGTCGACCCGTCGAGGTTAACGAATGACGTCGAGACGTCGGCGCCGTTGAGGACGGCGCTCAACGCTTGGCTCGCGTTCGCGGTGAAGAACTAGCGTCGATCCCGCCGGTACGAGGAAACCGTCGAGCGAGCGGAACCCGGTGCCGGTGTCGATGCGTTCGACCGAGAGCCTCCGCGCGGCGTCCAAGAGAAGCTTCAAGTCGATCCTGGGTGCGCTGTCGGCGACACTCGGCAGTTGAACCGAGAGGACGACCTCGAGCGCGCCGTCGACGATGCTCGTCGCGGAGCCGGTGACGGAGTTCACCTCGGGCGAGAATTCAGTGAGGCTGACCAGACCGTCTATGTCGGCCAAGAGGGCAGGGTCCGTGATGCCGAGCGTGCTCAGATCGAACGGGAGGCCGATCGCGGCCCGAACGGCGCCCTTGACGGCGTCCTTCGTTCCGCCGCCGGTGAACATGGGCAAGAGTGCCGTCAGCCTGACGCGGAAAGCGTCGTCGCCCTCGGGCGTGCCGTCGCGCATCGTCTCTCGCCCAGCGCCGAAGCCGGCCGCCAGCCGTTCGAGCGCGTCGCCCGGCGCGTACCGCACCCAATGCGACTTCAGCAGCAACTTTAGGTCGGCGTCAATCCCTTGAAACTCCGCACCGATCGCGTCGAGCACCGAGTGGAGGAGCGAGGCCGAGTCCGACGCGGCGTACGCATCGGGGAAGAGTGCGGCGAGCCGATCCGTCTTGACCGACACGTCAGCCCGTCCAGTTTACCTTGGACGTCGTAGCCGGCGTCAGCCCCGAATACGCCGAAGCGGCTACGACGAACTCGAGGCCCGACTGTTGCGTGGCATCGAAGTTCTTGAGGTCGTTGCTCTTCGAGATATCGATCTGCGCGTTCGTCGTCGCGGTGAAGCGCACCGACTTGCGCGGTTTGCTGATCTGCACCGGCGGGTTGTCGGGACTGGCCTTCGAGAACGCGTTGATCGTCACGTCAAGGTCGATCGGGTAGTCGACGAAGGAGACGGCCGTGCTCGTGGGGTCGAGCAATTGAACGGGGAGCGTGAACGCCACGTCCCCGGTCCCGGCCTGTGGCGCGCCGACGCTCAGCGCAAACAGGACCTTCACCTGAACGTTTGCCTCGTCGAGCACCACGATTTCTGTGCGCGCGACCGGAAACGGATCGGTCACTAGGCCGGTGGTCGGCGTGCCTACAGGCCGGCTGAACGTGAGCTGCGCCTCGGCGACGTCGGCAAATCCCGTGATGCCGAAGGCAAGCGCGCTGAGCTTGCGCACGCCAAGCGGGGCGCCGATCGCGAGCGCGGCCACCGCGTCGCCGGCCTGTTGCAGGAACGTGATCGCGGCGTCGGGCGGAACGTTCGCGCCAGCCGGGATAACGACGAACGTACCAGAGATGGCAACCTCGGTGACCTGCTCCGGAACGGCGACGATCCCGGCCGCACGCGTCTTGTCGATCGCGGCGAGCACCGCCATGGCGTCGACGCTGTCGTTCTTGGCGACCGCGTAGCGGATGCGCACCTCGCCGAGCGCGATCGAGCTGTCGACGCTGCGGTCGATCACTTCCACGCCGCTCACGCCGGGCACGGCGAGCACGGCATACTTAAGCGCGTCGAGTGACGCGTTCCCCGCGCGTTCCAACTCGTGCTTCGCGCGGTCGCGCAGCTGATCGTCGGGCTCAGGGTCCTGCCCGCCGGTGGTCGGCTGCGAGTTGGTGACCGCGTCGATTCCCGGCGGCGGCGTCGGCATCACGGTGATCGTTTTTGGCAGCACGTTCCCGTCGGGCCCCGCGTTCTGTGCGGTGATCTGAACGTCTACGCTGAGCGGTTTATAGCTGATCCGCAATGGGTCCCCGCCCTTGACGCCCGCCGATGGATCGAGCGTGATCGTCATCTGATCGTTACCGAAGCCGGTGCTCACAGAGAGCTTGTGCCCGAGATCGGGCGCGTCGGCGCTGTGCCAGACGCCGTCCAATTCGGCGATAGCGCGTGTCGTCGTGACGGTGATCGCCGGCGGCGTGCCGGTGCTGCCGGCCTGCGCGGATGCTAGCTCATCAAGCGGGGACGCGGGCGGGATCGATGCATCGACCGTAGTCACGAAAACGCGGGCGGAAGCGTCGGCGACCTTCGTCCCAGCCGGGATGGGATACGTCTGCTGCGCGGGCGACTTGCGCGAGAACGTTACAACGCCCGTGGCGGGGACGGACTGATTGCGGGCGACGTGCAGGAGGGCGACGACGTTGTCGAGCGCTACGCCGCTCGCCGTGTCGATGAAGGCGCGCCGGTATGCCTCGTTCATCTGTTCGTACAGCAAAGCGAGCTCGCGCGCGAATGCCCGCATAAGCGTCCCCGCGACGCTCCCTACGTTCAGATCGGTCAAGCCGGACGGGGGTTCCCGATAGACGTAGTCGACGCTCATTTGCGAGCCGTCGTCGGGGTGCATCGTCGGGTTGATCCAGGCGAGACGGTTGCCCTCGAGCGCGTAATCGGTTCCCTGGGTGAACAGCTTATATTGGTTGTTCACGAGACCGCTGACGTTCGTGATGCTCTCCACCGCCGACGGCAGCGGGTAGTTCGTCCCCGCGATGTGGAAGGTCAACAGGAGCGTGCCCGTCTGCTCGACCCCGTTGCGCAAACGGTCTTCGAGGGCTGCGGTGACGTCGCCGAACGTGCGCGTGAACGGGCGGCCGGGATCGATCATGCCCCGCCTCCCAACGCCACGTCGAAGACCAAGTTGAGCGGCACCTGCACGTCGATCAGCTTGATCTCGACGTTGAGCCGCACGGTGTCGCGCTCACCGGCAAGCGTCAGTGCCTCGATATTCGTGACTTGCTCCACGCGCGGATCCTGCTCGATCGCCTCGCGCGCGAAAGCCATGAGCTTGACCTGCGTCCGTGTGAGGTTCAGCTGACCGATCAACTCGTAGATGCGTGAGCCGAACGTCGGCCAGCCGAGCGTTGCCAACTCTCCACGCCGCACCGTGAGGCGCAGCAGAAGCGCCTGCTCGATGTTGGCGTTTCCCTGCGCAACGGCCAGGTCGCCGCGCCCGTCTGCGCCGAAATCGAATCCGCTCGGCGTGTCGAGGAGCAAGAGATCGGTTCCGAAGAGCCGCTCGCGGCCGCTCAGCACCCGCGTATTCATGCAGTAAACGTCACATCGGTGTGCGCCTCGTCCCAGATAAGGACGTTGGTCTTATCCTCCACGCGCAAAGTAATTTCATATGCGCCGAGAGCGACTGAATCGGGCGCGGGTCCATCGTATCTCAAGACCGGGCAGTTCGCAGTCGCGTCGGCTGGATCGAAGAGAAGGTTTGTGGGAATGAAGTCCGCCGACGGACGGCCTGCGGGCGCGCCGACTGGAACGAACAGCCAATGGTATTGGAGATGGTCGATAGCGTCGTAGGCTTTGCTCTTGTCATGCGTTGGCCCGAACGATGGCGGTTTTAGGTCACCCCAGAGTAGCGGGGCTGCCGCCGAGAGGCGCAAACTCGAGCGCGGCAGAGACACGTTTGGCGCCGGTTCGATGATCTTCGCGACCAGGACGTGGATAACGCAAGCCGTGGTGCCTTTCGGCCCGCCGGCCAATCCGCCGCTCTGTACGCGCTTGAGGTCGTCCGGCGTGCTGCTCTCGACGTCGCGCGCGGCGAGCGATATGACATAGCTGCCGGGGTCAACGAGAGTTCGCGTGAAAGCAAGATTTTCGCTCAACGGATCGCCCGGCGTCGCAGGCGGCGGCGGGATCGCCAGACTCGAGTACCACTGGAAGAATAACGGCACGGGTGCCGGCGCGTTGACGGCCCCGCTAAAGTCAATGGTCGATGGACCAACGTACGTCTTCCCGTGGAGCGGTGCGTTGATCTGCAGGGTAACTATCGCCATCTTACGCGACGCCTACTGCCCGCTCGCGGTCAACAAAACGGACATTCCCGAGGGTAAGATGACGGCTTCGTCGTTGAGCACGTTCATCGGAATCTCGTTCACGTTGACTGCGGTGGGTCCGGTGTTGACGCTGCTTGGCAACACCATTCCTGGCCATTGTAGCAAGGGCTGGCCCTGCATAGCGATTCCCTGCGTAACGATGTTCACTCCGCCGGCAGTGACCGTCTTGTTAAAGCTGCAAATTACGTTGACTTGAACGCCCTGGTTCTGAGGGCCGGCAGGTGGCGGCGGAATCATGACCGGGCTGGGCGCATTGCCCTGCGCAGCAGCTCCCGGCTGCGTTTCAACGAGCACCTCGGAGCCGTTTGCGAGGACCTTCCCCCCTTGGGCGGCTAGAGCGACGACCCCGACGAAATTGAGCGGCCCCGACAAGTCCAGGTCTGCCATTACGCCCCCGTAATTCCGTGGCCGTCGATCGTCGTGCTGCCGCCGCTGTGCGCCGCCTTGAGCACCCCGTCAACCTCCGCGTCGCCGTCGACGACGAGCTTTCCGTTCACGGTCATCGTGCCGCAGGTCACCTTTACGTCGTTCGAGCCCGCGTCGAACTGGATCTTGCCGCCCGAGGTTACTTGAATGTCGCCGTCGTTCTTGAGCACGATCGTCGTCTTGTCACCGGCTTGGATCGTGATGTCACCGCTCGCGCCGTCGATCGCGATCCCCGCCTTTGCTTGGCTGTTGTTCTCCGGCTTCGAGACGTCGCGCTGGAGATAGATCGAGCCGTCGTTAGCGAAGTGGAGTTGGTTGATGGTCCCGTCCGACGTGACCCGGTGTTCGAAGACGATCTCGTCGTCTTTGTGGAGCGGTGGGCGTGCGTCGGCATGATAGAAGCGGCCGGCGATGATCGGCTGGTTCAGTTCGCCGTTGACGAACTGGACGAGCACGAGATCGCCCTCCGCCGGGATCGCAGCGGCGCCGATGTTGCTCACCATCACGGGGACCTTGCGCAGCTCGACGTCCTCGTGCTTCAGGCGCACGTTGACCTCGAAGTTGTTGTCGTCGCCGGCGTCCGAGTGTGGAAAGACGGCGCTGACGATTCCAAATAGCGAGGTGTGCGCGCCCTCGACTTCGCTGTGCACCACCGATCGAACGATCTGCAAAATCCCGCTCACGACGCGTCCTCCAGCGCGATGCGCACGCGCGACACGAAGCCCGTCCGGGTGTCGAACGTGTGGCGGATCGCGCGCACGTAGCCGCTGAGGCCGCCGGGCTCACCCGGGACGTCTGTGACCGAGATCGAGTCTCCTAACTCGACGCTCGCCCGGCCGAGCACGCTGATGCGAACTTCGTTCGCGCGCCGGTTGCGCGTGGCGAGGTAGCCGGCCGCGAATCGCGCCGCGAGGTCGGTGGTCCGCGCGGCGGGGTCGATTTGCTGCAGCCTCGGGTCGCCGTCGCCCGCCGAGCCGTCGGGATCGGTTTCGCTCGCGTTTAACCAATAGGAGGTGGACTCGCCGCGGCTGGACATGGGGCTCTCGCCGCCGACCTGAAGCGTCCCCGCGGTCTTGGTGCCGCGCCGAGCCGCGACCGCGACGAGCTGCTTCGCGTACGCATACGCGCCCCCGCCGCCGACCTGTGTGCCGACAGCACTCGCCGCAGCTGACGCAAGCGCTCCCAGGCCCGAACCCGCGTCGAGGTTCGCCGCCGCGCCAAGCGCCCGAAAGTTGATCTTGCCGTCGCTTGTCGCATAGAACTCATAGCCGAGCCGGTCGGCGAGGCCACGAATGTGCGCATGGGCGCTGGCCCGCGCGTCGATCGCGAAGCGTGGCAGCGTCGGGCCGTCGCTCACGATACCCTCGTCAACGCCTGCTGCGCCGAGCAAGTCGCGCACGATGTCGCCGGCGCTCTGCGCTTCGTACGTCGCCGCCTTGCGCGCGCGCAGCAGCTTTGCCATCGTCCCGACCGCGCGGACCACGGCCACCCCGGGGACCGCGAGCACGACCTCCGCGACTTCGCCGGTGAACACGGCCGTGCGGCTTTCGTAGCCCAATTCGACGGTGACGTCGACGCCGAGGTCGATCGCCGTCGGGGCTCCGAATCTAACCTCCAGCCCGTCGGCCGGAACGTCCATGTCGCGGTCGACGACGATCGCAACCGGTCCGCCCACGGCGCGGTCGCTCGTCGAACTGAAGTCGGCGATGGCGATACCGAACGTCGGGACGGTGCCTGCCACGTCAGAGTCCTCCGTGGGCGATTGCGTCGCGCTCGAACGCGGAGCCGCCGTAGCCGTTGAACATGACGTCCCACTCGTACGCGCCCCAGATCGGGAGACCGAGGTGGAAGAAGGGGCCCCACCAGCCGTACTGATTCGTGTGACGCAACTCGTGTTCGTAGAGTGAGTCGTGCCGCGGAATCGTCACGCTCCCGCCGTACGCGGTCGGCGAGACGTTGCCGCCGGAGGCAATGCTCGGCGAATTCTCCCAATCGGTGTACACGAAGACCACGTTGCCGAACGTGATTCCCAGGAGGTTCGAGAACGAGCCGAGCCATCCGCCCCGGAAAACGACGGCGAACGCATTGAGCCGCGGTGAAGCCGCCGCATCGAACCCCGGCGTGGCCCAGCTCACGTTCCCGGCGGTAACGAGCCAGACGAGCCAGCGCAGCACCTCGCCGACTAGGCACATGATCTCGACTAACAGGCCGAACAGCGTGTTAGGAAGAGTCCAAATCGCCCCCAGAAGCGAGAGCACGAAGCCGCCGAACGACCAATGGCCGTCGGGATCCGTGGAGTTCACGGGGTCGTTGCCGCAAAACGCGTACCGGTTGCGAAGGCGCGGCCGTCGCAGCCAATCGCCGAGCAGCAGCGCCCGGCGGGCGGCTTGCGCGCCGCTGCCTCCGTGCGCTGCGCTGACGAGCCGCGCATCGTCCGGCCGCGCCGTGTACGAGTCGGGCGTGAGGAAGCGTCGCAACGTGGGGTCGTACCAGCGCGATCCGAACCAATACAGGCGCACGTCGGGATTCCACCGGTGGGCAGTAAACGACGGCCGATGCTTACCCGCCCCTGACGAATCCGGAAGCCCGAAAGCGTCGTAGCGGTGCGCCGCCGCGACGTTGCCGTCCGCGTCGGTGACGACGCGGCAACTCCCGCGCCGGTCGTCATGACGGAACGCAAGCTCGCCCGCTTCGAGCGATCCGTGCACCTCTGCGACGATCCCGAGCGGAGTGCGCACGAGCACGGTGAGCGGTTCCCCGTCGTCGTCCGTGACCGCGAGGAGCTCGCCGGCCGGTCCGTACAGATATCGCTCGACGCCACATGCGCTCGCAGCGCGCGCCAGCCGGCCCGCGTGGTCGTACTCGAACGCAGCGACCGGGACTGTATCGCACAGAACCTCGCGCAGGTGCCCTGCGTCATTGTAACGGTACGCCCACTCGCCGCTTGCATCGCGGCGATACGTGAGGCGCCCGAGCGCGTCGTGGTCGAAGGCGGTGCGGCTGCCGTTCGCGTCGATCGCATGCAAGACACGGTCGGTCGCGTCGAACGCGAACGTTCGTCCGCCTGCAGCCACGATGTTGTCGCGCTCGTCGTAGCTGTAACGCTCTTCGCCGGCGCGTATCAATCGCCCGAGAGTGTCGTACTCGAAATCGCGCTTGCCGTCCGAGGCGATCGCGCCGTTCTCTGTGTACGCGAACGACTCAACGAACGGCTTCTCGGCGTCCTGCGTGAGTTCGGAGCCGAACGCGCGGCCCGCGGCGTCGCGGCGTGTCAGCGCCACTACGCCGTTGGAAAACGTCATCCGGCCCGTCCGCGCAGCGGCATCGAACGCGTAGCGAACCCAAGCACGAGCTCCGATGCGGACCTCGGCCGGTCGACCGTGGGCGTCCCAGCGATACGTCAGCGTTTGGTCGCTGCCAGGAAGCGCAACGGTCAGCGGTCGGCCATCCGCGTCGTATTCGAACCGCGCTTCGATGCGAACGCCGGCGCGCGTCTGCCAGACGGCCGCGACGCGCCCGGCCCCATCGTATTCGTACCCAGTCTCGATCGTCGCGGTGCGTGCGGCCGAAAGACGTCCGCGTTCGTCGTAGCAGTATGCGGTGCACCCCGCGTTGCCGGCATTCTCGCGAACAAGCTTGCCGGCGTCGTCATAATCGAACCGATGCGAGACCCGGCCATCGGAAATCGCCTGCAGCGCGCCGTCGTCGCCGTAGACAAACGCGATCGTTCGCCCGTCAGGCTCCGTCGATGCGATCAGGCGGCGCTGCTCGTCGTAAGAAAACCGCGTCGCGCCGGAGGAATCGTCGATCCTAACGAGGTCGCCGTGCTCATCGTACCCGTAGGCGCAAGTGGATCCGCCCGGCTCACGAACCGATCGTATGAGCCCGCCGCCGAATTCGGCCTTGCGCTGCGCCGCCTGAGCGCGGAGGCACGCCTCGATCTCGGCCAGCGTTTCGCACGTCGCGCGTTCGCTCCCCGCTTCGAGCTCTATCATAAGCCCACCGAAGCCGGAGAAGGCACGCCGCCGCCAAGCGGAATGGCCGCGATCATCGCGTCGAACGCGGTGCGTACCCGATCCAGTTCCTTGTTGAAGCTCGCCTCGAGGTTTGTCAGCGTCTTTCGCAGGTGATCGAGTAGGTCGACGAAGACCAAGTGTTCGACGCGCTCGAGGACGTCCTGGAGGCCCTGCACCAACGTCGAGATCGCCGTCGCGACCAATTGAACGAGCCCGGTCACGGCAGTTCGGATGGCAGCCAGGTTGTCGTCGACGACGGCCTTGATCTCGTCGAGAACGCCGCGCACACTCGTCGTGATCGCGGTCACCACACCCTGGTACGCTGCGTCGAGTTGCGCCTTGAGTGCCTCGGGATCGAGCGCGCCGATCGCGCTCTTTACCGGTGCGAACGCCGCGGTGAGCGGTGGGGCGAGCGCCGCCGGGTCGAGGACGCGTACCTTGTCGTGGATCGCAGCGTAGACGTCGCCGAGCGCGTCGCGCAGCGAGAGCGGATTGACCATCTGGACGACATCGCGCAAGCTTTGCAAGAAGCCGGTCACCGCCGGCTGGAGATCGTTCTCCATCGGTGCCAGTTCGGCGAGAAATTGGTTGAAGAGGTCGTCGAGTGGCGCAGCTTGGCTCGAGGGACGCAGTGCCTCTATACCCGTCAGTACGTCATGGTAGGAGAGCGCATTCGGCGAGCGCAGGAAATCCGGCAGCAGCTTGTCGAGGTTCGCTCGGAGCGTGCCGTATGCTGCCTCGGCTCCGCTGGTGTCGAGGGTCGCCATCCGCGACCGTAGCGAGTCCTGCAGCGTCTCGAAGGCTTGCTGCAAGAGCGGTATCAAGGCGCCGGCGTCGGTACTCGCGGTCAGCCCGATCGTCACGTCGAAGCTCGCGAGCGCCGCGGTGACGTCGTTCTGATGCGCGGCGTCCGCCGCCTGTGCCTTCAGCGCGAAGCTCGCTCGGAGCGACGGGAGGGTGGAAGTGAAGGCGAAGAGCGTCCCGGGCGCGAGGCCTTCCAACGCGCCTTGGTACGCGCGGAGGCGGTCTGTCACGCTCCGCGGATCGACGGCGTCGAGCCCCGCGCCGAGAGCGCTGCGAAGGGCGTTTGCACCATCCGTCATCGCCTGCTCCGGTACCGCCGCTGCCATCTGCGTGAGTTGATCGAAGAGTTCGTCGAGCGGCGCAAACAGGGTGCTCGGACGCAGGTGCGCGTTGACGGTCCCGGCGATCTGTGGGATCGCCTGATCCGGCGCGCCGAACAACGCATCGGTGATCGCCTGGACGAACGGGCGCAGCGTAGTCGCGAAACCGGAGAGTGGGTCCGGGAGGTGCAGGTTGTCGACGGCGGCGAGTAGGGAGTCGCGAGCGGTGGCCAGCAGAGCGCTCTGACGGCGATCGAGCTCCTGCATCAGCGACGTGACGTCGATGTAGCCGATCAGCGTGTCGATCTCGCCGTATGCTGCATTCAGCGGCGCTAGCCAGCGCGCGGGGTCGAGCCCGTCGACGGCCGAGGTGGCTGCAGAGTACGGCGCCTTCAAGGGATCGAGCAGCGCGCCCGGTGCGATTGAGGTGAGCCCATCTGTCAAATGGCCGACCTGAGCGTACAGCGGCGCGAAGAGAGTGGTCGCGTTGACCTGATTTACGGCGGCGGCGACTTGGTCGAGGAGCCCGGTGATCGCACCGACCAACTGCTTCGGGTCGTACTGATCGAGCGCGGCCTTCAGCCGGGCGAGCACTACCGCCAGCTCGTCGAGCAATGAGCCTACGCCGCTCCCTGCCGTCTGGAACCCCTGCTTGAGACCGGCGATAATCTTGCCTTCGAGGTCGATCTGCTGCAATACCGTGAATGCAGCTTTGAGCGCGAGCTTCTCGACGTCGGAGAGCGCGTCGGGGTTGATCGTCTGCAGCTTCGTCGTGATCTCACCGATCTTCGCGATGACTTCGTCGCTGACGGGCTGGAAGCTCAGTCCATCCATTTGCGAAATCAGTCCGTTCAGATCGCTGACCGCCGCCTGACCGCTCTGCTCGAGCGTCGCGATCGCAGACTGTACCTGCGCGATCGCATCCTTCACGTCGGTCAAAATCCGATCGATCGGCAAGCTCTTGAGGTTGTCGGCGAGCGCCTGCATCGCTTTGCCGATCTGATCGCGAAGCGTGTCGGTGATCGTGCCGGCCACGTACGTTTGGACGTCGCTCAGCGCCTGTGTAATCCGCCCGCCGATCGCGTCCAAGTGCAACGCCCCGACCTCGGCGTCGACCCGGCTCAGCATCGCGGTAACAGTGCTCTGAACCTCGTCGGTGGGGATCCCCTCGATCGCATGGCGGATGCGGCCGAGAAAGTCCGCCATCGCCTTGCGCAACTGGCCTATCGGCGAGCTCGTGAATTCCGTGCGAATCAACGCGGCCAGGGCCCCTATGCGCGCAGCGATGTTGGCGGAATTGGACATCGCGCGCACTCGCGCCAGCAACTCTTCGAGGGTGTCGCGGAGCGACGCGACCCCATCGGCGAGGGTTGGCACGGCGGGGACTGCGATCGCACTGAGGAGCGATGCCAATCGCGCGAAGAGTTGGTCCCAGGCGAGCCCGTCGAAGGCGCTTTGCAGGCCGGAGTAGAGGGGCGCCACCACGGACTGCAGCGCTTGCGTCGCATGCTGCACGCCGCCGAGCGCCGATTGCACTGCGGCGTACGTGTTCGCGTCCGAGGGGTTGAAGGCGTTGACTGCGGCGAGCAGCGCCTGCACGGCGTTCGCAAGATCGGTGCGCTGCGCGCCGATCGACTTGGCGAGCGCTGCCGCGTCGAGTTGGGCGAACGCGGCGAATATCGCCTGGACGTGCGTCAGCGGCGTATTTAGGAGATCGTTCGATACGCCGACGAGGTTCTGCGCGAGGAAGGCAACAAAGTCGCCCTGATTCGCGGCGAAGGCGGTGCGGAAGCGGTCGAAGGACGCGATCGTGTCGGCGACGGTTTTCAGTTTCGCCGGGTCGATCAGGTTTTGGGCCAGACTCGCCTGACGCGACGAGAACTCGTCGAGTGCGGCGCCGATGACCGCGAGCGCGGTGTCTTGCAGGTTTCCGCCGGCCGGAATTTGCTTCACCACGGCGAGGTTTCCCAAGAGACCGCTCGCGCCGGCGTAGCCGGCTTGCAAGCTATCGACGAAGTCGAGCGCGGTCGGAGGGACGGCATTGCGGACCGTCGTCAGCGTTGCGGGAAAATCGCGGGTCAGACCGCTGACGTCGACGTTGAGCTTCGCCTGCAGTCCCTGCATCGCAGAGGCCAACGTCGCCAGCGGCGATCCGGTCTTGTCTGAAGCGATGCCGCCGTCCAAGAGCCCGAGCAACGAACCCAGACCGCTCTTTGCGCTGACGCTCAGCTGAGCCGTCGCGCTCAGATCTGGAAGACTCGAAAGGATGCCGGGCACGACTCCGTTCCCCTTAGAACAGGTCGCGGAGACTCTTGAGGGTGCTCAGCGCGCCACCGCTCACGAGGCTCTTGTACTGGTCCGGCATCTTCTGGAGATCGGCGGTCGGATCACCGAACGACGGAACGCTGGCGGCGAGATCGGCGAGCTTCGAGACCGTATCGACCGCGTTCTCCACGTCGTCCATCGCCGACTTGGCCTCATCGAGCACGCTCGTGTCGATCCCGCTGAGCGCGGTGGGGTCCATTCCACCGAGCCCGCTCGCCGGCACGGGTTCGGGCGGTTTGACGTACTCGATGACTTCACAGACAAAACCGAATTCGTCGGGGACCGCGGCGCGCTGATGTACCTCGAGACGCGACACCAAGACCTGGCTGAAATACCCTTCGCCGACGGCGTCGGCGAGGAAGTCGACCGGGTTCTGATCGAGATGCACTTGGCGCAGCTTCTTTAGATCGTCCGCGGCCGTGGGACCGTAGCAGATTCCGTGCAGCTCGACCTCGACCGACGGACGGCCCAGCGTTTGCGTCAGGTCGCCCGCAAGGCCCGGAACGGCGTGCCGCGCGAGTCGCGCGCGCTCCCGAACCACGACGTCGCTGAGCGCCGTGAGGGAGACAGAACCCAGCTCGACGGCCACGAACTACCCCCCCGTGTTCCCATAGCTGCGCAAGAACTCTGCACGCAGCCGGTCTTCGAGCGCGTCGTAGATCCCGTCGACGTCGAGAGCCCGCGCATTCTGCCGTCCCGCGGGCGCGCCGGGCGTTCCAGCTAGCGGAGCGAGAATCTCCGCCGTGGCGGTGTCGCCGTGGGCGACCTCGCTGGTTACCGCGTTCAGGTCGCCCTGCTCGCGCACGTATGAGCCGAGGATCGACGCCAGGCCCGCTGCTCCCTGTACCATGCGCGTTCGCTTGGCGGCGTCCCTCGGCTCGAGCGGCGTGGTCGTCTCTTCGCGCAGCGGCGCGCGCCGTGCCACTTCCGATTCGCCGAGCGTCGCCAACGGGTCGAGGCGAGTAACGGCGCCTTCGCTGAATGCGGGCCCGCAGCGCTCCGCCCTCGGGCGCGGCCGAACGCGCATGTTCTTCATCGAGAATTGCGGCTTCCCGCACCATTCGAGCGCGTTCGGCCGGTTGTGGTACTGCGGGCGCCGGCGCCTCAGGCCCACGTTGGATCGCGCTTGGCGACGCCGTCCGCTTGGGCGGCGACGGTACGTCCAGCGATGCGTAGCTCTCCGTAGGTGTGAATGCAGCGTGCGCCGACGGTTCGCCGCGGGCGCCTGGCGCTTCGAGCTCGCGCCACTCTGCGGGGCGTCGCTCGGCCGGCAGTGCGTGCGCCCGGCGCACGGTCGGAGTTACGCGGCGATTGATAGGGCCGAGCTCGGGACCGTAGGTTGGTTCGCCAGGTCGCAACGGCGCGTTTGCTGTTGGTTGAGGACGAATGGGAACAACGAGGCGATGAACGGCTGAGCCGTGTCCGGTCGTTTGCCGGGCGCCGCGTGCCGCGACGGGCGGTGTTTCGCGTTCGCGCCGGAGCTCGTCGTGGCCCCAAAATCCGTCATGCGCGAGCGACGGCGATGCGGCCGGCTCGTCAAACGGCGTGTCGGCGAACGAGCCGCTCGCACGCGTCCAACGCAGCGCATCCGACCACTGCTCCGCAATCAAGTCGGCGGGATTGACGGTGATTTGGAGCAGTACCGCGGGGAGCGCCGTGCCGGTGGCCGCGGATTCGAGCGTACGGCACGTCGTGAGAAGCCGTCGTCCGATCCGCTCGAGCCGATCGATCACGGAGAGCCCTCGCGCGCGTTTTCCAGCGCCGCGAGGGTTTCGAGTCCCTTTAGGTACACGGCCACTTGCGCTGGAGTGAGCTGAGCGACCTGATCCGGCGTCCACCCGAAGTGACGGGCGAGCAAGACGTGCGCCTGGGTCAAGGGTGAGTCGGAGTGCTCGTCGAGCGCTTCCCCGTCCGGGCCGAGGCCGCTGACGCGGTTGATCTGTGTGATCAGGTAGTAGACGAGGCCGATGTGCAGATCGCGGATCTGCTCGAGGCTCAAAGCCGGGTCGACCATCGACTCCTTGATCATGAGCAGCGGCACGAGGCCCGCGTCGTCGCGTGCAGCGCGGGCGATCAGCGTCAGCGTGCCGACGCTGAGCGCGCGCAGCCCAACTGTGCCCGGAGAACCCGTGGCTTCGGCGTCGATCGCGGGCCGAAGAACGCGCTGGGGAATCTCCACGACGTGCACTGCCGCGGAGCCGGCGAGCACGTCGTGCGCTGCGAGCGACGCCGCGACGGCCGGACCTTTAACGTCGTGTGGGCGGGCGTGTGTTTCGTGCATCCGGTTACGGCGCGCTTCGCGTCAGCTTTCTTCGAAGGAGACGCGCAGTGCCTGGAACGTGACCGACTCCATCACAAAGTCGTCTGCCGGGATGTTGTAGTTCCAACTTGAGAAGCGCGCTCCGAAACGATCACGCGCGTCTGCTGAGTCGGAATCGCCGTGTTCCTCAGCGTGGAGATGATGTTGAACGCCGGCTGCACGAACCCGGCGGCAGGCGGAGACTTCGCACCGTCTCCGAGCAGCAGTCGCAGAAGGGCTCCGTTGATGTGGGCGCGCTCGATGGTACCGCTGGTCTGGATGATGCCTGGGCGGAGGTGGGTCGGGTAACGGCCGCCGAGCTCGTAGTACGGACGGAGGTCGCTCGTCACGACGATCGTCACGTTGCGCAGGCGGCCGACGGTGTTGCTGAGCCCGTATTGCGAGACGAGCGCATCGGCGGCCTTTCCCTCCGCGGCGGTCTTGTCGTCCACGCTCAGCACGAGAACCGCATCGATCGCACGATAAACGTCGTTCGGCATTCGGGCGCTCCTACTTGAGGATCATGGTGACCAAGATGTACTCGATGCTGAACGTCGGCTGCAGCGTCATCGAGACGGTGACCTCGCCCGCGATCTCCTGCGCCCGCGTCGCGGCGACTTCGAGCTCGTAGCCCGTGAGCGCCTCGTCCAGCACCATTCGCGTGAGGAAGGCGTCGAGCGTGGCCTTGAGGGCGGCTCGCACGCGGTCGTTGTTGAGCCGGCCGAGATACGAGTTCGCACCTGACCGTACGCCGTACTTCGCGTAATCGACGATGCGCCGCGTCGGGACGGCGGAGAATGCGGTTCCGATGCCGGACGCCGTGACCCCTTTGACGACCCGGAACCCCTCTTTGTCGGCGAGCACCGCGATGTTGAGGTTGATCAGCTGCTCCTGCTGGCCGCGGTTGAACTTCGTCGCGAGTCCGGCGACGTTCACGACTTGATTCGTCAGGCTGCCTTGCACGGGGAGCGACGATATTACTCCGGCCACCGCGGCCGCGCTATATCCGCTCGCGAGGACGGTCGTGCCGTCGGTGTCGAGTATCCCCGGGGCGACGACGACGATGCGGTCGTTGCCCTGCACGTCGAAGTTGTAGCCGTTGGCAAGAATTGCGCCCGGCGCCCCGATGACGCCGATTCGTTCCAGATCGGTCTCCGCCGTCGCGTTCAGGTGGTCGAGCAGCGTCGAGCCGAGCGCATCGGAATCCTGGCCGGCGAGGACGACGATGTTGACGGTCTCGTTCTCGATCGATGCGAGCCCATTGGCGTAAGCATCTGCGTCCGCGTCGGCGCCGTCGTTTCCTGGTGTGTTCGCACCCGTGCCGAAGTAGGTCTTGACGAGCGGCGCAAGCATGTTCGCGCCGTTCGCCGGGTCGGCAACGGCGGCTGCAATCCCAGACGACTGTATCTGTTGAGCGAGAAGTCGCCCGTCGGGGACCGTATACGTTTCGGCCGCCGTGTCGGTGGCTATCGAGACCTTGACACAGGCCGCTCGATCGATCTGATAGCTCGCGATCAGCGTGTCGCCGTTTGCGGCCTGCGGCGCCTCGCCGGCCGCGAACACCAGCGAGCCGTCCCACGTCGTGACGAGCACTTGTCCGGTCGACGGCGGCGCGTTGCCGACGGCGTAGGTCGCAATGACCGTCTGCGTCGCCGTCGGAACCTGTGTTGCCTCGAACGTGAGCGCGCCGGAGTCGGTGGCGATGCGAATCTGGTTGAGGGCGGGCGGGCCGCCCGCGCCGTAGAGGATGGCGCCGCCGCTGTAGGTCCGCACCGTGGCGCCGGAGGCGTCGCGGATGACGATTGCGCTGATGGCGGCCACCTGCTCGATCGGCGTCTTAGAGAGATTGAACTTTCCAGACGCCGGCATCACCGACTCGTTCGTCACGACTATCTTATAGATGATTTGCAGGTTATTAGTCTGATGCGTGGCCCCGCGCGTGACGACGATGCGATTCTGCAGCGACGCTAGGATCGACCCATATGGAAGATGGTCGAACCCGCTCGTGAGCGTCTGACCTGCGATCTTGCAGTCGGCGTCCGCCGCGGCGACGGTGACTGCGATCTGGTTGCCCCAGGTCCCCGGCGTGACGGCCGTAAGGACAGCGACCGAGGCGCCGTTCTTGTCGCGAAGGGTGAACGTGGCGCTCGCGCTGCCGGCGCCTGCGATCCGGACCGCAATTACCGACGTCGCCCCGTTTCCGTACAGAAGCTGGATCGCGCGCATGAGGGTTAGAGGGTGCAATCCGTCCACAGGGCTCCCCATGGGATCCGGAAGGCCGAATGTGTCGCGCGCGTCGCCGTAGCTGCCGAGCGTCACGGGCTGTCCGACGGGACCACTCGAGGCCGTTCCGAGAACGCCGACGATCCCGGTTGCGATCTGGCCTGCCGAAATGAGCCCTTCGGACCGAACAGTGATGTAAGTCCCCGGAATGACGGACTCAGACACGGTGCCCTCCTGGATGCTGCCCCTGGGCACGCAGATATGACGGACCTGGACTCACAAGTATCGCGAAATCAACCAAGTCTGTCAACGTTACCAGGGCCCCTCACGCGAGTGTTTTTCGGTTGACTCGGGTGCTACAGAGGCTAGGTCCGCGGATCCACAGCTCATCGTCGGCTTCCGACTCCTCATGGCGGACGTGCGCCACTTGGCACCCGAAGTCTGTCCCCGCTTTACGGGCCTATAGGGACTCCCGACGATTGCTCGTTTGCGGCAAGCCCGGACGAGCTTTATGTCCGCCAAGATCTCGGCAATCGTAACATTCGGGATATATGCATGGAGCAGCGTCCTCGGCGGCGCGGAACGGGAGTCTGATGATTGGAGCCTAGCGGCTTTAGCGCATCGAGCGCGACGGCGATCTTTGCCCTGCGCGCCGCGACGAAGGCTCTACCACCACGCCGGCAGATGTCGCGATCATCTGCCGGTCGCTCTCGTGACTCGTTTGGTGGCGGCGGCATACGCATACGGCGGTTCGTGTTTGCGTTTCTTTGGCGTTCCTTTAGCCTTCGAGCCTGCGCGCGCAGTCAGATGACACACCGCAACGGTCGCGCAAATACCTAAAGCGGAGCGACCGTAATCTGAACCCTTCATCAAGCGCCTCCTCGATGCGCGTTATTACTTCCGCCGCACGCGGCCGAAAGCGTCGAGGGCGTAGACCGGATTCGCCTCTGCCCTGAGCGCTTCGACGCTTGTCGAACGCCTAGTGTGGGGTGCTAGAGGACGTCGGCGATCGGGCATCTGATGAAGTCATAGCAGATAGCACCCGCGCCGGCTCCTAAGTGCATAGCCCCAGGCGGACTCTCTGCAACAAAGGAGCTCTTGTGAGAGGACTATTGAAATTCATGACGCCGCTCGCCGCGGCGCTCGCAATCGCCGCTTGCAACGCAAGCGGCTCGTCTCCCACTTCGAAATCTTTGAAGTCGAAGCCGGGCGCCACGTCGCAGCCGAGGAGCGCATAGCTCTTTGGATCGGCGACGCGCGCCGCGAACCACGTGTCCGCAAGGGAGAACAACTTGCCATGACCGTCCGTCGCCGATCGTGAGCTGGTGGGGCCGCCGATCGGCGCCGATCACGTCGATCAGCGCGCTCGACCCGGCGTAGTGATGCCACAGCTCGTCGGAACCGAGGCGGTGAAACGCGGAAAACGAGTCGCCGGTCAACAGGTAATAGATCGAGGTAATGGCGTCGCGGCTGCGTCCGCCTGCGCCAACCGATATGCCGCTTCGGTATGTTTCCGCGTAGTGTCCCCCTTCAAGGTGCGGCTTTAGGCCGAGCTCGCGAACGAGCCGAACCGCTTCCGAATGCATCGTCAGTCCTTCGGTGCGTAGACGAAAGCACCGCCGCGCGAACGCGCCTTGCTAAGCCGCGGAAATCGAGTGGATCAAAGCGAAGCCTAATGAGGTGAAATACGTTTTGATTAGGTACCGCTTCCAGAACGGCTCGAAGGAGCAGTGGCACGATGACGTGGCACGCTTTTCTCAGTCGATTGAAAGCGATCCCGAACTACGCGGGAAGATCACCTACCGCGCCATGAAGGCCGAGGGCGACGATTACTACCATTTTGCGACGGCCGTCAATCAAGCCGCGGCCGACCTTCTGTGCGATCGCGACTACTTCGACCGGTACACGTCCCGGACGGGTGAAGTGTCTTGCGGAACCGTCGAGGTCATTCCGCTCGAAGTCGTCGCGCAGACGACGCTCGCGTAGGGCGGAAAAAAGCCGAGCCTGGCAGAAGCCCTCCCTGGAACGCGGCGCCATCGTCTATCGGTTAGGACATCGCCCTTTCAAGGCGGAAAGACGGGTTCGATTCCCGTTGGCGCTAAGAACAAAATCGCATATCTCACGAGGGAATCCGGCGCTTTTACCGGTCTAGAAAAGCCGACTTGTCACGGAATTGTCACGTCGGCTTTTCGTTTTTGTCACGCGACTAACCGCGCGAACGCTGCGGCGGCCGCCGCGTCACGCTCCCGATAGACGGTCACGTAGCGATCGACGGTGACGCCGATGCAGCTGTGACCGAGCCGCTGACTGACCACCTCGATCGGCACGCCAGCTTTTGCCAAGAGCGAGGCGTGGGTGTCTCGCAGGTCGTGTAACCGAATCCGCGCGACCTTTGCCCGCTCGACGAGCCGCTTGAATGCCGCCCCGAAGGCCTCGGGGGAAACCGGCATGCCGTTGGGCATCGCGAAGACCAGGTCGTGCCGGTGGTACCTTTCGCCCAGGTGCACCTGCTCTGCCGCCTGCCTCGCTTTGTGCGAGCGCAGGACGGCAACGAGCTCCGAAGTGATCGTAACCGTGCGGACCTGCTCCGTTCTTTGGCCGCTTGAACGCGAGCCCCGAGCGCGGCTGGGCGAGCGATTCACGGATCGTAACCGTGCCGCCGTCCAAGTCGAGATCGGGCCAGCGCGTAGCCAAGACTTCGCCGCGCCGGGCCCCGGTGTAGGCCGCAAAGACCAACGCCGGATAGAACCAGGGAAGCGACGAGATGGTGCCGCGCTTTTTTGCCAGGAAGGTGGGCGACTGCGCCTCTGCCAGCAAGTGCCGTAGCTCGTTCTCGTTGAGCACCGTGCTCTCGGGTTTGAAGGCCTTGGGAAGGTCGTCGGACGTGATCTTGCCGGCGACGTTGGTTTGGAGGTAGTCAAGACTAACGGCCCAATTGAGCGTCGCCCGCAGCAGATCATGCACGTGCCGAATCGTCCGACCCGAACGCCTCGTCTGCTTCTGCGCTTGCCACTTCTCGTACGCTTCGATGAGATGCGCCTTGCGCAGTGCGGTCAAACGCATCTTTCCAAACGTCGGGCGAAGATAGGTGGCGATGATGCCCTTGTATCGATCGAGCGTCGTCGCTTCGAGGCGCTTTGCCTTGTGCCTCATGAACTTCTCGAAGAGGTCGGACATGGTCATGTCCGCGTCTGCGGTGTACTCGCCCCGCGCGACGCTTTCGATGCGTTTGGCAAGAAATGACTCCGCTTCGTGTTTGGTCACGCCGCGGAGGATCTCTCGCTTTTGCTGACGGCCCTTTCCGTTTTGCGGGGGCACGTCATAGACGATCATGTACTTCTTGACCCCAAGGTGTTTTGGTTTTGCCATGGATTCTTTCCGCGGTCCAGGCGAGGATATTATACGACGTTTCCGCCGAGAAACTCTCGCAGGGCGGCCTTCGTGATGAGGATTTTCTGGCCCACACGGATGCTCTTGAGCGCTTGCCGCTTGATCGCATCGTAGACCGCATTCCGCCCAATCGGGAGAAACGCGATGACGTCGTGTGGGGTTAGGATGTCCGGCAGGTCCGCAAAGCGTGCGCTCTGCGCGCCGGGCGGCATCGACCTGATCGATTGTGTGGTCATGTCTGGTCACCCACCCCTTGGGTTGCTGCCGAGAACGGAACGGCTCGATGGTCGGGCCAAATGTTATCGGTCTATCGTCATGGAGTCGCGTGCGCGCTGTTCTTTGCGAATGCTGTACTCAACGTCTCGGCGTATCTCGTTCGGCAGAGCTCGATACTGCTGCTCGATCGCCGCAGCAAGGCCGTCGAGCCGTGCGCCGCCCATCGCGGCGTCGCAATCGATGCGCGCGACGCCGGCACGCTCGAGGACTTTCAGTCGCTGCTCGATTCTCGGTACTTCGTCCCGAGCGGCACGCGCGTTATCCATTTCTCGCTCCAGGCCCACGATGCGGCGACGTAGTGCCGGTAGACACGTTCTTGACCGGCAAGCTGTTTTTCAATCTGCGGCAGGTCACGCTGCTCGAACTCATGGGTTGCATCTGCCAGCGTCTCGTTGTAGTGGGAGCGTTGCTCGCCGTGCAATCGTTCTTCTTCCTTTGTGGCGGCGCGGCGCGCCAGCGGATTCCACGACCGCTTCGCTCTGGCGAGCTGCGCAAGCCGAACGCGTTCGGCTCGGTGTAACGGGTTGCCTCCGCCGCGCGCTCGTGAATGCGCCGCCGCTCGGCAACCAGCGCTTCGTCGAGGGTCGGCGGGCGCTCGACGTGTTGCAGGTGCTGGCGCTCGAGCCGAGCCCGCTGATAGCGCCCGTCTTCCTCCGCGCGGATGACGTTGAAACGCAGACGTATCTCGACCAGTGTCACCGGACAAGGCTCACGGTGCGGCACGGCTCGCGCCGGTTGCGCGCCGGAGCCACGAGCGCATCGAGACCCGCTGCGCCGCCAGATCGCCCGACGCGAGCCCGCTCGCCAACGAACGAACGATAGTCCATCGGCTTCTCCTCGCGCACTAGCCTGCGCTCTGACGCCAGCACGATCTTTGCCGCCTCCCAGCGCACGCGCGCGGCGTCATGCTCGTGCGCGCGCCGGCGATCGATGACGGCATCGATCGACCAGTACGCGAGTTGCCGGGCGACCGCACCGCGCGTGCCCAGCCGCGCCACTGCGCGCAAGAGCAGGCGCGCTTCGCGGCGGCGCTTGGCATCGCAGCTGCCGCTGCATTCGCTCGCGCTCCCATGCTGCTGCTCTGCGGCGCCCGTCGCTCGCGCATGTTCGGCAGAAGAAACGCTCGCGATACGCTCGTACTCCGATCGAATCCGGGCATGGTCGACGATGCGTTCGCGCGTCACGCAGTGCCCAGCGCGGGTCCGTGTTCGCCTCGCGCTCGGCCCGATCGCGAACGCGCTGCGGCTGCGCTTTGGCGGTTGCTTCCGCGGTAACGGGCACGCACCGAAGCGCTGCTCGAGTGACTGCTTTCTTGCAGCGCGGATGGATCCGCGACGCACCGCAGCCCGGCGCGCCCGGATCGCGCCCCTGTGCAAACGCGAGTCCTTGCACGCGCGTCCCCCGCTGGATCAGCTTGACCACGATGCCGTCGCGATCGAGCTGCTGCGTTAAGATCGTCCCACGAGCTTCGCGCTGTCGACTGCGCCGAGAATCGTTGGTCGACGCGTTTTGCACCCATTGCGCCGCATCGCTCGTGTCCTTCGATCAGCTCGCGCGACGGCGTGAACGGCCCAAAGCGCCGCTCAATCGCCGGCAATGCGCAACGCGTATCGATGCGTGACGCCGCGCAGCCCGGCGCGCCGCGCTCGAACCCTTCGGCGAATGCCAGCCCCCGTATCCGCTCGCCGCGCTTAACCAGCTTCGCGACGACACCGTGCGCGACCAGCCGCTCGATGCAGGTCGCTCCAGCTCCTTCGCGCGATCGATGGCATCGAGCACGTAGGGCGCGCGCTCTCCTGCCACGGCAGCTCACCGCGCTCGATGCAGCTGCCGATACACACCATCGCTCAGGCGTCGCTCCGGGTCCGGCGGCGGCGCATACAGGTGCACGCACACGTTGGACGATGTCGCGGTTGTGATGGCCGACGACGATCTCCCACCCGCGCTCGGCCGCAATCTCCGCGCAGACGCGCTCGCGTTTGATCCGCTCCTGCCACAGGTCGTTCGCCTTGCCGTTCGGGCCCGATGCGATTGGCGATGACGTGGGCGTGGTAGTTGTCGGTATCCTTGTGGGCCGCTAGCACGTACTGGCTCTTCTCCATGCCGATCGCCTTGAGCAACCGCTCCGCGTCGCTCACCACCTGCTCGCGCGTCGGATGCTCGTCCTTGGCATAGGCGATGATGAGGTGGTAGACCGGATCTCGGCAGCGTCGTGACAGTGCCGCGACCGCCTCCATTTCGATCGCAGCCGTCTCCACCGAAGTGACGCCGCGCAGCTGCACCCAGCTCGGCTTTTTCGGTGCGCTCGCGTATCCGACGCCATCCTCGAAGGAACGTCCGGCCTTGCACAAGCGCGCTGTGGGTGTGCTCCGTGATGTAGTCGATGCCGATCGCGAAGCGCCGGGTATGGCTCGCGCCGGCACCGACTTGGAGATCATGACCTCACCTCGCAAAAAGAAAAAAGCCCCGCGCGAACTGATGCCGCATGCGGGACTTGTGATTACACCCGCATTATTATGCGGGCGAAATTCGTGTACGTTGTCTTAGGCCAAGTATATCACGAAGGCGAGCTTAACGCTATCCTTTTTCATGCGCGATTCGATGCGATGCGTTACTCTCGATCGACCCATTTTCAAAACGCAAGCCGGTGGTTGTGCCCACAGCGCCAACGGCGCCGTGGGCACAACCAGGCCGGGGAGGTGGGGTCGCAGCCCTGACGGTCTGCTCAGCCCGCCGCGGGTTACGCGCGCCATGGCGCGGAACAGGCCAGCCGAGAGGCTGCGAGGTTTCTTCGTTTCTCGTGATCGAGGATTGGATGGCGCCTGAAGCCCGCGCCCGTTTCGACATCGACCGCGAGCTCGCGGCGGCAGGATTGGGCTGTACAGGGCTACCGGGGGGAACCTTTCCGCCGCTCCTGGTGTCTCCGTACACAACTTCAAGATCCGTGATGGCTTTGAGCCCGCGGGTTACATGCTGCTCGTCGGCGGCGTTGCGGCGGGAGTCATCGAGGCAAAGAAAGCCGGGACGACGGGTTGAGTGGCAGTCAGCAAAGTATCGTTAGGGCCTACCGACGGCATCTCGGCGTTTAATGAAGCCGTTGCCTTTCGCGTTCGAGTCTACGGGCGTCGAGAACCGCTTCATCAATGGCTTTGACCCCGAGCAAATGAGTCGAAACATCTTCGCGTACTACGGCCCTGAGATGCTGTCGCAATGGCTGCGTGACCGGTCGACGCTCGGCGGCTGAGTTCGTGACCTACCACGGCTCGATCCAAAGGGGCTTTGGGTGCCACAAGTCAACGCCATCCGGAACGTGCCGATTCGACGTCGTTTCAGCCTCTGCCGAACGCACTACGGACCACAGGGCGCCCGGCGCTGCGGACGCGTAACCGGCACGGGCAACCGTTTGCCTTGGCTGCTTGCCACAATGATTGGCGAGCCTGAGCGGCGAACGTTCGCAGTCGCAAGTTAGCTCCTCTTCAGGAGGCATCGCCAATGACAACCCCGGCTTTTTTGCGCTTTGCTTTGGGCACCAGCATCGCCGCAGCATTGCTCGCAGGTTGCGGGGGATGGCGATCGCCGATCGACGCGCCCAGTATGCTCCCGCAGACTCGCGCGACCTCTCGGCAAGTCGATCGTAACAAATCGTGGATCCTGCCGGAAGCGAAGAGTGAAGACCTGCTTTACATATCCGATTATTACGGCGTTCACATCTTCTCTTATCCCAAAGCGCGGCACGTCGGCGATATATATGGCTTCGCCTCACCCGCGGGCCTCTGCAGTAACCAATCCGGCGATGTGTTCGTGACGGACACCCAGACGTACCACGTCTACGAATATGCGCATGGCAGTACGAAGCGTCTTAAGACGCTCTACGACAACTACGTGGATTTCAATCCAATCGACTGCTCGGTCGACCCCACCACGCGTAATGTCGCGGTCGCAAGTTTAGACGCCGCATTCGTTGTCATTTTTCCCAAAGCGAAGGAGGCGCCTAAAGTCTACTACGACCGACACGCAAGCATGTACCACTGCGCCTACGACGATAAGGGCGACTTATTCGTCGATCAGGTCTACACCCGCCATCACAATTACATCGGCGAATTGGCGAAGGGGAAGACGACGTTTAGGAATTATTTGCTGGACGGACGCGTCGCTCATTCTGGAGGCATCCAGTTCGACGGTCAGCGCGTAGCCATCGAGGATTTAAAGTCCCTCATCGTTTATCGTCTAGGGTTCTCCGGCAATGACGCGATCGTCGTTGGCACTACGCCGCTGAGCGGCGCAAAGTACATCTATCAGTACTGGATCCAAGGAAAGACCCTCATCGGTCCGGATTTGTACGGCGATGTCTACCTTTGGAAATACCCCGAGGGTGGCTCGCCCGTCAGCGCGATTCAAGGCTTTACCGAACCCTATGGTTCTACGGTAAGCGTCAGTCCTTAAACGACCGCGAACTACTCGGACAATCATCGATTTGGAGACACTTTCGAAAAGAAAGGATTCACGATGGGAAATCTAACCGTCATTAACGTTGTCTCCGATTACAATGCGGACAATACCGGAGCGACCGACACATCCACCCACATAAACAACGCGCTTGCGAATGTGCCCGTGGGTGTATCACCTAACGTCGCAGAGGGCGCGATCGTGTACTTCCCAAGGGGCACGTACCTGATTCAACAGCCGCTCCTGCGGAAGGTGCCGTTTACCCGATGCGTGGGAGAGGGCAAAAATGCGACCGTGATTAAGCTGGATGCTGCGAATTGGCAAGGCACTCCGTCTCCCGCTGATCCGACGAAGTCGTTCATGCTCGACCTCAACTATTCGGTAACCGATTGCATCATTTCCGACATGAGAATCGACGGTTCCGCCGGCACGCTACCGGGGAGCGTGGCGAAAGACCTATATTGCGGCATACTATGTTCGGCGCGTAACTTGGTCGAGCGCGTCAGCATTTACGATGTCTGGGGATATGGTCTGTGGATTTTCGGGCAGAATGCCGCTTGGACCACCCTAGTTGACTGCGAGGCGGACCTAGGCACGAACAAGAATGCCGGGAATGGAGGCGACGACACTATCGGAGGCGGCGGTGTCCGCACCAAAATCGTGCGTTTCTATTGGATGCCTTCCCTAGCGAAAAATTCGGCGTTGGATTTCACGGCTCCAGGTGGTAAACTTGCGGAGGTCAGCGTCGACGTCATTGACTGCATCAACGAGTCGCCCTTGGACGTGATACTTGAAGGCTGCTACGAGAGTTCCGTGCGTGGCAGCAGGTTTTACGGCAATAACCTAAATGTCAGAAGTGACGCCCACTATCCTCACTCGACGGTTCAGAACCCGATGGACATCCTCGTCGCGGATAACGTATTTGTAGGCCTGCAACCTCCGCAAGGCGGCCCGTACGTTGGAGGGAAGTGCTATGTCGCGTTTGACGGTGGTACGCTCTACTGCAATAGCAAGCAACTGCTCAACAACGGCGGACGCATCGCGATCCAGGGAAATACCTTCATCAATAGCGCTGGATTAAACCCAGGCGAAGGCGAGCCCGGAAGCGCAATCCGATGGACAGGCGACGATGCGAGCAACTCGGATGGGGGCAGCATAATCGCCGGTAACCGAATCTATAATCCGAACCCGAACGGGATCACGACTGCCTACGACATTCAGGGTAGCTGTGGCGTGGACCTCGGCTCGGAGTTAGGTTGCGGGATTTCGGTCCTCTCTTCGTACGGCTTGACAATCGGCCGCAACACAATTAACGACACCAGGGCCAAAGAGTTGATGCAGTACGCGATTCAGCTTTTCAGTGCGTCAGGTTTTCCGCTTCACGCAACCATGGGGCGGATCATCGTCGCAGACAACCTCTGCGGCAGCGCGATCGGCGTCGGCAGGGGGAGCCTGGGCACGTTTTACGTGAACCCGAACCCGAGTGTCTTGCTGCCTTTGCCGATCCTGCGCGGAAATACGGACCAAGACGACAGTTACGATCCTACTGCATCGATGCAGCTGTCAAGCTCGTTCAACGGAGTACCCTGGCCAGGTTCCGGCTGGTACGCGTACGATGCATACATCTACGTTAGCGGTGGTAACGTCACCAGCATTTATATTGACACCACCAATACGGGTCGGACAGATGGTGCCTTCTATCTGGCGGCCAATCACACCATTACCATCACGTGGAGATCACTGCCAACTATCGCGGTCTTCCGCATGGCCACCTAGATAAGCCCGTATGCCTCGACTTGCCAGTTTTCGGCAATCGTTAGAACGTGATGGCTAGTCGCCCCCGTCTAACTCCAAATCGTAACACGGACGTCACTTGGCGCGGTCATCGCCGCGCCAAGCGGTGCTTCTGGAGCTCAGACCCCCATCTTGGCCGGAAACCCACGTATTTCCGTTGGACTAGGTCTGGGGGCTCAAACCCCCATCACATGGAGAACACAGCCAACAATTGCAATCTTCCGCATGGCCACCTAAATAAGCCGTATGCTTCGACTTTCCAGCCTTCGGCAATCGTTGGAGCGTGATGGCTAGGCGCCCCCGCCTAACTCCAAAGCACAACACGGACGTCGCTTGGGGGGCCACCGCCGCCCCAGGCGATGCTTCGGGCAATCCTGGTAACCGTGCATTTTTTCATACGGGGTCACCCATTCTTGTGGGCGCGTCCAGCCCTTATTCGCGCATGCTCACCGCTACGCCGGCCGGTTGGAAACGCAAATGAATGGTCTTCGTCGATTTACCTCCGGCCGGATAGTCCCAAAAGCCAGCGAATTGGACGGCTCCGCCATCTGCGACGATCACCGTGCGGCGCTGGATCCAGAATGCCCCTACGAAATCTCGGCCCATCAACAACGTTGTGCCGATGATCTTGGCGCGGATGGTGCGGTAGATATCTCGCTTGCCACTCGAGACCGCGATGTACTTGCCGTCCCACTTGACTCCCCCGACATTTCCGATTCGCTTCAGACGCATCTCCTTGAACTTGTGGCTGCCTTTCGCAAGCTCTACATAGATTGAACCCAAACTCCAGTTTTGGCCGCTGACGAAAAGGTTGCCCTCCCCGTCGTACCCACAGTGCAATGCCGAATATAGCTCGCGGCTAGAGTACTTCTTGGGAGTGCCTTTGGCATCTTCGTAGACCTCCACGTCCCCCTGGAAGCTGCGCGAGTGTTCGTCGGAAACGTTAGCGACGGCAAGGTTGCCAGTTTTCAAGTCGACCGAACAGTCCCAGGGGTTGCCGGGGTCATTTAGCGTCGCGATGGGCTTCGTGCCGCCGTGGCTATACTCGACGATGTTCGACCGTTCGGCGTCTGTGATGAAAACGTCGCCGGCCCTGTCGACACATTCGCCATTTGGCTCCTCGGAGCCGGCAAGCTTTCCTACTTGTTTACCGTCTGGATACGAAAACACATAGACCCCACCCGGCACGAGCGAGACGTAGAGGAGATTCTCTTCCTTTGCTCCCGGCGCCATCCAAGAGCGCCCCATTGCGGATCGCGTGACGGCGGCCTGTTGTCCCAGGGAAAATCGGCCAAACGGCAAGGATTGCAGACCACTGCAAGCCGTGAGTGCAACGGCACACATTAGCACAGGCCAGCCTTGTGAAAACAACAATTTGGCGGGGTTCAATTAACGCTTAGTGCAAGAAGTCCGTCGGAGGGTATTTAGCCGGGATTGGCACGAACCTGCGCGGTTTTTGCGAAAAATCGAACGCGTCGGCGATGCTTTTTGACCTGCGATCACTAAACACGTAGCCGTAGCCCAAGCTCGAAAGTCCCGGCAAGTCGAAGGTACTTTCGACGAACTTCAAAATGCTTCCGAACTGATAATCAGTGTGCGAAGTGCGGTTCTTCTTCGCATACGGAGAGATGATAATCATGGGAACGCGAAATCCCAACCCCGACCCCTTGAGATAACGGGGAAAATACGGGGGACGGGCGTCGAACCAGCCGCCCCACTCGCTCCACACAATGACGATCGCTGTCGAGCCCCACTCCGGCCCGGTCCCGATCGCGTTGACGATGGCCGCCACCCACGACGGCCCCTTGTCACTTGTTTGTGACGGATGATCCGACCAAGCAAGCCTGGGGATCACCCAGGCGACAGCCGGGAGCTGCCCTTTCGCCGCATCGGTAATGACGGTGCCAGGTGGTGAGACGATGTTCTTGGCCCAGTCCGGGCCATCGCGCACCTTCTTGACCGCGTCGAACGCGTTCCAAAGCCGGCCCGACGGATCACTCCCATGCAGCGGCGAGACGTAGTATTTCCAACTCAGGCGAGCGTTATCGAATAGCTCGGCCATGGTCGGGTACTGCGTCATACACGGGAAGGTACTACCACCATTGTAGCCCCCGACGTGCTCGAGCCGAACGTGCGTTCCTGGGGGCGCATCGCATCCCCATGGCCGAGCGCTCGGGACATCATCAATGTAGTGCTCGGTATCAACGAAAGTGCTCCCGGCGATCAGGTCCTGATGAGCCGTAAAATCACCGCCCCATTCGGTTGGATACATATTGTCGGCTAGCACGTACTGGTACGCCATAGCCCGGTAGGGCGCAATCTCTTTATGGTCCATGTACGAATATGGGAAAACGCCAACGTCGTATTTAACGTGACGCGGGAAACGCGTGCATCCAAGTTTGCAAAATACATTACTCTCGAAGCCGTTCATGCCCGTGCCGTACGCGATAACCATGCATCCATCGAGTTCGCACATGCTCCGGTCTTGGGCGTAAGTGATCTTCCGAAACGCACGGGCGATGGAGGAGTGAGAGATTGGCCAAACCGCGGCGCATAGGCAGTGGGCCAGCCCGTGAAAAGGTTGTTCAGCGTGCGCCCTTCCTGCACCACGATCACGACGTGCTGGATTTTCTGTTGTGATGCGCCGTCGACTACCGTACTTGGCGATCCTGGCGGCAAATTGCCGACACCATGCCCCATGCAGCCGCTCATCGCGATGAACGCGAGAAGCGCCGGCACGCGCCCTCGAAAAGACTGCGACATCAGAACGTCGGCCCGATGACGTCCTACTAACGACGGCGGCGCACGGTATCGCCGATAAGCAGCTGATACACCGCGCCGCAACCGTACGCTTCAAAACATGACCCTGAGCCTCCATCAAACGTTGCGCCCCAGAGTGCACCACTACCATCCACTGCTAGCCCAGCTCCACCGCCCGAACTCGCCGCAGTCGCAAACGGTGGCAATGGTGGGGATGAGAGCAGGCGGGCCGGGGTGCCGCCGAACGGGTACGCTCCATCGTTTGGAGGTCCGAGGAACCCGTGCAAAATTTCGAAGCTGCCTCCCGTCGTCATGCTGAAGACCGTCCCGCACCCGTCCGGGAACTTCGCGTTGAGGCACGAACCGCCAGCGCTCGTCGTCCCGTAGAACGTCCCGCCTCCACTCGCAAGCAGGCCGGACGGAATTTGCGCCTGGCCGCTGGCCGTAGCACTAAAGTCGTGGAGCACGCTCTCCGAGTACCCGGAACCGCTTGGAATCAACTTAAAAATGGTCCCGCAACCCGCAGCATTGCCCCCTTGTACTGCGCAGCCCGTGTTGCCTCCGACGGCGGTCGTCCCGTAAAAGTCACCGTCGAAGAGTGTGCCTCCCGCTTCTGGCGCCGCACCGTCGCCGCCATTTACGCCGATAAATGCATGGATGGTTGTAAACCCTGATCCATCCGTCATAAGTTTGTAGACCGCTCCGCATCCGAGGGAGCTGTCGCAGGATCCTCCGCCGCCGAAAACGGTCGTGCCGTACAAAGCGCCGCTTCCGTCGGTCGCAAGGGGGCCTTCCGGGTAATGATTCATCCCGCTACCGAAAGAGTGGAGAACCGTAAATCCTGAACCGTCGGTGGCGATTTTGTAGACCGTCCCTGTACCGCCCGATCCTCCTTCCGTGGCGACGCCGTAAAGCGCGCCGTTGATAAGAATGAGCGGCCCCGAGGGATACGCGCCATCTGATCCGCCCGAGAACGAATGCAACACCGTGTCAGTCCAGCCTGACGGCCCACTGGTTAACTTAAAGATCTTGCCGTGACCGCTCACCGTGCAATTCTGCGTGGAGCCGGTACTGTATGTGGTCGTACCATACAGCGAACCGTCTGCACCACGAACTACACCCGTCTGCGGCCAGACGCCGTGATTCCCATCAAAGACGAGAAGCGTTTGGACCTGTTGGCTTCCAGACGTTACCTCGTAGGCAGCACCATAGCCGCAATCGCCCTTACCGTTAACCCAATAGTCCATTGTCGTTCCGTAAAGATTGCCGTTGGATGCCGCATAGAGGGGACCGGCCGGGTTGGCGGGCCCACCGTTTTGCTGGGGAAAGTCATAGACGATAGTGTATGTTGGGTTTTGCCGCCGATGGTTCGCGTCGGCGCGCCGCGCGGGCGCTGCCTGAGCCCCGGTTACGTCCTGAGCTCCGGGAGCTCCCACCGATCCAGAGCAGCCCAAAAGAAGTGCCGTCGCGACGCCTACCCCCGAAGCTAGTCCAAAGCACCGGCGAAACCGCATAAGGTGCACCTCCGAAGTCAGTTTGCGATCAATCCTTTCAAAGGATAAGCTGGTTGATCCTGTCGCTCGGGGTTAACGCAAGCAATTTCGTTGGGGCGAGGAACGTAAGTTTAGGCCGCGCTTCTCCACCCCGGAACCCTACACAAGTGCCAAATTGGCACCGTTCAACGGCCCGCTCTAAACGAGCTGTTGAGCGCGCAAACCTTCGTCACCGTCGTCGACTCGCCGACGTGCTGACGAATGGCGACCCTATTACGACGAATGGCGAACCGACTAAAACGAAGCCCTGCTTCATTTCTTCGCTCGGGGAGCTAGCGCCCAGAGCGCTCGTAGAGACGCATAAAATCAACTGACGTATCTTCCGTGGCCTAAAACTGCTCACATGCTAGGGAGCGTGGAAGAAAGGGCGGCACGTGCCCTGAAGCAGTCGCCACGCATGGGGTGCCAGAAGCCGCGAGCAACACCGATTTTCGCCGACCGTCTGCTCACAGAATAAGCGTGACCTGGTGCTGCTAAAGGCGCGCTTATTCCTCGAAATGTGCGGTGTGTGCATTTCAAGACCTTCGCATTCAACCACTCCGCCGAGTCTATCCGTCAGTTCTGACCCGCCACGCGATGAGTTAGGTTGTCACAGATTTGTCACGGAGCGGCCGAATCGCCGCGGTATTGGTCGGAATCGGCTGGAACGGTGAAGCGCCGAAAGCCCGATAAGATAAGCGTTTTCGTCAATGCTCGGGATCGGCCGGGACCGCATAGGAGGGGTTCGATTCCCGTTGGCGCTACCACGTCGGGCCTTATTTTACTGACTTTTTTCCTAGTCGATTTTCCGAGTGGCCCACATTTGGCCCACACGCCTTCCCCGGCGCCCACAGTCCGTCGTTTTTCCGCTTCGTTGAAGATCGCATCGAGTCGATCGGCCGCCTCGCCTTTGAGGTTGCCCAGGACGTGCGTGTAAAGGTCCGCGGTGATCGCGGTCGTCGTGTGGCCGAGCATTTCCGAAACGACCTTCAATGGCGTGCCGGCCCGCAGCGAGATCGAGGCGTAGGAGTGCCGCAGGCCGTGAAATGACACCTTCGATAGGCCCGACGCCTTTACAGCGCGGAGGAACTCGTTCGAGAAAGTATCTGGCTTCCACGGCTCGCCGGTACGCGGGTCGGGAAATACAAGTCGCCCGTCGCCAAGTGTGCCACTCAAGTGAAGTCGTAGCTCCGACTGCTGCGCGTGCTGCGAACGCAAGACCTCGATTGCGCCGGAAGTAAGTGGGATGTCGCGTCGGCTCTTTTCGGTCTTCGGCGCCTTAAAACGGACCGCGCGATCCTTCCCGGTTCCGATCACCTCAAGCGACTGACGCACGTGGAGCACACGGTTCTCGAGTTCGATCGCGTCCCAAGTAAGGCCGAGGAGCTCACCGCGCCGCATTCCGGTGTACACCGCGAGTCGCGTGACGGGCCCGAGCAATGTTCCGTCGAGATGGTTGAGGAGCTCCACTATCTGCGTTTCGTCGAGCGCGGCGATTTCGGCGCGACCCTTCTTGGGACTCATGCGCTTAGCAAACGGTAAGGCGCTGATTGCCCCGTCCTCGAGCGCGTCGTGCATCGCGGTGCGCAGCGTCGAAAAGACGTGGTGGACGGTCCGCTGCGAGATCTTACGCACCGGCGTTTTGCTTTTCTTCTCTGGGTAGGCCGTACGCTGCAACCACTCAGCGAGGGCGAGGCGCACGTGCTCTTTTCTTAGGTTCGCGATCCGCAGCGATCCGAGCGCCGGGTTCAGATAAGTGCGTACGTGCAACTCATATGCCAGATATGTCTTGAACGCAACAGTCGCTCTCTTGTGCGCCAGCCAAAGGTCGAGGTATTGCGCTACGGTTTGCTTTCGATCGCGCACGTTAGTCCCACTTTGAACCGTTCGAATAAACTCGCGTAGCTCATCTTCGGCTTCGCGCCGCGTTCCAAAAAACGAGCGTACCTCCTGGCGGCGCCGCTTCACGCCGTCGACAAGTTCGAAACCGTTGTCCACCACGAGCTGCCAGGTTTTGCTGGCGCCTTTGCGGTTTTTGGGCTTACGCCGGTCGCGATCGCGTAGATAGCCTCTCATCTCTGGCGCTTTTTCTTCGCCGCCATCCTGATAAGCCCGACGATCGAGGGCGCCACATAGGATTTTCCATCGGCTGAGAACTGCGAGGCGAACCGAATGGCATGTAGGCGTTCGCGAAAAGCCTTGCCATGCTCCGATTCAATCTGAAAGATGAGGTCGTGAATCTCTCGCCCTAGCCCCGTCTTATTGAAGCGCTCGTAAGGTACCAAGAACTCAAGAAACCGTTTTTTGAGCCGCTTTGAGGTACGTGTGGGTAGTCCCAGCATTTGCGCTGTTTCGGTAGCGAGCACGTCGGCAAGTCGCTCGCTCTCACCTGGGAAAACGATTATAGCCGGCGTTACTTCGTCGGCGTAAAGTTCAGCAAGGAGACGGACGTCAAGTACGACGTTAAGAGCTGCCTTAATTCCTACCACGAGTTCAAATGCAGTCTGTCTGGCAAGCGACTCCGCAGGGCTTAAGTGGCGTAGCAGCGTCCGCTCGTCGATGCCCATTGCGTCGGCGAGTTCCCCGACCGTGCTCTTCTTGCGCTTTAAAGCCGAGCGAACGGCTCCGCGTAGCTTCGATGCGAGCTCGTCGTTCAACCTAGGGCGCTCAGTGCGTGCCAAGTCGCGATTGCCTCAGTTCCGAAGGCTGTCGTTTATGGTGTCAATACTGACATGCCTTTCGCTTAGGCTACTTATTACCCCTTTTTGGCCGGATAAGACTTTAGACGCAGGGGCTCAGCTCGTACTCTGAAGCCCAGGTGTCATTTATAGGGACATAACTAGCATATATTGTCTAGACCGGCGGTCACTCTATGTGGCAGGATGCTGCCAGAACATGCGTGACGGAGGAGTAAGGAACTTGATAAACAGCTTAGTGGTGTCGGTCGAAGAAGCGGCCTCACTGCTCGGGGTTCACCCCGAAACGGTACGGCGCGAGATCCGGAGAGGCAGACTCCCGGCAGTGCGCATAGGTCGCCGGACGTTGGTCGCACGGGAGGTATTGAACAGACTTCTTTCGGGGGCTACTTCGTGATTCAAACAGCTAACTTCGGCGCGAGCAAAAACTCCAAATGAGCGTCGTTGCATCCTACGTTTACTCCGACGCGGACCTCAATCCAATCGCCCGGGTTGATCGCATCGAGCCCGGCTTCGACGGCGCGAGTAAGTCGTTCTTACCGTATCTTTATAGCGCGTCGAAAAGAGCTTACGACAAAAAGCCGGGCTTGAACGGTACGAGGCTGCCCCTTTATCGAATCAACGAAGTCTCTCAGGCAATCGCTGATCATGAGATGATTTTTCTCGTTGAGGGCGAGGGCAAGTGTGATGCCTTGCGCACAGCCCTTCGTACATCAGGCTCGCAAGCTGCAGTCACGACCATCGCCGGTGGAGCGAACGCCGCGTTCCGCGCTGATCACGTAACGCCGCTGACCAGCGCCCGAAAAGTATTCGTTATTGCCGACTCAGACGTACCGGGATTGGGCGCCGCGAGCGAGCGCGCGCACCAGATCGCGGACGCTTGTCCCCAATGCGAGGTTCGAGTCATAGACCTCTTTACGGAACGGGGCGATGGATCGGACGTTGAGGACTTTCTCAAGGAAGGTCACCGCGTACAGGATTTGATCGAGAAGGTCGACGGTGCCCCGGTCGTTAGAGCGGCGCTGTCGCCGCCAAGCCCGCGTCAGGCGAGCATAACAAACGGTCGTAGACTGGACCTCGTGCGACTCTCTGATGTGGAGCCCGTGCAGATAGAATGGTTGTGGCAAGACCGCATCCCTCGAAGCAAAGTGACTCTTCTCGTTGGAGATCCTGGCGTCGGGAAAAGCTTCGCGTCGCTTGCGATAGCTGCAGCAGTCACGCAAGGACGTTCACTTCCCGGCGACGGTTTGGAGCGCGCGCCGTCAAGCGTCCTGCTTTGGAACGGTGAAGACGGCGTAGAAGACACTCTCCGCGTCCGCGCCGGGAGGCTTGGCGTTGCGTTGGACCGGTTGCGGGTCATCAGGGGCACCGTTGGTGATGACGGCCGACGAGCTGCATTCTCACTTGATGATGTAGCGCGCCTCTGTGAAGTAATCGAGCGTACGCGAGACGAGTGCCTGGTTATCATTGACCCTGTTGCCGCTTTACTTGGAGGCATCGATGCGCACCGCGATAACGAGGTTCGCGCAACGCTTCAACCGTTGGTCGAGTTGGCGCGCGATGCTCGAGTAGCCGTGCTTTGTGTTCTCCATCTTAATAAAGGCGAAGCGCGCCGCGCACTCTATCGCGTCGGCGGCAGCATCGGATTTGTCGGCATCGCACGAAGCGTACTTCTGGCTGCCGCCGACCCGGAGGACGGGCGCCGCGCGATTGCGCCGCTCAAGGCAAACCTTTCAGCGCCCGCAGCGCCGATCGAGTACAGCATCGACTGTAATGGTTGCTGGTGGTGGGGTGAAGTGGCGGAAGATCTAAGCGCGGATTACTTGCTGCGTGCTCCGGGCAGGGAACGTGCCCCATCTCGCAGCGAGGCGGAGGAGTTTCTGCGAACAGCGCTCGCAGATGGGCCTCAGTCAACGAAGGCGATCGAGAAAGCTGCCGAGGCCGCGGGCATTCGCCCTTCAGCACTGGCCCGAGCGCGCAAGAGCTGGGGAGTCATCGCCGATCGCGTTGGCGGCTTAGCCGATTCCGGAGAATGGGTCCTATCACTGCCTAAGAGCGCTAAGGGGCTCGGTTCTTCAAAGTGAGTGTCTTAGTAGCCTTAGCGCCGGCTCCCCACTGGGTCCTGATACACAGCTCGGGCCGACCGAATCGAAGAGCCGGCGGACGGCCCGCGATCTCACGATTGAGAAAGGTGGTCGAGTGCGCACAGTAGTCAAAACCGCGGCGACCGAGATCGTAACGATGGCCATTAAAGATCTCAAACCGGCGCCTTACAATCCGCGCCGGATCGATCAGTCCTCGCTCGCCGCGCTTGGCAAGAGTATTGACCGTTTTGGGGTCGTAGAGCCTATTATCTATAACCGGCGGTCCAGAGTTGTCGTCGGCGGTCATCAGCGGCTCAAGATCCTTCGGTCCAAAAAGATTTTGAGCACGCCCGTCGTTGTCGTGGATCTTTCCGAAACCGAGGAACGCGCGCTGAACGTGGCACTCAATAGCCCCAAGTTGAGCGGTGAGTTTACGGAGGCGCTTCAAGATTTGCTGGCAGAGATCGAAGCTGCCGATGCGCAGATTTTTCGCGAGCTGCGACTTGATGAACTACTGCTCGACCAAGGGCCGAGGGCCTACTTACGTGATCCCGACGAGGCGCCCGCCGTGGCAGGCGAGACTTCCACGAGGACCGGCGACTTGTTCACGCTTGGCAATCATCGACTGCTGTGCGGCGACTGCACCATCGCTATCGGACGTCTTCACGGTGCTAGGCCAGCGGAAGGTGGAATCCATGATCACTGACCCCCCGTACGGCGTCGACTACGTGCACGGCAAAGCGCACCTCCGCGGCCCTGGGCATCGCGATATCGCTAACGACACCGGCCTGGACTATCGAAATTGGTTCCGTCAGTTCTTTGCACTCGTGCCGTGGGCCGACTACGCCACGTTCTATGTATTCATGTCCGGGCTCGAGCTTCACAATCTTCGCATGGCGATCGAGGACTGCGATCTAAAGTGGGGTGATTATCTCGTTTGGGTCAAGCATTCACATGTGCTCGGCCGTAAGGACTACAATCAACGCAGCGAGCTCATCGCACTAGGCGATGCGACGGCCTTCCCTGGCGACGCACCGGAACGTGCCGACTTCATACTATATGGCTGGCCTCGCCGCCATCGATTCTTCGGTCCCGCAACCCGAAATAACGTCCTCGAGTATCGCAAGCCGCTGGCCAGCAAGTTGCACCCAACTATGAAACCGATTGAATTATTGCGGCAATTGATCGTGGACGGAAGCCCGGGCGGGGCAATCATCTACGAGCCGTTTGCCGGGTCCGGATCGACGATCATCGCGAGCGAAATGGCCGGCCGCTCATGCTGCGCCATCGAACTCGACCCCCTGTACGTAGATGTAGCCGTTCGCCGCTGGGAAGAGTTCACCGGCGAGAAAGCGATTCTAAGCCGTGGCTGACAGTTCTGCATCGATCCGGCGAGTGGGGAGGCCGACAAAACTGACCCCCGAGATTCAGCGTGCAATCTGCGAGTCGATCGCGTTGTCGGTCCCCAACAAATACGCCGCCGAGGAGGCCGGCATCGACGAGGATACTTTTGCATCGTGGATGCGAAAGGGTCGCGAGGGTCATGCCCCCTACGAGGGATTTTATCGGGCCGTGACGCGCGCGCGCGCGACTGCCGTGAGGAGTCTCACAATCCGAGTGCTTGGCGGTGGCAAGGGAAGCTCGGGTTCGGCGTGGTTGCTAGAGCGTCGGTTCGCCAACGATTACGGGCCGCGCCAAAGGCTCGAGCTTAGCGAGGACCCAGAGAGGCCCCTGGGTAACGTCCGCGCCGCCTTGGACGGCATGTCCATCGAGCAAATACGCAAGCTCGCAGAATGAACACCCGCCAGCGCCGAGAGCGCGAAGCTATTCGAGAGTACGCGCGCGAGTCGCTTGCGCGCCGCGACTTTGAGGCGTTCTGCAAGCGTACCGATCGCTCATACATCGAGACTCGGCACACGAAAGTGATCTGTGAGCACCTTCAGGCTCTCGCAGAGGGTGAGATCCGGAAGCTGATGATCTTCATGCCACCGCGGCATGGGAAGACGTATCATGCTTCGGAGCGGTTTCCAGCGTTTTTCGAGGGGGTCAATGGCGGTAAAGTCGATATTATCCTGGCCTCGTACACGATCGACCGAGCGCGAGCATCTTCACGCAAGGTTCGCGAGCTCTTCAAGGAGCCAACTTGGCCGTTCGTCGACTTACGCCTGGACCCAAACTCACAGGCCGTCGATGAATGGCGAACGACCTCGGGAGGTATCATTAAGGCCGCTGGTGTCGGCGGTTCAATGACCGGGTTCGGCGCGCATCTGTTGGCAATCGACGACCCGATCAAGGGTCGAGCTGAGGCGAACTCCGAGCTTCAGCGCGACTCGCAATGGGAGTGGTACACCGATGTGGCTCGAACGCGCCTCATGGCTAAGGCCCGCGAGCTTTTGGTGACGACACGCTGGCACGAGGACGACATCGCGGGACGTATCCACGACACGCCCGCGATCACGAAGTGGACCATACTGCGCTTGCCCGCACTAGCCGAAGAAAACGACCCGCTCGGTCGTGTTCCTGGTGAGCCACTTGCACCCGAGCTTGGCATCGAGATTCCGAATCCAAAGCTCGGCGAGATTTCCGTCCGCGGGTTCGAGGCTCTATATCAGGGCAGCCCGACGCCGGCAGAAGGCGACCTTTTTAAGCGCGCCTGGTTTGGAAAGCGCTACAAAGAACTTCCGACGCTGACAAAGGCTGCTCTTTTCTTGGACGGTGCGTGGAAAGAAGGCATCGGCACAGACCGAAGTGCGATTGGTCTATGGGGTACGGATGGAGTGAAATACTACCTCATAGATGCATGGGCAAAACAAGTTGAGTACCCGGATCTCAAGACGAAATTTACGGACTATTGGACTCGGTGGAAAGAGAGGCGCATCGCTCCGACCTTTTGGCCGTGCGTTGAGGATGCAGCGTCGGGAATCCCGATCATTCAAGAACTGAGACGCACCACGGATATCCCCATCGTCGGGGTTACGGTCGATAAGTCGAAGTACACACGTGCAGAAGCGGTGACGCCGTTGTTCGAGGCGGGGAAGTGTTTCTTGCCCGAGGCGGCTCCTTGGCTCGACGAGTGGATTGAGGAGCACGTTTCGTTCCCTGGCAAGTTTGACGATCTCGTAGACACGACTTCTGGTGCGCTCGCACGGCTAGCACGCGCCTCAACTCTGACCTGGGCGGTCGGCCGCAACGCGAGGCGGTAAAAAGCCCAAATACGGGTCGAAAACGGCCGCGGAGGCGCGTCTACGGGGGCAAATCTGCCCAGGAAGGTCTCAACGGTGTAACGCGCGCGCTTGAGGGCCGCAATTCGCCCACCATTCTGCTAACCCACCCCTAGCCGCGTTAACGGGACCGAAGCCCGTTGGCAATGCCAAAAAATATCCAACTTTACGGGCACTTTTGCTCTCGCCATCAACGATTGGCCCACGTTCGGCCCACGAGGTGACGCGTCATGCGCCAACGGAAGCAGCCTGCGGGCGCACAGCCGGAGAAATTTTTCCGGGCAATTTTCAAATAAGCCGTTCGCCGAGAAGTATAGGAAATACCGCGGTCCCATAGCTTTCAGGGCATCGAGGAACGCACCGAAACGGGACTCCCCTGCGGGTGGCTCGCCCGATCGAGCCCTCGTGAAGCCTATAAAATAAGGGTTTCAGCGTATCGCGCGCTTTGCCGGCTGCGCGCCGGTTCGCGCAAAACCTGTGCAATCGCGTTTGCAAAACTCGGGCGCGTGTCGAAAAGGCCATATGACGTGGGTTTTGCGTGTCGGGGCGCGATGCATGGGCTAGCGCATCCAGCAAAAGCGCCGAGCGCCTATCCCGCGAGCCGCAGCCCGAGTCAGAGGGTCGGCGCTGTCGCCGACCGGCCTACCCGAAAGTCGCACGCAGCTTTTCCGCCAGCTCCGGGCCGTGGATGCGACGGACAGTGCCTCTTATCGGATACCGCACTCGCAAGCCGTCGGCCGCCGAAGTGGTCCGATTCCATGCGACGCCGATCATGTACTCGGCGAGCTCGTCATCGTTGGCGTCGTGAAGCCACACGTCCGAATTGAGCGGAAGCTGTGAGAGTCGCAATGTCCCGCCTGGCGGCACGAACTGATCGGCGCGAACAGCTGCAGAGACCACGCGACCTCCGCCGCAATAACCGGCGCCGTTGATGTAGGCATAAACGCGGTCACCTGGAGACAACCGGCGCATCTGGTCGCGCCATTCTGTTCCGTAACCCGCGCTAAGGAAGCCGTATCGTCGCTCGTCCTCCCACGGTCGGCCCTCGTGCGTGCCGGCGTTGACATGCCAAAGGCCGGTCCAGGACCGGTCTTCGCTTCTATTGGCCCGCGCCGACTTAGCCTCGATACATGCGCTACCGGTTAGGACCGTCTCCCGATTGGGGCGGGTCGACGAGCTAGGCCCGGTGCCGAGCAATGGCGCTAGAGAGCGGCTAAGAATAGGTGTGGAACTCATGCGGTCATACACCCTAGGGTTTACACATTTATCTTCCGCGGTCAGCTCATCGAGCCCGATCTTAACAAGTCCAAGTGCTTCCCGTAACAGATTTACACTCTGTAGCGCCAAGGCCGGCCGCGTGTAATCGCCGACTATAGCCGAGGGGTGCGTTACATCGACACGCCTGCAATCCGAGGGGTTCCAGCGATCAAGTAACGGTAGTATTTCTAAGCCGCAAACAGCAACCACTTCAGGTTCAACGATACGAATTTGTTCATCGCGAAACAGGAGGCATTGCCTAATGAAGTCCGTGCTGCAATAATCCGCCATTTTGCCTTTAGCTTTTCCTGGTTTGCGACCCATGAGCAAGTTGGTAACAAATATGGCATCTTCGCCCAACCCAACGCCCGCGACGTACAGGCGCAGAGTCTCCCAGTACGATGAATCGTAGTCCTCTGGTTTATCGGCATTATCACTACCGTCATAATTATGACAGAGAATCATGAGCCGACGCGGCCCCGGTTCTCCCGAGAGGAATCCGCTACCGCCTGGGAACGGGGATACCGCGCTTGTAACCTCGTTTGCGCGCATAATCGGCGCGCCGCCACCGTCGTAGTCTGTGACGATCTTGTCGCGCGTAGCAATGAGCTCAGCTAGTGTGTTCACGATTTCTTCCTGGGCATGCGCCGTATTATAACATCGGGCGGTAGGAGAAACGAGGCCGCCTTTGCTGACACTTGCTTATCGCTCCTTGACCAGCGCTAGCGATGCCTCCCAATGGCGCGGATGCGGTACGGCGCCCCGGCACGGGTGCGCGACCACGCCGCGAGCGATAGCCCCGTCGCCTCGCCGATCTCGCTTAGCGTGAAGGCGTCGAGCTTCGGCACGATTCTGGTGCCTGAACCACGCTTCGTCGCGCTGGCGATGACGCTCGAGCGCCCAGCGGCGATTGCGGCGATGACTGTCGGCAACCGCGTGGCCGCGCACGCGGTCGACCTCGGGGCTGCGGCGCGGAGTCTTTACCAGCAGCGGCTTGCGCGGCGAGTCCCTTGGGTGTGTTCTGCATCGCGCGCAGGCCCTACGCGCGTTTTGCTTTAGGGAAGGTGCGATTGGCCGGGCGTTAAGGACCGCGATCAGTGCAAAGTCGTTACACTGCTTAGCTCAGTATTGGCCGGCCTGTCTGTCGCAGCGCAGTAGGTAACGGGCTAATATCCCGTTGGCGCTGCTATAAAATGCTAAACCTTTGCAGGGCATTTTGCCTTTCAGGATCGACAGTTGGCCCACTCAGGCCTTCGCGCCGAGTCGCGTCACGCGGCTACAGGCTACAAATCGTCCTCGAAGTAATGGCAAATCGAACTGCTCACCGCGTTCGCTACTCGGCCCTTAGTCGACCGCAGGTGGCAAAGCGTCCAGGCGGGGTCAACACCCCTAGCGCTGGGGCAAATATCCCCTAATTGCCGTCACAACCTCGGCAAGACGCCCGGCCGCCGCCTCAGCATCGAACTGGATCGCGCCATCCGGAAAGATGTCTAAGACCTCCTTCAGTATCTCACCGAGTCGCGTCGCCGCTCGCGTAATCGAACCGAGAAGCATAATCGGCTCGGCCTGAGTCGACAAGAAAGCCGTCCCATCGCGGTTATTGCGCTTATGGAAGTTCTTCGTGTATGTTACCGATGTGTGAGGATACAAACTTGGAACGTCCACGTCAATCAAATATACGTCTTCGTCCTCGCCAACCGCATCCGCCATCTCTGCGAGGGGTGGCATTCGCAAGGCTTTGGCAATCGCCTTGAAAACAGGCCGTCTCGCAGCGCCTTTGGTCGCGCCAGGAAGATTCAATAACGATGGCAGGCGGGCGACTGAGTTCTTACATTCTTGCACAATATCCGGCCATTTATCCGATCTACGAACGCGGTCGTTTGCGAGTGCGTAACGCTCAAAGGGCTCAGAAATAAGATAGTTCGTTGCGCGGGCTGAGTGCTGCCGCATCCATCGGACCTTTACTAACACCTCAAAGACTACGCGAAATTCGACGGACAACGGTCCGAACAACTGCTCACTCCCTAGCGCATGCGCCCCTCGCGCCGCGTCGAGGCTATTAAGAGCGTGTACGAGGACCGCTAACTGCAGATCATTCTCTTGCGAGCCACGCGTGCGCCTAAAATGTTTGGCCGACTCAGTGGCGCGTTCCAGCAAGCCGATCATTTCTTCCAACGAATCCAGCGTTAGCGGCAAATGTGAGAGTGGGGGGATATAGAGCGTCAAGCTTTAGCTACAACGTGCGCGGAGCAGAGCTGGATCGGGGCGTAGCATCCGCAGCAATAGATTAAGGAGGCGCCGACTAGTCCTGAGGCCGTTGTCGCGGCGGAGCAGCTCCGCCGCCCACTCAGGAGCTGCGATAAACATTAGTATGCATGCTGAGATGGTTAAGGATAAGATTGGGGACTTTGTATTCAGCAATGTCGAGGAAGTATTTCGATTAAGAAGAACTCCTCGGTCCGGTCGCGCTGCATAGCTATCCAATAATCGGGATAGTAGCGAGCAAGGCGGCCAAGGCTGTAAAGTATCGCCAGGTAGATTGCATATTCGCTAACTGCGACGTGCTTTATCTTGGGCAGTAGGTAGTGTCTGCGAGCAAACGGAATCGCTACTGCGCGGAGCTCCGCGCTGTCGGGAAGCCAATATGAGTTGGACGGATCACGCAAGCGACGCCATGCGATGTGGCGACCATCATACCCGCTTGCGATAGTAATGCCGCGCTCGCGCAGACGCTCAAAGACGGCGAGGTGATCGCGTAGCCAACCATCGGAAATGCTATCGTCCGTCACAACGCCTGCAATGACGGCATGAGACACAACGAGCTGGTCATCATCATCTTGGAGCGACGCCCTGGTTGTGAGCTCTATCGCTGTGCTTTGCAGACCAAGATGCGTCAAGGACGGCCCCATTTCAGGCAGCGCTTGGAGCAAGTCGGCTACTGAGGGCGTACGACCAGCTAGAGACTCCCCGCCCATCGCCGAATTTATCGTCCCAAAGGACTCTTCATCGCTACCGAAGTCAATCTTGCCGTTTAGGAAGGGCCTGAGTTCTTCCGGATTTATCGAGAAGCCGAGACCGTGCGTTGCCTTTCGCCGTCGCAGCGTGGAACCGTTTAGGCTGCAGAGTGCCACAGCGTTACCTAGCCACAGAGCGCCATAATAGAGCAGCACAAGACCCGCGAACGGGTCATCCACGTTTTCCCACGCAGCGATCATGTCGTCAGCTAAGGTAAGAGCATTTGTAAAGGATTTGTGAAAGTCTGGATCGGCGACTGGGCGCAAAAATAGGCGCTCAGATAGGTCCTTTCCAGCGTATCTGAACAAGTCGCGCCACAGAGTCCCGTGCGGCGATCTGCTGATTCTTTCTACAAGCGGCCAGTTTTCGTTAACGAAATTCAGGCTATTCATTCAAGCAGGAGCCTCAACGTTGGTCGCGGTTCGCGCTCTCTAAAAACCGGAGTATTGGCAACAAAGATCCGTCACTGGCGCTCGGGTTCGCGCAGAGCAGGTCTGCTATCCAAGGTTGGCAGGATCGCTTGGGCATCTCCAGTTGCACGAATGTCGTCAAAAAGAATGCTTGCGGCCGAAAATGTTCGGTCGTGGTGAAACGCGAGCGGCTCAAGTGCTGTTTCGCTCTCGATGTAGAGTCGTCCATCGATGTTTTGGAAGGTCACCAGCCAAGGAACATCTGACATCGGCGAATTGGTGAAGTTACCCTGCGTTTGGAGCTGCACAATTTGGTACGTGTAGACGTCAATCCAAAGGTCCCTGATTCTGTACCGGTCGGGCCGACTTACCGGTTCCAGATGTAAATGATAAGTGTATAACCCACCGATGGTGTCCGTGCCAACCAAGGTAACAACATACGCGCGATCAATCGCCGTGACTGTAGCGATTGTTCGTAGACCGCGAGGGCTAAGCGGGCTTGGCGTAGGCGACTGAGAGTGCTGCGAGGTCAGGCCAAACGAATAGTTTGGACTAACGAGCGGAACACCCAAGTAGTCCGGAGACGCTTCCTTGCGGTGGGCATCCTCTGTGGCAGTCTCCTCCTGGCCTCCAGCGCCGGTGTTCCAGCCAATCGAAAGGGAGAATTTGAAGTTTATGCCGCTGCTTTCGCGGGGCGCGGTCTGCTCTTCGTCACTCACTCCCTCAACTCGAACATCGCCGTTCGAAAACGCCTCAGCGTGAAAGTGTTCAAATTCAGTCCTTTCACCCTCCGAGACCTGGACAGTGGTGCGATAAGAAATAGGGTCCGGATATGACTGCGATTGAAGAACTCGCTTTGCGTGCTCGAAGATTTGATAAGCGTCTGGCTCCCCAGAGCCGATCGAGGGCAGGCTAAGGCATAGTGATAGAAGCACAGCTAACGTCGGGAATAATCTCATTATCACTGACGCCTGTCGCGCTCTTGCGTAAGAGTGTCGCATCAAATCGCTTTCGATGGATGCGTCAACAACGGATCCTCGCGCTCCATGTCGAGCATGATAATCTTGCCATTGTCCGACAAGATGACGTAGTAAAGAACGGTCGCGTCTCTGAACGTTACTTTGTACGTATAGACAGTTCTTCGGGCTGTAGTAGCCTTTACCCCGGTAGACGAACTCGAGCGGCTTGCCGGTCGCGTGGGCTTTGGCGGCTAAAGCGCGCGCGCTTGCAGGTGTTAGTTCCTTGGCAGCTGCGGCCGTTAGCTGCGTCCGATCGATGTTACCAGCCTGCAGCCGCACGAGCCATTGTTGTGCCAGCGCGCGGACCTTCGGATTCTCGTTCGGCGCTGGACGCGCCTGGGCGGCAATCTGCTCGGGCGTGGGCCGCTCCACGATTTCGAAGATACGTTGGAAGAGCAGAAACGGCTGGAAGTTGTCGCTATTGCCGAGTATTGCGATCTCCAGACCGTCGCTTGGAAACGTCGAGTTGTACGTGATGAAACCAGGGTTAGCCCCCGGGTGATAAATCATCCGGCGATCGTAAAACCGTCCGATGAACAGCCCGAAGCCGTACCCGCCATAGGTGGGCTCGAAGGGCGTCACGGGTGGTGTTGTCATCGCTTGCCAAGATTCGGCGTCGACGACTCTTCCACCGTCGAGCGCAGCGTCCCATTTGACGAGGTCAAGTGCACTCGAGTTGATCGTTGCGTCGCCGTAACCGATATCGTCCGGCGTGGCAGCCTTATAGAGAATGCGTCCGCCATCGAACGTGTAGCCTACTGCCCCATTTGAGATTTCGCGCGGTTCAACGCGGGTCGAAGATGCATTTAAACCGAGTGGTTCAAAAAACCGGGTCGCGATGAAGTTCCCGTACGATTGCGCTGCCTCCATTTCGATTATCATCCCGAGAAGGAGGTAGTTTGTGCTCGAATATTCGAAGCGCGTGCCAGGTCGAAAGTGCAGAGGTCGCTTCCAGACGACCTTAAAAAACTGCATCGCGGTGGCGTGGTGTGGGAGGTTAGGGCCGTAGACGTAGTCAGGAATACCCGAAGTGTGATTAAGCAAGTTGCGCAGCGTAAGCTGCTGTGCGTGTGGATACAGAGGGAAGTACTTGGCAAGTGAGTCGCTGATAGAGAGCTTTCCCTCTTGCTGCAGCAGCATGATTCCCGCCGCGGTAAACTCTTTAGTTACCGATCCGACATTATAGACAGTGTTCGCAGCGGCGGCCTGACGACTGGTAAGATTGCGATAACCATAACCCCGGGCGTATAGGATACGGCCATTCCTAGCGATGGCAAGCGAAACGGCTGGCACGTGCTGATGCGCCATGACAATGGCGACCAGTGCATCGATCTTGTGGGTTAGCTGTTGGTCGAGGGCGGGGGATAGCCCTTGAGCGGCCACCGGCATCGAAGCAATCCGTCCAAAGACAAGGAAACAGAAAAGGCCGTGAAAGAGCCTTGACCTTGCATAACGAAGGCCGAGTCGTTTGCGAAGGCCCGGATCGGTCGCGGTCAACTTGCCTCGCGGTTCGATTGTGTCCCCCTTTTCGCGTAAGGGGTTAACGCCCACGCATATGGTGCGGCAACCCGGACGTCGTTTCGCTACGGAACGGTTCAGTTCCACCGCATCAGCCAGGCCGGGCGGTACCAAATGCGTTTCGGACCAGAGCAGCAAGCCCGCGAGGCCGAATCGGGAATGTGGCTGACGCGGTGGGCGTGGTTAGGCGGTGCGAGGCGCCCAATCCCAGTGCTACGGCGAAGCGGGCGCGGCGCCTTCAGAGCGGCGACTCAACGGATTCGAGCCAAGCTCACTCGACAACGCGCGTGAACGGGGTCCGATCCCGTTGGCAGAGCGTCAAACCGATTGCGTCGCGTTGCTTTTGTGCGGTCAGTGGTTTACGTGGCCCACATTTGGCCCGCGGAGCGGCACCCAACGCGCGGCCGGCCACGGTATGCCAAACTGTCCTTACTTACGGCTTGCACTTGGCTCGTGCGCATGTGCAAGGCCGGCAACGCGCGCCCTCGCAAAGACCTCAGCGTTTCGCCGAGGCGTGTTCCGGAGGAGAGCCGGAAGGAGCCACGGTGCACCCGAACCCTGGCGCCATGACTCGCCAAGGGTTTCCTTCAAAACGCACGCTGGACGACCTTATCAAGACCACGCCTCCGGGGGCACATCGAGTTTTTCTTGAGCGCGAAGCGAGTCTCACCATTGACGGCTCGCCACTACGTTACGAGCCATTCTTGCAGTACACCGCGGATCCCCGAGAGCACCGCGGCGCACGCCCGTTCCTCGAATTGCTGACCCTAGCCCGTGGGCTCGCCTTTCTTGGTTACGGGCAAGCGGTTGCAGTGCGCACGAAGCATCCGGACTTCGAAGTTGTGTTAACCGATGGCCGGAGCGTTGGAGTCGAAGTGACGGATGCGTTTGCGACCGGCGTGTACGAGGGCCGCCTCCAGGAACTCCGTCTCGAACTCCTCAACGCGGTCGACGCAAGCGGTTGTCCGCTGGACGGACGCCTCGTGACGATCTCGTCGCAGCGTACGTGGGACAGCGGCATCGCAGTAAACCTTGGCGCGGAACCCTCCGTACCCGCAGAAGCTCTGCCTTTCAAAGACCGCGACATCGATGCGTTTGTTAAGGAATTCATCGCATGGATCACCGTGGGCGAGCATCGGCGCGATCGCGATACGGGGGTGTTCGACGACGCTGCGTATCCCAACATGACGCGGTGGGATATCGTTGTTACGTCGACATCAATGACAGACACGAAGCATCCCGGTGTGGTCGAGTTCATTCTACCTAATGTCGGCCAAAGTGCCGAGCAGCTAAGGAAGACGACCCTCGAGGCATTCCTGCGCAAAAAAGGAAAAGCGGCAAACTACGGTTCTTCGCGGCCGCTCTGGCTCTTCATCGAGCTCGCCGATCGCGCAATGCGCGCGGTGCGCGCGCTCGAAGAATTCGTTCGCGATGGTTTCGCGCCGATTGCACCATACGACCTCGTAGTCGTGATTCATGACGGCAGCGCGATCGCCGTGGACTCTCGTGGCGTGCGCCGCATGGACCTCGCATCGTCGAACCGCTTGGCGCCGTTCTGGCCAACGTGACGAGTGGTCCCTTATCTCGCCCTACTGGCGCATATCGCTCGCGCCGCTCTCCAGGGCTCGGCGAAGAGCGTCAGCGCCTGAACCGTCTTGTTGAGAGATTTCGCCCCAACGCCGATATCAAGCCGCCTTTGTGCGCCGCCTCCGTTTTTGCGTCCTCATGCATTAAATGCAGCCAATATACCAGTTGCTCCTCTGCGTGTATGAAGTGTCGCTCGTTGTTCTCGCTATGCTATGAAGATCCCGTGGTACACCGGGTCGTGTTGCATCTCTGCTCTCAAAGCTTCTCGCGCGAGATATTTGAAAACCACGATCGCTCCTTCGCACTTGCGGATATCGGAAATATCGTCCGCGTTAAGCACCACTCGTCGCGGATTTAGGTGAGCGATGGCGTCTCGCACAACATCCTTGTAGCCCTCAACAACTTCCATGAACTCCTTTCCGAGCAGGGAGATGAACCCCGGTTTCTCGTCGGCCGCGACGTCGATCATTTTTAAGTCTGTGGGCATGAACTGGCTACGCTGCGCTACCATAACCCCCTGAGCTTTTGCTTCTCTGGCTTCTCGCTTTCTTATCGCGTAGATGCACTCCACAACCTTAAAGAAGCACAGAAATCGATAAAATGCGTTGGTCGCATTCATTGCGTCTCTATAAGCCGCAAGTAAAGCGCGAAACTCGGGCTTACTGATGACAAGGCGCTGATCAAGCTTGAGCGCCTTAACTTGTCCGAGCAAACCTACCCGAAGCAAGACATTCCCGGTCAGTTGCTCGGTAATCAAATATCCCTGCACTTCGATAGCAACGTCGTTGGCGAAACTCCACCAACTAAGCAACGGCACGACCGTTATGTATGCGATTCGCTCCGCTTCCGCGAAATTGTCAGCTCGAATCTTTATGGTGACATCCGAAGCTACTCCCGCGCTAACACCAATATCTAGCTCATGCATCGGCGCGCCCTGTTCGCCCAGGAGCTTAACGTTAATCTGCGTCGTATCTGCAGGCACCGCCAGCAGACTCGTGCCGCTTGCGAGGAACGTTGGGATATCAATGTCCGCGCTAAAGATTGCTCTTCCCGGTATACCCAAAATGAACTGAGCGGCGTATTCCCCGCTGCCGCCGACGGCCGTAGCCGGAAGAGTCGCTTGCACTGGACCCGTAGCTTTTAAGATGGTGAACGTCGCGAACTCGCTGAGCGTTCGCCGCTCGATGCGGATTGACAGCAGCTTCTGCGGAGCTTGAACATTGTCAAGGACAGGTTTCATGAAGGGCATTCGTTCGGCAGGAATTGCCTCACAACCCGGTTCTCATTAAGCGAGCTGGAGTGAAGGCGGCGCCGCCCAAAGTCTTTAATGCACCTGCGATAATTATGCTGCTTGAAACGATTCGTCCGATCGCGCTTAGACTTGTGGCCCATCCGCTACCAGGAGACGTGGTGCATGTCGTGGTTCCGATCGTCGCTGCGCTCGGAATCGGCGCGATAATCGGCGCCGTTATCAACCTCGTAGGGAACAGTGCCGCACAGCGCCGTCGGGATGCGCGGCAAGATGTGGGAGTTCGCCTACAACTGCAAGCGATGCTCTCCGATTTGTTGGCGGTAGTTCAACATGCCCGCGACCACGGAACCTTTTTGAGGGCGACTTGGAACGCCCGGGTCGCTCGCCTGGTAGCAAAGCTTCAAGAGGAGTCCACCGCGCCAGCGCTACACCCAGCGACGTACCGCCAGCTCTTGTACGCGGCCTCACAGGCAGAGCACTTTGCGCTGGTTATGGATGGTCCGGAGATGCAGACCGAGTCGCCCGAAGATCTCCGCAAGCTGCTTTCGCTGCGGCGAAAATGGCGCAGCGATCATGAGCTTCGGGCGCTCGGCCAAAAGAGGCAGCAAGTTGCTGTTGCCCGATGGGTGGAGGAGACACATTCCTCCATTGATCGAGCCTCAGAGACTCTGGATGACGAGATTGCCCTAAGGGGGCAAGGCTTCGCTCGTCGCACGCTTTATAGATCCCTGTGGGCTCTAAGAGTCGTTCGTCTGAAAGCTGGTGCACGACGTGCGGGCCTGTACATAGCGCATTCACTCCAGGAAATCGACCGCCCTTAGGGACTCTTCTATGGATACGTGGACCTGCGACGCGGAGAATCAGTGGAATAAACCGCACTTGGGTATTGATATGTGGGGGGCAGCCCGAGTCCCCTAGCGGCAGTGACGGCACCTGCAGAGAGCCAAGTCTGGGACATGCTCCAATGGATTTTCTGCTTTACCGCCTCACGCCGTGTTCTACGAAGCACGTTCCGCCCTACCGGGAGTATTTGAGGTGCTTACCCTTGGACAAGTAGGGGCTACGCAGGCCGAACTCGGTCAACCGTGGCCGGCCGCGATCGGGGATTACAGTTACAACGACCAGCCTCTCAGGGATGTCGAGGTGCCGCTGAACAAAACCGGCGAGTGGCCGAAGCGGTTTTTGGAGTTGCTCGTTCTCGCGCTTGCACTTGGGCATTACGAGAAGAATGTCAAGATCGAAGATCGCGTTGATGGGGTTTCCGGCAAGCAACAAGCTCCCGACTTCTTCATTGCGTTGGCTAGTGGTTGGGTCGTCGGTGCGGAGGTATCGCGGCTGACCGACGAGCAGCGCACAGCTTCGTTCAATCTAACCGAGAAGCTTAGCGACGCGTTGGCCAACGAGTTCGCAACCAACAGCGCCCTGTCGGATCGCTTTCAAAATGTTTCATTAAGTATTCAGGTTGCTATTCGTGAAACGGCTGGCTACAACTCCCGATCGCTATTGGCTTCGATAATCAACAGGTTACGGAACTTGCCACCGACATTCATTCGCCCAGGTGCGATCGATCGAGTGCGCCTTGGCGATGACCCGCTACTCAGCAAGCATTCATTCTCTTTGATTTTCAACGGCCGCCATTCGAAGTGGACTGAGATTACGCCTCACTTCCCCAATGGCCACATTGACGCCGAAGCTGCGATAGTCAAGCTCATCGACCAGAAGAGAGCACTCAAGTACGCGACGAACGGACACCCGCTCTGGTTGGCAATCGGCATAGCTGACCCTTGGGGGCAGTTCACCTACCCAATTGAAGCGTTCGCGCAGAAGAGCTACGCTATTGCGCCGTTCGAGCGAATGATCATTACTGACAATACCCGGGCGACCACAACGATTGGATCGTGACTAATGGCTCCTGCAAAGTGAGCATTAGATCGAAGCTTGCTCAAGCGGCGGGCTGCAGTCGCTCTGGGAACCCGGGACTCGAAGACTATTAAACACTTCGGACGAACGGATATGCGGATTTTGGCTGCCGGCCTGGCGGTAGGAACCGGATCCGACGCCTGGATCGTCTGCCCGTGCGCTCCGACGCGCAGCCGGTCAGCGGCGCCGAGGCGTTGGCGGGTCTTAATTCCGTTGGCATGGCTGCAAAACCGCCTATGTCTCCTTGCTTCTTGGCGGTCGCCGGTTCAGGTGGCCCACATTTGGCCCACGGGACAATTGCCCTATATACGGCACGCTTGTTGCAAAACTTGATCAGAGTGGCGGACGCATATGCGAGATAGGGTGCGCGGCATCGATGCAAAGAGCGACGTTAATCTGATTAGGCCGTGCAAAATGCATCGCAGGTTCGGTGAGCGGATCGCTCGGCAGAGTGCCCACGTTGCCTATGTTGAAGGACGCATCAATTCATTGCGAACCCTTCGAAAACCGTGCCGCACTTAACTTTGCTTGTAACTCTCGCGTAAGCGCTACTCAGGTTCCCCAAAGGTGTCGATATCCTCTTCTTCTTGGCGTGCAATACTCTGTTTGCCATAGCGTTCGATGTTTCGAAGAGTCGATCTGCCGGCGTGCCTGGAGTCAGACTCACACGTGCGGCCTGCGCCGATTCGATCATCAAGACGTCCTGCGACATAGGTTGAAAGGGGATTCCAGTCCGCATGCCACTAATTGCCGCCGAGAATATCGCACCATGGACTCTCTTCTCACACTCCTTACCAAGTTCTGCAGCGGCGTCTGCAATCGCAGAAACGAATGGAATGTTTTCAAAGATCGCTTGTGATGGAACACGCCGCATGGCATCGGCGACAAATTTTACTCGCTCTCGATCATCGTCATAACCCCAAGACTTGAGCGCGTCGAAGACTACGTTGGCGCGGATGGCTACGTTTGACAAAAGCTCACTAAACCAAAACCGCCCCTTAGGGCTCAACCTAAAGCCGCGATCTAGAGCATCTCGAACGGCATCAACAGAAAACGTCGTTTTCTCGAAGAATTGAACTACATTCGGCAATACAGCTTGACCGTATGGGACTGCCCTAAAGTTTGCATTATAATCTTCATTTGCATCGGCGGCTTCGATTCGTCGCATGAACATGTCGAGAACGCGTGCTGAATCCTCGCTAGCGAGCCTTTGCAGGAACTCGAACCCCCAATACTCAACCTCTTCAATGCGAACCATATAGTTCAATAGCTTTGTTATCGCGTCTGGCCCCAAGTTTTCTAGACTCGTAGTGCGAAGCGTTGCGAACAGTTCGTCTGCGATCTTCTTATCGGCGCCCAACTCGCTATTGACAACCAGTTTGATCGCTTCCGGTTTATCGACAGACATGAGCGTCGTAACGGCGTGAAAAGCGATCTCGCGGACTGCTTCGTTCCCGAGTCGGATTAGTTCGGCGATTATAGATGACCGATAAGTCACTTCATAGTCGCGAGGGCCTGGCGCCCCCTTAATCATCCACAAACCTCGGGCCAAAGCGATATATAGCCTTTGCTCGTCGGAGCGCAACATTAATTCAATAATGTCTTTTGTCCAGGCTTGATCCAGTTGCCAGGTCATCGTAATGATCGGAGCGATGGCATCTCCTAATATCGATCCAAATGTGGAAACGATAGTGTCGGCAGTACGTTTGGCGTACGGAAGGTCGCGCTTCGCTAGTTCGATCATGAGCCAGCCTGCGCCACCGTGCAGGCCTGCAGCATCTATTTCAGTTATCGATCTAGCAAGATCGGCAGAAAAGTGCGGCGGATCGGAGTCTGCGATTGTGCGGCTGACCACTCGCTGAAGGAGTGCATCGATGACCACTTGTTGCTCTTCCAAAGTCGCGCGGACATTGGTGCTCGGAAGGCTCCGAGCAACGTCAGGGATTAGGGACGCGTACCAGTCGAATGCAGGCTCGCCCTCGAGACCCGCAATGATTGCTGCGCTTCGAGTGCGGACTTCGGCGCTCGCATTAACTTGAGCGTGCCACTGTAGCGCTGCGCCGATCTTTGCTTGTAAGAGTCCGTGCGTGTCAGCCCTTCGGGCTTGTTCAAGGAGATCCAGAACCCGCGCTTGCTCCGCAGCCCAAATACGTTCGGACTCCGAGTCTGTTCCGAATTCCGCGTGCCTCAGGCACTCAACTAAATATTCGACAGCTCTAACGCCAGCGCGTGACGACTCGCCGAAGAGCGATGCCGCGAGAATGTCTAACGCCTTCGCCCTCACCGCGGCGACGTTTTTCCCGGCGACTGGCAGTTTCCTTACGCTAAATCGCGCACCACTCTCCTCATAGCTGTCAAAAGTCTTTACGAGGACCGGAGCTACGACCTCGATGGGTAGATGGCGATGTGTCTGCGCATCTGGAGCTTCGTTAATCTGTTCAACTTCAGTTAAAACGTCAAGGTTCATCGTGACTGACTTGTATCGCCCATATCGGGCCATGTTTACTAGCGTAGAAAAGGCGCCGTCCCGCAGAACTCGATCATCCTCGTCGCGCCCCAGCATCCACAGCAACTGAACGCACCGTCGCACGAGATGGGGAGCGGAATAGGCTACCGCTCTCAGCATGGGGGAAAGCTTGTCCAGAACGTTTTCATGCTTGAACTCATGAAGTTGTCTTAAGGGCTGTTCTGGATCGGGTGGAGCGGGGTTATATATAAGAAACTCGACAAGTTCCAACGCCCTCCCCGGAAGTATATAGCCCAAATCCGCGATTCCATCGAGCAGCATGACGCGCTCAAAAGAAGTCGCACGCCGCAGGTCGAGTTCTAACTGAATCCAGACAGGGTCAAGGACGCTATATTCCTGCCCAACCATTCGGTCAATCGTAGCGAGGTTAAGCAAGAGTTGCCTATCATAGCCAAACTGGGACACTATTCGCGTTGCGAAATCCGAAGGTACCGCGCCACCTGCGCACGCCTCCTGCAGAATGACCATCCTGAGCAGGTCGGGAACCAGATTGGTCCTCGACCCAGATTTTACAAGAACTCGCGCGCTTTGCAGCGCTGCTGTGGCCTGCCGTAGTTTACTAGCATCCCAATTTAGAAATCTCGTCGCTCGATCCCTGAACTCAGCCGTCCGCACGTCGACGGGACACACCGCTGAAAAGAGCTGCATGGCAGATACGAGTTCGTCTCGACTCAGCAACTGATCTTCAGTAGCTCGCCCCGCGACCACTTCGGAGTATTTTGCGAGCAACACGTTGATCGGATATTGCAGCTCGCTGATGCTGTCAATGAAAGCCTTATCGCCTTGGCGAAGGAGGAAAGCCGCAACTTCGATCGCCAGCGGATTCCCCGATGAAACACGGTAAACAAGCTCTAGCGCTGGGCGTGGTGTTCCAGGAAGGAGAGAGGATGCCAACAACATTGAGTTCGCTCTCGATAGGCCTTTGAGCGCGACGAATTCGATTTCTCGGCGATCATAGCCATACTCCTGAAGCTGATTAGAAAGACCGACTTCATGGCCCGAACGGATGGTCAGGATTAGCTTTAGCCGGGGCGAGCGCGCAACATGGGAATAGAGGTTGTCAATGCGATGCACACTCTCGATATTGTCGACAGCGATGACCTTCGTATCTCGTGGAAGTTCCTCTATAGTGTCGTCGTCAAGGTCGCTTGCCTCGCGAACGAACAAGACGGAATCGTCGCTATTAGAAAGCGACTTCGAAAATTCATAAAGTAATCTACTTTTACCAGCCCCTGCTGGAGCAGACACGATCAGTACACGTGAAGCAGCAGAGTTTTCAAAATCTCGCATTGCCGCAAGCTCGTCCCCGCGGTCGACAAACTCGATGCTCATGTTGTCGACTCTTTCCGCATCCAATAACGGAGAGAAGAACTCCGTAGGTGTAAGAAAGACTCCAGGCGTGCGTTTTCCCAAAAATGCCGTGGCTACCGCACGCCCAAAATATCCGTTGACGAAATCATAGGCATCATCGATCCCCCGAATCCTTCGATCAAGCTCATCGGAATCCCAAAGCTTCCAACCCGCGCCATTCACTGAATCGATTAGCGCTGTTCGAGCCCGACAACTCAAGACTAGTACGAACGCTGCTGCCTCAAACTCCCCTGCCGCCTTCAAGGCCTTATGGAAGTCTGCTACGCCGAACTGTTGGACCCTTTTGCATTGAAATGCCCATCGCTCCAAGTCCCTCGAAGCCAGGATATCGATGCCCAACTGTGTGTCCGGTGAGGCGCCGTAATTTTGAACGAAGTCAAATTCCGGAAGTCTACCAACTAGCTCGGCGACGAACAGCTCAAAGCGACGCCATTCCAAATTGTTGTATGGTAGCGAGTCCAAAGTGCGCGTTGGGCTTAAGATTACATCATCAGATGCCACGACGGGTTCTCCAGCTGGGCAGCCTCATATTAGTTCCTCTTCCTCAGGGAGCTTGTTTACGAGGCCGATTAGGTCGTTGACCACGCCGTCAAGATGCTCCCGGGAGGAGGTTAAGAATTCGTCAAGGTCGCGCGCCGAAGGACGTAGGCGACGCACGAGTTCGCCAACAAAGCCGTCGATGGCCCCAAGTGGGCGACCCACGTCGCGACGTTGGAACGACGTCAGTGCCGCCGCTATCAGGCCAATTACGGTGAAGCCCCGTTCGGCGAGCTGCATTCCGTGATCTAAGCTCTGCCACTCGTGTATTCTAGTACGGAGTGCAGCTCGCAATTTGTCGACATGCGGGATTGCGAGCGAACGTTGTACCCGGTCGTCAAGGGCGCTGCCAAGTCGCCCGGTAAGTTCTTTAGCATCCGCAAAAGGTTCGCAAAACATCCTTTTCTTCATTTCCTGGGCGAATGCGCGAAGAGAATCTTCTTGCAGCGATTCGTCTCTGTGAAAGAACAACATGACCCGGTTTAGCCGCGCTTTGTTGACGAAAAATCTAACTTCACGCATGGCGCCGTGCGTCTTGCCCGCGCTGCTCTTAAATATAGCAACTAAAACGTCGCTCACATTTAGGAGCTCATCATTAATGAGTTCCTGCGGATCATTCCCGCCCATAGCATGCATGTTGTGTTTCCAGGAAACGGGTATCAGTACTCGCAGGGTTCGGATCGTGGAATTTGCGTTCCATTCGAGAATCGCGCGATACACAGCTTCACTTTCGTCGCTACAGTCGTCGGGCGACGCGATAAAGATCTGATATGCTATGCACTCTTTTAGCAAACTAGCCCGGATTTCTCCAAGAGCACGCTTAGCCCATGCTCATGGTCACGCAGACGAAGTCGGGGCGATGCTTAGCGGAATTCCACAGGGCGTCGCCTATAAATCCGATAGGCGAAACGGGCGGAAATCAGTCGCCGTGACGAGTTTACTCGGTAAGTCGGGCCTGGGGGCCTCCTTGGTTCTGAAAGCGCGCTACCGCCCACGATTCGCCAACGCGACCGTTGGTGTCGCGAGGCTCCCACATCGGCGGACAGCGTCCGCGCATTGACGGGCTCTAACCCCGCTGGCACTTCTGCGAGATACCTTGTCACTCTAGCCTTTTTCCGTCAGCGGTCAGGTCGTGGCCCACATTTGGCCCACGGGTAGATGTTGCCCGCATTGATTATAAACCTCCGACGGCTTCTTTAAAGAAGGTTTGCATGCGCATCTAAAAGTGCCGTCTCCAAGACCTGGCTAAGAGCGCCTCCCTCGGTCGACGACCTCTATGCTCGGAGTACGCTCTGCATTCAGAAGGCCGGCAAGGCGGTAACCAAGGTCTGGCTCCAAATCCGCAATCATGACGAGCGGATCGCCCTCGAAAACGTAGGTCGCCATCCCTCGCTTGAGCGAGCGCTCCGGGCGTGTACCATTCAGTATGTCGCCAAGAATCGCGATTAGCGTCAGGGCTCGGATCGGATCGATGAGCGCGTACCGCGTAATCGCATCGGTTGGTACAGTCCCTTCATGTGCTGTAGTGCCACCGCCCTCCAAAATCTCTCTCCAGCGGTGCCGCTGCTCACGTGGATTCACGGTTCCGATTCGAGACGCGAATACAAAATTGTAAAGATGCTTTGGAACTCTTTCGCGCAGCAGTGTCTCGTGCAGAAGTCCATCTTCGTCGGGTAGCATTCGTCCCTCGGAGAGGAAATCGATATCAATCTCCAAGACTACGAGCCTACCGTCTCCCTTAGCACGGACCGCGTGCTGCAGCGGGCATAAAGACGAAAGATATACCATATCCGATCTCGAGGCGAGAAAGCCGGCGTAGTTGCCATCATTGAATGTGCCGCGTGGAGTGAGCCCTTGTTCTAGGATACTCTCGATCGACGATTCTTTTGTCCCATGGTACAGGCGCATAGCGCTGACTTCGTCGTCGCCGCCTCCCATCTTCGTCCTAACGTTGGCTGTACGTTCACTCTCGAATACGCGGGCTTAGACCAAAGGAAAGCACTCGGCGGCCCGTTAGCGGGCTTTGATCACGCTGCCACTTAGACGAGATGCGTTGTAGCTTCGGTTTTCCGTCACTAGTCCGATGGTGGCCCACGAGGAACGTCTGGGGTTATGCAGTCGCCATTCGCCGCTGGGCGCGGCATCTGGAGAGATTTGGCCCTAAGGTCGCTTTTCGAGGTCGGCTCAGCTGGCCGGACGTCGCGGGGACGCCGGAGTTTAGAGGCCCGATTCGAATATTCTCACGAATCCGATGAATCCAACCGAAATCGAGTTCGCCGTCAAAGCTCTCGCCGCCGAACCCTACGATCCGGCGACGTTTGTTTTCGATCTCATCGGAATCTACAATACGCCCAAGGTCACCGTTAGCAAGCTCAAGAGCGGACAAACAAATGCCGCAAAGATCGTGGAGGACGTCCTCTGGAAGAAACACCTATACTTTCGCTCCGCTTCACCTACTGATGACGTTGCGGCCATTGGCGACGAATTGGCCCTCGATCCCCTGACCGTCAGGCACAAGCCGCGGTTCATCTTCGTCACCAACGGCAAGCAGGTCCATATCCGCGATCTAACGCTCGACGACACGTGCAATATCGAGTTCGTCAGACTCGATGAATCTTCTGATTTCCTACTTCCACTTGCCGGTTTTGAACGTCGCGCTGCCGTTACCGAAAATCCTGCCGACGTAAAGGCCGCAAAACGCCTCGCAAAACTCTACGACGCAATTCTTGCCGCAAATCCGATATGGACCGACGGCAACCACACGCACGAGCTTAACCTGTTCATGACGCGCGTCCTCTTTTGTTTTTATGCAGAAGATACTGGCATCTTCGATACGGCGCAACTCTTCACAAACACCGTCGCGCAGCACACGACTGAATACGGCTCGGATCTCGCTCCGCTGCTTGACCGACTATTCACCGTTATGAACCAACGCGAAGACAAAAGGCCGACGACGATCTCCGCGGTCGCCAACCGCTTTCCGTATGTTAACGGCAGCCTTTTCGAAACGACTCTTGCAATACCAGCCTTCAACCGCACAGCGCGTCGCCTCTTCCTGGAGTGCGGCGAACTAGACTGGCGGACCATCAACCCCGATGTTTTCGGCTCCATGATTCAAACGATTGCCGAGCCGGGCGCACGTGGCGACCTCGGCATGCACTACACGAGCGTGCCGAATATATTGAGGGTACTTGAGCCGCTCTTACTCGACGATCTCAACGACACGTACCTGAAGGCGAAAGACAGCGTCCCAAAGCTCGAGGCCCTTCTTGGTCGCCTTGCAAAGATTCGCATCTTCGACCCCGCCTGCGGGTCTGGGAACTTTCTCATCATCGCCTACAAATCGCTACGGCAGCTCGAAATGCGAACTCTCGGCCGCTTACGCGAGCTTGCGCCCAACAATCCTCTTCAGCTATCAGGGATCTCGCTGCACAACTTCTTTGGCATCGACATAGTAGACTTCGCCTGCGAAACCGCTAAGTTATCGCTGTGGGTCGCCGAGTATCAAATGAACTCGGTGTTTAAGGAACTATTTGGTACTGCGCGGCCGCCCCTACCGCTTGGGAAGATCGCGACCATCCATTGCGGAAACTCGGTGCGCCTCAATTGGCTTGATATTTGTCCGCGTGATGATAACAACGAAACCTACATATGCGGCAACCCGCCCTACCAAGGCAGTTCAAACCAAACTCCAGATCAAAAGCGCGATGTTGTCTTGGCGTTTTCATCGCTTACGATCGCCTACAAGAATATTGACTACGTCGGTTGCTTCTTCCTTAAAGCCGCGAGTTATCTAAACGATACGCCGAGTGAATGTGCTTTTGTCGCTACGAATTCCATATGCCAAGGCGAGCAAGTGCAGATTCTCTGGCCTCTGATCTACGCGCGAGATATTGAGATTCGGTTTGCGTATCCGACCTTCAGATGGCAAAATAGCGCGAGCCGCAACGCCTTAGTTTTCTGCGTGATAATAGGCCTCTCGCATGCGGGCAGCCGGAATAAAAAAACACTCTTCGTGGGCGAACACAGGCGACAGGTAGACATTATTGGCCCCTACCTCATCCCTGGGACAACGTGCGTCGTTACAAAAGCGGCGCGGCCAAGTAGCGCCTTGCCTGAAATAGTTAAGGGTAACATGCCAACCGATGGTGGCAATCTGATGTTCTCTCCCCGTGATGCCTCGAGACTGATATCGCGCTACCCCCAATCTAAACCGCTCCTTAAACGATATGTTGGGGCCGATGAGTTTATTAATCACATCGAGCGTTACTGCCTTTGGATAAGGGACGACGACGTCGACTTAGCTGTTGCGATTCCCGAAATAAAAGCTCGCCTCGAAGCTGTGGAGGCCATGCGGCTCGCAAGTCCGGCGCCGTCCACTCGAGCCTATGCGGCATTCCCCTATCGCTTTCGCCAAATCCAGGACTACGGCAAGCCTGCCCTCATCGTCCCTCTTGTTAGCTCTGGTCGCCGTGACTATCTGACTGTCGGTCTCGTCGACAAAGATACCATTATAAATAACGGCGCCTTGGCCGTTTACAATCCGCCGCCATATCTAGTTGCAATACTTTCGTCCCGGCTTCACCGGATTTGGGCATCGGCCGTGGGTGGACACTATGGCCCGAGCCTTCAATATTCGAGCAGCCTAGTCTACAACACGTTCCCCGTACCTGCGCTTTCTGATGGGCAGCAACGTATCCTTGCGGATCACGCGAAGGCGATCCTAAAAGCCCGCGCCAAGCACCCCGATAAAACGATTGCATGGCTTTACAACCCCGAGTCTATGCCCGCGCGTCTTTTCCAGGCCCATAAAGACAACGATGCGTATCTCGAGGAATACGTTTACGGTCGCACGTTCAAGGATGACACACATCGGCTAGAGCATTTGTTCGCCATGTATGCCAGCACGAAGGCCGCCAGCGGTGGGGCAGATCTCTTCGCAAACCAAACGAGGACGTCGAGTAAGCCCAAGAAGGTTCGCCGCTGAATGCCAAACCTCATCACCCATGCCTGCGGTACGCACGCCACGGCACTCAATGCGATGGGAATGCGCGAGATGCAGGCGCGCGCGTACGATAGCCGCAATGCGCAGTACCTTCTGATCAAAGCGCCGCCGGCGTCGGGCAAATCTCGCGCGCTCATGTATATTGGGCTCGACAAAATTGCCACTCAGGGACTTAGGAAGATCATCGTAGCGGTGCCCGAGCGCTCGATCGGCAACTCGTTCAAGACAACGATTCTCAAGCCATCTGGCTTCTTTGCGGACTGGCTCGTCGCGCCAAAGTACAACCTTACGACCGCCGGCGGTGGGCGTAAAACCGAGGCAGTCGCAGAATTTCTCTGCTCGCAAGAAACCATTCTCATTTGTACGCACGCGACCTTACGATTCGCCTATGAAAAACTTGGAGCGACTGCCTTCGCTGAATGCGTCGTCGCCGTCGACGAGTTTCACCATACTTCTGCCGATGCGGAATCGAAACTCGGCGAACTGGTCCGAGGCCTTATCGCCGACTCGCGTTCTCATGTCGTCGCGATGACCGGGTCATACTTCCGCGGTGATACCATTCCGGTCCTACGCCCCGAGGACGAAAGCCGCTTTGCGCGCGTTACGTACACCTACTACGAGCAGCTCGCCGGATACAAATACCTGAAAACGCTCGGGATCGGGTACCATTTCTACAGTGGATCCTACTTGAACGCGATCGGCGAAGTCCTTGATACCACCAAGAAAACCATTATCCACATACCCAGCGTCAATTCCGCAGAGACGCCAATGGAGAAGACGCTCCAGGTCGACAGTATCCTGGACCAAATCGCGGGCGGCGACGCCAGCCGCGTCAGCCGGAACCCGACCACGGGTTTCTACCACGTCGAATGTTCCGACGGCCGCGTGCTGAGGATCGCTGACCTCGTCGACGATAGCCCATATCGCGACCAGGTCCTTGAGAGCCTACGCCATGTCACGGGACGCGAAGATCTCGACCTCATCATTGCACTCGGTATGGCCAAAGAGGGCTTTGATTGGATTTGGTGCGAGCATGTGCTCACGGTCGGCTATCGCAATTCTATGACGGAAGTGATTCAGATCATCGGTCGAGCCACACGCGACGCTGAGGGCAAGACGCACGCACAGTTTACGAATCTCGTCGCCGAGCCCATCGACGATCGCGCCGTGGTAACGGATGCCGTCAACAACATGCTTAAAGCGATATCGTGCACGCTGATCATGGAGCAGGTCCTAGCACCCAACTTCAATTTTCATACTCGGATTCAAGATGTGTCCCCGCTTGTCGCCCCCAGTCCGGGCGTCGCGATTCAAGTGCGCGGACTTCAAGAACCCTCGACCGATCGCGTACGTGAGATTGTGCAGGACCAACTCGACGAGTTGAAGGTCTACGTTCTTAACGACCCGCACATCCAAACGGCGATCGTACATCCCGATGCATTTACACCGGCCGAAATTAACACCGTTCTCATCCCACGCGTCATCGAGCGTACGTACCCGGACTTGATGCCCGATGAAGCCAACGAGATCCGCCACGCCTTGTTGCTTGACCTTAACTTTAAGAACGCCGTCGCACCCGAGCCGGGCGACCCCTCCGGCATATCGGATGAGCTTGAGACGCGCCGTGAAGGCGAGAACGTCCTAATCAAACTCGCCAAGAAGTTCGTCAATCTTGACGCCCTCTCCATTGACTTGATCGACAGCATCAATCCATTTGAGCACGCCTACGAGATTTTGTCGAAGAACCTCGACGAGCGTGTGTTACGCACAATCCATAGCACGGTCGTTGCAGGACGCCTCCCGATGAGTGATGAGGAGGCAGCGACGTTATGGCCCTCAATCAAGGCGTTTGTGACGATCCGTGGCCACGAGCCAAACATCAATGCGCAAGACCCGCGCGAGCAACGGCTGGCGCACGGCCTCGCGATCATCCGTGCTGCCAAGCGGGCTGCTAGCGGATGAGTGAGAGACCGTCGCCCTTCGCAGCAATCTTTGACGAGGACGACTCGCTCGGACTCCTTACAAGCAAGGGGGCTGGCGCAACGCGCTCGACCGAAGACGAGATCGCCATGGCGAACTTCGAAGCGATCAACGCCTTCATCGACGAGTACGATATGCTGCCTGGAAGCACCGACGGGGGGCGTGAACCGCGCCTTCACGAGTACACTCTCGAAGCGCACCTCGACACGTTCCGCGACGGCGCTTCGTACCAAACTCTCCTGGCACCGCACGATCGCCATGGGCTCCTTCGCGCGCAATCCGACGTGGCCACGACCCCGGCGGTGATGTCGGAGATCATCGCGTCGAACGATCCGCTCCTCCACGACTCCGCCGAGCACATATTCGCGCTCCGTCACGTTGCCTCGTCGGGGCCTTCGAAAACGACGCCGGACGACATCGCCAGGCGGCGACCGTGCGAGAACTTCGCCGAATATGCGCCGATCTTCGAGATGCTAACCGCTGACCTCGGCAGCGGGCGCCGTACAATCAAACGCTTCGAACGCGAAGGCAGCATTACGCCAGGCGCGGCCTTTATCCTCAACGGTATCACAGCCTACATTGCCGATGTAAGCGAGCCACATCGTCGTGGCAAGGAAACCGACGCGCGACTACACGTGATCTTCGATAACGGAACGGAAAGTAATCATCTCCTACGATCGTTCGCTCGCGTGCTCTACGAAGACGATAACGGTCGCCAGATTATCGAAGCAGCGCCGACGATCGGCGGGCCGCTCTTCACCGGAGAACCGGATGCTAGGAATGCCGATGACCGCTACACCGGCAATATCTACGTCGTCGAAAGTCTCTCTCTCGAGCCGACCATCGCGGGCCTCCGCGGGCGGCTCTACAAAGTAGGCTTCACGACCCAATCGGTCGAGAGCCGACTCGCGAACGTCGAAGTCGATCCGACCTTCCTGCTCGCGCCCGTGCGCATCGTCACGATCTTTGAGACAGTCAACCTCAATCCGCAAAAACTCGAACGCCTCATTCACCAGTTTTTTGAGCACGCTCGCCTTCAAGTCGACGTTCTCCTCGGGCGCAACGTGAGCCCGCGAGAATGGTTCGTCGTTCCTATCGAGCTTATCCGCGAGGCCATCAACAGGATTCTCGACGGAACGATCGTTAACTACCGCTACGACCACCTCAGTCGCAAGATCACGCTCCGTTAGGTCGGTCCCGGGACTGGGGCGGTGCCAGACCTTCAAAGACCCAGACTATTGCATCCGGTTCCGGCGAACACCCGTTTTCGGCGAGGCGGTTGTGTGAGAGCGGACCGTCGAAGTCTAATGGGTCGTTCCACGGTTCCGTTGGTTTAGCGGTACCCAAGACATTTCAATTCAGGGTCACCCGACCTTGTGCCAACTGGCTAGCATTCTATTACAGTCGTGCCATCGGACGGCACGACTGGTGCCCTCAGCCTAAGAGGGCTAAACGCGCCATTACGTCGAGCCGAGGAGCATCGAACCCTCGCGAAGATCGCACCATAGCCAAACGGTAGCGGAGACGAGCTGCCACTTGGAGGGACATCCCCATACGTCTTGGCGCGAGTGGCCCACATTTGGCCCACATACCGCAGGCAACCGCCGACGACCGGCAACAACATGACGCGCTGCATCTACCTTAGATGCGCCCGTTTCCGTCGTCGTCAGTAGTCTCGGGTTGGCCCGTGGTATCGCTTTCGATTCCCGTTGGCGCTACCACAATTCGCCCGAAATTTCGGGCGTTTTTCTTTTTCTGCCGTTCTGCCAAAGCTGCAAGGTGTTCCGATCCGCGTCATCGCTGATGCCATGGGCGAGCCTCTAGCACGGGTCGAAAGTGCGTAGTGGGCGCCTCGTTCCTTAAGCGGCTTGGAAAGCGTTGACCCCGCTGCCATAGACAATGGCTACAAATCGGTATAAAAAAGAGGTCGAGCGGTTTTAGGCCCGACCTCTTTGCATGAGGTGTTTCGCCGCTAGTCTATCCTGAGATGCGCCTTATGGAACGAGGGCTGGGGTAACGGCCACGCCGTACGGCAACCCGCCCACGGTAATCGTTTTCTCTGGAGCACCGCCGCCCGGGTAAGGATACAAGTAGGCGGTCTTGTTGCATTCGTCCGGCAGGTAGAGCTTGTTTCCAGACTTGAGGAACGCAAACTGAAAAGGACATGCAGCGCTGGTCAGCGGCGTAACCGAGATGGGGTTGCCGAGAGACCCATCTTTCGGATGGTTGTAGGTATCTATAACGCGGTCGGTACTGCCATAAGCGTCGTTTTCAATTGCGATCTTGTCATGCTTGTCGACTTGTATACCGCCGCCGGCGTCGGCGAGGGGATTAGCTGCGGTGAGCAACGTAATCTTCTTCGCTTGGCATCCGCCTTTGATCTCGCCGATCGTAGGCGCAGTCGTACTAAAGCCGCTAACGTAAAAATTCCCCCTCCCATCAAATGCACCGAACAACATGAAACTGAAGTTCACGGGGTCGGACACAGTCGCACACGGCGTAGTGGAGTTCGGCGCGTAGAAGGTAACGTTTCCACTGCCCGAGCCGCAACTCGCGTTACAGAAGTTCGTTACGCCAACGACCCCAAGGCGAGACACTGCGACGCCGTTGGGTAGGTAGCCAGTATCGTCAAGGGTTAGCGCTGGATTGGCGTAGGGAGGCGGATAGACCAGAACGTTAGCGTCGTTAGCAATGTACAAACTGGCGGCCTTATCGGTCGCCAGCCCTCCGGGCGTTAAGCCGGTGATTTGCCCGACCATCTTGTTGTCGCCCCTTTGCAGGTAGATGTCGACGCTGCTGGTGCCATCTGAGACGAAAACGAGGGGCTTACCTACGGCGCCACGGGCCACATAGCCGCTCCGCTCCGCCACGCGGTGCGAAGGGGTGTCGCCGTGGTGAGTGAGGATAGCGTTGATGTGCGGGTTTCGTGCGACTGGTCCCTGAGCCGATTGAATGACCGAGCCCAAGGACGCCGGCGCTGCTTGGAAAGTGCTGCCGCTGGAACAGGCAGTCAGCGCTGCGAGTGCGACTGATGCGGTGAGCGCATAGCCTGCTGAGCTACAAGTACGCATGAATGAGTTCTCCTCATGAAGTAGGGAAACGGCCGAGGTCCAAGAGACAGATCGGGCTTCCCGAGCGGCGGGGCGAGCGACGCCTCTAGCGACGTCACCGGTTCCTTGCAGCATTGTCTATCGGCGGCGGGAAGAGGTCCAGGTACGCCCGTACAGATATCCGTACAGTTTGGCTGTCGAACGGAAGGTGGGATGGAGGCTGCTGGTCGACCCCATTTTGGAGCGCTGCTGCGGCAATTTCGGCTCGACGCGGGGATGACGCAGCAGGAGCTCGCCGAGCGGGCGAAACTGAGCGTCGAGGCCGTCAGCACGCTCGAGCGCGGAGCCCGCACGCGGCCCTACCGGGAGACGGTGATCTTGCTTGGGCGCGCGCTCGGGTTGTCGCCGGAACGTGAGGCGCTTCTCAGAGGCGCCATCGGTACCCCACATCCCTCGCGCCAGCGAGAACGCAGTGAGGTTCTCAGCGCATCGCTGTTAAGGCTCGTCAATTCTGACGCGCAAGGCACTCCCAGGCATAATCTGGCGCAACAACTGACGTCCTTCGTTGGGCGGCAGCGCGAAGGTGGTGAGATCGCCGGGCTACTGCACGAGCACCCGCTCGTGACGATTGTTGGGGCCGGCGGAGTCGGCAAGACGCGCATCGCGGTGCAGGTTGGGAACGAGTTGCTCGACGGCTGTCCGGACGGTGTGTGGCTCGTCGACCTCGCGCCACTTGCGGACAAGACCCTTGTCGCGAGCTCGGTCTTAAGCGCTCTGCAGTTGCCTTCAACTGCCGGGTCCGTCCTAGACGTCGTCGTCGCTTATCTCAAGACACGCAGACTCTTGCTGATTCTGGACAACTGCGAGCACGTCATTACTGAGGCTCGCGACGTCGCGACCCGTATCCTGGAGTCATGCGCATTTGTGCGCATCCTCTCGACGAGCCGAGAGCCGCTGGACGTCGCCGCCGAGCATGTCTTCCGGTTGCCGTCGCTTGCAGTTCCTCCCGATTCCGACTTGAGCGCGCGAGATGCATTGACATATGACGCAGTTAGGCTCTTCGTCGATCGCGCGCGTGCGGTCGACGCCGGTTTTGCGTTGAGTGACCTCAACACGCCGGACGTTGGCGAGATTTGCCGCCGGCTGGACGGCATTCCGCTGGCGATCGAGCTCGCTGCCGCTCGCGTGAGAGCACTAGCACCTCACCAGATCGTCCGTCGGCTCGACCACCTCTTCCGCCTGCTTGCCGGCGGCGACCCCAGGGCTTTGCCGCGACACCAGACGATGACTGCTCTGATCGATTGGAGCTACGATCTTTTGACCGCACGCGAGCAAAGATTCTTCGAGTCGCTCGCGGTGTTCGCTGGCGGCTGCACGCTAGAGGCCGCGACTGCGGTGTGTGCTGATAGTGACGAAGATGAGATCGATGTGCTCGACCTCATCACCTCGCTTGTAACGAAGTCGTTGTTGATCGCTGAGTTGGTTCGTAGCGAGCAACGGTATTGGCTTTTGGATACGTCACGGCGGTATGCGCGGGAAAAGTTGATGGCGCGCGGTGACCACGAGCAGGTCGCGCGGCGTCATGCGCTCCTCTGCGCGGACTTGGCCGAGCGGATCGAACGCGCGTGGGATATCACGCCTGATCGGGAGTGGCTGCCGCGGGCTCAATTGGAGTTAGAAAACTGGCGTGCGGCGCTGGAGTGGGCACTCGGTAGCCGGGGCGACGTCATTTTGGGGCAACGCTTGGCTGTTTTGTTTAGGCGTAGCTTTCCATTGCCCGAGGGACGGCGTTGGGTGCACGCGGCACTCGAGTTGGTGAGTGAACGCACGTCACCTTATCTAGTGGCGGGGCTCGAATACGCCGAGGCAATCGGCGCGCATGCGTCCGGTGAGCCTCGGGTGTCCTTAGCCGCGGCCGAGCGGGCTCTGGTGCGGTATCGCGAACTTGGTGACGCCCTAGGAAGTGCGCGGGTGCAGTGCTTGGCGGGCGCATCGCTCGTCGATCTCGGGAGACCTGGCGAGGGAGAGCCACGGCTCCGCGATGCATTGGAGGGAGCGCGGGCGCTAGGCGAGCGCCGGCTGGTCGCCCACATTATACACAAGATCGGCGCTGCCCGATCGGCAGTCGGTGATTTCGGCGGCGCCCGCTCGTACCTTACCGAGGCGCTGGGGCTCATGCAAGCGCTCGGGGCGGCTATGTCGTGGACGACCGTAGCGTCAGTTCTTGCCAACACCGAGTTTGACGCAGGCAACCCCGAAACGGCGCTACGCCTAATGGTCGATGTGCTCGAGACCTACCGCGCACTAAACTCCCCATTAGCGCTGCCCGGAATCGCTGTAGCCCTCTCCAACATTGCGGCGTATTTGATCGCACTGGATCGATACGACGAAGCGCGAATGCATGCCAACGAGGCGCTCGACCTTGGCCGTGGGCTCCTCTACGCCGTGCTGGTCGCCGAGTCGCTCGAGACTCTTTCCTTAGCGGCCTTGCTGCAGCCACATGTCGAAGGCCGACGCACGTCTGCGGAGCACCAGAGCGCCGCTGTGCTCTTGGGCTTTGTCGACACACGCCGCACCACGCTCGGAATCTCGAAGGTCAACGGTTTGCAGCATCAATACGATCGCGCGCTCGCGGTTCTTCGCAATGCCATTGGTGCCGGTCAGCTTGCTAACCTAATGGCCGCCGGCACGACAATGACCGAAGATCAGGCAATCGACCAAGCGCGGGCGCTCAAATAATTGCATTATTCTGCAGTTTCTTAGGAGCACGCGTCCGCACGTGCTGACCATCAGTACCCTAAAGAATTTTCGGTGTCGTCACCCGACCTCTACTAATATCGAGAATTAACCTCGTCGGAAGTTAAAATCTGGCCTGCGGGGTAACCCCTGTTGTCGATTGCTCAATTGGTAGTCTCTGAGTCTTCGGGAATTGGCTCCAAAGTCGATCATCGAGTCTGCGCCCAGTGTTCTTCTTGTGCCACGGCTTGAAGAAGAACGGAATCCCACTAGTGATGCAGCGGTTGCGAATGTCTCTGACCCAGGCTACGTCCATTGGCCTTAAGCTGGGTCCGGATTCGCCGCCGGCGATTACCCATCCGATGCCTTCGAAGGAAACCGCATCAACCGGCCCAAGCAGCGGCTCGAGCGACAGGAATCTGATCGTAGCCTTGACCTCGCGCAGCATTTCGGCTCGCCAGGCGTAAGCATTGTTCTCGATGCTCGCACCGATCCAAACAGGGGCGGGGAGGCCGTTGCGCCCGTAGCGCCCGCGCAGGTATTGGCGCATTCTTTCAGGGCGCTTCGTCAGGAGTTGATAAGTACCATTATCGCTAGTAAATGGGCTTGACGACTAACGACGCTATGCGCGTGCTATTGCGAATTTCGATACCGAATGCGACGTAGCGAAGAGTTACGTTAACTCGCCAAACGATGCTGGGTTACGATGATCTTTCATTGGGAGTGCTCGCAGCCAGTAGTTCTATGCTTACGCCGCACTTTTCCGGGGGCGACCGCCTTTTGCGCCGTTAGCTCTGGACGCCGCGGCGCGTGCCGGTGTTTTTCTGGAAGCGTTGATCCGTGCACCGATCGTGCCAACCGTCCTCTCTCCGGCAACCAGAACCACCAATTGCTCCAAAAGGACGCCGTCGTCGGCGTTCCGCGACCAAAGACCCTCATTGCCGGGAGTGATGGAAAGATCGGCAAGTACCCCAGGTCGCACGCGTGCGAATCCGGGAATAATCCGGCGAGGCACGGCGAGAATAGATCCCGTCGATAGCTCAGCCACGATAGCGTCACGCCTCGCATCGTAACGAGCATGACGAATCTTGGTCGCTCCCTTCTCGCGGCGACGAGCCGCCGCGACGGCCTTGCCCATCGCGGCTTGGGTGGTGAGGATCCGCGTCTTTTGCTTCCTGGCCGACTTCATGGTTGGCTCTCCTTCCAGAGCTCGAGCAGTAGCTGGTACGAATCACGGGCGGTGCGAAGAACGATCCGCTCATTCTTGGTTACCCGACCGCGAATGGGGTCGGAGTGGGCCACTGACAACCGAACGCCTCCCGCCGCCAGCTCAACAATGACCTCCCCGCTGCCTATATCTGCATGAACGTGCGGAACCGCACTGCCGACATGGTCTCCGGAGATCACCCTGAACCGGACCTGGCCAATCCGCCTACTGCCCACAAAGGATCAAAATAAACCCAGGCCTAGGTTTTGTCAAGCTCGCCCTTAAACTCAGGGCTACCCTCAACAGCGCCTAAGGCGAAACGCTCCAGAATGGGGCTCTGAGCGGCCACTTCGGGCACGTTAGTAAGCGCGTTAGCAAATTCCGGATTTGCTAACAATTTGCTAACGGCATAGGTCTTGATAGGTACTCGCATGTCACGATAGGGCGGACATTCGTGCTCAATCGACGCTAGGGGTGACTTGTTGGGACGGCTTTAGTGATTTTCGAGACCGCCGCATTCAAGCGCTCCGCCGAGTCGACCGGCTAACCTGACCGGCCACGCGAAGAGTTAGGTTGTCACAGATTTGTCACGGAGCGGCCGAATCGCCGCGGTATTGGTCGGAATCGGCTGGAACGGTGAAGCGCCGAAAGCCCGATAAGATAAGCGTTTTCGTCACTGCTCGGGATCGGCCGGGACCGCGTAGGAGGGGTTCGATTCCCGTTGGCGCTACCACAAACTGCTTTTTGCCACGGGCGCCGATGGCGTGGCTACGGTAACTCGGGCACAGGTCGCGCGGTTGTAATCTTAAATACGGCGGCGCCAGCGCGCGCCGTAGGTTCAAAGCTCCGCTTGCTTTTGTGCGCAGCTGATATGCCTGCGGCAGGCGAGTCAACGAGCTGCGGTCGGCACAACGTGGTACTGGAATCGCTTCGCGACCGGGCGCTAGGCCCGGAACTTCGCGAATTCGCCCAATTGGAACATCGGCGCCCGCTTCGAGTAGCACGTGGGGATGAGACTTTTACGTTTACTTTTTGCCGCGAAAGCGGCTATTTTTCGAACGGTGCCGCTGGTACGCGATGCGCGGGTGCCATTGTCGCTCAAGGTCGTCGCGGCTTTGATCGGGCTGCTGATCATCTCTCCTCTCGACCTCTTCGGCGACATTCCGGTGTTGGGTGCGCTCGACGATGCCGCGCTGCTGACGTTGCTCTGTGTATGGTTCGTTAGCCGGGCCGCAAGCCACGTGGAACCGGTTCCCGCACGCCGCCGCTTGGGCAGCGCCCTCGCTGTTCGACAAGCATGAAGCTGACCTTCTACTACGATGTGTGCTCGCAGTGGTCGTATTTCGGCGACCTCGCGTTGGATAGGCTGCGTGCAAAGCACGGCAGCGACCTTGATGTCGAATGGAAGATCGCCATGGTGAAGGATGGCGAAGCAGTCGGATATACATCGGAGGCGCTTGGATGGATGTACCGGCGGTCCGAGTCGATCACCGGCATCGCCGTCACGTCCCGATGGATCCAGGGCAACGATCGCACGCTCTACGCGAACCTCGCGGTGGCTGCGGCGGGCCGCCTGGGCCACGACGTGCGCAGGCAGGTCGCGGAAGCGATATTGTTGCGAGGCGAGCCTATGGGATCGCAAACCGGCGCCGTTGGCGCGGTCTCGCGGCTGATCGCCGTTCCGCCCGATCGCTTGGAGGCAGCCATGGAAGCCGTCAAGCCGGGCGTCCGCAAAAGCACGCAAGAGTTTCGCGCACTACCGGTCACTGTTGTTCCGACTTTTCTCATTCGGAATGAGATCGACGATACAGCGCTGCTCTCCGGCCTGTGCGAGTTCGAAACGCTCGACCATGTGATCGCGGAAATGCTTCGAGCGGAACGGGGCTATACGGCATTCGGTGCCGCCAACGCGCCCTCTCCGGCCTAACCTCGGCGCCGCTTAGGAGCGGGTATACCGAGTAACGTGCGGATAACGTTCGGCGGCCGAACGCTGACAGGCAAGTTCCGGCTTCGCAGCCCAGCTTGGACCCAAGGCGAAGACGCGATTACGGCGCGATTAGCGGATCGCTCGCAACGCACTAGAAGACACTCGTCGGGACAGCATGGAAAACCATGCATAGTCCTCGCGAGCAGATTCGGTTCCCATGACGCTGCAAAAAGCGGTCTGCACTTGCAGCCGGCATTCTGTGGCGTAAGACATTTCGCAGAGCCGCTCCGGCGGGACCGAGCATTGCGGATGACGAACCGCAAATATCAGCGATTGTTCAGCTATTTGGAGGCACAGCGCGCGAGGGTCTTAGCTCGTTTCGCGCTTAAAGAGGGGAGTCTTTATGAGCTTTAGCCAACGCGCGATTGTCGCGCTTACGTTGATCACTCTCTCCGCATGCGCAAACCCGCTCGACGCGACGAACGGGCCGAACGGCAACGCAGCCGTTCCGCTAGCGAACAGGGTGCAACCGAATGCGCAGGTGGAGATCACCGCTCGTAGGGGCGGCCTGCCGCTCGCGAATATCGAGATCACGATAACGCATGAGAAATGGCCCAACGGCAAGCTGATCACCAAAGGCACGACAAACCGGCAAGGACGCGCGAGACTGTCGGGCGACTGGACGCATGAAGAATGGATCTGCGCCGGAGGTAAATACACACAAGGTCACCATTCCGAGGAATCCAGCCTTTGCCTAAGGCCATTCCCCAAAACCCTCGTCCTCTACTTCAACTAAATATATCGTACGGTTTTATCGGTGCGGCGGGTGGTGGGATGGCGGCGCGCTGACGAATGTGCGTTTCCAACGTGGATCAGTGAATCGATCTTCTTTCCCATCTACTGTGAACAAAGAAAGTTCTGGAACGTCGCGCGCCATTAAGCCCAGCGTTTATGCGCCTTCCAGAGCGACAAGTGTTCCATTACTTGCCGTCTTCTCACGCTTGCGAACCGCCTGGACATGCGTTACGATCGCATCGTCCGCGCGGATAAGCGCGACTTGATGCGTTACGAGGAGGTACGGACATGAAAATACGGCTTGGCGCGGTCTGGCATTTCAGCCTTGCGGTCAGAGACCCCGCGAAGAGCGCGCAGTTTTGGACCACGAACTTCGATCTGCAGGAAATGTTCCGGTCCGATGAGGCCATCGCGCTGACGAACGACGCCATGATCATCGCGTTCTTCAAAGGCACGCCACATCCGGACACGATTGACCATTTGTCGTTTCACGTCGACAGTATGCGCGCGCTGCGCGAAGCGCTCGAGGCGTTGAAGAAAAACGGCGTAGAACTGGAAGATCCGGGCGACGAGATCGGCGCCACAGCGCCGGACTCGCCGCATATGGGCCTGTGGTTTCACGATCCGGACGGGTATCGCTGGGAGCTGTCGGTTCAGAATGGTGCCAGCGAGCGCTGATCGCGCAGCGCTAACGAGGCGATATGCATTAAAATGACAGCGGTGCCGGAAGATCCGCCGGTGCTTTGCCTGCCTTCAGGCTCGCGATCGCGGCGCGCGCCTGGTCCACGAACAGAGCCGCTTCGGGTCCGCCTGCGTTGACGCGGCACTCGGGGTCCGAGCGGAGCCCTCCGCTAAGGTCGCGCAAGTGTCGCACGATCGATCGACGTCGACTAACGGACCCGAAGTGATACTCGGAGCGGCCGAAACGGTTCCACAGCGGGTATACTTGAGGGGATGGTACACCAAACCGAAGGCATCAACCCGTCGGTCGCGCCGAGCGGCACCGGCTGCGTGGACTGTCTAGCCGCAGACAGCTGGTGGTTCCATTTGCGCCGTTGCGCCCAGTGTGGTCATATCGGCTGCTGCGATAACTCACCCGGTCAACACGCAACCAAGCACTTTCATGCGAGCGGTCATCCCGTCATCGCGAGCTTCGAGCCGGACGAGCATTGGTTCTACAACTATAAGACGCAGGCGACTGAGGACGGTCCGCACCTCGCCCCGCCGCGGGCCCATCCGGCTAGTCAGCCCACTCCAGGGCCTGCCGGCCGCGTGCCCGACGATTGGCAGTCACAGCTCAACCGGTAGCGATCGGGCTAGGCTTGAAGAAGCGGTGTGCGAGTGCTACGCGGTCGCGCGCAGGCAATTCGACGGGCTGCTTCGTCCGACACGCCCGGACGCGGACGCCGGTGACTCCTAACCGACAAGTTTTACTTCGCGCAACAGGATCTCATAGCGGTCTGAGTGGCTGCGGGCGGCACGTCCTACTGTGCAGTGGCAAGACTTGCTGATAAGACAACGAGGCCGCTGCAATGCCTGTGGGGTTAGGACGGACCTCACTGCCGATCATATTATTCCTCGCGCGCAAGGCGGAAGGCATCATGCCGATAACATTCAGGGTTTGTGTCAGCCCTGCAACTCTGCGAAAGGCAAGCGAAGCTGGGCCGAGTTCGTCGAACTGCGCCGCCGCAAAGGTCTGCCGATTTATTGTGCGACAGCAGATAGCATACGATGAGGCGGATAAGAGGGCGCTCGCTCCTCTAACGGCCATCTAACGGATTTCTCCGGAAGCACGCCGCGGCCGTCGCCCGGCTCGCATGAAACGCACCGTCCGTGCCTCTAGCAGCGGCCCGATTATCCCCTGTGCTTACAATGCTCGTCATCGCCGTTCCAGCGGAAGACCACGCCAAACGGCGCCACGATCGGTAAAACTGAGGCAGTCCTTCAAGCCCTTGGGCGATGGTAGCGGCACGGGGCTAGCCTGGGCGGACGTTGGCAGAAGTGTCTCGGCTGATGTAAGAGAACCGCTTTTGCTAAGCGCTCCCACATCATCGAGAAAGGAACCCTGATGGCCTCGTCACGATTCTTTCACACCTTAGGACTTGGAATAGTCCTCCCATCCATGGTGTTTGCGGCCGCCCTGATGGCAACCGCCAAATCGCAGGCGGCCGACGCGAGTGCGATCAGACGTACTCTTACAGTGAGAGGAGCCGCAATTTGAATTCTATCGTATTTCTCCTCGCGGCGTTGTTCCCGGTCGGGGCTTTAGCGCAAGGTGTAGCTGAGCCGTCGCCCTCACCCACGCCGCAAACCTCACCCGCAGCTTCACCGGTGCCCGCTGCGCCCGAAGCGCCGCTGACCATGGAACAGCAAATGGCCAAGCTTACCCCAGCCCAGCGGGAAGCGCTTCAGCAAGCCATCATCAAGCTCTCCCAAAACCCCGTGGGCAATATCGCCGTCGTCCCGTTTCAAAACAATTTCAACTATGGTGTCGGCCCCTATACGCGCTTTCAATATCTTCTCAACATCCAGCCCGTCATTCCATTTGAACTTAATCCGAGCTTGAGCCTGATCGCACGTACGATTATCCCCGTCGTGCTCGAACAACCGTCGTTTGCGCCGCCGTCTGTATGTGCGTCACCGTACGGGTGTGGCGGGACGTCCGGGCTCGGTGACATTCAAGAGCAGCTGTACTTCGGCCCTAAAACAAAGCCTGGCGCACTCATCTGGGGGGCTGGTCCCATATTTCAAGTCCCGAGCGCATCGCCTGGAACCCTGGGCGCCGGGAAGTGGGCAGCGGGTCCGGCCGCCGCGGCGCTGGTGATGCCAGGCCATATCGTTGCGGGCATCCTCGTAACCCAGCTCTGGTCGTTCGCCGGTCAGGCAAACCGTCCAAACGTCAACGCAGGTCTCTTTCAACCGTTCTTCAACTATAATCTCAAGGATGGCTGGGCGCTTTCAACGGCTCCGATCATCACAACGAACTGGGATGCAGCGCAGAATAAGTGGGCCGTACCGCTAGGTGGCGGAGTCGCCAAGACGTTTAAGAGCGGCGATCAACTGATGTCTATCAGCGCTCTCTACTATACGTACGTGACGCGACCGCTTGCCAATCCGCAAACAAATCTCAAGATCGTCTGGAGCTTACTGTACCCGATCAAACGCGGGATAGACATTCCAGAGTTAATCAAAGAAAATCAGTAGACCACAAGCTTCATGGCGAACCAACAGGTGTGAAGTCGCGCGTTGCATGGGTTCTCAACATGGAGTCACGCTGGCCAGCCATCCTTGCCTATGTCTTCGTGTTTGCGGTAGTGCAGCTGTTACCAAACCGTTACGAAGTCCTCGGGGCTTGGTTTCCCTGGGTCCTTTTCGCAATCGGTCTTTCATCCATGCTAGCCGTAGCACTTGCTCCCACGAATCCCCTCTGTCATCGCATCGAGCGGTCGACCCTCACCACGATATTTCTGGTAAACGTCTATAACCGCTAGGTCACGTGTTAGGAAATAGCGGGCTTCGCTTTTCTTAAAGTAAGGGTCACGAGAAAGGCCTAAAGCTCATAAGAGGGCGCCTGCTCCTCTAACGGCCGTCTGATATGTTCAGCGGGCCGGTTCTCCGGCGGTGGGATCGAATGATCCTACCAAGTGCTCGGTGACACCGTTGGCGTCTTGGGCCCGAGAGCCCGCCCGTTAGATTGGTACCCGAGCGGCTTGTGCGGTAGGTGATGATCGGACGGAATCCAGGGCGTGCCACGAAGGCAACAGCTCGTATACATCAGACTGGTCGACGCTACCGCGGTAAGGAGGCTGCCGTGGATTTGCCCGTTCTTGGCATCGACGTTGGGAAGTTTGAGTTCCATTGTGCGCTGAGCGTTAAAGGTCAGGTTCATACAAATCATTTTCCTCATTCGGAATCGGGCTTCGAAAGATTGCGTCGGTGGTTTGCAAACCGTCGCGTCAGTCGAGTTCATGCGTGCATGGAATCGACAGGCGGTTGGAGCGAGGAGCTGGCGGCGGATCTCCACGCGCACGGTCACGTCGTGAGCATTGTGAACCCGCTGGCAATCAAGTCTTTCGGTCAGAGCGCACTCTCTCGAACGAAGACCGACAAGGCCGACGCGGCGCTCATCGCACGATTCTGCATAACCATGCACCCAGCGCCGTGGGAGCCGCCTAGCCCGCTCCAGCAGCGCTTGCGCCGCCTAGCGCGCCGGCGCGTAGCGCTCGACGACATGCGCGTTCAGGAGTCGAATCGGCTTGGCGCCCCCGGCTCGAGCGACGTACGCTCGTCGATCGAGGCGACGTTGTCATTCCTTGATCGCCAAATCGATGAGATCGACGTACAAATCCGCTCGATCATTGACGACGACCCGACGCTACGAGGCAAGCGCGAGCTGTTGACGTCGATCCCGGGCATTGGCGAACGCCTCGCAGTCACGATTCTTGGTGAGCTGCCGAACCTCAGCGAGTTTCGGAATGCCAAGGCATTGTCAGCGTTCACCGGGCTGTGCCCGCGCGAGTTTCGATCGGGGAAATCGGTATCGACATCGTGGCTATCAAAGGCTGGAAACGTTCATCTGCGGCGGATGCTGTATATGCCGGCTGTAGCGGCGATCCGTTTCAATCCCATTCTTCGGGATTTTGCCGATCGATTGCGATCTTCGGGTAAGCACGGCAAGCAGATCGTCGCTGCAGTGATGCGCCGCCTCCTGGTTTTGGCTTACGGTGTCCTCAAGTCCGAGCGGCCCTTTGATCCCGACATCGGGTGTGGGCGACGTCATAGCGCTCTTGACGCCGGACACAGAATCTAACGGATTCCCCAAAACTCTCCGAGATTCGGAGGGGACTAGCCGGGACTCAAAAACGCGAAAACCCGTACAGGAAAGGACTTCTCGGGTATTCGACGGGAGCGGCCGGGACCCCGATACACGGGTTCGATTCCGGTTGGCGGCGCGGCCTGTTCCTGGCCGAGTGGGCCGACTGGCAGCGGCGGCTCGCGGGTTGCTCTTTCTAACCCTTCACCATCCAGCATCAACGTGCTGACGCCGCATTTCGACGCCGTGGCAGCAGCACCAAGTCGGCCGCTTCCTCGGCGTCATTGAGGAGCGTCTTGCGGGACGTGCCGATCTGTGCACGCATCGTCAGGCCGCGGGTAAGGTCGAGGACCTGACGCGCGCGCGCGGCTACTGGAAAGTCAGGGGGAACTTCTCCCGCGCTGATCCCATCGCGGAAACGGCGTTCTACCAACTCGGCGGCGGCATCTGCCGCCTTCTTCAGGAACCGCCGAACCTCAGCATCGTCCACCAGGGGCGCGACACACTGAAGAAGACATCCCGCGGCGGATCCTTTCTCGGTCGCAGTTTCTACGGCGTTCCTCAGAAAGGCGCCCAGCGAGTCGCGAAGTGTGCCCGGTGCGAGGAGTGCCTTGGCAGCCAGAGCGCCTTTCCTCTCTGCGTAGGCTTTGAGGACGCGCAAAAATATCGTGCGCTTGTCTCCGAAAATGGAATACAGGCTCGGGCGCCCCACGCCCATCCCGGCGACGAGATCGTCGATCGTTACGCCGTCGTAGCCCTTAGCCCAGAAGACCTGGGTCGCTTTGTCCAGCGCGACCTTCTCGTCGAAGCTGCGCGGCCGTCCCCGTGGCCGGGAAATATTTTTGAACACCTTAGTAAGAAACCCCTTGCGTTTGACCGTTCGCCCCATTATAGTACCAAACAGTTGCAATATGCAAAGGCCACCTGGCGTCGCGGGTGACGCTCGGTTCGACCCAGCTCTTCAACCAGGGGAGGCCTTATGGAACATTCGATCGCTCTCGTCACCGGCACGACCTCCGGGCTCGGTTATGCGGCAGCCCGCTTGCTCGCCGCCCAGGGCTACCGCGAGGTCATCGTCACCGGGCGCAGCTTGGCCCGGATCAAGGAAACGGCCGCTCAGCTCGCGGTTGAGTCGCATACGCGGGTCTTCACGCCGCTGCAGCTGGATCTGGATACCCCGTGCAGCGTTCAGTCCGCCATCGCGGAGTTGGTCAAGCGAGGCCTGCCTATCGATTTCCTACTGCTCAACGCCGGAATGGTCGGTGGTAAAAAGCGTGTGCTCACGGCGGCGCGCATCGAGGCGTCTCAGGCCCCGCTGATCGGCCATCATCAACTGACTGTCGGGCTGCTGCGCACCAATCTGCTCAGCCCCAACGCGCGGATTGTTATCGCTGGCGCGGAGCCTGCCCGAGGGGACGTCCCGATGTTCAGCTTTACCGACGTGGCTGCCGTTGCGAAGAAGCAATACCACGGCGACCGAAGCGCCGCGGTGGAAGCCCTGGTGCGCAACGGGCCGAACGTGAAATACGAGCCCAACCGGGCGTACGCCGACGCGAAGGTAATCGTTGCTTGGTGGGCCGCGGCGCTGGCCCGCCGGCTACCCGCGGGCATGGCCGTGTATGCCGTCTCGCCTGGCAGCGCGCCCGACACCAAGGCGGTGCGAAACCTTGGCCCGGTCATGAAGTCGCTGATGCCGCTGATAAAGCTCATCCCCGGCATGTCTCAGACGCCGGAGACCGCGGCTCGTCGCTACCTCCAGGCATCGGAGTTCGGCACGGACGTCTCGGGGCAATTCTTCGCCTCGGCGCCCAAGAAGCTCACCGGCCCAATTGAGGCGATGCGCCAACCACACTTGCACGATCGCGCCAACCAGGAAGCCGCGTGGCAGGCCATCGTCAAGGTCTCCGGCGTCGACTGGTCGGGCCCCGCATCCTTGACCGCGGTGTCCTGAAGGACCGCCAGCGGCTACATGGTGGGGGGACCGGACTCAGCAGGCGTTGCGGAATTATGCGGTCGTCCACGTCTACAAGTGCCGCTTCTGTCACCGCTTCCACATCGGCCGCCACGACCCGCGACACCGACCAAATCTGCCGTCATGATCGAACCCGAATTCGTTCGCAAACTCGTAGAAAAGCTCGCGAACCGGGTGGCCGATAGACTTGCGATCTTCGGGTGGGTGCGCGATCACGTCTACGACACCGTCATGAAAGCCGCCGAGGAGGTCTACGAGGAGGGAGCGCGTCGATAAAACGCTCCTTTGGGTCGCTCCGCCCTGCTTTCGCTTATCGCTTTGAACGCGATTGCTGCGAACCACCCGCGCCCAAGCACGATCCGGATCGACCGTTCCTGATCATCCTCGCACTCCGCTCTACATCCACCGGCGCTACAGCATTTTGAAATAATTAGTTCTAAATTGCTTGACACCACGTCCTTCGTGCCCCATTATCATACAAAACAGTTCAAAAATAGCGGCCTGAGGTCGCAAGGAGAATACGCATGGGTCAGTACGAAGCGAAGCGGGCCGTGATCATCGGCGGCACCAGCGGCATGGGGCTGGCGACGGCAAAGATGCTCCTCGAAGGGGGCGCGCGCGTTCTGGTGACGGGCCGCTCGCAAGCCGGCCTGGATTCAGCGCAGAAAGAGCTCGGGAAGGACGCGGTCGTGGTCTCGAGCGACGCGCGTTCGTTGACGCACATCGACGCCCTCGCCTCTCGCGTGAAGGCCGAGCTCGAGACGTTCGATCTGCTCTTCGCCAATGCCGGGTTCAGCATCCCAGCGCCTCTCGAGAGCGTGACCGAGGCCGTCTACGACGAGATGTTCAACCTGAACGCCAAGGGCCCGTTTTTCGCCGTCCAGAAGCTCGCGCCGCTGATCAATCGCGGAGGCGCTGTCGTCCTGACGACCTCGATCGCGAACGTCAAGGGAATGCCCGGTCAAGCCGCCTACGGAGCCGCAAAGGCTGCGCTGCGATCGTTCGCTCGGGTGCTCGCCGCGGAGCTGCTTCCTCAGGAGATTCGCGTCAACGCGGTGACGCCCGGTCCCATCAACACGCCGATCCTCGACAAGGTGTTCCCCGATAAAGACACGGTTGCCCATATCCGGGAGCAAATGAGCGGTATGGTTCCGATGAAACGCTGGGGGACGGCGGAGGAAATCGCTAAGGCGGTCCTCTTCCTCGCATTCGATGCGACCTTCACAACCGGCGCCGAACTCCCCGTCGATGGCGGCTGGTCGCAACTCTGAAAGCAATGCGCCGCCACATACACACCTAGCAGGCTGGTGAAAAGCATCCGTGAAAGCTCGAAAGCTGGCGCTTGCTCTTCTAACGGCTGTCTAACGGATTCCGCAAAACTCGCCGGGATTCGTCGGGACTAGCCGGGACTCAAAAACGCGAAAACCCGTACAGGAAGGACTATCTGGTATTCGACGGGAGCGGCCGGGACCCCGAATCACGGGTTCGATTCCCGTTGGCGTTACCAGAAACGGCCTAGCTAAAGGAGAGGGGCGTAACCCTCGCGCGGACCTAATCAACGAGCGCGACACGCTTTACGGCACGACAAAAAGCGGCGGCGCCTACGGCGATCACTATGGCTGCGATTTTGTGTATTCCTACAATTGCGGGACGGTCTTTAGTATCTCGCCGCCTACAAACTTCTACTGCGTCACTGTCAGCCTCGCCCTCCACCGTTAATCGCCAAAGAGCAAGTAATGCAAGGTGGCATCCCGCATCCGAGACGTTGGCAAGCGCTAGTGTCGCTTATTAAGAGGGAACGGCGCTCGGTAAATCCGCCATCGCTGACACGATTCGAGCCCAAACCTTCAACGAAAATCGCGTCAGCGCACGAGGACAGGGGAATGATGTGGAACCCCTTGACCGAATGAGGGATTGCCGTCAGTAAAGGAGATGGAATGAATCGTAAAGAGTGGGCATGCGCGACCGTCGGAACCGTGTTAGGTGCAGCCGGATGTTCGCCCGCAATGAGATCGCTTGCCGTACCCGCCGTCAACGCCGAGGGGCGTGCGCCGGCGATCAACGACCAGCGCGCCGTTGAAAACACGCCGCATCTAGAGGAGGCTGTGATTGCGCTCATCTCCGGCACGACGAGGGATGTATCCAGCGCACTCTTTCGCCTCGTGCCGAAGTCGGGCTGGAGCATTAGCAGCAGCGATTCTCGGCTTGAGGTTTCAATCGCTAACGGGCACGTGGCGACGCTGGTAGCTCCCGAAAACGAGAAAGTACGGTTCATTGCAAAGGTAACGATATCGCACACCAGTGGAACGCAGTTCATGGTGCGCTGCCACGTCGAGGAAACCTGTAGTAACTGAACAAAGGGTTCCTGACTTCTTCGCAATCCTCGCCCTGAGACGAAGCCGGTAGGCGCGGCGCAACGCAATTTGGCGGAACCTTTCAGGTCACCATCATCGCGAAGAACGTTAGCTGCCTCATTATGGATTCACCGAGGTGACAACGCATGACCGTATCGCCGTACTCCTGCGCGAGGGGCTGGCGTCCGACGAACTCGCGCGACCCCCAGCGCGTAGAGGGCGTTTCACTCACCCCCAGGCTGCGATCGTAACTCGCGCTCGACCTGAGGTTGCTTTCGCTGGAGGCTGAAAACGTCGGTACCCCAAACGTTTCTAATAGTTTATTCGTTCAACTTCCGGGAGGCATTACACATGAGTAAGGTGGTTTTATTCAGCCGCTTAGTCCTTATTTCTAGCTCCGCGGGCGCGCTGCTCTCAGCTTGCGGCGGGTCGCAGCCGCCGATCGGCGCGCGGGACTCCATGCCGCAAAGCGCGGCGATCGCGACCCTTCACACGAAGGCACATGGGATGCTGCCCGCCTCGTCCTACCGAGTGGTGTACCGATTCGGCGGTCGCCTCGGCGACGCTGAGGGTCCGTGGGCGCCTTTGACCGAGGTGAACGGCACGCTGTATGGCACGACGTTTCTGGGCGGCAACAGCGGGCTTGGGGCCGTTTACAGCGTCAGCACGAGCGGCGAGGAAGCGGTGCTGCACAGCTTCGGCGGTAAATCCGACGGGAATTTTCCCAAAGCGGGCTTGGTCCACGTGAACGGCACGCTATACGGCGCGACATACAGCGGCGGCGCATCCGACCGCGGCACCGTTTACAGCGTCAGTCCGAGCGGCACCGAAAAGGTCTTGTATAGTTTTGGCGGCGGCTCCGACGGAGCGGGCGCCTATTCGGGCTTGTTGAACGTGAGGGGCTCGCTGTTCGGCACAACGTACTTCGACGGCGGTTCCGGATGCCACGCCGGCTGCGGAACGGTTTACAGCGTAAACAGCGCGAGCGGCGCTGAGACGGTGGTGCACAGCTTCGGCGGTCCCCCCGACGACGGAGCACATTCCCAGGCGGGCTTGCTCAGCGCAAACGGCGGATTGTACGGCACGACGGTCGGCGGCGGATCATTCGACAAAGGAACCGTTTACATCATAAGACCCGTCGGCGGCAAGGAGGGTGTGGTGCACAGCTTCCGCAGCGGCTCCGACGGAGCACACCCGTATGCGGGCTTGATCGATGTGGACGGCTCGCTGTACGGTACGACATACGGAGGCGGCTCGTCCAACCTTGGAACTGTTTACAGCATAAACAAGAGCGGCACGGAGAGCGTATTGTATAGCTTCAAAGGCCCCGACGGAGCGCACCCCCAGTCGGGCTTGATTCTCGTGGGGGGTACGTTATACGGTACGACGGCCGGCGGCGGCGCATCCGGCTATGGAACCATCTACAGCATCACCACGAGCGGCACTGAGGCGGTGCTCCACAGCTTCGGCGGCGTCCCCGACGGAGCACTGCCCCTGGCAGGCCGCTTGATCAGCGTGAACGGAACGCTCTACGGCACGACATACGGAGGCGGCAAGTCTCCGTCGGTTTGCGCCGACGGTACAGGCTGCGGAACCGTCTTTGCGCTAACTCCGTAACGCTCGGTCTCATAAGCGCCAATACGGAAGCTCAAAGCAGCATGGCCAATAGCCGCGACGGTGCTGAGCGCTTGCTTCTCTAACGGCCGTCTGATATGTTCAGCGGGCCGGTTCTCCGGCGGTGGGATTGAATGATCCTACCAGTGCTCGGTAACACCGACGCCGTCTTGGGCCGGAGAGCCCGTCCGTTAGATTGGTGCCCGAGCCGCTTGTGCGGTAGGTGATGACCGGACGGAATCTAGGGCGTGCCGCGAAGGCAACAGCTCGCATGTGTCAGGCTGGTCGACGCTACCGTGGTAAGGAGGCGGCCGTGGATTTGCCCGTTCTTGGCATCGACGTTGGGAAGTTCGAGTTCTATTGTGCTCTGAGCGTTACAGGCCAGGTTCGTACGAATCATTTCCCACATTCTGCAGCAGGCTTCGAACGATTGCATCGCTGGCTTTCGAACCGTCATGTCAGTCGAGTGCATGCGTGCCTGGAATCGACCGGTGGTTGGAGCGAAGAGCTGGCGACGGATCTGCACGCGCACGGTCATATCGTGAGCATTGTGAACCCGCTCGCGATCAAGTCCTTCGGCCAAAGCGAACTCTCTCGAACGAAAACCGACAAGGCTGAAGCAGCGCTTATCGCACGCTTCTGCATGACCATGCATCCGACGCCGTGGGAACCGCCCAGTCCGTTTCAGCAGCGCTTGAAACGGCTGGCACGCCGGCGCGTAGCGCTTGATGAGATGCGGGTTCAGGAGTCGAATCGCCTTGGCGCACCTGGCTCGAGCGACGTGCGCTCGTCGATCGAGGCGACATTGTCTTTCCTTGATCGCCAGATCGATGAGATCGACGGACAAATCCGCTCGCTCATTGATGACGACCCGACCCTACGAGGCAAGCGTGAGCTGTTGACGTCGATCCCTGGCATTGGCGAACGCCTCGCCGTCACGATTCTTGGTGAACTGCCGAACATCAGCGAGTTTCGGAGTGCCAAGGCCTTATCGGCGTTCACTGGACTTTGCCCCCGTGAGTTTCGCTCGGGAAAGTCGATATCGGCTTCGTGGCTGTCAAAGGCTGGCAACGCTCATCTGCGGCGGATGCTGTATATGCCGGCTGTGGCGGCGATCCGCTGCAATCCCATCCTCAAAGATTTTGCCAGTCGGTTGCGATCTTCGGGCAAGCATGGCAAGCAGATCGTCGCCGCCGTCATGCGTCGCCTCTTGATTTTGGCTTACGGCGTCCTTAAGTCCGAGCGCCCCTTTGACCCCGACATCGGGTGCGGGCGACGTCACAGCCATCCCCGTGTCGACAAGCAGCCATCTCGCAAAACGATCTTGGCTCTTGACGCCCCACACGGAATCTAACGGATTCCCCAAAACTCGTCGGGATTCGAAGGGACTAGCCGGGACTCAAAAGCGCGAATACCCGTACCGGAAAGAACTCTCGGGTATTCAACGGGAGCGGCCGGGACCCCGATTGACGGGTTCGATTCCGGTTAGTGCGTCCCTTGCGATGCGCCCACTTCATTGCAGAGTTGATGAGCGAATGCGTGTGTGCGATCGTCGTAGGCGAAAGCGGACGTTCGCCTTCGCTCCCAAGACGCGCATAGAAACGCATCAATTACCGGAGCCGTAACCCTCATTCTCCTCGACCGTGCCATCGTCGTTATAGTCACGCACGATCGCAGACCACTTGCCAACCAACCAGTCAAAGTCCGCGGCACGTTCTCCCAACTCTTCGGAGGCTCTCGGAGAAATGAGGGCCCGCGCGAACTCAAGAGCATCTGCGTCCATTTGTAAAAATGTTACCTCACATCTTGTCAGCCTTGACGCCCGTACATAATATATTATATACTATATCCGGCATGCACGTAGACGAGCCGTCGTGTTAGCGACCACATCGATGGGAGACGTACTCCTCGACAGTCTTCGCCGCGAAATCGTTAGCGGGCGATTGAGCCCCGGCGAGTCGCTACGTCAGGACGAAATCGCTAGATCCTTTGGGGTCAGCCACGTTCCCGTTCGTGAAACATTCATCAGGCTCCAAGCAGAGGGTCTCGTCGAGATCCGCCCGCGTCGCGGGGCAATCGTTGCCGCTCTGTCCGCCGCCGAAGTCGAGGATCTCAACGACATGCGCTCCGCGTTGGAATGCTGCGCGCTCAGGATTGCGATTCCTAAAATTGGCGACGCCGATCTGCGCAAAGCTGCCCAGGTACTCGATCGGCTTGATAGGGATCGCAGCCGGTGGGCCGACTTCAACGCCGACTTTCATTCCATCCTGTACAAACCGGCAGCACGGCCTCGTCTTCTAGGCGCAATCCTCACGTTGCAGAGAAACGTCGCACGTTACATCCATCGAGAAGTGGAAGTCACAAATAATTTCGCTGAATCACAGCGCCAGCACCGTAAGCTCCTCACGCTCATAAAAGGAGCAAGAGTCGCCGAAGCATGTGCGCTACTGCACGATCACATCGCCGAGCCGGGAAACGTACTCGTTTCCGAACTACGCAAGGCTGGATACCAGTAAACGCTCCTTCGGCGTCCGCGCGCACCCAGAGGAACCATGCAAAAACTATATATCACCGTCGCGGTATGTGCTTTGACCTGCTGGGCCATGACCGCGATTGCCCAAGCCTCGAACGGCGACTCGGATCTTGCTAGCACAATTCAGCAGACGCGAAAGGCTCTCGGCGCGAGCACCTTGCGGAGCCGAGGCGCGCTGCAGATAAAAGAAACGGTGACGAGCAACGGACTGAGCGGTATTGGAACCTCTGCAGGCTCCATCGGCGGCATACTTTTTGCCGAGCGCTTCTCGACTCCGCCGGTCGTATCGGCCGACGGATACGACGGTACCTCGATGTGGAATCAGGATCAAACGGGATTGGTTTGGGTAGACGACAGCGTCGGCGGAAGGTCTCAAGAGATCGATCAGGCGTACGCATTTAACCAGACGCTGTTTACACCGGGCGCCGGTGGGGCTTCGGTGTCGTGGAGCGGCGCAAGGAGCGATGGCGGGCACCGTTACGCCGTCGTGATCGTTACCCCGAAGGGCTCGCAACTTCCGATGCAGGTGTGGATAGATATGGCGAGTCATCTGCCGTCGCGCTACGTTATCGCCTTGGGCCCGATCGTCAATACGGTGACGGTCTCCGACTACCGATCGGTCGACGGCTATATGGTGGCTTACCGCCGAACGCAATCTAGTGCCGGCAACTCTACCGACGCTGCAGTCTCATCGGCGAAGATCGTCGATTCTGGCAACACAGGCTTAAGCCGGCCCGCCTCGAGCGTGCACGATTTTTCAATGAACGCCGGTCGCAGCTCCACGACAGTCCCATTCGAACTCATCAACAATCACGTCGACTTGGAGGTCATGCTCAACGGCAAAGGGCCGTACCGCTTCGCCTTCGACACGGGAGGCGTCAACGTTATCGATCCCGCCGTGGCGAGCGAGATAGGCGCAAAGGGAGCCGGCGCGGCTCAAATGGGGGGCGTGGGGGCGGCCACGCAGTCGATTAGCATCGGTACGGTGGACTCGCTGCAAATCGGCGACGCGCTCCTGCGCAATCAGGTGTTTGCAGTCGCTCCGGTGCGGCAATTGTTCGGCGTTACGGGAGAGAAGACCGACGGAGTGATCGGCTTCGAAGTTCTCGCGCGCTACGTCACGACGTTCGACTATGCCGGTCACACGATTACGCTGCAGATGCCGGGAGCGAGTCCGCCTGCCGGCGCCACGGTGATGTCGTTTTATTTCGGCGGTACGCAACCGCAGTTCAAATGTACGATCGACGGCATCGCATCCGATTGCGCGGTCGATACCGGATCGCACGCCACACTCGACTTGTTTTCGCCTTGGGTCGCAGCTCATCCGCAAGTTCTTCCCTCGACGCACAGCGCCGAGAGCGTCAACGGGTTCGGCGTCGGCGGCGGGAGCAAGGGTCTTCTAGGACGACTGGAAAGCCTGGGCTTTTCGCAGTTCATGTTGCACGACCTCGTCGCGGGCTACTCGACGGATAAAGGGGGCGGTTTCGCACTGCCGTTCGTAGCGGCCAACGTTGGCGGCGGCGTTTGGAAGCGCTTCACCGTCACCTTCGATTACGCCAAAGAGACAATGGCGCTGCAGCCCAACACGAGCTTTGCAGCGCGTGACGTCTACGAGCGCGCCGGCCTCTTCCTCATTTCGAACGGCGGAAAGATCGTCGTCTTTGACGTACGCCCCGGCACGCCGGCGGCGGAAGCGGGCATCGTGAAGGGCGACGTGATCGTTGGCTTTGACGGCAAGGCGCCGACGCTGTCGCAGGTCCGCAAAGCCATTGACGGGCCTGTAGGAACGGTTTTACGTCTGCAGGTTGTATCGAAAGACGGAGCCACAAAAACTGTCGCCGTGACGCTCCGCGACTGGGTGTAACGAAGGCGAGCGAAGTCATATAGCTGACCGCGACGAGTTTACGCCTGCGATCGCATAGCTACGCGTTTCTTGCAGTCGTTGCGGTAGGCCGTTTTCAACGACAGCCCGGGGGCTTATTTTGATCCCCAAATCATCGCATCGGCGCCAATAGCCAGTGTTCGCGTCGGCGCCGATGCACCTGGCGCAAACACTTCGACGCGATAAGATTCTCCGACGTAGACGTTTCCACCACTTCCGATTAGTAGCATCGCTGGCGGCTGGGCCGTCGTTATGGATCGAACGGGAGAGATTGAATTTTGGCTGATAGAAAGAAACTAGCCTTGAATCTTGATTTGCAACCACGAGGTTGCCGCTCGCAGCGAATGCTACGGCTACTGGCGCGGATACTTGCTTGATCGCGAGAATCTGCCTCCCCATCGCGTTGTACGCACGGGCCGAACCTGAACGCCCCGCCGGGCGTCCGGAGTTGGCGACATACAAATTCCCCTGCTTATCGAAGTCATACCTTCAGAACGTCTACGCCCCTCGTAATGACGACACTCGGGCTATTCGAGTTCGGCGGATAAACACTAACAGTTTTCCGGTTTCCTACCGCCGCCCACCCGTCGAGTGCCCTGATGCCTAGGTCCCTTTTGTTGCCGGTGGCGAATGTGCAAAACTAACTGAGACTCGGGATGGGGGTCGAAGGAGATAGTCATGGCACGGATCCGGCGTCGAGATCGAACACCGCTGCCGAATAGAACGCTTACGATGCGTATTCGGTCAACAACCTCACAGCGAAGAGAGGCGCGGATGGTTCCATCGTGGTCCAGTTCGGTGGATGCGACGGAAAAATCCCGAATTGCTTGCCAATCACGCCTGGCTGGAACTACATGGTCCGTTTTTATCGTCCGCGAGCCGAGATCTTAAACGGTTCCTGGACTTTCCCTCAGGCCGAGCCAACTTAGATTTCACCGCATCGCCGCAACCGCACGTCACCACGCGTTGGAGGCGGCGGGCTGCGCGTTAGTGCACCGGCTGCCCTGGGAGTCGAGGGATGCCGCGCAGAAGCCGATACGAACCGTCAATCGCACAAATGAAAGGGATCGGCATGAGTACTGGTTCGCCTAGAACCAGCAGGAAGCCAAATATCGTGTTTATTCTGTTCGACAACGTCGGCTGGGGAAACTTCGGGGTATACGGCGGCACAGTACCCACTCCGCGCATTGATGACGTGGCCAACGAGGGCCTTCGCTTCACTAACTACAACGTCGAGGTCCAGTGTACGCCGTCGCGCTCGGCCATTATGACCGGGCGGCATCCAGTGCGCTCTGGGACGACCTCTGTCCCGTTTCCCGGACAGGGCGAGAGTGGATTGGTGCCGTGGGAATACACCATCGCCGAACTTCTTTCCGACGCAGGCTACGCTACCGCGATGTACGGCAAGTGGCACGTAGGCGACACCGAGGGTCGGCTTCCAAACGACCAAGGCTTTGACGAGTGGTGGGGCATCAAAAACAGTTCCGATGAGGCAGGCTATACTGCGTGGCCGCTGTTCAAGGAGACCGGTATGCCCGTGCCTATGGTTTGGGAAGGCAAGAAGGGCGGGTTTTCCAAGCCCGTGATGCCGTTTGACCTTAACGTGCGTCCGCTTATGGACGGGAAGTACATCATCCCGAAGACGATCGAGCACATTAAGCACAATGCGGCGGCGAAGAAGCCGTTTTTCGTTTATGTCGGCTACACTGAGATGCACCCACCGTGTATCGGAAACCCGGATTTCGTAGGTAAGTCCACGGAACGCAGCGGGCTATTCGCCGACCTCATCGCCGAGATGGATTACCGCGTCGGCCAAGTCATGGACGCCATCAAGGAAGCCGGTGTAGACGACAACACCATCGTTATTCTAAGCAGCGATAACGGAGGCGGCGGTGCCATTCCGCAGGTCGGACCGGGTTCCAATGGGCCATGGCGCGGTGACTTCTTTAACACACCGTTTGAAGGAAGCCACCGCGTACCGTGCATCATCCGCTGGCCTGGTAATGTCCCTGCCGCCGTCGTCACACACGAGATGCTTGCGGCCGTAGACTGGCTGCCGACGTTGGCTGCGCTCGCGGGCGCGTCAAACCTCGTACCTCAGGACCGGCCAATCGACGGTGTAGATGCCTCAGCTTTTATGCTCGGCCAAAGCGAAACGACGGGGCGCGAGTCCTACATGTTTTTTGGTATCGACGGCGGCCTACTGTCGGTGAAGTGGAAAACATGCAAGATCATCTTCCGCTACACGGATGGTACACTGCGGCCAGCCATGGAACAATCCTACGTCAAGCCGCAGTTTCCGATGTGCTACGATTTGAGCAGCGACCCGCATGAAGATAATAACTTATTCTATTCCGACCTCACCAACACATGGATGCTTTGGCCAGCTTTAAAACTCGTCGCTGAATATGAACACAGTGTAAGGGAATACCCCAACATCGGAGTTGGCGAGGATTTCAAAGGCTATAAGTGATGACGTAGCCGTCATCAGGGATCTACCTTTGCAGGTTTCATGGTTCTGCAGGCCGTTGCGCTAACGGTTTAAATCGGCAAACCGCTTCGCTCGCATGGCAGGATTGCCTAGTCCAACGCGCCCGAATGACCCAGCGAGGGTAGAGGTGACGCCGTTTCGAGCCGGTCACAACTCGATCCGTAGATACGCAGGCATATCGCTTCAAAGCGACACCGCCGACGTCGCGCTGACAAGAAGTCGCTCGCTCCTCTAACGGCGATCTAACGGTTCCGCAAAACTCGCCGGGATTCGTCGGGACTAGCCGGGACTCAAAAACGCGAGAACCCGTGCAAGAAAGGACTAGCCCAAGAAACTCCGTCATGTACTTCAGCGATGACGGTGAAGTTATGGCATTGCGCGTCGGTGATTACAAGTTCAACTTGTCTATTCGACGCGCCAATCAGTTCCAACAGTGGGCCGAACCGCTAGTAAAACTCCGGTTGCCGCATATCGTCAACTTGCGGCGCGACCCCTACGAACGGGCCGACTTCAACTCGAATACATACTTTGACTGGATGGTCGCTCACATTCCCCAGATGTACGAGATGCAGGAAGTGGTCGCGGGGCAGATCGAGGACTTCGCTAAGTTCCCGCCACGGCAGAAACCTGCTTCATTCAACCTTGACTCCGTGCTCGCGCAGGTGACCACAGCGCACGGTAGCTAGGTAGCTTGGGTTCCAAGCGGAGAAGTCTTTCCATACGGAGTTTTATCAACTCCGTATGGAAGCTCCGCTAAATAGCGGCGAGGTAGCGATGACGAAGACACACTTAACGACCACACTAGTGGCTGCAATGGCTGGCGTGGTTACGACGTCCGCGCTGGCATTGCCAGCGACCAGGAGCACCGCCGCCGTGCAGGGGGCGTGCCGTGTGCGCCGCGCGAGATAGAGGAAGAACCCTGAAACGAGCACGCTCTGCACGATGACGGCGAGCAGCACTCAACGTCCAGAAAGCGCTTCATCGCATACTGAGAACGCGAGCCGGATGAGTCGCGAGACTCACGTCCGGATCTGTGAGAGGCTCGGGGCAAAATCCCCCGCGCCACTCGACCCACCGATCTCCCGCTTTGTTTTCAGCGATTTATCGAGATGCTGATGCATCACGTCGAGCCGTGAGGTCCCGCTGCCGCGGCTATCGCGTCTAAAACGTCCCGTTCCTCCAGCGAATCGTCGTGAGATCATGGGAGATATGGCCGACGTACTCGTACCGCGAAAGAGTATGACATTCGCCATGTTAGCCAGCTTGTCGAGATCGTCGATGGATCCGTAAAGAAAACATTATCTGCTTTACGACGAGGGATTGAGCGGCGCGATCAGCATGACGTCGCGCAACCCTCGGTCGAGGGCGTCTCCTTGGGAACGATTTCGATCTGCACGTGGGAGGCTGAGATGCTGCCGGCACCATCGACCCAGAGTCCGTAGTAGATCTGCGAAGCGTTCTCGGGAACGGGAAGCACGATCGAGAACGGCTGCGAACTGTTAGCGGCGTTAGGAATGCGGTTGAGCATCATGTCCAGCCTCGACGCAGAACCGGGCACGTCGACGCGAACGTAAAAGCCGGCTGAGGATGCTTGTGGATCGAGCAGGCCAAAGACGTGCACGCCTTTGCCGCGGTAGGGCGCGGCATCGGTAGAAGCGCTGGTTACCTTGTAATTACCGGTCGGATCGGTCGAGGAAAGCTTGAACGGTGAACCGGCCGCGGGCGCGAGCACGCCGGTGTTTGAGGCCGCGGGCAGCGATCGGCCCGTCCTCGCCAGCTCATAGGCCTGCCCTGCCGCCACGCGCGCCGTTGTTGCGATCTGCTGGGCGAACTCGGCAGCATCGAGCCGGCGCAGTTGTCGCAGCGCCTCCGCCGTTTGCGTTCCGGAAGCGCCGGAACGCCGGAGTGCTTGTTGGACGCCCGCTTCGAGTACGACGTCGCGTCCGGCGGCGATATCGGCGGCGAACGGTTCGACACGCACCTGGGGAAGGATGCCGACGCGCTGCAGTTGCGCGCCGTCGGCATGGCGCACACCTTGGCCGGAGAACGCCAGCGTGGTGCCGCCGGGAATCCCGAACATGGTGACGTCGCCGTTGGCGCCGGCGGTCGGCGTCCCTACGAACGTCGCGTGCGCCGCAGCTTCAAAGAAAAGCGCGGTGTGTTCGGCCTGGCTCAGGGTGCGCTCGTCGACGAGCACGACGACGGGCTTGAGATATTTGGCACCCGTCCCGGCTTCCAGCATTTGGTAGAAGCTCCGAAAGGAGAGCGCAGGCAGTGCGCCGCCGCCGTTTTCGACCTGTGGGTTGGAAACGATGAGCTGATCGAAGAGCGCCGCTTTAAAATTTGTTTGCCGGCTCAAGCGCGGCGCGACCTGCCAACCGGTGCCCAACGGATACCCGCGGTCATCGAAGACGACGGCTCGCGTCGCTTTGATCGTAGCGAACGCCGCATCTACGTTTGAACCCTCTAGGCGATCGAGGTCAACGTAGCCGACGTTGCCCGGCAGGATGCGGACGATCGGCCCGGTGCGTGGATGCCGGAGAAACCCGGTGGTGCGCGTCAGGCGCGCGGTGTAGGACGAGCTTGCGCGTGGGCGTCGCAGGGTGACGGTTATCGCCGTGTTGCGCGGACCGGAGAAGACGCTGGAGCCGCCCGTGGTCACGAGGTTGAAGTTCACGCTTTGCGGCGTTGAGCCGTTCACGAATGGCCGGTGCGCTGCCATCGCGCGTTGGATCGGGACGCCGTTGACGGCTGTGACGACGTCGCCGATCCGCACGCCGGCGTCACGGCAGGTCAGCGGGTAGATGAGGCCGGTGACGACGACTTGGCCGTGCAGGTAACGGCTCGTCCACGGAACCCAGCCGCCGAAGAGTTCGCCGAGCGGCGCGCCGCCGACGAAACCGTGGCCGTCGTGAATGTGCGCGTAATAGCGGCGAATCGTTTGGAAATACGTTCGCTCATCGCGCACGGCGCGAACGTCGGCAATGGCACGCAGCGTGAGCGCATCCCAATCTTCCTTCATGAGATCGCGGTACGGAAAGAAGTAGCGGATGATGCTGTAGATTTTGAAGACGGCAAGCACGCGGTGCGGCTCGTCCGGGAAGTAGGCGCGCCGGTCGATCGCATCGTTGAGGAGCTTAGCCGGCGGCGCGGGATCGAATTGCGATGCTTGGGGCGCGTGGTTTTCAAGCCAGACTGCAGCGGCCTTAACCGGGTTGTCTTTCGCGGGGAGCGGCTGCGCATAGGCCTGCGCCGATGCGAGCTCGGCGTACTCGGAGGTGCGGAACTGCGCCGCCAGATTATCGCCGAGGGGGAGGGCGGCAACGGAGCCACCTAAAAGCGCCGGCGCGGGGCCATCGCTGAATACAACGGCTTGCCCCTCGCTAACTAGCGCGACTGCGAGGTCGGGAACGACGGCGTTCGAATTGACGACGAATGCGATCTTATGCGGCGTGGCGGCTTTTCCGTGGACGAACGTCGCGTCGTCGACCATGAATCCGCCGGTGTAGAACGGTTCGGCGTCCGGCGGCAAAAACTGATTGTGCAGACCGCTGTAGTAGCGCGTGCGCTGGGTGGGGAGCCGCAGGTCGCCGTGGACGAGTGCTGTGGCGACGGGGGATGTCGTGAGGAGCGAGTCGACCGCGGAGGATTGCTCGGCCGACTCTTGGGCCGGCAGACGAAGATCGATGACGACGTTTGGGTGACCCGTGAGCATCGGAGTGAGCTTGGCGGCATCGGCTACGAACTGCGCGTCGTTTGCCGCAGCGAGTTTCACAGGCACGACGGAGAGAACCGCGGTGCGTTCATCCAAGGCCGTGAGGATCAAACCGTCTCCGCCATTTGGCGGCGGCGAGGCGGGCGGCGACGGCGCGACGCCGGTAAAGGGGTCGTGCAGTGCGGCGAGCATATGTTGCACGGCGGCGGCGAACCCTTCGCTCGACGATGCGTTCGCGACCTCGGGTATCGCGGCAAGTGCGGCCGCATCCCAATCGACGTTTCGATACGCAAGCCACGGGTCGAAGTAACGGATGTCCCCCCAGAGCTGCGCCAGTGAGAGGAGCCGTTCGTCGGCCGACGATGCCGCACGGAGCGGTGACAAGGTACCGAGAGCAACGCAGGCGACGAGCAGAGCGCAAAGCGCCCGCTTACGGGTGAACATCACGCTGCGGTTCCGCGGGCGGTAAGCACGCCGGCTTATTCGACGTAGCGTTATTTTTGCCCCAGCTCGTCGGCCGTTTTCTGCTGTTCCGAGGCAAGCTGTGCAGTTCGCGCGAGACGTTAACCGCATTGGCCTGCAGAATGTCGCGCCACATCTCGGTGGCTCATCTTCGAGATGCGCAACAGCTCCCGCGCGACCGGGCCGCAAAGGCGCTCGGCCTCATCGTCGCTGCCGTGCAGCAGGCGCGCGTAACAAAACGACTTGGGGGCGCGTGGGTGAGCTGAGTGGGCAAGAAATTCGGACGCATGTACCGTGCTTGGTAGGCGCAGGAACTGCTGGCGCAGCGGGAGACTGGTAACGATCGTTGGTGCAGGCGGGGTCGCTTCACGCTAAACTGCGATCGGCTTGATCTCCCGTCGAGTACGAGCGGCGAAAGAGTCAGGTAGCTGGATGTTTGATCAGCAGGTCTCCACGAATGTGGGCAGCTTTGCTTATCTCCCAAAAAGCATCGCAATTCTTGAGGTCAGGAGCTTCCACATAAATCCAGCGGGGTACATCGTGGAACTTGGAGTATCCGACGGGATTAGGGCATTCTCCGGCTTGAATTTCGTACAAATACGCCATTGTAGGGGAGGCATGTCGCCCTGAAATCGCGCTCGATACGCGGGTACCCAGTGCTTTGCATCATCAAATCGCATTACCATGGCCGAGTTGCAGCAGGTAGCAACAACTCGGCTCGTAGTTGATTTCTCCTCGACCTTATAGTCTTTTAGAAGCTCGGCACCCTTTGCGTATGTTATGCGATCTTTTCGATAAAGAATATAGGCGGTTCCACCATCTGGACCTAGAATTGGAACAGCGTTAGTCAATGCCTCAATCTCCCGGGAGCCTCTTTGGCATGAGTCGCAATAGCAGACGACACTCGTAATAGGAGTACCAAAAGCCTCAATTTCTACACTTCCGCATGAGCAACGAGCGGTTCGCATGCCACCACCTCTTTAAGGCTAGCTGGAGTTAAGCGGGGAGTCCCTACCTGGCCTCCTATTCGAGTCGCCGCCGGATCATTCCGGCGGCTTCCGGGCGCCGATTACCACGTGGTTCTCACGCAAGCGATGACGGACCTCGCCTCGGTCTATCATTTCAACGCCATGGGCCAATCGGGCTCGATGTAATCGTTCGAAGCTCCTTGGCCTCGGCATTGAAGGGATGCAGAGACGTACCTTGGTCATCGTTGGCGCCGAGGTCGCAGCGGGTGCGCCATAATCGAACACGTACATCGCAAAGCGTCGTAGGGAAAGTTCGTTCACAAAGCCCTGAATCGTCTTTGTCAGACCGGCAAAGTAAATTGGCAGCCCTCTCGCTCTTTGACCGTCGTAAATCCGAACGAAGGCAGATCTGGTGCAATCAGATGAAAGCGGCCTGCGAGCTTCGGCATCAGGTGGCGGAAATAGTGCGACGAGTTTGCAAAGCCGTGGCGCAGCAAGAGAACCGGTCGCCCTTGTGAACCGGCTTCACGGTAGAAAACGTTCGCGGGGCCAACTCGAACGGTTGAATGACGGACGTTTGGCATGCAAATGCTCCCTTCCCATGCTCTCATACTCTACCAGTGGCCTGCGCTTTGACCGCCATCTACGTGGGAAATTTCCCCAGTTACGTACGGGGCGTTTTCCAGGTACATCACGGCAGAGACTACGTCTTGGATCTCTCCAATTCGTCCGAGCGGAATCTGCGACTCGAGTCCGGCGTACGAGGCCTCCGGATGGGTCCTAATGATTATAGGTGAGACCGCGTTCACGCGGATGCCACACGACGCATATTCGATCGCGAGTGCCCTTGTCACTGAGTTCAAGCCGCCTTTAGCCAACGATGCTAACGCTGCCGGAACACCTTTGACAGGTTGTTCGGCTACCGTCGCGGTGATGTTCACGATATGACCCCACCCTTGGGCCTCCATCACGCGCACCGCGCGCTGCGTAATGTGGAAAAAACCGGCGAGGTTCGTTGAAAGCATCACGTCATAGTCAGCCGGGGTGTACTGTGTGAATGGTTTCGAAATATAGGCTCCCGCATTATTAACGAGTGTGTCGAGCCGGCCGAATTTATCAACGCCCTCACTCATAATGAGGTCGGCGGTCTTAGGGTTACTGATGTCGCCGGCAACGTTGAGCACATTCGAGGCCGTGCCGGGCTCGATTGAGAGCGAGCTGGCGATCACCTTGAAGCCCGCATCGCGGTATGCGGCTACTAGGCCCGCGCCGATGCCGTGTGAAGCACCGGTGATTATCGCAACCTTTCCATCGACCACGCCGGTAGCCAACCGCCGAGCCTTAACCGGACGTGGAGTCCGGCTTACTTTGCCCAACCTCGATGATATAACCGTCAGGATCGCGGATGTAGCAGCGGATCTCGCCGTACTTGTCCTTTGGCTCCGTGATAAATTCGGCTCCTCGACTTTTCCATAATTCGTAGCACGCTTGAATATCCGCAACGCGGATATTCAAGAAGCTGCTGACCATATCGGGGTCGGCGGGGACGCTGAGCGTTACCGACGGCTTGTCCGGTGTAGGCCCGCCCCCAACGTTGACAATCAGCCAAGTATTTGCGATCTGTATGTGCCCGGACGCACCCTTTTTGTCGCCTCTGCTCAGAATGCGGCCGCCGAAGACCTTTTCATAAAAATCAGCCGATCGGTCGATGTCGGCGACGGTGATAAAATGGGTGACGGTAAATCCCTCCCGCGGCGGCATCTCATAGCTCTTTTGTTCGATTTGTACTTCGTCCATTAACGACTCCATTTCAGATAGAGAGCACTTACACCGAGAAAAAACTGGGGCTTACTCACGGGATGAGCAGCACTTTACCGATGCCGCCCTTGTTGAACTCGGCCTGCGCGGCGCCCGCGTTCTTAAGCTCCTCGCGGTGGCCGATCGGGATCGTCAGCTCACCGGCGTTTACGGCATCGGCGATAAAGGCGATGCCAGCTCGGGCTTGCTGTGAGCGGAGCGGGACAATGCGCACGTTTGGGTAGTCCTTGGCGCCGTCGGGCTCTCCCGTCACCGATGCAAACGTCCCGCCGGCCTTTACCTTCGCGAGCAGATCCGTCGCCGCTTTCCCGCGAAGCGTGTTTGCCACGACGTCGACTTGCGGAATCGCCGCGAAGGCGGCGGGGTCGTCGAGAGCGACCGTTTCGTCGGCGCCGATGCCATCCGCCTGGTCGAGCTGAGAACGTAGCACGCCCGCGATCGCGCGCCCGCCCGATACCTTGGCCATGTAGACGGCGCAACGACCGACGGCTCCAGCCGCGCCGGAGACCAGCACCGTCTGACCCGACTGCAACCTGCTTGCGACGGAGATCAGTTGGCTGCCCGTGACGCCCACGCGCAGACACGGTCGCCGACCTTGAGGTCGGTGACGCCGTCGCTCGTCGCGACCACCGTTCCCGACACGTCCAGGCCGATGATTGCGGGAAAGTGCATCGGCCACCGATCCTTCAAGTCTCCGTTGCGCTCGAGCATGTCTTCCGGGTTGATGCCGATGCCTGCCACCTTGACGAGGACGTCGCTCACGCCCAGCTCCGGACCCTGCATGTCTTGATATTTCATCACTTCCGGGCCGCCGTACGCGCTCACAACAGATGCTTTCATGCGCTAATACAACTTTATCCTTAGCCACTTCTTATCCATAGGGGATCCCCGCTTTGCTTTGCCCGACTTCGATGATGTAACCGTCAGGATCGCGGATGTAGCAACGAATCTCGCCGTACTTGTCCAGAGGTTCGGTAAGAAACGTCGCTCCCCGACTCTTCCATAACTTGTAGCACGCTTGAATATCTGCTACACGGATATTCATGAAGCTACTGAGCTCATTGGGGTCGGGAGGGGGGCGGAGCGTCACCGTTGGTTTGTCGGGTGTCGGACCGCCCCCAACGTTGATTATGAGCCACGTGTTCGCGATTTTGATGTACGGTGGTGCGTTTCCATCGCCCATGCTCACGATTTCTGCTCCGAAGACCCTTTTGTAGAATTCGGCGGATCGCTTGAGGTCCGCCACCGTGAGAAAGTGAGCGACGCTAAACCCCTCGTGCGGTGGCATCTGATAGTTGTTCTGCTCGACTTGTACTTCGTCCATTGATCTCTCCAATTGCAGCTATAGTTTAATTCGCGGGCACAATAAACTCGACGGTTCCCTCGCATTCGTCACACCGTAATAGCGTCGCCGGGTTTGAGCGACGCCTGCGATATCGGCGCCGGGCGTGAGCGGAAGTGTTTGCCGCACGCCGCTGCGTCCGCTTCGGACGAGCGCGTCCCAGGGACCCGTGCCGGCCGCACTGACACGAATCAGCGCTTCGCCGTCGCTTGGCGCAGGCAGCGGCGTGTGCTCGAACGCCAGCACTTCAGGTCCTCCAAAGTGATGCACGCGTATCGCGTTCATCTCGGTCATTTCAACTTAACTTAGAACCAACAAGTGACGGATACCTTCATCGATGACTCGAACGTGTAACGAGGCGCTCCGTCGCGCGTTGCCTGTCTCCGCACGCTAAGGCGATCCAAGGGAGTTCCACAGGGAGGGGTCGTGAGGCCGCAGCGTTCCCCGAACACATCGCAGTGGGAAATTTGTTACAAACTTGATGGTTCTTAGAGCCTTTGAATGCGGCGGCTTCGGAGATCGCCTGCGGCTCCTCTGAAATATTACCCTAACGTTCGAGGTACCAGCGCGTCAGGTCGGCTTTGAGCTTGGCCAACGCCGCAGTATCGATGTACGGCATATGTCCGGCTTCGTAGTGCTCGATGGTGAGGTTGCGCCGCAGGTCCGGCGGCAGATGTAGGTGCGCGAAGTCGTACTGCTGCTGAAAGTAGGGCGTGGAGAAATCGTAGTAGCCCATCGCAGCGAAGACGCGCATGCTCGGATTCTCCGCCATCGCCTCGGAGAGGTCGACGATCGTGTTTGGAGGCCGCAGTAGTGCGGCGGTGCCGCCGAGATCTGTTTGGTGCTTCCAGCTCCACTCGCTCAGCACGTCGATCAGTGTGAGGTATTCGAGATTGGTTTTATAGTCGAGCTGCGCGCTGATGTAGTCGTTGAAGACCGCCTGCACTTGCGGCGTGGTGGCAAGATCGGAGGTGTCCCATCCCGGCTCGTCCCGGTTGCCGACCGGGTCGGAACCAGAGTATCGCGCGTCCATATAGCCAACCATCTTGCCCTGGTCGCGGAGTAGCTCGCTGCGAAATCGCCCCGGCGCGACACGCAGGTTCGCGGCGCGGATCGTCGCGGGCGACAAGCCGGTGTAAGCGCTGAGCTGCGTGACGATCGCCTCGCGCCGGTCGGGCGGCAGCGCGTCGCCCTCGGCAAGGGCCGTTAAGTAATCGGTGAGCGCGAAGCGTTCGACGCGCGAGAGAAACGTCGGGAGATCCGTCGACCGGCCGGCGACGCGATGGTAATACCACGCGGTGGCCGCTTCGGTCGGCAAAAAGAGCACGAACGGCCAATCGTTGCCGCCGACCATCGCGTCGTCCCACAGCAGGTCAACGTTGAGCGCCGACGACATCAGCACGACACCGTTGAGATCGATCGCTTGACCGAAGCCGTTCTCCATCAGCCGCGCGACGGCGGCCGAGCGAATTGTGCCGTAGCTTTCGCCGAAGAGATACTTCGGTGCGTTCCAGCGCCCGTATTGCGAGCAATAGAGACGAATGAACTGTGCGAAGGCGGCTGCGTCGGCGTCGACGCCGTAGGCGTCGGTGGGCTTTCCTGAGGGCAGCAGGCGGCTAAAGCCGGTGCCGGGCGCGTCGACGTAGACCTCATCGGTGACGTCGAGCAGCGAATACTCGTTGTCGACGACGCGATAGGGTGCTCGGACGCTCTGCCCAGGGGGAGGAACGAGCACGCGCACCGGGCCGAACGCCGCCATCCGCTGCCAAACGCTCGAGCCGCCCGGACCGCCGTTGTAGAAAAACGTCACGGGGCGTGTCGCCGGATCGGCGCCGTCTTTCGTATAAGCCGTGTAGAACATCGAGATATCGGGCTGGCCCTTTGCATTCTTGAGCGCGATCGTGCCGGCGCGCGCGGCATAGGGGATTGTCGTGCCGTCCACGTGCAGAACGTGATGCGTGATCGCGACGGCGTTTGTCGCCGCGGCAAGCAGCAGCGTTGCCAGAATCATACGATTGCCGTTCCTTTCGTTTCGGGTGCCCAGAGATGACTGCCGTCGCGCAGAAGCCGTAAGAGGTGAGACCCCAGTGGTTCGCTCGAGGTGGGGTCAGGGACCAAAGGCTCGAGGTCGATTGGCACCTTCATAATATCACTGATTGGCCCGATACAAAGGTCCAATCCTCGCTTAGAATGAGCCCGTCCCATGAAAAACCTAATCACGACGCTTCTGCTGGCTGTAACGCTGCTTGCTGCCTCGGCCGCGCCTGCACCGGTGTACACGCCTTACCCGGCCGCCCCGACGGCGCGCGACGGACGCAACGATTTCAATTTTGCGTATGGAACGTGGCGTACGCACTACCGGCTGCTCAAAGATCGGTTGGTTGGAAGCCACCAGTGGTACGAGTGCCACGGCACCTCAGTCATTCGCCCGTTTTGGGGCGGCAGCGGAAATCTCGAAGACGGCGATCTAAAATGCCCGAACCGGTATATCGGCGGGATGACGCTTCGCCTCTACGATGCGCAAACGCACCAATGGACGCTTTGGTGGGGGACGAAAAAGCTCGGCATCCCGCCACCGCCGCAAGTCGGGCATTTCGATGCAAACGGCGTCGGCGACTTCTACTCGTACGATAACTGGAAGGGCACGCCCATTATTTGCCGTTTCCACTGGACCAAAGTGAACGGCAATCCCCACTTTGAACAAGCGTTCTCTACCGACGGGGGAAAGTCGTGGGAAGTCAACTGGATTACCGACACGGAGCGCGTGCCATCTTCTAGCAAAGGCGTGTGGAACGCAACCGCGCCAGGCGGCGACGGACACAACGGTTTCGACTTTCTTACTGGGACTTGGCGAACGCATTACATGCAACTGCGCCATCCGTTAAGCGACAGTCACGATTGGTTATCATGCGCCGGTACGTTTTCCGTCCGGCCGTTTTGGGGTGGAAGCGCTGACATCGAGGACGACGATCTCCATTGTCCTGCGGAGCACGTCGTTGGCGTGACGGTTCGCTTATACGACCCGGTTACGCATCGGTGGTCGCTCTACTCGGGAACGCAGAAGCGGGGCTTGGCGCTCCCGCCGCGGGTCGGCAAATTCGGCGCAGGCGGCGCCGGCGATTTCTTCGGCCTCGATACGTTCGAGGGCAAACCGATCGTCGTGCGTGACCGTTTGGCTCAGCACAACGGTAACCCGCGTTCCGAAGAAGCGTACTCGGCGGACAAAGGTAAGACGTGGCAGACCGTCTGGACGACCGACTACGAACGCGCTACGCGGACGGCGCGTTAATCAGCGGCGTTCCACGGCGTTGCTTTAGAGCCGTGAGCAACAGCCCGCGCGGCACGGTTACCGGATAGCTAGTCGGAAGACGGTCCCATTGTGGTTAGTGCCATCGAACTGAGTCGTGCCAAACAGCGCGCCGTTTCCGTAGAGCAAGTTCGACGGGAACGCCTGATAGACACCGCTGAAGCTGTACAGCACGCGCTCCTTGCCTTGCAGACTCACACTGTAAATGGCTCCGTCGCCGTCCGCGCCGCCGTAGCCCGCCGTTCCGTAGAACGTGCCGTTCACATAGATCAAGCTCGTGCTGGGCTGAGCCGCGTCATACTGCAAATTGTTACTCGAAAAGCTGTACAGCACGTGCTCTTCGCCCGCGGTGCTCAAGCTAAAGACGGCACCGTGGCCGATCTTGCCGCCGTAGACCGTCGTGCCGTAGAGCGTGCCTTTCACGTTTATCAAGCCTGCGTAGGGATTTGCCCCGTCCGATCCGCCTTTGAAGCTGTAAAGTACTCGCTCCGCGCCCGCAAGACTCTCACTAAAGACGGCGCCGTAGCCGTACTTGCCGCCAAGTGTCGTCGTGCCAAAGAGCGTACTTTTGACCAACGTCAAGCCGGAATAATACGGAAAAGCGCCGTCTGTGCCCTGCCCGAAAGCGTGCAGGACGCGCTCGGCGCCCGTCTTGGGATTGATCGCAAAAATCGTTCCGCACCCGCCGTACGTGGCGCAAGTGCCGCCTGCGTATGTCGTGCCGTAAAGCGTATTCTTCAAATAAATAAGGCCCGCTCTTGGGTAACGGCCATCATGACCGCTACCGAACGCGTGCAACACTTTTTCCGTACCCGCCGAGCTGACCCGAAAAACGACTCCAGCGTCGTTCGGGCCGCCGGAGTACGTTGTGCCATAAACGGTGCCATTTGATTCGATCAAGCTCGCTTCGGAGGCCGCGCCGTCGCTGCTGCCGCCGCCGAAGCTGTGCAGAACGCGTTCCTGCCCCTTCGAACTCGTCTTGAAGACGGTTCCCATTGCGGCGGCGCCTCCCAGCGAGGTCGTGCCTAAGAAATTTCCATCGACATAGATGAGACTCCCAAACGGGGTATTTCCGTCCTTGGCTCCGCCGAAGCTGTGCACCACGCTAAAGCCTCCAGCGTTGCTTTCCTGAGAGAATCCGGCGCTTGTCACGCTGGGCAATGCCGGCCCCGTCGCGCGCGAGCATCCCGGCAAGCCAATGCAGAACACTAAAGCGGAGCCGACTACAAACGGTAAACGGCGCAAGATAACTCCCTTTCAACGGCTGAAAAGCCCGACAGGCCGGCCAATATGGCCCGCCTTGAACGATCCTTCAATTCATGCTGCGCCTTCCTGTGGGTTTTGTCAATCGCTAGAAAAGCGATGAATCTACCGGCAAAGCAAGCAAATGCGCCCGGTGGTCGAGGTCGTCAGCACTTCAATCGCACAGTCTTGGCTTACATCGGGCCGGTATACCCCGACCAAGCAAAACGATGTCCGATCCATTCTAAGCGCTGCCGTGCCGCGAGTACGCTAATTCGCCGAATGTGACGGGCTTTGTGTGTATCGTTACGTAGGTACTGAAGTCGGCAGTCCCGCGATCGTCTAATTCTCGCCCGTTACGTGGCCGTTAGTTCTTCGAGTTGGTGCAGCAACGCTTCCCACTGGATGACGCGCTCCCGACTGCGCGTTTTTAATCCAGCGAGTTCTTCGCTCAACGCCCTGGATCCGGCCGCGTCGGTATAGATCTCGGGCGACTCGAAGAGAAGCTCGATCTCGTTGACGCGCGCATCGAGGCCTTCGATTTCTCGCTCGACTCGCTCGATTTGCCCCTTTAACTGCGAGCGTACGCGCAACGGCGTTTGACGCGACGCCTTGGCACGCACGCTCGATTCTTCGACCGCACGGTCAATCGCCGCTTTGTCGCGCTCTCGCTGGGCCGCTTCGTACACGTCGTAACCGCCGTCGACGAGCCCCCACGCGCCCCGTTCAACCCACAATACCCGATCGCACAGGCGCGACAGAAGATAGCGATCGTGCGAGACGACGACGATCGTTCCCTCGTAGTCGCATAAGACGCTTTCGAGTGCTTCGCGGCTGTCGATATCGAGATCGTTGGTCGGCTCGTCGAGCAGCAAGATGTCGGTGGCGCGCGCCATCAGTCGTGCCAGCATAATACGGCGCCGCTCGCCACCGGAAAAATCGCGCACGGCTTTGTCGGCGGCATCGCCGCTAATACGCATGCGGCCGAGCAGTCCGCGCGCCTCCTGCGGGGTCAGTGCGGCGCCGTCCAGCACGGCCGCGAGCGCGCTCTCCTGGACGTCGAGTTGATCGTGTGAATTCTGGGCGAAGTACGCGACTTGCGCTGCGGGATTGAAGACAACCGATCCGGAATCCGGTTGCGCTGCGCCGGTGAGTATCTTCAGAAGCGTCGACTTTCCGGAGCCGTTTGGACCGACGACGCCGAGGCGCTCTCCGCGCTCGACGTCGATCGCCAGTCCGCTGAAGAGCTGCTGATCGTACGCTTTGCTCAAGCCCTGGGCTTCGAAGGCGAACCCGCTGCCGGCGCGCCGCGATGGGCGCAGGCGGACAGAGATCTGGCGTTCGGGAGCCGCCGGAGACGGGGCTCGCGTTGTCGCTTCGATGCGCGCCAGCTGCTTCTCGCGACTGCGCACTTGGCTGTAATCCGAGGAGGTGTGCGTCGCTCGCAGGCCGGCAATTGTCCTGCGCCGCTTGTCCCGTTCGACAACGAAAGTTTCGTACTCGCGCCGCTCCGCCTCGAGCCGCAGTTCTTTCGCTGCGACGTATGCGGTGTATGCGGGCCGTTCGGGTGCGTAGGCGTGGAAGCGCCCTCGCTCGATCTCCCAGATGCGCGTGGCTATCCGGTCGAGAAAGTAGCGGTCGTGCGAAACGACGATATAACCGCGCGGATCGTTGGACACGAACGATTCGAGCCAGCGGATCGTCGCGACGTCGAGATGGTTAGTCGGTTCGTCGAGAATCAGGTAGTCGGGCTCGTCGATCAGCACGTGCGTTAACGCTACTTTCGCGCGTTGGCCGCCTGAAAACGAGCGTAGCGGACGATCGTATTCCGTTGGCTCGAAGCCGAACGCGGAGAGCATGGTGCGCAGCGCTTTGTTGCGTACGCCCCACTCTTCGTGCGTCGCTCTAGCCAACGCAGCGTCGACGAGGCCCTGCAGCGTCGACTCGGTCTCGTCGGCAACGCCCTGAGCGAGATACCCGAGCTTCAAGCCTTTCGCCCGTACGACGGTACCGCCAAATGGCCGGTCGACGCCGGCGAGGAGACGCAAGAGCGACGACTTCCCCGCGCCGTTGGGGCCCACGAGGCCGATGCGTTCGCCGTGGTTGAAAGCGCCACTAAGACTCGAGAATACTTCGCGCGCCCCATAGTGACATTCGAGATCGGAAAACCGCAACAGTTCCACGCCGAGCCGTAGATTTGCGCGCGCCCAGCCCCCAGGCCTCCGCGCCCAAGCTCAACCCGACGGACGGTCAGGTTCGCTCGTACGCGTGAATCTCGAGGCTGGTTTGATCGAAGCCAATCGCAAGGATCCCCGGGAAAGCGGACGCCGGCGCAGAACCAAGCGCTCGATGTCTATCTCACGATACAGAGCGCCGCAAATGCTGCGCGTACTGCCGGTTGCATTCGCGATCTTTCTCATCGCACGAGCCTGCTGTCTTGCCGACGATGCTGTTACCCTCGATTCGTGGAAAGATTCCTTCCGTGGAGTTTGGCAGACAGACCATTGTGAGTCGGAGTGGCAGAGTTGGAACAAGTATTGGGGGCAGGTGCACGCATTTTATTTCGGTGCCAGGGGCTACTCCGGCTGGTTTTCGGATAGTCAAAAGATCCTCGTTCGCGTCACCGACCCAAGCACAAACGCCGCGGTGGCGGCTCAGCTTACGTCGCTCGGGCGCCGGATCGGTGGGGAATGGGCCAAACAGGACGATTGCCGCAAGGTGAGGACCAGCGACACGTGGATGGAGCGAGCCACGGAAGGTGGCAAGCCCGCGCTGCTCGATTGGGAAAACCAACTCGACAAAGCCGCTGCTGCTGACTCCGGCAACGGAGCGTTAATCGAGGCGGCCGTGAAATCGATCAATTCTCAGCTGGACACGATCGGGGTCGCGCCGCTGACCGAATAGCCCCCGTCAAATCGACCACGCGCAGGCTCGGGCACTGACTCATAGAACTTTCCGGCTTCCCAAAGACTCTTTGAAGGGACGAGATTTTATGACTTCCACGCAAGCCGAAATCGATAATATCGACCGCGTTAAAAAAGGATTTGAGGCATTCGCCGCTTCTGATCTGCCGACCCTGAGCGAACTCTTTGATGCTGACGCCAGATGGCGCAGTGAGCCGACCGGGATACTTGCGGGAAATTACCGACGGCCGCGACGCGATCTTCGCGATGTTCGCGCAGGTAGGCCAAGAAACGGCCGGCACGTTCCGCTCCATACCATCGACGATAGCAGCGTCCGGCGACAAGGTCTTCGTTCAATGCGACGTCACCGGCGATCGAAAAGGCCGCAAGCTGAAGGCGGGCGAGGTCCTAATCTTCACGCTAGGCAGTGGACGCGTCCGCGAAGTCCGCCTCTATCAGGCAGACCCTGCCCAAATCGCGGCGTTCTGGGCCTAAAAGTCCTCATCGGGGCGCGTCGGTGACGCACCCGCGGACCCCCGCGAGATCTCGTCGCGTAACCCCTCGTTTGCGGCCACGATCTCGCGACCTAGTGCGGTGACGGCGGATACCAACTCCTCGCGCAATGCATCGATCGAGGCAACAACGTGGTCTTCCGCTGCACCTTTGCCATTTCGAATTGCGAACACGTCGAGTGCCGCTCCAAGGCTTGCCGCGAGTTGCGATATCGCCGACGTTTCGTCGGGCGCATACGTTTCACTGGATCGACGCGCACCGAGTACGACGACGCCAAGCAGCTGCCCGCGTGCAGTCATCGGGAACGCGACGTTGCCGTGCAGCAAAGTTTCGAGGCCGTGCAGGTCGAGCGCGTGCGGGTTTGCGCGCAGGCGCACGATCGCGGGGTCGTTCTCGTCGTAGCGAAGCATGATGTCGACGGACGTAGCATTCGTGTGGCGATTGAGCGTCTCAGTCGCGCGGCGCAGAAGGATGTCGGGATCGGTGATGTAGGGCGTCTCGTATGCAAACGCGCGAATCGCTTCCTCATCTTCGTGGCGCTTGCGAAAGAAGACGCGATCGACGACGCGATCGACGCGGCCGTGCACGAATCGAATCGATAGGCCAAGCCCTAGCGCGACTCCGCCGCTCACAAGCACGTTCGTGGCATGGCCCGCGGTGCTGAGCCAGTCGGTGAGCAACCATTCGACGAGCACAAACGCGCCGAGCAGTATGACGGAGACACCCGCAAAAACCGCCGCGCGATTGAAGACGAACCCGATATCGAACAGACGCCGGTTGAGCAGCGAATAGCTGACGATCGCCGGCGTCGCGAACCACCATAGCGCCGAAATGATCGCGAACACCGCCGTCGGTAACAGCTCTCCCGTTGCGATGACGATGAAGACCCAAATCAGAGAGGGGAGCACGGCCGCGAGTGCCCACAGCAGTCGCGTACGCTCCGCCCCTCGAGATGCGCGCAGCGCCGCCAATAGAGAGAGCATCACGACGAGAATCCCCGCACCCTCGAAAAGCCGGGCCGGCGGATCGGCCCGAACTAAGAGACTCGGCGTAAAGGGACTCAGCGAGCCGTTCCAGAGCTCGAAACGTACTACGAGACCCCGAACCGCTGCAACGGCGGTCAACACGATCGCGATCCCGACGAGCGCACGCCTCACGCTCGAAACGGGCCTTGCGAAGCGGTTGGCATAGAGGGCCAAGAATACAAAGCTGGGGATGAAGATCAGGCCTTTCACGAGTAGGCCGATGTTGTCGACGACGGGCCACGGCGTGTTAATGTCGCCAAACGCTTGGCTTACGACAAAGACTCCGAGAAGATAAAAAATCAAGAAACGCGCTTCGGCGCTTTCGGACCGCCGCCACGCGATGAGCGCGCAGCAGAGCGCGATCCAGAACTCGCCGGCATAAAACAGCCATCCGGTCCAATCGACGCCGGCGGTGCGGTGCGCTACGACGGTGACGGTGCGTTCCGCCCCGTTGCGAACGATCGGCAGCGCGAGCGGTTCTCCAACAAGGACGCCGTAGTAGAGCCGGAAGCGCGCCGCCGGAGCGAGTTTGCGCCGATCGAGGAGGTCTCCGGTGCGGATTCCGCTCTCGGCAGCTGTCCCTCCAGGGGCGACTACGAGACGATCCACAAACGCGATTGGCGTTGGCGTACCGGAGAGTCCGAGCGAACCACTCACGGTCAGGTCGGTAGCGGCATTCACAGCGGTGAGCGCCAGTCCCAATGCGCAGGCCGCGAGGAGCCAAGGCCGCCACGTCATGGCGATACACGTTCGCCGTTGGCGCTCGCGGCCTTGCTACAATGCCGCGAGCCGAGACCCAATAGCGTGTGGTTTTTAACCATAGGCGAAACTAGCGGAAAGGTCTATGCTACCTTCAGTTAAGCCAGATCCTTATAGGTCTGCTCCTCACCAGGCTTCGACGGCGCGGCCGATCGCTCTCGGAGACGCTTTTGGAGTATCGCAGCGCGTCATGCCTCGATCGGATCGGCGGACTTGTAACAGCCCACGCGCCCGACGTCGTTTAAGAGGGGGAAACATGCTTCAGGCACCTTCGCTCGCGAGTCGCCGCCTCTTGGCGTGCATCGCGTGCGCGCTCGGCATCGTCGCGTTCGCCACGATGGGCACCCGGACGGTTGCCGCCGGCGTTGCCGTCGTCGTGAACGGGCGCCCCCTCTACTTGAACCCCGGACCCCTCGAACGCGCCGGGCGCGTCTTCGTTCCGTTGCGCGGCATCTTCGAGCGGCTCGGCGCCAGCGTCGTGTACGAGAACCGTCAAATCAACTCTACGAAGGGCAGCACGAGCGTCTCGCTGCGCATCGGCTCGGCGCAGGCGATGGTGAATGGACAGCCGCAGATGCTCGACGTGGCGCCTTTCATCGTCGGGGCGACGACGTACGTGCCGCTGCGGTTCGTCGCACAGTCGCTAGGCGCGGTAGTCAACTACAACGGAGCCACGCGGCTCGTCGCGATCACCGTACCCAGGCCGCAGCTGACTTCCGGCCCTCCAATGCCACCGAATCCTCCGCCCGTCAGCATCGTTCAGTTAAGAACCCGGCAACCGGCGCCGGGCACGCTGACCGGGAACCGGTTCACGCTAATCGAAGCGCAATTCTCGCACGCTGTCGACGCAGACAGCGTTCGCGTCTGGCTAGACGGCAACGATATCACCGTCCGCAGCGGCGTGTCGTCGGGCGGTTTTTCCTACAAGCCTCCGGCACCGCTCGACTTCGGAGCGCATAACGTACGCGTCGCCGGTCTCGACCGCAGCGGATTGCGCTTTACGCACTCCTGGTCGTTCACGACGACGCGGGTTGCGCCGCCCGAGAGTCCGGTGCAGCTGCGCAACCAGGAGCCCTCGCCGAGCGCCACCGTCGACAATCGCCAAGCGGCGATCGCCGCGAAGTTCGCGCCCCAGGCCAACGCCGCCAGCGTTCGCGTCCGGCTGGACGGAATCGACATCACGCCATTCAGCGGCGTGTGGCAGGGTGGTTTTTCCTACAAGCCTCCGACGCCGCTCGACTTCGGAACCCATACCGTACGGGTAAGCGGATGCGGACTGGGTGGCTCGGCATTCGATCGCTCGTGGTCGTTCACGACGACGCGGGTTGCGCCGCCTGAGAACCCTGTGCAGCTGCGCAACCAGGAGCCCTCGCCGGGCGCCACCTTGGACAATCGCTTTGCGCTGGTCGCAGCGAACTTCACGCCGCAGGCCGACGCCGCCAGCGTGCGTGTCCGGCTGGATGGAAACGACATCACTTCGCGCAGCGGCGTGTCGCCGAGCGGTTTTTCCTACAAGCCTCCGGCACCGCTCGACTTTGGAACGCACACCGTACGCGTAAGCGGACGCGCCCGGGGCGCCTTGGCGTTCGATCACTCGTGGTCGTTCACGACGGCGCGGTCGCCGACACCGCCCGCGAGTCCGACGCCCGAGCCGGTGCGACTGCGGGACCAGCAGCCCTCGCCGGAAGCCACCCTGCACGATCGCTTCGCGCTGGTCGCGGCGAACTTCACGCCGCAGGCCGACGCCGCCAGCGTGCGTGTCCGGCTGGACGGAAACGACATAACCTCGCGCAGCGGCGTGTCGCCGAGCGGTTTTTCGTACAAGCCTCCGGCACCGCTCGACTTCGGAAAGCATACCGTGCGCGTAACGGGACGCGGGCGGGGCGGCTTGGAGTTCGATCACTCCTGGCCGTTTACGTTGCGGCGCTCCCTACAACCGATCGTTGTTCCTAGCACCACTCCGACTCAGGCGCCGGCGCCCGCTCCGACCCGCTCACCGAGGATCGTTCCAACCGCCGCTCCGACACTCGCACCAACCGCCGCTCCGACGCTGGCACCAACGCCTACTCCGACGCGCACACCGAGGATTGTTCCAACCGCCACTCCGACGCTCGCACCGACCGCCGCTCCGACGTTGGCACCAACCGCCGCTTCCACTCCCGCGCCAACGCCGACTCCAACCCGTGCAGCACGGAAGGTTGTTCCAACCCCCGCTCCGACTCCGGCGCCGACGGCGACGCCGATCCAGCAGGGTTACTGAGGGTTCTTTATGGAGGTTCGAAACATGGTAATCGTCCGCGCCGCTACGGCATCGCTAGTGTTCGCGTTCGCGCTTGCAGCCGGGTAAATGGCCGCCCCATCGTTGGCTGCGACTGCGCCGGCCACGTCGTTCCGTGTAGCGGCGTCGGGCGACGACACTTGTGAAGCCGTTCAGCGCTGGTTTGCAGCGCAGGCTGGTTCGCAACTCGTCCTGAGCTCGACGAACAACTTTTACGAGAAGTCCGGGCGACCGCGCAAGCCGGATACCATACTTGACTACTCGGCGTTCCCGCTTTCGCACGATCAGGCTTCATGGTACAAGGCCATGAAGCACAACCGTAAGAGTGTTGGCAACGGGCGTTGCTTGTCCGGCTTCTACGATTCGGCCAACAAGACTGCGCTGCTTTACTCGCAGTACGGCACCGCGTCCGACCTCACCGTCACGACGGTTTCCACCGCGCCCACTGCGTTCCCAATCCATTCGGCGCCCAGCCAAACGCGAAACGGCGTGCGCCTTGGAATGAGCGTCGCGCAGGTTCAAGTGGTCGACGGTCCGAATACCCTGCGATCGATCGGTCGCTACCAGCGGCTCACGTACAATCAAGATTTCAAGACCCCGGCTAACGTTGCAGTCAGCGCCTACTTGGGCTTCCTATTCCTCGACGGTAAGCTCGTAGCCATGGACGTTGGCGGCGGAGTATGAGCGGTTAGAGCGTATTGCTTCGACGAAGGCAGTGCCATAGCGCTCGAGCTTGACGTCACCAACACCCCCGATCTGCCGGAACGCCTGCAGCGTGACCGGTTGGTGCGTGCACAGCTCGCGTAAGGTCGCGTCAGAGAAGACGACATAGGGTGGAACGCCTTGATCGTCCGCGAGACGCTTGCGCAACCCGCGCAGTCTCTCGAACAGTGCATCATCGTGGACGGTAGGCAATGCCCGAAGCCGGCGGCTGCGACGCCTCTCGGTCTTAGCGACGAGGCGCGGCATAGCAAAGGCGATAGCACGGTGCTCTTTGAGCGCACGCAATCCTTCCTCGGTTACGAACAAGGTTCGATGTGCGGAATCCTGTTCGATGCAGCCGGTCCGCATGAGCTCGGCGACCAGCGCCATCCATACGCCTTTACTCTGCTCGGCACCGATCCCGAAGGTCGATAGGCGATCGTGGCCCCATGAAATGACCTTCTCCGTACGCTTTCCGAGCAGCACGTCGACGATGTGGTGCGCACCGCTCGAAAATCCGCTGTGCTCGCGCACGCGATAAATACACGAGAGCAGCTTTCGAGCGACCTGCGTGCCGTCGACTTGCTCCGGCGGCTGCAGACAATTATCACAGTTGCCACACTGGCGGGCAACTGCGCCCTCGCCAAAATAGTGCAACAGGTGACTCCGCCGGCAATTCGTCGTCGCTGCGAAATCGAGCATTTGTCGCAGAAGGCGCTCGGCCTTTTCGCGTTCCTGCGGATTCTCTATCTGACGAATAAAATGGCGCTGCTTCGCCGCATCGCCTCCGCTGAAGAAGAGCGCGCAATCGCTGGCGAGGCCGTCCCGGCCGGCACGCCCGGTCTCCTGGTAATAGCTTTCGACGTTCTTGGGCAGATCGTAGTGTACGACGTAGCGCACGTTGGGTTTGTCGATGCCCATGCCGAAAGCGATCGTCGCACACATGACGCGGATCTCGTCGCGAATGAATAGCTCCTGGTGGCGAGCGCGCTGCACCGGCAGGAGGCCCGCGTGGTACGGGAGAGACGAGATTCCCGTCGCGGAAAGCTTCGCCGCCAGCTCTTCTGCCGAGTTGCGGCTCTGCACATAAACGATGCCGCTTTCGTTGGCACGGGCCGCACACCACGACAGCAGTTGTTTAACCGCGTCGGCTTTTTCGAAGACGGCATAACGCAAATTCGGCCGGTTGAAACTTGCAACGAAGCGGCGCGGCTTCCGCAGCTCGAGAAAGCGCTCGATGTCGTCGCGCACGGGCGCGGTCGCCGTCGCAGTGAGCGCCAGCACCGGAACCTCGGGGTAACGCGAACGCAGCGATGCGATCTGGCGGTACTCGGGCCGAAAGTCGTGCCCCCATTCGCTGACGCAGTGCGCCTCGTCGACCGCTATGCGGCGCAAGTTCCAGCGTGCCAAGCAGGCCAGAAACCCCGGCATCACGGTGCGCTCAGGAGCGACATACAGCAGACGGTACGCACCTCTGTCGAGCGCTGCCAGCCGATGCGCGGTCGCCGACGGGTCGACCGAACTGTTGAGAAACGTTGCTGGAATGCCATTGGCCGCGAGCGCGTCGACCTGATCTTTCATCAGTGCGATCAGTGGCGAGATGACCAGCGTAAGCCCTGGCTCGAGCAGTGCCGGCAATTGATAGCAGAGCGATTTCCCGCCGCCGGTCGGCAGGAGTGCGAGGACGTCGTCTCCAGCTAGAGCCGCCTCGACGATCTCACGCTGCAGCGGCCGAAACGACGTATACCCGAAATGATGCTTCAGTGCTTCGTCGAGTGTCATGATCACAGTTACTGGTAACGGCCCTATGATCTGCGCCATCCGGCGTGCAACATCCTTGTGCATCTGTGTAACCGGGTGAGATATTCGACTATAAACAGTGTTTCGGCGGTGTTCGCGTTTCCGCTATTTCCGCGTGACCTGTCATACGGTTGTCATACGCGTTCGGTCACTCGCATACGCCTCTCGAACCAGGCGTTTCTAGCGCAGCCGTTTTCAAAACGTAAGGCTCCGCTGGTTTTCAGGCTTGACGCCAAGGCGAGCCATCGCGTTGGCCCCGGAGCGTGGGGCGTCTTCGGTGTGCAGAACGCAGCGGAGGGCGGCCCCGATCGGGAAGAGGCGCGATGCTGCAGTGGTTCGAGCGCGTCGACTACAGCGCCGACATCGCTGGCCTGGAACGTGAGTTCGGTTGCGGCCTCACGAGGCTCCCCGACTGGGCGCGCCGCCACGCGCAACCTCCGCGGGCTCTAGCCTCGAGTGACTAGAGCCCTATTCAGAAACGACGGGAGCGATACGTTAGCGAACGAAGCGCCGTCCCCAATATGCGCGGCGATAAGGGCGCCAATAGGGCCGATGTGCCCAATATGCGCGACGCCCATATACGGCGGGATAGGGCGCGTAGCCGTAGCCTCCGCCAACGTAACCGTAACCGCCGCCAACGTAGCCGTAACCTCCGCCGGCATAGCCGTAGCCAACGCCAACGCCAACGCCGTAGCCGTAGGGATAGCCGTAACCGTTGGGATAGCCGTAACCGTTACGATAGCCGTAGCGAGAGGGGTAGCCGTAGCCGTAGCGATAGCCGTAGCGATAGCCGTAGCCCCTGTATCCGGTTCCGTAGTAGCGGTTGCCCGGGAGCGCCCGCCCCGTCGCTGCCGGTCGCGCAGTTCCAGCGGAGGCGTGAGCCGCCGATGCCGGCGCCGCCGCGCCAAGTAACGATCCTGCGCCCAGAGCGCAGGCCAGTAAGATGTTATGGAATTTCATCACGCTTCATTTTTAGCATTCTTGAGGCTGAAGCTCTCGTTAGTAATGATTAAAAGCTTCTTCGAAAAAGATGAGAGGGCAGTCAAGCCGCTCGAGGCGCCCCCCGAGACGATCGACGGCCTCGCGCCGGACTCCGCGATCAGACTGCGGAAGCGTTGATGGTTTCGGACGCGTAGTCGGCGGCGCTGTTCAACGCCGCTCTGCCCGTCGTTGCGCAGGAGGATCTTCTGTTGACGCAAAGCGTAAACTTCAGCTAGACGAAACGGGGTTTTCCATGAAGCGCGTCACCGGAATTGGCGGAGTATTTTTCAGTTCGAAGGATCCGTCGGCGATAAACGCCTGGTACAAAGAAAACTTGGGTGTGCCGGTCGGCGCCGACGGCTATACGTCGTTTCGGTGGCGCGAGGCCGACGAACCGCATCGGCCCGGTCTGACCGCATGGCGACATTTGAAGCCGGCACCGAATGCTTCGGCAAGCCGACGCAGCAATGGATGGTCAACTATCGCGTCGAGAACCTCGACGCGCTGCTCGAAGAGTTGCAGCGCACCGGCGTAGAGATCGTGCGCCGCGAAGAGCACGATTACGGCAAGTTTGCCTGGGCGTCGATCCGGACGGAAATCGCGTCGAACTATGGGAGCCTCCGTCCGAGGAGACGATACCGTGAAGGCTGAAAACGCGCCGCCGAATCGGCGCTCTGCATTCGCCGGCGCGATTGTCGCGGCTTTCCCCTCGGTTTCACGAACGGGAGCGACCAGGAGATCGATGCGGCCGCCGGTGAGGTCATAAAGACGATCGCCATGGGGCCACCGTTACCTGTTTTTCAGCGTGACCCGCTCCTCGTACGTCTCCGCGACGAAGCCGGCGAACGTTACGGCCGCACCGACTGCGAGTCGAGCGTGACGGGGGGAAAGGCCTTTCAATTTTCGCAGTTGACCGAGACTTGCAACGACGGCGCCTAGCGCCGGAACTGGCTCGAGCGCGTTGAGCGTCGACGTGGCCAAATCGAGGAGGTTAGCTTTCCCAGGGGCCGGCTCGCCGATAAGGCGCATGACGGTCCGACAAACAGATTCAACCAGCTCCTTTGCGCCGCCGATGGCGTCCATTGGACTATCGTTCGCAAGGAGATGCAGTCGCCTACCACGGTCGTCGATAAGCCCCAAATCCTCGAGGCACGTAACCGTGAAAGAACTTTGGCCAATAGGTGCCGCCTTAAAGATGCCGTCCGCGAAGAAGAAGCCGTCACGCTCCGCGGCCTTCACAAGGAAATCTTCCTTCGACGCAGCGACCTCCGCAATCAATGCCCCGAGCGCATCGCCAAGTCGATCGAGCTGTTGCGGATCATGCTGATCCACGCCGGCTACGTAACGGCGGAATTGCGCTCGGCGGACCCCGACGAGTCCACCGGGGTCCGTTCCCATGCGAATACCCGCGCCCTCAAAAGCTCGATCCATCTGACGAAGAGGAATCGACGCGGACGCGTCTTCGAACATTCCAAGCGTCCGCCGGCTGAAAACTTTCGGCACGTTACCCATTCTCGACGCCGATTCCCGAAGCTTACTCGCCGGTCATTCGAGACGCGAGAGCGACGGCGGCCTCTTCACTCCACCGCGCGCCAAGCGCCATGAGTTCGTCGATGTGTTCTCCTTGCGACTGTCGAAGAGCCGCGACAACGCGGTCGTACTCTTGCCGTTCGGTGTAGTCACGGCAGGCGCCAAACGATTGCAGCCGTGCTTCGACGAAGCCCAGCAGCGTTGCGGCATGTTCCCACTTCTTCGCTGGTCGAGCCTCATCCGGGCCGCCCTGCAATGCCGCGATCGCGGCAACGTGCTGGAGGACGATCGCCATCAGCACGGGCGAGCGCACGTCTTGCACCGCCTCCAGCGCTTGCGCTGCATAGGAACGGGCATCGTCAAAACAATCGAGTGCTACGAGATATGCCGTCATATTGCTCAAATCGGCCGCTTCCGAACGGCGATTGCGAGTCGCGGCGTGGCCGGCGCGGGCCTCCTCTGCTCGATGCAACGCAGCGGCCGCATCGCCCGCCTCGAATTCGACTTCCGCAAGGTGCCCCGCGATCGATGCGGCCGGCCTCTCGAGACGCAGCGAAAGGTAAAGTGCTAGCGCTTCGGCGTAAAATCGGCGCGCACCGTCGACGTCTTTGCAGCGAGAGCGAACGGTTCCGAGATCGCTCAAAACTAACGCCTGCAGACGGCGATTGGCGAGGCGCTCGGCGGCAGCCAGCGCCTCCTGCAGAAGGTCTTCGCCGTTTGAGGCCTTGCCGGTTGCGGCAAGAGCGCCTCCAGCCGCGTGTTGGGCGCGCGCTACTTGCAGATCGTCGAGCGTGGAACGGAGCTGTAACGCCTGTTCCGCCGATGCGAGCGATGACCCCGATTCACCAAGAGCTCCAGAGAGCTCCGCATCCGCAATATAGAGCTGAGCAAGTTCGTCGACTCCAGTGTTCTTGCTAATCGAATCTATAGCCATTCGAACCCAGCGTCGTCCTTCGACAGGAGAGAGCGAATACCACAGCCGTGCGAGAGCCCCGGCAAGAAGAGAACCGGAGCGCAGGTCGTTTCGCGCCTCGAGCGACCAGCCGAGCGCGGCGCGGAAGTTGTCGAGTTCGGCCTCGGCTTCGCGAAACCACGCCCGCTCGGAAGCACCGTACCATTCCCGATCGAGCCGGAGGGCTACGCGAAGAAGCGCGAGAGCGTGGCGCTCTGATAGGGCCTGTAATTCGCCTCTGCCCACCAGCTTTTCCAACGCGAATTGCCTAGTGGCATCCAGTAGATGATAACGCGCGCTGTCGTACGCGAACTCGACCATGACCAGCGATTGGCCGATCAACGACGAAAGCAGCTCTAAGACGTCGTGTTGAGAAATGGTTTCGTCGCCGCAGGCGGTCACGGCAGTCTCTAGAGTAAAGCTGCCGACGAAGATTGCGAGGCGGTCGAAGAGCAGGCGCTCCTGCGGCGAGAGGAGCTCGTAACTCCAGTCGATCACGGCGCGCATCGTCATGTGACGCGGAACCGTCGCTTGGGGCGCTCCTGTCAGCACGTCGAAGACTCGATCGAGACGCTCGCAGATCTCTTGTGGGGACAGCACGCTCGCGCGCGCCGCCGCGAGCTCGAGGGCGAGGGGCAATCCGTCGAGACGCCGGCAGATCTCGACGACGGCCTTTACGTTATCTGCGGTCAGCTCGAAACGAGTGACGGCGGCTTGCACGCGGTCAACGAATAGGGCGACGGCGCCATACTTCGCGGCCTCCACCGGCGAAGGCCGGCTTTGCTCCGGTACGGCGAGAGGCGGGATTCGATAGATTCGCTCGCCGGTGACGCCCAGGTCCTTTCGACTCGTAGCCAGCAAAGCGACGGTCGGACACTCGCGCAGCAGGGATCCGGCTACCGCCCGCACCTGCGAGATGACGTGTTCGCAATTGTCGAAAATAATCAGCAGACGTTTGTGCGTCAGAAAGGCGACCAGCGTGTCGAGCAGAGAGCGCTGCGGTGACTCTTGAACGTGTAACGCTGCCGCCAGAGCGTGTGGGACTAGGCCGGGATCGCTGAGCGGTGCGAGCTCGACGAACCAAACGCCATGCGGGAAGTGGTTTAGCACGCGCCTTCCAACCTCAACCGCGGCGCGCGTCTTCCCGGCTCCCCCGGTACCGACGATGCTGACGAGCGGGGTGGTCGCTACGAGATCGGCGATCTCTTGAACCACCTGGTCGCGCCCGAGAAACGATGTAAGCTGTCGCGGCAGATTTTGTAGCGGCGCTCGGTCTTGCTCGGCGCGGCGTGGACCGCGCGAACGATCGGCGGAACGCTCGAGCATCTGCCGCGCTTCCTCCGAAAGCCCAAGGGCATCGGCGATGCGCTCCAGCGTGGCGCGATATGGTGCCCTGCGAAATCCGCGCTCTAGGGCGCTGACGGCCTGCGCGCTGATGAGCGCTTGGTCTGCAAGTGCCTGTTGCGAAAGACCGGCTTGCAGCCGGAACTGCCTGAGAAGCGCCGGTAGCTCTTCGGTCCCCGCCGCGGCTCTCGAGGGTCGCGGCGGAGCCACGAGCCTGCGCGTCCTAACTACCCGGCGCGGGTGCGATTCCGATCGGGGGGTCGGTCACGCCGCCGATTATTTGCAAAAGGTATGCAACGAGACCTTGGAGGTTTACCGCATCGATGTAGCCCGCTGCATCAGCGACCCATAGATTTTGAGGGTGGCTGTGATCGAAGTTTATGTTAATTGGCTCGATGAGGCCGCCGAGAATGATTGGTGCAAAGATCGTGCACGACCTACCCTGGCATTTAAAGATGCCGAACAGCTGATCGACGTAATACAGGTTGCCGCTGTGATCGAACGCCAAGCCGCCGACCTTCAAGATGCCGGACTTGAACAGCGTGCCGGCGCCATTGCAGCCGGCAAATTCCACGATCGCTCCGGTCAATGTGGTCGGATCGTTGAAGCTCCAATAACAGTTGCCTTGCGTATCGATGGCAACGCCTTCACCTTGAACCGGATCGCTTCCATAGGCCAGTTTGCGCGACGGCTCGTCCCGTCGATTCAGATAGACGCTAACGCTCCCCGCGCCGCCGCCCGTGGTAGCGCCGTTCGAAACGGCGACGAGGCGCCGATTCGGAGTGGCGTCGACGTTGACGGGAACCTCTCCGTTATCCCGAAGCGTCGCCTTTGGGCCTTTCGGCCCGTTACGCGTCGTGCGATACAGGAGGACGTCTGAGGCCCCGGAGTTGGCGACGTACCAGTGGCCGTCGGGCGTGGTCACCATGCCCATCGGCCTCGAGAATCCCGAACTCAACGTTTCGTAGGGCGTCAGCTTGTCGCTCTTTTTCTTGCGCTTGTAGACGACGACCTCGTTGCCGGCGGGCTGAGACGAATACATGACGTCGTTGCCATAGAAATGGGTCGCCGGTTGCGCCAACGTCGGTGACGTGCCGAAGTAAGGCTGCCTCGGGGTGGGCAAATTTTGCGCGCAGCCACTCGCGACGAGGGCGATGGCCAATTGCAAGAAACGTCGAGCCGCAAAGCCGGACATGCTAGTAACCTCGCGTCAAATCTTCGACCAGGCCCGGGGCGGCCCCTTGGCCCCCGCGTCGGGTTGGGGCCTCCCAACTGCACCGGCACACGCACAGGGAAGAAGGCCCGCTTGAGGCGAGCCTTCTTTGCCGCCGAGCAGCAGCAGCAGTCGTTACAGGGTGACCTTCACCGTCACTCTCAGTTCGCGGCCCTTCACGTCCTTCACCGTGAAGTGTCCGCTGCCGATGAGTGCCCCCAGGATCGTGAAGGTCGTCGACTTCGTACCGCTCGACGGAGAGAGCACGACTATTCCCTTCGTATCGTTCGTCAGTGTGAACGTGCCGTCGCCGTAGCCCGGTTCGCGGAACTTACAGTCCACAATGCCGGCGAGAACGATGTGGACGTGTTTGCCGCACGACGAAATGATCTTCCGCACGTCCGGTGCCGCTAAACCGGAACCGGCTTGTGGCGCCGAAAGGGCGCTCGGGTTTGTCGGCATGTAGCCCGAGCTCCCGGGCGACTGCCCGTGGCACGCTACCATGGTGAGCGATAGCGCTGCCGCTCCGGCTGCGAATCCGATTCGTTTAAGATTGAAACGCATGACGTTGCTCCTTTGCCTTTATCGCTCGAGTTTTGCTTGATGCCGAGGGAGGTCTCGAGCGGGCCCTTCCGCGGACTTATCTATCCGAGGAGACCGAAGTCATAGGAGGAGGTTAGCGCAGCTGCCTAGCCGTTGCCCACATACAGCCGCAACCGTGTCAAACAAGCGTATGAGATAACTGTATGGGGCGGAGCCGTTACTCGCAGGCTCGGTGCCCTTACGGACGCGGCTAGCGGCTGGGTCGGGTGCCGGCAGGCGAAATCGCTAATCGAAAAAGTACGCCTCGATCGGTTCAGTGACCGACCGTTTCGGTTCGCCGCCTCGAGGATAATTCCAAAAGTCCAACTGACCATGATGAATTCCAGTCGCCACGACCGTATTCCCCACGACCACGTCCGGCACGCCGAAGCGCGGCAATGCGTTTCGGCTTCGTTTCAGTGTGAACGCCTGCTCGACGTGGCCCGCCGTTGACCTAGAAAACTTTATCGAGTAGACGATCTGCTGCTTTCCTCGCGCCCTCGTCGTGAACACGAGCATGCCGTTATTCCACTGAACGTCCGCAGCAAATGGAAGGCGTTGATCGAGCGTCACATTGGTGAACTTGCCGTCAGCAAAAACCGTCAAGGGGACACCGCCGTCGAAGACCGGTGCGGCGAGGTAGAGGTCGCCGGCGTCGTCATAGGTACAGTGGGTGTAATTCCCGCCGTTATAAAGAGTGGGCGAACCGCTGGCATTGTGATAGATTGCCAACGAGGGAACGTTCTCTTCAGTGATCACGCGAGGTCGCCGGACCCCTGTCGACGGCGCAGTTCGTTATTCCGGGCGGTGCCGATAGCACGCGGCTCGGTGTCGTTGCGCCGTGCGGGTAAACATACACATGGGATTGCGTGTGGCTCGGGAGACTCCCAAGATCGGTAACGTACACGTTGCCGTCGGCGTCGCTGCAGATTCCGCGCAGAGCCGCCGGGGAAAAGCCGTCGATCGTGTAGGTGAGTTTGACCTTCGGGTATGTCATGACGTAGAGGTGCGCGTGATCCGTACTCGTTGCGTAGAGTAGATTGCCCCTGGCTGCCGCCGGCGCGGGCCGTTGTGTCGCACCCGACGTACCGATTGGGGGTAACTCACCCTGAGATTGCCGAAGGCCGCCGCATCCTGTGAGCAAGAGCGCAATCGAGCTCGCGCTGAGCAGACGGTTAAGAACGAAAGTGCTCATCTTCGTCCCTCCTGACGTCGCCTATATTGCTTCGGCCTTTCGCCCGCGAGCCCCGCTCGTGATCATGATGACGTGGCTGGCGCAGCGCGGGTTTGTCAGCGGCGACGGCGCCGCTGAAACGACCGGCGGCGCACCTGCGGCTCGACCGTAAGCGCTTGAGCAGATGACGGCTCCATAAAGCCATGCTCGCTGCGCTTTAAAGACGAGCCGATTGCGCCTTCGATACGTGCAAACGAGCCCGCCTCGTCGCGCGAAACGAACGTAATCGCGTCGCCGAGTTTTTGGGCGCGCCCCGTACGTCCGATGCGATGTATGTAATCGTTGGGCTCGGCGGGGACGTCGTAGTTTATCACGTGCCCGAGATCGTCGATGTCGATGCCTCGCGCGAGGACGTCGGTTGCGACTAAGACCCGGGTGCGCCCTTTTCTAAAAGCATCGAGGGCGCGCGAGCGCTGTGCCTGCGAACGATCACCGTGAATGCGCTCGACATCGACGCTATGTCGCATCAAGGCGCCGGCGACGCGCTCGGCCCGCGACTTGGTCCGGGTAAAGACGATTGCATTGAAAACACGTCCGTCTTTGAGCAGATCGACGAGGAGGTCCGTTTTCTTGTGCGGTTCCACTTCGTACACCCACTGGGTTACGGTTGCCACCGGCGTCGGAGGCGCTAGATTGATGCGCACGGGATCGCGGAGAAACTCGCGTGCGAGGCCAACGACCGCACTGCCGAGCGTTGCCGAGAAACAGAGCGTCTGGCGGTGCGCCGGCAGTTTGGCAACGATGCGCTTGACGGCCGGCAAAAACCCCATATCGAGCATACGGTCCGCTTCGTCGAGCACGCAAATCTTGATGTTGTCGAGCGGAGCTTCGCCCTGCTGCATCAGATCCATAAGCCGTCCGGGCGTTGCGACGACGACGTCGGTGCCGCGGCGCATGGCTTTGATCTGCGGTTTCATGGCCACGCCTCCGTAAATCGGCGTGATGTGCAGGTTGGTATGTTTTGCCAGCTGCCGCAGATGCTGCGCAATTTGCTGCGCCAGCTCGCGAGTCGGCGTCAAGATCAGCGCGGCACCGCGATCGGCGCGCCGCTCGAGCAGTTTTTGGAGTAGCGGAATGCCAAAAGCCGCGGTTTTGCCGCTGCCGGTAGGAGCGCTCGCAAAGACGTCGCGGCCCTCCAGAGCAACGGGAATAGCCGTGCGCTGGATAGGAGTGGCCTCTGTATAGTGAAGGTTTTCGATGCCGCGCAGTATGGCAGCATCCAGGGGGAGCTCTGAGAAAATGGAGATGTTGAAACCTATCTTTCGGTGGGCGCTACTTATCGACCACTCGAAAGATCGCGCTTGAGGACGGGAAGGAGTGTCTCACAGATTCGTTCCCGATGCAAACCGTTACACCCCGTAGAAGCAAGGAAGGTTGCACTTACGGCTCCGAGACCCCATGCAGGGCAGTCGCGACCTTCCGCTTAGAGGGGGCGATTCGGCGCGCCAGCTTGCGCGGCCGTAGTAACCCGTGCAAGGAGATCGGGGGCGTCGAGCCGCTCGCACACGGCGGAAAATTCGTCAGTAGGCCCGCGCCACTCCAACTCGTCGACGTCCGCAAAGAGCTTCGCATCGGTCCGAAGGGTTGCCAGTACCTTGAATAGCAGCGCGAGACTGAGCCGCTCGCCGAGCTCCTCCGGCGGGAATAGCTCGATCGCGCCATAACGCGTGAGGAGAGCGGCCGCGCCCTTCGGCCCAATGCCCGCGATGCCCGGAAAGCCATCGGCAGCATCTCCAACGAGCGCAAGATAGTCGGGTATCAGCTCGGGATTTACCCCAAACTTGGCCCGGACGCCGTCGGCGTCACGGACGACCTTGCTCCTCCGGTCGATTTGCACGATGCGATTCTCGCGCACGCATTGCGCGAGATCTTTATCCGGAGTCCAAATGCAGATTTTCTGTACGCGAGGGTCCCGCGAGGCGATCGTGGCCGCCGAGGCCATCGCATCATCGGCCTCCAGCTCGACCATCGCCCAAACCGGAATCCCCATAGCTCGTAGCGCGTCCTCGAGCGGCTCGAACTGCGCGAAAAGCGCGGGATCGATTCCTTCTCCAGTTTTGTAACCGCTCCAAAGCCCGTTGCGGAAAGACTCGATAACATGATCGGTGGCGACGCCTAAATGCGTGGCACCCTCGCCGATCATTTGCAGCACGGTATTGAGCACCCCGACAACCGCCCCGAATCGCCGGTCCTTCCCATTGGTGGCGCGACGCAGTCCGTAGAAATGGCGGAAGAGCTCGTAGGTTCCGTCGACCAGATGAACGATCACGTTGCCATGATCGCTTGGCTTTCGGTTACTGACAGCCCTTCGTATTTCATTTGACCTAACGGTGCGTCCGGCTTGGGTCAGGAAGCCCGCCTTCGACGCAGAGGGATCGTGGTTCGAATTGTGGCAGACCTCTCGGGAACGCTAATGCTGTCGACTAGGCCTCTTTGTCGTGTCATCATTCTGCTCGCCGTTGGGGCGATCGTCGCCGGCTGTGCTCCGCACGTCGCATTTGGCCTCTCGAAGGACGACCAAGCTCGGTTTCAAGACGGCGTCCTTCGCGTCCCAGTGCGGGGTCACGACCCAATGATCTTCGGCTTGAGCGATTGCATCGTATACAAGGCACGGACCGCACACGACGACATTGTCGGCTGGTCGGTCGTTCTCGCATCGGATTGGGGCCAGTCGAGCTATCCGAAGTGGGCGACGGTTTGTACGTCCGAGCACATTAAGTACAGCGGTAAATACGTAATCGTCGACTTTTGCGCGCAGGCGATCGGCGCCGGCGGTGGCTGCGCCGGGGGCGACGGCACGTATCGGAGCCAGACGGGGGAGGCTCAGGGCTGGCAGATCCGCGCCAATAAAGGCTGGATCGCCCTGCCGAGATATTGAGGATCAAACGTCGGAGTCACGAGGCACTCGCCAATGGCAACGCATAATTCACCAAGGAGACTAGAAACTTTCCCCGTTCCTCCGTCATCGGCAAATGTGCCGAGTTCTCGAACCACACAAAGCGCTTCGCCGGCGCATTTACCGCGGAGAACCATTCTGCAGCTACTTGTGAGTTGACGTTGACATCGAAACGTCCCGCGAAGATGAAGAGAGGGACGCGGAGGTCGCGAGTGCCCGATAGGTCGAGACTGAGAACCTTTCGCAGCAGGTATTTCTCGGTGAAGTCGTTGCCAATCCAAATGCGCAGAAGCTCCTGGTCGGTATAGTCCGGCGAGAGGTGTGAGAGATTTCCCTCGTCCGAGTTGCCGCGACGATAGGCCATGACACCGCCGTAATAGTCCAGCCACCTACGCTGGAGGTAAATGTTTTCTAAGGGTGGGTAGCCGCCCGGAGGAAAGTACGGAGCGATGGAGTGCAGGTCTTGGACGGCCTTGACGTTCTCAGCGCGACGTGCGCTATTCATCGCGAACTCCCAACCGCGCCGCTCGCTCTCAGGCGAGTTTGTGATTTGGCCGACGCCGATGTAAGCATACAGCCAATCGGGGCGCCGGGTTGCGAGTTCTAAGCCCAGATAGCTGCCCCACGAATGCCCGATGACGAAAACTTTGTCTTTGTCGAACCGAGTGCGCGCCCAATTGACCGCTTCTTCAGCATCGAGCACCATGCGATCGAGCGTCAGCGTAGGAGCTACGGCTTCAGGATCATTTAGCAGATACGTCTTTCCGGACCCGCGCTGGTCCCATTGAACGACGGTAAAGTAGTCCTCCCATCCACGCGAAAACCACCAACTCATCGGAATCGATACGTACCCTGGTCCGCCGTGAATCAGGATCAGGACAGGATTGCGCTTGTCTGCCCCGCGGACCGATACCCATTGGTCGATACCGCCGATCCTGACCGCTTCTAGAAACTCAATGCCGTTAGGCGTGACGATCCTTCGGGCGTTGGCAATGATCTTGATAGCAGCATCTCGATTAGCCCGTCTCGGTTGCGATTTGGAAGAGACAACGCCGGCTACGGCCAGAGCCGGGCCGCCAATCATTCCAGCGCCGAAGGCCTTCAAGACGGCGGTGCGCGTGAGATCCGTCATGGGCGAAAATGTTTCTTTCCGTAAGGCGCGTGTCCTATTTTCCCCGTCGGACCTGAAGGCAACTCTCACGGCGACTTATAAGTATCGGCGATCCCAGACTGGTTCAAGTAAAGGAGCACTTGTGAACGGATCTTTGAGGCTTTTTTCACTGGTAGTGGCGCTGGCGATCGCCGGCTGTAACGCGGCCGGCTCGTCGAATGTTCCGACGTCCGGCACCCAGTCGCAAACCGGGCCTTCCGCCTCGGCGCATGTGCCCGGTTGGCAAGCCAGGCACGAAGCGCGGCGCGTCTGCAAAGAACTTGCGGGAGGCGTGCAGTGCCATGTATTAGTTGTGACCAAGGGCGTGAAGCCAGACTGCTCGCCATCCGGCGGCAGCTGCGGCTTCCGGCCCATCGACTTGGAGACTCGCTATAATCTTGCGGGATCGTTGGGCAAGGGATCGGGAACGATCGTCGCGCTTATCGAACTTGGCGACTTGCCCGGCGCCGCGTCGGACCTATCGACCTACCGCACCGAATTCGGGCTAGGCACGGCGACATTCGAAAAATACAATGAGGAGGGGCAACAATCCAACTACCCCGAGAGTTGCCAAAACTTCGGGTGGTGTGTTGAGACCGACCTCGATATCGAAATGGTCTCTGCCAGCTGTCCCCTATGCACGATCTATCTCATCGAAGGCGGCAATTGCGGCGGCGTCGTGTGCGGCTTAGAGAACGCCGAAGCGACCGCGGTTAAGCTCGGCGCCACGATCCTCAGCAACAGTTGGGGGTGCAGCAGCTTCAACTACGGCGAGAACTGCGGCGACCCGAACTTCCCGAACTACTTCAATACTCCCGGCATCGCTTATTTAGCCTCGTCCGGTGACTCCTCGTATCCAGAGATCGAGTGGCCGGCGGCGCTTGCAAACGTACTCGCCGTCGGAGGCACGCAGCTAGAACAGTCCGGGTCGATCTACAGCGAAACCGCTTGGGATGGAGCTGGTGCGGGCTGCGCAACCACTACCCCCAAGCCGCCGTGGCAGCACGACCCGCTCTGCAACGGCAAGACGATTTCGGACATCTCCGCTGAGGCCGGCTGTAGTCCCGGCGTCGCCGAGTACATCAGCTCCTACGGCGGCTGGACCGGTGTCTGCGGAACGAGCGTTGCGGCGCCGCTAACGGCCGGAATCGTCGCGCTCGCCGGCAACGCGAGCCAGCTAACCGGCGGCAAAACGTTCTGGACGTTGAACAGGAGGAAACACAAGACGGAGCTGCACCAAATCACTTCCGGAAGCGACGGCAACTGCGGCGACTATCTCTGCGAGGCCGGCCTGTCAAAGAAAGACGGCGGTTATAAAAAGTACAGCGGCCCGACCGGCTGGGGAACTCCCAACGGCATTTCCGCGTATTAGTTTCCCCGACACACGCAACGAAAAGAAAGGCGAGCGCGTCGAGCGCTCGCCTTTTTTACGAAAGCAACGTCTCTAGCTCGCGCTCGACCTTCTCCCAGGCTGACCAGAAGGACGGAGCTCCAGGCTCGATTCGGTCGGTCGCGAGTTCGTGGAGTAGAGTGTATGCACTGCGAGCTAAGAGACCTTCGGCGGCTGTAGCATCGAAGTCGTCCGGCGAAAAAACGGAATGGCGGAGGTTTTCGTCCAGGAAGTCGGCATAGCGCTCGATGCCGCTCGCCGTCTTCGCGAGAGAGGGCAGACCGAGATTGCTCGCGATCCGTTCGAGTTCCAAGCGTGGCTCGAGCATGAGACGGTCGTAGTCCACGACGATGAACCTCTTTCCGCGGAGCTCGCGCAAAAAAGGGACCATATGGGCGAGCCATAAGCGCTGTGCCTTGGCTGCGTTTATCTCTTGACGGCGAAAAAGCGAAGCGGCAACGCTCAGCGGGTTCCGAATTGCGACGAGATAAGCGTCCCGAGCGCCGCAGTCGCGCAATACGTGCAGCCATAGCGGCAAAAGACGGATCGTGCGCGGATCCTTGAAGCCCCACAGCGGCTGCGGCATGAAGGCGCTCTTGAGATAGTGTACGGCCCTGATCTTCAGCAGGCGAATCCGATAGTGCTCGAACCGCTCACACTCAATAAGTGAGTCATCGTCCCATTTCAGCCCAAGTATTTCCAGCGCGCGCTGGTTGATTTCGACGATGGTTTTGTCTTCCCAGTAGCCGGTCGGGTTATCCGGCTGCGCGCCGAGGAGATTGTCGCCTAAGTATACGGATAGGGCTTTGAGCCCGCGAGCGATTGCGCTCGTGCCGCTCCTGTGCATGCCGACGACGAGCACCGCCCGGGAGCTCACGAGGTCAGACCGATGCTGTAGATTCTTTGAACGATGCGATCGTCCGACGCAGGCCTGCCTCGAGGTCAACCTCCGGGCGCCATCCCAACAGTGCCCGAGCGAGCGATATGTCGGGGCGGCGTCGCATCGGATCGTCTGGAGTCGGTTCGCAGATCTCCATGGTGTACGCAACGCCCGCCGCCTCCGCAACCGCTGCCGCAAACTCCGCGATGGTGATTTCTCGAGGATTTCCGAGGTTAATGACGCGACCGCAGGCCTCATCGTTGGACGCCGCCATCAAAATGCCACGCACCATATCCTCGACGAAGCAGAACGACCGCGTCTGCTTTCCATCGCCATAAATAGTGAGCGGACGGCCTGCGAGCGCTTGAGCAATGAAATTCGGAACCACGCGCCCATCTCCGATTCGCATCCGAGGACCGTACGTGTTGAAGATCCTGACGATTCGGGCATTTATTCCGTGCGCTCGCACGTGGGCCATGACCATGGCCTCGCCGAAGCGTTTCCCTTCGTCGTAACACGATCGAGGCCCGATTGGATTTACGTTTCCCCAGTAGGCTTCGCCTTGCGGATGCTCGAGCGGATCGCCATATACTTCGGAAGTGGACGTATAGAGCAATCGCGCACCGAACAGCGCCGCGAGGCGTCCGCATAGGTCGGTGCCGTAGCCGTTCACTGCCAACGTTTCAACGGGGAATTTCTTATAATCTTGCGGGCTTGCTGGTGAAGCCATATGGAGGATCGTATCGTAGGAGTCCGCCTGAGTGCGCAGCCAGTCCTCTATCGCGTGCCCATCATGGGCAACGTCGGCAACGAGAAATGCAAAATTGTCGTCTTTTAAAGCGCTCTGTAGGTTCTGCTGAGAGCCGGTGAGCAGGTTATCCACGCCGATGACCCGGTCGCCGCGCGACAGCATGGCGTCGACGACGTGAGAGGCCACAAAGCCGGCCGCACCGGTAATGATCGTATTCATTGAAAGAGAGATGATCTTTCCAAGAGCAGGGCGGAGACTTCCTTCGTTGGGCCTGATTGGCCTCGCATTAATGATTAAAATAACGTAACTAATCGAAACGAGCCCGCAAATCGAATCGGCAACGCGACCAAGCAACTGATACAACGCTCCGTTGTAACACGGATGTGTGAGTAACTGTGAGAGCTCTGTATGTGTCGCGCGCGCGTTCGCTTGGGTATGCTAAGGCGCAAACGCGGCATATAATCTGAGCCCGCAGCACGCGGCGCTCCGTAAGGTATACGTGCGTACTATAAACCCCCGCAAAGTCACTATTCTCGGAACGGGCTACGTCGGCACGGCCAACGCGGTTGGATTCGCCGAGCTCGGCTGCGACGTCGTAGGCTTCGACACCGACATTCGGCGCATCGAAGCGCTACGCGCCGGCATACCGCCCTATCGGGAAGAAGGGCTCGCCGAGCTCTTGGCGCGGCACCTCGGGCGGGGCAAGCTTACGTTCGGTGCCGATTTACCCTCGGCCATTCGAGATGCTGCCTTTATCATCGTTTCGGTCGGCACGCCGTCGCGCGACGACGGATCGGCCGACCTCGCCGCGCTAGAGCTCGCCATTGAAGCGCTTCGTCGATCGGCGACGCGTCGGTCGACGGTGATAGTGTTGCGATCAACCGTCCCCCCCGGAACTTCCGACCGCATGGCGTCGCGCCTGCCCGACGGTCTGGAGTTGATCTTCTGCCCCGAGTTTCTGCGCGAGGGAAATGCCGTCTATGACTTCTTACATCCCGATCGGACGATTATCGGCGCGGAGTCGGAACAGGCGGCCGCAGCTTTTTCAGCACTCGTGAACGGACTCGGCGCTCCGCTGATGGTAACTAGTCGTCGCGACGCCGAGCTCATCAAGGGAGGGTCGAACGCGTTTCTCGCACTCAAGATCAGCTTCGCAAACGAAATGGCAAACCTTTGCGGAGGCTTGGACGCGGATGCGCGCAACGTGCTGCGCGGGATCGGTTACGATCGTCGCATCGGCGAAGCGTACCTTACGCCCGGGATCGGGTTCGGCGGACCGTGCTTCGAAAAGGACGTGCAGAGTCTCGACCACGTCGCCCGGCGCAACGGGACGCCCTCGCATCTGCTGGAAGCGACGCTCCGCGTCAACGAGCTCCAGCCGCGCAAGGTCGTCGATATCCTCGAAGAAGAACTGGGCAGCTTGCATGGAACGCACATCGGCGTTTGGGGGCTGACCTTCAAAGCCGGCACCGACGATCTCCGCAGCTCGCTAGCCTTGAGGATTCTCGCGGACCTCGACAGGCGCGGCGCGACGGCAACCGCGTACGATCCGGCAATCGAGCAAGCGGAGTTACCGGGTAGGACGACTCTCACGCGTTCGGCCCTGGAAGCTGCCCGTGCCGACGCCTTGCTGGTACTCACGGAATGGCCGGAGTTTTGTGCCGTCGATCCGGGCTCGCTCGCGGCGAGCCTTCGGCGTCGCGTCGTCGTTGACGGCCGTAACTTGCTCGATGGCGAGCGACTCGCGCGTTGTGGCGTGCGCTACCGGGGCGTTGGCCGAGCGGCCCTGCCGGAGGAGGAGTGGGCGTCCGCTTAGTCGATCGCGCCCCGGCAATCGGTGTGCTCCCACGACCCGTGGCGCGCGGGAAATTCTTGTTTGCGGGCGGCACGAAGTTATACGTGCGCGGGACGACCTACGGTACCTTCGCGCTCGACGAACGCGACCGCGAGCGACACGATCCGGCGGTGGTCGAGCGCGACTTCGCACTCGTGGCCGCGAACGAGATAAATGCGGTTCGGACCTATACCGTACCATCGCGCGCGGTACTCGATGCAGCCCAGCGTCACGGTCTGCGCGTCATGGTAGGGCTGCCGTGGGAACAGCACGTAGCCTTCCTTGACGATTCGTCCCGGGCGAAGCAGATCGAGCGGCGCGTGCGTGAGTTCGTGCGAGAGTGCGCCGCACACCCTGCAATCCTGTGCTACGCGGTTGGAAATGAGATCCCGGCCGGAGTCGTTCGATGGCTTGGGCGTCGCCGCGTCGAGGGGTTCGTCGAACGCCTCTTCGGCGCGGTTAAAGCTGAAGATCCAACGACGTTGGTCACGTACGTGAACTATCCGACGACCGAATATCTTCAGTTGCCTTTTTTGGATCTCGTTTGCTTCAACGTTTATCTTGAAACGCAGCGGAGCTTGGATGCCTATCTGCGGCGGCTGCAGCACATCGCGGGGGACCGTCCGCTGATCATGGCGGAAGTCGGCTTGGACAGCCGTCGGCACGGCGAGAAGAACCAAGCGCATATTTTAGATTGGCAACTGCGCACAATTTTCGAATCGGGCTGCGCCGGCGCATTCTCGTTCGCATGGACCGACGAATGGCATCGTGGCGGATATGCGATCGACGATTGGGACTTCGGTCTCACGCGCCGCGACCGCGCGCCCAAGCCGGCGCTTGCAGCCGTCCGCGAGGCTTTTGCCCACGTGCCCTTCCGCCCCGACGTGCGCTGGCCCAGCGTCTCCGTGATCGTCTGTGCCTTCAATGCGCAGAGCACGATCCGGGAATGCCTCGAGGGCTTAAAGCGCGTCGACTATCCCGACTTCGAGGTCATCGTCGTCAATGATGGCTCGACCGATGCGACCGCTGCCATCGCAGATGAATATTCCGTTCGGCTGATCAACACACCAAACCGCGGTCTCAGCAACGCTCGGAACACGGGACTCGAAGCCGCGAACGGCGGGATCGTCGCGTACCTTGACAGCGACGCGTTTCCCGATCCGCACTGGCTGAAATACCTTGCAGCGGCATTCCTCGATTCCACGTACGTTGGAATCGGCGGTCCGAATCTGGCGCCCCCAGGCTTGGGCATCGTGGCCGATTGCTTCGACAACGCGCCGGGCGGGCCGGCACACGTACTGCTCTCGGATCGCGAGGCGGAGCACATCCCTGGTTGCAATATGGCGTTTCGCAGGGAGAATCTCGTCGCGATCGGAGGCTTCGATCCAACGTTGCGCATCGCCGGCGACGACGTCGACATTTGCTGGCGGCTTCAAGATGGCGGCGGGGGCCTCGGATTCAGCCCCGGCGCCATGGTCTGGCATCACCGGCGCACGACGTTACGTTCGTATTGGAAGCAGCAGCGAGGTTACGGCCGAGCGGAGGCATTGCTCGAAAAAAAATGGCCCGAAAAGTATAACGCATTTGGTCATCCGACGTGGGGCGGCCGCATCTACGCAAAAGGTGTCCCGCAGGCGCTGGGCTTTCGCAGGCCGCGAATCTACCAAGGGCCGTGGGGAAGCGCTCCCTTCCAGTCGCTCGAAAGGCCCTCGCCGTGGCTCGCGGCATTATTGCCGCTGATGCCCGAATGGTATCTCGTCGTCGCGGCGCTCGCGGCGTTCTCGGCCCTCGGCACCCTTTGGCGCCCGTTACTTTTGGCGCTGCCTCTGTTCGCGCTTTCAATAGTAGTGCCGGTATTGCAAGCCGGGTTTGCTGCGCGGAAAGCCGTATTCGAATCGCAACCACGCACGCGGTTTGATTCGCTGCGAGCGAGGGGGCTCACCGCGTTCTTACATCTCGCTCAACCCTTGGCGCGTTTGTTGGGTCGGATGGAATATGGCCTGACGTGGTGGCGTGCACCCGTCACTTGGCGCGTATGGAAGATTTGGCCGCACGGCTATGCGGTGTGGAACGAACGCTGGCATGGTTTGACCGCTTGGCTCGAAGCTCTCGAACGGAGCCTGCGCGCCGGCGGGGCGGTTACCGCTCGCGGTGGCGATCACGATTCTTGGGATTTGGTGGCTCGATCCGGCGCGCTTGGTTCCGCGCGGTCGATCGTGCTCGTCGAAGAGCACGGCGCCGGCAGACAGTTAGTGCGGTTTCGTACGTGGCCGATTTGCTCGAGCGGGGCGGTTGTCGGCAGCTTCGGTATCGGTGCGCTCGCTGCGGCCGCGGGATTCGACGGTGCTTGGGCGGCATGCGCCCTTCTCGGTCTCTGCGCCCTTGGCATCGCGACCCGAACGGCGCAGGAGTGCGCTGCCGCTATGGCGCGCTTCGATCGCGCCATTGGAGGGCTTCGTGAAGTACTTGATCGTCAACGCTGACGACTTCGGCGCCAGCCGCGGAATCAATCGCGCAATTCTGGAGTTGTACGAGCTCGGCGTTCTCACCAGCGCGAGCCTCATGATTACGATGCCCGCGGCCGCCGACGCGGTGAGACTCGCGCGGCAAAACCCGGGCCTCGGCGTAGGGCTGCACGTGACGCTCACCGGCGAAGATGCCACGGCCTTCGTGGACTTCGATGATGCCGAAAGCTGCGTCACCGCGATCCAATCCCAAATCGGTGCGTTCTCCGCGCAGCTCGATGCGCTGCCGACGCATCTCGACAGCCATCAAAACGTACATCGGGACTCACGGCTCACGCCAATCTTTCAGGAGCTTGCGCAACGTTACGAGCTGCCGTTGCGCGAGCATTCGGCCGTCCGGTACTTCTCGAATTTCTACGGTCAGTGGGACGGCGATTTTCACCCCGAGCAGATCAGCCTCGAGAGCCTGCTGCAGATGCTCGAAACCGAGCTGCGCGAGGGCGGCATCACCGAGCTCAGCTGTCACCCCGGGTACGTTGGCGCGGATTTTGCGTCACCATACGATGCCGAGCGCGAACTCGAGCTTCGTACGCTTTCGGACCCGAAGCTGAGTGAATTCTTTCGAGCCAACGCCGTGAAGCTGATCAGCTTTCGCGATGCGCCCGCCGCCACGGGGCAAGCATTCCGCGCATGAGAGTCGTGGTCTCGCCGCACAACGTCGTCAACTACCCTGAAGGCGGAGGCCACTTCTGGGTCTACATGCAGTACGTACAGGGCTTGCGCGACATCGGCTGCGAGGTCTGGTGGCTCGAGGAGTTCCAGACCTTGGAAGACTCGCAGGGGGAAGTATCACGCGTCGCGACGCTGCGAGAACGGCTCGGCCGCTACGGCCTTCAAGAAAGAATTATCCTCTACACTGCCGAGGGCGAATTTCTGAACGTTACCGAGGCGCGAGCCAGAGCCGTTTTCCGCGAGTCGGATCTATTGCTGAACTTCCACCAGCGAATCCAATTGTGGGTGTTGGAGGAGTTCCACCGCACCGCGCTCGTGGATATCGATCCTGGACTCCTGCAATACTGGATCAGCACCGGCCTCTTGTCCGTTCACCCACACCATCTGTATTTCACAACTGGCGAAACCGTCGGAAAGCCTGCGGCGAATCTTAACGATTGCGGTCTGCCCTGGATTCAGATTCGACCTCCAGTCAGCCTCGACTTGTGGCCTCGCGCGCCGGCGCCGGCGGACGGTGCGTTCACGACCGTCTCAACCTGGTGGGGACACGAGTGGGTGATGAACGGCAAGGAGATCATCGACAACAACAAGCGAAGCGCGTTCCTTCGGTTCGCGGAACTGCCGCGATATACGCGCGTGCCGTTAGAGCTTGCGCTGTTGTTCGACCGGCAGAGCGACGCCGATGATGAAGATCGCGAGTTCTTGACAAAGAACGGGTGGCGCGTCCGTCACGCCCATGACGTCGCCGGTACCCCGCAGGACTATCAGCGATATATCCTAGCATCGCGCGGTGAGTTTAGCTGCGCTAAGGCATCCTGTATGCTGTTCCAGAACGCTTGGATTAGCGATCGCACGCTCTGCTATCTCGCGACGGGCAGGCCGGCGGTCGTCGAGAATACTGGGCCAAGTTCGATCCTGCCGAGTGGGCTTGGGTTATTCCGCTTCTCAACGCTGGAGGAGGCCGGCGCCGGCTTGGACGAGGTCGCTTCGAATTATCCCAAGCACGCTCGCGCAGCGCGCGAGCTCGCCGAGCTCTTCGACGCGCGCCGGGTGGCAGAAGCCATCGTACACCATAGCGATGCGAGCGTCTCGCCCGCCGGAATGAGGCAACGCCGGTGAGCGCGCGCCCGAGCGCCGACCGAGACGTCTTCGCGCGTATCGTAGGGTTCGCGCGTCCCTACTGGCTTAAGGTCGTCGGTGCGTTTATCTTGAGTTTCGCGGCTGCGCCATTGACGCTTCTGATGCCGGTTCCCTTAAAAATCGCCGTCGATAGCGTGATTGGCTCGAAGCCGCTACAGGGACCTCTCGCCGCGCTCGTGCACGTCTTCGGTAACGGCGGCCAGATCGTCGTGTTGGCCTTGGTGGCCGTGCTCCTCGTGCTCATCACGCTGCTTCTCTACGTTCAAGGTATGGCGGTTTGGTTGACATCTACATACTTGGGGGAGCGATTGGTTTTGGATTTCCGCGCGGCACTCTTCCGGCACGCACAACGGCTCTCGCTCTCCTATCACGACCGCAAGGGCACCACCGATTCGCTTTTCCGAATCCAGTACGATGCGCAATGCCTTCGCGACGTCTTGATCGACGGCCTGATCCCATTGGTGACGGCGGCACTGATGGTCCTCGCAATCCTGATCGTCACGGCGAGCTTGAACTGGCAGCTGGCGCTCGTCTCGCTAGCCGTTTGCCCCGTACTCTACGTCCTTACCGCTCGATTCGGCCGACGGCTGCGCGGGCGTTGGTACGAGGTCAAAGACCTCGACAGTTCGGCGATGTCGGTCGTGCAAGAGGCCCTGGCCGCGGGGCGTGTCGTGCGAGCATTCGGCCAAGAGGAGCACGAGCAGAGCCGTTTTATGCGGCAGGCGAACCGGCGCTTGTGGGGGCAGATCGATATCGCGTGGCTTCAGGGGAAGTTCGACCTGGCGATCGGCACCACGGTGGCCGCGGGAACCGCCGCAGTCCTCTTTCTAGGTGTTCTGCAAACCAAAGCCGGGCATCTCTCGATCGGGGAGCTGCTACTTATCCTCGCATATCAAGGGCAGATCTACCTGCCGCTCAAGACGATCAGCAAGAAAGTAGCGGACTTGCAAAGTGGGCTGGCGAGCGCGGGTCGAGGCTTTGCGCTGCTCGATGAATTGCCCGAGGTCTTCGAAAAACCGCACGCACGACGTCTGGATCGTGCCCGCGGTGATTTTAACTTCGACGACCTGTCGTTCGCGTACGAACCGGGGCATCACGTGTTGCAGGGTATCCGGCTCGTCGTCCGGGCGCACGACCGAGTAGGAATCCAAGGTAGAACCGGCTCCGGCAAGACCACGCTCGTTAGCCTTCTGACGCGATTCTACGATCCGACGAGCGGCGCGATACTCTTGGATGGCGTCGACCTTCGCGACTACAAGCTGGCCGACTTACGCCGGCAGTTTGCCATCGTGCTCCAGGACACCGTGTTGTTTTCGAGCACCATTCGGGAGAACATCGCCTACGGAAGACCCGAAGCGAGCGACGAAGAGATCGTGGAAGCGGCCCAGCGCGCGAGCGCGCACGAGTTTATCGAAGCCTTACCGGAGGGTTACCTTACCCAAGTCGGCGAGCGTGGGATGCGGCTCTCCGGGGGCGAGCGTCAGCGCGTCTCTATGGCGCGGGCGTTCTTGAAGGACGCACCGATCCTATTGCTCGACGAGCCGACCAGCGCGCTTGATTTAGCGACCGAAGCGGCGATCGTCGCCGCGATGGAAAGGTTGATGGCCAACCGCACGGTCTTCCTGATCGCGCACCGTCCCACGACGCTCGCGCATTGCAACGTGCGCGTAGAGTTGAAGGAGGGAAATCTCCTCGTGCGCGAGGCCACGGGCGTCGCGTTCCCGGCGTAGAAGCTCGGTCGCCGTGAGCGCTAAGCCGCGAATCGTAGTCACGGGATTCGTAGGGCTCTTTCCCTTTGGCGGAGTTGCCTGGGACTACGTGCAGTACGTGCTTGGCTTGGAGGCTCTCGGCTGTGACGCGATTTACTTGGAATACACGGGGGTCTGGCCGGTCTATCAGGACGGTTACCTCGACTGCTCGCTAAACGTCGCCCACGTCGCAGAGACCATGGAGCGTTTTGGGCTCGCCGGACGCTGGGCCTATCGGGACGAGATTTCCGGAGGTTGTTTTGGGCTTTCGGAGGCCGCGCTTCGCGAATTTTGTCGCACCGCGGACGTCTTTCTGAACCTGTCGGGCTCGGCGACGCTCCGGGAAGAGTATGCGGCGATACCCGTGCGCGCGCTCGTCGACACCGACCCGATGTTCACGCAGATCCAGTACTTGAGCGGGAAATCGCTCACGGACGGCCCCAGCGGAATGCGCCAACTCATCGATGACCACACGCACCACTTTACTCTCGGTGCCGGCATTGGATCGGCCCACTGTCAAATCCCGACGCTGGGCCTGCAATGGTATCCCACGCTCCCGCCTATTGTGCTGAAACTTTGGGATGCCAGCGATCCGCCGACCGGCGGGTCGCGCTGTTACTCTACGGTGATGAATTGGCGGGTCGTGGACGACGTGGAGTTTGAAGGTCAGCGGTGGGGGCAGAAGGACGTGGAGTTCATGCGCTTTTTGCTGCTGCCTCAGCGTGTGCCGGAGATTCCGCTCGGCCTAGCCGTCAGCCAAACATCGGGAACCGGGTTTCCGCTTGAGGCCGTCCGTGATGCCGGATGGATTGTGCTCGATCCAGACTTGTGTGCTTACGATACGCGTAGTTACCAAGAGTTCATCGTCGGGTCGCGGGGCGAGTTCTCCGTTGCCAAACAAACGTACGTCAAGGCAAACACTGGGTGGTTTTCGTGTCGTTCAGTTTGCTACCTCGCCTCGGGGCGTCCAGTCGTTGCCCAGGACACCGCTTGGTCGCGGCTTCTTCCCAACGGCTGCGGGCTGCTCGCTTTTCGTGACGAGGAATCGGCCGTCGAGGCGCTACGCAGAGTAGAAGCCGATCCTAAGACGCACTCCAAGGCAGCGCGCGCAATCGCAGAGGAGCATTTCGACAGTGGTCGCGTTCTCAACAAGATGCTCGCACACATGGGGGCGTGATCGTCGACCGTGCGCGTGCTCGTACTCGGCTACATGGTCCGCGGTCCGCTTGGCGGGGTTGCGTGGCACCATCTTCAATACGTGCTCGGCCTCCGGGAACTCGGCCACGAGGTTTATTTTTTCGAAGACAGCGACGATTTCGAATCATGCTACGATCCCATCCAAGGGGAAACGATTGCCGATCCTTCCTTCGGAATCGAGTTCGCGCGTTCGGCGTTCGCGCGCGTGGGGCTGAGCGAGTGCTGGGCATACTACGATGCGCATACGCAGACCTGGCTGGGCCCATGTGCCGGTCGAGCGTTGGAGCTGTGCCGCACGGCTGACGTCTGTCTGAATGTATCGGGTGTCAATCCACTACGCGATTGGCTCCTAGAAGTGCCTGTCCGCGTCCTGATCGATACCGATCCAGCTTTCACGCAGATCCGTCATCTCAGTGATGCCGGCGCGATGAAGGCGGCACTGCGGCATAACGCCTTTTTTTCGTTCGGCGAGAATATCGGAGCCGCGGACTGCTCGATCCCGAATGATGGTTTGACGTGGCAGGCAACGCGGCAGCCGGTGGTGCTCGATGCGTGGCCGGTCACCCGGGGTCCGCACGGCGGTACGTTCTCCACGATCATGCAGTGGGAGAGCTATCCGGAACGGCAGTACGACGGGCGCGTGTACGGCATGAAGTCGCTTTCATTCCCGCCGTACTTCGATTTGCCGAGGAGACTGGAGGCGCGCTTAGAGATCGCGCTCGGCAGCGATTGCGCTCCTCGCGACCGTCTCCGAGAGTTTGGTTGGATCGTTGGAGATCCATACGAGGCGTCTCGCGACCCGTGGGTCTATCAACGCTTCATTCAACGCTCGAAGGCCGAGTTCAGCGTGGCGAAGCAGGGGTACGTCGCGACCGCATGCGGCTGGTTCAGCGACCGGAGCGCGTCGTACCTCGCAAGCGGCCGTCCCGTCGTAACGCAGGAGACCGGATTCTCGCGTTGGCTCAAAGCGGAAGGCGGCGTGGTCGCTTTTCGGTCGCCGGACGAAGCCATCGCTGCAATCGAGGACGTGTGTCAGGATTACGAACGACAATGCCGCCGCGCTCGCGAAGTCGTCGAAGAGTTCTTTGATGCGCGACTTGTGCTGCAGTCGCTGCTCGACCGAGCGGTCGCGGCGGCTCGCGCTGGGGTGCCCAGCGCGTGAAAGAGAATACAGTACTCGTCACCGGAGGGGCGGGCTATGTGGGCTCGCACTTCGTCGCGCGGCTCCAGGATGACCGACGAGCTTACGTAGTGCTCGACGATCTTTCGCGGGGAAACGCTGGATTCGTCCACCCCGACCGTCTAGTTCGCGGCGATGTAGGAGATAGCAAACTGGTTGAAGAGCTCTGTCGCGAGTATGGAGTCGATACTGTGGTTCATTTTGCGGCATACGCCTATGTAGGCGAATCCGTCGAAGAACCCGAACGCTATTACGAGAACAACGTTGTAAAGACGGTTTGCTTGCTGCATGCGCTCCGTCGTGCCGGCGTCCAGCGGTTCGTGTTTTCATCATCGTGTGCGACGTACGGAGAGACGGCCTCCGGGTGTTTGATCTCGGAAGATGCACCCCAGGTTCCGGTTAATCCATACGGCCGTACGAAACTGGTGGTCGAACAGATGCTGGCCGACTACGAGCGCGCGTACGGGCTACGCTCGGTCTCACTGCGTTACTTCAACGCCGCCGGCGCGAGCGAGCGGCATCCTCTCTACGAGCAACACGATCCCGAAACGCACCTGATCCCATTAGCGGTCGACGCTGCACTGGGCGCGACTACGCTTGCAATCTTCGGACGTGACTATGCCACTCCTGATGGGACGTGCGTGCGTGACTTCGTCCACGTGGACGACCTGGCGGATGCGCACGTCCGCGCGGTAGAGCGGCTCTGCAACGGAGGCGCCTCGCTCCGCGCAAATCTGGGCACCGGCCGCGGTGCCTCCGTTCTCGAAGTAGTTGAGGCCGTCCGGTCCGCAACGGGGGCCGGCGTTCGTTTCCGCTTCGCGGAAAGGCGGCCGGGTGATCCCGCGATGCTCGTCGCTAATGCCGAACTCGCGAACCGTGAACTTGGCTGGCTACCGCGATATCAGGATATCCGAGACACCGTCCGCACAGCGGTCCAGGGCTACCGGCGGCCTGAGCTCGGCATCCGACCGTGACCTGCTACGCTGAAACCCCGTCAGCCCTCGCAAGCGACGATCGCCAAAATCACTCGCTTGGTATCGTCGGGGGATCGCACTGCGATGGTTTCAGTCCCCGCTTCTAACGCCGCATAATCGTTGCCACCGGGGAAAATCGCGTCGCCGATAAAGAGCATTTCTGCAATTGGGATGCTCAGAACATCGCGCAGCTTGCGTATGCCATAGGCCTTGTCGATGCCGGGGCGGGTGACGTCGATCGAGGTGGTGCCGCCCAGACGTACGGAGAAGTCGGCCAGCGTTTTATCGAGAATGGCTTGAATCGCTTTGCGCTTCGCAAAGTTCGGATCCCATTTTTCCTTGGCTTCGAGCGGCGCTTCTTGTCCGAGCGCCGAGTAGGTGATCTGGGTTCCGCGATCCTCGATGCGCTCACCCCACGTCTCCTTCGGCTGAAAGCCGGCTTGCTCGACGGCGCGCTCGAGTGCATCCTCGATGCGGTGTTTTTCGTCGTCGGTAAGATTTTCCGCGTAGAGTGCGCGCCACGCGCCGTCGTATCTGAAGAACTTCGTGCCCGACGTCGGGAGTATCGAGAGATTCCTGGGATTGGTTCCTGGGGGGAGCCGATCGATGACCTGCTTTTGGAACTGCGGAAAGTCGCCGCCGGAAATGATCGCGACCTGAATAACGCCGAGCAGTTTGCTCAGAAGCCCTGCCATCTCGTCGTCAAGCGCGGATTTACTCGGCGCTAACGTGCCGTCCAAGTCGAAAACGATCAAGCGTTTCATGCGGTAGTCCCCCTTTGCGCCCGAGTCCATTTGGCGAAACAACGCCCGACTCTTCTCCAGACGTCGCGCCGGCGCCGGAAGGCTTGGGAGCTTCAGCCGGCGTCGACGCTAGGAACTTGGCGGCGCCGCCGATAACCTGACGACCGTCCAAACGTCAACGAGGGAGAGCAATCCGTGCCAAAGTTTCTCGTTCAGGCAAAGTACACCGCCGAGGGTGCGGGCGGACTCTTGAAGAGCAGCGCGTCTGACCGCCGCAAGGCCGTCGAGACGCTCGCATCGTCGCTTGGCGGAGCGCTCGAGACTTTCTACTTCGCATTCGGCAGCGACGACGCCGTCATCATTGTCGACCTGCCGAGCAACGAAACGGCGCTAACGGTGGCGCTGGCAGTTCGGGAATCGGGAATGGTGCAAAGCGTAACGACGCCGCTGATTACGACGGAAGAGGCGGACCGTGCCATCGAGCACCATATACAATTCCGGCCGCCCGGCGCCTAACAAACCTCATATCGGAGAGGGAAGTCGGCAGGGCGAGCCGCTGGAACACGATGCGCGCCCTGCGTGTCCTGAACTGGTACTATCGCCGTCCTAGAACCGTTAGCGATCGGGCGACCAGGTAGTCTGCGAGGGCTTTACACGCAGGATCGCAGTGGCATGCAGAACGCCCGCCGTATCGTACGTACCCCGAGCGTTGAAAGATTCGCCCATCACCAACACCGAGGTCCGCTCGTGTCGAACGGCGTCGGAGTCGTCGACGCGAACCATCTTTCCGGTGCGCGTGCGCAACGTGATGTGCGCGGCGCCGCCGGCGACCATCGTTCCGGTGACCTCGTGCGGAGCGCCGAACGTGATGCGCGGGGCCTTGATCACCGGGATCTCCGGCGCTTGACCTTTCTCGTTAGGACTCTCCAGCCCAAAGATGTCGAGCTGCTCGTAGCTCGCGACGTACACGCTGCCATTCGCGACGACCGGCACGATGTTAGCGTTCCCACCCCCCGACGCCCAGGCGCCTGCCGCTCCCTGATACAGCGTTTGGAGCGTTCCGCTGCCTTGCGGTTCAGCCGCAAACGCGAAGAGACTGATAGGCCCGGGCACGTACTGCGGCCGCGCGATCGCCCAAATGATAGCGCCGGGATCCGTTCCATTCGACGACACCGTCGTGAAGAAGCCGGGATCTTGTCCGCCGGGTAGTCCTTGCGAAGATCCCGCCGCGGCCAACTTTATCGGACGCGAGGTCGGAACTTTCCAAACGGTCACGTTATTGCCTCCGCTAGCGACGATGCGCGGCACCGAGTCGCTGGCGGCGTCGAAGTACGATTGGCCGCACCAGCATCCTCCGATGCTCACCGCGTCGACAACGTGGTTCGGACCACTCGGCGTGTATCCGCCTAAGTTCTTCTGATTGAGCAGAAACATCGTGCCTTCTTTGCCGGCCGCGGCGGCGAGGGCCGGTTCCGACTTCGCCTTCGGCAGCAGCAGCACGCCGCCCGATCCGTAGTCGGCATCGCTCTGGTCGAGCTGCGCGACGTCGGAAGGCGTAAACACGCTGCGGAGCCGCGTTAGGTCCGAGCTGACCTTAGCGACGCTCTCTGCAATATTTGTGACGCTGTTGTATGTCGTACCGGACGGGTCCGAGTTGCCGGTGACAAAGTATATGTTCCCGGATTTATCCGCTGCGGGACCGTATCCGGACATCCAGATCGACGACAAGAAGAAGTTATCCGGAGATGAAGACTGGATGTCGTTCAGCCGGTTCGCGGCAAGCGGCGCAAGCGATCCGGTCTGCCAGCCGAGGAGCCAGCCGCGTGACTGTGATGCGCTAAAGTCGCAAAAGCTACCGAACCCGGCGTAGATGATCCCGTTCGCTTCGAGCAGCGCCGGCCGCTGTCGCTGGTATGTGGCGTTGAACGTGAAGACGGAACTATCGCTCAAGGTGTGTGACGCGGAGACCAGGACCGGCACTACGAGGTCCGTCAGATTGGCCAAGCTGAGTTCGTGGATATAGTAGGCCGGTGTGCTGCCTTGCAACGTATAGGCAATCACGTACATCGTATTGGCCTGTTTGTCGATGACCGGTGTACCGTCGATTCCGACGTTCGGTCCGTTGTTGTTGCAACCCAACGGCGTAGGAACGGGACTGCCCAAACTCTGTTGGAACAGCACCGTCCCGCTGGACGCGTCGACTGCATAGACCGTGTCGTTCTCGGTTGCGACATACACGACGTCGTGCTTGCCTGGGGACACACCGCGGGTCGTCGTTTCGTCCGGAACGATGAGGGGCTGAGTATCGACCTGGTCGTCGAGCGTCACCGTGTGCAGCAGGCCAAACGATCCGCCGGTCACGCTCTCATCAGTTAGCAGCGACTCTTTGTCGTCCCAACCCGTCCGGAGGTTGTTGTAGTGATACGTGATGACCGCGACTTTGCGATGGCGAGCCGGGCTGACGGTCGCGGCCTGTGGTTCGCGAGCGTCCTCGATTGTCTGCGTGGGCCCATCGCCCCCCGGGTAGCCGTAAAACATGACGCCGGGTGCGCCGGAGTCGTTCAAGCCACGATTTGGTACGACGATTTGCGCGCCGTGAATCCAGAATTGCAGGGGGCTGCCGGCACCCTTGAGCGCGGTCTGGCTCACAAACGTGGCTTGCCTTCCGCTCACGCCGTACCGGAAGATCGTCGCCTGACCGGAACCGGCGGCCGGGCTTTCAACTGCAAGGTACTTGCCGTCCCATTGAATCGAGCCGAGACGGGGGGCGCGTGTCCGGCTCCACGCGATGGCCTTGATTCGCGTGCCGCCCTTCGGCAACTCGAGCAGGTTCGCAGTGCCGTCTAAGCCGCCGGCGGCAGCCTCGACGAAGAGGTTCCCCTCCTTGTCGTACGTACACGACCAATAAGCACCGTTGAAGTCCTTGTAGATCCGAGGGTTGCCCTGCGCGTTGGTGTAGATCGCGACGCCGTATTTGCGGGATGTGCCTCCCGAAACGGCGAGGTTTCCGGTCGCGGGGTCAATCGCGCAGAATTGCGAGACCCCACCGACCGAGTTACGTAATACCGCTATCGGTCGCGTACCGCCGTGCGCATACTCCAGAATTTCGTTGCCTTCGGGGATGAAAACGTCGCCGTTTCCGTCCGAGCACAAACCAGTGGCTTGCGCATTGAGAAGCCAGCCCTGCAGCTTGTTTTGCGGGTAGGAGTAGGCGTAAACGCTGCCATCCTTGTGATTCGAGACGTAGAGGAGGTCGTGCGTTTTGGCGTCGCGCGCCATCCACGAAGCCTCGCCGTTAAGGGGACCTTGGACGGCGTTTCCGGCGTTGAACTGGGTCTGACTTGTCCCCACGGGAGACCCCGTGCCGTTGTCGCCACACGCGCTGAGCGCCAGCACACCTACGAAAACCGAGAGTAATCGAACCGAGAGTAATCGAGCCGACCGCAGAGCCATCTCCACCTCCGATACGGAGGGGTTTTACGTCTGTGAGCTTAGCCCTTTGCGAGCGCGCCAGATTCCGCGCGCCGCGCTATGCAGATCCACCAAACCCAGGCGATGAGAATGAGCTGAAGCGGAAGCCGGATGTAAAATGCCGGCGCCGCAGCGATATCCGCATATAACCCGGGGTGCTGCGCCATCTGCACGTTTGCCGGAAAGACGGCGACCAGAAGCACAATAAGCGCTATCCCGCTGAATCGTCGAGTGCTAGGGAGCAGCACGCCGATCCCGCCGGCGATCTCACATACACCGCTGATTTGGACGAGCAACGCGGGAGCCGGAAGCCAGGGCGGAACTATTCGCACGTAAACATTCGGATGCACGAAGTGATTGATTCCGGCCGCTATGAAAAAGAGGACGAGCAGGACGAGTGCGATGAGGCGCACCGCGGGCATTCGGTGCGCGCTCATTGCAGAGTGCTTTCCAGGAATCGGTGAAGGTACCATAAGGCGATTCGGTCGTGAAAACCGACGGCGACGTCCTCGAAGGCGTGATCGGCCCAGGGCAGCTCGACGTACGTAACGCCGACGCCGTAGCCGCGCAGTTCGTCGCGCAGGCGACGTTCGAAACCAAGGTCGACGACGTGATCCCGTCCGGCCGCTATCATGAGGATCGGCGGCATGCCGGCATGGACGACGTACCGCGGAGATCCGCTTCGATAGCATGTCGGTTGCTGTTCCGGAGTTCCGCCGCAGAGGCCGATTAGGACGTGACGCACGTCGATCAAGTCGGGTTGGGGCGGATGTTCGTACGCGAGTCGAAGATCCACCGGACTTTCGAAGGTTATCAAAGCATTGATGCGGTGCGGCCGCAAGGCTGCGGCGATTACCGCCAGCTGTGCGCCGGACGAATGCCCGAGCAGGGCGATGCGGCCGGCCGGCAGTGAATCGATCTGGCGAAGAACCGCGTCGCGTTGCGCGGGCCAGCGCGAGCGAGGTGAGTGCGGATAGTTCAGCGCGATGACGCGATAGCCCCAAGAAGCGATGATCGCGTTGAATCTCGCATCCTTTTGCGGCGAGCCGTGTTCCCATGCCCCGCCATAAAGCACGAGCACGAGCGGGGCGCCCGGCCGAACGGCGACCGAGTTCGCGGACGCTGACGGCTGCATGAGAAAAGCCGACAACGGGACGTAGGGCCCTCGTACCAGATAAGCAATTGGCGGGACCAGCGTGCACGACAGGGCCACGAGCGCGATAACGATCGCAGCGGGGCGCACGGAGCCATGTGAGCGCAGTGCGATGAACAGGGCGATGGCGTCGAGTACGGTCAAGACCGGCCAGAGTTCGGTACCGGCGACCGACAGAACGAACAACGGCACTACGGGGCCCGGAATCACGATCCACACCGAAAGGAAGAATGCGAGTAATGCCAGCGCGAACGGCATTGTGTCAGTATCGTCTCGAAAACGAGAGCGTTCCTGCGAGGCTAGTGTTGTTGCAGTTGAGAAATCCGCCCGAGCAAAAAACGGCGTTCGGCCTCCTGGTTCGTAAGCGCGAGTGCCGCTTCGTAGGCAGACTGCGCTTCGGCGCGCCTCCCGAGGCGCCGGTACATGTCGGCGCGAGCGGCGTGCGCAAACCGGTAGTCGACGAGGTCGCCACGCTCGAGAATCGCGTCCATGAGGGCAAGGCCGGCCGCTGGTCCGTCCCGCATGGCGATCGCCGCGGCTCTGTTTAACTCCACGATCGGTGAGGGCTCTTGGCTAAGAAGCGCGTCGTAGAAGTGGACGATCTGAGACCAGTTGGTCTCGTCGTGGGAGCGAGCTTCCGCGTGAAGGGCTGCAATAGCAGCCTGGCAACCGTAGGGTCCGAGCGGCCGCGACGCTAGCGCCGGCTTCAAAAACGCCGTTGCTTGCACGATCTCGGCGCGCTTCCAGCGGGAGCGATCCTGCTCGTGTAGGAGGACTAGGTCTCCCGACGGGGATTCGCGCGCGTCCCGGCGCGAGTGATGAAACAACATAAGCGCCAACATCCCATACACCTCGGGATCCGGAAGCAGACCGGCAAGGAGCCGCCCGAGGCGAATCGCCTCGTCGCAGAGATCGACCCGCCTCAGCGATCGACCGAACGACGCTTCATAACCTTCATTGAAGAGCAGGTAGACGACGCGGAGGACCCCGTGTAAGCGCTCCGGGAGCTCCGCGCGGGTAGGGACTTCGTACGGAATCTCCGCGTCGCGAATCTTCGATTTCGCGCGAACGATACGTTGAGCAATGGTTGAAGCCTTCGAAACGAAAGCACTCGCGATCTCTTCGGTGGTCAATCCGCACACTTCTCGTAGCGTTAGGGCAATCCGAGCATCAAGTGAAAGTGCGGGGTGGCAACACGTAAATACGAGGCGCAAATCATCGTCTTCGATTTCGTCGATTTCGAACTCGCCGGGTTCGGTGCGCGGGACCTGTTCCGCGAGCTTGACCAGTGAGGCATCAAAGCGGCCGCGGCGCCGCAAGGCGTTGATCGCCTGGAATCGGCCCGTAGACACCAACCACGTCCGAGGATTCAGGGGCACTCCCTCAATGGGCCACTGTTCGGCAGCTGCTACGAACGCATCGTGCAGCGCATCTTCCGCCAGGTTGAAATCTCCGAGCAGGCGGATCAGTGTCGCCAGCACGCGGCGCGACTCGTCGCGATACGCCTGCGCGACCGCCCGGAACGGCGGGTCGAGGCCGTCGAATTTCACCGGATAACTGCTATCGCAGCTCCTTCACGGGGCGTATTTCGACGCTGTCGTACCTCGCGCTCGGATGTTTTGACGCGATGCGAATCGCTTCGTTGAGGTCCCTGGCCTCGATCACGAAAATGCCCCCGAGTTGCTCCTTCGTTTCCGCAAATGGGCCGTCGGTCAGCGACAGCTTGCCCCCTCTGAATCGAATCGTCGTCGCCGTTTCCGCCGGCTCTAAGGCCTCCACGGCGACGAGCTGGCCGTTCCCTCGCAACTCGTCGTGGTAAGCGATCGCTTCAGTCGTGAGCTCCTGGAGTTCGTTGTCGGACAGGGGGTCGACGACGTTGCCGTCGCCGTAGATCAGGCATGCATACTTCATTGCGTGCTCCTTCGTCTCTAGTCGGTTGACTGGGATTAAAATCGACAAGCCTGGTGTCGAATCTTGCGGCCCCCGTTCGACTAGGTGTATGCGTCAAGAAACCCTGCAAGGAGAGAAACTATGACTAACGTTTCACCGCACGAGTGGGAGGCCGCGCGGCAGCAGCTGCTCGTGAAGGAGAAGGAACTGACCCGCGCCCGCGACGCGCTGGCCGCCGAGCGCCGCCGCATGCCGTGGCTGGCCGTGGAAAAGCGATACGAGTTCGACGGACCCAAGGGCAACGCGAACCTGCTCGACCTCTTCCAGGGCCGTCGTCAGTTGATCGTCTACCGCGCCTTCTTCGAACCGGGCGTTTTCGGCTGGCCCGACCATGCCTGTATCGGCTGCTCCTTCCTAGCCGACCAGGTCGCCCACGTAGCCCATCTCAACGCCCGCGACACCACGCTTGCGTTCGCTTCGCGCGCCCCCCAGCCGGACATCGAGCGCGTGAAGGCGCGGATGGACTGGAAGATGCCGTGGTACACGATCACCGACGGCTTCGACGCCGATTTCGGCGTGGACGAATGGCACGGCACGAACGCGTTCATCCGCGAAGGTGACAGCGTTTACCGCACCTACTTCATCAACAACCGCGGCGACGAAGCAATGGGAAGCACCTGGAGCTACCTCGACATGACCGCGCTCGGGCGCCAGGAGGCGTGGGAGGACTCGCCGGAAGGCTACCCCCAAACCGCACCGTACGCGTGGTGGAACTGGCATGACGAATACGGCAGGACCACCTAAAGGATCGCGCGGGACCCGACGGCCGGGGATCAGCCGGCATTCGGGAAGAAGAAAACCTAAGCATGGAAATCGTGATCGCCGAGAAGGGCGTCTTCTATTTTGAGCCGGTAATTACAGCGGAGGAGGCGCGCGGTCGTGCGAGTGGGCACAAAGTGTCTGCCTTTGGAACCTTGTCGCGGCTCTTTTCCCGGCCTAAAGAAGAGGATATCGCGATCTCCGATGAAGGTCTCTGGTATCTTCCGCTGTGGCATGCGAAGGCCCATCTGCGCTTCCTCTACGATCGCAGCGAATCGTATAAAGTACCGATCAAGGCTCCGCATGTCGCCGCCGTAACGTTGGGTGGGAATGAATATGCCGTCTCGGCTGGTGCGATCGACCTGCCGGTCGTAGAGCATTGCGTGCGCGACGAGCAAAGAGAACTTTGGCTCGACGCGATGAACAGTCAGCCGATAAACGCTCACCCATACCTCAAAGCGCACAAGATTGCCGTCAATCTGGACGAGTTCGCGCCCGAGGGCGCGAAGATCGTTGCGCCGACGGTCCGCGCCTCGGCGGTCATTCGAACGCTCCTGGGAGAGGACTTGCGCCCGGCGGACGCCGACGATATCAAGGAAGAAAACGTGAGCGTCGAATGCATCGACCTTCACTTGCGGCCCACGTATAACTTCAAGTGTGTGTGGGCGGCGAAGAACAAATCGGCTGACGTGGCCGTCGATGCCATCACGGGCGAACTCCAGACGCAACCGCACGCTGCGATGGCGGTGGTCGCGAAGCTGCTGAAGCCCGAAACCCTGTTTGACATCGGAGCGGAGACTCTGAACCTGGTCATTCCGGGCGGCGCGATCCCGTTGAAGGTCGTAAAGGCGCTCGCCGAAAAGCGGAAGGCTTAGGGTTTACATCGCCTTCCCGTCGAACGTTTCTGCCTCGAGCGCATCGAGAAAGCGGTCGAGTTCGGCCGCGCGCTCCGCGCCGATTCTTTGTGCCGTCTTCGTTATGAGCCGCGGGGGAATGTCGTGCGCGAACGTGCGCAGCGTCTTGACCGCACCGGCGAAGCTCTCGGCACTTTGGCCGGTGAGCGAGATCATCCGCGCGGCGCCTATGTCGCCCAAAAAGTCGAGTGAGTCGGCATCGTGGAGGACGATCGCTTCCGGCTGCGAGCCCGGATTGCTATAGTACATGTGGCCGCGCTCGGCGGCCTCCACCGCCGGAAGCTTGTCCACGGGGAACCCGGCCGAACTTAAGATCGCGCCGCTTTGCCGCGCGGCGCATTCCCCGTGCTCGAGTTTGGCATCCTTGCACGGCATGAACGCGGCCATGTCGTGGAGGAATGCAGCGGCGAATAGAACGTCGCTATCGACGCGTAACCCGTCGCCTTGCGCCAGCTCCAGCGCGACGCGGTAGTTGCGCTCGGAATGCTGCCATCCCCATGCCGGATGATGAAACTGCGAGCGAGCGAGGTCGTAGATCGTTACCTTCCAGGGCGCATCGAGCGGAATACCGGTTGCAGTCTGCGCGGCCTGTGCGCTCGCGAGCACAACGGCAGCGAAGACACTCTGAGCCAAGATTGCGGCGATTGCTTCCATCGAGACGGCGTTCCACGAGGAGTATTCGGCCGCCCCCGGGAGAGGCGTGCGGTATGCGCGACCTCAACTTATGGGCCGCGCGACATGCCAGTGGCCGCCCGTAAACGCCGGCAACACGGAGAGGCTGGCACGGCGTGGAAGTACAAGCAAATATTCGGCACGTGGTACTCGCCTCGGGTGGGATTGAAGGCACAAGGTTGAGAGGTGAATTAGCAATGACACGACGCGTCCTGACTCTCGCTCTCGTAATCTCCCTCGGAATCCTCGCCTCAGCGGTGGCGTACCAGTTCGTAGCGCTCCATCAGCAGCCGGCGCAAACGACCGCCTCCGACAGGGCCGACAGCGGCTCGGATTTCCTGCTGGAGGGTCGGCCCGTGCGAGCGTTCCTTGACGTAGATCGGTCGCAGGTTGCGCTCGACAGCTCGATCACGGCCGTCCTTCGATTTACGCAGCTCACGCTCCCGAACGGCACTGCCGGGCTGGGAAACGAGCACGACGGCTTTCTGGAACCCACTCTTCAAGCCGCAGATTGTGGCGTTCAGACTCCGCCCGGACTGTCGAAATCCACAAAGTCGAGCTTTCCCGAGGCGTTTGTTTGGGAGTGGACGATAACGTGCGATAAGGAGGGAGCGAAGAACGTCCAGGTCACGCTGGCATTCAGACCAGTGGCCGTTCCCAATGATTCGGATCCAATTGCATTTCGCAAGGTCGCTCAGTTTAACGTTGTCGCCTCTCCGGGCGCTCAAACGTTAAAAGTGATCACCGCGCTTGGTGCTCTCGGAGCATTCATATCCGCCATTGCCTTACTTTTGGATAAGCTCCGAGAGTTTCGAAAAGCGGCGTAGACAAATACGCCGGGAGGGCGCCGCGGCCTCCCTACACGTAATCCCGCAGCGTGAGCTTAACGGAACGCTGCGCACCGTCTTTGCCCGTCAGCTGGAGCGTTACGACCGTTCCGGAGGGCTGCGCGAGGAGGCTGCGCACCTTCGAGAGCAGCATCGTGCCCGCCGGCGATCCGTCGATCGAATCGATTACGTCGCCCTTCACGATGCCCGCGTTCGCAGCCGGCGTACCGGGACGCGAATCCACGACGACGATGCTGCTTCCGCGCTTGATGAGGAAGAGCCCGGAGCGCTCGTAAGCGTCGGGCTCGGTGAAGGCGGCGTTCGGGACCAGGGTCATCGTGCCGTTCCCGTAGTCGAACGTGACGGTGAAGCGTCGCAACAGGTTGCCGCCGATGTTTGCCCCGACGAACGGCGCCGCGAGGGCGCCTGCGGTTTGCGTCGCGTAATCTCCGACGAGATTCGTAAGCTGCAAATCGTCGATGCCGACCGCTGTGACGCGCCCGAGCTTGCCCAGCGCAGGGCCTCCAAAGCCGAAGCCGTCCACGCCTTGCGCCGTCGTCGTCGCGGGGACGATCTGCGGATGCGCGGCGATAAACGGCGTCATGAACGTGATCGTGTCGCGCGCGCCGGTATCGATCGTACATTCGGCTGGAATGCCTTCGATCGTGCACGCGATTTGCGGCTGAGTTCCATAGAATACGAACGGTATCACGTGGCCGTTCGCCGGCGCTTGCGCGGTGCCGGGCATGGCCAGCACGACCTGCAGATTAGCATAGTCGAACGTCGTAATGAAACGCGCCAGGACTTCCCAGCCGATCAATCCGTCGACCGGCCGGCCGGCCGAAACGCCGAAGCCTTGGCGGGTCGGCGCGACCGCGAAGAGCTGATCGCTGAGCGTTGCCTCGCCGACCTGAAGCGTTGAAATACGCGCAAAGCTGAGCCCTTCGGTCTGCGAGCCAACGCCGCTACCTTGCGCCAATCCGCTGCCGAATGCCCCGATCTCCTTGGCGACGGCCGGGTCGACCACGTTCGAGCCGCCCGTATCGAAGATGAAATGGTATGGCCCCTTGCCGTTCAGCATGACGTCTAAGTAAACGTGATTCTCGCCGAGCGTGATGGGCACGGTCGTCGACGTCTTTCCGCCTTGCATCGAAAAATCGGTCGGCCGGGTTTGCGGTCGCGCCAACGCTGCTTGCGCGCCGGGCGAGTCGAACGTAACGTGCACGACGGTAAGATCGGAGTTGTTGCCGTCGCTTGAATCGACGTGGATCGCGTAGGGGACGTTGAGCCCGCGGACGCGACGATAATCGGAAAATGTCAGCGTCGAGGTCGTAAAGCCGTTGACGAACAGAGCCCGCGCCGGCAGATGCGTCGTCCGGTCGAACCAGAGCTCGAAGGGAACCTTCGAGTCGATCGGCGTGATCTTCAACGCGTCGTACCCGCGACCGCCGTCGGTCTTCGGGCCGAGCCACTCGACGGCGGCTCCGGCGGCGTTCGGCTTCCAGAGCCCGTAGCTCTGGAGGTAGACTTGGTTGATCTCCGAGGACCGATCGCTGTCGCCGCCGTCGTTCCAGACGAGATGCGAGCCGTCGCCACTCCATACGACTCGTCCGTCGTAGCCGTCCAGCTGGACGAGCGGCGCCAGATTCGTCGTGGCGGCATAACGCCCGTCACGCAGGCCGATGTATTGCGTGGTGGTTCCGTGCAGTCCGGCGGCAGAGACGTTCCCGTCGAGGCGCATCGTCTTGAAGTGGGCGACGTGTGACATGCCGAGGCTCCCTCCCGACGCGGAAATGAGCTGTGCGACGCGCGGATCGGCTTCGGCTGCGAGAGAAGGGCAGGTCGTAAAGAGCATCGCGGCGGCAAGCCCGCCCGCGGCAAAGCGGCAGAAGTTCATGCCCCCTCTACTGCCGGGCTAGCGCTCGTGTTTCGGAGGAGGGGCCTCGCGGCCCGTATGAGGCTTCGACGGTCTGTTGGGGAAGAAGGCGAATCTTGCCCCCACCGCCCGAAACTGCGCGACGCTTCACCAGAATTGCACGACCAGGCCGGAGCCGACGTAGTCGAAGCGGAGCGCGGGGTCGCCGCTGAACGCGTGGCCGTACTCGACGTCGATTTCGGTTCGGCTGCCAAGGAGCTTTTGCACTCCGAAGTCGGTAAACGCGCGGCCGCCCGCGTTCGCGGCGATCTTCGATACGAAGACGTACTCCGCGTAGAACTGATAGTAGTGCGGGATCTGAGCCGTCAGAACGACTGACGGCGTCGTGACGCCGTATTGCGCGCGAACGTTGCGGGAGTATTGCCCTGTCGAGGAAACGGCGATGGTCGTGCCGATGCTGGTGGCGGGGCTCATCGAAAACGAAGCGTCGAGGTTTCCCGTCAGCGTCGCGCTGCCTGCGGTCAAAAACGGAGAGCCGTTCGGGCCGGTGTAGAGCCCGTCGAAGCCGACGGTCCACCTACCCTTCGGCGGCAGTTCGTACTTGAAGCCCAGACCCGAGTCGGTGACGCCGTGGCTGACGACGTCGGGCGTCTCCGGCCCGTACGTTCTCAATGCCACGTAGTTCGGGCCGATCACGTCGAGCTCGAAACGCGAGGCTACGCCCACGCGGAGGAAGTTCTGCGGCACTTGGCTCTGGATCGATCCCTCGCTCGCGGTGCCGTTCACCTGATTCTGGTAGCCCAGTTCGAACACGGCCGTATCCTTCTCGACCGCGCACGCGCTAAATCCGACCGTTGGCCGGTTGGCAGTCGCGAGCAAACGCCCCGGCCCTCCGCACGGGTCCGATGGCTGCGGGCTCGGCGTGGGAGGGGAGGCGGGGCCGGCGGAACTGGGGCCGGCCGTCAGTACCGCGAAAACAATCGCAGTCGCCAAAGCAAACGTCCACGCGTAGAGCCTCCCCACCGCACGCGCGTTCGCCCGAAAAGCGCTAAACCCGGCTCCGGACGTTTGCCGACGCGCAGAGATTCACTTCAATCGCATGTACGTAACTTGGGCAACGGCCGCGAGTGCGCCGTCGTCGCGCCAGAAGTTGGCGATCACGGGAATGATCGTTCTTCCTTGCTTTAAGGCTTGAACGAAGAGCCTGACGTCGCTGCGCGCGGGCGCCAAGAACCGGATGCTCATATCGGTCGTCGTGATCCGGCTTTCCGCTCCCCACACGGCGAGGCACGCGATCGCGGCGGCGGAGTCGGCGGCGGTCATCAGGAGTCCGCCGTGAAACGAATCGAAGATCCCGTCGAACTCGAGATTGCGCGCCACGGTGCATTCGAGCCAGCCGGATCCGATCCGCACGCCGGAGAAGCCGAGGGTCTGGAAGATCGGGATCGAGCGCATGCGCTGCCGAACGGCCGACTCGGCGTCGGGCGCAAGCGGCGGCAGTTCGCCCGAGTGCGGCGCCAGGAGGAGTCCCGGCGCGAGCGGGGCGTTCTTGATCCATAACCTACGAATACGCTAGCACGGCGGCGTTCCACTTCGGGACGTTCACGCCCATCACGATGAGCCACAGGCAGAGGCCCAGCTCCGCCGGAAACCCGGCAATCAGCATCGCGACGTACGTTGCATCGGCGATACCGGGCGCCACGAACAACGCAAAGCTATTGATGACGTAGCATGCGCCGGCCAGCGCCATGAGCACGCCAAGGGTTTTTGGCAAGTAGGTCGACCGGAAGATCAGGTATCCCAGAACGATGCAGTGCAGGCCGAAGGGGATGAGCGCAATTCCGAAACCGTAGTCGTAAAGTTTGATCGACAGCAGCGCCGACGCCTGGAGCTGGTGCGGTTCGATGGCATTGAGATACGCCGCCCCGGCCAGCAGCATCACCGGCGCGTAGTGCAAAAGCACGATGGCGCTGCCGATCACGGCTTCGGCAAATCGCAAAAGCGCCGACAAGAGGGCGAGGTTCTCGTTGACCGGCCGCAGCAGCACGAAGAGGATCACCGCCAGCGGAATATCGCAGCCGAACATTATCAGTTCCGCGCCCACGGATAGGCGCCACTGTGACTGCGAAGCCATGATGTGAGCGGCCGTCGCCGCGGCATCGCCCGGCACGATCAGCTTGGATTGCAGCCCCATGGAGACGGCCGCCATGATGAAAACCACGAGGTACAACAGCCCGCCGGCTCGTGCGTAGACCTGTGGCGATACTCCGGCGGCCCGATCGTTCATGTCGTGCTCCTTACTTACCCTACGGCTTAGGGCGAAAGGTTGTTTCGGGCGCAACCCTTTGGCGCGGTGGGTGCCTTTCTTCGGATATGCAGACCACTCAAGAACTCAATCGCCGGCCCTCGCCGGCAACTCGGCCCCACCCGCTGGCGTTTGCCGGGGGACTCCTGTGGATGGGATCGTGGGATACCGATCGCGTCTACGCCATCGATCCGCACTCGTGGAGCGTCCGGCATGAATTCGAGTCACCCGGAAAACCGTACGGCATAACGGCATACGGCGATGAGCTCCGCGTCGTCGTGGCGCACGGGGAGGACGACGATCGCTACCTGTATCGTCTCTCGCCCGATCGCGGGTTCGCTCTCGACAGCAAGACGCCGTGCCCGGATCTCACGGGCTCCTACCTGGCGGCCGACGGTTCGACGATCTACCTCGGCCAGATGACCCTCAAGCGCGTGCTCGCCCTCAAGCCGGACTCGACGGTCGAGCGCGAGATCGCGCTGCCCACGCGCTGCGCGGGCCTCGGTTTCGGACCGGGCGGCCGTTTCTACATGATCTCGGGCGACGCCGAACTCGAGCACTTGAGCTTCGGGACGCTCGACGTTTCGAAGAGCGAGCCGCAATTCGAGGGGATCCGTCCGTTGCCCGACGAGGCGCGCTCCTTGACGTTCGACGGCGCGTCGTGGTGGACGTGCCTGCGTGACGCAAACGAAATCGCATCGTTCACCGCGTGAACTACGTCTACAAGGTGATGCCGTCGCCGATCGGCGAGCTAAAGCTCGTCGGCAGCGATCGCGGACTCGCGGCGATCTTATGGAAGACGCAGAAGGCGAGCGGGATCCCGGTGCGCGCGACGACGGAATACCCCGGTCATCCGGTGCTCGTCGAGGCCGAGCGTCAGCTGACCGAATACTTCGCCGGGAAGCGCAAGACGTTCGATCTGAAACTCGACTTCGTCGGCACGGACTTCCAGAAGAGCGTCTGGGCGGAACTCTTGAAGATCCCGTTCGGCGAAACACGCACCTACGGCCAGATCGCCAAACGGCTCGGCAACGAGAACGCGATGCGCGCCGTCGGCGCGGCGAACGGACGCAATCCGATCCCAATCGTCGCGCCGTGTCACCGCGTCATCGGTGCGTCGGGCTCTCTCGTCGGCTTCGGCGGCGGCCTCAAGACGAAGGCGCAGCTGCTCGACTTGGAACGAGGCGAGCTCGCGTTCGAGTTCGACGGGAAGCGCTAGCACCGGACCGCGCGGCTGAGTAGCAGCGTTCGGTCGCGGGTGTTGCGCGCAAGCGACGCCGCTCGTTCGAACTCCTCGCGCGCTTCGGCGAGCCGCCCGAGTTTAAAGAGCAAGTCGGCCCGGACGCTGGGCAGCAAATGATAGGCGCGTAAAGCCGGCTCGTCGCGAATGCGATCGACGATCTCGAGCCCCGCGCTCGGCCCGAACGCCATGCCGGCCGCGACCGCTCGATTCAGGTCGATCACCGGCGTCGGCGCAAGGTGCGCCAGCTCGTCGTAGAGCGCCGCGATCCGCGCCCAATCCGTCTGCTCCGCGGTCGCTGCGCGCGCGTGGCAGGCGGCGATCGCGGCTTGAAGCGCATATGGTCCCAGCGAGCCTTCGAGCGCTTCCGCCTTGGCCAGCGCCTCGAGCCCGCGTGCAACGAGCAGTCGATTCCATTTGCCGCGATCTTGATCGGGCAGCAGAATCGCTTCGCCCGAGCCGCCAACCCGCGCTCGCATCCGGGACGCTTGAATCTCCATCAGCGCCACGAGACCGTGAACCTCGCTCTCGCTCGGCATCAGCGCCGCCAGCATACGTCCGAGACGGAGCGCGTCTTCGACGAGCTCCGGTCGCAGCACGTCGTCCCCGGCGGTTGCCGCATAGCCTTCGTTGAAGATCAGATAGATCGTCTCCAAGATCGACGCGAGGCGCGCGAGCCGCTCCGAACCCGCGGCCGGCACCTCGAACGGAACGAGCGCCGCGGAGAGCGTGCGCTTCGCTCGCACGATGCGCTGGGCGATCGTCGGCTCCGAAACGAGAAACGCTCGCGCGATCTCAGCGGTTGTCAGGCCGCCAACGAGTTTGAGCGTTAGCGCGACGTGTGCCTCCTTCGACACGACCGGATGGCAGGCGACGAACATGAGTCGCAGCATGTCGTCGTCGATCTCTTCGTAGGCCTGTGCGGCGTCGCTACCTGATTGCGTGGGCGCGATCTCGCCTGCAAGCTGCCGGTGCGTGCGCGCGACCGTTTCGTCGCGCCGCATCGCGTCGATCGCCCGGCGCTTGGCGGCCGTCATAAGCCACGCGCCGGGGTTGCGCGGGATGCCCTCGTCCGGCCACTGCGCAAGGGCGGATACGAAGGCATCCTGCGCCACGTCCTCCGCGCGGCCGACGTCGCGCATCATCCGCGTAAGCCGCGCGATCAGCTTTGGCGACTCGATGCGCCAAATCGCCGCGATGGTTTCGTGGACGTCTCCGTCGCTCACTAGGGCGTCGGCGAAACCTCGTGAAGATAGCACGTGGCATCCGCTCCGAGCGCGTCGAGACCGCCGGTGTCGATTAGCGCTCCCTCCGCGCGCATCTCCGCGATGAGCTTCGCCATTCGCTCCATCGTCTCTAGACTCGCATGCGGATGCCCGATCGGATCGATGGTAGCGATCGATATGAATTTCACGGCACCTGCTCCCACGTGCGTTCGGCACGCTCGCGGATCTCGGGCGTCATATTCTCGCCGAAATCTTCTGCCTCGAAGACCTGCCTGATTTCGATCACTTGTCCGCCGTCGAAAGGTGCGTGCATGAACCGCTCCAGGACCTCTTGCTTCGACTTCCCCTGTACGATCCAAAAGCCGGCAACCAGCTCCTTCGTTTCGGTAAACGGGCCATCGGTCACCGTCGTTCGTCCTCCGTCGAATCGCAGGCGCGCGCCTTTGGAGGTTGCGTGGAGGCCCTCGCCGGCGAGCAGCACGCCGTCCTTCGCAAGCTGTTCGTTGAACTTGCCCATCTCGCCGAGCAGTTCGCTGGACGGAAGAATCCCCGCCTCGCTCTCCTTGCTCGCCTTCACCAGAACCGCGAATCTCATTGAAAATCTCCTCCGTTGGATTTTGTTACTCTGCTAGGACGTCGAACGGAGGCCTCCAATTTCGACACGCCTCGGTAAAAATTTCAAATCCCGGGATTTTGATGGGGTTTGAGGGGACGCCGTGCTACGATCGCTTGCATGCCGGCTCGTCTGCTCGCCGCCTGCGCGCTCGTCGCGGTAGCGACCCTGGCTCCGCCGTTCCCGGCCGCCGGCGCGCCGGGCGCTGCGACGATCGTCCCGTTCACATTCGTCGACAATCGCATGACGATCGAGTGCGCGATCAACGGGCGGGGGCCGTTCGTGATGATCGTCGATACCGGAGCGCCCGACGTCGCCATCACGCCCGAAGCTGCCAAGATGCTCGGCCTCGCGGTACGCGACGCGGGCACGACTTCCGGTGCCGGCAACAATCGGGCGCACAACGGCGCGACGACGATCCCGGTTCTGTCGATCGGCTCCCTGCGTCTGCGAAACCTAGACTCCGGCGTCATCGACCTGACGGAGATTCAGAGAAAGCTCGGCTTCGCGCGGCTGGACGGTATCGTGGGGTATGCGGTACTCGAGCAATTCGAGACCTTCATTGACGCCGACGCGCGCACGATTACCTTCTCTTCATCACTGCCGAGCGTGCCTTCCGGCGCGACGACCACGCGGTTCAGCGGGTCGACTCCCGTAATTCCGGCTCGCATCGACGGCATCGACACGACGGTAATCGTTGATACCGGCGACCGGTCCTCGCTCACGTTGTTTGGGCCGTTTGCCAAAATGCACGGATACTACGGCCGCGATCCCTCACGTTCGAACATCGTCACGGGCTACGGCCTCGGCGGCCCGGTCTACGGCGACGTCCTGACGCTGCCGTCGCTGGACGTCCTGGGAACCCACCTCAGCGGCGTGATCGCGCGCGCGTCTCGGCAAACCGGCGGCGTTTTTACGGATCCCGATCATGGCGGCAGCATCGGCGAAGGCGTCCTGAAACGCTTCAACATCGTCTACGACTATCGGAACCATCGAATCATCGCGTGGCGCAGCCGGTACTTCCGCGTTCCCGACGCCTTCGTCGCGCCGGGTTCGGGGGCTCGCTAGGGCGAGGCGGCGCTCACGCAGGGCGCGTGCGAGCAAAGCCAGGCGACGACGGCTGCGCTGAAGGCCGGATCGTACGCGCCGGCCGCGCCGCTACCCAGGCGATCGAGACTTTCTTTCGGCGACGCAGCGGCGACCAAGTAGTGATCCATCCCGGGAATCGTGACGAGCGTCGCCGCCCCCGGGTGTCGCGCATTGACGATCGCCACGATCGCGCGATGGTCGCTCTCGTCGGTGACACCCTCTCTTACTGTTCGCTGTTGGGGGACTGCTGGACGAAGCGGCTGTTGGATCCAGCGGTAAGGCCGCGCGCCGTGCGTGCGTGCTCGCGAGCCTAGGACCGCGAGGAGCGAGACGGCCTTCGGCCGGCGAATGCGTCGCTCATGGAACAGCGCGCACTTGGAACACAGGGGCTCTCGGTCTCGGCGATGGGGCTCGGCTGCATGGGCATGACGTACGCATACGGCACGGCGGACGAAGCCGAAGCGATCGCGACGATTCACCGGGCGCTCGATCTCGGCGTCAACTTCCTCGACACCGCCGAAGTTTACGGACCGCACACGAACGAGCGGCTCGTCGGGCGCGCCTTACGCGGCCGGCGAGACGGCGTCGTAGTGGCAACGAAGTTCGGCTTTCGTTATGGCAACGGAGTTCGTGGCGTCAACGGCACGCCAGAGAACGTGAAGCGGGTGGCGGACGAGTCGCTGGCGCGGCTCGGCATCGATCGGATCGATCTCTATTACCAGCACAGGCGCGACCCGTCGGTTCCGATCGAGGAGACGATCGGCGCGATGAAGGAGCTCGTCGACGAAGGGAAGGTGCGTTACCTCGGGCTCTCCGAGGTTTCGCCGGAGACGCTGCGGCGCGCGAACGCGGTGCACCCGATCAGCGCGCTGCAGAGCGAATACTCGCTTTGGGAGCGCCGCGTCGAGAAAAAAGTTCTTCCCGCCGTGCGCGAGCTCGGCATCGGTTTCGTTCCGTATAGCCCGCTCGGGCGCGGCTTTCTCACGGGCGCGGTCAACGTCGAAGAGCTGGAGGAGGACGATTTTCGCCGCACCAACCCACGCTTTTCGAAAGAGAGCGCGCGAGCCAACCAGCACATCGTCGAGGCGGTGCGTGGCGTCGCGCGTAGGTGCGGCGCGACGCCCGCGCAGGTGGCGCTCGCGTGGGTACTTTCGCGCGGCAGCGACGTCGTGCCGATTCCCGGCACCAAGCGGGTGCGCTACCTCGAAGAGAACCTCGGGGCGCTCACCCTACGGCTGACGGACGAACAACTGGCGGAGCTCGAGGGGCTTCACGAGCATACGACGGGAGACCGCTACGCGCCGGAGATGATGAAGCTGGTCGAGCAGTAGCCTATTTGCCGGGTTTCTGCCCCGGGGAAAGCGCCACGCCCTCCAACTCGTCGGCCGAGCCGAACGTGAACGTGCTCTCTTGGGATCCAGTCGCATAGTTGTAAAGATCGACCGCGAAATTGGCCGGATCGGCCATGTAGAACGTGGAGTCCTTCGCGTTGAGCGCGAGCTTCGACGGCTGTTCGTCCGGCACGGAGATCGTCCGATACGGCATCGTCTGCTCGCGCTTGTAGATGTTAATGACCTCGCCGTAAACGTCGCCGAGCGCGAGGTTTCCAAGCACGTCGATCGCGATACCCTGCGCGAGCCCCACCGAGATCCCCAGGTCGGTGCAGGTTGTGGCGAGCGGCTTGCAGCGTGCCGCGTGCCCCGCCGACGACGCGTTGTAGCTCACGTAGAGGTCGTTGTTCTTGGCGTTCGTTCCGTCGCTGGGGTGCGTGAGGCTAACGGTCGCGTCCGGCGACGTGCTGCCCGGCTTGAACTCGAGAATCTCGCTTGCGGATCCCTCCATGACGTAGACGATGCCGTTGGAGTCGACCGATACGTCGAGCGGCCTCGAGATGCCCGTCGACAGCGTCACGCTCGGGCTCGTCGATCCGGCGGGATATTCGGTGACCGTGTTACCGGCGTCGTTGGCGACGTAGAGCGTACCGGCTTTATCGACCGCGTCGCCTTGCGGACCATCGATTCCCGTAACAATTTCTCCGATCGGGCCGGAGCCCGTCGCGCCCTGCTTGTAGATGAGGACGATGCTCGACGTGTAGTCGGTGACGTAGAGCAGCTTCTCTTTTTTCGCCTCGGGCGAGATCCATCCGTGCCGGGCCGAGCTGCTCCCCTGGACCGGCGTCGTCGACGTCGCCGGCATTCCCGGAGGTGCGCCGCTCGAACATGCGGCCGCGGCCAGCACGATGCACGACGCAACGAGATAGAGTGTCGCTTTGTTAGCCAACATCGAATGCTCTCCTTATTCTCAGTAAGCGCCGATGCCGTTGGGCGTGCCCCATCCGGTCGGCCCATCGTACCCGGTTTCTCCGGTGCAGAGGTATGCCGGCGAGCAGCTACCGTTGGAACCGCTGGTAACGTCGTTGAGGTATTGCTGGTTGCCCGGCTGATAGAATGACTGCGCGGCGTCGAGCTGTGACGCGTTTCCCGCCAGCGCGAACGCGGCAGCGTTGATCGGCGTTCCCACGCTCGTCCCGCCGATCTGTATCCAACCCGATTGCTCGTAGCTGTCGTAGATTGCGACGCCCGTGTTCGGATCGGCCACTGCCGCGACGTCGTTGGCGGTGCGATGCTTGCAGCCCGAGTCCGTCTGCCACGGCGGCTTCGGCAGTTTCGAACAGCCGCTGCCGCTGCCGCCCCAAACGGTCTCGCTCCAGCCGCGCGCTCCGCCGCCGCGAGTCAGATGCGTTCCGCCCACCGAGACGACGGTCGGCAGATCGGCGGGCTCCTGGTCGCGGTGTCCGTAATAGCCGCTGTCACCGCCGCTCGCCAGGATGATCACGCCGGGATGGTCGTAGTCGACCGGCTTCGCTCCGTGACCGATGGCGCCCCAGCTGTTGCTGACGATATGCGCGCCCAGCGCGACCGCTTCGTCGACGGATTTTCCGAGATTGTTCCAGCTATTCGTATCCGCTTCGAGGAGGGTGATGTTGCAGTTCGGGCAGGTCGCCGAGACCATGTCGAGGTCGAGCGAGATTTCAATCGACCAATCCGAATCCGCGCGCGGATAAGGGTGCTTCTTGCCGCGTTGGTTGAGTTTCTTGAAGCAGCCGTTGAGCTCGGAGCAGACGGGAAGCCCGAACTGATTTCGATATACGAAGAGGTCGGCTTCCGCGTCCGGGTCGTCGTACGCGTCGACGATCGTCACCGTCTGTCCGGCGCCGTTCGTGGTCGACGGCAGAGCGTACGCCGACTGCAAGTCGCTCGGCGCATACCCCGATGGCGATCCCGACGGGACGTCGGTTCGAACGATCGATTCGCAGAAGGCAACGCGCGTGTTGCCGAGGTGCGGGCACACTTGCCGCGTACGCGCGGGCGGCCCCAACGGCAGTTCCGGCGTGCCGGCTTTCGAAGCGGTGCCGGACGGCATCGAGCCCGCGCAGGCGCAAGCGACGACCGTCGCTCCAAGCATGGCTGTAAACCGTGCAATCGTTGTCCAGCGTGCCATGGGCCAGCCCTCCAAATCGGTTACGGAAACCGGTCAGCACCCCAATCGTAACACGCACGGCTTCCGCGTGGCACGGGCAAAGCCAGCCCGTCGCAGACGCTCGGGCAGGAAAGCGCGGCAGAAGGCCGCGTGCACCGGGCTCCTCCGCACCGGAGAAGGCGGGGCTCGGACGAAAATGCGGTACAATGATGGGCCTTACGGAGGTACGAAACCGTGGAAAAGAAGCTGCCGCACGAGCACGACAACGGCACGGTGCACGTGCACGACGACGCCGTCCCCGGGCATAGCCACGATCATTCACACGCCCATACGCACTACGACGGCACCGCCCACGCGCACGAACACGCGCACGACGGCTCGGATTACGATCATCGGCACGAACACGTTGAGGACGGCGATGTCCCGGCCTAAGGGTTCGGGAAGGTTCGGATCGGTCAGGTCGCTGCGGCTGCCTCGCGAGCTCGACGAATGGTTCGAGCAGCGCCTACGCGATGAGGTTAGCCGGCCGGCGAGCGATATTTTGTTAGAGGCGGTGCACGGCGGCCTGCGGCTGCAGCCGGGGTACATGACGCGCCAGCATCGTGCGCTCGGCGCGCTCGTCGCGGCAAACGACCGCGCCCGCTACGAATCGTACGTCGATGCGCTGACCGATTCGTTCGGAAGCGCGTACGTCAAGCATCTCGAGGCCTGGTTGACCGCCGAGGGAGCCCGGCCGGTGGACACGGCGGCGACCTCCATGGCGGGGGAGAGCCCGGTCGCGCCGTAACGGCGAACGGCGTGCATCGCCGTCGATCCGCCCCAGGCCACGGCGAACGAGCCGGCGATCGCGAGTCCCAGCCAGCCGGCGTGTGCCCCGCCGCCCGAAATGCTGAAGAGCTGGATGCCGCCGACGAGCACCGCGGCGAGCACCGACGCGGAGGTAATCGTCGCGTTGTAGTACAGCTTCCGAGCAGGGTCGAGAAAGGCCCAGCCGTACGCGCCCAGCATCAGAATGCCGTCGGTGGTATCGATCAGCGACATGCCGGCCGTAAACAACGCCGGAAAAATCAGGATCGCCCAGATCGGCAGTCCCTTCCCCGCCTCGATCGCGGCGATGCCGAGGAGTCCAACTTCGGTCGCGGTGTCGAAGCCGAGCCCGAACAGGAAGCCCACTAAGTACATGTGGCGGCTTTGCGAGACGAACTGCAACACCGGTTTGAAGAGGCGGCCGAGCAGCCCGCGCCGATCGAGCGACTCGTTCAGCGTCTGCTCGCAAAAGGTTCCGCCGTTTCGCATTCGGCCGACGGCCCGAACGATGTCGATGAGCACGAACGCGTTGATCGCGGCGATGACGAAAAGAAAGGCCGCCGAAACCCCGGTGCCGACGATGCTTCCGAACCCCTCCAACGCCGGAAGGTGATCGCGCACGGCCGCGGCGCCGAACACGATCGCGAGCGTCAGCGCCACGACGACCGTCGAATGGCCGAGCGAGAAGTAGAAGCCGACCGCAACCGGCTGTTTCCCTTCCTGCATCAGCTTGCGCGTGACGTTGTCGATGGCGGAGATGTGATCGGCATCCACTGCGTGGCGCAGGCCGAAGGTATACGCCAGAAGGGCGGTGCCCAAGAGCAACGCATGCGGAGGCGCGAAGAAGAAAAAGGCCAGAACCCAGACGACGGCGTTGGCGCCGAGCAGCAGCGCGTACATGGCAACGATCTTCGCCCGCGTGGAATCGCTCACGCGAGCGCCGTTCTACCCTACGATGGGCGGCACCGTCACATTCTTGTAGACAAATACGCGATGGCGGCCTAACCGCTCGGCGAGGCAAACACCGAAGGCGCGACCGTCGCGTTAGGCTGGTAGTTGCCGAACGTCAGCGTCCCGTCGACGCTGTAGCCCGGGAATCGCGCCGAGATCGTTGCCTTGGCGGGCAGGCGATAGTTGCCGACGTTTGCGTAGGTCTGGCTGAACGTTAGCTGGCCGCCGTTCGTGTAGTTCCAGCGTGCGCTGTTCAGTAGCGCCGACCGGTCGTCGATCATGACGACGACGGTTTTCACGCGCCCGCCGGTCTTTTTGGGAACCAGCGAATACGTCGACAGGGTTCCGTTGTCGGTCATCGGCGTGATCGCGTACTGCTGCATCGCCTGCTCGTAGGTCGGCGTCGTCGAGGCCAAGTCCCGAAATCGGCTCAGCGACCCGGGCACGCCCTGGAATTCGATCTTGCGGTTCGGACGCAGATAGTACACGATGCCGGGAAACGTCTTGTGGATCGGGATGACGGCGTGCAAAAGCGCGGACAGCTGTGCGGACGCCGTGTAGGAGTTGAGCGTCGGGTTGGGATCGGTGGCCCGCGCGAGGAGATTCATCGATGCGGTCGCCGTTGCGGCCGGGCTCGCCGCCCCCAGCGTCGTCGCGACGAGGGCCGTCGCCGCGAGCCATCCACGAAATTGGTCGTGCGATGTCGAGACGTTCATGAGCCACGCTATTCTTGCCCGGCTCCGCGCGACCCCGCCAAAATAATTTTTCGGCCGACGCAATCCAAGCGCCGGTTTCCACCGTTTACTGCGACAACGACGAAAGGAGTGTGTCCGAGCGTGAAACGGGCGGCGGCTATAATCCTGTGGGCGACGTGCCTGCCCATACTGGGGATGGGCAGTGCCGCCGCCCACCCTCTCGGAAACTTCACGATCAATCATCTCGCACGCCTCGAATCGCGGGGGGCGGAACTTCGCATACACTACGTCCTCGATATCGCTGAGATTCCGGCCTTCCAAATCATGCACGCGGCCGGCGCATGGACGCCGGCGCGATTGCACGACTGGGTCAACGACGAGAGCGTTCGCGTCGCCGGCGGCCTGTCGATCGATGCGGACGGCGTCGCGCTTCCGCTGCGTCTCCAGCGCGCCTCGGCGCGGACCCGCGCGGGGGCGGGCGGTCTGCCGATTCTTTATTGGACCGGCGACTATATCACCCGGATCCCGCGCAGAGCGGCACTCTCATTGCGCGATCTCGTCTACTCCGACCGGCGCATCGGCTGGAAGGACGTCATCCTGCCGGGGTTGGCCGATCCGACGGACGATCTGCGCTCGTATCCGAGCGCGCTGATCGGCTCGCCGCGACAGAACGACGCCGCCACGTTCGACGTCGTAGACGGGCGCATCGACCACGTGCGCGTGAGCGGCGACGATGCAGCCGCACCCGGCGCGCCGTCGATCCTGAGGGCTTCCCTGCTATCCGACCTCATCGCGCGTGAAGACCAGACTCCGGTCTGGGTGTTGCTGACGGTGCTGGCGGCGTTCGGGCTTGGGGCGCTGCACGGGCTCGAGCCGGGTCACGGGAAGGCGCTGCTCGCGTTCACGCTCGTTGGAGCGCGAGCGACCGTCAAGCAGGCTGCGATCCTGGCGTTGGCGCTGACGTTTGCGCATACGATCGCCGTCGTGCTGCTCGGTATCGTGTTGACCTTCGCCGCCGGCTTCGCGACGGAAAGTCTTTTTGGTTGGATCACGCTGATCTCCGGCATCGCGGTGGCGTTCATCGGGGCGCGCAGCATGTCGGCGGCCCTGACGCACGCGGCCGCGCACCGCGACCATCACGACCATCACCACGAGGGCCACGGGCACTCGCACGCGATTCCGGGATCTTCGCCGCTGCACTTCCGCAGCGCGGTGGTGGCCGCAATGAGCGGCGGCATCGCGCCGTGCCCCGCGGCGATCGTCGTGCTGCTCGCGGCGCTGCACCTGCATCGCGTCGGCTACGGCCTCGCGCTCATCGTCGTCTTCAGCCTCGGCCTGGCGGCCGTTCTTACCGGGCTAGGCTTCGGAGTCGTTCGCGGCGCCGCATGGCTCGGCCGGCGCTCGGAGTTCGCGCGGTTCGCGAGGATCGCACCGTTCGTTACGGCCGGCGTCATTTCGGCCATCGGCTCGGTCATGCTCGCGCAAGGCCTCGTCGCCCGAGGCGTTCGCGTCTCGGAGCCGGCCGCGATCGCTGCGGGGCTTCTCACCGTCGCCGGTTTCGCTTTTTTCTCTGCGTTTCTCTCAACGCGGTCCGCGCACCGCACGCTCGTAATAAAGGAGACCCCATGAGGCTGCTTCGCTCCATTGGAACGATGGCGGCGGTCTTTTTGCTCGCGTTCTCAATCTCGCTCTACTCGTTCAAGGTGGCGCGAGGTTCCGATCATCAAGACTCGCCAACGGTCGTAAAAAACCCACTCGCCGACATCACGGACGTTTATGCTTTTCCCGACCCGCACGACGCATCGCGCGTCGCGCTGGCAATGGACGTCCGCCCGCTCATCCCAACCGGGATGTCCGGCGGCATCGCTCTCGATCCCAACGTGCTCTATCAATTCAAGATCGCAACGAACGGGGTCGCGTCGAACTCGATCAAGGAAGACACCGTCATCCAGTTCACCGCGGACTCGTCCGGGACGTCGCAGCACGTCACGCTCTACGGCCCCGCCGCACCGAACGAGGTCGGAACGAACAATACGCTCGTAGCTCAGACCGGCTCGTTCGCTTTCGGATCGGTTGCCAAGCTCAAGAACGGCATCAAGGTCTTCGTAGGCCCGCGGCGCGACCCGTTCTACTTCGACCTGGCTCAGTTCTTTAAAATCATACCGGATCGCAACTACATGAATCACCCGAACACGCCTCCGGCGACGGCGACGTCGTTCCGCTTTGCGTCGGCCAACCAGAAAATCATTCTCAATGGCCAAGATTACGGAACGGCCGGTTCCAACGGTTGTGTCATCAAGAAGCCGCATGACTTTCTCGCGCCGTACGACGTGCTGTCGATCGTCATAGAGATGCCAAAGAAGATGCTCGCGCCTGCGAGCGGATCGCCGGGAGTCATCGCCCTGTGGGCCACGACCGGCACGCCCGACGGACAGTCGGAATAGGAGAGTTGATCATGAAATCACGTTATACGCTCGGGCTCATCGCGCTCGCGATCGCCGGCGCGATCGTTGGGGGCTGCAGCTCGAACTCCTCAGGGTTGACTCCGGCAGGTCCTCCGGTTGGAACGCCTTCCGGGACGCGAGTCGCATACAAGCAGATCGAACTCTTGTCGCGTCCCGCGGTCAAGGAAGCCTTCGAGATGTTCGAAGATCACAACAAGACGAACCGCTCGGAGCCCTACGCCGACCCGGTCCTCAAGAATCAGATCAAGTCGTTCTCGCTGATGTTCCGCAGTAAGACATGGGCGGACACGCTGCAGGCAGTGCTCTATCCCAACGTCATGAAGGCGGACCTTTCGCAGGATGTGAAAACGGCCGCATACCTTGGGTACGAAACCGGCGGCGCGACCGGCAGCAAGTTCGGTGGCCGCGCGCTCGACGACGACGTCATCGACATCTCGCTTGGCGCGATCTTCGGAAACACGCTCTCGGCGCTCGGTCTCATTCCCGACGACCACAAAGAAGCGCCGTGCCTCACCACGGACAACGTCGCGTACGACAAGTCCAACACGGCGACGTTCCCGTACATCCAGGCTCCTCTCTAACGTGAGGACGTCTGGGGCGATTGTCGCCGTCGTGGCGGCAATCGCCGTCGGAGGAGCTTGGTTCGTCGCGGATCGGCCTCGTGCGAGCGGTGCGCCGCCGGCTCCGATCGTTGCGGATTACCTCCGGCGTAATGCGACCGTCGCATTTTACGAAACCCAAGCGCGGCGCGATCCGGACGATCAGGTGACGCAGCGGATGCTGGGCGCCGAATACCTGCAACGATTTCGCGAAACCGGCGACCTCAACGACGTCGCTCGTGCCGCCGCCATGGCGAACCGGTCTCTGCGATCGCAGCCGTGGGGCAATCCGCAAGCCCTCAGCGTCCTGGCGGCGAGCGACATCACCGTTCATCGCTTCGTGGCGGCGCTCGCGGCCGAACGCGCCGCGGTGCAGGCGGCGCCGTTCGACGACAATGCCCGCGCACAAACGGCATCGATTCTGATGGAACTCGGGCGCTACGATCAGGCCGCGCGCATTCTCGCTCGCCCGGGGCAGACCGATCCGAATCCAACCTGGATGTCCGTCCGAGCCCGGTACGACGAGCTGACCGGCAACCTGGCGGGCGCGCGGGTGCAAATGGCCGAGGCGACGGCACTCGTCGATCGAATGATGACCGTGCCGGCGTATACGCGCTCGTGGTACCACATCCGCGACGCGCAGCTCGCGTTCGAGGCGGGCGACGAGGGCGCGGCCGGCGCGGAGTTCGATGAGGCGCTGCGCGTTTTTCCCGATAACGCTATGGCATTGCTGTTTCAGGCGAAGCTCTATCGCGCGCGGCGCGACTGGGTTCGTGCGCTCGCCTCGGCAAAGCGTAGCGCCGAACTGTACCCGCTGCCGCAGGCCCTCGGGTACGAGGCGGATGCGCAGCGTGCGCTCGGCGACGAAGACGGCGCGCGCGAGACCGACGCCCTCATACGCGCCGAGCAGCGGCTTTTCAACGCGCAGGGCATCAACGACCGGCTTCTCGCAATGTACTATGCCGAGCATCGCGAGCACCTGGGCGACGCATTGAGCGCCGCTCGAAGCGACGTCGCGAAACGAGGAAACGAAATCTACGCCGACGACGCAATGGCCTGGGTGCTGGCCGCGATGGGGCGGTGGCGGGCCGCGCGGATCTACGCCGCGCGAGCCACGCGGTATGAGACGCAGGATCCCGAGCTCCAGTATCACGCCGGCGTCATCGCGTGGCGCACCGGCCACCGGGACGAAGCACGCCGCCGGCTGCGGGATGCTCTCGGCGCCGACGATCGATTCCACCCGTTCTACGCCGACGATGCCCGCCGGATTCTCGCGGCAACGGGAGGCTAGATGCGCAGCCGCGTTCTCGGATTGTACGCCCTTCTGATCGCCGTCAACGTCGGGGCGTGGGCGCTGGCGCTCTTAGTCTTTTGGGCGCATCCGGTGCTGCTCGGGACGGCCTTGCTCGCCTTCACGTTCGGATTGCGCCATGCCGTGGATGCCGATCATATCTGCGCGATCGACAACGTCACTCGCAAGCTCATGCAGGAAGGGCGGCGGCCGCTCGGGGTCGGTTTCTTCTTTTCGCTCGGCCATTCCACCGTCGTCGTGATGCTCTCACTCGCCATCGCCGTTTCGGCGACAGTGGTCAAGGACCACCTTCCGTCGCTCCAGCGCGTCGGAGCCCTCGTGGGAACGTCCGTCTCGGCAACTTTCCTATTGCTGGTTGCGGCGATCAACCTCGCCGTGCTGTTCGACATCTTCGCCGCGTTCGGCCGGGCGCGCCGCGGAGAGAGGATCGAAGACCACGCGCTCGGTGCGCTGCTCGACCGGCGCGGATTGATCGGCCGGTTCTTCCGTCCGCTTCTCAAGATCGTGGACCGCAGCTGGAAGATGTATCCGATCGGTTTGCTCTTCGGGCTCGGATTCGACACCGCCACGGAGGTCGCGCTCCTCGGCATCGCGGCCGTCGAGGCCGGCAAGGGACTCCCCGTGTACGCGATCCTGATCTTTCCGCTGCTCTTTACCGCCGGTATGTCGTTGATTGACACGACGGACGGTATCGTGATGGTGGGAGCATACGGATGGGCATTCGTCAAGCCGATGCGGAAGCTCTATTACAATCTCGTCATCACGCTGGTCTCGGTGCTGGTCGCCTTGATCGTGGGTGCGATCGAAGCGACCAGCGTCGTCGTCGACCGGCTCGCGCTGCGCGGCGGGATCTGGGACGCGATCAAAGCCGTGAACGAAAACTTTGGGATGCTCGGCTTCATCATCATAGGCCTCTTCCTCGCAAGCTGGCTCGTCTCTGTCGGCGTCTATAAAATCCTTCGCTACGACGACCTCGAGGAGCGGAGCGCCGTGGGCGGCCTGTCGTAGGAAGCAACCCGCCTGCCGGCCCGGAAAAAGCCGCCGCCGACGGCTTCTTGGTTGCGCCGCAGGGGGGTTTTATGAGATAAGGGTTCGGTAGAGTTCCTCTCCGTCTTACATTAAGGAGCATTTCAATACCCCCTCGCAATCGAGGCCCGAGAAAGGGCCCACGCCCGCCAAAAAAAGCCAAGCCTACGCAAGATCTCAAGGAAGCCGCTCTCGAGGTCGTCGGCAGCATCAAGCAAGTTTTTCCCAGCGCAACGTTTTCGGTGGAGCTCGACAACGGCCACGTCGTTCTCGCGCACATCGCCGGCCGGTTGCGCCGGCACCGCATCGGAATTCTTCCCCGGCGACCGCGTCGACATCGAGCTGTCGCCCTACGATCTGACGAAAGGCCGCATCGTCTACCGCCACCGCGCCGGCGAAGAGCGCCGGCCGGTCTAACGCACCGGCCGCTTCGCGTTACACCCCTCACGCCCGCGATCGGCGCGTCCGTCGAGGGTGTGGACCTTAGCGCAGAGTTGACCGGCGACGGCGTCGCGGCGATTCGTGCGGCGCTCGACGATCGGCTAGTCCTGTTTTTCACCGGCCAGTCGCTGACGCCGGTGCAGCAGCGCGACTTTGCGGCTCGATTCGGAGAGCTCTACGTTCATCCGTTCTATCCGGGGCATCCCGACGCACCGGAGGTCATGATCTTGGCGCACGACGCGACGCATCGCGCGAACAGCGACCGCTGGCACAACGACGTGACGTACCTTGCCGAGCCGCCCCAGGCGGCGGTCCTCTACGCCGAAGAGATCCCCGAGCTCGGCGGCGACACGCTGTGGGCAAACATGTACGCAGCTCACGAGGCGCTCTCGGAACCGATCAAACAGCTCGTCTCAAGTCTGCGCGCCGTGCACTCGTTTGCGAAGAACTTTACACCGGAGCGTTTTGCCGCATTGGGGATGGAGGACCGCCGCGAGCAAACGTACGCGCTGCACCCGCCGGTGTCGCACCCGGTCGCGCGCACCAATCCGTCTACGGGGCGCAAGGCGCTTTTCGTCAACCAAGATTTCACGTCGCATATCGAGGGGCTCTCGGCTCGCGAGAGCGACGCGCTCTTGCGACTGCTCTTCGAACATATGGCGCAACCCGAGTTTCAGGTTCGCTGGCGGTGGAGCGCCGGCACGGTAGCGCTTTGGGACAATCGCTGGACGCAGCACTGCGCGCTGGCCGACTATTTTCCGGCACGGCGGCGCATGCGACGCGCGACGATTCTCGGCGAACGCCCCGTCTAAACCGTGCTGCCTTCGCATCTAGAGTGCTCGCTGGACCCCGCTCATCGCAGCGCTGCGGACGTGCCGTCGACGGTCTGCCTTCAGGACGGCGCGCCGCTGCTCGTCCGCTATTCCGCCGAGCGGCTCGATCGAAACGCAATCGCGGCGCGCTCGTGGACGATGTGGCGCTATCGCGAGATGCTCCCGATTGCCGACGGCGAAGCGCCGGTTTCGCTCGGGGAGGGAGCGACGCCGCTCCTTTCGCTCGCGCGCGTCGGCCGGGGCCTCGGGCTCGATGCGATCTTCGTTAAGGACGAGTCGCAGAATCCGACCGGCTCGTTCAAAGCACGCGGCATGTCGGTAGCAGTCACCGCGGCCAGGCGCCTCGGAGTGCCCTCGCTCGTCGCGCCGAGCGCGGGAAACGCCGGCGGAGCACTCGCGGCCTACGGAGCGCGGGCGGGTCTGCCGGTCCGCGTCTATATACCGCGCGACACACCGGAGACGCTCGTCGAAGAGATGCGCGGATACGGAGCGTACGTGTTGCCGGTCGACGGTTTGATCGACGACGCGGGTCGCATCGCGGCCGAGTACGCGCGCGAGACCGGTGCGTTCAACGTCGCGACGTTCCGCGAACCGTACCGCGTCGAAGGGAAGAAGACGATGGCGTACGAGCTGGTCGAGCAGCTCGGCGGCGTTCCCGGGACGATCGTTTATCCCACCGGAGGGGGCACGGGCCTCGTTGCGATGTGGAAGGGGTTTGACGAGCTGCAGCGGCTCGGCTGGATCGACGCGCGGCGTCCCGTCATGACTGCAGTTCAAGCGGACGGCTGCGCACCGATCGTTCGCGCGTTCGCTCGTGGCGAAGAGACGGCTGCGCGGGTCGAAAACGGAACGACGAAGATGTGGGGACTGCGCGTTCCGGGCGGCATCGGCGATCGATTGTCCCTGCGCGCGTTACGGGAATCGCGCGGGCACGCCGTCTCCGTCTCCGACGAGCTGGCCAACGAGGCCATGCGCGACCTGCACCGGCGCGAGGGCATCGACGCAACCATCGAAGGGGGAGCCGCGCTCGCGGCGCTTCGCATCCTGCGTGCGGACGGCATCGAACTCCCGCCTCCGGTCGTGCTGTTCAACACCGCTACATCGTTGAAATACGCGCATCCTGCGACGAGCGGATAGGTCCGCGACCGCGCCGAAGCGCACGGCATGGCGTTCGTGGCGTTGGGATCGACGATAGCGATCGTCGCATCCCTGGCGATTCCTGCGGCCGTTACGGGTCAGGTTTCCAGCCTGAAACAGGTCGATCGTTTTAGTTCGCTGCCTGCGGCGATTCGCGCGGGACGGTTCTCGGTCGACGGAACCTCCGCCGCGGGTTGGCAGATGGCCGAGCCCGGCGGCGCCTTCAGCGCGACCGACGTTCCGGTTCCGAACGCGCCAGGGCGGAGGCTGATCGTCGCGGCCTGCGATCCAAGTCTGTGCGTTATTCACTACGAGCGCGGCGGGATCGCGCACTTCTACGAGATCCTCGCGTTGTCGCTGGCGGGTAACCGTTGGAAGGCGATCTGGAACGTCGTCGGCTCGAAACCAATTGCGAGCTTCGAAGCGCTGCGCGCATCGCTCGCGCATCAGACGCTGGGACCCAGCTGGAAACAGCAATCGGTCGAGGGCGATTTCTGACGCCCGTAGCGCTCTTCGGCGCCGCGGGCGCGGTGGGGTCCGCGCTCGCGCCGGCTCTCGAAGAGCGCGGTATCGAATATCGCGTCGTGGGGCGCGATGCGGCGCGCCTGACGCGTGACTTTCCTCGCGCGCAGGCGATGCGCGCGGACTTTTTCTCCGGCGAGGGCGTGGTCGCCGCCGCCGCGGGCGTCGATACGATCTTCTACCTAGCGGGAGCGCCGTACACGGAGTTCTACAAACATCCGGTCATGGTGAGCCACGCGCTCGATGCCGCGTGGCGCGCCGGCGTCAAGCGCTTCGTTCACATCGCTCCGGTCTATAGTTACGGCCCTCCGCGAACGCGCCCCGTTCCGGAAAGCCAGACGCACGCGCCGAACACGCGCAAGGGTAACTTCCGCTCGGAACAGGAACGCCTCGTGCTGCAGCGCAACGGCGACGGGCTCGCGACGATGGTCGTTCATTTGCCCGACTTCTACGGTCCTTTCGCCGATCTCAGCTATGCGAACGTTTTCATGCGAGAGGCGCTCGCCAGCAAGACGGCGTCCTTCATCGGACCGCTCGACGTGCAACGCGAGTTCGTCTACGTACCGGACGTCGCGGATCCGCTGCTCCGGCTCGCCGCGCTCGACGACGCGTACGGACGCTGCTGGAACCTCGGCGGCAGAAGCATTGCGGCCCGCGCGTTCGTCGAGTCCGTTTTTGCCGCGTTGGGCACGCGACCCAAATATCGATCGATTCCCAAATTCGCCCTGCAAATCATTGGTTTGGGGTCACCGTTCGTGCGCGAAGTTGCGGAGATGTACTACCTGTTCGACAGCGGCTTCGTTCTCGACGATTCCGCGCTCGAGCAACGCCTCGGGGGCTACGCGAAGACGCCCTTCCCCGAAGGAATCGCCGCCACGGTCGACTGGATGCGCGCGCGCTCCGGCGGGAAGTAGTAACGTCGGGTCGAACCGAGCCGGCCCGGCTATGACCGGGTAACAGGAGGGACTCATGGCTCGGAAGTTCATCGATTGCCGAGAGCATCCAAGTGAGATTAACTGCACCGTCGTGATCTCTGCCGATAGCGAGGACGAAGTGGTTGAAGCGGCGAGCCAGCACGCAATCGCTTCGCACAAGCACGCCGATTCGCCCGAGCTGCGAACGATGTTGCGGTCGGCGGTGAAAGAAGGAAGCCCCGCCTAACGGCGCAACGGCCATCCCGATCTATACGTTCGGTCACGGCAGGGCCGACGAAGTTGCGCTCGCCTCGCTGATTCGCGGCTCCGGTGTGTCGGCCGTAGTGGACGTCCGCAGCGTACCCAAGAGCCGGGCGCACGCGCACGTTTGGGCGGAGCGGATGGCTCGCTGGGTGCCCGACCTCTCCGGCGCCTGTTACGAGTGGCGGCCTGAACTGGGCGGATTTCGCAAGGCGCGTCCCGACAGCCCGAACCTAGCGTTGCGCCACCAGTCGTTTCGGGGCTACGCCGACTACATGCAGACACCGGAGTTCCGCGGCGCGCTCGACGCGCTCATCGAAGAAGCCGAAGCGAGGCCAACTGCCGTCATGTGCTCGGAGACGCTTTGGTGGCGGTGCCATCGGCGGCTGATCGCCGACGCACTCGTGCTGCTCCACGGCATCGACGTGATGCATCTGATGCACTCCGGCGCCCCGCAAGAGCATCGCCCGACGCCCGGTGCGCGCGTGCTGCCGAGTGGAACGCTGCAGTACGACGCTACGGCAACGGAGACGGCGACGGCGACGGAGGCGTGAAGCGGCCGATGCGGTTTCCGACGGCGTCGGTAAACCACAGGTTGTCGTCTGGGCCAACGGCGAGGTCCCAGACTCCGCTCGACGACGGGGCGCCCGCCTTGTATAGCACGACCTGGCTGCCGACGATCGTGCCGATGTAATCTCCCTGGTCGACCGCGAACCAGATTCCGCCGTGATTGGCTCCGCGCGTGATGCCGGTAACGCTCGAGCCCGTAGACGAAGGCAGCGCAAACTCGGTATAGTGTCCCTGCGCCGTAACCTGAGCCACGCCGTTATGCTCGCCCACGAAGAAGTTGCCCCCGTTGCTGACGATCGGGAACGGTGCGGTGTCTCCGTCGTCGTTTGAAAAAATCTTTATTACTCCGGCGCTCGTGATGCGCCCGACCTCGTTCGTCGACATGAGCGTGAACCAGTAGAACCCGTCGCGGCCTCCCGTGATGCCGGACTCGAGGGAATCGTTGTTCGATTTTATTTTGAACGACCTCACCTTACCGTCCGTCGTGACGCGGCCGATCCAATTGCCCGTGCCCTCATTCATGGTAAACCACAGCGCGTTGTCGAAGCCGTTCGTGATCGCGTAAGCCGGGTGGGGGACGCGGATCTCGCTAACCTGTCCGTCCGTCGTGACGCGTCCGATGGCCCCGATGCCTTCGGCAAACCACAGCGCGCCGTCGGGGCCCACCGCAATGCCGCTTGGCTGTGCGTTGCTCGTTACGGTCGGATAGTACTTGAACTTGCCGCTCTTCAAGCGACCGATTCGACTCGCGTTCTGTTCCGTGAACCACAGTGCGTAGTCCGGTCCCATCGTTATGTCGCGCAGACCCGCGTCGTCGGGTTGCACCGCGTAGTATTTGATGCGGGAGGCGCGGGCACCGGGTTCGCGCTGCGCGCTCGACGGAACGACGGACGCGGTCGTGGGAGAGTTCGTGCAGGCCGGCAGCAAGAGCGCGATCGCGAAAGCGGCGGCGATACGGCCGGCAACCGATTTGCGCAACCCCAATCGTCGATCCGGCATTTCCCGTACCTCCACATTTTAAAAGTAATGCTCGCGAAGTTGGACCGGCCTTCCGCGCGTCCGTCCGCAAGCCCTCGCCGATTCAGATAGCGGACGGTGAAGGCCCAAGGCGAGCTGACGCTAACTCAAACTGGAGACCGAAAAGGGCGAGAACGGATGGAGGATCGTGAACGATGGAAATCAGCGCGCGTAACCAGATCAAGGGGCGAGTGACGGCGGTTACAACCGGCGCGGTCATGGCGGAGGTGGAAGTCGAGATCGATCCCGGAACGATCGCGGCGGCGATTACCGCTTCTTCGGTCAAGCGACTGGCACTCAAACCCGGCGACAACGTCGTCGTTATAATTAAGGCAACCGAAGTGATGATCGGAAAGTGAGGATGGTCGAAGCGAAGAGAACTGCCCGTTGGATGCTCGGACTCTATGCGTCGCTGCTGCTGACGTTCGGAGCCGCCGCAGCCGATACGCAGAACGTCGTCTCGGTCTTATACGCCGGATCGCTCGTCACGCCGATGGAGGGGCCGATCAAGGCGGCGCTTGCGAAGCAGGGCACGGATTTTCAGGGGCAGGGCGGCGGGAGCAAGATGCTCGCAAACCTCATCTCCGCGGGCGCGAAGAAGCCGGACGTTTCGTCAGCGTCAATCCGGCCCTCGTGACCGGCCTCGGATCGAAGGTAGCGCGGGCGACGACGTTCGCCTCGACGAGCCTCGGCATCGGCTGGTCGGACAGTTCGAAGTACGCCGCGCTGTTTTCGGACGTCGCGTCGGGCAAGACGGCGATCGTCGCGGCGCTCTCGACGCCCGGTCTTTCGATTGGGCGCACCGACCCGAAGCTCGACCCCAAGGGTGTCTACACGGTCGAAGCGGTGACGCTGCTCGCGGGGGCTGCAGCCGAACGACGAATCCTCGGCGCTCCTGAAAACGACGCCCAGATATTCCCGGAAGAAGATCTGCTGGCGCGGATCGACACGGGGCAGGCCGACGTCGGCTTTTTCTATCGGACGGAGGCCGTCGCCAGAGGTCTGCACTTCGTCCCGTTGCCCGGCAAAGCGGCAATGAGCGACGAGATCACGTACACCATCGCCGTCATGCGCGACGCGCCGCATGCGAGCCAAGCGAGCGCGTTCGAGCGGTTCATCTTGACCGGCGCCGGAAAAGCGATCTTGCAGAAAGCCGGTATCGAATACCTGACGACGCCGATCGTCGTTAGGTGAGTTTGACCGGGATGACCGCCGTTGCGTAACGTCTTTGCAGTCGTTGCCGCATGGCTCGACGAGAGCCGAGCGTGCGCGCTCGCGACGCTCGTCGACTTGCAGCAGGCAGCTACTGCTCCGCTTGGCACGACGATTGCCGTCGACGCGAGAGGCACCGTCTTCGGCAGCATTGGTGCGGGATGCTACGAAGCCGACATCGTCGATGCGTGCCTGATGACCGTCGCCGACGAGCAGACGCGGCGTCTCGACATCAGCCTCGCGAGCGACGACGAGCTGCTGGGTGGAACGGCGTGCGGGGCGGTCATGCAGGTGGTCGTGTGGCACCCGCCGCCGGCTTTTGCGGACGAGGCGCGGGCGATCGCTTCGGGAGAGCGCACCGCGAGCCTACGCGTCGAATACGAACGGCCCGACGGCACTGATGCACGGTTCGAGCACGTTTTCGCGCCGAAGGAGAGGCTGATACTCGTCGGCGCGACGGCGGTCGCCGCCGAGCTGGCGATGCTCGCACGGCGGCTCGACCTCAACGTGGTCGTGATCGACCCGCGACCGACGTACGCAACCAAAGAGCGCGTTCCCGACGCGTTCGAGATCGTACGGGCATGGCCCGATGATTATCTGCCGGGCGCGCTCTCGGCGCAGACGCCCATCGTCGTGCTCTCGCACGATCCGAAGTTCGACCTTCCGGCGCTGCGGTGCGCCCTCAACTCGAGCGCTCCGTACATCGGACTGTTGGGAAGCCGTCGGTCGCAGGCGGCGCGCCGCGCGGCGCTTCGAGCGGAGGGATTCGACGAGAACGCGCTTGCGCGCATCCACGGCCCCGTCGGCCTCGACCTCGGCGGGGTCACGGTCGCGGAGACGGCCCTCTCGATCCTCGCCGAGATCGTGGCGGACCGTCGCGGCGGCGAAGGAGCCCCGCTGCGAACGGCCCGGGGTGCCATCCACCGTCATCCCGAGCGCGTCGCCGGCAAGGCATGACCGATCGCGACGGACGAGCCGTTATTCTTGCGGCCGGCACGTCGTCGCGAGTGGGAAAGCAGAAGCTGCTGATGGATTTTCGCGGGCGCCCGCTGATCGACTACGCGATTGCTGCCGCCGGACGCTGGAACCCGGTCGTCGTTGCGGGTCCGGAGGTGTGCGGCTACCTCGCCGGCCGGCACGGCGTGACGCTCGTCGCGAACGGCGAGCCGGAGCGAGGCATGTCGCATTCGCTGGCTCTGGCGAACAGGTTCCTGCCCGACGATCTCGCGATCATCGTGCTGCTCGGCGATAAGCCGCGCGTCAGCGAAGGGCTGATCGAAACGATTTGCCGCGCGGCCGGCGAGGCCGATGTCGTCTATCCGGTTCGCGGCGAAGAGCCCGGTCATCCCGTCCGGCTTTCACCGCGTGCGCGCAAACGGATCGCTGCGCTGCCGCGGGGCGACACGTTGCGACGGCTGCGCGACGATCGGCAGCTCACGGCCCTCGCCGTCGAGACGGACGATCCCGGCGCCGTTTTCGACGTCGACACGATCGGCGCGTTCGAAGCGTGACGCGCTGGAGCGGCGCGCTTCCTTGGATCGCGCTCGTCATCGTGTACTTCGTTTGGGGATCGACGTACCTCGGCATCCGCGTCGCCGTGGAAACGCTTCCGCCGTACCTGATGACCGGGAGCCGATGGCTGATCGCGGGGTCGCTGCTTTTTGCGTTGCAGTGGCTATTCTCGAAGGAGCGGCCGGCGCTGCCCGCGCGGCCCGAGCTGCTTCGCGCGGGGATCACCGCCGTGCTCCTCATCGTCGGCGGGAACGGCCTGCTCTGCATTGCCGAGCAGCGCGTCGAGTCGGGAACGGCCGCCCTGCTCATCGCCAGCACCCCGATCTGGATGGTGCTCCTCGACGCGCTCGCCGAGCGCCGCGTGCCGAACGGGAAAGTCATTGCGGGTCTCATCTTCGGAACCGCCGGGATCGCCGTGCTCGTCGGCAAGACGGCCGGGCACGGCGACGCGCCGTTCGCGTGGCTCATTTTGTTCGCGTCGTTCTCGTGGGCGCTGGGATCGGTCTACGCCCGCGGGAAGGCGCATCGCACGTTCACCGCGTCGTTGGAAATGATCGTCGGGGGATTGCTCTCGCTCGTCGTCGGACTGGCGCTCGGAGAGGCGTCGCGCGTCGACGTTGGAGCGATCTCCCGTGAGTCGCTCTGGGGGATGCTGTGGCTCATCACCGCCGGCGCGATGGTGGGCTACAGCGCCTATGCGTACGTAGTTCGGACGCTGCCGACGGCGATTGTCGCGACCTACGGCTACGTGAATCCCGTCGTGGCGGTGATACTCGGCGCGGCCCTGCTGCACGAACGCGTGACCTGGACGCTGCTCGCCGGCGGCGCGGCCGTCATCCTTTCAGTGTGCTCGATCCTCGCCGGAAGCCGCCGGGCTTCGGAAGAAGCGATCGTGCAGATTTAGTGTAGTCTCGCTAACGCTCGATGACCGAGTCCGCGAGCGTAGCGCCATCGGCGATGAGATCGATCGCAACGATGCGATCGTCCGCGATCCTAAAGCGGAACGCGACGCGCACGTCGCCCGCGTGCATCCAAACCGCCCCCGGTTCGCCGTCGATTAACGCGAATCGTGCAGCACGCGCGCGTCCGGCGAACATCCCTGCGACGGCATCCGCGCTCTCGATACCGGCCTCTAGTCGATCGTTCTGCCAGTACGCCGCGCCGCCCATCGCCACGACCGCCGCATCCGCGCGAAGCGTCGCTCCCGGATCGAGCAGCGCGAGCAGCGCCGAGAAATTGCCCGACCGCGAGGCTTCGAGAAACGCGCGCACGAGCTCGTCGTTCCGCTTCGTCAGCGTACCGCGTCCGCCGGACGCGCCACGCACCCGGCGGCGTGCACGGCTTGCGAGCTGGCGCGCCGCCTCAGGCGTCCTCCCGACGATCGCTGCGATGTCTTCGAAGGGCACGTCGAACATGTCGTGCAGGACAAATGCAACGCGCTCGGCCGGCGGCAGCGCATCGAGCAGGATCAGCATCGCCACGCCGATCGAATCGGCGAGCAACGCTTCTTCCTCGGGGCGTTCGCCGGGGGCGATCGATGCAAGGTCGCGGCGCGGATCGTCCGGCGTCAACTGCTCGCGCCGGCTTTCGCGCCGTTTCAGCGCGTCGAGGCAGGCCCGCGCTACGACGGTCGTGAGCCAGCCTTCGAGATTGGCGACGCGCGTGGTGTCCGCGTGACCGATGCGCAGCCAGCTTTCCTGAAGCGCGTCGTCGGATTCCGCAGCCGACCCCAGCATTCGCAGCGCGATCCGCTGCAAGCGGGGCCGTTCCGCCTCAAACCTCTTCGCTAGCCACTCTGCATCCTGCACGAATCGCCTCCCGGGGGCGCCCGTCACGTTTCACCGCGCTCGATCCGTCATAGAGATGGAAGGAGTATGAAATCTTGAAGGACGTCTCCCTTATAGTCTATACCGTTGCCGACCTGACGACGGCCAAGCGATTCTTTGGCGAGCTCATCGGTGCCGACCCCTACGCCGACACACCCCGGTACGTCGGCTACAAGAGCGGCGACATGGAAGTCGGGCTCGTTCCGGGCGGCGAGAAGCGCGATGCGGGCGGGCTCGCCTACTGGACGGTGAGCGACATCGCAGCGAGCGTGAAGGCGCTCGAAGCCGCGGGCGGCGCGGTCATGCAAGAGATTACCGACGTAGCCTACGGATTGCTGGTCGCCACCGTCAAAGACCCCAACGGCGCGATCGTGGGATTGCGGCAACCGCCGCAGGGCTAAGCGGACCTCGAGAGTTAGTTGCTTTCGGGATAGACCGCGACGCCGTAGACGGAACTCAGCCCGTTGTTCATCGTCTTGAGCAACGCGCCGGAGGGGTAACCGTAAACGAGCAGCGCGTTGACCTCGGGATCGGCAACGTAGAGATTCTTGAACGGCTTATCGAAGGCCAGCCGAAACGGGTCCTCGATGCCCTGCTTGATCGTTTGGGACGGAGCCGTCGAGCCCGGAGGAAAAACGTAGACCGCGGCGTCTCCGTTGCCGGAGCCCTGATCGGCGACGACGACGTCGCCGCTTCCATCGATGGCGTCACCCGCAGACCAGACGATCGGAAGTCCGAGGCTCTTGCCATTTGACTTTCCCGGAGCGTACCGGTTCACGTCGCCGGGGCCGGCGCCGTGAGCGCCGGTATTGTACTCGACGTAGAGGCTGTTGCTCGCGTCGAGCGCCACGCCTTGCGGATACGTGACGTTGATCGTGAGCTTCGAGCGGGTCTTGCCGCGCGGAAACTCGACGACTTTTTGTCCGACCAAGTCGTCGACGTAGACCATTCCGTCGTGTCCGACCGTCACGTTCGTCGGATAGGCGAACCCGGTGTACTGGAGGGTCCACGTCGTGCTGCCGTGCGGATACATCGTCACTGTGGCGTTAGAAGCGTTCGTGACGAAGAGATTGCCGTGGCGATCGATGAAGCTGCCTTCGGGGCCGCTGATTCCATCGGTGATCGCCCCGATCGGGCTCGGATTCGATCCGGTCGTCGGGTAGATCTGAACGACGTTGTTGGTGAAATCCGAGACGTAGATCAAATGCTTGGCGGATTTCGCCGCCGGTGAGAGCCAGCCGCCGGTCCGGTGCGCCGCTTGAGGCGAGCCGAGCACCGCGTGGATTCGGGCCGCGCGCTCGACGTTTCCGGCCGACATCGGAACCGGTCCGTTCGGCGCAGGCTGGCCCGCGGTGCAGCCCGCGCAGAGGGCGAGCGCTGCGACCCAGAGATTCCGCGAGCGAGAACGGGTGCTGTCCATATACGATTTCTCCTTATCGATATTGGCCTAGAGCCGGGGCGCCGGATCGAGTGCGAGGCCGTTGGGGCCATCGACGCCGTCGGTGATCGTGTCGATGAGTGTGCCGGCGGGGTAGTCGTAGACGTAGACGGCGTTGCCGACGGAATCGCCGACGTAGACGTGGTGCTCCGCGCGGTCGAGGCGCACGGGGTCGGGGTCGAGCGTGTTCTGCGCGAACGTCTTCGACGGAGAGGTTTGGCCCGGCGGAAAGACGAGGACTCCGGGAAGCCGTTGGTCGGCCGTGACGATATCGCCGGCGCCGTCCAGGGCGATGCCGCCCGGAGCTCCGGTGACGATGCCGAGACTCGTTCCCTGCTTGCTCCCGGGCGAATACTCGATGATCTCGCCGTTTGCAAACCCGGACGTGTAGGTTGTGACGTAGACGTTACCGGGGGCGTCCACGGCGACGTCGATCGGATAGGGAACGTCGGTGATCTTGAGGCTGGGGGCGTTGGTCGTCTGCGGAAAGACCTCGACCGACGCGGGGCTGAGGCTGGTCACGTAGACGTTCTGCCGGCGATCGATTGCGACGCCGGCCGGGTTGGTGAGACCAGCCGAGTAAGTGAAACTTCGCTTCAGGCTGCCGCGAGCGTATTCCGTCACGGTGTTCGCGCTCGTGTTCGTGACGTAGAGATTGCCCTTGTCGTCCACGTTAGCGCCCTCGGGCGTTTCGATGCCGTCGGTGATCTTTCCAATCGGCGCCTGATTGCGTCCCTTCGTGCAGTAGATCGCGACGTATCCGAGCCGGTAGCTCGAAACGTAGAGCCTGTTCTTGCACTTCTTCGCCGCGGCCGAAAGCCAGCCGGCACCACGAGCAAGAGGATGCACGGTTGTGCGGCCAGCGATCGGCGGTGCGACCGCAACCGGTCCCGAAGAGCAGCCGGCGATCGCGAGCGAACATGCGAGCCCGACGGCGATAGTGCGGGAGGCGACGAATTGAGCGCGCTGCATGAGCGTACCGTTCACTCGCGCGGCGGATGCTTTCCTGTATCGCCGACGGCGATGGGCACGGCTTCGAACGAGGTGGATAGGACGACGAGCGTGACGATGTGAATGGACGCAGGCTCGAGATGGTTGAGCAACTCTTCGAGGTGCGTCACGTCACGCACGATGGCTTGCGCGATAAACGAGAACTCGCCCGTGACGCGGTAACAGGCGAGAATTTCCGGCCGCTCGGCCGCAACCTTCACGAAGCGCGCATCGGGGCCGCTCGGGCGCGCTAGGATAAAGGCCGTGACCGGGTAGCCCAGCTTTGCCGGCGAAAGGCGCACGTTGTAGCCTTCGATGATGCCGGCGTCCTCGAGGCGCCGGATCCGTTCCGCAACGCTCGTAGCGGAGAGCCCGACCGCCTTGCCGATCTCCGCGAAAGAGTCGCGGCCGTTCTTCTGGAGCGTCTGCACGATCGAACAGTCCACCCGGTCGAGCGCGTGAAACCGCGGGCCTTTGGGCAAGGTCTCCTCCTAACGCTTCCCGAGGTTTTCGATGCCGTAGTGCTTGAACGACGGCCAGAGCTGCGGCAGAGGCGGGTGCATGCCGCGGCAGAGCAAGATCGGACGATCGCGTTCGTACGGCATCGCATACGGCGACGTTCCAAAGCGCGCGATGACGCGCGATGAAGTGCAGATCGTAGACCACGCGGCCGGGTCCGCGTTCACTGCGATCACCACGGAGCCGTCATATCCTCGCGGCCCCCACAGATAGTACTGATTATTTCCGCTAAGCGCCGGCGGGAGGTCCGCTCCGTAGAAGTCGATGGCGGCGGCTTCCCCGTAGTTCGAAGCGAAGATGGCCGCCTTCGCGCGCTCCGTCGCCGGTAACGCCGCGTACGCCGAATCCACCGTCCGTGCAAGTTCGCGCCAGCCGAACTCGTCGGAGAGCATCTGCATGAGCGGGGCGCCGATACCGGCTGCCTCGACCGGCGGCGGCGGAACGCATCGTATTGACCGGCGACCATCAGGTGCACGATCGCCACGACGCCGGCGACGCTCCAAGCCGCCCACGCGGCTCCTTTGCTCATCGCGGATTACCGCGGCGGAGGCCAGAAGGCGACGCCGGTCGGATATGCCGTCTTGCTCCAACCAGGCTGCGCGATTGTGCCGAGTACCGCGCCGGCGGGATAGCTAAGCACCTCGACTTCTTGGAAGTTAGATACGTAAAGCCGAGAGCGACGTTGGTTGAAGGCCAGCCACGAAGCGCCGTTCGGTACCGAGATTTGCGCGACGAGCTTTCCGCTCGACTCGGAATACACTTCGACCACGCCGGCACCGTCGCAGACGAGTAGATCGTCCGAGCCGTCCTCCGCGATGCCCCAGGGCTCCGGATAGCTGACGCCCAGGTCGATGGCCTTTCCGCGGGCGCGGGCGAACTCGGCGATCTTGCCCCCTCCGCCCCCAATCGCATCGTATGAAACATAGATCGTTTTTGATCGGCCACGCAATGTGACGCCCAAGACTTGAAAGTTCCGTAACCGCAGCACCTTAGCCGGTGTGCTGGCCGAGGGCATATACACGGAGACCGACCCCGGCGAGAAGTAGCCGACGGGCGCAATGTTTGCCACGTATATCGTTCCGTCGCTTCCGACGGCTGCGTCGAAGGGGACCCACTTGGCGGGTACGATCAAGCGCGAGTACATCGTCGCACCCTTCGGGTACACCTTGATGTCGCCCGGGACGGGCCCTTCGGTCGCGATACCTTCATCGGTTACGTAGAGATTGCCGGAGTTATCGGTCGTCATGCCGTCGGGGCCGTCCGGATCCGAAATCTGGCCGACGAGCGTGTATCTCAGTCCGTGCAGCGCAAGGATGTCGATATTGCCCAAGAACGGATTGGCGACGTAGAGAAGCTCCTTCGCGGACTTCGCCTCCGGCGTGGTCCAGCTGCGCGCATTGCGCTGCAACGGCGTCGGCGCTGGAAACGTTGTCGCGCCCGATGAACCGGCCGCGCCGCAACCGGACGTCGCGACAGCGATGCACGCGCTCAGCGCGCAAGACCAACGAGAAAGAACCTTCATGCGGCCGCAATACTCCAACGCGCGCAGCCGCACCCGCCGCGGCGTTACGAAACGCGGTACGTTTGGCCCGTCTGCGCGCCCTCGATGCTCTTTGAATACGCCAGGGCGACTCGTCTTGCCGGAACCGGTTCGAACCCCCGGAAGAATGGCCCGTACGACGCCATCGATTCCTCGAGCACGGTTGGGCTCACCGCGTTGATGCGGTGATCGGGAAGCTCGATCGCGGCGGCCCGCACGAAGCTCTCGATCGCGCCGTTTACCATCGACGCCGAGGATCCGTGCCGAATCGGATCGCGCGAGAGAACGCCGGAAATCAACGTGAACGAGCCGCCGGAATCGACGAACTCCCGGCCCACCAGCACGAGATTCACCTGGCCCATGAGCTTGTCGCGCAGTCCGAGATCGAACTCTTCCGGCGTCATCGCCTCGAGCGGCCCGAAGTGCACGTTGCCCGCGGCGCACGCAACCGCTCCGACCTTTCCGACGCGGTCGAATAGTCCGCGCACGCTCGCGACGTCCGCGATGTCGACGCGCAGGTCGCCGCTCGACCGGCCCGCGGCGACGATTTCGTGGCGTTGGCCGAGCTCGGCGGCCACCGCGCTGCCGATCGTTCCGCGGGCTCCGATGATGAGTATCTTCATGATGGCCGCTTGAACCCAAGCGGCGTTTCCCGAGGTTGCAGATACGGCATGGATGCCGACGTCATCGTCATCGGCGCCGGGGCGGCGGGGCTTGCGGCCGCGCAAAAGCTTGCAGGCCGATCGTTACGCGTGCTCCTGATTGACGCGCGCGATCGCGTCGGCGGGCGCGTGCTGACGCGCCCGGTGCCGGGGCTGGCGACGCCGGCGGAGCTCGGCGCCGAGTTCATCCACGGCCCCGCCGAAGAGACGTTCGATTTGCTGCGCGACGCCGGCGTGGCCGCGATCGACACGGGCGGCGAGTCATGGGTTTGCGACGGCGGCGGCCTGCGACGCGACGAAGACAATTTCACGTCGGCTGCCGGCATATTCGAGGGAGCGCGGTCGCTTCCCGAGGACGAGAGCACAGACCGGTTCTTGCGCCGCTTCGAGGGCGATGCCGGCAAGCGCGCGACGGTCAGTGCCGCACGCGCGTTCGTCGAGGGCTTCGAAGCCGCCGATCCGACGCTGGCGAGCGCCCGCGCGATCGCAGACGAGTGGCTGTCCGGCGTCGACCTGCGGAGTGCCCGGCCGTACGGCGGCTACGGTCCAATCCTCAGCCGAATGCGCGACGCTTGCGCCGCCGCGGGCGTTCGGATCGCGCTTTCGACGCTCGCGCGCAACGTAGCGTGGCGCCGAGGGGAAGTCCGCGTCGAGGTAGCCGGATCGCTCGAAGGACTGCGCGCGCTCCACGCTCGAGCGGCGGTGGTCACCCTCCCGGTGGGGGTCTTGCGCCATCGAGGCGATGGAACGGCGGTCGCATTCGAACCGGAGCTGCCCGCGGAGAAGCTCGGGTCGCTGGCTCGGATCGAAATGGGTCACGTGGTGAAGGTTGCTCTCGCCTTTCGCACCGCGTTCTGGGAGCGCGTTTGCCACGAACGATACCGCGGCGCCGCGTTCTTCCACTGTGACGCCCAGCCTTTCGCGGCGTATTGGCTGCAGACGCCGGTCCGCAGCGACCTGGTCGTGGCGTGGGCGGGGGGGCCGAGAGCGATTGCGCTGCGCGGCGCATCGGAGGCGGAGCTCGTCGAGGTCGCAGTGAACGGATTTGGGGTGTTGCTCGACGAGCCTGCCCTCGTGCGTGCCGAGCTGGTCGGCGGAATGACGCACGACTGGAGCCGCGACGCGTTCTCGCGGGGAGCCTATAGTTACGTCGCCGTCGGCGGCGGCGATGCTCGCGCCGTCCTCGCCACCCCGCTGGAAGGCACGCTGTTCTTCGCGGGAGAGGCAACGTCGACCGACGGACAGGGCGGGACGGTGAACGGTGCGCTGAAAACCGGCCGGCGCGCCGCCGAGGAGGCCGCCGCAGCCCTTGCTTAACGCATGGTCGAGCTTCTATGTCATGACCGGGTCGTCTGCCGCGGCATTAACCGGTTTGATGTTCGTCGTGATTACGCTGGTGACGAACGTGGAAGTTTCGGAGCGAAGCCAGGATGGGACGGCGACGTTCAGCACGCCGACGGTGATGCATTTCTGCGCGGCGCTCTACGTCTCGGCCATCTTCGTCGCGCCGTGGCACGAGTTGTTCTATCCGGCGGTGCTAATCGTGCTCGCCGGCCTGTACGGCATCGTCTACGTGGCTCGCGTGACGGTCCGCGCGAAACGGCTGACCGGCTATACGCCCGATCTGGAGGATTGGGCCTGGTACAACGTCCTGCCGTTCGTTGCCTACGGCGCGATGTTGGCGGGCGGAGCCGTGCTTTCGGCGCTGACGGCGAAGGCTTTATTCGCCGTCGCGGGCGCGGTGCTGCTGCTGATCTTCATCGGTATCCGCAACGCGTGGGACGTCGTGACGTTCCTCGCAATGCGCGGCGGCCGCACCTAAGGCCGGTCCAGCTCCACGAACTCTTCGAGCGCCGCGAGCGCAGCGGGGAGGTTCGCACGGCCGTAGCCAACGCGCACGTGCTCGTCTCCGGCATCGAATACGATGCTCGGCAAGAGCAGTACCCCGGCGTCCTCGAGCAGCCGCGAGCAGAAAGCCGCGCTGCCGCCTCCGAGATAACGAGGAAAGCCGGTCGTTCCCGCTCGCGGCCGGGTCCACTCGAAGCGTTCGCGGTGGCGGGAAAAGAACGCGCCGAGGAGGTTCAAGTTCGGTTCGACGATGCGCCGCACGCGGTCGACGAGCGCGTCACCGTGACGCAGCGCGAGCTCTGCGAGAAACTCGCTGGGGGCGCTGTTGCAGATCGTCAGGTAGTCTTTGAATGCGGCTATGCGCTCGTAGAGAGCTCGATCTCTTGTCGAGATCCAGCCGATCCGAAGGCCGGCGAGGCCGTAGGCCTTCGACATGCCGCCGAGTGAAACGCCGAGTTCGTAGAGGTCGCAGATCGCCGGTATCCGCTCCGTCTCGCGCTCGGATCCGCGGTACACCTCGTCGGCGAAGACCCAGAGCCCGCGCCGCCGCGCTATCTCGACGACCGCATCGATCCTCGCGCGGTCGAACGCGTATCCGGTGGGATTGTTCGGCGTCGTCAGGACGATGGCGCGCGTCGAAGGCCGGAGCAGGCTTTCGAGCTCGCCCGGATCCGGCGCACCGTCGCGCGACAGGTCGGAGTTCCATCGCCCGACCTCTGCGCCGATGCCTTCCGCGATCGAATACTGCGACTGATACGCGGGCGATTGGACCACCACGTGGTCGCCCGGCTTCAGCGCGACGTTCGCAAACGCGAAGATCGGCTCTTGAGAGCCCCCGTGCACGAGAACCGTCTCCGGGTCGCCGTGCTCGTACAGGCCTGCGATCGTCCGCCGCAGGCTCGGACTCCCGCGCGATTCGACGTATCCCAGCCGCAGCTCGCGGAGCAGCTCCTCAGCGCCCGGTTCCAGCGCGAGCAAGTCGCCGATCGCCATCGACTCGGGGTCGCTGGAGCAAAGCAGGTAGCGTGCGCTGAACTCATATCGCGCGAAGAATCGCTCGAGCGCAAACGGCCGAAGGTTCACCGTGGCACGGTACGCGCGCGGCCTAGATACGGCGTGGCAGCGTGACGCTGATGTGGTTGCCGCGGTTTACGACGCGCTCGACTCGGACGTCGACTGCGAGCTGCTCGACGATGAAGAGGCCGCGGCCGCGCTCGCTGAAAACGTTTTCGGGCAGCCGCTCCGTCAGCGTAAACGGCGGGCCCGAGTCGATGACGTGCAACACCATCGATTCGTCGTTCGCATCGACCGATATCTCCAACGATCCCGGAGCGTGACGAACGACGTTACCCAACAGCTCGCCGAAAACCAGCTCCGCTCGATCGATGAAAGCATCGTCGCAATCGGCCCCGTGGAGGAACTCGACGAAGTGGGTACGGGCATCGACGGCCCTGCGCGCGTCGTCCACGGAGAGCGTCCAGGCTGGAGGTCGCGCCCTCCGTCTCGTCAATCGTACCCCCAAGGCGGCATTGTCTGGCAGCCGGATAGTTAACCGCGAGCCCCGTCCTTACCCGCGCCGTCGCGACGCGGTTTCAACGTTGGTTCCTCCGAAAACGATTAGACCCGCGGGACGTTGAGGGGACGAGAACGGTGCAGGTTGAGCCAAGCGAGATTCTCGCGGATGGCCTCCTCGCCTAGCGTGATCAGAATCGCGCGTACGCGGGTTACCGCCGCTGCATCCGGATCCGGCCGGCGCAGGAGCGGGGCGACGCGCGCGGCGGCATAACCGAAGAGTGCCGCCATCAACTCGTAGTGGCGGCAGTGCTCGCTCCAGCCGCGCTTCTCTGCGTAGTCGTGAACGAGCGCTGCGACGACCGCCAAGATCGTCGCAACCAGGAGAACGACGTTCATCGTACCGTTGAAGAATCCAGAGGACGAGTCGACCGACAAGCCGATCCGGGAACCGATCGTGAGCGCGATCGAGAAGACGACGGCGGCCGCGACGATGCGGGAGGAAAGACGCTCGCGAAACCGTTCGCGCCGGCCCGCCAACTCCGTGAAATACCGGTACTGACCGAGCACCCACTCTTCGTAGAGCCTCTCCAAACTCGTAGCCGATATCTCCTCCGGCGGTGGAGGGACGGCGCCGAACGGCTCGGTTATCGCGCCCAAGGCGATCGCGATCCAATCGACCTTCGTCCGTTCGCTCTTGGCGAACTCCGAGGCGACGGATCGATCGACCCCGGCCATGCGCCAGTATTCGCCCGTCTGCAGCACCTGCTCGAGTGCCCTGTAATCCTGATAGCGAAGCTGCCACTCCCCGCGACGCGATGCGAGATACGGCAGAAACGCCGCGGCCGTGAACACGGCGTACGCCAAGAGCAGGGAGGGCGGATGCGCTCCCACCGTGACGTACAGATTGAACGCGATCACCGCCAGGAAGACCGAAGCGGAAATGGCCGTGAGTGCCCGCGTCGTGCGGCGTTGGTAGGCATTTGCCAGTTCCTCGGCCTGTCGGCGGATCGGCAGTCCGAGGACGCGGGGCGCGAAAACGCCGCGCGACGCGTCGTGATTGAAACGCTCGATATCGTACTCCGCGCGCCGATACGCCTCGGCCGGATCGACGAGGGCGGACGGCGGGTAGCGGATCGTTATTTCGAACGCCGCTACGTCACCCGACGCCGCTCGCGGCGTCATCACGTGCACGACCGGGCCGCAGAGCGATGGATCGAACGCCCGGTGACCTGGAACGTACGGGGCCGGGATGCCTTCCAGTTGGAAGCTCACGACATTCGCCGTGCCGCCCAACGGCGAATCCTCGCCGTCCCACAGCGCGATGAGTTCGACGCAGCGCCGCGCGATGTACGCTCCGCAGTTGGCGTAGAGGGACGCGCGAGAGGCGGGCACTGTGTCGTCGTCGGCCGCAGGCACGACGAACCACGACTCGGCACGGGCGAGCAGTCCGCGAAACTCGTCCAGCGATTCCGTGGTGGCGAAATCTTTCTCATACTCCGCCCGCTCCATCGGGATCGGCACCACGAGCGAGAATCCCGCGTCGAGCGCCTCGCGCGCGACGAGACGATCAGCGCCCTCGGCGAGCCCCGAGAGCACGACGATCCGCGTCGAGGGGTAGCGCCGGCGGAACCCGAGCAGTAGGTCCCGCACGACCGATTTTAGACGGTCGACGTCGCGCGGAAGTTGCCGATGGCCGACGACGCCGAGAAGGAGAGGAACCGGCCCGAATTCGGCGCCCGCGTCGTCCACGTCGACTAGCGCGGCTTCATAGCGCGGCGACCATTGGCTCGAGGCTTCCACGCGGCAGCATCGTTCCCTCGCGGGAGAAGTATGAGGCCGGCGTAGAAACCGATCCGGAGTTTGTTGAGAGCGTGTTACCGCTGATGCGAAAGTTCGCAGGATCGCTCGTCGCCGCGGGCGCGCTCCTTGCCTCGTCCGCGGCGGCCTTGGGCCAGGACGCCCAAGCACGGGCGCTCCTTGCCAAACACCACGCCTATGTCGGCTGGCAATTCGGCGACGGCGCGTTCCGCCGCATGCGCATCACCGGCTACATCACGAACGCCGACGGCGAGCGAACTCGGAACTTCGTGCTCCTCTCTGCCGGACTCGTCTACCGCAACACGTACACCGCCGTATCGCGCGAAGGCCCAGCGGAGCAGACGGGATTCACCGGCAATCTCTTCTGGCGATCGGATATGAACGGGTTTACGACGCCGCTCTACGGCGATTACGCGCGATTCCTGGCGTCGTTCACCATGCTCGCGCAGGAAGGAACGACCGAGCTGCCGGCGACGTTCGTGCGCGATGGAACGGTGGACGGCAGAACGGTCGGCATCGTCCGGGTTACCCTGACGAATGGAGACCCGATCGAGATCGCGGTCGATCCGCAGACGGGGGCGTACGTAGCGGCGACGATCGATCCCGACGGCGCGTACCGGACGACGGTCCACGTTCTTTCGTATCGCGACGTCGTGCCCGGAAAGAAGATGATGTCTTCCTACCGTCTCGGGGACGACGCGCCGCTGCAAACCTACGTAACGTTCGAACCGAACGTGTCGATTCCCGACGCCGAATTCCATCCGCCCGCGCCGACCGCATTCTGGAACTTCGGGAACCAGGATCCGATTCCGATCGCGCTGACCCGCTATCGAATCCTCGTCGACGCAACCGTGAACGGCGTCGCCGGCCGGTTCATACTCGATACCGGCGCGGCCGGGATCGTCCTGGACGACCGATTTGCCGATCGGGTAAACGCGACGATGCTGAAGGGCGTCGTCGAAGCTACCACGATGCACGGCGTGATTCCGAGTCACGTCCGGCGCGTGACCGACATCGCGTTCGGGGCAGCGACGCTTCGAAACGTGCTCGTCTACTCTCAGGATTTCTACGAACACGACGCATGGGGCCTCGACCGGCGCGGGTACGACGGCCTCATCGGCTACGATTTGTTTGCGGGCGCGATCGTCAAGCTCGACGTCTATCGATCGAGGATGACGATCCTCGATCCGGCTACCGATCTCTCGAGCGCCGCCGGCCTTCCCCTCGTCCTCGATCTCTCCGAAGGCATTCCGGCGATTCCTATGGTGCTCAATCGGTCGATTCCGGTCAACGCCTTCCTCGACACTGGCAATCCAGGCATCGTGTTTCTTGGGCCGGCGCTCATCCGCCAGCACCATATCAAGATTTGGGGATGCGGCAACCTGGAGAGCCTCGCAATCGGACCGATTACGTATGCCGGCCAAGGGGCGTGCGAGTGGAGATTCGCGGCCAATTACGTCCTGCTCGGGTACGACTTTCTCGAACACTTCGACTACGTCTTTGACTATCCGCACGGCCGGATGTTCATGACCCCTAATAGAAACTAAAAGCCAACCGTCAGAGGAGTACGCTGGATGAAAGATTCTACGCAGACCGACCGTCCTCAATTCAACCGCGCCGCGTTCTTGGCGGGTTCCCTCGCGGTGGTCGGCGCCGTCCTTCCCGAACCTGCATCGAGCGCGACGCCCGGTGCCGAGGCCGGCGGCGTGCCGGCGCCCGCGGAGCGGCTGCTGGGGCGGCTGATGGCCGGGAACAAGCGGTTTGTCGACAACGACTTTCCGATGCAGAGCCGGGTCGCCGAGAAGCGCGAGCTTCTCTTAGACAGTCAGGCGCCGTTCGCGGCAATCCTGGGATGCTCCGACTCGCGCGTGATCCCCAATCTGATCTTCGTTCAGGGCGTCGGGGATCTGTTCGTAGCGCGCGTCGCCGGCAACTATCCCGACGATTTGGTGATCGCCTCGATCGAATACGCGATCGAGCACCTCGGAACGAGGCTCGTCGTGGCGCTCGGCCACCAAAACTGCGGAGCCGTCAAGGCCGTCTACTCCGCGATCGAGACGAAACGCCGCTGCCGCCGCACCTGTCGACGATCGAAGATCTGATCGCCCCCGGGATTACGAGCGTCGTGCGGTCGCACGGCACGATCAAACAGGCGATCGAGGCGAACGTCCGCGCGGCAAAGGATAAGCTTCGCACGTCGGATGTCATTGCGAGCGGCGTGAAGTCCGGCCGCGTGCTGGTCGTCGGCGGCGTCTATCAGTTGGGAAGCGGCGCGGTCACGCTCGTCGAGTAGGCCGCTACCGGCGCGGCCGAGATGCCGTTACGTTCCGGCGTCGGCTCCCGAGTGGAAGACGAACTTGACGATCAGACGGTTGAGCGTCGCACCGGCGGCGGGGCTGCCGAAGTTGACGTAGAGCTCGTTGCCGGCGCGGAACCGCTGGTGGAACGCGACGGCCAAATTATTGCCGATCTGTGTGGCAAACCCGCCGTAGCCGTTGATGTCGCGCAGCTCCAGGCTGAGCGAGCTTTCGTTGCTGACGTTGTATTCCAGGGAGACGCGGCGCAGCCATTGCGAATCGAGCGCTCCGTCGGAGAACGCGCGTTGGTACGTGCCGTCGTATTCCAAGCCAAGGCTCAAGCGGCGCGACAGCGGCCGGCTCGTCACGATCGTAAAGAGGTGGACGTAGTCGTCGCCGAACGGCCCCCACGAGTAGCTGACGTCGACCGGAGACGGCGTGCCGTCGCGATAGCCGATCGGTATCTGGTACAGATTGAACGGCTGAGTCACGCCGTCGAGATAGCACGGGTAGCCGGTAAAGCTCGACGTGAAGAGGATCGGCCCGCTGCATCCCGGGCCTGCCGGGATGCCGTAGGAACGAAGCTGCCCGACGGCTTCGCCGATGCCGTCGAGCGAGAATAGGTTCTTGAACACGGCGTTGACGTAAATTTGCGTATCGGCCTGATGGACGGCACCCGAGTCGTCGAGGAACCGGTCGCCGGCAATGAAGATCGAATAGTTCTTGATGGCGGGCGACGCCCCGACGGCGTCGGCGTACACTTGCGGTCCGCGAATGTCGGAGTTCGACGTATAACCGTCGATGGGATCGTAGTTCGGCGAGATGTCGAGGTAGCCTCCACTGAATTCGAGGTTACCTTTGTGACGGTCGACGAAAAACTCGGTAAGGTCAGCATTGCCCTGCGGCACCCACGTCCCGTTTTCGAACGAATGATCGAAGAAGTAGATCATGCCGTTCGCGTAATCGCGCGCCTCGGCGCCGGCCTCAATCGTGTCGTCGGTTCCGGCGATGCTGTGGTTTGCAAACACGCCGTCGCTCCAGTAGATGAACGACCCGTTGGGCAGCGCGTGCTCGTAACCGTAGGCTTGATCGCTAAACGTGTTGTTCGTGGTTTCGTCGTATCCGTGAAAAGTGAGCGCGCCGAAGCTTTGATCGCCGAACGTTCCCTCCACTTTGGCGCCGCTGTCGAACGGGCCGACCGACGGAGAGTAGAAGACGAGGTCGGACGCGGTGCTGACGGGGCCGACCGGCGTGCGCGGACCCGAAGCGGCGTTGATGAAGGCGGCGCCTTGCGCGAAGAACGGCCGGTACTCGACCAGCTGGCGCGCGAACTCTTGCGGCACGATCGTCTGCTGATCGATCTCGACGTTCGAAAAGTCCGGGTTCAGCGTGCCGACGAAGCGAATAGTCGGCGTGAGCGGATAGCTGAGGTCGCCGCCGTACTGCCGCACGTTCATCGGCAAGAACGTTCCGTTGGCTTGCTGAAACAAGTTGCGATCTTGGCCGATACTGGCCAGGCCGTAGATATCGGCGCGCGGCCTCGGGCGCGCCGCGGCAGCGGCCGCGATATCGAAGTCGCCGCCGGCCCAGAAACGAGTGTCGTTCGTGAACGTCGGCCACGTGCCGCTCGGCGCATCCTGCATGATCGGATCCCACGCCCACGCGATGTGCTCGCCGCGCGCGGCGATCCCGCGAACGAATTGCAGACGCCACGTCTGCTTTCCCCCACGCGGTACTCGCAACACGTCGAGCGGCACGATCAAGACCGCGCTCCAGCCACCATCGCCGAGCGCGCCGGCGGCCGTCCAGCGCGGCCGAAAGCGTACGTTTTCGTTAGCCTGCTGATATCGGGTTCCCCGGGGCGTTGCCTCGAAATAGTAAGCCTGGCTGCCTCCTCCGCCCGTAACGAGACCGACGCCGACGAAGTCGTCGATGCCGAACCCCACGTCGTTAGTGGTTTGGGAAGCCACGACCGGCACGCCGGGTTGCTGGGCCTTGAAGCCGATGTACAGGTTCTTATCGTCGTAGAGGAGATAGGCCGTCGTCGAGAAGCGGGCGGGAGATCTGGTGGTCACGTTCTCCCACGGCCCGTTCCCGTCGGGCACCTTCCCGGCCGTCCAGGCCGGATCGGCGAGCGACGGGTCGAGAGATAGCGGATGCGGCGCGTGCGCGACGGGAAACGAAAAGCTTCCGGTGACGGCTGCGTACACCGGCGAGGAGACGAACGCCAGCGCGAACGCAATGAACGCGACGAGCGGAAACGAACGCAACGTGATCACGGTTGGGGCCTGTACCGGCAAGTCTAACACCGAGTAGCGCACGCTCCACCGCGTTTGCAACAATTTGATGGGTCGTTGATATGTTTTTAGTGACGGTCCACGCGCGGCAGGCGTTCTCGCGCGAGCAGCTCGTCGACGAGCTCGACGATGCCGCCGGCGGCCGCTGCGAGCAGCGCGCGGCCCTTCTCCTCGGTCGCCTTCGTGGGATCGCCCATGACGCCGGTCGTGCTGAGCTGGCTCCAGTGCTCCATCATCGCCAGCGGTCCGTCACCGGCGATCAGAATCCGTCCGATAATTCTTCGAGGGCCGATGAGAGAGCTCGCGGGCCGCCTTGCTCATGTCGACGAGGTCGGGGCGAAGCGCGAGATAGAGCGACGTCTCGAACTCGCACGCGTGATTCATACCGCCGATGGCATCGGATTCGCGCATCGCTTCGGCGACGGCGCGCACGCCCGGAGCTGCCCAGTAGTTTACCGCCGCCGCGAGCGCCCCCGTCTCGACGACGGTCAGCCGCGCGATGATGTCGGCGAACGGGGTATTGCTCCCGTGGCCGTTGACGATCAGAATGCGCAGGAATCCGTGGCGGGCGAGGCTCCTGCAGACGTCGAGGCCGTAGTCGATTAAGGTGTGGGCGCCGATCGTGAGGGCTCCGGGAAAATCCATGTGATGCGGGCTATATCCGTGATTGATCGCGGGAACGAGGACGGCTCGGCCGGCGGCGCGGGACGCCGCCAGCTCGCAGACGCTCGAGCAGAGCAGCAAATCGGTGTCGATCGGAAGGTGAGGGCCGTGATCTTCGAGCGTTGCGATCGGAACGATCGCGACGCACGGGCGCGCGGCGGCCGCTTTGACCTCCGGCCAGGTCATCTCGCCGTAGCGATACTTCGTTGCCATTCGAACGTATTCTCGATTCGGCCGATCGCTTCCCGAAGGCACCGCCGGTGTCCGGTCGAAATTACTTCACCGTCGGAGGGCCGATCAAAATGAATCTGCGATCCTCGAGCATTGCCTGCACCGCCTTCATGGTCGTCGCTTGCTCCGGAAATCAGGGCGCCTCGACGGTGCCGGCTCGCGGCGCGCCGGCATCGGCGCGATCGGCTGGAACGAGCCTCACCGGTATCCGGGTCTCCGGCAACCATTTGGTGGATGGGAGCGGCAACGCGGTGCATCTGCACGGCGTGAATCGGTCGGGTACCGAGTACGCCTGCGTGCAAGGATGGGGCATTTTCGACGGCCCCAGCGACGATGCTTCGGTGCAAGCGATCGCGTCATGGAACGTGAACGTCGTTCGCGTCCTGCTCAACGAGGATTGCTGGCTGAACATCAACGGCATCGACCAGCCGTACGCCGGGTCCAACTACATCAACGCGATCGAGAACTACGTCAGTCTCCTGCATCGGCACGGGATGTATGCGGAGATCTCGCTGATCTGGGGCGCGCCCGGCTCCTATCAGGCGACCTACCAGCCCGCCGCGCCCGACGAAGATCACTCGCCCGCGATGTGGTCGAGCATGGCGGCGACATTCAAGAACGATCCCAACGTCATTCTCGCGCCGTGGGGCGAAACGACCGTCGGGTGGAAGTGCTTCATGCGCAAAGGCTGCGACGATCAGGCGACGTACGGGCCGAGCAATGCGTTTTACCAAACTGCCGCCATGCAGCAGGCCGTGGATCGGATCAGGAAAGCCGGGTACGAGGGCGTGATATCGATCCCATGCATCGATTACGCCAACGCGTGCGGCAAGATCGATGGCTCTAATTACGGCGGCTCGACATGGCTCAAGTCGCGGCCGCACGATCCGAAGCGTCAGCTCATCGCGGAGGCGCACGTGTACGGAAAGAATCTCTGCGATACGGCGACATGCTTCGACTCGAGCATGCGTCCGATCGTGAAAGTCGTTCCGATGATCTTCGGTGAGACGGGCGAGACCTACGACGGCTCCGATTGCTATCCCAACTATATTCCAACGTTCATGAATTGGGCCGACGCGCATGGCGTCGGGTACGAGGCCTGGACGTGGGATACGTGGGGAGGCTGCGGCGTCCTCATCTCGGACTATAACGGCACGCCCGCCAACCCGTGGGCGACGTGGGTGCAGCAGCACTACTTGGGCTTATAGGCCCGGTCCGATGCCTTCGCCCAACGCCAAGCGCGCGCTGCGCTTCGTCGTCCTGATCGGCATCGTCAATCTGTTCGCGGATCTTACCTACGAAGGCGCGCGTGGTGTAGGCGGGGCGTTCCTCGGCCACCTCGGCGCGAGCGCGGCTTGGGTAGGGGCGATCGCCGGAGGCGGCGAGTTGGCCGGATACGCGGTTCGCTCGATCGCCGGCGCCGTCGCGGACCGGACGGGCCGCTATTGGATCGAAGTATGGGCCGGCTACGCGATCAACGTCCTCTGCGTGCCGGCGTTGGCGCTCGTCGGAAGTTGGCCGGCCGCCGCCGGCCTGATGATCGGGGAGCGGATGGGGCGCGGGATTCGCAAGCCGGTGACGTCGGCGATGCTGGCGCATGCGGGCACCGAGCTCGGTAGCGGAAGAGTATTCGGCTTGAACGAGGCGCTCGATCAAACCGGCGCGACGGTGGGTCCGCTCGTGGTTGCGTTAGCGATCGCCCGCGGAGGCTTTTCGATTGGGTTTGGAGTGTTGATCGTTCCGGCGCTGCTGACGCTGGCGTTTCTCGCCGTGGCGAACGCCGCGAGCCGCACGATCCTGCCGCGTCACGAGAGCGAACCGCAGTCTCCGGTGCGCGATTGGCCGCTCTTCCGCACCTATGCGATCGGCGGCGCGCTCGTCGCCGCGGGCTCCGTCGACTTTGCCTTGATCGCCTTCCGCTTCGCTCGCGACCACGTCGTGAGCGTGCCGGGGATTTCGATTTGGTTCGCCGTCGCCATGGGCGTGGGCGCGATCTCTTCGCCCATCCTCGGCAGGCTGTTCGATCGATTCCAGAACCGCGCGCTCGTCATCGCGATCGCCGCGACGTCTATCGCAGCACCGCTCGCTTTCTTGGGGCGCGGTGCGGTCGCCGAAGCCGGCGCCGCGTTGTGGGGCGTTGGAGCGGCCGTCCAAAGCACTCCACTGCTCGCGCTCGTTGCCGGTGTCATCGCAAAGCAAAGAAAGGCGACGGCCTTCGGCCTGTTCGACCTCATCTTCGGCTCGGCGTGGTTCGCGGGCAGCACGATCGCGGGGATCCTCCTCGACCGATCGGTGATCGCCCTCGTGCTTTTCTCAACCCTGCTGCAGCTTTGCGCGATCCCGTTTTTCATGAGGAGCCGGGCGCCCGCTTCCGGTTAGCTTGCGGAGCATCCGGGGAATCAGAGAGTGATGAAAGCTCACTTTACGATTCTTACCGCCGCGGTGGCTCTATTCGGCGCCACCACGGTTGCAAGCGCGCAAGGGGCTCCGCCTCCGCCCGGCGCGCCGTACAGCGACACCAACTGCGGAAGCTGGCAGGGAGATACTTGGACGCCCAATGGTAACTGTCCGACTGCCTACAAACACGAGGTAGTCGCCGGCACGATCGTTTCCGTCAAGGGGCATCTCGTCACGCTGCAGCAGACGACAAAGCAGGTAGTCATTGACGATAGCGCAGCGTTGAGCAATCAGAACAGCGGACGCGTCGCGGTCGGAAGGCAAATCGTCGCCCATGGTTATTGGCAGGGCGAGAATTTCTACGCTACGGCAATTACAGGCGGCCAGCCGCCGCCGATGTAAGCGAACCTGCAGGTCGTCTAGCGCCGGTGAGCGGCGATCAGCCTACGGCGTGCCGTAGAGTGAGCGCCGCTCTTGCGCGACTGCGTTTTAGCGGTGGCGGCGGCTCCGGGTCCCCACCGTTACGTTGACGGACTTCGACGCGATACCGTTGGCGACGACTACGAGCGTGCTCGCTCCCGAACCGATAGTGCTCGGCACGTCGAAGTTGGTCGAAACCGTCGTAGAGCCGGTCGCAACGCCCATCGTGCTGTGATCGTGCGTGCGCGCGTAGTAGACTTTCTTGCTCGCCGTGTTCGTGATGCGCACGAGGGGATAGTTCGTGGCGTTTTGGTACTCATCGCCGAACGACATCGCCTGTCCTAATCCGTTGAACTGCGTTCCGGTGATCTTATACGTCGATCCCGGCGTGACGCTCGACGGATAGGTCGCGATCGTCGGTGCCCAGCTCGCCTTCGGCGATCCGGTCGGCGTGTAGAGCACGACCGACGAGTATCCCAAGATCATGATCTGACCGGTCGGCAGCAGCAACGGCGGTCCCTGTTCCGACACGCCGTTGAGTTGGCTCAAAGTCGTGCCGTTCCACTCGTAGGCGGCGCCGCTATCGCCGAATACCAAAACGTTTCCGCTCGGCTCGAGCACGGCGAAATTATCGCCCGCGTTGTCGCCGCCGGGGAAATCCGGCCCCTTCGTCCAGGTGCCGGACATCGAGTTGTAGATCGCGGTATGCCCCGGCCCGTAACCGCTCGAGTAGGACCCGGTGTAGAAAACGGTTCCGTCCGGGCGGAGAATGGACGGTCCGATCTCTCCGGGCGGATAGTAGCACAGCGATGGTCCGTACAGCAGACACCCGTACGGCGACGGCGAGTGAAGGTCGACGATCGTCGAACCGGCGCTCGTCCACCTATGGGTGCTTGGGTTGTAGAGCTCCGAGTTGGGGGCGTTCTTCACGTCGGCGGTGAGGATCGTGCCGTTGGCAAGGAGCGTGTAGCCCTCCTCGGCGTTGAAATCGGACTTGCCTTTGTGACCGACGGTTTTCCATTTCAGCGTCGTGGGATTCAGCTCGGCATTGCTCTCGGAAAGCTTCTGGCCGAGGAACAGTTTCCCGTTCGGCAGCACGGTCGACGGCGAATCGCCGATCGTCGTCCAGCCCTTCGGATGCCCCAGCGGCGTGAACTTATTAGCGACGGGGTCGTAGATCGCACCCAGATTGGTGAGTTGCAGGTCGTAACCGTTCCCCGGCGTGTTGTACTCGCCGCCGCTAATCACGAACCGGCCGTCGGCAAGGAGGTCGGCGGCGGCAGCGTCGGGGCCGTAACCGGACTGAAGCGACGGCAGTTGAGTCCAAGTGCCGTCGGAATAATTGCCGCTGGTATCCGGAACGTAGCGGTAGAAGTTGCTCCAGTTCGAGCCGCTTTGCGCCAGAACGGAACCGTCGGTAAGCAACCATGCCAACTGCATCCCGGTCGGCGGTTGGCTTGCCAGGCGAGTAATTTGCCCTCCGGCGTGACCGGCACGCCAGGCATTCAGTGTTTGGGAGCCGACGCCCGGCAACACGGAGTGGCCTCCGGAACATCCGGCCGCACCCACGGCGACCGCGGCTGCGAATGCAACGACTCTCGACTTGAAGCAGAAACGAAACACACGAACCTCCAATAGCGATTAAAAGAGCGGGGGAACCCCGATTCGTTTGAGGTCGGCGCGACGTTTCCCGCTTGAAAGGTTTTTCGTGTGCATCGGTCGCGCTCGCGCAGGGAGGGGAGGCGCCCGCCCAAACGCAACCCCCTTTGATAAGAATAGGAGGGTCGCCGTGCTCGCTGCGTTTTCACGTCTGGTGGCTGGAACGCTGGTTATCGCCTTTGCCTTCGCGTACTTCGCCGCGCCTGCGGCAGCGCAGGAGGTGACGGTCACCGTCAACGGACGGCCGCTCCAACTCAGCCCGGGCCCGATCGAGCGCGCCGGCCGCGTCTTCGTCCCGCTGCGCGGAATCTTCGAGCGGCTCGGCGCGGCCGTCGTGTACTCGAATGGCACGATCAACGCGACGAAGGGGAGCACGACGATTTCGCTCCAGATCGGGTCGACGCAAGCGACGGTCAGCGGTCAACCACAGACGCTCGACGTCGCGCCGTTCATCGTTGGCGCGAGCACCTACGTTCCGCTTCGTTTCGTCGCGCAATCGCTGGGTGCGCAAGTGGGTTACGACTCGTCCACGCGCGTCGTGGCAATCAACGCCGGAAATCTTCCGCCGCCGCCGTATCCTCCGCCCAATCCGTATCCGCCACCGAATCCGCCCCGCCCACCGAACCCGCCGCCCGAGGTGCGCTTGAGCGCCCAGCAGCCGCCGGCGGGCGCGCGCACCAGCAATCGTTTCGCCGTCATCGCGGCGCAGTTCACGCGCAACGTCGCCGCGGGCAGCGTACGCGTCTGGCTCGACGGCGCCGACGTGACGACGCGCAGCGGCGTTTCGTCGACGGGTTTCTCGTACAAGCCTCCGGCGCCGCTCGATTACGGTTCGCACACGATGCGCGTGACGGGTCGCGGACCAGGCGGGGCTTCCTTCGATCGCGGGTGGTCGTTCACGGTGATTCGAGAGGCTCCGGCGCCAATGCGCCTCACGATCAACGAGCCGGCGCCGAACGCGCCGGTCGGACCCGAGTTCACGGTCCAGGGAAACACGGTGCCGAACGCAACCGTGCGGATCACGGCGGGCCCATCGCCCGCTTCGTCCGGTCAGTTCAGCGGCACGACGACGGCCGGCCCGAAGGGCAATTTCAAGCTCAGGGTCACGCTCACCACGATGCCTGGGCAGCAGGCCGTCACGGTCAAGGTGACGGCCACCGATCCGGCGACCTCTCAGACTACCGAGACGATCCTTCGGCTGCGCTTGAGCCAGTGATGATCCGGCGCGAGCGCCGAAGGCATTTTCATACTTTCTTTACTCCGGCTGGCTAGAGTCTAACGATCGAGGCAACGATTTCGGAGGACTCATGTTTAGAAAAATAGTCGCGATCGCGGTCGCGGTCGCCGGGCTCGCGGTAAGCGCGTGCGGCGGCCGTTTCGCGAGCGGTGGCGCCGGCGCCGCGGGCGGCAGCACGATGATGCTTCCGCCGATCGATTCGGACCTGATCATGGAGGCGACGATGCCGAAGGATTCGATCGGCGAGGAGCTTCCGGGTGAAGGGCTCGGACAGGTTTACTCCGGGCACTGGAAGGCGCTCGTCGGCGGATTCACGCAGAAGACGTACTCACAAACGCTCGGCTTCCCGCCGGGCACGAAGATCACCATTCACAACCTTTCGAAAAGCGTGACCCACACGCTCGACGTGGTGAAAGTGGACTATGGTCCGCCGGCCGGCTTCCCGAAGAATCCCAAGTTGTCGGTGCCGGCGCACGGCCACGCGCTGCTCGAGCTTGGATACGCGAGCGGACCGATCAAGCCGGGCAAGACGGTAACCGTGACGCTGGCCAAAGCCGGCAAATATTTGGTCGGCTGTGCATTCCACTACGGCGAAGGAATGCGGACGGTAATCGTGGTGGAGAACGGCGCGACTCCCGGGCCGCAGGCGACCGCGCCGAGGGGCAAGCCGACGCCGACGCCGACGCCGCATTCGCGCTCGAGCTACTCGCCGGACGGCACGTAACGCGCGACCGTCGAAAACGAAACTCCGATGAGAACCCCACAACCGTGGGGTTCTTTCATTCCGGGGGATGAAAAGGAGCGAGCCGGAAGAGTGCCATCGGAGGTACCTCTCATGCGCGTTGCTACGCTGTTCTTTTGCTGTGTCGTCATCGCGGGCTGTGCGAGGATCGGTGGAGGCACGGCGATTCCGGGCGGCCCCGCAAACACCGTCTCCGATGGCTCGTTCCGGCAGTCGCCGGCGTACTCCGGATACGCCCAGCTCTACAGCTTTAGGGGCCACACGAGCGGGGGACAACCCGACGCAGGTTTGACGGCGTTTCATGGCACGCTGTACGGTACGACGTCGTCGTATGGAAAGGGATACGGCACCGTTTTTGCAGTGAGCGCGTTCGGTAAGGTGCGCGTACTTCACGCGTTCGGCGGCTATCCCGACGGGGCATATCCGCAGACGGGTCTCGGCGAGCTCCACGGCGTCCTTTTCGGCACGACGTCGGCCGGCGGCAGGCACGGCGGCGGAACCGTCTTCGCGATGACGCCGTCCGGAACCGAACTCGTCGTTCATAGCTTCGGCAAGGGTGCCGATGGAGCGCAGCCGGTAGGGCCGTTGCTCGTTGCGGACCACAGACTCTATGGCACAACGCAGAACGGCGGAGCGCACGGACGGGGAATCGTTTTCGAGTTGACCGCGTCGGGGCTGGAGCATATTCTTCACGCGTTTGCCGGTGCGCCGCGAGACGGCGGTCATCCGACCGCAGGGTTGATTTTGGTCAAGAATAATTTTTACGGCACCACGCGCGCCGGCGGGAAGAGCGCCTCCGGCGGTGCGGTGTTCAAGCTCAGCCCGTTCGGCACCGAACGCGTGATACACAGCTTCGGCGTCGAGCCCGGCGACGGCAAGAATCCGGCCGGCACGCTCCTGTATCACGACGGGACGCTATTCGGAACGACGCTGCATGGCGGCAACTACGGCAAGGGCGGCACCGTGTTCGAGATAACGACGGGCGGCGCCGAAATCGTGCTTCACAGTTTTGGAAAAGGCGCCGATGGCGCGTTCCCATCATCCGCTTTGATTGCCGTCAAGAGCGAGCTGTACGGAACGACGCTCGGCGGCGGCGACTCCCCGCGGCAATCGAAGGATTGCATATCCTCGGGTGCCGTTAGAACGGCCGGATACTATCGCTGCGGCACGATCTTCAAGGTGAACCAGTTCGGTCAGGAGCGCGTCCTCTACCGCTTCCAAGGACAACCCGATGGCGCGAATCCGCAGGATTCGCTCACCGAAGTGGGGGGCACGCTCTACGGAACGACGTCGTGGGGCGGTTCGTCCACCTACTACGGAACGATCTTCCGCATCTTGCCCTAATCGGCGCGCGACGTAGTCGGAGGATAATCGCGGCTTAAGAATCGCTTGCTAGCATAAGCGATTGATGATCTTCACGCCCGAGAAGATCGACGAACTCATGGTGCATTGCCGGCTCGCGGAGGCCGCGGCCGCTATTGCCCTCGATCGGCCGGAGAGTCCTCGGATAGCGGACGTGAGCGTCGCGTACGCCGGGATCTGTGCGCTCGCCGGCGACGACCGCGCGCTCGCCCGCGTTATCGATCCGCAGCTGCTGGCATGCCGTAACGGCGCTGCCGTAGCCGCTTACTACGCGTCGATCGGCGGAGATCGCGGCGTCAACGATCACCTGAGTGCGGGCGTCGTGCTCGCGCTCTCGGGCGATGCCGCCGGCACGTATGACTCGTTGCGCGCGGCGCACGACCGCGCGCTTTCGGAGCGGCGTTTTCATCTTGCCGCTGCAGCGCGCGAGCGATTGGCGCATCATGCGCTCCTCTTCGGCGACGTAAAGACCGCGCGAGCGGCGATCGATGAGGCGATCGCTATCGCGCGGCTCCACCGCCTGCCGGCGTGGCACGCGCGCTGCCTCGCCGCCGCGGCGCGTCTATCGCTGGATGCGGGCGACCTGGATCGTACGGCGCAGTTCGTCGACCGCGGCCGTGCCGAGTGCCGCTCGCCGGAGGCTCGCGCGCTGTTCGCTCCGAGCGGCGCACAGCTCGCAATCGAACTGCGTGACGACGATGCCCTGCGCGCGTGGACGTCGGAAGAAACGATCGACACGGCGCTCCATTCGCAGGTACCGGAAGCTGCGATCGCGGCAACGATTGCCGCGCTGATCGGCGCCGGCGCGCCCGCGCCGAGCGCTCCGATCGCGACCGCGCTACGCCGCGCGCTGTTGCAGGCCGACGGCGCCGCGAACGCCGCCGAACTCTTTGCGATCGCCGCGCGCTACGGCGATCTCGACGAAGCCCGGCTGAGCGTGGAGACGCTCGCCGCCGTCTCCGCGCCCGATCGAGCGTACTTGAAGGCGCACCAGCTGCTAGCGCGGGCGCACCTGCTCGTTCGATCCGGGGAACCTAAGGGTTGGATCGATCACGCCGGCGACGCCGCGCGCGCGTTCAACGCGATGGGCCTACGGCGGTGGACGAACGATGCAATGCTGCTGCTCGTCGCGCAGGAGCCGGTGCCGCATCGGCGGCACCGCGGCCGAACCCCCGGCTCCGTCCTGACCGGCCGGGAGCAGCAGGTCGCGCACTTGATACGACGCGGTGCGCGCAACCGCGAAGTCGCGCTCGCCCTGCAAATCAGCGAGCATACGGTCGAGCGGCACGTCAGCTCCATCCTCGGCCGCCTCGGCCTGCGCTCGCGGTGGCAAATCGTCGACCCGCGCAAGAGCGGCGAACATTAAGGTTCGACGAAATTTATTATGGCGACATAAAGTTTCGTTGCACAAACCTTAACACGCCGCGCAAATTCCGGGATGCAGCACCCGGTACCATCCCCTAGCATCGAGCTATGAAGAAGTCGGCAAACTCTGCCGCCTCTTCGTTGCTGCTGGGAGTCGAAGTTTGATCGAAAGCCTGCTCCGCGCGAGGAAGCGAGCCATATTCCTTGGGTTTTTTTGGTGGTTGGCCGTTCCCCACGCGCCGGCGCTGGCGGAGACGGCGGGCATCGTTTCTGGCACCGTCACCGACGATCGAACGCACGCACCGATCGCGGGGGTAGCGGTCGTGGCGAAGTCGCCGAGCGCGACGTATCGCACGGTCACCGACGCGCAGGGCCACTTCCGTTTTTTGAGCGTGCTTCCCGACAACTACTCGCTGTCGTTTACGTACGCCGCGTACCAGCCGTACTCGGAGATCGTGGTCGTCCTCAACGGCTCGCAGCAGACGGTCAACGTTCCGCTCTCCAAGACGCTCAAGACCATCGCTTCGACGCGTTCTCGATCCTCCGGCAGCGCCTTTCAGCGCGGCATGACCATCGACACGTACACGATAACGGGCTCGCAGATTCTCACCGTGACCGGCAAGGCGTTCAACGCCAACGAGAACGATTTGCTGCGCAGCATCCCCAGCGTGACGATCGACAAGACGGGCACCGTCTCGATTCGCGGCGGTTTCGCGTTCGAGGCGGCCTATGAGTTCGAGGGCATCGACTACACCACGCCGTCTGCCAACCTGCAGAACACGCTGCAGAACGTGGCCAATTTCAACCTGCTCAACGGAGTGGGCAGCGTGCAGCTCATTCCCGGCGCCGGCGATGCCACGCACGGGGACACGGGGACCGGCCTGGTGCTGTTCACGGCCAAGAACGGTACGTTTCCCACCTACTTTCACGGCGACGTGGAGGCGCAGGAGTTTCCCTACCTGCATCAGCTGGGGCTGGAGTGGGGCTGGGCGACGCCCAACCAACGACTCTCCAACTACGCGGGATTCATCGGCATCCGGCAGGCCTTTCAATACGGTATCAACGGCACGGCGGCCAACACGCTGGGGACGCTTGGAACCAACGCGGCGACGTTGGGGAGCACGATCGATCCCAACTTGGTCTATTACTCGCCGCAGTTTTTATCGTCCAACGACTTCATCGACAACCTGATCTACCGCTTCGGCAAGAACAACGGGCAGCGGCTGCAGTTCTTCATCCAGGATCAGTCGATCAAGCAGACCCTGGATTACGGGGGCTTTCAGTTTCTGCCATACATCTCGGGGGGCACGACCGCGGGACGATGCGCGCCTTATCCGGTGATCGGGCCCAACGGTCCGGTCAACAGCGCGCAGCAGCAGTACGCCTGCGACGCGCTCATCCCGCTCTTTCCGGGTCAGCCCAATACCTACGCGTTCGTGTCGCAGGCCGACTCGCGCAGCAGCCCGTTTCTGGCCTACAAGGCCGAATACAGCGCCAACCTGGGCTCGTCGTCGCTGCTGACAACGCGGTTTTGGCGCACCTTCTCGGGCCAGTCCCAAGACATGCCGGCGCAGGGCATCTTCGCCCAACCCTTCGGGGGCACGCGCACGGCCGGCCAGATCGACGGAACGACGCAGATCGGCAGCAAGAACGTCTTGAAGTACGGCACGATCTACGACTGGGTGGTTCCGTACGGCAACCGCTACGACTTCACGTCGTACACGGCGTTCACGACGCCGCCGTTCGTGCTCACCTATGCGATCACGCACCCCAACCAGCCGCTGCCCCTGCCGTACACGTACACGGGGCTGCTGCCGAACAACAACCCCAGCGCGCAGGCGGGCCTCGAGCAGGATTTCTTTTCGCCGGCCGTTTGCGCGCGAGTTCGCGCCGGAGCCGACTGCGGCTATTTGAGCTCGTACTTCCCCGGCGGCGTACGCTTCCCGTTCGAGGAAGACGTCGCGACGGTCGCCCAGCAGCAATACGGCCTGTATTTGCAAGACACCGTCGAGATGTCCAACCGTTGGAAGGCCGAAGCCGGCGTGCGGCTCGACGGCTACAACTTCCAGATTCCCACCCAAGCCGGCGCGCCCGCGTCGATCCCGGCCGCCGAGCATCAGCGCCTCTACGAGCCGCATCTCGACGCGTCGTATCTACCCGACCCGCGCGATACGATTCGCGTTGGATTCGGGCACACGCTTTCGATGCCGCTGCCCAGCCTGCTGGGCGCCGACGTCAGCCGCGCACCATACGCGCCGTTTGCCGCCATCCCGTCGTTCGATAACTCGACCGGCAAGCCCGCGGATTACTGCGGTCCCCTGGCCAATCTTCGCTGCGCCAACTACGCCGATCAGCTCTACTGGCTCACGCGCGATTATCGCTTCGGCAGCTCGACGCTGGAGGCGCCGCTGGTCGGTGCGACCTTTACCAACATCGACGTCTCGTGGGCCCATGAGTTCCGCGACGGTTCGGCCACGAAGATCACGCCGTTCTACCGGCGCGGCTACAACGTGATCGAGCAAACCGCGCAGATCATCGGTTTCAACTATCAAACCGGCTCGCCCGTATACGGCGACGTGCAATACTCCAACCAAGGCATCCAAAAGGCGACCGGCGTCGAGGCGATCTACACGAAGGAGCTGCCGCTGGGTGTTTCGATGCAGATCGGCGCCACGTACATCAGCCAGTTCGGCAACGAGCCGCCCGGCGCGTTCTTGCAGCCCGCGGCGCTGGCGCTGGGGGTGGTCTATCGCTCGCCCGATCTCTCACCGTTTCAACTCAACGCTGCATTCAACTGGCGAAACAATCACGGCTGGCGCATCAACCCGGTCATCTACGCCAACTCCGGCTATCCCTATGGCGCCGGCTACTACACGGCGGTCTACTGCAACGGTAAACCGGTGATCGTTCCGAGCACAAGCCTCGCGCTGATCTACTCCCAGACTCCCGGTTACATCGATCCGCTCGATCCGGGGACATGCACGAAGCCGAACATCGCCGCGACGCGCGGCGTTGCCGAACCCGGCCTCGCGGGCGGCCTGCTCACGACGCCACGAGTCGACGCCAATGTCACAATCGAGTACAAGCCGCCTAGCCGCGGCCTCGCGCAGTCGGTCTTCGGGCTCTCCATCGTGAACTTGTTCAACGAACTCTACAACGTGCCGGTCGTCAACGGCTGTTACGGCGCGCCGGTCACGACGGGATTGACGAGCGGCACCGCACCGTGCACGTACTCGACGGCCCCATACGCACCGCCGGACGTGTCGTCGCACTCGAGCGCCCCGTATCTCACCTATCCCAACGAGCCGCCGATCTCGTTCCGCTTCTACTATCAGGTGACCTTATGAACGCACGCATCGCAGGCGGCGTTTTCGCCGCTGGATTTATCTTACTGCTCGCCGGATGCGGCAACGGTGGCGCATCGGAGCCGCCGGTGACGTCGGTCGATCCGGCGGCCTCGAGCAAGCTGCAGTTCGCCGTGGGCGTCGCCACGATTGCATCCAACGGCGGGCAGAGCGTTGCGTACGGGCTCAACGTCGTCGAAACGCTGCGTCAGAAAGACGGGCTCTCGGGGACGCTCTACAACGTGCCAATGATCATCGGTCCGTCGAGCTTCAACGTGCTCATCTCGACGCAAACCGGCAATCAAGTCCAGTCGGCCGGGTCGGATTTGGGCACCAACCACGTCACGTGGGGAACGCTCAACCAACAGCAATGGACGGGCGTGCCGCGCGGCATCAAATCGTCGAGCAGCGGCGCGTTCGGGTACGGGCTGTGTCCGTGTAACTCCGACTCGGGGCCGGGGAACGGTTTTACACCACTCTTCCAAGCCTACAACCTGCCTGTCTACGGCGATAACGACGAGCGCTGGTACGGCGGACCGCCGGCCTTTCCGGGGGCGGGGCCATCGGTGCGCGCGCTGGGGTGGCTGGGCTACTCGCTGGGCTTCACAGATTTCGCGGTGGCGCCAGTCGTGGGAACCTACCATCTCTACGCCGCGGTGCCGCCGGCGTATGACACGCCGCAGAATCCGACGCCGAGCCCCGGCCCCAACGGCTCGCCGACGCCTCCACCGGGAATCCTCGCGGCGGGCGCGCAGCTCAGCAGCCTCACGCCGCTGCCGGGCTTCGCGACGCCGGCGTTCCGCGCCGATCGCAAGGGCGGCGGAACGATCACCGTCACCGTGCCAGCCGGCGCGACGGAAGCGATGGCGGTGGTTCGCGCGATCGGCAACAGCGGGATCGGAATCTGCCTGCAATCGCATCAAACGGACAGCTTCTACACCGTGGTGACCCATGGCAGCGGCTCGCAGGCGCTCGCTCTTGCCGATGACCTCGGGCCGCTGACGGAATCGGGCAAGAAGACGCCGACGATCTGCCCGAAAGGCAGCTATCAAATCTACGCCGCCGGCGTGGATTACCCGGCGTACGAAGCGTCGTATCCGAAAAACCTCTCGCAGCTGCCGCTCATCACGGGACCCGGCGGACGAGCCGACGTCACGACCTCGGATCTGCTCAACGGAGCCTATCCGTGACTACATCCTTCGACAAGGGCAGGATGACGGTCGCCGCTGCGATGGCATTGGCGCTGTCGGCTTGCGGCGGCGGAAGCAATTTGCCAAACGGTTCGGTCGTGAACTCTCCCGGCGGCTCGGGCCATCCGCCGACCAAGCTCGTGAACGTCAAGGTCACGGTGACCGTTCCGCGCGGCAGTGGGCAGCGAGTGCGGCCGGACTACGTCTCCGTCAACACGGAATCGCTCGCGATCGAGCTCGCTTCGGTCAACGGCGGCGGCGTCACGGGCGTCAACGCGACGATCATAAACACGACGGCGCGCGCGCACGGATGTAAAGTTCAAGCCGGGTCGACGGTTTGTACGGCGACCGCTCAGGGCGCGCCTGGACAAGACGTTTTCACGGTCACGACCTATTCGGCGACCAACGCGACCGGATCGGTTCTGTCGGCCGGCACCGTACAGGCGAAAATCGCGGGCAACGGGGGCGGCGTACCGATCAACACGCTCTCGCTGACGCTCGACGGCGTGATCGCCTCGCTCAAACTGTCGCTCTCACCGAATTCGGCCAAGCGCGGCGTCGCGGCGAAGTCCGCGGTCGCGCTGGATGCGTTCGATGCCAGCGGCGCACAGATAGTCGGCCCGAGCGATTTCGCCTCTCCGATCGCGCTGACGATCCAGGGCGACTCGCAAAACGCCTTTACGCTGCATGCCGGCGGCAAGTCGGGCTCGTCGCTCACGATCGTCAAGCCGATCTCGAATATCACGCTCGACTACGACGGCGACCCGCAGGCGTCGCCGGTGACGACTCAGGCGAGCGTCGACCCACCCGGCATCAGCGCAAACGCGAGCTTCACGCTGCGAGGCAAACAGCCCCCTCCGCCGGTCGGTACGATCTACGCGCTCAACTTCGGGCCGACGACGGGCTACGGACAATCGGCCACCGTAACCGAGTATGACGGCAAGGCCAAGGGCAATGCCACGCCCGTGAGGACGCTGCAGCTTAGCACGAAGCTCTACGCGCGAAGCATCGCCGTAGATTCCGCCGGGAATCTTTACGTTGGATATCTCGATAACTCACTTGGCTTCTCGCCGTCGAACGGCACGCCGGACACCCGCAACGAGATCGCCGTTTACGCTCCAAAGGCGAGCGGGAATGCCAAGCCGACCGCGGTGCTAACGGCCGACAAAGCGACCAAGACGGCGCTCTTCCCGCTCTACATAAGCTTCGATCCCGCCGGCGATCTCGTGACATATGGCGCGACGGCCGTCGACGGCAACGGCGGCAACGACGCCGTGCTCACCTATACCCCAGGAAGCTCGGGCGCGGCCGCTCCGGCACACGGTTGGGACTTCGCGTCGCCCACGATTCGTTACGCCGGCCCGACCGGTCTGGCGCTCGATGCGTCCGGAAATTTTTACGTGAACGGGGCGCTGCACACGTCGCTGGGTCCCAGTTACGGGCTCTTCGTCGCGTCGGCGTCCGACGTCGGCAATCCCGCTGCCGATCCCGCGCGCACCATTCCGTGGGAACCCAGTTCCGGGCTGACGCCGGGCCTTACGACCAACGTCGCGCTCGACGACAGCGGCGAGCCCTTCATCGCGAACGTGGGGCTCCAGGGCAGCGGCAGCTCGACGGCTTGCCAAGGGCGCGCCAACGTCTTTGCCGCCGGCGCGAGCGGATCAAGCGTGAAACCGCTGCGGATCCTGACCTTCGACGGTGTCTTCGTGCAGAATCCCCAATGCGACTCGCCGCGCAATCCGTTGGTGCCGTTCTTCCCGTCGGTCACGCTGTACGGCGCAACGCTCTTTGTCGCCGACGATTTCAACAACGCCATCAGTGCGTATTCAGCTAACGCGCACGGCACGGTCAAGCCGAGCCTGCAGATCGCCGGTTCGGCGACCGGGCTCAACGCGCCGATTGCGCTCGTCATCACGTCAGTTTCCGGTCGGGCTGCGGCTCGACCGGTTCATCCCCATTGATGCACCCCACGCTCGATAAAAAGAGGATAGCCTACATGAAAAACACCCTCGCTACCCTCGCCCTGGCAGCCGTTCCCGCGCTGATCCTCAGCGCGTGTAACGGAAGCTCTGCCGGCGGCGGATCCGGAGTGGCGCCGACGGTGCCGAATGCGCCATCCGCGTCTTCGCACCGCGGTCGCATTCGTCACAACGATAACGGCCCGCAAGACCTGCACGCGGGCGGCGCCACGTTCCCTGCGTATGCCTATAACCTCGGAAACCAGCCCATCGGCACGTACAACCAGCCGCAGACACCGCCTGGGCAGGGTTCGATCTTCTACGCCGCTCCCACCGCGGGAACGGTGTATTATTGTCTCACCGGCAGCGGCTTCGGCCGCGCCGCATTCGAATCGAACAACGGCACGACGACCGCGGCGTGCGCGCCGCTCGGCGCGACGCCGACCGGCCTCGGCGGCCGCCAAGATCCGCCCGATTTCGTCGGCAGCGACGTCGCATTGGCGTCGACCGAATGCTGCGCTCCCGGCACCACCTACGCGACCGGCCGCCTTACGGGTTCGGTAACCTGGGGGCAACCGTTTGAGGTACCGACGATCGGCGGCCCGATCATTTACGGCTACCGCCCTCAGGACTTCCACCCATTCGTCTCCAAGATCAAGCTCTCGACCTGGACCTACTGCGCGATTGCCAACGGAATCGTGAGCGACTGGAACGACCCAGCCATTACCAAAGATAACGGCACCTCGGTGACGGGCGGAACCTCGGAGCCGATTACCTTCTACTTCCGCTCCGATAAGAGCGGCACGACCTACCTTTACACGAGCCACCTCAATACGGCGTGCAACGTCACGTTCAAGAAGCCCTACAACAAACCGCCGTACAACGGACCTAGCCGCAGCGCTGCCTGGCCGTACGGCTTCAATCAGCTCTGGCCCGGACCGGGTTCTTCGAGCTTCCCGAACTCGCATTTCATCGGTGAGAGCGGCAACCCGGGCGTTCTCGCCGCCGTTCAGTCCACGCCGTTCGGCACCGGCTACTTAGAAGGCGCTTGGGCTGCGTCCGCCAATCCGAAGGTCGGTCAGGCGCTGCTTCAAAACGGCATGAAGGGTAAGAAAGCCATCTTCGTCGACCCGACCAACAAGTCGGCAGTCGCGAAGGCCCTGTCGGGCGTGACCGCCTCCAACATCACCTACGGCGGCGGCAGCGACGGTACCCCGCTGGGTTCGAGCACCCCGTGGTGCCAGCTCTACGTCGATCCCAGCCATTTCGCCAGTCCGCCGAAGGCCGCGTATCCGATCGTCGGATTCAGCTACTGGCTGTTCTACGGCCAGAACAACGGCATCCACGTCTCCGATAAGACCGCTCTGATCAACTTCATCACGTCGACGGCGGCAAATAACCTCGTTAGCAAACTCGAATACGCTCCGCTGTCTTCGTCGATCCATTCGGCAATCACAAGCGCCCTCACCGGGACCGGCGGCAGTGGCTCCGGCCAGCCCTGTCTCCAGTAATCCGACAACCCAACCGTTCACGCGCGCTGCAGCGATGCAGCGCGCGTGAACACTCCCACAACGATGAAAAACGCTCGGTTATGAAGCCATTCTTTTCAATCGCCGCAGTAGCGTGCGCGTTGGCGGCATGCGGCGGATCCAATTCGACGTCGCCGTCCACGATGCCGATGCAGGCTGCGTCGGTCCGCGTGCGCTTCGCCGAGGGGGCGCCCTTCCTTGAAACGATCATCGGCAGCGTCCCGCAATCGATCTGCACGGGCGCGAGCGCTCCTTGCTACCTGCAAGTCAATGGGACGACGGTAACGCAGTCCTTCTACTACGGCAGTATGACGCCGTTCGTAAGCGTGACCGCCGGTACGCCTTCGCTCGTCGCGCGCGACACGTCGGGCTACGCGGTCGGGCCGTTCAAGACCCCTGCGTTGTCGCCGGGAGGCCGTTACACGCTGGTTCTCGTCGGCTCGTATCCGAACTATCAGGTCCTGGCCTTCTCGGAACCCGCGAGCGGCGGCAACGCCCAACTTTCACTCTACGAGGCGTCGCCGACGGTGACTCAATCCGATTTCGGAAGCTTCCGCGCCTCGAGCCGATCGAATTTCAAGCGGCTCGGGAGCGCGAAGTTCGGCAGCGTCGCGACCGTGACCGTCGGCAAGGGCGTCTCCAACTTCGGTGGTTACGCCGGAACGCAGAGCGCGCCGTTCGGTGCGTTCACGCTCGCGCAAATCGACTCGTTTGACTCACGCAACGTCTTGCCGTTCCACGCGGCGTCGCGCCTCTCGCTCTTTCTCTTCGATCCCAAGAGCGGCAGCGCGAGCGGACCGCTCTTCGGGAGCCTCGACCAGTGAAGGCATCGTTTCTCTTCGCCGCGCTCGTAGCGGCCGGCGGCATCGCGACGGCAATTGCCGGCTGCGGAGGCGCAAGCGGGCCGGCCCCGAGCGCCATCTCGCAGCCGCCGCTGCCCACCAACAGTCCCGCCGCAAACAAGCTCTACGTCGATCACAACGGAACGCTCTACGAATACGCGCTTCCGCTAGCGCCCGATTCCAAGCCCGCGCGCACGCTGTTGGAGTGGCCCGGCCTCGCCGTGGCGCCGCAGATCGCCGTCGACGCGTTCGGCAACGTCGCGCTCGCGAGTTCGCAGAAGATTCGGTTCTTTCACCCGCCGATTCGCTCGTTTGCACCCGCGCGCGCAAATCTGATCCTGACCCTCACGCCGGCGATCACCGAGATCGGGCTCTCGGGCGCCGATCTGGTCGACATCGAGTACGATCCCAACCTCAACCTGTGGCTGCTCAACAACCTCGGCGCCGAAATATCGGAGCTGCGGGCGCCGATTTCGAAGTCGAGCGTTGCGGCGCTTACCCTCGCGTTCGGAGCGCCCGGTTCCAAGACGGCCGGCTTTACGACGCTGGTCCAGGCGCGCTTCGACATCAACGCGGCGCTGTATGTCTACGCCAGCACCACGGCGGTACCGCCGCGCTCGCGGCTATGGAAGATCGGCTTCCCGTACGCGCGTCCCCCGGGCTCGCTGGGGCTGAGTTTAGCGCAGGCCGGGTTCGTCGATTCCTCACAGTGGCCGCCGACGGCGAGGAGCGCGCCATCGCTGCTGCTCGGGCAGTACTTCGGGCAGCTCCACTCGCCCCGCCCGGGGTCGCCGCCGTCGCCGCCCGTGAACGTCACCGCGCAGTTTCCGCAGCCGTTCATTCCGAGCGTGGGGCGCTTTCCGGACGAACACCTCGACTCGATCGTCGGGGCGCTAATCGCCGATCCGAATCGAGGCAGCCTCTACACGCTCGATGCCGGGACGGGCGCGCTCGACGTGTACGGACTGCCGCTGGCATCGAAGGCAGCGCCGAAAATATCACTGCCGTGCCTTGCCGGCCCGACCAACTGCAGCAACAAGATCGAGCATCTCTTCCTCGCGCCATAGCGCTGCGCGCTTCGATCGGGATCTTTCGCGCAAAAACCCTAACGAATAATGGCTAACGCGATCCCGACGCCGGCGAGCGCGAGCGCTGCCAGCATCGCGGCCGGCACTACGGCCGCCCTCCGGCGCGAAAAGACGAGGCAGTAGATCCCCTTGAGGACGTTGTTCGAGGACGTGGCGATCACGATCGCGCTCGCGGCCGTGGTCAATCCGATGCCTGCTGCCCCGCCTTGCGCCAGGCTCAAGACGAAGGGGTCGATGTCGGTAACGCCGACGATTCCGGCGAGCGCGTAGACTCCGCCGCGACCCAAGTGACTCTGCGCGACCGTTGCGAGCATCGAGATCGCGACGAAGAGCAGCGCGAAGATCAGGGCGGTCCACAGCTGCAACGGATTCGAGAAATCCCTCGAATGCATCGACGGCGCGGCGGCGCGCGAACGCCAAGCGGCAAGCAGCGCGCTCAAAGCCGCGAGCGCGAGCAGCGGAATCGCAAGCATTCGTCCCAACTGCAAATTGAAGAGCGAGCAGATGACGAGGATGCGCACGTACATCATCGCGGTCGCGGCGACGATGCCCGCCTGCAGCGCGGGTGTCATGCCTTCGTCGCGCGACCGGCGCGCCAGCACCGCCGTCGTCGCCGTCGACGAATAGAGACCCCCTAATACCGACGTCAGGAGCGTGCCGCCGGTCGGAAAGACGAACCGCTGCAGCAAGTAGCTGACGTACGAGATCGACGAGACTGCCACGACGGCGAGCCAGACGCCGAACGGCGTGATCGTCGTGAACGGAATCGGCGGCCGCCCGTAGAGCAGCGGTAAGACCACGCCGACGAGGATGAGGAATTGGGCGGCCGTCGTGACCTCTCGCCCGGAGACTCTGGAGGCCCAATCGTGCAGCGTGCGGCGGCCGCCGAGCAGCAACACGGCGGCAACCGCGACAGCCACGCTCAGCCAGAGCGGCTGACCGAGCGTAAGCGGCCCGAGCGCGTACGCCAACAAGTTGCACGCCGGCACGACGAACGCACCCTCGACGGCGGCCGCCTCACTCTTGCCCTCCCGGCGAACGTATGCGTAGATCCACGAACCGACGACGATGAGGCCTCCGATGAAGGCCGCGCCGTAGTGCGGCTCGATCAGATAGAGGCCGCCGCCCACGAGCGCGAGTAGAGGGAACGTGCGCACGCCGCCTGGCCGCCGCGGCAGTTCGTCGGCGTAGAAACCCTCGAAGGCGAATCCGAAGAACAGCGAGAGTCCGAGAAGCAGCGCCAGCCGCTCGGCGCCAACTCCCAAAAACGTCAACGTCAGGCTTGCGGCAAGCTGCGCCGCCGCGCGTACTCCTGCACGCGGCGCCGGGCTCGCCGGAACGTGTCGTGGACGCTCGTGAGGCTCGGCTCGCCCACGACCGCCAGATCGGCGCCCGGAACGACGATGTTCAACCGCAGATTCAGCGGGGCCGTATGGTGGTGGCCGTCGTGCCGCTCGACGAGCACCCGGCAGCTCACGATTCCGTCGTAGAATTTTTCGAGCTTCGCCGCCTCCTCTTGAATCTGCCGGTTTAGCGTCTCCGACGGTTCGAGGCCGCGATAGGTGATTCTGACGGGAAAACTCATGGCGACGAACTTATACCCGTTCATGGAAACCACGACCTTGGAATCGCGCGGCTGAGCCGTTGCGTGCAATCGTTCTTCCGGCCCCGGCGCCGATCGAAACCGCGCCGCTGCGGCTGACCGAAAAGCCGAGGCCGGTCGCCGCTCGAGGCGAGATTCTCGTGCGCGTCACGGCCTGCGGAGTCTGCCGGACCGACCTCCACGTGAGCGAGGGCGATCTTCCGCCGAAGCATCCCGGCATCGTGCCGGGGCATGAGGTCGTCGGCGTCGTCGAGGCCTTGGGCCCGGGCGCCGCGCGCTTTCGCCGCGGCGATCGCGTCGGCGTCGCGTGGCTGCGCCAGACGTGCGGTGTGTGCCGCTTCTGCCGCAGCGGCCGCGAGAACCTCTGTCCCAACGCCCTCTTCACGGGATGGGATCGCGACGGCGGTTATGCCGAATTTACGGTGGTGCGCGAGGATTTCGCCTATTCGCTGCCGCCGAACATCGACGACGAGCACGCCGCGCCGCTGCTCTGCGCCGGCATCATCGGCTTTCGCGCGATCAAACGTGCCGGCGCCGTTCCAGGTTCGACGGTCGGCCTCTACGGCTTCGGCGGCTCCGCGCACCTCGCACTTCAAGTGCTGAAGCATTGGAACTGTCGCGTCTTCGTGATGAGCCGCGGAGGCATCCATCGCGAGCTCGCCGAGGAGCTCGGCGCCGATTGGATCGGCGACGCCATGGAGCGTCCGCCCGCGCCGCTCGACGCGGCCATCCTCTTCGCGCCCGCCGGCGAGCTGGTGGTTCCGATCATGCAGTCGCTCGATCGAGGCGGCATCCTCGCGATCGCCGGCATTTACCTTTCGGCCATGCCGCCGTTGGAGTACGAGCGCGACCTCTTTTACGAACGCGAGATCCGCAGCGTTACCGCGAACACGCGCGCCGATGGCGAAGAGTTCCTGCGGATCGCCGGCGAGATCCCGATCGTGACCTCCACCGTCGGAATGGAACTGAGCGATGCGAACGACGCGTTGAGGATGCTCAAACACGACGAGCTGCGCGGCGCGGCCGTATTGCAGGTGGCGTAAATGAGAGCGCGCGGTCTCGGTGCGGCGGTGTTGGCTGCGTTCGTGACGTCGTGCGCGGGGTACTCGACGACGCCCCCGGATGGGCCCGCATTGACGGCGCGCTTCCGGTCGCCGGAGCGAGCCCGGCTCTCGCGATACATCCGGCACGTCGTCATCGTGATCCAAGAGAACCGCAGCTTCGATAATCTGTTCGCCACGTTCCCGGGCGCAGACGGGACGAGGCACGGTGAGATGAAGAGCGGCTCGAAGGAGGTCCGCGTCCCGCTCAAAGAGGCCGATCTCGGAGAACCGTGCGACTTCAGCCACGGTTACGCAAACTACCGCAACGATTACGACGGCGGAAAGATGGACGGCTTCAATTTGGAAGGCGGCGGCAAGAGGTGTCCCGGAAAGGCTGCCGCCGCGCCGTATCAGTACGTGAAGCCGTCGCAAGTTCGTCCCTATTGGGATATCGCGCGCACGTACGTGCTGGCCGATCGCATGTTCCAGACCCAGGGCAGCGGAAGCTTCACGGCTCATCAGGATCTCATCGCTGGCGGCACGACGATCGATCCGGAGCAGCGCGAGAGCATCGTAGACTTTCCCTCGCGCATGCCGTGGGGATGCGACGCGCCGGCCGGCACCGTCACCTCGCTTCTGGTCGCGGGCTCCGGCGCGGGGCGGCCGAAGTATGAGGGCGGCAAAGGGCCGTTCCCGTGCCTGGCCTACGCGACGCTGCGCGATGCGCTCGACGCGCAAGCGGTGTCGTGGAAGTACTACACGCCCTCCGAGCCGGGCGGAACGGGGAAGCTCTGGGACGCGTTCGATGCGATCGCGGCCGTGCGCAACGGTCCCGAGTGGAAGACGAACGTGACGCACGAGCCCACGGTGTTCTTCCGCGACGTCTCGAACGGAGCGTTGCCCGCGGTCTCGTGGATCGTTCCGGACGACGTCAACTCGGATCATCCGGGACCCGCCAACGACGACGGACCAGCGTGGGTGGCGAGCATCGTCAACGCGGTCGGCGAGAGCAAGTACTGGCGCTCGACCGCGATCGTCGTCGTGTGGGACGACTGGGGCGGTTTCTACGATCACGTTGCGCCGCCGTTCTTCGATAAGTGGGGAGGTTTGGGATTTCGAGTGCCGATGCTGCTCGTTTCGGCCTATGCGAAGAAGGGCGCATCGCCCCGCGGCGGTTACGTCTCGCACACGCAATACGAGTTCGGCAGCATCCTGAAGTTCGTCGAGAACGTTTGGCAGCTCGAACGGATCGGCACGACGGACGTGCGCGCGACGAGCATCGGGGACAGCCTCGATTTTTCGCAGCCGCCGCGCGCATTCAGCAGCATACCGTCGCAATATTCGCCGGCCTATTTCGAGCGGCGGCCGCCCTCGCACCGGCCGGTTGACTCGGAGTAGGCGGCGGCTCGCGCAACGAGCGAGCGACCGGCGGTCGCGGCAGGTTCCGAGCCTCTCGTATAAAAGAAGTTCCGGGTTCCCAATTGACAGCACTTTTCAGGAGTCTGCAGATGCGTGTCGTCCTTCGCGCTCTCTCTGCGGCGGCGGTCGCCGCCTTCGGCATCACCGCGTGCGGTAGTGCGACGAGCACGACGAGCGGCGGACTGCCGCGCGCCTTCGCACGCCCCTTCACAAGCGGCGGGAGCGGCTCCGGTTACATCACGCACGTCGTCGTCGTGATCCAAGAGAACCGAAGCTTCGACGATTTCTTCTCGACGTTTCCAAACGCTGACGGGACGGCCGGCGGGTGCATGAAGTCGCCTTCGGGCTTGGCCGTGCCGAATCGGCATACACATCGAGGGTCCGGCGGTTGCCCGAGCGGCGATCAGTACGTCCCCCTGAAGAAGGTCGATCTCGCCGAACCGTGTGACTGGGGTCACTCGTACAAGAATGTCGGAGTCGATTACGACGGAGGCTTGATGGACGGGTTCGGCTTGGAAGGCGGGAGCCCGAAGTGCCCCGGAAAAGTCGGGACGGCCGTCTATCAATACGTCGATCCCGCGGAGATCGCGCCCTATTGGTCGATCGCGAGCGATTACGTGCTCGCCGATCACATGTTCCAGACCCAAGGCAGCGGCAGCTTCACCGCGCATCAAGATCTCATCGCGGGCGGAACGATCATCAACAAGGCGAAGACGAAGAGCCTGGTCGACTTTCCGTCGCATATGCCGTGGGGATGCGATGCGCCGCCGGGTACGAAGACATCGCAGCTCTTCTGGACCGACGGCAAGCTCAAGGATCAATACCACAAGGGCCCCTACCCGTGCATGACCTACTCCACCATGCGCGACCTGCTGGACGCAAAGGGCGTTTCGTGGAAATACTATTCGCCGCCGGAGCCGAACGGAACCGGAGAGCTCTGGAACGCCTTCAACGTCATTCAGGCCGTGCGCGAGGGTCCGGAGTGGAAAACCAACATCGCGAACACGAACGTGTTCTTCAGCGATGTCACGGGCGGCACGCTGCCTTCCGTTTCCTGGATCGTTCCCGATGATAACGATTCCGATCATCCCAACCCGCACGACACCGGCCCCTCGTGGGTCGCGAGCATCGTGAATTCGATCGGGCAGAGCGCGTACTGGGACTCGACCGCGGTGGTCGTCGTTTGGGACGACTGGGGAGGCTTCTACGATCACGAGCCGCCGCCGATGTTCGATCACTGGGGCGGACTCGGCTTCCGCGTGCCGATGCTGGTCGTGTCGCCGTATGCTCGCGAAGCGATCCCAGGACAACCCGGTTACATCTCGCACACGCCGTACGAGTTCGGCAGCATCTTGAAGTTCATCGAGAACGTGTGGGGGCTCGGCTCTCTGGGAACGACGGACAAGCGCTCGACCAGCATCTTGGATTCCTTCGACTTCACGCAGCCGCCGCGGTCGTTCATCCCGATCGGGTCGAAGTACTCGCGCAGCTATTTCGAGCACGAGGCGCCCTCGTATAAGCCGGTCGACACGGAGTAGTCCCGGAGAAAAAGGATTTTATGGAGTTTCGCATAGTCAGCCACGCGTGTTTGGACGTTAAGGCTCGCGGTAAGCGCCTGGTCATCGATCCCTGGTTGAACGAACCGACGTACTGGTCGGCGTGGTGGCACGCGCCGCCGCCGGAGTTCGGTCCGGACATCTTCGATGCCGACTACGTCTACATCACTCACTGGCACTTCGATCACTTCGATCCGAAGACGCTCCGCAAGTTCGGAAAGAACACGACGGCGGTCGTTGCGAAATTTCCGATTTCGGGGCTGAAGCCGCAGCTGGAAGAACTCGGATTCGAGCGCGTCGTCGAGCTGAGGCACGGAGAGCGGCTCGCGCTGGGCGACGGTTTTTGGCTCACGAGCTATCAGGTGACCTTCCAAGACGACAGCGTCGCCGTCGTCGAAGCCGACGGCGCCGTGCTCGTCGACCTCAACGATGCAAAGCCGTTGCCGTCGACGTGGCGAGCCCTCCGCGCGAAGTACCCGAACGTCGATTTCATGCTGCGCAGCCACTCGCCGGCGTGGTCCTATCCCACGCGCTACACGTTCGAGGACCCGGCCGATCGGCTTCCGGTCGACTCGCGAACCTACATGGACGCTTTCGTCGCGGCGACACAGCAACTCCGTCCGCGGTACGCGGTTCCGTTTGCGAGCGGCATCTGCCACTTGCACCGCGAGGTCCGCGACGAGAACCGGTTCTTAGTCTCAGCCCCGGAGATGCGATCGTACTTCGAAGCGAACGCTTCGCGCGCCCCGAAGACGAGCTTGATCGTCATGCCGATCGGCAGCACGTGGTCGTCCGAATCGGGATTTGCGCTGGCCGGTAAGGCGATCGAAGATATGGCAGCATACGCCGAAGAGCGGGCGGCGGCGGAGAGCGAACGCCTCGAGAAGACGTATCGCTCCGAGGCGACGAAGGAGCTGGCGTTCGACGATTTTGCGAAGTATTTCGAGAAGTTCTTCAAGGCGACGCGCTTGCTGCGTCCGCTGATCCGCAACACGCGCTGGGTGTTCACGGTCGAGAAGCCGCAAACGGAGTACTGGTGCGTCGACTTCGGAAAAGGAGCCATCGAGCGAAGCGACCGGATGCCGGACGTCTACGACAGCGTCATCACGGCGAGCCCCGCGGTGCTCTCGGCTTCGTTGCGCAACGACGTCTTCACGAACGTCGACATCTCGAAGCGCTGGCGCGTGCACATTAGGCGCGGCCGCGCGATGCGCCATTTCGTGTTGACGAATTTGCTATTGCTCTACGAAGCCGGGTACCTCTCCGCGAGGCAGCTCTTCTCTTGGCGCTTCCTGACCGGCTACGCGCGGCGTTCGCCCGAGGTGTTCGATTACGCGCGGTTGGCGCTGCGCACGGCCACGAAGGGAAAGGATTCGCTGGTGACGGCCGTCACCAGCATCGCGGAAGGGTGACCAGATATGCGGCCGCCCTCGCGGCGGCGCTGCTCGCCGGCTGCGCCGGCGCGCAGCCCTCGGCGCCACCGCTCGCCGCGCGGAGCGCGACGGCATCGTGGATGTCTCCGGGCGCGAGCTCGGCGAAGGCGTTGCTGTACGTTTCCGATGCGGGAACGTTCCGAGTGGCCGTTTACAGCTTTCCATCGCTCGAGCTGACCGGAACTCTGACCGGGTTCAATCGGCCGCAGGGCGAGTGCACAGACGCTGCCGGCAACGTTTGGATCGCGAACACGTCGGGACTGGACGTCCGGGAGTACGCTCACGGCGGCACCAGCGCCATCGCCGATCTCGCGGATCCGACCGGATATCCGGTCGGCTGTGCGGTTAACCCGGCGACGGGAGACCTCGCGGTGGCCAACGTCGCCGATCTGAGTGGCAACGGCGGCGTGCTCGTGTACAAGCGTGCCGGCGGAACGCCGCGCCCGTACTCGAACGCCGCGGTGAAGGCGTGCTACTTTGCGGCCTACGACGCCAAAGGCAACCTCTACGTCAGCGCAACGGGCGCCGGCGGCGCCTACACGTTGGCGACTCTTGCCAGCGGCGGGCACTCCCTCTCGCGGCTCGCGGTGCGGGGCGGCACGATCCATTTTCCGGGCACGGTCGCATGGGACGGCTCTTCGCTGGTACTCGGCGACCAAGAATGTAACGGCAACGCCTCGTCGTGCCTCTACCGCGCCTCCGTTTCGGGTTCGAGCGCGAGCATCACCGCAAAGATCCCGCTGAACGGTTCGTGCGACGTCGCTCAGGCGTGGATCGGCAAGGGCGTGATCGCCGGGGCCGATTACAACTCGTGCGGCGGGCGCAGCAGCGTCGGGCTCTGGCCCTATCCGGCCGGTGGCGATCCGACCAAACGGGTCACCGGCCTGCAGACCCCGGTGGGAGCGACGGTTAGCCTCAAATAGCGAGGAGGGATTCCCCCCGGGCGGGCCGCATAGCAAAGGTAGATCCTCTACATCCGAAATTACGACATACTAAGGAGAATCAACACATGCGGCCCTCTCGCGCGGCCTTCTCGGCTTTCGCTCTAGCATTTCTCGCCGGCTGCTCCGCCGGCAGCATGGCGCCGCCGGCCCCATCATCCGGCCAGCCGGCCACGGTAATCCCGCCCTGGATGCACCCTGTGGGCGCCCGGGAGCTTCCGCCGGGGCCGATGACCTTCGAAACGAAGCCCTTCGAAACGAAGCCCAAGTACGGGATCTACGCAAGCGAGGTCTACGGCTCCGACCTTCTCGCCTATCACAACCCCAACACGGGCAATCGCGGTCCGGTGTGCGAGTTGTACTCGGCGTACGTCAACGGCTTCAGCGTTGACGGTAAGGGAAATCTGCTCATTCCCACGGCGTATCCCGACGAAGTCAGCGTCCATAAGGGGCCCGGCCTCTGCGGGAAGCTGATCGGCTCCTTCAGCGACACGTACGGCCAAGCGAGCGACGCCGCAAGCTCAGACGCCGCTTCGAGCATGATCGTCGTGGGCGACATCGAGGAGAGCGGCAGCAATAAGGTCGGCAACATCGCCGTCTGCACGGTGGCCAAAGGCTGCACGCGGCAGCTGAGAAGCTCGCATATCACCGGCTTCGGCGGGGGCGTAGCGGTGGCCAAGAACGGCGACTGCTGGATGTCGTCGGAAGACGATGCCTCGTTCAGTGCGGCGACCCTTACGTATTTCAAGGACTGCAAAGGCACGGGCAACGCCGCGCGAGGCTGGAAGAACGCCTACTACGGCGGCCTCATCATCGACAAGCAGGGGCACCTGATCTCGATCGATTTCCAGACGCCCGCTCTCTGGGTCTACCGAGGATGTAATCCCGTCTGCCGCGTCGTGCACGGGCCGTTCACGCTGGAAGGAACGTCCTTCTACGGAAATCTGAACGCGAAGGGCGACGAGTTGGCGCTCGGCGATAATCAGTACGGGCAAGTGGACGTCTATAAGTACAGCCCGACGAAGGTGACGTACGCGTACAGTTTCAACCGAGGCTTGAGCGCCAGCGAGGACGTGGAATCGGCCGGGTTCAGCCCGACCATTTAGAAGAGCGACCCGGAAAAAAAGGGCGGGATTCCCGCCTTGCAGGGAAACCGGTGTTGTTAGCGCACTCAACTACGCGGCGGCCACTTCCCGCAGTTGCTTAAGACCGCCCGGCCGGCTATTGGTCACCGGCGGATTTGCGGCACGGTGGTCCAGCTTCTAACAACGTAGCTATGAGGAGTTTACAACGTGCGTTTTACCCTTCTCTTTACGGCCAGCGTGCTCGCTGCCAGCATCGGACTCTCCGCATGCTCGGGCGGCTCGCAGGCCATCCCCGGCGGCTCGCAATCGGCTTCGTCGATGAGTCGGCATTCCGGTCTGCATTTCGTCGCCGTGACCCCGGACACGACCCCGTGTCCCACCCAGTTCTTCCTGTGCACCACCGTTTCGAAGAGCACCCCGGCATCGCTGGGCATCTGCATCTCGAGCACCGGCTCGTGCTCCACTCCGGCGCCGGGCGTCTGGTCCTGGTCAGGAGATACGACGGTCGTCAAGAGCGGCAAGCCGTTCAAGAAGATCACCGGATCCTACTCGCCGAATCCGGGCAACCCGATCACGCTGACGCTCAAGGAAAAGAGAAAGTCAAGAAGAGCCACGGCAAGTATAAGTACGCGTGGAATCTCGAAGCTTGCAACAGCGCGAGCAGCTGCGTCACGGGCGCGATCGGCATCGCGACCCAGTAACTCCGGTTCTCTAAACCCGGAACTTACCAACATCGAGGCCCGGCATCCGCCGGGCCTCGATTTTTTAATCGTTGCCGGGAAGCGTATTGGGACGTGGCCGCGCGGACGCGCGCCGTTCGGAGGTCCAGTAGCTTTGCGGCTTGCTGCCGCCGATCTCTTTGAAGGCACGCGGCGGGCGAGCGTAATCGAATGCATCGCTCGCGGGATCCGTGGCGCGCGCGTCGCTCCTTGCGAGCGGGGCCAGATCGAAGTTGTCTTCGATGTAACGCAACACGCTCGAGGTTTCGTATTGGACGTGCGTGACGTAGCCGCGCTTCGCGTACGGCGAGACGATCAGCAACGGCACGCGGAAGCCGAGCCCATCGTAATCCGCGTAGATGGGCTGGACGGGATCGAACCAGCCTCCCCAGTCGTCCCACATGACGAAAATCGCCGTCGAATCCCAGAATTTGCTCGTGCCGACGGCGTTGACGAGCGACGCTACCCAGGCCGGCCCGTTGCTCCCGGGCAAGCCCGGATGGTCGGAATCCTCCCATGTCGGCGTGATCCACGTTACATCGGCCAGCTCGCCCTTGCCGACGTCGTTGAGGAATTGCGTGGCCGGATTGATCACGTCGGCGTTCCAATCCGGGCTGCGAAAGATCTCTCGATCCGCCTGATACGGCGACCACTGGCCGCCGTCTTCGTCCGGAGCTGCGGTATAGCAGCGCCAGCTCACGCCGGCCGCGTCCGCCTCCGCGGCGATCGTCGGGATGTTGAAACACGCGCGTATCAGCGGACCGTACGTGCGCTTCGACGTGAGCGTCGGAACGGTATCGGTCCGGCCGCCCTCGCATCCCCACTCGGCCAGAGCCGGAAAGTCGACCGCGCGATCCGCCGCGGCCGCGACGTCGTATTGGTGCGCGACGAAACTGCCGTCGAGGTTCGAGGCGAACATGCGATCGGCCAGCACGTACCGGTGCGCGATCTGCCAGTAAGGCTGGATCTCGTTTCGCGGCACGTACGCATAGGCGAAATTCTTCGGAGCGGGCTCGCTGGTCAGCTCGTTGTTCCAGCCATCCATCTTGCAGTCGGTGCCGGGTACTTTTCCCCGCCCGTCACACGCGGTGAAGAACGCCGTCGACGAGTGATCGATATCCCAGAAGCTGCCGATGTTCTGGGCGTGGATCGGGATCTTGCGACCCTTCCCGTCGTAACCGTACCTCGCCGTCGTCGCTCCCGGGTAGCCCAAGAAGAGGTTGTTGAACGAGCGATTCTCCTGAATGATGAAGACGACGTGCGCGATGGGCGTCTTCTTGGCAGTCGGAACGCGCGTCGCGCTCGCCGGCACGGCCGAACTGCCGCCGCTCGCACAGGCCGTCACCGCGAGCGCAGCGCAGCCCGCGGCGACGAGCCGCCTAATCATCACCGATGATGCCGGCGGGCTTGCGGGGCATCCGGGAGGTTCGCTCCAAGCGCATCCAGTACTCGGCCGGCTTTCCGCCCGCGATCCTCTGGAACGCACGGGGTGGCTGGTCGTAGTCGAAGGCGCGAGCGTCATTGGCCGGATCGTTTGCCCGCGCGTCGCTCGCCGCCAGCGGCGGCAAGCCGAAGTTGTCTTCGATGTAGCGCAAAACGCTCGAGGTTTCGTACTGGACGTGCGTGACGGAGCCTTTCTTGGCGTAGGGTGACACCATCAGTAGCGGCACGCGGAATCCGAGGCCGTCGTAATCTTCGAAGACGGGCTGTACCGGATCGAACCAGCCGCCCCAGTCGTCCCACATGATGAAGATCGTCGTTGACTTCCAGAACTTGCTCTCGCCGATCGCGTCGACGACGCTGGTCACCCATGCCGGACCCTTCGTGCCGTTCAAACCGGGGTGATCGGACGTCTCCCACGTCGGCGTGATCCAGGTGATGTTCGCGAGGCTGCCGTGACGCACGTCGTGCAGGAACTGCGCCGACGGGTTGATGACGTTCGTGCTCCAATCGGGCCCGTTGTAGATCTTGCGGTCGGCTTGGAACGACGACCACATGCCGCCGTTTTCGTTGACGGCCCCCGCGTAGAAACGCCAGCTCAGGCCGGCCTTGTCGGCTTCGCCGCCGATCGTCGGAATATCGAAGCACGCCCGAATCCGGGGACCCGTCGTTCGATCCGCCAGAATGGTAGCGACGGTATCCGTCGGGCCGCCTTCACATCCCCACGTGTCGATCGGCCAGTCGACGGTCCGGTGTGCGTACGCCGCGACGACGTATTGATGCGCGACGAAGCTTCCGTCGAGGTTCGATGGGAACGTCCGGTCGGCCAGCACGTACTGCCGGGCCATCGTCCAATACGGCGCGATTTCGTCGCGCGGCACGTAGGAGTACGCTAGGTTCTTGGGCTCGCCTTTGCCGGTCGGCTCTTTGTTCCAGCCGTCCATCTTGCAGTCGGTTCCGGGAAGGCTCCCCGTTCCGTCGCACGCCGCGAAGAACGAGGCCGCCGAATGTTCGATGTCCCACGGCGTGCCGAGAGCTTGAGGGCGAAGCCGGATCTTGCGGCCGTTCGTGTTGTAACCATATCTCGCCGTCGTCGCTCCGGGATAGCCCATGAAGAAGTTGTTGAACGAGCGGTTCTCCTGCACGATGAAGACGACGTGCTCGATCGGACTTGCGGCGGCACGCGCAGCGGCCGGCTGCGCAGCCGGCGGCAGGCTCGAAGACGGGCCGCGGGACGAGCACGCGGCGAACGCGGCGACGGCCGCGAGCACGACGACCTGCTTAATCGTCACCGATGATGGCCCCCGGTTTTCCGTGCCCGTGCGACGCCCGCTCGAGCCGCATCCAGTAGTCGGCCGGCTTCGATCCGCCGATCTTGCGGAACTTGCGCGGCGGCCGGCCGTAATCGAAGGCATCGACGTCGCTCGCGGGATCGTTGGCGCGCGCGTCGCTGGGCGACAGCTGCGGCAGGCCGAAGTTGTCTTCGATGTACCGCAGGACGCTCGCGGTCTCGTACTGGACGTGCGTCACGGAGCCGCTCTTCGCGTAGGGCGACACGATCAGCATCGGCACGCGGAACCCGAGCCCGTCGTAGTCTTCGTAGACGGGCTTCACGGGATCGAACCAGCCGCCCCAGTCGTCCCACATGATGAAGATCGCGGTGGATTTCCAGAACTTGCTCGTGCCGATCGCGTTGACGAGCGACGCCACCCACGCCGGACCCCCCTTTGCGAACAATCCCGAGTGATCGGAGTTTCCCCAGACCGGCGTGATCCAGGTTATGTCGGCGAGCTTTCCGCCCGCTATGTCGATGAGGAATTTCGATGGTGGGTTGATCACGTCCGCGCTCCAGTCGTGGCCGAAGTACACGCCGCGGTTGGCCTGATACGACGACCAGAGGCCCCCGTCGTCCTGCACGCCCCCCGTGTAAAAGCGCCAGCTGCGGCCGGCCTTGTCCGCCTCGCTGCCGATCGTGGGATCGCCGAAGCACGGGGGAATCCGCTTGCCGAGAACGCGTTTTGAAGTGAGCGTCGGGACGGTATCCGTTTTTCCGCCCTCGCATCCCCAATACGACAGCGGATAGTCCACCGCGTGGCTCGCGTAGGCTGCGATGATGTACTGGTGCGCGATGAAGCTGCCGTCGAGGTTCGATGCAAACGCGCGATCGCCAAGCACGTATTGTTGCGCGATCTGCCAGTAGGGTTCGATCTCTCTTCGCGGCACGTATGCGTAAGCGGCGTGTTTGGGAGCGTTTAAGGAGACGCGTTCCCGGTTCCAACCGTCCATCTTGCAATCGGTGCCGGGAAGCGTCCCCTGTCCGTCGCACTCGTTGAAAAACGCGGTCGCCGAGTGATCCAAGTCCCAACCGATCCCGAGGCTCTGTGCGTGCAGCGCGATCTTCTTGCCGTGGGTCGTGTAGCCGATAATTCTGCGTCGTGGCACCCGGATAACCCATGAAGAAATTATTGAAAGAGCGGTTCTCCTGAACGATGAAGACGACGTGGCGAATCGGGCTCGATGTTGCGCCACCGTTCGGCGGCCCGGGCGCGGTCGCCGGCAAGTTCGACGGTCCGCCGGCACGGGAACACGCCGCGGCGGCGAGCGCGACGGCAAGCGCGACCGAACCTTTAATCGTCACCGATGGTACCGCCCGGTTTGGCGCGCTCGTGCGTCTCGCGCTCGAGCCGCATCCAGTAGGCGGCCGGCTTTCCGCCCCCGATTTTGCGAAACTTGCGTGGCGGCTGGCCGTAGTCGAACGCGCCGGGGTCGTTCGCCGGGTCGTTGGCGCGGGCATCGCTCGTCGACAGCTGCGGCAGCCCGAAGTTGTCTTCGATGAATCGGAGCACGCTCGAGGTCTCGTATTGGACGTGCGTCACAGAGCCTTTTCTTGCGTACGGCGAAACGATCAGCAGCGGTACGCGGAAACCGAGCCCGTCGTAATCTTCGAAGACGGGTTGCACAGGATCGAACCATCCGCCCCAATCGTCCCACATGATGAAGATCGCCGTGGACTTCCAGAACTTGCTGGCGCCAATTGCGTTTACTACGCTCGTAACCCAGGCCGGCCCTCCGTCGGCGTTCATTCCCCCGTGATCGGACGTGTCGTACGTTGGCGTGATCCACGTGATGCCGGCAAGCTGCCCGTTGCCGACGTCGGTGAGGAACTGCGCCGCCGGGTTGATGACGTCGGCGCTCCAATCGGGGCCGTCGAAGATCTTGCGGTCGGCCTGATACGACGACCAGATGCCGCCGTAATCGTAGATGCCGGCGGCGTAGAAACGCCAGCTAACGCCCGCGCGATCGGCGGCCTCGCCGATGGTGGGATTGTCGAAGCACGTGACGACACTCTTGCCGATCGTGCGCTGCGACGTCAGCGTCGGCGTGGTGTCGGGTTTGCCGCCCTCGCAGCCCCACGGGCCTGCCGGTCCGTTTACGGTCCGGCTCGCATAGGCCGCGACCAAGTACTGATGGGCGACGAAGCTCGCGTCGAGATTCGACGCGAACGTCGCGTCGGACAGCACGTACTGCTTGGCCATGTTCCAGTACGGCGTGATCTCGGCGTGCGGCACGTAGGCGTAGGCGGGGTTCACCGGATGGTGCAGCCCCGCGACCTCGTTGTTCCATCCGTCCATCTTGCAATCGGTGCCGGGAAGGCTGCCGGTTCCGTCGCAGGCCGAAAAAAACGCGTTTGAGGAGTGATCGATGTCCCATTCCGTCTTGAGGCCGATGGGCTGCAGAGCGATCTTGTTCCCGTTGGTGTCGTAACCGTACGTGGCCGTCGTCGCTCCCGGATAGCTCATGAAGAGATTGTTGAACGAACGGTTCTCTTGGATGATGAACACGACGTGGGCGATCGGGCTCGCCGTCGCGCGCCGCGAGGATGCCGGCGTGCCGGCCGGAATGCCGGGCGAGCCGTGCTGCGAGCAGCCCCCGGCCGCGAGCGCGGCGGCAAGCGCGGCCGCAAAGAGCAGAACGGACTTAGTCGTCACCGATGATGCCGCCCCGATTAGTGCGCTTGCGCGGCTCGCGCTCGAGCCGCAACCAGTACGCGGCCGGCTTCGATCCGCCGATCTTGCGGAACTTGCGCGGCGGCTGGCCGTAGTCGAACGCGCTCGGGTCGTTCGCGGGATCGTTGGCGCGGGCGTCGCTCGTCGACAGCTGCGGCAGACCGAAGTTGTCTTCGATATAGCGCAGAACGCTCGAGGTCTCGTATTGAACGTGCGTCACGGAGCCGTTTTTCGCGTACGGCGAAACGATCAGCAGCGGCACGCGGAAGCCGAGCCCGTCGTAATCTTCGTAGACGGGCCGCACGGGGTCGAACCATCCGCCCCAATCGTCCCACATGATGAAGATCGCGGTGGACTTCCAAAACTTGCTCTCGCCGATCGCGTCGACCACGCTCGCGACCCATGCCGGTCCGCCGCTCGCGTCGAGTCCCGCGTGATCGGATGTCGTTAGCGTCGGCGCGATCCAAGTGATGTTCGCGAGCTGACCCTTGCCGACGTCGGTGAGGAACTGCGCCGGCGGGTTGATCACGTCGGCCTTCCAATCGGGGCCGTCGCAGCGCATCTTGTGAGCCTGGTACAACGACCTGACTTGGCCGTCGCAGATTGCTCTGTCAGCTTGGTATGACGACCAGATGTTGGCGGGGTCGTTGAGATCCATCGCATAGAACCGCCAGCTGAGGCCGGCCGCGTCGGCGTCGCTGCCGATCGTCGGGTTGTCGAAGCACGGAAAGATGTTCGAGCCGTACGTTCGCTGACTCGTCAGGGTAGGGACCGCATCGCCCTCGATGCCGCCGCACCCCCACTCGGCCGAAGGGTCGTCGACGGCCCCGCTGGAGTACGCCGCGACCGCGTATTGATGCGCGACGAAGCTTCCGTCGAGATTCGACGCGAACATCGCGTCGGCGAGCACGTATTGTTTCGCGATCTTCCAATACGGCTGGATCTGGTTTTGGGGGACGTACGCATAGGCGAAGTTGGCGGGATGTCCCAGGCCGACTTGCTCGGTGTTCCAGCCGTCCATCTTGCAATTGGTGCCCGGCAGCGAACCCGTTCCGTCGCAGGCGGCGAAGAACGAGTAGGACGTATGCGAAATGTCCCACGCGGTCGCCAACGTCTGCGAGTGCAGCGAAATCTTTTGGCCGCTCGTGCCGTAGCCGTACTTCTGGGTGGTGGCTCCGGGATAGCCCATGAAGAGATTGTTGAACGAGCGATTCTCTTGGATGATGAACACGATGTGAGTAATCGGGCCGGCCGTTGCGTGGTGCGCCGCTTTCGACGACCCGGCCGGCACGCTCGATGATCCGCCGCCGGCGGAGCACCCAGCGACGGCGATCGCGGCGGCAGCTGCCGCCGCGATTCGCATATCGCTCATGGGTTTAGAACGCGCCGATGCCGTTGGGCGTTCCCCAACCGGTAGGGGCGGAGTACTGCCCGAACTCCCCGGTGCCGGCCGCGCAGAGATACGTGCCGACCAGGCTTGGCGGGCAGTTTACGACGCTGCCGGAGGTGATGGCGTGCAGGGATTTGCCGAGTTTCTTCTTGCTCAGCGTCCAGAAGTTCTTGCCCCCGTCTTGCTTCGCGGAGTTGTTGGCGAGACCGAAGACGCCCGCGAGCAGCGGCGACGAGACACTCGTTCCGCCTACGGTGCCCCACCCGCCGGACGGGTACGAGTCGTAGATGGCTACGCCGCTGGCCACGGCCGAAACGTCGTTGCCGGTTTTCTTCGAGCAGTTGGGATCGTTCTGCCACGTGGGCTTGTTGACCACCGAACAGCCGCCGCCGCTATCCGGCCAGACGCGTTCGGTATACGCCGAACTGCTCTTCGAGAGCACCGTGCCGCCCACCGAGACGACTGTCTGAAAATCGGCGGGATCCTGCATGCCGTAGCCGCCATCGCCGGCGCTCGCGAGATAGACGACGCCGGGCGTGGTGAACGCGTTGCGCGACGGATTGCCGCCGCCGCCGCCCCAGCTGTTCGTGACGATGGTTGCGCCGAGTGCCACGGCTTCTTTCTCGGCTTGATAGAGGTTCTTCGAACTATTGGTCTTGGCTTCGATTAGGTAGATCGTGCAATTCGGACACGCTGCCGAGACCATTTGAACGTCGAGATCGATCTCGACGCCCCATCCCGGATCGCCCTTCGGGTAGTGGCCTTGCTTGCCGGTCTGGTTGTACTTGAAAAAGTTCGCTGCCGGCAGCCCGTAGTTCGAACGATAGGCCGCGAGATCCGAAGCGACATTGGGGTTGTCGAATGCGTCGACGACCGCGACGATCACGCCGCTGCCTTTCGTCGCTGACGGCAAGTTGTACGCGGTCTCGATGTCGGGGACACCCCAACCGGCGACGGCAGGGGCGATCTTCGTGCGTTGGATAAGCACGTCGCACGCCTCCCAGCCGGGGCGAGCGTCGGGGCAAGCGCGGTGGGCCGTTCCGTTGGCTTTCCACTGCGGAATCGAGCTAGTGGAAGCCGCCGATTGCCCGGCTGCACCGCTCGGCACAGTAGGCGAGCCGCCGGCGTTGCAGGCCGCGGCTGCCAACACCAAAAGCAGCGGCGCCGCGAGCTTTAAAGATCCGTTCACAGTAACTCCTGTTCGTAGATGTCGGGAAGATGATTAGATTCCGCGAAGAAAGAGGATTACCCCGCAACGGAATTGCGGAGCCAACCGTCGGGGGCCCGTAAGTCACGGGGGAGGCAAGCGAGCAGCAGGCGCCGCGTCGTGCTTTTTCAAATACCAGACCTCCCAGACCGACTCACCTTATAAGGAGCCTATGTGAACGGATCTTTGAAGCTTATAGCGCCGCTCCTAGCGGCGCTTGCAATCGCCGCTTGTAGTACGGGCGGCACATCGAACATGCCGGGATCGCCCGGCGCGCCTCAGGGCGCCTCAGCGTCTCATGTTCCCCAGTGGATGGCAAAGCACGAGGCACGCAGCATGTGCCCGCAAGTCGTCGGCAAGCCGTCGTGCTTGGCGCTCCAGGGGTTAAAGAACGGAATGGTTCCTCCGCCCTGCGCGCCGTCGACAAGCTGCGGCTACACGGCACAGCAGCTCGAGGCTGCCTATAATCTCACGAGCAAATTAGGAAACGGATCGGGGACGAAAGTCGCCGTCATCGAGGCGGGCGATCTTTCGAGTGCCGCGACGGACGTCGCGACGTACCGTACCCAATACGGACTCGGAACGGCGAGCTTCTTTAAGTATAACGAGACCGGCCAGCAATCCAACTACCCGCCGAGTTGCGGAAACTACGGCTGGTGTCTCGAAACCGCCCTCGACATCGACATGGTCTCGGCTTCGTGCCCGAAGTGCACGATCTATCTCATGGAAGCCAAGGGCGGCATTAACGACTTCGAAGCTGCCGAAGCGGAAGCCGTCACGCTCGGTGCGACCATCATGAGCAACAGCTGGCTTTGTCCCGGGAGCTCGAACTGCGGGGACACCAACTTCCCGAATTACTTCAACACCCCGGGCATGGCATATCTCGCCTCGACGGGCGACAGCGCATATGGCAATATCGGCGGTCCGTCGGTCCTCGGCACCGTGATTGGAGCAGGGGGCACGCAACTGCATTTGAGCGGCTCGACGTACACCGAGACCATCTGGTCCGACGCCGGAGCCGGCTGCGGCGACGCAGCCCACGTCGGAACCTCAGTTGCGAAACCGTCGTGGCAGCACGATCCGAGTTGCAGTTTCCGCACCGATGGTGACGTCTCGTCCGAGTCTGGCTGCTCGCCGGGAGTTGCCGTGTATATCGGCCGACTACGGCGGCTGGCTCGGCAACATCTGCGGCACGAGCGTTGCCTCACCGTTCCTCGCCGGCGTCATCGCGCTTGCCGGAAACGGCGCCAGTTTGGACGCCGGCAAACACTTCTGGACGCTCAAGAAAAAGAAGCTGAAGAAGGGCATCCATAAGATAACGTCTGGCAACGACGGCAGCTGCGGCGGAAGCTACCTCTGCACCGCCGGAACGAACCAGTTCAAGCAATACTCAGGTCCTGGCGGCTGGGGCTCGCCCAACGGAACCTCGGCCTTCTAGGGACTACCCGTAACCGCAGTACCCAGAGGCGGGCGCGAAAGCGTCCGCCTCTTTCATTGACCTCTCTTTATTGCTCGTCCGGAATCCGCGGGTCGTTTGGTTGACGCAGGAAGAATCCAGCATCCTGGGGCGCCCCGATCGGGACGAACTTGCGCGGTTTCTGCGTGAGATCGAGGCAGTCGGCGGCGGGCGACGTCGCGCGCGCATCGGCCGCGGAGAGTTGCGGCAGGCCGAAGAGATCTTCGGCAAAGCGCAGCACGCTCGCGGTCTCGTACTGAACGTGCGAGACGTAGCTCTCCTTAGCGTAGGGAGAGATCACGAGGAGTGGCACGCGGAAGCCGAGGCCGTCATATCCTTTGTGCGGGGGCGGCACATGGTCGTAGAACCCGCCCCAATCGTCCCACTGCACGAAAATCACCGTGTTCTTCCAGAACTTGCTCTCGCCGACCGCATTGACGATCGAAGCAACCCATGACGGACCCAGTCCGCCGCCGCAATCTGGATGATCGGAGTCGGGGCAGGGCGGCGTTATCCAGGTAAAGCTGGCGAGATTGCCGGCGGCGACGTCGGTGAGAAATAGCTTCTGCGGCGTGATGACGTCCTTCTTCCAGTCGGGGCCGTAATAGATGTGGCGGACGGCCTGATATCCGGACCACAGGCCGCTGAACGGTTTTGTGTACTTGCTCGTGTAGAAGCGCCACTCCAGGCCGGCCGCATCGAGCTCGTCGCCGAGCGTTTGATAGTCGAAACACGGCCGCTGCACGCCTCCGTACTTGCGGTTCTGTTTGATCATTTCGACCTGGTCGGTCTTGCCGCCGCCGCACCCCCAATAATAAAATGGAACGTCGACGCTCGATTGCGCCTGCGCCGCGATAATGTACTGATGAGCGACGAAGCTTTCGTCGAGTTGAGAAGCGAACATCCTGTCCGCCAACACCCATTCGTGCGCCATGTCGAAGTACGGCTTCGATTCGCGATGGGGTACACGAGCGTATTGCCCGTCCAAGAAGCTCCCGTACATTCGTTCCAGGTTGAATCCGTTCATGCGGCACTTCGTCCCGGGGAGCTTGGCCCGGCCGTTGCAGGCCTGGAACATGGCGAAGGCAGAGTGATCGATTTCGTACATCGTGGCGAGCGAGATGGGCTGCAACTTGATCGTCTGCCCGTACGAGTCTTTACCGCTCGAAACCGTATCGGCGCCAGGATACCCTTGGAAGAGGTCGTCGAAGCTGCGATTCTCCTGGACGACCCAAATCACGTGTTGAATTTTGCCGGCACCGTTGCCCTCGAGCGACTGGAGGACGGTATTTGTTGCGGGTAACGGTGGCGAAGGCGAGCCCGGCGACGCCGAGCACGCGGCGACGGCTAGGAGTGCCGCGCAGCAGACATATCGAGTGGGGCGCATTTGTACGGGGCCTCTACGTGGTCGTGAAGGGAGACGGCGCAAACGCGCCATCTCCCTTCGAGGGAGTCGATGCTAGAACGCGCCGATGCCCTTGGGCGTTCCCCAGCCTGCCGGGCCGGAGTACTGCCCGAACTGCCCGGTTCCAGCCGTGCACAGATAGCTGCCGGTGATGCTTCCGGGGCAGCCGTTGGTGCCGCTGGTGATGAGGTTGAAGTCCTTCTTGAGCTTCTTTTTCTTCAGCGTCCAGAAGGGCTTGCCGCTGGTGTGGGTCGCCTGGTTGGCCGCGAGGGCGAAGACGCCCGCGAGCAGCGGTGACGAGACGCTCGTGCCGCCCTCTTCGATCCAGCCGTGCTGGCCGTACGTGTCGTATTCGGCGACGCCGAACGCGACGGCGGAGATCTCGTTTCCGGTGCGTTTGCTGCAGCTGGGATCGTGCTGCCACGAGGGCTTGGTCACGACCGAGCAGCCGCCGCCGCTGTCGCGCCAGACCATCTCGGTGTAGCTCGAGCCGCTCTTCTGCAGCACGGTGCCGCCGATCGACACGACGTCGGTGAAGTCGGCCGGATCTTGCATGCCGTAGCCGCCGTCGCCGGCGCTTGCCAGATAAACGACGCCCGGGGACTTGAAGGCGCTGTCAGAGCCGCCGCCGCCGCCGCCCCAGCTGTTGGTGATGATCGTAGCGCCGAGCGTGACCGCCTCTTTTTCCGCGGCGTTGAGATCGCTGAAGCTGTTGCTGTTCGCTTCAATCAGGTAGAGCGTGCAGTTCGGACAGCTGGCAGAGGCCATGTCGACATCGAGGTTTTCCTCGGTGCCCCAGCCGGCATTGCCCGCAGGATAGTTGCTCGTCTGGCCGGTCTGATTGTATTTCGTGAAGTTTGCCACCGGCAGGCCGAAGTTCGACCGGTAAACGGCGAGGTCTGAGGCAATATTGGGGTTATCGTACGCATCGACGATGGCGACGATCTGGCCCGTTCCTTTGCTGCCGGACGGCAGGTCATAGCGGGCTTGGAAGTCGGCCGGCCCCAGGCCGGAAACGTCGGGCTGCATGCCGCCGCCCTTTCCGCTGAGGGTCAGTGCGTCGCACTGCATGAGGCCGTGCCAGCGGTCGCCGGGGCAGGCCGCGACGGCGGAGTGCGTCGACTGCCATTGAGGAATCGAATGGGTCTCGGCCGCGGCCGAGCTCGGTGCACTTGGCAAGTTAGAAGGGCCGCCGCCGTTACATGCTGCAACCGCGAGGGCTGCAACTAGCGGCGCCACGAATTTAATGGGTCCGTTCACAAAGGCTCCTTTTATACGAGGGCTGATCAAGTTATACGGGTCTGATCGAGGATGGGACGAGGTACTTTCGGGTTTGATTGTCGCCGCTCCCGGGGGAGGGGGACAATTACGGAACGCGCCGAGACCCCGTAAAGTTCGCCCGGCTATGGAAGCCGTTCGGACGCTCGCTCGCCCTGCATGCTTGGAAGGAACGCGTCTCGGCGCGGGGCATTTTCGTGGCATGGTAAAGCGGCTCGTCAGCGTCGCGGTCTTAGCGGCCGCGGTTTCCGCGTTGTCGGCGTGTTCGGCCGCGGGGAGCGCGCCGCCGCTGCCGTCCGTCGCCGCGGACGGCGTCCTCGGAGCGCTGGCAGGGACGGGCGCGGGCAAGGTAGAGCACGTCGTCTACATCGTTCAGGAGAACCGGAGCTTCGACGATCTCTTTCAGGGATATCCCGGCGCCGATACGGTCTCGAGCGGGAAGAGTTCGTATGGAACCATCAAGCTCCAACCGATCTCGCTGAGCACGCCGTACGAGATCGACCACTCCGCCGATTCGATGTTCATCGCGTGCGACGGGACCGGGAAGCTTCCCGGAACGCACTGCAAGATGGATGCGTTCAATCGCGAGCATCTCTACGGCGGCCCGGAGCACGGGCAGTACGGCTACGTGCCGCACGACGAGTCGAAGCCATACTTCGACATGGCGCACGAATGGGTTTTGGCGGACCGGATGTTCGCATCGCAGCTCGACGAGAGCTTCGTCGCGCATCAGTACGTCATCGCCGCGCAGGCGCACTCGAGCGTGAACGTCCCCGACTCTTATTGGGGATGCCCCGGGGGCCCGGCCAATTCGGTGCCGACGCTGACGCACGAGCGCACGTTCGGCGACTCGCAGCGCCCCTGTTTCGACTACGAAACCCTCGGTGACGAGCTCGACGGGGCCGGTTTGGAGTGGCGCTTCTACACGAGCGAGTACACCAAGCCGTTCAGCGGGCTCTGGTCCGGTTACCAGGCAGTGAAGCACATCTTCCGCGGGCCGGATTGGAAGAAGGACGTGCTCATCCCGCAGAAGCGATTCCTCACGGACGTCGCCGCCGGCAAGCTCGCGAGCTTTACGTGGATCACGCCAACCTGTCCCGATTCCGACCATCTCTCGTGCGGCGGCGGCTTCGGGCCTTCGTGGGTCACCTCGGTCGTCAATGCGGTCGGCGAGAGCAAGTTCTGGAAGAACACGGTCATCTTCGTGCAATGGGACGACTGGGGCGGCATGTACGATCACGTCCCGCCGCCGTATAAGGGCTTCGACAGCCTGGGGTTCCGCGTTCCGCTGCTCGTCATCTCCCCCTATGCGAAGAAGAACTACGTTTCGCACACGCAGTACGAAACGGCGAGCGTACTGCGCTTCGCCGAAGATCTCTTCGGCCTCCGGCAACTCGCGGCGGCGGACGCGCGAGCCACCTCGCCTGCCGCCGACTGTCTCGATTTCAACCAGAAGCCGCGCAAGTTCGTGCCCATCAAGGCCCCCAAGGCCCCTGCGTTCTTCTTGGCCCAGCCCGCCGACGAGCGAATTCCGGACGAGCAGTGATGCGCTTGCCGGCCCTGGCGGTCGCGGTTGCTCTCGCCGGCTGCGCCTTACCCGCTGCTGCTCCTTCGCTGCCATACATGCAGCGGGACGCGGCGTTGCTGGAGCTCGCGTCGACCGGGGCGGGCAAGATCTCGCACGTCGTGTACATCGTGCAGGAGAACCGCAGTTTCGACAATCTGTTCCAGGGCTATCCCGGCGCCGATACGGTCTCCCGCGGAAAAGACTTCAAAGGCAGGACGGTTCCGCTCAAGCCGGTGCCGCTCTCGCAGCAATACGAGCTCGACCACTCGGGCAAGGCGATGTTTACCGATTGCAACGGAACCGGAAAGCTCTTCGGAACGAAGTGCCGCATGAACGGTTTCGATCGAGAGCTCCATTCGAACGGGCCGAAGGGCATCCGATACCCCATGTACGTCTACGTGCTGCATAAAGACTCAAAGCCGTACTTCGACATGGCGCACGAAGGGGTCTTGGCGGACCGCATGTTCCCGTCGCAGCTCGATGAGAGCTTCGTCGCGCATCAGTACATCATCGCAGCTCAAGCGCAGTCCACCGTCGACATCCCGTGGGGCGCTTGGGGTTGTTCCGGCGGAACCGGAGACACCGTTCAAACGATCAAGCCGAGTCGAAGGTACGGCGCCTATATCGTGCCGTGCTTCGACTACGAAACGCTGGGCGACGAGCTCGATTCGGCGAAGCTGACGTGGCGCTTTTACGCCGGGTCGTACGGAAACCGGTCGAACGGTGACGGCGGGGAGTGGTCGGGTTATCAAGCCGTCAAGCACATTTATTACGGGCGCGATTGGAAGACCAAGGTGATCTCGCCGAATTGGAAGTTCATCACCGACGTACGCGCGGGCAAGCTCGCGAACTTCACCTGGGTCACGCCGGTCTGCGACGACTCCGATCACGTGAACTGCCCCGGCGGCTACGGACCGTCGTGGGTAGCGGCCCTCGTCGACACCGTCGGCAAGAGCAAGTTCTGGAACGCGACGGCGATCTTCGTGCAGTGGGACGACTGGGGGGGCCTCTACGACCACGTGCCGCCACCCTTCGCGGACTACGACGGTCTCGGTTTTCGCGTTCCGCTCCTAATCATTTCGCCGTACGCCAAACAGAACTACGTCTCCCACGTGCAATACGAGACCGCAAGCGTGCTTCGCTTCGCCGAAGACCTCTTACGGCCTGGGCCGGCTGGCGGCGGCCGACCGGCGCGCGAACTCTCCCGCCGCCGACTGTTTCGACTTTTCACAGCAGCCGCGGCCCTTCGTGAACATCGCGGCGCCCTTGCCGCCGAAGTTCTTCATGCACGACAACCAAGACGCCTACTTCGCCCCCGATTACGAATAGCGATGACCATGCAGTCGCACCCTCGGGTCGTCGCGGCCTTGCTGCTAGCAACGTGTTCGCCGGCCGGCTGTTCGAACGGGTCGCAACCCGCATTGCCGTACATGCAAAGCGGAATCGCGATGCGGGCGCTGGACGGAACCGGCGCCGGGAAGATCACACACGTCATTTACATCGTCCAGGAGAACCGCAGCTTCGACAACCTCTTCCAAGGGTATCCTGGCGCGGACACCGTTTCCAGCGGGAGAACTTCGAAGGGAGAAGTCATTACGCTGCGCCCCGTGAGCCTGGCGGACCAATACGACATCGACCACTCCGCCCAAGCGATGTTTGCCGCTTGCCACGGGGTCGGCACAATGCCGGGGACGGAGTGCCGGATGGACGGTTTCAACAACGAACAATCCTTCAACGGTCCGCAGTATCCTCAGTACGTCTACGTGCCGCATAAAGAATCGAAACCGTACTTTGACATGGCCCACGAATGGGTCGTGGCCGACAGGATGTTCCAATCACAGCTCGACGAGAGCTTCGTCGCCCATCAGTACGTGATTGCGGCGCAGGCCGACTCGAGCGTGAACGTGCCCACGGCCGATTGGGGCTGCCAAGGCGAGAAGAACGATCTGGTCTACACGATTACGACCGGGCGTAACCCGCGGGGGCGGCAGCGCGCGCCCTGCTTCAACTACCAGACGCTGGGCGACGAGCTGGATAAGGCGAAACTTTCCTGGCGCTTCTACGCCAGCAGGTACGGCAGCAGGTCGAGCGGACAGGGAAGCTTCTGGTCGAGTTACCAAGCCGTCAAACACATTTACCGTGGGCCGGATTGGAAGAACGTGATCTCGCCGAATTGGAAGTTTATCACCGACGTCCGCGGCGGGACGCTGGCGAACTTTACGTGGATTACGCCGGTTTGCGAGGACTCCGATCACGTCAACTGCGGCGGCGGCTACGGCCCCTCGTGGGTAGCCGCTCTCGTCAATACGGTGGGAAGGAGCAAATTTTGGAAATCGACGGCGATCTTCGTGCAATGGGACGACTGGGGAGGTCTCTACGACCACGTGCCGCCGCCTTATCTGGGCTACGACAGCGTGGGCTTCCGAGTGCCGCTTCTCGTCATATCCCCCTATGCAAGACAGAACTACGTGTCGCACGCGCAGTACGAAACGGCCAGCGTGCTGCGATTTGCCGAAGACCTCTTCGGACTCGGTCAATTGGCCGCGGCCGACAGGCGCGCGACCTCGCCCGCGGCCGACTGCTTCGACTTTTCTCAGCCGCCGCGCGATTTCACTCGCGTTCGGGCGCCCTTGCCGCCGAAGTTCTTCGAGCACGAGTTGAACGATGATTATTTTGCGCCCGACTACCAATAGAGCTGCTCCGTGAACCGCCGTTGCGCGCGGCGAGCCGTGACGCTGCTGTTGCCGGCGCTCTCGTTGGCCGGTTGTGCCGCAGGCTCGCAGCCCGCGGTCCCCTACATGCAGAGCCGGGCAGCGCTGACGGGGCTCGCCGACGCGGGCGCCGGCAAGATCAAGCACGTCATTTACATCGTCCAGGAGAACCGCAGCTTCGACAACCTCTTCCAGGGCTATCCCGGGGCGGACACGGTCTCGAGCGGAACGAATTCGACGGGGAAGCGAATCAAACTGAAGCCGATTAGCCTCGCCGACAAATACGAGGTCGACCACTCCGCGGAGGCGATGTTCGCGGCCTGCGATGGAACCGGCCGGCTTCCCGGGACCGATTGCCGAATGGACGCGTTCGACAAGGAGTCCGTTTTCGGCGGCCCTCCCAACGCCGCGTACGTCTACGTACCGCACAAGGAGTCGAAGCCATACTTCGACATGGCGCACGAGTGGGTGGTGGCCGACCGCATGTTTCAATCACAGCTCGACGAGAGCTACGTCGCGCACCAGTACGTCATCGCCGCGCAGGCGGCCTGGACCGTCGATCTGCCGCAGCTGGTTTGGGGCTGCGGTGGGGGGCCGACCGACACCATACCGACGATTACCCCGACTCGCGACACGAACGGCCGGCGCGTCAAACCATGCTTCGACTACTTGACGCTCGGCGACGAGCTCGACCGAGCGAACCTGTCGTGGCGCTTCTACGCGAGCGAACTGGGCAGCGGTTCGAGCGACGGCGGAGCCGTGTGGTCCGCCTATCGGTCAGTTCGACACATTCGCTACGGACCGGATTGGGCGAAAGACGTCGTTTCTCCGAATTGGAAGTTCATCACCGACGTTCGTGCCGGCAAGCTCGCCAACTTCACGTGGATCACCCCCGTCTGCGCGGACTCGGACCACTCGAACTGCGGCGGCGGTTACGGACCGTCGTGGGTCGCGGCGCTCGTCAACACCGTCGGCAACAGCAAGTTCTGGGATTCGACGGCGATCTTCGTGCAGTGGGACGACTGGGGAGGCCTCTACGATCACGTGCCGCCGCCCTACGTGAACCGAGACGGCTTAGGCTTCCGGGTCCCGCTGCTGGTCATTTCTCCGTATGCAAAAACGAATTACGTGTCGCACGTTCGATACGAAACCGCCAGCGTGCTGCGCTTCGCCGAAGACCTCTTCGGGCTGAATCAACTGGCGGGCGCCGATACGCGCGCGCATTCACCCGCGCCCGATTGCTTTGATTTCTCGCAGAAACCGCGGCCCTTCGTGAAGATCGAAGCGCCCCATCCCCCGAAGTTCTTCATGCGACGGCTGAACAATGACGACGTGGCGCCGGACTACTGAGCGCGCGCCGCGCTACTCGTCGTCGACCGGCAGCGCTGAAGGCTTCTGGTGAAGGTAATACGATTTCGAGAAGCTCGATGGGATCTGCTGGAACGGACGCGGCGACTGGGCGACGTTGAGCATGTCGCCCATGCTCGTGCACGTGCCGTCGGTAGTCCCGAGGCGTCCCAGGTTCCAATTATCCTCGATGAACCGCACGATGCTGCCGAAGCCGTAGACGGTGTGCGAAACGTAGCCGCCCTGACTGCCCTGCCCGGCCGGCACGTAGGGCGAGATCACGAGCATCGGAACGCGAAAGCCGGGGCCGCCCTGGTTGTCGCGCGGCAGCGGCGGTGCGACGGGGTCGTAGAAGCCCCCCAGTCGTCCCAGACGACGATCACGACGGTGGAGTTCCAGTACGAACTTTGGCCGATCGCATTGACCACCTGGGCGACCCACGACGGCCCGGTGTCCTTCGCGGCGTAGCCGGGATGATCGGAGTTTGCTGAATTCGGGATCACCCAGGACATCTTCGGCAGCGAGCCGCTGGAGATGTCGCTAAAGATCGTGGTTTCGGGTTCGGCGATGTGCCCGTCGGTCCACTCCGATCCGTAGCGGACCGGAGCGATGACGTCGAACGCGTTCCAGAGCGCGCTCGGCGTGTTGTTTTTCCAGACCGGGGTGTAGTATTTCCACGAGATGCCTTTGGCGTCGAGCAGATCGCGCAACGTCTGGTAACCGTTCGACCCGTAATCGGGGAATTTGTTGGAGCACGGAAACGGTCCGGCGGTCGGCTCGACTTTGAGGCCGGTCGTGATGAGCGTCGTCTTGGCCCCGGGCGCCGAATCGCACCCCCAAACGGCGCTCGTTGTGGGAGGGTCGATCATGCTCTCGGTCGAGTCGACGAAGGTGCCGCCGCGGATCAGGTCCTGGTGGGCCGTAAAGCTATCGCTGCCCTGCGTCTGAAACATCTCGTCGGCGAGGCCCCACTGCGCGGCGATGTCCCTGTAGGGCGCGATCTGGCTTGGCTTGACGTACTGGTAGGGTGCCTTGCCCTCCGGTTTTCCCGATACGACGTATTTGATCAGGTTGAACCCGTCCATGTCGCCGTTGTTATAGCCTTGGAGGAACGCCTTGTAGAGGTGCGTGACGTTTCCGTGGTCGGTGAGATTCACCGCCGTGAGCGTGATCTTTTTCTTTTTGTAGCCGGTGCCTTGGGCTACCAGCTCGTAGCCCGTCTTCGAAGTCACCGCGCCGGGGAAGCCGGCGAACAGGTTGTTGAGCGTCCGATTTTCTTGGATCATCAGCACGACGTGCTGGATTTGACCGCTCCCCGAACCGTGGTGATGGCCCGAGGATCCGGTCGGAAGCGAAACCACTCCGCCGCCACCGCTTCCCCCTCCGCCACAGGCGCTCAGGATGGCCGCGGCGACGCCAACCGTGACAAAGCAGGCTCGATCTTTCACGGCGCGCTCCGTTACGCTGAGGTTGCTTCGGGGGACGCGCCGACCCGTTGCGCGATGTCGGCGACGTCGTAACCAAACCGCTTGGCGACGCCGTCGGTCGCGGCCACGATGGCGCGTAGGGTGTCGGCGTCGAACTTCGGCTTATAGTAGTCCGGAAGCGAGAGTTTTTGCTCGTATGCCTGCCGCGTCGCGGCGAAACTCTGCGGCTCGAGCTCGGCGTGCGCGATGATGCGGTCGATCGTAGCCAGCGAGTCGCCGCAGAGATCCTCGTAGCGCACGACGCAGACGCGCCGCGCGAGCTCGGGATCCTCGTCGAGCTGCCGGGCCACGAAGCCGTACGCATACGCCCAGTAACGCGCGCGCGACTCTGCCCAGCGCCCTTGGTCGAAGAGCCCGCGGATCGCTCGAAGCTCCTCGGGGTTGCCCACGTTCGCCATCACCTGGCGCGTACCGAACTCGTGATGCCCCGTCAGCTCGATGATCTCGATTTGGCGCGGGTCGTCGCGCTCCAGCTCGGCCCAGATGCGGTCCTGCTTGATGAGCGACGCGACGTGGTCGATGGGGTTGCGGACGTAAAGTAGAAAACGAGCGTCGGGGAAGATGCGGCGTAAGTACTGCATGCGCACGACGCACATGATCGCCTTGCTGATGTAGCGGCTGCGTCCGCGCACGAGAGAGAGCTTGCGCAGATGCTCGTCGTAAAAGCGCTCGAACGCCGGATTCGACGTCGATCCGTCGAGCACGCTGTACTTCGTTTCGTCGTGGATCTGGGGAAAAAAGTGCTCCCAGAGAATCTCTTCGCCCATCTCCGCGCTGTCGCGCGTGACCTGGATCCGATCGCGGTGGATCCGCGGAACGGGTTTACGCATCGCGTCGACCGGGATTCGCGGGAAGACGTTGTTCCAGATCCACGGCATGTACGGCATGAGAAAGTCGGCGTACTTATGCGTCACGACGTCGGGGTGCTCGCTGAGCATCTGTAGCGTGATCGTCGTTCCCGCCCGCGGGAGGCCGCAGATGTAGACCGGCCGGTCGACGCGCAGCCCGGCCAGCCGGCGGGCGAGCATCTGGGATTCCAGGTTGCCGAGGAGGACGAAGAGCGGCGCGGCCGCGTGCACGCCCCGTACGCTCCAATAGAACGGGCCGGGCACAGAGAATCTCTGCGGTGTCTTAGGATCGGTTGTAGCCATCGCGGCTATACCTTCTCGAAGAGCGCCCCGATAACCGTCAAGCCCGGGCCAAAGGCCATGCTCAGCACCTTCGACCCAGCCGGGATGTCGGGCGACTCGACGATCAGCTGCCAGATGTGCGGGGCGGTTGCCGAGGCCATGTTCCCGTGCTCGTAGAGCACCTTCCGGCTGAGCGCGACTGCGGATTCCTCGATACCGAGTTTGCCGCGGATCTGATTGAGAATCGCCGGGCCGCCGGGGTGAATCGCGAAGATCATCTGGGCCTTCTCGCGCTCGAAATCCAGCCCGACTTGCGTGCAAATCGAACGGACGAAATCGGCGATCGAGTCGCGGATCATGAACGGCACGCGCTTGGACAATGACATATCGAATTGGAGCGGGCCGGGCCGCAACGTCATCTCCGTAAGCGAATCGGGAAGAATGTGCTCCTCGATCGCCAGCACCTTCAGGCCGCTCCGGCCGCGTTTCGCAAACTCGGACTGCGGATACGCGGCGTACTTGATGAAGCCGTCCGCGAAGAGCGTCGACGTGATGAAGTTGTCCGGCTCCTCACCGAGCAGATCGAAGTGCAGCGAGAGAAACTCGGTATGGACGAGATCGACACGCTGCTTGCGAATCGGCAGCGAAACGTGGGACGCTCCCACTAAGCCGAGCGCCGTGCGGATCGCGGGAAACGCGCCGTAGCAGCCCATGTGATACGAGTGCGTGACGCCGACGCCGAGCCAGCCGCGCCGCGAAAGGAACGTCTGAACGGGGCTCGGCGAAACGTATCCCGAGCAGCTGACGTGAACGATGTCGTCGGGCGGGAGCACGTCGCCGTCGCGGTAGACACGCTCGAAAACGTCGCACGCAATTTCCTCGAAGAGATTCATGCGCTCGTCGAGCGTTTCGCCGCTCGGACTGCGCAGATTGCCGTAGCGGCGAATCGATTCCGACGCGTTGCCGGGATCGGGCGTGACGAAGCGCGAGCGCAGCACGCTGACCTGCCTGCGCGCGATGTACTCAGAGGACGTGCCGTAGCGTCCCATGCGCTCGAGGACCGCGCGCGCCGCTTCCTCGCGTTCGCTCGCTTCCGTGAGTCCTCGAACCGAACACTGCGCGACCGTCATGAAGTGCGCTTGGATTTGCTTGAGCTCGTCTTGCTCGACCGGGGCGGTGACTTCGATCGTTTCGAAATCGGAAAGTACGACCGGAACGGCCTGAAGGCGCTGCTCGCCGGCGATGCTGCCTGAAGCGGTTGCCGTGCGCGCCGATGCGGAATCTGAAACTTTCTCTAAGGTACGCATATCGAGTTATGACCTACGTTCGCCGTCTGCTCCGGTCTTCCATTCGAGCGAGCGCGATACGCGTAAACGATGATAAACGTCAGTAATCCTGGTTACTTATTCGTCGTCGACCGCGTGGTGCGAGGGGAGCTCGTGCACGAAGTGCGACTTCGAATACTCCGTTTTGATCGGGACGAACTTTCGGTGCTGGGAAAAGTCGAAAAAGTCATCGGTGAAGTCCGCGGAGGTCTGGTCGGTGGTTCCGAGACGCCCCAAATCCCAGTTGTCCTCGACGAATCGCACGATGCTGCCGAGTTCGTATTGACGATGCGAAACGTAACCCGCCTTCGCATACGGGGAGACGGCAATCAGCGGAACGCGAAAGCCCAGCCCGCCGGATCGATGCATTCCGGGCGGCCGCACGTGATCGTACCACCCTCCCCAATCGTCCCAGACGATGATGATCGCCGTGGAGTCCCAAGCGGGACTCTCGCCGATCGCGTTGACTACTTGAGCTACCCACGACGGACCGGTGTCGGAGCTGTTGCCTGAATGATCGGAGTTCGCGTAATCCGGAATCACCCACGACACCGCCGGAAGCGTGTCCCGGTCGATGTCGGTGAACACTTTCGTTTCGGGCGATGCCTGGTTTGTCGACCATTCCGGACCGTGGCGGACGGCCGAAATCGCGTCGAACGCGTTCCACAGATCGCCCGCGAAACTTTGTCCGACCTCCGGCGCGTAGTACCGCCACGATATCCCTTCGGCATCGAGCAGGTCGCGGAGAGTGCGGTACGTCATGCACGGGTACGGACCGCGATATTGAAGATATTCGTTCGAGGTAGAGATTAACGACGTTACCGTGCCCGCGGGGGCGTCGCATCCCCACGGGCGTCCGTTCGGATAATCGATCAGGCTCTCCGATGAGTTGATTCCCGTGCCGCCTCTGATCAAATCCTGATGAGCGCTGAAACTTCCGCTGCCTTGGGTCTGAAAGACGTGATCGCCCAGGACGTATTGCGTTGCGAGATCCCAGTACGGTCGAATCTGCGCCGGGTCGACGTACTGATAAACGTAGGTTCCGGGAACCGTACCGACCGGGATGAGGTCGAAGCCGTTCATGCCCCCGTGGTTCCAGGCCTCGCTCCAATAGGGATAGCCGTTGCTGGGCGAGAGAGCGCTTTCGAGGTTGGCCTTACGCAGCCGCAACGTACCGTTATGCGTCTTGCCGACGGTGGTTCCGTCGGCGCCCGGAAACCGCGCGAACAGGTTGTCGAACGTGCGGTTCTCTTGCACGAGGATGACGATATGCGTGAAGTGCTTACCCTGCTTCGCCGGCGGAGGGGGCAGAAATGGAGCCGCCGCAGACGACCCCGACCCGCCGCCGCCGCAGCCTGCGAGCATGGCGGCGACGAGCCCGGCGACAAGCAGACCTCGCATAGTAACCAACTCTATCGTCTGAGCGCGGGCGCCATCCCTTCCGGTGCAGGCGGTGCCTTGCCGGAGTTGGGGCGCGCGCGACGCGAAGGTTGGTGCATGGAGACGCTGCCGGCCGGACCAGAAAGCATCGCGCGCGCCGTGCGCTTGCTGCGCAACGGCGGCGTCGTCGCGTTTCCAACGGAGACGGTTTACGGACTGGGAGCGCTTGCTTTCGACCGAGTCGCCGTCGCCCGCATCTTCGAAATCAAGCGTCGGCCGAGCTTCGATCCGCTCATCGTCCACGTACTCGATGGCCGCATGCTCGCGCGCGTCGCCCTCGAGCTCTCCGCCCTTGCGCAGACGCTCGCCGACAGCTTTTGGCCGGGGCCGCTCACGCTGGTGCTTCGCAAGCGTGCGGCGGTTCCCGACCTGGTGACGGCGGGACTGCCGACGGTCGCGGTGCGTATCCCGTCGCATCCCGTCGCCCGCGCTATTCTGCGAGGGCTCGGCGATCCGATCGCGGCGCCCAGCGCGAACCCATTTGGCGCATTGAGTGCGACGCGGGCCGAACACGTGGCCAAGGGGCTCGGGGCGAGCGTCGACTTGATTCTCGACGGCGGTCCGAGCGAGCATGGCCTCGAGTCGACGATCGTCGCCGTCGAGCCGGAGCCTGCCCTCCTTCGGCCTGGGGCGATCCCGTCCGAAGCGATCGAAGCCGTCGCCGGCCCGCTTGCGCGTCTCGGCGGCGGCCCGGTCATCGCGCCGGGACTGCTGGCGCACCACTACGCGCCGCGGACGCCGCTCCGGCTGATCGACCCGTCCGCCGTCCCGGCCGCGGAACGCGCTCGGGCCGGCCTGCTGGCGCTGCGTGAAGAGTCCGCCGGATACGCGGCGACGCGCGTGCTCGCGCGCTCCGGCGACTTGCGCGAGGCCGCGTCGGGCTTCTTCGAGGCTCTCCACGCACTCGACGCGCTCGGCCTCGACCGGATCGACGCGCAGCCGCTCCCCCGCAGCGGTTTAGGGCTCGCGATGATGGACCGGCTTGAGCGCGCGGCCTCCGGCGGCTGAAACAGCCGGCGCTTGCCATGCGTTCTGCGCATGGGGGTGGAAGAGAGGGGCATATGATGCCGAGGTCTACGCTTTTTCAACGCGTCGCCGCCATGTCGGCGCTGCTCGCCGTATGTTGCTTGGGCGCGGCGCCGGCCGCTAACGCGCTGCCGGATCAAGTCTCCCGCGACGTCGCGCAGAGCTTCCAGCTGCTGACGACCACTCATTACGAACCCGTCGATCCGCAGGCCCTGCTCGCCGCTGCCGCCGACGCGCTCACCGCGGCGGCGCGGAAACGCGGCGTGACGATTCCGCCGCCGTCACTGCGCGTGGAGAGCGACCGCGACGCGACGCTGGCGGAACTCGACGGCGCGATCGCGGGCGCCGCGCGCGCGGCGCACGCCTCGCCGAACGACTTCGCCTATGCCGCGATCGACGCGATGGCGCGAGCCACGAACGACCGCTACACACAGTTCTTCACCCCGGCACAGTTTAGAGCGTTCAACGAGGCTCTCGATCCCAGCCGGATTGGCGGGATCGGCGTCATGATCGTGCCGGACCCGAGTTCGGGCTGCGTCCGGATCTCCTACGTTTTGCCCAGCACGCCCGCCGAGCGCGCGGGACTCAGTGTCGGCGACGTCCTCGCCGCAGTGGACGGCGTCTCGACGAAGGGCCTCGGCGTCGACGGCGTCAGCGGGCGGCTACGAGGCAAGGCCGGCACGGTCGTCGCGGTAACCGTGCAGCGGCCCGTGACGCCTGCGATCGTGACGATCACGCGCGAAGACGTGCAGCCCCCCACCGTCGTCTTCAAGATGCTTCCGGGCGACATCGGCTACGTCTGGGTGATGGAGTTTGGGCGGGCGACTCCGCGCGAATTCGACACGGCGGTCGCGAGATTGAACGCGCTCGGCGCGAAGGCGCTGATCCTCGACTTGCGCAACGATGGCGGCGGATACGTGAACTCGGCGCTCGACATCAGCTCGCGCTTCATCGCGAACAAGGCGCTCGTCACGGTCGAAGAGCGCGGCCAACACGCGACGACCATCGATTCCGATAGCGATCCCTCCATCACGCTCCCCCTTACCGTACTCGTCAATCAATACACCGCGTCGGCCTCGGAGATCACCGCCGGCGCGTTGCAGGACGACGGCGTCGGGATGCTGGTCGGCGCCAGGACCTTCGGCAAGGGCGTGATGCAGACGTTGACGCCGCTTCCCGACGGCGCGGCGATCAAGATCACGACGGCGCACTATCTCACGCCGAACCGTCGCGACATCAACCTGCGCGGGATCGACCCCGACGTCCGCGTCGACGAAAATCGCGACGCTCGCTTCGGCGAGGTAGAGAACGACGCGCAGCTGCGTGCGGCGATCGCGGTGCTGCAGAAGAAGATCCCGTCGGCGGGAGGCTAGCTCAGGCGGCGGACGAGTCGCACGACCGTCCCGTTACGCGCGAACGACACTTCGTCCATGAGCCGGCGCATCAGGAAGATGCCGAAGCCGCGCCCGCGGCCGTCCGGTTCGATGCTTGGCCGGTCCGATGGCGCCGGGAACCCGGGGCCGCCGTCGTTGACCTCGACCGTCAGCCGGGAACCGTCGAACGTGCACTCGACTACGACCCGCCTGGGGCTCAAAGCACAGCCGTGCTCGACGGCATTGCCGAGCGCTTCGCCGGCGGCGAGGCGGATGTCGGCCACCACTTCCCTCGAAAACCCGCAGCCGTCGGCGAATGCGGCGACGGCCTGCCGCACTTTTGCGACGTTGCGAATGTCGCTGGTGAAGGCGGCACGGTAGTGTTTGTTCAAGGTCGGCGTTCTCCGAGGAACGTTCCCGGTTCTCAGGTCGCGTTAAACCTCTGGGCCGCGCGGCGCGCGGGCGATTAGCTCAGCTGGGAGAGCGCCTCCCTTACAAGGAGGATGTCGGCGGTTCGAGCCCGTCATCGCCCACCACGATTTTAGCCGTTTGCTTGGCGCCCTTCCGGGCCCAAGCGCTTTTGGCTATTTTTTGCCTTCTCGAAGTGTTGCGATCTTCGTCGATCAGAGTTAGCGTCCCGAACGCCGATAGTCTCACTCCGCTGTTTTAGAAGCGCGCAAGTGCGGGAAGAAGCCGTCTCGGAGGTGCGAATTATGAATGATGAACGAACCGTCGTCGTTAAGGGAGACCCGGCCGGTCCGATTGCGTGGGTAGTGGGGGTGGCGATCGTCGTTGCCGCCGTCCTCGTAGTCCTCTTTTATTGGCATCCCTGGAGCGCGACGTCCACAACGAATAGCACGACCACCGTCACGCAGCCAGGTTCGGGATCGGAACAGAAAACGAATAGCACGTCGACGTCGAACACCCAGCCTCACTGACTGGCGCCACGACCCGGCGCCCTAGAGCGGATGATCGGTCGACATGTCGATCTTGACCGAGTAGCCGCTGGGAAGACCGCAGAACTTACCCCACGCGGTCTTCACGATCCGCCCGTTATCGGTCTTGCAGTCGTCGTCCGCGAAGTCACCGAACTTGATCACGTAACCGTCCTTGAGCGTGCAGTAGGATACGGGACCGTCGGCTTTGCCGCCGTCCTCTGCACACATTTGCGGCGAATAAAAGCCCATCAGCACCGCCGGGCGATGTGCTTTCGTTTGACTCTTACTTGCGGGCTGATTCGCGGCTTGACCGATCGAGATGCCAAGCATCATCGAACCGCCGGCAACGAGAATGACTAGAATCGCTGGCTTGAACAAACGTACCTCCGAAGCGACGAAACTGCCATCGTAATTTTGGCGAAGCTTGGCAAACCGCCTTCGCCGCCGCGTCTGACGCGAAGCGCCGCTCGATCGGCGGACGGTTTAGCCCTCTAGTCCGCGGGGGATAAGTCGTCAAATCACGCGTTGGGGAGGTAGCACAATGGGTATTTTGGCTTGGATCGTTTTGGGGCTGATCGCGGGGGCTGTGGCGAAATTTATGGTCCCCGGCGAAGGGCCCGGGGGAATCTTGGGCGACATCATCGTCGGCATAATCGGCGCCGTCATCGGCGGTTTCGTTTATGGCTTCTTCGGTCACGCCGGCGTCACCGGTTTCAATCTCGGCAGCATCGTGTGCGCCGTCCTCGGCGCCGTTATTCTGCTGGCCATTATACGGGCGATCAATCGGCCCCGAACGGCTTAGTTGCAGTTCGGATAGGCTCTGGGCACCGGCCCGAGGCGATGGATATCGCCTCGGGCCGGACCGTAGTCGGGTGACCCCGAATGGAACGACGATGGATACGGTGACGCGCACCGAGATACGGGTAGAACGCGACGGCGAGGTCGCCGTCATCAGCATGAATCGGCCGGAGAAACGCAACGCGCTCTCCCTAGCCATGATGCGCGAGCTCGACGGCGCGCTGGCGGCGGTCGCCGACGAGCGGGAGGTCGGGGCGGTCATCTTGCGCGGCGAAGGCCCGGCGTTCTGCGCGGGGCACGATTTGCGGGAGCTCGTCGACCGCGACGACGGCGCTTACCACACGATCTTCGACGCCTGCGTCACCTTGATGGCGCGGATCGCCGCGATCCCGCAGCCGGTCATCGCCGAGGTCGCGCGCGTAGCGACCGCCGCGGGGTGCCAGCTCGTCGCGGCCTGCGATCTTGCGGTCGCGTCGACCGAGGCGACCTTCGCGACCCCCGGCGTTCGCATCGGACTATTCTGCAGCACGCCCATGGTTGCGCTGACGCGCGCGATCGGGCGCAAGCGGGCGATGGAGATGCTGCTGACCGGCGCACCGATCGATGCCCCGACCGCGCTCGCGTGGGGACTGATCAATCGCGTCGTCCCCCCGGCTGCCCTGCACGCCGAAGCGCTCGACCTCGCGCGCAAGATCGCGTCGGCGAGCCGCCGCATCGTCGGTCTCGGTAAGGCGGCGTTCTACGCGCAGATCGACCTCGACCAATCCTCCGCCTACGAGTACGCCGAGGCCGTGATGACGTCGAACGCGCAGATGGAAGACGCGCGCGAGGGAATTTCGGCCTTTCTCGAAAGGCGTGCGCCGAATTGGAACGACTAGGCTCGAACCGTGCCCGCCGAGGGTACTTCCCTTGCTCGATAGAATTTGCTACCGTTGAAGCCCGAACGATTGCGTCGCTCGATTCGTGGGCAGCGAGCAAACGCGTTAAACGCCACGGCGTCGCCCACACCCGGTATGCGCGGCCCGACAAAAAGGGACTCGCGTGTACGCGACGGCAGGAGGGCTCGCCTACGGCGAGCCCTTCTGTGATGCGCCGGCAGAAAAACCGCCGGGTCGGTCGAATGAGAGCCGCTTCGTGACTATCTTTACTCCGCGCACACGCTATGCCGCGATCGTCTTGATCGTCGCTCTCGCCGCTTCGCTCGCCGTAGCGATCTTCAGGCTGCGCGCCGAGTCGCATGCTCGCCGCGTCGAGATCGCCATGGACTTGACCGACTTCGGTGCCCTGGCGCGCGCCTACGACTATAACGCGCCGGCGTTTCTAATCGCGCTGCGCCGCGCCGGGCTCACGTCGCTCGCGCTGACGGAAGAGCTGGGGGCCAACGTCGGGGACGACGGAAAGGCCTATGCGACGACCGGAGCCGCGCTCGTCAACCAGTCCCAGCTTGCACCGATCCGCGATCCGCTGCTGGCTCGGCTCGTTCGTACTCGGCGCATCCGGGAGGGGGCGGTCTATCTGATCGTCTCGGATCCATCGACCTATCACCGCTACCGCAGTCAGTTGGCGCTGCACTTTATGCCCAAGAGCGTGCGCGTGTTGCGGCCGACGCGGCCGTGGCTGATCGAGGTCGGCACGCAGATCGATTACTTCAACGCGACGGCGCTGGGAATACCGACCGACCAGCTCGAGCTCGCGCGCAGGCTCGGGCTCCTCATCGTTCCGCGGTTCCAGAACGACGAACGTTTGGCCGGCCCGAAAATCGAGGCGCTCTTCGACGACGTTTTGCGGTACGATCCGAAGGTTTCGACGGCGATCTTCTTCGGGTTGAGCAACCAGGTTCTGGGCTATCCCGATCACTTGCAGGATACGGCAGACGCGTTCAAGCGGCACAGCTTCAGCTTCGGAGCGATCGAGACGTACGATCCGAGCCAGGTGCAGAAGGGGAGCGATACGCTGGCGCGCCTCATCCCCGGGCGGACGGTTCGCGTTCAAGCAATTGCCAAGACCGAACTGGACAAGCTGAAACTAGACGAAGTCGTCGCCCGCTACGTCCTCGGCGTGCGCGAACGCAACGTTCGAGTCGTTTACTTGAGACCGTGGGGGCATCAAGACGGGGACCTATCGATCGAGGCGACCAACGTCGAGATGGTCAAGGCAATCGCGGATCAGTTGCGCGCAGACGGATTCCGGCTCGGGCGCGCGACCCCCATACCTTCGTATCGCGGAAACAATCGCATCCTCGTCGGCCTCGCCGCGCTCGCCCTGCCGTCGATCTTCGTGCTGCTGCTCGACTTCTTCGGATGGTACCGGCGCCGGTTTGCCGTCGCCGCCTACGCGTTCACGGTCGCGCTCTATCTCGGCGGCCTTCTGACTCACCACGACGCGTTTGCGCGTTCCGCCATCGCATTGGCGGGAGCGCTGCTCTTTGCCGTCGCTGCGTTGCTCGTCCTCATACCGGCCTGGAACGAGCGCCCAGCCGCCGGACAAGGCACGCAGCTCGCGCGCAGCCTTGGCTGGACCCTGGCGGCGACCGGGGTCGCGCTGCTCGGCGCGCTCGTCGTCGTGGGCGTCTTCAGCTCGCCGCTCACGATGGAAGAGATCGAGCGGTTCCGCGGCGTGCGCCTCGTGCTCGCGTTGCCGCCGTTGATGGCGCTGTGCCTCTATCTCTTCGACCGGCGCTTCGGTTCGGGAACGCAACGCGCGCGCGACGTTTTCCTCTCGCCGGTGCTCGCCTATCAGCTCTTGGCCGGCCTTGCGATCGTCGCGCTCGGCGCCTTGATGATCGTGCGGAGCGGCAACGACAGTGACGTCTCGCCGACGGCGTTCGAGCTGAGCCTGCGCCACGTGCTGACGCACGTGCTCAGCGTGCGCCCACGTTTCAAAGAGTTCCTGATCGGGTTTCCGTGCATGATGCTTCTGCCCGCCCTGCTGCCGCCGCATCGGCGCGCGATCGGCTGGCTGTTGGCACTCGGCATCGGCGTGGGCGTCGGCGACGTCATCGACACCTTTTCGCACCTTCACACGCCCCTCGAGATCTCACTCTTGCGAGTGATCAACGGTCTCGTGGTCGGGGCCATCGTCGGCGCTCTGGCGATTTGGCTCTATCGCCGCGTTCCGTCGGCATCCGGATAACGTGCGCGTGCTGCTTTCCGGTTACTACGGCTTCGGGAATCTCGGCGACGAGGCTCTCCTCGAGGTGATCGTCGAACGCACGCACGCCCGTTTCCCGTCCGCCCAGCTGGAAGTGCTCTCGGGGACGCCGCGATCGACGGCTGACCGCTACGGCGTCGCGGCCGTGCCGCGCTGGGATTGGCGGGCGATCCGCTCGGCGATCGGCCGAGCCGACGTCGTTCTCTCCGGCGGCGGCGGGTTGCTGCAGAACGCGACGAGCCTGCGCAGCTTGATCTATTACGCCGCGATCCTGCGGGAGTCGATCCGGGCACGGCGCAAGACGATGATCTTCGCGCAGTCGATCGGGCCGCTCGATTTCTGGGGGCGGCTCGTCGTCGCGCAGTTTTGCAAGGGCCTGGATCGCGCGACCGTGCGCGACGAACGGTCGCGCCTGCTGCTGCAGAAGCTCGTACCGCGGACGCCCGTCGAGCGGACGTCCGACCCCGTTTTCTTGTACGACCTTCCGCCGGAGCGCGCCGACCTGTCGGACGAGGGCCTTGGGCCTGAGAGCGGACCCTACGCGGTGGTTAGCGTTCGAAAGACATCTGCTTCCCACGACGCCACGGCGATCGTCGCCCGCGCAGTGGACCGCCTAGCGCAACGGCACGGCGTTAGAACGGCATTTCTACCCCTGGGAGGGGCCGCGGATGCGGCCGTTTCCACGGACGTGATCCGCGCGTGCGAGTCGAATCCGATGCTCTTGCCGGAATGTTCCCTCGAAAAGGCGGCGTCGATTTTTCGCGGCGCGCGCTTCGTCATCGGAATGCGGCTGCATTCGCTTATTTTGGCCGCGCGCTACGGCGTTCCGTTCGTCGCGATTGCCTACGACCCGAAGGTCACGGCGCTCTGCGAGGACTTGCGCTACCCGCTCGAACCCCTCTGGATTCCGGGCGACCGGCGGCCGAGCGACGGCGCCATCGACGACGCGATCGATCGGCTTGTTCGCGAGCGCGCGGCTCTGGCGGCCGGTCTGCTCGACCGCGGGGAGGCCGTTCGGGCGGCGGCCGAGCGCAACTTCGACGTCCTGAGCGACCTTCTGCACGAGAAGTGATGGATTACCGCAACACGCTGAATCTGCCCAAGACCGAGTTCCCGATGAAAGCCGAGCTTCCGAAGAGAGAGCCGGCCCGGGTTGCGTGGTGGCGGGAGCGGCAGACCTACGAGCGGCGCCTGGAACGCAACGCCTCGAACGGACCCTGGATATTTCACGACGGACCGCCGTATGCCAACGGCGATCTGCACATGGGGCATTTTCTCAACATGGTGCTCAAAGACGTGTTCGTGAAGATCGCTTTGCTCGACGGGAAGTACGCGAAGTTCGTTCCCGGTTGGGATATGCACGGCTTGCCGATCGAGTACGAGACGCTCAAATATCTGGGCATCAAGGACTTCCACACGGTCGATCCCATCGAGTTGCGGGCGCGCTGCCGGGAACGGGCGCTCTTCTGGCTGGACCGGCAGCGAGAGCAGCGCGTGCGGATGGGAAACTTCGGCCTGTGGGATCGTCCCTATCGCACGATCGATCCGTCGTTCGAGGCGACGATCGTCAACGCGCTCGCCGACCTGGCGGAGCGGCAGCAGATCTACAAAGGGTTGCGCGCGACGCTCTGGTGTATCCACGACGAAACGGCGCTCGCCGAAGCCGAAATCGAATACGAGATGCGGACGTCGCCGTCCATCTACGTCCGGTTTACCGCAAGCGCAGAGCAGCGCGAGCGAATTCTCGCTGCCATGAACGCTCCGTCCTTTGCCGGCAAGGTTTCCTTCCTCATCTGGACGACCACGCCGTGGACGCTTCCGGCCAACGCGGCAATCGCGCTGCGCCCCGGTGCCGAGTACGCGCTTTACCGGGTCGGAGACGAGGCTGTCATCGTCGCTGAAGCGCTGGCGCAGCGAGCACTCGGCGAGCGCTTCGCGCAGGCGGAGTTACTCGGACGCGCTCGCGGGGAGGACCTCGACGATCTCGCCGTGCGCCATCCGTTCATGGATCGAGATTCGGCGATCGTACTCGCCGACTACGTGGATCTTCAGACGGGAACGGGTGCCGTGCACACCGCGCCGGGCCACGGTGCGGACGACTTCGATACGGGGATGAAGTTCGGACTGCCGGTGCTCAACCCGGTCGACGCGTCGGGCAGGTTCACCAGCGAGGCGGGGCCGTATGCCGGCATGCAGATATTCGATGCCAACGCCGCCATCGTCGAGGATTTGCGCGCTTCGGGCGCGCTCTGGAGTGCCGGCGAGTACGAGCATTCCTATCCGCACTGCTGGCGGTGCCGCAACCCCGTGATCTTTCGCGCCACGGCGCAGTGGTTTCTCGCGATGGATCAAAACTTGCTGCGACAGCGAGCCATCGACGCCACCGACGCGGTGGAGTACGTTCCCGAATGGGGTCGCGAGCGTCAGCGACAAATGATCGAGACGCATCCGGAATGGTGTCTTTCGCGGCAGCGTACTTGGGGGACGCCGATTCCATCGGTATCCTGCCTGCAGTGCGGCGAAGCGCTGCTCGACGCGCGCGTCGCTCGCCGGGCCGCGAAGCGGTTCGCGCAAGCCGGTGCGGACGTTTGGTGGACCGATCCCGTCGAGACCTACTTGCCCGCAGGATTCGTCTGCCCGGAGTGCGGCGGCACGCGATTCGAAAAGGAGAAGAATATCGTCGACATCTGGTTCGAGTCGGGCGTAACGCATCTTGCGGTCTTAGGCCGCGAAGGGATGCCGTGGCCGTCCGATCTCGTGCTCGAGGGCGGCGACCAGTTTCGCGGCTGGTTTCGCAGCTCGCTAATCACCGCCGTCGCGATCAAGGGTCGAGCGCCGTACCGGCGCGTCATGAAGAACGGTTGGGTGAACGACGAGCAGGGCCGGCCCATGTCGAAATCGCGCGGCACCGGCGTGGATGCGCTCGACGCGATGGCGCAATGGGGCGCCGACGTGTTACGGCTGTGGGCCGCTTCGGTCGAGCCGATCGACGACGTGCGCTTCGGACCGAACGTGATCGAGCAGGTCGGCCGCGTCTACCGAAACATCCGCAACCGCATGCGCTTCATGCTCTCGAATTTTGACGGTCTCGACGCCGCCGCCGTGGTAGGTCGCGAGGCGATGGAGCCCATCGACCGGCTCGCATGCAACGTGGCCGACGCGTTCGTGGTGGACATCAAGGCGGCGTACGATCGCTGCCAGATTCACGACGCTTATTTGCGCGTCGTCGAGTTCGAGAGCTCGGTGTCGAGCCTGTACTTCGACGCGCTCAAAGATCCGCTCTACTCGCGCGCCGCAGCCGACCCTCGCCGGCGCAGCGCGCAGTCGGCGCTGCTGTACGTGCTGAGGCGTTTCCTCACCGCGCTCGCACCCGTTCTCTCCTTCACGACCGAAGAGGCGTGGCAGGCGGTGCCGGCCGGCCTTCGCGGCGATGCCGAGAGCGTCTTCGATTCGTCGTTCGACGTGGCGCGGCACCGAAGCGGGGCGTTCGAGAGCGATGTGCGATTCTGGCAGCAGCTGCGCGCGTTGCGCGCGCGGGTCGCGGCGGTCGCGCAGCCGCGCGATTTCGAGGCCCAGCTTCGCCTCGTGGTAACGCCGGACGCGTACAAGCGTCTGCACGCACTGGGCGACAATCTGCGCGAAGCGCTAGTCGTATCGCAGCTCTCGCTTCATCAAAGCGACCGCCCCGACGCAGAATCAGGCGACGGCGTCGTAACCTTCGAGCTGTTTCCGGCGGACGGCGAGAAGTGCGTGCGGTGCTGGAAATATCGTCAGCTGGGGACCGACCCCGAGCATCCATCGATCTGCGCCGACTGCGCGCAAGTCATTCGTCAGCTGGGCTCGAGTCGGTAAGGAAGCCGGCTCGAGCCGCGTCGCGGAACGTTCCCCACCCGCCGCCCTCGATTGCGGCGCGCGCGTCGCGCATCAGCGAGTTGACCAGGTAGAGGTTGTGATACGATAGCAGCCGGGGCCCGAGCATCTCCTTGGCGCGGAAGAGATGCGCGAGGTAGGCGCGCGTAAAGGTGGTGCAGGTCGAGCAATCGCAGCGCGGATCGAGCGGCGATCGATCGCGGACGAACGCCGCGTTGAAGATGTTGAGCTCGCCCCCGAGCGTCATCGCGCGGCCATTGCGCCCGCAGCGCGTGGGATAGACCGAGTCGAACATGTCGATGCCGCAATCCACCGCCGCGACGAGGTCGCGAACGGTCCCGACACCCATGAGATAACGAGGCTTGAGTGCGGGCAGCAGCGCGGCGGTTTGGCGCGCCGTCGCCTCCATCTCCTCGCGCGTTTCGCCGACGGAGAGTCCGCCGATCGCGTATCCCGCGAAGTCGAGTTCGACGACTTCGCGTGCGGAGCGTTCGCGCAGCTCGCGATCGAGGCCGCCCTGGACGATGCCGAAGCGCAGCGTTCCCGCAACCCCCGGTGCCGCCGCCGACCGCCTCGCCCACGCGCTCGTACGGCGCACCGCCCCGTCGAGCTCCTCGCGCGTCGCCGGGAGTTTGACGCAGACGTCGAGCGGCATGGCGACATCGCTGCCGATCGCCTGCTGGAACGCGACGACGTTCTCGGGCGTGAACCGGTGCTCGCTTCCGTCGAGATGCGATGCGAAGGTCACGCCGTCGTCGTCGAGCCGGCGCCGGCTCTCCAGGCTGAAGACCTGAAAGCCGCCGGAGTCGGTGAGAATCGGGCCGTCCCACGCCATGAAGCGATGCAGCCCGCCCGCAGCCTCGAGCGTGGCCAGGCCCGGCCGCAGCCACAGGTGATAGGTGTTCGCGAGAACGATCTGCGTTCGCGCGGCGCGCAGCTCCGCGGGCGTTATTCCTTTGACCGCCGCGGCGGTGCCGACGGGCATGAAGCACGGGGTCTCGACCTCGCCGTGTGCGAGGCGCAAGCGACCCCGGCGCGCGCCGCCATCGCGTGCAAGCAGGGTAAACGGATTACTCAACGAGCCGGCGCGCTTGCAGATACGCGGGCGGCGGCTCGACGGTAAACTCGAGCGGCTCGCCGGTGCGCGGGTGCGCGAAGGCCAGCCGCCACGCGTGCAGCGCCTGTCCCGGGAGCTCGAAGCGAGCCTCCTTGCGCCCGTAGACCGGATCGTTGAGCACCGGGTGACCGGCGGCCGCGAGGTGCACGCGAATCTGGTGCGTTCTTCCGGTTTGAAGGCGAAAGAGCAGCTCCGCGTGTTTCGAAAACGCCGCGCGCACGGCGTAATCCGTCGCCGACGGCTTCCCCTCGGCGACGATCGCGAACTTGAGGCGGTTGCGCGGATCCCGGCCGATCGGCCCTTCGATCGTGCCGCGGGGATTGCGTGGAACGCCGGCGACGATGCCGACGTACTCGCGCTCGATCCGCCGCGCTTTCATCGAGGCCGCGAGCGCGTGGAGGCTTTCGTCGCGTTTCGCCACGACGAGCAAACCGGATGTGTCACGGTCGAGGCGGTGAACCAGGCCGGGGCGCAACGCGTCGCCCGGGAGGCGCCCCCCGACGTGTGCGAGCACGGCGTTGACGAGCGTGCCGCTCGCTGCGCCCACGGCAGGATGAGTGACCATGCCCGCGGGCTTATCGATGATCAAGAGGTCGTCGTCTTCGTAGACGACGGCGAGCTCGATAGCCTCGGCTCGCACGATAAGCTGCTCGGGCGCGGGAATCTCGAACTCGAGCACGTCGCCTTCTTCGAGCGGCCGGCTCGCTTTCGCCACGGCGCCGTTGACCAAAATGTCGCCGTGCTTCGCGCTACGCGCTACCCGCGACCGCGAAACGCCCGAAAGCGATGCGACGAGAACGTCCGTGCGCTGCCCGGATTGATCAGCGCTGACGACGTGTAGCAAGGCTGGAGAGCAAGAGGAGCCCCACGCCGACCGTAATGCACGAGTCGCCGACGTTGAAGATGTTCGGCCAGATCCGGTAGAAGTCGATGAAGTCGATGACGTACCCGTGGTGCAGCCGGTCGACGATGTTTCCGATGGCGCCCCCGACGATCATTCCAAACGCGATCCGCACCACGAGCGAGCGGCCTGCCGCCTCCCGGAAGCTGAACCAAAAGAGCACGAGGACGACGATCGCCATGCCGATCAGAAGTACGGCGCTGCTGCCGAACAGACCGAACGCGCCGTGGAGGTTGCGCTCGTACGTCCACTTCAAGAAGTGAGGAATGACGTAGCGGCTCTCGCCGGGGAGAAACGACTTGACGACGAGTCCTTTGGTAAATTGGTCGGCCCAAAGGACGAGGATCGCGACGCCGGCGACGGCGAGCGCGTTGGCTACGTTAGAGTTTTGGTTGCGGGACAAATTGATAAAACCATCCTGCGACGTTGAGAAATGCATCGTTTACGAGAACCAAGCCGACTACGACGAGGAACGCCCCCGCTCCGAACTCGATCGTCCGGAGCGCCGGCGCGATGCGGCGCAGCAGCGGCAGCGCCCCGCCGACCGCCGCGGCGGTCACGAGAAACGGCACGGCGAGCCCGAGGCAGTAGAACGAAAGCAGCAGCGCGGCTTGCCCGCTACGCTGTTGCGATGCGATCGCCAAAATGCCTGCGAGAATCGGACCGATGCACGGCGACCATCCGGCGGCGAAGGCCATGCCGACGAGGCCCGAGGTCCAGAACGTTCGGCGATCGCGGCGGAGGTGCACGCGAGCGTCCATCATCAGCCACGGGATGCGGATCATATCCATCATGTGCAGGCCCAGGATGACGACGATCACGCCGCCGATCTGCGCCAGCGTGCTCCTGTTCGCGTCGAGCGCCCCGCCGATCGCGCTCGCGCTCAGCCCGAGCCCGACGAAGATGAGGCTGAAACCGAGGACGAAAGCGAGGGCGTGCGCGAGCGTCTGCGCGCGCGCCGTCGCGGTCGAATCGGCTTTGAGATCTTCGACGCTCTCGCCCGTGAGCAGCGACAGGTACGCCGGTACGAGCGGAAGGACGCACGGCGATACGAAGGAAACGAGGCCCGCTAGGAAGGCGATGCCGGCGGTAATATGTGTCGTCGCCATGCGCTCGTAAAGGTTAGGAATGCAGCACTGGTTCACCTATCCGACAAATATCGACCCAGTGGCGATCCATCTCGGACCGCTGCGAATACATTGGTACGGCATCGCCTACCTCGTGGCGTTCGTCTGCGTCTACCTGTGGATGAGCCGCCCCGCCGGGCGGCGGAGGCTGGGCCTCACCCGGGAGCAGATCCAGGACTTTCTCTTCTACGCGTTGATCGGCGTGCTCGTCGGCGGGCGGACCTTCTTCGTGATCAACGACATCATCAGCAAGCACGACGCGTCGTTTTATTTCTCGAATCCGATCAACTTCATCGCCGTTTGGAACGGGGGTATGGCGTTCCACGGGGGCCTCGTGGGCGTGTTGGTGGCGATCTGGCTCTTCATTCGCAAGCATCCCGGCCTGAAGTACGTGGTGGTCGGCGACGAGGTCGTGATGATGCTGCCGATCGGCATCACGCTCGTGCGGATCGTCAATTTCATCAACGACGAGCTCTGGGGCGACGCGTGCCGCCCCGATCGCCCATGGTGCCTGCGCTTTCCGAACGCCCCCGACCAGGGCACGCTCTACCGCCACCCCTCGCAGCTCTACGAGGCCATTCTCGACATTCTGACGCTCCCGATTCTCTTACTCGTCTATCGCCTCAAGCCCAAGGATGGGGTGGTGGCGTGGACGTGGTTCACGCTCTACGGGATCACGCGGACCATCGCTGAGGTCTGGCGGCAAGCCGATTTCACGGCGCTGGGGCTCACCGGCGGCCAGCTCTATGCGGTGCCCATGATCATCGTCGGAATCGCCGGCGTCGCGTACTGCGCCACGCGCCCGGGGCCGCGCACCGAGGTCCGAACGGCCTCGGCGCGTCCGTGACCGCGGCCGGGGAACGCTTTCGAGCTCTGCGGCAAGCGATCGACGACGAAGCGCGCGGCTGCGGCCGCGATCCTGGGGGCGTCACGTTGGTCGGGATCGGCAAAGGGCAGTCCGTCGACGCGATCGCGAGCGCGATCGAGGCGGGACTAAAGAACCTCGGGGAGAGCTACCTGCAAGAAGCGCGCCGCAAGCTTCCCTCCCTTCCTCCCGTGCGAAAGCACTTCGTCGGTCACCTGCAGGCGAACAAGGCCAAGGCGATCGCCGAATCGTTCGACGTCGTTCAAAGCCTCGATCGGGCTCGTGCGGGCATCGCCCTGTCGAAGGCGGCGACGGAGCTCGGCAAGGAGCTTCCCGTACTGCTCCAGCTCAACGTCACGCCCTCCGACCGGTTCGGCTGCCCGCCGTCGGAGGCGCAAAAACTCGCCGAAACGGTCCGGGCACAGCCGGGTTTGCGGCTCGAGGGAGTCATGGCGATCGGTCCTCAAACGACGGACCGCGACGCGATCTTGCGCGCATTCGAGCTCGCCGCCAAGACGTTGGACCGCATTGGTGGAAGTACGCTATCGATCGGCATGTCGGGCGATTGGCGCGAAGCAGTACGAGCCGGCTCAACGATGTTGCGCATCGGCGAGGCCCTCTTTGGTTCGCGACCCGCAAAGGAGAGTGGGCAGTGAGCATGTTCAGCAAGATCGGGTCGTTCTTCTCGATCCGTGACGACGAGGAAGAGCTGTATAGCGACGATGCGTCGAGCGCTCGCGTCGTCCCGCTTTCGACGGCGGGGCGCCGCGGCGGCGTTCAGGTGAGCGTTTATTCGCCGCGAAGCTACCAGGACGTGGTCGAAATCGCGGACTCGCTGCGCAACCGCCAAGTGGTCATCGTCAACCTGCAGAACGCGGACCGAACGCTCTTGCAGCGCGTCGTCGATTTCACGTCGGGGGTCGCATACACGATCGACGGGAAGATTCAAAAACTCGCCGAGTCGATCTATCTCGTCGTGCCCGCGGGCGTCGTGGTGAACGCCGCCGGCTTGCGCGACTCGATGATCGCCGACGGCACCTTCGATTTCATGACAAACCGCACGTAGGACGAAAGTATGGAGAAGATCACACCGGTCGACATTCAGCACAAGAGTTTCAAGAAGGCACTGCAGGGCTACGACCGCTCGGACGTCGACCAGTTCCTCGACGAAGTCATCGAGACGCTGGAGGACGAGGCGCATCATCGCGCGGCGCTGGAGGCGGAGATCGCCGACCTGAAGGAGCGAGTCAGCCATTTCAAGGCCATGGAAGAGTCGCTGCAAAACACGCTCGTGCTGGCGCAGCGCACCGCCGACGAGGTGAAGGCGTCCGCGCATAAGGAGGCCGACCTCATCCGCGAGCGGGCCCGGTTGGCGGGCGAGCGCGAGATCGCCGGCTACAACGATGCGATCGCCGACGTGCGGCGCGAACATCACCGTGCCGTCGAAGCCGCCGAAAAGGCCCGCAGCGAGCTGCGCAGCTTACTCATGACGCACCTCGCGCTGCTGGAACGCGCCGATGGCGCGCCGGTCAACGGCGAGCGGCCGACTCCCGCTCCGCCCGAAGTCGAAGCGGCCAAAGAGGCACCTCCCAAGGACGACACGACCCGGATCACCGTCTATTAGCGAAAACCATCCCGAGCGTAGACCGATGAGGGTCGCCGTGCTGCCCGGGGACGGTATTGGTCCCGAGGTGACGCATGCCGCCGCGCGCGTCCTGCGATCCGTTCGCCCCGACGTCGACTGCGAGGAAGGCCTTGTAGGCGGTGCCGCGCTCGCGCGCGGCCTTCCAGCGTTCCCGTCGCAGACCCGCGAGCTCTGCGACGCGAGCGAAGCGATTCTTTTCGGGAGCGTCGGCCTTCCGGAATACGAAGGCAGGCCCTTAGCGGAGCGCCCGGAGTACGCGCTCTTCCTGCTGCGCCGCGACTACGAGTTGTATGCCAACCTGCGTCCCGTGCGCGTCTTCCCGGACTGGAAAACGCCTCGCCTCTGCGCTCCGAACTGGTGCGGGGCCTCGATCTTTTGGTGGTGCGCGAACTGACCGGCGGCATCTACTACGGCCGGCCGAAGGAGCGGCGGATCGTGGACGGTGTGGAAGAGGCCGTCGACACGATGATCTACCGGGCTCCCGAGATCGAGCGCATCGCTCGCGTGGCCTTCGAGCTCGCGCGCTCGCGGCGCAAACGGCTGACGTCGGTTGACAAACAGAACATTTTGGAGACCTCGCGTCTCTGGCGCCAAGTGACTAACGACGTCGCGCGCGGCTATCCCGACGTCGCGCTCGAGCACCTGCTGGTCGACACGGCGTCGATGCAGCTCGTGCAGCGCCCGCGCGAATTCGACGTGATCGTAACCGAGAACATGTTCGGCGACATTCTCTCCGACGAGGCGGCGATTCTGACGGGGTCGATCGGGACGCTGCCCAGCGCCAGCTTAGGTGCGGCGGGCTCGCCGGGGCGGCGCTTCGGCCTCTACGAGCCGATCGCGGGGACGGCGCCGGACATCGCGGGCAAGAACGTCGCCAATCCGACGGCCGCCATTCTCTCCGCCGCGATGCTGCTGCGCCACTCGCTCGACGACGATGCGAGCGCCGCGCGGATCGAACGTGCCGTCGAGCGCGCCTACGGCGACGGTTTGCGCACCGCCGAACTCGTGCGCGGCGGGAACGGCGCGCTCTCGACCCAAGCATTCACGGACGCGATCGTCACGCGGCTGTAGCGCAGCGGCGGAGGTCGCGGGGAACCAAACCGGCGTGAATCGCAATGACTCCGTTTGCGCTCGTGATTTCGTAGACGAGGCGCCGAACGCCGTCGCCGCGCGAGAACTCCGGCGAGGCGATGAGCGTGACGTCGCTCGTCTCCGAAAACGGAAAATCGCTCGCGCCGCCGCTGCTGGCCACGTAGTAGCTCAGCACCGTAGTCTCTGGGTCGCCGCGCTTGAACCCATCGACGGTCTTCAGGTTGGCCGGCTTCACCATGTCGGCGCGGACGATCGTTCCATCGCGCACGACGAACGATAAGCCGGGGCGACCGGCCGGATGCGCGGAGAAGCATCGCGCGCCTGTCGCGTGCGCCGCCGCCGTGAGCGGCACTCCCGCCGCGGCCGCCTGCTCGACGGTCATCCCGAACCTGACCGCGCCGACGCCGGAGACCGAGATCTCGTCGCTGGAGCCGATCTGCGCCGCGCCGGTTCCGGTGACCGCTAGGAAGGCGGCGACGAGCGCGCAGGCGTGAATCCTTATGCCGATCACACTTTCGTCGATTCTTCGGCGACCCTGCGTCCGATGAAATCGATGAACCGAACGCGCAGAACGGCGTGCTGATGCGGATGCGCGGCGCTCCACGCGGCCCGCCACCGAGCGAGCGTGTCGCGCTTCATCGCGGCGATGACGTCGTCGTCCGTTTCGATGAAGCGCTGGAGATCGAGGCTGACGATCAGATTCTCGGCGGGTCGTATCTCGAATCCCATGACGATCCCCTCGTACTGACGTTTGACCGGAGCCACCGCGGCCAGCTCGGCGGAGTCGGTCCGTTCGCGTGGCGAGGGGGAGCTGCACGCCGCCAAGAGCGTTGCTAGGGCGGCGCAGGCAAAGACACGCAGATCGGCCACGGTCCAGAAACGATTCGGCCACGTCGATTCGCTACCATGCGCGTGTGGACGGAATTGCGTGGGCGGCGAGCGCCATGGTTGCGGCGCGGATGAGGCTCGACATCGCTACCGAGAACCTGTCGAACGTTTCGAGCGACGGCTTTGTGCGCGGCGCGGCGCGCGGCTTCTTGACGCCGCTTGGTGTGGCGATCGCTCGAGAACCCGCGCCGTGTCACGGCGAGTTACGCCGCACGGGGCGCGACCTCGATCTTGCGATGATCGGCGACGGAGCGTTTCGCGTCCGCGACGCTGCCGGGAGGATCGCCTCGACGCGAGCGGGTGCGTTCGTCCGCGCCGCCGACGGAACGCTGCGCGACGCCGCCGGCCGCGCGCTACTCGGTCTCCACGGTTCGATTCGCCTGCCCGACGACGGCCGAATCGATCCCGACGGGCGCGTCGTCGTTGCCGGACGCATCGTCGACGCTTTGCCGCTGGCGCCGGGCGCACGCGTGCAGCGCGGATTTCTCGAAGGTGCCGGAGTCGACTCGATCGCCGAAATGATCGACATTCTTGCGGCGGAGCGTTCGTTTGAAAGCGCGCAAAAAGTGGTGACGGCCATCGACCTCTCGCGTCAAAAAGCGGCCGAAACCGCCCACATCACCTAGGAATTCGCACCAATGGAACGCGCGCTCTTCGCGGCCGCCAGCGGCATGGCGGCTCAGCAACGCAACCTCGACACGATCTCCGAAAATCTAGCCAACGCCGGTGTCGTGGGCTTCAAGGGATCGGCCCAGACGTTCGCAGAGCTCGTCGCGCCGGGCGAGCCGGGCCTCGGTACCGTGGCTCTCGGTTCTCGCGTGCTCTTCGCGCAAGGCAAGCTTTCGCGCAGCGCGGGTCCGTTCGATATCGCGATCGAGGGCCCGGGATTTTTCGTCCTCGTCGACGCGCACGGGCGGCACCTCTATACTCGCGACGGTCAGTTCTCGCGGGCGGCCGACGGAACGCTGCGCAACGTCCACGATGCGCGCCTCGCGGGTGTGCGCGTCCCGGCCGACGCGCTGTCGGCGACCGTTGCTTCGGACGGAAGCGTGCGAGCCACGTTCGCAGGCGGCGCGCGTACGATCGGACACATTCGGCTCGCGGAGTTTCCCGCGCCGGAGCGGTTACGCGCGGTCGATGGCGCGCTCTTTGAAGCGACGGCGGAGGCGGGGAGGGCGCGGGAGGTCGCCCCGGGCGGGAACGACGGGCCGAAACTACGTTTCGGCATGCTCGAGGAATCGAACGTCACGATCATCGATGCGATGATGCAAATTCTCGCCGCGCAGCGAGCCTACGAGGCGAACGCCAAAGGCGTCCAAGCAGCAGATGAAATGCTCCGCATCGCGAACAATCTGCAGCGCGGATAGGCACAGTTTAATAGCCACCGGAACCGGTCCAAGTCTGACAAATCGTATCGAACGTGCCACCGAGGTTCCGGTGATGTTCGATTGTTTAAGATCCGAAAATGAAGCCGCGAAACACGAATCCCTTATCGAGCGCGCGTTGCGCGGGTCAGCCGATTACGATCGGCTTCAGTTCTTCCTCGCACCACTGGCGGAAGCTCGTAGGCGTCGTGTTCTCCTCGGTGCGGGGCTCGGCATTGTCGAGGCCCTCGTTTTTCGCCCAGGCCATGTCGGTCAAACCCTGCGCCATTGCCTCAGACGCGCCGCGCTCGATGAACCCTGCCATGTACGCCTCGAAAGAGATCTGCTCGTAGCGAATGGGCTTGTCGAGCACCTCGGACATGAGCGCCGCCATGTCGTTGAACGAGAGATCCTCGGGCCCGAGGACCGCGGCATGCCCCATCCCGTCCCACCTCGGATCCAGTAGCAGGCGAGCAGCGGTTTCGGCGATATCCCGCGTCGCACAGGTTGGCATCTTCCGGTCGCCGTCTAGGGGTAGAAAGAACGTGCCCTTCTCACGAATCGGAACCGACTGCCGGGCGATGTTGTCCATGAACGACGGGTTGATCACGGCACGGAAGCCGACGCCTGTGCTCGCAATCAAGTCGTCCATTGCAAGCGTCGCAGTGACGAACCCAGCCTTGTTCGCCCAGGGCGTGCCGCGTCCGAGTGCTGAGATATCGACCACCCGTTTTACCTGGTGCCGCTTCAGTGCTTCCGCCGCCGGAAGTGTGAACCCGACATAGGCCTCCTCGACGGTCGCAGCCCTCGGATCGGGGGGCACCAGCCAAAAGAGTGTATCTGCGCCGGCGAACGCGCGGTCAACGACGCCGGCATCGCTGTGCGAACCCTTGACCACCTCGACACGATCGCGCACGCTGTCCGGTAGTTTGCCGGCATCGCGTACGATCACGCGAGCCGGCGTGCCGGTTTCAAGCACGTGAGCGAGAACCAGGTGGCCGATTTTCCCCGTGGGGGCGGTAATGACGATCACGATCCGACCTGGCGAGTTTTGCTAAAGCGTGGCTCGTCCTGCAGTGTAACCGCGTCGTTCGTCCTAACTAACTTCGCGCATTTTGCACGAAGACGCTTTTTGCGAGCGTACGTACGCATCTGCGTTTTGTATTTTTCCCGCAATAACTCCATCACGCGCCGGTAACAATCGAGTGGTAGGGTCGTGGCATGGACCGTCCGCTTTTTGTATGCACTCCTAAGGGGGTCCAAGCAGCGGACGAAATGCTGCGCATCGCGAACAACCTGCAGCGTGGATGACGAAATCTAACTGCCGACGGCTTCGCGCATGATGGCAAGGTGGTCGGCTTCGGTCGCCTCGCGCCGAGTGTTGTGAAAGTTAGCTAGCTTCCAGCGGTCGTCGTCACGCACGAGCAGGATACTGGCGATGCTTGCGACGACGCCCTTCACCGGTCCGGATGGAAGGTCGACTCGTGACGGCGCGATCACGAGCGCTGCAGTCGGCGAGATGACGCGAACGCTCTCGATCGTGAAGGTGACCGTGCTGTCCTTGTAAGGGCCGCGAAAAATCTTTTCGTGCAGTTCCGTGACGGCGCGCCGCCCTTTAACGTGCATGCCGAGCAAGTTGATAAAGTCGACATCCGCGGTGCAGCATTGCGCAAACGCTGCGCTGTCGCCGTTCTTCCAGGCTTCGCTCAAGTCGGCGAACGTAGCCTCAAGGCCTTGGGTCGTCGCGTCACTCATGGTTGGCTCCTTTCGGTTTTCGGCCACTGCGTCGTCTACGTCACGCAATTCGTTTCCTCGCCGTAACGACGAGATGACGTTGCGGCAACAATCGGCTGGTAGGATTTGGGCATGCCTTACGTTGAGGCTGCCACCTTTCCCGACGCCTTTGAGGGTGCCTTCCATTTGACTTTTGGACGGACTGCCACGGGCGTGCAGGTCGCCGACGAGATGCTGCGCATCGCGGACAGCCTGCAGCATGGATAGCGTTACGGCACGCCGCGCCGGCGAACTAATCGAGGCGATGCTGCTCGCGCCGATCCTTCGCCCGATGATCGACGGCAGCGGCACGCTCGGCGACTACGAGCTGGATATCCTCGCGCGCGAGGTCGCGCGGCATGATGAGCGCGGATTCGCGTCACTCCTCGCGGCGCGACTCGAGACTTCGCCGTGATCGAGTTGCCCGTGCGCGAAGAGCAGGTTCGCAACTTGTTGCCGCTCGTGCGAAAGCTGGCACGCCGTCTCAAACGACTGGTGCCGACCCTCGACACCGACGACCTGGTCGGCGACGGCTCGGTGGGCTTGATTCGCGCCGTCGATTCGTTCGATCCGCTGCGAGGTCCGCAACTCGCGGACTACGCGCGACGGTTGATCGTCGGCGCGATGCTCAACGGCATACGGCGCATGGACCCAGTCTCCGAGCGATCGCGGCGCATCGTCCGCGACGCCGAAAACCAGCGGTACGCATTGGCGGCGGCCCGTGGCGACGTTCCGTCGGCGCGGGAGATGGAAGAGCGCTACCCGGGATACCGCCGAGCGGTGGCCGCCGCGTACCGTGGACAGCCACTCTCGCTGGACGCGCCGTTGCCGCGAGGTGAAGCGCTCGCCCAGGACTGGAGCGACGACCCGGCGCGCGTCGTCGAACGCCGATCCGAACGAGCGGCGCTGGCGGCTCTCATCGACGGTTTGCCGCGGCGCCAGCGTGAGGTCGTGCTGCTGCACTATTTCAACGGAACGTCGCTGCGCGCCGTCGGAAGGCGTCTCGCGATCTCGCCGCAACGAGCATCGCAGCTGCACGTCAGCGCGATCGCCAAACTCAAGCGCGGGGCCCATGCTGCGCCGAGTTGACCTCGAGGAGCCGACCGCTGCGCTGCCCCTGCAGGTCGGCGCGACACGCTCGGAAGCCGTCGTCCCGGTCGTCGCCGAAACCGAGCTCGAAACGACTCTGCTGCCGCACGACCAACCGCGCTGGGTCAAGGATGCGATCGCCGTTTCGCAACGAGCGCGCGAACTCATCGCCAGCCTTCGCCCGGTGGCGGTGCGCGTTCTCTCCTTCTGGGATCACCGCATCCGTTCGATCGTCGTCGGGGATCGGTGTGTATCGGTCGACGCGAGCGGCTGTTACCGCATCGAGAGCTAACCACCGGCCGGCAGGAGGTGCGCGAGTACGGCGATCGCGACCGCCGCGGTGCCGGCGAAGACGAAGTAGATTAACGCTTTGGTGACGAGGAGCACGTCATACGTTTCCATCCACCATACTCTCTCACGCGTAGCTGGTAATAGCCGTAAGGTCCGCTGTGATTCCTCTGAATTTTCGCGGGCGCTATAGGGGCGTGAAAAGATTGCGGCCAGTCATGCGTTCGGGAATCGGCAGCCCCATCAGCGAGAGGAGGGTCGGGGCGACGTCGCCCAGCTTTCCCGAGCTCGCCATGGTTCCGTGGAGGCCGCGTGCCACGAGCACGAATGGAACCGGATTCGTGGTATGCGCGGTGAGGGGATTGCCTTCGGCGTCGAGTTTCTCTTCGGCGTTGCCGTGGTCGGCGGTGATCGCGAGCAGCGCGTCCGCGTGAAGCGCCGCATGGCTCAGCCTGCCCAAACAAGCGTCGATGGCCTCGACGCCCTCGATCGTCGGCGCCCATTTGCCGGTATGCCCGATCATGTCTGCGTTGGCGTAATTGAGCACGATGACGTCGTAGGTCCCGCCTTCGATCGCGTTCACCGCCGCATCCGTGATTTCGCGTGCGCGCATCGCCGGCGCGAGGTCGTACGTCGGCACCGAGCGGTCGGACGGGATCAGCTCGCGCTCTTCGCCATCGAACTGATCTTCGCGTCCGCCGTTAAAGAAATAGGTGACGTGCGCGTACTTCTCAGTCTCGGCCAGGCGGAGCTGATGCAGCCCCTCGCGCGCGACGACTTCGCCGAACGTATCGTATTGCGGCCGCGGTCCGAAGAGCACCGGGTTCGTGTAGTTCTCGTCGTACTTCGTCATCGTGGCGAAGAATGGGTTGCCGTATCGCTTCGACGGAAAAACCCCGAAGCCGTCGTCGAAATAGAGTGCCGTGCCCGCGTCGAACGCGGTGGTGAGCTGGCGCGCGCGATCGGGGCGGAAGTTGAAGAAGACGAACGCGTCGCCGTCTTCGATGGGACGCGGCCGAGCGACCGCGGTGGGCAGGACGAACTCGTCGCTTTCGCCGCGAGCGTAGGCATCCCTGACGGCTGCGAGCGCGTCGGACGCGCGGTGTTCCGCTTCCCCGTCAGCCAGAAGGTCGTAGGCGCGGCGCGTTCGCTCCCACCGCCGGTCGCGGTCCATGGCATAGTAGCGGCCCGTGACGGTCGCGATGGAACCGCTCCGCCCGGCGTCGGCCAGCTTTTGCTCGAGCCGCTCGATGAACCCGAGCGCGGAGCGCGGCGGCGTGTCGCGGCCGTCGAGAAAGCAGTGGATCGCGATCGGGCAGCCGGCAGCGACCGCCGTGTCGATCAGAGCGAACAGGTGGACGATCGAGCTGTGCACGCAGCCATCGGAGAGCAGTCCCATGAGATGCAGCGTTCCGCGGCTGCGCTCGACGTGCGCGAAGGCGCGCGCCAGGGTCTCGTTCCTGGCGAACTCGCCGGCCGCGATTGCGGCGTCGATGACCGTCACACCTTGCGGGACGACGCGTCCGCTGCCGAGGTTCGTGTGACCGACCTCGCTGTTCCCCATGACCCCTTTCGGCAATCCGACCGCTTCGCCCGATGCGTCGAGCACCGCGTGCGGATATCGTTCCAACAACGCTCCCCAATGGGGCACCGCGGCGGCAGCGATCGCGTTCCCGTAGTCGGAGTCGCGACAGCCCCAGCCGTCCAGCACCGCGAGAATGACGGGGCGATACCTCATTGCAGCGGCGGCGTCAGGCGTCGGCGCCGGCGACGATTGCAGCAAAACTCTCCGGATCGAGCGACGCGCCGCCAACGAGGCCGCCGTTGATGTTCGGCAGCGCGACGTACGACGCCACGTTGCGGGCCGTCATGCTGCCGCCGTAAAGAATCGGCGTCGCGTCGAGTCCATCCAGGCACGTTCGAATCGTACCCATAACGCGGTCGGCTTCGGCCGGTTCGCAATTCTCGCCGGTGCCGATCGCCCAGATCGGTTCGTAGGCCAGCACGACCCTGCGCAGGGCGTCGCCCGCGACGCCCTCAAATGCCGCGCGAATCTGCGCGATGACGCGCGCGTCGGTCGCGCCGGCTCTGCGTTCGTCGAGCGTCTCTCCCACCGCGACGATCGGCGTGAGCCCTTGCTCCAGCGCGGTGCGGACCTTTAAGTTGACGGTGCGATCCGTTTCATCGCAGAGGGCGCGCCTTTCCGAATGGCCCAAGATGACGTGGGTCACGCCGAATTCGCGCAGCATCGGCGCACTCACCTCGCCGGTGAACGCGCCTGCGAGCTCCCAATGCATGTTCTGTGCGCCCAGTTGAACGCGCGCGCCACGCAATCGCGCGCGGGCCGCCGGAATCGACGTGAACGGCGGCGCGACGACGATCTCGATCGCTACCGGCAACATGGGCACCATCGGCAAGAATGCATCGAGAAACGCCGCCGTGTCGGCCGCCGTCTTGTGCATCTTCCAGTTGCCGGCGATGATGGTTCTAACGGTCAAGGGCGGCGACCCCGGGAAGGGATTTGCCCTCCAGATATTCCAGCGTTGCTCCGCCGCCGGTGGAAACGAACGTCACCTTCGAGGCGAAACCAAGCATGTGCGCCGCCGCCGCTGCGTCGCCGCCGCCGACGACGCTAACCGCGCCGGCCGCCGTCGCCGCGGCGATCGCATCGCCGACGACCTGCGTGCCGTTCCGGTACGCCCGGCGCTCGTAGACACCCATCGGTCCGTTGAAAACGATCGTCTTTGCGCGCTCGATGATCCGCGCGTACGCCCGCGCCGTTTCCGGACCGATGTCGAGGATCATCTCCCGGCCGACACCGTCGATCGGGACGACGTGTGCGGCGTCCTCGGCGTCGACGGCCGGCGCCACGACCGCGTCCGAGGGAAGCGCGAGCTCGACGCGGCGCTCTTTCACGAGCGACAAGATTCGCCGGGCCGGCTCCAGGTCGTCGTCGCGCAACGACGCGCCCACGCCGACCCCGGACGCGGCCAGGAGCGTATTCGCCATTCCGCCTCCGATACAGAAGGCATCGACGAGCCCGCTCAACCGCGCCAGCAGGCCGAGCTTGTCCTTGATCTTGGCGCCGCCGATCGCGCAGACGAATGGTTTTGCCGGGTCGTGGACGAGGCGAGCGAGAGCCGCGAGCTCGGCCTCCATCAGGAAGCCGCCGGCGCTCGGCAACAGATGGGCGAGCCCCTCCGTCGACGCGTGCGCGCGATGGGCCGTTGCGAAGGCGTCGTTCACGTAATAGTCGCCGAGTCGAGCGAGGCGCTGCGCGAACGCCGGGTCGTTGCGTTCCTCCTCGGCGTGAAAGCGCACGTTTTCGAGTAACAGCACGTCGCCGTCGTGCAGCGCCGCGGCGGCGCTCTCGGCGCCGTCACCCACGCTATCGTCGGCAAAGGCTACGGGGATGCCTAGCCGAGCGGAGAGGGCCTGCGCCACCGGCCGTAGCGAGAGTCGGGGGTCCGGCGCGCCGTCGGGCCGCCCGAGGTGGGACAGGACGATCGTGCGCGCGCCGCGCTCGTGCAGCCAGCGCAGAGTCGGAAGGGCCGCATCGATGCGCGCGTAGTCGATAACCGTGCCTTCGTCATCCTGCGGCACGTTGAGATCCTCGCGTACTAGGACGCGCTTGCCCCGCACGTCGAGGTCCGCCAGTCGTCGAAAAGGCACGAGGGGCCCGGAGGCTTCTAAACCTTTGCGGGGATCGTCGCGAGGACCATCGCGGTGAGCTCGGCGAGGCGGCACGAATAACCCCATTCGTTATCGTACCAAGCGGCAATCTGGACAAGATCGCCGTTGGCGTTCGTCAGCTTGGAGTCGACGATCGAGCTGTGCGGATTTTTCTTGAAGTCGCTCGAAACGAGCTCGTCGTCCGTGTAGGCGACGTATGGGCGCAGCTCGCCCTCGGCGGCCGCCCGCAAGATGGCGTTGAGGTCGGCCTTGGTCGTCGCGCGCTTGGTTTGCGCGACCAGATAGATCATCGAAACCGTCGGCGTCGGAACCCGTAGCGCGAACCCGTCGAACGTGCCTTCGATCTCGGGAATCGTCAGATAGAGCGCCTTGGCGGCGCCGGTCGACGTCGGGATGATGTTCGTGGCGGCGTTGCGGGCGCGGCGCGGATCCTTGTGCGGCCCGTCGAGCACGTTTTGGTCGTTGGTATAGGAGTGGATCGTCGTCATGAAGCCTTTGACCCAGCCGAGTGTGTCGACGACCGGTTTCACGGCAGTCGCCAGGCAGTTGGTCGTGCACGAGGCGTTGGAGATCACGTGATGCTTTGCTGGGTCGTAGCGTTCGTGATTGACCCCGAGCACGATGGTGATGTCTTCACCTTTGGCGGGCGCGGAGATGAGGACTTTCTTCGCACCGCCGCCGTCGATGTGAGCGCGCGCCTTGGCGGCATCCGTGAACAGGCCGGTCGACTCGATCACGACGTCGACGCCGAGGTCCTTCCATGGCAGCTTCCCGGGATCGCGCTCCGCGAACACCTTTATTCGCTGGCGGTCGATCGCGAGCGTTCCGTCCCCTGCCTCTACGGTGCCCTCGTAGATGCCGTAGTTGCTGTCGAACTTGAAGAGGTGCGCGCATTGCTGCGCGTCGATGAGGTCGTTGATCGCAGCGATCTCGATCGTCGGATGCCTCTCCACGATCGCCTTGGTAAAGTTTCGTCCGATGCGGCCGAAGCCGTTGATCCCGATGCGCATGGGAGCGCGTTTACCGGGCTGCTTTCGCGCTTACCTGCCCGCCGCGGAGATGGTCGGCGAGCCGAGCGAGGGCCCCCAGCCTGCTGCTGACGGTCGGTTTCGCGATCGGAGGATTGCAGCGGCGCCCGAGTTCGGCCAGCGATTCGTCGGGATGTCTCAGCCGGAGCTCGGCGATTTCGCGCAGCGCGGGCGTGAGTCGAACGAGGCCGTAGGCGCTGCGAAGATACTCGATGAGGCGGCTCTGCGCCGCCGCAGCCTGGGCGCTGCGTTCGAGGTTCGCCGCCTCGGTGTTCACGAGCCGGTGAATGCGGTTCTTCGTTTCCCGCAGCGCCCGGACGTCTTCGAGCTGGAGTACCGCCGCGAAGGCGCCGATGAGTGTAAGCAGCTCGGCGATCGCGTCGAAATCTTTGTAGTAGAGCACGAGGCGGCCCTTACGACGGGCCTGTTTCGGTGGCACGCCGGCGCTGCGCAACATCCATCTCAAGCGCTGCGTGCTTTCGTCGCTGCGAGCGACGAACTCGAGGTGGTAACCGTGTGCGCCCGCCGCGATCGAGCCGCATGCGAGGAACGCCGCGCGAACCTCGATAACGCGATCGCACTTGCGCGCTGGCTTCGGCGGCATCGTTTTTAGGTGCTCGGGAAGGGCGATGGCGAAGGTGGGCAATCGTTGCAGGCGCGTGGGCGCTCGCGTTTCGATCGGATGGGACTTGCGATCGTCCATCAAGGACCAGAAGAGCCGCGCGACGGCGTTGCGATGCGCCACGAACTCGCCGCGCGCGCTGCCGTAGAGCGCGAGGCCGGCGAGCAGCGCTTGCCGGCAATGGTTTTCGCCCGGGATCTCCCGCGCGAGTGCGTCCTTCGTGTCGGCAGAGATCACAGCCACTCGGCCTCATCCTTGCGCGACCCGAGAAGTTCGTAGAGATCCGCGGCTTTCACGCTCCGTGTGACGCGCAGGGGTACGTCCACAACGCGGACCGTCACGAACTTCGTCGCGTAGTGGATCTCGAGCACGTCGCCTTGCTTCACCTGATATCCGGGTTTGAGCGGCTTGCCGTCCTTGGTGATGCGTCCGTGCTCGAGGGCCTCGTGGGCCTCGCTTCGGCGCTTCGCTAGTCGCGAGACCTTCATAAACTTGTCGAGCCGCACGAAGCCTGAAGTTCGTCGCCTCCACCCCTCGATACCGCCGAGTATTGACAATATCGCGATATATCGAATACCATTGCGAGCGATAAGGGAGGGATTTCGCATGGATATGGGCTTTTGGGTCGACCCCCACTCGGGATGGTGGGGCCGCCACGCGGGGCGGCATCACCGCCGGGGCATGCGCCGCCTGCGCCGAGGAGTGCTGAAGTTCGCTCTGCTCAAGCTGCTCGCGGACGTGCCGCGCCACGGCTACGACTTGATCCGTGAGATTCGCGAAAAAGGCTGGGCCGGTGGGGCCGGCTCGGTCTACCCGCTGCTAACGGCCCTCGAGGCGGCCGGCATGATCGCCGGACGTGAAGAGGGCGAGCGGCGCATCTACGAGATCACCGAGGAAGGGCGGCGCCTGCTCGGCGAGCACGCTGTCGAGCTCGAGCGCTTCCTCAACGACGAATCCGATGACGAAGACGAGGAGGCTGCTCCCGACGGGGCCGCGCAGTTACGCGATTCGGCGGAAAGGCTGATGCGGGCGATCTCGCAGCTCGGCCCGTCGTCGAAGCCCGAAACGATCCAGCGAGCTCGAGAACTGCTGGACGAAACTCGCAAAGAAATCTATAAACTGCTGGCCGAGGAGTAACATGGCACAGGCCCAGGCGGCGCGCCGCCGCGGCGTCAACGTTTTCGAGGAGGGTAAGCCGATGTGGCAGATCCTCCTCGTCTTTCTCGTGCCGCTCATGCTCAGCAACGTCTTGCAATCGGCCTCGCAGACGATGGCGAGCATCTGGATCGGCCGCCTGATTTCGACGCAGGCGCTGGGCGCGATCTCGGCCGTCTTCCCGATCGTCTTTCTGCTTTTTTCGTTCGTCTTCGGCGTGTCGAGCGGGAGCAGCGTGCTGATCGGCCAGGCGTTTGGCGCGCGCGACCATCACAAAGTGAAGAAGATCGCGGGCACCGTGCTGGGAGCGGCCCTTTATCTCGGCATCATCGTCGCAATCGTCGGCGCGCTCGGCTCGACGACCGTGTTGAGCTGGCTCGCGACGCCGCCGGACATCATCGCGCAAGCGGACGCGTACGCCCGCGTCATCTTCCTGACGATGCCCGTGTTCTTCGTCTACTTCGTCTACGCGACGATCCTGCGTGGCACCGGCGATTCCACCACGCCGTTCTACGCGCTCATCGTCTCGGCCGTGCTCGCGATCGCGATCACGCCGCTCTTCATCGTGGGCGTATTCGGTTTGCCGAAGCTGGGGGTGGTGAGCGCGGCCGTAGCCGGCCTGATCGCCAACTCGGCCGCGCTGGTATGGCTGCTCTACTACCTCAGGCGGGTCGACCATCCGTTGAAGTTCGATCGCGAGACGCTGAGCGACATGTGGATCGACTGGAAGATCCTGGGGGCGGTGGTCAAGATCGGGGTGCCGACCGGCATTCAGGTGATGATGGTTTCGCTCGCCGAGATCGCGGTGATTTCTTTCGTCAACCGCTTCGGATCGAGCGCGACGGCCGCCTACGGCGCCGTCAATCAAGTCATCGGATACGTGCAGTTTCCCGCGATCTCGATCGGTATTGCCGCCTCGATCTTCGGCGCGCAGTGCATTGGCGCGCGACGCGAAGACAAGCTGGGCAGCGTCATCCGGTCTGCCGTCGGATTGAACTACGCCATCGGCGCGATCATCATCGGGGTTTGCTACATCTTTGCCTGGCAGATCCTAGGATGGTTCATTACGGATCCGCGCACGCTCAAGACCGCGCACGAGTTGCTCATGATCACGCTGTGGGGCTATGCGATCTTCGGCAACTCCGCGGTGCTGAGCGGCGTGATGCGGGGCAGCGGCACCGTGCTCTGGCCAACGATCATCGGGATCTTCGCGATCTGGGGCGTCGAGGTGCCGGTCGCGTACCTGTTGATGCAACGCATCGGGCTGGACGGCGTGTGGCTCGGTTATCCGATCGCATACTGCGCCGCGCTCACGCTGCAGTTCTGCTACTACGAGTTCGTCTGGAAACGCAAGACGCACGAACGCCTAGTGTAAGACTCGTCCGATCGTTCCCATGGATGATGAGAAGGCTCCAACTTTTTTGGGCCAGCCATGGATGGCTGCTTCAAAGCGTGCTGGCCCGAAAAAGTGGCGCAGCAGGAGCGGAACACGGATGTGGAGCGACGAGCGGCTGAGCTTCGTCTAATCAATTCCTGGAAGGGCCGCTGATGGTCTGCCCGTAGGGCGCGGCGGGGGCGATCTTCGACGGCAACGACCACGTGGGCGTGCCGCCGGTCGAATATTTGTAGAAGTTCTCGCGGTTGGGGCAGTTGAGATTGCCCGCGGCGACCATGTTGTCCTTGGAGCCGCCGGTGACGAACGGCTGGATGGCCACCATCCAATCGTAGTTCGGGTAGCAGTCGTCGATCAGGTGGCTGGAGTGAACGACCGTAACGCTCGATCCGGTGATGCTGACGCGGTAGATCATCGTGGTGTAGCCGTTTCCGTAATTCTGATCGGTGACGTCCAGCCAGGAGCCGTCCCACTGAACGCTGCCGGGGAACGCGATCGTCAACCCGGTCAGCATCGTGAACTTTTTCTGGCCGGGAAGCAGCTCGACGAAGTTCGAGACGCTCGAATAATCGATGCCCTGCGCGAAAAATCCGCCGGTCACTCCATACGCACCGGGGAAAACGCGGTATAGGTTCGGATTGGTGTAATACGTCTGTTTTCCGGACAGGCCGCCTGAAAAAATGTCGAGACCGCCCGCGTCGCTGCTGCTCGAGCCGCTGAAGTTGGAGATCGCGACGTTGCCGCTCGTAGGATCGATCGCGCAGCCGTCCGGCTTGCCGAATTTGTCCTTCGCGGTCGCGATCGGCGTCGTGCCGGCGTGCGCGTATTCGTAGATGCGCGACGTGTCGTTGTCGACGACGTAGACGTTTCCGTTTTTGTCGACGCACTGCCCGTATGGGAAGCTCAGACCGGTGATCTGACCGACGAGTTTGCCGCGCTCCTTGCGAAAGCTATAGATGTCGACCGCCCCGTTCTCCCCGTCGGAGACGTATAACAGCCATTGTCTGGCGGCGTCGGGCCGGATCCAGGATTTGCCGAGCGTGCCGCGTGGGACCGGCGCGATTCCTATGGAGTCGATCGCGGCGATCGAGTGCGTCTCGGCGATCGCTCCCGGGGACGGCGTTCCGCCTCCGCAGCCTGCGAGCAGCGCCCCCGCGGCCACGGCTCCGGCCATGCGAGGGTTGAGCGTCCGAAAATACATGGGAGCGGTCCTTTCAGAAGCTGCGAAGAGGCGAGTCTCTCATTTGGCGCGTCACATGCCGCTCCCTACCGCGCCCGCTGAGAGGAATTCATTCGGCTCTTCGCCGGGCCTTTCTAGGCCTTATGCTTGATGGGATCGCTCATCTCTATGACGACAAACCATGCGTACTTGCGAAGCGGCGGAATCAACGCGAACAGAGCCTTGTCGATCGAGTTACCCAGGTTGACTGCGTATTTTCCGACGGAACTGCGGGCGAACGGAGCGACCATCAGAGTGGTCAGATAGTAAAAGCGCAGGTCGACCTTATGAAAGAACGTGCGCGCCAGCTTCAGGTCGTGCTCCAAGAATGGGTGTTCGTCGGGCGTTCTAATCGCAGGCGTCAAACGCCTGAAGAGATTGATGAACGGATTATATCCCAACGGCTCGATGAAAATCGCATGACCGCCGGGTCCGACGGTGCGCGCAAGCTCGGAATACGCGCGCTGCAAGTCTAAGTGATGTAATATTCCTACGCCGCAGATCATATCGAAGCTATCGTCCGGGAACTGTAGGTTTTCCGCGTCCATCGCGAAGAAATCTACGTTTGAGATTCCAGCCTCTTTCGCTTTTTCGGTGCCGATTTGCACGGCCACTTCGGAAATATCGATGCCGGACACTGCCTTCGCGGCCGGGCACAAGGCGAGGGCGTTGGCGCCGTTACCGCAACCGAACTCCAACACGCGTTTTCCGCGCGCCAGCTCTAAGATTCTGCGCTTGAAGTAGCCGTGCGACGCATCGGTAATTGCATACATGCGTTCGACGCCTCGCGCTCCATCGTTGATTTTGAACCGCGCGTCTTGAAGCATTTTTTCGCGGCTTTTTCGGTCATCGAGCATTTTGCGAACCTCATAAGATGCGTTCCGTGAGCCTCAAGCTAGCACGCGCACGTTGCGAGCCACAAGGGCCGTTCGACCCATGCATTCGTTACTTCGCCGTTTTGGTAGGAGCTGCGACGTTGGGCCGCTAGCACCATGACGTAGGACTATGAAGATGAGGGTGTAGGGAAGCGCGCTTCCGCTTACCTTCGCTTCTTGTCCTTCGGTGTCACGCACGTGCCGGTTGCGCGGCACACGACCACCGGCGGATCGAGCACGTCGGCGGCGCCGTCGTCGATCTCGGGCCGAGCCGCGATCACCTTGCGCGCCTCGAACTCCATGCGCCGCGAGGTCTTGCCCACTTTGACGATCCGGCCCTCGGCCTCTATGTAGTCGCCCGCGTACGTAGGTGCGAGAAATCGGACCTCGTCATACGCGGCGAAGAGCCCTTCGTCTCCGTCGAGTCTGATCGATAATTCGGTGGCGACGTCGCCGAATAGCGCCAAGATGCGCGCGCCGTCCACCAGCCCGCCGCCGTAATGAGCGTCCGCGCCGCTCATCCGGACGCGTAGCGCCGAGGTCAAGCCTTCGCCAGCTGCCATAGTTCCTCGAGTTCGTCGAGCGAAAGATCGGAAATGCTTTTCCCCCCGGCGGTGGCGCGTTCTTCCATGAATGAGAAGCGCCGATAGAACTTTTCGTTCGCCTGGCGCATCGCGGTTTCGGCGTCGATGCCGAGCGCGCGCGATAGGTTGACGAGCGTGAAGAAAACGTCCCCTAGCTCTTCGCGCACGTGCGGGTCGTCTTGGGGATTGCGGCGGGCTTCGGCCAGCTCGCGCAGCTCCTCGACGAGTTTGTCCAGAATGCCCTCTACGTTCGGCCAGTCGAAACCAACGCGTGCGGCCTTCTCTTGCATTCGCTGACCGCGCTGCAGCGCGCCGAGATGTCTCGGGATCCCATCGAGCCGGCTGCGACGCTCGCGGCCGGTCTTCTCGAGCGCTTTGAGGCGCTCCCAATTGCGCCATTGCGCGTCGACGTCTTCGATGATGGCATCGGCGAAGACGTGCGGATGGCGCCGGACCATCTTGTTGGATAGGGCATCGACGACGTCGGCGATGCTGAACTTGCCGGTCTCGGTGGCGACCTGCGCGTGGAATAGCACTTGAAGGAGCAAGTCCCCGAGCTCTTCGCAGAGACCATCGAGGTGCGACACCTCGATGGCATCGACGACTTCGAACGTCTCTTCGATGAGGTACGGGATCAGCGTGCGGTGGGTCTGCTCGCGATCCCACGGGCAGCCCAATCGCAGGCGCGCCATGATTTCGACCAGGTCGTCCCAGGAGTAGTGTGCGGATTGCGGCGGAAGGGGGACGAGCGGCATCGTTATTGACGCCGCGAGCGTCGCGCGCGGCACCCCGGGGACGATCTCGCTGAGGACACCTCGCGCCTCGAGCGCGCGCAACAGCGGCGGCAGGCCGGGAAAATCGGAGAGCGGGTTTCCGAGAACGCCGAGGCCGATCGCGCGGTCCGGAGCGCATTCGCTTGCGACCCGTTCGACGAAGCGGGCGATCTCCTCGCCGCTCCCGCGCACGAAGAGGGCCGCATCCTCGACGATGCCGCGCACGGCCGCGACGCCGTTGCGCTCGAGATAGCTCGTTAGATCGGGCGGAGCCAGTAAGAGCACCGCCCTTCCGATCGCGCGCAGTGCGTCGAGGCTGCCGATGGTCAAGAGTCCGGGATCACCCGGACCCAGACCAACGATGCGAACCAGCACGCGAGGAGGTTCGGGGCCGTTTGCGCCGCGCCCCGCGCGGGCGCGGCGCGGCCCCGTTTCCTACTGCGTTGCTGCCGGTGAGGCGGCCGAGCTCGCCGTCGGCGAGGGCGCCGAACTGGCGGGGGGAGCTGCGTTCGCGCCCGGCGGCGGCGGCGGGGTCGCGAACAGGCCGGCAAACTGCGGATCGTTCACGACGATGGTCGCCTTTTGCTGGAGCTGCTGCAAGAAGGGTTGAATCAAGGGGGCCTCTTGCTGCTGACGTAGCGTGTCGGTGATGGTCGCCGTCGCGCTCGCGACCGTCGCCTTCGTTCCGGGCGTACGCGACTCGACTTGGATGATGTGATAGCCGAACGGCGATTTCACCGGAGGGCTGATCGCACCGATCGGTGCCGAGAACGCAACCTTGTCGAACGCCGGCACCATCTGGCCGCGACGGAACGAGCCGAGCTCGCCGCCCTTATCCTTGCTTCCCGGATCGGTCGAGTACTTTTTCGCGAGATCCGCGAAACTCTGCGGATTCGCCTTCAGTTGCGTTTCGACCGTTTGCGCCAGTGTGAGGTTCGGCACCAGAATGTGCCGCGCCGTCACTTGCTCCGGCTTGTCAAACGATGCGTGGTTCTTGTCGAAGTATTGCTGGATCTGAGCGGGCGTGATCTTCACGTCTTTGGCGAGCGCCTTGTCCAGGATGACCTGCTCGCGCAGTGCGGAGCGTACGTCGGCTTCCGTAAGGCCGCGCGCCTTCAGCATCTCGTCCCACGAACCAGTCGGGAAGTTTGCCTTGATCTGGTTTTCGCGCGCGTCGACCTCGGCGTCGGTGACGGTGATGTTATTGTTCTTGGAGTACTGATCGATCAGCGTCTCCTGCACGAGCTGCTGCAAGACGGTGCGGCCCATCGGGCTGCTCTCGAGGCGAGAATCGAAGCTGGTTCTGCTGATCGGTTGGCCGTTCACCGTAGCGACCGCGCCGCCACCCGAGCACGCCGCGACGGACGTGCCCATGAGAAGGGCGGCGAGGCCCATGGTGATGCTTTGGGCTTTCGACATCATTGCTCCGTTAGGAAGGCTGGAGTGCGTAGTAAGCGGGGCCCAGGGCCCCGCGTCACGGCGGCTGGTTCGCGTGCAATATCGGAGCTCCTCTCGGCCGGCTATCATTCACAGAGCCTCCAGAAGCTTTCTCAAGAGGGGCATCCACGCTCGCGCGCTCGGCAGGTCGACGAGGATACGCCCGTCCGCGAAACGGAACCGGTTCTTGGTCAGGGCCTGGAACGCGGGCACGGCTGCGGGATCGAGCGCGAAGCCCGAACCGACGCCGAGGGTGAGGCGATGCTCGTCGACCACGACCCGGGTCACGTGTTTGCGCAGCGCGATGGCGCGCAGCTTCGTCAGCTCCACGAGATTAGCCAGCGGCTGCGGGAAAACGCCGAAACGGTCGCGCACGCCGGCCGCGACCTCCTCGACTTCTTCCTGCGTGCGGGCCCTTGCCAGCTGCTGATACACGGCGATCTTCTGGGAAACTTGCGAGATGTAGTCGTTGGGGATGAAGGCGTCGATCTTCACGTCGATGACGGCCTCGCGACGCTGCTCGAGCGCCGAGGGCGTGCCCCGCCGTTGGGCGATCGCTTCCGCGAGCATCTCGCAGTACGCATCGAAGCCGACGGAAGCGATGAAGCCCGACTGGGCCGCACCGAGCAGGTTACCGGCGCCACGAATCTCGAGATCGCGCATCGCGATTTGCAGGCCGGAACCGAGGTGAGCGAACTCGCGGATCGCTTCCAGCCGCGCCTTCGCTTCCTCCGATAACGCCTTGTGCCCTTGGTAGAGCAGGTAGCAGTACGCCTGATGATTCGAGCGGCCAACGCGCCCTCGCAGCTGGTAGAGCTGTGCCAACCCGAACCGGTCCGCGTCGTTCACGATCATCGTATTGACGTTGGGTATGTCGATCCCGTTCTCGATGATGGTAGTAGCGACGAGTACGTCCAGCTCTCCGTCGATGAAACGCTGCATGACCGGTTCGATCTCAGCTTCCCGCATCTGCCCGTGACCGACCCCGATTCGCGCGCGCGGCACGAGCTTCTCCAGCGCGTTGCGGATCGCGTAGATCGATTCGATGCGGTTGTGAAGGTAATAGACCTGCCCCCCGCGGTCGAGCTCGGCCGCGATCGCTCGTTGCACGATCGAGTCGCTCGCGGGAACGACGAGCGTCTTGATCGACATGCGGTTCTTCGGCGCCGTTTGGATCAACGAGAGGTCGCGCACGCCCATCAACGACATGTGCAGCGTGCGCGGAATTGGCGTGGCGGACAACGTCAGAACGTCGACGCCGGCGCGATACTCTTTGAGCCGCTCTTTGTGCATGACGCCGAAGCGCTGCTCCTCGTCGACGACGATCAGACCGAGGTCCGCGAAGGCGACGTCCTTCTGAAGCAGGCGGTGCGTGCCGATGACGACGTCCACCTTTCCCTGCGCGAGGTCGCGAAGAATGCGCTTTTGTTCGGGCTTGGGCGTGAAGCGTGAGAGCTCTTCGACGATCACCGGAAATGCACCGAACCGAGCGCTGAACGTGCGGTAGTGCTGATCGGCAAGCAGCGTGGTCGGCACGAGCACCGCAACCTGCTTGTGATCCGCAACCGCCTTGAACGCGGCACGCATCGCAACTTCCGTTTTGCCGTAGCCCACGTCACCGCAGATGAGTCGATCCATGGGCCGTTGGGCCTCCATGTCGGCTTTGGCGGCATCGACGGCCTTTTGCTGGTCCGGCGTGGGGTCGTACGGGAACGCCTCCTCCATTTCGGCCTGCCACGTCGTATCGGCGCCGAAGGCGAAGCCGCGCGACATCTCGCGTTCGGCATAAAGAGCGACGAGCTCGTCGGCGATCTTTTCCAACGACTCCGAGACGCGCGACTTGGTGCGGGCCCAATCGGCGCCGCCCATCTTGGAGAGGCGCGGACTCGCACCTTCGGCCGCGGAATACTTGGCGATCTGATGCATCTGCGTGACGGGCACGAGCATGCGATCGCTGCCCGCATATCGCAGGTCGAGGTAGTCCTGGGTGGCACCGAGGATCGTCTCCGCTCGTAAGCCGAGGTACTGGCCGATGCCGTGCACCGCATGCACGACATAGTCACCGACGCGCAGATCGGCCAGCGTGACCGGGACGCCTTCTTTGACGGCGCGTATTTTAACGCGCTTGGGGGGCGCGCCGAAGATTTCGCGGTCGCCGAGCACGCGCACGCGCAGCGATGGGATCCGGAAGCCGGCTTCGATCGATCCGTGATCGACGAAAACCCCTCCGCGCGACCGGCGTCCCACATCGATCCCCGAAGCTCGAAGCAGATCGAGCGTGCGCGTGACGGCGGAACTGACGATGAAAACGGTCTCGCCGGCAGCGCTCCATTCGCGCATGGCGTCCGCGAAGAGCGCGATCTGTCGATTGAAATGCTCGGCGGGAAGACACTCGAAGACGCCCGACTCGAGCGCCCGCGGCACCCAATCGATCCGGGCTGCGGCTTCGATTCCACCCGGCAGCACGAGCGTCGCTCGCTCGGCGATCGACGCGGCAAGCTCGGTAAGCGACGCGACGGATGCCGTAACGTCGCCTAGCAACGCTTCGTCGGTGCGGTCGCCGGCGAGCAGCGTGTGGCGTTCGCGGGCACGCTCCTCATCGAGGGCGTCTACGATCGACGCGATCGTCGCCGGCTCGTCGAGCACGATCGTCGCGTCGGCCGGCAAGTAATCGAACAGGTTTTTTTTCTCGTCGGGCTCGTCCGTCCACGGCGCGATCGCGAGCGTGGGGACGAGATCGCTGCTGCGTTGCGACTCGATCGCGAACGTCCGCATCGATTCGATTCGATCTCCGAAGAACTCGATGCGCACGGGGGCGTCTGCAGTCGCTGCAAAGAGGTCGATGATTCCTCCGCGCACTGCATACTCGCCGACCGCGCTCACGACGTCGCAACGAGCGTAGCCGAGATGAAAGAGCCGCTCGATCAACGGCTCCCATCCGGCGTCGTCGCCGGCGCGAAGGACGAAGCGGCGGCTCTGAAAATCCGACCGCGCCATGAAGCGTTGCCGCATCGCGTCGATCGGCGCCACGACCAGGCGCGCGTTGGCGTCCGCGAGTTCGGCGAGCAAAGTCAGGCGCGCGCTGCGTTCCGATGGACTCTCCATCGCGCCGATCGCCTCCTCGCGCGAGCGGAGCAACGAGACGATATCGCTTCGGTCGCCGAGATAGTATTGCAGATCGGCAAAAGCACGCTCGGCGGCGTCGGGTGTGGGCGCGATCGCTAGCACCGTCCCGCCGAGGGCGCGCTGCAAGGCGGCGAGTATCGCCGGTCGAGCGGCCGGAATCGTGTCGTGAATGGCGACGACGCCCGGCTTACGTCCCGGCAGTGCGCGCAGCGCTCGCAAACGCTGGACCGCACCCCGCCAGGAGTGCGATTCTGCGAACGCGGCGAGAAGATCGCCGGCGACTCCCCCGGCGGGTGGTGCCGGCTCGAGCATCTTAGCGGTCATAGGGACCGCTCATTATACCAAGAGCCCGAGCAGCGGGACCGCCGCCAGGACGCCCAACGTCACGGCGACCGGCGGGCTCGGCGCGGCGACGGCATCGGGAACGTACCTCAGTAGCGACGTGAACGACAGTAGGAGCGCCACCTGCGCCGCGCGCGAACGCGGCGACAGGGCGGCGAGCGCGACCAGCCAGACTCCGTACCACGGGTACGGATTCGGGATGAGCACCCATCCCGCGAGCCCCAGCCAGACCCATCCCTCGGCGCGCAGGCTCCGCAACAGTCCGACGGCGCGCGCCGCTAGCGCCACCGCGGCCGCCGCTGCGATGAGCGCCGACGGAATCGTCCCGAGCGGTGCGGCGATCGCCTGCAGCGAGGCCTGCGGCAAATACTGACCGTGCGGGGCGAGCCGCGTCGCGATGCCGGTAAAGAGGGGGATCGAAACGAACGCGACGACGGCGATGCCCGCGGCCGCTCCTAAGCGGGCCCGCCGGTCGACCGCGGCGAGCACGACGGCCGCGGCCGCCCCCGGCAGCTTGACGAGGGCCGAGAGCGCCGCGACGGCCGCGCCGATTCCGGCGAGCCGGCACCGAACGAGTGCGAAGCCGGCGAGTACGACCGCGAGCGCAACGGCGTCGTTGTGCCCTTCGGCGGCGCACCAAATCGCAACCGGATTCAAGCCGATCGTAGCCGCCACCCGGAGACGCGACGACCGATCCCCGCCGTACGCCGCGAACGCGAGCGGCACGCATGCCACGAATGCCACGGACGCGCTCGCGCGCATGCCTTGAAGTTGCGCGAGCGTTCCCAACGGGCCAAGCGCGCCGACGAGGGTTTTCGCGAGAAGAACGAACGCCGGGCCGTACACGCAAATAGGAAACGCGCCACCCCATTGCCACGTGGCGTCTGCGAGCAGAGCATCGTTGCCGGCGGACGCGGCGTGCGCGTACGGATCGAGCCCGAGGCGCGCGAGCTCCCCATACGCGGCATACGCGTACACGTCGCTGGAAAAGATGACGGGTGCGCACCACGCCGCGGCCAGCGCGATCGCGACGAACGCAGTGAGAGCCGCGATCGAGAAGCGCTCCGCTCGCGCGAGGAAGCGCCAATACGCTACGCCGGCTGCGGTCTCGATCAGGAGTAAGAGGCCGAGAAGGGCCGCACCATGCGCGCCCCAGTTCGTCACGACGACGAGGGGCTGCGCCATGCCGGCAGTCACACGCGCGGGACGAATGCCGCGGCGGCGATGCCCAGCAGCAGCCACCATGCGCCGCCCACCTTCGGATAAAAGACGAGATAGTCGACGATTTGGTGGAGGGCAAGCGCGACGCTCGCTGCGGCGGCGGCGAGAACCCACGGCGATCCGGCACGCCATCGCGCGACCGCGCCCTTCCCGGCGAAACCGGCGATGACGCCTGCCACGAGGGCAACGGTTGCCGCCAGGAGCACGATTCCGCCCTCGGCCAGCGATTGGAGATACCAGCTGTTGGCGTGCGTGCGGACGCCGAAGACGCCGTACGCCGGGAGCGCGAGCTCGAAGTTACCGGCGCCCACGCCGAGAATCGGGCGATCCAGCCACATGCGCCACGCTGCGCGCCACAATTCCGAACGATTGCCGACGCCGCCCGCGTACAGGCTCGGCTCGAGCGACGCCCGCAGCACGCCTGGATTGTGCGCGTAGAGCGCCCAGAATGCCGATCCGGCCACACCCGCGATCAGGCCGACCACGCCCGGCTTCAGAGCGCGCCACGCGCGCTTACCGCCGACGAACGCGAGCATCGCGGCGACGACCGTCAATCCGAGCAGGCCGGCTCGCGAAAAGGTGAGCACGTCGGCCGCAACGATGAGCGCGAGCGCGGCGTCGAGCACCACGGAGCGGCGAACGAGCGCCCACGCGCCAAGCGTCGCCGCTGCGATCTCGCAGTAACCGGAGAGTTGGTTCGGTCCCTCGAGGAGGCCGGCGATGCGCGGCACGATGGCCGAGCCGATGTACAGCCCCGAGGGTGCGCCGAACGCCTCCTGCGCGAGCGCAGAAAGCGAGACGGCGATCGCGGCGACTGCGATGGCGACGAGCGGCGGCGCATCGTCCGCGTCGAGGCTGCGGCAGAGGAACGCCGCGACGAACACGACGCCGTACTCAACGACCTTCAGCGTTTCTCGAATCGCTATTCCTCGGTGCGCGGCACCCGCCGTGGTCAGCGCCGTCGCCGCACAATAGAAGGCCAACGCTGTGAGCAGCAAGGGCGCCGGCGGTTTGCGCAGCGACCGGAGCGCGCCGCGGTACGTCGTCAGGCCGACGAGCACGCCGATCAAAACGGCCTTCGGGAGCGTGACCGCCGTTCCGAGCGCCTCGTGTGCGAATGCGACGGGCATCGTTAGGATGAGCGCGCTCAGGCCGTAGGCGGGGCGGCGCGCGGTGAGGGCCGCAGCCGCAACGAGGGCGGCGACGAATAGCGCCGCAGCGGGCGGATCGAGCGGCAGCGGAGCGGCAAACCGGTCTACGACCGGAGTGTAGATCAGCGGTTCCTCAAGATCGTTCGATTTCGCTGATCAGGTAGAGCGGGCGCCCCTTTACCTCGTCGTAAACGCGGCCGAGGTACTCGCCGAGGATGCCTAGGCTCATCAGCTGAACGCCGCCGAGAAAGAGAACCGCGACGATCGTCGAGGCCCAGCCGGGCGTGTACGCCGGCGGCTTGAGGCTGAAGAGCTTGAAGCCTATGACGACCAGCGCGTACACGAACGCGATCGCACTGACTGCGAAGCCGAAATACGATGCGAAACGGAGCGGGATATCCGAAAACGACGTAATGCCGTCCATTGCGAAGCGGATCATTTTGGTGAGCGGATATTTGGTCGTTCCCGCGTGACGGACGTCGCGGTCGTACTCGATCGCCGTCTGGTTGAAGCCGACCCAGCTGACCATCCCGCGAAGAAACCGGTGTCGTTCCGGCGAGCGGCGCAGCGCGTCGACGACGCGGCGGCTCATCAGGCGAAAGTCGCCGGTATCGAGCGGGATCGCGATCTTCGTCAGGCGTTTGATCACGCGGTAGAAAATTCGTGCGGTGAAAATCTTGAACGGGCTCTCACCCTTTCGCGTTCGCCTAACGGCGTAGACGACGTCGAAGCCCTGGCGCCACTTGCGCACGAAGGCCTCGACGAGTTCGGGCGGATCCTGCAGGTCGCCGTCCATGAGCACGACCGCGTCGCCGCCCGCGATCTCGATGCCGGCCGTTGCGGCGAGCTGGTGGCCGAAGTTGCGCGAGAGATTGACGAGGACGATGTTGCGCCGGCGTTCCATCTCGCGGCGGACCGCGGTCGACGTGCCGTCCGAGCTGCCGTCGTTGACGAGGACGATCTCGGAATCGTATTCGGGCCGCAGGCGTTCCAGTACGGCGGCGATGCGTTCGAGCAACGGTGCAACGTTGCCGGCTTCATTATAGAGCGGGACGACGATACTGACGACCGGGCGCACGGTACGGCTCATGAGCTATAGAGTTTTCAACCCGAGGCGGGCAGAACCAAGCCGGATGCGCAACGCGGGCCGAGCCGTTCTCATCGCAGTGTACTCGCTGGGGCTCGTCTGCTGCAGCCACGCCGGACCGGCGCCGACCGCCCAGCAATCGCAGGCGCCGGCGAAACCGCACCGGCCCGTGGCGACGCCGGCGACGCCTGCAGCGACGCAGGCGCCTCCCGGCACGCCCGCGCCGCCGAAACCGGCGCCGCCCGCCGCCGTGTCGCCGTCACCGGCGGCCAAGCGGCCAAGCGTTCCGCTCCCGGCGCCCCCAAAGCATATCGAGCGTCTCCCGGCCGATGCCAAGCCGCAGATTCTCGACGTTGTCGTCAGCGAGACGTCGGTCCAGCCGGGCGATCACGTCGTCGGCCGAGTCGTCACGACCTCGAACGTCGCGAGCGTCGAGGCGCGCATCGGCGGGTACGCCGTGACCCTCGCGAAGGTCGGCGTCGGGCGATTCGAAATGGCGTATACGGTAGGTTCTCTGCCGTGGTTCGTCCACGGCAACTTCACCATGCAGGTGATCGCGCGCAACACGCGCGGCGATGCCGTCACGCGGGCGGTCCCGCTGACGGTGCGTTAAGGCCCTCAGTTCGCCGGAGGCGGACAATTGGGCGGCGGCGGAGGGCGCTTTCCGCCAGGCTGCGGCGGCGGCAAGCAGTTCGGAAGGTTCGGGAACGGCGCAGGGTTGTACGGTGTCGGCATGATCTGCGGCTGCACCTGATTCAGGCCGCCCGGCGCTGCGTCTTGCCAGGCGAACACGGTATCGCGGATCACGCGCACGTCGGCGTCGGTCACGACGGCGCGGCGCGGCGTGCGCGCCAAGCCGTTCTGTGCGATCTCCTGCGACTGCAGCGAGCCGCGGTCGTAGAGATAGCGGAAGATCGTGCCGGAGTTGAAGCGTCGCGTGATCTGGTAGTGCAGCGCGTCCACGCGATCCATCGGGATAGCCTGAGCGTTCCACCCGCTCTGGTCGGTCGCGATATAGATGGAAGAGGTGAACGGCGTGTACGGCGGCACCTGCACGATGAACGTGACGAGCACCGGCTTTCCCGAGAAGCGCTGTATCGGAGCCGACGTGTCGCCGGGCGCGGGCGTCTCGACGGCTTTGAGCAGGTCCGGATTAGGAATCGGCGACGAGAGGGCGATCGCGAAGCGCGAAACGTCGGCGAAGCTGCCCTGCGGGGGCAGCGGGTCGCGCGAGAGATCGAGCTCGGTGACCGTGCCGCCCGCATCGAACGTCGCTCGCGCCCAGACTCGCGGCGCCGGGCGAAGCGCCGTCGCGCCGCCGGTCTTCGCATCGCGAATGACGACATCGTGCGCCACGCGGAAGCCGTCGCCCGTCGTGAAAAAGACGTAGCCGTCTTGGTAGGCCAGCAGCTGCCCGCTCACCACGATCGACGATCCGGCGGCGAGCAGCACGATCGCCAGCGCCAGGGCGCCAACCGAGAAGGCCGAGCGCCTCATATCGGCAGCACCTGGATGACGAACGTAGGCTGCCAGAACGTCGTGCGATAGGGATTCCCGTACCAATAGAACGTCCGGGAGACGTCGAGCAGCGCGTGCGACAGGATCTTGAGACGAACCTCGCCAGTCGCGTCGTATGGGGCCTGGCCCAAGTACGACGAGTACAGGGGCTGCCCGATGATGTTGTTCGGCGGCAGCCCGAAGAGGCCCGGCACGGGAGCCGGGTAGTCAACGTGATGGCGCACCAACAGCGAGAAGTTGAACTCCGGGTTCGGCGCAGCGTTGATCCCGAGGCTCGTCGTCCGCTCCGTCGAGACGCCGCGAAACGACGTGAAGCTCAACGGGCACGTCGACGAATTGACCGGTTCGCACGGCAGGTAGCCGCCGTTGATGTAATGATCCCCGACGTTGAGGATCTGATATCCGACGTAGGTGTTGAGCGAGCGCGAGAACTGGCGGTTGATGCTGAAGTTCTCCGACGCCGTACTGATCCAGTGCGGCAGCGAATTCCACTGGTACTGCTTGTTGAAGCTCGCATTGAAGTAGTACGTCTGGTACGGGCTCGGCGGATTGTTCAGCTTGATCGACGGCGTAAACAGGTTAAAGCCGAACACCGTGTTCCAGATGGTTGTGTAGACGGGACAGAAGTATACCGGCGGATTCTTTACGTCGTGCTGATTTGCGCAGGGGGCGCCGTAGGCTTGCAGTCCCGGCGTCGGAATCGGTGGACTGCCGTTGTTCCCCTGAGTATACTGAAGCGCACCGACGGTATCGTGGTTGAAACCGTAGCCCTCGTAGATCTGCTCGAAGAGGGGCAGATTGGCGATCCGATTCTGAAAACTGGATGCCGTGAGCTGAACCTGCGAGGGATGCGAGAGATTGCCGCCGATCGTTCCGGGCCCGAGCGATCCCGGGCCGAGCACGTTATAGTTCGTCAGCTGCGAAGTGGCCGTGACGTACGAGTGCGGGAAGGCGTATGTGGCGTTGATGAAGGTCGTCTGCTGTGCGGCCTCCGGCTCTTGAAGGAACGTCTGCTGCGTGTAGTATTGCGTGAAGCTCTGAATCTGGAAGCGGCTGCCCAGCTTTTCGTAGAGCGCCAGGTTCCACCACTTCTCGGCCCTGGTTGCCGGGTTGACCGAGAAGATCGCGTACTCGTGGTCTCCGACGATATGCTGCTCGACCGAGAGGTACGTCTTATAGGTCGGGTCGTACCGCAGATGCAGCGCGGTGAGCGCGTTGGGGCTCCCGGCCATCGTCCACGTGAGATCGACGCTCGCGCCGGAGAGGGTGTTCTGCGCAAAGTACTGGCTGGGCGAGAAGTTCACGACGTAGGTGCCGAGCGGCACGCCGGCGTCGAGAAAATAGGTGTGCGCGTTGACGAAGCGGACGTACGTGTTGGTTCCGATGATCGCGCCGTTTGCCGTGATGCTCGGCCGATCCGAGACGCTCGGGAAGTAGAACGCGTCGTCGGGCATGACGCGCCCCTTGACCGGATGCGCGAGATCGCCGTCGAGAAACGTCCAGCGATCGGGCTCCGTCGTCACCGGAACGAAATAGATGCGCCTGAAATCGAGAAAGTCGGAGATCGCCGCGCCGCTAACCGTTCCGCTTGCGTCGTGCATCGTAACGTGACCGGCGACCATGAAGCGGTTGAGCTTGAGATCCATCGTGAACGCGTCGCCCGTTACGGTGAACCCGTCGCTCGTGCGTAGCCGCACGTTGCCGTCGCCTTCGATCAAGAAGCGGTTGTAGTAAAAATCGAGCCGCGCGGCCTTCAAATAAAGAAGCGTGTGCGGCGGGGCCGCGGTGGGAGCCGGCGTCGGTGCGGCCGCGCGAGCGGCGGCGCACGCGAGGAACAACATCAGTGGCGTGAGAGCCGCCGCTCGCGCGAATCGTGGCACGGTCGCAACCGTTCTTCCTCGGGGGAAGGCGCGCCTTGCGCGAGGCCGAAACCGCGACGCGGATGAAGCGCGTAGTCGCGATCGTCATCGATTCGGGCGGCATTGGAGCACTTGCCGATGCCGCAGCGTTCGGCGACGCGCCGGGAGCGAACACGATCGGCAACGTTGCACGGCGCCGCGGTTCGCTGCATCTTCCGAACTTCGAGCGCTTGGGCCTCGGCGCGTTGACGGACGTGAGCGGGGTGAGCGCGGTGCCTCGGCCGCGTGCCCGGGCCGCGCGCCTGCGCGAGCGGAGCCGCGGGAAAGACACGATCACCGGGCACTGGGAGATGGCGGGCATCTTCACCGCGGTCCCCTTCCCGACGTACCCCCACGGCTTTCCCGCCGAGATAATCGATGCATTCGCGAGCATCACCGGAAAGCGGCCGCTCGGCAACAAGCCGGCGTCCGGTACGGAGATTATCGAGGAGCTGGGCCCGGCGCACCTCGAGAGCGGCCGGCCGATCGTCTATACCTCCGCGGACTCCGTCTTTCAGATTGCCGCGCACGAAGACGTCGTGCCGCTGGCGACTCTGTACGAGTGGAGCCGGCGAGCGCGCGAGATGCTCCTGGCGCCCCACAACGTCAACCGGGTCATCGCCCGCCCGTTTGCGGGAAAACCGGGGGCTTTCCAGCGGACGCCGAATCGACGGGACTATGCAATCGAGCCGCCCCCGAACCTGCTCGATGAGCTGGGGACCCGGTCAGTCGAGGTGCACGCGGTAGGGAAGATTTGCGACATCTACTGTGGGCGCGCAATAACGTCGTCGGTCCGCGCCGGCGACAATCGTGATGCGATGGAGAAAACGTTCGAGTTGTTGGAAACGGTCGGTCACGGTTTCATCTTTACGAATCTCAACGATTTCGATTCGAAATACGGCCATCGCAGAGACGTCGGAGGATACGCCCGAGCGCTCGAGGAGCTCGACGCGATGCTGAAGGGACTCGAGGCGCGCCTGCGTCCCGAAGACGAGCTGATTCTCACGGCCGACCACGGCTGCGATCCGACGGCACCGGGCTCCGATCACACCCGCGAGTACGTTCCGTTCCTGCACGTGGGGCCGCACGACGGTGCGTTGCTCGGCGATATCGAAGGCCTCGACGTCGTGGGACGAACCGTCAAGCAGGCACTGCTGGGAGATACCTAGCATGAGATACTCGAACGCCATGCAGCTGACGGTGACCGTTCCGAGCGATCGCGACGTGCCGGAATCCTGGCAGGTCGTGAAACGGTCGATCGACGTCCTCCTGGGCGCCCTGCTGATGATCGTCAGCGCGCCGATCGTAGCGTTGGCCGCCATCGCCATCACGTGCGTCACGGGAGGGACGCCGTTCTACGCGCAGGAGCGCGTGGGAATGCACGGGCGCCGCTTCAACATGTACAAGCTTCGCACGATGGTCAACGGCGCGCACGCAATGCGCCAGAGCGTCATGCACCTCAACGAAGTCGACGGGCCGGTTTCAAGATTCGCAACGATCCGCGGCTCCATCCGCTAGGCCGCTTCCTGAGGCGGACCAGCATCGACGAACTGCCCAATCTCATCAACGTGCTGCTCGGGGAGATGTCGCTCGTCGGCCCGCGGCCGGCGCTTCCGAGCGAAGTCGAACACTACGACGCGGTCGCGCTGCGCCGGCTCAGCGTCCCGCAGGGCGTCACGTGCCTGTGGCAGATCAACGGACGCAGCGACGTGTCATTCGAACACTGGATGGAACTAGACAACCACTACGTCGAGACGTGGACGCCGCTCGGGGACCTGCTGATCGTCGCGAAGACGATCCCGGCCGTCCTCCGGAGGGACGGAGCGCATTAGGTCGTCGCCGCATCTCAGGGCCGTCCCGGAGCTGCGTCGGCCGCGCCATCGGATTTCGATCGCCGGTTCGACGTTTTTCATCATGGGCGCGACGTTCGCGTCCACGCTCCTCGGGTTCATGCGCGAGGTCGTGAGCGCGCGATACTACGGCACGCGTTGGGAGATGGACACGTTTCTCGCGGCCGCGACGATTCCGACGATTCTCTTCGGGGTGTTCAACGGCGCGCTCGTAAGCGCGCTCGTGCCGACTTTCTCCGAGTATCTGGCGCACCGGGAAGAGGACGAGGCGTGGCGATTGGCCAGCACGACGCTCAACATCCTGGCCATCGTCTTGACGACGTGCGCGGTCGTGGGGTTCTTTACGGCGCGCTGGTACGTGCCGTTGATCGCGCACGGTTTCCCGGCGCCGCAGATGGGCGAGGCGATCCGAATGACCCGCTGGCTGATGCCGAGCATCGTCGCGGTCAGCCTGAGCGGGGTGCTCTCGGCCATGCTCAACGCGTACCACCGCTTCCGGGCGGCCGCGTTGGTGGGGGTCGCCGTGAACGCCGTGACGATCGCGTGCATCGTGCTCTTGACCCACGGCATGGGAATTTACGCGCTCGTGGTCGGTACCGTGCTGGGCTTGACCGCGCAGATGATCGTGCAACTGCCGTCGTTCCTGTCGATCGGAAAGTACCGCCCGATCATCGATTTGCACCACCCTGGCTTGAAGAAAATCTGGGTATTGCTGGGGCCGATCATCGTCGGTTCGGCCGCGGGGCAGCTCGCGCTCTTCTTCGACCGTTTCTTCGCCTCGACGCTGGCGCCGGGATACATCGCCGGCATGAACTACGCGACAAAGCTCGTCAACTTCCCGCAGCAGATCTTCGCGGCGGCCATTGCCACCGTGATCTTTCCGCTACTCGCCGCGCAGTACGCCCGCGAAAATCGGCGCGGTGTAGCGCGCAGCGTCGTGACGGGGCTGCGGCTCGTAAATTTCATCACGATCCCCGCGGCGTGTGCCCTGGTCGTGCTCGCGCACCCGATGGTGCAAGCGCTCTTCGAGCGAGGGTCGTTCCAGGCCAGTGCGACCGATCTCACCGCCGGCCTGCTTCCATATGCGGCGATCGGATTGATCGCGCTAGCGGCCAACGTGGTGCTGACGCGCTGCTGTTTCGCTTGCCGCGAGACGATTTGGCCCGTGACCATCTCGGTCGTTTCGGTCATCGTCAACGTGTTGCTTTCGCTGGTGTGGTTGCCGAGTCTGGGCGCGCGCGGTCTGCTGCTGGCGAACTCCCTCAGCCAAACCATGCAAGCGGTCCTCTTGCTGCTGGTCACGGCGCGGGTCGTTTCGGGAATCGACTGGGGCGCGCTCCTGCTCTCGTCCGCCAAGGTCGTCGTGTGTTCGCTCGCCATGCTGGCAGCGCTCGGCTGGATCGGTGCCCTCGGCGTCACCCCGGAGGCGACGCTCGCTTCGCGCGGTTGGTTCCTTTTCGGGCAGATTGCGATCGGCGGCACGGTCTTCGTCGCAGTCGCGCGCATGCTCGGCGTCGAGGAGCTCGACCTCGCGTGGCGGACCATCGTGGCGAAGTTCGAGCGGAATCTCGTCAGCCCGCCGGAGAACCGCGAAGCCCCGATCGCGTAAAGCGGGGCAGCCCACTCCCGGCCGGTGACTATGATTAACTTTTCGGAGCAGGCTCGCTTTTTCTGAAGAGCCAACCATGCAGCGCCATGCTTTCGATCCTCATGCCCGCGTATAACGAGGCTAATTCAATCGCCGAAAACGTGTGCGAGACCGTGAACACGATGCATGCACTCGGCATCGACTTCGAGATCGTCGTTATAGACGACGGCAGCTTGGACGGAACGGATGCCGCGGCGAGCAACGCGTTGCGAGCGTGGCCCGATCACGTTCGCGTGGTTCGCTGCAGTCGCAACGAGGGGAAGGGGAACGCGCTCATTTGCGGTGCGGCGTACTCGAGGGGCGAGTACGTGGCTTTTCTCGACGCGGACATGGATTTGCATCCCGAGCAGCTGGCTAGTTTTTTCGCTATCATGAACGCCGGCAACGCCGACGCCGTCATAGGCTCGAAGTTCCACCCGCAATCGCAGGTCGATTACCCTCGCCTTCGGCGGATTTACAGCTTCTTTTATTACATGCTGGTTCGCGCGCTCTTCGGGCTGCCCATTCGCGACACGCAGACCGGCATCAAGCTCTTCAAGCGTCCGGTCTTGGATCACGTACTGCCGCGCATTTTGGTAAAGCGGTTTGCCTTCGATCTCGAGCTGCTTGCCAACGTTCATCACTTCGGCTACCGAATGGTCGAGGCTCCCGTGTCGGTGAACTTCAAACGCGTCGGCAGCCGGCTGCGGCTGCCTGCGGTCTGGAACGTCTTTCTCGACACGTTGGCGATCTTTTATCGCATGCGGATTCTGGGCTACTACGACCGGCCCGAGCGTGCGGCGCCGAGTCGCGACCGCGCCGCCGGCTCGCACGAAATCGTCGTTCCAATCATCATCGGAGAGTAGCGGTCATTGGGTTCGGGTACCGCGCTGGTGCTGCTGCTACCAGGGCTCGGCGACGCCCTGGCCGCCGGTCCGATCCTTCGGGGTTTGAGCCGCGACGGGTGGACCGTCGATGCCTTGACCATGCATCCGCCGGTCAGCGAATATCTTCGCGAGCTGGGCGTCGTGCGCGACATCGTTCAGCTTCCGATTCGGCCGACCGCGTCCGACGCCTTGCGCGCGGTTGCGGCGCTCCGCCGGCGCCGATACGACGTCAGCGTCCTTCCTTTTCCGGCGACGCGTTGGCAGTACACGCTGATCGCCCGCGGAGCCGGCGCCAAGAAACTCTCGATGCACGAGTACGGCGGCGCCGCGAGCGCGATCGCGCGGACTTCGCGCAACGATCGCGTGCCGCTGCGCGGCGGTCATCGGCTCGCCGAGAACTTGCGCCTCGCGCGCGCGATGGAGTTGCAATCGGGGGACGACGATCTCGAGTATTGGGTTCCCGCCGCCTGGCGCGCGGAGCGGATCGCGGGAACGCTCGGCATTCATCCGGGGTCCATGGCGTGGAAGGGTAACGAAGCGAAGCGCTGGCCGTACGAACGGTTCGTCGCCCTCGCGCGCTCGCAGGCGGCAAGCGGAAGAAGCGTGCGCTTCTTTCTCGGACCGCACGAGACGAGCGAGGCCGCTCGTGCCGAGCAAGATTTTCGGGGGAGCGAGGGAATCAGCATCATCGGCAAGCCGCTTGCGGAAGCCGCGCGGCGGCTCGCGGAATGCGAGGTCTTCGTCGGTAACGACGCCGGCTTCAGTCATCTCGCTTCCGGCCTCGGCGTCAAGACGCTCGCCCTCTATGGCATGACAAGCGAGATTAGAGGTGCGCCGATCGGACCCGCCGTGGCGTTGCGACCGTCGCTCTGCCCGGCGTGTCATGACGAAGGTTCGCGCGGCTTCGAGTGCGTGCGGCGCATCGAATATCGATGCATCTTCCGCGACATCGAGCTCGATGCCGTGCGCAAGAAGGTCGACGATCTGTTCGCGGCCGTTTCGGTCGAGGGGCAGGTCAGCTTGGAAGGTCCATTCAGACTCTACGGAAAGGCTTATTCGTGAAAGAGCAGACCGCCGAAGGCACGGCGTCCGGCCTGCAAGCGCGCCGGCCGGCGGGCCTGCGCGCGCGCGGAGACGCTCGACCTATACCGGAGGCGCTGCAGAAATGGCTGGTGCCGGCGCTCTTCGCGGTGCTCGCGCTGCTCGTCACGACCGGCTACGGGCGCGGCATCCAGCTCAACGACGGCCAGGCCTCCTTGCATATCGACCCACTTCGCTTCTTGGGCTGGCTGCTCCACGCTTGGAATCCGTCGCTCGCCTTGGGCACGCACAGCGGGTTCTGGGTGCCGTATCAAACGCCGTACTCATGGCTATACGGCCTGGCGCAGATCGCGCACGTTCCACAGGACCTTGCGCAGCACGCTGCGGTCTTCTTGGTCTACCTCGGGTGCCTCTGGTCGATGTACTACTGTCTGCGCGGCGTCGCCCCGTGGCTCGACGAGGTCTCGCGGATCGCCGGTTCCTGCGCCTATCTCTTCAACATGTACGTGGCGCTGAACTCGCAGGCGCAGATCGTGTGGCTTCTCACGTACGGAACGCTGCCGGCCATGGTCGGCGTGATGGCGCGGGCCATGCGCGGCGAGATGAATATCTGGCGCGCCGCCCTAGCGCTGGCGCTACTCGTGCTCGTCGGGGGCGGGGTCAATCCGCCGCTGGTCGCCATCAACGTCATCGTCATCACGATCTTCGTGATCGTAACGATCGCCTTCGACCCGAAGCCCGCAAATGCGATCAACCGGACGTTGCCGATCGTCGCGGCCGCGGCCATCGCCGCCGTTGCGATCAACCTGTACTGGCTCGTGCCGTTCGTCGATTACTTCCGAGGCGTCTGGCTGAACGGGGTGCTCAGCGAGAGTACCTCGATGCACAACGCCGCGACCTCATTCGCAAACGTCCTTCGCGGACTCGGTCATTGGGCGACCTTCGTGTCGTTTGCGGGGCGAGCGTACTTTCCGTGGGCCGCATCGTACGCGAGCGGCTTGTTCGGCGCGCTGCTGTGGTTTGTCCCGATCGTAGCGTTGGGCGGCATCGCGCTCAGACGAAATCAACGCCCGGCCACGCTCTTCTTTCTGATCGTGACGATCGTTTCGGTCCCCCTGGTCGTCGGTTACTATCACGACGAGCTCGGAGCTGCCGTCACCGCTCCGATTTACGATCAGTTCTATCGCAACTTTCCCGGATTTCAGATGTTCCGGTTCTCATACAAGTGGGTCGCCGGGGTAGAGTTCGGGATCAGCGGACTCTTCGCGCTCTCGTGCTTCGCGATCGTGACGGCACTCCGGGATTACTTCTCGAAGCTAACCGCCGGCGAGCGCCGCAGGTGGGACTGGACGATTCCCGCAGCCCGAACGGCCTTCATCGTCCTGCCGATCCTGATCTTCGTTCCCGTCCTCATCAACAAGATGAACTATCCGGGCCGGTCGCTTCCCAGCTGGGAGTATCGCGCCGCGTCGCTGGTGGGCAACGACAAGGCGCACCGGGTCGCGCTGTTTCCCACGCAGTTTCTCGAGCAGTTCGATTGGGGAAATCCGCAGTTCTATATCGAGGACTCGCTGATCGACCGTCCGATGATCTACGGATTGCTGGGAAGCGAGCCTTCCGAGGGAACCGACCTTTGGGTGCGCCGAGCGTATCGCGCCTCCCGCGAAGGCTTGCCCTTCGCGGCGGACATGTATCGCGTCATGGGCGTCGATACGATCTTGCAGCGCGACGACTTCATCCCCGTGATCGACTTTAGCTCGCCGGGAGAGTGGCGCTTCAACAGCACGACCTTGACCCACGATCTGCTCCACCGGGTCCTCGGGGTGTCGCCGGTGCGCACGGACGGACCGTTGCGCGTCTACCACCTCAGCGGGGCCATGCCGCTGTTTTACGGAGTAACCCATCCGGTCGTGAGCACGGTCCCGATGTTCTCGGACGCGCTCCTCGGGGACGTCGAGGCAATGGCGCAGGGGCGCGCGGAGTTCGATCCGCCGAATCGCTCCGCCGATGAGTTTACGTCATCGCTGCAGGGACTCTCGCCGATCCTTCCCGGATCGCCGGAACAACTCCGCGACCTGGCCGTCAACGAGGCGCTGGTTCACGGCATTCGCGTCCATCCGCCGTCGGCAGACGCTGCGTGGTTGACCCGTTTCGAAATAAAGACGGGGGGCCTCTACTCGATCTTCGTGCTCGATCAGTCGCTGCTGTTCAATCGCCCGGCGCCGCAAACGCTGATGGTCGACGGGAAATATCTTTCGCTGGAAAACCCCGGAGGCGCGTGGACCCAGTTCAGTAACGTCGGACTCACTCCCGGTACGCATTGGGTTTCCGACGGTTATCTGGACCCTGATTTGGTCGTCGCGGTGGTGAACACCGACGACTTGCGGTCGTGGCAGGATCGGATCGCGGCGCTGACGCGGAGCTTGCCGCAGAATCTCGCAACGGCTAGCATCGTCGATGCCACGAATACGACGGTGACGCTGCCCGTCCCGGGCAGATACAAGATCCGAGCCACCGCTATCGGACCGTTCGGCCCCGACGGACTCGTCGGCGCCCGGCTGCGCCGAGGCTCGGCGTATCGCGGCGCGTTTCCGGCCACGCTCTCGGGTACGCTTCCGTACATCTTCGATAGCGGGGTCGTTCCGACGGCGCAGATCATGATGCCGACGGATTGGTATCGCGACGACCCCACCGCCTATCAGTGGCAGCGGGGCGATCCGACTTCATGGTTTCTCTTTTCGCGCGACGCGCACGCGCGAGTATTCGTGCCCGGCAGCAGCGCGGTTCGCGCGCAGGTCTCCATGCGGATCAGCCGGCTACAAGTCGCCGATACTATGACCGTCACCGTGAAGGGCGGTGCGTCGCAGAGCGTTGCCCTGCCGGGTCCGGCCGCGAACGCGGACCAATACGACTCGGCGGACCACCTCGATGGCCCTACGCCGGCCGTGGTCGGCTTCGCCGTCGATCTGCACCCCGGGTGGAACGACGTCGCCTTTACGTTCCATTCCCAGAGAGGCGAACGCAGCGATCTCGGGTCCGACGTAATCTCGGCCGGCGTCGCTCCGGATCTCTCGTTCGTTCAGGCCGGAGCGGGGTCGTCGGCGCCGCGACCGCCGGCGACCGACTCGGCCTTCACCGCGGTGGCGCTTTCGACTCCGCCGGCAGGGCTGACGGGCGACCCCGAAGTCACCGGCAGCGTTGCGGGGTCCGTCGGCCGCGGCGTTTCGCTGGCCGTGGCCCTCGACCGCGGCGGGAAAGTCGCCTATAGGCTTTTCCCGATCGCGCGCGACGGCTCGTTCGACGTCAACTTCATGCACGCGTTCCCGAACGACTGGAGCGACGCGTCGCGACGTATCGTCGGACTTTGGTTCGTCGCTCGAGGAGGTCACCCGCAGCTATCGAGCTTGTATTACGGCGTGCACGCGACGCCCGGCCGGGCCTTGCGCAGGCCGCAGTCGCTGGCGAACATCCCGATTCGAATCGACGGGAGACCGGTCGGCACCGCGCCCGTTTTTCTAAGCGGCGGGCGGCACACGGTCGCGAGCGGCGATAAACAGGTCAAGATCGGGCTGCTGACGCTCGAACCGCTCACGCTGCCGCGCACGCGCGACTTCGGACTCGTGTGGGAGCGACGCGCCCCGACCACCATCGACGTAACCGCGAAGAGTACGGCGAGTCCGTTCCTTCTCGTCTTCGGCGAAGCGTTTCACCCCGAGTGGAGGGCGACGCTGGAAGGCGAAGTTCTACCGCACGTGATCGTCAACGGCGTCGAGAACGGTTGGATCGTTCCCACCCTTCCGGCGGGGGGCAAGATCGTCCTGACGTTTGCCGCTCAGCAGTATTACATCATCGCGGGGGCGATCTCGGTGATCGCGCTGCTCATCCTGATCGTGCTCGCGTGTTCGCCGGATTTGTGGCCGATCCGCACTCGGAACTCTTGAACGCTTCCGCCATGGCGTGGGCGCTGCGGCGCGCGCTCCAACTTGCGATCGCAACCGGCGTCGTCGCGCTCGTCTTCGCCACGACGCTCTCGGGAGAGGGCGCCGAGCGCTTAGCGACGACCGCTTATTTGGCGGCCATTTTCGCCGCGGTCGCGATCGTTATCCAACGGTTCCTGCCCCAGTCGCGTGAGGCGAAAACGAGGCCGGAGCATCCGTTTCCGGCGTTTCTCGGCTTCTTTTTTTGCATCGCCGCCCTCCTTGGGATCGTCGTCGGCCTCGCCGCGCTGCCCGGCGCCGAAGCGCTTGCCGTCGTCGCCGGCTTTCTGATCGTCGTCGTCGCCGGGCTCGCGCGGTCCGGAGGCGTTGCGGCGTTCAACGCGGCCCTCGTGCGCGGAGGGATCACCATCGCCGCGACGCGCTATGCCGTCCTCATCGGCATGTGCGCGCTTGCCCTCACCGCGCTGTTGCCGCCCGACGTGGCCCGCGGCGTCGCCGCGTTCGCCTATCGGCTCATCGTCGTCGCGGCGGTCCTGATCGCGGCTTCGTTGATCGCCCCCACGCGAGCCGGTCTTCTCATCCGGCGGCGCTGGGCCGGGTTGGCGCAAGGGCTCGATAGACTAGCGATCCTCTTCCGGAAAGAACGGGCGGCGAGCTACGCGGCCGCAATCGCCGTTGCGGCCTTAATTACGGCGAGCTTCTTCAGCGGGAGCAGCGCGGAACCGTTCGCGATCGCCGCGTACGCGGCCGCGGCCGCCGCCACGCTCGTCGTCGCCGTGGAGTGTCGGCGGCTACGCGGGTAGGCAGGGCGCTCGCGCTTGCGGCCGCGCTCCTTCTTGCCGCTTTCGTTGCGGCCAAGGGCATACCGACGCTCCGTCACGATTGGAGCTGGCCGGTCAACCACGAAGCCATCGGTTCTTTCTTCGACGAGTCGGTCGACGGATGGCTGTCGGTGGGTTTCGGCACGCCCAATCCGCATCCGACGACATATCTGATCGGGCCCCCGATCGCCGCTGCGATGTGGCTCGTCGGTCCACTCGGCGCCCTCGTGCTTCTAGCCGTTATCATCGGCTACATTTGCATGCGAAGCGTTGCGCGCGTCGCCGCCAAATGGAACGCGGCGTGGCCTGCGTCGCTCGGGATCGGGCTCTTCGCGCTCTTCAATCCTTGGGTGTACAACGAGCTCGTCGCGGGCCACCTGGTGATGGTGTTGGCATACGCCGGCGCTATCGGCTTGCTGGCCGAAATGTTGCGAGGCGACAGAGCCTCGCCGCTACGGCTCGCGCTTTGGATTGCGTTAATCGAGGCGCAGCTGCAATTCTTCATCCTTGCCATGTGTGCGCTCGTGGGCTTCGCGCTCGCGACGAAGAAGTGGCTGGCCCCGCTCGCCGGAGCGCTCTTTGGTTTACCCTCCATCATCGGACTCATCGCGGAGCGTGACACGCTGCTCCAGATTCCATACGGTGTCACGTGGCAGGCGAATCAATCGGTCGCGCCGGCGGCGCTGATCGGCCTCGGGGGATATTTCCCCGGCTATGCGGACCGGTTGGGGATCGTGGCGGCCGCGTCCGCATACGCGTTCATCGCGCTGGCGCTATTCGGGGCTTACGCGGAGCGCCGCTCGCGTGCGGCCGTCGCGGCGTTCGTTGCGGCCGGATTGTTGTTCGTGGTAGTGCTCGGCGTGCACGGTCCATTGGCCGTGCCGTACGAGTGGATCGTTCGGCACGTACCCGAAAGCGGTGTCTTCCGGGAGCTGTACGATTTGGCGGGCATGTTTGCGGCGCTGGTCGTGCTCCTTGCCTGCATCGCTTCGGGGCGCGTTCGGAGCCTCGGCTACGTCGCACTCGCCGCCGGAGTCGCCTTGCCCATTACGTGGCTGCTGCGGCCGCCGAGTGACCTTTGGGTCGGGTCGACGGCATATCCGCATCCGTCCGTTAGCGCGCCCGCATTTACCCGCGTGGCCCTGATCCCCGCCTTCCAGCCGCTCCAGCTGCGGTCCGGACCGGGCGACGGCGCCGATCCCGACGCGCATGCCTACCCCGGCGCGGTCTCTACGCTCAACGAGTATTTTCCGACGTATCCCGCCGACCGCGCCCTCGCCAGGTACGAGCAGTCGGGCGACGTCGCGGAGCTGCGCGCGCTCGGCGTCGCGAAAATCGTTAACCGGCCCTGGCTCGTCTCGCGAACGCAGGGCGGAATCGGCTTGGCAGCGGCGTCGGTCGAGGCGCGCACGCGGCTCGTCGCATCGCCGCCCGTCCGCGATCTCGACGGCGCGACGGCGCTGGTTTCGGAGTGCGGAAACTCGCGGGTCGTCGCGCTCCCGGGAGCGACGGACGCGTGCGATGTTTTCTTCGGCGACGCGTCCGGTTACGCGCCGGTGCGCGCAATCGTCGCGCCGAGCGATTCGATCGATCCGAAAACCGCCTGGATCGACGCGCGGCTCGCGTTTGCGAAAGCGCCGGAGATCGCCCAGGCGCTAGGGGGGGCGCTTACACAGTCGCAAATTCCGTATCCCGTCGAGCCCGGCTCCTGGCTGCTTGCATATACGCGCGGACGACTGAACGGAACCGACGGGCGAGCATTAGTGAAGAGCAACGGAACGTTCGCGTGGTTGCGGGTTCCCTCAAGCGTCGCCGCGGTGACGTGCGAGGGCCTGTGCGAGCTGGTCGCTCAGGCGTCGTCGCTTCCGAATCGCCCGATCGATTCCACGCCGGCGACGTCGCGCGCGCTCGCTTTTCGCGGGCTCATGCCGTGGCTCTTCGTCGTGGAGCGAGCGGAGGATTCCGCGCAGCTATTACGGCTCAACGAACGGTACGATCCGGCCTGGATCGCGTTCGTCCCATGGCGGGTGCTCCCGCACGTGCGACTCGATATGTCGTCCAACGGCTGGTTCATCGCGCGGCCCGCGCGGCGCGTGATCCTCGTGCAGGTTACGTCGCTCCTGCAGTTGGTTGCTGAGGGGATCGGTGTCTCATGCGCCCTTTACCTTCTGAAGGCACTCGTACGCGAGCCGACGAAACGCGCGCGGTGACCATGACGCTCGTACCGTTCGTCGACTTGAAGGCGCAGTTCCGCGCGTTGCGCGAGGAGGTCGTTCCTCGCGTCACGCGGGTGATGGAGGAGGGAAGTTTCATTCTCGGGCCGGACGTGGCTCGTTTCGAAGAGCACTTCGCCGCCCACACCGGCGCCCGTTATTGTATCGGCGTGGAATCGGGAACCGGCGCGCTGCAACTCACCTTGCAGGCCATGGGCGTCGGCGAGGGCGACGAGGTCATCATTCCGGCCAACACGTACATCGCGTCCGCGATCGCCATATCGGCAATCGGTGCACGCCCCGTACCGGTCGACGTCGACGCTGCGTACTTGATCGACCCCGCGCGGCTCGACAAAGCATTAACGCCGCGGACGAAAGCGATCATGCCGGTCCATCTCTACGGTCAAGCCGTTCCGATGGACGCGATCGTGGAGTTCGCCGGCAGGCACGGAATCGACGTGCTCGAGGACGCATGCCAGGCGCACGGAGCGCGATGGAACGGGCGGCGCGTGGGAAGTTTCGGGCGAGCCGGATGCTTCAGCTTTTATCCCGGCAAGAATCTCGGCGCGTACGGAGACGGCGGCGCGATCGTGACCGACGATGCCGACCTCGCCGATCGATTGCGGCTCCTTCGAGATTTTGGGCAACGCAAGAAATACGAGCACCTCGTCAAGGCCGGGAGCTGCCGGCTCGATTCGATACAAGCGGCGGTGCTGGACGTCAAACTCCCTCATCTCGACGCGTGGAACGATGCGCGCCGCCGCCACGCCGCATCGTACGATGCGCGCCTCTCCGAACTCGGCATCAAGCCGCCGCTTCGCTCGAGCGATGAGGCGCACGTCTACCATCTCTACGTGATCGAAGTCGAACAGCGCGCGCGCGTCATGGCGGCACTGAGCGAGCGCGGCATCGCGACCGGCATCCATTATCCGGTACCGATTCATCTGCAGCCCGCGTATGCCGACCTCGGCTTGGGGCGCGGCGCCTTCCCGCAAACCGAACGGGGAGCCGACCGCATACTCTCGCTGCCGATGTTTGCGGAGCTTTCCGACGAGCAGATCGACTTGGTCGTCGACGCACTGGCGAGCTCGCGGCCGCTCGCAGTCGCGTAAGCCGTCTCTTCGCTTCGTCCTTCATCGCCGGAACATGGAACGTAGGCCGCTCGGTGTGGCGGTGGTCGGCGCGGGGTACTGGGGCCCGAACCTCGTCCGCAACTTTCACGCCTCGGAAGACTGGTCGCTTCGCTGCATCGTCGATCCCGACCGCGCTCGTCTCGAGCGGCTGCTGCGCCTCTATCCGACGGTGGACGGACACCCCGACATCGCGGCGGCGCTGGCCGATCCGCGCGTCGATGCCGTCGCGCTCGCGACGCCGCCGGGCACCCATCGCGACCTGGCCGCGCGGGCGATCGCCGCGGGCAAGCACGTACTCGTAGAAAAGCCGCTCGCGGAGCGGTACGGGGATGCGGAAGATCTCTGCGAGCGCGCGCAGGCAGCCGGCGTGCGCCTGATGACCGATCACACGTTCCTCTATACCGGCGCCGTGGAGAAGCTGCGCGCGCTCCGCGAAGCCGGCGATTTCGGAAAGGTTTACTACATCGACTCCGTGCGCGTCAACCTGGGCCTCTTTCAGCAGAGTAACGTTCTTTGGGATTTGGCTCCGCACGACGTTTCGATCATCAACTACGTGCTGGACGAAGTCCCGACGTCGGTGGCACTGCAGCTTGGTGCGTGCGTTCACGCCAAGATCCCCGACGTCGCGTTTTTGACGATGTGGTACGCGAGCGGTTGTCTGGCGCACGTGCACCTGAGCTGGCTATCGCCGGTAAAGGTCCGGCGCACCATGATCTCGGGAAGCTTGAAGATGGCGGTTTGGGATGACGTCGAACCGACGGAGAAGATTTACATCTACGACAAGGGCGTCGTCCTCGACCCGTCGAGCTCCACGCTGCAGCAGCAAATGGTGTCCTACCGTTTAGGCGACCTTCACGTTCCGTTGGTCGACAACCGCGAGGCGCTCGGAAAGCTCGTTGCGGACTTCGCCGTCGCGATCAGAACCGGCGCCCCAACGCGCTCGGACGGAGCGTTCGGCGCGGGAGTGGTGCGCGTGATCGAGGCCGCCATGCGTTCGGCGGAGGCCGACGGTGCGAAGGTGAGCGTGTGACGTGAGCGATCGCGCGCCGATTCGTTTTTCGTTGCTGCTCCCGACGCTCAACGAAGCGGTGCGCCTGCCCGCACTCCTCGAATCGATTCGGCTGCAGCGCTATCCGAGCGAGGGCATCGAGCTTCTCGTCGCCGACGGCGGGTCGACCGACGACACCCTCGCGATCGCCAAGGCGTTTGGTGCGCGCGTTTTCCACAATCCGATACGGCGCGCCGAACCGGGAGCCGGGATGCTTCTCGAGAAGGCGACCGGGGACGTCGCGATGTGGCTCGCAGCCGACAACGTCTTTGCCGACGAGTCGTTTCTGGCGAGCATGGCTCGTGCGTTCGCGGATCCGCAAATAGACGCCGCGTTCCCGAGCCTCGTCAGCACAGCGCAGGACGGCGGCACGACGCGTTACTTCAACGCGTTTACGGATCCGTTCAACCATTTCATCTACGGCGGAGCGACCTCGCCCGCGTCGTATCATCGGACCTACCGCGTCAAGCGTCGCTCGGACGATTACGCGGTCTACGATTTTGCATCGGGTCCGCCGCCGCTCGTCGCGCTGGCGCAAGGGTTTACGATACGGCTTCCATATCGCAAGCCGACTGGAACCGACGAAGACGACGTGGCTCCCGTCGAGATGCTCCTGGAATCGGGCTGCGAGATCGCTTTCGTCGAGCGCGCCCGGCTCGAGCATCACACGGTGGGCGGGATCGGCGACGCACTGCGTAAGTTTGGCCCGCGTTTTCGCGCTCGCATGACCGACGCCGCGCTGCCCGTTTGGGGACGGTTACGCGCTCGGAGCCGCGCGCAGCGCTCGCGCGCTTATCTTTGGCCTTTTTACTCGGTGAGCTTCGTGTTACCGGCGTTCGCGGCGCTCTACGGTCTATTCCGCGACCGGCGCGGCGAGTGGCTCTACCATCCCTTCGTTAGCGCCGCCTTCGGCTTCGAGTTTTGGAGACAGGCGAGCATCGTCGGACTTGCGCGCTTAAAGGGCGGTTCCTAGGCGCATAGCGCCGTCGCGATCCTCGAATACCTCGCTCCAATAACGCATCATCGTCACGCCGTCTTCGTGGCTCCCCAAGAGGTCGGGTATCGCATTGCCCTCGACGAGGTCGATGAGCAGTGACGCGAAGTTGATGCCGGAAGCGGTGGTCAACGCGAGCGTTCCGGAGAAGCGCGGGTTCATCTCGATGATCGAGAAGCTCCCGTCCGCCCGGAGCATCCCTTGAACGTTGGCCGGCCCGCGCAGGCCGCTTCGCTCCACGACGGTGCGCGCGATTCGCTCGATCTCCGGGTGACGATAGGTGCGGCCCTTCACCGAAACGCCGGCCTTGATCGCGATGCGTTCTCGCGGCACGGCCGCGACCACGCGGCCCGGCGCCGCCGCAAAACAGTCGACGGTAAACTCGGCGCCGTCGACGGCCTCTTGAACGATCAAGTCGCGGCGCCCCCGCGCGGCCTCGTGCAGCGAGTGCGCGCTCTCCACACGCGCGGTACCGACCGAACCCGATCCGCGCCGCGGTTTGAGATAGACGGGGAAGCGATCGACGCGGACCGCGGGGGAGTAGGGCTGCGTCGGCGGTCCCGGGATGCCGATCTCCGATAAGAAGCGCGCAAATTCGAGCTTATCGCCGGTGCGCACGAAGATTTCACGGGGCGGTACGACGAGCCGGCAGCCGATCCGCTCGAAGCGCTCGCGTGCCTCGTCCAGGGGAAGAAATTCGCTCTCCACGATGAGCGGCACGAGCACGTCGATTCGCATCCGCTCGACCGCCTCGAAGCATCGGCTCGCGAACTCCGGATCGCCGGCCCGAGGAAGCGCGACGAACTCGTCGACGAAGGCTCGGGTCGCGTTGAGTCGATCCATGTCTCCCGCCGCGATAAAATCGGCCCTTCCGTCGTCGCGCAGCGCCTTGATGAGCGATTGGGCCGTGACCGTTCCGGCCGCGGTGATCATGACGCGGCGGACGGCGCTCGCGCCGCTACGGGACATCGTGCGGATCCCACTGCCGGGCGAGGTCCCTTGGACCGATCAGACCGGGATGGTGAAAGATGAAGAAGCGGCTATCCGGGCCGACGTAGACCGTATCGTTCGTCAGCGGATCCTGTCCGTAGAAAACCACGGTGCTGGTCGTCCGATCGTAAACGGCCCGCCAATGGTATCCGGCGGGCAGGTGCGTGTAGTCGTAGCGTGCGGTAGACGTGCAGCTCACAAGCGCCAAAATGCCTGCGAGGACTAGGTGGTTCGACGCCTCCGGGGGCCTCAGTAGGCGCGCACGTTGCGCAAGCCAGCAGCCTTGAAAGCGGCGGTGATCTTCTCGACCTCGGTGCCCGCGTCGGGGTAGAGGACGACCGCGCGTCCGTCGGCGACCGCGTCGTCGAAATTCTCGATCTCGTCGGTCGGAATCGCGAAGCCCGCGAGATAATGTTTCGACTCGCTGTCGCGACGCGGGAACGAGCCCAAGCTCGCCTGGGGTCCGCTGATGCCGGGCACCCCGGTTCCGCTCGCGTCGTCCAGAACGCCCAGCCCCTTGGTCATGTCGTCGGAGAACGAGTTGTCCTCCATGTTTTCGATGACGTCGACGAACTCGAGCTGGGACTCTTCGGTGTCGGTCACGCTCGAGCTGACCACCTTCACCTTGCTCAGGTCGATCTGCTGTGCCGAAAGGGCGCTCTCCAGCGCTTTTGGATCCGAGACGGGAAAGATGCCGACGACCAAGCCTGCTGCCACGCGTGCTCCTCTATCCGTTATATAGGTTAATGGCGTGTGCGAGCCGTTCGACGCCGACCCGGATATTCTTTTCGGAAGCGTTGGAGAAGTTGAGGCGCATGCCGTCGTGCACGTCTCGTCCCGGATAGAAGTTTACGCCCGGCACGAACACGACTTTCGATTCCGCCGAGATTCGCAGCAGCGCCGTGGTGTCGACGCCGGGGACGGTCACCCAGAGAAACATTCCGCCCGCGGGACGCGTAAATCGCACGCCGTCGGGCATAAATTCGGACAGCGCCTCGGCCATCACGTCGCGACGCCGGGCGTACGTCACGGCGATCGTGCGCACGTGTGCGTTGAATGCGTCGCCGCCGCTCGCGTACGCGTGAAAGACGTACTGCGCGAACGTGCCGCTGTGCAGATCGGCGCCTTGCTTCGCGAGCACGATCTTCTCGCGAATATCCTCGTCCGAAATGACGAGCCACGCGACGCGCATGCCGGGCGCCATGATTTTGCTGCCGGTGCCCAAGTAGACGATCGGGGCCGTCGTCTCGTGCGACACGAGCGGCGGCAGGTCGCTGCCTTCGAATCGCAGCTCGCCGTATGGATCGTCTTCCACGATGGGGAGGCCGAAGTGCTCGCAAATCCCCACGACGCTCTCGCGGCGCCGTCTGGAGAGCGTTCGCCCCGTCGGATTTTGAAAGTTCGGGACGAGATAGAGAAACTTCGGAAACGGGTCGGCTCGATCGAGCACGCGCTCGAGCGACTCCGGAATCAATCCGTCTTCGTCGGTGTCGACGGTGAGGTAGCGGGCTTGATATGCATCGAAGGCCTGAATCGCGCCGAGATACGACGGATCTTCGAGCACGACGTGATCCCCCGGATCGAGAAAGACCTTGCCGACCAAGTCGAGGCCTTGCTGCGACCCGTTGACGATCGTTACGCTGTCGGCATCAACGATGCGGCCGAAACGGCGGGTGAGCCGCTCCGCGACCCAAACGCGCATCTCGGGAATGCCTTCCGTCACGCTGTACTGGAGCGCGGCCGCACCGTAGCGTTCCATCACGATCCGGGCGGCCTCGGCGATGGCGGCCGTTGGGAAGAGTTCGGGTGCGGGTAAACCGCCGCCGAACGAGATCACGTCGGGCTGCTGCGTCACTTTGAGCATCTCGCGGATCGTCGACGCGCGCAGGTGCGCCGTGCGTTCGGCGAACTTCGCGGATCGCGAGATGGCGGGCATGGAGCCCCTTTAAACGGAGGCCGCCGGGGGTCCGCTTATCTCCCTGGGAAACGCGTCGCCGGCAAACGACAAGACCGTCGCGCCCAAGCCGATCAACCCCACGAGAATGAGCACGAGCGTGCCGACGACCGGCACGAGCTCCGCGGCGCTGATGAGCGCGATGCCCACCAGCAGAGCGACCAGCGGGGAAGGCGTCGTAGACGGGCTTACCAGCTCGCAGAGCCGGCGGCCGATCAGAAGCGCCAGCGCCGCCGTGCCGAGAAAGACGCTTGCCAGAACGAACACGAATTCGAGCAAAATCAGCGGAATGAGCAAGATCGTGATCGCGAGCAGCACCGCGAGCGGAATCACCGCGACGCAGCCCAGCAGACCCGCGGTCACGCAGAGGCCCGGATGGCCCTCCAGCCGATCGAGCACCATCCGCGTGCGCAGCGGAAAGATCAAGAAAACGAGCAGCGCGAGGAGATTCCACGAGAACCGCCAGAGCAGGCGGTGGTCGGGGAGGAAGGGGTTGTAGGTCGAGTCGCTCGGCGCCCAGGGCACGACCGTTTGGGTCAGTGCGCCGCCGACTTGCGTCACCCGTCCGGTGACGATTCCACCTGGCCGCGGGTCGTAATTGCCGCCGATGACAGTGACGTCGCCCTCGACGAGACCGGCGTTGGTCGCGTCGCCGAAGACGACCGTCAGATCGCCGTCCACGACCTGACCCGGTTCGACGACGACCGATCCGAAGTAGGTCCCGCCGTGAAATACGGCGTGCGTATCGGCCGAGGCCCGGCCCGGCAGAAGCAGGGCTGCGGCAATGCAGAGCCCCAGAACTGCGAACCGCGCGATCACGGGCGCGGCCCCCGGTCCAGGTGGAGCGCGAGCAGCGGTCGCACCCGGCGATAGCCGTAGAACACGGCGCAGAGCAGGAAGAGGTCGATCAATAACACGACGGTCACGACCGCGGCGGCGAGCGGCGTCGCCGGAGCAAACGCCCGGCCCGCCGCGCCGAGCGCGGCGAGATTGCGCGCTCCCATCGCGACGAAGGCTTCGCTCAAGCGCAGGAGATAGTCCGATCGCAGCGCGACGATCGCGACGACCGTCCACGCGGCGGCAAGATACGCAAACAGCGGAACCAGAAACGGAACGCGCCGAGGCGCCCGCGTCTGCGTAGAGTGCGTCGCCGAAAGAACGGCCGCGGTGAAATCGCCGGCGACGCTTCCGGGCGGCTTCGCCGTCGTCAGCAAACCGTCGATCACGCGGAGCTCGCCCAACAGCGCCTCACACGCGTCGCAGCCGCGCAAATGCTTCGCGACCTCGAGAGCGCGCCGGCGCCGGAGCGTCGCCTCCAGAAACGCGTCCAGCAATGGTTCACACGACGAGCAGCGCACTGGACCTCCCCTTCGCATCGGCGCTCTTCAGCGATCCGAGCGCACGCCGCTCGCGCTCGCGCATCTTCTTGGTGAGCGCGATTTTTCCGCGATGGATTAGGGTCTTCACATTGCCGAGCGATAGTCCCAGCGTGCTCGCGATAGTCTGATACTCCATGCTGTCGAAATAGCGCAGCGCCAAGACCGTGCGCGTGCGCTCCGGAAGCTCGGCAAGCGCGGCGCGCAGCTCGCGCTCGGCTTCCTCGCGCAAGACGCCGCCCGCCGGATCGGCTTGCGGAGAAAGGTCGGGGAGAGCGCTCTCCAGCGACTGGTCTTCGGGAAGCTCCTGGAGCTGTGGTCCCCGCGACGACTTGGCCAGGTAGGTTCGGATCACGTTCCGCGCGATCTGATAGATCCAGGTGGAAAACTTTCCGAGTTGCGGATTGAACGTCCCGAGGTGCGCGTACGCGCGCAGAAACGTCTCCTGCGAGAGATCCGCAGCCTCCGGCGAATTGCGCACGGTCGCACCGATGAAGTTCGCTATACCCCGTTTGTAGCGATCCACGAGCACGCCGAAGACCTCCCTTTCCCCGGAGCGCACTCGATGCACCAGAGCTTCGTCGCTCTGATCATGGAATGCCATCCCCTCTCGTTTCGGTTCCCTTGGCGGCTCTTACCTAGCCTCGAGGCCGTTTGTTACGCGAAGGCTCGGGCTGGCTGCATCGCGATCGGAGAGGATCGGCCGGCGGCCGGCGAGCGGCCACTCGATCCCTAAATCCGAGTCGTCCCAGGCGATCGAGATCTCACGCCGTGGATCGTACGGCGCGCTCTGCTTGTAGGCGAACACGGTTCCGTCCTCGAGCGCGAGGAACCCGTGGAGGAAACCCCGAGGCACGTAGACTTGGCGTCCCTCCGCGGCGGTCAGGGTCGTGCCGTGCCAGCGACGGTAGGTCGGGCTTTGGGGCCTCAAATCGACGATCACGTCGAAGGCGCTGCCGTGCAGAACGCCGACGAGCTTTGACATGCGAGCGTCGCCGTGGAGGCCGCGCAAGACGTCCCGGCGCGAAAAGGAAAGATTATCTTGAACGAACGTTTCCTTAATGCCGCACGCGCTATATCTGTCGACGGAATACGTTTCTCTAAAGGAGCCACGCTCGTCGGCGAAGGTGCGCGGCGTAAGCATCAGCGCCCCAGCGAGAGGTAATTGCTCGATCTCCATGAGAACGAGGGTACCATGAACGGCAGTATGAGTCCGCCCGGCACGCTGGTGCTCCGGCGCGGGCTCGCGCGGCTTCGTGCGAGCGCGATGCTCAAACAAAGCCTGCTCGTTTTCTCCGCCGGCATGGTGCTCAACGTCTGCGGGTTCGTCGCACACGCCGTTGCGAGCCGTCAGCTCGGCGTTACCGTCTACGGCGGGCTTTACGCGCTGATCAACGCGGCGCTCATCGCCGCGGTCCCGGCGGCTTTCGTTGCGCCCGTCGTTGCGCAACTCGCGGCAGAGTTTCGGGCCCTCCACGATGACGGCCATCTCCGCGGACTGACCGACAGCGTCGCGGCGGGGTTTACGAAGCTCGGCGTGGTTTATTTGGTGGTTGCGATCTGCGGCGCCGTGCCGTTCGCGCACTTTTTGCACGTGCCGGTGTGGTCGCTGCCGTTCGTCGGCCTTCTCGCCGCTATCGCGCTCTACCTGAGCGCGATGCGCGCCGTCACGCAAGGCACGCAAGATTTTATCGGATACGCTCTCTCCAACTCCATCGAAGGCATCGCGAAAGTCTGCGGTATCGTCTTGCTGATCGCCGTGGGGTTGAAGCTAGGCGGCGGCATCGTGGGATTTCTCTTTGGACCGCTGTGTGCGCTGATCTACCTGGGCTTCCGGTTGAGACGGCGATACGTAAACGCGCAGCCGCACGGAGTACGCTACGATTGGCGGCGCATCCTAAACGCGGGAGCGGGAGCGGCCGCGGCAACGATCTCGCTCACGCTCATGGGTTCCGCCGACGTCGTCTTGGTGAAGCATTACTTCGACGCGCACGCCGCCGGACTCTACGCGGCGGCATCGCTCGGTGGCAAGACGCTGCTCTATCTGGTTGGGTTCGTACCCACGGTCTTGCTGCCGCAGGCCGCCGACCGTCACGCTCGCGGCGCGCAAACGCGCGAAGTGCTCGTCGCCAGCCTCCTGATGTTTTCGGCTGTCGCGCTTTTCGGGCTCTTCGTCTTCAGATATTTCGGGACCGAGGTGCTGCACGCGCTCGTCGGCCGCGCCTTCGACGCGGCGTCGCCACTGTTGGTAACCTACGGCGTGGCCATGGTGTTCCTCGCTCTCACGAACGCGCTGACGTACTACGGCATCGCCACGCATCGGCTGGCGTTCACGGTGCCGCTACTGGTCTGCACGCTGGGCACGCTGGCTGCGATCGTGACGATTCATCCCAACCTGGCGACGGTGGTCGAGATCTTGGTGGCCGGCAACTCGGTCGCCGCGGTCGCCGTCGCGGTTTCGCTCATCGGACAGCGGCACACGACCGGCCGGCGGTCGACGGTTTGAAGCGGATTCTGTTGATCGGTGGCTCGGGTCAACTAGGTACGGAGATTCGAAGGCGTTGGCGGGACTGCGAGATCGCGGCACCGCCGCACGGCGAGCTCGACATCGGGCAGAGCGCGCAGGTCCGCGCGACGGTAGAACGAGTTCGTCCCGGCGTCATCGTCAACTGCGCCGCATTTGCCGACGTCGACCGTTGCGAGGCGGAGCCCGAGCGGGCGTTCGCGATTAACGCTCTCGCGGTCGCGTCGACGGCCGCGCTCGCACGCGAAGTCGATGCCGTCTTCGTTACCGTCAGCACCGATTACGTTTTCGACGGGACGAGCGAGACGCCGTATGCGGAGAGCAATCCTCCGCATCCGCTCTCGGCGTACGGCATCTCGAAACTCGCCGGCGAATACCTGGTGGAACGGTCCGGCGCGCGCGCCTTCATCGTACGCACGTGCGGGCTCTACGGCGCGCCGAAGTCGAGCGGACGGGCGCCGTTCGTCGAGCGCGTGCTCGCGCACGAGGACGAGGCCCCGATGAGAATCGTCGCCGACGTCGTCGCGTCGCCGACGTTCGCGGGCCACCTCGCCGAGACGCTGCGGCGCCTTATCGAGACCGACTCGTACGGGCTCTATCACGCTGCAAATGCAGGCTCCGTCAGCTGGTACGACTTCGCTTGCGAAGCGATCCGCCAAGCGGGCCGCACGATCGCGATCGAACCGATCGCGGCGGCCCAATGGAAGGCGGCGGCCGTCCGTCCGCGGTTTTCGGCCCTCGAAAATGCGAACCTCGGACGTTTGGGCATCGCGATGCCCTCGTGGCGCGACGGAATTGCCGCGTATCTCGCCCTCCGGTAAGATTGGACGATGGAACTCCGAATCGACCGTGAGCGCGTGGATCGCTGCCGCGAGCTGGCCGCCGCGATCGCAGCGCCCGTCGAGGAATTCATCGCCGCGCACTCGACCGTCGCGGTCGAGCGCGCGGTGCTGCGCCTGCTGGGCGTCGATGGCGTGACGCCCGACGAGATTCCGCTGCCCAACGCGGTGGTCGACGCGATCCCCGTTGCGCAACGCGGTCGCGGCGTCGCGCTCGCCTACGGAAGAGGCTTGGCGGAAACCGGTCTCGACCCCCGGGCGCTTGCCGAAGCGATCGCGGCGGGCCGGCTGAGCCTCGAGCAGTTCGCCGAAACGCCCCAGGGCGCGGCGCGCGGGGCGCTGCGCCCGCACGTTGCAACCGCGCTTGCTCGGATCGCAGAGCAACGCGAGGAGCGTGCGGCACGCTTGGCCCGCCTGCCCCAGCTTCCGCCGCCGCTGCTCTACGTGATCGTGGCGAGCGGAAACATCTACGAGGATCGCACCGCGGCCGTAGCGGCCGCCGAGGCGGGCGCGCAGGTCGTTGCGGTGATCCGCTCGACGGGACAGTCGCTTCTCGATTTCGTTCCGTTTGGCCCGACGACCGAAGGTTTCGGCGGCACGTACGCGACGCAGGCCAACTTTAGGATCATGCGCCTCGCGCTCGACGAGGCCGGCGAGAAGCTCGGGCGCTACGTGATGCTCACCAACTACGCGAGCGGCCTCTGCATGCCCGAGATCGCGGTGATGGCCGCCATAGAGCGCCTCGACATGTTGCTGAACGATTCGATGTACGGAATCCTCTTCCGCGACATCAACATGAAGCGGACCTTCGTCGACCAACACTTCAGCCGCATGGTCAACGCGTATTCCGGGATCATCATCAACACGGGAGAGGACAACTACCTCACGACGGCCGACGCCGTCGATCAGGCGCCCGCGGTCTTGGCGTCGCAGTTCATCAACGAGGAGTTCGCGCACCGCGCCGGTCTGCCCGACCGCCAAATCGGCCTCGGGGACGCGTACGAGATCAACCCCGATCTCGAGGACAGCTTCCTCTACCAAGTTGCCCAGGCGCAGTTGGCGCGAGAGATTTTCCCCGAGGCGTCTCTCAAATACATGCCGCCCACGAAGCACATGACCGGTGACGTATTCAAGGGCCACCTGATCGACGCGATGTTCAATCTCACGTCCGTGATGACGCGGCAGAGCATTCATCTGTGCGGCATGCTTACCGAGGCGATTCACACCCCGTTCCTAGGAGATCGCGCGCTCTCGCTCGAGAACGCTCGGTACGTGATGAGTACCGCGCGGCATTTCGGCGACGAGATCGTCTTGCGTCCCGGGGGGACGATCGAGCGTCGCGCCCGGGCCGTGCTCGACGGGTGCGAGGCTTTGCTCGAGCGCGTCGCCGCGATGGGCCTGATGAACGCGATCGAGTCCGCAACGTTCGCGGACGTCTCGCGCTCGCCCGACGGCGGGCGCGGCTTCGACGGCGTCTTTCTCCGCGCCGACGACTATTTCAACCCGTTCGAAGAGGCGCTGCGCTCCACGGCGGCCGCATGACGAAGCTCGTCAAGCCGTACGGCGATACGCAGGACGACGGCAAGGTGCAGCTCTCGTTCACGCTGCCGGTGCAGTGGACCGAGGCGGCAGACGAAGCCGCCCGTCAGCTCGCCGGGAAGATGGGCTTCACCGACGTGCAGGTCGTGGACGGGCGGCAGATCGCCACGGGCTTCTCGTTCTTCGTTCTCTACGCGAGCACGCCCGAGGCGATCGACGTGGAGAGCATCCACGCGCCGTCGGCGCGGTCCGAGGCGATGTCGATGGAGGAGATCGACGCGTTCGTCGCCGAGCAGATCGGGCGCAAGATTCGAATCGCCGGCGCCTGCATCGGCACCGACGCGCACACCGTCGGTATCGACGCGATCTTGAATATGAAAGGATACAAGGGCAACTACGGGCTCGAACGGTACCGCATGTTCGAGACGTTCAACCTCGGCAGCCAGGTCGCCGTCGAGGAGCTCGCCCGTTTCACGCAAGAGCAGCGGATCGATGCGTTGCTCGCGTCGCAGGTGGTCACACAAAAAGGGAGCGACGTGAAAAACTTTACCGCGTTGAGCGAGCTGCTGGAGGCGCAGGGCCTGCGCGACGACGTGGTGCTGATTTGCGGAGGGCCGCGCGTGACGAATCGCCTGGCGAGCGAGTTGGGCTACGATGCCGGATTCGGTCGCGGGACGCTGCCCAGCGAAGTGGCCTCGTTCATCGCGGTCACGCTGGCGGAGCGCTTGCGCCCGCGCGCGCAACGGTAAGGCCCGTGTCGAAGACCGCGCTCGTAACCGGCATCACCGGTCAAGACGGCTCGTACCTCGCCGAGCTCCTGTTGAAGAACGGCTATCGCGTCGTCGGCATGACCCGGCGCACCAGCACCGAGGTCCACGAACGGATCGAGCACATCGTCGACGACGTCGAAATACTTTCCGGCGACCTGCTCGATCAGAGCTCGATCACTTCGATCGTCACCGAAATCGTGCCCGACGAAATCTACAATCTGGCGGCGCAGTCGTTCGTACCGGCGTCTTGGAGCCAGCCGGTGCTGACCGGCGAGTTCACCGCGCTCGGAGTGACGCGCGTGCTCGAGGCGATTCGGCAGGTGAATCCCGCGATTCGCTTCTACCAGGCCTCGAGCTCGGAGATGTTCGGCAACGCGGTCGAATCGTCCGCAGACCGAAAGCACGCCATTCTATCCGCGCAGCCCCTACGGCGTCGCGAAGGTGTACGGTCATTGGATCACGGTAAATTATCGCGAATCCTACGATCTGTTCGCGTGCAGCGGAATCTGCTTCAATCACGAAAGCCCGCGCCGCGGCAAGGAGTTCGTGACGCGAAAGATCTCCGACGGGGTCGCGCGGATCAAGCTCGGAATGGCAAGGCAGTTGCGCCTCGGCAATCTGGACGCGCAGCGCGACTGGGGATACGCGGGCGATTACGTGCGCGCGATGTGGCTGATGCTCCAGCAGGCCCGCGCCGACGATTACGTGATCGCCACGGGCGCGACGCATAGCGTCCGCGATTTCGTGCGAAGCGCCTTCGAAGCGGCGGGCCTTGGTTCGTTCGAGCCGTACGTCGTCATCGATCCGCGCTTCGTACGCCCGGCCGAGGTCGACGTCTTGATCGGCGACGCGGGTAAGGCGAGAAAGATGCTGGGGTGGACCCCCACGGTAAGCTTTGACGAGCTCGTCGCAACGATGGTCGAGGCGGACCTCGAGCGCCTGTCCTCGCGCGCGCGCTCGTAAGCGTACGGGAGGATAGCGTGCGGGCGCTCGTGACCGGCGCGACCGGATTCGTCGGCGGATATCTCGTCGACGAGCTGCGCCGCGAGGGTGCGGACGTCTTGGCCTGCCGCGGCCCTCACGACTCGGACGAACGATATTTCGCGCTCGACCTCGGCGACGTGCACACGATGCACGCCGCACTCGAAGCGTTTCGCCCGACGGTGGTCTTTCATCTCGCCGCGCAGACTTTCGTTCCCGACTCGTTACGAACGCCGATGCGGACGTACGAGGCCAATGCGATGGGCACCGCGCGACTCGCGCAGGCAGTGCGAGGCTGCTCGGGCGCTTCACCGCCCCGCATCGTGTTTGCGAGCTCGGCAGAAGTATACGGTCCGCGGGACGCGAGCGAGTACCCATTGCACGAGCGGCTCGCGCTTCGCCCGGGGAGTCCGTACGGCGCAAGCAAGGCCGCGGCCGAAGCCATCCTCTTGGCCGAATCGAGGAGCTTCGGAACCGACGTCGTGATCGCGCGGGCGTTCAATCACATCGGTCCGCGACAGAGCGAGCGGTTCGTGGTCGCTTCGCTGGCCGCCCAGCTGGCCCGCATCGCCAACGGCGGCCCACCGCTGCTTCTCGTCGGGAGCCTCGAAGCGGCGCGCGACTTTCTCGACGTGCGCGACGTCGTCGCGGCCTACGTGGCGCTGGCGCGCGGCGGCGAACGCGGCGAGACATACAACGTCTGCAGCGGGCGAGCCGTTGCGATCCGCGACGTGCTGCGCGAGCTGATCGCGATTGCCGGCGTTCCGGTGGAGGTGCGCGAGGATCCGGGGCGTTTGCGCTCGTCCGAAATAGCGCTCTCGGTCGGAAACGGCGAGAAGCTCCGTTCCCGGACCGGCTGGGAGCCGCAGGTCCCGCTCGTCCGCTCGCTGCGCGACGTTTACGAGGCCGCGTTGGCGGTCGTGGAAAAGCCTACGGCGACGTGATGAGGTTACAAGCCTTCCTTTTTAAGAATCGGGGCCTCTTGCTCGGCCTGCCGGCGGCGGCGCTGGCGGTGTGCGGCCGGCCGAGCGCGCGCAGCGTCGCCATCGGACTTCCAATCGCCGTTGCCGGCGAGCTCGTGCGCTGCTGGGCGGTCGGATACTCCGGCGCCACGACCCGCGACGACGTCGTAACGGCCCCGAAACTCGCGACCGGCGGCCCCTATGCCTACGTTCGCAATCCGCTCTATCTCGGGAACTTTATCACCGCTACCGGCTTCGCGATCGCGTTTACCGGGAAGAACTCACGTTGCATCCGGCGCCTCCTCGCCGGAGGATCGCTCGCCGCGATGGCAGCGCTCTACGCCGGGATCGTTCCCCACGAGGAGGCATTTTTGCGCTCGCGGTTCGGCGAGCAGTTCGAGCAGTATTGCGAGCGCGTGCCGCGCGTGGTGCCGCGTCTCGATCCGCTGCCCGATGCCGGCGCGCGCTGGAACGCCGAAGCGGTCAAGGCCGCCGAGAGCAAAACCTTCGTCCTCTTCGGCGCGATGCTGCTCGCCCTCGCGCTCCGCGCCGGCAGCGAGTAAATCGGCGATGACGGTCCGCGCGCGCCTGATCGCGGCTCTCGTCGCGACGGCGCTCGTGGCGCTGCTCGAGTTCTGGGGAGGCGCCGCATCGCGGAGCCTCGCGCTCACGAGCGATGCGGTTCACGTCTGCACGGACGTGCTCGCACTCGCGCTCGCCTTGCTCGCGGCGATCGGTTCGTCGCGGCCCGCCGATCCTCGCCGCACGTTCGGTTACGGTCGCGTCGAAGTGCTCGGTGCCCTGGTCAACGGCACGCTCCTGCTGGTGGCGACGATCGCGATCGGTTACGAAGCCGTGCGGCGATTTGCCGCGCCGGTCGAGCCTGGCGCCGCGCTGATGACGATCGTTGCCGCGATCGGGCTTGCCGTCAACGGCGGGGTGGGGCTCCTCTTGCGCGCGAGCGGAAAGCGCGACCTCAACGTGCGCGCGGCCCTGTTCCACGTGTTCGGCGACGCGGTCGGCGGGGCCGCGGTCATCGCCGGCGGCCTCGCCATCGCGGCGACGCACGCGGCTTGGATCGATCCGGTGCTCTCGCTCTTCGTCGCGGCCATCATCGTCGTCGGCGTGGTGCGCGTGCTTCGCGATGCGACGGACGTGTTGCTCGAGAGCGTTCCCAGCGACGTGGATGCGCGGAATCTCACGACACACCTCGAAGAGATCGCGGGTGTCACCGGCGTTCACGACCTTCACGTGTGGTCGATCGGCAGCGGCTCGCGCGCGCTCTCCGCGCACGTGCTCCTCGACGACCGGCGCTTGAGCGAAGCTACCGACGTGCTGCGTGAGATCACGGCGTGCGCGGGAGAGCACTTCGGCATCGCCCACGTGACGGTTCAGTTCGAGTGCGACAGCTGTCCCGTGGCAGTGCGGCATTGAAGGCCCACGCGCGCAACCCGGCCTGGCTGCTGTGCGTCGCGCTCGCCGCCTGCGGCGGCGGGGGCGGCTCTTCGAGCGCGTTCGTACCGTCGACGCGAGGCTCGCCGCCGCCGACGCCTCCGCCGCACCAGTTGCGAGAACACATCAAGCACGTGGTCATCGTCGTGCAGGAGAACCGGAGCTTCGACAATCTCTTTCATGGCTTTCGGGGCGCCGCCTACTCGAACTACGGCTATATGCACGACGGGACGAAGGTTACGCTGACACCGACGGACTTGCGCCCCCGCAGCCCTGACTTGTCTCACATCTGGAACGACGCAGTCAACGATTGGGACGGGGGCAAGATGGATCGGTTCGATTTGAACCCGCTCGGACAGAACCGCCTGGCCGGCCGCTACGCGTACCAATACGTCGACCCCAAATACATCGAGCCCTACTGGTCGATGGCGCGACAGTACGTGCTCGCCGATCACATGTTTCCGACGATGTTCGGCGGCAGCTTCACGGCGCATCTCGACCTGATTGCGTCCACGACCAACCTGCAAAGCGACTTGGCGGAGGTCGACGCCCCGACGTCGACGCCGTGGGGATGCGACGCCCCCGCCGGCACCAGAACCTCGACGCTGGAAACGTCGCGCGAGGAGAATGGCGGCACCGGACCGTTCCCGTGCTTCGCGCAGTTCGATACCCTGGCCGATCTCCTCGATCCCGCGAACGTGTCATGGGCGTACTACGCTCCGGCGGTCAACGGAGGAAACGTAGGCGGAAAAGTCTGGTCTGAGTTCGATTCGATTTCCGGAATTCGCCGCGGGCCGGATTGGAAGCGCAACGTCATCTCGCCTCCGAGCGCGATTCTCAGCGACGCGGCATCGGGCCGCCTTCCCGACGTCTCGTGGGTCGTTCCCGATGCCTCCGATTCGGACCACACCGGCGAGGGGAGAGACGACGGGCCGTCGTGGGTGAGCAGCGTCGTCAACGCGGTCGGGGAAAGCCCGTATTGGGAGTCCACCGCGATCGTCGTGCTTTGGGACGATTGGGGCGGCTGGTACGACAACGTTCCGCCGCCGCAGCTCGATTTTCGCGGCCTGGGCGAACGCGTGCCGTGCATCGTCATCTCGCCGTACGCGCGCACGGGCTACGTGTCGCATACCGTCTACGAGTTCGGAAGCGTGGTGAAACTCGTCGAGGAAGTGTTTGGCCTCTCGCCGCTTGCGTCATTGGGATTCGGCAGCGGCTATACCGACGGGCGAGCCTACAGCATGACGGACACGTTCGACTTCAAGCAGAAGCCGCGGGCCTTCCGCCCGATCGCGTCGACGCACGGCCGGGAGTTCTTCCTCTCGAAAACGCCGTCGCTGCGGCCGCCGGACGAGCAATGAGCGCAGGGCGCGCGCGCGCGCCCGCAAAATGAACGGGTGCTATGAATACAGATTCTAGGACCGTCGTGCTCGGGATGGCCCGCACGCCCTTCGGCAAACTCGGGGGAGCGCTGGCTCCGCTCTCCGCCACGACCCTCGGGGCGGTTGCGTTGACCGCCGCGATCGAACGCGCCAAGGTCGATCCCTCGGAGATCGAGCACGTCACGTTCGGCGAAGTGCTGCAGGCCGGAGTCGGGCAGAACCCGGCCCGGCAAGTGGTCTTCAAATCGGGTCTCGCGAAAACGGTGACCGCCGACACGGTCAACAAAGTGTGTGCGTCCGGTCTGCTGTCGATCGTCAACGCGATGCGCTCGATCAATGCGGGCGCGAACTCCGTCGTCGCCGCGGGCGGCATGGAGTCGATGTCGAACGCGCCGTATCTTTTGCGCGATGCGCGCTTCGGTTACCGCTTCGGGGACGGCGCGGTCGTCGACGCGATGGTTTACGACGGTCTTTGGGACCAGTACTTCCCGATGACGATGGCCGCGCAGGGAAGCAAGGTTGCCACCGAACTGGGCCTGTCCCGCGAAGAACAAGACGCCTTTGCATTCGAGAGCCATCGGCGCGCGGGCGCGGCCCACGCCGAGGGCCATTTTGCCGAGGAAATCGTCGTGCTGCGCGTGGCGAGCAAGGCGAAGGATAAAGTCGTGGTCGAGCGCCTTCCGCGGCAAGGGCGCGTCCGCGTTCCAGCGGGCGTCGGCGCGTCGAGCCGCGTCTGGGAGCACGAGCCGTCCGAAGAATTTACGTTGGATTACGCGGTCTACGCGCCGTTCGTGACGGGAGAGCATCCTCACGTCGTGGTCGAGCGGGATGAAGCCGTGCGACCCGATGCGAGCGTCGAAGCGATGGCGAAATTGCGGCCCCTAGAGCGCAACGGCACCGTCACCGCCGGGAACGCGCCGGGCGTCAACGACGGCGCGGCGGCAATGGTCTTGGCCGACGCGGAGTATGCGTCCGCGCACGGCTACGAGCCGCTCGCGACGATCGTCGATCACGCCACCGTCGCGTGGGACTCGCCCTACATCAGCCTGACGCCGGCCATGGCGGCGCGCAAGCTGCTCGATCGCGCCGGGCTGCGCACCAGCGACGTCGCGGTTTGGGAGATCAACGAGGCGTTTTCTGCCGTTGCGATTACGTCGTCGCGACGGTTGGATCTCGAGGACGGCGCGATCAACAAGTTCGGCGGCGCCGTGGCCATGGGTCATCCGATCGGAGCCTCGGGAGCGCGCCTCGCCGGGACGGTGATCAACCAGCTGCGCAAGCGCGGCGGCGGGTTGGGCATTGCGGCGATCTGTTCCGGCGGCGGCCAAGGCGACGCACTTCTCGTTCGCGTGGACTAGACTCTGATCGCGTCGGAACGTTTGCAGTTCGAGCTGACCGGCGAGCAGCGCGCCGTCGGTGCGCTCGCCGCCGAGGTCGCAGCGCGAGAGATCGCGCCGTTCGTCGCGCAGTGGGATCGCGACCACGTCTTTCCGCGCGATCTGTACGGCAAGCTGACGGAAGCGGGCCTCATGGGGATGCTCGTCCCGGAAGAGTACGGCGGGGCGGGCGCCGACTATCTCTCTTACGCGCTTGCGATCGAAGAGATCGCTCGCGTCGACGCGGGCACGGCGGTCACGCTATCCGTTCACTCGATGATCTGCTCTGCGATTCGCAAGCTCGGGACGCCGGGTCAGCAGGAGC
>CAVUWE010000001.1:0-452794 GCA_963745145.1 Vulcanimicrobiota bacterium | reverse complement strand
TTGCAGGAACGGCGCGTACAGCTTCTTCATGTGAATGACGGCGACGAGCGGATCGGAGCAGTCGATGCTCGCGATGTCCTTGTAGCCGTCCGTCGTGACGACGTTGTTATGCGTGTTCATCACGACCTGCCACGTGAATTTCAGGTCGTTGCAGGTGAGCGGCGCTCCGTCTTGCCACTTCATGTTGGGCCGCAGCTTGTATTTTAGCGTCAAACCGTCTTTGGTGACGTCGCCATTGGCGATCGTCGGGATCTCGCGCAGCGCGTCGGGAACGGGTCGCGCGTTTGCGTCGTACCGTATCGTCCACGAATAGATGAACATCGACAAATCGAGCGTCGGCGTGGCGGAATCGAGCACCGGATTGAGGTTCTTTGGATCGGAGGCCTCGGAAAAGCGAAAGACCCCGGGCTGCGTCCACTGATTGGTTCGGCCGGCGGTCGTCGCGCCGCCGTTCGACACTTTGCTGCAGCCGCCCGCCACGATCGCGGCGAACGCGAGCACTGCACAGCCGAACCTGACGCTCACGCGGACGCTCCTTCCTCGCCTTCTCCGGCGCGCATCGTCTCGAAATCGAGATCGTGAGCCGAGCAAAAATCGCGGTACGCGCTCGGCGCGATTTCCGACGGTTTGATCTCGCTGCGACCCCCCCAGAAAACGTTGGTATACGCAAAGTCGACGCCGGCTTCCCGCAAGTGGGCGTCGATCGCCTCCTTATGCGCGAGTACGGCCGGCTTCTCCATCCCGTGCGCGACGGCCATGACGTTGACGTCGTGGAACTCGGGGCCGCCCTCGCGCCAATACGCGTGCGTGATCACGTAGTGGCGCCCCACCTCGCAGCCGGCTTCTATCTCCTGCCCCGGCGGGACGGCCCAGTGAAAGAGCGCATTATAGCGCGTCGCGCGCTCGTTTCCGGCCGTGGCTTTCACGTGTTCGAGAAACGTGGAAAATCGCCCGATCACGCCGCGTTCGTCGAGCGATCGCGCGACGGAAACGAACGTGTCGAAATCGACGCCCGACTCGCGTGCCCGGGGCTGCCAGAGTTGACGTACGACCTCATCGGGCGCGAACTCGCGTTTGAGGGCGACCAGCACGCGCCATTCGAGGTCCGAAAGGTGGACGAGCGTCGTCGACAGCGGCCGTGCCGGCGCGTCTGCCCGAGCGCCGGGCTCGAGTCCGCGCCGGCGGACGTGCCCGACGCCGAGCGCAAAGAGCCGCTTTGCCGGCATCAGCCGGTAACGCTCCGCACCCACTCGGCAGCGCAGCCACTCGGCGTGCTTGCGCAGCGAGAAGCCGTGCGGCACCTTCAGCGTCGTCCAGAGCCGGTAGCTGCTGCCCGGAGAAGCGGCGTCGGTCGTCCGGATCACCACGTGGCCGGAAAACGGATCCTCGCGGAACATAAAGTCGAAGGCCGCATCGAGTCTCGCCGGAGCGATCTCCCACGCGCACAGCGCGCCCCCGGCCAGGCTCGTCGAGAGCAGCGTTTGACGGACGCGGCGAATCGTGCCGGCCCGCAGCATCGCCACGACGCGCTCGATGACCGTCTCGACCGGGATCTCGCTCTTAGAGGCGATCTCGCCGAACGGGTCGCTCTGGAACCCCGCCAGCCGGTCTTCGGAAATCGCTAAGATCGCGGAGTTGACGGGGTCCGAGATCGTTGCGGGAACTTCTGATAGGCTAGACTTGTACGTCGCTAATGCCGATCGCGTAAAGGTAATTCTGCTCTGCCGTTTGCACGCCGTAGAGCGCCGTAATGTATGCCGATTGCGCGGTAGTGAGGTTGGCCTCCGCCGTCACAACGTTAAGAATGGTCGTGGCGCCGACCTTGTATTGCGCCTGGGTCGCGCTCAGCGAAACCTGCGCGGCCGTCAGCTCGGATCGGGCCTGGACGAGCGACGAGCGCGCCGAAATCAGCGTCGCAAGCGCCGAGCGCACGTCGGACTCCACCGTCAGCTTCGTCGAGTTCAGTGTGGCGAGCTCCTGATCGAGCTGCGCGGCAGCCACCGCGACGTTGTAGTTCGTAACGCCTTGGTCGTAGATGGGAACCGTGAGGTTTAGTCCGATGGCTTTGTCGTTGGCATAGCTCGACGGGCCCGGACAGAGCGCCGCCGCTACGGGCGGTTTCAGGCCGGCGGTGCCGAAACAATCGATGAACTGGCGGCTCACACTATCGCTGGCACCCGCGGAAAGAATCGGAAACCTCGCAAGTTTGGCGTAGCGAAGATTTTCCTGCGCCGACTGCACATTGTACGCGGCAGAGATGTAGTCGGGCCGCATAATCAGCGCCCGTTTCAGCGATACCGCATAGGTCGGGCTGGGCGCGGAAGGCTGTGCCGTTACCTGTTGCGGCACGACCTGGGCGTCGGCATCGAGGCCGAGCGTCGTTGCAAACGAAGCTTGCGCACCGATCGCCGTACCCTGCGCCGTCACCAAGTTGCCGCGCGCCTGCGCCGTCTGGAACTGCGCGGCGGCGATGTCCGAGCGCGCCGCGGCTCCGTTGCGGATCTGCGCCGCCACAGATGCCTCGTTGACCTCGAACTCGCGCACGAGCTGCGCGTCGGCCGTTACCGTCGCGTTGTTTTCGAGTACCGCGAAGTATGCATTGGCCACGTTGAGCGCGAGGGTCTGCAACTGGCGCAGGAGCGTTGCGCGACCGGCGATGTCCGCTGCTTTGGCCGAGCGAATGTTTGCGATCGTCCTGCCGCCATCGTAAATCAGCTGGGTGATTGTGATTCCGACGGATTCGTTGGTGATTGTGGCGCGCGAGGGGGGCGCCGGCGTCGCTAGGCCGCCGATGGCGAGCGGGCTGGGACCGGGACTGCTCGACGGAGCGGTTCCCGTCCCAGAGTTCGTCGTTCCATTACTATACTGGTTCCCGATTTGTGCGTTGCCACTGATTCCGGGATAGTACGCCTGAACCGACGAGGTGTACCGTGCGTGGATTACCGCCCACTGCGCATTCTGCAGCGCAAAGGTGGGCGATAGTGCGACGCCGATGCGGATAGCGTCGGCGAGCGAGATGGATGGCGGCACGCCCTTCTTCAGCGTGAGCTGCTCGACGTCGGGAGCCGGAGTGCCGTACGCGGGATACGGAAGCGGGGTGCCGCTGATCGTCGGCTCGGGAAGCGGCGACGGCATCTTGATCCCGGGCACGCCTGGTATTTCGCCCGAGCTCGGCGGCGGGTTCGGTAGGCTCTGTGCCAGCGCCACACCGGTCACAAGCCCGCCGAGCGCGAGCGCCGCGACGAGCCCTCGTGCGTGAAACCGTCCTCGATGCATGTTCAGTGCACCGCGCCGCTGGAAGAAGGCGCGTTCCCATTGCTGACCGCGACGACGCTTCCGTCTTTCAGGGCGTCCGGACGGGTCGTAATGACCATCGTTCCCGGCTGCACCCTCGGGCTAATGACTTGGGACACGGTGTCCGTCTGCACGCCGACCCGCACCGGCACCGCCTGCGCCTTGTTGTCCGCCACCACGTAGACGACGCTGCCGTTCGGGGTTTGCGCTACCGCGCTGCGCGGAACGACGACCGCGCCGACGGCGTGCGCCTTGGTTACCGTCACCGTCACGAGCATGCCCCCGCGCAGGACGTAGCCGGGATTCTGGACTTCGAGCCGCGCGAGGTAGGAGAGCGTGCCCGCCGTCGGCACCAAGTTCACCGTCTGAACCGGTCCGGTAAACGTATGGCCCGGCAGCGACGTCGACTGATACGTCACGCTGATTCCCGGATGAACGTACGGGAGGTCTTCGTCGGGAACGTTGACGTTGATCCAGACACGGTCGACGCGCGCAACCTGCAGCACGGGCTGCGACGGCGACGCGTACGCGCCGGGATCGACCAAACGGTTCGCGACGACCGCGTCGTATGGTGAGTAGAGGAAGGTCTGTGATAGCTGCGTGCTCAGCACGTCGGCTTGGGCCGCAGCCGCCGCCGCCTGCGCCTGTTGCGATTTCACGTTTTGAAAACTCACTGCATTGTTGCGCAGACCAACGACCGAGTTGTTGTAGGTCTGTTGCGCCTGCACGTAATTGGCTTGCGACTGCTGGAGCGTCGTTTCGGAGACGTAGCCCTGTTTATAGAGTTGCTTGTTCTGGTCGAAGACGAGCTTGGCGTTCTCCAGCGACGCCTTCGCCGTTTGCACGGCCGCATCGTTGGTCTGAACCTGCACCGGATAGCCGACGACCGATCCCTGTGCGGACGCCGACGCCTGCGCGGCTTGCGCGCGCGCTTGCGCGAGCTGTGCCTCGAGCGTTCGCGGATCGATCGTCGCGAGGAGTTGGCCCTTGCGGACCATGTCGCCGATGTTGACGTTGATCTTCATGATAGTGCCGCTCTGCTGAAAGGCCAGCGTCGACTGATTGAGCGGTGCAATCTGCCCGTCGAGCGAGAGATAGGTTGCGACGTTTTGCCGCGCTGCGGCGGCCGCATCGACTACGAGCGGGGGCGGCCCCTGGGCCGGCTTTTTCCCGCAAGCGGCGAGCACGGAGAGGGCAGCCGCAGCCGCCAGCGTCGTCCGCGCCGCCTTCGAAATAACCGAACGGAATTTGATCCTCAGCATATCTTTCCTTAAAGAACCGTCCTTCATGGTCTCATATACGGCGCCCAACCGCCTTTGATTCAAAGAGCACTCTCGTGGAACCTCGGCATGAGGTAATAGGCTGCGGGGCGTATCTCCCGGGGGCAATGAGCGCGAAACTCGACATCGGTCGCTCGTATAGCCTTCAGAGCCGCGTCGAGGAGTGGATGACCGCCGAGAAGGCCGGGAACAAGGGCGTCGACGTCCTCTCCACCTCGATGCTCGTTCAGTTGGTCGAGAGCGCGGCTATCCATTGCGTCCAGCCGATCTTGAGGGCCGGACAGATTACCCTCGGGACCCACGTGGAGCTGGAGCACAAGAAGCCGGTTCCCGTGGGGTTCATCGTCCGTACCGAGGTCGAGGTCGTCATGCTGGACGGCCCGCGCGTGAGCTTCGCCGTCCAGGTCTTCGACGAGCAGGAGGCGGTCGCCGAGGGCACCCACGAGCGCTACATCATAGAAAAGGCCAAGTTCCTGTCAAAACTGCGGGAAAAGCTCGCGTGAGTAGGCTCCCACTGCAGGGGAGGCAATCGCCCGTCCCCGAAAAGGACGGCAAAGGTCACCGACCGGGCCCGTTGGGCCCGAGCGGCAAGGCCTAAGTATCAATTCACCAGCTAGGAGGACAGATTGAAGCGACTGAGCACTGGAATCCTGACTGTGCTGATGGCAGCCGGTCTTGGATTCACCGCGGTCGCAGCCCAGCCCGGAGCATCGCATGGCAACATTGGAACCAACGCGATTGCGCAGGACCAGGGTGCGACGGCTGCTCCGCCGGCGAACTTCGGGTCCCCGCCGTCGGGACAGTATCCGATTCTCTATAACGACCATCACGTCTACTCCAAGCCCGATATCCTGAAGCAGGGCCGTGTGCTCGCCGCGCTCGTGCGGGGCGGTACGCTCTTAATCCCGCTTCGCTCGATGTTCGAGCAAATGGGTGCAACTGTGTCGTACGATGCAGGCAGCAAGACCGTGACGGTCAGCAAGGCCGGCGCCGAGGTCAAGGTGACCGTCGGAAAGCCGGAAGTCATCATCAATGGCGAGTCGCGTCCGTTGGACGTCCCGCCAGAACTCTACCAAGGAACCGTTCTCGTACCGGTCCGGGTCATCTCGGAAGGCATGGGTGCCTACGTCCTGTGGGTGCCTGACCGCCGTATCGTCGTAGTACGATACATCCCGCCGACCCCGCCGCCGACACCGGCTCCGCCCCCGCCGCCCCCGCCGCCGCCGGCAGCAACGCCGACGCCGACACCGGCACCTTACTACGACTTCTACGTCGCGGGCGATTACATTATCTCGCCCAAGGTGTACAACGAGTTCAGCCCCGGCAGCAGCAGCAACAACAACAACGGCGGCTTCTCGTACCGGCTCCACGGGGCCATCGAAATCCCGGTCATGAACCTGCCGTGGATGGTCGAGGTGGACTACCGTCAATACAACTGGCAGCACAACTGCGGTGGCGGTGGCGATCCTGAGTGCTTCGTCACGACCATCGGCGGACTCGGCCAATCGTCCGTTCCAACGTTCGTCGGCCGTGACTATTCCTTCGACGCAAGGCTTGGCCTTCGGATCCTCAAGCCGCGCATCTACCTCGTGGGTGGATACATGTGGCGCAGGAACAACTACGGATATCCGGAGGAAACGGGCGCGGGCGTCGGGCTCGAGAAACTCCCGGATCTGGATCGCGTCTTCTCGTTCTACGGAAGCGCGCTCTACTATTTCGGAGTCAACGGCAACTATCAAAGCACCCCGCTCGCATGCGGCGGCGGTAGCAGCGGATGCACGTACCGCGTGGGATACAACATCCTCAAGTACGACATCGGCGTCAGCTACACGTTCCCTGGATTCCCGCTCTTTATCGAGGCGGGCTTCCTGGGCGATCGCGGCTACAATACCGACGCAGCTCCGATCGGCTTCTCCGAAAGCGGGCCGTACGCCGGCATCGGTCTGAAGCTCTAAGCTTCCGCACCGAACCAAATCGAAAGCCCCTGCGCTCGCAGGGGCTTTCCGTTTTTCCGGTGACCCGTTTCGAGAATCAGCGCTTCGTCGGAGACGGCGACGGCGACGGTTCGTCCGTCGCGTCGATGTCCGGAGACGGCTGCACGCACGGCGGCGTGATCAGGTCGATCGCGGGGTGTCCCGGTGCGGGCGACGGCGTCGGCGTGGCGACGGGCGTCGTCTCGGGCATCACTCCGCGCGGAAGGGGTGTCGGGCAGATTTGCGTCAGCGCGAACCAGTGCTCGGTGAAGCCGTTCGCGACGCTTGCTTTAGTCGTTTTGCCGAAGTAGGTATTTCCATACTTGGTCATCAGGATCTGCATGAACTGCCAGGTCGTCTGCTGCTCGGTTTGCGTGTAGACTTTCCGCAGCACCTGGACACCCAGGAAATAGCTGCGCGGCAGCTGCGGATCGTTGGGATACTTTGCCGCCCAGCGTTGCAGCGCTTCGCTGGCAAAGTCGAGCTTGGCGATTAGCTTCGGATCGGTCGTATAGGCGCCGGCACTGATGGAGCCGTCCTTATAGGTGTTGTCGATGCCAAGATAACTCAGCTTCATACGGCCGAAGTACTCGTCGCCGGGTGCGGAGTGGTTGAACTGCTCGCACTGAAGGTGCGCCCATTTGCTCTTGGTCTCATCGCATGGGTCTTTGCTCTTCGATGGGGTCGCCGTTGGCTGCGCCGCCGCTGGATTGGCTGCGGGCGTCGCCGGCATCGGCGATAAACCGATGACCGCAGCGCATGCAGCGAGCGAGAGCGTCAGTAGCGTCGGTTTCACGATTGGGAATCTCCTTCGGGCACTCGCTGGCACTCGGTAGCGCCCTCTGGGGAGTACTTCTTTTTCGAGTCGAGGCTCGCGGCCTTCCAGCCGCGAAGCAATCGCCGGCATGATTCGAACCGTCCGCGTGGCGGCGATGCAACTTCGGGCGCACGACCGTGACGATTATCTCGCGTCGCTGGATCCAATTATGGATGCCGTGCGCGGTGCGGCGTCGTCGGCAGATCTCATCGTGCTTCCGGAAGCGACGTTTCCCGCGTACGTTGTCGGCAAGGCACCGCTCGACGAGGAGGCGATTGCCCGAGCGCTCGATCGGCTACGTGACATCGCGGCGACGACCCAAACCGTGATCGTCGCCGGCGCCGTCGACGTTCGCGACGGCGTGGCGCGCAACGCGGCGTTCGTGATCGACGCGGACGGCTCGGTCGCGGGGCGCGCCGACAAGGTTTTTCTATGGCACTTCGATCGGCGTTGGTTCGCGAGCGGGGCACGCATCGAGCCGGTTCCTACGGCGATCGGTGTGCTGGGCGTTCTCATCTGTGCCGACGGGCGTCTTCCGACGCTCGCGCGTGCGCTCGTGGATCGCGGCGCCGCGGCGCTGGTCATGCCGACTGCCTGGGTCACGAGTGGCCGCGATCCGAGCTCGCTCGAAAACGTTCAAGCCGACCTTCTCGCGCGGGTTCGCGCCTACGAAAATCGCGTCCCGTTCGTCGCCGCCAACAAATGCGGCAGCGAACTAGGCATGGTTGCGTATTGCGGAAAGAGCCAGATCGTCGACGGCGACGGTAACGTCGTAGCGATCGCGGGCGAGCACCAGCCGCAAACGCTGCAGGGGCCGATGGTGCTCGCGCACGAGCGCCCGCCGCGGGCCCGCGTCCTTCCGAATCCCTCGCCGCGCTCCACCGGAGCATCTCGAGCGATGCGTCTCGGCATTTCGTTCGAGCCGCTTCCGCACGACGCCGACGCGCGGCTCGACGTTCTCGACGACGCCTTCGCGCTGTCGCCGCACGACCCGGAGCGATTGGCCGCTCTCGATGGAGTGGTGCCGGTAGCCGCCGTTGGAGACGAGCACGTCATCGACCCGGGGGGCCTCGTCGGATACCGGCGTGCCGGCTACGCGCTGATCGCGTGGACGACCGATCTGGCCGCGCCGTGGGTGGAGCGGCTCGCGCGCGCGCGCGCCCTGGAGCTGCGGCTCTACCTGGTCGTGTTCGACCGCCCGGCGCGGCGCGCGTTCGCGGTCGATCCCGACGGAACGATCGTCGCCGGCACGTTCGCCGATTACCGGCTCGCCAGTTTCGCTTTCGACCCGCGCAGGGCGGCGGACACGCTGGTCGTGCCGGGAACCGACGTCCGCGAAGGCATCGAACGGGTAGCGGCCATCGTACGCAGCACCGAGCGCGCCGTTACGTGAACGCCGTCGAGGTGGCTCGCAGCGTCGAGCGCACCGGCGGAAAACGGCCGATTGCGCTATTGACCGCGATCGTGGCCGTCCTCGCCGCGCTCGGGACGCTCTTTGCGCACCACCGCTCGATCGGCGCCCTTTCGCTGAAGAACCAAGCGATTCTCACGCAAGCTCGAGCGAGCGATACATACAACGCCTATGAGGCGAAGCAAACCCGCTACAACATCTACCAGGCGCTCCTCGCCACCGACCTCGTTCGCAAGAGCGAGACGCGGGCTCGCCTGGAATCCATCGCTCAGCAAGAGGGATCCTCGGCACCGGCCGTATTGGAAAAGGCGAAGTCGCTCGAACAACAGGCTGCTCGCGACGACGAGCGCTCCGAGGCGATCTTGAGATCCTACGAGGTCTTGCAGTACGCGACGTCCGCATTCGAAGTCTCGATCATCCTCGTCTCGATCTCCGCGCTGGCCGGCACTCAGATTTTCCTCCCGTTCGCCTGCGCCCTGAGCGGCGTGGGCCTCGTGCTTTTCATTGCAGGTTTGTTTCAAGGCCGGTAAGGCCGCGCTGCTCCCGCTTGCACTCGTCGTGCTGGCGGGCGCGATCGCGCGCGCACCGTACGCCCACCGCGCAACGGGAACGATCGCGGCCGCGCCGTGGCCGTACCTGCCCGGAAGCGTCCTCCCGGTGCGCGTCAACGGCTTTCCGGCGCCGTATCTATCGGTGCTGCTCGGGCCAGGACGTCTCTTGCCGGGCGGCTCCTACGAGATCCCTCAACGAGTCGCCAAGGGCAGCGCGCTGCTCGTTGCGGGAAACGCCGCCGGTCTGGCGGCGACGAGCGTCCGCATCACCACGCCGCCTCCACCGCGTCGTTCGCTGCTCGTCGTGGCTTCCTACGACGACGGGCTGATCTTCCACGATGCTGTCGACTTTTCGGTGCGCGGCGTGCTCGCGACCGGGGGCGCGCCGAGCGACGCCGTTGCCGATCCTTCCGGCACGATCGCCGTAACCGACACGCAAGGTTCGATCCTGACGCTGGCGACGGTTTCCCCGTGGAGCGTAGCGCGCGTCGATGGCGTCATGCTCGGCGACGAGGTGGCAATCGATCGTACGACGCAGGCCGTGTTCGTGACCGACCGCGATTGGAAGGGAAGCGGGGCTCTCACGCGCGTGAGCAAGGACGGCAGCGTTACGCGGGTTGCCACCGGCGCGACCGCTGAGGGCCTAGCGATCGATGAAGCCCGCCAGCTCGTCTACGTTGCCAATGCAAACGACGGAACGGTGACGTCGGTCAACGCGCGCTCGATGCAAGTCATCCGGCGATTCCCGGCGATCAGCAGGATCTTCTCGCTCGCGCTTTCGGCCGACGGAACGCGGCTCTACGGAGTGTCGAATCAAAGTGCCGGCTCGCCGTTCGGCGCCGCGGGCGCGGTCGTCGCGATCGCCGTGGATGCATCCCAGCCGAGGGTCGTCGCGCGTAGCGGCAATCTCGAATTTCCCCTCGGAGTGGCGCTCGACGTCAATACTCAGACGCTCTTCGTCACCGAAGAAGGGTTGGGTCAGATCGACGTTCTCGACGCGCAAACGCTGCGTCCGAGGCGCGCCGCGCTGCCGACGTGCATGACGCCGTGGAAACCGCTGCTGGATCCGGCGAGCGGTCGTCTCTACGTTCCCTGCGCGGGCGCCGATGCGATCGACGTGTTCGATGCACGCGCGCTTCGCAGAGTTCCGCACGCGCCGTTCCCGACGGGGAGTTATCCCCTCGCCGTAGCAATTTGGCACCCGAAATGAAGGTCGCCGCTTTCGGAATTCTTCTTCTTTGTTTCACGGCACTTTTGACGGGGCGCGCCGACGCACTGCCGTCTCGGATCGATCCAGGAGCTCCTTTTCCCCAGATCCTAGAGCAAGCGCCCACGATCGAAGACGTCGCGCCTGGGATAGAATACGGCGAGTATCAGCTGCTCACGGCGATCGGTCCTCTCGCCATCCACGTCATTGAAGTGGAACCTCGGCGCGACGTGCGAGTCGGCAGCGTGCTTGCAAACGGTTCGCTCGAATCCCGTGGTGAGACGGTTGGATCGATGGCGCAGCGTACCGCGGCGGTGGCGGGCATTAACGGCGATTACTTTGATATCGGCAATACGAATAGGCCCCAGAACATCGTCGTAAGCAACGGGACGCTCTTGCAGCTCCCCTCGAAGCGTTACGCCCTGGCAATAACGCGTGATGGACTTCCCCGCATCGCGGAGTTTACGTTCTCGGGCGAGCTGGAAATCGACGCGCGCAGCATGCCGCTCGATGGGATCGACGTACTGCCGCCGCCCAATGGCGGTCTCTCGCTGATCACGCCGGAGTACGGTCGCGTGCGGCCTCTGGAGAACGTCACGCTCGTCGAGCTCGCGCCGTTCGCCGGAACGCCGCCCCTCGCGCGCTATCGCGTCACCGGAGTCGCGGATACCCTCAGTCCCCAGCCGCCGGGCTATTATGTGGCCATCGGGCCGAACGACTACGGCGCCGTCGACGTTCCCGGCGTCGACGCAACCGTGTCCGCCAGCGGTACCCTCGCGCCGATCGGCGTCAACGCGCTCGCCGCGGCAATTGGCGGCGGGCCGCTCATCCTTCACAACGGCGGGTGGTACGACGATCCCGACGGACCGAACGGACGCGAATTTTCCAAGCGAATTCCGTGTTCGGGCGCCGCGCTGGCGCCTGACGGGAAGCTCTTTCTCATCGAGGTCGACGGGCGGCAGCCCGACGTCAGCGTGGGGTTGAAACGCCCCGAGTTCGCGCAGCTGATGCGCTCGTTCGGAGCGACCGAAGGATTGGCGTTCGACGGCGGAGGCTCTTCGACGATCGCCGTCCGCCGTCTCGGCGACGCCGCGGCCGGCGTTGTGAACTCGCCGTCGGACGGGATCGAGCGGCCCGTCGGCGACGGCCTATTCGTTTACAGCACGGCGGCGGCAGGGCCCGCAGTGCGGCTGGTAGCGCGCCCGAGCGTCGTTCGAGCGATTAGCGGCGCCGCGATACCGCTGCGCATTGCCGCGGTCGATGCGGCCAATCACGTCGCTTCGAGCGGCACGCCGATACGCGCCGACGTTGCGCCGTCGTCGCTCGGAGTATTTCGTAACGGTCAGTTCGTCGCTCTGCATCCCGGCGTCGGCCATCTGCTGCTGCGCGACGACCGTCTCAGAGGGGACGTGCCCATCGAAGTCGCCGGCTCGCCCGCTCGCAGCAAGATCGTGCCCGCACGACCGAACGTCGATCCGAACGCGACGACGCAGCTGACGGTGCGTGCCTACGACGCTCGCGGATATCCGCTTTCGCTTCCGGCCACACTGCCGTGGAGCGCGGCCGGCGGTTCGATCAGCGGTCGCGGCGCGTTTCGGGCAGGGTCCCACAACGCGAACGTCACCGTTCGAATCGGCAACACGGTCGCGACCGCGCGCGTCACGATCGGATCGCACGACGTGGCGCTGCCTTTCGCGCAGCGCGCACGCTTCGTCACGCTTCCTCGCGCGGGCGCCGGATCGCTCAGCAGAGATGCGGCGTGCTCCGGCTGCGTTCGCTTGAGTTTTTCTTTCAGCGGCGGGGAACGCGCGGCTTACGCGATGGCCGACGCCCCGCTCCCGCCCGATACGATCGGCCTCGCCTTCGATCTCCAAGACGACGGAAGTGCCGGTCGCGTTCGCCTCGCCGTACGGAACGAAATCAACGAGGATACGCTGCTCGACGCGACCCAACTCGGCAACCCCGGCTGGCGCACCGTTCGCGTGCGTTTCGCCCCCGACACCCAGGGCACTCGCCTGATCGCGATCTACGTGCTACCGACGAAAGGGGTCGAGCTTTCCGCGGGCAGCATCGTCTTGCGAAACGTCCGCGCGATCGTCGCCGGTCAATAGTATCGGCCGCGCGACCAACGCGAGCAAGGCCCCTAGGACGAGCAGCGCGCCGAGACCGGCGGCAACGACGTTGGGAGCGGCAACCACTTCAACGGCGGGATATTCTGCAACCGTCCCCCGCAGCGAGAGGCCCCCGACGGTGACCGCTTTGCCCGCGACGCTCATCGCGATGGCATTGCGGAGCGCTCGCTCCTTTTCGTCGTCCACGGCGAAGAGCACGGCGGCATCGCCGCTCGCCGCGGCCCCGTGCGCGAGCGTCGCAGCCTGCTCCGGCGTGAACAAGACGGCTTTCACTACTCGGCGAGCCGCGGGGACGTTGAACGAGTCGTAGGGGAGATCCATTCCGGCGATCGTTTGACGGTGCTCCATCAAGAGCACGGGCGAGAGAAACACCGAGCCGGCCGGCTGCGTCACCGTTAGGCGATTGCCTCGCACGTCCCGCGCTTCGACGAACGCGATATCGCGCTCGACCGCGCGCAGAATAAAGCTCCCCGCATCGCGCCGACGCTCGCCGATTTCAACGCTCGCCCGCAGCGGGCGCTCGAGGGTGACCGACGCCGCGGGAGCATCGCTCGATACGAGCGGAAAAGAGAGCACGCCCAGTGATTCGACCCGGACTCGCTCGCCGGGCGCGCCGACGAAAGTCTGATTGTCCGGAGCGAGCAACCCGCTTGCGATGCCGGCGAACCCCGTAACCGCAGCGCCGGAAAGCACCGCGGCGACGGCCCATCGGGCGCGCGCGGTCGCGGCACGCCGCAACGCCTTTCGTCCGGCCGCGAACGTAACGGCGACCAGAGCAATCAGCGCGACGTTATACCACCCGGCGTGATAGACCGGTTGCCCCGGAAGAACGAGCTCGATCGCGACGCCCGCGACGACTGCGAGCGCGGCGCAGACGAGGGCGATCAATGCGTCACGCTCGCGACCGCGGCCCGCATCTGATCGTAGGTGAGCGCTCCATCGAAGCCTCGCACGACGATACCGCGACGATCGAGAAGAACGGTCGTTGGGAGTCCGAGGGCCGCATACGTGCGCCCGTACCGCTGGCTCGAGTCGATCCAAATCGGGAAACGTATCTGCAACGACTCGGCGAACGCCCGCGAGCGCTCGGGCGATTCTCCCTCGTTGACGCCGATGATGGCGATCTCGCCGCCCAGATGGGAATCCGCCAGTCGCTGCAGATCGGGCATTTCTGCGCGACACGGAGGGCACCACGACGCCCATAAATTCATCAGCACGGGGCGGCCTCGATATCGATCGAGTGAGACGGCCTCACCGCGATCGTCGTGCAGAATAAAAGCCGGCGCGGTCTGACCGGCGAGGCCCTCCGGCCCGCTCGGTTGCGGTCGCGGCGAAACGAAGAACGGTTCGAGTATCATGGCGCCGGCGACGAGAGCCAGCACTGCGATCGACCAGACGATGTAGCGAGACATTCCTCGAGCGGTCTGCGGCGGCACTAGGTCCCCCTCCTTCGACAACCGAAACGGCGACGGCGTGCCTGCCTTGATTCTCGACGGACGCAGCCTCGCCGCCGATTTGCGGACGGAACTCGTCGCGCGCACGAACGCGCTCCGGGAATCGGGGATTCATCCCCGGCTCGCCGTCGTTTTCGTGGGGGCAAACGAATCGAGCCTCGCATACGTGCGCAATCTCGTGAGGACCGGCGATCGCGTGGGTATCGACGTCGTCGTCAACCGGCTTTCGAGCGAAGCGACGCCCGGCGAAATTCGTTCGCGTTTGGAAGAACTGCACACCGATGCGAGCACACACGGCGTCATGCTCCAGCAACCTTTGCCCGCGCACCTGGCCATTCGTGAGATCGCCGACGCAATTCCGGCCCACAAGGACGTAGACGGCACCCACCCGACCAACCAAGGACACTTGGCGTTCGGCAGCGGGACGGAATACGTACCCGCGACGCCGGCGGCGGTCATGCTGCTGCTTGAGCGCAGCCCCCACTGGCCGCTGCGAGGGCGACGCGCCGTCATGATCGGACGCTCGATCGTGGTGGGCGCGCCCGTAGCGATGCTAATGCTCGCGCAAGACGCGAGCGTCACGATCCTACACAAAGAGTCCGCCGATCTGCAACCCTACGTCAGGATGGCAGACGTCGTCGTCGTCGGGGCCGGGGCCCCGGGCCTCATCCGCGGCAGCGACCTCATGCCCGGCGCCACCGTCATCGACGTCGGAACGACTCTCGTGGATGGGGTGCTCAAAGGCGACGTCGACTTCGAAAGCGCCGTCGCCGTCGCGGGAGCCATAACGCCGGTTCCGGGCGGCGTCGGTCCCGTTACCAACGTCGCATTGCTCCGAAACGTCGTCAAGGCGGCCGAACGCGCCAAGGCTAACTAGTCGGCGTGAATCCAATCTATCCGCCGCCGCATCCGCTTCTCGCCGAACTCGAGGAGCGCGCCGGCAAGGACGGCGTCCCGATCGCGTCGCGTGAAACCGGTCGCTTTCTCGCGACGATCGTCACGGCGATGCAAGCAAACCGCATCCTCGAAGTCGGAACGGGATACGGTTATGCGACACTCTGGATGGCGTTGGCGCAGCCGAGCGCCGGCCGAATCTGGACGATCGATCCGGAGGTCGGGCGAACCGAGGTGGCCCGCTCCTACTTTCGGCGCGCAGCCGAAGACGACTATATCGAGGTTTCCAACACGCCGCCACTCGAGCTCCTCGAGAACTTTCCGCAGCGCAATCTCGACATCGTTTTCGTGGCCGCGAACCCAACCGAGTACGACCCGTACCTCGATGCGATCGTCCCGATGCTAAAACTTTCAGGGCTCGTGATTTTTAACGACTGTCTGGCGTCGCGCGGCTTCGTGGAGCGGTTCTTGTCGCATCCGGCGCTGGTCGCGACGATGTTGCCGCTCGGCATCGGCATCGGCGCGCGCCGGCAGTGAGCAGCTCCGCGGAGTTCAAGCATGCGATGCGCCATGTGCCGACCGGCGTGACCGTCGTCACCACGCTCAAGGAGGGAGAGCCGCGCGGCATCACCGTCAACGCCTTTGCCAGCGTCTCGCTGGAGCCGCCATCACTCTTGATCTGCGTCAATCGCGAGGCTCGGAGCTATCTTTTCATATCGAGCTCGCGGATTTTCTGCGTCAACGTGCTCGCGGGCGATCAACGCTGGCTCGCCGATCACTTCTCCGGCAAGGTGCGCGAGCGGCAATTCGCCGACGTCGGTTACGCGATCGACGCCACGGGCGCGCCGGTGCTCGACGGCGCCATTGCCCACTTCGACTGCGAGCTGGCCCACGAGTATCAACTCGGCTCGCACTCGATTCTCGTCGGGCGCGTGCTATCGTGCAGCGCGCGTCCCGGTTCCCCACTCGGTTACTTCAACGGCGGCTTTCACGACTTCGGCATCCACGTGGATTAGAACGCCGTGATCAGACAGACGTTCGCGGTCGGGCCGCTGGCCTGTAACTGCACGATCCTCGCCGATGAGACGAGCGGCGACGCGATCGTCGTCGACGGAGGAGACGGCGTTGACGAAGTGGCCGAATACTTGCGCCGTAAGGGCTGGCGCGCGAAGTTCTTGATCCACACGCACGCTCACTTCGACCACATCGGCGACCTCGGGCGCCTGCGCGATGTCACGGGCGGAAGCGGCCTCCTCCATCCGGCCGATCTGCCGCTGTACCGCATGCTCCCGCTGCAGTCGCGGTGGATTGGCTTGGCCCACGCGCCGCCGGTGGTTACCCTCGACGGCGAACTCAACGACGGCGACGTCTTAGAGGCCGGCGCGGTGCGCTGCCGCGTGTTGCACACGCCGGGACACACGCCGGGTAGCGTCTCGTTCGAGATCGACGACGGCGAAAACGTCACGCTGCTCACCGGCGACACGCTCTTCGCGGGCTCGATCGGACGGTCGGACCTTGGCGGCACGTCGATGGAAGACATCGTCCACTCGATCCGCACGAAGCTGCTGACGTACGACGATGCGACGCCCGTCGTTCCGGGCCACGGCCCGTTCACGACGATCGGCATCGAACGCACAGCCAACCCGTACCTCGTTGGCTGACGTCGCGGGGCGCGCGCGCCGCCTCTTCGTAGGAGTCGAGCTCGACACCGATGCGCGCGCCGCATGCGCCGCCGTAGCGGAAGAGTTGCACAAGACCGGCCTCGCCGCGAAGTACGAGTCACCCCAGAAACTGCACGTCACGCTCGCGTTCCTGGGCAACGTCGAAGCCTCACGCTTTGACGCCACCGTCTCGACGCTTCTTTTCATCGCACAAGCGCTAGCGCCGTTCTCCCTGATGCTCGATAAACTCGGTGCGTTCCCACACGAGCGCAAACCACGCGTCGTCTACATCGGCTCGCGCGAGCAGGGCGCGGCTTTCCGAGCGCTCGCCCAAAACGCCAGGAATGCTTTCGCGGCACTCGGCTTTTCGTTCGACGAGGACGCGGTCGCGCACGTGACGATCGCGAGAGTTAAGGGTGCAACGCGATCGCTCCCGCTCGTCGAGGTTGCGCCGATCCGGCTCGAGGTTCAGGGCATCGCGCTCTTCGAATCGCTCTTCGATAAGCAGCTCAACACGTCGCGCTACGAGATCGTAATGACGGCGCCGCTCGGTTAAGTTCGTGCGGCCTCGTTTCGACGCCCTTGGCCGGCCGGCAAGGGATCCGCGCCGTCTCGATAAAAAGGCGTGAGCACCCGCATGCGCTCCTCATTCCTCACGATCGTTCCGCTGATACCGTCCGGCGCAGACTTCGCTGCGGGACTAGCTTTCTTTGTGGAACATATGGGTTTCAGGGTCCTATGGCAAGCCGACGGGATGGCCGGCATTGCTCGCGATGACGTTGCGTTTAATCTCGTGCAAAACGACGATCAAGCTTGGGCAGAGAACGCGAGCTTCAGCATCGCCGTTTCCAACGTCGCGGATCTCTATCAAGAGTATCTGCACCTTCCCGCGAAAGTGGGGCCCTTAGAGGTCAAACCGTGGGGGCGACGAGAGTTCCACATCGTTATTCCATCCGGCGTGTGTCTGCAATTTTACGAAGGTCGTTCACGGACCGAGGAGCACAGAGATGAAAAGCTTGGGACTTAGCCGCCGTGCTAATAAAGAAGGAAGTAGTTACGAATGAACAGGTCGAGTGTTGCCAAGTATGTTTTGGCGATTATGACTGGCGCCGCTATGCTCGCGGGATGCAGCACTAACGGCGGATCCTCTCTCGCACCGTCTGGCCCGTCCGCAGGTATGGCCGGCTTTGGGCTCATCGGAAGAGCCGGTATGTTGAATCGTCTCGAGGAGCATCAAAGCGGTGTCTTCTCACCTGACAAGAAGAAAACTACGGAGCCTTATTTTTATATCTCCGATGTTGCAGACGATGCGGTCTACGAATTCGATTATCCGAATTACAACTGGGTTGGATCGATCACGGGTATCTCGGAACCCTCAGGTGAATGCACCAAAAACGGAAAGCGCTCGTTTTGGGTAACGGCGTCGGGTTCAGATCAAATCGAAGAGTTCAACGTCGGCGGCACGAGCCCGATCAAGACCCTGAGCGGATCGGCCGGCGAGCCGCAGTCGTGCGCGATCAACCCAGCGACCGGCGACCTCGCAGCGACGATCGACAACGGCGATGTCATCCTTTACCATAACGCGAGCGGCTCCGGCACAGTCATGACGACACCGATGTTCGAAGCATTCTGGGCCGGTTACGACAACCGCGGGAATCTCTTCGTGGACGGCGCTACGAAAGGCCCTACCTCCGCGCTCGTCGAGCTTCCGAACGGCAGCACAACGTTCCAAACGATCACGACGAGCAACACCATCCAATCGCCTGGCGGCGTGCAGTGGGACGGTAAATATTTGACCGTTGGCGATCTGCTCGCCCGTGCGATCTATCGATACACGGTGAAGGGAACCACGGCTACGCTAAAAGACACTGTTAACCTGGGGAAGCCAGGGGGGCCAAAGATTCCAATTGCGCGGAGTATGTGATTACGGCGGGCTTCGTCTACTGCCCGGATCCGGGCCAGAATGAGGTGAAGGTCTACAAGTATCCCGCCGGCGGTCGCCGGGTCGCATATTTTGAACGCTCCTTCAACTCGCCCGTGGGTGCGGTGAAAGTAGTGAAATGACGCTCTCCAGTAACCGTGGATCGAATCCGATACGCAACCTTCCCGCCCACCGCACTCGCGAGGCCGCATTGCGTTGCGACCTAGCGGCGGTTGATGACGGGCGTGCTAGCGGAGGTTGATGACGAGCTTTCCGTTATCGGTGGCGGGGGCTGGGGCAGGCGCCGGCCGAGGCTCGGGCTGCGCGGCACGCGGCATCGTCGCGTGGTCAGGGACCGCGCCGGAACCGACCTTCGTGCGATAGTCCGCGATCGCGACGTTGAGTGCCTCGAGCGCGCGCTCCGGATAGTCTTTCTTTTTCTCCGGATACCCATCGAGCAGTGCCTCGATGTCGCTCGGCGTGATCGCGGCGGCCTGCTCGATCGTCTTGCCCTTCGCGAGTTCGACGACCAAACTGCACGTCGCGGTTCCGAATCCGCAACCGGTGGTGAAGTACGAGATGTCCTCGATCACCGCACCGGGCCCCACGCGCAAGAAAAAGTTGTACATGTCGCCGCACGAGTCGCTGAAATACTCTCCGCTCGCCGTGGGTTTCTCCATCGTGCGAAAGCCGGTGCGCTCCTCGACGAGACGCTGAAACTTCGGGAAATCCATGTGTTAGTTAGCTCATTCCTGTGGCTGGGTGGAGTTCGAAGCGGCACTCTTTTCCGCCGTGGGCCAACGATTCCGTCTGCGCGTGTTCGCCGCCAAGCGTCTCGTCGATCACCTGATGGATGACTTGGCAGACCTCGGGATGGTCTTTGGCGGTGTTCGAGTACGGACAGCTATGTTCGTGCAGGGCGAAACCGCCGTCGATCAAGCTGTACTCCGCCACCACGCCGCTCTTCCGCAGCATCTCGGTGAGCTGCGCGACCTTTGCCTCCGGCTCGTCTGCCGTCACCACCAGGCGTGCGCGCTCGACGGCACGACGTGAGAGACCGTCGAAGACCTTCTCGACGCCGTCGGCGCCAAACTGGCTTCGAAGCTCGCGGAGCACCGCCGTGAGCATCTTGTCGTAAGCTTGCGGGAAGAGTTTGTCGGCGTCGGGCGTCAGAGAAAACTCGTACGTCGGCTTGGTCGGGCCGCGTCGGACCGACGTCTCGGCGACGAGCCCGTCGCGCTCGAGCACTATCAGCTGCTGGCGCACGGCGTTGGGCGATAGGCCGAACGACCGCGCCAAATCGGTCGCCGAGGCGGGGCCACGGCGGCGCAGCTCGCTGACGATCTTCCCGCGGGTCGTCTGAAAGAAGCGGTCTGCGTGCATCCTGGGCGCTATCCTAGCATGGCGCAGGTCAGATAGTAAAGTTTTTCCTTGACTTTCTAAGAGAGCCTCGGCTACCATAAGTCGCATGCCCGACCAAGGCCTCGTAATTAACGACCTCCGGTGCCGAGTCGCCGGCCACGAAATTCTCAAAGGAATCAACCTAACCGTCGAGCCGGGGCGCGTTCACGCACTCATGGGCCCGAATGGCAGCGGCAAATCGACGCTCGCCTTCTCGCTGACCGGCCATCCGCAATACGAAGTGAGTGGAACCGTCGAGCTCGACGGCGAGGACATCCTCGCGCTGAGCCCGGACAAGCGCGCTCGGGCCGGCCTGTTTCTATCCTTTCAATATCCGGCGGCGATCCCCGGGGTGAAGGTGGCCAACTTCCTCCACGCGGCGCGCCAAGCCGAACGGCCGGGCGATCTTCCTCCCTCGAAGTTCCGTGCGCTGCTGCTCGAGAAGATGGAACAGCTCGGGATCGACCCCTCGTTCATGGGTCGCTATCTGAACGACGGTTTTTCGGGCGGCGAGAAAAAGCGGCTTGAGATGCTGCAGCTCGCCGTGCTGGCGCCCAAGTACGCGATCCTCGACGAGACCGACTCCGGGCTCGATATCGACGCGCTCAAGGACGTCGGCGACTCGATCGCGGCCCTCCGCGCCGGCAGTGAGGGGCGCGACACCGGCTTCCTCATCATTACGCACTATCCGCGCATCCTGCAGTACGTCACGCCCGACGTCGTGCACGTGATGATAGACGGGCGCATTGTGAAAACCGGCGGCCACGACCTGGCGCACCTCGTCGAGCGCGAGGGATACGATAAGATTCGCGAGGAGTCTGGAGCCGTTGCCTAACGCGCAAGCGCCTGAAGTCTCATCCACGCGCGGATTGTACGAACGGCTCGAGCCGCTCGGCGACGCACCGCTCGCGCTTGACGCGCGGACGCGCTTGCTGGACCGTTTCTTCTCGCTCCACAGCGGTCGCGAGAAACCGGGACGTTTCTGGCGAGTCGACTTCGAGTCGATTCTCCCCGACGCCGTCTCGATCGACGCCGGCATTACAATCTCGAGCGTCGAGAACGCCGATCCGGCGGTCCTCTCCTGCGACCTGGCGACCGCAGCACGCGAGTATCCGGAACTCTTGGCTCGAGCCTTCGGCACGACGAATATAGCAACGACGAAGTTCGGCGCCCTCGCGATGGCCTTCGCCGGACAAGGCATTTTCGTCCACGTTCGCGCCGATCACGCGTGCGCCGAGCCGATCGTGATTCGTCACCACGCCCCCGCCGGCGCCGCGGTCTTCCCTTGGAGCGTAGTGCTGGCCGAGCGCGGGGCGCGCGCCACCATCATCGAGCGGCTCACCGCGGATCGTGGCGCTTTTATTTGCGGAGCCGCCGAGATCGTCACGGAGGAACATGCCGACGTCACGTTCGCGAGTTTGCAGCAGACGAGTGACGAAGCCCGGATCGTGACCCATCGCGCCGCTCGCCCCGGCCGCGACGCGCACATCGCTTGGACCGTGGCCGAGCTCGGGGCCGAGCTCGCGGCCGGAGACATCTCGGTTTCGATCGACGCGCCGGGCGTACAGGCTCGCATCACCGCCCTCTTCTTCCCGCGCGGTTCGCAGCACGTCGATATGATCAGCACGGTCGACCATCGTGCCGGTGACGCGTCCTCGGAGACGCTCGTCAAGTCGGCGGCGCGGGAGCGTGGTCAGGCTCGATTCCTCGGCAACATCCGCATCGCTCCGCACGCGCAGGGAAGCGATGCGCGCCTGCGCGACGATGCCCTATTGCTTTCGACGACCGCTCACGTCGATTCGGTGCCGGCGCTCGAGATCGGCGCCAACGACGTCAAAGCCTATCATGGCGCGACCGTCGGCGCGATCGACCCCGAGCAGCTCTTCTACATGGAGAGCCGCGGCATCGAGAGCATGGCTGCCGAACAAATGATCGCGCTCGGATTCTTCGAGCCCGCGATCGAACAGTTTCCTTCGGTAAGCCTCCGCGAAGAAATCCGCGCCGCCTTGGAGGCAAAGCTCGCGTAATGCAACTGGTAAAGGCCGCCACTCTGGCCGGCCCTGAGGCCGGTCCTGAGCGGAGTCGAAGGGCTGACCGCATCATCGCCGACTTTCCGATTCTGGCGCGCCCGACGTCGCGCGGCAAGCGTTTGGTCTATCTCGACTCGGCAGCAACGTCCCAGAAACCGCGCGTCGTGATTCAGTCGCTCGTCGACTACTACGAGCAATACAACGCGAACATTCACCGCGGCGTCTACGAGATAGCCGAGCGCGCCACGCACGAATACGAGCAGGCGCGGGTCAAAGTGGCGCGGTTCATCGGTGCGGACGTTTCCGAAGTGATCTGGGTTCGCAACACCACGGAGGCGATCAACCTCGTCGCATACTCCTGGGGTAACGCGAATCTGCGCGCCGGTGACGCGATTCTCATCGGCGAGCTCGAGCACCACTCGGATCTGGTGCCGTGGCAGCTGTTGGCGGAGCGCACCGGGGCGCGGCTGCGGTTCCTGCCCGTCGACGGCCGCGGTCTTTACGTCCTCGACGATCTGGACGAGCTGCTCGACGGGTGCAAGCTGGTCGCGATCGCCCACGTCAGCAATACGCTCGGGACGATCGCGCCGCTCGATAAGATCGTTCCCCGCGCGCACGCGGCCGGCGCCGTCGTCGTGGTCGATGGGGCGCAAGGAGCGCCGCACTTACCGCTCGACGTGAAGGTGCTCGACGCCGATTTCTACTCCTTCAGCGGCCACAAGATGCTGGCTCCTACCGGGATCGGAGCCCTGTACGGCAAGCGCGCTCTGTTGGAAGCGATGCCCCCATTCTTCTCCGGCGGCGATATGATCCGCAAGGTCGAGTACACTCGCACCACGTTTAGCGAGCCGCCGCGCAGATTCGAGGCCGGCACGAGCAACATCGCCGACGCCATCGCCTTCGGGGTCGCCGTCGAGTATCTCGAGCACGTGGGAATGGAGTGGGTACGCGAACACGAGCGCACGCTCACGACCTACGCCCTGGAACGCCTCTCCGCGCTGGAGCCGCGCGGTTTGTCGATATACGGACCGCGCGACCCGTCGCTGATCTCCGGAGTGATCTCGTTCAATTTCGCCGACGTCCACCCGCACGATCTCGCCTCAATTTTGGATACGGAAGGTATCTGCGTCCGTGCCGGACACCATTGCACGATGCCGCTGATGGAAAAGATGGGCTGGGCCGCGACCGCTCGCGCCTCCTTTTATATCTACAACACCGAGGCCGACGTCGATGCGCTCTACGGGGGCATCGAGAAGGCCGCGCGCGTCTTCGGGGTTTGAGCGCACCCTCGATGGACGACTTCTACCGCGATTACATCCTCGACCACTACCGCAATCCGCGCAACTTCGGCAGTTTCGAGCACGCTGACGCCGAAGCCGAAGATCTCAACCCGCTGTGCGGAGATCAGATTCGAATGCAGCTGGTGCTCGACGACGGCGTCGTCCGCGATGTGCGTTTCTCGGGAAGGGGCTGCGCGATCAGCCAGGCGTCGGCGTCGATGCTCACCGAGCGGGTCAAGGGGATGAAGCTCGCCGATATAGCGAAGCTCTCCAAAGACGTGATCCTCGAAGACGTGGGCATCGGCATCAGTCCGACACGCATGAAGTGCGCGATGCTGGGCCTGCGGGTACTCAAGAGCGCCGCGATCGGCGAGATCGCCGGCTGGCCGGACGAAGAGTAGTGCACCACGCCAAGCCGGAGCGCTGGGCGGCGCTCGCCTCCGAACCCGATTTTCGCGCGCTCGTCCGGTCACGCCGGCGCTTCGTCGTCCCGGCGACGATCTTCTTCGTCGCCTACTATCTAGCGTTGCCGATCTCGGTCGGCATGGCGCCCGAAGCGATGAGCCGGCCGTTGATCGGCCCGTTGACTCTGGCGTACTGCTTCGCCCTCTCGCAATTTGCGATGGCATGGATCCTGCTCGCGCTCTATCTGCGTCGTGCCCGCAGCTTCGATCTCGCTGCGGCTAAAATCCGCAGGCAAGAATCGCGCGAAATCATCGACGAGCAGCAATGATAGCCCAGGAGACGCTCGTGATGTTCGCCATTTTCGTCGGCATCACGCTGATCGTAACGTACTGGGCCTCGGGTCAGAGCGCCACCAGCCGCGGCTTTTACGCTGCGCACCGCCGCATCAGCGGGCTCCAAAACGGCTGGGCGATCGCCGGCGATTATGTTTCCGCGGCGACGTTTCTCGGCATTACTGGATTGATCGCATTCTATGGTTTCGACGGCTTCATGTATTCGGTTGGCTGGCTGGTCGCTTACTTGACGGTGCTCTTTTTGGTCGCCGAGCCACTGCGCAACACCGGCAAGTACACGATGGCCGATCTGATCTCGTTCCGCCTGCGCGGACGGGGGGTCCGTGCGACTGCAGCCGTCTCGACGATCGCGATCACGCTCTTCTACTTGATCGCCCAGATGGTGGGCGTCGCCGCCCTCGTCAACGTGCTGCTGCCGCGATTCGGAGACGTCGTCGCGATCGCCGTCGTCGGCGTGCTGATGCTCGTCTACGTCCTGTTCGGCGGCATGATCGCCACGACGTGGGTGCAGGTCATTAAAGCCATCCTCCTGCTCGTCACATCACTCGCACTCTCCCTGCTCGTGATAGCACACTATCACTTCTCGATCGGCGACTTCTTGCGGGCGGCCGCCGCCGTGCCCGCCGCGGGCGGCGGCACGACGAATCTGTTGCAGCCGGGATTGCTCTTTCACGGAGCGCTCGGGGCGTGGAACTTGGTCTCCCTGGGGCTCGCTCTCGTTCTGGGAACGGCCGGGCTCCCTCACATCTTGATGCGGTTCTTCACCGTTTCGTCGGCGAAGGCAGCTCGAACGTCGGTCGCCTGGGCGATGGTGCTGATCGGAACGTTCTATCTGGCGACGTCTTTCATGGGCCTCGGCGCCGCGACGATCGTAGGAAAGGAACACATCGGACGCCGCATGTACGCCGGTCAGGCGATCGGCTACATCGCGCACCACCCCGAGCAAGAAGCAAATCTCGACGCGCAGCTCAAACGCAACGGTTATGTGGTACCGAAGCCGGACAGCAACCTGGCCGCTCCGCTGCTCGCCGGCAACCTCGGCGGCTCGCTCTTGACGGCCTTCGTGGCCGCGGTCGCGTTCGCAACGATCTTGGCGGTGGTCGCCGGTCTCACGCTCGCGGCGTCTTCGGCGTTCGCGCACGACATTTGGTTCAGCGTCGTTCGCAATGGCCGCGGCGATGAAACGGAATATCTCTTCGTCGCGCGCGGGGCCGCGCTGATCGTGGGCGCGCTCGCGGTTGCGCTTTCGATCGCGCTGAGGGGGTTCAACGTCGCGTTTTTGGTGGGGCTCGCCTTTGCAGTGGCCGCGAGCGCGAACGTGCCGGTAATTCTGCTCGCTCTCTCTTGGCGGCGCTTCTCGCGATCCGGAGCCGTCGTCGGAATGCTCTGCGGCCTGATCTCTTCGCTCGTGCTGATTGCGATCAGCCCCGTGCTCATGGGCAGCCGCGCGCTCTTCCCGCTCGAGAACCCCGGAATCGTCTCGATTCCGATCGGCTTGGCCGGCGCCATCCTCGGGACTCTGCTCGCGCGCGACCGCGAATCGGAAGCGATGTTCGATCAGCTCCACGTCCGCGCCACGACCGGCTTAGGAGCCGAAGTCTAATCCTTACTGCGGCTTGATCGAAGAATGATCGATAATCTGTAGCCCGCTCGGGCCCTGTTCGACGGTAAACGTGATGAAGTACTCGCCGGTCGAGGTTTGGACGTCGGCCCCTACTCGGTATTGCTGCGGACCGACGTTCGCAGAACTGATCGACTCGATGCGTGACTCCGCGTTCATGAAGGTTTCGCTCGGAGTGCCGCGCGCGAGGTAGGACGCAGCGGTTGCGCGTTCGCCGTGCTGCAGTGCTTCGAGGTAGGAGCGCACGATCGTCGTCGCTCGGCTATTTCCGCTGGGCGGAGGCGTACGCGCCGGGGCCGGAGCCGCGGGGGATGCCATCGGCGGGGTCGTAGCGGCGAGCGTGACCGGCTTTCGCGCCGGTAACGGCGATGCTGCCGGCGTCGGAATCGGAGTCGGTTTGTGGGCCGGCGTTTTCGTCGGTGCGGCGTGAGTCGTCGGCGTAATCGATGGTGACGGTGATGTCGTCGGCAGCTGCGTCGCCGTGGTGGCCGGCGAAGGCGATGGTGAAGCGACGGGCGACGGAGTGGCCGAGGGCGACGACTCAGCCGAAGGCGTCGACGCGATGATCGGCGGCGGCGAAACCGCAGCCACCGTAGACGGCGCGGGGCCCGGCGCAACGCGGGAGCCGCCAAAGAAATGCGCCAGCACGCCGCCCAGCAACAGCCCGGCCAAGATTACAACGAGGATGAGCGGAAAGAGCGGTAACCCGCCGCCACCCGGCTCATCGTCGGACCGACGGCGGCGCGGTCGCTCCATCAAGCGTTCAGGATCAGGCGCTCAACGCGTCGTGCGCGTGAGACGTTCGGCCAGAGCGTCGCGAACGGCGGGGGGAAGCGCTGCAATCGAATCCGGCCGCTGCGCGACGAACAGGGTCGTCGCTTCCCTGAGCAAGTCGGGGCTCTCGAGCGCGTACCGCAGGAGCGCGGCGACCGGGTCGTGGTCGCCCCCGGCAATGGCGTCAAGCGTAGTGCCGGCACCTTCAGCCGCATCTTCCGACGACTCGCCCCGCTCGCGAAACGCCGTGAAGACCGCTTCCACGAACGACGCGACGACGTCCGGCGGAAGTGTCGAAAGCTCGCGTTGGTAGAAGGCGGCGAGATCGGTCTCTTCCATCTTCGCGAGAAGCTTCTCGACGGCGCCCGCCAGCATGTCGGCCGGCACGTTCCCGAAGGACATTCGCCACATCATTTATCCCCGGCGGCAGGCAGCTCCTCGATACGGCAGAAATTGCTCGTCCGATGATCCGCGTGAAGGTTCCGCTCGACCTCCATGCCGTCACAATCGGCGGCTCGGGCGCCTTCGCGCTTGCGACGCCGGTGCGCATCCGCGATCTCCTGGGATTCGCCGTCCGTGAGGTGATCGGTGCGCGCGCTCCGCACGACAAATTCTCGCGCAGCGTCCACCGCACGCTTGCCGGCCTCGCCGCTGGGGACTTCATCGTCGACGTTAACGGGCGCGGCTTCGCCGACGCCGAGGCGATCGTCGTCTGCGAGGGTACGGCCGACATCCGCTTCTTCCTCAAACGACGCCCCGCGGCGCTCCGTCGCCGCTAGAACTCCGAGACTCGCCCTTGCAGCGAGTGATACTGTAGAGTAAAGCTTTCCTCGCAAGAAACGGAGTTCACAATCAAGCTCGCAGTCGCCCTCGTTGCCGCACTCGTCTTTGTGCCGCGACCGGCCCCTGCCGATCTCCTGTACGACACCGCGGGAGAGGATCTCTACCGCGTCGATTCGGGCGCCACGATGTCGCGCGTGTCGTACGCGGGCACCGAGCGCCTGTCCATCGTGCGGGAAGGAAGCGTCGTTCGATTTTCGGCGCATGCTCGGTATACGCGCGTGGGGCCGGATGGAAAGAGCCGAGGCGAGGCAGTCTTCGTTCAGGTCCTCCATCCGGACGGCACCTTCGAGGATCGCGTCGACAATGATCCAGATTTCTTGACCGTTCTCAATCAGCCATTTGCGATACGTCTCGATCCAGCCACCCTGCGCGACCTGCGCGCGCTGCACGGCCGCGTTCCGTTCTCCGCCGGCTCGCCGCTCGGCGGCGAAGCGGTGCTGCGCGGATTCCTCCGTCCCGGCGCCTCGGGCCAAATCGACGGCCAACCGACCACCGCGGTCCGTTTCGAAGCGGAGGGGCCGATGAATGGAACGTTGCCGGGATACGCCGACGGAACGGTGTCGGGAACGATGCGAATGGACGGCACGGCCTACTACGCGTTAGACGGAGCCACGCTTTTGGCGTTGAGCGTCACCCTCGCCCTCGACGCGCGTTTCGCGCAAGGCCGCCCGTCCGGGTCCGTTCCGATACGGATCACCTACCGGCGATCGATGAGAGCGACGGTTAGAACGCCCCCACCAGCTCCACTTGCAACGGGTGGCGGAACGGTTGCTCCCGCAACTCCGTAAGGGGCGTGAAGGCCAGATGGTTTTGATGGCAGTCGATCAACATCTCGATTCCACGTTTGACGCACCCGGTCTCCTCCACGTACTTCGCCAACTTCTTCTTGAAATAGGCCTGCGGGTCGCGTAGAACCTTCGCGTAGTAGGGATCCTCGGTGAGCCCCGCGGGGTCCACTCCCTCTTTAGGAACCAGCCATACGAACCACGGATCCTCGCTCTGACGGTACCCGATGAGTGCGAGAGGAAGCGCCCGTGCCGAATGAATGTCCGGCAAGAAACTGCACATCGTGTACGCGTCCAGCGAAATCTCCGTGGGCTCGATGGCTTGCTGCATTTATCGCACCTTCCGTTCGAATGACGAGGTTCCCAAGCGCAAAACAAAAACCGCTTGTCTCCTTGCGGGCGAAGCGGTTTGTGTGATCGATTTCGGGCCGGCGCCCGACCAAAAGCGGCATGGCGATCCTTTAGGAACGGCCCCCAAAACCCCTGCGCAGTTTAGGTCGCTCGGGGACCGGTTCAGGAGTTTTTGGCACCGGCGTGAAACCACGGCCCTAGCAGTGGTGGTCGGGGGCACTGTATGAGCGCGCTCGCACCACTCCTTACGGGAGCTTTCGTGCCATCAGCCATGACGTCCGGGCGGACTCCGCCGGCGCAGCCTCGGGCCGACTCCGGCCCGAGCGTGGAGAAATTTGACCAGATCGTCGACGATTTTCAGCGGCGGCTTTACGGTTTCGCGTTGCGGATGACCGGCAACCGCGAAGATGCCGAGGAAATCGTTCAGGACGCCTTCGTCCGTGCCTACCGCGCGCTCGGTAAGATGTCCCCGGAACAGCGCGCCGACCTCCGGCTCCAGCCGTGGCTCTACACGATCACGCTGAACGTCACGCGCAACCGCCTGCGGAGCAAGCGTCCCTCCAACGTGGCGCTGGACGCGCTCGCGGACCCCGACGCCATTCTGAGGGAATCGAACGAGGGGCCGCCGCAACCCGAGACGATCGTCGAGCAGAACTCGGAAATCGCCCTTGTCGAGCGAGCCCTCCTACAGCTGCCGATGCACCTCCGCGCAGCGGCAACTCTGCGATTCATTGAAGGCCGCAGCCATCCCGAAATCGCCGAGATCCTTCACCAGCCAATCGGCACGGTGAAATCCCACGTCCATCGAGCCGTTCGCGTCCTCCGCCGGATCCTCGGCCCGCAAATCGGACGCTTTACCCCCGAAGGAGTCGCCGTACATGCGTTGTCGTGACGTAGAAGCGCTCTGGGACGAGCTTCGCGGCGAGTGCCAAGCCTCGCTCAAGGAGACCGTTCTTAGCCACCTCCATGCCTGCCCATCCTGCCAAGCGATGTACGAGGAGTACGAAGGGGTGGCGTTCTGCCTCTCGTGTCTCCCACCACCCGAGCCGTCGTGCGATTTGGCGAAGAAGGTCGTTCATCACATCGCCGCGCTCAAGGGAAAGCTCTATCCGCCGATCGTGCTCTCCGCCGTGACGACGCCGATCGGGCGGCTCTACGTCGGCTTTAAGTCGGACCGCATCGCATACGTGAGCCTCGATACGGGAGAGCCCTCGGCGCAAGTCGTGGCGCGTGCCGAACGCCGCATGCACCGTCCAGTGGTGCGCGGTGACGCGCCGGTCTGGCTGGAGCGTACCCTCGATCGTTTCTTCAGCACGTGGACGGTCGACGACGCGCTCGTCGACATCAGCGATCTCACTCCATTCGAGCAAGCAGCGCTCCGCGCAGCCGCTCGCATCCCACCCGGCGAAGTGCGTTCCTATGCCTGGGTCGCGATGCAGATCGGTCGCCCGAGAGCCGCCCGCGCCGTCGGCCGCGTGATGGCCCGTAATCCGCTCCCGTTGCTCTTTCCGTGCCATCGCGTCGTCGACTCGTCGGGCGATCTGCACAATTATTTCTACGGTCTTGAGATGAAGGCTCGCCTTCTGGAAATGGAGGGCTACCGCGGCTAGACGCCAACTTTAAGGACCGTGGCAACGTTGGCGTTCTCGTTCAGATGAGCGATCCTCGGGTCGCGGCGATTCCCGACGTACACGGCCACGCCAAAGGGGAACACCGCCCCTACACCGAGGAGCGACCGATCGCGTATTCAGCCCGGATGCTCTTCCTCTGGTTCTATCATGCGTGCCGGCGCATGTCGCCGCGATTCTTGATGGTAGCCGATCATGCCAATTACTTGACCTTTGAGGATCCCGGCGCCGTCAACACGGTGCGCCGCGCCCTCAAACTGGCGCAAGCCGGCGATCTGCTCGGCGCCGCGGAAACCGCGGGCGTCGACGCCCCCCACGCCGCCGTCGTTTCCGATGGCCTCCGCCGCGGAATGCGCTTTTCGATCGGCGCCGAGATCGATAACGATCCCCGGGCCCGCCCCGACGCGCAAAATATCATCGACGCCATGCGCCCCGACGGAATCATCCGCTCGGTGCATTTCGTTCCGATCCAGCACCCGGAAAAGGGGGCCGACTGGCTCTGGCCGTTCGACAACGAAGAATTCAGCGGGTTGCATGAGATCGTCGGGGCGGAAAGGCTTTGGGAGCTTTACATCGCCAAGCTCGTCGACGATCTCGAAAAGCTGCCGGCGCAGATCGTGGGTCACTTCTATGTCCCCGCGACCCTTGGCCGCTGGCCCGTCCAAAAGAAGCTCGAGGAACACGAAGACCGGATGCTCGACGTCGCGCATCGTCGCGGCCTTGCGGTGGAAATCAACACGCGGTTCCTCTATCGCGACCATCCCGACGACCGAAAAAAGAAATATCTCGACGCCAACGCGCGGCTTGCGCGCAAAGCGAAGGCTCGCGGCGTGGGAATCGCAATCGGGTCGGATGCTCACAGCCCGAAGGACCAGGGCAACGCGTTCGACGTCGTGCTGAAGCTGCTCGACGACGCGCGCATCAACGAGATCGTCTTCCCCGTCGGCGGACGGTTGGCGCGGGTCGCTCTGCGCGCGACGCCCGAACACCTCGAGGCGCAGGCACAGGCGCAGGCCGGCCGCCAGCCGCGCGCGCCGGGCAGCAGTATTACGGGGTACAGCCGAGCCGAGCTCGGGTTGCCCGAGGAAGCCGAAGGCGCCCGGCGCGAGGGCGCCCGGGCAGCGCGCGAAGCCAGGCCGAAGAAGCGCGCGAGCGATGCGACGCGCTCGTCCAAGCGCCCGGATGCAGCGGCGCCGCCAACCACAAGCACCTCGCGACGCAGTGCCGATTCCTCGTCGTCGGCAAGCAAGGCGAAGGCCGCGCGCGTCGCCAAGCCCGATGCTTCCCCGAAAAAGAAGGCCCCGAAGCCCCAGCCGCCAGCCGAAAAAAAGCGGCCGCCCGCCGCGAAGGGCAAGAAACCGCCCGCAAAGCGCTTGGATACCGGAGCCCGCAAGACGTCAACCAGCCGTGCTCCGGCCAAGAAGACGCCCGTGCGTAAAGCCGTCGCCGCCAAGCCGCCGGCAAAGAAGGCCGCTGCCAAGCAGACACCGAGAAAGAAGGCGCCGCCACGCGTCGCGCGCAAGCCGAAGCCACTCAAGGCCGGGTACGCGAAGAAGAGCGTCAAAAAGAAAAAGACCGCGGCGAAGCGCCGCTAACCACGCTTTTACAGGGGACAAAGGCATTGGCGGATATTGCGCGCCTAAGGAATGTCGCTTTCGTCGGACCGCACCACGCGGGGAAAACGACGCTGGTCGAAGCCATCCTCGCCCACACCGGGGCGATCGGACGACGCGGCTCGATCGGCGACGGCACGACCGTCACCGATCACGAGCCCGAAGATGCAGCCCATCTGCAGTCGACGACCGTCGGCTTCGCGCATACGACCGCGAACGACGTCGACGTCACCATCGTCGATACGCCGGGCTTCGTCGACTTTTTCGAGGATACGAGGCAGGCTCTCGCGGGCGTCGACGCCGCCGTCGTGGTCGTCGAAGCCGATCCCGGGCGCATCGTTCAAACGCAGGCGATCGTCGACCACCTGGAGTCGACGCACATGCCGCACATCTTCGTTATCAACAAGATGGATCGCCCCGGCGCCGATTTTACGCAGACCCTTGCCGCCCTCCAGAGCGCGTACGGCCGCCACGTCGTCGCCGAGCAGCTGCCGCTGGGCAGCGCGGAGCACTTCGAAGGTTACGTCGACCTCGCTCAAATGAAGGCGTTTCGCTTCGCCGGCGACCACGGGGCCGGCACCGTCTCCGAGAACGAAGAGCCCCTACCCGCGGCGGTCGAGGAACAGGCCCGCCGCATGCACGTGGAGCTGCTCGAGGCCATGGCCGACTTCGACGACCATCTGATGGAAGAGCTGCTCGAAGGAGTGGAGCCTCCGCTCGACGAGATCGAGCGCGATCTTTGCAACGAGTGCGCTCACGATCAAGTCGTCCCTGTTCTCGTGGCGGCCGGCGCCGCCGGCGCCGGTGTGGCAGCGCTCGTGCGAGCCATCGAAAAGTGGTTCCCGTCGCCCGAACAGGCGCCGCACGTCGATGCGGAGGGCCGTCCCATCGCACCGGACCCGAGCGCGCCGGCCGTCGCGCGAATCATAAAGACCTCGATCCACCCGCAGAGCGGGAAGCTCTCGATCGCGCGCGTTCTATCGGGAACGATCAAGGCCGATGCGACGCTGGCGAACACCGCCAAACGCGATGACAAGGTGCGTCTCGGCGGCCTCTATCGTCTCCAGGGAAAGAAACAAGAGCCTATTCCTGAGGCCGGCCCCGGCGCGATCGTGGCGTTTGCCCGCCTGGAAGCCGTCGCAACCGGCGACACGCTCACGTCCGCCGGGCACAAGGTCCTCCTGCCTCGCGTTCCGGTCGCAGAGCCGGTGTTCGCGGTTGCGATCAAGCCGAAGGAGCGCATCGATGAAGCGAAGATCTCGCAGATGCTGGCGCGGATCATCGACGAGGATCCGGCGCTGCGGCTCGAGCGGGCCGACGTGACGCACGAAATGCTCCTGCTCGGCAGGGGCGAGCAACACGTCGCCATCGCTGTCGAGCGCCTAGCTCGCAAATACAAGGTGGAAGTCGAAACGGCCGCGCCGACGATTCCTTATCTAGAAACGATCACCGGCGGCACCGAGATCCATTCCCGCTACAAGCATCAGACCGGCGGGCACGGCCAGTTCGGCGACGTGTGGCTTCGCTTCGAGCCGCGCGAACGCGGCGCCGGCGTGACGTTCGACGACAAGATCGTCGGCGGCGTCGTTCCGCGGCAGTTCATTCCGGCCGTCGAGAAGGGTGTGCGCGAAGCGCTCGCGCACGGCGCCAGCGGCTATCCCGTGACCGACCTACACGTGACGCTCTACGATGGTCAGTATCACGACGTCGATTCGAGCGAAATGTCGTTCAAGACCGCGGCGGGCATGGGCGTCCGCGAAGCCCTCCCGAAGTGCAACCCGGTCGTACTGGAACCGATCGCGCACGTGCGGGTGATCGTGCCTACCGCCTATAGTTCGATCGTCATCCAGCAGCTCACCGGCAAGCGCGGTCAGATTCTCGGGATGAATCCCGACGAGCAGCGCGTCGGCATAGACGTCGTGGAGGCCTACGTGCCGGCCGTCGAGCTCTCGCGTTACATCACCGAGCTGCGCACCGCAACCCAAGGATTGGGCACGTACGCCTGGCGCCACGAACGCTACGATCCGGTGCCCGGAAACCGCGTAGCACCCAAAGCCGCGGTGTAGGCGTTCTCTGAAAAAGACTTCGCGGTGCCGGTCACATCGAGCTCGCTGAGGTGTGTGTGAAGGGGGCGGCCGGGCCAATCATCGTCACCGCACTGTTGTTGCTGGCCGCTTGTACCCGGGCGGGGAACGGCCCGGCGGGAGTGCGGCACTCGTGGACGGTGCCCAACGTTTTGCGAGTGGCGATACAGGGCGACGTGAAGAGCCTCAATCCGCTGCTCAACTCCAATACGACCGACGGCTTCATCGCAAATCTGATGTTCGAGCCCTTGCTCTCGGCCGACGCGAAGGGCAATCCGGTGCCGATCCTCGCCAGAACGGTTCCAACCCCCGAAAACGGCGGCGTGAGCCGAGACGGGCTAACGATCACGTATCATCTGCGGTCGAACGTGAAGTGGACCGACGGTCAGCAGGTTACGTCGGCCGACGTCAAGTGGTCGTGGCAAGCGATCATGAATCCGAGCAATAACATCGTTTCGCGTCACGGCTACGACTTTGTGAAGAGCATCGACACCCCTAATGCGCGCACGGTTGTCGTCCATCTCACGCAGAAGTTTTCACCGTTCGTGAATACGTTCTTCGCCATGAGCGACCAACCGATGCCCGTCGCACCGGCTCACGTGCTGTCGCGATATGCAGACTTCAACCAGGTACCGTTCGACAACGAGCCCAACGTGAGCGACGGTCCGTTTCGATTCGGCGAGTGGTCCCGCGGCGACCACATCACGCTGCTGCGCAACGACGGATTCTTCATGGGGAGGCCCCACCTGAGCAAGATCGAGATCCGCATCGTTCCCGACGAGAACACGACCATCAACCTGATGAAGACCCATGCGATCGATTTCATGTTTCAGGCCTCGCCGCAAACGTATCCCGCACTGAAGTCGATGAGCGACGTCGACCTCGTCTTCGTCAACGTCAACGGGTACGAACGCGTGCAGATCAATACGTCGCATCCGGCCATGGCAGATCCGAAGGTGCGTCTCGCGATCGCCTATGCGATCGACAAGCGACGTCTCGTGGACACGCTCACGTACGGCCAGATGAGCCAAGCCACCGAGGACATTCCCGACTGGATGTGGGCGTTCAACCCGACCGTCCGCAGTTATCCGCACGATCCGACGATGGCGCGCCAGCTGCTGCGTGAAGCGGGCTGGGCCCTGGGTGCGGACGGTATAATGCACAAGAACGGGGCCTCCCTGTCGCTCGTGATCGTGACGAACAACTCGAACGCGACGCGCCGCCAAGCCGCCTTGGAGTTGCAGGCGATGCTGCGGGAAGCGGGCATCGACGTGGAGATCAAGTACTTTCCGGGCGAGGTGCTCTTCGCGCCGGCGGGCATGGGCGGCATCCTTCAGCTGGGCAAGTTCGATCTTTCCGTGAACGGCTGGTATGCCGGCATCGATCCGGACGACAGCGCGCAGTACATGTGCCAGAACGTCCCGCCGGGCGGCTACAACTACTCCCGCTTTTGCAACGCCGATATGCAAGCGGCCCAAACCGCAGCGCTTACGCACTACGGCCGCGCGGAGAGGACGGCGGCATACTTCCAAACGCAGCGCATACTCGCGCGCGACAACCCCGAGATCTTCCTTTGGTGGCGCCGCCAAATGGAGCCGATCAGCGTAGACTTTCGGGGGTTCGATCCCAACCCCGTAATCGAGTCCTGGAATGCGTGGCAATGGAGCATCTAGCCCTTCCCGAGCTCGCGTGGCTGCGCAAAATCATCGTAGAACGAGCGCTGACTAAAGGCGACTACGTTCTCTCGGGGGGTGCCCGCAGCGACTACTACATCGACAAGTTCAGCCTCTTCGCCGACCCGACCGTGCTGCGGCGCATCGCCCGTTTCTTCAGCCCGATCATCGCACACCTCAAGCCCGACCTCGTCGCCGGAACCGAACTCGGCGGCGTGGTTATCGCAACCGCGGTGTCGCAGATGTCCGGCATTCCCATGATTGCCGTCCGCAAAAAGGCCAAGAAGTACGGCGCGTTTGCCAACGAATATGTCGAGGGACCGTACGCCGCCGGCCAGCACGTCTTGCTGCTCGAGGACGTCGTAACGAACGGACGCGAACTGCTCGCCGCCGTCGCGCGTCTGCGCGAGCTTGGCCTAGAGGTGACGCCCTATGCCGTCATCAGCCGCGGCCTCGCTCCGGTTCGCGCGCTGATTCAGTTCTCGCTTCCGCGCGGCGAACCCAAAACCGAGAACTGAGCCCCGTCGTCTGCGGCCTCGACGGGGCCGTCGAAGCGGCGCTTCGCAGCTTCGACCAGCGCGGCAGCCGAACATGCCGCGCCGTAATGCGTCAGCACGAGCCGCCCGACGCCCGCGCGGCTCGCCATCTCGCCGGCTTCTTCCGCGGACGAGTGACCGCGCTCGCCGTCTTCGCTGGAAAGACCGAGGGACGCTTCGCACAAAAAGAGACTGCTATCGCGCGCGAGCTCTACGACGGCGTCGCAAGGCGCCGTATCGGATGAGTAGGTGACGCTCGCCCCATCGCGAGCGGCGCGAACGGCGAAGCCCTCGATATAGTGGCGCGTCGGAGCGAAACTCAAGCGGAGATCCTTGATGCATAGCGGCTCCGCCGGGCTATACTCGTGCGTTGCGAAGGCTGCCTCGAAGAAGTCGGCCGGGGCGTTCGGCGCGACCGCCCCGCGCAGCGCGGCGAGTGCCGCTCGCCCGCCGGGCGGAACGTAGACTGGGAGGCGTTCGTCGCGCGCGAGCGGCCCGTACTTGAGAGCCTGACGGAGCGGTACGAGATCGAAGAAGTGATCGGCGTGCATGTGCGAGATGACGATCGCATCGAGACGGGCGTAGTCCGCCGCAAGCTGCAGCTTGCCCACCGAGCCGGGGCCGATATCGAGCAGCACGGCGGCATCGTTCGTTTGGAGCAGATAAGCGCTGCAGGCACCACCCGGGCGCGGCATCGCCGAGCTCGACCCGACGACGCGGAGCGTCAGGGCAGCGATCCAAGCACCTCCTCGGCGTGCTCGCTAACGTTTACCTTCGGCCAGACTCGGACGATCTCGCCGCCGGCATCGATGAGGAACGTGGAACGGCCGTTGACGCCGAGCGCTGAATAGAGCTTCGAGTCGGTATCGGCAAGCAGCGTGAACGGGATCGAATACTTCTTCTTGAACCGCTGGTGCGATTCTACCGAATCCCGGCTGACGCCGACGATCCGTGCGTTCTTCTCCTCGAACTTAGAGTAAATGTCGCGAAACTGCGAGGCTTCGCTCGTACACCCGGGGGTGTCGTCCTTCGGATAGAAGTAGAGGACCAGCGGTCCCCCTAGAAGATCCGTGGTCGTAACGGTCGATCCTCCATCATCGAGTACCGTTACCTTGGGGAGTCGATCGCCTTCGCCAAGCATTCTTTCGGCCTTTCTAGAAACGGGGAGTGGTGTCTGGGCCTCATCCATTGGCCGAACGCCTTATCAAACGCCTGCAGCCCAAGCCTCAAAGCCGGATTCTCGACTTCGGCGCCGGAAGCGGACGCAACGGAGACGCGCTTCGAGGAACGGGCTTCACCGTCGTGACCATCGCCGACGCCGACGCCGCATCCCGAGCACCGCTCGCCGGGATCACGGATCGGTTTTCGGCCGCAATCTCGACGCACGGGCTCCTCCACGGGCGTCGATCGACCATCGACGCGAACCTCTCCTCGATCGCCACGCTCCTCGACGATGGCGGATTGCTCTACGCAACGTTCGGATCGACGCGCGACGCGCGCTTCGGCCGGGGCCTGCGCCTGGACGCCTGGACGTACGCGCCGATCGACGGCGACGAGCGCGGCGTGGCCCACACCTATTTCGACCTCGAGCGATTGCGCGCGCTCCTGGAATCGCATCTGGAGGTCGAGTCGCTGGACGAACACGGCGTGGACGACGTTGCGGGGCGCTGGGCACACGGGCGCACGCCGCTCGACGGCGCCGTCCACTGGTTTGCGATCGGACGAAAACGATGAAGCGTTCGCTCTCGGTGCTTCTGTTCGTCGCGGTATGCTGCGCGGCGTGTTCGCAGGCCGGCGGCCGCCATACGACCGGATCGAAGCTCATCTTCAGCGGCCTCGCGGGCGAGCCGGACACCCTGAATCCCATGCTCTCCAATGAAGCCGACGAGCTCAACTTCAGCCACCTCTACATGTCGTATCTCGTCGAGAACGACGATCGCAACGACACTATTCCCGAGATTGCCGCTGCCGTACCGACCCTGGCCAACGGAGGCATCTCGAGCGACGAGCGCACGATCACCTATCACGTCCGCCCGAACGTTCGCTGGCAGGACGGGCGCCCGCTTACCGCCCGTGACGTCCTGTTCTCATACCGCGCGATCGTCAATCCGCGCAACAACGTGCCGACGCGTGTCGGGTACGCGGAAGTGCAGGCGATCCGAGCGCTAGACGACCACACGGTCGTCGTTCGTCTCCGGCGGCGATTCTCGCCGTTCGTGCAGTATTTCTTCGGACCGCAGGGCGTAGGCGCAATCATGCCGGCTCACCTGTTGGAAGAAATGCCCGATCTCAATCGCGCCGCGTACAACGAGCGGCCGATCGGCTCGGGACCCTTTCAAGTGGTTCGCTGGAACCATGGGGATAGCGTCGAGCTGATTGCAAATCCGCTCTACTGGCGCGGTAAACCGCGAATCGATCGACTCGTTTATCGCATCATCCCGGACCCCAACACTCGTCTCGAGCAGCTTCGTACCGGCGAGGCGGACGCCTATTTCGACGTGGATCCGCAGATCTTGCCGCAAGTGCGCTCCGTCCCCGGCGTTCGCGTTCTTCTCACGCCCGTAAACGATATGCACGTGCTGCGCTTCAACCTTCGCGATCCCATCCTCCGCGATGCAAGCATTCGCAGGGCGATCGCGATGGCGATCGATCGTCAAACGCTGCTGGAGGGTGCGACGCACGGCAGCGCGGTCATCGTCGATGCCGATCAGCCGGTCAACGGCTGGGCGTACGATGCGTCGATTCGCTCCCTTCGCTACGACCCGGACGGCGCGAAACGATTGATCCGCGGTAGATCGGTGGATCTGACGCTCGCGATCGCACCCCAGATCGTCAACGGCTCCGCGCTCGTCGCCGCCGTCCTGCAAGAGGACCTGCGCCGGATCGGAGTGCGCGCGACCATCAAGCAATACCCGAGCGGCATGTTTTACGGGCCGGCCGCCCAAGGCGGTGTGCTTGCGGGCGGGCGCTTTCAGCTCGCCTACGACGCGTGGTGGGTTCTCGGCAGCGATCCCGACGACTTTTGGAACTTTGGATGCGATCAGATGCCGCCCGCAGGAATCAACTATTCGTTCTGGTGCGACCCTACCGCCGACGCGGCCGGAAAGAGCGCCTTGGCTACCGTAGACCGCAGCCGGCGAAAGGCCGACTACGCGACGATACAGCACGCGATCGTTCGGGATCTCCCAACCTTCACGCTATGGCAGGTTAGAATTCCCAACGCATTCCAAACGTACGTGCGCGGCATCGCGCCCGCACCGTTTGGTTCGACGTTCTGGAACGCGTGGAGCTGGCGTCTCGCCGGCTAAGACGTCGAGATCAGGCTCTCCATTGGGCTCGACGCATCGGCGTAGAGGCGCTTGGCCATGCGACCGGCGAGGAAGGCTTGCCTTCCGGCGATGACCGCGTGCTTCATGGCCTCGGCCATGAGCACCGGGTCGCGCGCGGTCGCGATACCGGTATTCATCAACAGCGCGTCGACACCGAGTTCCATCGCGATGGCCGCATCCGAAGCGGTGCCGACGCCGGCATCGACGATCACCGGCACCTTCGCCCGCTCTTTGATGATGCGAATCGAGTAAGGGTTGCAAACGCCCAGCCCGCTGCCGATCGGAGCGGCCAGCGGCATCACGGCTGCGCAGCCCGCTTCTTCGAGTTGGCGGCACGCGATCGGATCGTCCCCGATGTAGGGCAGAACGGTAAATCCCTCTCGAACAAGCCGCTCGGCGGCGGCGATCGTTTCGCGCGTATCGGGATAGAGCGTCTGCGCGTCGCCGATGACCTCGAGCTTCACCAGATCCGTGCCGAGCAGCTCCCTCGCGAGCTGGGCCGTCAGAACGGCCTCCTTGGCCGAATAACAACCTGCCGTGTTCGGAAGAATCGTGCAACGATCGCGGTCGAGATAATCGAGCAGCGTTTTCCCGTTCGGATTGCCGAGGCTGATGCGCCGAATCGCAACCGTTACCATCGCGGCACCGCTGGCCGCGTGAGCGGCGCCCATAATCTCCAGCGACGGATACTTGCCGGTTCCGACGATCAAGCGCGACGCGAGCTCGTATTTGCCGATTTTCAGCGTGTCCGAGGTCATCTTTCCGCTAGCCTCCCGCAACCGCTTCGATGATCTCGAGGCGGTCGCCGTCGCGGAGGCGGTGAGCGTCGTATTCGTCCCGGCGTACGATGCTGTCGTTGCGGGCCACAGCGACGCCGCTCCGAGGCGAGCCGAGCAGTTCGAGAAGCGCGCCCACGGTCAGCTCTTCGGGAAGCTCGTGCTCGCGGCCGTTAATCGTTGCCTTCACGCGCTAGTGATTCGTTTCGTCAACGCTTCTTCCGTGCCGAAGCGGGCTATCAGAAAATGTTCGAGGCCCGTCGTCGAGCCACGCTCGACGGCGTCGGCGACCAGCCGCGCGGTCGCAGGAGCAAGCAAGATCCCGTTCCGATAATGGCCGGTCGCTAGGAAGAGCCCTTCCGTCGGCGTCGGCCCGAGAACGGGGCGGCCGTCCGGCGTTCCTGGGCGAAGGCCGGCCCAGCTCTCCGTAAGCGCGAAGCAGGCGAGCGACGGCGCCGCGGCCAGCGCGGCGGCCAACAGCGCGTGAATTCCCTCCGCAGTTACCCGCTCGTCGAACCCCGCCGATTCGACCGTTGCACCGATCAGCAGGCGGCCGTCGTCGCGCGGAACGACGTACGCGTGTGGAACCCAGGTAGCGCGCTTCACGAGTCCGATCGGCGCGGCCAAGGCGAGCATCTGTCCCTTGACGGGCTCGACCGGGGGAACGCAAGGATGCGGCACGCCCTGGAGCCGCGCGGCCCAAGCGCCGCACGCGTTGACGATCGCCTGCGCCGCCACGAACCCGCGATCGGTGCGTACGCCGAGCACGCGCCGTCGATCGCATTCGACGCCGACCGATGCGTCGCGCTCGATGCGCACGCCGCGCGCTTCGCACGCGGCGGCGAGCGCGCGCCCCAAGCGCCGGTTGTCGACGTGGCCCTCGGCGGGCACCAGCAGCCCGCCGGCCACGCCGCGACCAAGCCACGGCTCCGTCGCAAGGAGGCTCGGACGATCGAGGACTTCGCACGAAACGCCGCGAGCGTCGAGCGAGCGCGCATGGTTCCGAAGCGCGTCGAGTTCGGAATCGTCGAAGGCCGCGTGCAGAACGCCGTCGAGGCGGAGTCGAGCATCCACTCCGCCCGCCGCAAGAATCCGCTGGACGAACTCCGGATACTCGTCGAGCGAAGACGCGCTCAGTGCGACCATCGCTTCGTCGCGCAAGTGCTCCGTGTACGGAGCCAGCATTCCGGCGCCGGCCCACGATGCGGCGCGTCCCGGCTCGCCTCGGTCGTACACGCGGACGCTCGCACCGCGCTCGGCGAGCTCGAACGCGATCGCGAGGCCGATCAGCCCGGCGCCGACGACGATGACGTCGCCATCGAAGCGGCCCATCTACATCCCGGTGTAGACCGGGCCCTCCCCGCCCTGCGGCGGCACCCACGTGATGATCTGATACGGATCCGCGATGTCGCACGTTTTGCAGTGCACGCAGTTGGTGAAGTTGATCTGCAGGCGACCTTCAAACCCTCCGTTTTGGGGTTCGAACAGCGGCTCGTAGACGGCTGCAGGGCAGAAGTGCTGGCACGGGTTGCCGTACTCGACCGTGCAGCGGTCGCGACAAATGTCGGTGTTGGAAACGATCAAGTGACTCGGCTGATTCTCTTCGTGCATCGCCCCGCTGTTGTAGACGTCGGTCAGCTTGTCGAAGGTTAGCACGTTGTCGATCTTCGCGCGGGGCGTCGGCTTGGGATTCCAGCCCATCTTCGCCATCCGCTCGTATCCGGGCTCGCCTTTTAGCTTCTCGATGAAGCCAAAGCCGGCACCGCCCGTGAGCGTGGAGAGGCCCGCGTTGACCAATCCCGGCAGCAGCCCGTTGTGAAAGCCTTGGTGGAAATTGCGTGCGGTGCGCAGCTCCGCATACGCCCACGACTCCTTGAAGCGACGTTCGAACGACGAGAGGGTCGCTCGATCGTACTTCTTTGCCAGCAGTGCGTCCCAAATCGTTTCGGCGGCGAGCATGCCCGACTTGATGCCGAGGTGGATACCCTTCAGGCGCATGCCGTTCAAGAACCCCGCCGAGTCGCCGATGATCAGCAACCCGTCCGAGTGCGACCGCGGCATCGCGAAGAGGCCGCCCTCGGGAATCGCCTTGGCGCCATAGCGAATCAGCTTGCCGCCGTCGAGCATGCGCGCGATCGCGGGATGCTCTTTCATCCGCTGCAGCTCGTTATGTGGGTCGGTCGTCGGGTTCGCGTAATCCAAGCCGGTGACCATGCCGATGTCGAGGACGTTGCCCGCCATGCCGTAGATGAATCCGCCGCCAAACGTCTGTGGCGGCAGCGGGTAGCCCAGCGTGTGGATCACCGCGCCCGCCTTGAAGCGATCGTCGGGCAGCTGCCACAGCTCTTTGACGCCGGCCGCATAGACTTGCGGTTCGCGTCCATCCATCAGGCCGAGGCGCGAGCACGCCTGCTTCGCAAGGGTGCCGCGCGGACCTTCGCCGAGGACGACGATCTTCGCCATGATATCCGCGCCCGGCTCGTAGTTCGATTTCGGCACGCCGTTGTGGTCGAGCCCTTTGTCGCCGGTACGCACTCCGATGACCCGGTTCTCGTACCAAAGAAGTTCCTGACCCGGAAACGCGGGGAAGACTTGCGCGCCCGCTTCTTCGGCGGCCTCACCGAGCCACTTGCAGAGCTTCTGCAGCGAAGTCACGTACTTGCCGTGATTGTTCAGCGGCGGCGGCGTAAACGGCGCCTTGATCTTTCCTTTCGACGTGAGAAACCAGAGCTGGTCGCTGGTAACGGGCGATTCGACCGGCGCCGTTTCGCGCCAGCTCGGAAGCAGTTCGTCGAGCGCGCGCGGATCCATGACGGCTCCGGATAGGCCGTGATTCCCGATCTCGCTGCCCTTCTCGATGACTAGGATTTCGAGCGCACGCCCGGCGGCCATCGCTAGCCGGCCAAGACGAATGGCACCCGCAAGGCTGGCCGGGCCGGCACCGACGAAGAGGACGTCTACTTCCAGGCGATCGCGTTCGGGCATGGTCGTGCTAGTTACACGGCGCGAAACCGGACTCCTCAAGCAGCGTCCCGATCGCCGAAATGACGGCCATGCAGTGCATTGCGAGCCGCCGTTCCCACTCGGATGCCGTCGGCGTCTCGAAGGTCAACGCGCAGCGCGCGGCATCGTGGGCGAGTGCCAGCGAATACGACAGACCGCCGAGGAGGGCGGCTTCCTCAGCGTGGTCGGCGACGATGCGTCCGCGCTCACGCACGTAGTGCCCGCCGTCGAGCGGACCCGCCAGATCGAAGGTCCCCTCAAGGGGGTCGATCGGGAATCCACCTCCTTCCAGCGCGGCGATCACGCGCCGGCCGATTTCGCCGCCGCCATACTCGTAACAATAGAATCCGGACGCGTCGCAGTTTTCGTGCAGATCGAGCGAGAGCACGAACGTTCGGCCGCGATCGCCGTCGAGCACCGCTCGCGACTCCAGCGAACCGCCGCCGCCGCCGAAGGTGCGGTTGATGTCAATCCCGCTCTCGTTCGCGCGCGTTCCCGCCTCGTAACCCGTCGGGTTGATGCACGGCCAGATGCGGTAGGCGAAGCGCGCGTCCAGCGCGCCGGATTCGACGAGCTCGATCAGGGCCCACGGCCCGGCGGGCTCGTCGCCGTGAAGGCCGGCCGCGAGTGCGACCGTCGGCCGCGACGCGTCGCCCAGTTCGGCGCAAAGCATCGTATAACCGGCGGCGACGCCGACGTCGCGCACGCGCAGGTTGCGCCCCGCGCGCGATGCGGCCTTCCAGCGCCGCTCCAGCTCGCGGTAGGGGCCGGCCGTTAGATTCACGGAACCTTAAACCCATGGACTCTCCAGCGCGTCGCAGCTTTGCCAGCGACAATAATGCGCCGGTGGCGCCCGAGATTCTTCAGGCGATCGTCGACGCCAACGCCGGCGATGCCGTCGGTTACGGCGACGACGCCTGGACCGCGCGCGCGATCGAGCGCTTTCGGGAGCACTTTGGCGAGCGGACCGACGTGTATATCACCTTTAACGGCACCGGCGCGAACGTCGCCGCGCTCGGCTCGCTGCTGCGCCCCTGGGAAGCGGTGCTCGCTCCGGCGAGCGCGCATCTGCAGACCGACGAATGCGGTGCGTTCGAACGATTTGCCGGATCGAAGGTGATTCCGATCTCCGCCCCCGACGGGAAGCTCCGTCCCGCCGACGTCGAGCCGTACCTGCGCCCGAACGACGTGCACTTTCCGCAGCCGCGCGCCATCTCGATCTCGCAGGCAACGGAGCTGGGCGGCGTCTATGAGATCGGCGAGCTGCGCGAGCTCTGCTCGTTCGCTCACGAGCGGGGTCTGATCGTGCACGTCGACGGCGCGCGCATCGCCAACGCCGCGGCCGCGCTCGGATCGACGCTGCGCGGTCTCACCGCGGACGTCGGCGTCGACGCGCTCAGTTTCGGCGGCACGAAGAACGGCCTCATGCTGGGCGAAGCGATCTGCTTCTTCGATCCGGAGCTCCATGCCGGCGCGGCGCCGTTCGTCCAGAAGCAGGCCATGCAGCTCGGCTCGAAGATGCGCTACGTCGCCGCCCAGTTCGAGGCACTGCTCACCTGCGATCGCTGGTCGCATTACGCGGCGCACGCCAACAATATGGCGGCGCGCTTGCACGACCGGGTACGAGCCATCGGCGGCGTTCGCGTGACGCGCCCCGTCCGCTGCAACTCCGTCTTCGCAACGCTCGACCGCGGCGCGATCGCGTCCATCCAGCGAGAGTTCTTCTTCTACGTGTTCGACGAGTCGCTGCCCGAAGTGCGCTGGATGACGCATTGGGCGACGACTCCGCAAGACGTCGACGCATTCGCCGATTGCATCGAACTCGCCGTGCGTTCGAACTAGAAGGCGCCGATGTCGATCCTTTCAGGCGGTCCAGTCGAGCATCGCGGGCCATTCCGGCTTGGGGAAGCGTTGCTTCGACTTGATCGCTTCCACGTACTTGCGCTTGCCGGCGCGGTTGCCTTTGCCGAGCATCAGACCCCCGACCAAACGCTCCTCCCAAAAGAAGAGCGCGCGGTACCACTTCTTCTCTCGGTCGATCTTACGTGCGATCTCTAGGTCCGGGCGCAAGTCGGTGCCGAGACCGAACTGCGTGATCGTCTGCCCCTTGAAAAGAAGCGACGAATACTCCGGCACGTCGTGGTATTTCTCGCTGCCGCCCATCATGTTGAGCGCCACGACCTTACCGTGGGCGCCGGCGTTGTTCCACGTGCCCATACGGTAGCGGATCTCGAGGATCGGATCGAAAAAGTCCGCCACGTCGCCGGCCGCGTAGATATCCTTCACGCTGGTCTCCAAGTGATCGTCGCAGAGGATGCCGTTCTTGCTCGTCGCGATGCCCGAGCCGTCGCAGAGCTCGGTGTTCATCGCCAGTCCGAAGCCGTACGCATAGCATTCGGCGGCGATCTCGCCCGCGCTCGTTCGCACCTTCGTGATCGCTCCGTTAGAGCGCACGAACTCCTCGACTTCTTCCCCGTAGTGCATGTGCACGCCGTCTGCCGCGGCCGCCTCGTGCAGCAGCGCACCGGCCTCCTCGTCGATGATGCGGTGGAGGCCGCGCGGACCGCGCATCACCCAGTGCGTCTCCAGGCCGCGCGACGCGAAGGCCTCGGCGAGCTCGTACGCGATGAACGAACCGCCGATCGCTACGGCCGCACGGCTGCGGTCGATCTGTTCGGAGATCGCACGGGTGTCGTCGAGATATTGAAAGGGGAACAGGTTGGCGGCCCCGTCTGCACCCGGCTTGCCCGTCGGGTTCGGCCGGCCGCCGGTCGCGATCAGCAACGCGTCGTACTGATACGACGTGCCGCCGGCAACCACGATACGCTCCTCGGGAACGATGCGCTCGACCCGAGTGCTCAGGCGCAGCGTGATGTGATGCTCCTCGTGCCAAGCAACATTGCGAATCATCACCTTCGCCTCGGGGATCTGCTTTCGAAGCATCGGCGGCAGCGAGATGCGATTGTAGAGCGTGTACGGCTCGTCGCCGAAGAGCGTGATCTCGCAAGCCGGATCGTGCTTGCGCAGCTGCTCCGCGGCGGTCGTTCCGGCAAACCCATTGCCGACGATGACGTAGCGGCGGACGTCCGAACTCGCCACGTCTAGCCCCGCAGACCCAGGCCGACGAGCATGTTGAAACCGATCTCCAGCGCGCGCTCGTCGATGTCGAAACGCGCGCTATGGTGCGGCTCGCGTCCGACCTCCGCCCCCTGTGCGCCGACGAGAAAATACGCGCCGGGCCGCTCTTCCTGCATGAAGGACATGTCTTCGGACCACATCACGATCGGATGCGGGTCGACGACGTCCTGCGCCGGGAGAAGACCGCGAGCGATGCCGCGCACGACGTCGTTGGCCGCAGGGTCGTTAACGGTCGGCGGATAGACCCAGTGGTAGTCGAATCGGTACTCGAGACGCATCGCGCTGCAGAGGCCGCCGATGAGACGCTCCATGCGCTCGGGTAACGCGGTGCGCACCGCGTCGTCGAAGGCACGCACGGTCCCTTGGAGCTGCGCGGTTTCGGGGATCACGTTGAACGTCGTTCCGGCGTGCAGCGATCCGACCGTCACGACGACCGGGTGCGCGGGCGAGATCTCGCGGCTGGCGATGGTCTGCAGCAGCGACACGAGCTCCGCGGCGCCGACGATCGGATCGACGGCCCTTTCGGGCATCGCGCCGTGGCCGCCCATGCCGATGAGCTCGATGTCGAATCGATCCGACGACGAAAAGAACGCGCCGTCGCGAATGCCGATCTTACCCGCTTCGAGCCCGCTGTAAAGATGCAGCGCGAAGGTGCGGTCGACGTGCGGGTTCTCCAGAGCACCATCGTCAATCATCAGCTTGTTTCCGGAATGCCCTTCCTCACCCGGCTGGAAGCAGAAGACCAGCGTGCCGGGGATCTCGGACCGCCGCTCGCTCAACGCGCGTGCCGCCGCCAGGAGCATCGCCATGTGGCCGTCGTGGCCGCACGCGTGCATCACGCCGTCGTTGACCGAGCGATACGTGACTTCGTTGAGCTCTTGGACGGGCAAGGCGTCCATGTCTGCGCGCAGCAGCGTCACCGGCCCAGGCTTGCCGCCGCGCAGCGCCGCGAGAACGCCGGTCTTCCCGATGCCCGTGCGGATATCGTGAAGGCCGAACCCGCGCAGCTCGCGCTCCACGAACTCGGCGGTCTCGAACTCTTCCAGCGAAAGCTCCGGGTGCGCGTGAAGATGACGCCGGTAGCGCGACAGCTCATCCGCCGGCTGCCTCACGGGAAGTACTTCAATTCGACGTCGAGCGTGCTGACGACCGGCGTGCACAGAAACTGCGCGGGCATAAACTCGTGCTCGTGCAGCGCCCCGAGCAAGAAGGTGTCCATTCCGTCGACGCCGCTGCTGCGCACGATGTCTTCGCGAACGCTATGGCCGTTCGAATCGAGATACGCTCGACCAACGACGGTGAGCGGCTTGTCGCCGTACGCGCCCACAGCGCTCTCCAACTGACCTCGCAGCCGAGGGGCGTTGTAGACGTGACCGCATTTCAACGAACCCAGCGCCTGCAGGTGCTGGGCTACGATCGTCGGGTCCCCGCCGGCCCCATCGAAGACCGCGTCGCCGGCACCCGAAACGTATGAGGGGCACGACGCGCTCGGTGCCCCATCTATCGCATAGGAGTCGATGAAATAGTAGGCTACCTTCGCATCGCTTGGAACGCCGACGACCATCGGCAGCGTTTCGCGATCATCCGGCGGACCCGAGAGCGCGCCGTTCACGTGAACGTCGTATGCGTCGGTCGTGCCGACGAGAGTCACGTGGGCGTCGACCGCGGAGCCTGCCGCGGCGGCGAGCGCGAGCCCGTAGCCATTCCCCCTTGAAAACGGGCCCATGCGCGCGACGACCCTGCAAAACGGGTTGTCGAACTTCCAGACCGCGGCCTGCGTGCCGGCGGCACTTGCCGGCGCGGCCAGCGATACGAGCGCTACGAGAAGCGCCACGGCCCTGAGAAACATCGCCTCGTGTTTTGGTCGAGCGAGCCTTCGCTACCTCCGGCCGCAGGATTTGACGGCAGCGGCGGGCGACTACGCTGCGTGGCTATCGAGCATCGAGGGGCGGCGAAGGCGCAATCGGCCTTCGAGCGCCACGGTTTGAACGACGAACAGCTCGTCGCGATCCTTCGCACGATGGTGATGCAGCGCACCCTCGAGAACCGCGGGTTCCAACTGAACCGTCAAGGGAAAATCCCGTTCGCATCGGCGAGCGAAGGGCACGAGGGCGTGCAGGCCGGCGCCGCGATGGCATTCGAGCGCGGTAAAGACATCCTGGTGCCGTACTACCGCGACCTCGGACTCGCGCTCGGCATCGGCCTCACTCCGTATGAAGTGCTGCTCTCGCTCTTCGCGCGCGCCGACGACCATTCGGCGGGGCGGCAGTTTCCCCATCACTACGCGAGCCGGCGCCTGGGCCTGCACACGATAAGCTCGGTCATCGCGGCGCAGCTTCCGCACGCCGTCGGCGCGGCCTACGCTCTGCAGCTTCGGGGCGAGCGTGGGCGCGCCGTTTTGACGACCTTCGGCGACGGCGCCACGAGCGAGGGCGAGTGGCACGAGTCGATCAACTTCGCGGCGGTGCACAAGCTTCCGATCGTCTTTCTCTGCGAGAACAACGAGTGGGCGATCTCGACGCCGCTCTCCAAGCAGATGGGTCAACCGGACGTATACAAGCGAGCCGAGGGTTACGGACTGCCGGGCGCGGTCGTCGACGGCATGGATGCTATCGCATGCTATACCGTCGTCGGCGACGCACTAGCCCGTGCCCGGTCGGGCGGCGGCCCAACGCTGGTCGAGGCCAAGTGCTATCGTTTTCTCTCGCACACCACGGACGACGACGACCGGACCTACCGCTCGCGCGAGGAGGTCGAGGCGCGTCGCCGCGACGACCCGGTCCCGCGTTTCGAACGCCTCCTCGTCGAGCAGTCCATCCTGACTCCGGGCGGCGTGGAAGCATTGAAGCGTTCCGTTCTCGAAGAAGTCAACGACGCCACGGACCGGGCCGAAGCGATGGCCTATCCGGAGGCGCGCGACCTCTACGAGCGCGTCTACGCAGAGAGCTGGCGGCCGTGGATCTAGGAAGGAAGACGGGGGAGAGCGATGGCTAGCACTGACATTCAGACCGGAACCCTCGAGCGTCGTGGCCTCTCCGACGATAAGCTCCGGTCGATCTTTCGCAACATGCTCCTGCAGCGCCAGCTCGACAATCGCGGCTTCCAACTCAATCGCCAGGGGAAGGTCCCCTTCGCGTTAGGCAGCGAGGGGCACGAGGCGCTGCAAGCCGGAGCGGCGATGGCCTTCAATCGCGGCAGCGATATCCTCGCGCCATACTACCGTGATCTGGGCCTCTGCCTCGGCATCGGGCTGACGCCGTACGAGATCATGCTGTCGATCTTCGCACGCGCGCCCGATCACAACGGCGGACGCCAATTCCCGAATCACTATTCCTCAAAGGCCGCCGGCTTGATGTCGTTTTCGTCGATCTTGGCCGCGCATCTTCCGCATGCGGTCGGAGCCGCGTACGCGCTCAAGTACCGCGGTGAAACGGGGCGCGCCGTGCTCGCAACCTGCGGCGACGGAACCACGAGCGAAGGCGAGTGGCACGAGTCGATGAACTTCGCCGCCGTCCACAAGTTGCCGTACGTCATGCTCGTCGAGAACAACGAGTGGGCCATTTCGACGCCGCTCGACAAGCAGATGGCGCAGCCCGAAATATGGAAGCGCGCCGAAGGATACGGTATGCCCGGGCGCCGCTTCAACGGCTTCGATCCGATCGAGACCTATGCCGCGGTCAAGGAGGCGATGGATCGCGCGCGCGGCGGCGGCGGCCCGACGCTCGTCGAGGGAATGTGCTACCGGTACCTGGCGCACTCCACCGACGATAACGACTTGACGTATCGCACGCGCGAAGCCGTCACGGAGCGGCGTAAACAGGATCCGGTGCCCGCGTTCGAGGCCGTGCTCATCGACCATGGCATCGTGAGCGCGCAAGACGTCGCCGAAATGCGGAAAGACGTGCTGCGCGAAACGAACGAGGCGACCGACTTGGCCGAGGCGCAGCCCTATCCGAAGCCGGCCGACCTTTACACCCACATTCACGAAGGAGCTTGGCAACCGTGGCAGTCGTGAGCACTACCGAGTCGACCGTGATGAACAACGTCGAGGCGGTCCGCGCGACGCTTTACGAAGCGTTGAAGACCGACGAGCGGGCGCTGATTCTCGGCGAAGACGTCGGGGCCCGCGGCAACGTCTTCCTCATCACGAAAGACTTCATCAACGAGTTCGGCCCGGAGCGCGTCATCGATACGCCGATTGCCGAAGCGTCGATCGTCGGAATCGCCATCGGTATGGCGATGGAAGGCTTGCGCCCAATCGCCGAAATTCAATTCGCCGACTTCATCTATCCTTCGTTCAACCAAATCGTCGGAGAGGCGGCGAAGACGCGGTACCGCTCGAACGGGGAATACACGTGCCCGATGGTCATTCGCACGCCCTACGGAGGCGGCGTTCGCGGCGCGCTTTCGCACTCGGTCTCGATCGAGGCGCTCTTCTACCACGTACCGGGCCTGAAGATCGTCGCTCCGTCGTTCCCGTCCGACGTCAAAGGGCTGCTCAACGCGGCGATCGACGATCCCGACCCCGTACTCTTCCTGGAGCACAAGAAGACGTATCGCCTTATCAAGGGCGAGGTGCCGAACGGCCACTACACGATTCCGCTCGGCAAAGCGAACGTGCTCAAGGAAGGCACGCAGCTCACGGTCGTCTCCTACGGCCTCTACGTGCACTGGGCGCTCGAAGCGGCGCGGCAGCTAGAGCAGGACGGCCTTTCGATCGAATTGATCGACCTGCGTTCGATCCGTCCTATGGACAAGACGGCCATATTAAGCAGCGTCGAGAAAACACGCAAGCTGCTCATCATTCACGAGGACAACAAATTCGGCGGGATCGGCGCGGAGATCAGCGCGATGGTGGCGGAGGAAGCGTTGTTCCATCTCGATGCTCCGGTGCGCCGGCTCTGCGGCCCAGACGTCCCCGCGATGGGCTACGCATTACCTCTCGAAGAAGAGTTCATGTCGTCGCCGGCGCAAATGGCCGAGGCGATGCGAGAAATGGTTAAATTCTAATGGCGACAACGATTATTATGCCGCAGCTCGGCGAGACCGTGACCGAAGGCACGGTCGCCCAGTGGCTGAAAAACGTCGGCGACAGCGTCGACAAGTACGAAGACTTCGTCGAGGTGTCGACCGATAAGGTCAACGCCGGCGTGCCCTCGCCGGTCACCGGAACGATTCGGGAACTGCTCGTCAAGGAAGGGGAGACGGTCGCAACCGGAACTCCGATCGCCGTGATCGACGAAGCCGGCGTCGCAGCGGCCGCAGCCGCCCCACCCCCCGAGGTCGCGCGACATGAGCCGGTCATGGCGCCGCCGTCGCCGAACGGCGCGCAGTCGGGCACCGTCGAGCGTGAAGCCGAGAGCGCGGCGCGCGGCGCCTCGCCGGCGGTTCGCCGCCTCGCTCGCGAGCATCGCGTTGACATTCGAACCGTCAAAGGCAGCGGCGCGAACGGCCGCGTGACCGCCGACGACATCTTGGCGGCGGCGCGCCCGGGTCTTCCGGCGCCCGGTGCTCCGCCACCGACGGCTTCGTCGCCCGGCGCTCCCGGCGCGGCACGCACCTCGACGTATTCGCAACCCATTCCCGGAACGTTCGTTCCGCTCACGCAGGCGCGCCGGATCATCGCCGAACGCATGGTCGAAAGCAAGCACACCGCGCCGCACGCATGGTCGATGGTCGAGATCGACGTCACCGATGTGTGGAAGTGGCGCGTACGCGAGAAAGACCGATTCGAACGGGAGACGGGCTACAAGCTCACGCTGCTGCCCTTCTTCATCCGCGCGGTCGTACAGTCGCTGGCGGCGTTTCCGTTGATGAATTCGAGGTACGCGCCCGCTAGCGATTCGACCCAGGCCGGCATTCAGGTCAACGGCGAGGTGAACATCGGCGTCGCTATCGGCCTGCCGTCCAATCTGGTCGTCCCCGTGATCAAGCACGCCGACAAACTCTCAATCAAAGGCCTCGCGATCGCGGGGGGCGAGCTCATCGAAAAGGCGCGCAAAGGGAAGCTCGGGGTCGACGAGCTAGCCGGCGGCACGTTCACGGTCAACAACAACGGGGCCAACGGCTCCTGGGCCTCGGCGCCGATCATCGCCGGCGGTCAGGCCGGCATCGTAACCATGGAGGCCGTTGTCAAGAAACTAGTCGTGCGCGACGATGACACGATCGCGATCCGGCACATGATGAACTCGTGCCTCTCGCTCGATCATCGCGTCGTCGACGGCTACGTAGCGAGCGGTTTCCTAGCCGATCTCAAGCGGCGCCTCGAAGCGATGGGCCCCCAGGGAGAACTTTAAGCGCAGATACGTAAGCGTTTCCGCTTCGAGGCCGCGCACTCGCTGCCGTTTCATCCAGGGAAGTGCGCGCGCATGCACGGCCATTCGTACCGGTTGGAGGTGGCGCTCCGCGGCCCGCTCCGTGCGCGCGGCCCCGCGCGCGGCATGATCGAGGATTTCGAGCGGGTCGAGCGGATCGTCGTCGACCGCGTCCTTACCGCACTCGACCATCAGAATCTCAACGACCTCATTGAGAATCCGACCGTCGAGAACATCGTGCTGTGGATTTGGAAGCGGCTCGACGGCGCGCTCCTCCGTCTCGACGAGCTCGTGTTGTGGGAGACCGCGACCGCCTGTGCCGTCCTCCGCCGCTCCGACATCGCACCGGTATCATCCTGAGCGGAGCCGAAGGATAAAGCGTGCTGCAACTAGCGGAGATATTCTACAGCATTCAAGGCGAGGGGACGTGGACCGGGACACCCGCGGTCTTCGTGCGCCTGGCCGGCTGCAATCTCGCCTGCGATTTCTGCGACACGGATTACTCGACGAAGTTCTTTGCAAGCGTCGACGACGTGGTCGCGATGGCGCGGGAGGCGGCGCCCGAGTGCCCGATGGTCGTGCTCACGGGTGGCGAGCCGCTCGCGCAAGGGGAAACGCCGGCACTGATCGACGCGCTGCGCCGCGACGGTCGCCGCGTGCACGTCGAATCGAACGGTACGATCTTCACGGAGCTGCCCGACGACGTCTGGCTCTGCGTGTCGCCGAAAGAACGCGTCGATCCGCGCATGGCCGAGCGGGCCGATGAAGCCAAGCTGATCGTGGACGAACGCGTGCCCGAGGAACATCTCGCGCTCTTTGCGGAGAAGCCGACCATCATGTTACAGCCCGAAGGCAACAAACCGGGGAACGTCGCGATCGCGCTCGGCTACGCGAAGGCGCATCCCCGGCGCTTTCGGCTATCGCTCCAAACACACAAGTTCATCGGGGCGCAGTGATCCTACTCACCGCGGCAGTCGAAGCTGAGCTCTCGTTTTGGAAAGGGCGCGACGACGTCACCGCGCTCGCCACGGGAATCGGTCCCGTCGAAGCGTCCTGCGCAATTGCCGCGGCACTCGCAAGCGGGCGGTATCGGCTCGTCGTCAACGCCGGCCTCGCCGGGGCGTTTGACGGCGCGGCCGCAATCGGTGACGGCGTCGTGGTCGCCGACGAAACGATCGAACTCGCGCTCGAGAGCGGCCCCCCGCTGGCGCTGCCGGTAGGCGAGATCGTAATCGACCGAGCGCATTCCGATCCGGCTCTCGTGAGAGAGTTACGCGCCAAGGGGTTCGCGGCGCTGCGCGGCATCACGGTCTCGCGCGTCACGTCGACCGATGCCACCGCCCGCCGTCTCGCCGGCGAGCGCGGAGCACAAGTCGAGTCGATGGAGGGGTTCGCGGCCCTGCGCGCGGCCGAGCGCGCCGCCGTTCCGGCCATCGAGCTGCGCGGAATCTCTAATCGCTGCGGCGCGCGCGAATCGAGCGGCTGGGACTTCGCCGCCGGAATAGCGGGCTTGCGGCGAATTCTGGACGCCTTCTTCGAATTGCAACGATGACGCGCACGCTTGCGTATTCCCCCTGTCCGAACGACACGTACATCTTCGGGGGGCTCACGAACGGCTTCCTCAACGGCGCGCCGCCGGTGCGCGCCCATCTCGCCGACATCGACGAGCTTAACAACGCCGCGGCGCGCGGTGAGTTCGAGCTCACCAAGGTCAGTTACGGCGCGATTCCATTCCTAATGGACCGCTACCGCATACTGCCGTCCGGCGGCGCGGTGGGGCGGAGCTGCGGGCCGTTGCTCGTGGCACGCCCCGCGGGATCGCCGGAGCACTTCAGCGAGTTCGCGAGCAAGCGCATCGCGATTCCGGGAGAGCGCACGACCGCGTTCATGCTGCTGCAGCTCGCGCTCGGCACCCGGCCGAAGACGGTCCAGATGCGTTTCGACCGGATCGTTCCGGCGGTCGCGAACGGCGAAATCGACGCCGGTCTGATCATTCACGAATCGCGCTTCACGTATCGAGACGCCGGGCTCATTTCCATCGCCGATCTGGGCGAGTGGTGGGAGAACATGACGCTGTTACCGATCCCGCTCGGCGCGATCCTAGTACGCAACGACGTCCCGGACGACGAGGCCCTGGCTATCGGCTCGGCGATCAGGCGGAGCCTGGCATTTGCTCGCGCGAACGAAGCCGTAGTGATGCCCTACGTGCGCGAGCACGCGGTCGAGATGAATGACGACGTGATGCGCGCGCACATCGAGCTCTACGTCAACGAGTTCAGCGACGATCTCGGCGAGAGCGGCCGCGAGGCCGTTCGCGCGCTCTTCGCGCGCGCCCACGACGCCGGCATTTTGCGGCGGGAGACCGAGCCACGCTTCGCCGCCGCTTCCTAACCGGCAGCGCCGGGCTCGCCCTGGCAAGTGCGGCGCGCGCGCAGGCGCAGCCACTGCCGCCCGCGCGCGTCGAACTCGGCGACGAGGTCTTCTTGCGCCGAGCCTGGCGCGACTTAGGCGGTAGAACCGTGGGCATCATCGCGAATCAGAGCGGCGTTACGTCGCGGCTCGAATCGATCGTCGACGCGACCCTGCGTCAGGGGCAGATTCGAATCAAAGCGGTCTATGCACCCGAGCACGGCTTTCGCGGGGACCGCGGCGCCGGCGCGTCGGTCGCATCGTACGTCGACCCGCAGACCCGGCTTCCCGTCTACAGCCTCTACGGTGCGTCGCGACACCCCAGCGCGGCGATGCTCGACGGCGTCGACGTTCTGCTCTTCGACATTCAAGACGTCGGGTCGCGCGCTTACACGTACGTTTCGACCATGGCCTACGCGATGCAGAGCGCGCGCACGTACGGCAAGGAGTTCTGGGTGCTCGACCGCCCCAACCCCATCGGCGGCATGATCGTAGAGGGCCCGGTCCTCGAGCCTGCCTACGAGTCCTTCATCGGTCTCTACCCCATTCCGATGCGCCACGGCATGACGGTAGGCGAGCTCGCAACGCTCTTCAACGATCGCTTCGGAATCGGCAGCAAGCTGCGCGTCGTGCGAATGAACGGCTGGCAGCGGTCGATGATCTGGCCCGACACGGGACTGCAATGGGTGCCGACCTCGCCGAACATCCCTGATTGGCACACCACGATCGTCTACGTCGGCACCGGCCTCATCGACAACGCGGGAATCAACAACGGCAGCGGCTATACCATGCCGTTCTTCCTCGCCGGCGCGGCCGGCATCGACGGGGCGCGCCTCGCCGCGCGGCTTAACGCGCGCAATCTTCCGGGCGTGTGGTTTCATCCCGCGGCGTGGACGCCGTACGTTGGTTTTTGGAAGGACCATGAGCTCACGGGCGTCCAGCTGGTCGTGTTCGACGCGCGACGCTTCATGGCGGTGCGCACCGCGGTCGAGATCCTGGTTGCGATTCGCGACCTCTTCCCGCGCGCAATCGACGTTTCTAAGGTCGCGGCGCTCGCTCGCGACTGGGGGACCGACTCGCTGCGCCAAGCGCTGCTCGCGGGAAAACCGGCCGATGCGATCCTCGCGCAATGGATGCCGCAGGTGACCGACTTCGAATCCATGCGCAAAAAGTATCTGATGTACTAAGGCGAAGGAGTGCTGATGCTGCGGGAGCGGTTGATCGAGGCACTTGGAAGCGATGCCGTGAAAACCGGACCCGAGGATCTCGCGGTCTACTCGTTCGACGCGTACACCGACGGCGGAACGCCTTCGGCGGTCGTTCTGCCGCAATCCACGCGCGACGTCAGCGCGATCGTGAAGATCGCGCGCGACTGCGGCGAGCCGATCGTCGCGCGGGGCGCCGGCACGGGCCTCTGCGGCGGGGCGGTTCCGACGGCCGGCGGCGTGATTCTCTCGTTTGCGCGCATGAACCAGCTGCTCGAGTTCGACGAGCGCAACCGCCGCGCGCGCGTTCAGCCCGGCCTGATCAACCTCGATCTTTCGCGCCGGGTAGCGTCCAGCGGGCTCTTCTATGCCCCCGACCCTTCCTCGCAGCTCATCTCGACGATCGGCGGCAACATCGCAACCAACGCCGGCGGCGCGCACTGCCTATCGTACGGAACGACCGTTAACCACGTGCTGGGACTGGAAGTCGTCGACGCTCGCGGCGACGTGTTCGTGACGAACGTCGACGACGCCGGCTACGATCTCACCGCGGCGCTCGTCGGCAGCGAAGGAACGCTGGGCATCGTAACGTCGGCTTGGCTCCGGCTACTGACGCTTCCCGAATCCGTCGGCGTCTGGATCGCGGCGTTCGATGACCTCGACTCGGCATCGGAGGCGGTCTCGGCAATCATCGGCGCGGGCATCCTACCGACGGCGCTGGAGATGATGGACGCGGTCATTACACGGGCGGTCGAAGCGGCGTTTCACGCGGGATATCCCACCGACGCCGCAGCGCTGCTGCTCGTCGAACATGCCGGCTTCGAAGAAGACGTCGAGGCCGCTGAATCGGCGATCCATTCAATCGTAATGCGGCACGGCGCTCGCTCGTGGCGCAGCGCGCGCGATAGGGCCGAGCGCGACGCCCTCTGGGCCGGGCGCAAGGGCGCGGCGGGCGCGACGGGACGCATCGCCCCGAACTACTACACGCAAGACGTGTGCGTCCCGCGCAGCAAACTGCCGCAGGCGCTGCGCGCGGTCGAAGCCGCCGCGGGCGCCAACGGGATCACGGTCGGCAACGTCTTTCACGCGGGCGACGGGAATCTTCATCCGCTCCTGATGTACGACAAGCGCGATCGCAAACAAGTGGCCGCGGTCGTCGAAACCGGCAACGCGATTCTTCAGTCCGCAATAGACCTCGGCGGAACGATCAGCGGCGAACATGGAATCGGCTGGGAAAAGCGGGAGGCGATGACGCGCGTCTACTCGACCGCCGATCTCGCGACGATGGCGCGCGTGCGCGACGTGTTCGATCCATCGCGCATTCTCAATCCGGAGAAGATCTTTCCGAGCGGCATGCGCTGCCCGGAAGTCACGCCGCCGTGAAGACCGCGAGCGATCGCGCAAGCCCGGCGAGCGCCCACGAGGTGAGCGACATCGTCGCGGGCTGCGACCGTTCCGGTGAGAAAATCTCGATCGCCGGCGGCGAGACGCTCGCGGGTATGGGTTTCCCGCCAGAACGCATCGACCTAACGCTGCTGACCACCGCGCTCACGGGCGTCGTGTCAAACGAACCCGCCGACCTGGCGATCGCGGTGCGTGCCGGAATGCCGATTCAAGACGTCACGACCCTGCTCGCCGCTCAAGGGCAGTTCGTGCCGCTCGATGCGCCGCAGCCGCAGTACGCGACGATCGGAGGCACATTGGCGGCAGGATGGCTCGGCCCACGCCGACACCGCTACGGCCGGCTCCGCGACTACCTTGTGGGCTCGACGATCGTCCTCGCCGACGGCACCATCGCCCGCGCCGGCGGCATGGTCGCCAAGAACGTGGCTGGTTACGACATGAGCAGGCTATATGTCGGGTCGTTCGGCACGCTCGGCGTCCTGATCCAGGCAAATTTCGAAAACGATTCCGCAGCCGGCGCAAGCCCGTCTCTTCCTCGCCAGTCTCCCCGAACGAACGCGAACGCGCGCCTGCGCGCAGCTGGCCGGGCTGCCAATGGCACCCGCGGCGGCGTTCTGGATCCGCGGCTTTCACCACGCGATCGACGGCGACGCAGGTGACGATGGGCGCATCCTCGCGCTTCTCGAAGGCAGCGATGCGTTTCTCGAGCGCGCCACGCTGGAGCTTCGGTCGGCGCTCGGTCGCGCGGGCGTCCCCGAGACGCGCATCCTCGACGCCGGGGCCCGCGAAGCGTTCGAACGCGTCGTCGACGCCTACGTCGCGTGCTTGGGCGAACGATCGGTGACGTACCGCCTCTACCCCTTCGCGCAAGATGCAGAGCACTGCGAGACTCGATTGCAAGAACTCGCGATGCGCTTCGGCCTTCAGAGCGAAGCTATCGTCGACGCGATCAACGGCGACGTCGTGCTGCGGGTGAGCGATCTCGATCTCCGCGCGTTCGGAGCGAAAATCGAAGCGTTCGACGACGCGCTGCACGAGGCGGAGCCGCGCGCGCAAGTCGTCGCGAGCAAGCATCCGCATCGCGCGTATCTGCGCGTATGGGGCATGGATCCGCCGGCCGTGGAACAGATGCGCGCGCTCAAGGAACGCTTCGATCCTAACCGCACGCTCAATCCGGGCCGCTACGTCGGAGGAATCTAGCGCTTATGAAGGTCTTGCTGCTCGGCGCCTCGGGATTCGTCGGAAAGCATCTTAGCGACGCGCTCGCGAGCGGCGGCGACGAGGTCCTCAGCGCGTCGCTGCGCGACCCCGTGGCCGCAGCGAGCACGGCCGCCTCCTGCGACGCGGTCGTCAATCTTGCCGGCGAGCCGATCGCGCAGCGATGGACGCCGGAAGTCAAGCACCGCATCGAATCGAGCCGCGTCGACGGCCCGAGGCGATTTCTCGACGCGCTGGCGCAGCGCGAGCGCAAGTGTGCGGCCTACGTCAGCGCATCGGCGGTGGGCTACTACGGCACGAGCGAAACCGAGACGTTCGTCGAGGAGAGCCCGCCGGGTAACGATTTCCTCGCGCGCGTTTGCGAGGGTTGGGAGCTTGAAGCCCGCCGCGCGCCCGCGGTCGGGATGCGCGTCACGCTGGTTCGCACCGGTGTCGCGCTCGGCACCGACGGCGGCGCGCTGGCGAAGATGCTCCCGCCTTTCCGTCTCGGCCTGGGCGGCGTGATCGGCGACGGACGTCAGTGGCTTTCATGGGTGCACGTGAACGATTTGGTCGGTATCTATCGGATGGCGCTCGACGGTGCGGAAGGCCCGCTCAACGCTTGCGCGCCGAATCCGGTCACGAACGCGGCCTTCACCAAACAGCTTGGTGCGGCGCTGAATCGGCCGACGGTGCTTCCGGTTCCGACGCTCGCGTTGCGAGCGATGCTTGGCGAAGGTGCCGGCATGCTCCTGGCCGGCCAGCGGGTGCTGCCGCGGCGAACCCAGGAATTCGGCTATCGCTTCGAGTTCTCGGAACTCAAAGACGCGCTAGCGAATCTACTTTAAACTCGCGCGCTTCGAGATATTTTTCGGCGTCCATCGCCGCACGGCAGCCCGCTCCCGCCGCCGTGATCGCCTGGCGGTAGCGATGGTCGTTCACGTCGCCGGCGACGAAGACGCCTTCCGCATTCGTGCGTGTGCCGTCCGGCGACTCGACGTAGCCGCGCCCGTCCAGGTCGAGCTGGCCGGTGAAGACCGCGGTGTTCGGGGTATGGCCGATCGCTACGAACAACGCGTCGGTTCCGAGGTCGTACGTGCGGCCGTTGACGACGTCGCGCAGCCGCAGGCCCGTGACGCGCGTCTCGCCCAGCACTTCCTCGACGACGGCGTTCCAGATGAAGTCGATCTTGGGGTGCGAGAGCGCCCGGTCCGCCATGATCTTGCTGGCGCGCAGGCGATCGCGCCGGTGGACGATGGTCACGCGGCTGCCGAAGCGCGTTAGGAACAGCGCTTCTTCGATCGCCGAGTCGCCGCCGCCGGCGACGGTAATGTGTTTGTCGCGAAAGAAAGCGCCGTCGCAGGTTGCGCAGCTCGACACGCCGCGGCCGCGCAGCCGCTCCTCGCCGGGAATGTCGAGCCAGCGCGCGCTCGCACCGGTCGCGACTATCACCGTCTCGGCCATGTGCTCCGCATCATCGGTGCGGACGGAGAGCGGCCGTTTCGTGAAGTCCACGGACGTCACGTCGACGTTTTCGATGCGTGCGCCAAACCGCTCGGCCTGCTCGCGAAAACGAATCATCAGTTCGGGGCCCAGGATGCCCTCGGCGAATCCCGGATAGTTCTCGACGTCGGTCGTCAGCATAAGCTGTCCGCCATACAGGCCCCCCGCCAGCACGAGCGGGTTCAGGTTCGCACGTGCGGCATAGACGGCCGCAGTGAGGCCGGCCGGACCGGACCCTATGATGATGACGCGTTCCATCCCGGGCGCTTCGACCGCTCGGCGCCCCATCCCGGTTGCAGCCGCCGGGGCGGGGCTCGTCGAAGGCCGCTCCATGGCTGAAAATCGATTGCCGCTCGAGGATACGTTCGGCGATATTTTGCGCAAGGCGATCAGCGGCACCGGCATGGACGCGGCGCACGTCGCGAACGTGACGGGCATTCCCTCGGGGTCGATCGCGCGATGGCTCAAGGACGACGGCGCGGCCGACGACGCGCAGGCGCGCGCGCTGGCGACCGTGCTTCGCCTCGATGGCGGCAAGCTCGCCGACAGCGCCGCGCAACGGTGGCATCCGCCGGCGATCGAGCGCGACGACGTGCGACGCCATCCGCAGCTTCCACACCCGAGCAACGGCTACGTCTTCTTCCTCGAGGGCGGGCGTCGCGCGGCGCTGGTCGATCCGGCCGGCATCCCCGGGAACCTGCTGCGCGTCTTACGTGAGGGCGACTATCACCTGCAATACATCCTGATCACGCACAAGCATGCCGATCACTGCGATGCGACGTCCGATGTGGCCCGCGCTTTTCCGGACGCCAAAATCGTCATGCACGCGCTCGACGTGAGCGCGATCGGTCCCCTGGCAAGCGCGGCGCTGCTCCTGCGAGACGGCGAGACGCTGCCGTTCGGCGATGGGACGGCGATCCGCATGCTGCACACTCCGGGCCACACCGACGGCTCCTCGTGCTACGTATTCCAAGGCGCTCTTTTTTCGGGCGACACGCTCTTCGCGGCGAGCGTCGGAGGTGCGTACGGGGACGCCAGCACCTATGGCGACATCCTCAACGGCGTACGAAGCAAGCTCTTCACGCTGCCCGGCGAGACGGTCGTGATGCCGGGCCACGGGCCGCCAACGACGATCGCGCTCGAAAGGGAGCACAATCCGTTCTTCTAAGAGCGCTACTGCCGGTAGGCGGTCGGAACTTTGATCGATACGCCGTTGTTATCCGCGATGGTCGCGCCGCTTTCTTTCGGCGCGTTCTCGGCTTCGCGAATCAGCTCGAACTGGAAGAACCGCCTGACCCGAGCGGGGCAGCTCGACGTTGATCTGCTGCGGCGAGCACAGCTTCGGAGTGCAGAATGCCGCAAGCCATCCTTGCGCGACGCCGACGGCCCGCAGCCGCACCGTGGCGTTCGGCTTGCCGCTGACTTTAAGGCGGTACTTTGCGGCGCCGGCGGAGGTTATTTGAAAGTCGGATCCGGTCCACGGCTCCACCGTCAAATGCGTGGGTGCTTGAGCCAGAGCGAGCAGTATCGTAAAGATGACCATCAAGTACGGAGTTTATACCCTGTCGCGGTCATGCGCAAGACGAGGCCCACCGCGATCGCCGCGAGCACCGCGATCACCGCGATCGAGAATGCAGGCACGAGGTAGCTCTCGCCGGTATAGCTGCGACGAAACGCATCGATCGTGTAGAAAATCGGATTAAAGAATTCAAAATTGCGAAGCGCCGGCGGCAACATCGTCGCCGATGTGAAGACCCCGCCGACGAAGGTGAGCGGCGTGATGACGAAGGTCGTCAGGATCGCGATGTGATCGAACTTGTCGGCGATAAGGCCGAAGATCAAGCCGAGCGCCGAAAACAGGATGGAAACGAGCGCAATCACGGAAAAATACAACAGCCAGTTGTGGGGAGCGATGTGCACGACCACCACGCCGACCAGCGTGATCAGGCCGGCGATCAGCAGCGCCCGCGCCAAACTGCCCAGCACGTATCCCGCGACGATCTCCAGCGCCGACATCGGCGCGATGAGCAGCTCCTGGATCGAGTTCATGAAGCGACCCTGAAAGAGCGAGCTCGAGCATTCGCCGTACGAGGAATCGATGACCTGGAGCATGATCAGGCCGGGAATCAAGAACTGCGCGTACGTAACGCCTTGCACGCTCGGGATGCGACTGCCGAGCCCCACGCCGAAGACGAAGACGTAGAGCAGCGTCGTGATGATCGGAGGCCAGATCACTTGGTTGATGATCTTGAGGCTGCGAATCATTTCGCGCTTGACCAGCGTCCAGAGCCCGTATACGTTAATTGCGCATCAGCTCCAAAAAGACTTCTTGCAGCGACGCGCCGTCGGCGACGAGTTCCTCCGTGAGCTTCTCCGTAACGATGCGGCCGTCGCGGATGATGGCGATGCGCCGGCAGAGTTCTTCGGCCTCCTCGAGATAGTGCGTCGTGAGGAAGATCGTGAGGCCATCGCGGTTGAGCGCGCGCAGCCACTCCCAGAGCTCGAGGCGCAGCTCCACGTCGACGCCCGCGGTCGGTTCGTCGAGGATCAGCAGGCTCGGTTCGTGGATGAGGGCGCGCGCCAGCGAGAGCCGGCGCTTCTGTCCACCGGAAATCTTCGTGTACTCGAGGTGTGCGTGCGACGTCAGCCCGAAACGATCGAGCAGCATGTCGGCGCGCTCGGCAACGGCCTTGCCGTGCAATCCGTAGTATCCTGCGGCGAAGATGAGCACGTCGCGCAGCGAAAGATAGCGGTCGAAGTTGAACTCCTGCGGCGAGAGCCCGATGAAGCTGCGTGCCTGCCGCCATTGGAGTTGATTGTCGTGGCCGAAAATGCGGATCGTTCCGGCACTCCAGCGGGCGAGGCCGGCGATCGCATTGATCGTCGTCGTCTTTCCGGCACCGTTGGGTCCGAGGAAGCCGAAGAACTCGCCGGCGCGGACGCGCAGCGAAACCCCGTCGACCGCCGTGAACGAACCGTACTTCTTCACCAGACGATCGACCTCGACGGCGGGAGCGGCGGAGTCTATGGAATCAGATTCTTTAATCGTTTGTACCGATGGCGGCGGAGGGTGGCAATGAGTTCCGTACTATCCGGAATCCCGCAATCGGCCAGCTGGGTTGCGGCTTTCTTCACGTCGAACGCCACGCGCCGGTGTTTTATTTGCCAGCCCCCCTTGCGTTCGGTGACGATCGCGTAACCGGCGCGGGGGTCGCCGTCCTTGGGCAATCCCGCCGACGCCACGTTCGCGAGCAGCTTGCCCCGCCACATGCGCACGTAGGGAAGGTGCAGGTGACCGAAGGCTATCACCATCGCCGTCTCCTCCCCGACGAGCCGCCGCAAGAGGTCGTCGTCCGCATCCGGCCAGAGATGTTCGTCGTCGGTCTTCGGATTCGCGTGCACGACCAGCAGCTGATTGTCGTCTTCACCGATGCGTAACGCAAAGGGCAGCTCCTTTAACCACGAGACCCATCGCTCGCCGATCTCGAGCCGCGTCCAAGCGATCCGCGCGGACTCGCCCGGCGCAAACTTTTCTTTCGACGAATCCTCGGAGAGATAGCGATCGGTGTTGCCGCGCACGCACGCGGCTCCGATCTCTTCGAGCCGTTGCAGCACCTTCTTCGGTTTTGGCCCGTCGAGGCAAAGGTCGCCGGCCACCACGATGGCGTCGGCACTTCCCTGCGATTCGAGATCCGCCAAACAGGCGTCGAGCGCTAAGAGGTTACCGTGGATGTCGGAAAGGACGGCGATTCGCATTGTCCCGCGGCTCACTCGCGCCGCAAGACGAGAGTCAGCATCGACGGCGTGACGCCGAGTTTCGTGAACTCGTAGAGATCGATCGCTTCGACGGTAATCCCGGCGCGCCGCATCGTCGCGAGCGCGGTTCGATAGCGAATCTCGGCCAGCACGTGGCGTTCGCCCAAAGCGAGCACGCCGGCGGCCTGCGCCTCCGCGGCATCAACGGCGATGATCCGGAAACCATCGAAGGCGGCGGTATCCACTTTTTCGACCGCCAGGACGATGGTGTCTGAGGCCACCGCGCTCGCCACCGTACGCAGCGCGGGAACGCCGTCGGCAAGCTTCACTTCGACCACACGGTACCCGTGGGCGCTTGCGATCTTCGCGAAACCGCCGCGTCCCAGCTCGTTTCCGCGGGAGCCGACGCCGACGAAGGCCGTCTCACCGGCGAGGACCACGTCGTTGCCTCCGAGGAAGCCCGGAGCGGTGATGTGGCCCGCGAGCGGAACGTCGATGTGCGCAAACTCCGCTTCCATTCGATCGACTTCGCCACGGCGCGAGAGCGCGCCGAGGCGCATCATCACGGCTCCGTCTTCGAACGCGACGGCCGCGTCGCCGGCGCACGGCTCGTACGGGTCTGGACCGCGCGGCGCGATCGCCGTCGCCTGCACGCCGAAATATTCCAGCGTCGAGCACAAAATGGCGTGCTGTTCGAGCGCGCGGCCGTAGACGCTGCCGGGCTCGCCGGCGAGCGGCGTGGCGTTCTCGATGCTTGGCGACGGTTTCACGAGGACCGCGGCCTGCAGCCGCCCGGTCGGCGTGCCCACCAAGCGAGGACCGAAGGCGACGTCTCGTTTCGTCATCGGGCTTGGTACGGTTGCGGCGCAGGGACGTCGGTGAAAAAGCCTGCCAGGTCCGACGCGAGGAGATCGTTCAACGCTAGCGGAGGCAATCCAAAAATCTCCTCCTCGGTCTTGACGACGCTCGCTACGCTAAGGTGCGCGTCGCCGACGAAACCGCGGCGTGCAATGGGTGAAACGACGAGGGCGTAGCTGCGCATCGGGTCCACGTGATCGGGCGATCCCTGCGCACTCTCCGGCACGATGAAAATCGCGGTCGAGCTCCAATGCGGGGTGTGCGAAACGTACTCCACGATCGCGCCGAGCGCGCGGTCGGCCGACGCGGCGCCCGCGCTACCGGCTTCTGCCGACAACCGCACGTACGTGAAGCTCGGCATGCGATCCGCTTCGACATACCGCTGCATGTCGCGTTCGAACTCCGCAGCGAGCGCCGCGCCGGCGTCGGGAGATGCGGTCGGTTTCGCCGACGTCTTCGGATTCGGCTTGCCGTAGTCCAAGTCGACGTTTCCGCTCAGCGCGGCGAGCGCCGGGACGTCGAGATGATATTGCACCCCGTCGTATCCCGACAGGCGCAGGAGCGCGCCGTAATCGCGGAACGTCAAGCCGGCACGCGCCATCGCATTGAACAGGTAGCCGGTTCGCGCGTAATCTTCGGGATCGTCGCCATGATCGTGCATCGGCGAGCGAGCCGCTCCCGCCGCCGCCACGAGCTGCTGGTAGAGCGTCGCGTCGGAGGCCATCGCGAACTGTTTGGCGATATCGGCGTCTGCATCGGACGCATAAAAATTGTCCGCAAGCGCGTACGACCGGGCGAGGGCATGAAGGTTCGGCGTCACGCTTTCGGGGTAGAGGCTCAGCGTCGCGTCGCCGTTTCCGTGGGGGCTGCCGGCATCGTCTTTGAGGTCGCCGAAGATCGCATCGTAACCCTGCGCCCCCACGGAAACGTAAACGACGTGATCGATCACCTCGCTGCGTTTGTTCGACCGTAAGGGCGGAATCACCGGATTGAATTGCGCGACGCCGGGAGTCCGATTATATCGAAGCGTGGCGAGCGTCGCCTTCACCAGCGACGTGTGTTTGAGATCGATGCGCTGCAGGAGACCCCATCCATTCACGCCTTTACTGTTGACCACGTAGAGATAGCGCCCGTCGCGCGACAGCGCGAGCGCGGTCGGATACCACGCAGTCGGAATCAAGCCGTAACGGTATCGTGACGGCCGCACCGCATCGAGCACCGCCACCGCGTTGAGACCGGCGAGAGCGACGTAGAGCCGCTTGCCGTTCGGGCTCAGCACTTCGGCGCTCGGCTCGGCGCCATACGGTGCGCCGGGATAGAGACGCAGATCGAGCCCGCGCACGACCTGCGGCTGACCCGACAACGATACGACGGCGATCCGATCCACGTTTGCAAGCGCGACGTAGGCGAACCGTCCGTCACCGCTCAGTACCGTCGCACCGGGCGCGGCCCCGCCGACGACCTGCGTGCCGTCGGGTGCCGGATCCATGCGAATGGTCGCGGGATCACCGATCGCACCGCCTGACGCTTCAAAGACGGTGAGCGCCGACGACTTCGACGGATCGAAAACGGGCTGTGCGAATTGCGGCTGCGCTACGGGCGGATTCAGCGACACATAACCCGAGAGCCCGGTACCCGCTGCGAGTATCTGGCGATTCCCCGCAGCCACGTAGAGAGGGAAATGTCCGACCGGCAGAGCGCGGAGCACCGCTCGCGAGGCCAGATCGATCGCGACGACCGAGTCGCCCAGGTTGTCGGCAACGTACGCGGTGCGGCCGTCGGGCGCGATCGCTATCTCGGCGGGAAAGGCGTGGCGGCCGCCGTCTGCGGGCAGTGCAATCGGGGCGCCGGGCGTCAATCGACCGCCGGAGTCGAGATCGAACGTGCGCACCGTCCCGGCGGCGCCGTCGGACGCGAGAACCATGACGCGCGACCGATCGTTCGGATCGGGAGCCGCTACGACGCCCATGAAAAATGCTGCCGACGAATCACGGTAAACGCTGACGATTCGCATTGTCTTGGTGTCGACGACGGAGAGGGAATACCCCGGGACGAGCGTCGCATCGGAGCCGGCGGTCATCGAGCCTTCGCCGGCCGCGCCGTCGTTGGAAACGATCGCGTAGCGCCCGTCCGGCGAAAGCGCCAGGCCCAACGGATTGGTGCCCACAAAGAGGCTCGTCCCAATCGGTGCGGCAATTCTACCGTTGGGTAGAACCGCATCGGTGGGGTGGATACGGTCGGCGCCGGTCGGCCGCGAGCCGGCGGGCGCCGAATAGACGATGAGAGGAGTCGTCCGACTCCCCGCACCCAATAAAACGGCGGCCAAAAGCGCCGTTGCGATCGATCTAAACGACACGGGAGGTATGCCATTACCATGCAGGTTGCGGGGACCCTGCCGACGGAGCGGAACGTTGCCCCGGTGACTTCAGACGCGCGCGTCCTCGCGGTGAGCACCGCCGTGCCTCCTCACGTCCTCGGGCAGAGCGAAGTAATGCGGCGAATTGAGCTCGCGCTCGGGCCGCGATCCCGCGAGATCGTGCGCCTGCTTCCAATGTTCGGCAACACAGGCATCGAACGCCGCTATTCCTGCGTTCCGATCGAGTGGTACGAGGAACTCCACGCGTGGCCGGAGCGCAATCGCGTTTATCTCGAGTCCGCGCTCGATCTGATCGAGGCGGCGACGCGCAGCGTCCTCGAGCGCGCCGGCCGGCGGCCCGACGAAATCGATGCAGTCGTCGCCGTCTCGACCACCGGCATCGCGACACCGAGCCTGGACGCCCTCCTGATGGAGCGCATGAATCTGCGGCGTAACGTGCAGCGCCTGCCGATCTTCGGCTTGGGGTGCGCGGGCGGCGCGATCGGGTTGGCGCGGGCCGCCGCGATCGCGCGGTCGCGGCCGGACGCGCTGGTCCTCTTTCTGGTCGTCGAGCTCTGCGCGCTCTGTTTTCGGCGCGACGACTTCTCCAAGAGCAACATCGTCGCCACGGCGCTATTCGGAGACGGCGCTTCCGCCGCATTAATTTCCTGCGCAGGTGACGGTCCAAAAATAGTGGCGGGCGGTGAGTATACCTGGCCGGATTCGCTCGACGTGATGGGCTGGGACGTCACCAACGAAGGGCTCAAGGCGATCTTTTCACGCGACATTCCCGAACTCGTGACGTCGAAACTGCACGAGGTCGTCGTGGCGTTTCTCGGCGATCACGGACTGGCGCTGCGCGATATCGACTCGTTCATTTGCCATCCCGGTGGGGCCAAGGTGCTCGATGCCTTGGAGGTGGCCTTCGAGCTGGAACCGGGTGCGCTTCACGACGCGCGCGACGTGCTGCGAGATTACGGGAACATGTCGGCCGCAACCGTGATGTTCGTCTTGGACCGCGCCATCCGCACTCGGACGCCCTGGAAGCACGCGCTCGTGAGCGCGCTCGGGCCCGGTTTCACGGCGGGGTTCACGTTGCTCGAAAATGACGCGTCACCCTGACGTGTCATCCTGAGCGCAGTCGAAGGGCAACGCGTGAGCGTTCTCTGGCTCGTTCTCGCGCTCGTCGCGCTGCAGCGCGCGGCGGAGTTACTCTATTCCGCCCGTAATACGCGCCGGCTGCTCGAAAGCGGAGGCGTCGAGGTGGGCGCCGCGCAGTACCCGTTCTTCGTGCTCTTGCACGCGGCGTGGCTCGTGAGCATGGCCGTGTTCATCCCGGCATCGGCTCCGGCGAACTGGTGGATGCTCGGCATCTACGCCGTTCTGCAACCGCTGCGCGTCTGGACGATCGCGACGCTGGGTCCGTACTGGACGACCCGAATCATCACGGTCCCTGCCGCGCCGCTCGTCCGGCGCGGCCCCTACCGCATTTTTCGCCACCCGAACTACGTGGTGGTTTGCGCGGAGATAGCCATCCTTCCGCTCGCATTCGGCGCCGTCGAGATCGCGATCGTCTTCTCGATCCTCAACGCGTCGCTGCTCTCCTGGCGCATCCGCACCGAAGAGCGGGCGTTGGCGTCCCGCCGCAACACCGCAGTGTCATCCTGACATTCGGGCGCCGAGTTTTGCGAGCGCGCGGCCGAAACGCGCGACGCCTTCCCGCGCGTCTTCCGGCGTAAGATTCCCGAAGGATAAGCGTAGCGCGGGCCGGCCGGTGCGCGTGGGATAGAACGGCTCCGCGGGCATCACGAGCACGCCCTCGCGCGCGCACGCATCGAACGCCGCCGTGGTGGAGATGCGCGGCGGCAGCGAGAGCCAGACGTTGACGCCGGCGCCGGGCGAAGGCACCGTGGTCCATCCGACGACGCTCGAGAGCGAATCCACGAACGCGTCGCGCCGCTTGCGATACAACGAGCGCGTTGTGCGAAAGTGTCGCGCGCAGGCGGGACTCTCCATGAAGCGCCAGAGCGCGCGCTGCGTCAGCGTCGAGGTGAAGACGTCGGCGCGCACCTTCGCGGCCTCGAGCGCTTCCGCGATTCCGCCCTTCGCGTAGAGATAGCCGATCCGCAGCGCGGGAAAGATGGACTTCGAGAGACTCTCCATGACGATCACGCGACCGTCGGTATCGAAGGCGGCCAGCGGCGGCGGGGCGGGGGCGTCGTAGGTGAGCTGCCAGCCCGTTTGATCCTCCAGCACCACGACGTCGTAGCGCCGGGCCAAAGCGACGATCTGCTTCGCGCGCCGCGCCGGCAACACGGCGCCCGTCGGATTCTGCGCGATCGGATTTACGTAGAAAAGGCGCGGCCGGTACTCGGAAAAGACGCGCTCTACGTCGTCGCTGCGCACGCCGTCCTCGTCGCCGCGGACCTCTACGTAGGTCACGCCGCGAGCGTCGAAAACGCCGAGGCTTCCCCAATAAGTGGGGCTCTCGCTGGCGACGACGCTGCGCTCGTCGAGCAGCACGGTCGCGACGATGTCCGCGGCCTGCTGAGCGCCCGAACAGACGATGACGTCTGCTGCTTCCGCCGCGCAGCCGCGCCCGCGAAGGAGCGCGGCGAGGCGCCCGCAGAGCTCCGCGTCGCCGGTGGAGGAGCGATACTGCATGAGCTCCGGCGAGTCGTCGAGCAACGTGCGGTGAAAGGCGCGCGCGAAATCGTGCAGCGGGAACGTCTCCGGCGCGGGATGACCGGTCGCGAGCGAGATTGCGCCGGGCGCGGTTGCCGCGGTGAGGCGTTCCATGACGCCCTCCAGCCGCGCCCCGCGCGCTATGCGCCCGACGTTGGGCTCCCAGCGGCGTGCGAACGGCTCGCCGTGGTCGGGCGGAGCGGTGACAAAGGTGCCTTTCCCCGGCCGCGCGGTTACGCGTCCGCGCGCCGCGAGCAGCTCGTAGGCCTGCGAAACGGTCACGAGCGCGCATCCGAGGCTGCGCGCGAGCGCGCGCATGGCGGGCAGCCGCTCGCCCGTGGCCAGCCGGTTGCTTTCTATCGCCTCCACGAGACGATCGGCGAGTTGCACGTAGAGCGGTCGCGGATCGCCCGGCTCGAGCTTCAGCGATTCGACGAGTTCGCCGGGGCGCTCAGACGCTTGCGCTGAGATCTTCTCCTTCGCTAATCGCCCCCGCTCGGCGGGCCACGCCGTCCTCGACGGCGGCGGCCGCGACCGCCTTGGCGACGGCATCCACCACGCGGGTATCGAAGACGCTCGGGATCACGTACTCCGCGCTGACCTCGTTTTCGCCGACGATCCCGGCGATGGCAAACGCGGCCGCGAGCTTCATCCTTTCGGTGATGCGGCTGGCGCGCACGTCGAGAGCGCCCCGGAAGATTCCGGGAAACGCCAGCAGGTTGTTGACCTGATTCGGAAAGTCGGAGCGCCCGGTCGCGATGACGGCGGCGAAAGGCGCCGCGACGTCGGGCATGATCTCGGGGTTTGGGTTCGCCATTGCAAACACGATAGGATCGCGTGCCATGCGTGCGATGTCTTCCGGCTGCAAGATGCCCGGAGCCGAGACCCCGATGAAGACGTCGACGCCTTCGAGCACGTCGCGAAGCGACCCACGCCGGTTCTCGCGGTTGCAGTGTTCGGCCAGCCAGCGCCAGTGCGGGTTCTCGTAGCGGTCGGTGCGATTGAGCGCGCCGCTGCGGTCGACCGGGATGACGTCGCGAACGCCCGCCCCGAGCAGCATCTTGATCGTCGCCGTCCCCGCCGCGCCGCTCCCCGAGACGACCACTTGCAGGTCGGCCAGCTGTTTTCCGACGACGCGGGCGGCGTTGACCAACGCTGCCAGGATCACGACCGCGGTGCCGTGCTGATCGTCGTGCATCACCGGGATGTCGAGCGCTTTGATCAAGCGCTCTTCGACTTCGAAGCAGCGGGGCGCGCTGATGTCTTCCAAGTTGATTCCGCCGAACACCGGGGCGATGCGCACGACGGTCTCGACGATTTCGTCGACGTTCTTCGTATCGAGGCAGATCGGGAACGCGTCGATGTCGGCGAACTGCTTGAAGAGCATCGCCTTGCCTTCCATCACCGGGAGGGCGCCGAGCGGGCCGATGTCGCCCAAGCCGAGCACCGCCGTACCGTCGGTGACGACGGCCACGCTGTTCCGTTTCACAGTCAGCTGAAAGGCCTTTGCGGGATCGGCGGCGATCGCCATCGAGACGCGCGCGACGCCCGGCGTATAGACCGTCGAGAGATCTTGCCGGCTCTTGATCGTGATCTTCGAATCGACGCGAATCTTGCCCCCGATGTGGGCGAGGAACGTGGAGTCCGACGAGAATATGATCCGCGCGCCCTCGATCGCCTCGACGGCGCGGCGCACGTCGTTGGCGACGGTGTCCGAGGCAGCCCCGATCGTGACGTCGCGCACGATCCGCGCTCGGCCCACAGTATGCATATCGACAGCGCCGATCGCTCCCCCCGCATCGCCGATCGCGTTGGCGAGAACGCCGAACGCGCCCGGCTCGTTCGGCATGTCGATGCGCAACACCATGGTTAGGCTAATCGCGGGCTGCGGCATCATGTGATCCTCTAGTTTCCGCTGACCGTCATCTCGGCAATCCGGAACGACGGCGAGACGACGGAACTATCGAAGCGCAGGTCGTTGGCGACGGCGTCGACGCCTGCGAGCATGTCGGTATACTGTCCGGCCACGGTAAACTCATCGATCGGATAGGCAAGTTCGCCGCCCTCGATGAAAAAACCGCGCGCGCCGCGGCTGTATGTTCCGGACGCGTGCTCGGTGGCGAACCCGATGGTATCCATCACCAGCACGCCGAGGGGAGTCGCCGCAATCAGCTCGGCCAGCGACATCGACCCTTGTTCCAAGTAAAAATTGTTCGGGCCGACCCCCCCGCCGGTCGAGTTGCCGGTGCTTGCGGCGCCCAGCTTCCGCGCGTAATACGTGTCGTAGAGGAACGTCCGCAGGACGCCGCGCTCGAAGACGGGCGTACGCCGCGTCGCCACGCCCTCGCCGTCGAAAGGTGACGTTCCGAGGCCCCCGGGCAAGCGCCCGTCGTCGATGACGTTCACGAGCTCGCTGCCGATTTTGGCTCCCACGCGTCCGCTCAACCAGGAGTTGCCGACGGCGACGTTGGCGCCTGACACCGCGGAAAAGAGGTCGTCGAGCAGCGCCGCGGCGACGTCCCGCTCGAAGATGACCGGGACGCGCATCGTCGGCGGTTTGCGTGCGCCGAACAGGTCGACGGCCCGGCGGACCGCGGTGACCGCCACGGACTCCAGCGCTTCGAGATCGTCCAGGCGGCGGGCGGCGGTTCCGTATTGACCGATCCGCTTGATCTCGCCGTCCAGGGCGACCGGGCCGGTGGATCGGCCGGCTCGCGTCCAGCTGTACGCGGCGGCAAAGCCGGTCGAATTCGCCATCGCCGTGACGGCGACGGCGTCGGTATAGTGCGAACCGCTCGAGTTGACGACGCGCGTGTCGGCGGCCCGAATCAGTCGCTCGAGCTCCAAGGCCTCCTCGGTTTTCGCGGCGCCTTCGCGATCCGCGATGCGATTGTCGCGAAGCTCGAGGCGTTCGCCCGGGGAAGCGACCTCGTCGGGCAGGCCCGTCCACTCGTCGGGGGAGACGAGCTCGGCGTGCACGACGGTACGCGCGACCGCGTCGCGCAAACCGTCGGCCGAAAAATCGGAAGTGGCGAGCGTTGACTTCCGCCCGTCACGAAAGACTCTGAGAAAAAGGCTCTTGCCGGTCGACTCCTCGAGCCGGGCGATTACGTTCGCGCGGGCTTCCGCGTGAAACCGCCGCGCGATCGAAACCGAAGCTTCGGCGCTTTGCGCGCCGGCCGCTCGCGCAAGCGCTAGCGCCTCGCACGCGAGGTCGATCGCCGTGCCTTCATTCATGTTGCGTACCGCCCACGGTGATGGATGCGATCTTCACCGTAGGCATTCCGACGCCGACGGGAACATACTGGCCGCCCTTGCCGCACGTGTAGTGGCGCCGCGCTAACCGCGCGTCGTTGCCCACCGCCACGACCTTCATCATGGCTTCGGGCCCATTTCCGATGATCGTCGCGTTCCGCACCGGTGCGGTGATCTTGCCGTTCTCGACGAGATAGCCTTCGCCGATCATGAAGACGAAGTCGCCCTTGGCGATCTCGACCTGACCGCCGGCGAACGACTTCGCGTAGATGCCGTGTTGGGTCGACGCCAAGATATCGTCGACGCTCGCGTCGCCGCTGGGCATGTACGTGTTGCACATGCGGGGCTGCGGCGAGAAGCGAAACGACTGGCGCCTTCCGCTGCCGGTCGATTCGACGCCCATGAGGCGCGCATTGAGCCGATCCTGCATGTAGCCGAGCAGCATGCCGTTTTCGACCAAGACCTTGTGCTGACCCGGAACACCTTCGTCGTCGACGTTCAGGCTGCCGCGCTCTTCGCGCAAGTTGCCATCGTCGTAGATCGTCACCAGCTCGCTCGCAACGCGTTCGCCGACGCGACCGCTGTAGAGGGAGGTGCCGTGCCGGTTGAAGTCGCTTTCGAGGCCGTGCCCGACGGCCTCGTGGAGCAACACGCCCCCGCCACCCGCTCCCACGATCATCTCCATCTCGCCGGCCGGGGCGGGAACCGCCGCCAGATTGACGGTTGCGATCCGCGCCGCTTCCGCCGCCAGTACCTCGGGCGTCTCGCGATCGAAGAACGCAAGCGAGACGCGCCCGCCATCGGCGACGTAGCCTGAGCCGCGCTCCTTCTTATCGGTTGCCACCACCTGAACCCCGAACGTAATCAGGGGACGGCGGTCCTCGACGAGCCGCCCGTCGCTCGTCGCGATCCAAACCTCCTGAAGCTCGTCGTTCAGGTGGGCGTTGACCGCAACGACGTGCGGGTCGTAACGGCGGGCGGTTACGTCGGCGCTCTCCAACATTCCAATGTATCGCTCTGCATCGACGGCTCCGCCGAGCTGGCCGTCGTAGACCGATGCGAACCGCTCCGCGCAGAGATCGACCGCGCGCTCTTCGCCTGCGGGACCGTTTCGCGCGATCAGCGAGGCCGCGTCGGCGGCGTCCAGCAGCGCCTGCTCGCTCAAATCGTCGGAGCACGCGTAGCCGGCCGACTCGCCCACGACGACGCGAATCCCGACGCCGAGCGTAACTCCGTAGGACGCGTCATGAATGCGTCCGTCCTGTAGCCGATAGGAGAGCGAGTGCCGGCGTTCGCAAAAGACGTCCGCGAACTCGCCGCCGTGGCGCAGCGCACGGCCGAGGAGTCGGGAGATGAAGGCTTGGTCCAGCACGGCGACTTTGCTCCTAGAAAACGGCGAGACGGTCGACGGCGCGCACGATCGTCGCGTCGGGATCGCCCGGCGAGCCGTCAATGAGGAAGGCAAATGCTACGCGGCCATGATGGATCGTGGTCACGTATCCCGACAGAGACGCGACGTCCGCCAGATGACCGCTCTTCGCGCGGACGCGACCGAGGGCCGTCGTGAAATCGTAGTCCTCGAGCGTTCCCTGGCGGCCTCCGAGCGGCAGCAGCGAGTAGAGCGACGGCTCGCAAGCGGCCAGCAGTCGCGCGAGCGTGATCGCGGCGATGCGGTTCTGCGAGGAAAGGCCGCTCCCGTCGAAGAGCTTGAGACCGGGCGTGGGTATGCCGCGCCGATCGAGAAAACGACGCTCGGCCTCGATACCGCCCGCATCGTCGGGCGTCCCGGTCGCCTCTTCACCGAGCGTTCGCAGCAGCTGTTCCGCGTAGTGATTATCCGAGACGAAGAGCATGTGGCTCTCGAGCGTTTGCAGCGGCGCCGAACGGTGGTCCCAGAGGACGAGGCTGTCTAACGGCGCCGGGCCGGCCCCGGGCCGCGCGGCGGGCCCGATCCCGCGCGCGATCAGCATGCTATTCACTTGCGACGCGACGTATCGGACGACGCCGCGCATCGGCGTCCACACGGTCTGCTCGACGCCTCCGATCGCCTCGCGCGATTCGATCGTGTCGCCGTCGACCGAGATCGCGCTCGTCGGAGCCGCGTAGTCCTGACCGTCGTCGTCGGCTCCCCAGTGCGGGTTGAGCTCCGGCCCGGTCAGGGCGGTGGCGTCGACGACGACGCCGCCGTCGACGTGCCGCAGGCCCGACCGGGCGAGCATGCCGATGCCGTTGCGCAGATCGGCCGACTGCAGCGACGGGTCGCCCGATCCGACGAGCCAGAGATCGCCTTCGAGCACGCCGTCGTCGCCGATGCCCTCGCGCGCCGCAAACATCGTATGGAAGCGGTAGGCGGCCCCAAGCGCGTCGAGCGCGCTCGCCGCCACGACGAGCTTCTGGACCGACGCCGGCGCCACCGCGCGATCCGCCCGCTCGTCGAAAATCGTGTTTCCGTCACGATCGACGACCGCAAAGCTCCACCCGCTCGCCCCGGATATTGCCGGAACGAACGCGCCGTGCAAACCCTTCCATAAACGGTTTCGTTCGTCCGCGCTCCATTGAAGGGCCGGGGTCTGCACTGCAGCGAAGCTGCGTTCCGCCAAGCGTGCTTTCGTTTTACCGGCACATGAGGAGCGGCCGCAGGCCACGATGGCCGGGGGTAACGTCCTCGAGGCGGAATGCTGCTTCGCGAGCAACGCAAAAAACACCGCCAGCGAAACCAGCAGGCCGAGCGCGAACGCGCGCCGCTTACGCGCGCGCGAGCGCTTCGATCTTCTCCTGAAGCCTACGCTGCTCTTCACGTAATTCATCGATGTCATCGCGGAGCATTCTGACTTGCGCGGGCACTTTGGCGCCTTTGCGGATGCGCATCGCGGCTTCGATCGCATCGCGTCGTACTCGGCCATCGACGGCCTGCTCGCCGAGCCGTTCCAACGACGGGATCAAGCGGAGGTCGCCGAGCGACTCCGCGGCGCCGATCGCCGCGATCACGACGAGGAAGCTCTCATCGTCGACGTATTGCTCGAGCGCGTCGACCGCGCGCGCGCGCTCGGACTCCAGGAGCGTGCCGGCGTGGGCGAGCGCTGCGACCGCGGCGCGGCGGATGCCTTCGCCTTTCTCGGGGGCGCAGGCATCGAGAATCAGCGGCATGGCGCGCGCATCGGCGAGCTCGGCCAGCCCATGGATTGCGCCGGACTCGACCGTTCCGTTCCACGTAAGTTCCCTTGCTGCCGATGCCAGCACGTCGAACGCGCAAGGGTCGCGCGTCTTCCCCAGCGCCTTGAGCGCCGCGGCCCGCACGAAGTACGACGCCTGTTGCTCCGCCGCCGAGATCAGGGCCGTTGCCACCTCCGGATCGCGGAAATTTCCGAGTGCTGCCGCCGCCGCGCGGACGACCTTGGGGTGCGCGTGGGAGAGCGCTTGCATCAAGACGCCGCGCGCCCATGGCGCGCGGGTCGCGCCGATCGCGGCCGAGAGCTCCACGAGGACGCCCCAGAACTGCTCGTGGTCAAACGCCGCTTCGATTGCCGCTCGGGCCTCGCGCCCGCCGTCCTTGGCGAGCTCGCGACCCGCGCGAATGCGCGCTACGACGCTGGGATCGTTACGCAGCGCGGCCGCCGCGCGATCGGTGCCGAGACTATAGGTGACGTCCGCCAAGAGAAACGCCCCGGGGTCGAATCGCACGAGCTTCGGTTCGGCATCGAGCGGCACGGCGATCGTCTCGTGGGCGCGCTCGACGCGCGTGCGGATCAGCCGGTCGTCGAAGCCCGCTTCCACGTCGAACTGATAGACCGGATGCTGGTCGTCGATCGTTTGCTTTTGATCGATTGCCAGCGTCGCGACGCGCCGCTTCGGATCCCAGGCCACGCTGATCTCGAGTTCGGGATGACCGGCTCGAAAGACCCACTGATCGAAAAAGCCGCGCATGTTCCGCCCCGTCGCCGCTTCGATGGCGCGCACGAAGTCGATCGTTTCTACCGATCGCTGAGCGTTGTCACGCACGTAGCGAGCGACGGCCCGCCAAAACCGCGCGTCGCCGAGCTCGCCTCGCAGCATGTGGAGCACGGCGGCGCCTTTTTGATAGAGATGGCGGTCAAAGATATCGATCGGCGCACTGTATGTGTTGCATACGATCGGGCGGCTGTACCGATCCGCATCTTCTTTGAAGTAGGCCGTAAGGCACTCGAAGATGTCGTAGAGATATTCGTCGTAGCCCAGATCCCGTTCGCGCCAAACCGCTTCCATGAAGGTGGCGAAGCCTTCGTTGAGCCATGCGTGCGACCAATCGCGGCACGTCAGCAGGTCGCCGAACCACTGATGTGCGAGCTCGTGCGACACCAACGGGTCGCTCGAGAAGTCGAGGTGTGCGGTCGCGTCGTGCAGCGTGCGATCGGTCTGCGTCGTCGCGGACGTGTTCTCCATGCCCCCGAAGATGAAATCGGAGACCGCGATCTGCGAGTACCGGGCGAAGGGATACGGGGTGCCGATGCGCTCCTCGAAGTGGTCGATCATCGCCGGAGTTTTTCCGAACGCGCGCTCGCCCTCGTCCTCGCGCCCCGGAAGCACGTAATAGAAGACCGGAACGCCGTTGCGTCCGGCGCGGCCTTGGTCAACTTCGACGAACGGTCCGGCCGCCAGCGTCATGAGGTACGTGCTGTGCGGCACGTCCTGCCGGTACCGGAAGATCGTCCGGCCGTCTTCCTCCTTACGTTCGACCAGTTGGCCGTTGCCTAGGGCAAACGTGCCCTTCGGCACGACGATCGTAGTCGACGTTCGTTGCTTGTCCTGAGGATAGTCGAGGCACGGGAACCAATATCGCGCGTGCTCGTCTTGGCTCTGCGTCCATAGGTGCGCGACCTTCTCGGGATGCGCCGAGGTCGGCTTGATGAAAAACAGACCCTGCCGCGGCTTGGAAACGCGATAGCTTACGGCGAACGTCCTCTGCTCCCCGGGGGCGATCGCGGGTTCGAATTCGAGGTCGAGCGCGCCCTCGCGCGAGGTAAAGCGGGCACCATCGACGCTGGAAACCTCGAGGTCGACGGCATCGAGCGTCAGATGCGACACCGGCTCGTCGAGCGCGCGCACCGTCGTGGCGCAAACGCCGTCGAGCGACTCGTCATCGAGGTGAGGCGTCAGGTGGAGATCGATGTGCTCGACCGCGACGACTTTGTCGGGTCCGTAGTGCGCTCGCGCGCCGGGCAGCGCAAAAGCTTGATGTCCATTCTTCTCGTCGCGCATCGTGTCTGGCCGACTGTACGAGCCGAACGTACTTCAGTCCTGTGTCACGTGTCCGCGGCGGTTTGCAGCCCTCCGGTCACTTCTATCACCGCACCGGTAACGAAATCGCGCTCGCGCGCTACAAGGAATCGTACCGCGTCTGCGACGTATTCGTAGCTCCCGGGCCGACCGCGCGGATTGCCCGCGGGGCGCTCGAACGCGCGCGCGCGATCTAGCGACTTCTCGCGAATGTCTCCCGGCGCGACGACGTTGACGGTGATGCCATTGCGCGCCTCCTCGACCGCCAGGCAGCGCGCGAACGCCACGACGGCGCTCTTGGCCGCCTGATAGAGCGAAAAGCTGCGGAACGGACGCGTCTCGCTCGAGCCGAGCATTCCGAAGAACACGATGCGCCCAAACCGAGCCTCACGCATCGCCGGCAACGTGGCCCGCGCCGCTAAGACCGCGCTTCGCACGTTGCCGTCGAACGCTTCGCGGTAATCGCCCAGCGTCGTGCCGGCAAAGCGCTTCACGACGAGCGGACCGACCGCGTGCACGAGGGTATCGAAAGGCCCGAACCTGCGTACCGCGTCGTCGAGAGCGGCTTCCACGGCCGCGGCCTCCTCCAAGAAGTCGATCCGAACGGCCGTTCCCGCGGCACCGGCCGCGACGATTGCCGCAATGGTTGCATCCGGCGGAGTGGACCTATACGTAATCGCAACGCGGCTGAAGCCGTCGCGCGCCAATGCGGGCGCAATTCCGGCCGCCAGACCGCCCGCCGCGCCCGTCACCAGCGCGTGGCGACTCAACGGCCTAGCCGCCTATGCGCGCGCGACTTCGGCCGGTCGAGACATCTCGGCGGCGATCGCACGCTGGTCGGCTCGCCGCTCCAGGAAGCCGATCCAGGTCTCGTAGACCATCGGAACCAGGAAGAGCGTCAGGATGAGGGAGCTGAGCAGCCCTCCGATGATGACCGTGCCCATCGCTTGGCGCCACTCGCCGCCCTCGGCAAAGCCCAGCGACAACGGCAGCATGCCGAAGATCATGGCGCACGTCGTCATCAAAATCGGCCGGAACCGCGTGCCGGCCGCCTGGAGTACGGCGTCGCGAACGCGCATCCCGCGGCGGCACAGCGTGTTCGAATAGTCCACGAGCAGGATCCCGTTCTTCGCGACCAGTCCGAAGAGCATGATGATGCCGATCATCGAGATGATGTTGAGGGATTGTCCGGCGTTCGGTTCGACACGGTGCATGAGCGACAGCGCGACGAGGGCGCCGATGACCGCCAGCGGCACGCAGAACATCACGATCAGCGGCTCGAGAAACGATCCGTAGAGAATGACCATCAGCATGTAGACGAGCATGAACGACGTGAGCAGAGCGATGCCCATGTTGGACATGGTCTCGTTCATGAATTGGGTGTCGCCCTGCGCGGTGAGCTGCACGCCCCCGGGAAGGAAACCGGGTTTGCGCAGCTGCTTCTCGAGCGGACCGGTGACGGCGCCAAGCGAGTAGCCGGGCAGCGTGCCGCCGTAGACGTCGACGACGCGCTGACGGTTGAGGCGCTTGATCTGCAGCGGCGCCTTGGTCCACTGCAGCGTCGCGATATCGGCGAGGGGAACGAGCGTCCCGTCTTCTGCCCGCACGCGAACGTCCTGGAGCTGGTCGACGGTCTTACGGTCCGAGAGCGGGAACTGCACGCGCACGTTAACGAGCCCGTTCTCCGAGCGCACGCGGGTCGCGACCGCGCCGTCGATCGCGAATCGTGCCGCGTTAGCTGCCTCGGACGGAGCGATGCCGAGCACTTCGGCTTTCTGCGCGTCGATGTTCACGTTGAGACGCGGCGCCGCGGCTTCGTTGCTGGTCTGCACGTTCACGCTTCCCGGCGTGTTGCGCAGATACTGCGCCACCTTCTCGGCGGCCGGCGCGATGGCGTCCTCGGGGCCGGAGAGCGAGTAGAAAATCGACGCGCCCGAGCCGCCTCCGCTGTCGCCGGCGACCTGGAAATCGGCGCCCGGCACCAGGTAGTTCAGTTTACGAATCTGATCGATCAGCTTGTACGTGTCGTGCCGGCGCTCCGGAAGCGTCTGCGCGTTGAGGTTGGCGTAGTTGTCGCCGATCGCGGAACCCCATCCTTGCGGCTTGCGGCCGACGGTCGAGCTGACGGACTTGATGCCGTCCACTTTCATGATGGCGCCCTCCAGGGCGCTCACGTACTTCTCGGTCATCTGCAGCGGCGTGCCCGGCGGATACGTAACGGTCATGGAAATCTCGCCGTTCTGCACCTGGGGAACGAAGTCGAAGTCGATGGGCCCGAGCAGCGGCAGCACGATCGAGAGGACGATCGGCAGCGCGAAGGTTGCGATCGTCAGGCGGCCGCCCTTTCCGGTCGCGTAGAACCACCGCACGAATATCCGCGGGACGTTCATCATGCCGTCGGCGACGCGGCGCAGCGTAGCAGCGCTCCGAGTCCGTCCGTTGGTGGAAGCCGACCACCGGTAGGCAACGCCCGCCTCGGACATCCTGCGGCGGAGCAAGAATCCGATGGCATGCCAAACGGCGGCGAGCACGAGAATGATGACGTTGACCGCGATGGTCGTCGTGCCGGCGCCCATCGCCAGCGTCAGCGAGTTGATCACGAGCACCGCGCAGACGAACACGACGAACAGCCCGTGCTGGAGGGCGTAGGGCAGTGCCGTCGCACGGTACCAGTTGAGAATCCGATCGTATCGCTGAACGAAGAAGTTCAGGATCAGGACGGCGGCGATCATCACCGGGATGATCTGGTGAAACTCGCCGATCGGCAACGGAACGACGTAGGCGAGCACGGCGGCGACGGCGAGCGCGAGGTTGACTTTCCAAGAGGCTAGCGCCTCGAGCCACTTCGGCCGCGCCTTCGACCGCTCTTTCACGCTCCAGCGCGCCGCGAGCAGCGGCGTTAACGTGAACGAAACGAGCAGCGAGAACAGCGTCGCGATCACGATCACAGCGCCGAATTCGCGCAGGTACGCGCCGACGATCCCCGGCAAGAACGCGATCGGAAGAAAGACTACGACGTCGACCATGGTGATGGCCACGGCCGCGCTGCCGATCTCGCTTCGGCCGTTGATCGCGGCGTCGGTGGGGTCCTCACCCAAGTCGCGGTGACGGGTGATGTTCTCCAAAACGACGATCGAGTCGTCGACCAAGATTCCGATGATCAGCGAGAGCCCCATCAGCGACATGGTGTCGAGATGGAAGCCGAACGTCTTCATTAGGATGAACGTCGCGAGAATCGAGCTGGGGATGGCGACCATGATCACGATGGCGTTCCGCCACGCGTGCAGGAAGAGCAGCATCACGAGCATCGTCAGCACGATGCCCTCGATCAGCGACTGCCATACGCCGTTGAGCGATTTCTGCGTATAGTCGGCCGGCGCGTCGATTTCGTTGAACGTCAACTCCGGAAACTGCGTGGCTATTTGCTTGAGCTGCTCTCGCGCGATCTTCGTCGACGTGATCTCGTCGGCATTGATGTTGCGTCCGAGCTCGACGTAGATTCGAGGCTGGCCGTTGTAGTGCGAGATGGAAGTCGGTTCCACGTGGCTGTCGAAGGCGTAGGCGACGTCGCCCACCCTCATGTTCTTGTTCGAGCTGCCCGGAACGACCAGCGGGATCCCCAGGAGATCCTGCGCCGTGTTGATCTCCGCGTGGACCGAGACGCTCGTCTCTTGGGTGCGCTGCCGCAAGATGCCGCCGGGGAGGTTCGAGTTGTTGGCCGCCACCGCCGCGAAAACGTCGGCCAGCGTGGCGTTGGCGCCGACGAGGCGTTCGGGGATCGGCTCGACGTGGAACTCGCGGTCGCTTGCGCCGTAGACGTCGACCGTCTGGACGTTCGGGATACCCTTGAGGATCGGCTGCAGCTTGTTGTTGACGAAATCGGCGAGTTGTGTCTGCGTGAGCGTCTTCGAGCTGACCGCGACGTCGAGCAGCGGTTGGGAGGCTCCGTTCTTCTCGACGCTGGGCGGATCGAGATCGATCGGCAGGTAGACGCGTGCCGTATCGACCGCGCTCTGCACGTTGATCGCCGCCAAGTCCAGGTTCGTCCCGAGCTTGAACTGCACGAGGACGGTGGCGACACCCTCCTGGGCCGTCGCGCTGAGCTGGTCGAGGTTGTCGATGGAGTCGAGCTGGTCTTCGATCGGCTTGACGATCAGCCGCTCCATCTCCTGAGGCGACGCCCCCGGGTACGCCGAGTAGACCACCACGATTGGGAAGTCGGTTCCCGGCGGATTGGCGCTCCGCCCGATCTTGTAGAAAGAGATGGTACCGAAAATTGCGAGCGCGATGAACACCATGGCGGTGATCACTGGTCGGCTAATCGCGAAGCGGGTCAACCACATGATGCGACTTCCATTATTGCTCTGGTTTACGCCGGGGGGCAGGGCACTGTTTCAGGAGGGGCCTCAAAAGTTCCTCATATACCGGCCGGACGGCCGGTCCGCAGGGGGTGCGAGCGGCCGCCGGCGTGTAAACCGCGGCATCTTGTGGTACGTACCAGAACGGATCAGTCCATGTACCTCATTCTAAAGCTCGTTCACGTCGCGGGTGTCGTGCTCTTCCTGGGCAACATCACCGTGGGCATCTTTTGGAAAAGCTTCGCCGATCGCACCCGTAACCCGGTGCTCATGGCCAGCACGATGGACGGCATCGTGAAGGCGGATCAGAATCTTTACGATTCCGGGTGCGTTGATCTTGCTGGGGGGTGGACTTGGGACGGCGCTCGTCGGTGGCATTCCGATCCTCTCGACCGGCTGGCTCCTCTGGGGCCTCATCGCGTTCATCCTGTCGGGTTTAGCCTTCATGCCGCTCGGGCTGACTCAACGCAAGCTCGCCGCGGAGGCGCACGCCGGAGACCTCAGGGAGTACGATCGGCTCTCTGGGCGCTGGAACTTTTGGGGGCTGATCGCGCTGGGTTTTCCGATACTTGCGTTCGTGCTCATGATCCTCAAGCCCGTGCTGCCGGCGTTCTCGCGATAGCTCCGGCGCGCGCTTGTCACCCTGAGCGGAGTCGAAGGCGCGCGTTCCTTATTCTTTTGACCGAGGATTGTAAGCGACGCCCTCCACGTTTTCACTGACTCCGAGACCGTTGGTGAAGCTGTATTTGTAAACCACGCCGTTCGTGTTGCGCCCATAGACGTCTATGCAGCCGCACGCGTAATCGGCCGCGGCGAACTCCGTCGATTTTTCGTTCAAATGACCGAAGACGGCATCGCCGTGCAACGGGAATGGGCCGCCGACGACCGTGCAGGCCGGGTCACAGCCCCGATAGATCCAAAGGGCCGGTGCGAAAGCATCGATGCTGACGAGGTTGCCGTGGATATCGATGTCGAGGCCGCCGTAGTAGGTGTTCTTAAAGCCCGTTGCCGCCTGGCCGGCGCCGGCGCAGCGCTTGAAGTAGGTAAGCGTCGCCGTTCCTGTGCTGGAGGTGGCCGAGCCCCAGCAGTCACCGTTTTTTGCCATCGCGACGCCCGCGACTCCGCCCATGTTGGGGTTGGTGAGATTCTTCGTGCAGCCGCCGGAGAGCGTGCAGACGGCGATGCTTCCCGCACCGCTCGTGTCGGCGGTTGCCACGGCGATTGGTCCGCTCGCTGCATCGTTGCCGGCCGCATCGCCCGGCCCACCATAGGGATCGCTGAACGAGCCCAGCTTGGGTCCGCACATCTTCGGTCCTTTGAAGATGATGACGGTGCGGCTGCCGCCGTCGGGAACGATGAGATTGCCGTTGCCGTCGACGGCGATGTCGCCAAGATAGGACACGCCGCCCACCGAGCACTCCGGCGGGCGGTCGCGCCGGTTGTTGATCGGATAGCCGAAGATCTCGCTGTCGAAGAAAACGCTGACGTAAATGCCTTGGCGGAAGCGATGGGAGACCTCGGTCCCATGCAGCCGGCTTCGCGCGGCGCTGAGCCCGCCGGTCGCCGGGCCCACCGGCGCGATGCTCGCACCCCCGCATCCGGCAAGCGCGATTGCCACCGCCAGAACGCCGAATATCGAACGCTTCATTTAACTAGAATCATACCTCCCGAGGCCCGAAGCGACAACGCTCAACCTATACGATTGCGCTATACACTTCGTTGTCGCCACTGTTGTGGAGCACCAAGAAAAAAGTGGCCTCGGTTTCCCGGAACCACTTCAATCGCGAACCTGCGCAAGAGAGGACTCGAACCTCCACGAGGTTGCCCCCGCTAGCCCCTCAAGCTAGTGCGTCTACCAATTCCGCCACTTGCGCACGGAGCCGACGCCAAGTTCGCGACGGGCGGGAAGGGAGCCTGGCCCTGCCGCCAAACGGCCCGTCCATCCGCATGGCCGATAATTCCTATCATTTCGTGACGCACTGGCGTGTGCAAGGCACCTGCGTCGAGGTGGCCGATCTGCTCGAGAAGGCCGAGGACTTGCCGCGCTGGTGGCCGTCCGTCTACCTCGATGCCAAGGTCGTCAAGGCGGGCGGCCCGCATGGGCTCGGCGAGGAGGTCAGCCTCTTTACCAAGGGGTGGTTACCCTACACGCTTCGCTGGGATTTCACGGTCGTCGAAGAGCGCTATCCCTACGGGTCGATTCTCGAGGCCCGGGGCGACTTTGTCGGGCGCGGCGAGTGGACGTTCGAACAAAAAGGCGAGATGGTCAACGCCACGTACGTCTGGAACGTCAAAGCGGAGAAGCCGCTGTTGCGCGCACTCACGCCCGTTCTGCGCCCGGTGCTCGCCGCGAACCACCGCTGGGCGATGCGCATGGGAGAGCGCAGCCTGACGCTCGAGCTGCTGCGCATCAACGCCGCCAACGAAAGCGAACGGCTAGCGGTTCCACCCCCGCCGGGACCCACGTTCTACCGGCGCCGGGCGCGCTAGTTCATATTCGGATCGAGGGCGTCGCGCAGGCCGTCGCCCATGTAGTTGATGGCGAGCACCGTGATGAGGATGCACAGGCCCGGAAACACCGCCGCCCACCACGCGATCTGAAGGTTGGCTTGGGCGTCGGAAAGCATGTTGCCCCACGACGCCGTCGGCGGCTGGATGCCCAGGCCTAAAAACGAGAGCCCCGACTCGAGCAAGATCACGCCGGCGACGTCCAGGGTCCCCTGCACGACGATCGGCGCGATCGCGTTTGGAAGCAAATGGCGAAAAATGATGCGGCCGTCGTTGTTGCCCACGGCTCGAGCCGCTTCGGCAAACTCGCGTTCGCGCAAGCTTAAGAACGAGGCTCGCACCAATCGCGCGACCCCCATCCACGAGAGCGCGCCGATGATGAGGACAATCACCCAAAAACTCAACGCCGCTTTCGAGGAGCTTGCCGCGACGATTGCGGTGAGCACGAGCAAGAGCGGGAGCAGCGGGATGGAGAGGAAGACGTCGGTGATCCGCATGAGCGCGTAGTCGATCCAGCCCCCATAATATCCGGCAATTGCTCCTAGCGTAGTGCCGATCAGAAGCTCCATGATCACCGCGAACAGGCCCACGGTCAGCGAAATGCGCGCGCCGAAGAGCAGGCGCGAAAGCAGATCGCGACCGACGTTGTCTGTCCCGAGCGTGTGCCCGGCACACTGCGCGGCGTCTTGAAAACAGGGCGGCAAGGGAGTGCCCTGCCAATGGACGTTGTCGATCGCGTTGGGATCGAACGGCGCGAGCTGTTTGGCGAAGGCCGCGGCGAGCACCATCAGCGTCAGTGCGATCACGCCTGCAACGGCGAGTTTGTGCCGGCGAAGCCGCCGCCAGAACGTAACGTTGGAAAGATGAACTTCCTCGTCGATGAGGGCGTCGGCTCTGAGCGGGAGCGTCGGTGCGGCCATCGATGCGTCGGACCTCTCAGTCGTACTTCACGCGCGGATCGAGCCACGCGTAGACGACGTCGGCGAACAGGTTGGAAAACACGACGAGAAACGCGACCATCAGCAGGTAACCCATGAGCAGGGCGAGGTCGCTCTGATTGAGCGCCGTGATAAAGAGCCGCCCCATGCCGGGCCAAGCGAAAATCGTCTCGGTGAAAATCGCTCCCGCGATGAGCCCGGGAAGCGAAAGCGCGATCACCGTCACCACGGGGATGAGCGCATTTTTGAAACCGTGTTTGAACAGAATCGTCCTGAACGAAAGTCCCTTGGCGGCGGCCGTTCGCATGTAATCGGTGCCGAGCACTTCGAGCAGCGAGGAACGCATGAACCTGCTGAACGAGGCGATGCCGAGCAGCGAGAGCACCGTCGCCGGTAATATCAGATGAACGAGCCGGTCTGAGAAGTCGAACGTATCGCTGCTCGCTATTCCCGCCGACGGCAGCTGAATTTCATACCCGAACGGCAGCGGAATGCCGTGCACCGAGAACGCAAGCTGCATCATCAGAGCAAACCAGAAGACCGGCATCGCCTGGCCGAAGAACGCGCCGGTCGTGATGAAGTAGTCGAGAGCCGAGTAACGGTAGACGGCGGAGAGAATGCCGGCGCCGATGCCGATCGAGATCGAGATCACGAGCGAAGCGCCCATCAGCTCGAGCGTCGCGCCCAAGCGCTCGACGAGCGCCTGGAAGACAGGCTCCGAGTTGCTGGTGGAGTAACCCATGTCGCCGGTCAAAACGTGGCCGAGCCACTTGACGTATTGAACCGGCACCGGCTGGTCCATGCCGAGGTTGTGCCTCAGCCGCGCGATGTCGGCGGCGGTGATGTGGGGGTTCTGCAAGTAGGGCGCGAGCGGTCCACCCGGCATGTTGTAAAGGATGCCGTAGAGGATGACCGAGATCGCAAGCAGCAGCGGAATCGCTTGAAGCGTCCGGCGCACTACGTATGTGAACAATTGTCCGCGCCGTTATTGGCCCTCATGCAGTCGTGCCCCTCGCAACCGGTACCGCGAGCCCGAGAATCTTCCGGGCCTGGTCGGGCGTGGCGACCGGCCGGCCCGCCTCGCCGGCGATGCGAGCGACCCGAGCGACCAGCTCCTCGTTGCGCGCGAGACGCCCTCGGCTGTAATGAAGATTGTCTTCAAGGCCCACGCGCACGTGCCCACCCATCGCGATCGCCGCGAGCGCCATCGGCAGCTGCTGCTTCCCGATCCCGGCAACGGACCAGGTGCAGCCGTCGGGCAGATCGTCGACGAGGTCGGCGAGGTTCGCGACGGTCGCTTCCAGCCCGCCGGGGACGCCGAGCACGAGATCGACGTGCTGCGGGAAGGAGAGCAGCCGCTCGCGCGCGAGGCGGCGAGCGTTGGCGATGTGCCCTTTGTCGAAAATCTCGAGCTCCGGACGAACGCCGAACTCGACCATCTTCTTGAGAATGCCGCGCATGATCGGAAAGCTGTTCTCGAAGATGTCGTTGCCGAAGTTCACGCTGCCGCAGGTGAGCGTCGCCATTTCCGGGCGAAGCACGAGCACCGCCGAACGCTCCTCGGGAGTCATCCCGATCGCGCCGCCGGTCGAGAACTGCACGATGAGATCGCTCTTCGAACGTATCGCGTCCTGCGCCTCGCGAAAGCGTTCGACGCTGTGGGTATTCGTGCCGTCGTCGTTTCGGCAATGCACGTGAATGATCGATCCGCCGGCCTCACGCACCGCGCGCGCCGTCTCGCCGAGCAGCTCCGGCGTGTACGGCAGATAGGGCGTCTGATCGGGGCGCACCTCCGCTCCGACGGCGGCGCAGGTAATTATCGAGCGGATCCATCTCAGCCGGGTCTTGCTTCGGACTACTGCGACGCAGTTCATTGCGAGAGCGCGCGGTAGGCCGCGTCGACGAACTCCCGATCGACGCCGAGCAGGGCCGTCAGCGCGATGGCGTCGGCGCGCGCCGCGCCATCGTCCGCGACTTCGGCGATCGTGTAGTCCATCGAGTCCGCCAGCGCGCTCAGCGCCTCTGCCACGTCCTGCGTGGGCGGACGCTCGGGAATCCCGCGCAGCCCGCGCACCGCGAAATGACGAACTCCTGCCGCACTCGCGATGCCCTCCAAGTGGGTCGCAAGCATGCCGCACGCCTTCTGCTCGCGCAGCCGCGCGAGCAACGCGACCAAAAGCGCCCTCCCTTCGTGAGGCGTGGTCGTGCGCGCGAATTCGTCGACGAGCATCAGGAGCCGTGGGGCCGCGCGCTCGAAGATCGCTTTCAGTTCCAGCACCTCGCGCGCGAACGACGAGAGCAGCCCGCCGGCACGCTCCTCGCGGCCGATACCGAGCCAAGCGATCTGGTCGAAGAGCCCGGCGCGCGCGCGAACCGCCGGAACCGGCAACCCAAAAGCAACGCAGAGCGCGACGAATCCGGACGTCTGTAACGAGACGCTCTTGCCGCCCATATTGGGCCCAGTCAGCACGACCGCATCCTGCAGCTCGAGGTCGAGCGGCACGAAGCTGCGGCCCGCGCCGGCGAGCTCCGCCTCCAGCGGGAGAAACCGCGCATGCTCGAATCCGAGGATCGGTTCCGGCGCTATCGTCGCCGGAGCGCAGCGATGCGCCTGCGCGAATCGCGCGGCGGCGAGAAGCACGTCGAGTTGGCCGAGCGCGGCCGCCGCCGAATCGAGCCCCACTGCGTTCTTTCGAACGATCGATGAGAGCCGCGAGCGCACGCGTTCTTCCGCATCCGCGGCGGCGCCCGCGGCCGCGTCGCGCTGACCGAGCGCCGCGAGCGATGCTTCTCCGTATTCGAGCGCGCAGAGCAGATAGGTCGGTGCCTCGCGGACGACGCGCACGCCCTCGGGCAGCGTTCCCCGAAGGTCGGCGCGCATCACGATGAATTCGTCCCCAGCGATCTCGTCGCGTCCCAGTTCCCGCGCCGCCCACTCGCTCTCGCGTCCTCGCGCAGCGTCGAGTTCGGCCTGCGCGCCCGCGAAGCGATCGCGCGCCCGAGCGAGATCGGCGTCGAACGCATCGGAGAGATAAAATCCGCCGTCCACACGGCCGGACGCGAGTGCGCCGGCGACGTCCCGAACGGCTGCGTTCGCGATGTTGGGCCGCGACGCTCGATCCGCGGTAAGCGCATCGATGCGATCGACCGTCTCGCAAAAACGGAACAGCTCGAGAAAGTTCGGATCGGTCAAGACGTCGCCCATCGAAGCGCGCGCGATAGCGCCCGCCACGTCGGGCAGGTCGGAGAGCGCCGCGCGCAGGGCGTCAAGCCGCGAGCGGTCTAAGGCGGCGGCCAGGGCCGCGATCGTTTCCGCGCGCTCTCCGGCCGCAGCTTCCTCGCCCGCGAAGAATGGATGAAGCTCGGAGAAGAGCCGCGCTCCATAAGGAGAGACGGGCGCGACGGCCTTCACCAGCCAATCGAATCCGAGAACTCGGGCGCTCGCGGCGTCGAGCAGCGCTCCGGGCTTCACGGCGCGCGCGCGCCCGCGTACACGTCGAACGTCGGGAGACCGGTCGCCGCGGCGACCGCGCGCGCGAAGGCGCGTGGCTCGAACGCGCGATCCGGCCCGATCGACGCGACGGTGGCGGCGATGACGCGTAACGGGCGCCGGCAACGAATTTGCAAGTGCGCCAACGCTTGCACCGCCGATTTTCCCGTCAACGCTATCTGCGTCGGGTCGCGCACGACCACTTGCCGGGTTTCGCGCGCAGCGATCAGCGCCGCCGCACGAGCGGCCGTGAGAGCCCCGTCGATAAACGTCGCCGGAGCGTTCGGATCGTACGGCGCGGCCCGCAAGCGTGCAACGAGCGCCGCGACATCTTCGACCGCCTCACCCATCGTCTTCGCCGCCGCGGCACCGCAGGAGACCACGATCGCACCGTGCGAACCGGCCAACGCGGCGACGCGGTCGACGGCCCCGTCGACGACCACCGCCTCGCACCGCGACGAGAGTCCGTCGACTATCTCGCGAACGCCCGAGGCCGTCGGAGGACCGACCAGCTCGTAGAACGCGCTCGTTGCGACGCGCGCGTAGATTAGCATTCCCGCCGGACTTTGCAGCTGCGAAAGCGAGAGAATCTCACTTGCCGGCGCGCGCGGAAGCGAGCCGCGCGCCGTCACGAAGACGGTGCGGGGCTGCAGCCACAGCCGCGGCTTGGCGCGGACGCCGCTGCGCGGTGCCGCGTCGCCCTCGCGTCCGATCGAAGCGACCCCAACCCCGAGGCCGCGCGCGCACGCGGCACCGTAGATTGCGCGCAGCGCCGTCGTCTTGCCGACGTCCCTTCCGGTGCCGACCACGAAGACACTGGCGGCATTGGCGGAACGCGCAAGCTCGAGGAGCTCGAATCCCACTCGCACGCCGAACCCTTCAGCTAGCCGACGTTCAGCGCCTTGAGCACGGCGAAGAGTACGCCGGTGGCCGCGAGGAGCAGGCCTCCAATGAATGCGGCGTTCTTTTCCGCGTATGCGCCGAGCGCGCGACCCAGCGAGAGGCCCAGGAGCGTCGAGGTAATCGAGACGCACCCGATAACGATCAGCGAGATCGGCATCGGCACGCCGATGTAAAGAATCGAGAACCCGATCCCCAGCGAGTCCAGGCTGATCGCGAGGGCTGCTACGAAGAGCCCGTGGCCACGGGTCAAATCGAGCCGGGACGCCGCGCCGAGGTCGGTGCGGCTCTCCCGCATCATATACACGCCGAGACCGAGCAGCGCGGCGAACCCGATGTACCCCGCGGCCTCGCCGATGAAGTGACCCGCGAGGAGGCCGAGCCCAGCTCCCAGCGCGTTCATCCCGACCTCGGCGCAGGCAAAAGTGATGCCGATCACGATCTTTCGCCGCGCCGGCACGCCGCGTACCCCGACCCCGATGCTGACCGCGAAGACATCGAGCGCGAGCGCAAGCGCAATGACGAAGACCTTTAGGATTGCGGCGCTCACCAGCACGCTTTGCGCGATGACCTGGTGAAGCTTCCTGCATGACGCGTCCGCCGGCGGGCCTTGCCTTCTTCTTCGCCGCTCTGATTTTGGTCGTCGTGCTGGCGGCGCCGGTCGCCGCCGTCCTCGCCTCCATGCCGCCCGGCGAGGCCTTGGCGACGTTCGCGCGCGTGGGGGGCGACGCGCTCCGCGTCTCCTTCATCGCCTCGGCCGGCGCGACGCTCGTGGCGACCGCACTCGGCATCCCGGCCGGCTACTACCTCTCGCACCGGCCGGCGCGTCTGCGAGGCGCGGCGATCTTTTTGCTCGCGTTGCCGCTCGCGTTCCCGCCGGTCGCATCGGGCCTGATGCTCATTTACGCGTTCGGCACCAACGCGCCGGTCGGCGGGTGGCTCGCCGGTCACGGGTTGAGTGTGCCCGATACGCTCCTCGGTGTCGGCGTCGCCGAGTTCTTCGTCTCCGGCTCGCTGGTGGCAATCGCGGCAACCGCGGCGTTCGGTGCCCTCGACCCGATCTATGCCGATGCCGCACGAACCCTCGGAGCGAGCGAATGGCGCATCTTCACGCGCGTCGCGCTTCCCGCCGCGGCCGGCGGCATCGGCGCCGGAATCGCTTTCGCGTGGCTGCGCGCGATCGGCGAGTATGGCGCGACGAGCATCGTCGCCTTTCATCCAACGTCGCTGCCGGTCGCTCTCTACGTCACGCTCGCAGCTTCGGGGGTGCGCGAGGCGCTGGCGCTCTGCTATGGTTTCATCGTTTTGGCGGCCGTCGTGCTCGCCGTGGCGTGGATTCTGCGACGGGGCGTCGTCCGTTAGGCTGTGCGGTAGCGGCGGCGTCCCGACGGGGCACCGGCTTCTCCTCACCGAAAAGCCAGCCCGTTGCTTCAGAAGAACTTCTATTTCCTCGCCCGGCGTTTCGTCGCCGGCGAAACGATCGACGACGCTATCTGCGCGGTACGTGAGCTCAACGCCGCGGGCATGTCGGCCACGCTCGATTTTCTGGGTGAAGACGTGCTCGAACGCGGCGCCGCGCTGCGCCAGCGCGACGTCTACCTCGAGATGCTCGATGCGATCGGCAGCAGCGGAGTCGACTCGAACGTTTCGGTCAAGCTTTCCGCTATGGGTCTGCTCGTAGACGAAGGCTTCGCTCTGGAGAACCTGCTGGCGGTAATCGAGCGTGCGCAACGCAATCCCGACCCATTCGTGCGCATCGACATGGAGGGGTCCGCCGTGCTGGAAGCGACGCTTCGCGTCTTCGAGCGGGCGTTTGTCGAACACAAGAACGTCGGCCCCGTTCTGCAAGCGTATCTCAAGCGCACTGCCGGCGACGTCGAGCGAGCCATCGAGATCGGGGCGCGCGTCCGCCTCTGCAAGGGCGCGTATAACGAATCTCCGGCGATCGCTTACCAAGCGATGCCCGAGATTCGCGCGCACTACCTGGAGTCCGCGCGGAAACTCCTGGAGCGCGGCAAGTATCCGGGCATCGCAACCCACGATCGCCGCGTGATTGCCGCGGTCAAGGCGTTCGTTGGCGAACGGAAGATTCCGAGCGACCGGTTCGAGTTTCAGATGCTTTACGGGTGTCGCCCGAACGTGCAGCGTCAGATCGTTGCAGAGGAATATCGCTTGCGCGTCTACGTCCCGTTTGGAACGCATTGGGCCGGCTACTTCTACCGCCGCGTCCTCGAGCGGCGCGAGAACGCGCTCTTCGCACTCTCTTCGATCTTCTCGCGCTGATGCGGTCGGTCGTGCAGCGCGTTTCGAGTGCTTGCGTTCGAGTCGACGGACGAGTCGCCGGCGAAATCGGTGGGGGACTTCTCGCGCTGGTCAGCGTCGGCGTCGACGACGACGAGAGTGACGCTCGCTCGATGGCGGAGAAGCTCTCGACCCTGCGGATCTTTGCGGACGACGAAGGTTTGATGAACAGGTCGCTGCTCGAAACGGGAGGCGCGCTGCTCCTGGTCTCGCAGTTCACGCTGCACGGCGACGCGCGGCGCGGACGCCGGCCGTCGTTCGTCGCCGCGGCGAGGGAGCCGCAGGCGCGTCCCCTCTACGAACTCACGGGTTCTGCGCTCAGCGCGCTCGGCGTCGCCGTTGAGTACGGCGAATTCGGCGCGCGAATGGATGTCGAACTCGTCAATTCTGGGCCGGTGACGATTTTGCTCGACACAAAACGAGCATTTTAAGAAGCTTTCACATTTAACTGTCATTCTGGGCGGAGCCGAGGGGCAAATGGTGATAACCGCCAGCTTGCTTCCACGGCTGCGGAATCGCTGCTCTCATCTGCGACAAATCTTGCAGCCAAACTTTCGACCCCCTTGCTGCGTTCTAGTAAATGGAGAAAGAGAGCTTGCCGCTCTTCTCGAGCGGCACAAGAAACAATAAGGTGAAAAAAACAATGATTACGGAAGAGCGGCGCGGTGGCGGGATGTCCGTCCGAGAAGCCGGCCAAAAAGGCGGCGAAACCGTCAAGCTCAAATACGGCGCCCAGTTCTATGAGGAGATCGGCCGCAAAGGCGGATTAGCCACCAAACTAGCCCACGGCCACGAGTTCTACGAGCAGATTGGCAAGAAGGGTGGGAAAAAGGGCGGCGAAGCCACGCGGGATCGTTATGGCCCCAACTTCTACGAACGTATCGGACAAAAAGGTGGGCAAAAGGTCAAGCAGCTCATCGAAGAGGGAAAGCGCGCAGCCTCCGACCGCAAGCAACGCGCGAGTTAAGCGTGCGCGGCTCGGGGTAAGCCTGAGCCTCCTCATCTTTACCTTCGTCACAGTCGGCGTGGGAACGGCAGGGGCATACCCGATGCCGCCGACTCCCATGCCGAAGGCGACTCCAAGTCCGTCGGCGCCCGCTGCCGGCAACGTCTTGCCGTACGACTCGACGCTGCTGTTCGTACTCGACGACCCGATTTCGTCGAAGGGTTCGAAAGCGGGCCAGATCGTTCGCGCCCATCTCAAAGCCGACATCGTCGTGGCCGGCCGCACCGTTGCGCCTTCGGGCGCGCCGGCTGAAATTCGGATCGTCGACGTGTCACCCGCCGACATCGCGGACGTCTACGGCTTCGTCGACATCTATTTCGAACCGTTGGCGCTTCCCGGTGGGCGGACGTTGCCACTGCGCGCCCCGGTGGGGCGGCTCACGCCGAACGTTACCTCCGGCCACTCGTCAACGGTCGGAGCCGAAGATACCGTCGGCGACATTTTCGTGCCCTACTATCCCATTTACCAAATTCTTCGCAAGGGGAAGAACTTCGTTCTCGGCCCGGGTTCCGTAATTCCGGCCAGCACCGAGGCGACGCTTACCGCGCAGTCCAACGGCACGATCGCGATCGTCACGCCGCGCCCGCTATCGCAGAGCACCCAGCCGCCCAACGCCACGTTTCCCGTGATGCCGATCGCGACGCCTTTCGGGCCAGGAGCCGAGATGCCGCACCGGCGGGCCACCCCCTCTCCAACGCCGGCGGCATCGCCCTCACCGACGCCCGCAGCCTAGCGCGATGCTTTCGGGGGTACGCCCCCGAAAGAGTCGCCGCAGAAAGTGAGGTATGCTCGTGCTCATTCGATTGACGTGCGCGGCCCTGGTCGTTGCGCTCGCCACCATCCCCGCCCTGGCCGCCACGCCCTCGCCCAGCGCTACCCTCTCGCCCGTGCCGCAGGGCACCGAAGTAGCGTTCGTCAAGCAGATTCAGACGGACCTCAACGCGCGCTTCCCAACGCCGGCCGACGCAGAAAAGGCTGGATATCTTCGCTTCGGCAATGAGGACGAAGACGGCGCGATCAGCTATGCGAACCTGCACTGGGAGAGCGGCAACCCGCAACAGCCGAGCCAGCTCTGGTACGACGCCAAAGGCAACCTCCTGGGCGCCGACTTTTCGGTGAAGCAGAGCACGTCACCCGAACCCCCGTCGATTTGGGGCGTCAACTATCGCCGCTGGATCTCATTCCGCGAGCACATCCACTATGTCTTGATCGGACCCAACGGCACCGAAACGTACGGCGGGGTCAAGGCGGCCAAATTCTCGACGGCGGGCGGCGACGTCGATCATCCGCAAGCGTCGACCCTCGTCAAGATGGGCATCGCGAAGAGCGTCACGGACGTGAAGCGGGTGTTCCTCTTCCCGTCGATCTGGGACCTCATCGTGTGGATCAAGCCGAATCCCAACGGAGCCTTCGCCGATAAGAACCCGCTCGTAACGCCGAGCGCGAACGCAGGCAAAGACGACATGTAATGAGTGGCGGCTATTGCTTCGTGACGCAGTAGTTTTCGGCCGCCGTTAAAGCGGCATCGGTCGCCTTGTCTTCGTTTCGATCGATCACGTCGCGCTGGCCATCGAAGCGCAAATAGCTCTTGACGTTGCGCTCGTCGGCTGGCATCGTCATCTCCGCTTCGTTGAAGCCGCCGAGCGACGGATTCACGCGATAGATCGGGTACGTGAGCATCGCCTCGTACATGCCCTGCAGGTCGATCGATAGCTGGCGCTGCTTGTCGTAGGCGGTTTGCAAGTCTTGGGCGGCATCGCGGATCTCGGCCGCGGCCTGCGGGTCGGTGGTCAACCGGGCGCCGTCGCGCAGTTGGTTGATCTCGCGCTGGATCGCGGCCAGCGATTGGTTCAGCTCCGTCTCTTGGCGCCCGAGATGATCCCGAACGTGCAGGAAGCGCTGCACGTAATCCGGCTTGTTGAAGAGGGTGTTGAGGTCGTCGAGCTGCACGCTTGTTCCGTCGAGCGTGCGATCGTTCGCGAGCATCGGCACCAGTGCGTCATTGAAGTGCTGCGCGAGCGAGTTGCAGTACGGCGAAGAAATGACGGTAATGATCGTCTTGAGCGCACGCGGCGTCGGCGACGGCGTCGGTATGACGACCGCCAAGATGGCGGTCACTAGGTTCAGAAAGAACATTTGGGCTTTGCCCGCTATTCGTTCGTCCAGTAATCCTTCAGCGCCTTGCCGCGCGACGGGTGCCGGAGCTTTCGCAGCGCTTTGGCTTCGATCTGACGGATGCGCTCGCGCGTGACGCCGAACTCCTGGCCGACTTCCTCGAGCGTCCGCTGATGGCCGTCTTCCAGCCCGAAGCGCAGAACGAGCACTTTGCGCTCGCGCTCCGTAAGATTTTGGAGAACGTCTTGCATCTTCTCCTTGAGGAGCATGACCGAGGCCGCCTCCGCCGGCGCGACCGCCTCTTGATCCTCGATGAAGTCGCCGAGATGCGAGTCTTCCTCTTCGCCGATCGGCGTCTCGAGTGAGATCGGCTCCTGCGAGATCTTCATGACCTCGCGCACCTTTTCGGGCGTTAGGGCCATCGCTTCGGCGATCTCTTCGACCGAGGGCTCACGGCCGAGCTCTTGCAGAAGCTGCCGCGAGACCTTGATCAAGCGGTTGATGGTTTCGACCATATGCACGGGGATGCGAATGGTGCGCGCTTGGTCCGCAAGCGCCCGCGTTATGGCCTGGCGAATCCACCACGTCGCGTAGGTGGAGAACTTGTACCCCTTGCGATAGTCGAACTTCTCGACGGCGCGAATCAAACCAAGGTTCCCCTCCTGAATGAGATCGAGGAAGAGCATGCCGCGGCCGACGTATTTTTTCGCGATCGAAACGACGAGCCGAAGGTTGGCTTCCGTGAGCTGCCGCTTTGCCTCCTCGCCGTCGTCGACGATCCTGGCTTCCGCCGACCCGTCCCGGCGCGATTCGAGCTCGCCCGCCTCGATCCGCATCGCCAGCGACTTCTCTTGTTCCATCGAGAGCAGCGGGACGCGCCCGATCTCCTTGAGGTACATGCGGACGGGATCGTCGAGAGAGAGCCCGTCGGGGATCGTCGCCTCGACTTCTTCCTCCCGTTCGGCTTCGGGCTTCTCGTCTTTCTGTTCGTCGACCAGCTCGATGCCCGCCGCCGTGATCTCTTCGAAGAACTCGTCGAGTTGTTCCGGGCTGATCTCGTCGAGCACGTCGAAGGTGGTGCTGATCTCTTCATAGGTCAGCGACCCTTGACTCTTGCCGCGCGCGAGCAGCTTCTTCTTGAGCTCCTCCAGCGTTGCGACCGGTGCCGGCTCGGCGACCGCCGCGCCTTTTCTACGTGCCATTGGTTGTTCTGTTCACCTCCTTCCCGTTTTCGCCCTTATCGCTTCAGTTTCGCGACGAGCGTCTCGAATTCTCCGCGAAGCTCTGTGGGGACGGCCTCGCCGCTCGCGAGACGATTGTCGATGAGATCCGACAGCTCGCGATAACGCCGGCGCTCGTCTTCGAGCTGCAATCGCTCGACCACCCGTTCCAAGTGCGCCCGCCGCTCCTGCGAGTCGCCGTACCGTACCGCCGAGCTTCGGTCGCGCCGCCCGACCTCCGCGAGAAGGTCGAGCACGGCTTGATCCTCCGCGAAGAGGCCGAAGATGTCGGCCGTCGTCAGCGTCCCACCCGCCTCGACGATTCTTTCGTAGATCCGGCGATAGACTTCATTGCGGAAGCGTGCTGCGCGGATTCGGTTGCCGTACTCGGCACCGAGTGAAGGCTCCTCGAGCAGAATGCTCACCACTTCCCGTTCGAACGAGAACGGTTCCACAAGCACCGTGGCGTGACGGCTGCCGGCGAACGCAGCCCGCGTGGACGGCACGAAATTTGCGTGGTCGGCGAGAAACCGGCTGTTCCGAATGTCGTCGACGTTTACCTGCAGCCTGCCCGCGACGTAAACGACCCAGCGATCCCATTCCTCGCGCGGTGCCAACGCGCGGATGAGGGCATAGGCCTTCGGTACGAGCCGAGCCGGAGAATCGAATCCGGCGCGTAGCGCTGCAATTTCTGTGTCAATCCTGAACTCGAGCGCCGGCTTGGCATCCTCAAGGAGCCGGCGGAATGCCTCCGCGCCCTGGGTCCGTACGAAGCTGTCGGGGTCCTCCCCTAAGGGGAGCAGTACGATGCGCACCGGCGAACCGGTGTCCTCGATTGTCTTAGACGCTACGTCGATAGCTTTGGTTGCAGCAGCGCTGCCGGCCGCGTCGCCGTCGAAGCAAAGGAACACGTAATCCGCGTACTTTCTAAGCTCGGCAGCCTGCTCCGACGTGAACGAGGTCCCCAGCGCCGCCACGGCGTTCTCGAACCCCGCCTGATGCAGCGCGATGCAATCGAGATATCCCTCGACGACGATGACGGTGCGATCGGCCTGCGCGGCCCGGCGGGCGAGGTTTAAGGCGAAGAGATGGTGGCCCTTGGTGTAGACGGGCGTCGTCGCTGTGTTGAGATACTTCGGCTCGCCGTCGCCGATCGCACGTCCGCCGAAGGCGATGACTTCGCCGGTCGTCGAGTACGTGGGCACCATGAGGCGATTGCGGTAGAAGTCGTAGTAGCCCCGCTGACCGCTCTTGACCAAGCCCGCCTTGGCCGCCAGCGCAAGGTCGATGCCGTTGCGCTCGAGCTCGGCGACGAGACCGCTCCACGAGTCGGGGGCATATCCGAGGGCGAATCGCTCGACCGTCTCCGCCGAGAAACCGCGCCGATCGCAGTACGCTCGGGCCGCCGCGCCCCGCTCTCCGGCGAGCATTCGGGCGAAGTAGGCGGCAGCGACGCGGTTCGCCTCGTACATAGCCTCGCGCTCGCTTCGGGCGCGGGTCGCGCGCGGGTTCTCCGGCTCGAGCTCGACCCCGGCTTTGCTTGCGAGCGTGCGGACGGCGTCCGCGAAAGCAAGATTCTCGGATTTCTGAAGAAACGTGATTACGTCGCCGCCGGTGCCGCAGCCGAAGCACTTGAAAAAGCCGCGATCGGGATGAACGTGAAACGACGGCGTTTTCTCGGCATGAAACGGGCAAAGCCCAACGAGGTCGTTTCCGCGCTTGCGCAACGGCACGTACTGCCCGATGAAGCTCGCGATGTCGATGCGAGCCCTGATTTCGTGAAGAGCGTCTTGATCGTATCTCACTGATTGCCATCTAGGATTTTCGTCGTTCCATGAGAACTTTCCGTCGCGTTGACGTGAAGCGCATTTTCGACCCGGTACATCACTTCATCGAGTTATCCACAGCGGAAGCGCGGCTGCTCGATTTGCCGGCGATGCAGCGCCTTCGCCGCCTGCGCCAGCTCGGGCTGGCGTACCTCGCGTTTCCGTCGGCGGAACACTCGCGCTTCAGCCACGCGCTCGGTGCGCTCGCGATGGGCACGCGGGCCTTCGACGAGTTGTTGCGCAAGAGCCCGGACTTCTTCGGCAGCGTCGCCGACGTCGCGTATCAGCGGCGGCTCGTCCGGGCCGCGTTGCTACTCCACGACATCGGCCACGGGCCGTTCAGCCATTCGTGCGAAAGCGTCCTCGGAGTTCGACACGAGTCGCGCACCACCGCGTTGATCGCCCTGCCGGACGTCGCGCAGGGCATCGCGGCACTCGAGGTCGACGCCGGCGACGTGTTGGGATTGATCCTCGGAGACCCGCAGACGCCCTATCCGGCCCTGCGCGAGCTCGTCAGCGGACCGAATCTCGACGCCGACCGCATGGATTACCTCCAGCGCGACGCCTACTTCACGGGCGTGTCGACTGGCCGCTATGATGCCGAACAACTGCTCGCCTCGTTGCGACTCTTCGAACGCGATGGCAAGCTCCTCGCCGGAATCGATCGCCGGGGCGTCGTCGCACTCGAATCCTTCGTGATGGCCCGTTACATGATGTTCGCTTCGGTCTATTTCCACCATACGACGCGGATGTTCGAGCACGTGCTCCACGAGGTGCTGCGCGGCCTCTGGCCCGATCCCCGCGCGCTCGACCCCATCGAGGAGTTCCTTCGTTGGGATGATTTTCGGGTGCTCGACTCGTTGGACGGCGAACGCGGCAGCGCGGCGCACGCGCTGCGGAACCGCGTCCGCGTCTACGCGCTGGCGGCCGAGTTCAACGCGGAGCGCGACCTGCGCGCGTTCGAAGCGTGCGAGAGCGCGCTGCGCGAACGCTTCGGCGACGCGAACGTGTGGGCAGACTCCCAGTCGCAGCTGCTCCACCGCCTACCGTTCGGAATCGGCCAAGAACAAACCGTTTGGGTCGACGGGCCGAACGGGCCCGTCGATGCGCGCGAGGTCTCCGACCTGATCGCGAACTTGAGCCGAAAGGCGTATTGGCGAAAGCTCTTCGTCCGCCGCGCCGCCGTCGACGTGCGCGAGGCGCGAAAGCTGTGCGGCGAAGCGATAGCCGGCCTCCGCTAGCGGAACACCGAATCTACGCGAGGATGCCGAGCGCCGACTGGGCTGCGGCGAGCCGCGCGATCGGAACGCGATAGGGCGAGCAAGAAACGTAGTCGAGCCCGAGGCGATCGCAGAAAGCGACGCTGCTCGGTTCGCCGCCGTGCTCGCCGCAGATTCCGATCTTGAGGCCCTCTCGGGCCGCGCGCCCCAGCGCGACGCCTTGACGCATCAGCTCGCCGACGCCGCGCCGGTCGAGCACTTGAAACGGATCGTCCTTCAGTATTCGCTTCTCTAGGTAGACCGGAATGAACGAGCCTTCCGCGTCGTCGCGGCTATAGCCGTAGGTGGTCTGTGTCAGGTCGTTCGTGCCGAACGAGAAGAACTCGGCGCACGCTGCAAGCTCGTCGGCGACGACGCACGCCCGCGGCAATTCGATCATGGTACCGATCCGATAGGCGAGCGTCACTCCATGCCGAGCGAGCACCTCGTCCGCAACGCGTTTGGCCGCGTCGCGGGTCGCCCGCATTTCTTCCGGCGTGCCGACGCCGGGGATCATGACGTCGGGGCGGGCGTCCACTCCTTCGCGCTTCAGCGCCGACGCGGCCTCGAAGATGGCCCGCACCTGCATCTCGTAGATTTCCGGAAAGACGATGCCGAGCCGGCAGACGCGCAGGCCCAACATCGGGTTCTGCTCGTGGAGCTGCTGCACGCGCCGAAGCAGCGCTTCTCGCTCGCGGTATTCCGGCGAGTCGGTGCCCCTGGTGAGTCGCAGCTCCGTCGTCTCGACGAGCAGCTCCTCGAGCGCCGGGAGAAACTCGTGGAGCGGCGGATCGAGGAGCCGAATCGTCACCGGCAGCCCCTCCATCGCGCGCAGAATCCCGGTGAAATCGTCGCGCTGAAACGGCAGCAGCCGCTCCAGCGTGCGAGCCCGCTCCGCCGCGGTCGTGGCGAGAATCATCTCGTGCACGAGCGGCAGGCGCTCCGGCTGCATGAACATGTGCTCGGTGCGACAGAGGCCGATGCCCTGCGCGCCAAGCTCGCGCGCCTTCGTGGCATCTTCCGGCGTGTCCGCATTCGCCCAGACCTCCATGCGCCGCAATTCGTCGGCCCAGGAAAGGAACGTCGCCAACCATTCCGGGAGCTTCGAAGGCGGCCGGATCAGTCGCAGCTCGCCCGCCGCAACGTTTCCGGTCGTGCCGTCGATCGTGATCCAGTCGCCCTCCTTCAGCTCGGTGCCATCGAAGCTGGCGCGTTTCTTGCGCCGGTCGATCTGCAGCGTATCGCAGCCGACGACGCATGGCTTGCCCATGCCTCGGGCGACGACCGCGGCGTGCGAGGTGGCTCCCCCTTTGGCAGTAACAATGCCCTCCGCGGCGATCATGCCGTGGACGTCGTCGGGATTCGTCTCCGTCCGCACGAGGATCGTCTTGCGCCCCTGCTCCTTCCACGCCACCGCGTCTTCGGCCGAGAACACGATTTGGCCGGCGGCCGCGCCGGGAGAAGCGTTGAGCCCCTTACACGCGATGCCTGCCGTCTGATTCGGATCGATCCGAGCGTGAAACAGCTGGTCGAGCGATTGCGCGTTAACCATTCCGACCGCGCGGCTCTTGTCGATCAATCCTTCGGCAACGAGATCCAGCGCGATCTTGACCGCGGCCTCCGCGCTGCGTTTCGCGTTGCGCGTTTGAAGCATGAAGAGCTTACCGCGCTCGATGGTGAATTCGAGATCTTGCACGTCGCGATAGTGCCGCTCGAGCCGCGTGGCGATCTCTTGAAACTGCTCGTACACCTTCGGCTGCCGCCGCGCCAGATCCGGCAATTTTCTCGGGTGTCCGAATGCCGGCGACGACGTTTTCACCCTGCGCGTTGGTCAGGTACTCGCCGAACAAGGCGCGTTCGCCGGTGTTTGGGTCGCGGGTGAACGCGACGCCGGTGCCCGAATCCTCGCCCATATTGCCGAAGACCATCTCCATCACGTTGACGGCCGTTCCCCAGTCGTCGGGGATCTTGTTGAACCGGCGATAATCGACGGCGCGCTTGGAGTTCCAGGAGCCGAACACGGCCTCGATCGCACCTTGGAGCTGCCCGCCCACGTCCTGGGGAAACTCACGCCCCGTCCGCTCTCGCACGATCGTCTTGAATTCGCCCACCAAGCTTCGCCACGCCGCGGCGTCGAGACCGGCGTCGTTGCGCGCGCCGCGCGATTCCTTCGCGGCGTCGATACGCTCTTCGAAATGCTCTTTTCCGATCCCGAGCACGACGTTGGAGAACATCATGACGAACCGGCGATACGCGTCCCAGGCGAAGCGATCGTTTTCGGTCAGCCGCGCGAGGGTGGCGACGGTTTCGTCGTTGAGGCCGAGGTTGAGAATCGTGTCCATCATGCCGGGCATCGAGACCCGGGCGCCGCTGCGGACCGAGACCAGCAAGGGGTTCTCGACGGAGCCGAAGCCCTTGCCGGTGCGCTCTTCGAGTTTACGCATCGCGGCATCGATCTGGCTCTGCAAGCCGTCGGGGAAGGCGCCGCCGGCTTCATAAAACTCCAGACACGCCTGCGTCGTGATCGTGAATCCCGACGGCACGGGCAGTCCGGCAGCGGTCATCTCGGCGAGACCTGCGCCCTTGCCGCCGAGCATGTTCTTCATCGAGCTCGGGTCCGACGGATCGCGCAGCTGCTCGCCCTCCTCGAAGAAGTAGACGTACTTCGTCGCCCCGAGAGCCGTCATCGCTCCAACGCTCGCTGCAGGTATTCGGCCAGACTGCCCGCCCCGACACGCTCTTGCGCCATCGAGTCGCGCGCGCGCACCGTCACGCTGCCGTCGCCGAGGGTCTCATAATCGATCGTGATGCAAAACGGAGTACCGATCTCGTCCTGCCGGCGGTAGAGCTGGCCGATGTTCCCTTCGTCGTATTGCGTGCGCATGCGGGGGCGCAGCGACGATTCGATCGCGCTCGCGCGCTCGACCAGCTCGGGCTTGTTGCGCGCGAGCGAGAAGACCGCGGCCTGAACGGGCGCTATCCTCGGGTGGAAACGCAGCACGGTGCGCTCCGTCTCCTTTCCGTTGGGATCGGCGCTCCGCTCGCGCTCGTAGGCGTCGATTATGAAGGTCAGCACGGTGCGGTCGATGCCTGCGGAGCTCTCGATGAGCAGCGGTGTGTAATGCGTCTTGCTCGCCTCGTCGAAGAAACGCAGGTCTTTCCCGGAGTGGCGAATGTGAGCGTCCAAGTCATATGTCCCCCGGTGCGCGATCGATTCCAGTTCGCCCCATCCCCACGGGAAGAAATACTCGACGTCGATGCCGGCCCTCGCGTAGTGGGGGCGTTCGGAGTCGCTCAACTCGTAGAATCGTAGCCGGTCCGATGCAATGCCGTAGGCCGCGTACCAGGCCTTACGCCGTTCGACCCACTCGCGAAATGCGTCCATGTCCTTACCGTCGTCCGGCACGAAATACTCCAGCTCCGCCTGTTCGAACTCGCGCAACCGAAAGGTGAAGTTCCCCGGGGTGATCTCGTTACGGAAAGATTTACCGATCTGTGCCACACCGAACGGCGGACGCTTACGCGCCGTTTGATAGATGTTCTTGAAGTTGACGAAGATGCCCTGAGCCGTTTCCGGCCGGAGATAGACCAGCGCGGACGTGTTTTCCATCGGCCCGACCGACGTGCGCATCATCAGGTTGAAGTTGCGCGGTTCCGTGAAGGAGTCTTTACTTCCACAGTCGGGGCATTTCCCACGATCCGGCAAGTGGTCGGCGCGAAAGCGGTGTTTGCAGACCTTGCAATCGATCATGACGTCGTGGAACGCGTCGATGTGACCCGAGGCCTTCCACACGGATGGATGCATGACGATCGAGGAGTCGAATGCCACGACGTCGTCGCGCAACTCGACCGTGTCGCGCCACCACGCGTCTTTGACGTTGCGCTTAAGCACGGCGCCGAGCGACCCGTAGTCCCAGAATCCGTTGAGGCCGCCGTAGATTTCGCTCGATTGAAAGATGAAGCCGCGGCGCTTCGCGAGCGCCGTGATCTCCTCCATCGTGACGCGTTGCGCCGAGGCTGCGGTTTCCATCGACCGTCTACGTTTTTCGCCGGCCGCCGAAACCCCCGCCGTAGCGGCGCCCCCGCCACTCAACGCCACGACCCGCGAACGAGCAGAGCAGCGACGCCGAAAAGATCGCCGGCACCAGCGCGAGCCCCAACGGCAGCGCGAGGCCCGAACCGATGCGAAAGCGCATCGCGCGCATGCCCTGCTCGGCGATTGCGATCACCGCGGCCATCGCGAGCGCCAGCGCGCCCGCCTCGGCCCAGGCGTGGTTTGCCGCCAAAACGATCAACAGAATCGGCGAACAGGGAGAGACGCAGGCCAGCAGAGCGAGGCCGGCCGCCGCCCCGAACGGGTTCTCGCGCGCCGCGAAGCCTAGGTTCTTGACGAACCCCCGCCAGATCTCTCCAAACGAGCGATACATGCGCGTGCGCACCAGAGCGTTGCCGCCGATGAGAAGCGTGCGAAAGCGGCCATCGCGCTTGAAACGCCGCGCCAGCTCCAGATCTTCCGCGATCTCATCGCGCACCGCGCCGTGACCGCCGATGGCTTCGTACGCGGCCCGCGACGCGAGCACGTACTGCCCGTTGAACAGCGCGATCGCCGGTTTGTTGGGATCGTTGATGTCGTCGAGCGGGCCGATGCCGAGCAGAATGACGTAGAGAATCGTCGGCAAGAAAACGCGTTCGGCCGCGCCGGTCGTTACCTGATCGGGCAAGAGGCTGACGACGTCGTAACCGCGGCCGGTCGCCCATTGCAGCGCCGAAGGAGCGGCGAGCGGCTCGTGCTCGGTATCCGCGTCGGTGAAGAGCAGCCACTGCCCCCGCGCGACGGCCGCGCCTTGCGTCAGGGCCCACGACTTCCCGACCCAGCCCGGCGGAAGCGGGGCTCCGTCAACGACGGAGAGCCTCGGCGCAACCGTCGCGATGGAGTCGAGGATTTGCCGAGTCGCATCGTCCGACCGGTCGTCGACGGCGATGACTTCGAAGTCCGGATGGCGGGTCGCGAGCAGCGAACGAATGCAGCGCTCGATCTGGCGCTCCTCGTTTCGAGCGGGAACGACGATCGAGAGGCTCGGTAACCCGCCATCCGGCTCGCGCGTTTCGATGCTCGAACGCGAGCGTAGAACGACGTCGAGCGACCTCATCGCCAAGAGCAAGTTCGCAACGACGAGCAGCGCCGTAAAGGCGAGAAGCAAACTGGCTACAGGCGTTGCGCGGCGCGTAAGATGCGGTCGCGCAGCTTCGAGGGCAGCGCGGCGAGGACGGTTCCGGCTTTCGCCGAGCCGATCAGGTAGTTTTCGCGCGGTCGCTGCGCGGTGAGCGCGTGCAGGATCGCTTCCGCCACACGGCCGGCCGGCATTCCGGCGCGCTCTTCGGTCACGGTCATCTCCAAGATCCGTTCCAGCGCCCGATAGTAGTGCGGGCGCGCGTCGGTTCCGAGCGTGGCGGCCATACGCTCGCGGGATTCGCGACCCTTCCGCCAGATCGGCGTGTTCACCGAGCCCGGCTCGACGAGAGATACGAAAATTCCGGCGGGAGCGAGTTCGAAGCGAAGCGCATCGGCGAAGGCGCGCAGCGCGAACTTCGACGCGCTGTAGGGGCCGAGATACGGCATCGCCAGGCGCCCCGAAATCGACCCGACGAAGACGATGCGTCCTCCGGGGGCCGGCAGGCGCGGCAACGCTGCCTGGACGAGCGCGAGCGCGCCGAAGACGTTCACGTCGAACTGACGGCGCAGCTCCGCGATCGGAAGCCGTTCGAGAGGCCCTCCGAGCGCGATCCCCGCGTTGCTGACGACCCCGAGCAGCGGGACGCCGCTCGCGGCGGCCTCACCGATCGCGTTGCCGATCGAAGCTTCGTCGGTAACGTCGAGAAAGATGGGCCGAACGTTCGAATGCACGGCACGCAAGCGCTCCGCGTCGTCTTCCGTCCGAACGCCGGCGAAGGCGACGAAGCCGCGGTTCGCCAGAGCGCTGACCGTCGCGGCCCCGATCCCGGTCGAGGCACCACTCACAATGACGCCGCGGAGGACGCTCACGGCGAGGCTCGTTCGCGCGCATCGGCGCGCGAGTCGCGATTGAGGCGCTGCTGGATTCGCGCGTCTCCGAAGATGCGATCCGTCAGACCCGGAAACAGCTTGAAGAGGCCGATGGGAACCATGTAATACGCCGGCACGATGATGCAACGCCGCGGGCGCGCCGCGGCCCGAACGATCGCCCTCGCCACGATATCGGGGCTGGGCAATCCGTCGCCCATCCTGTGGTTGAGCCTGCTTCGCACGAAGCCGGGCTCGACGAGCGTCACGCCGACGTTGAAGCTGCGCGCCTCGCGCCGCACCGTATCGCTGAGCCCCCGCAGACCGAACTTCGAGGCCGAGTACATGCCCATGACCGCCACCTCGCCGGCGATCGATCCCACGTTGACGATCGAGCCGCGTTGCTGACTCCTCATCACCGGCAACACGGCGTGAATCGTGCGCGCGCACCCGAGCAAGTTTACCTCGATGACGCGCCGCAGATCCTCGTCGGCCTCGTCGCAGAGCGCCGGCGTCGAGCCGGTACCCGCGACGTTCGCAAGCACGTCGATCGTCTCGAACGCATCGAGCGTTCTTCGCGACGAGTCGATCGACGTCGGCGCGAACCGTGATGTCCGTCGGAACGACGAGCGCGCGCACGCCGCGCCGCTCGGCTTCGGCGGCGATCTGATCCATGGCGTGGACCTCGCTCGCGGGAGCCGCGAGAACGACGTGCGTTCCCGCCTCCGCAAACGCCCGAACCGTTGTCGAGCCGATGTCGCCGGAAGCGCCGACGATTATCGCGACGCGACCGCGCAGATTCACTTGCGCTCTCGCAAGTACGCTTCGGCCGCGCGCTTCGGCGCCCGCGCTAGCCACGCCTCGGCGATGACGTTTTCGAGCTCCTTCGTCGAGATCTCACCGAGACGAATAAGCACGGCTGGGTAGCCGTCGAAATGCGGCGTTGTAAAGTAAACGTCCGGATCGCTTGCAAGCACCGCTTCTTTCATCTCTAGATCGGCGGTCCGAATTCCGAGAATCGGCCCCTTCGGCGCGGCGCCTCCAAGGGCGGCGAGGTCCGCCTTGCGCAGCGGCCGCTCCCAGGTAAAGAGCTTGCCGTTGACTTTCCAAGCGGTGTTTCCGAACGAGGTCCCCTCGCTCGTCTCCGGCAGGGCGAGCGCGATCCGCCGCACGTCGCGCCACGTGGCCACGGCCGGACCGTTCCTATCGCCGGGGAGTGACGCCGGATGCGGCCGGGCTCACCACGGCGCTATACGACGCAGAGCCCGGCTCTTTGACGATCAGCTTTGCACCCCCGCCTTTCGGGTAGTCGTAGAACAGGACGCGGTGAGTTCCGGTCGTGACGATTGCGGTCGACCCGTAGATGAAGAAATTGTTCATCTGCCCCGGCACGAACATGCTTCCCGCTCGTCTCCCGTGCCGGCCCTTGATCGAAAAGCGGTGGATCCTGCCGCAGCAATGGCCCGAATAACGGCTTGCCGTCCCCACTGCAAGGTGATTGCCGACCCACTGCATTCCGGCCACGACTCCGTTGTTGCCCTCGTGGTATGTGACTTGCTCGAAAGCGTCGCCGCCTTTCGGCAACTCTGCGATTTGGACTCCCGCACCGTCGCTGTCCGCAAAGAGATTGCCGAAGGTGTCGTACGCGCAGAACCACGGTACGAAGGGCGTTGTGTAGATCGCCGGGCTCCCCGTCCCGTTCTTGTAGACGCTCACGGTGCCCAATTCGTTTGCCGCCGCCAGGTCGCCGGTCACCGGATCGACGGAACAAGCGACGGGGTATTCCTTGTCGGCCCACGTTTTGATCGGACTGGTTCCACCATGGGCGAATTCGGCGATCTTCTGGCCGCCCTGATCGGCAACGTAGACGTTGCCTGACTGGTCAACGCACAGGCTTTCGGGGAACTGCAACCCCGTCAACGTTGCGGCGAGCTGTCCGGCCGGATATCGATACACGTAGACCTTGGCCCTCTCTTGATCCGAAACGTAGAGCAGGTCGCCGGGCGACGAATACGGGCGTGCCCCCGGCGCCCCCGCCTGAGACTGCGGCTGCATCGCCGGCTGGATTTGCGGCCCGCCGCACGCGGTCAGCAGCGCGATGGCCGCGAGAGAGTATATCGTTGAGTGCAGTTTCATGTCGTTGCTCCTAGTAGGCAGCCTTCGACGCCGCTTTGCCCTCCGACTGCGCTTAGGCGGCGCGGCAACTCGTCAAAACGTCGGGGGCGCCGCCTTCAGGATGACACCGTCGAGTGAAGGTGTGCCTTAGGCTGGCTGTCCGCCTGTAACTGCCCGCAGGCGGCCGCGATGTCGCGGCCCATGTTCTGCCGCACCGTCACGGGAACGCCGGCTGCATCGAGGATCGCCGCGAACTCCCGGATGCGCTTTTCGGGCGTGGCCTCGTACGCGGCATCGGGTGTCGCGTTGTAGGGGATGAGATTGACGTGATAGAGCCGGCCGCGCATGAGCTGGGTCAGCGCGTGCGCCGATCGCGAATCGTCATTGACGCCCGCGAGCATCACGTATTCGAAGAAGACCTTCCGATTCGTCTTGGCGACGTAGCGTTCGCAGGCCGCCATCAGCACCGGCAGGGGGAAGCGCCGGTTCACCGGCATGATCCGCGAGCGCAGTTCGTCGGTGGGCGCGTGCAGAGAGATCGCCAGGTTGACCTGCACGCGCTCCTGCGCGAACGCATCGATCTTATCGGCCAGCCCTACCGTCGAAATCGTGATGTGGCGGTGACCCATGCCGAAGCCCTGCGGGTCGTTCAGCAGCGCTACGGCCTCCATCACCGACTCGTAGTTGTGGAACGGCTCACGCATGCCCATGAAGACCACGTTCGTAATCCGCTTCTTGCGCTCGGCGAGATGCCGCGCGAAGAACCACGCTTGATCGAAGATCTCGCCCGCCGAGAGGTTCCGGTTGAAGCCGCCCTGGCCGGTCGCACAGAAAGCGCAGGCAAACGCGCAGCCCGCCTGCGATGAGATGCAGAGCGTGGTGCGGGAGCCGTAATGTTCCATCAGCACGGCTTCCACTTCTTTACCGTCGCGCAGCCGGAAGAGCCCCTTGGTGGTCTGACCGTCGTTCGAACGCTGTAACACCACCGGCTCGAGGGCCGTGAAGGCGACGCCTCGTTCGACCAGCGAACGGCGCAGCTCTTGCGGGAGGGTGGTGACGTCGGCGACGCCGGCGAGCAATTCTTTCGTGGCGGCGCGGTAGAGCTGTTGCAGCCGGTACGGCTTCAGCTGATAGTGACGCGCGAAATCGTCGGTCCCGGAGAAACCGGCGCGCGCGACCACGTCGCGCAACCAAATTTCAAGACCCGTCAAAAAGACCGCCTTGCAGCGCTTCGGTCTGCTGGAGGGCAGCGACGGGCACCGGAGGCTCGTCGAGTTTGGTGCGAACGGCTTTGAGATCTGACCAAACGAGGCGCTTCACGCCTTCGATCTCGCCGCCGGTCTGGCGCAGGATGTACGCCGGATGGAAGGTCACCATGAGCGGAATCTCGCGCGGGCCGATATACCATCGGCCGCGCATTAGCGTGATCGCGAAATCGCGGCCGAGAAACGACTTTGCCGCGGGCGCGCCAAGCGCCAGAATAATCTCCGGCGAAACGATCTCGATTTGCTCGTCCAGGAACGTGCGGCAATTGTCCATCTCCTGCTGATCCGGGGCGCGATTGCGCGGCCCGCTCGGGCCTGGAATCGTCGGGCGGCACTTGACGGTGTTGCAAATGTAGACCGCTTCGCGAGGCAGCTCGATCGCCGAGAGCATTCGATCGAGCAGCTGTCCGGCTCGGCCGACGAATGGGCGTCCCAGCTCGTCTTCCTTCTCGCCGGGTCCCTCGCCGACGACCATCAATCGCGCGCCGGGATCGCCCTCGCCGTACACGTTATTCCTCCGCTCGTATCCGATCGCGCATTTCCGGCACGCGCTCGCCGCGACGGACCCTCGCGCGAGCAGCTCTTGCCGGCGCGCGCGCTCCTCGCCGTCCATGCTAGGCATGCTCCGCCTTGCTAACGGCTACCGCCTGCCCGAAAGCGACTACCTCGCACGACCCGTCGTCGCCCTCCGACACGAAGAACTGCAGCCCGATCACGGCGTTGGCGCCCAGCGCATCGGCGCGACGCCGCAGCGCTTCGACCGCTTCGTTGCGCAGCTGCTCCGCGTCGCTGAGGAATTCCGCGCTCGCGAGGCCGATCAGCATGCCCAGGCTGCGAAAGGTCGAGCGCAGCCGGTTGCGCGGACGGCTCGCGGTACCCGAAACGTGGCCGAAGCGGCGCAACGTGCGATAGCCATCGAGCTGGTCGAACGTTACGACGTCGTCGCGGGCGATCACGCCGGACGCACGGAAGGAACGGGCATGCCGAAGGTTTCCCCGTCGGTGCTGATCATCCGCCTCGATGCGATCGGCGATGCGCTCGCCCTCACGCCGCTGCTCGCCGCGCTGCGCGGAAGCAACGTCGCCGCCGACGTCGTCTTACGGAGCGCAAACGCCGGCATCTTCGCCGCCGGTGCCGCGCGACGGATCGTTATCGCCGATTTCGCGCTGCGTTCGAGCGGTCGATCCAACCTCGCCGCGATCGATGACCTCGGCCATAAGCTACGCGCGAGCGAGTATTCGCACGTTTTGGTCGCCACCGAAGATCCGGGCGGCTACCGCCTCGCGGGCGCCGTCGGCGCGCCGGATCGAATCGGTTTTGCGGACCCGTGGGGCAAGCCGCTGAAGGCGCTCTGGTCGCGGCGCTTCCTCACGCGCACGATCTATCGTACCGCCGGGCTGGACCCGCGCGCTCCGCACGAATGCGAGGTAATGTTCCGGCTGGGCGGAGCGTTCGCCGGTGAGGAGCGGCCGACGCGCGACCTCGCTCGGCTGCGCCCGATGCTGCTCGAGCGCGAGCCGGCCGCGGACGATCGCGTCGCGGTGCAGATCACCGACAAGTGGCAGCGGCTGGGCATTCCGCTCGAAAACGTCGTCGAATTAATTCGCCGCATCGAAAGCGGCGGAACGCCGCGGCTCTTGTCGGCCGCGAGTGAGGCTCCTTACGCCGAACGCATCGCCCGCGCGACGAATCTCTCCGTAACGTACTTCGACACGCTCGAGCCGTGGAAGGCGGCCGTCGCCGCGGCGCCGGCGATCGTCACCCCCGACTCGGGCGCGCTCCACGTCGCCGGCATGGTTGGGACGCCCGTCGTCGCAGTCTTTCCGCCGGCGCGCTCGTACGCACTGCAGATCTCGAGGTGGGCGCCGTGGGCGGCGCCGCACCGCATCGTTCGCGCCGGCGACGGCTGGCCGGCGCGCGCAAACGACGCGCTCGCGCAGTTGCTCGCGCTGCGGTAAAGCTCGATACCGTCGCGCTTCGCGATGAGAGCGTAGCGGCGTTCGAGCACCAGGCGCGCCAAAGCATCGCCGTACTCTTGCAGGCGCGCCGAATCCGGAAAGCTTCGGTCGATCAAGATCAGGCAGGCCCGAACCGGCCGGTCCGGCGTCTCCGGCAATAGCGTGGCGTGCGGATCGAAGAGCGCGAGGTGCGTGTACGCCTCTTCCTGCGTGGCGATATCCGCGCCGGGCGGCAGTGTCGCGAGAAAGCGTTCGAGGACGGCGTCGCGCGGCTGCCTCCAGCGCAGATTCATTCCGGGATGAAGCGGATCGGCCACCGCAAATTCGAGTACGCACAGCGTGACGCACGCGGCGAGCAGGGCCCGCGCGCGACCCGCTTCTAAGTGCCCCACGGCGAAGGCGAACGCGACCAAGACGTAGCCGATCCATGCTCCGGCGTAGTGCGTGCCGAGCGTGTACGTGGTCGGCATGCGCGAGAGCAGAACTTCGGCGAGCGGAGCGGCGGCGAGCCAGATCATGCCCGATCGAAACGGCAGAAAGAGCAACGGAGCAAAGGCGAGCAGCAGGAATCCCAGGCGCGCGACCACGCCGGCCAGGAGCGTGCGCGCGTCGATCGCAGTCCAGGCGTAAAAGCGCCACGGCTGCCACGCCTGCGGCGCCGCGACGGCCGCGTGCGGGCGAACGAACGCGAAGAACGCGATCAGCACGCCCGCGCTGCAGATCGCGATCGCGAGGGCGGCCCGTCCGCGCGGCGTCCCCCGGAAACGCCACGCGCCCAGCACGCCGCCGATCGCCAAGAAGATTGCTTGATCTTCCTTGATCGCGAGCGTGACGAGCGCGCCTGCGATCGCCGCGAGGATCAGCCCCGAATCGAATGCGTAAAGCGTCCATGCGACGGCCGCCGGGGCGAAGCCGTTTTCGTGAAAATCGCCGAAGACCAAGCCGGCAAGCGGCGGATACAGCCACGCGACGAGCGCGGCGAGGCGTGCCGAGGGCACGCCGCCCCGCGATCGCACCAAGGCATAGATCGGCGGCGCGACCAGCGCGCCGGCCGCGGCCTGCATGGCCACGAGCGCGAACGGCGATCGGACCAGCCGCACGACCAGAGCGGCGGCATACAGGATCGGCGAAAAGTGAAAGGCCCAGTGGCTGCCCTCGATCGGATTACAAAAACATCCGAATGCACTCGCGACGGTCTGCGAAAAAATGCCGAAGTCGACCAAGTTGCGGTGGGCCGAAAATTTGAGCGCTCCCAGCCACGTAAAGAGCGCCGCATAGACACAACACCCTATCCAGAGAAACCTATCTCGCACGCACGAACGCTTAGGCTACGAAACGGCGCGAACGTGGACCGGACGATCGAAGCCTTTGAGCAGAACTTCGCCCAAGTCGTCAAACACAATGCCCTTGCCAATGCATAGCTCGGCGACAACGTTCGAAACCAGCGTCTGTTCCGGTTGGGCGTGCGAACACAAACGAGCGGCCAACTGCACCGTCGATCCGAAAAGATCGCTATTATTCTCGACCGGCTCGCCGGCAGCAGCGCCGATCCGAACGGCTACGGGTGTCCTGCCGTGACGCTCGGGATGCTCGGCAAATGCGCTCTGGATCATCGACGCGCACCGGACCGCCGCCGCCGCCGAAGCGAAGGAAGCCATGATGCCGTCGCCCGTGTGTTTGATTTCGCGGCCGGCGCAGGCGGCCAGCGCCTTCCGGACGGTCGCGTCGTGGATCTCGAGCATCGCCATAGCCGCGTCGTCGCCCAACTGCTGCGTCATCAACGTGGATCCTACGATGTCGGTAAAGAGCACCGTTCGAATGCCCGGATCGCGCTCGCTGCCGGTCTTGCCGGGCAGCAGAGCTGCACCCGCCGGATCGATCTCACATCCGCCGAGAAAGCCGTCCGCGACCTCCGGAGCGACCTCGATTATCTTCTGCGGCATCAGGCCGTGTGCTTCGCGATGCACCGTAACGGCGGCTTCGGCGTTTGGTGCCGTGCACAGGCAGAAGATCGTGCCTTTCTCCTCGTTCAGCCAATACTTGTGATATTCGACGCCATATTTTCCCTGATTCTCCAGATCGGCCATGTGCGCGGCTGCAACCGCTTGCGCGGTCGCTCCGGGAGCCTCGTGAATGTCCATGTACATCGGCACGCTAAATGTTCCCCACGGTTATCTCCGGCGGTTGCCGCAACGTTTGATAGACGACGCAATAACGCTCGGTTAAACGAATCAGTGTATCCAATTGTTCTTTAGAGGCTTCGGTGTCCAGGTCGAAGGTCAGGCGGATACGCGAAAAGCCGACCGGCACGTCCTTCGCGACTCCTAGCGTCCCTCGAAAATCCAAGTCCCCCTCGGCGCGCACCAATCCGTCGCGAATCTCGATTCCCAGCGCGGTCGCGACCGCGCCGAGCGTAACCCCGGCACACGCAACGAGCGCCTCGAGAAGCATGTCGCCGGAACAAGCGCTCAATCCGTCTCCGCCGGTCGCCGGATGAAGGCCGGCGGCGACGAGCGCTTCGCCGGTCTGCACCTTGCAGGTTATGCCCTCGCCAATCCGGCCTTGCGCCTTCAGCGTAATCGACGCCGACTCCGGCTCCGCCTTGTAGCGATCTTTTATCGGCGCCTGAATAGCGCGAAGCTCGTCCGGTTTCATTAGACCCCCCGAGGAAGGAGCGATTTAGCCAATCGGGAGCACGCGCCGCTGCTGCAGGTAAGGCCAAATGAACGAGTCGATGTTGCCGTCGAGCACTTCCGTCACGTTCCCCGTTTCCGCTCCGGTGCGATGGTCCTTCACGAGTTGATAGGGCTGCAGCACGTACGAGCGGATTTGCGACCCCCATTCGTTGGCTTGGCGCTCCCCGCGCAGATCGTCGAGCTTGCGCTCTCGCTCCTCGGCTGCCCTCGCGACGAGCTTCGCGCGAAGAACGTCGAGCGCGACGTCGCGGTTTTGCGCTTGCGAGCGCTCCTGCTGCGACGCGACGACGATCCCCGTCGGCAGATGGACGATGCGGATCGCCGATTCCGTCTTGTTCACGTATTGGCCGCCGGCGCCGCCGGACTTGAACGTTTCGATTCGCAGGTCGTCCGGTTTGATCTCGACGTCGGAGCTCTCGCCGGCTCGCACTTCCGGAATCACGTCGACCGCCGCGAACGAGGTATGCCGGCGGTGCGCCGCGTCGAACGGCGACAGCCGCACCAGGCGGTGAACGCCCCGTTCGCTCTCGAGTAGACCGTACGCGTTCTTGCCTCGGACGAAGAACGTGATCGACTTTAGCCCGGCTTCCTCGGCCGGCGACTCGTCCACGACGTGCGAGGAAAATCCCTTCGACTCGGACCAGCGCAAGTACATTCGGGCGAGCATTTGCGCCCAATCCGCCGCATCCACGCCGCCCGCGCCCGCAAAGACGCTGACGATCGCGTTGTGTGCGTCGAACTCCCCGCTGAAGCTCGCGCCCATCTCCAGCGCGTCGAGCGATTCGGCCGACGATGCGATGCTGCCGTCGGCTTCACTCTCTGCCGCGGGGTCGCCGGCAAAGAGCCCGAGCATCTCCCGGGCGTCGCGCAGCGCGTTCGTGACCGAATCGAGTGACGCCGTCCGCTCGCGCAACTCCGCCAGCTCCTTCATCACGGCCTGCGCCGAGTCCGGATCGGCCCAAAACTCTTGCGCGCGCGACCGCTCGTCGAGCTCGGCTATCCGGCGGCGATTGGATGCGTCGTCAAAGCCGCTCCTTGAGCGCTTCCAAGCGTTGCTCGAGGCGCGTAATAGCGGTTAGTTGCGTGTCACTCATGTTCGGCCATCGATTGTTCTCGGGGCCGCCCGCTCCCTTGTCGGCACGCGCGCTGGTCGTGATCGTAGGGCAGCTCAAAACGACGGAGGTTTTACCATGTACGTTCAGCCGCTCGACGGCTCACTCGCTCCCAACTCCCTCGCCGCTCCCGCCGGAGGAGCGGAGGCCGAGGGCACCCTTTTTGCGGGCGCCGCGCCCGCCCCGGGCGACAACATCTCGCGGTTCGTTCCGCCATCGCTCAACGACGGCGCGGCGGAGGCGCAATACGGAGAGGGATACGGCGGCTCGAGCTCCCTGCAAGGGTTGTTCGGACCTCTCATGGGCGTCTTGCAGCAGCTCATGCAGATGCTGCAATCGTTGATGGGCTACGGTTACGGCTCACAGTACGGTTCGAGCGGCTGCCCGCCCAACGGGAACCCGGGCTGCCCGCCAAACGGGAACCCTGGCTGTCCGCCCTACGGCAACGAGCGCTACTTTCAAAACGCCTCCGGCTCGAGCCAGGGCGATCCTCATCTTTCGTTCGACGGACAGAAGTGGAACAATATGGCCTCACAGCCGGATCTGCTCAACTCGGATTCGTTCAACGGCGGATTTCGAATCTCGACGCAAGTCACGCCGCCCAACGGGAAAGGCGTTACGTGGAACCAATCGGCGACCGTCTCGCTGAACAACGGCGCGACCAAGGTGAGCATGAACGACAACGGCCAAGCGTCGATCACGAGCTTCGGTCAGCCGGTCTCGATCTCTCGCGGACAAACGCTGCAACTCGGCGACGGTGAGTCCGTGACGTACCAACAGAACGGCTCGCTGCGCGTCGTCGCGCAAAATGGCGACGGCGGCCGGATCGACACGACGCTGAACCCGCAAGGCAAGGGCGTGAACGTCGACGTCACCGCGCACGACGTCGATCTCGGCGGCGCGCTGGTCAACGGCTACGAGCGGCAGCCCGAGCCGTCGGGACCAGTGCCGGTACCGGGACCGATCGTTCCGCCGATCTCCGGCGGACCGATCTTAGCGCCGACTCCGCTGCCGATCTCCGTCCCGATCTCGGGCCGCCCGATCCCTAGCCCCTATTCGGCTTCCGACCCGTTCCCCGAGCCGCGACCGATCTAGGCGCGCAGAGCCGGGCCTGGAAAAAAGCGCGCGGTTTGGAAACCGCGCGCTTGCGGCATGCCGGATTACGGGTTACTGCTTCCAACGATGGACCTGAGCGCCGCCAGGACCCAACAGTGTTCAGCACTGTAGCGTTCACGGTGAAACCACAGCGCAATCCGGCGCTCGGAGAGCCCAAGCAGCTTTGCTCTGTTCCCAGGGCCTCCAAAAGGGCTTACGTTTTTGGAGGAAACGCTGAGCGTCAATCGATTCCGCTCCCGCTTGTTCGCGTTGCAGTTATTCTGCGGACATTTCGGCTCCGAGCAGCGCGCGGAAGGAAGCGGAAACTTCCTCGAGCGCGTGTCTCGTCGCGCCTGCTACGACGATCAGACCTTTCTTGAAGTTCTCGTCGAAAGGTCCGGGCGCCGCGAGGCGCTTCTGCATCGAGAAGAAAGTGCTGCGAAGTTCGCCGACCTGATTGCTGATGTCGACCGGCAGCCAGATCCGGTTGGGCAGGTAGTAATCGATGAATTGCGAGACGGCCGAGCGATATCGAGCTAACAAAGGGCCGTCGACCGCCTTGGCGAGTGTGATTTCATAGAGGATGACCTCGACGCGAACGATGCGCGCGTACAAATCTTTGATGACGCGGGCGCGTTCGGTCTGTAGCTCCGAAAACGTCGCCTGCAATCGGTTGGTGACGCGCGCCTGTTCCGCCGTGAGACCGTTGAGCTGCCGCTCCCAACCTGCCTTGTCGCGCTCGAGCCGTGCTCCGAAGTAAGACTGCACAAGCGCCGTCACGACCGAAGACGAGACGACAGCTGCGATCACGCTGCTCAATAGGCTATCGGTCCCGGCGGCCATCGGCTACGGGTTCTCGGCGACTAACATGAATCCGAACGTCTGCGCGCAATACGCGATGAAGCTCTTTGCCGAAGTGCAAGCGTCGTCCGCCTCGTTCGCGCTCGGCATTGCGACCGCGTCATAGTCCTCCGCGTTACGCAAGTCGAAGACGCGATTGAAGGCCTGGCCGTGCTCGGCGCCTTGCTGACCGACGACGACGCCGAATCGGGCGATGATTTCGGTCTCGGCGCTCGGCGCCTTTCCGTCTTTCTGCAACAGCACCGCGACGGCAGCGTGGCGCATCGCAAAGTAGCTCGAGACGATGACGATCCCCGGAAAAGACTCCGGCGGCGTCTGCGTCGCTTCGCCGAGCTTCCGCAACGCCTTCTGCCAAACGAGCTCGGCTTCATTCGAGATCGCCATCAGAGCCGAATCCCAACATCGCGTACGTGTCCCAAGAACTGCGAGCGTTCATCGCGCCGGTGGAGGTGCAAGACGACGGGACGAATGTCGTAGCCGCGTAAGACGTGGGGATACGCGGCATCCGAGGCGATCCGGCGCGAACGCGCGAGGTCGGCGTCGTCGCCGACGAAGACCGCGATGTCGTAGTCCGAGCCCGGCCGGTGCGTTCCCATCGCGCGCGACCCGAACAACACAACTTCGCGCAAATCGGCACCGAGCAAATCACGCAGCTGCGCGATGTAGTCGGCAACCGCGGGCGGCACTTTCACGCGAACTTCTTCTTGTTGCCTAAAGAAAAGCCTCGGCTGCGGCATGCTGGCGCCCGCCGGTCACGCCGAAAGGTCCTCGAGGATGCGAGCCTTCACCGAGCTAAGGCGCTGCCTCCAAAAACCGAACATCGCCTCGCGATGGCCCGCGACTCTGGGAAGCCAAGATCAAAGGGCAGCTGGCCGTGTTCGCCTCGTTCGGCCTCGATGGTACGGTCGTGGTACGCGAGGTTCTCGCACTCCTAGATCGTGCCGATCGGCTTGACGTTGCCCTGATTGCCGGGGGAAGTTCCAGATCATTGGACGTGCTTCGGAATGCGTCGATCACCGCTCACCCTAGCGCTTCGCAACGCGGGCAACCTGCTTAGCGCGATTCTGGACTATCTCTATGCGCTCTTGGAGGTCGAGACCCGGATCGCACCGATCGCCCGCGGCCTCGATCTGGGCCTCGCCCTGTTTCGTGCGGACGAGGCGAATCGCCAAAGCCTAGCAGCGGACGTAGGCTCGCGCTCAGAGCACAGCCGCATTGTTCAGCACACGGCTCCGCATCAGCTGGCAGAAGTGGCTTTTAGTAGCATATATGGAAACGGCTCCCACGGGGGAGCCGTCTCGCACGCCAACGGAAGGACGATTTCCGATAATGACTCGATTCCGCCGCAGACCCTCCCGGTCGTCGCAAGTGCCGATAACGACTTCGCTCTCGTCGTTAGCAGCTGCCTTGGCAGCGATCTGCTGATCGCGTAATCGAGCCCTTTGAGCGGCGAGCGCAAGGTTCTGCAAGCGGCGATTCTCGCGAGCAATCGCGTTCAGTGATCTTGAAAAGCTACCAAAACCACGCATAACACTCCCCGTATTTACATGGCCAGAAGAAAGCTGGAAAACGGCTGTTGCCTGAGACTCTTTTCGGCTGGGCGCGGCCACCTACGAGCCTTGGTTCGGGAGACGAAGAGCCTCAAGCAATGAGCCAGTCCGACTGCGATATCCTTGAGCCTCTTCATGAGGGCGAGCGTCGGCTGCTTGCAGACCTGGGTTCGCGCAGTCGCCCGCGGTAGCGCTCGGGCGGCGAAAAACGCGTAGGCCCTACCGTTGCGACTCGAGTTGCGAGATGCTGGAGGCCGCAATTGCGTCCTTCGCGTCTATTCTCAACGCCGCGCGGTAGGCCATCAACGCTTCTCCTTTTTGCTTTAGGGCGGCTAAAGCGTCGCCGAGTCCATCGAAGGCCAGACTCGATGAGGGATTCGACCTCAGATTGAGTTGAAAAAGCAACAGGGCTACTTTTGCTTGGTTCTTATCGATGCAGTCGTGCGCGAGTGCCTCGATCGCGTACTCATCCTGGCTGTACTTGTGGAGTGGGTTGCTAAAGAACGCCGTATACGCGGCCGCGACCTTGCGTTCGTGACCCAGCGCCAGCAAAGGTGCCAATTCGTCCGTCAGCGCAACGTCGTGGAACGACGTTATGGCGTCCATCGCCGGATCGATGTTTTGCGCATAGTCAGTGGAGCTCAGCTCCGCCGCGATATCCGGGCCAGTCCATCTGCGGGTGTCGCGAGGATCGAGGTCTTGCCAAAACAGGCTCGAGACGTGTACTTCTATGTGGCTGAAGGGGAGAGTGAACGCCTGAGGATCTCCGAAGTGATTCGGCCATTCCGACGTCGGCTCGCCTACAAAAACGGCGTTCGTATCGCGCTGGAGGCGATCGGTGAGGTTTTGAGCGGCGGACGCCGTGCCGCGCCCGATAATAACGAACAGCTTCCCTCGCCGGTTCAAAGATGGACGCATGACGATGTTTTGGATAATGGGTTGCGTGAGCGTGTTGTCGCCGCCGCCATTGTTGCGGATGTCCAAGACGACCTTTTCCACATCGTGCGCGTCCGCGAAGGTGAACGCCCGATTGAAGAATTCGGCTAGAGTTTCGCCCGTGTCGGCGTTAAGCACGAACTTTAGGTGAATGTATAGGATTTTTTCCGACGTGTAGACGTACCAATAATCCTCGTCCTGGCGCTGCTGATAGAGCGGGGCGGCTGCGGTCTGCCTCGAATCGAGCCAGTTGCTGTCCGGCGGCGGACCAAAATTGTATCCCATGTTAAACGGGTGAGGCACGGTGCGAACCTCGATCGTCTGTATGCCGGTGGGGCTCGCCACGCGGAAAACGGCGCGGTCGTCCTCGCCCGTAATGCCTAAAGCGTGCAATACCTCGCCTCGCATCATGAACTGAACCTCTGAAAGAAATGACCACGGGTTCGACGCATCGGCGATGTGAAATAGTCGCGCCGCCGCTTCTTCAATTGAGACGTTTCCGATTCCGACGATGCGACGTCCAACGATCGAACGGTAGCTAGGGGCAGCGGATTGCACGAAATAGCCGTCGCTATACTTATAAAGTTTGACGGGCAACGTGTGGAAAAAAATCGGAGGCCCGGTTGACAGCCCAAACCCCGTGTGTTCGTCACCGACCATCGCAACGATCCGCTTGAGGCCGACGATGATTTGAGATCGCGTCAACGACGGGATGCGGCCGTTGAGGTCGGCGACAGCTCGATCGAACGTTCCTTTCGAAACCGAATGGAAGGCGTTCTTGTGGTAGCGCGTTATCGCGTTGGCCATGTAGTACAAGTCCGCACGCCAGTGGCGAGCATCTCCGCTCGAAACCGGCTTTGCGGAGGCGGTGTGCCCGATCGCCGACGTGACGATGGCAACGGAAAGAACTCCAATCAGAAACCGCGATAGCATCGTCTCTTCCATTTCACCCGGGCTTCCCCAGATGAGCCTCTGTTCGGTCGGCGCCGGATGATTCCGGCAGTGTTGGCCTTTCTGCAAGCCAAGGTGTCGGTCCGGCAGAATGTTGGCGCGTTAGGGAGTGGGGCCCTGAATAGCACCGGCTGGTTCTGGGGAACTAGGTGGCGTCGTTCACGGGCCTTCGCGGCTACGGATAGACGTGTAAGGCCTGGCGCGAGTCAGGCGGTACGGCACAGGCACGCCTGCGGCATCGATTTAAGCCAGCTGTTGAGCGACTAAGGCCTCGCGATCGGCGCAGCGGTCCGCGGAGCCCTGACGCCCCGAATCTTGAGGATCTGCGATGCCGAACTGCGCACAACCCGGCGCAATAGCATATTCGTCGCGCCGCTTCAAGACGTTCCAAGCGTCGCTGCGCTCGTGGAAGTGGCTACCGCCTGCGGCTCCGCGGCCCCTCGCCGAATCGGCGGCCGCTCCTCTAAGTGCACCACTTTAAGCGATGCCGCATCGGCTTGACGACTGCAGTTTACCTACCTATTTCACTGCGCGTAACGCCACTTGGTACTCGACCCAAACCACTTTATTGCATCAAATTCCCCGTTTGCGCATCGAAGACCTCGACCGCGACTGGAAACGTCAGGATTCTACCCGGAGGCCCCGGAAACGCGAAGTCCCCTTTTAAAATTACAACCGACAATGGGGTGCGAGCTGCTCTCGACGTCTTGCTTACCCGAGGCCGCGCCTTGCGCGCGCCGTCATTACGCTTACTTTAAGCAAGAACACCCGACCTAAACAAGAAAGACGACATGCATAGGCAAGACGAATACCTTGCTAAGAAGTTGGACGATAAGCAAGCCTGATCACCCGCAGCATTAACGACGACGCTCTTGCCTGACACGCGCGGGGAGCGCTCGTCCTGAGGGTGTTTCCCTTGAGATGCTCAGTGTGAGCCCTGAAGCTCCAAAAGCGTTTGAACGAGGCGCTCAAGTTCTAAATCGACAGCCGCGTGATGGGTGTTGACGTAGATAGCCAAGAGCAGGCACGCTCCTGCGATCGAAGCAAGAATCATCGAACGTCGCCTCACAGGGCCCTCATTCAGAATGGCATGCTATTATTCTTCCATGCTCGATAGCTCACCCAAACCTCCGTCCAATCCGATCCAAGCCGCGCACTCGATCATTGCCCGGCTTACCGATGACGAGCCCGCAGCCGTCGTCCTCGGCCACAAAGGTGCTCTCGAAGGAGGCCCAGCAACGATGGCGTCCTTGACATCTGCGCAGCTCAAGGCGAGCGCTGTAAAAGCCGCCCACGCCAGATGGCGCATGAACGCTGAAAAAGTGTAATATGGACGGGGGGTGAGATTCGTCTGCGGGGCCGCATTGTAGCTGGAGTCCCCGCCCGAGTCTAAATCGGGTGCATTAACACCACCTGGCCACCCTCTAAGCGATCAGATTCCAGATCGACCCTTTGCTATCGACTCTCTCGCTGCTACACCCCACTCCTATCGGGCGCGACGCGAGCGGGCGCATACTACGCGCCCCGCTTTAGTGCGGAGTGTGAGGCTTCGGATGAACCTTTAGACGCAAGCTTGGGCTTGTGCTCGTACTCAGGGCGGTACTCGTGCTTGTGCTCAACGTCGGACTGCTGCTCGTACTATGCGACTCGGGCTCGCAGCGCGCATATCCAATATTGGCTTGACACGTTTGCTGCGTAAGCCGATCGACGCGCCACAGCACGTTACCATTTTGCAAGTATTGGTACCGGAAAAAGCACTGGAAGATCAACGCAGTGACCCCGAGGATTCCGATTCCTGCCAGGCTGGGCCCGCGTCGCCTCCCAGAAAGCGCGCCGTGCTTAACTTTAAACGTCGGCTGAGCCCCAGTAGTTGCTCCGTAGACGCCACATCGTAATCACCGCGCCGCGGGCGCAGGAAGGACCAAGAGCCGCCGGCGCTTTTGGCCCAAAAGCGTTGGCACAGGCCCGAACGTGGTACGCTAAGCGCGACGGCGGCCGGTCGTCGATTACGCGTAAGAGCGCCTCGAGCGCAGAAAGCTACGAATGCCAAAATCAAAGACAGGGTCACCGGACAAGACGTATACGGTCTGCATCGGGCCCCTGAAGGCTCGGTACACACTTGCCTCAACACGTTGGGATCGTAACGATCTCCTTTTCGGGCTCATGAAAACCGCAGAGCCGCAGGGCTGGATCGCTCGCGAGGAAGCTGAAGTACTAGCCGACACCATCATCGCGGCTCCCGGCCAGAAAGTTGTCGAGCTCCAAGGAAACGGGGCGTCGTAGCGTGGCGATTGCGGCTTTCTCCCAGGTTTTTCAGGCCGCTCAGAGCTCTTCCGAGGCTTCCGGCCCGCTAACGTATGCAGACCGCGCTCGGCGGCCCCGAAACGGCGCAAACAGGCTACCGAAGTCGGCGACGGTGCATCCGCTGCCGAACGAGCCGATCGACCTCGTGCTCCGCCGATGGAAAAAGGGCTGCGCGTCGGAGAACATTCCGGCTGACATCCGTCGTCACGAGGCGTACCAAAAGCCGAGCGTCCGGCGACGTGAGAAATCGCTCGCCGCGCGGCGTCGGCTAAGAACGACGGCGTAACCCCCTTTGCGATTCTCAATCTGTGCCGTAAACGAGCGTTCACCACGGATGGTCAGCTAAGACCTAGGAGTGCTCGGGAAGTGACTCAGCTTGAAAGCAGCCGAGCGTTATAATGTCAAGGTGCTCGGTCACGCGATCTCGTTCAACCCTCTCCCCCTAATAGTAGTGATCGCCGGAGTGGTGATCGTCATCTTCGTCCTTATTGCGCGGCGGCAGATGTGATGCTAGGCACACATTACAGCGTAGCGTGCCACTATCGGGCATAGGGGCCTTCCGGGCGATCCACACTCCAGGCGATACGGGCGGGGCGGAGGCCCGCGATACGGGCGGGGCGGAGGCCCCAGGTTAAGAACCTGATCAGGCTTAGGCAGATCGCAAATCGAGTGCGATAGCTAAGGAACCGGACGCGGCTGAGCGAAGCGGGGACTACGGCCATGATTTGCAAAACGAGCTAGCCATGCCGCCACCATATCAATCGGCACCTTTGTGGTAATTGTCGCAAGCGCTGCCGCTGCGCGGTATCGGCGCGAGCTTCGACGAAGAACGGTGGTAAAATGCGCGCGCTAGCACTTCTCATCGCGGCGGGAACGATACTAGGCTTACCAGGCGTCGTGCGGGCCGGCGGGGAAGCGAGTCCCGCAAAGACGGTCGCTGCGTTCTTCGATTGGTACCTGGCACAGCACGGCCAGGCCGGCAAACACGTGGCCCAGGCGCGCCGTTTCTTCGATGGCGATCTCTACGCTGGGCTCGAGGACGCGTACTTCAAGGGCGATGAGTATACCGGCGACATTTTGGTGTCGCTTTGCGCGCATAACAACACGCCTCCCAACTGCAAGAACGTTCGCTACGATCCCTTTACCAACGATTCATCGCCGGCAGCATCGTACGGCATCGGAGCGACTCACATGCAAGGCAATGAGGCGACGGTGACGGTCACCCTGCGACTTTCCCCGAACAACCGCGTCGAGAGTCATGTCTCGGCCATTCTCATCGATCGGGACGGCCGATTCGTCGTCTCCAATTTGCTGTTTGAGCCTCGCGGCTATTATTACGCGGGCCCCATCGTGAATCTTACAAAGTTTTTAGGTGCCTACAATTGCTGAAGCCGACCGCCCCATGAGCCGCTCGGTTTGGTTTGCGGCAGCGCTTGTCGCCGCAGCGGTCGCACTGGTGCACTTGGTTAGCGCGGGCCGGTATGACTTCTTTGCCAACGAGCTTTACTTTATCGTCTGCGGGCGACATCCGGCGCTGGGCTATGTCGACCAACCTCCATTGGTACCGCTGCTTGCCGCGGCGACGCAGTTCGGCGGCAACAACACATGGCTGCTGCGCCTGCCCGCCGTGCTCGCGGCCGCAGCACTCGTGCCGTTGGTTGTAGCGTTCACGCAGCTGCTCGGCGGGAGCACGCGCGCGGCGTGGCTCGCGGCCATCGCGGCGGCCGCGTCTCCGATGATAACCGCGATGTCGGCGGCGCTCTCAACCTCGACCTTCGAGCCGCTAGCATTTACCGCCGTGGCTTACTTCGTCACGCGCGGCGCGTTGTTGGCCGAATCGCGCGCCTTCTGGTGGGCAGGCTCGATCGCAGGCATCGCGCTTGAGGCTAAATACGGCATCGTCTTCTGGCTCTTTGGAATCGCGCTTGGTCTGCTGCTCTTCAGCGATCGCTCGGTCTTGCGGTTGCGTGATTTCTGGATCGGCGCGGCGATCGCGATGCTCTTGGCGCTTCCGAATGCGGCCTGGCAGCTGGCGCACGGCCTTCCATTCCTAGAGCTGGTTCGCAACGACAACGCCGGCAACCTAACCGGCGGTCCGCTGCGCTTCTTGCTGGATCAGCTTTTCTTGGTAAACGTACTACTCGCACCGTTGTGGATCGCCGGTATTGTCGCACCGTTTGCGTCAAAGCGAATGGCTACCGCGCGGTTTCTCTCGGTCGCGTTCGTGGCGACGGCGGTGCTGATCGTCGCGACGCACGGCAAAGACTACTATTTGGCCGGGGCTTATCCGACGATGTTCGCCGCAGGTGCCGTGGCGGGCACGCACCTTTGGCGCTGGTTCGTTGCGCTGTGGTCCGTACTCATCGCCGCAAATGGGGTGCTGGCCCTGCCGTTCGTCCTGCCGCTGGATCCACCCGCGCGACTCGCGGTAATGCTGGACCAGATGAACTTTCGCCCGCCGCCGATGGAGAAAGCGTGTATTGGGGCACCGTTAGGATGCATCTTCTCGCTCGAGTTCGGGTGGGAAGAGGTTGCGCAGCGCACAGCAGACGTCTACGCGTCGTTGACCCCCGCCGATCGAGCAAAGGCAGCCATTTTGGCATCGAACTACGGTGAGGCCGCCTCAATCGATATCTTTGGAAAAGGCCTGCCGCCCGCGCTCAGCGGCAACAACCAGTATTATCTATGGGGGCCGCGCAACCACGATGGCTCCGTGGTGATCGCCGTCGGCTTCGAGCCGTCCGCGTTGGCATCGCTGTGCGGTTCGGTCACCCTCGCCGCGCGATACGGGACCTCGCCGTACGCGATGCCGTACGAACGACATCGTCCCATCGTCATCTGCCGCAATATGCGCCCGTCGCTCGCCGCACGCTGGGAAGAGTTCAAGCGCTACGGCATCGAGTATTGGCCGCAAAGATAGGCTCACATGAAGTTTGCGGAAACAGCACACGATAAGGAGGGGGCCTCGTTTTGAAAACCTTTAGCTCTTTGTATTATGTCGGTAGGGCGGGTCACGCTGACTTAGGTCCTAGGGTTCTAACTCTGCCGGATAGATTATCCGCCCTGGCCCTTGCGTCCACACAGAGATTAATCGTCGTCAGAGCGAAACGGCGCGGCCTACCTGCGCCGTGCGCTCTCGTGGAGGAATTATGAGTCAGCACCCATTCAAAATCAATGGTATGGACCTCAGTGGTTACATGGTCAAAGACGCGGCTCGTGCCGTCAACTTTTATCGCGACGTGCTCGGTCTCGAGCCCATCACTGTCTATCCCGACAACAGGGGCGCGGAATATGAGTTCGCGGACGGCACGACGTTCGGTCTGTGGGGTGGCGGCGGTGCCGTGATGCCCTTCCAGCCCAGCAATGGCATTCTTTTTGCAGTTGACGATTTCGAAGCCGCAGTCGCAGCGCTGAAGGCTCGCGGCATACCGGTGCTCATGGAGCATGAAACGCCTGTCTGCTTTTTGGCGATGATCAACGATACTGAGGGCAACATGGTAACGTTGCACAAGCGCAAGGAACAGTAGGCTGCCCTACGCGCCTCGCTAGTGTGTGTGGGTCTACCCTATCGCGCTGTCATTCATCCACTATCATTTGAGGGTGCGGAGCGAGACGACTTCAAGCGGGTCGCGGATGTAGATCTATGTTCAACCGATTTTGGAGTCGTCTTCGGGGGGGTGACGAAATCCTGGTCGAGCGCCAGTAGGGCGCGTCAGCTGGGGTTTACGCGTCTTCTGCTACGTTTTCAATCTCGGCAGCTACTTCCTCGTTCGATGGCGGCTGCAATGTGCCGGTGCGCCGAGTCTTCGGGTCTAAATATTGGACCCTCCGACTATCGGGTGGTTCTGCCTCAAAACCCAAGTAAATGCGGCCCCGATCGGTAGAGTAGAGTCCGGGAACTAGACTTGGGCTTTGCAGTGCTAAGATAAGAAGCGCTGATGCTAACATTTACCTGCATATCCCCCAGATTGATGATATCCCCATCATGCCAACGAGAATAGGTGGCGATTTTGGTGAATTCATTAATCGCCGGGGAGAGAACTCGCTGGCAGCGCAATGAGCCTTCGCATGCGGCACCGAACGACCTAAGCTGAACGAGAGTTTGGGGAGCGACGGGGAGCATACATGGAAATTTCGAATCATAACCGTTTTGCGCTTAGCGGCTGCCTTGCTGCAATACTATTCGGTTGCGGTAGATTGCAAGCGCCGATCGCGATGCCCGGAGTGATGCCGCAGGTCAACCTTGGCAGAGAAACTGTCGACGCGGGAGTGCCACTTACCCATGGTGGTCAATACCAGCCGCTCGCGATAGGCGATTCCTGGAAATATACGTGCCGCGATGTCAAAGGTGGAGGCGAAAACAACGGCAATCCATTTCCAATCTACCATAAAATAACAGGATCCAGCTAAAGTCGGGACGCAGCGAGTCTACGAGTTTTCCCTCCAGGTGCCGCAGGTGCCGAGCCGGCCCTTAAGGATCGACACGGAGATCATGCTGCTTAATAACGACACTCACGGAGATCTTTGGCTGTACGGCTATCTCCTCCGCGGCTCCGTGCATAAAGTTCATGCGGCGGAAATCGTCTCGACTGCAACGCCCCGCAAAGGCGCAAAGTTCGACTACTCGGGTCCAACCGGGAAAACCATATCGCGAATCTTCTGTTGCGTCGAGGAGACCAATAAAACGCCGCTTGGTATCTTCAGGGTCGCAGACTACGAGGAAAGCGCGAATACGCACGACTACGGTTACGCAAAAGGAACCGGCATCGCCGAGGAAAACCACGGCCCAAACTATGAGGTCGACTGCCTCATCGAAGCTGTCACGCTACACTAATACTCCGCAAGGGCTGACCAGACCAGAGATGTTGACGGTATCCCCGTCGTCGACGCCGACACCTAGGCGATGGCTCACCCCGGCTCGGGCTACGTGAGCGGCGAGAACTGGAAGCAAAGCGGGACGCGGCGGCCCGGTGAAAGCCACAATCCTCGTGAAATCACTTGCCGTCTTCGTAGGCGGAACGCCAAACGGTTACGTCGGTCGTTTCAACGGTGGCGGAAAGGGTTCGAATCTCAACTATTAATCGCGGAGGAGGCGGAGGCGGAGCTTCTGATCTGCGTGAGGGCGGAGATACTCAAAGCGATCGCATGGTAGTCGCGGGCGGCCGGTGGCGGTCTTGGCGGGATCGGTACACGCGATTCTTGCATTCTCCGTGGCGGCCGCGGCACCGGTGGTGGTCATATGACCAGCAATGAAGGGCGCGACGGTCAAAGCGGAGACATTTTCGTTGGCGGTGGTGGTGGCGGCGGTAACGGGGGAAGGCAAGAACACGGCGGAAGGGCGGCGTTGCAGGAACGGCGGGCAAGTATAATCCACCCGGCGCGCCGTGCACCGATGGTGCGGTCGGGATTAGTGGAAACGTAGAATGCAACTACGCGTATTGCCACTATAGCGGCGCGGGATCTGGAGGTGACGGAGGATGCTACGGTGACGGTTTTGTCAGTGCCGACATGGCGGTAGTTTTCATCGACGATCGCCGTTCGTTCCGCACCTTCGCCTCACTTCCATCCGCACTCGTTGTGAGCCATCGAGGCTCGGTGCACGTTGAGGTTCCTCGGAAGGTTCGGTGCTGCCATCTGCAATGCGACCTTGGCTTATGCCGGTCTAGCTGCGCGCCGCAGTCACCGGAACGCGGCTTCGTCGTCGATCCTTACGTTGACATTTGGGCTGTAGCCGAACCCCTACGCTGCGCGGTCGCTTCGCTGAGCCCGCTCGCCGCGTAGGGCCTCACAAACCTCGCCCGCAGTCCACAATCGATGCAGTAGCACCGCAAGCTTACGCGCAACGGCTGCGACAGCTCGCTTCTTGGCGTTCTTGCCTCCATGATTCTCCCACATAAAATCGGCTAACAGATGGTCCTATGTCGAAATCATAGGCGCTAAGACGGTGAGCTTCGATAGGTGAGCATACGGAAAGCACGGGGCGAAGGTTTCTGAACGGAACAGCCAAACACTGCTAAGCGTGGTAGGTTACTGAGCGACTACGATAGAGCAGTGGCGGGGCGCAAATCTCGCCGGGCGGTGTTCGGAGCGCAGTGCCGAAAAAGCAGGTCCCTTGCGCGGATGTATCGCATCGAAAGCAACTATCTAAGGAGGACTGCTAAGTGCAAGTAAGGCTCGCGTTCGCTTGTTATGCCGCGATCCTCGTGTTAGCAGCTTGCACCACTCCGCTAACTCAGGTTCGCGCGCCTTCCGAAGGCAACAATGCGTCTGCATGGCACCGCGATACGTCGCAACCAACGGCGTTTAAAGGCAAGGTCCTCTTTGTCGCGGATGCGACGTGGCCAAACGGCCTGTATATCTACTCCTTGCCGGGATTGAAGCGAATCAAGACGCTGACGGGTCTAGATGCGCCGCCGTCAGCCCTGTGCGCTGACGCCAGCGGAGATGTCTGGGCGGCCTTTAACTCTGCGAGAACCATAATCGAGTATTCGCATACGGGCGTTCAGGAAAATATCGTTACCGTGCCAAACGGGCAGCATCCACAGTCTTGAGCCTTCGCTCCAAATGGCGATTTCGCCGTTACAACCATTCCGGATGGCGTCGGTGACGCAGAAATCACGATATACCCCCGGTCCCTGAGGAACGCCTTTTTCGCTCAGCGACCCCAACTCTAACGTAGAAAACTACCTCTATCTCGACTACGACGCGAACAATAATCTTTACTTTGACATCACACCGCGAAGCACATCGGTATTTAGTGGCTTGTTCAAGTGCGCCGCACCTTGCACCGCAAGCAGCACCTTACTTCAAGTGCCATTATCCGGTAGGCCAATCTATACGGCGGGGATGGTAGAGTGGGACTATCATCGCAGCGATCTAATCATTGGCGACCAAACCTGTGATGGCACTGCTACGTCTTGCCTTTATCGCGTTGACCCTGAGGCGCAGAAGATTGTCGGAGTGACCCACTTAAAGCGTCCCGACGGTAAACCGGTTTGCGACCTGGCCGAGGGGACGCTGAACAAGGCCGATGACAGCATTATCGGAGGGGACTACGAATACTGTTCGCACGGCACCAATAAGATGTTCCGCTGGAAATACCCCTCCGGAACGCCGCAGAATAGCAGTGCCGCAAAGCTCGAAGCGCCAATCGGTGCTGCCGTCAGTGCACCACCGCCCTAAGGTGGACGAGAGCCCTCAAGAGGCGTTTGCGCCAAGCCTTAGCTTTGCCGAGCTATCGCTGCAAGACCGCATCGAGTTTAACTCAGCAACTTCAACGAGCTGCAAAATGGTTGGGTAAGCGTCTATCCCAAGGGCGAGACCTCCAAGGAGTATCGCCTATCCGACTTCAACGGACGCGCGCCTTTTAGGGATAGCGCTCGATAAAGCCGGCAGCTTTTACGTGATGTACGACACGAACACGCAAGGCGGAAGCGCGGTTAACGAATATGCGCCTGGTGCTACGAGCGGCACGAACTTGAACCTGCCGTTTAAGTTCGGCGCCGAATCCAGGTCGACAAAAAAGGCAACATCCTAGTGGTTCAGCAGCTCTCGCCTCCCGAAGTTCTTGTTTTCGCTCCCGGACAGACGACCCCGTGGGAGACGATTCGGGAGCCGAACCAGGACCAGGCATTTTGGCTCGCGCTGAATCGCAAAGACGGCCGGCTGTTCGCGGATGATCAGACAGCCAATCAGATCGACGCGCTGGGCTATCCGTCCGGCAAATACCTCCACCCAGTCGCGGGCGGCTTCTCCGAACCGGAAGGTGTCGCGCTGGATCCTCCCGAGTTCAAGCGGTAGAATCAGGCCTCTGACCTGAGGGCGTAATTTCGGACGGAGATCGTAAGTTTCCGGGCATAAAGCCCACCAAGGAGAGTCACGTGAAGCAGACCGGACGCTGCGGGGCTTGCCGATCTCGCCTTTCGCCGGCTCGCAGAGCGGAAACGGCATAACGATCACACCGGATGGCGTCTTTCTTTGCTCCACGAACTTCAGCGTGAAAAGCGTTTCAGGGTTTGCGATCGACGAGACGACCGGCGCCTTATGGCCACTGCGAGCTTCACCGTTCAAGGCGGGGGAGATTCCAGAGGAGATCGCTTCCTGCCAGCGCGTCGGGCATAGCTGCAAGCCGGCGCCCTTATGACGGAAGCTACCTGCTTGATCCCGGTTTTGCGTGGTTCTTTGCTTCGCGCGTAAGAGCCCGACGCTAGATTCGCGCTTTCCGCAGCCCGTTAGAATCGCTATCAACAGCTCGCGTTCAACGGGCAGAAGTGATTTCTAATAGCATAGTTAACCGGTCGCACAAGGCGCCGTAAGCCGATGATCCGGCCTGCTCGCGGGCGCAGGCCCCCACGATGCCGCATGGTTGGCTGCTCGCTTTCTCATCGGACACCTTCACTTCGCTTGTTACGTGTCCGGTCGCTTGTTAGGTGTCCGGCTTCCGATGGGGTCACTTCAGTGCCTTCACGCGCAAGATGACGGCGCCCGAGCTCGGCGGAATCGACCGGCGATCGCTGCTCTATGGGCGTCAGGATGTTCGGGCAACCTGGGCGGCTTTACAAGGCGCTGCGCGAGGAGTACAGGCCATCCATCCGCTACGATTGCGCGCGAACCCGCGCGGCCCAAGACGGGCCGGTACGCCGATCGGCGCCGTGGCCGCGGCTCCCCGGCCTGAAGCGGCCTGGAACCTCGCAGCCTGGCGCTACGCCGGAACTGAGCCCCCCGCCCTTCTTAACTGCTAAGTACGTCTTTTTTGTAAGCGAAAGCATGGCCGAAGGCAGTCGGGTGTTCGAGTCGCGTCCTTAGTTAATCGCGTACAGGCTTAGCGATCAACGGGGCGGTCCAAAAAGAAACGCGATCGCGCTTGGAAATCGCGCCCCCCATGCACTCGGACTGTGGGTTGAGCACGTTGAGATGTCAAGCCGTACCCGCGATCGTCCGCGAGAGGCTGACACCAGGGCCGCACGCAGCCGCAGAACGTCTTGCAACTCCTCGCCGGCGGAATGGTCGGGTCCGCAGGAAGAATCGCCATCCTCATTCGTGCCGACCCCGATGGACACAGCCCCCGGTACGACCGACATTTCTTTGACAATTGTTATGAGATGATAGTTGTCGGGATAGACCGATGGGCTCTCGATTAGCAATTTTCCGAAGCGGCCTGGTTCCTCTGCCGCTACATAAATGGCGCTGAGCGCGCCGTACGAGGCGCCGCCGATGCCCGTATCTTGCGCGTCGTCCAAGGTTCGAAAGCGCGAGCGCACGAGCGGCATCACCTCATTCATCACGAATAGCGGATATTCGGAGCCATGCGGATGTGGCATGGCTGGGCGCAGTGTATCGTCCGGCCAAGGCAAGTACTCGTTCGGGCGTTGGCGATGGCCAGCGTTATCGATTCCCACAATGATCATCGGCCGGATCGCGCTGTTTTCATAGAGCGCTTCCAAACTCTCGCGCAGAAGCCACGATCCATTATGAAAGGTTGAATCGCGAGGATCAAAGAGATCCTGGCCATCGTTCAAATAGAGTACCGGATAGCGGGTGGCTGCCTGCACTGGGGCCTCGTACCCCGGCGGCAGCAAGATGCGCAGTAAACGATCGTTGTTGAAGATCCTACTATGAATGGGCAATGTCCGAAGTTTGAGCTGCGTAGACGGTTCCAGCGCCGCCAAGGAATGTTGCGCCGGCCTATATGACGGATCGATCGCCAGGGCACGCATTAACTCCCCGCGCCCATGCGCCTCATCCCTCTCAGACAGCAGGGCGCGGCCGAGCCCAAAATGCGCACTCGCCGAGCCGGGATAGTCCGCGACGTTGGCGGCGAGCAAGGCGGCGGCACTCTTCGCGTCGCCCATCTTCAGGCACTGATAGCCGATGAAATTGATCGCATCGACTGAGGAAACAGTCGTGCCATAGGCAGCGCGATAGTCGTGGTAAGTTTGGAGCACGGCGTCAGGTTCCTCACGCTCCTGATAGATCGCACCGATCGCGGCCTGCAACGGCGTTGGCGCAAACCTGGGCGGAGCAAAATCGGCCGGCTGGAGACCCACGTTGGCCTGTGACGACGTGACAACCGACGAATCCATCACTCGACCGCTTGCATCGTCGATCTGACGAGTGCGAAAAGGCATCAGAACGCCGCCAACGGGTCGATAGTCGTCCATGTCGATGTGCGTCGGAACGTTCTTTCCAAACGCGTGAATCTGGGTGTCCTGTTCCATGCCGTCGATTAAGAAAGTGCGCCGATCCACGAAGAACGTTCTCCTGAGTGCCATCCGAAAAGCGAGCAGAGAGCACAAGGACGCCCTTCCCATCAACGACCCGTTCGCTTGAGTATGTCAGAATGGTGCTGTTGCTCGATGAATCAACGAGCGGATCGATAAACTGATGCGCGTTGCGTCGCTCGATCGCTCCCGCCCCCGCCACAGTTCGGAGAACGACGCCGGGATTGCCGTAGTACTCCCAAGCGGACCCATCGTAGCCTTCGAGCACGCTATTCTCTGTGAGTGGTCCCGCCGGAACCGCAACCAGTCGAAAATACGGTCGCGCCTGTGCGAGTGAGGACCGCGCAGAAAAGCCGCCCTCGGTGTACACGAGTCGTACGTCAAAATCACGCAAAGCATCCAGAGCACGCTCGCCGCCGATCGCTTCAGTATGGCGCTTCAAGACGTCTTGCACATTCATTCCGAAGCCAGGAGCCTCTAGCGCCACGACTTGCAACTGCAATACGCCGACGTACAAGACAACGCACAGTAAACGCATCGTGCTCTCCCGTAACTAATTAATTAGTTAAATAGTACCGGGTACGGTTTGGGTTGTCAAGGTATCGCGCCAAGCTCGCGATTTCTAGCAGCGATGTGCTCGGCAACGGGGGCGGGCGGTGGGCAAACTGCTTGGCTAATCATTGGTGGTAGCTCCCTTGTCGAATCTGCCTCAATCTTGAAGCCTCCCCTAAGGGAAGAGTCAACCCCTGCGCGAGCACTACGTCGCGACTCCGCGCACTTCCAGGCATCGCCATCTAGATGCAGAGGGTCATTCGAGCGCACCCCAGCCGTACTCGAGCAAGGGTTTTGCTTTCTTGACTAACCCCAGGGTCTTTTCGATTAACGCCGCGTCAGCGACGTCGGCGTCGGAGAGCTTCTCGCTTACCATGAACGTCCCAAGCTTAAAATAGGCCGCGATCGGATTCTCGGCGAGTTCTTCGAATCCGCGAGGCATCCGCTTCAGCAGCGGTTCTTGATCCGACAACGCAAGACCGTTGCGTTCAAGCGTGCGCAACAAGGTTTGAAAGCGCCTCGAATCGGAGGCCATCGCCTCGCGCCACCGTTGCAACGGCTCCTTGTCGAGCTGGTAGAAACCGGCGACCGCGAACGATTCCTTGGGCGCCACGTGAATGTAGAGACCTCCGGGTGCGCCGCGACGGCCGCGGTAGGGAAGGTACGTTCCAAGATTGGTCTTGTAGGGGCTTTTGTCGCGCGAGAAGCGCACGTCACGATAGATGCGAAACCCGACGCGCGTAGGATCGGCGTCTATCGGGATCTTCGCTTTGCGCAACGCGCAGGCGAGGTCCACGGCCAAAGTTCGTAGTGGCTCCAGGCACTCGCGTTCGTAAAGCTCCTTTCGCGGCGCGAACCACGCGCGGTCGTTGTTCTTCTTCAACTCGCGAAGAAACTTGAGGGCTTGTGGCGAGAAACCCGTAAAGGTGCCCACTGCTGCTCTTGCCATCGCAACGTAAGTTCGGCCTATTCGATTGCCAGCCCTCGCGGGTTGCCATATCGTGGTAACCGACGACCAAGCGGCTCGCGTTTACGACACATCGACGGACTGCGTCAGCAGGACTCCATGTTCCAATCCGTTGATTCGCTCGACCTCGCCACGGAATGCGAAAGCTACTGGTCCTGGCACATGGAATTCTGCATTCTGGCCGTCGATTTGACGCAGCTTACGTGTGACGCGGAGTGCGGTATCAATCCGATCGTCACTGTTCCGAGGCCATCGGATGCCATCTAAGCCGCGGCCAAGCTTGGCGCTTGAATGCTGTTGCAATCGTAGCCAGGCGGGGGGCTAGTACTCGGTTCCAGCCGTAAGAAGCTCCTTACCGCTTGAGGTGACAAACTCTACAGATAGAGTGCTGTATCCGCAATCGCGGTGGTGCGTTTGGAGAACGCTTTCCCAGATATCCCTTATCTTGTCGATAGCGACGTGCTTTTCTGCCATCGCCGCTGTTTCAAATTGCACAACGACCTTCAACTCATTATTGTGCTGAGGAACGATCTCAAAGCTGTGATATCCAGGTAATAATCGATGATGTAGTTCTATCTTTTCAGACGTGATTGCCTGCACCGAGTCGGTGAGGCTACATAGCTTTAAACCGGGCGTTAATTGGGCGAAAGCGCGCGGCGACGGAACGACCGCTAGAAGGTTAACTATGCAAATCCCTAGAGCACATCTGTTCAACGCCTGGCTCATCTGTTTGCTCCTTGTATAATGGGACGGTGGGCAGGTCATGCTGATTTGCTCCGAGGGCCCCGAGCCCGTGAGCGAGATAGGCGGCCTGCCCCCGCTGCGCCCTCAGAGATCGAACGGTATCGTAGGCTGCCGGTCCAGGCAAGCCCGGATGTGCAAGGTCGATCGAGAAGGCGCCATTACGGAGGGCCCGCTAGTGGAATCGTATCTTGGTATCGACATTTCTAAGGAGACGTTCAACGCGCATCTGCTGAGCCATGGGACTGAAGCAAAAAAGGTCTTCCAAAACTCCGCTAAGGGTTTTATTAACAGCTGACGGCGTGGCTCAAGAATCGTAAGGTTTCGGCGCTCCATGCGTGCATGGAAGCCACCGGCGGATATTGGGAAGCCTTGGCGCGGTACCTTTATGAACACGAGTACCGCGTCAGCGTCGTAAACCCGGCCCGGATCAAGGCCTTTGGGCAAAGCGAACTGCTGCGCACAAAGACCGACGCGGTCGACGCGGCGCTGATCGCACGCTTTTGCAAGAGTCAACTTCCTGACACCTGGACGCCGCCGCCGGAGGACGTTCGCGTTTTGCAGGCACTGACCCGGCATTACGAGCACCTCAAAAAGGTCCGAGCACAGCAGGTTAATTCTGCCCAGACCTCCGATGAGCCCGCTATCGTCAAGAGCTCTCTTCAGGAACTGATTGCTACGCTCGACGTTCAGATCGCCGAGCTGGAGCGACAGATCCGCCGGCATTTCGACGACCACACGGATTTGAAACGAAAGCGCGACTTATTGACGTCAAATTCCTGGGATCGGGGAAACGACAGCTGGATCGATTCTTGCAGAGATCCCGCAGATCGATCGCTTTGAATCGGCGAGAGCCGTTGCGGCCTACGCAGGGCTTTCTCCAAGGCATCGTCGTTCCGGAACGTCGGTCTACGGACGGCCACGCCTTTGTAAGACGGGTAATGCGCGTATTCGTAAGGCGCTCTTCATGCCAGCAATGGTCGCATGTCGTTTCAATCCAGTGCTGCGCGCCTTTTCAGAACGCCTGGCGGCCGCGGGAAAGCGGCGTATGCTCATATTAGGCGCCGTTATGCGGAAACTGCTCGTCCTCGCTTACGCCATTCTTCGCACTGGCGTTCCATTTGAGGCCAATCATGCCTAACTCGATCTAGTGCGAAGAGGCGACCCCTGAACACAGTTTGGCCTCCGATCGCACTTGACGGCCAAGACGGTATCTCGCTCCGTGAACGCCACGGCGCCCAGCGTCGTTTCGGCTAAGCCAGCCCAAGCCCCCCCGCGCCAGCTAAGCCGCTCAGCGATCCGCGCCGCTATGTTTCCGTGCCGCGTAGATGCAATACCATGCGATTCGCCGCCTACGATAATCAGGCGAGTGCTTCGCCCACCTCTAAGTGCGACCCCGGCACAGGACTAAAATGCTCGGATTACTGCTCCGCCAGTTTAGACCGCAGATAGCGCGCCACTTCCGATGCCTCTTCGCTCGGGTCGTTAGAGTCAGTTCGCAAAATCGACTTTATCAACAGCTCTGCATCCTTCGCAATAATGCCGCGTTCGATGCGGATGATAACCTTGTCCCCGTTCCTGTGTTTCTTACTATTGATTCGCACACAGAACTTGCCAAATACTTGAGCGCCTTCCGGGATCGCGTCCGCTCCCGTGGAGTCATCTGGCTTCATCTGCTTCCAAAGCTGCGTCCTGAACACAGTTTTCCACTCCTTGCGTCTCATAGGGCAGCTTTTCGCCAGGCCGTACCGCTAAGCCCGGCTAACGCTGGCTCGGCGATCGAAGCCACTATGCTGCAGTGCCGCCCAGCCGCGATGCTTTGCAGAGCCCAGCGCGCTGCAATGCAGCGCGGCCGCGCGATTGCGGATAACGGCGAGGCGGCTCTCAGCGTACTATGTCGGGCAGAAAGCCAACGTCTAGGTAGATAGCGTTGGCCTTGCGTACTGCTTCTAAAATATCCAGCACCTCGCGTTGTCCACCTCGGGTGGAATATCAATGGATAAGGTTGGTAACCATACGTCGGAGCTCTCCCACCTGCATCCCAGCCGCTCGATTTGGGAAATAGCCATTTCGGCGATTCCTCTTCCGGCTTCCGACGCTACGGCTCTTGGTTTTGCGTGGCCGCATTCCAGCAGACAAGGTATCCGACTCCTTGCTCGATACGTAAGATGTCGGCTTCACCTGATACGTGCGCTGGGTCCGCGCTGAGAAAGCCGCAACGCGGAGCTGGCCGGATCGCGAATAGCTACGGTAGCCAAGATAGGGACAGGGCGTTTCTTAACTCGCCGCGCTGCGCCTTTGACATCAGGGCTTTGCTGCGCGGAGTGCGTCTAGTATGCCCTTCATCTGAACTTCCGACGGCCGTTCGAGCGTAGATTTAGTTCCATCACGATCGATTACAAGCACGCTGCCACGCGGCAGATCGCAGTTCTTTTCTACGTGTACTTTATCCCCGCGCGCATCGACCATAACGCCGCATTTCCAAAGCGAAACTAAGCTTATTATTAAATTGGCGAGCGCCTGAATGGCTATAACCGCGAGGATCACAATTCCAGCGTCGATGAACCCTCTTTGCCGGACCTCCTCGATGTCGGTTGCACCGACCTCCTTAAGTGCGGCCGTCACGCCTTGTGGCGCCTCGTCGTCAAACAAAATCTTGACCTCTAATGCGTCAGGCATCGGTAACCTCCTTAAAAGTGCGAGCAATATGCTTGCGCCACAACGGCGACACGCCGGCGGACCGATTGGCCACGAGAACGGGAACTGCGAATTCCATGAGCCGCCCGAGCAGAGAATCCGTCATATTGCATAACGTGAGCGCCGCAACGCGCCTGCTATCGCGGAATCCAGGTGTGAGCGTGCGTATATTATCTCGCAGGCGCTCTCGCCGCGATAGCGCGTCGGGGTGTGTTTTATTGGTCCAAGAAACGCGGCCCGAGAACGCCACTACTGCGATTGCGCGATCTAAAAGATGAAAGGCGGTTAGCGCCAAGTAACAGCTCCAGAAGCTGATTGCGATGCCGGATGAAGCGTGCCGTAGGATCGTCAGGGCGGCGGCGTCAATATCGGCTTGGTACTCTTGCTGCCAGGCGGTTTCCTTATCGACCGAGGGCTGGTCGATATCCTTATTTGCGAGATGCCTCAGCTCATGTAGCATGATAAAATCCTCCATCCTTTGGAGTAACCCGCTGGCTGCGAAAGCGTTCTGAGCTGGGAACGGCGGTGGTGTGGCTGGAACTGGGCTGCCACGCGTAACGTAGCTCACCATCAAATCCACGAACAAAAGCGAAGCTTCCGGTGGCATCGTGTACGTTAGCGGCAGCGCATCCAGAGCCGAGTCGTCGCCGAACTGTTGTAGTGTTAGGTGCGGCATAGCCCAAGCAATGCACAGGCAAAAATTGTATACGAACTGAAACAAACCGCGCTCGAAAAAAATAATCGGCGTTCCCGTGGTTGGCTCGACCGAGATTCCAGCATTCGTTTCCCCTGAAGGCAGGGTCGCTAAGAGTGGCAGGGTCCTGACCGCGGGCGCGCTTTCGATGAATGCGTCCCTCACACCGTCGAAGATCATCATGATCAAGGCATAGCGATTGGGATCCTCATAGAGGGTTGGGGGCGCATAAGAAGCATGCTGGTCGTAGTACTGAGCGGAGAGGGCTTCAAATCTTTCCCAGTCTTCCGGGGTTAGGTTTTCGCCGTACGCTTCTTTAAGCAAAGGGAGGCGCTGCGACGCGTGGCTAAGAGGCATGAAGGGGTCCGAAAGTTCTTTGTATGCGGCCATCGGGTCGTTGCCGAGGTGCAGATCAGCGGCCAAATCGCGGTATTGCTCTTCCTGGTCGTCCTGGACAAATTTCTTAGTTGCAGGCGTCCAGTCCGGTTGAGTCGGTGGCGGCAGCATGACGCCGGGATTGGTGGGCTCAGTGTTTAGTCGGCCAAAAAGAGCGTTAGCGAGAGCTGCTAAGGTTTTCACAAAAAACCGTTCCTTGAGCGACTTGCTGAGACCGCGCGCCTAAGCGCTAACGACGCTGGCGTTCTCACGCGCTTAAGATGCGTCTTCCGCGCCTGTCATAAGAAATCCCGTGCCGTTGTCAGTACAGCCAAATCACTTCGCCGATTGTAGGGGCAGCTTGGGATACGAGGTCTCTAAACCCGTTAGTCGTGTGCGGCCCTCAGTAAGGCGAGACGTGTTCCTGGCGCCTTCCAAACATCAGCCAACCCTAGGCTAGGTTCTCGAGTGGGCTTGAAATCCCTAAAGGTTAGCCTCGCATCTCCGACTTTGAGGCGGAGATAATTGAAATCAACGTACTGACCGCTGTCAGTTGCTGGCGTCGAGCTTAGATCTAGGGCAGACACAACGATTTGAGCGCTAGTGAAGTGACCCGCCAAGACTAGACACTGCGCGATTGTATTCTTACCTGGTCGTGCCGCCACGCAGGCGGCGAGTTAGCCAAGGCTCGAGTGCGGACTGTCGGTTGTTGTAGTTCTCGATCCACGGGCAGAAGTGGCTTCTAGTAGCATAGTCGATGGGTCGCTGCAAGAGACGCCGCACGCTGATGATCCGGCCTGCTCGCGAACGCGGGGCGCCGAGGGTGCCGCATGGTTGGCTCCTCGCTTTCTCATCGGACACCTTCATTTCGCTTGTTACGTGTCCGGCTTCCGATGGGGTCACTTCAGTAGGGATCGGTAGGGCGATGGCGTTACATGGCCGCAGACGGTTAGGCCGATATCGGAGTCGTATCGGTCATCGTGACCGTCCTCGCGACGCTCATCGGACTATGGCAGCGGTTCCGGCCGCGAACGGCTTAGCTAGCGTCGGACCCGTCGCCATTGGCATCGCACCAGTTCGACGTCCGCATCATCGCACAGTCGCGTTTCGCGCGGTTGCCGACCTCCGAATACCAGGCGGACTGCGCCAGCGCGTCAGCGGCTTGTCCGAAGAGGGCGTGTGCCCCGGCCGTATCTCCCGATCGCAGCGCGTGGCAACCGCGATCGATGATGCCCCGCGTGTTGACGAAACCCAGCCAGCCGGCGTTTCCGAGATTGAAGATCAGGTCGCAGGTGACGAAGCGGCGAGCGTCGCTCATGGAATCGAAGTGCATCGGCTGCAGCGACGCGCGCGCCTCGATAAGAACGGGCGCGAACGAGTATGCGAACAGGTCACCGACTTGTTGATCCGTTAACGCGGTTCCGTTCATCATCGCATCGTAGTCCGCGCCGATCTTGGTGAGTGCGTCGCGGGCGTCGGACCGATTGAGATTGAATCCGACGCCGACCGTCGGATTGGGCGGACTCCCCGAGTCCATGTAGACCGTTTGCGAATACCCCTCATTGATGCCGATGCGCCGCTGCACTTCGGCTTGCCATTCTTGAAACGTCATGGCTCAATAATACCACTTGACGCACCACTTCTGCGCACGGTACACTCCGTCATACACACGTCTTGAGGTGCCCACCATGGCGTTCAATCCTCTTGGAAACTTCAACCCTTCCGCGCCCGTCAATGACGGAGTTCTCGCAAAAGCCAAGACGCTGATGGCTTCCCTTCCGGCGGTGCCGGCCGGGTCCCTGACGCGCCTGTACCTGCACTGGACCGTCGCGCCCTTCGGTTGCACGTTTGGCGATTACAACGGCGAGGCCGACTTCGAAGGCGGCGATTGGAAACTGGTCGTTACCCACGACCCTCGCGACAACGCCGTGGGCCTCAACAGCAACCAGCCCGCCTCGCACACCTGGCATCGAAACACCGGAGCCGTCGGCGTTTCCATCGCCGGCATGAGCGGCGCGACGGAGCAGAACTTCGGGCCGGATGCGGTAACGCTGACCGGTCTCGAACATCTCTGCGCGGGTGCCGCCGCATTCGCTTCCCGTTACGGCATCGATGCCAGCGGCACCGTCGCGCAGGGCGGGACGCACGCCGGCGACAGTGGGCAGCCAATCAATACGACCGGCGAACACACGATCTTGACGCATGCCGAGTGCGCGAGTATCGACGGATATCTTTGCGGTTTCACATCGGATCCGGATTGCCGCTGGGATTTGGGCTCCCTGGTCGCGCTGCCGCAGGGCGTGTCGCTAACCAAGGCGATGGTCTCGCAGTGCGGCGACACGCTTCGGCAACGTGTGCACGCGTACAAAGCTGCACTTGCGTGAACGCGTAAGCTACAGGCTCGACGGGTCGATCGGGTTGCGCACCGCATCGGTGTCGCACAGCGCCGAATTCGCGTCGCCTGCCGGATCGTAGAGCATGACCCTGATGATGGTGACGAGGGGAGCCGGGCAAAAGCCGAAACGTTGCAGGGCGCCGTGGCGTTCACGGAGCCAGGAACAAGAGAGATGAAAAGCTTGGGAACTTGAGCCGCTATTTCTCAACGATGGGCGCGGTTGTGGCATTGCTGGCCGGATGCGGCGCTACTAATACGGTCCGACTGGTAGCCTCTTTGGATTCGCGTCGGTTCTTCTCGTTGCGGCGCTCTTTTTCGGTGAAGCTCGTTATTTGTACCCTCCGCCTGCCTGGCTTACGCCGACAGCTATGCAAGAACGTCCATGGCTCTATCGCGTGGCAAACATAATCTTACCAGCCGAGAAGCGTATCCTTCCTACGAAATGCTTCTACATAGGAACTGTCAACCGCGCCATTTCGCTTGCGCTCGCCGTTTCTGGCTCTTCGCCATACTTCACGGTATGGCAAGGTGAGGTCGTAGAGCTCAGACCCGGGGCGCCAATTCGGCGACGTGGCCGCGGAGCCGTGGGCCGAGGCGGCTTTTGAGATCGCGGCTTAGCTGTTACGATGGAACGTGACGAATCACTAGGCGAGGCAAACGGCTATTCCGTACCGCAAGTGCGCTGAAAGTGTTTAGTGTCGGTTCGAACTCGTCGTTGAGTTCAAGTGCCTTGTGCCAAAGGCCCCCGGTTTCGCAACGATCCAAGCGTACGCGCCCGGCCACCAGCAGCCGGAGCGGATTAGCGCCGTCTCAACGGCGAGGTCTTGCAGTGTCATCGTCGCTCCCCTTAGAACGGCACTCGTCGTCGAGATCGCCGCGCGCGTGGGTGATTTTTCAAAGCATTCCATAGTTGTATGCGATACCGAGCGCCGTTACGAGCAGCATCTGCGTGGGGTTGGTCGCCTCCAGACTCGTCCAATCGTACTTGGGTAACGAACCGTCAGCATTTGTTGTCGGGCACGGCATATTCGACACTGCAACTTCTAGCATCCAACCTATCTCGGTAGTACCGTCATCTTCAGCGAACGCCGTCTTTAGTCCAACACTGGCGAATACTGAATCGAGCGCACTTTCGGCCATCGGTACTTGGTTTTCTAGCTTTGGTAAAGTACCAGGCGTCGAGCCATCGGTCCACTGAATCGCCGACCATTCTTTAATAAACAATTCCACAAGCTCTTTAGTAACAATCATCGCTCCTTCCCTTTCTGTTGGTTGGCCCAAGCCACCCGTTTTCGAAGCCTGGTACGAATACTTTTCGCAATGCTAGCGACGTGGTTAGAATCAGACCCATAAATCTCTTTTGCGGCAGCTGCTGGTACGTGCCGCAGATCGAGGCGGCCGGTGCCATCAGCGCAGGTGTCCAGCGCCTCTGCCAGCGTTGCATGCCGCCGGTCGACGTCCGAATACCAGATCCGCTTGCGGCGCACCAACCGGCCCACTAAGGGTACGAAGCCAGCAGCGCGCGGCTCGGCACGCAGTTCGCGCAAGGCCGCCCCGAGGCGCTTGCCGATGCCGCCGATTTTCGCGATGTCGCGTGGTAAGCCGGATCCATCCGGCGCTAAGGCGATCAGATCGCCGGCCATGCACTTCTCGTGGCGACGAGCGCCCTTACGCTTGCCTGAGGCGGCTCTGCTCCGTGCAGCAGTTGAGCCGCAGTCGGCTCGGGATAGTTCGAATCCGGGTCGCTGCGGGAAGTCCAGAAACCACAATGTCTTTAACCCTTGCTTATCGCCACGCACCCGGCTCCGAGCCGTTTCATCCTGGCCGCTGCGGGAACTAACTGCAAGTCCTATCAGGCTGACGGCGTACCAGCTAACGTTTTGTCTTAGGGCACGCTGTGCGCCCTGTATGCCTACACATGGCGGCAGCACGCCTCCTATTCGTCGGTCTGCGATGCCTCGGTGAGCGCTTGCCCTTCACTCTCGTGTTCGGGAAACTCGGCTTTGATGTGGCTTTGCCCTGACGCATCGGCGATTCTCGTGACGTTTGGAGCGGCAGGATCTATGGTCAATGGCTCATGCCGGAAGACGCCCCCGACGAGCTGGTCGCGGATCTTACCAAGGATCGAGCGCTGTTGCGGCACGGTCATCTTTTCGAGCGTCCTTTTGAGCCGATCAACCTCTCGCCCCGCCTGTTCGGCATAGAGCCGCTGCTTCGCCGAAGGCTTGGGATGGTTCGAGTCCGGATCGTGCTCGGGGAAGTCGAGATGCCACACTGATAGACACCTTTCGCGCCTTCGGCGCACGTTTGCGGGGTCTATGGATTTAGCCCATCCTAGCACGCGGAGACGTCCCTAAAGGGTCATCTAGTGGGGAGGCAAGCCGCCGCCGCTTAGAGTAGTCAACTGTCGGCGCTTGGCGAGCTATCCGCGCCGGCTGCCGGGGGCGACTACCATGGCATGGGTCCTCTTCATATTCAAGATGCTGATCGTGCTCGGCCTTCTCGTGTTTGGAGGGTGGCTGGTCCTAACAAATAGGGGAATCATACCGTCCGTCTCGGTTGGAAAAACCTTCGAAGCGCACGACCTTCCGATCGGGATCGCATGCATTGTTGCGGCCGTCTTCGCCGCAATCTATTGGAAGGTCCAAGTAAAGACTGAGCATAGTAGCGACGGTAACGGGTTCTCGTCTACTGTCACGACGATACTTGGCATTACAAAGAATCCGTTTGATCGCTCCTGACGACACCGACTAAGGAGCAAAACGACGGTCGCGACCCGACGATGACTCACAGAGACTCAGCCCAACAGGTAAACGTCAGGCACGAAGAGATAGAGAATCCGCTCCACGCGTCGAGCAGGGCCTCGGCGCGTTGTGTGAGAGCTCGGGGGTCTGCCGCTTTTCGAACCGAACCGGCGCGACGGTTTCACGGGCGCGGAAGCATTTCGTGCTTTTCTTGATTGCCAGGGCTTGATTGTTCGCGGTTGAACGCATGACGATGTGGACCGAGCGATTCGATTGGCGCTTCTCATCGGCACCATGGCCATTACCGCATCCCGGCCAGCACTGGCCGATTGTGGTTTGAATACATATCCGCCGTTTAGCGGGTATGGCTATGACTCTGATCAGTGCAAGGTGGCGTGGCAGCTCCACAACTGGAGCAACCTCATCCAGTCCTGCACCAGTGATGCTCAAGACGCTAGCGCGGATCAGCACGATTTTACGGGCCTAACCATCGCCGCTCAGTCATGGGCAAAAGTTGCGATCGCGTACGACAGAATGGGGCAATCCGAGCTTTCCGCCCACGCTAGGAGTAGAGCGCTCAGCGAAATTCAAGCCGCCATCGAAGGGTTCAAAGGCGAGCAGCCGATACCCGACGATGCTGGCCTCCAGAGCGCGAGCACCCTTCAAGCGGCCGTAGCAGCGCCAGATTTCTACAGTTCGGCGGGATGCAGTCCCTAACCGGTCATTTCGTGGGGGACGCTAGCCGAGGCTTAGAGTTGTCACCTATTGGCCCTTGGCGAACTATCCGCGCCGGCTGCCGGGGGCGACTACCACGGTATGGTTCCTCTTTACGTTCAATATGATGTGGTGCTCGGACTTCTCGTGTTTCGTGGGTAGGCTCTTAACAAACGCGGGAAATATACCCGTCTATCTCGGTTGGGAAAAACTTCGAACGCACGACTTGCCGATCGGCCTCGCGTGCAATCGTCGCAGCCCTTTTCGTGGCGATCTTTTGGAAAGTCAGGTACAAAGCAGGCGGCCACGGCGGATATGAAGTTGAGGCTCTCCTAAAGCGCGAGGAGGTTTGATGGCCGCCGCCAAGCTCTGAGACAGCGTTACCCGGGAGTTCCCGCAACCGTTCGGTTACGGGACGGATCGTCGATCACGGCGGAGTCACGCTTTCCGCGACCCGATCGAATCGCCATCAATAACTAGCGTTCAACGGACAGAAGTGGTTTCTAGTAGCATAGTTGACTGGTCGCCGCAAGTTGCGCCGCGGGGCGCTCACGATGCCCATGGTTGGCTGCTCGCTTTCTCATCTGCTTGGCTCTATTTGTACGGCGCAACTGAAAGGGTCGGGCCCCAGCACGCCGCGTGGCAACGTGCCCACCTCATCAGCTTACCGGTATCCGATAAGATACCCCGAGAGATATGTGGAATCGGAGACCTCCCCCTCTGGAGCAGGCCGTCAGCGCGACCGCATGGCTCTCGGTTCAAGTCCTTGCGCCGATTGAGGATAAGTGTACGGAGTGTCGGTGTCCTCTTCTCGCGTTTTCGCATACTGTCATTGTAGGAAGGTAACAGGGGAAATTCTCCGATAAACGCCCATGAGCTGCATCGACCGAGGAACCCGAGTTCGGTCGGAGTCGCCTTCCTGGGCGCCGGGCCCGATGCGGCAAAGCCGCGCACTAGAAAGAGTTGGTGAGGGCAAGTTATGCAAGCGGTTCGCCCAATCGCGATTCTGTCGGCGCTCCTGATGGGGGGTTGTTCCTTATCGGGACACTCCGCGGTGCCTTCCGGAGCCGTTCCGCTCGCGGCTGACGCGAAGCAGTCGGCGAAGGAGATCGTGCTGGACAAGTTCGGGAGCCCAACATATAAAAACAATCTCCCGTCGCCCCTGACGTCGGACGGTGCCGGCGGTTACTACGGAACGACGTCCGCCGGCGGCTCGGGATATGGAACGCTGTACGAGCTTTTTCCAAACAGGGACGGCGGCTGGCGCAAAAAAGTCATCCACACGTTCAAGAATTACTTGGACGGAGGTTTTCCCGCGTTTACGCCGCTCATTGTCGGCAAGCACGGAGACTTGTACGGAACGACCCAGGAGGGGGGGCTGAACGGACTCGGCGTCGCGTTTCGGTTCCACCGGGTGGCACAAGGTTGGGTTGAAACGGCGCTGCACGACTTTGGAAACGGAGATGCATATCCATTCAATAGTCTGATCATGGACCGGGCCGGTAATCTGTACGGCACCGACACCGTGTATCACGACGGCGGCGGCCTTACCGAAGGTGTCTACGAGATAAGTCCGTCGAAGGGCGGCTGGCTGTACAAGATCATTTACGACCTGGGTATGCAGGCCGCCAACGGCGTAAGCGGCGGATTGGTCTTGGATCCCAATGGCAACATTTTCGGCCTTTCCTGCGGGCTCATCGAACCGGCGATCGTGTTCGAGCTCCAGCGAACGAGCAGTGGCTGGAACCCAAATATCCTGTACAGCTTCGAAAACGTCGCGACGTATCCGTTGGGAGCACCCGTGCTCGATAAGGCGGGGAACATCTACGGCACGACCCAGGGAGGGGGAGCCAAGAAGCTGGGCACGGTTTACAGATTGCGACCCTCAAAAACCGGATCGTGGAAGCTTGAAACGCTCTACGCTTTCAAGGGCGGTGCGGACGGCGGCTATCCGTACGCAGGAATTACGTTTGACGGATCAGGCAACATCTATGGCACGACGTTTGGCAACACTTCGAATTCGGGAACCGTCTTTGAACTGACGGCCGGCACCTACAGGGAGAAGGTCCTGTGGACCTTCGACGGCAAGGACGGGAGCGCACCGCTCACTCCCGTCACTTTGGACGGCGCCGGCAATCTTTTCGGCACGACGTCATCTGGCGGCGGCCATCACTGCCTGCAAGCCGCGGGTTGTGGGAATGCCTACGAGCTCACTCGCTAGTTCGCCGTAGTGCGCGCTCCCCTGAGATCGCGCTCGGCCGATCGGCGCAGTGCCCGCGGAGCCCTGACGTGAAGCAGCCCGAAGCCTTACCGTGTGGCTGTTGCGCTGGAACTGAGCCCAGCCGTGGCGAAGCGTATGACCGTGGTGTTCACGGAGGCAGGAGCAGAGTTTGAGCCTTAGTAGCTACGCCTTGCAGCCCGGGGAAACTTCCGTGCCCCTGAGGTCGGCTTCCACGCCGCGTCGCTCTCTTCGATACCGTTAGAGACCGCCACAATCCGCTCAACAACTCGCCGGAGGTAAAATGCGGATATCGAGCGCTATTGCACAGCTACGAACGACAGACCTCGAAGAGTCAATACGCTTTTACACAACAAAAGTGGGATTGATGCTTGAGTTCCAGTACGAGGACTTTTACGCGGGTATACGGGCCGGAAACCAGCTCTTTCACCTAAAACTTGTGGACAAAAAGGACCCTTCGATCGATTTTGTGGGTAAGGGTGAGCACTTCCACCTTTACTTGGAAACGGACGACGCGGTAGCCGCAGCAGAGGCTCTGAAGAGAAATGGAGTTCGCTTTGCCAAAGATGTGCATGAAACCGCCTGGGGCACAAGAGAGTTCGTCATAAACGACGATCAAGGCCATACCTTATATTTCGGCGAGCGTCGATGATTGCTCAGACACGCCGCAAGCCGAACGAACAACTCGTGGCCGACGAACTCGCGCGACTAAGCGCAGAAGGCGCTGCATTTACGCCTCAGGCTGTACATTCGCCCTTGAGGGACACGAATCGACATAGAGTGGCGAGCCTCTGCCCCACAGCTTCGTGACTGCGGGCAGAAAACTAGTGGAACGTGTGGCTAGCAGACAGATGACGAGGTTACATTTCAGCCGTTACGCGCTCACTATCTGCGTGGCTGTTGCAATGCTCGCAGGGTGCGGCGGATCGCAGCCACCGGTCGGCGCACCGGGCGCGACCGGCTAAAGAGACAGTCGTGATCCTTCTCATCGCTGCCTCGGCCTACGCCCTGCACACCATTTCGCTTCCATCGGGGTGGTCGTTGGTTTCACCAACTAGTTTTGGGGCCTCAACTCAGCCAACCTCTGAAGCGATCGCACAAAACGGTACGGTCGCTGCCCTATTAGTGCCGACAGGCGCCCGAATTGGTCAAGCGCAACGCCTGCTAATTGTACGTGCGAACGGCACGCGCTTGACCCTTCAGCCAAACTCAAATGCCATAGCGAAGACGTTCCGGCGTTTCATTAAGCCGTCGGACTGTATTGCAGACGTCAACTCATGCCCACACTTCGATCGCGTCACGTTAGCGCCGGACGGTACGCCGTTTGTTACGCTCGCCTACGACTTTAGCGGCGCATACTCCGGAGTAATGCGAGCAGCTTTTCTCTGGAACGGCGGATGGCACGCGGTGCCGCCGGGCGACACATTTGCAGGAATGGGAAAGCCAGGCGAACCGGATAATGTTTCTATTCCTGCCGCTGGCAGCGCGATCAGCTTTGCATTCGTTGGCGACTACGGTGACAGGTTTCCCGATGAGGACCTCGACCTCGCGAGGGAAAACCCGTATTTTATGGCCGACATATCGGGCCTTAGGCACGGCGGCCTGAATATCGCGCTTGGCGTCGGCGACGCGACCGCAATGCGCGGCTCATTCGTCGCCGGATTTGACGCAGGTCTCAAGCTCGTACGATCACGGTATGATACGGTAGCGGCCGTGTGGCGCTGCGTCCCGAACGAACTCGTCAAACGCCGCGCGTGCAAGCGGAGCACGCTCGGTCCCGGGATTGCGTATGGGATCGACTCGCATGGAGAAGCCGTCGGCGACGACGAGCCGTCGGCGCCCGACGTGGGGGCATTGGAGCTTCACAGTCCCGGCTTTCCCGTGCTCTGGCGCCTTGGAGATACGATTCCATTTTCCGAGGGAATTCGCGGTGCGGCCTATGCTATCTCGGAGAGCGGCGTCATCGTTGGCACGTTCAGCGCCGGACCGACTCGCAACGCTCTGCTAAGCGGTTTCGTCGCAAGCGCAGGTGACAGGAAACCACGAGCCCAGGCGCTTGATGACTTAGTTCGGAATATCGGAGGTCGGCATATCGAAGCGGGTTTGGGTGTAGCCGATGATGGGCGCATTCTGGCTTTTGTTACCGAGAAAGATCAGAAGCGCGAGCTTGCAGTGCTATTGCCAGTCGCACCCTAGCTCGCATCCCGCTGCAAGGCATTACGCAGCCACGCGACGCAGATCCCTCGCGTTTCAGCGGCTTCGATCACGGCCCTGCTTGTATTGCGGCCGTTGGGTTTTGCACGGCATTGCGGCTGCGCTAGCCGGCAGCATAGCGGCGCGGATCGCTGAGCAGCGTAGCCGCCGCGGGGGCTCAGCCGGACCAGGCCGAAACGATGCTGGGCCCCGTGGCGTTCACGGAGCGAGATACCGTCTTGGCCGTCAAGTGCGATCGGAGGCCAAACTGTGTTCAGGGGTCGCCTCTTCGCACTAGATCGAGTTAGGCATGATTGGCCTCAAATGGAACGCCAGTGCGAAGAATGGCGTAAGCGAGGACGAGCAGTTTCCGCATAACGGCGCCTAATATGAGCATACGCCGCTTTCCCGCGGCCGCCAGGCGTTCTGAAAAGGCGCGCAGCACTGGATTGAAACGACATGCGACCATTGCTGGCATGAAGAGCGCCTTACGAATACGCGCATTACCCGTCTTACAAAGGCGTGGCCGTCCGTAGACCGACGTTCCGGAACGACGATGCCTTGGAGAAAGCCCTGCGTAGGCCGCAACGGCTCTCGCCGATTCAAAGCGATCGATCTGCGGGATCTCTGCAAGAATCGATCCAGCTGTCGTTTCCCCGATCCCAGGAATTGACGTCAATAAGTCGCGCTTTCGTTTCAAATCCGTGTGGTCGTCGAAATGCCGGCGGATCTGTCGCTCCAGCTCGGCGATCTGAACGTCGAGCGTAGCAATCAGTTCCTGAAGAGAGCTCTTGACGATAGCGGGCTCATCGGAGGTCTGGGCAGAATTAACCTGCTGTGCTCGGACCTTTTTGAGGTGCTCGTAATGCCGGGTCAGTGCCTGCAAAACGCGAACGTCCTCCGGCGGCGGCGTCCAGGTGTCAGGAAGTTGACTCTTGCAAAAGCGTGCGATCAGCGCCGCGTCGACCGCGTCGGTCTTTGTGCGCAGCAGTTCGCTTTGCCCAAAGGCCTTGATCCGGGCCGGGTTTACGACGCTGACGCGGTACTCGTGTTCATAAAGGTACCGCGCCAAGGCTTCCCAATATCCGCCGGTGGCTTCCATGCACGCATGGAGCGCCGAAACCTTACGATTCTTGAGCCACGCCGTCAGCTGTTTAAAACCCTTAGCGGAGTTTTGGAAGACCTTTTTTGCTTCAGTCCCATGGCTCAGCAGATGCGCGTTGAACGTCTCCTTAGAAATGTCGATACCAAGATACGATTCCACTAGCGGGCCCTCCGTAATGGCACCTTCTCGATCGACCTTGCACATCCGGGCTTGCCTGGACCGGCAGCCTACGATACCGTTCGATCTCTGAGGGCGCAGCGGGGGCAGGCCGCCTATCTCGCTCACGGGCTCGGGGCCCTCGGAGCAAATCAGCATGACCTGCCCACCGTCCCATTATACAAGGAGCAACCAGATGAAGAGCTTGGGAATTAGCCGCTACGCCTTAGCTATTGGCGCCTCTTCGGTATTTCTGGCCGGATGCGGAAGTTTACAATCGCCAGTTGGTTATCCGGATACGCCATTCAAGCACGTGGAGCGCGCTAACGGTGGATATGAGTTGCTTTACGACTTTCAGGCGAAACCGGACGGACAGAATCCTGAGGTCCGCCTCATACCGTTCGGCGCAGACCTCTACGGCTCAACCCCCGTCGGCGGCAAGGGTTGTGGCGGAAAGGGATGTGGCATCGTTTTTTCGGTGACGAAGACGGGCAAGGAAACCCTGTTGCATCACTTCAACGGGGTGCCCGACGGAGCGCACCCGATGGCAGAACTCGCGGTAGCCAACCGCAAGCTGTATGGAACGACAGATCTCGGCGGAGCGTCTTGTCGCAGCGGTGCGCTCAAAAGCGGATGCGGAACCGTATTCGAACTCGACCCATCGGGAGCCGAGCGCGTTGTATACCGCTTTAAGGATATTCCTGACGGCGCGTACCCTCAGGGGCCTTTGACGCCTGTCAACGGCACGCTTTACGGCACGACCGCGAGTGGCGGCACGAAGTGCGGCGGTCTCCATGGCGGCTGCGGCACCGTCTACTCGGTCGATCCATCTGGCAAAGAACAAGTGCTCTATCGTTTCAAGGGCACACCCGACGGGGCGGAACCCACCGGTAATCTCCTTCTCTTCAACGGCGTCTTATACGGAACAACGTATAAAGGAGGAGCAACCACAAGAGGTACGATCTTCTCCGTCACTCTGTCGGGCGTGGAGCAGGTGATTAGTAGCTTCAGTGCCACCGGGCTTTCCAACTACTATCCCTCCGGTCTCGTGGTGGTCGACGGCGTCTTGTACGGCGAGGCCTACGGCGGTCCGCACGGAGGCGGTGTGGTCTACTCGATGACAACCTCCGGTGACGAGGGGATCGTTTATGCATTTAGCAATCCGCACGAACGGAACGGCTATACGCCTCACGGTCGATTGATCGGCGTTAACGGCGTGCTCTACGGAACTACCGTTGCGGGGGGCGGAGGCGGGGGAAGTGGATTCGGAACAGTCTTCTCACTGACGACGTCGGGCACGCTAACGACGCTTTATCGCTTCAAAGGCCCGCCTGACGGATCTTCTCCTTCAGCTGGCGTTTCCGATGCGAAAGGCACGCTCTACGGGACGACTGAGGCAGGCGGCACCGGTTGTTATCACTACGGCTGCAACGGTGGATACGGAACGGTCTTTCGCATCTCGCCCTGATCTCGTCCACTGCCTTCCCAGGTCACCCGCACGCGCGGCCAACTCGTATCATTCCCACGGGTGGAGCTGACCCGAGGCCTGTCGAATTGATCTCGCACGACGTGGCGTTCACGTATCGCCGGGCAGCGATGTTCTGCCGCGCGTCCGGCCCATTGTAGCGAGCCGTGTCGTCTTTACGACGTCCGCGGTAGTTCCCGGGATCTTCAGCCGATAGATGAAGGGCGCACCGCCAAATGTCGATGAGTAGGTCGTTTGACGGCTCGGCGCTCAAGGGTGCTTCCTCACCAAGAAATGTCGACCATCCCGTCGCCCTTATGCGCGTCGGCCGTCATTTGCATGTACGTCGCACCGCTCTTGACGAATGACGAGCCTCCGCCTCCGCCGCCGCCAGCGCTCCACTGATTGTCGGTGTTGCCTGTACCGCTGCCCGCGCCACCGCCGCCGTAGTAGCCGCCTCCGCCTCCACCTCCCAAGCCGTCGCAGCCGCCGCCTCTGCCCCCACCCGTGCCGCCAGCACCGCGCGTTCCGTCGGAGCCAGGGCAGCCGCTGGCACCGCCCGCGCCTCCGCCGCCACCCCCGCGCTGCGTGCCGCCGGTTCCGCCGCTTCCTGCAAGCGGTCCGGTACCGACGCCGCCTGATCCACCCGTGTTTCCGCCACCGTCTCCGCCGTTTCCGCCCACAACGTAGCAGCCCGACGTTCCGATGCAGCCGTCGCCGCCGCCACCTCCGCCGCCCGCGGCCACCACAACGCGGGTGGCCCATCGCTTCCCGTGCTGCCTCACGTCAGAAGCGCCGCCGCCGAAGCCGTAACAGATCTTCGAGCAAGAGCCGGCAAAGCGGCCCGCGCCTCCGTTATAACCTCCCCGAATGCCGCTTCCGCCAACGAAGATCGCCAATCGCTCTCCGGGCGTTACCGGCATAGTGGCATCCACCGAACCCGCAGAGCCGCCTAAACTCCACGTGCCGAGGTAGGTAGGGGCGCCCTGCGCACCCGCTGCGCCGTTTGCAGTGATCGTAACGCTCGTCACGCCGGCGGGCACTTTGAAAGACTGCTCGCTGCCGGTGTATTTAAAAGTGCGATGGTGCGATCGACCTTGCATCGTAGCTCTCATATCACGTGCGCCGATCGGCGGCTGCGATCCCCCGCATCCTAGCAATGCTGCAGCCGCGCCAAGGGTTAAGGCGTAGCGGCTAAGCCCCAAGCTCTTCATCTTTCGTGCTCCTCGCTCCGTGAGCGCCACGGCGCCTAACATCGTTTCGACTTTGCGCGGCCGACCCCCGCAGCAGTGGCAGGGCCAGGAATCCTGACATGGCTACGCTTTATCTGCAGCTCTGCCTGGCCTCTGCAGAGCGGCCGCGATTGAAATAATCGTGGAGGTGTGCGGAGTTGTTTGCTGATTGACAAACCTACGCACCTGGCTTTCGTCAATCTGCGGTTCGCGCGCAACACGTTTAACGCCGCGGTCTCTGACGGCTGCTCGTAACTCGTTCTTCGTGCGAACGGCATCCTTAATCTCAGTGATCACTTCATCAACTACGTGTATCTGAATCTGTTCTCGTAGCATCTCCTCGAAAGCGCGCCGAGCTTCGGGTGATGGCCGAACCTCATGTACGAGCTGCTTGAGGGTGATGATCGATTTTCTTATCTCTATCACTCCTTAAGCCTTTCGCTTTAGCGAATACAGTCTCGGCTACCCAGGTGATGGGACGACACCGTCGCTGATTAAGGTGACATATGATGGTGACGGATCAACCAACGGTCAAGTCTTTTTAAAGGGGATTCCTGAATCGAATCCGCCTCGGTGGAGCGTAGTGGACCGAAGAGCGCCCACTGCTTGAACGCAGCACGTCTTCAATGACTCATCCAATGTCAGCGCTCGAAAGGGGCCCTGGTTCACTGCGCACCATGAGCCGACCATGACGTCTCAAGCGCGACGGAGCAGCTTTGGGCGAGGACTACTCGTAGCCTTTTTGGGGCTCCCTACCTGGTTCGCGTTCTCCTTGGGGTTTTCGGTTCGAGCGTGCCTGGCTAATCGACCAGGGTTTCTTTGGCTCAGCACGTTTAGAGCTTTTCTTGGCCTTCCTGGACTACTTCGTCATTTATATCGGGTCCGTCGTCGCTGGGTTCGTAATCGGCTACTTTGTCCGCCTAAAGCCGCTGCTCATCTTGGCGCTGGCTCTCGGGCTCGCAGCGTTCACGATCGGCTACTCCGTCGCAGTCGCCGGCGGTTTGCGTGTCCTTCGGTATTTAAGGGTATTAGAGCGCGATCGCCCGACCACATTGCATTGCCCGGCAGTTGGGCTTTGTATAGCCCACAGCTTCGCGATCATGGACAGAAGTGGAACGATATGGCCTCACAGCCGGATCTGCTCAACTCGGATTCGTTCAACGGCGGATTTCGAATCTCGACGCAAGTCACGCCGCCCAACGGGAAAGGCGTTACGTGGAACCAATCGGCGACCGTCTCGCTGAACAACGGCGCGACCAAGGTGAGCATGAACGACAACGGCCAAGCGTCGATCACGAGCTTCGGTCAGCCGGTCTCGATCTCTCGCGGACAAACGCTGCAACTCGGCGACGGTGAGTCCGTGACGTACCAACAGAACGGCTCGCTGCGCGTCGTCGCGCAAAATGGCGACGGCGGCCGGATCGACACGACGCTGAACCCGCAAGGCAAGGGCGTGAACGTCGACGTCACCGCGCACGACGTCGATCTCGGCGGCGCGCTGGTCAACGGCTACGAGCGGCAGCCCGAGCCGTCGGGACCAGTGCCGGTACCGGGACCGATCGTTCCGTCCCGATCTCGGGCCGCCCGATTACCATGCCCTACCAGGCTTCCGAGCCCTTCGTCGAGCCGCGACCGATGTGACGCTCGCTGGGAACTTCTTGTGAAAACGCAGGGAGGGCGCCAGGTACCGATGAACCTCGCGTCTTTCCCTGCTAGCTACACCCATAGCTACTCTAATAAATAAGAGGTTCACGCTCTATGTATAGCCACACGCGGCTCGCCGCTGTTCTCGGATGCGCGGCGACGCTCGCCATGGTAGGCTGCGCTTCCAACAGCGGAATGGCGCCGCCCTCCACCGGGTCGATGACCCAACAGCAACTGATGAGCCACGTCCCGATGACGGGTGCGGGCTGGAACTACAAGGACGGCGTCCTGTATCACACGCCGCACTACATGGCCACGGCCAAGGCGCCGCGCCCCGACGTCAGCAAGGCCATTCTTCTCAACTATGGGAACGGCCCCGTGCTCGTCGCTCCGAAAACGTACTTGATCCTTTGGGGCTACCAGACGTACGGCGATCCCGACCACGTAGCCAAACTGCTCAAGGTGTACAGCAAGCACATCGGCGGCAGCGGCCACGATAACATCTACGACCAGTACTACATGGTCTCCGGCGCCAGCACGATCTACATCACGAATCCGAAGAAGCAACTCGGCGGAGTCTGGAGCGACAACACGAACGCCGTTCCGACCCATCCGACCGACGCGCAGGTTGCGCAAGAGGCCCTCAACGGCGTGGCGCACTTCGGCTACGATCCCAACGGTTCGTACGTCGTCGCAACCCCGACCGGCCACAGCTCCAACGGGTTCGGGACGCAGTGGTGCGCGTATCACAGCGCGACGTCCTCTAGTGGCAAGCTCGTTTCGTACACGAACCTGCCCTACATGCCGGACGCCGGCTCGAGCTGCGGCTCGAACTTCACCACCCCGCCTTCCGACGAAACCGGAACCGATGAAGGCGTGACGATCGTCGAAGGTCACGAGTACGGCGAGTCCGTCACCGATCCCAACCCGCCGTCGGGCTGGTACAACGGCCAGTATGGCGAGATCGGCGACATCTGCGCGTGGCAGAACATCCAGAACGATCCGTTCGGAAAGAAGTCCTACACGATGCAGCCGATGTTCAGCAACGCGACCCAGTCCTGCGTACAGTCAATGTAGTCGAAGCGGGACACCGGACGGCTCAGGCCGCCGGCAACCTCGGAGATGAGCCGCTAGCAGTAGCGGCTCATCTTTTTTGTTCAGCCGGACCTCGGGACGGCGGGCAGGTTGCGCCCGGAGGCGCGCAAAAGCGCTATCGGATCAGCGCATTCGATTATCTAACCGTCCTGATATCGATAGTGCTCGGGCTCGCCATCGCAACCGTTCTGGCGCGTATCGGGACGGTGATCACGGCCCGCGAGCGCGTCGATTTCTATTGGCCGCCGATCGCCTGGGCCATCTGGATCTTCTTCATTTCCGTGCAGCACTGGTGGGCGGAGTGGAGCGTTCGCCATACGCCGGAGCAGAGCTTCGGCACGTTCTGGCTGCAGATGCTCGTTCCGGTCGATCTATTCGTCCTCGCCACGCTCGTGCTGCCCGAGCGCGAGGAAGACGGGAAGCTCGATCTCGGCGAATGGTACTTTCGCAACCGCGCGTGGTTCTTTGCTTTCATGTTCTTCCTGCCGGCGCTCAGCATTGCCGAAGAGGTCGCGCGAACCGGGCGCATGTCGTCGTCGCTCAACCTCGCGTTCTTGATCGCCTTCGATGCGGTGATCGTCGCGGCATATTTCTTGAAGTCCCGGCGGGCGCAAGAGTGGATTACAGGACAGGCCTTGGTGATGACGGTTCTCTACGTGGCGCTGCTCTTCACACGGCTACCCAGCTAGCTTAGGAAACCAAGTAGGCGGTTCGCTCTCGATCCTCGCAACGGTCCACCGGAAAACGCCGGCGCGTTCAAGAAGCTTGCCGCGCGCATCGTTTCGATCGTGCGCGGAAAGAGTTAACCAATGCGCCGGGCTCTTCTTCTCGCAGCGCTCGCCGCCGCCGGTTGCGGCGGTAGCGCTTCCACGGCAGGGATTCCGACGGCTCCGGGCGCTGCGCCGGCGGCATCGCGCGCCGCCTCGCCCGAGATGGCGCTTCACAGCTTCGGCGGATCCGACGGCGCGGGACCCCTCAGCGGCCTCATCGCCGGCAAGGAAGGCACGTTCTACGGCACGACGGCGTTTGGCGGCATCGGCGCCGGGACCGTGTTCGAGCTCACGTCGACGGCATCGGGCTACGCCGAAACCGTGCTCTACGACTTCAAAGGCGGCCTCGACGGGTCGGTTCCGCTAGGCATCGTCCGTCGCAACGGCGCCTTCTACGGCGTGACGTTCGTCGGCGGCAATCCAAGCGGCAACGGCGGCGTCGGCTGGGGCACGGTTTTCAAGGTCACACCCGCGCAATCGGGATACACCGAAAGCGTGCTCTACCGTTTCCTCGGTGGCACCGACGCTTGGGAGCCCAACGGGCCGATCGTGATCGATCGCGCGGGCTCGATCATCGGGTCGTCGGGTTTCGGCGGCTCGCGCAACGACGGCGCGGTTTTCAAATTGACGCCGAGCGGCTCCGGCTACAGCGAGAGCATCGTGTACAGCTTTCCCGGCGGCAGCGGCGGTCAGCTGCCGCAGGCGGGCGTCGCGATCGATAGGCACGGCTCGATCTACGGCACGACGATGTATGGCGGCAGCGACGCGAGCTACTGCTATGACGGCGGTTGCGGCACGGTCTTCAAGTTGACGCCCGGAGGGTCGGGCTATTCCGAGCGGGTCATCTACGCGTTCCACGGCGCCGACGGTAACCTCCCTTACGGAGCGCCAACGATTGACGAACGCACCGGCGACGTCTACGGCACCACCTATTGGGGCGGCACGAAAGGCATCGGCGTGATCTTCAAGCTCGCCCGACACGGCTCGTCGTATTCGGAGAGCGTGCTCCACAGCTTCACCGGCAAAGGCGATGGCTTCTTGCCTGAGGGCAAACCGTTGCTCGGGCCTGACGGCACGGTCTACGGAACCGCCGCGCTAGGGGGCGGAGGCTGCCACGGCATCGGTTGCGGCACCGTCTTCGCGCTCTCGCCGTCGTCGTCAGGATACTCGTTTCGCGTGCTTTTCGCATTCCACAGGCCGGTGAAAGGCGCGGAGCCGCAACAGACCAATTTGCTGTTGGACTCGAGCGGCGCGCTGTACGGAACGACCCGATCGGGGGGCTCTGAAACGAAATGCGCAGACGGCGGCCCGGGCGGTGCGCTCGGCTGCGGCGTCGTGTTCAAGATAACGCCGTGATGCGCTACGGCATGAAGAGCGCGTGGGAGGTCGAAGGGTCGTGCGCTACAGATCGGAGAGACGTGAGGAGCAAAAACATGAAGGCCTTTGGATTTTTTGGCCGCGCATCGTACATCGGCATGGCTGCTGCGCTGTTGGCGGCTTGCGGCGGCCCGCACTCGGGATTCGGCGCGCCCGGGACGAGCATGCCTGCGGCACGATCGGGGATCGGGCCGGCGACGAGCAGCGAACACGTGCTATATAGCTTCACCGGCGGCAACGACGGAGGTAACGCGGCAACCGGGCTCGCGCTTGACGCCCACGGCAACCTGTACGGCACGACGGTTATCGGCGGACCGTACACGTGCGGTACGGTTTTCGAACTGTTGCCGCAACCGAGCCCGCCGTGGAAGGAAACGGTGCTCCACAATTTCACGTGCTACGGCGATGGAAAGAGCCCACACGGCGGAGTAGCCTTCGACCCGCAAGGAAACCTCGATGGAACGACCGTCGCGGGCGGTTCCGGGGGACCGTGCGCGAGCGACGGCTGCGGCGTCGTCTATCAGCTCATACCGCAAACGGAGAACGTGCTGCACAGTTTCATTGCCGGCAACGATGGGTTCGGGCCGGGCGGCGGCGTCATTTTCGATAAGAAAGGGAATGTGTATGGGACGACGCCGGACGGCGGCGCCGATTCCGAAGGCGTCGTCTACGAAGTCTCGCACGCCGGGAAGCAGTGGCACGAGCACGTGATTCATACGTTCACGGGCGGAAATGACGGAGCGGTTGGTTCGCTCGGTTCCCTGACGATCGACGCGTCGGGCAGCCTGTACGGCGTCACCGAAGAGGGCGGCGCGCATAGCGCCGGAACGGCGTTCAAGCTTTCGCGAGTATCGAACAAGCGATGGAAGCTCACCACGATCTATGCGTTTAAGGGCAGCCCGGATGCAGGCTCTCCCTACGGCGGCCTCGTCGCGGATGCCAAAGGCAACCTCTACGGAACGACGTATTACGGCGGCGCAAACGGACTGGGCACCGTATACGAGTTGATTCACAAGGGACGCAAGTATCGGGAGCGCGTGCTCTATAGTTTCAAGGGCGGATCCGACGGAAGCTCTTCGACCACCACGCTGGTGTTCGGTACCTCGGCCGATCTGTACGGCACAACCTCGGCGGGTGGCGGAACCTGCGACTGCGGCACGATCTTCAAGCTCGACTCAAATTCCGGCGCGGAAAGGGTGCTCCACAGCTTCGGCTCCGGTAGCGACGGCTCGTATCCCTATTACGGCCTCACCAAAGACTCGAGCGGCAACTTCTATGGCACCACGGTGGCCGGCGGAAACTTCGGCCAGGGAACCGTTTTCAAGTTCACTCCCTAGCGCGATCTCGAATTCACGTCCTCGTGAAAAACGTGACGGCCAATCCGAGCGCGGCGCCGGCCGCGACCAGGACCGGCTCCGGCACTTTCCACTTCGACCACAGGAGCGCCGCCGCGACGATCAGGATAGCGAGCCCGAGTCCGTCGCGGATGGTGCTCCGCGCGACCAGGTAGGACGTGCCGAGGAGAACCCCGACGACCGCGACGGTAACGCCGCGAACGAAGCCCTGCACTCGGCCGTTCTGCCGGTAGCGGCGCAAGACCGGCGTCCCGAGCAGCACGAAGATGAGCGACGGCAGAAAGATTCCCGCGGTCGCGGCGACGGCACCCGTAAGACGGCCGTTGAGGTAACCCACGAACGTCGCGGTGATCACGACCGGCCCCGGGGAGATGATTCCCACCGCGACCGCGTCGAGAAACGCTTGATTCGACAGCCAGTGGTATTGATCGACGACGTATGCTTTGAGAAACGGAACGATGACGAGGCCGCTGCCGAACACGAGGAGGCCCGTCTTGAAGAAAAACCAGAATATCTTGGGCAGCGCAACGCTCTGATACGCGCTCGCGGCGATCGGCACCAGCGCGGGAAGGTTGACGCTGAGCGGCCGCCCGCCCGATGGTTTCATCGGCCGATTAAAGATCAGGACTCCGAGCGCACCGGCGCCGATGAATAGCGCAACCAGTTCTTGCTGCACGGCGATCGTGATCGCGCACGCTAGCGCCGCAAAGACGTACGCCGGCAATTCGCGCCGCAACGTCTTACGGCCCAAATCCCAACACGAACGAACGATGATCGCGATGACGACGGGGCCGACGCCGTAGAACACACCCCGCAGCTGCCACGTCGAGCCGAAGTGCACGTACAGTGCCGCCACCAAAACGACGAGTACGAACGGAGCCGCAGCAAAGGCCAGCGCGATCGAGAGGGCGCCCCCGACGCCGTGCGTGATGTAGCCGCAGTAGACGGCGAGCTGATAGGCGAGCGGGCCGGGGCAGGCCGTCGCGATCGCGAGGCCTTCGTCGTACTCTTCGCCATGGATCCAGTGGTATCGATCCACGAAATCGCGGCGGATGTAGCTCGCCAACGCCACGGGACCCCCGAACCCCGTCAGGCCGAGGCGCAAGAAATACGTAACCAGTGACGCTAGGGACGGACGCTGTTCCATCTTCTCGACGACAGCGAGCGCCACGCGTAAAAGGCCACGATCCCCGCCAGCTCGACGCCGGCGCCGTACAGCGTATCGCGCGGATAGATCGCGAACTCCGCGCTAAAGATGGCAAGTAGGACGCCGATGAAGAGGGCCGTTGTCAGCGGATGGCCGGGAACCGTCGTCACGGGCCGCGGCAGCGCCGGATCGCGCCGGCGAAAGACGAAGAGCGCGCCCGCTCCAAGGAGAATGAAGAGCCACTGCGGCGCGACCACCCAGTTGATGATCTGCTCGTAGCTGCCGCTCAGCGCGATGACCGACGCCATGACGGCTTGCAGCAGAATTGCGACGACCGGCGCGCGCGTCGACGGACTGATCCACGCCACGGCTTTGAAGAACGCTCCGTCGACGGCCATTTGATGGTAGACGCGCGGTATCGCGAGCATGCACGTGCTTAAATATCCGAGCGTGGACAGCGCGATCGCCAGCGCGATGAACTTGCCGCCGATAGGTCCGACCGCCGCGCGCATCGCGTCGGCCGCGGGCGATGCGGTGGCGGCGAGACCGGGCGCGCCGAGCATCCGCAAGTATCCGGCGTTCGCGAGCACGTAGAGCGCGATCACCACCCCAATGCCCGCGAGCAGCCCACGCGGAATCGTCCGGTCCGGCTGCAGCGTCTCGGACGTCGCGAAAGTCGCGGTCTGAAACCCCGAGTAGGTGAAGAGTACGGGCAGCATTGCAATTCCGATCGCACCGAGCAGCGCCGCGGGATAGCCGAACGAATGGGCTGCGATCGGGGCGATCGCGTGCGGTCGCGCCGCCAAACAGACGGCGATGAGGGCGGCGATCGCGCCGACCTTGAGAACGACCAGCAAGTTCTGCCAGTTTCCGCCTTGCCGCACGCCGAGGAGGTTGATGCCCGCGAGCGCCGCAAGCGTGACAACCGCAACGATGCGGGGATCGAACTGCAGGCCCGTGAGCGGCGCCAGGTAGCCGGCGAAGAGCACGGCCGCCGCCGCGTTTGAGCCCGTGCCGGAAATCAGCAGCAGCGTCCAGCCGAAGAGGAACGCGACGATCGGATGGTACGCGTCTCGAAGGTAGCCGTAGAGGCCGCCCCCCAGCGGTCGCCGCGCCGCGAGCTCTGCAAAGACGAAGGCGCCGATCAAGACGATGACGCCGCCGGCTACCCAGCAGCCCAGGATGATCGCGGGCAAGTGCGCGCGTTGCGCGACCGCCGCCGGGGTACGAAAGATCCCCGAGCCGACGACCGCCCCGATCGTAATAAGTGTAAGATCAAATGTTTTCAGCCGGCGCAGCAGCTGGGGCGGTTCGGCGTGCTGTGAGTCCAAGGTCACGGCGCATTCGGATACTCTATCGGCCTTTTCCTTGAAGAGGCCAGTGCCCGGAGCGACCGAAGCAAACGGCCATGGCCGCCGACGCTCCCTCCATGATCTGCACCCGCTGCAACAAGCTCAGCACCGATGTCGACAGGTGCTCCAAGTGCGGCGCTCGGCTTCAGACCCTCCAGAGGGCAAGGCTGCGCGGCTGGGTGGCTCTAGGCGCCGGGGCGTTCCTCGTCGTTTTCATGGCCGCGATCTGGATCTGGATCGATCGCCTCTTTTCGGTCCGAGGAATCGCGGCGACCGATGAGTCGGCGGCGCAGTTTATCGGACGAATCAACGTCGCATTCGCGCTCGTCGTCCTCGCGGGCGTTCTCGGAGTCATTAACGGCTGGATGATGGCTCACTCCGGCCGCCGCAATCTCCCGCTTATCGTATCGTTGGCACTCGCCTTTGCGGCGGCCGTTTTCATCGCAGCCGGCGCCTCGAGCGGCGTCCGCTGACGGCCGCTCGAAAAGTACCTACTGTCGCGAGCGGGGGTTGTATGCCACGCCGCTAACGTCGTCGCTTACGCCGAGGCCGTTGTTGAAGCTGTACCAGTACGTGAGCGAGGTCGGGCTGTAATAGTAGACGTCGATCTGACCGAGCACGTAGTCGCCGCAGGCAAACGTCGTGGATTGCTCGTTCAGGTGTCCGAAAACGCAGTCATCGAGCAGCGGGAACGGACCGCCGACCATCGCGCACGCCGGGTTACATCCCTTGTAAACCCAGAGTGCCGGGCTGAAGGCGTCGATCGCTACCAAATTCCCTTGCGAGTCGATGTCGAGGCCGCCGTAATAAACGTTCTTATAGCCGGTGGCCGCCATTCCCGAGCCGGAGCACTTCTTGAAGTACGTTAGCGTCGCCGTGCCCAGGGAGTTGGTTGCCGAGGCCCAGCAATCACCGTTGTTGGTCATGGCAACGCCGGCAACTTCGTACATGTTCGCATTCGTGAGGTTCTTGATGCAGCCGCCGGCCAGTTTGCAAATCGAGATGCTTCCGGCACCGCTCGTATCGAAGATGTTCGCCACCGCGATCGTCCCGGTCGCCGCGTCGTTACTCGCTACGTCCGCCGGCTGACCGTACGGATCGCTCAACGAACCCAGCTCGGGCCCGCACATCCTCGGGCCTTTGTAGACGGTGACCGACCTGCTGCCGCCGGCTGAAGCGACGAGGTCGCCGGCGGCGTCGACGGCGACCGGCCCGGGATAGTTGCCGCCCTTCACGGTGCAAGCTGGGCCCCGAACCTTACCATGCTTGATGCGATATCCGTAGATCGTGTCTCCGGCGGTAACGTAAAGACCTCGCCTGAATGCGTCCGCAACCGCTGTGCCGCGCAGCGGCAGTTGCGTCGCCTTTGGCGTCATCGCGCCGTACGACGAGCCCGCGCCGCAACCCGCGAGAATTACGACGGCTCCCGCGAAGCCGTACGTCGAGGGTAGTTTCATAAAGATACGATACCGCGCGCCGCCGTAACGCCGCAACGCCGGACCCATACGATTGAGCTACACATTTAGCAGGCCGGCGCGAGCGGGCCGGCAAGCAGGAGCACCGGTCCTACCGCCGTAGTCCGATTGTCCCAGGTTCGTCTTGAAAAGGACGCTGCTCGCTCGTGCTCGACGGTCTCGCCCCCAGCTTTGGAACCCTGCTCAAACGATTGCGCATCGAGGCCGGCCTTTCGCAGGAGCAGTTGGCGCAGCGCGCTCGAATCAGCGCGCAGGCAATCGGGGCCTACGAGCGGGGCACTCGGCGAGCACCCCATCGCGAAACGTTCGCGTTGCTCGCACACGCGCTCCGCGCGAGCGGCTCGCAGTACGAGGACTTGGCGCTTGCGGCGGAACGCGGGCGTTTCAGGGGACCGGACCCGCGGCCGCGGTTGGCGCACAATCTTCCGCTGCAGCTTACGAAGCTCATCGGCCGAGATGGCATCGCAGCCGCCGTTACGAATCTCATCGCGGAAGCGCGACTCGTGACGCTCGTTGGAACGGGCGGCATCGGAAAAACCAGAATCGCTCTCGAGGCGGCGTCGGAAATCGCACAAGACTTCCGCGACGGCGCCTGGTTTGCGGACCTCGCCGCGATCGGCGATCCTGCGCTCGTCGCGGGAACGATCGCGTTCACCCTGAGCATCGCGCAACAGGCGGATCGGCCCGTCCTCGATACGCTGCGAAAGAGTCTCGGAGCGAAAGACCTTCTGCTCGTGCTCGACAACTGCGAGCACCTGATCGACGAAACGGCCCGCGTCGCAGAGTCGATCCTGCGCGAGTGTCCCTCGGTGAAGATATTGGCGACGAGCCGCGAGCTGCTGCGCATCGCGGGCGAACGAGTCTATCGCGTACCGCCCCTCGAGGTCCCTCCGCCGGGGCTGTTGTCCGCGGCCGGCGCCGCACGCTATGGGGCCGTCATCTTGTTCGCCGCCTGTGCCGGCGCGTCGGGCGAATCGTTCGCGTTGACGGATCAGAATGCGTCGATCGTCTCCGATATTTGCCGCCGCCTGGACGGCATTCCGCTCGCGATCGAACTGGCGGCCGCGCGCGTGACCGCACTCGCCCCCGCGCAGTTGATGCGCGAACTCGACGAGCGCTTTCGGGTGCTCGTCAACGGCAGCCGCACGGCGCTCCCACGGCAAAAGACGATGCGCGCGTTGATCGATTGGAGCTACGACCTGCTCGGCGAGAGGGAGCAACGCGTCTTTCGACGGCTCTCCCTCTTCGCGGGGGGCTGGACGCTGCCCGCGGCCGCCGTAGTGTGTTCGGATTCCGACGTCCTCGGCGTCCTCGGGTCCCTGATCGACAAGTCGCTGGTCGTCGCCCAGATCGGCGGCGAGGAGGAACGCTACGATCTGCTCGAGTCGACGCGCGCGTATGCGTTCGAAAAGCTCGACCGGGCTGGCGAGCGCCACGCGACCGCGCGGCGGCATGCCGAGTTCGTCGCGTCCTTTGCCCGGGATTCTCTCGCGGTCGAGCAGTACGGCCGCCGCCTGGCGTTTCTACGGCCCGACGTTGAGAATATCCGGTCGGTGCTGCGCTGGTGCCTGACCGATGACGACACGCTCCCGATCGCCGCGCAGATCCTCCGCGACGCCCGCGCGTTCTTATCTCAGAACCTGCGCGCGGAGCTATTGAGTCAGACACGACAGATATTGGCGCGCGGAACGCGGCTGGACCCCGAGCTGCGGGCGGAGATGTTGATCCAACTCGCGCTCGTGACCGTGGGTGCCGAATCACTCGAGGCGGCGAGCGGCGCGGTTGCGCTTCTCGAGGGCTGCGGGGTGAAGAGCCGCACCCTCGTGAGGGCATATCAACGAAAGAGCTACGCGCTCGCTCAACTTCGACGGATACCCGAAGCGCTTGACGCGAATCGATGCGCGGTGGAACTTCTGCACAAACTCGGCTCGACGGATCGGCAAAGCCTGAGATCGTCGCTTTGCATACAGGGGTACTTATCGAACTGTCAGTGGCAGCTGGGCGCCGCACGCGAAGCGTGGACTAAGGCGCTCGAGCTCTCCAAGGCGGCCGACGACGCCGGACGTGCCGCGATGGCCCAATGCAATCTCGCCGAAACGCTGTTCTTCGAAGGCGACGTCGAGAGCGCCCAGCGGCTCGCGCGTGAATGCCTCGACGTGTTTCGGCGCGAAGGCTTGACCTATCAAGAAGCACTAACGTTGAACAACCTGGCGGCGTACCGGCTGCACGCCGGCGACCGCCGCAATGCCGCCGCCGATCTGGCAGCGGCCGTCGACGCCGCGCGGAGGGCCGGAGACGACGGTTTGATGGTCGCTCGCGCCATTCGGCACACGGCCATGTTGAGCGCGAGGGAGGACGATTTCGAAACGGCCGCCGAGCTGCTCGGATACTCGGCCGCATGGTTCGATGCACGCGGTTTCTACGACCCCGGCGACGACCGCGAGTTCGACGAGCTCAAGGAGATGTTACGCTCGCGCGCCGGGCCGGAGCGTTTCGACCTCCTGATGGTCGCCGGCGCTCGACTCGATGAATACAGCGCCTGGGATGCGGCCCAGTCGATCATTGGTCGGGCCCTATTATGATGAAGAAATTTGCCCGCGGCGCGTCGAACGAGCAGGGCATTATGCGATTGGCGACGGTCCTATGGGTCATTCTTGCGGGCGCGCTCCTCGCAGCCTGCTCGCGTGGCGGGGGCCTCTCCGCCTTGCCCGCGGCCGGCACGCCGGGGGCGGCGCGTCCGGACGCCGGCGGATTCAAGACCCTGTATAGTTTCGCGTTTCCGCCCGACGCCGAGTTGCCCGCAGCCGGCATGGTAGCGCTGAGCGGCACGCTCTACGGCACGACGCAAAGCGGAGGCAAGGGCGGCTCCGGCGCCGTCTTCGCCACCAGCACCGCCGGCAAGGAGCGCGTCGTTTACGGCTTAGGCACCGGCGGGGGCGCCGACGGCGTATTTCCCGCGGCGGGGCTCGTCGTTTTGGGCGGAAAGCTCTATGGGACGGCGCTCTCCGGCGGTACCCATGGGTTTGGTGCGGGTCTTCAAGGTCGACACATCGGGCAACGAGAGTCTCGTCTACAGTTTCGCTGGCGGTAAGGACGGAGCGAATCCATCGGCGGCGCTCGTCGCGTATAAAGGCGCGCTCTACGGCACGACATACGTGGGCGGCGGCAGCACGAACTGCGCGCAGGGCTGCGGCACGGTCTTCGAAGTGACGACCGCCGGGAAAGAGCACGTGTTGCATGCCTTCAAGGGGAGCGACGGAATCGGGCCGGTAGCCAGCCTGATCGCGGTGGGTTCCGATCTCTACGGCACCACCGCGGACGGCGGCAAGAACGGCGACGGCGCGATCTTCAAGATCAGCGTGGCGGGAAAGCAACAGGTCATCTACTCGTTCAAAGGCATGGACGACGGCGGAGAGCCGGAGGCGAGCCTCGTCGAGCTTGGCGGCAAGCTCTACGGCACCACAAACGCGGCAGGGAAGAACTTCAACGGTACGGTTCTTCGTGACGACGACGAGCGGCAGCGAACGCGCGATCTACGGTTTCAAGGGCGGCAACGACGGCGCAAACCCGGAAGCGCCGCTGATCGTCGTCAAGGGCAAGCTCTACGGCACGACCGCGGGCGGCGGGAGCGGCGGCTCCGGAACCGTCTTTTCCGTAACGACCTCGGGATCCGCGCACGTGCTTCACGCGTTGACTTCATCGGAGGGCTCGGACCCGCGGGCACCGTTGGTAGCGTTCAACGGGACGCTCTACGGCACGACCTCGATGGGCGGCGCGAACGGCCTGGGCTCAATTTTTAAAGTCTCCCCATAAGCGTTCCGCGGTCTCGTAACGTCACTTTTCGTTCAGGTCGAGCTGGCTTGGAATGGCGGAGTTCTCGTCGACGTCCGGGCGGTCGGGCGGCACGTGAAAGACCGGTATGTGCTGCTGGTCGAACGTGATGGTCGTGGGTGTCGCTCGCGTTTCTTTCGTAAAGCGGGCGCTGATGTGCGCTTCGAGATAGTCGAAACGGCCGGCAGGCACGAAGAACACCGTGTCACGCGGCAGCAGGCCACCCGGCTCGATCTGCGTTCTAGAGACGCTCTTCGGGTCGGCCATATGCGTGACGTACGCCACGCCGAAGACCGGCGTTCCCTTCGATTCGGTATAAAACGCTTTCAAGACGGCGTTGCCGTTCGAAACGACCGGCGGTTGGGCCGTTCTTGTCGGCTCGACGCGCTTGCCGAGCACCCAGAACGAGAGCCCGACGATGCTCACCTGCACCGTCCCGACGTTATGAATCTCCGAGTGCAGACGAACCCCGATCAGACCGTCGCGCTGACCGAGCTTCTCCATCGTTACCACGAAATTCAGTTCGGGGTTGGCAAACGACGGCTTGATGCGGTTTTCATAAGCAAATGTGTAAAACGCCCAAATGCCCGCCGCGAGTATCGCGGCGACTTCCACGACGTCGCGCAGGATCCAAATGCCGTGCGAACGACGCTCCCGTTCCCTCGCGCTTCGATCTTCCATTACATTCGTGGAAGCGTAAAGATCCCGAACATGCTGAATATCAGCAGCAGGGCTGCAACCGCGACGATGGCGATCCTCGGCCCGACGAACTCGAAACGCTGGCTGATCGCGGTGAGGAACAGCACCGTGGCCAGGAACACGGTCACTCGCACGTAGTCGTCGCCTCGGTCGCGCGACGCCACGCCGACGTTGAAGTGCCGCGCCGATGCCGCCTCGAGTTGCCGGGCTGCCACTGCATTGGCATTGTTATATTGGGGCATGAAGATCGGGCCCGGCGGAGCCTTCCGGTTATGGAACGGATCGAAGGCCATCCACGCCGAGAACGCAACCGCATATTCCGGCCGGAAGCGTCGCTCGTAAAAGGTGGCGATCTGTTCGCGGCCGGCGATCTTGCCCGCGACCCAGCCGTTGAACGTGACGATGTCGTATAAGCGGTCCTGGCCCTCCAACGTGGACTTCGCCTGCGACAGCACGGCGTAACGTTCGTAGAGCGCGTACTCTTTTGTTGACAGCCCTTCCCAACGCGAAGCCTGATAGCCGCTCCACGCCGTCGCGACGGCGACGACGGCCAGCACGCCGGCCTCGACGAAGCCGAGCCATCTGAGGGGAGACTTGTCGGAAGCGTGGCCGTGCGAGCTCAGGTCGCGAGCGAATTCTAAGTTCGACGTTGCTTCCGGCACACTGCGAGCTTTGCCGAATCGTAAAGCATGCCCTTCGCGCGACTCGCGAGCCACCGTTACCTAGATCGGAAAGACGATCTCTGCGTTCCGTTGGAGGGCCAGCGGCCGGATGCCGCCGAGCACGAGGCGCCGATAATGCTCCGTCGCCGCGTGAGCGTCGCGCGCCGCCTCGTCCCGGTACACCTCCCAAAGCGCAAACACGTTCGGCTTCTCTCGGCTGCGCGCCACGTCGAACCCGATTACGCCCTCTTCCCTGCGCGAGGCTTCGCGAAGTTCGCGGAACAGCGCTTCGGCTTTGTCGGCGTTCTCGGGAGCGAAGGTAAAGTGGATGGAAGCAATGAGCATTTCTTCTTCTTCCTTTTGCCGTGCGTAAAGCTTGGAAGGGAAACGATTTTAGCCGGTTCGAATCATGGTTTTTTTACGGCCCTACTAGATTGGGAATAGGAGGGGTTTACATGTCCGAACGATTCAACCTCGATCGCCGCGGCTTCGTCGGTACGGCGGCCATGACCATCGCCGCCGCTCAGCTGGGCATGCTCGGTTCCGCCGACGCAGCGTCCGGCGAGGCAGCCGTGCCCCCGGTCAAACCGGGAACGCACACGTCGTTCGCATCGCTGAAGCAGATCGATGCGGGCGTTCTCAACGTCGGCTACGCCGAAGCCGGGCCCGCCGCCGGGCCCGTCGTGATTCTCCTTCACGGCTGGCCGTACGACATCCACAGCTACGTCGACGTCGCGCCCTTGCTCGCGTCGGCGGGCTACCGCGTCATCGTCCCATATCTCCGCGGCTACGGAACGACGCGCTTTCTTTCGAGTTCCACCTTCCGCAATGGCCAACAATCGGTCGTTGCTCTCGACATCATCAATCTGATGGACGCGCTCAAGATCAAGAACGCCATCATCGGCGGGTTCGACTGGGGCTCGCGGACCGCCGCCATCATGGCCGCACTCTGGCCCGAGCGCTGCAAGGCGATCGTCGCGGTAAGCGGCTACTTGATCACCAACGTCAAGGCGCAGCAGCAGCCGCTGCCGCCTAAGGCCGAACTCGGTTGGTGGTATCAGTACTATTTTGCCACCGACCGCGGCGTAATCGGCTACCGGGAAAACCGGGACGCTTTCAACCGGCTTATCTGGACGATCGTCTCGCCGAAGTGGCACTTCGACGATGCGACGTTCGATCGCACCGCGGCCGCTTTCGCGAACCCCGATCACGTCGCCATCGTGATCCACAACTACCGCTGGCGGCTGGGCCTCGCCAAAGGCGACCCCAAATACGACGACTTAGAAGCCAGGCTTTTTGCAGGTCCAACTATCGGGGTGCCGACGATCACTATTGCAAGCGATTTCGACGGTCCCGCAGCGAACGGATCGGCCTACCGCAATAAGTTCACCGGAAAATATTCGCACCGAATCCTCACGGGCATCGGCCATAACGTGCCGCAGGAGGCGCCGCAGGCTTTTGCCCAGGCGGTGATCGCCGTCAACGCTTAGCCGGACGCGAGCGGTTCAGCCTAAGGATCCGCAGCTTCTCGCGCACCGTGTTCGTCTTTAGATAATCGGGCTCTCGCGTCTTTTCCCAGATCGCGAGCGCCCGGCCGTAAAATGGCTCGCTCTCTTCATCGCGTCCCTGCGCCCCATACAAGTCGGCGATGTCGTTCAGCACGTTCGCGACGTCGGCGTGGCTCGGGCCGAGCGCCTTCTCCCGAATCGCCAGCGCGCGCAGCTGCAACGGTTCCGCGTCTTCGAAGCGCCCTTGCTCGGAGTAGAGCTTCGCGAGATTGTTGAGGCTCTGCGCGACGTCGGGATGATCCTCCCCGAGCGCTTTCTCACGGATTGCCAGCGCGCGGACGTGGAGTGGTTCGGCTTCGGCCAGGCGGCCTTGTCGATAGAACAGGACGGCGAGATTCTGGAGGTTCAAAGCCAGGGTCGGATGATCCGACCCGAGCGCCTTCTCGGCAATCACCAGCGCGCGCGTGTGCGTGCGCTCCGCTTCTTCGTAGCGGCCTTGCCAGTAGTACAGGTTGCCGAGGTTGTTGAGCGTGATGGCGACGTGTGGATGATCGCCACCCAGCGTCTTTTCGGAGATCGCTAGCGCTTGCGTGTAGAGCGGTGCCGCTTCGTCGTAGCGGCCTTGCTGCTCGTAGGCAAGCGCGAGATTATTCAGTGCGGTGGCAACGTCGGCGTGGTTGGTTCCAAGCACCTTCTCTCGGATGGAAACGACCCGCAAGTGTAGCGGCACCTCCTCCTCGTAGCGACCCTGCCGATCGTACAAGATTCCGAGACCCTCGAGGCTGTCGGCTACCGTGAGATCGTTGGACCCGAGCACCCGCTCCCGAATCGCCAGCCCGCGCTTTTGCAGCGGCTCCGCTGCGGCGTATTCCCCCCGCTCCTGGAGGTAGACGCTGCACGCGTCGGCCAGACGTCCTGCCGGCAGGAACGCCGCGTCGTCGAGAGCGTCGAGCGCGGAACGCGCGTGCGCGAGCAACCGCTCGCACTGCGGCCACGTCGCGAACTCAACGTCGGGGAAAGCCGCATTTGCAACAGCAACGGCGCTTCGGCGCCAGCCGAGCCCGTCGGTCCGAGTCATGTCGCGTCCGGCAAGTTGGACGAGGCGGTGGATGCCGTACGTGCGCGACGGCTGCGAGAATGCGAGCAGAGAAAGGCGGTCGAGCGCACCCAGTGCCTCATCGACAGACAGCTCGTCGGAGAACGCGGCGCGGAGATCGAGCGCGATGCCGCCCTCCGAAAGCGCTGGGCGCAGCTCCGGATAGTTTTCTATCGGCTGGCGAAAAATTTCGTCGGGAATCGCGTCAGGCGCAAACGACGCCGCAAAACACAGCGCCGCCGCGGCGCCGGGAACCTCCTTTTCGGCTTGCGCGATCGCGGTGCTGAACGTGGCGTACACGGAGCGCGGGTACTCGGCGTTGCGCGGCGCGTTTTTGAGATGCTCGCCGATGCGTTCCACGTATCGGCTCGGCGCGGCCATCCGCATGCCGCGAAGCGAAGCGGCGGCGTGGGCCAGCGCCAGCGGAAGGGTGCCGAGCGCCTCGGCGACGGCGCGCGCATCGTCCTCAGTGAGATCGGAGCGGCCGCTCTCGCGCCGGAGGTAGCCGATCGCAACCGCTAGATCCCAGGTCTGCAGCGCGATCGGCTCGACATCGGCACTCCACGCCGCGTTGCGCGACGTCACCAACGCGCGCGCCCCCGCTCGCGGCAGCCACGTCCGCAAGAGCCGTTCGTCCTCGAGGTTGTCGAAGATCAGCAAGACCGGTTTTTCGAAGCCGCCGAGCACGGAGCTCGTCACCTGCTGGGCCGCGGCGCGCCGGTTCGCATGCTGATCTAGTCCGCGCACGAACCGGGCACCGAGGCGTACGAGGTCGTCGACGATCGCGTCTTCGGCCTGCGCGTTGAGCCACCAGATGACGGAGTACTCCTCGCGGCTGCGCCAGGCATACTCCCGAGCGACGGACGACTTGCCGACGCCGCCCAAGCCGTAGACGGCTGCAACGCAGCCGTCGCGCAGGGCGCTCGAGATTGCGGCGAGTTCGTTCTCCCGCCCGCTGAAGCCGGGGACCGGGCGGATTGCTTCCGCGTCGAGCGTGGAGCGCGGAGCCCGCCAGTATGGGCCGCTCGGCAGCGCTCCGCGACGATCTTCGCTTACGGCGCCCCGCACGATGTCCTCGAGCAGCGCGCGATCGCTCAGAACGGGAACGAGATCCCAGTACGCGAGACCCGCGAGCAGCCCGGGCGGTTCACACTCGGCGACTCGCAGCAGAATCAATCGCGATTTCGTGTTGAGCGGGTCGTCCGCGATCGCGTTCTGCCACTCGGCCTGGCAATGGTCGCTGCTCAGGTACTCCGGAGAGAGCAGAGCCACGACGCGAGCTCCGCCGGCGAGCGCCGAGTGCATGCGCTCCATGAAGTTGCGGTTCGCGAAGTCCCACTGCTGAAGGATGACTTCGTGGCCGGATGCCTCGAGGATCGATCCGATCGTCGCGGCAGTAACTGCGTCCGCGCCCGCTCGACTGATGAACAGCATTTCTGCGTCGGCGCTACCGCGCGTCCCAGGATTCGGCGTTGACCGGGATCCATAACATGTTCAGCCCGTATCCCGTGACGCGATTGCTGACCCCGATCAGCCTGTTTTCGTAATACAGCGGGATCATCGGGACGTCGGCGTGGACCAGGAGCTGAATTGCGTTGAAATCGCGGTCGCGCTTCGCTGCGCTCGGCGTTCGCGTCTGATCGTCGAACAACGCTTCGAAGCGCCTCGAGCAGTAGAACGAATGATTTTCGCTGCCCCTGACGGCCTGCACGCACCGAAGATTCAGCGATTGCTCGGGATCGCCGCCTCCAACCCACGTCTCCCCGACGATGCTGGCCTTCCCGTTCCGTAAGAGACCTTCAGGGCTGAACCAGATCCGGACGGGATTCGCCTTGATCGAGAGCTGCATACCGATCGCGGCGAGTTGTGCCTGCACGAGCGTGCCGATGCGAACGTTGGTGGGATCTTCCGAGTTGACGCCAATGACCCCGCTGAGCGGAGATCCGTCCTTGAATCGAACGGCTTGCCGCATTTTCCAGCCCGCGGCGTCGAGCTCGCGGGCGGCGGCGCTCGGGTCATGGGAATAGGCCGGAATCCTGACGCTTCTCCAACTCACGATCGGCGGCGGAAGAAACGACGTCGCCATGGGGAATTCGTTCCGCCACGCTCTGGCGAGCGCGCCATAGTCCAGGGCGTCCGCAATTGCCCGGCGGACCCGAACGTCACGTGTCGGCCCCGCCTGCGTCTGCAGGTACAGCAACCGCGTAGCGTTCTCGGGAATCCGCAGAACGCGAAGCCCCGGCATGCCCTCTGCCTGCGCGACGTTCTGCGCCGTCAACGTGCCGACGTCGGCGGCGCCGGACTGGAGCGCAACGAAGTTCGAGTTCAGATCCGGAACGATCTGCAAAATTATTCGGTCGAGTTTCGGCCGAGGCCGATAGTAGGGATTCCGCTCCAGGATGATCCGGTCGCCCCGCAGCCACGCCTTGACGCGAAACGGTCCGCTGCCAAATGGAGCGTTTTCCCACGGCGTGCCAACGACTTTCGTATCGGCGAAGGCGTGCTTCGGCAAAATTCCATAGACGTAGTCGGCCTGCGCAAACAGTGCGCGGACGGCGGCGTTCCAAGGTTTGCGCAGCTGGATCACGACGGTATGAGCATCCGGGGTCCGTAGGGAAACGATGCGCCGATACGGCTCGACCGACGTCGCCCGATTACGACGGTCGAAGATCGCTCGATATGTGAAGGCGACGTCGGCCGACGTCAGCGGGACGCCGTCTGCGAAACGCGCGCCCGGCAGCAGGTGGTACGTGATCCGAGTCCCATCAGCAGAGACGTCGCCGTTACGTCGCGATGGGATCCGCGTAAGGAGAATCGGAACGTCCCGGTTATCCGCAGAGAGACCGACGAGCGTTTGACAGAAAAGCGTGTCGATGGCGATAATTTCTTGGTCGATCGCGATGAAGGGGACCAGCGATGCCGGATCTCCGGCATAGGCGATTCGCAGAACGTGCGGGGCTCCGGCCCGAACGGTACCGGCGCGCGTGCACGAGACGAGCGCCGCGATCAATGAAATCGCGGCGCATGCGACTCGCGATCTGCTGGTGAGGCTCAAGATTAAGGTCGTCTTTGGATGGTTAGGGCCAAGAGCCTTCGTGGAGGGCAATCCACGGTTCGACCGAAGCCGCCGGACACATACTCACGCTCAACATCGCACTCTCGAGGTAGGCCTTCATGTTCGATCGACCATCCGACAACTCAAAACCGGCCATCGTATTGGTGCACGGCGCATGGGCCGACGCGTCTTGTTGGAACGGTGTCATCGCGCAGCTGCAGGCGGCGGGTCTGACGGTATACGCGCCACCGAACCCATTGCGCAGTCTCGCAGCGGACGCCGCAACGATCGTCGCGTTCGTCAAGTCGATCCCCGGTGCGGTGGTTCTCGTCGGCCATTCGTACGGAGGCGCGGTAATCAGCGTCGCATCGCCGAGCACCCCCAACGTCAAAGCGCTCGTCTACGTCGATGCCTTCGCGCCGGACGAGGGCGAGAGCTGCCAGCATTTTGCCGTCGAGCCCGCCGCCGCCGCCGCCGGACTTGTTCACTCCCGTTCCGTTTGCGACGGGCGGCGATGCCGACCTTTACTTCACGCCGAAGTATTACGGCGCGGTTTTCGCGTCAGACGTGCCGGCGGCGGTGTCGTCGCTCATGGCGGTGACGCAGCGCCCGCTAACGGGTAGCGCGCTGAACGAAAAAGCGCCGGCGGCCGAAGGTTGGAAGACGATTCCGTCTTGGTATGTCGTCGGCGACGCGGACCTCGTGATCCCGCCCGCCGTGCAGCTCATGATGGCTCAACGAGCGAAGGCGCACATCTCGCATGTAAACGGTTCACACCCGAGCATGATCCAGCATCCCGAAGCGACCGTCGCTGCGATTATGGCGGCGATCACTACTTAGGAGGGTTTGCGGGACCGGTCTTGGATTTTGATTTGGAGTTCTTGGAAACGGTGCGATTGTAAGAGATCGCGGCTAATACGAGGGCTTTAAGAGCGCCCTTTTTTATTTTATCGTTTTCGCAGAAGTCGATTGCGCGCCTCTGGTTCCCCTCCAGGCCCGCATTGAACAAGCTCTTCGGATCCGGAAGGCTCGCGCCTCGGTTGAATGTGAGCTTCACCTTGCCTTTATGTGCGTTGGCGCATGCGATGATCCCATCGTGATACCAGACCGGAGTTCCCATCCATTTCCACTCCTCGATCACATCCGGATCGGCTTCTCGAATTACTTTGCGAAGTTCCGAAAACGTGTCGCGGCGCCAGTCATCCAGTTCTGAGATGAGCTGGTCAATCTTTTGCGATGGACTTTTCATTTTTTGAGTCTTCACTCCGCACTTGCTTTCCTCTTGCCGCGCCGATCAGGGGTACGAATGTTCGCGGCATCGACCGTTGTTCCATCGTCGGCGCGCCCGACGCCCATGCCCGCTGAAGAACAAACGGCGGAATCGCGCCTTACTAAGCCGAAGGGGCGTACGAGGAAGCTGCGTTTAGACAGCCTCGCGCAATGGCAAGACTTAACAGACCGGTCAGTGCGTGATGCTACCACCATGGAGATGGTCGCGAAGAACAGCACGACGTTTCTTCCCGGGTCTCTACACGGCGACATTTGGCGAACGCTCTGATCTAACGCCAGGGCTTAGCGGGTGCGGGAGCTCGCTGTCACCGCCCTTGCGCTTGCAGGCGCAGCCCATCGCGTTGCCCAACTGCATCCGTAGCCGTAGAGGCATCCCGACACTCTCAAAGGATGTGTTATGTTTATTTTGGTCATTCATCGCGTCAGCGATCCCGATGCGTTTGAGGCCGCCGTGGCCCGCGCTACTCCGGAACTTCCCACCGAGCTTAAAGTGCACCTGACTGCGACGGGCAACGATCGTTCGACCGTAGTCTGCCTGTGGGAGGCCTCCTCGGTCGACAAGGTCAGGGACGTCGTCGAGGCTCACCTCGGACACGCCAGCAAAAACGAATACATTCCTCGACCCCTCGAACTCGATGGGGCTTCCCACAACCGCCGCAGCTGCTTGACTCGATCGTCCTGCGCGCCCCGCGCTTCCCAGCGAGACCGCATCACCTAGCTTCAGACTTTTTTTATCAGCCCGGCTTAGGCTCTGCGGTCGACGAGCGGGTCACGCCTCGTGACTAGCTGCACGTGGTACAAGGTTTTAGGGTTGCGGGCGCGATACACTGCTCGCGGACTACGCGGCAATGCTTCGGGGCTTCGGCGCACGGGCTATAGGATGCAATCCATGACCTCACCGATCACGGTCTATACCGCGAAAAAAGTCATAACGATGGATCCGGCCCAGCCCGAGGCGACGGCGGTTGCAGTACGGGACGGCATCATCCTAAGCGCCGGTTCGCTGCAAGGCTTGCAGCCGTGGCTGCAAGGCCAGCATTATGAACTCGTGCGCGATTTCGAAGCGAAGGTCTTTCTGCCGGGATTGATCGATCCGCACCTTCATCCGTTCATGGCGGCGGCGATGATCATGACGGACATGATCACCGCGTTCGAATGGCGACTCCCATGGGGAAGCGTCAAGCCGGTACGAGGAAAGGAAGGATACCTTGCTGAGCTTCGCCGCATAGAACAGGCGAAAAGCGATCCCGTCGAGCCGCTGATGACCTGGGGCTATCACCCCTTCTGGCACGGCGCCGTTGCACGCGCCGATCTCGACGCGGTTTCCACTTCGCGACCGATATGTGTGTGGCATCGCTCCGCACACGAGATGTTCTTCAATACGGCGGCATTACAATACTGGAACCTCACCGAGGAGGAGGCACGCTCGCATTCATGCGTAGATTACGCCGCCGGCCATTATTGGGAATCCGGTATGGTGGAACTGGCAGCGGCAAAGCTTGCACCCTACACGTTTGACCGGAAGCGTTATCTCGAAGGTATGGCGCGCGCACGCGATGTGGTTCGTTTCGGCGGAATCACGACGATCGCCGAGATGTCGTTCGGCATTACCGATCCGGATCTCGAATGGCTTTGGCCGCAGGCGGTGCTCGATCGCGACGACGTTCCGTTTCGCACCTTCTTCGTTGCGGACGCAAAGACGCCGACCATGAGGCTCGGCGCAGACGAGGCCCTTGCGTGGGCTGAGGCGCTGCCGCATCGCAACACTCACCGATTGCGCTTTGGACGACATATCAAGCTCTTCGCGGACGGCGCTTTCTACTCGCTGGGCATGCGCATCGGCGGCGCGGGCTACATCGACGGTCATCAAGGTGAGTGGATGACGCCGGTTCCGCTCTTCCGACAACTTGCGACCACGTTTTAGAATGCCGAGTTCCAGATTCACGTCCATACCAACGGCGACGAAGGCCTTGAGATGGTACTCGAGACCCTACATATGCTTCAGAGTGCAAAGCCTCGCGCCGACCATCGTTTTACGATCGAACATTTCGGATACGGTACCGACGAACAAGTTCGCAAGCTTAGCCGTCTGGGAGCCATAGTTTCGGCGAACCCGTACTACATGTACGAGTTGGGCGACGACTTTCTTCAGCAGAACCTCGGTTGCGATCGGACGTCGGAGATGGTGCGCATCGGCAGCGTTGCCCGCGCCGGCGTTCCCCTCGCGCTGCACTCGGATTTCGCGATGGCGCCCGCACAGCCGTTACGACTCGCGCAGATCGCGATCACGCGTCGCACTTCCAACGGCGCGGCGCTTGCTCAAAGCGAACGGCTGACGCTCGATCAAGCGCTACGCGCCATTACCGTGGATGCCGCCTTTATGCTCGGGCTCGAGAATGAAATCGGGAGCGTCGCGTCGGGAAAGCGCGCGGATTTTACCATCCTTGACGAAGACCCATACGCGGTGGGCGCCGCTACAATCGCAGACATACCGATTTGGGGCGCGATATTCGAGGGAAAGCCCTTCGCGCGCTGACCTACGCGCCGTTGAGTTTCATCAGCTCGTGCATGAACTGCTGGTCCGCCTGCGGCATGGTGATCGAGAGGATGTGCAGGTCCGGGACGGCGGGCTGCGACGAGCTCGCGCCGGCGTTGCCGTGCCACTCTTCCGTCGCTACGCCGCAGGTCGGATAGGCGCCGCCGGAACCCGCGCCGGTGCCGCGCACCTTCGGCGGATCGCAGAACTTCACAACGCTGTCGGAGACGATCGTCACCTTCTCGCCCTTGGGGGGCTCGTACCTCATCATCGCCGCTTGCATCTTCATGTAATTCTGATTCGCGCCCTGGAACTCGGAAAACGCGATGCCGCGAAGGTTGGCAAAGAGCGGCGTTCCCTTCTGGAGCACGAGCGAGAAGTGTCCGCCGTAGCCATACCAGACCATCGACGTTATTCCGACCTTACCGCCCGGCGAGTTGGGAAACGAATCGGTCGCGGGCGGTGCTACGTTGATGACCATCGCTCCGGCGCCGAGGTGGGCGAAGCAGTGCCAGCTACGCGGCGCGAAGACGCCTGCCGTACCCATCGAGAAATAGGCGATCTTCGATTGCCACTGCGCGCCGGCCGCAGCCTTGACCGTGGCGGGCGCCGAGACTTTTGCGGTTCCGTTCACGGTTTGGTACGAGCACTTGACGACCGGAACGTTCGCCGAACCGGACGACGCCTGAGCGAGTAAGATCGCCGTTACAGCGGCCAATATCAACGTTGTGCACCTCGTAGCGAAGTTTTGCGATCCGCTCCGTCTCATGGGAGCGCCTAACGAGCCGCGCCTTCGCGGCTGGTCGAAGGCGCCCCTCCGACCGAGCACTCGTCGAGCGGTCCGGAGCACGACAAAGTATCCGCTCTTGACGCGTTGAACATGGTCGTCGCCTACCCCTCGTTGCGCACATAGTTGGGAGGGACTCACATGTCGAGAATCGGACTCAATCGCCGTCGCTTCTGCGGTGCCGGCGCGCTAGCGGCGGCCGCCGTCCCGCTCGGTCTTCTCGCTTTTCCAGAAAGGGCTCAGACCATGACACAGGTTGCACAACAGACGGAGGGCGGCTCGACCACTATTCGCCCGTTTCCTCAGCTGAACGTTCCAGAAGCGGAACTTGTCGACTTACGCCGGCGCATCAACGCGACGCGGTGGCCAACACGGGAACTTGTCGTCGACGACAGCGAAGGCATCCAGTTAGCGACGACTCAGGCCCTCGCAACGTATTGGGCGAATGGTTACGATTGGCGCAAGATCGAAACGAGATTGAATGCGACCCCGCAGTTCATCACCGAGATCGACGGAGTGGATATCCAATTCATTCACGTTCGTTCGAAACACGAAAACGCGCTGCCGCTGATTATTACACACGGATGGCCCGGCTCGATCATCGAGCAGATGAAGGTTATCGATCCGCTGACCAATCCCACGGCGTACGGCGCGAACGCATCGGACGCGTTCCATCTCGTGATTCCGTCGATACCGGGATATGGCTATTCAGCCGAGCCGACCGCGCTCGGCTGGGATCCGGTGCGCATCGCCAAGGCGTGGATCGTGCTGATGCAGCGGCTGGGATACAACCAGTTTGTGGCGCAAGGCGGTGATTGGGGAGCATCCATTACACAACAGCTGGCTTTGCTAGCGCCGACGACCGTGCTGGCCATTCACTCCAACATGCCGGGTACCGTACCGGACGACATTTTAACGAAGGCAATTGCCAACGCTCCGCCGCCCGCCGAGCTCGTGGGCGATGAGCTTCACGCGTATCGGCAGCTGGCGGACTTCTACACGCATCACCTCGGGTACGCCGTCGAGATGGCGAACCGCCCGCAAACGCTCTACGGCTTGGTCGATTCGCCGATCGGCTTGGCGGCGTGGATTCTCGATCACGACAAGGACAGTTACGAGATGATCGCACCGGCCTTTTTCGGACATCCCGGCGGCCTTTCGCGCGACGACGTACTCGACAACATCACCATGTACTGGCTCACGAATACGGCAATCTCTTCGGCACGCCTCTATTGGGAAAACAAACTCGGTTTCTTCAACGTAGTAGGCGTGACTATCCCGGTTGGCGTGAGCGCGTTTCCGCACGAGATCTATCAAGCGCCTCAAAGCTGGTCGGAAAAAGCCTATCCGAAACTCGTCTATTACAAGAAGCACGACGTCGGTGGACACTTTGCCGCCTGGGAACAGCCGCAGCTCTTTTGCGAAGACGTTCGCGCGACGTTCAAATTTGTGCGAACGAGTAACGCGTGATGCGTATCCGACGCAGCTCGAGCGTCACACGCCCTTTCGTGTGAACGACCCCGAAACTAGAGCACCGGCATATTTAAATAGACCGGTGCTCTTCGCTCGCTACTCCTCGTCGTAGACGAGAAACGCTGATTATCTCTGTGCTGCCACCGTGCCGAGTGGTTCGTCGAAACTCCCCGTGAAGACCGCGATCGGTGACCCGCCGGCCGGGTAGTTGAAAACCTCGCCATTGTCGTTACCCGCGTCACCGCAATAAACAACGCCGGTCGCGATCCAGGTCTGCGCGCAGTCGCTGGAACCCGAGAACGATACGGTGCCCTTCAACATCGCCTTCGTTCCCTTGATCTTGTACTGATACATCTTGTTCGCCAGTTGATCGAAGACGGTCATGTACGTGCCGTCCCACTGCACGGAGCCGGGGAACTCGACAGTGTTGCTCGTCGTGATCGTTTGGACTTTACTGCTGCCATTCGGGAGTTCGTCGAGCTGGAAGGCAGAGCCGCGTGTAAAGCCGTCGAAGAAAAGATTTCCCTTGTCGTCGTAGCCGTCAAAGTACTCTCTGGCTAGCGGCGTTTTAATGAAGGTGCCCGAGCCGCTGGCGTTCGCGTAGATGACGATGTCGCCCGTAGACCGCCCATCCAAAATCCCGACTGCAAGGTCGCCGTCCGTATTCATGGCGCAGCTAGATGGCATACTGCCGTCGGAAACGGAGAGCGTCTTGAGCGGCGTCTGGGGGACCTTATACTCCGTCATCTGGTTATAAGCCGCAATGATCCAGAAGGTTTTCTTCCCATAGCCGTAGAGGACGTTCGTGCACCCTTGGCCGCCGACGTTATTGATCGTACCGATCTGTTTCGTGCTCTTCGGATAGTCAAAGATGCTGGCGAAGGTACCGTAAAAGTTGATCGTGTACTCGAAGTACTTCGACCTTCGCTTCGCAGTACCGTCGGGAACGAGCGTCTGGTAACGAAGGAGCTTGCTCAGATTCGGGCGCGCTGCCGTAACCAGCCTGCCGTTCACAGAAGCCGTTCGACCAATGTATTCGCCATTGAGCGCAGCGCTTGACGGCGCGACCGCCGAACCGCCGCCGCACGCCGAGCATATCGCTAGTGCAATAAGAGCACCGCCGTATCTTACCAAACCAGTCGTATTCACTATGTTAGTCCCTTCCAATTTAGAAACGATCGCAGGCTATCTTCTCGAAGGAGACCGCGCCGCACCGGCGTGTCGAAAACGCCCGTAGGGTCGCAGTCGGCGAAGCTCCGGCTCACCGAATGATTAGGAGAGCTTCTTTATCGGACCAGCGTCGCCGACCTTGCGCGGGTCGCCCGACGCGACGACCGCTACTCACGCTTGGTCTCACCCCAGATCAAGCTTATCGCGAGCGCGGACTGCGCCACTAGACCGACTCGTTCTTGCAGGCAACGAGAGAATCAGTTCGAACCCAGCTTTGTCATTATTCCATCAGGAGCGAGGTTTAGGATGCCAACTTTCAACGTTCGCGTATTTGCGCTGATCGCCGGAACACTTGTTGCTACTTCGGCGTGTGGGGGAAACACCACATTTCCAACCGGAGCAGCGCAAGTCTCTGCGCCAAGCGCCGGATCCATCGTTCCGAACGACACGACCTCGATTTTGAAAAAACTTACGAAGGACGTCGAGATCGGCTCGACGGTCGATGGGAAAAATGGCGACATGGGTCCGCGCGCAATCTCGCTAGTCCGATCGACCTTTGGGCTCAAGAAAGGACAGCTGCTCGTTTGCAACTTCGAAGACTCTACGGGCACTGCTGGGAAAGGTACCACGATCGAAGTACTCGATCCAAAGCCGCACTCCAAGCCGACGACCTTTACGCAAAGCACCAAAGTAGAGGGGTGCGACGGCGATGCAGTCACTGAGACAAATCAAGTCTACGGCTCGGGGATGCTCAGCGGTCTTGTTTCGCAGTTCGACCAAACCGGTTCTCTCAAGAAGAGTTTCGGCTCGCATATCGAGGCTCCATTCGCCGACGCCGACGCGTTCTGCGGTGAGCCTTACGCGCCTGAGGATATCTACGTTTCGGATTCCAAAACCGGCTCGATCGTCAAGTTGGAATTCATTTCTGTCAGTGGCGGCAAAACGACGACGACCGAAGTAATAACCGGTTTCGGGATTAATAGGGAATCGGGTTGGAGCGTCTTGGGCCCATCCGGGATACAATACAATAGCCAAAGAACCGGTAGTCTTTGCAACGACACGCTGTATATCGTTGACGGGGTCGATAACACGGTCGTCGCCGTTTCAAACGCCAGCAACCTCCTTCAGAAGGACGAGATCGTCGTTCAACCCGGCGGAAAGAAATTCAAATGCGCTCACGCAACCAAGACGTGCGCGACGCTCGTTTATAGTGGTTTTCCGCTTAATGCGCCCGTAGCTTCTGCTCTTCTACCGAACGGAAACCTCATCGTTGCCAACACCAAGGGTGGGGACAAGCTTGTGGAGCTGACGCCGGCGGGACAGATACTCGACACCAAGACGATCGACACGAGCACGACCGCTCACATCTTCGGACTTCTTGCGGCCGGCACGAGCGATAGCGATACAGTGCTATTCTATACGGATACCAAAACGAACACGCTGCACGAACTCGAGCGATAGCCTTCCGGAGAGCTTAGCCCGCGAGGACGACCACTCGCGGGCGACCACGTTCAGCGGCGTCCCAAGCTTCGCTCACCATCGACAATGGAAACGTTCGAATCGGTACGTCAACCGCGCCGTCCGAGATCAACTGAATGTAACTCGGTATCTCAGCTATAATATCGGCGATCGACGCAGAGCCCGCGCCGCTTCCCGTTATGCGCAGCTTGCGGCTACGCAAGAGCGCGGCAGGAACTGCTGCCTGCGAGCCTGCGGCGGCGCCGATTTGAACGTACGAGATGTCGGCGCGATCGGCCTCGAGCCCGCGTCTACCGAGCGCTGCAAATGCGCTTTCCGCCGGTGCACCCCAGAGAAAATCGAGCACGATACCGGGAGACGACCCTTCGAGAGCCTGAAGGATTGCTGCCCCGTCGCGCTCATGATCGCCGGTTAATGCGACGGTGGTAGCACCGGCCTTGACCGCATCGGACAGGCTTTGTGCATCACGACCTGCGCCGGCAACGCGCATCGCACCGAGAATGCGTGCATTCTGTGCTGCGAGAAGTCCCGCCATCCCGGTGACGCCAAGGATCAGAACGTTATCGAGTCTGCCGATCTCTTTGCGGCGTGCCTGGAGGGGTAGCCAGGACGCTAGACCCGGGTTCACGCCACCGGCAACCCGCGCCGGGTCGGCGCCTTCCGGGAGCGGTATCCATAGGAACGACGGCACGGAGATTCGTTCAGCCAGCGTGCCGTAAGGCGGTTGCGGGAAACCGGAGTATGCAAGCACGCCCTCCGCGGAGCGAACGACGGCGTCGACCCCGGGAACGAGCGGCCACTGGCCGCTGCTTCCATAGTGCTGACCACTTGCAAGGCCACGCACGATCGGATGAATGCCCGCCGCGACGAGCTCGACGACTTGCCGCCCCTCATGATCGCCTGGCTCTGCAAAATCGCCGTAATGCGCACTGTTGCCGGGCGCTTCGATCAACGCTGCTCTCATGTGCGATCCCTCCGGAAGCCGTGGCCTAGGATGTTCGTGGCGAGTGCTAGCCATCCCGGCCGAGTAGGCGTTTTACAAGCCCGCGGGCTCTCGCAGCTAATCGAAGGAACGAAGGCTTAATTCCATAAGTTGGTATTGTTATGATGCTCGCGTCCCTGGTACTTGCCGCGGCGTTGCCGGCAACTGCGGCGCCGCTCGTGCACTATCTCGTCGGCTCGTGGAACTGCACGTACCGTGCGGGAGCGGTACGCATGACCTACGATGCCACGTACGCTTATGATCGCGACGGCCACACGTTGCGGGAGATCGCTTCCTGGGCGGGCGGCGGCGACGAAGAGTTGCTCGCGTATGACGCGCAGCGCGGCGGCTGGACGGCGGTCGTTTTCGACCAAGGAACCGCTACGATCATGCGCGCGACCGGCAGCGATCCGAACCACATCGTCTACCGTAGCGTCTACCCCGACGTAAGCATCGCCGAGACGTTCGATCGCATCTCGGCGACGGAGTACACGCTGCACGCGACGGTGCGCTCTGGTGGCAAAACAACCACCTCCGTCGATACCTGCTTGCGTGGCGCGCACTAGGCACGGCACATTCGCTTTTCGGCTTGTCTCATATATGCTAAAGACCGTGGTTGTGAGCGCACGGCGTTGGCTAGACGTAGGGCCGGCCGGAAAAATACTCAAGCGGTCGCGGGAACGGCTTAGCATAGCGAAAGCCAGAACCTTTTACTTGATGGTCCCCCGCGATTCCGACGGCCTCGGTGGAACTCGTCGTCGACCTCGACGTAAACGTCTCCCGCACCATCGACTGCGAGATAGCTCGCGCCGGTTACTCATCTACGGGGAAGTGTAATGTGAGAACGTCCTTTCAGTCCGCACTTACCATCAGCCTGGCCGCTGCATTTCTCGCGGGGTGCGGCGGATCGCAGCCGAAGATCGGCGCGCCGGGCGTGATGCCACAAGCCTTGGCGCTCGCACCTCGCACCACCAGCACGAACTACAAAGTCGTGTACAGCTTTGGCAATCGGCCCGACGGGAGCTACCCCACCGCAAGCCTGATCGATATGGGCGGCACGCTCTATGGCACGACGGCGGGAGGCGGTTCAAATTCGTGCGCCTACTACCCCTATTCGCCTTACTTCGGTTGCGGAACGGTCTTTAGCATCACGTCGAGCGGCACGGAGAAAGTCCTATACAACTTTGGCTCGGCCCCCGACGGCAGCGTCCCCTACGGCAATCTCCGCGACGTGGGCGGTACGCTTTACGGTACAACCGTTTACGGAGGCTCGTATACGTGCGGCTACCGCTCGCAGCCTTTCAGCTGTGGAACGGTCTTTACCATCACCACAAGCGGCACGGAGAGAGTGCTGCATAACTTCGGCCATGGAGGCGATGGCCGATACCCCTTGGCGGGGCTGATTAAAGTGCAAGGCACGTTGTATGGCACGACGAGCGGAGGCGGCGCGAATTACTGCGCCCCATACCAGTACTACATCCACTGCGGAACGGTCTTTAGCATCACGCCGGGTGGCACGGAGGACGTGTTGCATAGCTTCGGCCCCGCACGACGCCGTGCCAATACTCCCCTCGATAGCCTAATCGACGTAGGGGGAAAGCTATACGGCACGACAAAGCGCGGCGGCAGGCACGGATTTGGCGCGATCTTTAGCATCACGCTACGCGGTGGGTTGAAAGTGGTCCACTACTTCGGCGGCACCGACGGCGCGGCCCCGGTCGCCGGCCTGATAGAGGTAAATGGGACGCTTTACGGCACGACGAGCGCGGGCGGCGCGAATGGCGATGGCACGGTCTTTAGCATCACGCCGGATGGCACGGAAAAAGTGCTCCACACCTTCCGCGGCCTCGATGGCGCAGATCCGACAGCAAGCTTAACCACTGTGAAAAGCACGCTTTACGGTACGACTCGTGGGGGCGGCGCACACGGGGGTGGAACGATCTTTAGCATAACGACGAGCGGCCGAGAGCGAGTGCTGCACAGCTTCGCCGGCAGCGGTTCCGACGGCCGTTCGCCTTTTGCGAGGTTGACCGACGTGAAAGGCACGCTCTATGGCACGACAAAGTTCGGCGGCACGTACGGCGACGGAACGGTTTTCGCGTTGACCCCATAAACGAGCGCGAGATCGTACCAAGACACCCGCAACCCTAGCCGACCTGAGCGGTGCGCGATCGCAGCCTCTGGTGTAAATGGGCGCTGCGCCTGACTTTAAACGTCGCGCAATGGCGCAGAGGGCCCCGCTTCCAAGCGGGACCTTGGCGGAAGTCGCGGAGTGCGTTAAGGGGACAACGCGAAGATGACTCCGGAACCGCTTCCCTTCGGACCGCCGCCTTCTAGGGTTGTGCCGTACAGCGTACCGTTCACGTCCGCCAAGGGCGAATCGGGAGCGAACCCGTCAGCGAGGTCGGTAAACCCGTACAGCACCTGCTCTACGCCCTTCGTGGTTACGCTGAAAACTGTTCCGCAGGGGACGCCCGGGCAGCCGCCTCCACAGAAACTCGTACCGTACAACTTACCCGTAAGGTAGATCAAAGGCCCATTGGGACAGTAGGCGTCGGAGCCTCCTTGGAAACTGTAGAGCACTTTCTCATTGCCGGTTGTGGTCATACTGTAAACTGCCCCGTTGCCAGTGCTACCACCCGAACCCGCGGTGCCATACAGCAGGCCCCTTGCATAAACCAAGCCATTTGGTGAAGAACCATCTGCGGCACCGGTGAAACTGTGCACCACTTGTTCTTGGCCGCTCGCGGTGATGCTGTAAACAGTGCCACAGCCAAGATCGCGTGTGCATCCCGTGCCGCCGCCACTGCCGGTCGTGCCATACATGGTGCCCTTGACGTCGATCAGCGCCGATGATGGCCCTGCGCCGTCGTTCGCGCCGCCTTTGAACGCATACAGCACGTTCTCTTGTCCGCTCGTCGTTACGCTATAGATGGTCCCGCAGCCGCCGCTCGAGGTAGTGCATCTAGAGCCCCCGGAATTCGTCGTTCCGTAAAGCGTGCCGTTAAAATAGAGCAGGCTGTGACTCGGGTGCGACGCGCCGGAACCGCCGGCAAAACTATACAGCACTTTTTCCGCGCCTGTCGGACTTATACTATACATGGTTCCGCATCCGCCGGCACATCCCGATCCCGATCCGCCGTATTCGGTTGTTCCATACATTGTGCCGTTCACGTTAGTCAAGCCGGTTGTCGGATTGGCTCCGTCACGGGGACCGCCCCGGAAGGCGTGGATCACGTTGTACGCACCTGAGGCAGTTACGGTGTAAAGAGCTCCACACGTCCGAAACGCGCACCCTGCTCCATGGTGCCTGTGATTGCCTCCGAGCCGGGTCGTGCCGTACAGAATGCCGTCGACGTCGAGTAAGCCCCCAAAAGCGGTACCGGTACCTTTCCCATGCGCGAGGTTAAAGCGATACAGTACGTTGTAAGACCATGAAGATCTAGTGGCATCCTGAACGGCGGAGGCCGGCACAACGGCCGACGGCTGCGATCCCTGGCAAGCCGTAAAAAGCGCAGATACGCTTACAATAAACGCAAACCGAGCGAAGTTCCTCATATCCGATACCTCTTCAAGCTAAACGGACGAGCGGCGGCGGTAAAAAGCTTCGCCTTAGGCTTCGCGGAGTACTTCAGATCCGGTGTCGCGCGCTTAGCTTAGCCTCGCAGCCTCGCAGCGTAGATCGCGGCAGCTTGGATCGGGAAGCTCAGCCGGCTAAGCGGCGGGGGTCCCACGCGGCCGTGCGGGATAGATGCTAAGGCCGCCCAAACGAGGCCCCCTCTGCCAGGGCCGCTGGGCATCTTTTTTGCCGAGCCCGCATTTTGTTGGGCCATTCGTACCTTCGATCGCGCGGTCCAGGATGCTACGATAAATCCCGTCGCGCGCGAAAGGAGCTTTCCAGTGTGGACTCTTTTGTACTAAGATGCTTCGCTTTAGGCGTTTGCCTAAGTTATATTGCTCTTGCCGGCTGCGGCGGCACCGCTCAGGAACCGCAACTGTCTAGCGGTGGTGCCGCCCAAACGGTTCCGCTTGAGCGCCAAGATTTCAATCGCGGGAAGTCGTGGATGAGTGCGCGGTGGCTCAACGAGCTGCACAATCCCCACCACAAGAAACAGAAGCTGCTCTACGTTGGCGCTCACGGGAACAGCCGCGGGGTCGTCGACATCCTCAACTACAGAACCGGTGCGCTCGTTGGGCAGGTATACTGGGGCTTTTACGGCGGGACGAACCTTTGCAGCGATCGAAACGGTAACGTCTACGCGGCGTCCTGGGATAGCGGGGGTTTCGAAATCCAAGCCGGCACGGCCAAGGTGATTAAGACGTTCGATATGCAAGGAAACCCGGACGGCTGTGCGGTGAGCAAGAGCGGCGACGTCGCGTTCAGCATCCTGGACAACGGGCACGAAGGCTGTCAGGGGTCAGGCGTCGAGGTCTTCGCTGGCGGCAACCGGCACGGGACGTTCTATCCGGGACCGACAAACTGTAACATGCCGGCAGCCTACGACGATAAGGGCAACCTATTCATTTCCGACGGCAAGCTTTGGGAGCTTCCCGCAGGCGGCAGCTCGTGGATGCCGCTGCGGTCCAATCGCTCGATATCATCGGGTCCCCTTGAGTGGGACGGTAAATATCTGGCCCTCTTGGAACCATATCAATTGTGCGAAACGCAAAAGAACCCCAGGCGGGGTTGCATCGACCAAATCGCAGTCTCAGGCAACAGGTATACAGTGGTCAACAGAATCCACCTCTTAGACAGCAGTTGTCGTGTAGAATTACAATCAGGCTGGGCCGAAAACGCAAAAAACCCCAACGGTCAGACGACGTCGCCTGCTACCGAAATCGTGGCGGGGAATGACTTCTGCTACCCGATTCCGATCCGCGTCTGGTCCTACCCGACTGGCGGTGCACCGATACGCACGATCTCCCTACCACGGGCTGCGGGCGCCGCAACGATCGTTGTGATTTAAGCGCGGCTTGACAGTCCCCCGAGACCTAAGCGTAAGCCTGTCGCTCATTGTCGGTGAAGATGCTCGTAAGCCGCGAAACCCTCGGACAACGTAGCGTCGCCGCCCCCCTCGCTGCTTAGCGGAAACGCGATCGGCGCCGTGCTGCGCAGCTGCGAGGCTGCGCTAAAACGCCTAACGCCGATGCGGCCTCGCGGGCGTGGTGCGCGGCGCTAAGGAGTCAACGCGAAGACCGTTCGGTGCTGGTACTCCCTCGCAGCGTGCTAGCGCATATGGGCCGGTGTGTAGCTCCCGCATCCGCGGCATTGGCAGGCCCTGAAGCAGGTGCTCGGAGGGGAACACCGCTAGACACGAAACGCGCAATCCATGGCGACCCAGCTCGAATCGAGCCCGCCGGAGTCGCCGCGTCCGACCGGGACGGTGACTTTCCTGTTTTCGGATATCGAAGGCAGCGCCATGCGCTATGTTCGACCTTCGGAAGGAGCGGCGCTCGGTTGGAAACACCCGTGGAGAGCTGAATGGAACGCTCTGCCTCGCAGAGGTCGAACATGCACGCGGTCAGACGCAGCGAGCGGGCGACGAGCGGGCGAAGTGTCCAGGCCGATCGGCAGCCGATAAACGGCTAGTACAGACGGCGCTCGGGACTTGAGCCCTAGAGGAGTGGCGGCAAAGGCGACAGCATGCTAGAACGCAGCACCATGTCGCTTGAGCACATCTTTTATCTAAGCCAAATAGTCGCAGCGCTCGCTTTGGTTGCGTCGTTGTTGTTCGTCGCGCTAGAAGTGCGAAACTCGAACCGGGAAAGCCGCCATCGGGCCGGCGAGGAAGCTTATCAAAAATTTCGGGAAGTTCAGCTGGAAGTAGCCAGCAATGCGGATCTTGCTCGAATATGGGCCAACGGAGTTCACGATTTTTCCTCTTTGGAGCCGCTCGATAGAACACGCTTCCTCCTTTTGACTCACGTCTTTTTTAAGAATTGGGAGAGTGTGTTTCTCGTTCACGTTGACGGACGATTATCCCACGAGCTCTGTGAATCCACCGAAAATATGGCTGGTGATTTGCTGGGCTACCAAGGTATTCAAGCGGCATGGTCCGCTCGAAAGACCTATTTTCACCGTGGATTTCGAGCACACGTGGACACCAAGATTGAAGCGACTCTAAGCAGCAGCAACTCTGTGCTGCCCTACGAGCACCCAGGGCACGCATAGCTCAGAGCCACAGCTTTTCAAAACGAGGCCCCCCTGGCCGGGCGCGGGGCTGCGAGGCCCCGCAAATGATACCGCGCGGTATCAGAACTAAAGTGAAAGGACTTCATAAACGTATTCTGTTCCGACTTTGGTAAACGTCGGAATGGCGGTGTTTCGCAGCTTTGCCTTTTCGCTATACCGGTTCCGATTCGCCCTTAGCCGCCCACCAACGAGCAAAAACGCACGACGATCTCCGGCTGGCACCGTGATAATCGTTTTGCGCCACGCTAGGTAAGCCTGTTTCCGGAGAGACGTTGCCAGTTCCGTCGAGCGATTCAAACGGGTCCGTACTTGCGGATCACCAAGCGTAAACGCGCCAAGTGTGCACGACGTTCCGTGCCAGTTAGATGATTCGTGGCCCGCGCGCCAGAAAGTGCTTATCGCCCAATCTGTATGCCTTGGCTATTTCGGGGCTATGCTCACGGTCACCCCGCTCGGGTGGTCCGGCCCAAGGAGCAAATGCGTGGGCGCGCCGGCGTTCGGATAATTCCAAAAGCCTACGTCGCCGGGTTCGTGCCGGAAAAAGTGGTACTGCGCCGCAAGGACGTGCTTGGCTTGCATATTGGGCATGCGATTCCCGAACCTCGGTATCCAGACTTGTTCGATTGGCCCGTCGCCACCTAAGAGGTTGGTGCTGCCTTCGAGCTCGCCGGTCTCTCCGGTTATAGTGAATCGGTAGACCGTTTCGTCGCTGGAGACCGCCACATACTTGCCATCCCACTGGACCGAGCCAGGCTTTGCGACGTAGTGGCCAAGATTGATATTGATGAGGGTTTCGGCGCCTTTAGGGAGTTCGGCAAACGCAAAGCGACCCGAATCGTCATTGCCATCGACAAAGAGGTTGCCTGAATCGTCGTAGCCGCAGAAATGGTAGCTTGCGAATTTGGCGTCCTTGTGCCGAGTTGGGGGGGTTGAGGCATTTTGATAGATCGCGACACCGCCGTCGATAATGGCAAGATTTCCCGTGACCTTGTCCGCGGAACATGCACGTGGAGAATGGCCCGCGTCGTTGAAGGTCGCGATGGGCGACGTTCCGCCGTGCGCGTACTCAAGGACTTTTGAATCGCTGCCCTCGGGAACAAAAACGTTTCCGGCCTTGTCGGAGCACAATGTCTGCGGGTTATTGATCCCATTCAGGATACCAACATATCTGCGCTCGCCATAGGTGTAGACCTCAACCTCGGAGACTCTCGAAAATGGGAAGGTGGAGACATACACGAGATTATCTCCGGTAGCGGTCGGGTTCATCCAGGAGCGCAAATGGCTCGTCTGGGTGCCGTTTGTAGCCACGCTCGGCGACGCCGCAACACTATAGCCGCACCCAGCCAATAAAACAGCCGCGCAAACTGAGGCGAGAGAAACTTTCACAGACAATCCCTCCAACAAAACACGTGATCGACGGGCGTCTATCTTAGCACCCATGACGCAATCTCGGAAGCCACTTCAGCCCAGGCTCCGTCGCCCACCTCGCCGAATCGGCGTCGATCCGGAGCGTTTCCACCTCATCGCGCCGTACGACACCGATCCGCGGCAGTGGGAGAAGGCGCGCTGGATCGATCAGTACTCCGGCAACCGCTATCGGGTCACGGCTTCAGGGCCGCTCGGCTCGCGCACCGTCGCGCGGGTCAAGAGCTAATGGAGACGTGCGCGCGAGTACGAGTTCCATCCCGAGACTAAATGCGCGGACGCCAGCGGCGCCCCGTGCAAGAAGCAAACCGTCGGCCCCGCCGCCGCGCCCGCGAGGCCGCATCGCGTTCGGCACTTAGCGGATTAGCAGCCTCGCAGCGCCTCGCGGGCGTAGGGGGCTGATGCTTATTTTCGCGCACTCGGGCAGGTGCGAAGGTTCCGCATCCACGGCACTGAGGGACGCTACTATCAATAATTGAGGACTAGCGGCGGTGAGGGAGCGTCCCCTGTATTGACAGGCGTCGATGCAGAAGGTAGCATCGAAAGGTGTCTATGCAACGCTGTTGTCCCCCAGCGAAGGTTGTAAGCCGGGACTTTGAACCCGCCGCGACTCTTCTCAAGGCTATTGCCGATCCGTACCGCCTCACGATCCTGGCTACCCTAGCTGCGAACGATCATGAAGTTTGTGTCTGTGATTTCACTGACGCGCTTCCTTTGAACCAGCCAACGGTCTCGCATCACCTCCGTATCCTACGCGAAGCGGAGTTGGTAACATGCGATCGCCGTGGCACCTGGGTCTATTACCAACTGGCTGCCGACGCACCTGACCGGCTGAACGCCGCCTTTGCCGCCGTCTTCCGAAAGAAGGCACATGCGTGAAAACTCACCTCAACCTTACAACGACGGACGTCGCTAAAAGCGTCGAGTTCTACGGAGTCCTCCTCGATGCGACACCGCAGAAGATGCTGCCGGATTATGCGCTCTTCGTTACCGAGGAGCCCCCGCTTGAGCTTGCTCTCGATCTTGCTGAATCAGTGCCCTCCGTAGCCGACGCACACTACGGAATCTGCATGGATACCGTGGAGGAGGTCAATCGCGCCATAGATCGTCTGCAAAGCGCTGGCCTCGTCGCAGCCGTCGAGCGCGAGCAGACCTGCTGTTACGCTAATCAAAGCAAAGTGTGGGCTGTCGATCCAATGGGCAGAAGATGGGAAGTCTACACCGTCCACACCGAGACCGAGGAACGTGACGCCGACAATATGACCTGCTGCACCGATGCGCAAGGTAGCCGCGAATCGTGCTGCGCCTGAGACGATGACCTTGCTGAAGCGTAGCCTCGCCGAAGCACTCGGCACAGCCTTTCTACTAGCGGCGATCGTCGGTTCTGGGATCATGGCGGATCAGCTGGGCGGCGGAAACCATGCGATCGCACTCCTTGCAAACGCGCTAGCGACGGGTGCGGCGCTCATGTGTCTGATCGCCGCGTTCGGGCCGATCTCAGGCGCGCACTTTAATCCAGCCGTCTCGTTTGCAGATGCCATGCGCGGCGGACTTGGTTGGGGCGAGGTCCCTGCGTATTGGCTCGCCCAGATTTTCGGCGCGGTGCTCGGCGTTGGTCTGGCCAACACGATGTTCGGTTTTCCCCTGTTCTTCATGTCTCACCACGTGCGAAGTGGACCGGCTCAGTGGCTGGCCGAGTTCGTCGCCACTTTCGGTCTGCTAACGATAATCTGGGGTAGCGTGCGATCGCGTTCGATCCTCACACCTTTCTCTGTCGCGGCGTACATCGTCGCCGCATACTGGTTTACCTCATCTACGTCGTTTGCGAACCCTGCCGTTACACTCGCGCGAACACTCTCCGACACGTTCGCAGGCATTCGCCCCCAGGACGCCCCGCTGTTCATCATCGCGCAGTTCCTCGGCGCTGCATGCGCGACGGTAGCTTTCGGGTGGCTCGCCCCGACTCCAAGGGAAGGAGTTGATCGCGTGCTGCTCCGGCACGCAGCCTCGCTTCATCCAAGGCGGGAAGCGAAATGAAACGTGGAGTGTTATTCATCTGCGTCCACAACTCTGCGCGTAGTCAAATGGCCGAGGCGTTTCTTAACGCCATGTGCCCAGGGGATTTCGCTGCGGAGAGTGCTGGCTTGGAACCCGGAACCCTAAACCCTCTGGCAGTCGCCGCCATGCGAGAGATCAGCATCGACATATCTTCAAATGAAACGAAGAGCGCGTTCGACCTCTATCGGACGGGAAGGCATTTCTCTTATGTTATTACCGTCTGCGACGAGACGAGCGCGGAGGGCTGCCCAGTATTCCCCGGTAGCGCGCAGCGCGTGCACTGGAGCTTCCCCGATCCCGCGGGCCTGCGAGGCACGTGGGGCGAGCGACTCGCCAAGACGCGCGAGATTCGTGACGCCATTCAAGCCCGGATTCTAGTTTGGTGCGAAGCGATGTGCAGCGACGCTTCTCGTTAGTTACCTTGCCTGCACGGCGGTTACATCGGCATGTCTCTCGCTCGCGGCTTGCTCGCGAATTCGCGCTGGCAGTAGAATACCGCACCCCAGGCACTGGGCGGCATTGCAAAGGCTCTCGTCGCGAGGCGGAGTGTAGTGACGAGGTGGCTCCCATCGGCGACGTTTGACTTTGCGTCATCGCAGTGCCTCCACCGTACCAGGATAAAGCGAGCAAGAAGGCGCATCGCCACTTCGAGGGCTTGCCCCATGCGCTCAGCCTTGGCTGCCGCAGTTAGCTTTTTTGGCAGCGTCCAGCCCTCCGCGCAGCCCGGTAATCGTTGTTGCGTCTTCGATTGCGCGTTTTTGCCCAGGCGATGCGCGCTGGGCGCATCCTCTATCCCAAAGCGCTTCAACGCTTCGGAGAGAGTTGGTTTTGAAGCAATGCAAATGTCATTCCGCAGACGCCATGCTGTAAGCGTTTGCGCGGCTCTTGCCTTACTAGCCGGCTGTGGCGGGGGATCCCCTTCACTCACCACGCCTGCAGGCTCCTCGTCCGCGATGCTCCCGGGTTCGCATCTAAGCCCTGCTTCGCGCGGGAAACGCAAGGACTTGCTCGCATGCACGAGCGTCCAGACGTCCGACGGTGCGACCTACACGGTCGCGCATCTGGGCGGCGGCAGTAACCTCGACGTCGAGTCGTCGGCGTACGCCAACTGCGATATCGGAATCTACATCAGCCCGGCTAACCGCCCGTATATCCTCGACCAGAACATGGTCAACGGCCTGTTCGGAGTCGGCGTCTATCTCGACGGCGCCGGCGTGAGGATCGCGCATACCTTGATTTGTGTCAACGGCGAGATCGGCGGATCGTGCGAATCGGGCAGCAGCAGCAGCCCGGGCACAGGTTTGTACGCGCAGAACACACCCAACCTTAAGATCAATCGAACGCGCATCGATGGATATGCGGCCGGTTTTGCGAGCGGTCCATGTCCCAACGCAAACAATTACATGTCCATCAATCGCTCGATCATCACCAGCTCGACCTATCCGTGGTCCTTCCAAGGTGGCTACGTCACGACCCTGAAGGACTCGCCGGCGCCGCCGGCCGGCGGAAGTTGCGCCGGCAGCGGAATCGGCTTCGGCTTCGGCGCACCCAACGTCTACGTGGCCGACTTCGCCAACAACGCCGTCAAGGAGATTCTGGCGGCCAGCGGCTACACGACGGTCGACACGCTCGGCTCGGGATTCCACTATCCGGAAGGTGTCGCGGTCGATGCGAGCGGCAACGTCTTCGTCGGCGACAACGACAACAACGCCGTCAAGGAGATTCTAGCGGCCGGCGGCTACACCACGGTCAAAACGCTCGGCTCGGGATTCTACGGTCCGTTTGGTGTCGCGGTCGATGCGAGCGACAACGTCTTCGTAGCCGACCGCGGCAACAGCGCCGTCAAGGAGATTCTGGCGGCTGGCGGCTACACCACGGTCAACACGCTCGGCTCGGGATTCAACTATCCGGATGGCGTCGCGGTCGATGCGAACGACAACGTCTACGTGGCCGACTCATCGAACAACGCCGTCAAGGAGATTCTGGCGGCCGGCGGCTACACCACGGTCAACACGCTCGGCTCGGGATTCTCCTATCCGGATGGCGTCGCGGTCGATGCGAGCGACAACGTCTACGTGGCCGACGCAGCGAGCAACGCCGTCAAGGAGATTCTGGCGGCCGGCGGCTACACCACGGTCAAAACGCTCGGCTCGGGATTCTCCTATCCGGAAGGTGTCGCGGTCGATGCGAACGACAACGTCTATGTGGCCGACTTCTCGAACAGCGCCGTCAAGGAGATCCTGGCGGCCGGCGGCTACACCACGATCAACACGCTCGGCTCGGGATTCAACGAACCAACTAGTGTCGCGGTCTACAACCCCAGCGTACTGGGGCCCGCATTCAGGCGAGATCATCGCAGACCTCAAGGGAAGCGTTAACTTACAAGCGGATTTCGGCTCGCCTTCGCTCAAGGCGGGGCGAGCCGGTCCACACCAACCGCGTAGCTCGCATTGCGGCCGCGCATGCCTCGCAGCGCAGAAGCCTAACTCGCAGCGGCCTCGCAGCTTAGCGCGCAGCGCTTAACGCGTTGCGGCTTGGATCGCAGCGCACTGCATCCTTGCAGCGGAACAGCCTGGCGCCCGGCTTGTCTCGTCTTGGCCTCGCCAACCCCTATCCCGCACGGCGGCGTAGCGGGCATAGCGGAAGGGGTCTGAAACCGGCCACCCTGCTCTGCGTCCGCCGATCCGCGCCCCTCGCGAAAAGCCCTGTAAAATAATGGTTTCTGCCATCTCGTCATAAGCTGCCACTCGTCGCGCGTCTTTGCATCGCGTTTGCAAAACTCACGACGCGCCGACAACATCATATGGCATAAGGCTTTTCGCTCGACCACCGGATGCATAGGCATCGGCGATGCAACTTTCGCACTAAGGCGGCCAGCGCTATGCGGCCTCGCGGGCGCGGTGGGGCTTAAACCTTCAATGCTTCTTCGACGGCCTGATCTTCCGACCACGTTGCGCCTTCGGCCGCGAGCTTTTCTATCTCGGCTTCGCTCATTTGCTCGCGCAGCGCGGTCAAGAGTTTGTCGTAGCCCCACTTCTCGGTGGCCTCACGTTCTTGCCCGAGTTCTTGGTATTGGACGTTGACGTAGCCGATGAGTCGCGCTGCATTGTTGACTTCTCCACGCAGCGCCATGAGCAGCGCGAGATGCTGCAACGCGAACGCGATGCCCGATGCATATTGTGCTTGCCGCGCCAAGCGCAGCCCTTCGCTCGCCACCTCACGCGCACCATCCAGATCTCCCGAAGCAACGCGGTAGGCAGCAATGTTGCGGTAGGAGATGGCCAAGTCCGACGCGTTTTTTCCCCGTGAGTAAATCTCCAATCCCTCGTCCGCTAGGCGTAGTGCCTGCTCAACCTGACCCTCACCGAACTCTAGGTCCGCGAGATTTCCCAGCACATTAGCTGTCCCGGTCTCGTTTCCCAGGGCCTTGAATGCCGCAAGCGCTGCGCATACATCTCGCGCGCCGACGGCCTCATTCTACGCGAGCTCGCGCCCGGCGTTACGGTTAACGAGATCCTGGCGATGGCAATCGACGTTTAACCCGGAGCAGTCGAGATTACACGTGGCGCCCGTCGGTTTTGCCGGCTGCCCGAACTTCCCAAACGACCCCGTACCCGGAACCGCCCACGTTGGTCGTGCCGAAGATGTTGCCGTGAGAATCGAACGCCGGATTGCTGAAAACGTACTGTCCGTCGGTTCCGCCCGTGAAATCGTACAGGTCGACGTAGTTGTAGGTGCTCCCCGAGCGCTGCAGCTCATACACCGACCCGGAACTGTACTGACCGTCGCAATGGGTGGTCCCAAAGATATTGTCGCTCGGGTCGAGGTAAGCGGTGCGGAATTCGCCGAGATCCCCCATCCTGACAAACTGTAGATCGTGTTGAACGACCAGCTTCCGTTCGAAGGCGTCAGTTCGAAAAACGTCCCCCCCGCGCTGCCCGGACCTTGGGTAGTCGCGCCAAAGAGATTGCCTTGCGCATCGAAGCTCAGGCCGGCGTACGGAGTCCCGCCGTCGCCCACGTTCCCGAACGTGTGGATGATCTGTTCGGTCCATTCGCTCTTCGAAGGGGTCAGCTCAAAGAGGGTGCCGTAACCTTCGCCGCCGAGCGCGGTCGTGCCGTAAATGTTTCCCGCCCGGTCAAAGGTGACCCCGGCGTACGGCTGCGTACCGTCGTTTGAGTTCGCACCAAAGCTGTACAGGACTTTTTCCTTATCGGCTCCCTTTGCGGGCGACAACTTGAAAACGGTGCCCTGCCCGTAGGCGCCGCCATATTGCGTGGTGCCGTAGATTGCGCCGTTTGAGTCGATCGTCAGGTCCCCGGCGGACGGATTGGCGCCCTGGACGCTCTGAGTAAAAGCATACAGCACGCGTTCGGTACGGGGCGCCTTGCCCGGCAGCAATTCGAAGACCGTTCCGGCTCCGCCGCCGCCGTTCACGGTAGTCCCGTACAGTTTCCCTCCGGCGCCCGGCATCAAGCGAGCGTAGGGATTCGCGCCGTCGCTGCCGCCGGCGAACGTATGCAATACGACGTACTTATATCCTTTGGCCGTATTCTTCAGCTCGAAGGCGGTGCCGTAACCGCTGCCGCCCGAGCTCGTCGTGCCGTAAAGGTTTCCCGCTCTGTCGACGGCCAGGCCGGCAAAGGGGTTTCCGCCGTCGGCACTGTCCTGGAACGTGTAGACGACCTGAAAGCTCGCCGAATCGCCCGGACGGGAACGAACGGTTCGCCCGGAGACCAGCACCGCCGGGGAAAACGCCGCTTGATTGGCGGGCCCTGATGGAAGATTAGCGACGCCGCTGCAGCCAGTGACCGCGATCAAAAGTGTGACGAACCCGACCGGCAAGCGATAGTTCACAGGTCCTCCATGCTCTGGATAGTAGGTTAACCGTGTTTTCGGCGTTTTGGGGGCCGTCGTTAGCCGGCCCGGAGAGCGGCCGCATTTCGAAAACGTAGCATGAGCTCGCTCGTTTGACAAGCAGTAAGGCTTGGACACCGTTAGTTAGGCGTTTTTATTTAACGTGGCGGCAGCGAGGGCGGTCGTTAGCGGTCGCCGGCGGAAGCGACTGCACGTGCGGGGTAAGCGGTCCGGTGCGCTCCCAAATTAAAACGCCGTGGGGCGTATCCCACGGCGTCGAGAGCAGGCCCGCGGAGTAGTTTTTGGCTGGGATCGTCCAAGACGTGTCCCGCCGAGAGCGGCACGCAAAGATTCCCCACAGCGAAGCGCGTAGCATTGTGAACCCACGGCAACAGAAGTGCAATCAATGTAGTAGCCTGGTTGGCGCGACCATCCTGATCTCAAGCGTCGGCGCGACCTGCTGACGTCGATTCCCGGCATCGGTGAGACGGCAGCGGGAGCCATTCTCTCTGGAGATCCCGCATCTCGATCGGTTCCAGTCCGCCAAAGCCGTCGCCGCGTTCGCTGGACTATCGCCCCGGGAGCGTCGTTCAGGGGCGTCCATTCACGCGCGCACTCGCCTCTGCAAGACCGGCAACGCTCGCGTTCGCAAGGCGCTTTACATGCCGGCGATGGTGGCCCTTCGCTTCAATCCGATTCTCCGCATTTTCGCAGAGCGACTGCTGGCCGCCGGAAAGCACAAGCGACTCGTCATCGGAGCGGTCATGCGTAAACTCTTGGTCTTGGCCTTTGGGGTTCTTCGGTCCGGGGTCGCTTTTGATCCGAATTACGCTTGATGCGTAATACGGTATCTATCCCGCTACGCGGCCGTGCGGGATAGGAGTTGGCGAGGTCAAAACGGACCCCCCTCCACCGGCTGCTGATCGGCTAAGCCTCTAAGCCGCTAATCCCAGCGGACGCGATCGAAGCCGCAACGCGTTAAACGCCGCGATCTAAACTGCCAGGCTGCACGATACGTGATCGGCGCCGGGCTGCGCAGTTGCGAGGCTGCGCTTAAGCGCCTAGCGCGATGCGGCCTCGCGGGCGCGGCGCGGGGCCGGGAGCGATATGCCCCCACGACCTTAGTGACGGGTAGTTCATGGACTTAGTGCGAAGACCGTTCCGTTCGCGTACTCGCCGCCATATTCGGTCGTGCCGTATAGCATGCCGCCGACGTCGATCAGGCCGGCCATAGGGTGAATGCCATCGGTTCCGCTGCCGAAGCTGCGCAGCACTTTTTCCGCACCGCCTGTCGTGATGCTAAAGATTGTTCCGCAGCGGCCGCCGATGTCACAAGCATACGCGCCGCCATATTCCGTTGTGCCATAGAGTGTGCCTTTTACGTTAATCAGCGATGAAACGGGACCAGCGCCATCGGGATCGCCGCCGAAGGCGTGCAGCACTTTCTCGCTGCTAAAGACCGTCCCGCAGCTGTCGACGCTGTTACAGTTGCTCGCGCCACCAGTGAGCGTCGTGCCGTAGAGCGTGCCGTTCACGTCAATAAGCGCTGCGTTGGGAAGAGTGCCATCGGTTCCGTTGCCGAAACTGTGCAGCACTTTCTCCTTGTCGCCCGGCGTAATGCTAAAGACGGTGCCCAACCCGTACGCTCCGCCCAATGTCGTCGTGCCGTAGAGTTTGCCCTTTACCTCACTCAGGGAGGCGACGGAATACGTGCCATCGTTTCCTTTGCCGAAGCTGTGCAGCACTTTTTCCGCGCCGCTCGTCGTGATGCTAAAGATCGTTCCGCAGCTGCCGCCACATCTATGATGCTTGCCGCCATTTTCCGTCGTGCCGTAGAGCGTGCCCTCCTCCTCAATCAGGGAGGCGACTGGATCAATGCCATCAGGTCTGCGGAAGATATGGAGCACTTTCTCCGAGCCGCTCGGCGTGACGCTAAAGACCGTTCCGCAGGGGTAATAGTCAGAGGAGTAGCCGCAGTTGTTCATGCCGCCCGCGCTCGTGGTGCCGTAGAGTGTGCCGCCCACGTCGATCAAACCCGCCAGAGGGTTCCTTCCATCAGGGCTTTTGCCAAAGCTATACAGCACTTTCTCTGCGCCGCTCGGCGTGATGCTAAAGACCGTCCCGCAGCAGTATGAATATGAGCCGCTTCCCACTGAGCCGCCTCCGTCCGTCGTTCCGTAGAGCGTGCCCCTCACGTTGATCAGGCTTGCCGCGGGGTAGTTGCCATCGGGGGGTGCGCCAAAGCTGTGCACTACTTTGTAGTTCGTGCTATCGGGTCGCGCGGCGACTGCGCGGCTTTGCGACATCGCGCCCGGCCCGCCGATCGGCGGCTGCGATTCGCCGCACCCTCCGAGCATTGCTACAGCTACGCAGCAGCAAAATGCGTAGCGGCTGAAACCCGAAATCCTCATTGCATCGCCTCCTGGAGCCTGAACGAATCGGCGACTAGGAACGTTCGCTCCCTGGCGTCAGTTCCATCGTCGCAGCTGTGCCGCGATAGGCCAAGGCTCCGCAGGCACTCCGCTCAGGTAACGTCCTTCTGGTCTCTGAGCTCAACGATCCTCTAAGCTTGAAAGATGTGTGATCATCATGCCAAGTCGCTGCGGAACATCGTGCTGGGGCCGGTTGAGTCGGCCCGGCCGCTATGGTACGCAGGCCCCGATCTAGCCACTGCCGTCATTACGGATTCGCCACGGCCGCGCATCGTGCGCGCGTGGAGGCTGCGCCCGATCGGCACGCAGGAAACGCTCAAGCAGCTGGACTTCCGCGGCGAGGTGAAGATCGATCCGCGGCTGGACGACATCTTTCGCGCCCTGATCGAACAGCGCAAACGTACAAGCGACAATCCGCTAGACGACGAGCTGCGCAACACCGGCTTCAAAGTGGTGGCCAACTCCGGGGCGTATGGCGATTTCGCCGAAACGAACCCCGCCGACATTGATATGAAGAGATTCGCAGGCGGTTCGAGGCGCTCAACCCATACCCGAACCAACGTGGGGCCGCTGCTCAAACCTGAAAAGCAAAATTTCGCCGCGGATGGGCAACGCAAACGAACCTCTGGTTCTACGGTGTCTCTGAAAAAGCGTATGCATTGTTCACCCTCGACGAACGCGGCGAACCAGTGATTCGCAAATACTCTGCCCACGCACTTGGTCAGTATCGGTCTCCGATCGCCGGCGATCGAACGCGCGAATGGATCGAAGCGGCGTGGCGCCGGAAGATTTGCGCGGCGTTCGGATATCCCGTCGAGTCGTTTCCTTGGGAGCAGCAACCAGCGCTCGCGCAGCTGACACTCTCAACGTGGTCGGTCATGAAGCCGTATATGCAAAATCCGAACATGAGGCCGTTCGACTTCCTGCTCGTCGCCACGCCCAGTCGGTCGTTCAGCGATTTTGCCAGTGGCTACGGAGCGTGCTGCCCGGACCCACGACCCTCGTGCTTTCTCTTCGACGATCCCGCTGCGTGGGAATCGCAGGAATGGCGCTGCTTGCGGTGCGGTAATCCGACGCCGTCGTTGCGCTTTCGCTCGTACGGCAGCGTCGTTCGTGGAACCCTGGACAGCTTCGCGGTAAAGCGCCTCTGCGCCAACAGCGATGAGCCGGGGCCGCACATCATGCGCGGCCTCACGATTCCACGCCCGGTGCAAGTCGAGTGGATAACCGCAATCGGTAAAGAAGTCATTGTCGATCCAACGGATACCGAGGAAGGCTTGACGGCCGAAATGCTGAGCGAAACGAGCGTCGTCGAGTATCACGATCCGGCCGAACGCCTTGACCGACTTCGCGGGGCGGTACGAGGGCCGGGGTCAAGACCGTTGCCCGCGAGTCTGGACTAAGTCCGCGGCATCTACGCGAGTTCGTCAATCAGAAAACGACACCGTTGGGCCCCACCATCGCGAAGATTGAGGCGGCTCTGCAGAGACTAGGCTGCCGGGACCCGGCTGGTGGCTAGCTTGCTGCGATGGAACCGCAGTCGGCAGCCCGAACGTTCCTAGCCGCCGGTTTGTTCAAGGAGCATGGAGCAAGGCAAGTGAGGATTTCAGATTTTGGCCGCTACGCACTAAACGGGTGCGTGGCCGCGGCATTGCTGGCAGGGTGCGGCGGATCGCAGCCGCCGATCGGCGCGCCGGGCGCGATGCCGCGAAGGGCCGCGACCGCAACGCAGGCTGCGCATGGCAAGTCGTGGATGCTGCCGGAAGCGAAGAGAGAGGACCTTCTTTATGTAGAGACCGGTGCTCTAATCCGCATATTTACGTATCCCGGCGGAAAACTCGTGGGAACAATAAAAGGCGGCCAATCACAGGAGGGCATTTGCTCGGATAGGGACGGCAACGTTTACATCGTCGAGGATCCCGTGATTAACGAGTACGCGCACGGCGGCACGCAACCAATACGAACAATAGACGCGGCGTTCGGTACTGATTGGTCGTGTGCGGTCGACCAGATTACCGGCAACCTTGCCGTCACCAACGTTGGCTGGATTGGACAGGCCCCTTACCTCATGGTCTACCCGAAAGCTTCGGGCACGCCGATCACCTACACCTACGCGGCGATCACGTATGGCTACGAATGTGTCTACGACGACAAGGGAAACCTTTTCGTGCAAGGGGTTAACGTCAAGGATGGGAGGTATAACTTGCTCGAGGAACTTCGAAATGGGCGGAGCACCCTAGTCAACATTTCGCTCTCTACAAACGTCGGAGACGTCAACGGCCCTACCGGGCTTCAGTGGGACGGCAAGGATGTCGTAATCGGAGACCAGGCGCAGGATGCGTATCGTTTCAAGATCCAGGGCCACGCCGGAACGCAGGTGGGCCAGCTGACATTTAACGGTGCAAGCCGGGTCGAGCAGTTCTGGCTCCAGGGACGACGGATGATCGTTTCAGATATCAAATCCGGCGATGTCTTGCTTTACGACTATCCGAGCGGAGGAGACGCAGTCAAAACGATCTCAACGTTAGCCATTGCTGCGACTGTGAGCCTGACGCCAAAGCTTCTTTAGGCAGTCGCGATGGTTGCAGTGGTGAGTTTGGACCTTAGACGCTCCGTATTAGCTGCTGCGTCGCTGCGCTAACGCTGGGGTCACTGAACCGGCATCGTGACCGTCGGGTCAGGGCCGAGGCGGCTTTGGCGATCGGACCTTGGTTGCTGCGACGGAACTGAGCGTCAAAGGCCGAACATCCTTAGCCCCCGATGCGTTCTTGCATCGGGGAGCAAGGGGGAATGAAGAGCTTGGGACTGAGTCGCTACGCCTTAGCGATGGGTACAGCCACCGCATTGCTAGCCGGGTGCGGCGGAGCGCAGCCACCGATCGGCGCGCCGGGCTCGCTGCCGCAAAGCCGCGCGGTCGCAACGCACGCCGCACATGGCAAGTCGTGGATGCTGCCGGAAGCGAAGAGCGAGAATCTCCTGTACGTCGCCGATCCTGGTAGCGATGGTGTGATCGTTTACAGTTATCCGAGGCTAAAGTTCGTTGGAATGCTGACCGGAGCCCCTGCTCCTTTAGGCGAGTGTGTCGATAGAGCTCAGAACGTGTTTGTCACTAATGCCGACAACGGCGGCAATGGATCCGTGACCTTCGAATACGCTCACGGTGGTACGGCCCCGATCGCGATCTTGGGAGACCCGGGAGGAATCCCTGATGGCTGTTCCGTTGATCCGACCACGGGGAACCTTGCCGTTACTAGTAGTTACGAGTTCTCCACCCCGATCCAGCTTGCCGTTTACAAGCACGCGAGAGGCAGGCCGAAGTTATACGCGGCACCAGATTTCCGCTTCATGGCGTTCTGCGGCTACGATAGCGACGGTAACCTTTTCGTGGATGGCGGCAACCTGAGCGGCAATTATTTCCTGCTGGAGGAGCTGCCAAAGGGGAGCAGCACGTTTAAGGCTATTGCAATAAGCCAGGCGTTTAGGTCTCCCGGTGGCGTGCAGTGGGATGGACAACACCTTGTCATCGGCGATTCCGGCAACGCGGTCGTCTATCAGTTCGACATAAAAGGCAGCGCCGCGACCGAGGTCGGTTCTACTCCACTGACAGGCACATCTAACGTCGAACAGTTCTTCATCACCGGTTCAACAATCATCGACCCCAGCGGCTATATTGAGGGAAGGTCGGGATGGGTCGATCTGTACGATTATCCAGCTGGCGGGGAGCCGACGAAGAACCGCCCCAATTTCAGTGGTCCATACGGAGCAGTGGTTAGCCGAACCCCGAAATAGCGTAACGTTCTTAGCTGCACGAAGCGAGGGCAGAGCATATGAACAGCATGGGACTTAGCCGTTTCGCCTTAACGTTTGGCGCGGCTTCCGCATTGCTGGCCGGGTGCGGCGGATCGCAGCCGCCGATCGGCGCGCCGGGCGCATTGCAGCAAAGCCGCGTATTCGCGGCACGCCCCAATCACGCGAATTACGAAATCCTGTATAGCTTTGGCGCGCCCCCTGACGGGAACTACCCCGGCGGCAACCTGATCGATGTGGGCGGCACGCTCTACGGGACAACCCGATGTGGCGGCGGCTCATACGTCTGCGACGCTTATCCCCCTGGCGGAAATACCGGAACGGTTTTTAGCATCACGATGGGTGGGACGGAGCAAGTGCTCCATGGCTTCAACCAGGCACCTGATGGCTCTTATCCTCGTGCAGGTCTGACCGACGTAGGCGGCACCCTCTTCGGCACGACGGAATTTGGCGGCGCAACTCGTTGCAACGGCGGGTGGGGCTGCGGAACGGTTTTTAGCATCTCGACGGGGGGGACAGAAAAAGTAGTGCACAGCTTCAGAAAAGCTAACGGCGAAAATCCTGTTGGAGGCCTAGTCGATGTGGGCGGCACGCTCTACGGGACGACTGGTGGCGACGAGGCGGGCGCCGGCACGGTCTTCAGCATCACGCCGAGCGGCAGGAAGAAAATGCTCCACAAATTCGGGTCCCCCGATGGCACCCATCCGTTCGCATCCATGATCTACGTAAACGGCAGCCTCTATGGCACGACGGCTGGAGGGGGCGCGTACGGCAAAGGTACCGTGTTTAGCATCACGCCGGGCGGCACGGAGAAAGTGCTCCATAGCTTCAACGGAACGGATGGCGCACAACCCTACGCATCTCTGATCGACGTAGACGGCACTTTCTACGGCACGACGGCAGGTGGCGGCGCGCAAGGCAAAGGCACCGTGTTTAGCATCACGCCGAGCGGCACGGAGAAAGTGCTCCATAGCTTCAAGGAACGGCATGGCGCACACCCCTACGCATCTCTGATCGACGTAGACGGCACTTTCTACGGCACGACGGAAGGCGGCGGCGCACGCAGCAAAGGCACCGTGTTTAGCGTCACGCCGGGCGGCACGGAAAGAGTGCTACATAGCTTCGGCAACGCTGACGATGGTGCTAATCCTACCGCAGCCCTGATCGACCTAAACGACACGCTCTACGGCACGACGGTAGGTGGCGGCAAGTACGGGTACGGAACAGTCTTCGCGTTGACCCCCTAACATGATCGACGGTGGCCCCGCATCGACCAAGATGGGAAACCCTTACCCCACATAACTTTCTCGATGTGTAGCGGCTTTTGCAAATAGGCTTGCAAAGTTTGCACTAGGCCACGCGCTAGGGCCATCGTTGGAGGATATCAAAAACCTTTATTTTACAGGCTTTTTCGCCGCACCCCAGCGGCGCCGGCCGAGGGGAGGGGGAGGGCGTTTGGGGTGCCTTCCTCTATGCCCGCTACGCGGCCGTGCGGGCATAGGGGAACGAGGCTAAAACGGGGCCCCCTAGCGACAACCTCGGAGCCACGCGCCATGCTCGAAAAAGCCCGTAGAATAAGGCTTTTTCGATATCATATGATCGGCCAAGCTCAACTCGCGGTTTTGTGCAAACTTTGCAAGCGCGTTTGCAAAAAAGCGCGATGCGTCGAAAACGCTATATAGCATAAGGCGTTTTTGCTATGCCCGTTGATGCATGGTCGAGGGCTTTAGCATCGGCGCGCATCCGTGCGGGGCCCGGGCGCGCGATCGGCGGCGTATAGCAAGGCGGCCTCGCGAGCGCGGGGGCCGGGGCTAGTGCGGCGCGAGGCTGAGCGTGATGCCATTCTCGCGATAGCCTGAGACCGCCTTAAGTGCCCCAATAGCTCTGCCCCCAGCTGGATAGTTCCACACTCCGAGCTTGCCCTGATGGTAATTGACTATTATCTTGGCGCCCTGAATCAATGAAATGTTGCCGGCATTCCGACCGCGCAGGCGGTTGAATTTTGTGGTCCCAACGAGATACCCGGTCGAACCTGAAACTTGTACCCGGTATACAACTGCACCTCTGTGTTGTAGCCATGCCGGATTTGTAATCGCAATGTATGTGCCGTCCCATTGAACGAATGCGCCGCTAATCTTAGTGTTGAGCGCGACATTAGTAAAGCTGCTGGTACCTTTGGCGAGATACGCTAGTAGAAATGAGCGACTGGGCGCAGGCCCCTCGCCGATGATAAAAAGATTTCCCTGATCGTCGTATGCTGTAGATAAGTATGTCTCGAAAGCAGGATCCGTATAATATGTGGGCTGGTCCTTAGCACCCGGATAGACCACGATGTTCGCCACAGACCCGTTACCTTCTATAACCGCGAGATCGTCCGCCAAATCGACAGAACATCCGCCTGGGGCGGAGCTACCTAAATTTATAGTCGCGATCGGAGTCGTTCCCCCATGAGCGTACTCAAAGATGTAACCCGCTAAAGGGAACTGGGTCCACGTGGTTATGAAAACATTGCCGGTTGCGTCCGAGCAAGTCCCCGCCGCGGAGCCTTCTGCAAGTGTGAGCGTCTGCTGAAGTTTGCCGCTCGGGTACGCGAGAACGTAAGCGAGATTTACGTCCGTGAGTAGGTAAAGCAAATCTCCGCTCTTCGCTTCCGGCAGCATCCACGACCCGCTGCGAGCGGCGTACGTGGCGATCGAGCGGCCTTGCGGCATCGCGCCCGGCGCGCCGAACGGCGGCTGCGATCCGCCGCACCCCGGGAGCAACGCGGCCGCGGCGGTGACGGTAAACGCGAAGCGGCTTAGAGCTGAGGTTCTCATCGGTTTGTCTCTCTGAATTAGCATGACGGCTTAGTGGCTTGGCGCTACGCTGATGGTAAGCCCGTCAAATCGGCCAAGCGTGGGGAATGCCTTTAGAACGGCTTTGCCGCCGGCTGGATATTTCCAGGTGAACAGGGAGTGCCGATCATAGGTAAATGGAGCCATCACGATCGCGGAGCCGTCGATCCAGGACTCATTAGCAGCAAGCCCGCGCATCGATAGCGTGGTTTTTCCGACGATGGTTGCGATAGAACCGGCTACACCGAACCTAAAAACAGTTGTATGAAGACGGCCTATCCTACCGTGCTGCGTCAGCATCGTCATGTAGGTACCGTCCCACTGAATCTGACCTCTGGAGTGCCTTGTCAAGAAAGTAATATTGTTGAGTCCCGAGCCCCCATAAGGAAGCTCAGCAACGTATTGATACGAGGGACCATCGACAAACAGATTCCCGCCTTGATCATAACCGCAATAAAATAACAGCTGAAACGCTGAGTCATTGTATATAGTCGGCGAACCCTGCGCTTTCTTAAAAACAGCTACAGCGCCTGTAGTCTTGCTGTCCGAGCCGGTGTAGCCGGCTACGGCTAGATTGCCGGTTTTTCGATCAGACCCACATCCCCTCGTAGTGAAACTACCGATCGTGAGGGTTCGTTTGAGATTCGTCTCACCGTGCGCGTATTCGTAAACGACCGATCCCGGATTCCCTTCGTTATGGGCAGGCACGAACACATTGCCGTTGGCGTCGCTGCAGAGCCAGCCTGAGGCGTCGTACTGATCGTTCGGCAAGCTGATCGTAAGTAATAATTTCTTGGCTGGATACGACAACGCATAAACCGTGTTACCTGAACTGACGTAAAGCAGTTCACCGCTCTCGGCTCCCGGTAACACCCCCGATGCGCCGCCACGGGCATGGGCTGCGATCGCGGGACCTTGCGGTATCGCGCCCGGCGGCTGCGATCCGCCGCACCGCGCGAGTAGCAGAGCGGCGAAGATGGTGACGGCGCCGCCGCAAACTCTGTTTATCATTGCCAGCTGAAGACCACAAGCCCGTTACCGGTGGCATTCTTCCACCCGGACCACGTTCGAAACTTCGATGCGCCGGGCTCGACGTAGGACGATCCGCCGCCACCTCCACCACCGGGGGATCCGTCTGCGCCCCCGCCGCCGCCTTCACCGCCTCCACCGCCGCCGCCGCCGTGATAACCGCCGCCCCCGCCGCCGTCAGTGTCGCTCGTATCGCCGAAACCACCGTGGCCGCCTTGGCCTCCTACGCCAAGTCTTCCGCGTTTGCCGCGTTCCCCGATCCCGCAGGAGTAGCAGCTTTTCGGTGCGCGTGATCCACCTGAGCCGCCTCGGCTCTGCGTCCCGCCACTTCCACCACCGCCGCCTCCACCGCTACCGACGTAGCTTCCGGTGCCGCCAGGACCACCGGCGAGTCCCCCGCCCGCGCCACCTGCGCCTCCACCATTTTGGTAGCCACCCTGACCGCCACCACCGCTGGCGACAAGAATACGATCTTTTAGGTCGGTACCGTTTTCTCGCACGTCGGAAGCGCCGCCGCCGCCGCGACCACCGTCGCAGCACGCTCCAGGATCGCCTCCGCCGTTGAAACCGCCGTAATCGCCCCCACTAAATGCGAACCCGGCACCTCCCACAAACACGTACAATGTTTCGCCAGGTCGAACCGGCACCTTGGCGTACACGCGACCGCCGCGTCCGCTGCGGCTACCGTACGTAAGTATTCCTTCGCCCGCGCCCCCGCGAGCGACGATCGCGAGCGTCGTCACACCCGCGGGTACCTTGAACCTTTGCCTTTTGGCGGTGTAATGAAACGTTTGTTGGTGCGGTAGAGCGTTATTATCGTAGGCATCGAACGTGGCGGCGATCGGCGGCTGCGATCCGCCACACCCGGCCAGCAATGCCGCGGCCGCGCACATGCATAGCGCGCAGCGGCTCATGTCTGGAATCCTCATCTGCTTTGCTCCTCGCTTATCTGTGCGGCGCGAGACTAACTGCAGCGCCGTCGGCTGCATCAAGGCCTCTCGTAATCTTCTTCGTCGCGTCGCCGCCGGCTGGGTACTTGTAGAACAGAACGTCGGCACGCATTCCGCGAATGACGTTCGGCACAATGAGCGTACGCCCCTGAATAAAGGACTGCGTGACGTCGTCCGCACCGCTGCCCATTGCAGTTGTGCCGACTTCCATGCCTTGACTTCCTTTTATCGTGAACTGACGGATCACCGGTGCAGCTTGATCCCCAACGGCCCAGTATTTCCCGTCCCATTGAACGCCGCCAGGCCAGCCGATGCTCTCGTTCAGCGTAATCGTCTTGAGCTTGCTGCCGCCTTTTGGAAGCTCGGCAAATACTGTGTGGCCGGTGCCGGGCTGGCTCATGCCCTGGACTAAAAGGTTGCCCTTATCGTCGTAGCCGGGAAAGAAATATTCCTGAAATGCTGGATCTTTGTACGTCATTGGATTTCCGCGAGCGTTCTTGAAGACCGAGACCCTAGCGTATTCGCCAGGGCCCAGCGTTGCGACGGCCAGATTACCGGTCGTGGGATCGACGGCGCATCCTTCCGGACCTCCTCCAACTGAGTAGGTCCTTATGCGTTTGGCGCCGCCGTGCGCGTACTCGAAGACTCGCGCCGCTCCCTCATCGGTGATAAATACGTTGCCCTTTTGGTCGACGCACTCGCCTGCCGCAATGGAAAAGCCTTTGAGCTTACCTTTTGGCTCGCCCTGCGGATACGAATACACGCTAACGTAACAACACGTCGAGACGTAAAGCAGGTCTCGCGTCGGGGCATCCGATGCTATCCATGACGAGCTATCGCTGCGCGCTGACTGCGTTGCGACCGTAGGGATTCGCGGCATTGCAGCCGGCACCCCGATCGGCGACTGCGATTCGCTACACCCCGCGAGCATAGCAAGCCACGCGCAGACGCTAAGCGCGCGACCAGCTCCTGAAGTCCTCACTTACCTTGCTCCATGCTCCGTGAACGTCTCGGAGCCAGCTTATGTTCGGCGTGGAGCCTCCGTTCCCGGCTTCGACCAATGCGAGCAAGCCGTCCCAATGCCGCGGATGAGGAATCTGCGAGCCTGCCCGGATGCGCGAACACGCCGCAAGCGACAACCCCGTGGCGCGAGCAATCACGCTTAGCGGATAGCAGCTGAGCCTCGGGGCGACCTCGCAGCGAAACCACGCGGCATCGCGCCGATCCGCTGCGTGCTCGCGAATCCATTCGTGATTGCGCCGATGGTGCTCAGCGTTGGCTGTTCCGCGCTTGAGGTTCGCCCCGTGGCTGTTGCGTGGATCATTTCCGGCTGCAGCTTGGAGTGCGAGGGCCTTGCGCGCGGCTCTGAAAGTCTTTAAGGGCTTCAAAGGCTTCGCTCATGTGGGACTAACAATAAGCGAGTAACCTTCGTTGCGCTAGAAGCACGTCGGGGGTTCGAGGCGTGGAAACATTTCGACGCGTTCGCCTTGGATTGGCTCTGAATTAGTATGTTCTGTCGAAAGGCGGCAGAAGAGCCCTCCCCCTAACGCAGTCGCGGAGCACGGCAGCATAGCAGCGCGGCTTTGCTGAGCGGCTTCGCCCGCGGGGGCTCAGCGGGGCTAAGCCGAAACGATGCTGGGCGCCGTAGCGTTCACGGAGCGAGGAGCAGTAAACATGACGCCTTGGGGACTGAGCCGCTACGCCTTAGCGATGGGCGCGGCTGCGGCAATGCTGGCCGCGTGCGGCGCATCGCAGCCGCCGCTCGGCGCGCCGGGCGCGATGCCGCAAGTCTCCGCGCTTTCGGCACGCATCAATAGCACGAACTATAAAGTCGTGTACAGCTTTGGCGCACCCCCCGATGGGAGCGACCCCCAAGCAAGCCTTATCAATGTGAGCGGCACGCTCTACGGCACGACGAGCGGAGGCGGTTCATATTCCTGCAGCAGCCTAAAATACAGCGGCTGCGGAACTGTCTTTAGCATCACGCCGGGCGGCACGGAGCATGTGCTGCACAGCTTCGGTGGCCACCCTGACGGCGCATTCCCCTTAGCGAGCTTGATCGACGTGAAGGGCATGCTCTACGGCACGACAGCGGCAGGCGGCTCCGCGTGCTACGGCTCGTATTATTCCAGCTGCGGGACGGTCTTTAGTATCAGCCCGAGCGGCGCGGAAACCGTGTTCCACAGATTCGCCGGATTCCCCGACGGCGCGTCTCCTTTTGCAGGCTTGATTGAGCTAAAGGGTACCTTATACGGCACGACATATTCCGGCGGGAGTACGTGTTACTCACCGTACGGAGGCTGTGGAACGGTCTTCAGCATCGCGACAAGCGGTACTGAGGGGGTCCTGCACAGCTTCCGCGGTCATCGCGACGGCGCGTATCCTTTTGCAGGTCTGATCGCCGTGAATGGCAGGCTCTACGGCACGACGTTTGGCGGCACGCATTACCACGGAACGGTCTTTAACGTTACGATGGGCGGCGCGGAGAAAGTGCTCCACGGCTTCGGCGCAGGAAGCGATGGCATTCACCCTCGCGCCGGCTTAATCGACGTGGGCGGTACGCTCTACGGCACGACGACCGCCGGCGGTGCGTATAGTTGCGGCTCACCTCCCACAAAATGCGGGACAGTCTTTAGCATTACGCCGCGAGGCATCGAGAAAGTGCTCTACAGCTTCGCCGGCGGATCCGATGGCGCTAATCCCGAGGCATCCCTGATCGTCGTAAAAGGCAGGCTGTACGGCACGACGGAAAGTGGCGGCGCGTATCGTGCGGGAACGGTCTTTAGCATCACGCCAGGCGGCACGGAGAAAGTGTTGCACACCTTCGGCGGCGGCACCGATGGCCGCTTCCCGAGCGCGGGGTTGATTGACGTGGGCGGCATGCTCTACGGCACGACGGGAGCTGGCGGCACGTCTGGGAATGGAACGGTTTTCGCGTTGACCCCATAAACGACGTGCCACCATGGTCGTCCCTGCGCTGCGAGCCCGAATCGTCGTAGCTGGGCCTTCGTTGCGCATCCGCGGCATTGGGACGGCTTGCTCGCACTGGTCGAAGCCGGGAACTGAGGGTCCACGCCGAACACCCTTAGCTGCCGATGCGTCCTTGCATCGGGGGAGCAAGGCAAGTGAGAACCTCAGGGTTTGGCCGCTACGCGCTAATCAGCTGCGTAGCCCCCGCATTGCTGGCTGGGTGCGGCGGACCGCAGCCGCCGATCGGCGCGCTGGGCGCGATGCCGCAAAGCCGCGCGACGGCGACGTACGCCGATCGCAGCGGTTCGTGGATGCTGCCGGAAGCGAAGAGGCAGAGCTTGCTGTATGTTGACGTTGGCGGCAAGAGCATTGACGTGTTTACCTCTCCAAGCGGCAAGCTGATTGGAACGCTCACTGGTTTCAAGGGCCTTACGTCTCTCTGCTCCGACGCGAATGGAAACGTCTGGGTTACAAAAACAGGCGGAGCTAAAGGCGGCCATCTCATCGAGTACGCGCATGGCGGCACCAGCCCGATAGCGACCCTGGAGGACTCAAGAAATGCCCCGCATTCGTGCGCAGTAGATGCAGTTACCGGAAACCTTGCAGTCGCGAATCGCGGCTCGAACGTCGCCGTCTATACAGCTGCGCAGGGGCTGCCAACGTACTACTCGACGGTTGGATTCGTTGAAAATGTCCACTATATCACTTACGACAATGCGGGAAGTGCTTATTTTGCGAGCTCGAGGCATCATCCGGCATACCTTCCAAAGGGTAGTTCGAGCGTTATGAAGTTTGGGTGCATACCCACCCCCAATGCTCATGGCGCCTACCATTGGGATGGCCAATACCTGGCAGTGCTCACGCAAAGTAGGGAAGTCTGGCGATATGCAATCAGCGGTCGTTCTGCGAAAAGGGTCGGAGTTGTTAAACTAAATACTACCTGGCCTTACTATATCGCCAACTTCTGGGTTCAGGGTTCTACGCTGATTGCCGCGGGTGAAGCTCAGGGAATGGTATATTTTTTCAAGTACCCGGGCGGCGGTAGCCCAACGAAAACAATTTCGGGCGTCGACCGACCCTCCGCCTTGGCCGTTTCTGTCGCGCCCCGGTAGTAGCATCCGTCCCACCGCGTCGCTAGCGCAGCGATCGCACGGCCATAATGTATTGCGGGGCCTGGGCGGTGCCAAGCCGAAACGATGCTGCTTCGTGGCGTTCACGGAGCGAGGAGCGGAGAGATGAAGAGCTTGGGACTTAGTCGCTACGCCTTAGCCATTAGCGCGGCTTCGACATTGCTGGCAGGGTGCGGCGGATCGCAGCCGCCGATCGGTGCGCCGGGCGCTATGCCGCAAAGCCGCATGCGCGGTGTCGTACCACAATGGCAGGCGCAGCATCTCGCGCGTGCCGCGTGCCCCCAAGTCGTCGGCAAGCCGACGTGTCTCGCGCTGCAGGTCGTCATGGGAGGCATCACGCCGCTTTGCTCGCCCTCTTCAAGTTGCGGCTTTACGGCGCTACAGCTCGAAGCTGCGTACAACCTCGCCAGCCAACTCGCAAACGGAGCCGGAACGAACGTAGCGGTCATCGAGGCGGGCGACCTCGCCGCGGCCTCTACCGATCTCTCGACGTACCGAACCCAATATGGGCTCGGCACGGGCAATCTGACGAAGTACAACGAGGGCGGCCAAAAATCCAACTATCCTCCAACCTGCGAGAACTATGGTTGGTGCCTCGAGACCGACCTCGACATCGACATGGTCTCCGCGGCGTGCCCGAAGTGCAACATTTTCCTGATGGAAGCCAAGGGCGGCATCAGCGATTTCGAGGCGGCTGAAAAAGAAGCCGTCACGCTCGGCGCGACGATTCTCAGCAACAGCTGGATTTGCTACGGCAGCTGGGATTGCGAAGACATGAACTTCCCGAACTACTTCAACACGCCGGGCATCGCATATCTCGCATCCTCCGGCGACTCGGGGTCCGAAATCGGCGGCCCTAGCAGCGTGATCGCGGTCGGCGGTACGCAGCTCGAAGCGAGCGGCTCGCTCTTCACCGAAGAACTCTGGTCCGACGCCGGCGCCGGGTGCGCCGATCCTAGCAGCGTCGGCAGCCCCGGTGTGGCCAAGCCCTCCTGGCAGCACGACCCGGATTGCAGCTACCGCACCTCGCGGACGTATCGTCGCAGTCGGGTTGCTCGCCCGGCGTTGCCGTCTATATCAGTCTCTACGGCGGCTGGACCGGCGTCTGCGGAACGAGCGCTGCCTCACCGTTCACGGCCGGTGTCATCGCTCTCAAGGGCAACCCCGGCGCTTTCGGTGCCAATGGCGGTAAGCATTTTTGGACGCTGTTGAGCAAACAGCACCAGAAATGGTTCCATCATCCGACCAGCGGCAGCGACGGCGGCTGCGGTAACTATCTCTGCGGAGGTGGCAGATACAAGAAATACTATTCCGGTCCGGGAGGCTGGGGCACGCCCAACGGGATCAAAGCCTACTAGTGAGGCAGGGTGACGTGAGAATCTTTGCTCTTAAACGCGACGTGTTGAGCGTTGGCATCGTTGCAGTATTGCTCGCCGGGTGCGGCGGATCGCAGCCGCCGATCGGCGCACCGAGCGCGATGTCGGAAACCTCCGCGATCGCAAGGCACGGGGCGCATGGCAAGTCGTGGATGCTGCCGGGAGCGAAGAGCAAGGATCTGCTTTATGCATCCTCGGGCCGAACGACTGTGTACGTGCTTGCCTACCCTAGCGCTAAACTTGTCGGATCGTTGGACGGATTCGAAGGCGCGAACGGCGAGTGTACTGACGCGCATGGGAACGTTTTCATCACCGATAGCGGCGCGTCCGAGGTAGTAGAGTACGCCCATGGAGGCACGACCCCCATCAAGACGCTTCAGGATGGAACCTATGAACCTTATTCGTGTTCCGTGGATCCAGGAACCGGAAATCTAGCCGTTTCAAACCTCAGAAGCTCCGACTTGTCAATTTACAAGAACGCACGGGGAAGCCCAGTCGTATACACCGTTAGGGTTACCGGCTGGGAGAGTTGGTATTGTGGCTATGACGACAAGGGGAACCTATTCCTCGATGGTGAGGTGTCCGGTCCCGAATTTGGCTTGGCGGAACTTGCGAAGGGGAGCAGCACATTGCGAAGCGTTACGGTTGGCCAAGCAATGGGCTTTCCGGGAGCTATCCAGTGGGATGGCCAGTACTTGGCCGTTGGCTGGGCAAACGAAACTGCTGCTACGGTCGATCAGCTGTCCGTATCATATTATGTCGCGACCGTCGTGGGATCGACCCAGCTCCTTGGTCCCGGCAAGTTTCGCATCGCACGCGAAGCCGCGATAACATGGATACAAGGGGGCAAGATTATCAGCCCATACTCAATGCGTGGCGATAGGTACTACAACGTTGGGCTATGGCCGTATCCCGCTGGAGGGAACTTCGTAAGGGCGATCCACGTTCGCAGCGCAGAAGATGATCAACTGATTGGGGTCACCGTTAGCGTGGCCCCGCATTAGCCCCAGCGCCTCTGCCGCGCTGCACGGCGCCCCACCCGCGAGGCCGCATCGCGCTAGAGCTTAGCGGCCTAGAAGCCTCGCTGCTGCGCAGCCCGGCCGCCGATCGCAAAGCATTGCAGCCTCGCAGTTAGGTCGCAGCCGCCTCGCAGTTAGGTCGCAGCCGCCTCGCAGTCTCGCAGCTTTAGATCGGCTCCGCTCAGCTCAACCGGCCCCGCGGCTGGGGGGTGCACAATTTTTAGCCCCTAACTCTGGGTATTATATACTTGACGACACTAGGTCGCCTGAGGTATCTTGCCTTGGTGACAGGGCGACCGAACGGGGGTCTGCTTAATGAGGCCCTCGCAATGGCCCAATCCCGATAACCTTGAGGGGCTGATCGGTGATTATCTCCGGGCCCCGGGCCCTAATGCTGCGTTGGCTTTGGCCGATCAGCTTCTTCGAGCTGAACTTTTAGAAGAGCTGCGTCCCCCGCCTCATTCCGTTGAAGAAGGAACATCGCTCTCAGTAGGTTCCGAATCCGCCGAAGCTCGTTCCCTATCACCTTCAACTCCAGGCTTACCTGAATCGCCTTCGGGTCAATTGCCATCTCGGGGCCTCCCTTTAGAGCCGTGCTATAATTCGGAGCAGTATGCCGAAGAAAGACCTAGAGCCTCTCATCCCGCTGGACGAGTTCAAGAAGCTGGTGAAGGCGATCTCCCGCGTTCCGAAGGAAGAGGTCGAGAAGGCCAAGCGGATGAAGTCGAATCGGAAGAAGGCTACACCGACCTAGGACTCGGTAACCACGGGATTATAAGCCTGTGGGACATGTTGAAAAGATATGCCGAATCGTTCTACCAGGTCGGGGCTCTCATTGGTACATTCCGTCAGCTTTTAGAAAAAAAAACCGACCCACCACTAGATAAAGAAACCGACGATAAGATGGCGGCGGAAATGGCCGGCATGAGCCTTTCAACGCTTGAGGAGCGGCTTAGAGAGATAGACCTGGTCTATTCCCTGAAGGCTGTTTCAAGATTAAAGTCGGCCCTAGAACCGGACCCGGTATTAGGGACCATTACGAAGCAGAAAGTGAAAGATGCTTTCAAGGAGATAGACCGCTATATTAGAGATGAACTTGAAGAGCGGGTCCTCTTCTTTGTTTCCCCCGAGCGGGCAATTCACTACAACGATTTTCGAGGAGGCTGGCAAGGGGTATTAGACCGATTCGATGTTGCCGTTGACGTAGAGGAGGCCGAAAGGTGCTATGCGTTAGATCGTTTCACCGCAACGGTGTTTCATCTCATGCGAGTTGCCGAGGTTGGAGTTCAACAACTAGGAAAGCATTTAACTCTCCCCGCCACGGTCTTAGCTGCTTCTTGGGGAGAGATTCTACGCGAGGTTCAAAAAGAGATAGAAAAAATGCCTCACGACACGATAGAAAAGAAGGAGGCCCAGCGAAAACTATCCGAAATAGCCGACGCCCTTTTCCATGTTAACCTAGCGTGGAGAATCCCAGCTGACCACCCGCGTACTCCGGGAACTGTTTACACGGAAGATCAGGCTAGCGAGGCGTTAGGTCGCGTGAAGTCCCTTATGCGTCACCTGGCTTTTACTATTTAGTGTTAATGGGAGAACGTGCGCACGCATAGATTGGGAAAGCCAAGCAGGCCTTCCCCGTTATTCGATCTACTCGGACAACAGCGTCAGAACCTAGCGCAACGTACTCATAGCGGAAATACACCTGAATTATTGCGACTACTGCTGCAATCAAGATCAGGAGAGCGAGAAGTGGCTTCATCGCTTCTCAGTCAGCGCCTTGTACGTCAACCGCTTGCCCTCGGCCCCCCTGGCGGCCTTTGCGAAACGCGGCCCGTCGTTATTCTCGCGCTCGTTGAATCGGAACACTTGCTCCTCGACGTACCGCTGCAAATGCTGCGGACGAGGGGCGATATACGTCCCCTTAATCGTCCGCTTGAACACCGACCAAAAAGCTTCAATGCTGTTGGTATGGACGTTACCACGAACGTACTCGAAGGCGTGGTCAATAACGTGGTGATCGTACCCGTGACGCCAAAGTTCGGCGTAAGCGCCCGCTCCGTCCGTATGGACCTGCGAACCCCTTGCGACGTGCTTCTGGATTCTGCCCTGCAGAGCCGCGCGATCAACCGAGGGGACCACGAAGGCCCGCACCTTTCCCTTGCGATTGGCCGTGGAGCGCTCTACGATTCCCATGACGGGAACCTTATTAGAGGAGCCTCCGCCCTTGAGTTCGTGACGCATCCGGCGGGCAATGCTCATGTTTTTGGTGAGCCCGCCCACGAAGGTTTCGTCAGCCTCAACGGGTCCCGTAAGGCGCTCGAACGTTTCGTCCCGCATCGCTTCACGGATACGCTGGAGCATAAACCACGCCGTCTTTTGGGTGACGTGAAGCGCCCGGGCGACCTCGCACGACGAGATACCGTTGCGGTTGCTGGCGAGGAGCCAAAACGCGGGAAGCCATTTGTCGAAGCCAATCGGAGAGTCCTCAAAGATCGTCCCCACCTTAGCCGTAAATTGCCCCTTGCAATCGTTGCAGTAGAAGCGCCGACGGTTGGCCATATAGGCGACCTTCACCGACCCGCAATTCAATGGGCAAGCCACCCCGCTCGGCCAGCGCATGGCTACGAAAAAGTCGTGGGCCGCTTCCGGGTTAGAGAATTGTCTTACCGCCTCGAGCATCGTTTGCGGAATAGTCGGAACCTGGCGCTTGTCCATACCACAAGGATACCAGCTTGAGCCACTTTCGTCAAGTATATAATACCCCTAACTCTTATCCCGCTACGCCGCCGTGCGGGATAGATACCGTATTCCGCGTCAAGCGTAATTCGCATCAAAAGCGACGCCGGACCGAAGAATTCCGTAAGCGAGCACCAAGAGCTTCCGCATGACGGCGCCGATGATCAGCCGCTTCTGCTTCCCCGCTGCCTGGAGTCGATCGGCAAAGATCTTTAGAACAGGGTTGAACCTCAAGGCCACTATCGCCGGCATATAGAGCGCCTTGCGAAGGCGCGAGTTGCCGGTCTTACAAAGCCGCGGACGACCGTGAATTGATGTTCCCGAGCGACGATGCCGCGGCGACAGCCCGGCATACGCCGCGACGGCCTTGGCCGATTCAAAACGATCCAAATGCGGGATCTCGCCCAGCAACGATCCCGCAGTCGTTTCCCCGATTCCGGGGATCGATGTCAAGAGATCGCGCTTGCGCTTGAGGTCAGGATGGTCGTCGAAGTGCTGGCGGATCTCCCGCTCAACCTGCGCGACCTGCTCATCGAGAGTGGCGAGCACCTCGCGAATGGACGCTTTTACGATGGGTGCTTCGGACGACTGTTCGTAGACCGATTGCTGCACGCGCGTCGTCTTGAGGTGCTCGTAATGACGCATAAGAGCCTGTAGTACACGGATTTCTGGCGGAGGCGGAAGCCATGGATCGGGACTCTGGCTCTTAGAGAACCGGGCGATCAGTGCGGCGTCGACCGCGTCGGTCTTGGTGCGGAGCAGCTCGCTTTGTGCGAACGCCTTGATGCGTGCCGGGTTGACGACACTGACCCGATACTCGCGCCCGTGAAGGTAGAGAGCTAACGCTTCCCAATATGCGCCGGTCGCTTCCATGCAGATCCCGACGTCGCTGGCTTGGCGATTTCTGAGCCATGCCGCCAGCTGCTCAAAACCTTTCGATGAGTTCGGGAAGACCTTCTTGGCCTCGCCGCGATCGCTCAAGAGACAAGCATGAAACGTTTCCTTCGATAGATCGATTCCCAAGAACGATGGCATGTGTGCAGCCTCCAATGACAGCGCCTTTTCTGGATCGACCTTGTGCATTCGAGCTAGTGCGACATGCGCCACTCACGATACCGTCCGATCTCTGTAGGCGCCACGGGGCAGGCCGCCTATCTATCCCACGAGGTTGGAGCCCTAGGAGTCAGTCAGCGTGACCTGCCAAACGTCATAATACAAGGAGACAGCGCCGCCAAGACGAGACACCTGCTTGGCTGCCTTCCGCCGCGCGATCGGCGCCGGGCTGCGCAGCTGCGAGGCTACGCTAAGCCCTAGCGCGATGCGGCCTCGCGGGCGCGGCGGAGTGAGGACGGTCACTTCATGGATGCAGCGCGAAGACCGTGCCGCACCCGTCGCCGTAGGCACAAGCTCCCGTCCCGCCTTCGGTCGTGGTGCCGTAAAGGATGCTGTTAATCGCGGTCAGCCCGCCGGTGGGATACCTTCCGTCGGGCACGGTTGCGAAGTTGTGAAGTATGTGCTCCTTCCCGGACGTCGTCACGACGAAAACGGTTCCGAGCCCATGTCTGCCGCCTAAAATCGTCGTTCCATAGAACTTGCCGTTGTGATGTAACAGGGTACCTTCCGGGGACTCACCGTCGACGATACTCTGTAGGAAACGATGCAGCACGCGCTCTATGCCCGACGGAGTGACTTCGAAAACGGTCCCCAAATAGTCGTCGCCCCCACCATCGGTCGTGGTGCCGTAGAGTTTTCCGTTGGCGACGGTCAGTTGGCCCGAGGGCGCCGCGCCGTCCGTTCCATACGCGAAGCTGTAGATTACTCGTTCCTTGCCGGATAGACTTACGCCGAACACGGTACCGAACCCATATGTGCCTCCACTGTCCGTGGTGCCGTAAAGCTTGCCATCAAGCACCGTAACGCCACCATACGGGTGCTCGCCGTCAGCTCCGTGCTTGAAACTGTGCAGCACACGCTCCTTGCCGGAAGGCTTCAGAGAAAAAACCGTACCGAAACCATCTGTGCCGCCATCGACAGTCGTTCCATAAAGCATACCGTTGAACGTCGTCAAGGGGCCCGCCGGGAATGCGCCGTCTCTGCCGCCTTTGAAGCTGTATACCACGCGCTCGTTTCCGGAGCTATCTAATGCAAAGATTGCGCCGTTTCCGCTCGAGCCTCCGCTGCCGGCCACGCCGTAAATCGCACCTTGCAAGCTGATCAGCGCGCCGAACGGGTTTCCACTATCCGGTTGCCCTTTGAACGTATAAAGCAGACGCTCCTCGCCTGATGGGCTCACGTCGAACGCCGTGCCGCAGCTTACGCCGCAACCTTCGCCGGTGTTCCCGCCTGCCGCGGCGCCGTAGAGCAGGCCGCCCGAATATAAGAGTGGAGCGTCCTCCCAATATGGAAGCTCGGCATCATTGCTGGCCTGAAAATTATAAATAATTTGATAGCTACGGCTCGCGAGCGGCCTAGCTGCAGATTTGGCGCCCGGCCCGCCGATCGGCAGCTGCGATCCGCCGCACGCGGCCAGCAATGCCGAAGCCGCGCCAATGGCTAAGGCGTAGCGGCTGAGTCCCAAGCTCTTCATCTACTCTGCTCCTTGTTCCGTGAACGCCACGGTACACTGCATCGCTTCCACGCCGCCGTTCAGATCTGGGGTTTCGCGCCAGGGGCGGGGCACTTACGGTCGCCGCGCCGAATCCGACGCCTCCGTATGGAATCTTCTTTATGATCTTTAGTGCATAGTTGCCTCGGGGATACTTCCAAATGCCGATCTCGTTTGGTGGATTGTCCTGCGTGTTGAGCGCAAACACAACGGTTCCATCGTAGATCCAGGATGTGCTCGTCCAGTCGATCTGCGCTCTGAACTTTGTTGGTTTCAAGACGGTCGCCGTTGACCCCACGACCTTGATTGGGTAAATGCACCCCGGATAACCCAAGTTTTGTAGTGTAACGTGGTCGCCATCCCATTGGATCTGGTTGATGTTGCCAATAGACTTATCGAGTGTAACGGTAAAGAAGCTGCTACTTCCCTCGGGCAGCTCTCGCAGCGCGGCAGACGAACTATCTGAGACAAAGAGGTTTCCATTGCCGTCGTAGCCGGCAGTCCACGCGCTATTTCCGGTTACGTAACCGGACGATGGCCCGCTTTCATGCGGAAAGATGACGAGGTTTTGATACCCGCACGGCGGACACGACATAGTGACGGCAAGGTTCTGTGTCGTCGGATCTACCATGCAATTGTACATTTCGGCGCCGAGAACGCGTAGCGTTTGGATCGGCGTCGTCCCCCCGTGGGCATATTCGGTCACGGAATTCCGAGACGTTAAAAAGATGTTGCCGGCCCCATCAGAGCACAGTCCACCGCCTTCGGCGTCGAGACGTCCCACGAGTTTTGCCTTCGGGTACGAATAAATGAACGTTCCGGTGCCGTACGAACTACCTTCGGTATAGAGAAGCGCGCCGCCGGAGACGCCGCGCTGGATCCAGGAGGCACTCTTTCGCGTTTCCGGCGCGCGGCGCGGTTTGGGCACACGCGTAGGTGCCAATCGGCTCGAAGGGACGCTTATGGTTATTCCACCCGCCGTGGAAATGGCTAGTTTGTGGATGGGGTGCCCGCCTTGCGGGAAGTTGAAATACCCGTAGTTGGTTGCAGAATTCCGAAAAACGATCACGCCGTCTTGGATTGCGAATGGCACCACGGCCTTAAGCTTTCGCCAAGTGGGGAACGTTGTTGTGCTTTGAGTGCTCGCCTGGCCATTTGCGATGCTCATCTGATAAACGACGTGTTTCTCGCTGTCTCCCAGCGCGAGATATTGGCCGTCCCATTGCAGGCCGCCGAGTGCTTTAAAAGTCTCATCGACTAAGAGAGGGCTGAACCCGCTTGCGCCGCTCGGCAATTCGGCAAACTTAATCTTCTTGTCATCCTGCCCGCTAATGAACAGATTTCCCTGATTATCGTATCCCATGAATTGTACGGCGAAGGACGGATTCGTGTAGATCTCCGGAGTGCCGTAGATGTCTTGGAAAACTGCGACATTCCAACCATGGCCTTCGGACTGTTCGGCGACGGCTATGTCGCCGGTTGTCGGATCCAGCGCACAACTCTCCCCGTAGAAGTACCTGGGCAAATAGAGTTGGGCAATCGGAGCCGAGCCACCGTGCGCGTATTCGAGGAGGCTGCCTCCGCCGTAGCCGACCCAGACGTTCCCTTGTGTATCGGAACAAATCTCGGGGCCACCAACGCCTTTCAGGGCACCGACCGACTTGCCGGCGAAGGAGTAGATACCAACGGTTGTGGCCATTGTTATATAGACGAGATTGTCGCCTGACGTAGTGGAGCGCATCCCGGACCCGCCGACGTATGCACGCGCGGGGTTGCGAGCGCCTTGTGACGTCGCACCCGGCATGCCGATCTGCGGCTGCGATCCGCCGCAGCCTGCCAGGATTGCCGCAGCTGCGCATATGCTTAGGGTACGCTGGTTCATGTCCAAAGTTCTCATCTCTCTTTCCCTCGATTCCAGCGAGGCGAAACACTGACGGTTACGCTGCGCATCCACCTGTGGTGTCGCGCGTCGATTCTTGTTGGTTTGCCACCCAGCGGATATTTCCAAGACATGAGAAGCGCGCCGCGCCAGCCTGCCGTCGCGATTACCGTTGATCCTTGTATCCACGAAGCCAGCATGGAACGGCGCCCGCTGCCATGTTTCCTAAGGGGCGTCGTTCCGACGAGCGTCGCCTTGAAATTTGAGATCGATACGCGGTGGATCGCGGGTCGGTGCCACGCTTCCTCGATCGTTAGGTAGCTACCGTCCCATTGGATGCGCTCGGGCGCGCCCAGCGTAAAACTAAAACGCACACGTTTGAATGAGGGATCACCGACTCGAAGCTCCCAGAGTTGGGGAGCCTTAGCGCCCGCGGCGAACAGATTCCCCTCGTTATCGTATCCACATGAGGTGAGTGCATCGCTCGCATGGATCCGATAATACTGAGGCTCGCCCGTTGCGTTCTTGAATATGGCTATTTTGCCATGATGGCCGGAATCATCGTACTCTGTCGCAGCGAGGCTTCCGCTGGTTGGGTCGATTGAACAAGCTCCAAATTCTCTGTTCGGTAAGGCGACTAACCTCGTGGGGGTCGTCGCACCGTGAGCATACTCATCGATCACTGCCGTGTTAGCATTAGGGTCGTGGGCGGGAACGAACACGTTTCCGTCGGCGTCGGAGCAGAGATCACCATGATCAAGACCATCGTGTATCGTTGCTACAAGCTTATCCTCGGGGAACGTCAAGACATAGATCCTGTCGAACCCTCCGGCATAGATTAGGTCACCTGCTTGTTGTGTGACCGTTCGGCTTTGCGGCATCGCGCCCGGCTCCGCGATCGGCGGCTGCGATCCGCCGCAGCCAGGGAGCAACGAAAACACACCGCTGACGATTAGAACGTATCGGCTGAGATGTAACTTATTCATTGCCAACTGAAGACGATCAGACCGTTGCCGATCGCGTCCTTCCACCCTCGCCATTCGCGCCACTCGATTGCCTTCGGCTCGACGTACGACGATCCACCGCCAGCGCCCCCACCTGGCATTCCGTCACAGCCGTAAACTCCGCTCGCACCAGCCCCGCCACCGCCGCCGCCGTAGTAGCCGCCTCCGCCACCTCCGCCTGCACCGCCTCCCTCTTCCGACCCTTGGTAGTATGCGTTACCGTCGCCTCCGTCGCCACCGACACCGAGCGTTCCCGATTGGCCGGCCTCGCTCGGCGAATGACAGGACGCGTATCCACCGGGGCCGCCTTGTCCACCGGCGGTTTGTCCGCCGCCTGCACCGCCACCGCCGCCGCCCGACGGTGCGTCGCCGCCGGCCCCGCCTGTGCTGGGTCCGCCCGCTCCACCGGGACCGCCTCCATTGTCGTACGCTCCCTGTCCGCCGCCACCGCCCGCAACGAGGATGCGATCGCTCAATCTTGCGCCACCTTGCCGCACGTCAGAAGCGCCGCCACCTCCAGAGGCGAACGAATAGCGATCGCCAGGTTCTCCTCCGCCATTGAAACCGGCGCGGGCGTGACCGAATCCTTCGCTCCCGGCTCCTCCGACGAAAACGTACAGTGTTTCGCCGGGCTGCACGGGGACTTCAGCGTAAACGCGCCCGCCTAATCCACCGCGCCTCGGGGAATATGGCGGTGATCCGCCGGCCGCACCGCGCGCAACGACCGTAATCCTGGTTACACCTAAAGGCACTTTGAACAACTGCTGGTGGCGAGCGTACTTAAAGGTGTGATGGTAGCGGCGATTTCCTAAAGGGCTCGTTCGCGGAGTCGCGCTGCCGGTCGAGCCCGGTCGCTGCTGCAGCTGATTTTGCGGCATCACACCTGGCGCACGCATCGTCGGCTGCAATCCCCCGCACGCGGCCAGCAATACTGCAGCTGCGCCCATCGCAAAGGCAATGCGGCCAAGTCCCAAGCTCTTCATCTGATCTCCTCGCTACGTGAACGCCACGCAGCCCAGCATCGTTTCGGCTTAGCCCGGCTAAGCCCCGCACCGGGCTACGCTGCTGAGCGATCCGCGCCGCTATGCTGCCATGCCGCGCAGCTGCAATGCCGTACAAAGCCCAACGCCCCACAATGCAGCGCGGGCGTGCGATCACGGTGGTGGCGTGGCGGGTTAGTGCGGAGCGACGCTGACCGTTAAGCCATTCAGCCGCGAGACGGTCCCGCCGAAGTCCTCATTCGTGAAGACTTTCGTCGCCTTGCCCTCAACCGGGTACGGCCAGATGCCTATCCGCGGATGAGCATTGCTCCATGGAAGAAAGACTGTACTGCCTTGAATCCATGAACCTTTATTGGCAGGGGTAAGGCGCTTAAATTTCGTTTGCCTAACGATTTCTGCGGTCGAGCCGGAGATCTGTAGGCGATTGATCGTAGCCGCGGTTCTGCTAAGTCCCTCAACGGTAATGTACTGACCATCCCATTGGACCTCCCAGGGATTTCCGCCGATGTTCTGATTCTCCAAGCTTATGTATGATATGGAGTTGCCACCTTCACGAAGCTCTGCCATCTCGGCACCGCTTGAACCGTAGCCATCGAGGAAGAGGTTTCCCGCGTTGTCGTAGCCGCAGAACTGGAGGCCGTTGGTGTCGTAAACCGTCGGCGTCCCTTGGGCACCAGTGAATACAGCTAGTTGAAAGTGGAGACTTTCGGTTGCAAACGGTACCGCCAGATTCCCCGTGGTTGGGTCGACGGCACAATCGTTTGGCTCTGAATTCGTTCCGGGCAGATTTAGCGTTGCCACGGGAGTGGTGCCACCATGCGCGAACTCGAGCATGTTATACTGTCCTGTAAGCCAAACGTTCCCTTTGCTGTCCGAGCATGCGCTCTGAGCACCGGTGTCGATTGTTCCGATGAGCTTACCAGTTTTTGCCGAAATGACATAAGAGTGACCCTGGCCGGCAGCATAAATAAGATTCCCGGTTTTCGCTTCCGGCAGCATCCACGACTTGCCGATGTGTCACGTGTCGCGCAGGGGCAGCGCTCCAAGGCATAAGTCCCGTTCCTGGCCCCTCGGTTGAAGAGCCGCAGGCCGCGAGGACCATGGTGGAGGCGAGTAGGGCGGTGGTGAGCCGATAGATCATGGCCGTTGCTCCGGGCCTTTTTGTGCGATTGGGGGCACGGAAACAGTAACGCCACAGACGCCTCCGCCTGGCTTGTATACTCTCTTGGGCTTCCCGCCAGCCGGGTACAGCCAAGCAGCCAATTCCGACTCAGCTCGCTGGCCCGCAAGTATCCGACCGTTTTGAATCCAAAGCTGGCAATCAACGCTGTAATTGTGCGTTGTCCTACGGCTGTAAAGCTTGGTCGTACCGATTACCGTGCCTTGTGAGCCGGAGATCTGTACTTGATACACAACAGAAGGGCCGCGAGAGCCAGTCCCGTGAGGAACATTGACGGCCAGTGCGCTTCCATCCCACTGGATGCTGCCGTGGAACCATCCGCTAGCGCCGTATATCGAGATAGGCATAAACGCGCTAGCACCCTTCGCTAGCTCCTGCAACGCAAAGCTGCTGTTGGTACCTCCATCTACAAAGAGGTTCCCATTTTCATCATATGCGCAGAACAAGGCTCCGGTACTGACTTCGTAAAGCGTAGGACTTCCCTGTTCGTTCTGAAAAATCGCCGCTACCGCGTCATGACTACTGTCCGCGCAAATTGCTAAATTTCCCGTTGTGGGGTCCACGGAACAACTCTGTGGAGCGTAGCCCGCGGTTTCAAATGTCGCTTTGGGCGTGATACCCGCGTGAGCATATTCGTAGGTGTGGTCGGCGTTATAGCTGTTCGTCACGAAGACGTTGCCGTGAATGTCCGAGCATTCACCGTAAGCGGCGCTCAGGCCGGTAATGTTGCCGAGCTGTTTTCCTGTTTTGTACGAGTAAACATTGATCGAGTCAGCATTGTTATTGGCGTAGACCAGCGCTTCGCCCTTCGCTTCCGGCAGCATCCACGACTTACCACGCGCTGCGTCGCCCGCAGACGCGCTTTGCGGCAAGATCCCGGTCGCAACCGTTTGGGCCTGACCGCATCCGGCCAACATGGCCACGGTCAGAGCAATCCCTAAGGCCCCGCGACTGGGACCGATGATTCTAGCCATGATTTTCTCTTGTCCTTATTCGTGAATGCGCGAACCTGATGGGGCGACGGAGACGGTCAAGTCGTAGGTGTAATCCCGCCCTTTTGTCAGCCCGTAAAACCTCGACGTAGGCTTTCCGCCTCCGGGATAGGGCCAAGCAGCAATCGCGTAGTCGTTGTTTACTTTCGCCGGGTAGTAAAAACTAAGGAGTGAGCCATCGTAAATCCAAAAATAGTCGTCTTGGCAATGGTTGAGTAGAAATGAGTTCACGATTGTTCCTGTCTTGCCGCTAATCTTCACTTGGTTTACGGTAGTGCCGTAACCTCGAGTATTCGGAACTAGAAAGACCAAGTAGGTGCCATCCCATTGAATCTGTTGCAGGTAAGTGTCGCGAGCACCAGTCACCTTGATGACGGTGAATTGGTTGCGCCCTACTTTAAGCTCTCCGATACGGGAACCATCGGCTTTGTTGCGAGCGCCAACGAACAGGTTCCCTGCATCATCATAGGCCGGTGAAATCAAGCCCGGTAACTGCTTGTCTGAGTACATCGTGGGGTTTCCCTGGGCTTGCGGATATATGAAAAGTGCGTCTTGAAGCTCTTTTGGCGTGTCTATGGCCGCCACTGCTAGGTTGCCAGTGGTGGGGTCAACAGAACACGCTGTCGGATATCCCGAAGGTAGAATAATCTTGGCGATTGGCGTCGTACCACCGTGCGCGTACTCGTCTATTTCATTAGTACCTGAAATCGCGAATACATTCCCATTGTTGGGGTCAGAACAGACGGCATACCAGTTTCGATACGCCCGGATTCTGGCAACGATGGACAAAGTAGGGTACGTCAATATGACTATGCCCTTGGCGGTTATTGCATATACGAGGTCACCCGACGACCCCGAACTCTTATGCGCCTGGTGTTGAGCCGTCGTGCTGCTCGTCGGGAATGCCCCAAGCCCATCGGCCCGCGAGCCGCCGCACCCGGCCAGCATAAGAAGACCCAGACCAATGCCTAAAGCATGGCGACCAAACCCCAATCGAATCATCCCTTGCTCCTCTGGGCCCGTCAGGACCCTAGGAAGGAACGATTCGACGGGGACTAGCGTTCCCCAGCCCAAGACTAAGGACGCGGAAGGCGGGGCCAAGACCCCCAGCGTTATCCCGGCCCCGATCCTTAGCGTACCGCTGGGCCTGGCCATGGTCCTGAATTTAGCCTGGGAACAGGGGGCCAAAATGAAAGACGCCAGCCGTTTTTTTGAGCTAGCGCCTTTCTTTGGACGTTGTCTTTTCCAAGGATATGCGGCAGTATTCCCGATCCTGGCCGCCGCGAATCGGCCGGGCCTCCGGCCTCACGGCGGCATAGGTCCTCCCGCTGCCGTTAGGCTAACCCCGGGTTTCATTCGGTTCTTACTCGTTAGCGGTCGCTCTCCGTGAAGTAGTACGCCTTGCTGGATTGTCGCAGCCGCACGTTCTCGATTTTGCCACCGCGAGCGAGGTGCGCTTGAGCGTCTTGGGTCGATCGCGACCGGGATTCGAACCGAGACTGAGCTCCTCAGGTTCCCCGTCCGCGACCTTGATCTTAACGAGCCAACGATCGCGGCCTTCGAAACCGCGGCCTGGCTCGAACTTGATCTCCAGGATGTCGAAGCGGAGACCGGAGCTTGCGAGGTCGGCGTTATCTAGGTACGTGAGCCCGGAACCGAAGGAGAACTTGTCCACGGTCTCCGAGATGCTCGATTTTCCACGCGTGGAATCGGTTGTTTTTGTCATGGTTTACCTTTCTGTAGAGTGTGAAGTGGTTTTCCGATTTGGGGAACTCATAGGTCGGATGGAGGAGCCCAACGCGTACCCGCCCACATCGCGAGTGCGAGGACGATAGCGAAGCCGCCGAAGACGAGCCAACCAATAAGTGGCGAAGCGTCGTCGGCGGGCTCTTCAGGCGAGTATCGAGGCTGTTTCATCGCCCGCGTGTCGCGCCGGAACTTGGTCCGGATTTCCGCGGGCGAACTTCGCGAGTTCGACATACTGCGAAACGCGCTTAGTTCGGCGGATTCCATCGAGAATGTCCGCGTAGTCGAGGCGAATGCCGCTGCGCTGTATTTCCGTGCGTGGAAGAGCGTACAGATTCGCTTCCGCGAGCGTGACCGTGCGCGCATTCCGGCGCGCTGGATGCGCGCGGATTCTCGCGCTTCCGCGCTTACCGGCGCACCTCGCGCCGCGACCTCGCCGATCAATTCGCTTCGGAACTACTTGTTCGCCTGTTTAGAGTCCGAAGCGCGCCTCGCGCTCCTCGCACATGGCTGCGATCCCTCGATGGGTTGTCTCCACGCCGATCAGCGTAATCGCGATTCCCTCGCACTAGATGCGATGGAGCCGGTGCGAGCCGATGTGGATGCCTTCTTGCTCGACATGCTCGAAGATCGCATATTTACGGCGCGGGACTTTGCCGAGCTGCCGAATGGTGTGTGCCGAATAGCGGCGCCGCTGACTCATGAGCTCGCAATCACGCTACCGCATTGGCGCGAATGCTTGCGGCCGATCGCGGCGCGCCTCGCACAGAGGTTTCGTGAGGCACTCGTCGGCAAGAACCGGCGCCGCGTGCTTCCGGCATCAAAGCGTTCGCAGCTGGAAGCCACGCCTCGGAAGGCCTCGTAGCCGCGTCCGTACGCAACGCGAGCATGGCGCACGCCGACTGTGGACGCGCGTCCGAGCTCACCCGCCGCGTGCGCAATGTGTGGCGAGCCGGTACTCAAGCGCAGGCGCCGGCACTGCGAGGCGTGCATGCCGAAGGCGCGCCGTGAACATGGCCTCCGCGCGATCGAAGCAGCTCGCAAGGCGCTCGCAGCCCAGGCCGTCGCAGGTAACGATCCGCGCCGCAGCGCCGCCGTGAACCGTGCGCGCGGCGACGCGATCAGCGAGGGGCATCGCCGCAATCGCAGCTGGGCGCGCCAGCACCCCGGCCAGCGCGACGAGGGGTGGTTCAAACGCGAGATCGCGCCGAAGCTCGATGCTTTTACGCTGGCGGAGATCGCGGCCGCGACGGGCTTATCGCTCGCAGCGTGCTCGCGCGTCCGGGCCGGTGCGAGAGTGCCGCATCCGCGGCATTGGGACACCTTGCAGAGGCTCGCGGACTCGCGCACGCTTACTCCGCTGGGATAGCTGACGGCAGCAGCGAAGGTGATCTCCCGCTCGTCCGTTACTTCCGGGAGGCTTAGCACTTGAGGAACTTAGATCGCTTTGCGCTTACGATCGGCGCGGCTGCACTCTTTACCGGCTGCGGCGGATCGCAACCGCCAATCGGCGTGCCGCCCTCGGCGCAACAACTCAACGAACCTTCCAGGCATCCGCTCAATAATGGCGCCTACAAGTTGCTATACAGCTTCAAGGGCGGTGCGGACGGCGAATACCCTGCTGCTGGTTTAACCTTGGTCAACGGTACGCTGTACGGCACCACATACGATGGCGGTGACTTGAGCTGCGCCAGCGGCTTTGGATGTGGAACCGTTTTCCGCGTAAGCACGGCGGGCTCGGAGCAGGTCATCTATGCTTTTAAAGGGGGTGCGGACGCCGCGGGTCCCGTTGTCGCCTTGCTCAATCTAAATGGAACGCTGTACGGAACGACGCAGAGCGGTGGCTCATCGGTGAGCGCATTTGGCACGGTCTTTTCAGTCACGACATCAGGCTCCGAGCGCGTGCTATACAGTTTCAAAAGTGGCAATGATGGCGCACAGCCGTTCTCTAGCTTAATAGCAGTCAATGGCAAGCTGTACGGCTCGACATTGTTCGGCGGCGACAACACGCGATGCGCCGGAGGATGTGGGACCGTTTTTGAAATCAGCACGTCGGGAAGGGAACGGATACTCTACCGCTTCAAAGGCTATCCGCACGACGGCGAAGAGCCGATCGGGGCATTGGTTGCGATGAACGGAGAGCTCTACGGCACCACGTGGATTGGCGGCAGCGGCGCGTGCTATCACGGTTGCGGAACGATCTTCGCGCTCTCGACATCCGGCAAAGAGCGCGTGCTCCACAATTTCAACGGCGCACCCGATGGCGAGAATCCGGAAGGAGCCCTCGTTAACGTGGGTGGGACCCTCTACGGCACTACCATTGACGGCGGGGCCGGTGCGGCGTGCGCCAATTTCGGCGGATGCGGAACGTTTTTTCGACTCACTCCATCCTCGACGAGCGGCAGCTATAGCGTCATCTACAGCTTCGTCGGCGGTCGAAATAGCGCCGAGCCGAATGGCGGTCTTTTGCCGCTCAACGGGATATTCTACGGTACGGCGGCGGGAGGCAACCGATGCGGGTCCAACGCCACATGCGGGACGGTTTTTGACGTAAGCACGTCGGGCAAAGAACATGTTCTTCACAGATTCCACAGGAAGGGCGGGCAGGGCGGGGGCCCCGGCTGGCCGCTCGTTGCTGCGAATGGGCTGATATATGGCACGACGTCCTACGGTGGTGCAAGTAATCTTGGAGCCGTCTATCGCATTGAGCCTTAAGAATGAATACCTTCTATCTTCGATGTTAAAGGGCTAGTGCTTCAGTGGATTTTGCCTTGCTCGCAGCGTGCGGCGGATCGCAGCCGCCGATCGCCGCGCCGGGCGCGATGCCGCAAAGCTCCACGATAGCGGCGCGTGCCGCGCGTGGCAAGTCGTGGATGCTGCCGGGAGCAAAGGATATAAAGAGGCTGCTGTATGCTTCCGATTGGGATGCTAATGACGTGACGGTCTACAATTATGACACCGGTAAAGAGATTGGAACACTCGGCGGCTTTAGCGAGCCGGTCGGTCAGTGCATCGATAAGCTCGGCGATGTCTGGATCACAAATCTGATGCAAGACTATATAGTCGAGTATCCGCACGGCGGTACGAGTCCAATTAAGACTTTGTCCACAGACGGGTCGGGAATCGGTTGTGCGATTGACCCGACGACAGGCAATCTCGCTGTCGTAAACGCTATACCAAGCGGCGGTACCGACGTTCAGATCTGGGGGGACGCATCCGGCTCTCCTACAGACTATTCAGACGATACGGACTGCTACCATCTGTCGTCGCCGGGTTACGATGCTGTCGGCGATCTCTATGCAGAATCGGGGAATCGACGTAGCGTATGCGAGCTCCCCGCGGGCGGCGCATCCTTAGTCAAAGTCCCGTTCGACCACCCTATCAAGGTTGGCGGCGGCGTCATGTCGGATGGCAAATACCTTACCTTTACCGACCAGGGGTATCAAAGGGGTCGCGCTACGGTGATCTACCGCGCTAAACAGGCGCGCGGGGGCTTAGTGGTTGTTGGCATGACCGTTATTAGGAACAGGCCCTGTGGAGCTCAAGTCGGCCAACCCTTCATCGTGGGAAAGAAGAACACACCCGCAAATCACGAGCAAGGAACCGTCGTCGTCGGTGGGAACACCGCGTGTTATTACACGTCGCCCGTGCAGTACTGGCACTACCCAAGCGGCGGTCATCCTTTTAAGCACGTTCGTCCACAGCCCGGACTTGCCAGAGGACAATCCGTCAGCATTCTAGAGTAAGTGTGCCCCGCCACCCCGCGCCCGGCTTCGCGATCGCGCGGCCGTTGTTGCACCTCGCAGCATGGCTCGCACGCTGCTCGCAGTCTCGCAGCTTAGATCGCGGTGCTTAACGCGTTGCAGCTTAGATCGCGGAGCTTAGGCCTCGCCGGGCCGGGAGGGGGGCGCCATCTTTTTGCGGCCAACTCCTATCCCGCACGGCGGCGTAGCGGGATAGGGGTTGGCGAGCCCAAGACGAGACACCCTGGCCACCAGGCTCCAAGCCATCGAAGGTTCAGCCGATCGAAGCCGCCACGATCCAAACTGCAACGCGTTAAGCGCCGCGATCTAAGCTGCGAGGCTGCTGCGAGCTAAGCTTCCGCGCTGCGAGGCGTGCGCATCTGCAATGCGAGCTACGCGCGCCGATTGAAGGCTCGAAGCTCAAAAGCGTCTTAGTCGGATGACTTTGGTCGCATCTCGCGACCAGTCGGGTCAAGTTCCAGCACCGATTCATGCAGGTCCCCTATCCGATATTTTGTTGGGTGTCCATGCTCGTCGGTCTCAAATAGGCCCCATGAAACATTCACGTCAATATCCAGATCACCCGGCGGTCCTTCGAGGAGATATGCAATTGCAAAAAGCAATTCCGCCTGGACACAGCGGGCAATCTCAGTGAGGTCCTCGGGTGATGCACCGGCGGCTTTGCATCGCGCAAGTGCGGCGCCCAACCCGGCATATGGGGCGTTGGGTTCGACCTGGGCCAACCTAATCGCATCCTCGATCCACGCTGTATTACCCTCCGGCAGAACGTTGGCCCATGCCTGTTTGAGAAAGAGGAAGCGTGCGAGCTGGGGAATATCTTCCCTGACCTGCGAGTGTGCCCAGTCTTCAGGTTCCGACGCACCAAGCCGTCGAAACAGATCGACAAGGTCGTCTTCAGTTAACGGGGTTGCCATTTCTTCTGCCTCGCCCCCTCGCTTCCGTCAGCAAATCAGCGGCTACGGACGTTCGGCGCTGGGTGTCGGTTCCATCGCGACTGCTAAGAATGCAAGGAACGAAGCCGACTTGTGCCAGCGCTCCGCGGTGCGATCGGCGCTGGACTGCGCAGTTGCGAAGCGCCTAAGCTAAGGGCCTAGCGCGATGCGGCCTCGCGGGTGCGGGGGGTGGACTGTGTGTATTAATGAGCGGAAGCTCGTCGCGCGCATTCTAAGAGATTGTGATGAGCCGACGTAATCGAAAGCAGCGTGCTTTACGGCGTTACCTTGAACACGTAGCCGTCGCCGTCTTGCCTCCCGCTGGACGACACAGTACCATACAGAGCGCCCTCCTTATCGAGGATCAGACTGCCCTGTGGGGCAGCGTGACCCAAGCTGTGGAGAACGCTCTCGTTGTAGCCGGAGCCTGAGGGCGTCAGCTTAAACACCGTCCCACCGTCCACGGGACGTTTTTGGCCGCCAACGGTCGTCGTTGTGCCGTAGAGCACGTCGTTTCTTCCGAACGTCAGCCCGGCCCAAGGGTTGCCGCCGTCAGTACCGCCCGTGAAGCTGTGGAGAACGCTCTCGGTGTAGCCAGAGCCTGAGGGCGTCAACTTGAAGACGGTGCCGTTGCCATGCGTTCCCCCAAAATAGGTCGTGCCGTAAAGGCCACCACTCCCCTTCTCGAAGATCAGCGTACCCAACGGGTCCTCACCGGACGGACACTTTGGCCATGGGTGACACTGAAACGTGTATAGAGTGGTTTCGGCATAGCCGGAGCCTGAGGGCGTCAACTTAAAGACGGTGCCGCATGCACCATTATTAGGGTCCGAGTCGCAAAGTATGGCGGTAGTACCATACAGCGCGCCGTCCCTTCCGAAGACCACGCCACTTTGCGGGTTCTCGCCGGACGCACAGCTTGGACTGACGCAAAAGGCGTAAAGGACGCTTTCGCTGTAGCCCGAGCCCGACGGCGTCAACTTGAAGACGGTTCCGGCGCCAGAGATGCTGCCAAACGTTCCGCCTAACGCGGTCGTACCGTAAAGCGCGCCGTCCTTTCCAAAGACAAGACCGGCAAGCGGAGCACGGCCGTCTGTGCAGTTGCTTTTTGTGCAAAAGGCGTACAGGACGCGCTCGGTGTAGTTCGAGCCTGAAGGCACCAGCTTAAAGACGGTGCCGCCCTTATTACTCCCTCCGAAAGTGGTCGTACCGTAAAGCGCACCCTCTTTGTCGAAGATTAGACCGGCCTGCGGCGCCCAACCGTCAGAATAGCCGGTGAAGCTGTAAAGGAAGCTCTCGGTATAACCTGATCCTGATGGCGTTAGCCTGAAAACAGTGCCCTTGCCGTACGCCCCGCCTTCAGAAGTCGTGCCATATAGCGCGCCTTTGTTGTCGAAGATCAGACCGGCATAAGGTTTTGAACCGTTCTTGCCTCTGAATCTGTAAAGAACGTTCTCGGTATAGCGCGATCTCGAAGGCGCCACTAGTGCCGGCGGTCGCGACAAGAATGACGCGGACGTATTGCCCGGGTTTTCTAAAAGCATCGAGCTAGTACTTGGACCGCAACCGGCGAGCATTGCGACCGCTACGCAAATGCCAAACGCACCAGAGTTCAAACTCTTCATATCTCGCTCCATGAATGCAACCGCTTTGCGGCGCAGCATTTAGCTTAGCACGGTCATCAAGCTAAGCGCAGAGGACCTGCTTTGAAACTGAGCCAAAGTGCTCACGTCCTGCATGGGGCAAGTATCCTAGCGAAGTGATATCAGCTACCAAAACTCGACCTTAGTCCAAGGTGAAGCCATCGCTGCTGTCTGGTTGGGCTTGGCATTCGGGCGTGAAGGGCGAGAAGCGTCCCCGATCTCAGCTGCGAGGCTGCTGCGAGGCCTAGCCGCCGCGCTGCGAGGCACGCGCAGCTGCAATGCGAGCTGCGCGCGCCGATCCAGGTTGCTAAGCCCTAAGGCGCGATGCGGCCTCGCGGGCGTCGACGGGTTGCAATACCGCTGCTATCGCGGCGCGGGCGGCCCTAGGGCTATGGATTGTTGGTGAACTCGGTGCTTACGATCTTTGCGCGCGGATCGATACCAATAGGCTTTTTAGACGCGTCGATCGTCTTATCGAAGGCCTCGTTCACTACGAGATGAGGGGAAGTAAAGCACTTCACGCAACTTCCCATCGAGTCTATAATAAGGTGTTCGCTAGTATCGTACGAAAAGGCATTGAAGCGCCAACTCGTTGTTACGCGTGCATGGTGCGGGATACCACTAAAAGTCGAGCGCTGGAATAGAATAGTGAATTCGGCTCGCGATCCGTTGCTATTTTCGGTAAATGAAAACTGAGCCGGCTTTGTGCTTATCCTGACCTGCTCTGGGGGTAGGTGCGCGGCCGGGTTCTTAATTAGGGCAACAGCAGTCGCATACGGTCTATTATTCTTACCTTCCGTTTCGAGCATGAACGAGTAAGCATTCCAATTCGTAGCGTATCGCGGGGCCTGGGGTGTCAAACCATTTCCGGCCGTATTGAAGATAATTAGGTACTTATATTTCCCGAAGTTCAAAGGTCCAGCGACTTCGAACCTTACGCGCATGTAACCTGAAGCTACGCCGGGCGAGCCCGCTGCGCCGATCGGCGGCTGCGACCCTCCGCACCCCGCCAGCAACGCCGAAGCTGCGCCAATCGTTAGGGCGTAGCGGCTAAGTCCCAAGCTCGTCATTTTCCCTCGCTCCCTCGATGCAAAAACGCAGCGGGAGCGAAGGGTGTTCGCCGTAGAGACTCAGTTCCCGGCCTCGACCAGCGCGACCAAGCCGTCCCAGTGACGCGGATGCGGTACCTGGGCTCTCGCACGAATGCGCGAGCAGGTCGCCAGCGATAGCCCCGTGGCCTTGCCGATCTCCTTGAGCGAAAAGGCGTCGAGCCTCGGTACGATCTCGCGCTCGAACCACGCACGATCGCGCTCGCCCGGATGCTGGCGCGTCCACCGATGATTGCGGAGATGCTGCTCGGCGTTGGCCTCGACGCGCCGCCGCCCAGCCTGCACAGTTGCGCGCGGGTCCTTGCCCGCGGCGGCCTGAGCTGCGAGCGCTTTGCGAGCGGCCTCGATGGTACACCTATTCAGTGGGTTGGAGATTATCTTGCGATTACCAGGCCAACGGCGGATCACGTAAGCCCGACGGTCTACCGCGTCCAGGTTTCCGGCTCTGTTGGCACGGTGATTGGTACCACGACATTTCATGGACACTTTGACGGCGTTTCAGGCGCCGGTTCTTGGGTTCAGGGAGACAAAATAGTCCTTACCTACCGCCCGAACAATGTTGCGCTCTGGTCCTACCCGGCTGGCGGAAAGGCGCTGAAAGTCTTTAAGGGCTTTAAAGGCTTCGCTCATGTGGGACTAACCATAAGCGAGTAACCTTATTGCGCTAGAAGCTCGGTGGGGGTCGAGGCGCGGAAACATTTCGACGCGTTCGTCCTCGGATTGGCGTTAAATAGTACGTTCCGTCGGAGCCGGGCGGAAGAGCCCTCCCCTCTAACGCAGTCGTGGAGCACAGCAGCGTAGCCGCGCGGATCGCCTAGCGCGATGGCCCGCCTCCTGGTCACCGCACCCGTTGAGTGCGCCCCTTTGCCCTTACCACCGTCGCTGGGAGTCGGGGTTCGGAGGCCATCGCGAAGGTGACCAAAGGCCCTGGGCCTGAGGCATTTGGCGCTTTGCGGCGGGGCGAGCGGCCGCTACGATGGCGTCGGACGACTCTTGGATCCAAGCCCCCCGTCAAAGGAGCAAAATGGCACGCTCTCATTACCCGGCCGCCGCGCTTTGTGTCGCGGCCACCATGCTTGCAGGTTGCGGCGGATCGCAGCCGCTGATCGGCAACAGCGGAGCGATGCCGCAGGGTCGTGCGATCACGCGCCCAGATGCCGGGCGATCGTGGATGAATCCGACCATGAAGCGGGAGCCCCTGCTCTATGTTTCTTCGTCGGATAACTACCAAGTCTATGTCTATACGTATCCCAAGGCAAAACTCGTTGGGAAACTAGTCGGCTTTAACTTTCCAGCCGGATTGTGCTCTGACCGCAACGGGAACGTATTCATCACCAATTACAATGGGGCGAACATTATCGAGTATGCACACGGGGGAACGAAGCCGGTTGCAACGTTGAGCGATCCTGGCACACATCCCAGTGGCTGTGCTATTGACCCAACGACGGGGAACCTTGCAGTGACGGGCATCCTCAACAGCGTCAACGGGCCTTCACAAGATGGCGCGTTTGCGATCTTTACCAAAGCTACAGGCTCACCGAGTCTGTATTCCGTACCGTATGCGACGACCGAATTCTGCGGCTACGATAATAAGGGAAATCTCTTTATTGACGGCATGGGTTGGGGAGAAGATCCTCGGTTCGTGCTTTCCGAACTCCGAAAAGGCCAGACTTCAGCCGAGACAGTTTCTTTAGACAACTCTCCGGGCGGTCCGGGCGCCGTTCAGTGGCACGGTCAGACCTTGTCGATCGGAGATACGTACGCGCAGATCTACCAGTACGCGATCAAAGGCGGATCCGGCACCCAGGTGGGATCAGTGGATGTCAATTCGCGCATGGGGCAGTTTTGGATTCAGGGCTCAAGAGTCATTGTGCCGACGTATCTCGGTTACAACCCGCCCGTCCGGGTCTATACCTATCCCGGCGGGGCCGGGCCAATCAAAACGATTACTGACCCGCAGAGCCCGTACGGAGTGACGGTAAGCCTCCCGCCCTCAAACTAAACAGGGACCTGGATTTCCTCCGATTGCCATGTCCGTTGGCTCAAGAGCCCGCTGCGACGCTATGATCGCATTATCGCGTTGGTGACCATGCTAAAGAACCCAGGGAGGGCAGGAACCCCCATGCGCACTTCGCCCAGCAACCTCGTCGGCGTCTGCCTGAGCGCGGCGCTCTTAGCCGCATGTGGCGGCGGTACCGTTCCCTCGTCGGCGGCGCTGTCGGCCGCAGCGCAAGGCGGCCTGCGTGCGGCATCGAGGCATGTACGCAAGAACAGCGTGACCGAAACGGTGCTGCACAGCTTCGGGCGCGGGAGCGACGGCAGGCAACCGGCTGCGGGGCTGATCAGCGTTAACGGCACGCTCTACGGCACGACGCCCTACGAGGGTGGCAGCCATCGGTGCGGCTACCCTGATCTCGGATGCGGAACGGTTTCTCGATTACCCCGGGCGGCAAGGAAAAGGTGCTGCACAGCTTTGCAGGCGGGAGCGACGGCCAGAACCCGCAGGCCGAGTTGATCAACGTTAATGGCACGCTCTACGGCACGACCAAGTACGGTGGTGCGAGCGGATCGGGCGGATGGGGCACGGTCTTCTCGATCACCCCGGGCGGCAAAGAAACGGTTGTGTACAGTTTTGCCGGCGGGAGCGACGGCGCGTACCCGCATGCCGGGCTGCTTAACGCCAAGGGCACGCTCTACGGCACTACCAGCCTCCAGGGTGGCTCGTGCGGCTGCGGAACGGTCTTCTCGATCACCCCGGGCGGCACGGAAACGGTGCTGCACAGCTTTGCAGGCGGGCGCGACGGCGCGTACCCGGCTGCCGGGCTGCTCAACGTCAAGGGCACGCTCTACGGCACGACCAACGTCGGCGGCAAGGATTGCACCTTTTACGGATGTGGCACGGTATTCTCGATTACACCGGGCGGCACGGAAACGGTGCTGCAGCGCTTCGGGCCGCGGCGGGAAAGCGGTGCGAATCCGGCTGCCGGGCTGATCAACGTCAAGGGCACGCTATACGGCACGACTTACGACGGCGGCGGCCACGGGTGCCGAGACGTCACCAACGCATGCGGAACGGTCTTCTCGATCACCCCGGGCGGCACGGAAACGGTGCTGCACACGTTTGCAGGCGGGAGCGACGGCCAGAACCCGCAGGCCGGGCTGATCAACGTTAAGGGCACGCTCTACGGCACCACCAAGTACGGCGGCGCAAAGAACGTCGGCACGATCTTCTCGATCACCCCGGGCGGCAAGGAAACGGTGTTGTACAGCTTTGCAGGTGGGAACTGGAGCGACGGCTATTTCCCGCATGGCGGGCTGATCAACGTCAAGGGCACGCTCTACGGCACGACCGCAAGAGGCGGTGCCCACGATCAAGGCACGGTCTTTTCGTTGACGGGCCTCTAGCGCACGCGGTTCCCTGCCGGCTCGCAGCACATAGCTGCTTCGCATCACGAACGACGGGGCCGTTCCGGCGGGCCGTTGCTTTTCGTCGCCGCGATTCGCAGCGCAAATGCACCAGGTCCCGCGCCTCTGCTCCGCTGCATGGCTTCGCCATTCGCGAGGCCGTTGCATCGCCTCCCGATGCATCGCGCACGGAGCATGCATGGCGAGATCGCGGCAAGAAGCGTTACGCCATATAGCGTTTTCTACACACCGCGTGATTTGCAAACGGCGTTGCAAAGTTTGCACGCCGCGCCGCGCTCAGGTCCGCGATTCGGCGGATGTGAGAAAAGGCCCTATTTTACAGACGTTTTAGCCACGCGCGAGATCGGTGGCGCTAGGGAGGGGAGGGCGTTTGGGGTGCCTTCCTCTATGCCCGCTACGCCGCCGTGCGGGATAGATACCGTATTACGCGTCAAGCGTAATTTGCATCAAAAGCGACGCCCGATCGAAGAATCCCGAAGGCCAGGACCAAGAGTTTACGCATGACCGCTCCGATGACGAGTCGCTTGTGCTTTCCAGCGGCCAGCAGGTACCGCATCCGCGTCACTGGGACGGTTTGGTCGCGCTGGTCGAGGCCGGGAACTGAGTCTCTACGGCGAACACCCTTGGCTGCCGCTGCGTTTTTGCATCGAGGGAGCGAGGGAAAATGACGAGCTTGGGACTTAGCCGCTACGCCCTAACGATTGGCGCAGCTTCGGCATTGCTGGTCGGGTGCGGCGGATCGCAGCCGCCGATCGGCGTGCCGGGTGCGATGCCGCAGCAAAGGGTTTCAAAGGGAAGAAGTGCATCGAGCTTCAGCGCCGGAGGCTCCCCAACGGTGCTTCGCCAAGTAGCCGGCGTGCGACCGGCACGCTCGTGCCCCGGGCAATACTACGCAGAATGCATCACGCTTGCATACGGTTCGCCATTCGAGCAGGAGTGGTGCATCCCTAAGGGTGTCGGCGGCCTGAGTTTTGGTCCTAGCTGCAACCCCGTCTCTGGCACTTGGCAGTGGTATACGAGTGTCTACAATCTCGGCCGGCACCACTCCCGCAAGTGGATTGAGGTGTCGGTCCATCCAAACCCCGGCAACCCGGTCGAGGTGACGATTTCTGAAAGCCAGCCGATCAAGTCCAGCCACGGTAAGATTGCGTACGGGCTCGTGTTGAAAGCGTGCGATAGGGCCTCCGAATCCTGCACCGGTAAATCCTTCGTTGGGATAAAGACAAAATAGCGCTCGCGAGGCCGCATCGCGTTAGCGGCTTAGCCTAGCCTCGCAGCTGCGCAGCCCGGCGCCGATCGCGTTGCGCATTGCAGCCTCGCATCACGGCAGCCATGCCTCGCAGCGACCTCGCAAGCCTCGCAGCTAAGCATCGTAGACCGTCGCAGCTTTACGCTAAGAGAGCCTTGCATTCAGGCCCCTGGCTTGTCTCGTCTTGGCCTCGCCAACTCCTTGTATGATGGCGGTGGGCAGGTCACGCCGGTTGAACTCCTTGGGCAAATAACCCCGCGGGATAGATAGGCGACCTGCCCGTGGCGCCTACAGAGGTCGGACGGTATCGTGAGCACCGCATCGCCGGTTAGCTCGAATGCACAAGGTCGATCGAGAAAGGCGCCGTGATTAGGAGGCTGAGCTTCAATGAGATCGTTCTTGGGGATCGACCTGTCCAAGGAAACATTTCACGCTTGTCTCTTAAGCGATCGTACTGACGCAAAGAAGGCATTTCCGAACACACCCAAGGGATTCGAACAGTTGACCGCATGGCTTAAGAATCGCCACACCGACGACGTTCACATCTGCATGGAGGCAACAGGCGCTTATTGGGAGGCGCTCGCGTTGTATCTTCATAGCCTCGAGCAGCGGGTTAGCGTTGTCAACCCAGCTCGCATCAAAGCCTTCGCGCAGAGCGAGCTGCTCCGGACCAAGACCGACGAGGTTGACGCGGCATTGATCGCGCGGTTCTGCAAGACCCAAAGTCCCGAGCCATGGCTACCGCCGCCGCCGGAAATCCGTGTTCTACAGGCCCTTATGCGCCACTACGAGCACCTCAAGACCACCCGGGCTCAACAATCGGTCTACGCACAGTCCTCCGAGGCAGCCATCGTCACGACTTCCATTCGCGAGGTTATCGCCACTCTGGATGAGCAGATCGCGCAGGTCGAACGCAAGATTCGCCAGCACTTCGACGACCATCCTGATCTCAAGCGCCGGCGCGACCTGCTGACGTCGATTCCCGGCATCGGTGAGACGACAGCGGGAACCATTCTCTCGGAGATCCCGCATCTCGATCGGTTCCAGTCCGCCAAAGCTGTCGCCGCATTCGCTGGACTATCGCCCCGCGAGCGTCGTTCGGGAGCATCCATTCACGGGCGCACCCGCCTCTGCAAGACCGGCAATGCTCGCGTTCGCAAGGCGCTTTACATGCCGGCGATGGTGGCCCTTCGCTTCAATCCGATTCTTCGCACTTTCGCGGAGCGACTGCTGGCCGCTGGAAAGCACAAGCGATTCGTCATCGGAGCGGTCATGCGTTAACTCTTGGTCCTGGCCTTCGGGATTCTTCGATCGGGCGTCGCTTTTGATGCGAATTACGCTTGACGCGTAATACGGTATCTATCCCGCTACGCCGCCGTGCCGTGGCACTTCTTGTACTTGCGTCCGCTGCCGCAGGGGCAGAGCTCGTTTCGGCCGACCTTCGGCTGTTCGCGTTGGACCGGCTTCGCCGGTTCTTCTTCCTTGTTCGTGTGGAATTGTTGCACGCGACGGCCGGCGCCCGGCATCGGGCCGAGCAGCTGTTCCACCTGTTGCGGCGGCAGCGCGTTGCCGGCGCTCGTCACGGGCTGGGGAACCAGCTCGCCCGACGGAATCTGCTCGAACTGCGGCGCGCCGTGCGGAATCATCTGCGACTGTGGCGGCCCGTGCTCGATTACTACGCGGAAAACGCCCTTGATCGCCTCGTCGGCGATGTTGTTCTTCAGCGATTCGAAGATCTCGAACGCTTCCTTCTCATACTCCACGCGCGGGTCTTTTTGGCCGTAACCGCGTAAGCCGATGCCCGTTTTGAGGTGGTCCATCACGTAGAGGTGATCCACCCACTGGCGATCGATAATCGGCAGCAAGAGATAGCGCTGCTCGACCACGCGCAGGATCTCCGGCGTTACTTCCTTCTCTTTGTTCTCATATGCCGCGCGCGCTTTATCTTGGAGCAGCCGCCGGATTTCCTCGCGATCCTTGCCGGCGAGATCGCTGACCGAAACCTCTCGTTTGACCGGGAAGACCAGCTCGAGCGCGTTGATCATTTCCTCGAGATCCCACTCGCTCGGGTGCGCGTTCTCCGGCGCGTTTTCCTCGACCGCCTCATCGACCTTCCCCGCGAGCGTCTGCGTCATGAACGTCCGCGAATCGAACGTCGCCTCCAGCGTCGACCGTCGATCGCTGTAGATCACGGAGCGCTGCTTGTTCATCACGTCGTCGTACTCGAGAACGTGCTTGCGGATCTCGTAGTTGTGATTCTCGACCTTGCCCTGCGCGCGCTGAATCGACTTCGTGACCAACCCCGATTCGATCGGCTGCTCGTCGGTGAAACCGACGCGCTCCATGATGTTGGTCATCCGGTCGCCGCCGAAGAGCCGCATCACCTCGTCCTCGAGCGACACGTAGAAGCGCGACGAGCCCGGATCGCCTTGACGGCCGGAGCGTCCGCGCAGCTGGTTGTCGATGCGCCGCGACTCGTGCCGTTCGGTGCCGATGATGTGGAGCCCGCCGTTCTTGGCGACGCCCTCGCCCAGCTTGATATCGGTGCCGCGGCCGGCCATGTTGGTGGCGATCGTCACCTGGCCTTCCTGCCCGGCGTCCTTGATGATCTCGGCCTCTTGCTCGTGATACTTCGCGTTGAGCACGTTGCACTCGACGCCCTTGCGCCGCAGCATCGCCGCCAAGAGCTCGCTCTTCTCGATGGAGCGCGTGCCAACCAGCACCGGCCGCCCCTTCTGATGCTCGGCGATGATCTCGTCGACGACCGCGTCGAACTTAGCCTTCTCCGACTTGTAGACGATGTCGGTGTTGTCTTTACGAACCATCGGCATGTTCGTCGGCACGACCACCACGTCGAGGCCGTAGATGTCGCGAAACTCGCGCTCCTCGGTCTTCGCTGTTCCGGTCATGCCGGCGAGGTGCTCGTAGAGCCGGAAGAGGTTCTGGAAGGTGATCGTGGCGAGCGTCTGATCCTCGCCTTTGACCTTGATGCCTTCCTTGGCTTCGATCGCTTGATGGATGCCGTCGGAGTAGCGCCTGCCGTACATCAGCCGCCCGGTGAACTCGTCGACGATGATTACCTCACCGTCCTTGACGATGTACTGCTGGTCGCGGTGGAACAGGTTCCAGGCCTTGAGCGCGGCGTTGAGCTGATGGGTCAGCTCGATGTTGCGCTGCTCGTAGAGATTCTGGACGCCCAGCATCTTCTCGACTTTCGCGACGCCGGCTTCCGTGACCGGAACGGCGTGCGCCTTCTCGTCGACGGTGTAGTCCTCGTCCTTCTTCAGCCGCGGCAGGATCTGCGCAAACTTGTCGTAGAGCTCGCCCGACTCTTGCGACGGCCCGCTGATGATCAGCGGCGTCCGTGCCTCGTCGATGAGAATCGAGTCCACCTCGTCGATCAGCGCGAAGTAGAGCTCTCGCTGCACGAGATCTTCTACCTGCCACGCCATGTTGTCGCGCAGGTAGTCGAAGCCGACCTCGTTGTTGGTCACGTAGGTCACGTCGCAGTTGTAGGCCTCGCGGCGCTGCGCCGAATCGAGGCCGTGCTGGATGATGCCGACCTTGAGGCCGAGGAACTCATAGATCGGGGCCATCCACTCGGCGTCGCGGCGCGCCAGGTAGTCGTTGACGGTGACCACGTGCACGCCGCGGCCCTCGAGCGCGCGCGCGTAGACCGGAAGTGTCGCCACCAGCGTCTTGCCTTCGCCGGTCTTCATTTCGGAGATGCGTCCTTCGTAGAGCACCTGGCCGCCCATGATCTGCACGTCGAAATGCCGCATGCCGACCGTTCGCGTCGCGGCCTCGCGCACCACGGCAAAGGTCTCGGCCAACATCGCGTCGAGCGACTCTCCTTCTTCGAGTCGTCGCTTGAACTCCGCGGTCTTAGCCTGCAGGTCGGTATCGGAGAGGGCCGCCAGCTGCGGCCCGAACTCGTTGACGGCTTTGGCGGTGCGCCGCAGGCGCACGACGTCGCGCTCGTTGCCGTCGATGAGCGTCTTGAGAAAGGCCATGGACGTTACGGCACGAGGCCGATCCCCGTTACCGCGCCCGGCGACTTGTAATAGGGGCTCGGCGAGGCATCGCCGTTCGCGTTAGCGGGGAAGACAAGAATCACGCCGCTGCCGCTTTGAGTAGAATCTGCAACGTAGATCAAGCCGTCCGAGTTGACCTTGACGTCCGTAGGAGCGTTGAGCTGCGTCTTGCAGCCTTGAATCTTGCGGATCGGCTTCGTGTACGGAATCTTCTTGTTGTAGGGCGGGAAGACGAGAATCGCGGGCCCCTCGGACGACTTGCAGGTCGCTTTCGGGCGCCCCTGGTCGGCGATATAAATGTTGGCGCTAGAATCGAGCGCGACGCCGTAGGGCGCGATCACCTGGTTCTTCGCCGTGATGCTGAACCGCGGAAAGATGTTGATCGGCGTGGGCGTCGGCGACGGCGACGGGCTGGGGCTCGGCGTTCCCTTCGGCGTGGGCGTCGGCTTCGGCGTGGGCGTCGGCTTCGGCGTCGGCGTCACCTTCGGCGTCGGCGACGGCGACGGCAGAACGAACTGCGAAACCGACGCGCCCTGGATGCTCGTGACGTAGATGTGACCCTGCGGGTCGATCGCGACTCCTCCGGGTACCTTTAGGCCCGGCTTGGGTCCCGCGATCGCTTGGAACGGCGACGTGCTGCCGGCGGTAAAGAGAAGCACTTGGTTCGGATACGTCGTGATCGGGTCGGAGTCGGCGATCACCATGAGGTCGGGCAGCGCGCTCGGCGACGTCGAGGGGAGCGGCGTTGTCAACTTCGGTGCGAACGCGATCCCGCGGGGCCGCCCCGGTATGTTCGCCGACGTGAGCGGGATGACGTTGCCCGTGGCGAGCGCCGCGTACTCGATCAAAACGGCGGCGCTGGTGCTGGGGTTAAAGTTGGTCACCCAGAGGTTTTGCGCGCGATCGAAGGCCAAATATTGCGGGCCGTTGAGCGTCGTGCTCCCGCCGCCGATGTTAAAGGTAGGGCCGGCGCCGCTCTTCGTGCCGTTCGTGTAGATGCTGATCGCGTTCTGGTTGCTGTTGGTCGCATACAGAGTCTTCGCCGGGAAGTTCGGCCCGACGTCGATACCGCTCGTCTGACCAAGGCTGCTGCACGCGACAATCGCCGCCGTCAAGACCAGCGCGAGAAAGCCTATCGCGCGCACGGGACCCCTTTCCTTAAAGCTGTCATCCTTGGCTCTGCCGAAGGACACTGCGGTGCGGTTCCCCCAGGCGCCCGACTTTCCTGGCCGAGGGCGCGGTGAGCAAGGAACCAGATGGCGGCTACGATCGCTAAGAAGAGCACCACTGAGACGATAACCCGTCGAGTCCGCCGGCGCACGTAGGCCGGGCGGCTCGACTCTGTGTCGATAATCTGGCGCGGCACCCCTTGGTAACCCTTAAACCGCGCGGCGCAGGGGATGGTTGAGCTCGCCGCTCTGCACGAGCTTGAGCAGCGTGCCGACCGTCACGAACCGGTAGCCGGCTCGCTTGAACCGCTCGACCACGTAGGGCAGCGCTTCGATCGTAGCCAGCTTGCCGCTGTGGAGGAGCACGATCTCGGGAGCCGTGGCGTGCGCGAGCAGGTGGCGCTGCAGCGCGGCGACGGACAGCGTGCGCCAATCTCCGCTATCGTCGGTCCAAAGAACGACGGAGTATCCGAGCGACTGCGCGATCTGCAGCGTGCTTTCGGTGTAGCGGCCGTGCGGCGGACGCATGTACGTGCGAACCGCCGGGTCGTGCGACAGCGCCCAAAGGACGTCGCGCCCCTCCAGAATCTCTTGCCGCACTTGCGGCGCGCTCTCCGCGTCGAGGTCCGGATGCGAATAGGTGTGATCGGCGATCTCGTTGCCGTCGGCCTCGATGCGCCGCGTGATCTCCGGCCATTGTTCGGCATCGCGGCCGATGAGAAAGAACGTCGCGGGCACTTTCAGATCACGCAGAACGTCGAGCAGCATCGGCGTGTAGATGGGGTACGGCCCGTCGTCAAAGGTTAATGCAATCAGTCGAGGCCGCCCCGAGCGATCTTCGGTCGGAAGCTCGTGCGTCGCTCGGTACACGCGCGCGACCGCGTCGCCCGAAAATTCGAGATGAACGTTCGTCGAGGGCGTGACCAGCGCGGGCGTCAGGTTGCTCTTGTGCACGAGGCCGCGCCAGCCGCCGTAGATCACTCCACTAGCCAGCACGATCGCAAGGACTATCTTCACGGTCGGCGACACCGCACGGTTACGAATGACCCAGCGGAACCGGCACAACGCCTCTTGTGATATCGCCGCCGACGATCACCGTCACGTCGCTGTTCGGCGTGCCGGTCGCGGCGGGCGACGCGCCGGCCGGCAGATCGGGAACGACCAGCGCCTCGCGCAAGGACAGCGGTAACGCTTCGCGCACGCGATCGCCGGCAAACGTCACGCTCGAGTGCTCGTGGATCTCCGTCGCGGTGTAGTCGGAGCGCCCGGCGTCACCGACGTCGCCGATCGTGAAACCGGCCTGCCGCAGCATCGTCGCTACGCGATGCGCGGCCCCCGAGACGCCGCTCCCGTTCTCGACGTCAACGCGCAGCGTTCCCGGTGGAATCGCCGCGAGCGCCAACGCGTCGGGCGAAGGCGCTGCCGACGGCGGCGCCAGCAGCATCTGCGCGACCAGTCGCGAGCGCGCCGACGTGTCCGGAACGAGCGAATCGCCGTAGCCGGGCAAGTTGATGTCGTCGGTATACGGAACCTGGTTGCTCACGACCGCCGCAGGCCCGATTCCTTGAAAGTAGGTCGCCAGCGATAGAAGTTCGGAATCGGTGAAATCGGTCTGCACGTACTTCTTAAAGACGGCGAGCAGGTCGCCGAGGTGCAGGAAGGTGTTGATGCGATCTCCCTTGATCCGATCGACGACCGCGCGCAGGACCTGCTGCTGACGCATGATGCGGCACGGATCGCTGCACCAGTCGTGCCGAAACCGCATGTACGCCACCGCTTGGTCGCCGCTGAGATGCTGGATGCCTTCCTTTAAATGGATGTTCAGGTGGCCCCATGTGTCGATGTAGTCGAGCGTCTCCCCGGTGCAGCCGGTCTTGTAGCGGAGGCAATCGGACGACTTCACGTCGACGTCGACCCCGCCGAGCGCCGCAATGAACTCCTTGGTCGCGTCGATCCGCAGGATGATGTAGCGGTCGAATCCGGGGATCCCGAGGAAGCTCGCGATGACGCTCTTCGCCTCCTTGACGCCGCCGTCCGACTGCGCCTGGTTGATCTTCGCCCGCGTGCCGTTGGGCATCGTGGCGATCATGTCGCGCGGAATCGAGAGTTGATAGATCCGTTTGTTCGCGAAGTCGAGATTGACGGCCCAGATGACGTCGCTGCGCGAGTTTGTCGAATACTCTTCGTCCTTGGCGGTATAATCGTAGTCGAGCCCCTCGACTAGCACGAGCAGGTTCGACCGGTCGAAGACGTGCTGCGGGCTGGGAATGAAGACCTGGGTAATCTGGGCCATTGCACTGCTGGGGCTTCGATGCTCGACGACCAGGTAGCCGCCGAACGCCGCTCCGGCGCCGAGCACAACCAGTGCGACGATCGTCAGGATTCGTTTCGTCAAGCTACTCAAACTGCGCGTTGCTCCGGTTCGATGGCCCGTCCGAAGAAATCGAACGCACCATGACCTTCAAGGCGCACGTCGGCGAACTCGCCGACGTGGCCGCCGCCGGTAAAATAGATGCCGCCGTCGACAGCGGGCGCTTCACCCTCCGAGCGTCCAAACCATGCTCTCGCCGCGCCGAGCTGCCGCCGAAGCGGGTCGCGTTCGCGCAACCGTCGCGCCTCCTCGACGAGCACGCGCACCGTCGTGCTGCAGCGCTTGCCGCGAGCACGCTCGGAAGCGAGCCGTTGCGCCTCACGCAAGCGAATCAGCCGCTCCCGCCGCCGCCGAACGGCGACGCGGCCGGGAAGCGCGGCCGCCGGGGTCCCTTCCTCTGAACTGTATTCGAAGAAGCCGACGCGATCGAGTTCCGCACGCGCGATCCATTCCTCGAGATAGTCGACGTGCTCTTCGTTCTCGCCGGGAAATCCAACGATGAACGTCGAGCGCATCGTGATGCCCGGGACCTTGGCGCGAAACTCCTCGATCAGTTCGAGATAGCGCTCGCCGTTGCTCGGGCGCCGCATTGCCCGCAGCACCTCGGGGTGCGCGTGCTGCAGCGGCATGTCCATGTACTTGCAGACCTTGGGAAGGCGCGCGATCGCATCGATGAGTTCACGATCGACGGTCGCGGGGTAGAGGTAGAGCAGCCGAATCCACTCCAAGCCGTCGATCTCGTGCAGGCGTTCGAGCAGCTCGGCGAGGCCGCCGCGGCGAACGCCCCGATCCCGGCCCCACATCGACGTGTCTTGCGCGATCAAGATCAGCTCTTTGGCTCCGCCTCCAACGAGCGCGCGCGCCTCCGCGCAAATCGATTCTGCGCTGCGGCTGCGGAACCGGCCGCGCAGCGCAGGGATGATGCAGAACGTGCACGGGTGGTCGCACCCCTCGGCGATCTTGAGATACGCGGTCGCACGCGGCGTCGTCACGAGCCGCGGCAAGAAATCGTGCTCGGGCTCCGGCTCGAGCTCGAGGCGCACCGGGCGCCGGCCGGCCTCGACCTCCTCCAACATATCCGCGATGCCCGCGTACGCGCCGGTGCCGACGACGCCGTCGATCTCCGGAATCAGGCTCTGAAGCTGAGCGCCGTACCGTTGGGCGAGGCAGCCCGCGACGATGAGCTGTTGTCCGGGGCGCTTGCGCGCGGCGTGCTCGAGGATGACGTGCGTCGATTCCTCCTTCGCCGGATCGATGAAGGCGCACGTATTGATCACCACGGTGTCCGCGTTGAGAGCCTGCGATTCCAGCTGCCAGCCGGCGGCGCCGAGCTTGGCGATCATCACTTCGGTGTCGACCAAGTTCTTGGCGCAGCCCAGGCTCACGAACGCAACGCTTCGCATCCCGGCTCGCTAGCGGTAGTTCACGAACTGCAGCGGCAGCTCGAACTCCAGGGAGCGCAGCGAGGTGATGACCTTCTGCAAGTCGTCCTTATTTTTTCCCGAAATTCTAATCTGCTCGTCCTGGTATTGCGCGTTAACCTTGAGGCCGAGCGACTTAACGTGCGCGAGCAGCGCCTTGCTCTGATCCTTAGGAATGCCGCTGCGCAGCGTGACGGCTTGACGGACGGTGCTGCCGCCGGCCGGCTCGACCGCTCCGAAATCGAACGCCTTGATATCGATGCCTCGGCGCACTGCTTTGGATTGAAGGATGTCGACGACGTTTCGCATCTTCAACTCGTCATCGGAGATCAACGTGATCTTCTTTCCGTCGAACTCGATGCTGGTCTTGGTATGCTTGAAATCGAAGCGGTTTTCGATTTCCCTGCGCGTCTGGTTGAGCGCGTTATCGAGCTCTTGCCCATCGACGCGCGAAACGACGTCGAACGACGACTCGCTCGCCACGGATCTTTACGATGCTCCTCTCAAAGCGTAAAGGCGTGCTCAACGACGTCGCCCGGTTTCCCGAGCTTTCCAACGTCCTTGCCGTCGACGTAGATCTCGACGCCGCCGGCGTTGCCGATGCGCACCTGTGCGGTTTTCCCGTGGAACGTCTTGGACGTGCCCGCCGGGAACGTACCCTCCATGCTAACACTGCCGTCAACGGTGACCCTGAGCCACGACGGGGCGGAGAGCACGAGGGCCAGGCTCGAAGCGGCGCCGGCCGCAGGCGCGGCGCTCCGAGCGGCGACCGCGCTCGGGGTCGCCGCCGGCGCGCCGGAGGGTGCCGGGGCTACGGTCGCCGCCACGCTGGGAGCGGTCGCCGCTCGGCGCAGCGTCAGCTCGTTATAAGTAACGAAGGCAATCAGGATCACGGCCACCGCGGCGGCGAGCCAAATCAGCGCCGAACCGCGCCGCGCCTGGGGCGCTTCTGCGCCGGCGGCCTCACGCCCGGGCAGGGTCTGCGGGGGCGGGGGCTGAGTCCTATTGAACGCCGCAACCGCTTCTTCCGGATCGATTCCGAGGAAGCGTGCGTACGTCCGAAGGAAGCCGCGGATATAGACGGGGGCGCCGATCGTGCTCCAACTCTCGTCCTCGATCGCCGCCAGATAGACCGAACGAATCCGAATCTGCTGGGCGACGTCTGAAAGCGAGAGGCCTCGAGCCTCGCGGGCCGCCCGAATCCGCGGACCCAGCGCGTCGGACGCTCCTGACATGTGGGGTTTCAGTTAGCCCCGCCTTAATGTTATCCTGTTCGCAGTCAAATGGCTAAGGAACGCGTGATTGCGGCGATGAGCGGGGGCGTCGATTCCGCGGTCGCCGCCGGCCTCTTGCTCGAAGAAGGTTACGATGTCGTCGGCATCACGATGAAGATGTATGCGCCGTCGCGGCCCGCGCACGCAAAGAGCTGCTGCGGCATCGACGATTTCGACGACGCGCGAGCGAGCGCGTCGGTGCTTGGAATTCCGCATTATGTCCTCGACTTCGAAGAGGTCTTTCGGCGCAGCGTCATCGAGCGCTTTGTCAACGACTACGCCGGCGGCCGAACACCAAACCCGTGCGTGTCGTGCAACAACTTCGTGAAACTCGGAACCCTGGCTCGATACGCCGATTCGCTCGGCGCTCGGTTCGTCGCGACCGGCCACTACGCGCGCGTCGAACGCCGCGAGGACGGGGCGCATCTGTTCCGCAACGCGCACGCGAAGGATCAGGCGTATGCGCTCGCCCAGTTGACGCCGGCGCAGCTCGCGCACCTCCTCCTTCCGCTCGGCGAGCTCGACAAAGCGGCGACCCGCTCGCACGCGCGCCGGCTCGGACTGCCGATTCACGATAAGACGGAGTCGCAAGATATCTGCTTCGTCGAGGGCGGCGACTACCGCGCCGTGCTCGCGCGCCTGCAGCCTCACATCAATGCGCCCGGCGCGGTAATGGAGACGACCGGCGAGCGCGTCGGCGAGCACGCGGGAATCGCGAACTACACCGTCGGCCAGCGTGCGCGCTTACCCGCGAGCGCGAGCGGGCCGCTTTACGTCACTCGCATCGACGCCGCGACGAACACGCTCGTCGTCGGGCGCGAAGACGAGCTGCTTTCGAACGAGCTGCGCGCCGACGAGCTCAACCTCATTCGGCCGGAGCGCTTTAGCGGCGAAACACCCGTGCGCGCGATGATTCGCTATCGAGCCGCGCCCGCGAGCGCAGTCGCAACCGTGGGCGACGACGGCTCGCTGCGCCTTCGATTCGACGAGCCGCAGCGCGCGGTCGCGCCGGGTCAGCTGGTGGCACTGCTCGATCCGGCAACCGACGAAGTTTTGGGCGCCGCGACGATCTTGGGCTAGGGCCACACTACGTCGAAGGGCGACGCGCGCATGGAAGCGGCCGCGTCGCCGAGAATACGATGCACTTCGGAGTAAGGAGTTAGAACCGATGGAGCGTTGGCGTCTTACCATTAGCGTGTTAAGTATTTGCGTTGCGGCCTCCGCGCTAGCGAGCTGCGCAGCGTCACCGAGCTCGCCGGCGAGCTCGGTAGCACCGGCCGACCGCCCGAGCGAGCGATCCTGGATGTTACCGGAAGCGTCGGGCGACACGCTCCTCTACGTGACGAGCGATTTCGGCGGCGTGAACGTGCTGTCGTACCCCAGCGGGAAGTTGGTTGGCACGCTTTCGGGCGTCGAGTATCCCATCGGCGTCTGCGCGGACAGCGGCGGGAACGTCTTCGTCACCGCGTATTACACGCAGGAGGTCATCGAGTACGCGCACGGCGGGACGACGCCGATCGCACGACTTCCCGACTTCGGCTATCATCCACGCGGCTGCGCGGTCGATCAGGTGACGGGTAATCTCGCCGTCGCGAATACCGACGCGATGGACGGATCGGGCGGCAACGTGGCAATCTACACCGGCGCGACCGGCAAACCCGCCTACTACGCGGCGCCCGGCGTCAATTTGTTTTCGTGGTGCGCCTACGACGACGAAGGCGATCTCTTCGCGAACGGCACACAACTCGCGGAACTGCGGCCGGGAAACGCATCTTTGACGGCAATATCCCTGAGCGTCAGCGGCGACGGCCTCCAGTGGGACGGCACGAATCTGGCGATGATCGATGCAGCGTCGAAGGCGCTCTATCGCATCTCGATCTCCGGCTCGTCCGGCAGCGTCGCCGGAACGATGCGTTTCAAAGGCCTGATCTTCGAAGTGGGCTACGATTTCGTGCTTACGGACAACAAGGCCGTCGTCCCCTTCGCGAGCAATCGTGACAGTTTGACGAAGATTGGATTTTGGAAGTACCCGCAAAGCGGACAGTACGGCCGCTCGTTCAAGCCCGGCGACTACGACATTTACGCCCTGGCGTTGAGCCCGCCGGAAGGAGCGCACCGATGACCAGTCTGCGGTATCTTGGGATGTGCATCGTAGCGATATTTATCGCGGGCTGCCAGGGCGCCGGCGCCGCGCCGCAAACGAACGCTCGACAGGACGCGCGTGCGTTTCGAGGCGCCGGATCTTGGATATCGCCGGCAGCGAAGCAGCAGCCGCTGATCTACACGCCCGACGGCAGCGACGTTTTCATCTACACCTACTCCGGCCAGCAAGTAGGCTTATTGCAAGGCTTTAGCGAGCCTCACGGGGTGTGCTCCGATTCCCAGGGCAACGTCTACGTAACCGATGCCGGCTCCGTAGATGCCGGCGCCGCAGTCGTTTACGAGTATGCGCGAGGAGGCACGCTGCCGATCAACGTCATCGACGATAGTGGGCAGTACCCGAACAGTTGCGCGGTGGATCCGACGACCGGGAGTCTCGCGGTGGCTAACGACAGCTCCCACGCCAACGTGCTGATCTTTCCGCCCGGAAGTTTCACGGTGCCGACCGCCTACACCGCGACGAACATGGTTGATTACGAGTTTTGCGGCTACGATTCGACCGGGAACTTGTACGTCGACGGTTACGGCGCAAAGTCGAGCTTCCAACTAGCCGAGCTTCCGAAAGGCGGCGATACGCTAGTCGGCCTGCCGATCGAAGAACTCAACAACAAGGACCACGGTGCCGGCGGTCTGCAATGGGACGGTCAATACCTGGCGGTCGAAAACTCGCAGAAGCGGGACATGTATCGCATCGCCGTTTCGGGGAGTCAGGCTTCCATTGCCGGCAAGCTACGCCCGAAGGGCATCAGCAATCGCTACGCCGCCCAGTTCTCGATCCAAGGGAAGTCTCTACTATTCCCACTTACCTACGGAAGAATGGCGTTCTACAAGTACCCGCAAGGCGGGCGCCCGACGAAGGGATTCATATCTTCGGTCGGCCCCAATATGACGGTGAGTCTGCCGCCAACGTAGCTCCGTCCTTCGACTCCGCTCAGGATGACAATGCCTGGTAACTACCCCGCGGTGGCGAGCGCCATTTCGGGGCGGAGGTTCCAGTACGTGTCGCGGACGACCGGCTTGAAGCCGGCGCTCACGATGAGGTGCTCGAGATCGCGGCGCGTCGCTTCGTTGGTGCTGCCCGCGTCGTGGACGACCTGTTCTTCGATGATCGTGCCGCCCATGTCGTCGCAGCCGTAGAAGAGCGCGAGCTGTCCCATCTTCAGACCCGGCGTCAGCCACGAGGCTTGCAGGTGCGCGAAGTTGTCGAGATAGAGCCGCGATATCGCGAGAACCCGCAGGTACTCGAGGCCCGTCGCCTCCCTGCCCCGCAGCGGCGTCTTGAACGGAACGTAGTACCACGGGATGAACGCCGTAAAGCCGCCGGTCTCGTCTTGCAGTTCGCGCAGCACGTGCAGGTGCTCGATGCGCTCGGCCGCGGTCTCGATCGAGCCGAACATCATCGTCGCGGTCGTAGGCAGACCGAGGAGCTGCGCCTCGCGCATCACGCCGAGCCACTCGTGGGGCTTGACCTTGCGCGCCGAGATGCGCTTGCGCACGCGCTCCACCAGAATCTCCGCGCCCGCCCCGGGCAGCGATTTCATGCCGGCATTCTTCAGGCGCGCCAGCACGTCGCGTATCGAGATGCCCTCCACGTGCGCAAGGCCGACGATCTCCGACACCGACAGCGAATGCAGATCGGCCTGCGGATACTCGCGCCGCACGCGCTCGAAGAGCCGTTCGAACCAATCGATGCCCAGCTCCGGATTGACGCCGCCCTGGATCATGATCTGCGTCGCACCTTGATCCACGGCGTATTTGACGCGTTCGAGCACGACGTCGTGCGACATCGTGTAGCCTTCCTTATGCTGCTCGGGGCGGAAGAACGCGCAGAAGCTGCAGTGCACGTTGCAGACGTTCGTGTAGTTGATCGTGGTGTCGATCACATAGGTCACGACGTCGGCCGGGTGCATGGCCACGCGGCGCGCGTGCGCCGCCGCGCCGAGCTCGTGAATGTCGGCCTCGTTGTAGAGCAGCAGACCCTCCTCGAAGGAGAGACGCCCGCCGGAGGCCGCGCGATCGAGCAGACTAGCTAGCGAGGGCACCGGCAGCCTCCGAAAAGGTGGGGAGTTCGGGGATCGCGCCGATCGCGACCAGCTCGCGGCAGTACGCCGCGAGCCCGTTGCGCGCGGCGACGTGCAGCGTGAAGTTGAGCTTGCCGTAGTAGGTGTGATAGAAGCCGGCATGCCGCGGTATCGCCTGCTGCGCGAGCGCGACGACCTGCGCGCCGTGCGCCCGCGACCAGGTGTAGGCGTCGGTGAGCGCATGCATGCAGGCGTCCACGGCGGACGGCTCGCGCTCGTAGACGTCGCGGCGCGCGGCCCAGACGGCGAAGACCGTCTGCTGACCCGTCCATTCGTGCCAGAGCCTTCCCAAATCGTAGACGACACCGGCTGGAAACCGTTCGATCGCATCGATCGCAGAGTCGCCGATCAGCAGCGTCGGCTCGCCCGAGAGGGCTCGCTCGAACGGACGAGTCTCGTCGACGTACGACGGCCGGATGCCGTAGCGCCGCTCGAGGATGACGCGGAGCAAGTTGCGACCGCTGGCCGACTCTTGGGTTACGAAGATCGGCCTGCGATCGAGCGCGTTCGGCGCCGCCGGCGAGACCAGCACGACGGAGACGACTTCATCGCGCGCCCCGATGCAGAGATCCGGCAACAGCACCAGCTCGCGCGAGTTCGCCGCCCACGTGAACGCGCTGATCGGGCTCATGTCGAGGTCGCCTCCGAGCAGCATCGCGTTCAGACGCGCCGGGGTGTCGGCGTGCAACGAGCCCGGATATTCGATTACGCCCGCATCGAAGGCTGCGTAAATCGGCAGATCGTTCGTGTATTTTATTCTGCCGCAGCGAAGCTTCATGCCGGCACGAGCTCCGGCGGCGACCAGTCCCAGGCGAATTCGTCGTAGGTCGAGTTGCGGCGCACCGGCACGTAACCGGCTTCCTCGATCAAGCGCCGGAACTCGCGATCGTCCACGTATTGCCCGGAACTCGTGCCGGCCGCGTGGTAGATCATCTCCTCGTCGGTCGAGCCGTGCGTCCCGTCCATGTCGTCGGCGCCGAAATGAAGCGCGACTTGGCAGACTTTCAGGCCTTGGATCATCCAGTAAGCTTTGATGTGATCGAAGTTCTGCAGCATCAAACGCGCGACCGCAAAGGTGCGGATGTCGTCGAGCCCGGTGGTCCAGCCGCAATACGACAGTTCGTTTCCGTCGGGATGGAATGCCAGCGGGATGAACGCGTTGTATCCGGGCGAGCGCTCCTGCGATTCGCGCAGGCGGATCAGGTGGTCGACGCGGTCTTCGAGCGATTCGATGTGGCCGTAGAGCATCGTGGCGTTGCTCGCGATGCCCTGGCGATGCAGCTCCTCGTGGATCGCGAGCCAGTTCGGCGCCGAAACCTTGTTCGGGCAAATCTTCGAGCGCGTTTCGTCGGCAAAGATCTCCGCCGCGCCGCCGTTGACGTTGTCGAGCCCGGCCTCCTTCAACGCGCCGACGATCGCGGGGAACGAAAGCCGGTGCCGTTTCGCCATGTATTCGATCTCGGCGGCCGTGAAGAGCGAGAGCTGCACGTGCGGCATTGCCGCCTTGAAGCGGCGCATGAGCGGCAGCCAGTAGTCGAGTGAAAGCTGGCGCGGATCGTGGCCGCCCACGATGTGGATCTGGTTGAAGTTGGTTCCGGTCTCGGTCGCCTTGGCGAACACCTGGTCGGGCGTCATGCGGAAGATGCGCTCCGGCTCTTTGAACTCGTCTGCGGCGAACGAGCAGAACGTGCATGCGGCGAAGCAGACGTTTGTCGAGTTGATGTAACGGTTCAGAACGTAAAAGACCTTATCGCCGCTCTTGCGCTCCTTCTCCCTGCGCGCAAGGCGCCCCAGCCCGTGAACGTCGTGCGTACGGTAGAGATGCAGCCCGTCTTCCATCGAGAGTGGAACGGCGTTATCGAGCTTCCGCTCGATCTTCGCGAGCACCGGATCGGCAAAGGCCATGAGCTGCTCTATTCTGCCGTACCGGATGGACGCCCCGCAACGGCACCGCCCAATACCCCGGGAACCACGGCCAGCCCGGCCGACACGAGCGCGAGGCCGAGCAAAGCGCCGCCGAGCAGGTCGGTTACGAAATGGGCGCCGAGCGCGAGCCGGCTCCAGCAGATGGCGATCGCCAAGATTACGAGCAGGGAACCGGCAACCGCGCGCGTCGAGCGCGGCGCTTCCGACTTATATAGCATGAACGCCCAGAGCGCGTAGAAGCCGGTGGCGATCGTAGCGTGCGAGCTGGGATACGAAAACGACGTCTCGTGTTTGACGACCCAATCGAGCCGCCGCGGGCGCGCGAAGAGATGCTGGAAGAGATCGGCGCCCTGCCAGCAGAGCAGCAGCATGATGATGCTAAACACGATGCGCCCCCGCCATCCCGGAAAGCGCCAGGCGAGGATTAACAGAACGACGGCCAGCGGGACCAAGAGCTTCGGATAGCACGCCCAGGTGAGCCACCACGCCACCAGCGTCCCGTGATCGACGAGCGATCGCTCCAGTCCGAGCAGGGCTGCGGACTCGCCCTGGCGCGACACAACGATGCCCAGTGCGACGAAAACGCCGAACGTCAGGACCGCGACGAGCGCCGCTTTAATCCGCATTGGTGAAAAGGTCTTGTTGGGCGTTTTGGTCGCGGCCGAGCCGCGGGGCCATGATCTCCAGCTCGGGCAGGCCGACGAGAATCTTCCGCGGCTTCGTCCCCTCGTGCTGTCCCACGACCTTGAACTCTTCCAGTTGCTTCATCAAACGGACGGCTCGCGGATGGCCGATCGAAAACTGCGATTGCAGCGCGGCGGTCGACGCGTAGTTCGCCTCGATGATGAACTTGGCGGCCTCGTAACAGAGCGGGTCCGTATCGCGGCGCGGCTCCTCGTCGCCGAGCGGAACGACGTCGACGTCGAGCAGGTTGTCGGGCCGCGACTGACGCGCCCAAAACTCCACGAGCCGGCTCACCTCGGCGTTCGTGATCAGCGCTCCCTGCGCGCGCACCGGTTTCGGCGCATCGATCGGCAGAAAGAGCATGTCGCCGCGGCCGAGCAGCCGCTCCGCGCCGTTCATATCGAGGATCACCCGCGAATCGGCCTGGGAACTCACCGCGAAGGCGATGCGCGAGGGCACGTTCGCCTTGATAAGCCCGGTGATCACGTCGACCGACGGTCGCTGCGTCGCAACCACGAGGTGGATTCCCGTCGCCCGCCCGAGTTGCGCCAGACGCATGATCGTGGTCTCGACCTTCGAGGGAGCGATGAGCATCAGGTCGGCAAGCTCGTCGATGACGATGACCACATAGGGCAGTCGTTCGTCGGGGTACTTCGCGTTGTACTCCTCGATCTTGCGAACCGCGGCCTTGGCGAAGCGCTCGTAGCGCGACTCCATCTCTTTGGTCATCTCGAAGAGCGCGCCGGCGGCGAGCCGCGGATCCGCGATCACGTCTTTGATGAGGTGCGGGATTCCGTTGTAGGCCATGAGCTCGACGCGTTTCGGATCGATCATGAGCATTTGCACCTGATCGGGCGTCGCGCAGGCGAGCAGGGATGCGATGATCATGTTGAGGCAAACGGATTTTCCCGCGCCGGTCGCGCCGGCGACGAGCAGGTGCGGCATCCTGCAGAGATCGCCGAACACTGGCCGCCCCGTGATGTCTTTCCCGAGCGCCATCCAAAGCGGCGGCACCTGGCCGCGATTCGGCAGCGCGTCGAGGATCTCGCGAATCGCCACGACGGAGACTGTCTGATTCGGCACCTCGATGCCGACCGCCGATTTGCCGGGGATCGGCGCCTCGATGCGCACGCTCGTCGCCGCCAACGCGAGCGCGAGGTCGTCGGCGAGCGACGCGATGCGCGAGATCTTCACGCCGCGCTCGGGCTTGAGCTCGTACCGCGTGATCGACGGCCCGCGCTCGATGTGCGACACCTTCGCGCCCACGCCGAAGCTCGCAAGCGTGTCTTCTAAGATGTGGGCGCGGTTGGTTTCGTCGATCACCTGGCTCGGCGGTACGTCGAAGAGCGCGAGGTCGGGCAGGCGGTAGACGACGGCATCGCCCGGAGCCGAATCGAAAGACGGCGGGGGCGGTTTCGTCACGCTCGTCACGCTGACGATGACGGGCGGAGCCGGGGGCCTCGTTTCGAGGGGCTCGGTTAGGATGACGCTGCGATCCGGCTCTTCGAAGGCCGGCACGGGCGCCGTCGTCCGCAACGGCAAGGCAAATGCTTCGCGCAGCGTTTCGTGGCCGCGCGGCAGGCCCAGCTTCGGCAGCTTCGGAACCGGCGGTGGTCGAAGGCCGCCGAAGAACACGATGACTCGGCCGATGACCTGTTTCAGGCTCGCGTTGGTCAGCCAGAGCGTCAGCGAGAGCAGAGCAACAAACAGCAGAATCCACGCACCCACGGTGCCGACGAGAGCGTGCAGCGCCCAGAAAATATTCGCTCCGACGATTCCGCCGCGCTTGGGGCCGCCGGCGCCGAACATCGCCGTCACGAGCAAGAAGTACGCAAGCGCGCTGGTTCCGAGGCCGGCGATCATTCGCGGGACGTTGATCTCGAGAAAAACAATCGCACCGGCGAGCACGACGAGCACCGGGAAAAGCGGCGCCGCACCTCCAAAGAGTCGGCGCAGCTCCGCAGCGGTCCAGGCGCCGATGGCGCCGGAGTGATGTGGAACCGCTAGGGCAATGCCGCAGAAGACGGCGAGTGCGACCGCGGCAATTCCGAGAATCTCGAGATTGAGCCGGGTCCTCGCATACGCCCGCCGGCGAGTGCGTGCCATGGAAACTGTTTGTTCTTCGTCATAGCGGGAGTTCATCTTGACAAAGCCAACGCTCGTCGTCCTCGAGGGCGATCAGACCGGACAAGAGTTATTGCTCGAAGCGTTGCGCGTGCTCGATTCCGAGGCAATCGGCCTTGCACTCGAGTTCGAACGCTACGATCTCTCGCTGGAGAATCGCCGCGCGACGGATAACCGGATCGTGTTCGACGCCGCCGAGGCGCTCAACCGGCGGGGCGTCGGGCTCAAAGCCGCGACGATCACTCCCGAGGATCCGAACGACGTGGGCTCGCCCAACCGAATCCTTCGCGAAGCGATGTGCGCGAGCGTCATCCTTCGCACGGGGCGCAAGCTGCCGCGCGTACTCCCCGTCGGCGGAATTCACGCTCCGATCTCCGTCGTTCGCATGGCCGTCGGCGGCGCGTACGGCGCGACCGAGTGGCGCAGCGGCACGGGCTCCGATGAGGTGGCCTGCCGAACCGAGACGATCGAGCGGCGGGTCTGCCGGTACGTCGCGGAGTTTGCGTTCGTGCACGCCGAGAAGACCGGCGCCACTGTTTCGGTGGTCCGAAGTTCACGGTAAGCCCGATCTACGAAGGCATGCTCAAAGAGGAGATGGATGCCGCGGCGGCGCGGCACCCCGGTGTTTCTTACGATCCGCAGCTCATCGACGCCACGTACGCGCTGCTTCTCTCGACCGCGGGCGATGCTCCGCTCGTGATCCCCGCACTCAATCGCGACGGCGACTGTCTCTCCGACCTGGTGATGCAGCTCTTCGGATCGATCGCCGGCGCGGAATCCGTCGTCCTGGCCTTTCCTTCGACGAGCTCGGGAGAGGTTCAAAACCTTCGCCCCTCAACGGTGATGGCGGAAGCCCCGCACGGCACCGCGCCCCGCCTGCACGGCAAGAACGTCGCGAACCCGCTGGCGATGATCCTCGCCGCGGCCGCCGCGCTTTCATACCTCGACGACGCCCGGGCGCCGGGCGCGTCGCGCGCGATTTACGACGCAGCGCTCGGCGCCGTCGCGGCCGGCGTCGCTACCGCGGACCTCGGCGGCTCCGCTACGACGACCGAGTTTACGGACGCGGTACTGCTTCGGCTCAGACTTCCATCACCACCGGAATGACCACCGGGCGGCGTTTGGTGCGCGTATGGATTGCGCGCGCCAACACGTCGCGGATATGTTCTTTCACGCTATTGACGTCGCGCATCGCGTCGACGGAGATCCCTTCGATCGTCGCGCGCACCTCCGCTCGCAGTTCGTCCAGCACGCCGTCGGCCTCGGGGAGGTAGAAGACACCGCGCGAGATGAGGTCGGGGCCGGCGATCACGCGAGCCTCCTCGCTGTCGATCGCCACGACGACCATCATAATGCCGTCGTTCGACAGCGCTTTGCGATCGCGGAGCACCGCCTCGCCCACGTCGCCGATCCCCGAGCCGTCGACGAAGACGTGGCCGCCGTACGTCTTCCCGATCTTGTCGCCGTACTCGAGCGTGAACTCGAGCACGTCGCCGTTCTCCGAGACGAAGACGTTCTCGGCCTCCACTCCCGTGCGCACGGCGAGCTGTTTGTGTGCGTCGAGCATCCGGTATTCGCCGTGAACCGGCACGAGAAACTCCGGCCGCACGAGGTTGAGCATCAGCAGCAGCTCTTCTTGCGACGCGTGCCCGGACACGTGCGACCGCCCGTCGGTTCCGTGGATCACGATTGCGCCGAGCTTGCAGAGATTGTTAATCGTTTTGTGAACGCTCTTCTCGTTACCGGGAATCGGCGTCGCGCTGATGACCACCGTGTCGCCGGGGACGATTTGGAAACTCTTGTGGTCGCGCACCGACATCCGCGAAAGGCCGCTCATGGGCTCGCCTTGCGATCCGGTCGTCATCACGACGATGCGGTCCGGCGGGTACGCGTCTATCTCCTCGATCCGGATCGCCGTATCGCCGGGAATTCGCAGGTGACCCAGTTCGCCCGCAAAGTGAACCACATTGCGCATCGACCGCCCCAAGAACGCGATCTTGCGGTTGAATTGCACCGCATGATCGACGGTCTGCTGGATGCGCGGCACGTTCGACGCGAACGACGCGACGACGATTCGCCCTTTCGCGTGCGAAAAGATCGACGTGAATGCCTCGCCGACGATCCGCTCCGAGAGCGTGTGGCCCGGACGCTCGGCGTTGGTGGAATCGGAGAGCATGCACAACACGCCCTCGTCGCCGATCCGCGCGATTCTCGCGAAGTCCGCGGGCTTGCCGTCGACGGGCGTCTGATCGAACTTGAAGTCGCCGGTGTGGAAAATCGTCCCGACCGGAGTCCTCAGCGCTAGCGCGCACGCGCCCGCGACCGAGTGATTGACGTGGATGAACTCGGCCTCGATCTCGCCGTAGCGCACGCGGCTCCCCGGCTGGACGTGCGTGAATTGCGCCTCGCTCAAGTGCTGCTCGCGCGACTTCGCCTTGATGAGCGCGATCGTGAGCGGCGTGCCGACGATCGGCACCTTCGGAAACTCCTTCGCGAAGTAGGGTATCCCGCCGATGTGATCCTCGTGGCCGTGCGTCACCAGCAGCGCGCGAAGCTTGTCGGCGCGCTCGCGCACGTAGGTGAAGTCGTTGATGACGATGTCGACACCGAACATCTCGTCGTCGGGGAACATCAGGCCGCAGTCGACGACCACGAGATCTTGGTTGGTTTCGATCACGGTCATGTTTCGCCCGATCTCGCCGCAGCCGCCGAGCGGTACGATCCGGACGTAGGCTTGGGACGGGGGCGGAGGGACGGTTAAGGCGTCGTAGCTCATCACCCGGTGCTTTTGGCCCCTCAACCTTGCTCACCCGCGCCACCGCGTGAATTGCGTCGCGGAGGTTGCCATGATGAAAATCCTCACTCTGCTCTTGCTTCTGCTCGCGACCGCCGCGGGAGCGGGGCCGTCCGCTGCGCCGATCCGCCCGGCCGCGAGCCCTCCGGCCGGCGCGACGTCGCCGGATGCGCTCTTCTCACGCCGCGCGCTGCGCCGGGCGCGCCTGCTCATCCAGATGCGCCTGCTCCAGCTTCACGACGAGCGCCTGGAGTGCGTCCGCGCGGCTCTCCTCCGGAGGCTGCCCGGCGCGCTCTGGCCCGAGGAGCCGTCCCCGGCGCGCGGAACGCCCGACGTCGCGACCGCCGTGGCTCGCTGCGAGGAATTCCTGCGGTTCTAGGCTCGCTCGCTTAGCGCATTCGACGACAAAGTGCGACTTTTTTTCGTTAGCCGGGTAGATGGGTTGCAGAGAACCACTTACGGAGACGGAATGAGTTTAAGATGGTGAAGAATCGTATATTACCCACGATCATAATCGGGTTGGTGGGAGCCGTCGTCGGGAGTTTCCTGATGATGCTCTACGCTAGCAGCCACTTCGGCGGCGCGACGGGCCCCGATCGGACCCCGCCCGCGGTGGCCGCGGTCCCGCTGAGCGGCGTCAGCGACCAAGATCGCATCGTCAGCGCGGTCAAGCGGACGAAGTCTTCCGTGGTAGCGATCACCGAACAGGTGAACGGACAGCAAGTCATCCCGGCCGATCCCTTCTTTCAACAGTTCTTCGGCGGTCAGGGCCCAGGCATCGTTCAGCCCTACCGTGGCGAGGCCTCCGGCTCAGGCTTCGTCATCGACTCTGCCGGCGATATCGTGACGAATGCGCACGTCCTCCAGCCGCCCAACGGCGGCAAGGTCACGAAGCTAACGGTCGTATTCGCGAACGGCGACCGCGTCCCGGCGCACGTCGTTGCATACAATCTTGCAGCCGACGTCGGCATGATCCGGGTCGACAACTACTCGAAGCTTCCGCCGCCGCTCGAGCTGGGCGATTCGACCAAACTCGAGCAAGGCCAGTGGGCGATCGCGATCGGCGAACCGCTGCAGCTCCAGCAGACCGTGACCGTCGGCGTCGTCTCCGCCTTCAATCGCTCCGAGCCGATCCCGACCGAGAACGGCGGCGAGATCGATTTCAAGGGGCTGTTGCAAACGTCCGCGCCGATCAATCCAGGTAACTCGGGCGGTCCACTCATCGACATCGACGGCCGTGTCATCGGCATGAACCAATCCACGGTAAAGTCCGCGTATGCACAGGGCATCGGCTTCGCCATCCCGTCGAACACGGTTCGCAACGTCGTGGCGTCGCTCCAAAAGAACCCAGGGGCGCACCAGGGCACCGACACGGGCTTCCTCGGGATCTTCATGGCCAGCTTGACCGCCGGCGTCAAGAACCAAATCGGCTATAACGGCGGCAGCGGAATCGCCGTCCAGCAAGTATTCTCCGGCTCGCCCGCCGACCAAGCCGGCATTCAGCCGGGCGACGTGATTCTCCAAGCCGACGGCAAGGACGTGAGCGACATCAAGTCGCTCCACGACTACATCGCCTCGAAGAAGCCCGGCGATACGATTCGGCTCAACGTCTGGTCGCAGGGCATGAAGAAGTTCGTGGCGATCAAGCTCGGCGAGACGCCCGCAGAGCAGCCGGTCTCCCAGCAGCAGCAACAGCAACAGCCTCAGGAGCAGCAGCCGGAAGAGCAACCCTAGGGGAGCGCGGAGCGCAGTCTTGAGCGAGGCGCGGAGCGCCGAGTCGAAAGGATGAAAGGAGGGGCCTGCAACCTTCGGCCCCTCTTTCGCGTTATGGGAAGCGAAACAACTCCTACCGCATCGTGTATGATGGTGCGGTATTGCAATCCGGCCTGCCGTAAGCGGCAAGGCGCCGCCGGAGATCGAGCGCTCGGCTTTCACCTCGGCTTTTAGCGCGATCTTTCGGCACAGCTGGTCCAGAGCACGTCGGATAATCTAAAAGAGCGAGGTATAGAGTCTCATGGCTAAGACGGTAGGCATCGACCTAGGCACGACCAACTCGGTCGTCGCCGTAATGGAGGGCACTCAGCCCGTCGTCATCCCCAACGCCGAAGGGTCGCGCACGACGCCTTCGGTCGTCGCTTTCACAAAGACCGGCGAACGTCTCGTCGGCCAGCTCGCGAAGCGCCAAGCGATCACGAATCCGGATCGCACGATCAGCTCGATCAAGCGGCACATGGGCGAGCCTGATTATCACGTCAAGATCGACGGCAAGGACTACACTCCGCAAGAGATCTCGGCGATGATTCTGCAGAAGCTCGTAAACGACGCGAGCAACTATCTCGGCGAGCGCGTGACCAAAGCGGTCATCACCGTGCCCGCCTATTTCAACGATTCGCAGCGGCAGGCGACGAAGGACGCCGGCAAGATCGCCGGCCTCGACGTACTGCGCATCATCAACGAGCCGACCGCGGCGGCGCTCGCCTACGGTCTCGAGAAGAAAGGCAACGAGACGATTCTCGTCTGGGACCTCGGAGGCGGCACGTATGACGTGTCGATCCTCGAAGTCGGCGACGGAGTCTTCGAGGTCAAGGCGACGAACGGCGACACGCGCCTGGGCGGCGACGATTACGATCATCGCATCGTCGAGTGGCTCGTCGATCAGTTCCGCCGCGACCAAGGCGTCGATCTCAGCAAAGACAAGCAGGCCATGCAGCGGCTCACCGAGGCCGCCGAGAAGGCAAAGATCGAGCTCTCATCGGTCGTGCAAACGAGCATCAATCTGCCGTTCATCACGGCCGATCAAGAAGGTCCGAAGCACCTCGACATTACGCTCACTAGGGCGAAGTTCGAGGAGCTCACGAGCGATCTCACGGATCGTTGCGTGGGCCCGTTCCGCAACGCCATCGCCGACGCGAAGCTCGACGTTTCCAAGATCGACGAGGTGATCATGGTCGGCGGCGCGACGCGCATGCCGGTGATCCAAGAGCTGGTTCGCAAGCTGACCGGCAAAGAACCGAACCTCACCGTCAATCCCGACGAGGTCGTTGCGGTGGGCGCGGCGATCCAGGCCGGCGTCCTATCGGGCGAAGTCCGCGACGTCGTGTTGCTCGACGTGACGCCTCTGTCGCTCGGGCTGGAGACGCTCGGCGGCGTCATGACGAAGCTGATCGATCGGAATACGACGATCCCGACGAAGAAGTCGCAGATCTTCACCACGGCGGAGGACGGTCAGACGTCCGTCGACATCCACGTGCTGCAAGGCGAGCGTCAGATGGCAAACGATAACAAGACGCTGGGACGCTTCCGTTTGGAGGGAATCCCGCCGGCGCCGCGCGGCGTGCCGCAAATCGAAGTGACGTTCAACATCGACGCAAACGGCATCGTCAACGTCGGCGCCAAAGACCTCGGCACCGGCAAGGAGCAGGCGATCACGATCACGGCCTCGACGAATCTCAACAAAGAGGAAGTCGACCGTATGGTTCGCGACGCGGAGCTCCAGTCCGAGGCCGACAAGGCCAAACGCGACGAGGCTGAGGTTCGAAACAACGCCTCGAGCCTGACCTATTCGACCGAGAAGTCGCTCAAGGAAGTCGGCGATAAGCTCGACCCGGGTGCGCGCGGCGAGGTCGAGGCGGCGCTCGCCGAGCTCAAGCGCGTCAGCGAGAACGGCACGGTGGCCGAGATCAAGCCCGCGATCGAGACGCTGCAACAGGCCAGCTACAAGATGGCGGAACTGCTCTATAAGGCGGCGGGGCCGCAAGGAGAGCAGACGGGCGGCTCGGGCGGCCCCAGCGGCTCGGGCGACGGATCGGCCGGCGGCAACGGCGCCGCGGCGGGCACCGGCGGCGAAGACGTGATCGACGCCGAGTTTAAGGAAGCGCAGTAGCTTGCGAACGTTGACGCTTCAATGTCCGAAGATCCATCGGTCCTAAAAACCGAGGCCGGCGAGGCCTCGATCGAAGACACGGCCGCGGCGACGCTGGAAGAACAGCTCGCCGCGGCTAGCGCGCGCGCCGACGAGAACTACGGCAAGTTTCTGCTCGCGGTTGCCGACTTCGATAATTACAAAAAGCGGATGCAGCGCGACCTCGATTCTATGGTCGCGGCTCGGCGCCGCATGCTGTTGGAACGCCTGCTTCCGGTGCTCGACAATCTGCAGCGCGCGCTAGAGTCGAATGCCGGCGGCGATACGCTGCGCGGCGGAGTCGAGCAGACGCTGCGGGGCTTCGAAGCGGTTCTCGCGAGCGAGGGCGTCAAGGCGATCGAGGTCCGCGGAAAGCCGTTCGATCCGCGCGTTGCCGAAGCCGTCGGGACGTTGTCCGCCGATGGCGCGGTTGAGGACACCGTCGCCGAGGTCACCGAAAAAGGCTACACGCTCGGCGACGAGCTGCTGCGGCCGGCTAAGGTGATCGTCGCAAAACGCCCCGGCTAGGATGCGCATGAATTTCAAGGACTATTACGCGCTACTCGGCGTTCCCAAGAACGCGGCCGAGAAAGATATCAAGTCCGCATACCGCAAGCTCGCGCGCAAATGGCATCCCGATGCGAATCCAAACAACACGAAAGAGGCCGAGGAGAAGTTCAAGGAGATCTCCGAGGCCTACGAAGTCTTAGGCGACCCCGAGAAGCGCAAGAAATACGACGTACTCGGCCCGAACTGGCAGCAGGCGTCGCAACAAGCCGAACAGCAGCGGCGCTACCGAACCAACGTCGACGGCGAAGAGTTCGAGTTCGACTTGGGCGGTGCCGGAGCTCCTAGCGGATTCTCCGATTTCTTCGACGTCTTCTTCTCCGGCGTCGGGCGCCGTCAGACGGCGCAGAATCAACCGCGTTCGCGTCCCATCCGCGGTCAGGATTTGGAGACGACGATCGATCTCGGGCTGCGCGACGTCTACGGGGGCGGGACGAAGTCGGTCTCGCTTCAGATCGAAGATCTCTGCCCGCGCTGTCACGGTTCGGGAACCGAAGGGGGCCGGCTCTGCCCGCAATGTCACGGCACAGGTCGCGTTCTGCTCAACAAGCGGTTCGAAGTCACGATTCCGAAGGGGATCGGCGAGGGGCAGCGCATTCGCCTCGCCCGTCAGGGCGGCGCCGGAATCAACGGCGGTCCGAACGGCGATCTCCACCTGATCGTTAAGCTCCAAGACGATCCCACCTACAAGCGCCGCGGCGACGACCTCTACGTCGATCTGCCGGTCAGCATCTACGATCTCGTCCTGGGCGGCGAGGTCGACGTACCGACGCTCAGCGGGCAGGTCGCCATGACGATTCCCGCCGGCACGCAGAACAATCGCCTGCTTCGGCTCGCCGGCCGCGGCTTGCCGCAGGTCAAAGGCAACGCCAGCGGCGACCAATACGTCCGCCTGATCGGCCAGCTGCCGCAGAATCTCACGGACAAGGAAAAGAAGCTCTTCAAAGAGCTCGCTTCGTTACGCAACGGAGAGACTTAGCGCGAGGCGCTCGTCGGTGAGGCGGAACCTAACGCGCTAGGCCGGGGTTGTCGAGAGGGTCTCGCCCCTTAACCAAAATTAGGAGAAGTTCGTGATCAAAGAGATTGCTTTTACCGCGTATCCGGCCAAAGACGTCGCCGGCCTGCGCAAGTGGTACGAAGAGAAGCTCGGGCTAAAGTTTAGCGGGCCGTACGAAGAGGACGGCGTGGAAAAATACAACGAGGCCAACATCGGCAGCGGTACCTTCAGCGTGCTGACGCAAGAGTGGGCCGACCGCGAGCCGGGCAGCGCGTCGGGCGTCGTGTTTGAAGTCGACAACATCGACGACGCGGTCTCCGACCTGCGGGGCAAGGGCATCGAAGTAGAGGACCCGTATGCGACGCCGGTCTGCAAGATCACGTCGTTTCAGGATCTCGAGGGCAACAAGGTGTCGTTTCACCAGGTGACGGTCCCGCACTAAGTCATGATGGCCGGGCACGGGCTGATGTGGTCGAACATCTATCAGCCCGAGAAACCGAAGGTGAAGCGGCGCGTCGATTGGAGACGGATGGGCGCGCTCTTCGCGCCGTATTGGCGCCAGCAGGCGACCGTTCTCGCGTGCATCGTCGCGGTTTCGGCACTCGGACTCGTGCCCGGCTTCGTCACGGCGCAGATCATCGACTCCGCCATCCCGCATCGCAACCTCACGGAGCTCGCGATCTGCGTCGGCATCATCCTCGGATCGGCGCTGCTGTCGAGCGCCATCGGCGTGCTCCAAGGCTTTCTCAACTCGCTCGTCGGCGAAGGCATCATGCGCGACATCCGAACCAGCCTGGTCGCGCATCTGCACCGAATGCCGCTGCACTTCTTCACCGGCACCAAGACCGGCGAGATCATGAACCGGGTCAGCAGCGACGTCGACAACGTCGACGGCGTCGTCACCGGAACGCTGACCACGATCGTTACCAACGTCGTTCTGATCGCAACAACGCTGATCGCCATGTTCCTCTGGAATTGGCGGCTGGCGCTGATCTCGGTCGCGATCGTACCCTTGATGGTTTTTCCGCTCGGCCCGGTCGGCCGGCGGATGTACCATATTCGCAAGAAGACTCGTGAGAAGCGCGACGAGATCGAATCGATCACTCAGGAAACTCTGTCGATCTCGGGCATCACGCTGATCAAGTCGTTCGCGCGCGAGGCCTACGAGCGATCGCGCTTCTATTCCGCGGGCACACGGTTGATGCAACTGGAGATCGATCTGGCGATGGTCGGCCGCTGGTTCATCGCGTCGGTAATGGCGATGGTCGTAGTCGGGCCGGCGCTTGTCTGGTTTGGAGGCGGATGGCTCGCGGTCTCGTCCGGCCTCAAAGTCGGCGTCATCGTGGCCTTCGTTTCGTTCATCCAGGGGCGGCTGTACGGGCCGGCGGCCGCGCTCGCGGGGATCCAAATCCAGATCGTCAGCGCCCTCGCGGTGTTCGAGCGCATCTTCGAATATCTCGATATGGCCCCCGAGCAGTACGATCCGCCCGGAGCGATCGCGCTGCCGGCCGTTACCGGCGACATCGCGTTCGAGAACGTCGCGTTCTCGTACGGCGGTGGGCGCGACGTGCTCAAGGGCGTCTCGTTTCACGTTCGTCCGGGCGAGGTCGCGGCGTTCGTCGGTCCTTCGGGAGCCGGAAAAACGACGATCACCCAGCTCGTGCCGCGGTTTTACGATCCTCAGGGTGGAAGCGTGCGCGTCGACGGTTACGATCTGCGCGCCGTCACGCTCGACTCGCTGCGCCGCGACATCGGAATCGTCACGCAAGAGACCTATCTTTTTCACGACACGATCGCGAGCAATTTGCGATACGGCAAGCCCGACGCGACCGATGCCGAGCTCGAAGCGGCGGCACGTGCCGCGAACATCGCCGACTTCATCGCCGGGTTACCCGACGGTTATCAAACCGTCGTCGGCGAGCGCGGGCACAAACTATCGGGCGGCGAGCGCCAGCGGCTCGCGATAGCGCGCGTCTTGCTCAAAGATCCGCGCATCCTCATCCTCGACGAGGCGACGAGCTCGCTCGACTACGAGAACGAGGCCGCCATCCAGAAGGCGCTCGAAATCGTGATGCGCGGGCGCACCAGCCTCGTCATCGCTCACCGGCTCTCGACCGTTTTAGCCGCCGACGTGATCTTCGTGGTCGACGACGGTCGCATCGTAGAGTCGGGCCGCCACGCTACGCTGCTCGCGCGCGGCGGCCTCTATACGCGACTCTATAGAACGCAGTTTAGCGACCTATCCGCGTAGCAACGGCGTAAGTGCGCTTCTACGGCGAGGCGTTACTCAGCCCCGCTTTGGTTTGGTTGATCGCTTGCTGCACGGCATTGATCGCCTGATTGCGATGGCCGGTCTTGTCGGCGGTTGCCGCGTTTAACTCTTGCAGCGCCTGGTGTAGGTAGTTCAGCGCCGCCTGCATGTGAGGCTGCGATTGCGATGCTTGAGACGTGTGCGCCGGCGCGGGGCTCGAGTTTGCGATCGCCGCACGGCTTCCCCCGAACGCGAAGAGCACGACGACGACGACGGCTAGCGCGATATGGCGTAGGTTAAGACGATGTATCATGATTTCTTTACTCCAATCGAAGGGCAGAAGTGGCTTTGGGTAGCATTTCCGGAAGGATAAGTTCCGACCTCAACGCCAGTTTACCTCACCGCCTTTAACTGAGTCACTATCGAACCGCCCGTGGTGGGTCAGTTCGACGGCATGATCGCCTCCGCGATGGCAACTGGAATGGCATGACGGCCATCTGATTTAAACGAGGAGCCCCATGACCTATGAAGCCATCGCCGCATTCTCCGCACTAGGAACGTTAGTAGTCATCGTAGCGACTGCCATTGCGGCTCTCGTACAGCTTCGACACCTGCGTCAGAGCAATCAGCTATCGGGACTCCTTTCGGTTCTCCAGCTGTTTCAGGATCCACACCTTCACGATCTGATCGATTTCGTGAGGACCGATCTGCCGAGCCGGATGGAGAATCCGGAGTTCGTCGCCGGGCTCGAGCGGGTGCCGGTCGATAGAAAGCAGCACCCGGAGTTTCACTTGGCCGAACTCTACGAGGAGATCGGATCCTTCGTGCGCAGCGGGCTTATCGACGAGAAACTCTTTCTTCAGGGGCATTGGTACAACGTTCTTCTGTATTGGCAGCTTCTACAGCCGGCTATCGTGGTAGGGCGGAAGCACCGCCCCTACATCTTTGAGAACTTTGAGTACCTTGCTTCGCGGGCGCAAGCGTGGTCCGATCGTCACCCGCGCGGAAACTATCCGGCCTCCGCGTCTCGTATGGCGTAGGCCGCCCGCTAGAGCCTTTACGTTTATCGATCTTAATACGCCGGAAGCACTGGCTTCTTTTCCCTAACTTTCACAGCTTGCCACGGGTACCGCACTTAGCTGCCTACAAAGCGGTCTACGAATTCGCTCACGGAGGCACGGCGCCAATGCCGGTCGAAAACCCAGAGGCCGAGCGCGACGCCTGATATCTACTTCAAAGGAGCAAGGTTAATGAACACTCGTGGTTTACTTAAGTGCGGCGGCGCTGTCGTTGCACTCGTAATTGTTTCGGCGTGCGGGGGCGGCTCGACGGTCGCGCCGACAGCCGCTTCGCTCAATGCGACCTACGTAGGTAGGACGCTGTTCGTGAATGGGAGGCCCGTAGCGGCGGCGAGGCTGAACCCACTGCCGCGTTACGCAGAGCTTGTACCGGATAGATCGAGGTCAAAGAATTACGAGTACATCTTCAACTACTACGGCACGTACGCCAGCATTTTCAACTATCCAAAAAGCACCGCGATGATTGGTCAGCTTTATGGCGCCGGCGGCCAAGGTTGCACCAACGTGTTGTACGGCTATGGTAAGAAGATTGTCTGGAACCCCGGGCGTACGAACGACCTGATCGACGAATACAAGGTTCCCAACAAGCTGCTCAGGTCGCTGTCTCTTGCCTACACGTTCACGTCCAGCTGCGCCATGAATACGAGCGGCGATCTTGCTGTCGGAGTCCTATTGGGTAATTCTTACGGTCCCGGCGGTCAGGTCGTGATCTTCAAGAACGCGACCGGCTCGGGTACAGTGTACAACACACCGTTGGCCAGAGAGTACTTCAACGGCTACGATCCCGACGGCAATCTCTTCGCCGACGGTTTCGGCTCGAGCTCTAACTTCACACTCGTCGAGCTTCAGAAGGGCAGCAAAAACTTCGTTACGATCAAAACGAGCAACTCTCCGCAGTTTCCCGGCTCGGTGCAGTGGGATGGCACGTACCTCACCGTGTTCGATCAGGACACGAGTGAGACGTATCAGTACACGGTTAGTGGAACGACGGCGACGTTGAAGAATACCGTACAGTTCACCGGGGCTGGCGACTGCGCGCAGACGTGGATCGTTAAGGGCCTGCTGTATTGCGGTGACGCGGGAAATGACGACGGCGAGGTTTTCAAATACCCGTCCGGCGGTTCACCGACTGCGACGTTCACCGGGAGCTTCGATTTCCCGCTCGGCGTGACGGCAGCGAAGAAATAGTCTACCGCGTGCGCCGGCACGGAACCGGAACTGGAGAGGGCCTACGGCACGGCGCGGCTCAATAAGCGCCGGAGATTGGGAGGACGCTCGCCCTGCTGGGGAAGCGCCAGGGTGCGGCGAACGTTCCCTGGCGTCGATCCGTTCACACATTGGGCAGCCTTTGTATTGCTCAGCTGAATCAGATTGGAGCTCCGAAGGGAATGAACATCTTTAGGTTCGGGCGTAAACCACGTTGGATTTTGAGCATTGGTCTCGCTGCAAGCAGCGCCTTTTTCGCGTCTTGTAGCTCGAACGAGGGCGTGCCAAACGCGCAGTCGTTCGAACCGGGCACATCGTCTCGGCGCGCAGAGCATCGAGCTGCTTCGTCTTACCAAGTGATTTACCGTTTCAGCGGACGCCCCGGTGGAGCGGAGGGTCCCTGGGCGGGCCTGATCAACGTAGACGGCACGCTGTATGGCACGACATTCCTTGGCGGCGCATCCGGCGTTGGAACCGTTTTCAGCGTTACGCCGAGCGGCACGGAAACGGTGCTGCACAGTTTTGGCGACGGTTCCGACGGAGTTTTTGCCAAGGCAGGCTTGATCAACGTGAAGGGCACGTTATACGGCACGACGTCCAGCGGCGGCACTTCCGACGATGGAACCGTTTACCACGTGAGCACGAGCGGCGCGGAAGGTGTGCTTTACAACTTCACCGGCGGCTCCGACGGGGAAAGTCCCTATGCGGGCTTGTTCGATTCGAGGGGTTCGCTGGTTGGCGCAACGTTCTTCGGCGGCGACTTTTCGAAGTGCCGCCCCGGATGCGGAACCATTTATAAAGTAAACAGCGCGAGCGGCGCAAAGACGCTCCTTCACAGTTTTGCAGGCACGCCCGACGGAGCACGCCCGCAATCGGGCTTCGTCAGCAACAACGGCTCTCTCTACGGCACGACGGCCGGCGGCGGCGAATTCGACAAGGGAACCGTTTTCAGCCTAAGCCCGACCGGCCCGGAAAACGTGGTGCACAGTTTCAAAGGCGGCGCCGACGGAGCGCAACCCGAGGCGGGCTTAATCAACGTGAACGGGACGATGTACGGCTCGACATATGGAGGCGGTTCACCCGACCTAGGAACGGTTTTCAAAATTACTGCGAGCGGCACGGAGACCGTACTGCACAGCTTCGGTGGCGGCACTGATGGAGCGCACCCGCAGGCGGGCTTGATCAACGTGAAGGGTACATTGTACGGCACGACGGCCCGCGGCGGCGATTCCGGATATGGAACCATTTACAGCATCAGCACGACCGGCGAGGAGACGGTGCTGCACAGCTTCGGCGCTCTCCCCGACGGAGCGTTGCCGCTGGCGGGCCGCTTGGTCAACCTAAACGGCACGCTGTACGGAACGACATACGGTGGCGGAAAGGCTGCGGCCGTCTGCGCCGACGGGTCGGGTTGCGGAACGGTTTTCGCGTTGACCCCGTAGCGCCGCTGAAGTGACACCCCGGTTTTCTGGATGGATTAGACGCTTATTTCGGCTTGCCGGCGGCGCCATTCGACCGGCGGTAGACAGTCAAGGCGCGAGTGCGGTCGCGTCTCGTTGTTGTGGTGATCAAAACGAAACGGCTTCGTGAGAACATGGGATCCGAAGGGAACCGGCGATGACGCTAAACGAGAATTTAGCTACGCGCCACAACGCGTTGTATCAGGAGGCGCTCAAGGTTCTACGCGGCGTAAATGCTGGACCGCCGCGAAAGTCGCCGACACGGGCGGAACTCCAAGCCGTCGATAAAGGCTGTGCCCTGCTCGATAAAGTACTCGTACTGAATCCAGCAAATTGGGCTGCCTGTTGGGTTCAGGGCGTCGCGTTTCGAAATGTGCGCCGACGGCAGGAAGCAGCCGTGGCATTTTCCCAAGCCTACCGAATCAATCCGAACAACTCTAACGTCGCCCGAGAATTGTCTTTGGCGCTGTTAGAGCTCTCACGCTTCGAGGACGCGCTACCTGTTGCGGAGCGGGCGATGCAGCTCGCCCCGAGTGACCCTGGGCTCATCGCGAACTATGCCGTTGCCTTGCATCGCGCTGGCCGGGCGGAGCAAGCACGAGCTGAGATCGAGCGGGCCTGGGCGATAGATTCCAAGGATGCGATAATAGGGCACGCATTCGCCTTAATCACAGGTAGGCGGCCGGCCTGAAATTAAGCACGTAAACCCCGGCCCCTCACTAATAACAATCCTGAGCCGAATCGAACTCTGCCCGAAGCGGACGGAGCGGGCCGTGAACGCCACGGCACCCAGCGTCTTTTCGACTTAGTCGATCTGAGCCTCTGCGCGGCTCAGCGGCCGTATTGCACCGCTAGCGTGACCAAGCCGCCCCCTCACCGCTCAGCCAAGCTTTAGAAGTGGTATGCTACTCTTTCACGAGGGGACAAGATGGCTCGCCGGATTGGCTTCGTCATAACTGTTCTTGCGGCTCAGCTCGTTGTTGCCTGCGGTCGTCAGGTTACACCGAATCCCGCAGGCTTAGGTCCCGGCGGCGCTCCCGCCGGGTATGTCGAAGTGTTCTTTAACACGCAAGCACCCTTCAACTTCTCTAACTACAAATACATTTTCGTTTTCAATACGTCGGGCAGCGGCGTCACGCCCTCCACGGACACCATCCAGACCAACTGGGCCGGGTACTCCTACGCTTTGGTTGCGCTCGGCAATGGTGTATCGACCTACGCCGAGCCGGTAATGTTTCGGGTAAGCCCCAGCAATCCACACGTTCCGCCGTACTGGCAGGTGTTTTATCCGACGCCTCAGCAGTTTTCCTACAACTTCAACGCCAACGGCACCGGCACCGAGTTCTCGATTCTCGCGCAGAAGAGGATTCTAGCGTCGCCGATGCCTTCGCCGAGTCCCACATCAAATGTCTGGACGTTCAATGCGTTCACCGCGCAGGCTGTTCCCGGGGGAGAGTGGACCTTTTACGACTCAATGGGCGCCGGCGGCCCGACCGACCCGCAGTACGTTTCTCCGAAGCTAAATATGCTCCAATGCTTCGACAATACGTATTACGCGAGTAGCTTTGTTCCGCCCGATCCAGCCGCTCAGATCCTCAGCGTCGAGATCATAAATAATCCCGCTGCCAATCCTTGTACACAGACAGGCTCGTCGCGGAAACGCGGATCGAACCGGTAGCCTCTTGTGACTGGTCGCGTTAGGACTCTGAGAACCCAGGAGGTGTCACGCGCAGCGCGAAAAAGCTTTGTTGCTGTGATCCGCTCCCTGACCATCCTCAGCGCGGCCGCGCTGGCCCTCACGGTACCCGTCGTGGCGATCGCCGCGCCAATCGGAGGGCTGCCGGGATACCACCGAATACTTCGCACGTCCGGCTCGATGCCGACATCGTCATCGCCGGCAGGACCAGCTTCGCAGGCGCCATTCAGGGTCCCCTTCGACTTGAACGTGCATCCTCAATCGCAGGAACGCGATCCGCTGACGACGTGGAATACCCCCCGGTGGCGGGAGTCGCATCCGATTCTCGGTTCACCCCTTTATCAGCCCGTTTGGTATCGAGCCGGATGCTATGCCGATAGCGGTCTCGCCGGACCAGGGGCTTCGTTAAGCACGCCGATCGGCACATCCGCACCCGCAACGAGCTTTACGATCGGCTCGCTCGCGGGCGGTCAGTCGCCGAACCTGTTCGGTTCATCGGTTTCGGATGTCGCGAGGGTAGCCTCGTCCGGTAGCGGCGCCGCAGCAACGGCGAGCCCGCTAACTCTTCAGTACGTCGTTGGCACGACGCCCTGCGGATCTACAAACTCCTTTAGTTTCTAAAAGCCGCCCTTAGCAAAATGGCGGAGTCAGCTGGTGCGGCGCGACGCTGGCCCTGCTTGATGATGAGTTGCTCCATCGCTGACGGCACCGGCCGAGGTGGACGCATCTAGCACAAAGCGCCGGCCCGTGGCGACGCAGGTGGAATCGCTCACATCCACATCTTGCAATCCGGCGCTCAAATGGATATGCGCATGTAGTCTACTAGTGTCTAACGGTCATCTAATGGATTACGAAAACTCGCCGATTCGACGGGAGCGGCCGTGACTCCGATTCGCGGGTTCAATTCCCGTTAGCCCTACCATTAAATAAAGGCGACGCCGACGCCATCATGCTCCAACTCGCGCGCAATGACGACACAGCGAACGCGAGGTTCGAGCACCCGGTCATCGAAGCGCTCTTCGGCAAGCTCAAGGAAGGACGTGCCGATGGCCGCTCTACCGCGTTTTGTCGTTTTGGTGTGCGTAGGGGCTACGGCGCTTTCGGCTTGCAGTGGATTGCAGCCCCCGATAGGAGTGCGGCGTCCGCTACCTCCAAGTGCGGCACGGGCAGTTCTCGTCGATCGTGGGTCGTCATGGGTTACGCCTGAAGCGAAGAGTGCGGACTTGCTCTACGTCTCGGACCAGCGGTTCAGTGACGTTTACATCTTCTCGTACCCCGCCGCTCAGCTCGTCGGAACGATTACGGGCTTTAATTTGCCCGAAGGGCTGTGCTCGGATAAGCGCGGCGATGTCTTTGTGACCGATTTACTTGACCGAGCAATTTTCGAGTACAGGCATGGCGCCTCAAAACCAATCAGAACGTTGAATGACGGTGGATACCCGGAGGCCTGCTCCGTGGATCCGTCGACTGGGAACCTAGCCGTGGCGGATTACGGTTCCAGTGCCAGTCCTGGAGATATCGCCGTGTTCCATAACGCGCGAGGAGCGCCGGTGATCTATCGTGATCCGACAATGATCTCCTTTCGGAATTGCGGCTACGACGATCTCGGAAATTTGTTCGCCGACGGCCAGAAGTACGGAAATGCGCCGGGTCTGGTTGAACTTTCCATCCACGCCGGCGAGCTGAAGGACATCGAGTTCAGGCGGGGTTTCGATGCCGATGGCAGCGTTCAATGGGATGGGCAGTACGTGGTTATCATGGGAAACTCGCCGAAGAGCATCTACCGCCTAGCAATCTCCGGCTCGAAGGCCAAAGTTATCGGGCGTACCACGCTGACTTCAACAAAATATTCGCTCTCGTTCTGGATACAGGGCGAGAAGCTCATCCTCACTTATTTTCCGCGTCACTCTAAGTACGCCGCCTTGGGATTTTGGGCTTATCCCGAGGGCCACGCGCCTATGAAAACCATTCGTCAGCTAGTCGGCGGCTACGGCCTAACCGTTAGCCTTGCGCGGCGCAACAAATAGAGTTGGACTGGCATGAAAGGGCTGATCCAAGAGCTCGCAAGCCCCGCTTTCAAGAACGGTAATGGGGAAGCGGCGCTTGCTCCTCTAACGGCTAGCGGTTTTGACAAACTAGCGGGGTTTGAAGGACTGGCGGGGGCTCGCAAGCGCCCACTCGTTCGCGATCTTTCCCGCTTTCCGCCGCGGGAACCGGCCGGCGCTATTGCGCGTACTGAATGCCGAGATTGACCTCTTGGATGGCCTGCTTGGTGAAGTTGATCGCGTTGACGCGGTGACCGCCCTTATTGAGCTGCGCGGCCTCGAGCTCGTTGAGCGCCGATTGCAGATCCGTGCGGGCATTGACCATGTGCGATTGAGCGGCAAGCGCCGCGCCGGCTCCGATCCCGGCGAAGACGAGCGCAAAAAGCAGCGCGAATGCACCGAGGCGCAGTTTGGAACGAAGCATGATGACGCTGTCCTCCATTTACACGTTTGGTGGGATATCCATGACCATTGGGGCGACGGGTATTGCAAGCGGCGGTTCGGTGGCCGCCTGAATCTCTTCTATCGTGACGCCGGGCGCGAGCTCGCGCAAGATCAGGCCATCGGTGCCGATGTCGATCGTGCCCATGTCCGTGATGATGCGCTGCACGACGTTCCTTCCGGTCAACGGCAGCGTGCAGTTGCGCAGGATTTTGTGAGCGTTTCCCTTGGCGACGTGCTCCATCATCACGATCACGCGCTTCGCCCCGTGTACGAGGTCCATCGCCCCGCCCATACCCTTTACCAGCTTGCCGGGGATCATCCAGTTCGCCAGATCGCCGCGCTCCGACACCTGCATCGCGCCCAACACGGCGAGGTCGATGTGCCCGCCGCGGATCATGCCGAACGAAAGGGACGAATCGAAGAACGACGCGCCGGGAAGCACGGTGACCGTCTCTTTTCCTGCGTTGATCAGGTCGGCATCCTCCTCGCCCTCGTACGGGTAGGGGCCCATCCCTAAAATGCCGTTCTCGCTCTGGAGCGTGACCGTGACGTCGGGCGCTACGTAGTTCGGCACGAGCGTCGGCAGGCCGATGCCGAGGTTGACGTACTGACCGTCGCGCAGCTCCTGCGCGACGCGTGCCGCGAGCTGCGTCCGAGTCAGTGCCATCAGCTCTTCCTCGGGCGCGTCGTCACGCGCTCGATACGCTTTCCCTGCGGGCCGACGTGCACGATTCGCTGCACGAAGACGCCGGGCAAGTGCACGTTTTGCGGATCGATTGCGCCGGGCTCGACGAGCTCCTCGACCTCGGCGATCGTGATCTTTCCCGCCATCGCACAGAGCGGGTTGAAGTTCCGAGTCGCCTTGTTAAAAATTAGATTTCCGGCGCGATCCCCGACCGATGCGCGCACGAGGGCGTAGTCGCACACGATGCCGGTCTCGAGCACGTATTCGCGGCCGTCGAAGACCCGCGTCTCCTTCTTCGGCGACGCGACCGCCACGCCGCCGTCGGCGGTATGCCGCCAGGGCAGGCCGCCGTCGGCCACCAGCGTGCCGTCCCCGGCTGGCGTGTAGAATCCCGGAATGCCGCAGCCGCCGGCGCGCAGCCGCTCGGCCAGCGTTCCCTGCGGCACCAGCTCGACTTCCAGCTCGCCGGAGAGGTACTGCCGTTCGAACTCGCGGTTCTCGCCGACGTACGACCCGGTCGTCCTTCGGATCCGCTTGTTGTCGAGCAGCACGCCCAGGCCCCATCCGTCGACGCCGCAGTTGTTCGAAACCGTGACCAGATCGCCGGCCCCCTGTTCGAGCAGCGCCTCGATCAGATTGTGCGGAATCCCGCTCAGGCCGAAGCCGCCGACCGCGATCGACGCGCCGCTCGGGATGTCGGCGACGGCCTCGGCGCAGGAGGCATAGACCTTCTCCATGTCGCCCTAATGCGCCGACGGAACGGAAGCCGCCTCCGTGGAAGTCCGTCGTCATGACGACCGCACCGATCCAAATAGACACGAACGACGAAGAGGCGATGATCCTCTCGGTCGTCCGCGAGCTGGTTACCGAAAAAGTTGCGCCGCGCGCCGCCGAGATCGACTCGACCGGCGAGTTCCCGTGGGACGTCAAAGGGCTGTTCGCGCAGAACGATCTGCTCGGTATTCCGATTCCCGCCGAATACGGGGGGCTCGGCGGCACGTTCTTGACGTACGTGAAGGTCGTCGAGGAAATCGCCAAAGCCTGCGCGTCGAGCGCGCTGATCGTCGCCGTCCAGGAGCTCGGAATGCTGCCGATCGTCATCGGCGGAAGCGAAGAACAGAAGCGGCGGTTTCTGCCGAAGATCGCCTCGGGCGAGCATCTCGTCGCCTACGCGCTGACGGAAGTCTCGAGCGGGTCCGACGCGCTCGGCTCGATGCGCACGCGCGCCGAGAAGCGGGGCGACACATACGTTCTGAACGGCCAAAAGATTCTGGATCACCAACGGCAGCGTCGCCGACGTCGTGTGCGTCTTCGCCGTCACCGATCCCGCCGCGGGATCGCGCGGCGTGACGGCGTTCGTCGTCGAGAAAGGCACGCCCGGGTTCGCGGTCGGCAACCTCGAGAAAAAGATGGGCATTCGCGGCTCGCCGACCGTCGAGCTGCTCTTCAACGATTGCGAAGTACCGGCGGCCAATCGTCTCGGCGAAGAGGGCGAAGGCTTTAAGATCGCCATGAAGGTGCTCGACAAGTCGCGGCCCGGCATCGCGGCGCAGGCGCTTGGAATCGCCGCGGGCGCGCTCGAATACGCGACCGGCTACGCCAAGGAACGTATCGCATTCGGTAAGCCGATAGGTCAGCATCAGGGCGTGGGCTTCATGCTGGCCGACATGAAGACCGAGGTCGAGTCGGCGCGTCTGCTGCTCTACGAGGCGGCGCGGCGCTGCGATGCCGGAGCGCCCGACGTCACGCTCTGGGCGGCGATGGCGAAACTGAAATGCGGCGACGTCGCGATGTCGGTGACGACCGACGCCGTGCAAGTGCTCGGCGGATTCGGCTACTCCGCCGACTACCCTGTCGAGCGCATGATGCGCGACGCGAAGATCACGCAGATTTACGAGGGCACGCAGCAGATCCAGCGACTGGTCATCGCACGAAACCTCGTGGGCCGAGCTTAAACGGCCATCCCTCGGATCATCGCCGCCCTCGTCGGGCTGGTGTTCTGCGCGGGCGCGGCGGCGCTTACTTTCCCGTCGCGCTCGAACGAAGCGTACTTATACGTCGCGGATCGGAGCTTTGACCGGCAAGCGGACAGGATCGCGATCTACCAAAAATCCGCGCGGGGCAACGTGCCGCCGCGTAGAACGATCGCCGGCGGGAAGACGGAGCTCGACTACGCCCAGGGCATCGCCGTAGATGACGGGCACAATGTTTACGTTTCGAGCTTTGCGCGGGTGACCGTTTACGCGCCGGGAGCGAGCGGCGACGCGAAGCCGATTCGGGAAATCGCGGGGACGGCGACGGGCCTGGACGTTACCGGCGGCGTCGCCGTCGACGCGGACGCGAACGTCTACGTCGTCAACGGCACCGCGCGTTTCAGACCGGAAGTTGCGATCTTCGGCGCGGGTGCGAACGGCAACGCGTCGCCGGCTCGACGCATACAGGGGTCGAAAACGCAATTAGGCGCGCCCGTCGGAATCGCAGTCGACCAAGCGGGCAACTTCTACGTTACGAACACGACGTATCCACCGAGTATTACCGTCTATTCAGACGGTGCGAGCGGCGACGTCAAGCCGGCGCTGCAGATCGCCGGGCCGGACACGCAACTAAACGCGCCCACGGGCATTGCCGTGGGCGCTAGCGGCGACATCTACGTCACCGATTATCCGAGCAAGAGCGTCCTCGTCTATGCCGCCGGCGCCGGCGGCAACGTCGCGCCGATCCGAACGATTGCCGGACCCAAGACGACGCTGACGTATCCTTGGGGCATCGCTCTGGATGCGAGAAATCGCATGTACGTGACGAACGTCGCCGCTACGAAAAGCATCTCGGTTTTCGCGGCCGGGGCCGACGGGAACGCCGCGCCGATACGGCGGCTCAGCGGTCCGAGGACCAAACTGGACGATCCCCTCGGCATCGCGGTCCGTTAACGACTATAGCGACTCAATTATTCGAGGCGTCGGGCAGAGCTCGTTGAGCGGGCAGCGCGCGCACTGCGGCGTCGGCGCCTTGCAGACGGCGCGGCCGTGGAGGATCAGCCAGTGCGTCGTATCGCCCCACTTTTCGGGCGGCATCAGCTTCGTGAGATCGTCTTCCACCTGCCGCGGCGTCGTGCCGAGCGTCAAACCGAGCCGATGGGCGACACGAAAGACGTGCGTGTCGACGGCCAGCGCCGCCTCCGCAAAGGCCGCCGCCATGACGACGCTCGCGGTCTTGCGCCCGACGCCCGCCAGCGATTCGAGCTGCTCGCGCTCGCGCGGAACCTGGCCGCCGAAACGCTCGACGAGGTCGCGGGCGCAGCCGATGATGTTCTTGGCCTTCATGCGAAAGAAGCCGCACGATTTGATCAGCTTTTCGACGTCCGGCTGACGAGCGCGAGCGAGTTTCTCGGGCGTCGGATACTTGGCGAAGAGAGCGGGTGTCGTCATGTTGACCCGCGCGTCTGTGCATTGCGCCGAGAGAATCACCGCCACGAGCAGTTCGAACTCATTGCGATACTCGAGCGCCGTCGCGGGATGCGGATACGTGCGCTCGAGGATCGCCAGCTCCTCGAGTGCGATGCGGCGGGGCACCTTCTTCTTAGGAAACGGTATGCGCGGCACGCGGGCTCATTCGCGCAGCGCGACGTGGTTTCCGTCGCGCATCACGACGCCGTCGCGCTCGAGGGCGGCCACGAACGACCGCACGTCCTCGACGGTGCGCCCGGAAATGGCCGGCTCGATCTCGCGATGAAGGTCGAGCAGCGAGATTCGCTGCCCGGGCGGGAGCTCGCGCAACCGGTCCACGATGCGGCCGCGGGCGTAGCGCCTAGTGCGCTCAAATGGAACCACGCTTCGCCCGGTGCGCCGCGCCCCACGTAACCGGTCGAGCTCCGCGGCGTCGACGGGCGCCGCCGCGCACTCCGCGCTCAGCGGGCAGAGCAGACACTTCGGGGCGCGCGCCGTGCAGATCGTTGCACCGAGATCCATCAGCGCCGAATTCCAGTCGTGCGCTCGCCCTTTGGGAACGAGCCGGCCGGCGCGCTCGTCGAGCTCGCGCGGCGGCGGCTCCGGAAATTCGATACCGAAGGCGAGGCGCGCGACAATCCGCCGGACGTTTGTGTCGATCGGCGCGTCGTCGAGGTCGAAGGCGAACGCGCGGGTCGCGGCCGCGGTATACGGACCGATGCCGGGCAACGCACGCAGCTGCTCGCGCTCATGCGGCAACGTCCCGCCGTGCCGTTCGACGACGGCCCGCGCCAGCGAGTGCAGGCGTACGGCGCGCGAGTTGTAGCCGAGCCCCTTCCATTGGCGCACGACGTCGGCGGTCGAAGCTCGCGCGAGGCTCGCAAAGTCGGGGAAACGCTCGACGAACGGCTCAAACTTCGCGACGACCCGCTCCACCTGGGTCTGCGCCAGCATGAACTCGCTCACGAGGGTGCGGTAGGGAGAACGCGTCGTGCGCCAAGGCAGCGCGGACCTGCCGTGACGCTCGAACCAACGCAGCAGCCGGCGCTGGACCCTGGTCACGAGCGCAGCATCGAGATCGCCTGGCCTATGCGGCGAATCCCTTCGGCAATCTCGCGGCGCGTGACGGCGGTGAGCGCGAGGCGAAAATAGTGATCGCCGCCCGAGTTGGCAAAGAAGGCTTCACCAAAGAGGAACGACGCGCCGAGCCGCTCCGACGCGTCGAGCAGCGCGCGCGCCCGCAGCTCGCGCGGCGTCGATGCCCAGAGGTAGAATCCGCCCGACGGACGGCTGACCCTCCAGCCCGCGGGCCAGTGTTGCGCTATCGCCTCATCGGCGAGCGCGCGCCGCTCTATCAACTCCTTGCGGAGCTGGTCGACGTGCGCGTCGTAGGCGCGTTCGAGGTAATCCGCAACCGCCGCCTGCACGTAGAGGCTGGTGGCCATGTCGTACGCTTGCTTTCGCAGCAACAGGCGCTCGAGAATCGTGCGCGGCGCGGCGAGCCATCCGACGCGCAAGCTCGGCGCGATCGTCTTGGAAAACGTCGAGATGTAGACGACGTAGTCCGGAGCCAAAGCAACCAGCGGAGGTCCCGGCGGGGCCAACGGCCCGTACGGATCGTCTTCGACGATCGGAACGCCGGCACGGCGCGCGATCGTCGCCAGCCGTTCGCGCCGGTCCGCGTTCATGGTGGCGTTCGTCGGATTGTGCAGCGACGGCATCGTATAGATGAAGCGCGGGCGGCGCGTGCGCAGGATCGCTTCCACGTGATCGACGCGCATGCCGTCGTCGTCGACGGGCACCGAGATCGCGCGCAACCCGTTGATTTGAAACACTTGCAGCGCGCCCGGATAGGACGGGGACTCCACGATGATCTCGTCACCCGGCTCGGCCAGGCTCTGGGCGACGATCGCGATGCCCTGCGTCGATCCGGTCAGGACGATGATGCTGCTCGGCGCGATCGTCTTCGCGCCGCGCGTCCTCATGCGCGCGGCGATCGCCGAGCGTAGCGGTTCGTAGCCCTCAGAATCGCCGTAGGAGAGCACGAATCGCGGATCGCGCGCCACGCGCCCGAACGATTTCGCGAGCTCGCCGAGGGGAGACGGCTCGTCGGGCGCGACGCCTTGCACGAAGGATATACGTCCCGGTTCGGGCTTGGCGGCCAACTCGCCCAACACGTTCGGAAATTCGCCGACGCGCCAGGGAGGCAGCGTGACCCACCACGGCACTCCCGCGGCCCGTTCCGGCTGACCGCCGCGCAACTGCGGAACGACGCGCGAGCCGGAACCGACCCGCTGCTCGATCAGACCTTCCCCAACCAGTGCACGGTACGCGTGAACGATCGTGCTCCGGTTCACCAGAAGTCGCTCGGCCATCGTTCGTTCGGGCGGGAGCCTGGTCGATTCGGGGAGCGTCCCGGCCAGGATCGCCTCGCGAAGATGTTCGTAGATCTGCCGATAGAGCGGGACGATCGAGTCGCGGTCGAGTTCCGGCAGGATTCCAGCCCATCCAATTCTGGACACTGGATGACTCCATTTCGCGAGCCTTCCTGGGGAACGCTGCCGCTTGCGCGAAAGTCTGGCCCATGAACAATCCCGCAGAACGTCAAGTCGACGCGGCGGTCATCGGCGCCGGACCCGGCGGATACCACGCGGCCATTCGGCTAGCCCAGCTCGGCAAGAAAGTCATTTGCATCGATCGCGACGAGGTCGGGGGCGTTTGCCTCAACTGGGGATGCATCCCCACCAAAGCGCTGCTGCACGTCGGCGAAGTGATCCGCCATATCGAGCGTGCCGCCACGCTGGGGCTCAAGGTGCCAAAGGCGCAAGTCGAGCGCGAGGCGGTTGCGAAGTTCAAGACCGACGTCGTCAACGCAAACGTCAGCGGGGTCAAGACGCTCTTTAAAGCGAACGGCGTCGAGTTCATTCGCGGCGAGGCCTCGTTCAGATCGCCGACGGAGATCGAGGTCAAACGGGACGACGGCAGCGATCGGATCGCCGCGCGCGAGATTGTGATCGCGACCGGATCCGCTCCCGTCGACGTCAAGGCTTGGCCGCGCGACGGCGAGACGATCGTCAACTCCGACGATGCCGTCAAGCTGGAGCGCATCCCCAAGCGCCTGCTGGTCATCGGCGGCGGCGTCATCGGCCTTGAGTTCGCCACCGTTTACGGGCGAATGGGCGCGGAGGTCTTGGTCGTGGAGATGATGCCGCAGATCCTCACCGGAACGGATCTCGAGATCGGGAAGACGCTCGGGAGAATTCTAAAGAAACAGGGCATCGAGATCATGCTCAACACGAAGGTGGGCGCGCTCGAAAAACAGGGGAAGACCGTGCGCGCGACGCTCAACGGCGAAGGGACCGCGTCAAAGGACGAAACGCGCGACTTCGACATGGTGCTCGTCGCGGTCGGACGGCGCCCCGTCACCGACAATCTCAATCTCAAGGCGACGGGCCTCGACGTCGACGAGCACGGCTTCATCGCCGTCGACCGCCAGCAGCGAACGAAGGTGCCGACGATCTTCGCGATCGGCGACGTCACCGGACAGCCGCTCCTGGCGCACCGCGCGATGAAGCAAGGCGTCGTCGCCGCCGAGGTGATCAATGGCGACCGCTCGGCCGCGTTCGATCCGGTCGCGGTGCCGAACTGCATCTACACCGACCCGGAGGTCGCTACCGTGGGCCTCTCGGAGGAGGAAGCAAAGGGCAGCGGCTACGAGGTGCGCGTCGGAAAGTTCCCGCTCGCCGCGAGCGGTCGCGCGCGAACCATGAACGAGAGCGAAGGGCTGATCAAGCTCGTGGCCGACGCGCGCACCGATTCGCTACTCGGCATGCACATCGTCGCGCCGCAGGCGGAATCGCTTATCGGCGAAGGCGTGATCGCCCTGGAGATGGGCGCGACGCTCGAAGACGTCGGTCTATCGGTGCATCCGCACCCGACCTTCACCGAAGGAATCATGGACGCAGCCGAGGCGGCTCACGGCAAGGCGATTCACATCATCAACCCCAAGCCGAAGACGCCGGTGAGTGCCGGCTGACCGTGCGTGAGGCGCGACTGCTCGATCTCGGTGTGAGATCGTATCGCGAAGTGTGGGCTCTGCAGCACCGCGTACACGAAGCCGTGAGCGCGGGGCGCGAGCCCGACACGTGGATCGTCGTGGAACACACGCCGGTCGTCACGCTGGGCCGGCAGGCGAAGCGCGAGAACGTCTTCTTCTCCGCCGACGAGCTCGCGAGACGCGGCGTCGATCTGGTGCCGATCGAGCGCGGCGGGGACGTGACGTACCACGGACCGGGGCAACTCGTCGTCTATCCGATTCGCAGGCTCGAGCGCTTTCGTGAGGTCGTTCCGCTCGTACGGTCGCTCGAAGCCGCGGTCATCGAGGCGTGCGCGCGCTTCGGCGTTGCGGGCGAGCGCTGGAGCGGGCACGCGGGCGTCTGGGTCGGCCGCAACCAAATCTGCGCGATCGGCCTTGCGATACAGCGCATGGTCTCGCTTCACGGCATCGCCCTCAACGTCTCGACCGATCTGCATTACGACCGCCTGATCAACCCCTGCGGCCTGACGGACCGCGGCATTACGTCGCTGTCTGCCGCGGCCGGCAGCGCGGTGGCCGTCGGCGACGCGAAACGAGCGCTCGTCACAGAGCTTGCACGCGAGTTCGATGTCGATTTCGTCCCGGCGACCGCGGAGCTGGTCGCGTAGATGGCCGTCACGATCGACCTGTTGGGGCGACCGCCTCGAAAGCCCGATTGGCTGCGCGTCTCGCTGCCCATCGGCGACGAGTACGAACGCGTCAGGGCAAAGGTCAACGGGCTCGGCCTGCACACGGTCTGCAAAGAGGCGGCCTGCCCGAACGTGGCCGAGTGCTGGGGCGCCGGAACCGCTACCATCATGATCCTAGGCGACCTTTGCACTCGCGGGTGCCGATTCTGCAACGTCAAGACCGGCAACCCGCGAGGCGAGATCGATTGGCTCGAGCCGTTACGCGTCGCAGAAGCCGTGCGCGATTTGGGCTGGAAGTATCTCGTGGTGACGGCCGTCGACCGCGACGATCTTCCGGACGGCGGCGCCCTGATCTTCGCAAACACGGTGCGCGCGATTCACGAACGGGCGCCGGGAGCGCGGGTGGAAATTTTGACCGGCGACTACCGCGGCGACCTTCGGGCCGTCGACATCGTCGTCGATGCGCAGCCCGACGTCTTCGCCCATAATCTGGAAACGGTTCGGAGGCTCACGCCGTCGGTTCGCGACAAACGCGCGGGTTACGACCAGTCGCTGTCGGTCCTCGCGCACGTCAAGCGGCGCGCTCCGCACCGTTACACGAAGACATCGCTGATGCTCGGCCTGGGCGAAACGGCGGACGAGATCGAAACCGCCATGAGCGACGCGCGCGAGGCCGGGGTGGACATCTTCACGATGGGTCAATACCTACAGCCGAGCAGGAAGCATCTGCCGGTGCTCGAGTTCGTCAGCCCCGCGGAGTTCGAACGGCTCGGGGCGCTGGCGGCGCAGAAGGGTTTTCATCAAGTCGTTTCGAGCCCGCTATCGCGCAGCTCGTATCACGCCGAGCAGGCCTTCTAAAAAAATTCTCAAGCCGGGTAAACCGCCGCAACCGCGGGTAGCACCCTTCGGTTGGAAAGGCTAACGTGACGAAGGCTTTCCTCAATCGGCCCGTCCTAGCGGTAGTCTGCTCGCTGCTCATCCTCATCGCGGGACTGATCGTGCTGCCCGCGATGGCCGTCTCCCAATACCCGCAGATCGCTCCCCCGGTCGTAACGGTCACCGCGACCTACACGGGCGCGAGCCCGCAGGCGGTCGAGGCCCAAGTCACCACGCCGCTCGAGCAGGCCGTCAACACGGTACAGGGCCTGCGGTACTTGAGCTCGACCAGCGCCCAAGGCGTCTCGACGATCACCTGCACGTTCAACCTCGGCGTCAATCTCGACATCGCCGCCGCGGACGTGCAAAACTCCGTCCAATCTTCGCTCGGGCTCCTGCCCGCAACGGTGCAACAGCTGGGGATTCAGGTTGCCAAGAACTCCGGCGCCTTCGTGATGGGCATCGCGCTGACGTCCGATAACAAGACCCTCGACACGCTCACGATGAGCAACTACGCGCAGCTCAACATCACGAACAATCTCACGCGAGTTTCGGGCGTCTCGCAGGTCATCATTTTCGGCCAGCGCCAGTATGCGATGCGCATCTGGCTCAATCCGATCAAACTACAGCAGCAAGGCCTCGACGCAACCGACGTGGTGACCGCGCTGCAGGAGCAGAACGCGGCGGTGGCCGCCGGGAGCATCGGCTCGCCGCCCGCGCCCAAGAACCAGCCGTATACCTACACGGTCAACGCTCTGACACAGCTTTCCGACCCGTCGCAGTTTGCCAACATCGTGTTACGCGCGAACCCCAACGGCGGCTACGTGCGCCTTGCAGACGTCGCCCGTATCGAGCTCGGCGCCCAGAGTTATACGACCGACTTGCGGTTCGACGGCAGCAGCAAGGTCGTCGGCTTGGGCGTGCTGCAATATCCGAGCGCCAACGCGATCGACGTGTCGCGGCGCATCATCGCCGAGATGCAGCAGCTCGCCCCGCAGTTCCCGACCGGCATGCACTGGACCGTCGCGTTCGACGTTACGCAGTTCGTCAACGAATCGATCAAAGAGGTCGTGCTGACCCTTCTGCTCTCGATCGCGCTGGTCATCGGCGTCATCTTCCTCTTCCTGCAGAGCCCGAAGTCGACCCTGATCCCGGCGGCGACGATCCCCGTCTCGCTGATCGGAACGTTCTTCGTGATGCAGCTCTTCGGGTTCACGATCAACACCATCACGCTCTTCGGGCTCACGCTGGCCACCGGGCTCGTCGTCGACGACGCCATCGTGGTCATCGAGAACATCGCCCGGCACATGGAACTGAATAAGGGTAAGCAGAGCGGAATCGCCAGCGCGGCCGAAGCGATGCGCGAGATTCAGAGCGCCGTTGTGGCGTCTTCGCTGGTCCTGCTCGCCGTCTTCATCCCGGTCGGCTTCCTGCCCGGCACGACAGGCCAGATCTACAAGCAGTTCGCGCTCACGATTGCGGCGTCGATCACGATCTCGCTCTTCCAAGCTTTGACGCTCGCGCCGGTTCTATCCGCCCGATTGCTCACGGGCGAGTACGAATCGAAGCTCGCTTTCTTCCGCGCGTTCAACGCCGGCTTCCAGCGCTTCCGCAACTGGTACGGCGGCGTGCTGCCCTTTATGTTCCGCAGGCGCTGGCCCGTCGCGGGCATCTTCGTCGCGGCGCTGCTGCTCACGATCTTCATCGCCGGGAGGACGCCGCAGGGCTTCCTGCCCGACGAAGATCTCGGCTACTTCATCACGCTCGTCCAAACGCCCGAAGGAACGTCGCTCCAGGGAGAGCAGGCGATCGCGAAAAAGGCCGAGGCGATCATCCGCGCGCAGCCGGAGGTGCAGCACCTCTTCGACGTCGGAGGCTTCAGCTTCGCCGGCTCCGCCCCGAACCGCGGGATCATGTTCGCGCTCCTGACCCCGTGGGGCGATCGCAAGACACCGAGCTGGTGTCAGCTCATCTTCCTCTTCGCACACCCCGATGCGTGCACGGCTCACAACGCCTTCGCGGTCGAGCAGCGGCTGAACTACGCGTTCTATTCGCAGATCCCACAGGCGCAGATCTTCGCGTTCAATCCGCCGGCCATCAACGGGGTCGGGAATTTCGGCGGCTTCCAGTTTGAACTGGAAGACCGGGGGAACGTGGGCCTGACGAACCTGATGGGCACGACGTACGCCCTGATGGGCGCGGCCGCCAAAGATCCGCGGCTGCAGAACGTCTTCACGCAGTTCCGCATCAATTCGCCGCAGATCGAATCGAACATCGATCGCAACAAGGCGAAGTCCATCGGCGTCTCTCTCAACGATGTCTTCACGACGATGGAAGTCGACCTGGGCTCGCTCTACGTCAACAACTTCACGTACTTGAACCGGTCGTGGCAAGTCGACGTGCAGGCCGATGCCCCGTACCGCAACAGCGTCGCGTCGCTTGGAAATCTCTACGTTCACTCGAACGCGGCGCCCGGCACCGATGTGGTTCCGAACGTGGTCGCGACTGCCGGTCCGGGCGTGGCGACGAGTTCGACCACCGCAACGGGCGGCGTGATGACGCCGCTCTCGGCCCTGATGCAGATCCGACAAGTGCTCGGGCCGCCGATCATTACGCATTACAACCTCTACCGGAATATCGAGCTGAGCGGCAGCAACGCGTCCGGCACGAGCACTGGGACGGCGATCCAGGCGATGCAACAGATCGCGTCGAGCATCATGCCGAAGGGAGTCTCGTTCGAATGGACGGGACTGCAGCTCGACCAGATCGCGGCCGGACCGCTCACGATCGAAATCTTCGTGCTCGCGCTGGTCTTCGTGTTCTTCGTGCTCTCGGCGCAGTACGAAAGCTACATCGACCCACTGATCGTCCTGCTCGCCGTTCCCACGGCGCTGCTCGGCGCGCTGCTATTCATCAACTTGCGTCACCTTCCGATTCCGTTTCTCTTCGATCCCACGCTCTCGCAGGACGTGTACGCTCAGGTCGGCTACGTGATGCTCATCGGCTTGTCGAGCAAGAGCGCCATTTTGATCGTCGAGTTCGCGAACCAGCAGGTGCGTGCGGGGGCGACCGTCGTGCAAGCGGCGATGCGCGCGGCGCAGACGCGGCTTCGCCCGATTTTGATGACTTCGATTGCTTTCGTGATCGCGGTGATTCCGTTGGTTTTCGCCTCGGGCGCGGGCGAGGCAGCACGTCACTCGCTGGGGACCGTCGTTTTCGGCGGAATGCTGATGTCGACGGTTTTAAATCTCGGCATCACTCCGGTGCTCTACGTCATCATTAAGTCGTTCGAGCTGCGCAATAAGCGCGCCGGAACCGACGGCCACGCGAGCGGCGAGATCGCGCCGCAACAGGCCGCGCCCGTTTAACGTAACGCCTCTTGCGGGGGCCCATCGCGCAAAGGATTTAGCATCCTTTCAGGCAACTCTGTTGCAATCGCATGATTGAATTGATAACCGTCGTTACCGGCGAGTTTAAGGAGTTGCTTGCATGCTCGGACGCGTGATTCGTTGGTCGGCCGCCATCACGGCGGCGGTTCTGATCGAGATTTGCGCTCTGCCCGCGTTGGCCGACGGAACGGCCGACGTGTTTCAAAAGACGATAGTTCCCGGAGCGAACACCACGATCGAAAACGAAATGAATCGCGAGCAGGAACTGCGCGAGCAGCAGCGCCGGCAGGCTGCAGCAAACGGAACGGTAGCCCAGGTGCCGCCCGTTCAACAGCGACGCACCGGGCCGAAGATGGAGCTGCCGGGAGACCGGCTCATCTATATGGTGGATTTCTCGATGGCCAATCCGTACGGCAACATCGGAGCGTACGGCAAACAGGGCTGGCTGATGGGCGGCATGGATGCCATGCTTGGCTACAAGATCAATTGGTCGACGAAAGTCCTCGCGAGCATGTTTCAGCTGCAACACTGGCCCTACGGTTTCAACAGCGGAACCGCGCCCGTCTATCTGGCGGGCTTTCAAAATCCCGTCGGCTGCGCCGACTTGACCGGGGGCAATTCGTGCGGACCCGGTGCGGGGCGAAACATCAACGTCCGAACGAAGGATACGTTCGGCGTCTTCATGCTCCAGAAGATGTTCGTCATCAGGTCTGACAAACTGCCCGGCCCGGTGCCGATCATCGTGACGCCCACCTACGTTGCGCGCGGCGGCCAGATCGGATTCGCGCCGAACAACAACGACGTCGTACCGTTCACCTATAACCTGCCGGACGGTCCCGTCGAAAACATCCCGGTGCGCACCGCCCAATACTATGCCGTCGCCCTGACCCTTCCGTTCCTGAAAACGCCTAAGATGTTCGGCACCTTCACGATCGCGCCGCAGTGGCTCGTCCATACGGCCGGCGCGAACGTCGGCAACTCGATGCAGCTGCCGCAGGTCATGTATTTAGAGTACACGCCAATGCGTGGGACGACGCTCTTCTTCGAGCCGCAGAGCGCGCGCGACTATCTCCCGACCGACCCCTATCCCGAGCACCTCATCGCGTATTTTTTGGGCGTTACGCAGCGCGTCAGCAAATACGGCTTCGTGCAGGCCGTGCTCAACAGCGGCAACCCGACCAATCTCGGCCCCGACGGCGTGACCGCAATCAAGTGTTTGACGGCCCAGCAAGCGATCAACAACGCGTGCGGCCTCGCAATCGGCGGCCTCAAGGCCACGCAGATCCAGCTGCAGTTCGGAATCGGCTCGCCGAACGTATTTCCGTTGTGATCACCAAAGGATAAAAACCCATGCGCTTCTCATCGCTCAGGCCATCGATTTCCATCCTTGCCCTCGCCGCGCTCGCGGCGTGCGGCGGCGGAGGCGGCGCCGGCACGAATGCCCTTCTGCCGGGCCGCGGCGGCGAGCAACAGCCGAACGGGTCTTCGATCCTCGCGCGCATCGTCGGCGTCGGCGACAGCTTGACCGCCGGTTACCAAGCAGATGGATTCCTCGGCGCTACCGGCGTTCGCAATCCGCTCTTCCCAAGCCGGCAGATTCCGCCAAATCAGGAGAACGGCTGGTGGGCGTTGCTCGACGAGCAGGCCTCCGGCTCGTCGTTGGAAACCGCGATCGCGGACATGTACGATGCGTCGAAGAGCCCGCTGCCGCTCATCAAGGGGCCCGGACTGGACAATCAGATCGTACCTCAGAACAATCTTCATCAACCGTTTGGCCAGTTCAAAGGCGCCGATCCCTGCACGTATGCCGGGGGCTTCAATCAGGCCGGGTTCGGCCTTCGGGCGTCGGCGCGGGTTCGAATCGATCCGACGGCGGCCACGGTTCGTAATGTCGGGATTCCCGGCCTTACGCTGCACGAGGCCATCACGATCCATCAGCCGCAGACCACGACGTGCCTTCCGCTCCCGGGAATCCCCGGATTGCTCAGTGACGTAGTTAACGAAGAAAGCGGAACGTTCTGGCCCGTGCTGCGTAACTTCACGAACCTAGGCGGACATCTTACGGAAGTCGGCGCCGCAGCCTCCTTGCGTCCCACCCTTGCCACGGTCTGGCTTGGTGCAAACGACGTACTTAAATACATGGGGAGCGGAGGGCGCTTCGTCGGCGGCGACCGTACCGTGGGGCAGGCCGAAAGCGACGTTCACGCGGCGATTTCGAGGCTGGAAAGCGCCGGCGCCCACGTAGTCGTCGCGAACCTTCCGAACATCGTCGAAACGGGTTTCTTTCAGAGGGTCGACACCCCAAAAGGCAACAGGGACTGTCGAATTCGAACGTACGCCTACTGCTTTATCGTCGACGTTGCCGGGCTTCCAACGAATTCAGTTCAGTCCTTTGCTAATAAGTACCATCTCAATACCCCGAACGGATGCACTCCGGCTTCAACCTCTAAGCCGTGCGGTTATTTGACGCTCCCCGGCGTTATCGAGATCATACAGTATTATTTCAAGTACTATGATTACGCCGACCTCGACTGCGCGACTCCGACGCCAACCTGCAAGCCCGTGGCCGGAAGCGGCCTAGGCATGAACTACATTACCCCGGAGTTCGCCGGAAAGGTCCAGGGTCTAAATAACGTCGTCAACGTAGGCATCGACGACGCGGCGGCGGCATCTCACGCTCCGCTGGTCGACATCACGGAGATCTTCCACGGGCTCGCAAGCGGCAATCCGTCGAATAAGTATTTTCACCTCGCGTCATCGGTCAACCCCGGAGTCTGTTGCACTCTGGGTTACATCCACCAAACGCCGTCCTCGTTCGCTACAGCGAGCGGCGGGATCTTAAGTTTTGACGGCATCCATCCATCGAATACCGGTTACGGCTTGATCGCTTCCGTCTTCATCGACACGATTAACCAGGCGTACGGCACCGCCATCCCACAAGTCGACTTGACTGCCGTGTATAACGGCACCCGATGCAGCAATAAGAAGTATTGCTTTAAGGATCCATACGCGCCGCACTGAGGGTTGGCGCTAAGCTCACGGTTCTGCGGGGCCACCTTTAGTTGCTGACATGGCTGCGCGAGCTGGCCGCGACGGTCGGCACATTCGACCGATCGGCGCTGGAGCCCGGATTCGCGCTGCGCTGCACGATCGGCGTCGCGATTCCGCTCCTCGTCGCGACGATGCTGGGCGAGCCCGCGCTCGGTGTGGCCGCCGCAATCGGAGCCTTTATCACCGGCTTTACGTCGCTGCAGGGGATCTATCGCACGCGACTCACGGCCATCCTTTTCGCGGCGCTCGGCATGTCCGGGGCCAGTTTCATCGGCGCCGTGGCGGCGCATTCCACACCCGCGATCGTTGCGGTCACGGCGCTTGCGGGTTACGCCTGCGCCACGCTGGGACAAATGGGACCGATGGCGGCGACGGTCGCGCTCAACTCGTTCGTCGCGTTCGTGCTGTTCTCGAGCCAAACGCTCGCGCCCGCGGCCGCGGCGCAGCAATCGGCGCTGGTCTTGGCCGGCGGCCTCGTCCAAGCCATCCTCTTGCTGTTGGCTTGGCCAACCGAACGGCAAGGCGCCGAGCGGGCGGCGCTCGCCGACGTCTACCGCAGGCTCGCGGATTATGCCCGCGGCATCGAAGCGAGTCCGGCCGCGCTTCCGCCGATCACGCCGCTCGCGACGGCGCGCCAGGTGCTGGCCGATCCGCAACCGTTCGCTCGAGCGGCCAACACCGCGCGCCTCAACCGCCTACTCGAAGATTCGGAGGTCGTACGCCGGCGTCTCGGCGCCGTAGCGGCGACGGCCGGGCGAGATGCCGATTACGCGGGCCTGCGCGCGCTGGCAGCGCAGTTGGTTGCCATTGCGAACGTGCTGAGCGGCGGCGCGAGCGAGGTGGAAGGAACTTGGACAGAACCCGCGCTCGACTTTGCCGGCAGATTCGGCGCGGCGGCAAATCTGCGTGACGCGATGGAGGCGGCGTCGATGCTCTCGACCGGACGTCTCCCGCGCCTGCATCTGCTCTCCGAGCCTCGCCCTGGGCCATACGTGAACAACCGGATCGACTGGCTCAGCCGGGACTCCGTGCGCTTCGCGCTCGTGCTCGCGGCAGCCATGGTGCTCGGCCGCCACTTCGCGGCCGACCGCGGTTATTGGATCCCGCTCACCGCGGCGCTCGTGCTCAAACCCGATTTTCAGACGACGTTCGTGCGCGGGGCCGCACGCATCGCCGGGACCCTGGTCGGCGCCGTCATCGCGAGCCTCGTGATCGTCGGGGTTCGCGGGCATCCCGCGCTCGAGATCGCCGGCACTCTGGTGACGGCGGCGGCCGCATACCTCACGTTTAATCCGAACTATGCGGTCTTTACGATTGCCATCACGTCGTTCGTCGTCATCGTTCTCGCGATGCGCGGCCTCCCAGGCTCGACGACGATTGACGCGCGCGTCCTAGACACGCTCGCGGGCGGCGCACTGGCCATGATCGGCTATCTCGCGTTTCCCTCATGGGAGCGCAAACGCACCCGCGCCTTGCTGGCGGATCTGCTCGACGCTCAGCGTGAGTTGTCCGAGGCTATTCTGCAAGCTTACACGGAGCCGGCGCCTGCCGCACGCAAGCGCATCGAAGCCGCGCGCACGGCGGTGTGGAAAACCCGCACGGCGGTCGAGGCGTCGATCGACCGAATGCGGCACGAGCCGCATCGGCCTCATACGATCGGGGCCGGGAGGGCGCTACGCATACTCGCGGCAACGCAGCGGTTCGCGCTTGCGAGCCTCGCGCTGGAAACCGCGCTCGAAACGCGCCCGGTCTCCGGCGAGGGGCTGCTAAACCCGTTCGCCGCCGCGTTGAGCGCGACGATGACCGAACTCGCGAACGCGCTGCGCGCCGCGCGGCGAGCCCGATTGGACCGGGCATTGGCAGAGCAGTCCACTCGGCTCGAGGCGGCGCTCGGACCTTCCGAGCCCGAGCAGCGCTTCATCTTGGAGCGCCTGCTCGCGTACGCCGCGGCGGCGGCGCGCCTGGCGCGACTAGTCGGAGTCGAAAAAAAACCCGTAGGTTAGGCATAGATGCCGCGGAGTTTCGATGCCTTGACGACGCGATCGATGGCGAGCGTGTAGGCCGCGGTTCGCAGCGTCGCTCGCCGCGAGTTCGCGATCGAACGTACTTGGTGCAGGTTCGTCAAAAGGAAGTCTTCGAGGCGCTCGTTGACTTCCGATTCCTTCCAGAAGAAACCCATGCGGTCTTGTGCCCACTCGAAGTATGAAACCGTCACGCCGCCGGCGTTCGCCATGATGTCGGGGATGATGATGATTCCGCGCTCGCGCAGGATGCGGTCCGCCTCGGGAGTGGTCGGGCCGTTCGCGCCCTCGACGATGAGCTTGGCCTGGACCTTCGCCGCGGTTTCCGGCGTAAAGACCTTCTCCAGCGCCGCCGGCACCAGCACGTCGCATTCGCTCGACAGCAGCTCGCCGTTGGTGATCTTCTCGCCGCCCTTGAACCCTTCGAGCGTCCCGAACTTCGCGGCGTGTTCCATCGCCCCGGCGACGTAGATGCCTTTGGGGTTGTAATAGGCGCCCGTGACGTCGGAGATGCCGACGATCTTGCATCCGCGCTCCTCGAAGAGCTTGGCGGCGTGCATCCCGACGTTGCCGAATCCCTGAATCGCGATCGTCGCCTTGTCCGGGCGCAAGCCCATCTCGGCCATCTCGTCGAGCGCGCAAATCGTCACGCCGCGTCCGGTGGCTTCGACGCGTCCGCGCGATCCGCCGATCTCCAGCGGCTTGCCCGTAACGACTCCGGGCATGTTCTGCCGGACGTGCATCGAGTAGGTATCCATGAACCACGCCATGACCTGCGGCGTCGTGTTGACGTCGGGCGCGGGAACGTCCTTATCGGGGCCGACGACTTCGACGAGCTCCGCCGCATAGCGGCGGGTGATGCGCTCGAGCTCGTTCGAGGAGAGCGTCGCCGGATCGCACGTGACGCCACCCTTGCCGCCGCCGAAAGGCAAGTCGACGACCGCGCACTTCCACGTCATCCAAAACGCCAGCGCCGTCACCTCGTCCAACGTCACGCGCGGATGGTAGCGGATGCCGCCCTTCGCGGGACCTCGCGCGAAATTATACTGCACGCGATAACCGGTGTAGACCTCGAACTCGCCCGAATCGCGCTGAAACGGAATCGAAAAGATGATCTGCCGTGACGGATGTGTGAGGATTCTCCGCATCCCGGCGTCGAGTTCCAGCAGGTCGGCCGCCTCGTTGAAGTAAGCGATCGCATCGCCGAAGACGGAGACCTCGCGCACCGAGGCTTCGCGCAGAGCAGTCGTCATGATCTGGGAGTTTGTCGAACTTGGTCCGCAGCCCCTTGAGTCACACGTTGAACCGGAAATTCACGACGTCGCCCTCCTGCATCACGTATTCCCGGCCTTCGCTGCGAACTCGACCGGCCGCTCGCATCGCTTCCATCGTCCGGTACGCCACGTAGTCGTCGTACGCGACGATCTCGGCCCGGATGAAACCGCGCTCGAGGTCGCTGTGAATCGTTCCGGCCGCCCGGGGCGCCTTCGTGCCCTTCGGAATGGGCCAAGCTCGGGCTTCCTTCTCACCGGCCGTCAGAAACGTCATCAGGCCGAGCAGGTCGTAGGCGGCTGCCGAGAGGTCGTCGAGGCCGCTTCGCTCGAGCCCGAGCTCCCGCCGGAACTCCGTCGCCTCACCCTCGTTGAGACCAGCCAGCTCCGCCTCGAGCTTGCCGCTCAGGACGACGGATCTTCCGCCCTCCGAGCGTGCGACTTCCTCGACGATACGGATCTGCTCTCCCGCCTCGCCGACCCGCTTCTCGTCGACGTTGGCCACGTAGAGCACGGGCTTGGAGGTGAGCAAGAAGGAATCGGCGGCCACGCGCGCTTCCGCGGAACCCGGCGCGAAGCTGCGCGCCGGGCGTGCCTCCTCGAGCTCGGACATAAGGCGCTGCGCGGCCTCGAGGTAATCACGAAGGTGGGGCTGGCCGCGGACCTCGCGCTCGAGCTTCGCGATCCGCCTGCGCATCGTCGCGAGGTCGGCCAGCGCCAACTCGATAGCTATGATCTCGCAGTCGCGCCTCGGATCGGCGTGCCCCTCGACGTGCACGACGTCCTCGTTCTCGAAACAGCGCACGACCATCGCAATCGCATCGGTCTCGCGAATGTGGCTCAAAAACGCATTGCCCATGCCTTCACCGGTACTCGCGCCGCGCGCCAACCCGGCGATATCGACGAAGCGGACGGTCGCCGGGATGATGCGTCGCGCGCTGACGAGTTCTTGCAGTACGGGCAGGCGCGGGTCGGGGACCGCAACTTCGCCCACGTTCGGCTCGATCGTCGCGAACGGATAGTTCGCGGCGAGGGCTTGGGCCGAACGCGTGAGCGCGTTGAAGATGGTCGTCTTGCCGACGTTTGGCAGACCGACGATTCCGCAGGAGAGTGGCATGCTCGAGCGGCCCGTTCGGCTGCTCGTACCGGGCGCCCTTGCTCCGAGCGTACTCTCCATGGGCGGCAAGAAAATCCGGTGGGCTTGTCGGATACGTCGCATATGCGCCAAATGAAGGTCGACAAGCTCGGAATCGACCTCCTGACCCACGACCCGGTAGTCATCCTCAAGGACATGGACGGCTCCCACTATCTGCCGATTCTGATCGGACCCTTCGAAGCGACGGCGATTGCCCTCGCGCTGGAAGGCGCACCGGTACCGCGACCGCTCTCGCACGACCTCATGCGCAACATCCTCGACAGCCTGAGCGCGAACCTCGAGCAGGTCGTCATTCACGACATCAAAGACTCGACGTTCTTCGCCAAACTCATCGTCCGCACGAACGGGGAGATCCAAGAGATCGACGCACGTCCGTCCGACGGCATCGCGCTCGCGCTACGCGTCCCGGCTCCCATCTTCGTCTCGGACAAGATCGTCCTCGAAGAGGCCAGCGCCGAGAGGAAGCCGATCAACGACACGGAGATGGCGCGCTTCAAGAAGTTTCTCGACGACCTCAAGCCGTCCGACTTCAATCGCTAAATAATCCTTGGGCTATTCGCGGGACAGAGGCGACTCGAAGTCGCTCGTCGCGCCACCTCCGTGTGGCGCTCCTGCTGCGCCACTTTTTCGGGTCAGCAAGCTTTGAAGCAGCCATCCATGGCTGGCCCGAAAAAGTTGGAGCCTTCTCGTCGCCCATGTCCCGCGAATAGCCCAAGGATTATTTGAGCTCATTACGCTAGATGGAGGCCATGGCAAACGAGTTGAGCGCTGAGATCGGAGTTTTTGGCGGGTCCGGATTCTACTCGCTGATCGAGGGGGCGCGCGAGGAATGGATCGAGACACCGTACGGTGCGCCGAGCGACAAAGTGGCGCTCGGTGAGATCGCGGGGCGGCGCGTTGCATTTCTGCCGCGGCACGGGAAGGACCATCGGTTTCCGCCGCAAGCGATCAACTACCGTGCGAACTTGTACGCGATGAAGGCACTGGGCGTGAAGTGGCTCATCGGCCCGACTGCCGCCGGCTCGCTGGACAAGCGCGTGAAGCCGGGGTCGATGGTCGTCTCCGATCAGCTCGTGGACCGTACGAGCGGGCGCAAGGATACGTTCTATGACGGGCCGGTCACCACGCACGTGAGCTTCGCCGATCCCTATTGCCCGACGCTGCGGCCGATCGCGACAGGCGCGCTCAAGTCGCTCGGCATCGAGACGCACGACCGCGGCACCGTCGTGGTGATTCAAGGTCCTCGCTTCTCGACGCGCTCGGAATCGAAGTGGTTCCAGAGCCAGGGCTGGGAGGTCATCAACATGACGCAATACCCCGAGGCCTATTTGGCGCGCGAACTCGAGATGTGCTATGCGAACATCTCGCTGATTACCGACTACGACGTGGGCATCGAGGGCGTGCCGCCGGTCTCGCACCATGCCGTGATCGAAGTATTCAATCGCAACAACGAGCGCGTGAAGAGCGCTCTCGCTAAGATCGTCGAGCAAATTCCGGCCGACGCGGATTGTTCGTGCCGGCACGCGCTCGCCGGGGCTCGCTTCTAGGGCTCATGCGAGGGCGCCGCCGGCTCGACCTCACCATGTACCTGCAGGCGATTCCGCTGCTGGTGCGCCACCCGTCGATCTTCGTCATGCCGCTGCTCGCCGCCGTCGTCGAGCTGCTCCTCACCCAGGTCTCGTACGCGTTCACCGATTCCCTCGGCGGTGGGGGCAGCGGAATCTTCCAGATGTTGATTCAGCTGGTCTATCTCTGGGCGTTCGGCGTGACGATCATTCAAGCCAGCAACATCTGGCGACGGCGACGAGGCACCTTCGACGAAGCTTGGGAGGAGGGTCGCGCGAAGTTCGGGGCGATCGCACTCGCGGCGATCGGCTTTCAGTTCGTCGTCTGGGCGGCGAGCTACATCGGGTCGTTTCTCGGCGCGTTCGGCCTCGCGCTCGGCGCGGTTGCCGCGCTGTTCATGATCTACGCGATTCCGTCGGCGTCGATTGGCGGAATGCCGGGCGCCATGGCGCTCTCCGCATCGATCCGCGGCGTGCGCTCCCAGCCGCTCGGTTCGATCGTCCTCGCGCTCGTCTTCTTCGCGGTGTGGTACGTCGCGGTGCCGCTGGCGCTCCCGTACCTTCTGGTTCATCTCTCGGCGACCGTTTGGAGCCTCGTTACGGCGGCGGCTCGAGCCATCGCTCTGGGCTACCTCGCGTTTCCGTTCGCCAAGCAGTACGACGAGGTCGCCTTTACCGGCTACTGGTAAGCGCCATTCGAACGAGCTCGCCGACGAGCGACGGGCTGACGTTCGTGCGTGCAAGCCGTTGCGCTTCGTCGATCTTTCCCAGCAGCGCGACGGCACCGCGCGGGTCAATCGGCTCGAGAGCGCGCAACCGCTCGGCCTGATCGAGCGAAACGAGCGCCGCCCCGTCGTTACCGCTGGCCACGATCCAGTCGCGAACCAACGCTTTGATCGTTTCGAGTCCTTCGTCGAGCGTTTCGCGGTTGGCCCAGGCATCGGGCGGCGACTTCCCCGCAACGCTCTCGAAGAACCAACGCGCGACGTGCGCGCGCAAGGATTCTTCCTCGCCTTCGAGAGCCGCGAGCGCGCGAGTCACGCTTCCGCCGCTCAGCGACGCGGCCAGCTCCGCATCGCGGCCACCGTGATTCATGCGCTCGAGAATCTCGCGCACGCGCTCGTTCGAAAGCGGTGGAAACCGCAACTCGACGACGCGCGACCGGATCGTCGGCAGCAGGCGTCCCGGCGCCGCGGTAGTCAGCATCATGACCACGCCGTTCGGAGGCTCCTCGAGAAACTTGAGCAGCGCGTTGGCCGACTCGTGCGTGGCGAAGACGACGTCCCCGAGCAGCAGGACGCGCATTCCTCCGCTGTAGGATTGCAAAGAGAACTGGTGGATGAGATCCCGCGCCGTAAGCTGATCGCTTTCGTAGAAACCGGCCCGAGCATCAGGGTCGCCGATCTTGAGCGTCCCCTCGTGTTCGAAGAAGTCCGGATGGCGCGCGCTCTCGCCGCGAAAGAGCACGCACGAGGAACAGGTTCCGTCGTAGCCGAGAACCCCGGATTTCGGCGCAAGGCAGAGCAGCGATTGCGCGAGCCGGCGCGCGAACGTTTTCTTTCCGACGCCGGCGGGGCCGGTAAAAAGGTAAGCGTGCGAGATCCGCTGTGGTGTCAGCGCCTCGAAATAACGCTTCGGCCCCGCCGCGCCGACGACGTCGAAGTGCAGCTCGCTCACGGCACCCGGGCTTCCATCCACCCGCGCACCTCGTGCAGGGCCTGCTCGACGAGCGGCCCGGACGGCAGCGTTGCATCGAGAAGCCGATGCGCCGGCGACTGGGCGAGCTTCAAGAATCCTCGCCGGACGCGCTCGTGGAAGCCTTCACCTTCGGTTTCGATGCGATCCCGCGTCGCCGAGCGCTCGCGCAAACGCGCGTGCGTAACGCTCAACGGAGCGTCGAGCACCAACGTGAGATCGGCCTGCAGCGCTCCGGTCGCGATATCGCAAACCGCACGCAGCGAGTCGAGATCGAGACCGCGGCCGTATCCCTGATAGGCCAGCGTCGAATCGGTAAACCGGTCGCAGAGCACGACGCGCCCGGCCGCGAGTGCGGGGCGAACGACGTCGGCAACATGCTGCGCTCGCGAGGCATTGACCAACATGCTTTCGGTCACGGGGGAAATCGAAATCGCCCGGTTCAAAAAGATCTCGCGAACGGCGTCGCCAACCGGCGTCCCGCCCGGCTCGCGCGTCACGACGACATCGTGACCCTCGGAGCGCAACCGCTCGGCCAGACCGCCCGCCAGCGTGCTCTTACCGCTACCCTCGATCCCCTCAATTACGATGAACATTGACAGGATGTCATTCTTCCTCAGCGCCTCGCCGCGACTACGCCTCCGCGGTTTTGAAGATCTTCACGCGGCGATTCGGTTCCAGCCCGGTGCTGCGCGACTGCAGCTGGTAGCGCTCCGCGAGCTGGTGCTGCATGCGCCGAACGTACGACGTCTGGGGCGAGAGCTCGATCGCCTGATTGGTCAGAAGAACCTGGTAGATCGCCTCTTCGGTCTCGCGCAGAGCCAGTTCTTCGTGATCGATCGAGCCGAGGTTGAAGACGTCGCGCAGCGCGGTTTGAATCTGCGTCGTCGTGTTCGTCTTGATCGAATAGATCGGGACGTTGTCCGAGGCGATCTGCTTGAGCTTGGGCTGCTCCTTTCGCTCGAGGGTCTTGAGCGTTAGGACGACGTCGGCATCGTCCCAGTTGCGTGCGATCGAGGCGTGGACGCGCAGGTTGGAAATCGCGCGTTCGATCTTGTTGCGCGAAACGCCGTAGGGAAAGATTTGGAGGGGCCGATCGCGTTCGTCGGCATCCCGGTCGTGGTCGTAGCCGTCGGCGAGCCGCGGCATCGACTCGGTGTCGGCCTCTTGGACGACCGTGACTTCGCCGCTCGCCTCGCGCTGCCGAATCTCGGGCTGCGGCTGGTATCCGCGCAGCAGCGCGTCGATGACTTCCGCGACGTTCTTGTGGATCGCCAAACGGTCTCGGTCGTGGATCTCGACCACGATGTCGAACGTCGGCGGCGCCTTGCGCTCGAGCACGGTCTTGCGCGTTCCTCGCCGGCGGGCTTCTTCGTCCGAAAGCGTCACCGCGCTGACGCCGCCGACGAGGTCCGAGAGCGTCGGGTTCATCAGGAGGTTTTCCAACGTCTGGCCGTGCGCGGTTCCTATCAAGGTCACGCCGCGCTCTGCGATGGTGCGCGCCGCAGCGGCTTCGGCTTCAGTACCGATCTCGTCGATCACGATGACTTCGGGCATGTGGTTCTCGACGGCCTCGATCATCACGGCGTGCTGGAGCGCGGGGTCGGCCACTTGCATACGCCGGGCCAGCCCGATGCCGGGGTGCGGGATGTCGCTGTCGCCCGCGATCTCATTCGACGTATCGACGATGACGACGCGCTTGCGCTCCTCCGAGAGCACGCGCGCACACTCGCGAAGCATCGTCGTCTTGCCGACGCCGGGCCGTCCCAGCAGGCAGATCGACTTACCGCCGCGCAGAACGTCGAGCAGAATGTCGATCGTTCCGTAAACCGCGCGACCGACGCGGCAAGTGAGCCCGACGATCTTTCCGGTACGGTTGCGGATGGCGCTGATACGATGCAGGGTCTGTTCGATGCCGGCCCGATTGTCGGCGCCGAAAGGAGAGATGCGCGAGCAGACGTGCGCGATGTCTTCGTGACTGACCGGCGTTTCGGTCAGGTAGTTAAAGTCGTGTTCGAAACGCGCCTCGGGCGGCCGCCCCAGATCGAGGACGACTTCAATGATCTCTTCGATGTTGTTGAGACGGACGAGCGCTTGCCGAATCGCGAGGGGGAAGATGTCCAGGAGCTGGGAGAGTTCCCAACTTGGGGAAACGGAATGAACTCTGACCGCCAATACTGATCCTGCCTTCCGAGTCGATTCCCCTAAGGTCATTACGCGCGCCCCGAGCTACTCCTTCACGACGCGGACGAGGCGGAGATCGTCGTGGTACGGGCCTTGAATGCGAACGCCGGCTTTCAACTCGAGGCGCAGATAATCGACGATTTCGCCCGTGATCTCTTCACCCGGTGCGATGACGGGAATGCCGGGCGGATAGGGCGTCAGCGTCTCGGCGCAGATGCGGCCGGCCGATTCGCGAAACTTCACGAACTCGGTTGCGGCGAGGAACGCTTCGCGCGGACGCATCCGCATCGGCGGAACGGCGGGCAACCGAAAGTTGCCGCGGCGCAGGCGCTGCTCGAGGATCCCCGACGGCGCGAACATGTCGAGATCGCGGTCGTCGCGCGCCATCTCGCTGAAGGCGTGCACGAGCCGCTCGGCGGCATCGCGCGTCGTTCCGATCGTGAAGAGCGCGACGACGTTGAAGAGATCGGCGAGCTCCACCTGGATGTTGTGGCGCCGGCGCAAGATCTCCGACGCTTCGTACCCCGTATAGCCGAGGCCCCGCACGGTAACCGTGATCTTGGTAGGATCGAGGGCGAAAACACCCTTGCGCCCCCGCAGCTCTTCCCCAAAACAATAGATGCCCGGTATATCGTTGAGGCGCGCTCGCGTCTCGCGCGCGAGGTCGATCGTGCGTGAGAGGAGCGCCTCTCCCTCGGTCGCCATCTGCTTGCGGGCGACGTCCAGCGAGGCGATCATCGGCAGGTTAGGCGACGTCGAAAGGAACATCTTCAGCACCGACGCGAGCCGATCGAGGCGGACGCGACCGCCCTTCTCGTGAAGCATCGCGCACTGCGAGAACGCCGACAGCATCTTGTGGGTCGAGTTGATGCACAAATCGGCCCCGGCCCGAGTGGCCGAGAGCGGCAGCGACGGATGAAAATGGAAATGCGGCCCCCACGCCTCATCGACGAGCAGCAGTTTGCCGGCTCCGTGCGCGAGCGTCTCGATCGATGCGAGGTCGGCGGCGACGCCGTAGTACGTGGGAGAGACGAGATAGACGGCCGTTACGTCGGGATGCTGCTGCAGCGTGCGCGCCACGGTCTCGGGCGTCACGCAGTGATCCATCCGCAGCTCTTCGTCGACTTCGGGCTGCATGTACACGGGCTCGGCGCCGCTCATCACGAGCCCCCCGAGCATCGACTTATGGGAGTTGCGCGGGACTGCGATCTTGTCTCCGGGGTTCACCGCGGTCATCATCATGCATTGATTGCCGCTCGTCGACCCGTTAATCAAGAAGAACGAATGGTCGGCTCCCCAAGCCTCGGCGGCGAGCTGCTGCGCCTCTTTGATCGACTCCGTCGGCTGGAGCAGATCGTCGATGCCGGGCATCGGCGTCAGGTCGATCGCGCAGATGTTGTCGCCGACGAACTCGCGAAACGCCAAGTCCATGCCGACGCCCTGAACGTGCCCCGGCGTATGGAACGGAAGGACGCCCGAATCGACGTAGTCGAGCAGGGCTTGAAAGTACGGCGTTCGATTCTGGTCCAATGCAAACGGCAGAATGCCAACTCTCCCCGGCTTTCCCTGCCGCGCCGGACGAACGGCCGCGAAGAAAGACGCGGGGCCGTTGGGATACTATTTCTGGCGCTCCGGGCGTAGAATGGAGCGATGAAGCGTTACTTCAAGCGCCTGCTCCTCGCGACCGCCGTGTCGGCGGCAGTGGCGGCGGCGTCAGCCGCTCCGGCGTTCGCGAGCGGGACCGTCCTCATTCAACAGAGCGACGGAGTGGAGCGGACCTACGCCAACGTCCACATCGCCATCCGCGACGCGGCCATGGCCATCACGTCCAGTGACGGCCGGGGGATGCTCGTCCTGGGCAAGGCGGCGTGCTCGAAGGTGGGCGAGCTACTCAAGTGCCTGCCCTACGATGCAACGCTCTTTCAGAACGGCCAGCGCGTCCACATCCCGCTCCAAAGCGGGACGGTCTGGCTGAATCCAACGGGGACGAACCAACCGATGAGCCACTCGTCGGCACAGATCCCGCCGAGAGGTGTCCTTCTCCTGGTGAAAACTAAAGCCGGTACGTACGTGTCACTCACCGGTCGCGTCGACGAGGTTGCGAAATGAATATCCAACGGATTACGGCTCTGGCGCTGCTCGTCGCGCTCGCTCCCCTCTCGGCCCAGGCGGGCCGGGGCGGAGGCTTTGCGCGGCCGTCGGGCGGCTTCGACATGCATAACGACGGGGGCGGGTCCCACCCTCAGACCTACAACCACTCCAGCACCGGCCCGGCGGGCACGAGCCGCACGACGACCGCGACGAACACCGGAAGCGGCTATAACCGGACGACGACCGCTACCAACGGGGATTACAACCGAACGAGCAGCGGCGGCGCGTCGAGCAACGGGAACGTCTACCACAGCAGCAGCGGCTCGAACGGCTACGGAAGCCACAGCAGCAGTACGAGCGGAAATGTGAATTCGGGAAACTACAATCATAACGGCAGCGGCAGCAACCCGTACGGATCGTACAACACCTCCGGAAGCGGCAACGCCTACAACCACACGTACAGCGGCTCCGGCACGGCGACCAACGCATGGGGCCAGACCTATCATTCGAGCACGTACGCGAATAATGGCTACGTCTATCACGGCGCGGTCGTGACGAATCCCGTCTACGGCCACTACGCCGCGTGGGGATGGAACGGCGGATATGCGTGGGCGCCCGCGCCCTACTACTGGGGCGGCGGTTTCTGGGGTGCCTTCGCGATCGGCGCCACCTCTGCCGCGATATACGGCTCGATCGTCGCCGCCAACAACGCCACGTACACCTCGTATCAAGTGCAGCCCGAGAGTCCCGGCGCCAAATTACTCGAGAGCTACCACCTGACGCAGACGCAGTGCGGTCCGCCGAACCTCGTCGTGATCTACGGTCCGAATAACAGCGTTATCTGCGCCTATCCGAACAACGTCGTGTCGGCCGGCAACTATAGCCTGGATTCCTCGACGCTGACGATCGTCTCGGAGAAGAGCTAGTTCGTATCCACGGGCAGATTCGAGGGGCGCTGGTGCCGGAAGAACGACTGTGAATATTTAGCGGCGATCGGCGAGAACGCGCGCCGCTTTTGCTTGAAGTTGAAGGAGTCGGCGATGCTCGTGGCGCGGACGTCCGTCGTCCCGAGGCGACCCAGCGAAAAGGTGTCTTCCACGAACTTAAGGATGCTGCCGAACTCGTATTGCGTGTGGGAGACATATCCCGGCTTGGCGTACGGCGAGATGACGAGCATCGGCACGCGGAACCCGAGCCCCGTGTAGTCGAGCTGCGGTGGGGGCTCGTGATCGTACCAACCGCCCCAGTCGTCCCACGTCACGACGATGGCCGTGCTGGCCCAATAGGGGGACGCGCCGACGGCGTTGACGATCGACGCCACCCACGACGGCCCCGTGTCCTTGTGAATTCCCCAAGCCTGCTGCGCCGGATGATCGGAGTTCTGTCCGTCGGGGACCACCCACGAGACGGCCGGCAGCGCGTTGGCGTCGATGTCGCTAAAAATATTCGTTTCGGGCGACGAGATTTTGGTGTTCCATTCAGGCCCGTTCCGTACGGCGCTGATGGCCTCGAACGCATTCCAGATGTTGCCGCCGTGGTCGGTCAGCTTGGGCGTGTAGTACTTCCAGGACACCGATTTCGCGTCCAATAAGTCGCGCAGCGTCTGATAGGTCAGGCAGGGATAGGGGCCCTGGTTTTTCTCGTAACCGCCGGTGTTCGTCAGCAGCGTGGTGGCCGTGCCGGGCGGCGCGTCGCAGCCCCACGGCTCGCTGGTGGGAAAATCGATGAGGCTTTCGTATGAGTTGACGTATGCGCCGCCCCGAATGAGATCTTGGTGCCCGGTGAAGCTGCCGCTGCTCTGGGATTGGAACATATGGTCGGCGAGCACGTACTGCTTCGCCAGCGACCAATAGGGCTTGATTGTGGACGGCTTGACGTACTGATACGCGCACGTGCACTGATGCTCGTTCACATAGACGAGGTCGAAACCGTCCATCTTGCCGCCGTCGTAATCCACGTTGAAGGCCAGATGGCTATTGTCGAGCACGAGCGTGCTCTCCAGCTTGCGCGCCTTCAGCTGGACGTATTGCCCGGTGTGAATCAGGCCTTTGGTGGCGCCGTCTGCATGCGGAAACGTGGCGAAAAGGTTGTCGAAGCTGCGGTTCTCCTGAACGACGATGATGACGTGCTGGATGTATCCGCTCGGCCCCGAGCCCGCGTCGGGGCGCTCGCGAACCTGCGATTCCGCCGCTGGCACCGTGCCGCCGCCGCCGCATCCCGCGACGCCGGCACACACCACGGCCGTCCAGACGAGTGAGCTCAATCGGTTCATGCAGCGCGCTTTCACGGCGAGGGGGCGCCTTCCACCGGAGTTTGGAGCGATCGGCTCAAAATTGAGCCATCCGGCTCATTCGGCGGGACTCTCTAACGCAGGGACGGGTGGACCATCGGACGGTAACCCGCCGCGAGAACCTCCACGACGCACCGCGGCGTCAGAACGTCGATCTCTCCACGAACCGGACGCGGCTGCCGCCGGACGTAACCCGAGTCGGACCATTCCTGCAGCGATCCATCGTGGAGCAGCCATGCCGCTCCGTCGATCGCCACGTACGCGCCGTCGGGCAAGCTGCGCGCATCGGCTCGATACACGCGCTTGCGCTTGCCGTCCAACCGATCGGCGTGAAGCCGCGCATCCATGGTATCGGCGTCGGTCGGGCCGCCGAAGCATTTCTCCCAGAACGATTGAAAGCGGCGGTAATCCTCCCGGCGGCACTCCGCGCAGGGGCGATGGCCGGCGCTCATCGCCGCGGCTTCATCGAGAAAGAAGAGCTCCGTGTAGCGATGCGGCTGCATCACGTTGCGGCGCCGGCCGCGGAACTCGAGCACGCACGCGATCCATCGTCGCACGGCAAAAGGCCTGACGACTCGACGGCTTTCGTCGTGCAGAATTCCACGATTGCCCATCATGAGCCCTCGCCCGGAGAGCGCGACGACCTCGCCGAACGGCGTGACCCGGTTCTGCAGCATCCTTCGACTCCGCCGCTACGCAGCTGCGCTCAGGATGACAAAGATGGCAAAGTTGAATATACGCATTTCCGGGCTCCCCATGTCCTCAAGTGACAGTTACGGTTCGATGCGTTCGTCGATCGAGACGTTGTAGAGGAAGAGGAACTTACCCCACTCGCCGGGCAGCGTGTTTCGCTTGATCTGGATCCAAGGGATGTATTTCGGCTGCCGCGGCTTGCGCAGCAGCGTCATGTTCGCCTCTTGCGGTATTCGATTGTTCTTGCGATTGTTGCAGCGCATGCACGCGCAGACGAGGTTCTCCCAGGTCGATTCGCCGCCGCGACTCTTCGGCGTGATGTGATCGACTGTCATGAGGCGATCCCCACGCGTTCCGCAGTATTGGCACAGATAGTCGTCACGAATCAAAACGTTCTTTTTCGTCAACGCGACTTTCTGCAACGGACGGCGGATGTAGTAGAGCATTCGGATGATGGACGGCATCCGCATCTCGAACGTCGGCGACGCGAGCATGCGCTCGCGCCCGTGCAGCATCTCCGCCTTTCCGGCAAAAATAAGCTTGACCGCACGCTGAAAGCTCGTTACGTTCAACGCCTCGTACGTCGAGTTCAGCACGAGGACCTCGCTCATGTTGGGGATTTAAAGCGAGGCACTTCAGGTGCCTCGCTTCCGAACGAACGTGAGCCGCGTTTCGGTTAGCATTTGCGTTATCGCTAACCGCTGTTCTGGTCGCAACCTTTCTCTGACTCGCTCGAAAGCCGCCGTCGCGACGTCAATGGCGACTTCCGCCGACGCGCGGTCGGGTTCGCGGCTATCTTCTTCGGTGAGATACGCATGCGCGGCGAGCGCAAGCGTCGCGATCACTTCGCTAATCAGAGGCTCGATGGGCGGAATCTGCCCCTGAAATCCTCCCTGCAAATCGGGGGAGGCGGCATCAGTAGCCATCTCGGGGCAGGAGTTACGCCGCGGCCGACGCCTTCCCTTTGGTTTCCTTAGACCCGCTCGGCGCTACGCGGCGCGGGTCCCCTGATGCTCGACCATCTCTAGGAAGTACCGATGCACCCGCGGGTCGTCGCACAGCTCCGGGTGAAACGACGTCGCGAGCACGTTGCCTTCTCGCACCATGACGCCGCGCCCGTCGCGTTCAGCCAGCAGCTCGACCGCCGGACCGAAACGCTCGATCCACGGCGCACGTATGAAGATCGCCGGGAACGGCGGGCCGCCGAGCGCCTCGATATGAATAGCGACCTCGGCCGAATCGTTTTGACGGCCGAATGCGTTGCGCCGAACCGCGATGTCGATGAGACCGAGCGTCGGCTGATCGAGCCCGGCGATCTCGCGAGCGGCGACGATCATACCCATGCACGTTCCCCAAAGCGGCATTCCCGCGCGCACGCGCTCGACGATCGGCGCCACGAGTCCGGCGCGATCGAGCAGCTTCATCACCGTCGTCGACTCGCCGCCGGGGATGACCAGCGCGTCGACGCGCGCGAACTCCGCGGCGCTCTTAACGGCGCTCGCATCGGCCCCGGCGCGTTCGAGCGCAGCGATGTGCTCGACGACGTCGCCCTGAAGCGCGAGAACGCCTACCCTTGTCAATTAGCTAGTTGCCGCGTGGGGCGAGCAGTTCGGATTCGTCCAAGCGGCGGATGTCGAGTCCGGGCATCGCCTCCGAAACGCCCAGCGATCGGCACGCCTCGAGGACCACGCTCGGCTCGTTGAAGTGCGTCGTGGCATCCACGATCGCCCGCGCGAAACGCTTGGGATCCTTCGACTTAAAGATGCCGCTTCCGACGAAGATGCCTTCTGCTCCGAGCTGCATCATCAACGCAGCATCGGCTGGCGTGGAAACGCCGCCGGCACAGAAGAGGACGACCGGGAGCCTTCCGTCGCCCGCAATTTGGGCGACGAGGTCGAGGGGGGCGCCGAGGTCGCGCGCGCGCGCAACCAGCTCCGCCTTCGGGGCGATGCTCAAGTCGCGGACCCCGTCGCAAATCGCGCGCATGTGCCGTACCGCCTCGACGATGTTGCCGCTGCCGGCTTCGCCCTTGCTGCGAATCATCGCGGCGCCTTCCGCGATTCGGCGCAGCGCCTCGCCCAAATCGCGGGCGCCGCAGACGAAGGGCGTCGTGAAAGCGTGTTTGTCGACGTGATACTTGTCGTCGGCGGGCGTCAACACTTCGGATTCGTCGATGTAGTCCACCCCGAGTTGCTGCAGCACTTGCGCCTCGGCGAAGTGGCCGATGCGCACCTTGGCCATGACGGGAATCGTTACGGCGTCCATGATTCCGCGAATCAGCTCGACGCCGCTCATCCGCGCGACGCCGCCGGCGGCTCGAATGTCGGCCGGTATCCGCTCGAGCGCCATCACGGCGACGGCACCCGCTTCCTGGGCGATCGCCGCGTGCTCGGGCGTGACTACGTCCATGATGACCCCGCCCTTGAGCATTTGCGCGAGCCCGCGCTTAACGGTTGCCGTTCCTTTGCTTTCCATGTCTCTATTTTACCAGGCGTTCCCAATGAGGACATTGGGTACGCCGCTACGGCGGCCCGGAGCTCTCCCCCGGCGACGGCTCTCCGGACGGAACGGCGCTGCTCGGTTCGGACGGCGGCGACGAGGGGACCATCGTAGCGAACGGCCGCTGTCGCCAGATCGGGATATTTGGGTTGGGCGTCTCGGTGGGGACGGGCGTCGGCCTCGGCTTCGGCGTCGGCTCGAGCGTCGGCAACGGCTGGGGGGGAACGCGGGGGTCGGGGAAGCGTGGGTCGCCGGCGGCCGAGAGCGCTTGCGAACGTTTCCAATCCGGGCCGTAGGGCGGCGCGCTCGAGCCCGGCGCCGCGGAGACGACCGGCGCCACCGATTGGAGGTTTTGCTCGGTGGCTTGCGACATCACGCGGCTCCCCATCTTCTCACCGATGGCGACCGCGATAAGCAGCACGGCGGCGCCCGCCGCCAACAAGATCGTAGGCAATCGGGTCGAGGGTTGCACGCGGCGCTATTATACCCGGGCCAACGGTCGCACGACGTCGAGCTTTGCCGCGCGCGCGCGGCGATCGCTCGGCTTACCGAGGAGGTGCACCTCGCGGAGCTCGCCCGCCGCCATGTCGAGGCGAGCCGTGTGCCCGCGGAACTCGAGCATCACGTTGCGCGCGCGGTCGAGCAGATTCCCGACGAAGATACGCACCGCTCCGCTTTCATCCTCGAAGGCAATCGCGCCGACTTCCACCGGCGACGTCGCGACCTCGTCGCTGACGTCGCGTCCCGCGTAGATGCAGGTGAACGGCTCTTCCGCCGAGAGCTCCGGCATGTCGCCGTAGATCGTGTCGTTACGCAAGTCGATGACGTAAGTGCAGCGGCGTCCGCCCCAATGCACGCGCGCGGCGGCAACCCACTGCCATCCCTTCGGGCGCAGCGGCGCCAAGTGCGGCCGGCCGCTCGTGCGATAGCCGTTGAGCCCGCCAACCGTTTCGGCGACCGCCCACAAGTACTTCGCGCCCGTCCACGGCGAGAGGTACATCCCGCGATTGCTCAGCGAACCGCCGTCGAACCATTCGGCGAATTCGCCGGGCACCGTGTTGCGCGGGCTGCCCCCCTCCATCGCCGCGTACGTAATATTCAGAAAGTGGACGGCCTCGTCGGTCATGCCGTTTCTAGCCAGCGCCACGCTGCACCACAGCGTCAGGTCGGGCCAGACGCCGCCAAGCAATCCGGATCCGTACGACGGAAAATACCACGCGTCGGCTGTCGAAATCGTCCGCAACCCGACGGGAGTGACGAAATCGGCTTCTTGCAGCCGCTGTAAGATCGCCCGCCGCTGCTCCGGATCGGCGATGCCGAAGAGCACCGGAAAGATTTCGTCGGCGGTGAAGTTGTCCTGATAGTTGCCCTCCTGATCGTAGTTTAGAACGAACGCGCCGGTATCGTCGTTGTAGAGGTAATCCATCATCGCCTCGCGCATCCGTCGCGCCTCGGCTCCGTACCGCTCCCAGTGGTCGTTGTCGCCGACCACCGCGCACAGCATAGCCGACGCTTCGAGCGCGTAAACGGCCTCCGCGTTTATTTCGGTCACCGCGCCGTCGAGCGTGTAGTACGGTATGATGTTGCGCCACGACGAAATCCCGTAAAGGTCGACGCCTTTCGCGCGACAGTTGATCAATCCGTGCTCGTCGCGCTGTGTGAGCATGTAGTCGGTCAGCTTTATCACCAGCGCGATGCGCTCGCGTACCCATTGGTCGTCGAGGGTCGCGTTGTAGTGGTGCAGCATCGCGATGAGGTGCAGCGGGGTGTCGTCGTTGATATTGAGATCGTAATCGGTCTTGTAACCGCTGACACCGCGGACGTACTCGACCATCAGCCCGCTCTCTTCTACCGCGGAATTAAATACCTCGAGGGCGTTGCGGCTGAACTCCGGCCAAAAATAGTCAAACCCGTGCACCAGCCACGACGTATCGCGCGAGACCAAGATGTCGGACGGCGGCGAGTTGGTCGCTCCCCATCCGTGCGGATACTCCTTGACGATCCGCAGCATGTTCGCTTTTGCCCAGGCCACGCCGCGGCTGATCTCGGGCGACGGCACGAGGAACCGCGCGTCCGCGAGCCGCTCGGTGAAGTATCCTTGCGTGTGGTGGAGGACCTGTTGGTCGTGCAGCAGCGCTTCGAGGACCGGCCGGCTGCGTTCGGTGCCGTCCTTATGGTAGACGACGGCCAAACGCAGCGATTCGCGCGCGCCCGCGGCCACGGCGATGCGGTATTCGAAGGCCCCGAAGATGCGCCGGCTGACGAGCTCCGCCTGCTGCGGCGTCACGTCGCCAAGCGCCGGAGCCGGTTGGTCGTGCGCGAGGGTCCCGCGGCGCATGGACTCGAGCAAAACTTGTTCGCGCAGCGAAAGCTCGACAGCAATCGGATGCCGCGAGCCGCCCCACCAGCGCTCTCCTCCGGTCTCGAGGTTCTTCGAGCATATAAAGCGCCCGTCGTCCCATGCGCGCACCTGGTGCTCGGGCTCCCCATAGAAGCGCTGGCCCACCAGCATGGCCCAAGGGAAAAGTGCCACCTCGACTTCTTCCGCGCCGGGATTGTAGAGCGTCACGTCGATGACGAACGAGACCGCCCTGTCGAAACCCGAACCGTGCGGAACGAAAAACGCCTCCGTCACGTGGATGCGGTGGTCGAGTGTGAACTCCGAGATCTGAGCGTAGGGCAGAAACGTCAGCTCGCGCTCGATCTGGTGCGGAAAGAACGTGCGATCGGCTAGCCGGTATGCGATGTGGTGCGTCCCGAAAATGATCTGATCGGTATCCGCGTCCCATAGTCCGCGCACGCCGCCCTTTGCAGTCGATTGCGCGAACGTCTTCGAAATTGCCGAGCAGGAGACCGTAGGGCGTCTGCGATTCGTGCAGGACGTAGGCGCAGAATTCGTTTCGCTGCGCGTCGTAACTCAGACCCATCGCTGTGTCGTAGTGCGGCGCGGAACGCAAAGGCGCCTCCTCGCGCCGCGGCAAACGGATGGGCGGATGCTAACCCTGCGAGCTCCGGCGAAGCTCAACCTGACGCTCGAGGTACTGGGGCGCCGCGGCGACGGATATCACGGCGTGCGCAGCGTGATGGTGCCCCTCGAGCTGTCGGACGAGCTAACGATCGAACCGGGTAGTCGTTTCACCTTCAAGTGCGATCGGAGCGACCTTGCGGACGACCGCAATCTGGCGGTAGCCGCTCTGCGAGCGCTCGGCGAGGTCCCGCCCATAACGCTGGAGCTCCGCAAACGCATTCCGGTGCAGGCCGGCTTGGGAGGCGGATCGAGCGACGCCGCCGCCGTGCTCGGCGCGGCAATGTCGGGCGCGTTCGGGCCTCAGCCTCGGCGCGACTGGGTGCACGTCGCCCGCACGCTCGGCTCCGACGTTCCGTTCTTTCTCGCGCGCGCCGCCGCCCTCGTCGAGGGTACGGGCGAACGCGTCACGCCGGCAGGGGCGCTGCCCAGCTGGCATGCCTTAATCGTCAAGCCGCCGGCCGCGATTTCGACCGCGATGGCGTACCAGGAGCTCGACCGCATTCCGAGGCCGCAGCGTCCGCGCCGCGGCTCGGTCTCGATCGCCCTCCTCGAGGCGCTGCAGCGCGCCGATTTCGATCGCGTACAAGCGCTCTTGCAGAACGACTTTCACGACGTCATCGCAGCGCGTACGCCGGAGGTCGCCAACGCCGTAACCGCGTTGAAGACGGCCGGCGCTCATAACGCCCTGCTGGCGGGCTCGGGGTCGTGCGTCTTCGCCCTTGCCGAGCAACGCGATCGGCTGGACGCCGTCCTCGATCGCCTCGATCTGCCGGCAAGTTACGAACGATTCATCAGCGCGTTCGGAAGCACGCCCGAGTGGCGCCCTTCGCGATGACGGCGACTTCAGTCGACGCGGTTGTGCTGGCAGGCGGGCCCTGCGACGACGTCGCGCGGCTGCAGCCCGGCGCGCCAAACAAGGCATTCGTCGAGATCGGCTCGGTTACGCTCGTAGGACGCGTCCTCGCCGCCTTGCGCGCGTCGCCGTCCGTCGGCCGCATCGTGGTGGTCGCGCCCCCGAGCGCGGCAAGCCATCGCGACCTCGCGCTCGCCGACGAACTTCGCCCCGACGGCGTCCTCATCACCGAGAGCTTGCGGAACGGCCTCGCCGGCTTTCGCGGCGACGTCGACGTATTGATTGCCGCATCCGATCTTCCGGTCTTGACGGCGGCCGCCATCGACGATTTCGTCCATCGTCTCACCGCGCTGCGAGCCGACGTCATCTATGGCTGCGTCGAAAAGGGCGTTCACATGCAACGCTTTCCTCAGGTGCCGCATACGTGGGCGCGCATGCGCGACGGCACGTTTTGCGGCGGCGGAATCGCGGCCATCAAGCCCCGCGCACTTCCGCTTCTGGAGCGATTCATCGAGCGCCTCGGAGCGGCACGGAAGCACCCGTTCAAGCTCGCCTCGCTGTTCGGCTGGGACATGCTGGCGCGGTTTGCCGCCGGCCGGCTGAGCATCGCGCAGGCCGAAGCTCGGGCGGCGAAGATTCTCGGCGCGCCGGTGCGCGCGCTCGTCTCACCGTATGCAGAGACGGCGGTTAACGTGGATCGCCCGAGCGACGTCGCGCTCGCGCGGGGCCTAATCTAGCTCGGCGTTCGCCAACGCTTGAACAGCTCGTTGGCGATCCCGAACTGATCGAGCGCCTTGCCGACGGTGTGGGCGATGATGTCGTCGACGCTTTGCGGGTTGGCATACATCGCCGGGATCGGCGGCAGGATCACGGCGCCAATCTCGGCGAGCTGAGCGAGCGTCCGCAGGTGGCCGAGATGGAGCGGCGTCTCGCGAACGACGAGGACCAGCCGGCGCTTCTCCTTCAGGCACACGTCGGCGGCGCGAACGAGCAGGTTTGAATTGATCGAATAGGCGATGCCGCTCGCGCTCTTCATGGAACACGGAATCACGAGCATGCCGTCCGTGAGAAACGAACCGCTCGAAATCGCGGCGGCCAGATCGTCGTCGCGATGCACGACGTCGGCAAGGCCTTCGAAGTCGTCCGCCGTCATGTCGGTTTCGAGCTCGATCGTGCGCCGGGCGGCCGAGGACAAGACGAGATGCGTCTCGACCCCGCCGATCGCGCGAAGCGCTTGCAGCACCATATAGCCGTAGAGACTACCGCTCGCTCCGGAGATGCCGATGATGATGCGCCGCATCGAAGGGCGGTTATACGTTGGCTGCAGGGGCGCCTGGTGGAAACTGTAACTCCCCGATTAATAAGCGTGCCTAAATCCCTGCAACTCCGATCCTTCATCGACGACGCCGGCCGCTGGCGCCGAACCGGAACAGAAAAGCCGCTTCTGCGACTCATCCGCTCGTCGTGCTCGGGAGTTTCGCACGACACGGGAGCAGCGTACGCAACGCTCGCGGCACGCACCGGAGGCTTGCTCGACGCGATCGACCGCGGTCTGCTCGCGTTGCCATCGGCTGAGCGAGACGACGTGTTGCTCTTCGCCCGCCGAGCGCGGCGGATTCGGGCGCTCCCCGAGGATCTCGACGAACCGGCGCTGCGCGCGGCAGTCGTCGAGGTGTTCGAGCTTTCGCAGTCCTCGGCGAAGCCGAACGGAGGCCAAAATCCGGCCCCCCGCGACGAGATAACGCTCGCGACGCCCCCCGAGCCCGAGGAGCCGCATGGCGTGCCGCCCTGGGAGAAGCACTTTAGCGCGTCCGCGCTCAACGCGTATGCCGAATGCCGGCGGAAGTGGTTCTATCGCTATGCCTGCGGCGCGGTCGAAGATCCCGGCTCGGCGGCGTCGGCGTACGGCACGGCGTTCCACCTCGCGTTGGAGGATTTTCACGGCGAGTTCCCGCGTCCGCGGAGCTCGGAGAAAGCGGCGATGCGCGCCCGGATGCGCGAATGCATCACGTGGGCTTTTCGCCGCAACCGCGACGGGTTCGAGACCGCCGTGGAGTTCGAGTTGCAGGTGCGCCGCGCGCAACGTACCGCGCAGCGTTACGTCGACTGGCTTCTCACACAGGAGACGGAGGCGCCGTTCGAAGTGCTCGGGCGGGAGGTTGCGGCGAGTTTAGATCTCGACGGCCGCCCGTTCGTCGGGTACATCGACCGGCTCGACCTCGACGAACGCTCGGGCGGGATCGGCGTCGTCGACTACAAGACCGGCAGCATCGCCACGAGCGCGGCCGAATATTGCGAGCGCATACGCCGCTTCCAGGATTTCCAGCTTCCGTTCTATTACTGGGCGCGCACCAGCGCGGGCGATCGAGTCACTCGCTTGGTTCTAATTCCGCTCAAGGACGCGCTGCTCGACGTTCGGCCGATCGTTTTGGAGGTCTCTCCGCGGCCGCCGGCGCGGTCTCGCCAGAAGAACGGGGCATGCGGCGGCATCGGCGTCGACGAACTCGAACGGTCGCGCAAGCGCATGATCGAGCTGAGCGACGAGCTCGCATCCGGGGAGATCCGTCGCTTCGCACCGACGGAGGATGCAGCAGCGTGCACGTACTGCGCGTACGCCACGTCGTGCGCGTTCCGGCCGCCGGCCGAGGCGTCGCGTTTCGGAAGTTGATCGGCCTCGAACTAACGGACGAACAGCGCCGAGCGGTCGACGCACCGTGCGACCGCTGCTTCGCGATCGCCGGCGCAGCCGGCACGGGTAAGAGCACCGCGCTGGCGGCGCGCATCGCCCTGGCCCGTTCGCTCGAGCCGCACGCGCAGCCGCTCGTGATCGATGCGCCGCATCGCCTTGACGAGTACGCAGTGGCTCTTCTCGCAACGGATGGAGCCGACGTGCGGCTCGTCGACGACGTCGAGGCGGAATTCGGGTTCGTCCAATCCGCGGCCCCGCTCCTCGCGCTCGAATGGGAAGAGTTCGCGGCCAATCAACTCGATCCGGAAGTGCCTGGACTGCGTTCGCCGGAGCGCTTTCTCCACTCCGCTTTTCGTTTGATCCGCCGCTTGCGCGACGCAGACGTCGAGCCGAGCGCCTTCCTCTCGCGCGCGCTGACGGGCGCGACCGAGTTCTACGCGAACCCACCAAATCTCGCCGATCCCGCCCTACTGTACGGAACGAAAGCGTCGTATCACGACTCGCTCGACGCGACGCCGCAGGAGCTCGCGCGACAGTATCGCAGGGAAATCGACCTGGCCAAGATCGTCGCGAAACTCTACGAGCGGTACGTCGAGCAGGCAGAATCGACCGGGCGCATGACCGGACGCGACGCCGCGATCGCATGCGCTCGCAGATTGCGGAACGATCCCGCGTTGGCCGCCGCGGTTCGCGAGCGCCACCGTTACGCGTTCGTCGACGACGCGCAGGAACTGACAAACGCGAACCTTCGGTTGTTGAGCTCGATCTTCGGCGACGGGCTGGCGGGCGTCACGCTCTGCGGCGATGCGGCGTCGACGATCTCGCCGGCGCGGATGACGCAGCCGGAGGCGACGTTCGCGCGCGCGCAATCGAAGGTCGAACTACGCACGCGGCATCGCTCTCCACAACGCGAAGCCCGGCGACTTTCAATGCCACGCGACGAGGCCGAGTCGATCGCGGAACGCGTCGCCGAGTGGCTCGCCGGCGGTTGCGCGCCCGAGAAAATCGCGGTGCTGTTTCGTTCCGTACGCCACGTCGAGTTCTACGAGGCCGCGCTGATTGCGCGCGACGTCCCCGTCGCCATCGCGGGCGATTTCAACGTTTTTGCGGACCGGCGCGCGCTCGACGCCCTCGCCCTGCTCTGGAACGTTCACGATCCGTTTCGGCACGATTGGCTCTTGCGAACGCTGGGCAATCCGGCCTTCGGGCTCTCCGACGCATCGCTTTCGATTCTTTGCGCGGAGCCTGCCGATCCGCAGCGGCCGCTCTTCGCGTTCGACAGCGAGCCGGCGCCGACGACTCGCGCAAGCCGCTGGAATCCAAAACGCGACTTGCGCCTCGGCTGGAACGTAATTCGCGGCGAGCGTGACGACGCGCTGCCACCGGATGCTGCGACGCGCATTCTGCGCTTTCGCCATCTGCGCGAGGGCTGGCTCGTCGCCATGCAGTCGGCGCCTCTCGAGGACTTCGCTCGCACGGTCTGGGGCGAGGGTCTGGCTCGCGAAGGAAAGCCCGGCAGCGCCGCCGCTCGCGCGCAGCAGATCGTGCTCCGCCGGCTGCTCGATCGCCTCGGCGCGTTCTTGCGGCAAAACGGCGGCGCGACGCTCGGCGACGTGCTCGAATACGCGGAGGGGCGTCGGCGCAGCGACCTGGAGAGCTGTGAAGACGAATGCGGCGACGGCGGCGTGCAGATGCTCAGCATCGAAGCCGCGCGAGGACGTGAGTTCGAGCACGTCGTCGTAGCCGGAGCGCACCCCGGGGAATTTCCGCGATGGTACGTGCCCGACGCATTTCTCTTCAGCCCGCGTCTCGGGATGATTCCCAAAGAGAACGTCGGCGACGCGCGCTCGTCGCGCACGGCAAAGTTCAGCTATTACATGGTCCGCACGAAGGCCGCGAAACAATACTACGAACGCGAGCGCCGCGCTTTTGAGTACGCGCTGAGCAGGGCGCGCAGCAGCGTCTTCGTCACCGCATCGGGAACGCCGACGCGCGGCGTCACCGCGCCGGAGTTTCTCGGCCAGTTGCGCCCGAACGGACGATAGCATGCGGCTGCGCGTCATTCCCCCGGAACGCTACGCTCGCGACGTTCTGCCTCTCACCGCTCCCCTGTGGGCCGGCCGCCGAAGCTTCGAAGAGTATGTCGCGCAGACGGTAGAGTTTGCTCGCAGCACGTACGGCCGCCGCCGTTATCGAACCGTCGGGCTCTACGACGGCGCCACGCTCGTCGCGTCGTTCAAGCGGTACGAGCGCGATGTGCGCGCGGGCGATCTCCGGTTGCGCGCAGTCGGTATCGGTGCGGTTTTCACGCCGCGTGAATATCGCGGGCGCGGTTACGCCAGCGTATTGCTCGCGTCGGCGCTAGACCGGGCCAGAAGCGAAGGGTACGATCTCGCCTATCTCTTTTCGGACATTCGTCCACAATTCTACGCGGCGTTGGGGTTTCGAGAGCTTCCGTCGCGTGCGCTCGCGCTCCGCGCCGACACGCTGCCGGCCCGCCGCCTAGACCCGGCACAGTTGACCGATGACGATTGGAACGGCGTGCGTCGCACGTTCGACCTATGCGACCGCCGCCGGGCGGCAGGTTTTGCGCGCAGCGATTCGGTGTGGCAGTGGATCCGCAATCGCATTCGCACGGGGTCGGAGCATTCGATCGGCCGCGAAACGAATCTCGTCGTACGCCGAAGGCGCGGAATCAGCGCATACGTGTTCGGGGTACGCGCGCCCGAGCGCGACGCCTACGTCGTCGACGAATACGGCTTCGCCGACGATGAGGCAGCGGTCGCGGTGCCCGCGCTCCTTCGCGCCGCGGCGGGCGATCTACGGCGCATCGTGGGCTGGCTTCCGCCCGACGGCGCTAGGCAGGTCGTATCGAAAGGCAGCGTGCGCAAACGCAAGCGCGCGATCTTCATGATGGCGCCGTTCTCTTTGGAAGGCGAGCTTCTATGCGAGAAGATCTCCCAAAACGCGAACGGGGACTTCTGCTGGGCCACCGACCATATCTAACGCTGCTTGCGCGCTAGGCTGAGCGCCACGCCGAAGGGCTCGCCAAAGCCGCCGATCGTCTTGGCGGGCGGGCCGCCCGCGGGGTATTTCCAAAACCCGACGCTCGCGCCGCGAAAGTCTGCAGCGGTGACGGCGCCGCCGGCGATTACGAACTGCGCCGGTTCGCGCGCGCCGTGCAACGCGGTCGCACCTACCCTCGTGCCGGCGCTTCCGGCAATGGTAAAGCGGTAGATGACCGACGCCTTTGAGTCGCCGACCGTCACGTGCTTGCCGTCCCATCCGACGCCGCCCGGAACCCGGACGGTTCGATCGAGAACGATGCTGTGAAACGAGCCGGATCCTTTGGGCAGTTCCAGGAACGCGAACGGCTCGCTCGGGACGTCGTCGCTCGCGTCGACGAAGAGGTTTCCGCGATCGTCGTAGGCGCCGAAATAATACTTGTAGACGAATCCGTAGGCATACTTCTTCGGCTGCCCTCGCGCTCGCGAATAAATCGCGACCCCGCCGTGCCCCTTGAACGACTCGACGTTCATCACCGCTAGGTCGCCGGTTGACGGATCGCTGGCGCAGCTATACGGCACCTCTTCCCGATCGATCAACGTCTTGACGCGCTGAGTGCTTCCATGCCCGTACTCGAGCACCGCCGCGCTCGAGCTGTCGGGAATGAATACGTCGCCTGCATTATCGGAACAGAGGCCCGCCGGCAGCACGAAACCCTCGAGAATGCCACGCAGCACGCCGCTCAACTTGCCTTGAGGATAGGAGTACGCGTACACGTCGTCGGTCTCGTAGTCGGAGACGTAGAGCAGATCGAGCTTCTTGGCGCCGGGAGCCATCCACGATCCCGCGCGGCCTTCGCCGGGCGCGGTCAGCGCGGCTCGCACCGCTGCCGTCGCGGCCGGCGTCGCCGGTTGCGGGCCGACGCAACCGGCAAGCGTAATGACGACGGCCGCGCACGCCACCCGCATGAGTCTAAAAAAGGCTCGTTTGTAGGGCGTCGCCTTCGACCAGGGACGCGACGCGCGTTCCGAGCAGGCGCACCGGCGCGCCTTCGAGAGCGGCTCGGCGCAAACAATGGACGGCGGCACGAAAGATGCGGCGCGCGTCGCGGGTCGGCTCCGCGAGGTGCGTCTGCCGGCCGACCAGGGTGAAATCGGCGCGTTTGATTTTAACGGCGACGGTTTGCGCGACGGTGCGTTCGCGCTCGAGCGCCTCGGACAGCTCCCGGGATTGAACGCGCAGAACGTCCACGAGGCGGCGCTCGTCGGACACGTCGTACTCGAACGTCTCCTCGGTGGAGATCGACTTCGTTTCGCGCTCGGGCTCTACGCGACGCCGGTCGATTCCGCGTGCCAAGTCGCGGAGTTCGCTCGACCACGAGCCGAACAGTTCGCGGAGCCGCGCGTCGTCGAGCGCGGCGAGTTCGCCGATGCTCGTGATGCCGAAGACGCTGAGCCTCGCTTGCGTCTTCGGCCCGATGCCCCACAGGCGACCGACGGGAAGCGGCGCGAGGAACGCGGCTTCTTCCCCGGGCGCGATGGCCAGCAAGCCGTCGGGCTTGCAGTTGTCGGAGGCGATCTTCGCGACCATCTTCCCCGTGGCCACGCCGGCACTTACCGTCAGGCCGGTCGCATCAAGGATCTCGCTGCGAAGAGCCATAGCGCGTTCGCGAGCTCTTTCGAGCGTCGTTTCTCCCATAGCCAGAAAGGCTTCATCGAGCGAGAGGCCTTCGACCGGCTCGCCGCGCCGGTTCAAGACCCCGAATATCTCGCGCGATACGGTTCGGTATTTCTGCATGTCGGGAGCCACGACCACCAAATCTGGACACGCCAATCGCGCTTTGTAGAGCGGCATCGCGGAGCGCACTCCGAATGGACGCGCCTCGTACGACGCGGTGAGGACGACTGCACGCCGGCTGCTGCCGGCAACTGCCACCGGCCTACCGCGCAACCGCGGATCGTCGCGCACGGCGACGCTCGCATAGAACGCATCGACGTCGACGTGGACGATGAACTCATCGACTGAGCCTTTCCACGGCGCGTCGCTCAGCGTGGCACGCCCCGTTGGCGCTGGCGCCGCCGCTGAGCTTTCGCCTGGTTACCGCAGGTGGCCATGCTGCACCACGCGCGCGAGCCGTTCTTGGTGTGGTCGTAGTACGCAAATCGACACGAACCTTTGCGGCACGCGCGCAAGCGCGGCCACGTACGATCCAGGAGCGCTTCGTACACGACCGCGAGCAGCGTCGCGATGGCGCCCTCGCTCTCGGGCCGGCCCGGCCGTAATTTCAAGCCCCGGACGGCATCGACGCCGAGCGCAAGGTGCGCCGCACTGACGAAAGGCCGCAGGCCGTCCCACGCCGACGCGACGTCGCCCTCGCCGTTGTTGGCGAAGAGCACGTCGCGAAGCGCTTCCCGGAAGCTCCGAAGCCGGTCCAGCTCGCCTTGCCCGGCGACCGGCGGCAGCCCGTAGCTCAGGCACCAGCCCGCGGCTCGCTCGAGCGAGCCCAGCTCGTCGGGGCCATTCGGCAGGCCCACCGTGTTCACGAAGCGCCGGACAAGGTCGAGCGCGCCGGGGGCGTTATCGGAGTCGATCATCGGGCGCGGAAACGCTTCGCCTCACCGGTAAAAACACTTGACAAGTTACTGTCACCACCATATACTGATTGAAGGTTACCACATCCGTCAAGAGGTTTTACAATGTTTCGCGACCCCATCCGCACCGCACCGCTCGTCATGGATATCGCCGACGTCGAGCTGAGGCTCAAGGTCAACCGTGCCGACTCGGCGCTCTTCCTGGAATCCAACCTCCGGCTACCGCACCTGCGCATTCTGTAGCGCGCCCTTCTGGATGGCGAGGATGGTTTGCATGTTGCGAACGTCGTCGGCGTCCGAACCCGGGGTTTCCAGGATGGCCGTTTTATCGCGCAGCTCGGGGTGGGCGAGGAACGCCCGAAAGCCCTCGAAGCCGATTCTTCCGTCGCCAATGTGCCAGTGACGGTCGCGGCTCGCCCCAAGCGACACCTCGGTATCGTTGAAGTGGAACATCAGAATCCGCTCGAGGCCGATCTTGCGGTCGGCCTCTTCCAAAAACCCGTCGACCCCGGCCTTGGAATCGATCGCATATCCGGCGGCCCAGGCATGCGCGGTGTCGAGGCAAATCCCGAGCTGTGGATGCGCCAGGCTCTTTGTAAACGCGCCGAGCTCTTCGAGCGTGCCGCCGGCTAGGTTGCCGGCGCCGGCCGAGTTCTCCAGCACCAGAAACACCTCCGGCGCGATGCCTGCCAGCGCCGTTTCCAGCGCCCGGCAAATCTTCGCGTAGGCTTCGGCGCGGTCGCGCGTGCCATACGAGCCGAGATGCGTGTTGACCAAGCGCATCCCACCGCGCGCCGCAACCGCGAGATCGTTTTGCAACAGGTGGAGCGAGCCCGCAGCGATCTTCGCGTCGCTGCTCGCGAGGTTGATGAGGTAGGGCGTGTGAATCGCGCACGGATCGATGCCGGCCTCCCGGCGAAGCCGCGCAAAGTTCTCAAGCGCCGCGCCGTCGATCGCGGTCGTCCGATAGCTGCGCGGGTTCGTGGAAAAGACTTGCATCGCGTTGCACCCGGCGGCTTTCGCGTGCTCAACCGCGTTGGCGTAACCGCGCGCGACGTGCACGTGCAGCCCGATGCGCATGTATTACCCTTCTGCAGGGCTTTGGTCGCGCTGGCCCCCAAGATCGAACTCGAGCGCCTGTCCCGGCTCCAGCTCGAGCTCGGGAAGATCGTCGAGCGAGCGCAGCCCGAACGACTCCAAAAAGAACGGCGTCGTCTTGTATTGCATCGGGCGTCCGACGACGTCTTTCCGCCCGGCCTCCGCGATCAGTTCGCGGTCGAGCAGCGTGCTCACGACGCTATCCGAGTTCACGCCGCGTATCGCCTCGATCTCGCTGCGGGTGACGGGCTGAAGGTGGGCGACGATCGCGAGGGCTTCGAGCGCGGGCGTGGAGAGCGTCGTTTTGGGGGGAAGCAAATACGCTTCAACGACGTCGCGCGCCCGCGGCGACGTCGCGAATCGATAGCCGCCGGCGACCTCGCGCAGCACGATGCCGCGATCGGCGTACTCCGCCTCGATCTGCTGCAGCACTGCCGCGATTTCCCGCTCCTCTGCGCGAAGGGATTTGGCGAGATCTTGGATCGACAGCGCCTCGCTCGCGACAAAGAGCAGCGCTTCGACCGGACGCTGCAGCCGCAGGATCGCTTCGTCGAGAAGGGCGGCCTCGTCGGCCGGTGATCGCTCCTTCGCCCGCGCCATCATGCCGCGGGCTTCGCCACTGGGAAAAGCCGAATGTCGTCGAACGCCTCGGGTTGCTCGAACGCCAGGCGGTGTCGCCGAATGAGTTCCAGGATCGCGAGAAACGTGATGATGATGACGTCGCGCGTCATGCCGAGTTCGGCGCAGAGCTCGGAGAAGTAGGCCTCGCCCCGCTCTTTAATTCGGCGCGTAATGTAATCCATCGACGCGATCAACGAGACCCTCTCGCGGGCGATCGAGCGTTTTTCCGGTCGCGCCTGAGACAGCATCTTGACGAACGCGCGCTTGAGCTTCTCGGGGTCGATGTCGTACCGCTGCACTACGTCGCCGGCCGGATCGCCCGGCTCCCGATAGAAGAACGCGCCCGCCTCGCCCTGGTACTCGCGCAGCTCTTCGCCCAGCTCGCGATACTTCGAGTACGCGATCAGCCGGCGGCGCAGTCGCTCCTCTACCTCCTCGGGCGTTTCTTCTTCCTCGTCGACGAGTTCCGCGGGGATCGGTGGCAACAGGGCTCGTGACTTTAGGAAGAGCAGGGTCGCCGCGATCACGAGGTACTCGGCCGCGATCTCGAAGTCGCGCGCCTCAAGTTGTCGCACGTACTCGAGATACTGCTCCGCGACGCTCGCAAGCGGAACGGTCGCTACGTCGAGCTGCTGCTCTTTGATCAGCCCCAGCAGAAGGTCGAGCGGACCGTCGAACGCATCGAGCCGAACACGAAACGCGTGGGTTTGCGCTTCAGCCAAGTATTGACGGGCTCAGGATGACAGCGAACCCGCGCGGGCGACTTCGGCGGGCTCGCCGAGCGCGGCCGGATGCACGGCGAGAAACTCCAAGGCGAGATCGACAAGGCGTTTTTCGTTGACGTACTTGAGCGTCTTGCGTGCCTGGGCCAGATCGAACCACCGGGCGTCGTCGACTTCGTGGTCATGGCTCGCGGGGTCGCCCGATAGGTAACGCATGAGGAAGAACGTCACGGCTTTCCGGTGCTTCGCCTTGCCGACGTAAAACCAATAGGAGATCTCATTGAGGCGGGTGATGATCTCCGCCCAGCATCCCGTCTCCTCGTGGACCTCGCGCAGTGCGGCTTGCTCGGTCGTCTCGCGCGCTTCGACGTGGCCCTTAGGCAGCGTCCAAATGCGCGGCGGCTCACCGCGCCCTATCAGCATGGCATCGTAACTCGAATCACGCCGGCGCAGGAGTAGTCCGCCCGCCGACACCTCGTATTTGATGCGCATGACGCTCCACTCTTAGGGACGGGGAAGGGGGCCGCTTGCGAGGCCCCCGATTACTAACATTATACCGCCCGGGCCCAAGAAGGGCTGCAGGAACGGTCGATTCTTTTTGGCTTGCTTGACTATATAGCGGTCAACCGCTTATCGAAGGCAGGCCGGCCCCCTGGAATCGTTGCCACGGCCAGGGCGACGAGGCATTTATTCATCAATGGTTTCCTTTTTGGACGTGTAGTGCAGTGAGGGGACGAGCCGGCGTTGAGACGCACAGCATTTGTAGGATCTCCGATGCTGCTAGCTCGGCCATGCCGCGCAGCTCCGGGACGGCGGTCGCTTCGAAGCGCGAGCCGCGCACCGGCGGTCCGGCGATCCAAAGGCCGCGTACCGTCTGCCCGTGCGCGTCGATTGCGGCGAGCTCGCGGGTCACTCGCAGCCCGAGGCCGCCCGCCTCCGGCGAGATGGTTCCCTCGGCGAGCATCTCGCCCAGCAGCGCATCTCTCGCCATCGCGCGGGCGCGGCCCAAGCCCGAGCAGTTCACGATCCAGTCGGGGTGGACTTCGACCGCTTCTCCGTTGCGAAGCGCGATCGTCACCGCACCTCGGTGCATGCCGCGAAGATGGCCGGCATAGCTGAACAGACGCCCCGAACTGCGGTACTCTCGGCGCACGGCTTCAACACGCTCCGGCGCCCGGTGGCGATAGCGTTCCCATTGCGAACGCAAGTGGCGTTCAAAACGGCGTTGCTCTATCGGCGCGAGCCGCCTCCAGATCGCTTCCGCTTCGGGCCGCAGCGAATCGATCACCGCTCGCCAATCGAAACCGCGTCTCGTAGCTTCGTCTACGTGCGCACGAAAACTGCGCAAAAGGGAGCGCGCGTCGTGAGTATCGAGCGCGGGAATGACATCGTACGGAGCAACGCTCGCGTGTACTTCCGGAAAGCGGCCATGGCGGGACAGAACGTGCACTGCCCCGCGATGGCCGCAGGCTTTCAGCGCCACCAGCACATCGAGTGCGGTGAGGCCGGAACCAACGACGAGCACGTGTCCGCCAACCGATCGATAGTCGAATCGCCACGGGTCCGCGATATATCCCGGATGCAGCCGGATCTCGAGCGGTAAAAACTCGTCACTCGGCGGAGAGTTGCCGGTCGCCAATACGACGCACCGGGCGCCGAAGCGCACACCGGAGAAGGATTCGACAACGAAGCCGCCTCGGTCGCCGCGCCGTACTTTGGCGGCGCGATCCCGAAGGTGCGTGAAACCGGGCCGTTCCAAGGCGCGTCGCGCTACCTCGCCGACGTAGTCGCCATAGAGTCGTCGGGAGACGAAATCCATCGGCCCCCCGCGCGAGCCGAGCCAATTCGCGAAATGCTCGGAATCGTCGGAGTGCAGACTCATCAGGTGAGCGCGCGTGTTGAGGACGTGCTCTCGATGCTTCGTGCCGTACGCGGCGCCCCGCCCGAGTTCGCCCGGCTCGAAGAGTGCCAGAGAGAGCCCCGGCGCGGCATGACGCGCGAGGTGCGCAGCGACGGCGCAGCCGCTGAACCCGCCTCCGACGATTGCGACATCGACGTCGTTCATTGCCGCAGCCCCGTGTACACCGTGAGAACCTCGTCGTAGGTGCCCGTCACTGCTTCGCACCGCCGATTGGCCTCGTCGTATACGAAAAACCGTCGTAAGGGGCCGGAGTAAACGTGCAGGGAAACGGCCGACGCGTCACGCGTCGCGGTAACGCGATGCAGGTCGAAGCGCCCGGATCGCGCATCGGTCTCGCCGCGCATCAATCGGCGCCGGCCGTGGCTTTCGACGTGGGCGTACCCCGCTACGTTGCCGGCATCCAGCCGCACGTAGTCTTCTACATCGAGCTTCCCATCCAAGACGAGCATCCAGCAATGCTGGCCGCCGTGATCGTGGATCAGCGACGAAGCCCCGGGAGCCCAGTTTAAAAGCAGCACCTCGAAGCCCGAGTCGCGATAAGCACAGGTTCGCGTGTAGCCCCCCGGCCGCGAGATTAGCCGGGGGACGGCGCCCCATCCGTGGGCCCGCCGCGTCAGCAGCGCACCAAGCTCCGGCCCCTGGTCCGAAAAGGGCACCCGGGCGCGAAGGTCGTCGATGAGTTCTCTCAGCACCGCCCCTCCATAATAAAAATGACCCCAGTTAATAACTAAAGTCACCTTCTTGAGAACCCGATTTGCTCCTCCTCGCCCGCGCGGGGTGGCCCGACATTTTAAAAAGGTGACGGAAGTCACCTTTGGGGCACGGGAATTCAGCGGCCTCCAACCAGGCTAAGTAGGTGCGGGCCTCCAGCGGAGGTCGGGCTGGCGGGCCGCGCGGGTCTCGTCGACGCGCCCCACCACCGTCGTCACGGGAGTCGCAAGGAGCGCCTCCGGATCGGTCTTGGCTCTGGCGACGATCGCACGCAACGCCTCGACGAACGCGTCGAGCGTCTCTTTTGATTCCGTCTCGGTCGGCTCGATCATCAAACACTCGGGGACGAGCAGCGGGAAATAGATCGTGGGCGCCATGTAGCCGTAGTCGAGTAGCGCCTTCGCTACGTCGAGCGCGCGCACGCCGTGATCCCGTTTGAGTGCTTGCGCGGAGGCGACGAACTCGTGGCGGCAGATCTCCGGATAAGGCGTCTCGAGAAACTCAGCGATCTTGACGCGCAGGTAGTTGGCGTTGAGGACGGCCAGCTGCGAAACTCGCTTGAGGCCATCTTCGCCGTTTGCATAGAGATACGCGAGCGCGCGAGCCGCGTGCGCGAAGTTCGACCAGAACGACCGCAGCGGCCCTATCGACTTCGGCCGGTCGAAATCGAGCCGGAAACCGGCCTCGTCACGCGTGACGATCGGGGTCGGGAGATAGTCGACCAAATGCGCCGCCACGCCGAGCGGTCCGTGGCCGGCGCCGCCCCCGCCGTGCGGAATGGTAAACGTCTTGTGCGTGTTGAGATGCATGAGATCGAAGCCCATATCGCCGGGGCGGGCGTAGCCCATGATGGCGTTCGCGTTCGCTCCGTCGTAATACATCAGGCCGCCCGCCTCGTGGACCACCCGAGCGATCTCGGCGATGTCGTCTTCGAAGAGTCCCAGCGTGTTGGGATTGGTCATCATACAGACCGCCGTATCCGAACCGCAAACCTTGCGAATCTCGTCGACGCTCACACGCCCTCGCTCGTTGCTGTGCAGCGAAATCACCTTGAAGCCGCACATCGCGGCCGAGGCGGGGTTTGTGCCGTGCGCCGTATCGGGAACGATCACCTTGTCGCGCGCTTCGCCTCGCTCCTTGAAGTATTTCTTCGCGATCAGGAGTGCCCCGAGCTCGGCATGCGCGCCCGCTGACGGGTTGAGCGAGAACGCCGCCATGCCGAAGAGCGAGCTCAGTGAGCGCTCCAACTCGTACATTACCTGCAGCGCGCCCTGCGCGAGCGCGTCGGGCGTGTACGGATGCAGTTCCGCGAACTCCCGACGCGTGGCGATCGCGTCGTTGATGCGCGGATTGTACTTCATCGTGCACGATCCGAGTGGATAGAATCCCAGGTCGATGCCGAACGTCCGGTGCGAGAGCCGCGTATAGTGGCGCACGACGTCGAGCTCGCTGTTGTCGGGAATCGGCAAGTCGTCGCGCACGATTGCCTTGGGCAGATAACTTTCGAGGGGCTTGCCGTCCTCCAGGTAGCGGTTCGCGCGCCCCTCTTGTCCCTTCTCGAAGATAAGCGGCTCAGGCAACGACTGGCGCATCCATCACCTCATCCAGAGCGGCCGCCAACGCGTTGACGTCGCCGGTCGTCGTCAGCTCGGTCGCGGTCACGAGCACGCAGGTACTCAGCTCGGGATAGAATCGTCCGAGGTCTAGTCCGCCGAGAATCTTGCGTTCCTGCAGTGCGGCGAGCACGCCGGCGGCCGGGCGGCCGACATCGACGACGAATTCGTTGAAGAACGGTGCGGCATACTTGAGCCGCAGGCCTTCGACGTTTGCGATCGCGCTCGCCAGCTCTCGCGAGCGCGCGAGATTGAGCGACGCGGCGTTACGCAGCCCCGTCTTTCCCATCAGCGCGAGATAGATCGTCGCGATCAGGGCGCAGTGAGCCTGATTCGTGCAGATGTTCGACGTGGCGCGCTCGCGGCGGATATGCTGCTCGCGAGCTTGGAGCGTTAGCACGTAAGCGGTCCGGCCGGCGGCGTCGACCGTTTTCCCGGCCAAACGCCCCGGAATGCGCCGCATGTGCTCGGCCGTGGACGCGATGAAACCGGCGTACGGGCCGCCGTAAGCTTGCGCGACGCCGAAGCTCTGCGCCTCGCCGGTGACGATCTGCGCGCCCCAAGATCCCGGAGGCTCGAGCGCCGCCAAGGAAAGCGCCTCGGCGACGACTGCAATCGGGATCGTGCCGCTCTGCTTGATGGCCGTCAGCGCTTCCGGCGACGGCGTGTCGACGTTACCCAAGAAGTTCGGCGACTGAATAGCCACGGCCGCATACTCTCCGCCGGCGACCGCGCTCGCAAGCGCCTCGTAATCCGAAACGCCGCCGTTCGTGAACGGAATCTCATCGACGGCGACGTCCAGTCCGTCGCAATACGTTCGCAACACGGCGCGGTAGTTGGGATGAACCGCTCGCGAGACAAGTATCTTGCTGCGTCCGGTCGCGCCGAGCGCCATGATCGCACCCTCGGCGAGAGCAGTTGCCCCATCGTAGACTGAGGCATTGGCCAGCTCCATACCGGTGAGCAGACAGATATACGTCTGCCACTCGTAAATCGCTTGAAGGTATCCTTGCGAGACCTCGGCCTGGTATGGCGTGTAGGCGGTGAGGAACTCGCCGCGCATCGCCAAAGCCGCCACGGCCGGCGGTACGTAGTGCCGGTAGGCGCCCGCGCCGAGGAACGAGCGATAGTCGACGCCGGCGTTCTTTTCGGCGAACTGCTCGAACCGGCGCGCGATCAGATACTCGGGCAGCGCCGGAACGATGTCGAGCTTGGCTTTGAGTGCGATCGCGTCAGGGACGCGCAAGAGTTCGTCGAGCGACGCGACGCCGATCGCATCGAGCATCTCTCGGACGTCGCGGTCAGTATGGGGGGCGTACATCGCCCACGGCTTTTCGCCGTCGGGGCCAGTCCATCCATCCTATGGGCGGCGGCCGCTCGTCCTGGAACTTTTGTCGCAGTCTGCGCGAACGAAATCGAGCGTGCGCCGAGCCGAAACGCCTCGACGGGCTACGGCACGTTCGGCGTAACGTTCATCGCTTTCATCGACGGGTCGGGTAAACCGCCCGGGCAGATCGTTGCCTGGATCGACGGTGAGACGTAATACGCATGGACGTCGTAGTGCGGAACCGGAAGCCCCGCGTGACCGTTCGGCTCGTATTTGAGGTCGACGTGATCGATCGCGTATCCCGGAAGCGCGTGAATGTTCGCATAGCTGAATCCGTCTTGCAGCTGCTTTACCGTCACCATCAGCTCGGTGAAGATCGGCTTGCCTTCCCAGACGCCGTAGATCGGCCCCATTGGCGCGTCTTTGAGGGCCACCCAGTGCTCGCCCATTCCGGCGATGCAGGGCGAGACCAGCACGGCGTCGGCAGGAATACCCGCCGGATGTACGGCCGGCTGCGGCGGCAGCTGCATTTCCGGTGCGGCGGCAACCCGCGTGGCGGTCGCCGCGCAAACAAACGCAAAAGCAAAGCTTGCTATGAAACGTACCATGAAAACTTCTCCTGTCTCGCTTGCGGTTTGGTCGTTCTATCGGCAGGTTCCTGGCTGAGTTTGCTCAGCGGCGGCGCACGCTAGCCCGCATCCGCAGCGATTTTCTCGTAGTCGGCCGCGGATAGCAGCGATTTTATCTCGTTGGGATCGGAGAGCTTGACCTTCACGAGCCAGCCGGCGCCGTACGGATCGCGGTTCACGGCTGCCGGGTCGTTCTCGAGCGCCTCGTTGACTTCGACGACCTCGCCGGATAGCGGCGTGTAGAGATCGGAGACCGCCTTGACGGATTCGATCACGCCCACGTTCGCGAACTGCGCGATCTTCGCGCCGACCCTCGGCAACTCGACGTACACGATGTCGCCGAGCGCGTTCTGCGCGTAATCGGTGACGCCGATCGTCGCCGAATCGCCGTCGACCTTCGCCCATTCGTGTTCCTTGCTATAGACCAGGCCCTCCGGCTGCGCCACTTCTTCTCCTCCTCGTTTATTTCGCGCGCTTGTAAAACGGAAGCGGCACGACGGTAGCCGCCTGAGTAACGCCGCGGATCTCGACGCCGAGGCGCGTGCCGTCGGTTGCGGCTTCCGGCGCGACGAGCGCCGTCGCAACGTTCTTATTTCCGACCGACGGCGCGATCGATCCACTCCGAATCGATCCCACGTTGCGGCCGTCCAGCCAGACCGTATAGCCTTCCCGCGCCGGGGCCCGGCCGTCCATCACAAGCCCGACGATGCGCGAATATTGGTCGAGCTCGAGCTGGCGCGCGAGCGCATCTTTCCCGACGAACTCCGGCTTGTCGAGCTTTAGCGCCCATTTCAGCCCCGCCTGCACCGGCGTGATCGCCTCGGTCAGCTCGTGCCCGTAGAGCGGCATCCCGGCCTCCAGGCGCAGGACGTCGCGCGCGCCGAGGCCGCACGCCACCAGCCCTTCCGCGGCATGTTTGGAAAGCAGCGCGTTCCAAAGCCCGGGCGCTTCTTCGCCGTCGACGAACAGTTCGAATCCGTCTTCGCCGGTATAACCCGTTCGCGCGATCACGGCCGGCACGCCGTTCACGTGACCTTCCCGGCAGAAATAGTAGCGCATCGAGCCGAGATCGACGTCGGCGTGGGACTGGAGCATCTCGACGGACCGCGGCCCCTGTATCGCGATCAGCGCACGCATCCCATGCCGGTTCTCCAGCGCAACGCCCGTCGGCGGAAGGTGCGCGTTGAGGTGCTTCCACATCTTCTCCGCGTTGGAGGCGTTGACGACGAGCAGCCACCCCGCCTCGAGGCGATAGAAGATCGTGTCATCGTGCGTTCCACCCCCTTCGTTGCAAAAGAGGTTATAGCGCGCCTGCAGCGGCTTCATCGTGCCGACCGCATTCACCGTCAGCGTGTCGGCCCAAGGAGCGGCCATATCGCCGGTGAGCCAAAACTGCCCCATGTGCGAGAGATCGAACAGGCCGGCTCGGTGCCGCACCGCGTCGTGCTCTTTGAGGATGCCCTCGTACTGCACGGGCATCTCGAAGTCCGCGAACGGAACGATCCGCGCGCCTGCGCGCGCATGCTCGTCGTAGAGGGCGGTCCGTCGCATTATTTTGCGCCGGACGATGGGCGGGGTTTCTCTTCGGGATAGGTGTTCAGGAAGTCGAGCGTGGAGTGCGCGACGATCTTCTCTCCGCTGCGCACGTAGACTTCGCCGTAAACGATGCGCCGGCCGGCGCGCAACACTTTCGCCTCTGCGACGAGATCGTGCGGCGGACCCGCCGGAGCGAGAAAGTTACACTGCAGCGCGACGGTGGTCGTATCCTGATCGCGGCCGTAAATCGAGGCGAGCGCCACGTAGAAGACCGTGTCGCAGAGGCTGACGATCGCGCCTCCGTGCACGGCGCCCGTTCCGTTGGTGATTTCCGGCCGATACGGCATCCGCATCACGGCCCGGCCGCGCTCGACTTCCTCGAGCTTCAAATCCAGGAGAGCCACGAAGTTGCTCTTCTCCTTCTCCCAGGCGTGCGGTGCGCGCGAATAATCGATGGTCATGAGAATCTCCTGCCCGGCGTTTCGTCCGCCTAAAACGTATCCCCGCGGGCCGACAGCATCCTGCGAAGATACAGCGGCAGGGCGAAGAGGCGACGATGGGTGATCGAATCGTAGAAGAAGCTCTCGCCGCGCAGGCGCGCGCAGTAGGCCTCGATCTGCTCGGGAACGACGCTCGCGACGTCGACGCGATCGCTGCAGGCCAGGAACGCCCACTGCGTATCGAACGCCGGAACGTGCGTTACGAAGGAAGCGACGTGCGCGTAGTGGCGGCGGAGCGTCCGCGCCATCTTGCAGTGAAGCGCGGCGTTATGGGCAGCGCCCGTGCTCGCCTGAAGCGCGTAGACGCCGCCGTCGGCGAGGCGCGATTTGATGAGAGAAAAGACCGAGTCGTTAAAGAGCGGATTGCTGGGCGAGTCTTCGAGCGGCTCCGTGAGGTCCGAGAGAATGACGCCGTAGCGCTCGTCGTGGGCGCGCATGAACTCCAGCGCGTCGCCGAGCACGACGCGAGCGCGAGCATCCTCGAAGGCGCCATCCGACCACTCGGGCAGATACGTCTTCGAGAGCTCGACAACCAACGCGTCGATGTCGACCATCGTGCATCGGGCGACGTCGGGGCAGCGGAGCACTTCCCGCAACGTGGCGCCCTCGCCGCCGCCGAGCACCAGCACCTCACGCCGGTCCGATGCCGCTGCGAGCGCCGGGTGGACCAGTGCCTCGTGGTAGATTCTTTCGTCGGACTGTGCGCTCTGGGTATCGCCGTCCAAGACGAGCATTTTTCCGAAGACCGGGGATCGAAGCACGGCAATCTGTTGAAAATTCGAGCGCCCCGAGTAGTAGAGCTCCTCGATTGCATGATGGTGCTGCTCGGTGCGTGAGAACTCTTCGACGTACCAGTGCCACCGCTCGGTCTTCGGCATGTGCAGGCGTAGATTGGCGGCGTAACGCGAGAACCCCGCCGCTGGCGGGGTTCTCCATTCGTTGAGCGACGCGGGAGCTGCTACGTGAAGCAGTTGACCGCGAAGTAGAGCGGTATCTTCGGGGGCAGCTCGAAGCCGTTGGGCGCGGTGTACTGATTGATCGTTACCGACTTTCCGGATATCGTCCCGCTGGCGGGCAGCGGCGTCCACTTCGCCGGCTTGCCCTTGGGGAATGTCAGTACGGCGGCCCCGCACATCTTATTTTTGCCGAAGCCCTTTGAATCGGTGATCACGTATCGGAGCACCGGTTTCCCTTGCTGGGTTTGCGGCTTGATGGTCTGCGTGCTTTGGTTGACGGCGGCGGCGTAGACGTACGTCGTTCCGTTTGCCTTGTATTCCGGGAAGGCCGCGCCCTTATTCTTCAGGATGTCGCCGTTCTTATCGATGGCATCGACCAAGGCGACCTTGGCCGTTCCCTTCACGTTGTTCTTGCCGATCAAACCCTTGACGGTGATGTCTTGATACTCTCCCAAACTGAAGTCGCTGCCGGCCGGTTTGAGTGTGAACGTCTCGCACGCACCCTTGAGTATCCACTCGTATTGCGGCGGCGTGGTTGCACAGGTCTTCAACGCGAGCGGCAGCATCGCGTTGTCGCCGGTTTGGGCTTGATCCGCATCCGCCGTATCCGTGGAATCCGCCGACCCGGTGGAATCCGCTGGAGACTTTACGGTCGTAGGAGCCGCTTCGGCTGCGGCATTCGCCGGAGCCGGCGGGGCCATCTCGCTCGGCGATGACGGCATCATGCCGCCTTGGTTGGCGCACGCTGCCAGCGCGATCGCGGCGACCGTCGCGACGACGCCGGCTTTAACTGTTGGTGAACGCATCGAAATTTCTTGTGTCCTCACTCGTAAAACTTAAAAAAGTGTACGCATAAAAGAATTGGACGGCAGACGCATCAAGCCTGCCGAATTTAGCTCAGAGAAAGCTGATAATTGCTGATGATAACGGTTAAGTAATCGCTTACTATGCCGTCAGCACGCGCATGTCGTGATTGCGGCTCACGACGTGCGTGAACTCGCCATCGCTCTTCTCGATGCCGCGCTTGAACTCGGTCGCCAATACGCTGGCGGCGCCGAGCGCTTGGGCCGCGTGCTCGCAAGCGAGCCAGGGGTCGGTGTGGTCGCCGCAGGTGTAAAAATCCATCGCCGCATAGCCCTTCTCGGGCCACGTGTGGATCGAGATATGGGACTCGGCCAGAATGACCGTTCCCGATACGCCCTGGGGCTCAAATCGATGAAAGGCGCTCTCCATGATGGTAGCGCCGGCGGCTTTGGCGGCCGAAATCATCATCGCCGCGATGCCGTTGATCTCCGAAAGCAAGGAGGGGTGACAGCCGGAAAGTTCGCACACGATGTGCCTGCCCAGTGCCTTCAATTTTTCGTAGGTCTCCTTGACCCTTGAGGAATCCCACCTCCGGACTTCGTCGGCTGGCGGCTGCGGTGCAGACACGTCTCCGACCCATCGACGAGCTCGTGCCGGCGCTTTTGAGCGGTGCGCGGGCGACTCGCCGCAATGGCGCGAAAGGGCGCGCCTTCCCTAAACCGTGGCCCCTGGGACTGCTCAGGATTTGGGGCCCTAGGTTCCCTCCGAGTCTGTCTATAAGAGGGGACCGGCGCCCATCATACCCCCTGGGCCCCCCGCTGTAAAGGGCTTCGGGCGAGCTTGCCTGCCGGGAATAATTAAGCTCGCACTGTATTATCTTGACTATATCCGCTCGCAGGAAGTACGCTGGACTGAGCCATGGCATTAAATTTACAAACCGCCGTTTCGCCTTCCGACATGATCGAGGAGTACCGGCACGGGTTCCACGACCCGGAAAACTACGTTTTCAAGTCCGATAAGGGCCTGACTCGGGAGATCGTCGAGCGGATCAGCTCGATGAAGGACGAGCCGGCGTGGATGCGCGACTTCCGCCTCAAAGCATACGAGCTCTTCCTTCGCAAGCCGATGCCCACGTGGGGCGACACGGCGCTGCTCAGTGAGATCGACTTCTCCAATATCCACTACTTCGTGAAGTCGACCGATCAGGCGGAGCGCTCGTGGGACGACGTCCCGGACGATATCAAGCGCACCTTCGACCGCTTAGGCATTCCGGAGGCCGAGCGTAAGTTTCTCTCGGGCGTTTCCGCGCAGTACGAATCCGAGGTCGTTTACCACAGCACGACCAAGGCGCTCGACGAGCAAGGCGTGCTCTTCTGTGACATGGACACCGCGGTAAAGAAGTATCCGGAGATCGTTCAAAAGTATTTGGCGACGGTGATCCCGCCGGGAGACAACAAGTTCTCGGCGCTCAACTCGGCCGTGTGGTCGGGCGGATCGTTCATCTACGTGCCGCCGGGCGTGACGGTCGCGATGCCGCTGCAGGCCTACTTCCGCATCAACGCGGAGAACATGGGCCAGTTCGAGCGCACGCTGATCATCGCCGATAAGGGCGCGAAGGTGCACTACATCGAGGGCTGCACGGCGCCGAAGTTCTCGACCTCGTCGCTGCACTCGGCGGTCGTGGAACTCATCGCTCTCGACGGCGCGTCGATCCGCTACACGACGATCCAAAACTGGTATCGCAACATCTTCAACCTCGTGACCAAGCGCGCGATCGCGCACGCGCACGCGACGGTCGAGTGGGTCGACGGCAACATCGGCTCGCGCCTGACCATGAAATATCCCTCGATCTACCTGATGGGCGAGGGCGCGCGCGGAGAGGTCCTTTCCATGGCGTTTGCCGGCGAAGGCCAGCACCAGGACGCCGGCGCGAAGGTGATCCACGTGGCGCCGCACACGACGTCGGTCGTCACGAACAAGAGCGTCAGCGCGCACGGCGGGAAGACGACGTATCGCGGTCTGGTGGAAGTACATCCGGGCGCGGTGGGCGCGAAGACGCGCGTGCGCTGCGACGCGCTTATCATGGACGAGGAGTCGTCCAGCGACACGAAGCCGACGATGAAGATCCACGAGCAGCGCTCTACCGTCGAGCACGAGGCGAGCGTGAGCAAGATCGGCGAGGAGCAGCTCTTCTACGCGATGTCGCGCGGTCTCTCCGAGGCCGATGCCGTGGCGATGATCGTCAACGGCTTCTTCGACTTCTTCGTCAAGGAGCTACCGATGGAATACGCGGTCGAGCTGAACCGCCTCGTAAAAATGGAGATGGAAGGCGCCGTAGGCTAGCGAGCCGGCCGGCTTAAGCGGTGAGAGTTCGCAGGCTGAACCACGCGGTCCTCAGAGTGAGGGATCTCGACCGCAGCCTGACATTCTATGCCGGCGTGCTAGGACTCGAGGAAGTCGCACGCATGAGAAACTTAATGGCGTTCATGCGGGCTCCCGGTTCGGAGAATCATCACGATTTAGGGCTGGCCAGTGTCGGCCTGGGCGCGCCGCCGCCCAACGAACGGGGCGTCGGCCTCTATCACCTCGCATGGGAAGTCGACGAGATCGAATCGCTGCGTGAAGCGCGGGAAGCGCTCGAGCGCCACGGTACTTTGAGCGGAGCGAGCGATCACGGCGCGACAAAGTCGATCTACGGCTACGATCCCGACGGAAATGAGTTCGAGGTAATGTGGCTGGTGCCGCGCGAGCATTGGGGCGAATACGACCATGCGGCACCGACTCGACCGCTCGATCTCGATGCCGAAATCGAGCGTTGGGGCAACCGAGCACCGCTACTGGATTAAATGGACGTCCCCGAACTCGTGGTACGCATAACCGCGCTCGCCGGCCTCAACGTATGCATTCTCCAAAAGGTCCGCATCTACGAAAGCGCGCAGCATCGAAAGATGCGTGGCGCTCGCATCGTGGAACCCTGAGAGTAACGCGTCCACGGCTTTGAGCCGATGCGTTTCACCCACAAAAAGATCGGTCCAGCCGCGCGAGGCTATTACGCCCTCCTCGGTAGCGGCACTCTCCAGCGCCCGGACGACGGTGGTGCCTACGGCGATAACGCGTCGCCCTTCGCCCCGCGCGGCGTTGACGCGGTCGGCGCATTCCGGCGAAACGGAAAATCGTTCGACTCCTGGGCGTTCCGGAGCCTCGAAGCTGGCCACGCCGCAGTGTAGCGTCACGGTCGCCATCTCGACCCCGCGGCGGCGCAGTACTGCAACGACCGCCTTGGTAAAGGGACGCGCGGCGGACGGCATCTCGGACGAGCCTACCGCGCACGCAAACAGCGTCTGGTAATCGCGCAGCGGAAAGCTGCGCTTTAGGTATCCGTACTTAATTGGCGCGCCGAACTCTGCCAGATATTCGTACATCGGCGCGGGTAAACTGAACGACGCGTACCAGAGTCGAGGGCGCCGCGCTTCCACCGGAGCGACGACCGTCGCCGTCGCGCCACCGGGAAGCGTCAACGCTTCTCCAGCAGCGACCGCCCCACGCGGCTCGACTATCCACAGGCGCTCGTCGATCTTGGTGCTCACGTGCAGCGCAACGGAGTCACCGGCGGTCCTCCGTGCAACGATTGCCGCCGGCAGCGTCGCCGAATCGTTCACCACGAGCAGATCGCCGGCTCGCAGCAGCGACGGCAGGTCGTAAAAGTGGGCGTGAACGTGCGATCGTGCCTGGCGATCGGTGACGAGCATGCGTACCTCGTCGCGATCGATGCCTCGATACTCCGGGGGCTCGGTTGCCTCGACCAAACCTCGCGTTAGCGCAGGTGCAGCCGTCACGCGGGGATCAAGTCGGACGCGCGCACGCGCTCGAAGCTGCGCGTCATACCGGCGATCGCTCGAAGCAGCGCTTGGGCGGATTCCGCCGGGTCTCGAAGCTGCGTTGGATCGGCATCCGGTACGGCGTCGCGGTGCATCGCGGTATTCATGTCACCGGGATCGAAGACCAAAACACGCGGCGACGCTTCCGCGAGTTCGGCGGCAAGCACGCGCGACGCGTGCTCCAGGGCGGCCTTCGTCGCGCCGTATCCACCCCACGCCGGGTAGGCCTCCACCCCCGCGTCGGACGTGACGTTGACGATCGTGCCGAGCTCGGACCTTTCCATGAGCGGCAACGCGTGCGCAATCAGGTGAATCGGCGCAAAAACATTGACGTCGAATAGGAGCCGAAACGTCTTGCGATCGAGCTGCGCGACGGTCGGTAGTGGCACGCTTCCGAGCGTCGAGGCGTTGTTGACCAGCAAATCGAGCCGCCCCGCTCGTTCCGCGGCCGCGACCAGGGCGTGAACGTGGTTGGGATCGGCGACGTCGCCCGCAATCGCGACGATGTCGCCCGACTCTGCGAGCTCTCGCCGCGCGCGTTCGAGCTCGCCGGAATCGCGAGCGTCTATGATAAGGCGCAACCCTTTGCCGAGCAATTCGCGAGCGAGCGCCTTCCCCAAGCCGCGCGACGCCCCGCTCACGATCGCCACCTTCCCGTGCTGAAACCAATCCATAACGGGAACGAGTTTACAACCTAAAGTATACTTGAGGTCAAGATGGAGTTTCTAACCGTCGGCGAAGTCGCCGCGCGCAGCGGGCTCGCCGTTTCGACGATTCGCTTCTGGGAAGCGAGAGGTTTGATTCGCAGCGTTCGCAGCGAAGGGAATCAGCGGCGTTTTGCGCGAGCCGAGCTGCGGCGGATCGCCGTGATAAAGATCGGTCAGCACGCGGGGATCTCGCTGGCCGAGATCGGCAAGATGCTAGATACGTTGCCGGCCGATCGCGCGGTATCGGCGAAGAACTGGGCGACCCTATCGCGGCGCTGGAAGCGCAGTCTCGACGACCGGATAGCGAGGCTTACGGCACTGCGCGATCAGTTGGGACAGTGCATCGGCTGCGGCTGCTTATCCCTCGACAAATGCTGGCTGCGAAACCCGTATGACGAACTCGCCCAGGAAGGGCCGGGACCGCGCCTCTTAAGCTTTAACGAGTAGCACGCCGCTCACCGCGCCTCGCCTGGCATCGAATTGCGCTTGCGCGTGTTTGACCTCCTCGATGTGATCGTGCGCCCATTGCGTCAGCGAACCGAGCGGCCCGCAAAGCGTCCGGCCGAGCGACGTCAGCTCGTACTGGACGCGAGGCGGAATCTCGGGAAAGATCGTGCGCTTCACCAAGCCGTCGCGCTCCAGGTCGCGCAGCGTTTGCGTCAGCATCTTCTGCGAGATGCCGCCGATCATGCGCCGCAGCTCGTTGAACCGGCGATGTTCCGATTGCGCGAGGATGCCCATAATGAGCGTCGTCCATTTGTCGGCGATCCGGTCGAGGATCAGCCGCGACGGGCAGGCAGCCTGGTTGAAGACCTCGGCGTCGGACGGTAAGAACGGGATTTTTCTGGTTTCCATTGGGTTCCTAGGCTACTTTCGAGTGCGTACTTGAAAAACGCTTGTTAGTATGGAAAAGTTACTTGTACAACGATAGCACACTTCGGGGCTATCGGCAACCAATAGGGAGAGCCAAACAAGCAAAATGACCAGTCAACTCCAAGTGAAGAGCGTCTACGCTCTCGACCCCACCCACACGACCCTCGAGTTCGTGGTGCGCCACCTCATGATCACCAAGGTCCGCGGGCGCTTCACCGGCTTCACCGGCCAGATCGAGCTAGCTCCCGACAGCGATCTGCCGACGGCAGTCAGCGCGACGATCGAGGCCGGTTCGATCGACACCCGGGAAGATCAGCGCGACGCCCACCTGCGGTCGGCCGACTTCTTCGACGTCGAGAAGTACCCGAAGCTGACGTTCGAGAGCGCACGGATCTACGGGACGCCCGACGAGTTCACGATTGACGGCAAGCTGACGATCCATGGCGTGACCCGCGACGTGTCTCTGGCGGGTGCTTTCGAAGGACGGATGAACGATCCGTGGGGCGGCGTCCGCGTTGGTTACAGCGCGCATACCACGATCAACCGCAAGGACTTTGGTTTGACCTGGAACGCAGCGCTCGAAACCGGTGGGGTCGTAGTCGGCGACGAGGTTCGCATCGAGCTCAACGCCGAGGCAATCTTACAGCCGCACGGCGGCGATACCGTTACGGAAAATCCTTAAAGGACTGCTTCGCCCGGAACTCGCTGAGCGGATACCGGGAGCGAAGGTTCGCCCACTGAGCGAGCAGCTCGTCGCTGTTGGGATCGCGCCGATACCTCGCGACGCCGAGGTAGTACTGAGCCTCGGGCGCAGCGTACGTCGTGGAGAAGCGCTTCAGAACGTCGAGATATACCGCCTCGGCTTGGTCGAAGCGCTTCGATCGCAGGTAAGCTAGGCCGAATCCGCAGAGCGTGCGGGCTGCGAACTCCGGCGGGGGAAGAAAGCCTTCCCAGCGGTAGAATTCGAATCCGTCGTGGTTCAGAATCCTGATGTCCGGCGTCCAGATGTGGTGGATGCTGTGGAGGAAGCGGTTGTTCTCCGCCTTCGAGTTATCGAACTGAACCGGAACGGCGTGGGCTACGATCGCTTCGACGACGGGAGATTGTGGATACGTCACGGCATCCAGCGCTTGGCATCCCCCTCAACCAGGGTTGAACACATCCAGGAAGACGAACTTCCGCTCGGCGAGAGCGCGCTCGAGAGCAACGTCGTAATCCGACTCCCAGGGAACGTTCGGCATGTCAAGACCTCCGTTGACTTATTACGTACGTTCCCTGGAAGCCCGTGACCGTCCCTTTCGCCTTCATCGGCGCGCTACGCCTGCGATGGTCGATTTGGCGACCGGTTGTACTCCATGTAGAACGCCGTGTGCGCCGGTGCCGCGTCGCCGAAATATCGCTCCACGATGTGCAGGGCCAACTCGATACCCGACGTGATCCCGCCGGCGCAACACAGTTTTCCGCCCGGGTTCTCGACGTAGCGAGCCGAGCGATCCAGTTGAACTGCCGGAAATTTATTTGCGAACGCATCGAAAAAATCGTGATGCGTGGTTGCAGTCTTTCCGTCGAGCAGCCCCGTCTGCGCCAGGAGAAACGCTCCCGTGCAGACGGACATCACGACCTCGGCATTTCGGCCCGCTTCCCGAATCCACGCGATTTTCGCCGCTGTATGCTCGCCTTGCGCTCCCATGACTATGATACCCGGCTGAGGGAGATCGGCGTCGCCGAACGCGTACTTCGGAAGGACACGCATGCCGCCGGTTACTTCTATCGGCTCGCGCCGGTCGGAGACCATGAACAGATGGAATGCCATCCTGTCCCAACCGTCGATCATGGTGTCCTGGAAAACTTCCCACGGCCCGGCAAAATCCATGACGTTCGCCGAATTCCCGACAACGAAGGCGACGTTTATGGGCACGTTGTGCGTGGCTTCGAGCGGAACGCCGTCCGCCGAACCGGGCTTCACCGGTGCACCAAAAGCAGGCGAGGCGGCGGCCGCCAGAGACGTCGCGGCCGCGAAGGTAAGAATTTCACGTCGTTTCATGCAGCTCCTAAGCTCAAATGGCAGTTAATACCGTTATCATGCCGAGGAGCCGGGGCACGGGTCTTGTAAAGAATTAGCCCCGTGCCCGAACGTGCGACGAGTCCGAGACGCTTGGATGCAGGGCATTTCTACGGCTCCGCAGTTAGCCGCGAGAGCGCGGGCGTGATTTTCTCGCTTGTTAGGCACCATGAGGAAGCGGCGCTACCCGATCACACGCACGCCCTTCCCTTCGCGTGTCTCCTCCTCGACGGACGCTACGTCGAGTCGGCCGCCGGGAGCACGATCGAGTACGAGCCGCTGACACTGGTGTATCACCCCGCGGGGTTGGCCCATCACGACCGCGTCTTTCCCGAGAGCCGTATGTTTACGGCCGAAATCGGCGAGCGGTGGCATCCCGTGCTCGAGCGCTGCGGCGCCCCGCTGGGATCGCTGTTCACCCTTTGCGGAGCCGAACCGCTCTGGATCATGTTGCGCCTTTACGAACTCTTTCGAACCGACGCGCTGATCGAACTGACGGTAGAGTCTCTCCTGTTCGAGCTGATCGGGTCCTTCGAGAGCCTCGAATCCCCGGGGGCAACCGAGTTCGCGCCATGGCTCGGCGAGGTTCGCGACTACCTCGGTTCGCACTTCGCCGACCAAATAGACGTTGCGCAACTGGCCCGAGATTTCGGCGTTCACCCGGTTCACCTGTCTCGATCGTTCCGGAGGCATTTGAAGAGCAGCATCGGTGACTACGTCCACGGCCGGCGAATACAGCGAGCCTGCCGGCTCCTCCGTTCCTCGCGCAGCACGATCTCGGAGATCGCGCTGGAGCTCGGTTATTTCGATCAGAGCCACTTCACGCACGTCTTCACGAGCTTTACGGGCACAACCCCGGCGCGCTATCGCCGCGCTTCGCCGTAGAGCCGCACGATTCAGAGCTTGCCGCAAGGGGCTACCGCGTGATTGACTCACATGGGCTGGAACGACCCGATCTGCCGAAGGCTGATGGCGACGTACCTTTGCGCGACCGTCCCTGCGGCATGTACGGGATCGGGTCTCGGGACGCGGCCGGTAACAGCTTCTCTTAGCCAAGCGAGTCTCGCGACGCCGGGAGGGCAGAGACTCGAAAGACGGTGCGACCGGTTCGCCTCGAGCTTCGACGAGGCGGTCGCTTGCGAACGCGCCGACGGAACGCTGCGCTCGTTCCGAGCTCGGCAGATCGCTTGGCGCGTCCGCTACTTCGTTCGATACTTGGCGATGCCGTGCGGTGAAGCTCCCACCATCGAAGAAGCATACGTCTTTCACGTCGTGATCGACGATCTCAATAACGATGCGGATCTGACCGGCGCAGAGCGCGCGGCCCTTCGCGACGCCATGTTCGAAGGGCGGATCCGCTGCCGGTAACGAGGCGATCGTTTGGCGTTGACGTAATGGACGCTGCGGAATGGCAGCCGATCCTTCGCGCGCGATCGTCGTCATCGGCATGCACCGCAGCGGCACGAGCGCGATCGCGCGCGGGCTCGCGGCGCTTTCCGTTTACCTAGGCAACGATTTTCTCGACGCGCAGCCCGAAAACCCGACCGGCTATTGGGAAGATAAGGGGGTGGTCGACGTCGACGAGCGCGTGCTCAAGGCGTTGCGTCTCAGGTGGGACGACGTTGCTCCGATCCACCCCGGGCGCTTGCGCGGCTGGCGGATGTGGGGTTTGCGGCGCGAGGCAATTCGCGGCTTGCGCCGCCTCTTCACCGCCCACTCGCTGTGGGGCTTCAAGGATCCACGCACGATCCGCCTGCTGCCGTTCTGGCTGCGGGTCCTGCGCGATTGCGATGTCGACGACTCGTATCTCCTCGTTATCCGTAACCCATCGAGCGTCGCGGCCTCGCTGTTCGCGCGGCAGTCGATGGAACTCGAGGCCGCGCAGCGCCTTTGGCTGGTCTACGTGGTTCCATTCCTTGGGGAGCTTGCCGGCAAACCGCTCGCGGTCGTCGACTACGACCTCTTCATGGGCGACCCGCACGGCCAGATGGAGCGGATGGCGCGAAAGTTGGGGATCTTGACGCCGGATACGATGGCGTCGGCGGAAGTGGCCACATTCGTCGGCGATTTTCTCGACACAAAGCTCCGCCACACGGTGTTTTCGCCGGACGACATCGACGCGAGCACCGAGGCCGGACGCTTGACTCGCGACGCATACGGCCTGCTGTACCAGCTCGCCGCGGACCAACGCGAGCCCGATGCGGGTTTCTGGTCGGCGTGGGGTGCTCTCAAGTCATGCTTCGACAAGCTCAGCATGACAACGGGTGCGGGCTCGGCATGACAGATAGGGGTGGGCCGTAGAAGCTCTGCGACGTGGCTAAACGCGCGGTAGCGAAGGTTTCGGAGATAACGCCGGGGACGACGAGGCGCGTCGTCGTGGACTCCAACGAGATTCTCCTATGTAACGTGGACGGCAAGATTTACGCGATCGAAGACGTTTGCACTCACGATGGTGGTCCCCTCGATCAGGGCGAGCTCGAAGGCGAGTGCGTCGTCTGCCCGCGTCACGGCGCCACCTTCGACGTTCGGACCGGGGACGCGCTGACGCTTCCCGCGGTGCTTCCGTTGTTGACCTTCGAGGTGAGCGTCGAGGGCGACGACATCTTCGTCGATGCCTGAGCCGGCGGCGTGAGGGCTTTCGCACGGCTTCTCGCCGTCGCGGTCGCGCTGGTGGCGCTCCTCTTTGCCGCGAACGTGATCGCAGGAATGCGCGTGCACGCTCGAGACACGGGCACGGTCTCCGGCCTGCGCCTGAGCGCCCCGGTCTCGATTCTGCGCGACGATCGAGGCGTTCCGCACGTCATCGCAGATAACGAGCACGACCTCTTTTTTGCGCAGGGATACGCTCAGGGCTCGGACCGGCTCTTTCAGATGGATTTGCTGCGGCGCTTCATCTTGGGCGAGCTCGCCGAAATCTACGGCAATCACGCCCTGGCCACGGACGAAAAGGAGCGCGCAGTGCCCGTGCGCGCGATGGTCGAAACGCAGTGGCGCCGACTCGACCTGCGCTCCCGCGAACTCCTCGGCGCATTCAGCGACGGCGTGAACGCCGCGATCGCACGCGAGCCGTTACCAGTGGAATTCAGAATCCTGGCGTACCGCCCGCATCTGTGGACGCCGCAAGATTCGCTCGCGGTCGCAATGGTTACCGTGCTCGACCTCATCGACGATTGGAATGCAATTGCGTCTCGCGACGCGGTGTTTCGTCAAGGAGGTTTCCCGCTGCTCGACGCGCGCTTTCCGTTCACGGACCCGTGTTACGACGCTCCCGTGACGGCGGGGCTCGCCGGGATGGCTGCCGGCCCGAGCTGCCGGCACCACGTCGCGACGCTGCTGCGAGAATTCGCCGACGCGCGGCCGCCGGTGGGCAGCAACGAGTGGGCCGCCGGCGCGAACCGCACGCTGCATCGTCGCGCGCTGCTGGCCAACGATCCGCATCTCGCGCTAGAGATGCCGGGCGTCTGGTATTTGATGGATCTGCGCGCGCCGAATCTCCACGTCGCGGGTGCAGCCCTGCCGGGCTGTCCCACCATCGTGCTGGGCCACAACGAATCGCTCGCGTGGGGAGCGACGGACGGAACGGTCACGTCGATGTCGGCCTTCCACCCGCCGGCGCGACTCGACCCCGCGGGATGGCAGACGGAGACCTTCGGCGTGCGTTTTCACACGGCCGAGACGAAGCGTTACTATCGCACGCCGCGCGAGTTCGGCATAACGACGACGCACGGAGACTTCGTGCTCGTGCACTGGAGCGCGTACGACGATCCGGTCTCGCCGCTTCGCACGTTCGTCGCGCTCGATCGAGCGAGATCGATCGACGATGCGACCGCAACGTTATCGACGTTTCCGGGGCCGACGCAAAATTTCGTGCTGGCCGATAGCACCGGACGCACCTCCTACGCGCTGGCCGGCGAGATTCCCAACGATCCGGTCCGCGGCCGTTGGATTCATTCGGCCGGCGATTTGGGCAAGAATTATCCGCCGATTGCGTTCTCACGATTGCCGAAGATAGCCGCGTCGCGCGACGCTATCGTGTGGACGGCAAACAACAAGATGTACGCCGGCACCTATCCGCTGCCGTTGAGCCCGCAGTTCGCGGCGCCCTATCGGGCCTATCGAATCGCGCAACTGCTGCGCGCGCGGCGTACGTACGATGCTGCGTACTTCGCTCGGATGCAAATGGACGTTCTCTCGCTCCCCGAGCTCGAGCTCGCGCGCGACCTCGCGCGGCCCATCGGCCGGCGCGATTCCGCGCTCGGCGCGGCATTGGCGGCCTGGGACGGGGAGATGGACGGCGCGTCGACGACGGCGACGGTCGTGGAGAATCTCCGGTTCCAGCTGACTGACCGTAAGAAGGGGCGGATGCCGACGCTGCTCGCTGCCGGCGGCGGCTCGAGCGACGCGCTCGGCCGCGTCGTGCTCCCCTCGTTCGCCCCATGGCGGATCGCCGGATCGGTGCCGGTGCCGCACGCGCTCTCGGCGCTGGGCATCAACTTTCTCGACGGTACGACTCTGCCGGGATACGGCGACGAATTCGCGCTGCACGTACAATATCCGGGCTATTCGCAGAGCTTCCGTGCGGTATGGGACGTCGGGAACTGGGACGCCGGCGGCATCACGCTCCCGCAAGGAGAGTCGGGCGAGCCCGGCTCCGGGCACTACACCGACGAGGCCGACGCGTGGATCGAGGGACGCTTGTGGCCGCTGCCGTTCAGCGACGCGGCGGTGCAGAGCACCGCCGTGAGTCGCGAAACACTCTCACCCTAGACCTTGGGAAACGCTACGAACCCCGCAGATGGTGGGCCGGGGTCGGAGTGGGCGTCGGCGTGGGCGTCGGCGTGGGCGTCGGCGTCGGTGTCGGTGTCGGTGTCGGTGTGGGCGTCGGTGTGGGCGTCGGTGTTGGGGTGGGTGTCGGCGTCGGGCTCGGAGTCGCGCTCGGGCTCGGACTTGGGCTCGGACTTGGACCATTACGTGGAGCGACGCTGAAGGTCACGCCATCGATCATCTGGTGGCCGCCCCCGACAAACCCCTTGAACGTATTGATCGGCTTGCCGCCGGCAGGGTAAGCCCAAAAGTAGATGCTGATTGCGCGTCGATTCCCGGTGGACGGCGCAGTAGGCACGGCGATCTTGCCTTTTTGGATCCACGATTGCGTCGAACGGTTGCCCACTCCCGTCAACTTGACCGTGTTGACGACGGTCGCGGTAGAACCCGAGATGGCGATCTGGTAGAGAGCGGTGTGGATCCGCGTCTCCAGCGCGAGGTACTGACCGTCCCACTGGATTTGGTTCGCAAATTGAATGTTATCCGACACCGTGAAGTTGGCGAAGGTCGTGGCGTTGTGGGGCAGCTCCGCGATGCCGAACTGCGTGCCGTTATAGCCGTCGACGAAAACGTTGCCCTGGTCGTCGTAAGTGCAGTAGAGCATTGAGGGAAGCGCCGCATCGGTGTAAGCGGTCGGCGACAATCCCGTACCCGGTCGAATGACGATGAGCTCGGCGCCGCATCCGGACGCGCAAAAGGCGACCACGGCGATGTTACCGGTCGTCGGGTCGATCGAGCAGGCGTAGGCGTTCGCCGATAGCGTGTACGTCGCGATCGGATCCGTACCGCCGTGCTGGAATTCGACGACGCTTCCGATGCGCGTGAAATAAACGTTGCCGTTGGCATCGGAACACGTGCCGAACGACGTGCCGGCGATACTTCCGACCAACTTGCCGCTCGGGTACGCGAGGACGTACGAACTCGCGTCCCCTCCGGCGTAGACGAGAGCTCCTTTGGGCGCGCCGGCGTCCATCCAGCTGCGTCCGCGCGACGCGCGACCGGCGGTCCGCTGCTGCGCCGGTATTCCCGACGAACCACCGGCCGTCGACACTGCAGCCGCATTGCCGGCCGGCGCCATGGGCGAAGGGCCGCCGGTCTGCACGGGCGTTCCGCAGGCGGCAAGGACTGCCGCCGCCGCATAAGCGCTGAACGCGCCGCGGGCAAGCTTCGAAAACCTCACAGGCATGCTCCCTTCCTTACCGGCACAACGCTTCAACGGCTCGGAAGGTTCGAACCTGCAATCCGCTTGCTCTGATGACCGTGCAATCGCCCGAAGGGAGGCCTTGCGCCGCCGGCGCGAATTAGGGTGAATGGCGATCGAGATTCGTAAGGTCGATAACGACCGCGATTTCCGTCATCTGCACGACCTTTACATCGAATACGAAGGCGGTTTACCGCCTGACCTGCGGCACGGCCCGGTGCCGGACGCCGCCGCGTTGAGAGATGCCTGCACCGGAACGGGCGCGGCGTTCATCGCGACGAGCGAGGGAACGGCGATCGGTTGCGTGGCCGTGACCGCCGTCGACCGCGACACGGGCCTCCTGCGCCACCTCTTCGTAACGCCTGAAAGCCGCGGACTGGGTGCTGCCCGGTCGCTCGTCACGGCCGCGATCGCACTGTCGCGCGCCCGAGGTTTTCGCCGGGTCGTGCTCGATACCGAAAAGGAGCAGCTGAACGCAGCGTACCTGCTCTACCGATCGCTCGGCTTTGAGGAGTGCGAGCCCCACGGCGTGGTGGACTATGCGTCGCCGACCTTCATGGAGCTGTTGCTGTAGCATCGTTGAGATTTCTTAGCCGACGATCGGATTTGAACCGATAACCTATCGCTTACGAAGCGATTGCTCTACCGTTGAGCTACGTCGGCGTCTGCGGATCGCGCCGCGGAAGCGCCCGAGCCGCCGCTCCTTCCACGGTTCCCGCCTCGCCCCTTCCGCCCGGCTAGGAACCGTTGCCGTCGGCGTCGTGAAACGTGCCGCGGTGCGCGCTCTGGTCGAGCTCGAGGTCGTCGAGGAGATAATAGACGATCTTCCGATCGTCGAATCCGACCTTCGCCAACGAACGGCCGCCAATCTCGACAACCTCGTGAACGTGGCCGGTGCGGCCAGCGTACTCGTAGTTGACCGCCGTGTAGTTGGGGTCGTCCGGCTTCGGACGGGGCGTCGCTTTGACGCCGCGCAGCGGCGTTTGATGTCGGTGCACTCCGCGAGGTTCGACGCGCCCCGTTGCGAAGCATCGCCCATGATCATCGAGTATCGAGGCAAGCGGCCGAAGATCGACCCATCGGCCTTCGTCGCGCCGACCGCCGTCCTCATCGGAGACGTCGAGATCGGAGCGGAGTCGAGCATTTGGTTCGGGGCGGTGCTCCGCGGCGACAACGGACCGATCCGGGTCGGCGCGCGCACGTCGATCCAAGACAACGCCGTCCTTCACGTCAGCGAGGGCGGCGGGACGTTCGTAGGCGACGACGTGACGGTCGGCCACGCGGCGGTGATGGAAGACTGTACGATCGAGCGGCACGCGCTGATCGGCAGCAACGCGACGCTGCTCAACGGCTGCACGGTCGGCGAGGGAAGCCTGATTGGCGCGGGCAGCGTCGTTGCACAGCGAGCCGAGATTCCGCCCCGAATGCTCGCCGCGGGCGCGCCGGCCACGGTCAGGAAAGCGCTCGAGGGTGATGCGGCCGCGTGGATCGAGATATCGTCCGCCGAATACGTGAAGCTCTCGCGACTTTACCTCGCCCAAAGCATCGGCACGGTCGAGAGCCAGGAGATCGCCATCTAAAAGGACGTCACGCGGAGTGAATCGTCGTCCAGATCAGGATCGCGTTGAGCGCGAGTATCGCGACGGCGGCGGTCGCCGCTAGTGCGGTCACCCACCAGGCATTGGTCATCGGACCCATCGTCTCGCGACGCGCGGTCAACAGGACGAGCGCGAGAACCGGCAGCGGGAGCACGAAGCTTAGCACCACCTGACTGAGGATCAGGGTCTGCGTCACGTTCGCGCCGAGCGCTACCACGGCAATGGCCGGCAGCATCGTGACGACGCGGCGCACCCACAGCGGAATGGTAAAGCCGACAAAACTCTGCATGATCACTTGGCCGGCCATCGTCCCGACGACCGAGCTCGAAATCCCCGATGCCAGCAGCGAGATCAAGAATACGACGGCCGCTAAATTTCCCAGCAGCGGCGTCAGCGTTCGGTACGCCGTCGAGATGTCGGCGACGGCGCCGTGACCGGTCGCATGGAAGACCGCCGCCGACATGTACATCATGGCGATGTTGACGAGGCCGGCAATCGTCAAGGCAACGACGACGTCGATCGAGGCGAACCGAACGATCGTTCTGAGCTGCCGCCTATCGCGTGGCACGATTCGGTCCTGCGTGAGCGCCGAGTGGAGGTAGATGGCGTGCGGCATCACCGTCGCGCCGACGATGCCGACGGCGAGAAGGACGCTCGACGATCCGCCCAGCCAGGGGACTACCGAGTGGTGCAGGACCTGATTCCAATCCGGTTTTGCGAGAACCGTCTCGACGACGTAGCAAACGGCGATCACTCCGACCAGCGACCCGATGAGGTATTCCATCGTCCGAAAGCCGTAGCGATGGAGCGCGAGGATCGCGTAGGTCAGGACGCCGGTGATGATGGCGCCGATCAGCATCGGGATGTGGAAGAGGAGATAAAGCGCGACGATGGCGCCGAGAAATTCCGCGAGGTCGGTAGCCATGGCGCCGAACTCGCTGACGATCCACATTCCCATGGCGACCGGCTTGGGCGCGCGTTCGCGAGTTAGCTCCGCGAGATTCTTTCCGGTGGCGATTCCGAGCTTGGCCGAGAGGCTTTGGAAGAGCATCGCCATGAGGTTCGCGAGCACGACCACCCACAGGAGCCGGTAACCGAACTCGGCGCCCCCTTGAATGTTCGTTGCGAAGTTACCCGGATCGACGTACGCAACGGACGCGACGAAGGCGGGACCGGCGAACGGGAGCAGCGCGCGCAAGCCGCGGCGGTTCCCCTCGAGCACGTCGCGCGCCGCAGCAACCACGCGCGGGCTGCTCGTGCCGACGCCGTAGCTATTGTGCAATACGCACCATCGCAGCGCGAGCGCGTGGGAGCGCGAGAATGCGCTTCCCGCATCGCACGAGCACCTTTCCGCGCTCGCTGCTTTCGACCCGCAGCCTCGTCCCGGGCAGCAATCCCGCACGGGCAAGCGCCGCGACCGCTTCCTCGTCGCGATCGTCGAGACTCACGACGCGAGCTCGACTTCCGGCCCCAAGGCCGGCGAGGGTCGGGAGAGCGCGGCCGCGCGTAGGCGCATCGCCGTACGGGATAGGATGCCCGTGCGGGTCGTGAGTGGGATGGCGCAGCAATGCGGCGATTCGCAGCGCGACGTCATCGGAGATTACGTGCTCGATTCGTTCGGCTTCGGCGTGAATGCGTTCGAGCGGAACGTGCAAAGAACGGTGCAGAAAAGTCTCGAGCAGGCGATGACGGCGGACCATCGCTACGGCGAGGTCGTGTCCGCGCCGCGTCAAGTGAAGCGGGAGCAGCGGCGCACTCTGGCGCTCTAGGAGCCCCTCCGCTTCCAGAAGTCGCTTGGCCTTGCTGACCGAGACCCGGCTCACCTTGAGATACCGAGCTAGGGCGGCGGCGCGCACGGGGCCGTCGGCCCCTAACTGGTAGATCGCTTTGACGTAGTCTTCGCGGGCGCGCGCCGGCGAGCGGTCCGATCCGACCGAGAGGAGATCGTTCGAGGCTTTGTTAGCCATGGGTAACGCAAACCATGGTTAACACTTTAGGGAAGCGACGCGACCTCCTCCAAACGGCTACGCCGCGGGCGGCGGGAAGTGCGAGTCGTCGCCGTAGGGCAAGAAGAGCGTGAATTCCCTCTGGAAGCGCAGCTTCACGGTGCCGGTCGGGCCGTTGCGATGCTTGGCGATGATGAACTCGGTGAGGTCCGGTTCGGGAGCTTCCGGGTTGTAGTAGGCGTCCCGATACAGAAAAGCGACGAAGTCGGCCTCTTGCTCCAGACTCCCGGAGTCGCGCAGGTCTGCGAGCATGGGGCGCTTCTCGCTGCGGATTTCGACCCCACGGTTGAGCTGCGCGAGCGCGATGATGGGCACGCTGAGGTCCTTGGCGGTCGCCTTGAGAGAGCGGCAAATCTCCGAGAGTTCTTCATTGCGATTGGCGGTGCGCGCGAGCACGCCCGGACGGACGAGCTGGAGATAGTCGATGAAGATTGCGGCGAGCCCGACGGTCGATTTCAACCGCCGGCAGCGGCTGCGCACGTCGCTCACGGTTAAGGCTCCGAGGTCGTCCAAGTAGATCGGCAGCTCGTTGAGCGCGCCCATCGCCTTGGAGATCTCCTCCCATTGGTGCGGCTTGATGTTGCCCCGTCGCATGTCATTCATCGAAATGCGCGCTTCCGCGCAAATCAAGCGCTGAATCAGCTCGCTGTTCGACATCTCCAGCGAGAAGAACGCGATCGGGGCGCTTTCCTCGCGGGCGGCCGCGACGGCCATGTTCAACGCAAACGACGTCTTGCCCATGCCCGGCCGGGCGGCGATGATCACGAAGTTTCCGGGTTGAAACCCCGTCGTCATCTGGTCGACGTCGCGAAAACCCGCCGTAAGCCCCGTCCGGTCGCCGTGCATGTGGTAGAGACGGTCGATGTGATCGAAGGCGTCTTTCATCAGGCGGCTCACCGGCATGAACTCGGTGATGCCCCGGCGCTCGCCGATCGTAAAGACCAAGTGTTCCGAGCGGTCGAGTGCGCTTGGCACGTCCGTCTCGCCCTCGAAGCCGAGCTGCGTGATTTCCGTGCCGGCGTGAATGAGGGAGCGCAACACCGATTTCTCGCGCACGATCGTCGCGTAGTATCGAGCCGACGCGGCGCTCTGCACCGTATCCATGAGGGCGCCGATGTACGAAAGGCCGCCGACGCGCTCGAGAAAGCCTCTGCTTCGGAGCTCTTCCGCGACGGAGATCTTATCGAGCGGCTCGCCACGCTCGTAGAGGTCGAGCAACACGGTGAAGATCGTCTCGTGAACGTGCGCGTAGAAATCGCCGGGGCGAACGATCTCGCCGACGGCTGCCATCATCTCACGATCGACGAGCACCGAACCAATCACCGCCATCTCGGCCTCGAGATTGCTCGGCGGAATGCGATCGATGGAGGACGGAATCGGTTGAGCGGTCATGGCGTCGAGCCGCTGTCCGGCATCACGGCGGTGAACGCCTTGTGGGCCGCTTGTGCATAGCTCGAAAAAAAATTAACTGACGTGTGTGCCACACGTGGTGGCACAGTGGTGCTACCGGGATCTTCGGCGCGGCGGCGGCAGCTCGCGCAATACCTGGGTGACGTTGGCGACGGGGACGACCTCGAGCCCAGCAAGGCCGGCGTCGATTTCGCGCGCGTTCTCCTTCGGCACCAGAACGCGCTGCATGCCGGCTTGACGCGCGGCGTAGAGTTTCTCGATGATGCCGCCGACCCCGCGCACCTTTCCTTGGATCGAGAGCTCGCCGGTCATCGCCAGGTCTTGCGGTAACGGGGTCTTGGTGACGGCTGAGTACAGCGCGAGAAAGATGGCGAGGCCGGCCGATGGACCGTCGATGTTTCCACCGCCGACCACGTTGATGTGCAAGTCGAAATCGGCAATGTCGATGCCGGTTACCGTGCGCAACACGCTCGTTGCGTTGAAGACCGAGTCCTTCGCCATCGAACCGGCGGTGTCGTTGAAGCGTGTCGTTCCCTTGCCCGCCTGCGCCGCGGGGAACGCGACCGCTTCTATTTCAATGATGCTGCCCAAGTGGTGCAAAACCCCGAGGCCGAAGCTCTTGCCGACCTCGCGCGTCGCCCGCCCCTTCACCAGCGTGTGCTGAACGAGGCGGCCCGCGCGGACGACGGCGCGCACGTCCTCCTCGACGATCCTTGGACTCTTCGGCTTCTCTGCGCGGCGGCTCGGGTACAAACGGTAGAGCGCCTGGCCGAAAGCGTCGGCCACGACCTGCACGGCCTTGCGTCCCTCGATGGTATACGAGGCGATGAGCGCCGGTACCGCCCGCGCCGCCTTGGCGCCGAGGCGTTTGATCGCACCTTCGGCGATCGAGAGAATCTGATGCTGCGTCAGGGGCGAGAAAAAAATCTCGGCGCACCGGGAGCGAACGGCCGGATCGATGTCTTCCGGCTCGCGCGTCGTAGCGCCGATTAGGATGAAATCTGCCGGGGCACCCTCGCGAAAGAGGCGTTTAACGTACTCGGGCACGTTGGGTGCGCTCTCGTCGAAATAGGACGATTCGAACTTTACCCGCTTGTCTTCGAGAACCTTGAGCAATCGAAACTGAAGCGCGGGCTCCATTTCCCCGATCTCGTCGATGAAGAGCACGCCACCGTGCGCGCGCGTAACCAGCCCGAGTTTCGGCTCCGGAACACCGGCGTCGGCAAACTCGCGGCGGCTGCCTTGATAGATCGGATCGTGTACGCTTCCAAGAAGCGGATTGATCGTTTCCCGGGGATCCCATCGCAGCGTCGGCCCGCTCGCCTCGACGAACGGCGCGTCCTTGGCGAACGGCGTGTACGGCCGCGACTTTGCCACGTCCAATACCAGACGCGCGACCGTCGTCTTGCCGACCCCCGGCGGCCCATAGAGGATCGCATGCTGCGGAAACGGCGAGCTGATCTTTGCGAGCAAGGCACGGACGGCGGCCTCCTGACCCACGACCTCGCGCAACGCTTGCGGACGCAGCTGCTGCAGCGCCGACGCGGCGAGGGTCCGCTGCGACAGCGCCTCCAGCTCCTCGAGCTTCGCCTCGGAGGCCGGCGTTTCGGGGCCGCCGCTTTCGCGCAGCGCTTCGAGCTTGAGGTCCTTGACGTACTCCTGATGACGTTCGGTCATCTTCTCGTTGACGCGGCGCTCGATCGAATCTTCGGCGTGGCGCTGCGCTATGACGTCGGCCATCGCCTCTTCGATCTCGGCCAGGGCCTTGCGCTGCTGCGCGCGGGTCGTCGCGCGCTCCCGCGTCGGGTCCTCGAGAACGAGGCGCGCAAGGCCGCAGAGACGATCGGGCAGGTTCTGCGAGCGCATCATCTTGAGCGCGTTTACCTTGCCGGCCCGAAGGACCAGCTTGTCTTGGCCCAGCACCGAGCCCAGCATCTCGTAAAGCGCCGTGACGTAGCGGCTCAGCTCGTCGTCGACGCCGAACTTGCGCCGAAAGCGCGTTGTGTAGACTTGCTCCACGCTGGAAATTCCGGAGCCGTGCCTACGCCGGCACGACGTCTACCGTAGCCTTGGCGACGACGCTCTTGTGGATCTTGATCTCGACGGGATAGGAACCGAGCGCCTTGATCTGCCCGGCCAGCTCGATCTTGTGCTTGTCGATCGCTACCGAAAGCGCTGCGGCGATGGCCGCGGCGACGTCGGCATTGGTGACCGCGCCGAAGAGCTTCCCGTTCTCACCGGCCTTCGCCGGGATCGCGAGTTTGGCGGACTCAAGCCGGCCTGCCAAGGATCGAGCATCCGCCAACTCCTGCGATTCCCGCCGCTGCACCGCCCGGTGCTGAGCGTCGAGCTGGGCCAGCGCGCCCTTGTCGGCCTCGCCGGCGAGCTTACGCGGCAGCAAGAAGTTGCGCGCGTAGCCGTCGGCGACGTCGACGACGTCGCCTCGCTTACCGAGCGCCTTGACGTCGGTAAGGAGAATCAGCCGCACGCCGGCTACTCGGATCCGAACGGCAGGAAGGCAATGAGGCGGGCACGCTTGACCGCCACGGTCAGCAGGCGCTGATGCTTGGCGCAGTTGCCGGAAATCCGGCGCGGCACGATCTTCCCGCGCTCGGAAACGTACTTCCTCAGGCGCCCGACGTCGCGATAGCTGACCGCGATGGCGCGGTCGGTGCAGAACGAGCAGGGCTTGCGTTTCGTGCGCCGCTCTTTGACGGCGCGCTTGGGCTTCGTCTTCGGTGGCATTGGTATTCCTCTCGACTAGGTGGTTGCCGGTTCCAATCCGCCAAGGGCGGTGAAACCCTAGCCAGGTGGTGCGACGACTCGCGCCACCACCGGCCTGCAGAGCAGGGCCGGATTTCGGAACGTATGTTCGGGGGCAGGTCCGGGGGGTCCTTCGGCCCGCCACCCGTGACGTAGGGCCTGCTATGGTGTATAGTAGTCGGGTTACCCAGGTTTCGACCCCCGCAAGGTTCCAAGGCACTGAGCGAATCGGATCCGGAGAACAAAGTAACCCAAAAATATTTAGGAGATTCGCTCAATTCATGTATACAGACGAAACGCTCACCTGCGTTGACTGCGGGCAACCGTTCCCCTTCACTTCAGGCGAGCAAGAGTTTTTCGCGATGAAGGGCTTTACCAACAAGCCCAGCCGCTGCACGGAGTGCCGCTCGGCGCGCAAAGCCGGACGCTCGCCCAACGGCGGCGGCGGCGGCGGCGGCGGTAGCCGGGGAGGCCCGCGCGAAATGTTCAAGGCAACGTGCAGCCAATGTGGCGGCGTAGCTGAAGTGCCGTTCCAGCCGCGAGGCGACAAGCCGGTGTATTGCCGGGACTGCTTCGCGACGCGACGCGCCTACTAATACCCTTCGGTTTGCTCGAGCCGAGCCGCACTCAAGAGCCTGCCTCGTGCAGGCTCTTTTCGTCTATAGATGAACGGAAACGGCGATGAATCCATTGGCTAGGTACGGTACGGGCGTTGGCCTCGCTCTCATCCACGTCGGTGCGTTGGCGGCATTCATACCGGCGCTCTTTCGCGTGTCCGACATAGCGGTTGCAGCGATCCTTGCGTACATGACGGGTGCGCTGGGCGTCACGCTCTGCTATCACCGCGTTTTGACGCATCGCAGCCTCCGGCTGCGCAAGCCGCTCGAATATCTTCTGGCGCTCTTCGGAAGCCTGGCGCTGCAAGGCGATCCCATCCGCTGGGTTGCGATTCACCGCAAGCACCACGCGCATGCCGACCACGACGACGACCCGCACAACATTCACCTCGGCTTCCGGTGGGCGCACGTCGATTGGCTCTATCGCCATAACGTCGCGCTGCCGTCTGAAGACGAGATCGCGCGCTACGCACCCGACCTTTACGCGGATCCGTTCTATCGCGCGTTACAGCACATCGCCTTACCGCTTCAGCTCGCGCTCGCGATCGGTCTCTTCTTACTCGGAGGGTGGTCGTGGGTCGTGTGGGGCGTCTTCGTGCGTCTCGTCGTCTGCTACCATTCAACCTGGTTCGTCAATAGCGCCGCTCACATGTTGGGTTATCGCAGCTATCGAACGACGGACCGGTCGACGAACTGCTGGTGGGTCGCGGCACTCACGTTCGGCGAGGGCTGGCACAATAACCACCACGCTTTCCCGTTTTCGGCGCGCCACGGTCTGCGCTGGTTCGAGGTCGACATGACGTGGTGGCACGTCAGGCTCCTCCAGTTTCTCCGGCTCGCGGACCGCATCCGAATACCGAGCGAGCTAATGCGCCGGCGACTCGCCTATGCAAACGTGCGTTCGCTCGGCGCCAATGGACCCGGCATGTATACTAGTGAAGTACGCATTCGATCGAGGAGAACGGCATGAAAGAGCCCCGCCAGCACTGGGAACGGCCCGACTTTCAGGAACATCCGCTCGGCGCCGAGGTAACCGCTTACTTAACCGCGCCGGTCGGCACCCCGAAGCTCTAAGCCCGCCATCGCAGCGGCGGGATCCGGCCTCGTTGCGCGGTTCCACGCCGTCGGCGAGGAGCGTTACCACGATAAGCACCCATTTCATCAGCGGCTCGTCGCCGGCACGCTCGATCGCGACGCAGTTCGCGCATGGGTCGCGAATCGCTACTACTACCAGAAGCAGATCCCGGTAAAGGACGCCGCGATCCTGGGCAACCTGCCGAGTGCGGCGCACCGGCGGGCGTGGATCACTCGGATCGTCGATCACGACGGCGAGGGCGACCGGCGAGCACGGGGGCACGGTATCGTGGCTCGCGCTCGCGCGGGCCGTCGGCCTCGACGAGGACGACGTGCGCTCCGAGCGCGCGGTCGCTCCCGGAACCCGATTCGCGGTCGACGCCTACGTCACATTCGCACGTACGCGGCCCTGGATCGAGGCGGTAGCTTCCTCGCTTACGGAGCTTTTCGGGCCACCGGTAATGGAGCGGCGCATCGCGGCAATCGTGGAGAAGTATCCGTGGATCGACCCAGCCGGTCTCGCGTATTTCGAGCGGCGGATTCCCCTTGCGCGGCGCGACGCGGACACCGCCCTCGCCTGGGTGCTGGAAGAAGCGACGACTCCCGTTAGCCAAGACCGGTGCGTTGACGCGCTGCGATTTAAGTGCGACGTCCTCTGGAGTATCCTCGACGCCACGGCGCTAGCGGGCGGGGTCTTCAGGTGACCGGAACGCGGCCGCGGCTCGGCAAGGGCGTCAAGCTGCGCCACGACCAAGACGGAAGCGTCATGCTGCTCGTGCCCGAAGGCGCTCTCGTGCTCAATCATGCCGCCGCCGCCGCACTTGAGCTGGTGAACGGAGAACGCACGCTCGAGGAGATCGTGGAAGCCGTCGTCGAGCGATTCGACGTGGGCGCGCCGCAAGCGCGAGCCGATCTCGAGGAGCTCTTCGACCGGCTTGCGCAACGCCGGTTCATCCTTTCACAGCCCTTCGACTCCGCTCAGGATGACAAGCATTGAGGCCGCTGTCGCTGCTGTGCGAGCTGACCTATCGATGCAACCTGCAGTGTCCGTACTGCTACAACCCGCTCGCGCTGAATGCGTACAAGGACGAGCTCGACACCAGCGAGTGGACCGGCGTGCTGCAACAGGCGGCCGGCCTAGGCGTCGTGCAGGCGCATTTTTCCGGCGGTGAGCCCACGTTGCGCCGCGATCTCGCGTCGCTCGTCGGAGCCGCATCGCAGGCGGGCTTGTACACGAACCTGATCACCCAGGGCACGTTCCTCGACGACGCGCACCTCGACCGGCTCATCGATAGCGGCCTCGACCACGTTCAAATCAGCATTCAGGCCCCTGAGGCGGAGCTCGCGGATCGGATTGCCGGGACAGGCGTGCACGCGAAGAAACTCGAGGCCCTTCTCAGAGTGCGCGATCGGCCAGTGGCGCTAACGTTGAACTGCGTGCTGCATCGGTTAAACCACGACACCATCGGCGACGTGATCGACTTTGCGCAGCGGCTCGGCATCGTGCGACTGGAACTCGCCAACGTTCAGTTCTACGGGTGGGCGTACCGCAATCGGGCGGCGCTGATGCCGACGCTCGAGCAAGTTCGCCGCGGCGAAGAGATCGTCGCGTCGGCGCGCGAGCGTCTGCGCGGCATCATGGAGATCGTCTACGTTCTCCCCGATTACTTCGGCGAATACCCCAAGCCGTGCATGAACGGCTGGGGCAGCCAATTCATGACCGTCACACCGAACGGATGCGTCTTGCCGTGCCCCGCCGCGGCAGCCATCGCCGAGCTTCGCTTCGAAAACGTCCGCGATCGCGCGCTCGGCGAGATTTGGCGCGATTCGCCGGCGTTCGAGCGCTTCCGCGGGACGAGCTGGATGCCGGAGCCGTGCCGCTCGTGCGAGCGCCGCGAGATCGATTGGGGAGGCTGCCGCTGCCAGGCCTTTCTGCTGACCGGCGATGCCGCCGCCACCGATCCGGCATGTTCGAAGAGCCCCGAGCACCATATCGTCGCGGCGTTGCGCGACGGCGACGGCGATGCCGAACTCGTCGCTCGACGAGCGTGATCGTACGGGTTCTCGGGTCGGCGGCCGGCGGCGGCCTGCCGCAGTGGAATTGCGGCTGCGATAACTGCGCCGCTGCCCGAGCCGGTCGTCTGTTGCCCCGAAGCCAATCGAGCGTCGCGATCAGCCCAGACGGCGACCGCTGGCTCCTGCTGAACTGCTCTCCGGACGTCGCCGCTCAAATCGAGTCTTTCCCGGCGCTTCATCCCCGGGAGCGGCGCGGCACGCCGATCGAGGGCATCCTGCTGACCGATGCCAACGTCGATCATCTCGGCGGCTTGGCCGTGCTTCGGCAGCGAGGAACAGGCGGCTTCGTCGTTCGATCGAGCGGCGTGGTTCGCAGCATCGCGACCGGACAACCGGCGTTCGCGCCGTTTGCGTCCGCGCCGCATCGGTGGCTCGAGGTTCCCCTCGACGCGTGCTGCGAGCCGGCCGATGCGGCCGATCTCGTGGGCAACGAACTCTCGGTTCGCGCGCTCGCCATCCCCGGCACGACGCCGGGTTACGACGGACGCCGCGCCGTGCGCGGCGCGGTCGTCGCATACGAAATCGCCGAGCGCTCGCGCGACGCACGTTTTCTCTTCGCGCCGGTCTTCGGCGCCTTGGACGAAGACCTCGCACGAGCGATCGGATCGGCGCGCGTCGCGTTCTTGGACGGATCGTTCTACAGCGACGACGAGCTGCGGGCGCAGGAACTGATGCCCAAGACGGCGCGCGCGCTCGGTCACCAGCCGGTCGGCGGCGCCGACGGAACGTTGACGCGCCTGCGAGGCATTCGAGCGCACGTTATCTTCACTCACGTCAACAATTCCAACCCGATGCTCGACCCGGGATCGCCCGAGCACGCGAGCCTGCGCGATATCGGTGCCGAGGTCGCCTACGACGGGATGGAACTGACGCTCTAGTCGAAACACTACCGCCATGGGAACGATCGTCGCTTGGCTTCTCACGGCGACGCTAGCGGCTGTCTCTCCGGCTTGGACCCAGTTCCGTATGGGGCCGCAAAACAACGCGATCGTCGGTGGAGCGCTCGACGTCACCTGGCGGGTTGAAACCGGCGGTCAGATTTCGGCAAGCCCCACGCTGGTCGACGGCGCTCTCTATATCGGGAATAACAACGGTTTGCTCTACGCCATCGACGTCGCCAGCGGCGCGGTGGTCTGGAAAACGCACGTGACCAACCCCTTGATGAGCGCGCCCCTCGTGTACGGCGACGTCGTGATCGTAGGCGAGGGAGATCCGACGAGCCGCAGCTCGTCGCCGTCCGAGCCGGTGATGGTCGGCCAAGGACGCAGCGCCTTGATTGCGTTCGACCGTTTCGACGGGACGATCCGCTGGCAGGCCCCGCTGAGCGGATCGGCGATGCCGACGCCGGCGATCATCGACGGCATCCTCGTCGACCACGACGGCGCCGGCTGGGTCAACGGCTTCGACCCATCCACGGGCGCTAAACGCTATGCCACCTCGATCGGATCCATGGCCTCGATGTCGGCGATCTTACCGGTCGGCGACGGAGACTTCGTTACCGCGGGCGTCGGCAGTAACGCGGTATGGCGCCTGCACGCCGACGGCGGATCGGTGGTCTGGCGCAGTCCCTTTTCAAAGGGCGCGTCGGGCATCGGCGATTGTCCGCAAGTGAGCGACGGCCGCCGCATCTTTTGCGATTACGTTTCGCCGGTTCTGCCGGATCAATGGACGGTCATCGGCGACCTCGCGGTCGAGCGAGTCTACGCCGTCGACGTGCGCAGCGGCGCGCTCGTGTGGGACGTCGCGCTCGAGGGCGGCACGCTTCCGGGACGCAACGAGGCGGCGATACCGTTGTTTTCCGACGGCCTGCTCTACTTGGGCAGCGCCGTCGCGCCGTGGATGCACGCAATCGACGCGCGCAGCGGGATGCTGGTCTGGGAGACGCCGACGCGCGGCGCCGTTAAGGGAGGCGTCGTGGAGGTCGATGGAATCGTCTACTTCGGCGATTTCGGCGGTTATCTCTGGGCGCTCGATGCCAAGACCGGCCGCGTGGTGGGCGATAAGAACATGCATACCGCTTTCAACGTGGGCTCACCGATCGTCGCCGGCCAGACGCTGATCGTCGGGAGCGACTCCGGCAGCATCATCGCCGTGCCGCTAGCCGCGGTCCGCAGCGCTCACGACTCGTAGCCGAATGTCGAACAAGCTGAGGGTAGCCCTGCTCTTCGGTGTGCTGTGGACGCTCGCCGGCGCCTCCCCGGCGCAGACGGCGCACGAGGACGATTACGCGCGACTCGTCGACCTAAAATCGCCGGCGGTGTCGCCGGACGCTACCAGCGCCGCGGTCGTCGTGTCGCGGGTGCTCTGGAACGACGACAAGCGTAGCGGCACGCTCGTGCTGGTCGACCTCGCTACCGGAGCCAACCGCACTTTGATCGGCGATCGCGAGAACGTTTCGGACCCTGCCTTTTCACCGGACGGCGCGCGCCTGGCGTTTCTCGCGCGCGAGGGCATCGGCAAGGACGCGCACACGCAAGTCTTCGTCATGTCGCTGGACGGCGGTGACGCGCACGCCGTGACGCACTCCGACTCCGGAGTCGACGAATTCGTTTGGAGACCCGACGGACGCGCGCTCGCGTATGCCGCCGCCGATTCCGACCCGCCGCGCAGCGGCGCCGACCGCTTTCGCGACAGCTTCATCTTCACAACGGAACCGGTGGTGGCGCGCGAAGCACCCCGCCCCTCGCACCTGTTCACGGTCTCGCTAGACGGCGGCGCCGCGACGCAGCTTACCTTCGGCGCGGAGAGCGCGTCGGACGAGTCGTGGTCGCCGGACGGCTCGGCCATCGCTTTCACGATGGCGCCCAACGGGATCCTCAACGATCAGAGTTACTCGCGCGTCGCAATCGTCGACGTCGCGACGAAGCGCGTTCGTTCCCTCACCGGCCGCACGGAGTGGGAGGGGGGACCAATGTTTTCCCCGGACGGCACGCACATCGCGTATGCATACTCGCGCGGCGATCCACAGGTCAATCTAACGCAGCTCTACGTGACGACGCCGGCGGGGGGCCCGGGATCGCCGCTTTCGGGCGCGATCGACCGGCCCATCGGCGACGCCGTCTGGTCGCACGATTCCAAGAGCTTGATCGTGACCGCCCCCGACGGCCTCACCAACGCGCTCTACCGGCTGCCGCTTCACGGCGCGCCCGAGCGGATCGAGGTGGGCGATCTCGTGCCGGGAACGCCGCTGACGACGACCGGGGGGGCGAACCTGCCTTCGCTGAGCAACGCGCTCGCCGCCGACGGCACGCTGGTCTTCCTCGCGACCTCGTCGAAGCAACCGCCGGAGCTCTATAAAGTCGCACCGAGCGGTGCGACTACCAAGCTGACGAATTTCAACGACGCCCTGGGGCAGATCGAGTGGGCCTCGGCGGAGCGATTGACGTTTGCAACGACGACCGGCGTCGCGGCGGATGGCGTGCTCTATTATCCGCCCGGCTACTCGGCAGGCCGCAAGTATCCGCTGGTGGTGTTCGTTCACGGAGGACCGTCGGACGCGTCGATGCTGGAATTCGATTTCTGGGCGCAGGTGATGGCGGCTCGCGGCTGGCTCGTACTGCGGCCGAACTACCGCGGGAGCCCCAACCTCGGGCTGAAATATCAGCGCGCGATCCTCTACGATCCCGAGGACGGCCCGGGCAAAGACATCATGTCCGCTCTGGGCACCGTCCGCGCTCGCGGCATCGTCGACGACTCGCGCATCGCCGTATCCGGTTGGTCGTACGGCGGCATCATGACCGCGTGGATGATCTCGAAGTATCACATTTGGAAGGCGGCCGTGTCGGGGGCATCGGTCAACGACTGGATCGCCGACTACGGCACCGCCGACGACAGCCTGGCCGACGCCGACCTCTTCCACGGTTCGCCCTTCGTCGGCTCGTACGCCGCCGAGTGGCGCCGCGCCTCGGCGATCTCCTACGTCGGGGCCGTCACGACGCCGGTGCTCATCTTATCCGACGTCGGCGACAACCGCGACAGCTTTGCCACGTCGTCGATGTACTGGCGCGCGCTGCGCGACAATCATAAGGATGCGACGCTACGCGTCTGGCCGGTCGATGGGCACTTTCCGTCCGACCCGGTGCGCACGGCGGACGTCTTCCACTATTGGATCGACTACATCGCGCAACACTTCGGCACTCTCTAGAACAGGTTCCAGAGATACTGGTTGTAGACTTCGTGGTGGTACTGCACCTCTTGTGCCTTGACGACGGTGCCGAGTAGCCTGGGACAGCGATCGGCACTCGCCTGTTTGAGATCGGCGTAGCGCTGCTTCACGTCCTCGCCCAAGAGTTTGCCGGTCCAGTCCGAGCGGCGAAACGCCGCGAGCGCGTCGTAGATATTGTCGGGGAGATAGCGGTCGGCTTGGCGCAGATTTTTCAGGTTGGACGTCGTTCCCTCGAGCCCGGTCTTGAAGACCGCGAGCATCACCATGTACGGGTTTGCATCCGGGGCGACGGAACGGACTTCGGTTCGCATGCTGCGCTGGTTGCCGATCGGAATTCGTATCATCGAGCCGCGGTCGATCGCCGAGGCTTTGATCTGATTGGGCGCCTCGAAGTGCGGGTCGAGGCGGCGGTAGGCGTTGACGCTCGAGTTTAGCATCAAACAGACGTCGTTGCCGTGCGTGAGGATGCGGTCGACGAACTTCCAGCCGAAGGCACTGAGCTGTTCCTGCCCCTTGGGATCCCAGAAGAGGTTCTTTCCGTTCTTGCTCACCGAAACGTTGGTGTGCATGCCGCTCCCGTTGACGCCGACGACGGGCTTTGGTAGGAAGCTGGCGGTCATGCCGAGCTTGGTCGCGACCTGGCGGCAGATCAACTTGTACAGCGCAATCTGGTCGGCGGCCGCGACGACCTCGCCGTAGTTATAATTGATCTCGAACTGAGAGGGCGCGACCTCGGGATGGTCCTTTTCGTTTTGAAATCCCATCGCCCGCTGAACCTCGGCCACCGTATCGATGAAATCGCGCAGCGGGTCGCCCGGCAGCGAATGATAGTAACCGCCGGTGTTGACGTACTCGAACCGGCCGGTCTCGTGATATCGGCGCTCGGCGTCGAGGCCCTTGAACAGGAAGCCTTCGATTTCGTTGGCGGCGTTGAGCGTGTAGCCTTCCTTCGCGTAACAGTCGTCGGCGAGTTTCTTGAGCGAACCCCGAACGTCGCCGGCAAACGCTTTTCCGTCACGATCGAATACGTCGGCGAACACCAGCACTTTGCCGGCACCGAAGATGTCGGCGGGACCCCAGTAGAAGGAGCTCCAGTCGAGTGATAAGCGAAGATCGCTTTCGCGCTGCGGCGTGAAACCGCGGATCGACGAGCCGTCGAAGGTGAGATTATCGTGGGAGCGCAGCAAGAATTTCTTGTCGTAGTCGAGCATGTGCAGCCGCCCCTCGAGGTCGCTGAAGAGAACCGTGAGGGCCTTGATGCGGGGCTCGCCGGATAGGTAGCGCAGCCGCTCTTCCTGCAACGCGTGGAGTGGGACGCGCTCCTGGCGCTGCGCCTTGGCGCGCAGGTTCAGCTCTTCGAGCTCAGAGTAGGGCAGCAGCAGAAAGTCTCGCAACTCGGCACCGGTCGGCATGGCCGTCGAAGTCATCGTCGTTCGTCCTCCTCGAGCGTTTCGGCGGGTTCGTTGCGTCGAGGGTTAAACGCCCTTGGGGCCGCGCCTTTATCCACATGATACAAGTGCTTGCGCCAAGCGTCCATCCGCCGCTCTCGGCCGGGGCTCATAAGCCGTAAAAGAAGCGAACGACGTGGAAGAACACCGGCGCGGCGAATATCAACGAATCCATTCGGTCAAGGATGCCGCCGTGTCCCTGGATCAACGTTCCGTAGTCCTTCACGCCGCGGTCGCGCTTGATCGCCGACATCACCAAGCCTCCCGCGAACCCGAGCAGCGTCACGAGCAGAGAGATCGCGGCCGCCGCTGCCGGCGTAAAGGGCGTCAGCCACCAGAGCGCGGTTCCGAGCGCCGTCGCGCTCAGGACGCCTCCGACGAATCCTTCCCACGTCTTGTTCGGGCTGACGGACGGCGCGATCTTATGGCGCCCGAACAGCTTTCCCCAAACGTATTGCAGTACGTCGCTGAGCTGTGTGACGATCACGAGGTAGAGCAAGAGCCTCGCGTCGGGAGCGAATCCGTGAATGTCGAGCGTCAGCAGCGCCGGGGCGTAACTGAGGCAGTAAACGCAGATCATCAGGCCCCACTGGATCTTGGCCGCTCGCTCGAGAAAGGACTGCGTGTCGCCGGCGATCGCCATGGCGGCGGGGATGAAGAGGAACGCGTAGACCGGAATGACGATGAAGAAACCCGTCCATTTTATGCCGAGCAGATAGTATTGCAGCGGCGTGAAAATGAAGAACGTCCAAAAGAGCGTGTGATGGTCGGCCCTGCGAGTCTGCACCAGCGACAGATACTCGCGTAATGCGAGAAACGAGATCAAACCGAAGAGCACGAGCGATCCGACCGGTCCGGCGACGAGCGTGAGCCCGAAGATCAGGCACATGACCCACCACGCACCGATCCGTTGATTCGCGTCGTCGATCGTGCGCCGGGCCGGGCAGCCCGGGGCCGCGGCAGCTCGCGCTACGAGCCCGATCAGCGTCGCCACGATCAAGAGGGCAACGACTCCGGCGCATGCCGCGAGTAACTGCGGGTTGGACGCGCGCTCGGCCAGCGTCACGTCTGCTTCAAGGCGAGCACGGCCTCGCGCATGCGCCCGAGGAACTCGGCCTTCGGCTCCGATGGGGCCAAAAACGTCGGAGCTCCGAACGTCACGCGGCTGATAAATGGCACCGGCAGAAACTCGCCCTTCGGCAGGACGCGGTTCAAGTTCTCGATGTAGGCCGGCACGAGCTGGAGCGCGGGTTTGCGCAAGCAGAGATAGTAGAGGCCGCTCTTGAACGGCGCGATCGCGTCGCCCGTTCCGCGCGTTCCTTCCGGAAACACGATCACCGAGTAGCGGTCGCCGATGCTCTCTGCGATGCGATCGATCGTCTCGCGAGCGTGGAGCGCGCGATCCGCCCCTTTGCTCTGGCGAGGTACCAGAATCGCGTTGAAGACGCCGACGGCGAGCCGCCTGCGCAGCCCGCGATCCCAGTAGTCTTGCGCCGCGATCGGGCGCGTCTGCTCGCGAACTTCGGCCGGAAGCGACGACCACAACACGACGAAGTCGAGATGGCTCGTGTGATTCGCAAAGAATACGCTCTGCAGCGGCCGTGGCGGGGCGAGCCACATGACTTGCGCACCCGCCGCGAATCGCGCCGCGGCAGCGATCGTGCTCGCAAGCGGACTGCCCCTCACCGCGACGACACGGCGGCGACGATTTGCAGCGTGCGGCGGACGATCGTAACCGCCGAGCCGGCGATGACGACGATCAGCGCGAGCGCGATCGTCTCTCCCCGCCAACCGGCAAGGGGCTCGAGCGTGGATAGCACGCAGGCAGCGGTGATCACCGCCATCCGATGCGGCTTGGCCATCGGGCCGGCGAAACTCTGGCGGAGCCCCATCGAGGCGCCGACGAGCCGAACGTAGGCCGTGAGAATCGCAAGTGCCCCGGCGAGCCAGCCCAGCTCGCGGCCGTACGGAATCGCCGTCAGCGAATAACCTGCTCCGACCATGATGGCGAGATCGGCAAACCGATCGGGCATGTCGTTGAAGAGCTCGCCGTACGGGGATTGCCGGCCGCCGTCGATGGCGACCATGCCGTCGAACATGTTGCAGAGAAGTCGCAGCTGGATCAGCGCGGCGGCGCCGAGGAATCCGGCGACGCGCGCGACGCCGTACGTTTGACCGGTCGAAGCGAGCAGCAGACCGGCGCCCACCCCGAAGACGAGTCCCGCCAGAGAGATCGCATTGGGCGATACGTTCGCCGCGATCAAAAGGCGCGTCACGGCTCGAGCCCACGGCCGATCGCGAGCCGCAATCGGCCGGCGCTGCGCTACGATCGCGCTTCGAGCCGTCGATTTAGAACGGAATCTCGTCCTCGAGCTCGTCGGCGAGTTTGTCGCCGCCACCCGGCGGCGAAGCCGCCTGAGCGCCGCGGCCGCCATTGAATCCGCCGCCGTCGCCCGAATCGCCGTCGTCGCGGCGCGACGAAAGCATCTGCATGCCCGAGATCACGACCTCGGTCGCTTGGCGCCGAATCGGCTGGCCGCTCTCGTCGCGCAGCTTAGCGTCGTCGTAGGAGCGGATGGAGAGGCGTCCCTCCACGAGCACCGGGCTGCCCTTCTTGAGATAAGTGTTGCAGGTCTCGGCCAACCGTTCCCACGCGACGATGTCGACGTACATCGTGTCTTCGGGTTTGGCGTCGCGTTTGTTCGGATTGACCGCGATGCGGAATTTCGTCACCGCGGAGCCGGAGGTTACGTAGCGTATTTCCGGATCGCGCGTCAGATTCCCGACCAGAATTACCTTGTTGAATGAAGCTGCCATACCTTATCTCTCTTTCGCCGCGTGGATGCTCGTACGAGGCTATCTCGTCAAAGTGTCAACAGTGTGGCACAGAAGTTGCCAAAGCTCGCCTCTATGGTAATGGTTGTGGCGGCGGCGGCGGGGCCGCGGCGGCAAGGGCCGCCATATGCGTTATCATCTTGGCATCGAGCCGCACGATCAGCGCTCGTAATACGTCCTCGTGCAACTTCAGCTGGCGCTCGAGTTCCTTCGAGGCCGCGGCCTCGCTCTTGAACTGCATCACCACGTAGTTGCCTTCCCGCACGTCGTTGATCTCATAGGCGAGCCGCTTCTTTCCGAGGCGCTCGATCGCGACGACCTCGCCCCCTTGATGCTTGAGGATCTCGCCGATCGCATTGGCGCGCTCTTCGACCTCACTCTCCTCGAGCGAGGGGCGCAAAATATAGGTTACCTCGTAGTCAGTCATTCACATCTCCGTACCGTGGACGCCCGCGCGGGCGGCCCGCTCTCAGATGGAGCGGGCAGTAGGTAAGGTCGGCGAATTTCGAGCCCTGCCGCCAATTTCCCATCTGAATCCGCCGTTTGTCGTCCTATAGGAGTCCGGTCTCCGGCTTTGGAACAGGCGGTCTCACTATGCTTTCAAAGCCGCTTGTCGTTCTTGCATTCCTCGGGCTGGTTCTTTCGGTAGCTTGCTCGTCGAGCGACGGGACGCCCGGGCCGGCGACCCCATTTGGTGCGCAGCGAGCCATGCCTCCCGCGAGGCCCGCGGGCGGCTCCGCGAGTCAATATCTCTCCAACGTCATCGTCATCATCCAAGAGAACCGCAGCTTCGAGAACTTCTTCGCCGGATATCCCGGCGCCAACGCGCCGATGACCGGCTGCGCGTCACCCACCCCCGGGCCAAACGGGTTTTCGCAGCGTCCGATCGCCACGCTGCCCGCGCGTCATCGCCGCTCCAGCTCGGGCTGCCCTGCCGGCGACACGCAAGTGACGCTGCACCAAGACACGTTCAATAATAACCCCGATCTGCGTCACGATTGGGACTCGTCGATGGTCGATTGGAACAACGGCCAAATGGACGGCTTCTCGAAGTGGGGCACCAAGAACGGCCAGCTCGACGCTTACACGTACATCGATCATTCCGACATCCAACCGTACCTCACGATGGCGCAGCAATACGTTCTGGCCGACGAGATGTTTCCCACGGAATTCGGCGGGAGCTTCACCGCACACTTGACGCTCGTCGCGGGCACCGACGACATCAAACTTCCGGGCGAAGCCGAGGTCGATTTTCCGAGCAAGGCCCCCGACGACTGCGACTCGCCTCCGGGAACGAAGACCTCATATATATCGAACAAGCCATATCGTAAGCTGCACCGCTTCGCCGGTCCCTTCCCGTGCTTCGGCCAATTCAACACCATGGCGGAGGTGCTCGACAACGCGGGCGTGCCTTGGAAGTACTACTCGACCAAATTCCTCGACGGCGGTTTCTGGGAACCGTTCGAAGCGATCAAATACGTCCGCGACGGCCCCGACTGGAATCCCAACGTCATCGTTTCGCCGCAAACCAAGATCTTGACGGACCCCGGCTCCGGGCAACTGGCGTCGGTGAGCTGGGTGACGCCGAGCCACGCCGATTCGGATCACCCCGGCTACCATGGAACCGCCGGACCGTCGTGGGTCGCATCGGTGGTCAACGCGATCGGCGAGAGCTCGTACTGGCCGACGAGCGCAATCATCGTGGTGTGGGACGACTGGGGCGGCTTCTACGACAACGCCGCGCCGCCGCAGGCCGACTACCGCGGCCTAGGCATTCGCGTTCCGTGCCTCATCATCTCGCCGTATGCCAAACAGAACTACGTCTCGCACGTCCAGTACGAGTACGGAAGCATCCTGCGGTTCATCGAGGACGTGAACGGCATCCCGGCCGGAGCGATCGGTCCGGCTTCCAAGGGCTACACGGACGGGCGCGCGGCCAGCCTCGACGACGCGTTCGACTTCACGCAGACGCCGCGTAAGTTTACGCCGATCGGCTCGAAGTATCCGATGTCGCACTTCCTGCGCGAGCCTCCTTCGAACGAACCTGTCGACACGGAATAGCTTCGCCCGCGCAGACGTGAAAGGGACCTCCGATTGTGTCGGAGGTCCCTTCCTTTCCGGTCTCGTCCGGTGTTGCGTTGCTACTGCTCTAGTTCGTGCAACGAGTTGTCGTTCGTATCCGTATAGAAAAGCACGGTGTCGGTGTCGTTCTTGCCGCTCGCAATGAGCCCGAACACTCCAGGGGTCTTTTTGCTGTCCACGACCTTCGTCGCGAGCACGGTACCCGTCGGCGTCAGCTCGATCAACTTGTTCCCGCCTTTCGAGTTCGCGACGATGAGGTTGCCGTTGGGCAGAACCGTCATCGCAACCGGTGCGTTGAGGTCCTTGCCCGCATAGACGAGCGTGCCGCACGTCGTCTTGGGATACTTGCACTTGAACGTCTTGCCGCCGGACTGCACGACGATCTCGTCCTTCACGAGTAGCTCGCTCGCGTTGTTGAAGGAAACGATCGCGTTGGTCACGCCGTCGGCGACGTAGAGCGTGTCCTTCTTCGGATAGTACTGGATGCCGGACGGTCCGAGCGCGCCCCAGCCGGACGCCTTGTTGACCGCAAAGCCGGACACCACTTCCAACCGCTTCTTATTACCGTATTGGTTGATACTGAAGCTAACGACCGTTCCGGTCGTCGCGTCGGTTGTAAACATGTACTCCGCGGCGTAGAGCCCCGGGTTCGACGCGTCCGTGTTGGAGAACGGCTCCTTGAACGGCGGGCCGTACGTCTTCGACAGCTTCCCGCTGTTCGAAAAAGCGACGAGCAGGCCGGTCGCCATCCCGCCCGCATAAATGCCGTCGGAGTTCGTAAAGGCGACGCCGTCGCAGCCTGCGATCTTGCTGCTCTGCGCGAACGTCGACGGGCTCGAACCTGCCTTGGGATCGAGGAGCTCGATCGTGGTGCCCTTGCCGGCCGCTCCGGATGAGTCTTCGAAGTTGCAGACCGCGAGCTCGCCCTTCGGAACGCCGTATTTGATCGGCGCTATCGAAAGGCCGCGCGGGCCCATATCGCCGTTGCTAGGATCGACCGTTGACCCGATGACGACGTTCTTCGTAAGTTTCTTGAGAATCGAAGTGCTATCGGCCGGCGACGCGTCCGCGGTCGCCCGCGAGAACTGCGATGCCGCGTTGCCGAGCCCGGCCGGCCCCGAAGGAACCGCGCCGCTCCCGCCGCACGCCGATAGCGCGAAGAGGGCTCCCCCCGTTAGGAGCAGCGCCGCCCCTTTGTTCGATAACGCCATTGTAAACCTCACTAAAAGCCTAGTAGTCAGGGCGGGCCCTTCGAATCGCCTTTTTGGTCACCCTGCAAGAACAAGCGACCGCCGTCACTCTTTCAGCGGAAAGTTCGCAAAAAAAACACCATAGTCATCGTGGTTCCGATTGCGACGACCAGTGCGCGCGAAATCGGTTGCGGAACGCGCCGGAAAAAGCGCGCGCCGAAGTACCCACCGAGCAGAGCGATTAGTGCCATCGGAACGGCAAAGCGCCAATCGACGGCGCGCGCGATGACGAACGGTACGAGCGCCACGCCGTTGATCGCAACCGAGAGCACGTTCTTGATGGCGTTCTGCGCGTTGAAGTTCGGCAATCCGGAGAAGGCGAGCAGCGCCAGCATCACGATGCCCATGCCCGCGCCGAAGTAACCGCCGTAGATCGCGACGACGAACTGCACCGCGATCTGCCAAGGCGCGTGGCTAGGAGCCGACCGCACGCCGCGCGTCAGGCGTGGGCTTATGGCGAAGACGGTCGTCGCGAAAAGCAAGAGCCAAGGAATCAGGCGTTCGAAGAGCGTTTGCGGCGTAGATAGCAGCAGGCACGCGCCGATCAACGAACCGGCGATGCTTACGCTCACGAGAGGCAGCAGAAGGTGGCGCTGGGCCGCAACCTCTTCGCGATAACCGCGTGCGCTGCCGATGGTGCCCACCCACATCGCGGCGTTGTTCGTCGCGTTGGCCGAAATAGCCGGAACGCCGGCAAAGAGCAGCGCGGGGAAAGAAAGGAAGCTGCCTCCCCCCGCGACGCTGTTCATCGCCCCCGCGATAAAAGCGGCTACCGCGGGGACGACGAGATGAACGCTCGACAAGCCTCCCAGCCGCGCCTACTGGATGGCCGTTCGTTCGCGTTTGGTCACGCGGTAGACGCGACGAACGTTCTTGAGCGTTTCGAGTTTGGTCAGCAGCTTATGCAGGTGGTCGAGATCGCGGATCTGCACCGTCAGACTCGTGACGGCGACATCCTTGCGAACGCGCGCGTTCACCGAGCTGACCTGCGTTTTCACCTCCGCAAAGACGGCCATGATATCCTGCAGGAGCTGCGAACGATCGTCGGCCTCGACCTCGATGTCGACGCCGTGCGTCAGGCCGGCGTCGTCGAGCCATTGCGCCTGCAAGATGCGTTCGGGAGTGGCGTTCATGTACGCAACGTTCGGGCAGTCGGCGCGGTGCACGCTCACGCCGCGGCCGATCGTCACGTACCCGATGATGGGATCGCCGGGCACCGGGGAGCAGCACTTCGAGAGCCTCACCATCACGTCGTCGACGCCGGCGATTCGCACGCCGCTCGACCGGCGCTGGCTCTTCCGCACCGCCGGCTTACGTCCGATCTTGGTGAGGTCGACGACGTTGTCGTGCTTGAGTTCCTCGCGGAAGCGGTTCGCGACCGCCTGCGCGGACGCGTCGCCGAAGCCGATCGCAGCGTAGAGATCGGTCGGCGTAGCATAATTCAAACGCGCCGCGATGCGTTCGAGTAGCGCACCGCGAGCGGCATCGGTCCGCAAGCCCGCGCGCGCAAGCTCTTGCTCGAGCGCCTCCTGGCCGGCGAGCACGTTCTCCTCGCGACGCTCCTTTCGGAACCACTGTTTGATCTTATGCTTCGCGCTCGAGGTCTTCACGATCGAGAGCCAATCGAGCGACGGGCGTCCGCTCGATTTGTTCACGAGGATCTCGCAGATGTCGCCGTTCTGCATCGCATAGTCGAGGGGCACGATGCGGCCGTTGATCTTGGCACCGACGCAATGGTTGCCGACGTCGGTGTGCACCTGGTAGGCGAAATCGAGCGGCGTCCCGCCCGCGGTTATCGAGTAGACGTCGCCTCGCGGCGAAAAGACGAAGACCTGCGAGTCGAACAAGTCAAGCTTGAGATTTTCCATGAACACGCGCGAATCGCGCATGTCTTTTTGCCACTCGAGCAGGGCGCGCAGCCAGGAGAGCTTGTTCTCGAACTGATCGGCCTTGCCGCCCTCTTTGTAGCGCCAGTGCGCCGCGATGCCGTACTCGCTGGTCCGGTGCATCTCCCAGGTCCGTATCTGGATCTCGAGCGGATCGCCGCTCGGGCCGACGACCGTCGTGTGCAGCGACTGGTACATGTTGGGCTTGGGCATCGCGATGTAGTCTTTGAACCGCCCCGGAAGAGGCGTCCACATGGCGTGCACGGCGCCCAGCGCGGCGTAGCAGTCCTTGACGGTGTCGACGATGATGCGAATCGCGGTCAGGTCGTAGATCGTAGAGAAATCGCGGCCCTTACTGATCTTGGAATAAATCGAGTAGAAATGTTTCGGGCGCCCCTGGATTTCGGCGTTGACCTTGAGCGCCTTGAACTCGTCGCGGAGGCGAGCGATCGCCTTTTCGACGTCCGCCTCGCGCTCCCGGCGCGTCTTGGCGACCCGCTCCACGATCTCGTTAAACGACGGAGGATCGAGATAGCGCAGACACTCGTCCTCGATCTCCCACTTGATCTTCCAGATTCCCAGGCGATGGGCGATCGGCGCGTAGATGTCGAGCGTCTCGCGCGCGATCGCCTGCTGTTTTGCAACCGGGAGGCTCGCAAGCGTCCGCATGTTGTGGAGCCGGTCAGCAAGCTTGATGATGATGACGCGAATGTCTTTCGCCATCGCCAGGAACATCTTGCGCAAGTTCTCGACTTGGGCGTCTTCCTTCGATTGGTAGGGAATCCGCGTCAGCTTCGTCACGCCGTCGACGAGGCGCGCGACCTCGTCGCCGAACAGCGCCGTTACCTGCTCGCTGGTTACCGACGTATCCTCGACGACGTCGTGGAGCAGGGCGGCGGCGATCGTTTGGTGATCGACCTCGAGATCCGCCAAGATTTCCGCGACGGCCAAGGGGTGCTCGATGTACGACTCGCCCGAGGCGCGCCGCTGGCCTTGGTGGGCGGCGACGGCGAGCTCGTAGACCCGCGTCAGCCGCTCCGCGTCGGCGGAGGGCTCGTACCGGCGAACTCGTTCGATCAGCTCGGCGATCGTCATGTTCCGCTATTATAACCCCCCAAGCGCCCCACGGGGGCCCAAGCGGCTAAGCGCCGGGCGGAGTCGCCGAAGGGGCCGGCGTGACCGTCTCGACGTCGAACCGGTTCTTGAAAGAGAACCAAGCGATCTTCCCCTGACCGTCGAGGGCGAGCCAGAGGTAGACGTTGCCCGAGGTGCAGCGCATCTGGTAGATGTACCCTCGGGTGTCCGGCGGGAAGTCCGGGTTGATCCAGCGCCCAACGTAAACCGTGTCGGTCAGCGCGCCGAGCTCGCCGAGTTTCTGCGACGTGTCGCTAATCTTCTCGTCGGTCAGGTTGGCAAGCACCTGCGCGGCATAGAGGCTCCTGTTGACGTCGCCGGCCTGCCATTGAACGAACTGCTGGCGCGCGAGCTTGCTGATCGCCGGATCGGCAACCGGCGCGGCTGTCGGCGACGGCGTCGGCGTTGCGTGCGTCCGCCCCCAACCGGGCACGGCCAGCGCGGCGAGCAGGAGCGGCAGCGTGATTGCGGCCCCCGCGGCGGAAACTCTCATTAGTAGGAGACGAACGAGACGATCTCGGCGTCGCCGAGCTGCTTGCGTCCGGCGAGTTCCGTTAGCTCGACAAGGAAGGCAAACGCGTCGACGTGAGCCCCGAGACGCTCCAGCAAACGGCCCGTCGCAGCCGCGGTGCCGCCGGTCGCGAGCAAATCGTCGACGACCAGCACGTGTTCGCCGCGCGCGATCGCATCGGCGTGGATCTCCAGCGCGTTCGTCCCGTATTCGAGCGCATACTCTTCGCTGAGTTTGTCGTGCGGCAACTTGCCCGGTTTGCGAACGGGGATGAAGCCGGCGCCGATCGCATACGCAATGGGCGCGCCCAGGATGTAACCGCGGGCCTCGATTCCGACGACGTGATCGATACCGCGGGCGATGAATCGTTCGACGAAGAGGTCGATCGCTTGCCGAAAGCCCTGCTTATCTTTCAACAGCGGAGTAATGTCACGGAAGAGGATCCCGGGAATCGGAAAATCCGGGATCTGTCGAATCAAGGCTTCGATCTCCACGCAGGTCCGGTTTGAGCCGGAGGATCGAATGGCCTGCAGAAAGGGCGAGGCCGCGAGCGGGCCGCCGGCAGACGGCCGGCTCGCAGGCTACGGAGCTACGACTCTATCGAAATTCGAGACCGTAATACTCGCGAGCGCCGACGCGTCGCTGCTCGTCCAGACCGGAGCACCGTACATGTCGTTGATGAACACGATCGCGTTGCAGCAGCCGGTGTCGTAGGCGTATGCTCCGTAGTGCTTCAGGGCTTCGGCGACCATCTTCGCCTCCTTCGGGAACGTTGCATCGTTGAAGCTAGCCTTGAGCCGAATGTGTGCGCCGTACGGCATCGGCTTATCGCCTTGCGGGCCCTTGTAGACGATGTCGTCGGTGCAATCGCTTACGCCGGCCGGTGAGACGCATGCGGTCTGCGACCACGTGTTGTGGACGCCGTCCCATCCGAGGGCGTGATCGATGACGCCGGCCGTCAGTTCTTCGGGGCGCACCGCGAGCAAGCCGAACGGAATGCCGCTGGCGGTCGAGAGGGCGCCCTGCGGCGGGCGCGTGAACGGAGCGGTCAGGTCCCACTTGCCGCCGTTATACATCGACAGCACGCCGTTGCTGTACGTTACATCGTACGCTTCGTAATATTGGCAGTTCTGCGTCTGCAGCACCATCGCGTGCGCGTCGCTCAGCGGCTCGATGTAATAGCCCGCCTGCCATGGCCACGGCGAGTACGGCGTGTGCCACTTCACCTTCGGCTGCACGTTGACCATCGGCGTTCCAAACGACGCCTGGTTCACGAGCTCGTCGGTCTTGGGCGCGTACGCGTCGAAACTGCCGCCGCCGCCCGCATCGATCGTTGCCTTGACGTCTGCGGCGCTATCGGGGTCGATTTGAGCCCCGGAAATGTCCTTCTCCCAGACGTCGCCCGACGGATACGGGCAGCCTAAGATGTCGGCGTTGGATCCCCGAAACGTTCCGCCGCCTGAGGGAAACATCGGCCGCTCCTTCGCTGCGGGAACGGCCGACCGCATCGCCGCCGGTCCGCCGCAGCCCCCCAGGATCGCGACGGCAACGAAACCGCTGAGTGCACTAGAAAACAACTTAGAGGCGTTCATTTTAAATTCGCCCTTCCCACTAAGTGGAGTCGGGTGTGCTTGGTGTCGCCTACGGCTTAAGCCGCATTATGCCACGAATTGCGGCGTTAACGCGTTCACGAACTCAAAACGTTGAGTTAGAAATGCCCCGTGTCATCCTGAGCCCTTCGACTCGGCGGAGTTGATCCTGAACGCAGTCGAAGTACTCGCTCAGGCAGGCTCGTCGAAGGGCGGGCGGGGTCAGACCTTGAGGTCGACCTTTTCGAGCGCGCCCTTCGTGGGCACGACGTGATGGTTCAAGCGCAACTCCTCGGGTTCGAAGCCGAACGCCAATCCCAGCAGCTGGGGCAGGTGGAAGATCGGTACGTCGATCTCTTTTTTGAGGACGCGGGACGCGTCGGGCTGCTGGCCATCCAAGTTGAGGTGGCAGAGCGGACACGGCGTTACGAGCAGATCGGCGCCCTTCTCCTTAGCCTCGATGATGTGATTGCCGCCCATCGCGAGCGCCTTGTCGCGATTCATCGTCAGCATGGGAAAACCGCAGCACTTCGTCGCGCCGCGATACTCCACGGGCTCGGCGCCCAGCAGCGCGATCAGACGCTCGAGATAGCCTTTGCGCTCGGGGCGCTCGAGCAAGCCGAGCGTTTCGCTCGGCCGCAGAATGTAACAGCCATAGAACGGGGCGATCTTCAGCCCCGTCAGCTTGCGCTTGATCGCGGCGGCGACGCGATCGATGCCGATGTCTTCGAAGAGCATCCAGAGCAGATGCTTCACGGTGGTCCGGCCATCGTAGCGGAAGCCCTGATCGGCGATCGTAGCGTTCACCTTATCGCGGCGTTCGGAATCGCCCTTGAGGTGATAGTTGACATCGGAGAGCACGCCCTGACACGTGCTGCAAATCGTCATGAGCTCGGCGTTCTCCGCCTCGGCCATGGCCAGCGTCAAGCCGTTGAGCGCATCCGCGAGCGGACGATTCTGCTCGCTCAGCACGCCCGCGCCGGTGCACGGCGCCGACGTCAGCTCGCGCAGTTCGAGGCCAAGCGGCTCGGCGATCAGCTTCGCCGAAACGTAGAGCTCCGGGCAGGCGCCTTTCGAGACGCAACCGGGATAGAACGCAACCTTCACTTGAACCGTCCTCCGACACGTTCGAAAATAGCCCTAATGCGTTTGATTCCTGGGATCGTTTTGTGAAAGATCGGCGGCAGCTTGCCGGCGCGCGCCATGTTGAAGGCGCTGGGAAGGGTCTTGAGCTGACCGACGATGTTGAACAGCCCGGTCGACTTCGGCATCAGCGTGAGCTCGTTGAGCCGTCCGCTGTGTTTGATCGATTCGGCGAAGGCGTCCGCGTGGCGAGTGCCCGCGTTGTGCGTGAAGCCGGCGTCGACCGCGAGCTTGCGCAGCTTCAAGATCTGCTCGAGCGGTGCCACGCCCTTCGGGCACTGGGTCACGCACTCGAAGCAGTGCGTGCAGTCCCAAATGCCGCCCGGCTTGCTGAGCTCGCCCAGCCGCTCGTGCGTTTTTGCGTCGCGCGGATCGCCGACGTAGCGGTAAGCCTGCGCCAGCGCCTGCGGGCCGAGAAACTCCGGATTCACGGCGAACGACTCGCAATCCATGAGGCAGGCGCTGCAGCTGATGCAGCTCACCTCTTGGATAAGTTCTTCCATCGAGGCGTTCGGCACGCGGTACTCTTCGTTATCGGGCGGCACCGGCTGCTTGTTCTCGAGCCAGGGCTTCACGGCGAGGTGCTTATCCCAGAACGGCTTCATGTCGCAGACCAGATCCCGTATGATCGGCATGGACGGCGGCGACTCGACGCGCGTCTTTCCATCCGTGCTGAATGCGGCCAGCTTGCTCTTGCACGCGAGATTGGCGTGGCCGTTGATCCACATCGCGCACGATCCGCAGATGGCGCTGCGACACGCGCAGCGAACCGCGAGCGACTGATCTTGATACTCGCGAATCGCGATCAGTGCGTCGAGCACGACGGCGTGCTCGGGCAGGTCCACGCTAAACGTCTGATAGCGCCGGGCCGGCGATGCGTTCCAAGGAGGCGGAAACGGCTGGCCGGGCACGGCCTCTTTGTCGTAGTTGCCCTCCGCGTTGTAGCGCCCGACCTCGATGGTGAACTGCATTAGTACGTGCGCACCTCAGGCTTCCAGCGAGTGATGGTGACGGGGACGTGCGAGATTTCGGGTTCCTGTCCCTCGCCGCGATGCGTGAGCAGCGTGTGCTTGAGCCAATCGCTATCGTTGCGTTCGGGATAGTCCGTATGAGTGTGCGCGCCGCGGCTCTCTTTACGGACGATCGCGTCGCGAATGATGGTCTCGCCGCAATCGAGCATGAAGCCGAGTTCCAGTACGAAGGTGAGAGCCTGATTGAACACGCGGCCCTTGTCGCCGACGGCGACGTTCTGGTAGCGCTTGCGAAACTCCATCAGCTCGCGCAGGGCCTCGTGGAGACCCGCGTCGTTGCGATAGAGCCCCACTTTTTCGTCCATCATCGTCGCGAGCTCCAGCCGCAGCCCGGCGCAGGTCTCGCCCTTATAGGGCCGTGCCAACAGGGCCTCGAGGCGCTGCTGCTCGGAGCGCAAGAGTTCCTCGCCGCCCGTGCTCGGCGGCGTGCCCTTCGCGTAACCCGCCGACGCGCGTCCCGAGCGCCTCCCGAAGATGATCGTGTCGAGCAGCGAGTTGGCGCCGAGCCGGTTTCCGCCGTGCACGCTGACGCACGCGACCTCGCCGGCGGCGTAGAGGCCCGCGATGACGGTGGCGCCTTCCACGTCGGTCTTGATACCGCCCATCTGATAGTGCATGCCCGGCCGCACCGGCACCGGCTGCTCGATCATGTCGATGTCAAGATAGTCGAGCGCCATCTCATGGATCTGCGGGAGCTTCTTTAAGATCACGTCGGCGCCGAGGTGCCGCAGGTCGAGCAGGACGTTCCCGTCGATGCCGCGTCCCTCCGCGATTTCCGTGGCCTCCGCTCGGGAGGTCACGTCGCGCGCCGCGAGCTCCATCTTGTTCGGCGCGTATTTCTTCATGAAGCGCTCGCCGAGCGAGTTGAGCAAGTACGCTCCCTCGCCGCGCGCGGCTTCGGTCATCAGGAAGCCGCTGCCGGCCAGCGTCGTTGGATGGTATTGGACCATCGCCATGTCCATGAGCGGAGCGCCCGCGCGGTAGGCGAGCGAGTATCCGTCGCCTGTGCAGATGAGCGCGTTGGTGCTCGGCTCGTACAGGCGTCCGAGCCCGCCGCTTGCGACGACGACCGCCTTCGAGCGAAGCAGCTGCAGCTCGCCGGTCACCATTTCCAGCGCGACAAGACCGCGGCACGCGCCCCCGTCCATGTAGAGATCGGTTGCGAACCACTCTTCGTAGATCTTCACGCCGGCCTTGAGGATTTGGTCGTAGAGCGTTACGAGCAGCGCCTGCCCCGTGATGTCACCCACGAAGTAAGTGCGCGCCTGGGACGCGCCGCCGAACGCGCGGGTGCCGAGCTTCCCGTCCGGACCGCGATAGAAGACCACGCCCATGTGTTCGAACTCGATGATGTCGCCGGGCGCCTCGCGGCACATGACTTCCACCGCGTCCTGGTCGGCGAGGTAATCGCTGCCCTTGATCGTGTCGAAGGCGTGTGATTCCCAGCTGTCGAGCTCGCCGATGGCGGCGTTAATGCCCCCTTGCGCGGCGCTGGAATGGCTGCGGATCGGGTGGACCTTGGTGACGATCGCCACGTCGGCGCCGCAACGCGCGGCCTCGAGCGCGGCTCGCATTCCCGCGAGGCCGGCGCCCAGCACCAAAACGTCGTGATCGCGCGTCACGAGCCGGTAGTTTCCCGGAAAGGCACCGCTACATTCCGAACGCCTGTTCGATACGTCGTTAAATTCATCGTCGCGATTTTTAGAATAGTACGCGCGCCCCGCGGGAGATATGCGTTTCGTAGCCCGGCTGGGCTTCGACGCGCGACGCGCCGAAGAAATAGAGTATGTGCCGTTCGCATCGCCACGCCACGTTATTCGGGCTCTCGCTCACCGCCGGCGGGAAATGCTGTTTGGCCGGCGAGTGGCCCGTTCCACGGCGCGGCTGGATCTCGGCGGTCGGTTCCGCGGCAGCGGTCCTGTGGGCGTCGCCCGGGCTCGCCGCGGCCAAGCTCTACGGCCGCGCCGTACGCTACGATTACGTGAGCTCCGGCGTGGTCAAGGGCTCGCAGACGACGCTTCGAATGCCGGACGGCTCGCTCGACGTCCGCTTCGAGTACACGGATCGAGGCCGCGGCCCCCAGCTGCGCAGCATCGTCACCGTCGATAACGCCGGCTTCATCTCGAGGCTCCACACGACCGGCTATAATTATCTGAAGGTTACCGTCGACGAACGGTTCGCGTCGAGCGGCGGGAGTGCCACCTGGACGAACGCGGCCGAACGCGAGACGCGGCACGAGTCATCGCCACGATTCTACGCCAGCATGGACGGCACGCCGGAGGAGGGGGCGATCCTCGTTCGCGCCGCCTTGCACGCGCCCAACGGGTCGGTCGGCCTTTGGCCAAGCGGCGTCACGCAAGTATCGTCCGCCCGCACGCTCGCCGTCAGCAACGCCGGGCAGAGCAAACGCGTGACGATGTACGAAGCGACGGGCCTCGACTTCTCGCCCGTCAACCTCTGGCTCGACGACGGCGGCGAACTCTTTATGTCGGGCAGTACGTGGGGTGCCGTGATCCGGAGCGGGTGGACCGCGGTGCTGCCGCAGCTGATCGCAGCGCAGAACGAGCGCGTCACCGATCTGGGCCGGCAGATCGCGCGCACGCTGCCGCAGCGTTCCGGGACGGCGATCGCGATCGCTAACGTCACCCTGTTCGATTCCGAAGCCGGAAGCGCGGTACCGAACGCGAGCGTGCTGCTCCACGGCGATAAGGTGGCGGCCGTCGGCGGCGCCGGCATGGAAATCCCCGGCGACGCGCGCCGGATCGACGGCAGCGGAAAAACGCTCCTGCCCGGCTTGTGGAACATGCACATGCATCTCCTCGCGGAGTTCGGCCCGCGTCTGCTGGCCGAGGGCGTCACGACGATTCGCGACCCCGGCAATTCTCCGGAATATATCGCCACGACGAAAGCGCAGTTCGAGAGCGGCGAGCTCGTTGGGCCGCGCGTGATCATCGCGGGGCTGATGGACGGCACCGGAAAGTATACGGCGCCGATCGGAACGACCACCGCCACCGCCGATCAGGCGATCGCCCAGGTCCGCGAGTGGAACAACACCGGCGCCGTGCAGATCAAGATCTACAGCTCGATGGATCCGAAGCTCGTACCCGTCATCGTGAAGGAGGCGCACGCGCACGGGATGCGCGTCAGCGGGCACATTCCGGCCGGAATGCTGGCGCAGGACGCGGTGCACGAAGGGTTCGATGAAATCCAGCACGTCAACTTTCTCTTCCTTAACTTCATGCCAGACGTGATGGACCGCACGCAGACGCCGATTCGACTCACCGCAACGGCCGAGCGCGCGGGAACGATCGACCTGCAGAGTCCGGCCGTCGCGGACTTCATCGCGCTGCTCAAAGCAAAAGACATCGTGAGCGATCCCACCGTCGGCATCTTTTATACCGATGCGATGACCCGGACCGGCGACATCGCCTCGACGGGCTTTGCCGAAATCGCGGGCTGGCTGCCGGTGCAGGTGAGCCGGACGCTGACCACCGGCGGACTGCCGCTCGGTCCGGGTCTCGGCGAGAAGTACGCGGCGTCGGCCAAGGCCTATCTCGAGATGATCGCGCTGCTGCACTCCAACGGCGTTCGGATCGTCGCCGGAACGGACGACGTCCTGCCCGGCTTCGATCTCGTTCACGAACTCGAGCTGTACGCCCAGGCCGGCATTCCCAACGCGCGAGTGCTCCAGACCGCGACCATCGTACCGGCCCGTGTCATGGGCATGGACGATTCGCTCGGTTCGCTGCGCCCGGGCAAACTCGCGGATGCGATCCTCGTGCACGGCGATCCGCTCGATGAGATCTCGCAGCTGCGCAAGGTCGGCACGACCATCAAGGGCGGCGTCTTGTACGACACCCGCGCGCTCTACGCAACGGCGGGAGTGCAGGCGTCGCCCGTCTAGACGTTTCTCGGGCTCGTCGCAGTAGGTGCCCTGACTCACCACGTCAGGAGGCCTCATGCTGCAGAACGTTTCGCTTACGCCGTCGCGCCGGTCACTCGAGTTCGGCATCTACCGTGACGGCGACAACAACCTCGATGCCGTCCAAGAATCGACGCTAGCGCAGGCGCTGCGTACGAGCGCTGCGGATTCGCGCGTCGAGTTCACGGTCGAGGACACGACGCGCCTGCGGTCCGACGGCGTCCTTCGCCGCGCTCCCGGTGAACCTACGGAGGGCTTACGCACGTACCGTTACACCATTGCCGACGGCAACGTCGCCGGCGCGCGATCGGGCAAAGCCGATACGATGAGCGACGAGCCCACTCTCGCAAGCTTCGTCGCGCGCACGCTCGACGACGCCGAGGCCTCCGGCGCGAAGCAGACTTGGGTCGATCTGGTCGACCACGGCGGGGGCGATGGAGGCGGGTTGCAAACGGGTGACGGCTCGTGCATGTCGATGCCCGACATCGCCAAAGCGATCGCCGACGGCGTCGCGCTGCACGCGAAGGAGCACCCCGAGGACGCCGGCCGCAACGTCGACGGAATCGTAGCCAATCAATGCCTGATGGACACCATGGGCTTCGCAGAGGGATATTACATAAGGGCGCTATTAGTTCCGATTGCCATGCCTTGGCGGTAATGCCCTGAGGCGAGGGAAGCCGCTCAGCGAGCCGCGCCGCTATGCTGCCGTGCTGGCGCAGCTACGATGCCGCGCAAAGCCCGAGAGTCCGGTAGTGACTCAGTTTGAAATCCGTCCGCTAACGCCGCTTGGCGAATCTAGCGATAGTGCGGGACGAACCACTCCACCAAAGTCCAAACGAAGATCGCGCCAAAAACCAAAAGTAGAGCCGCTGTCGGCAAAAGGGAAAGGGTCCAAAATTTGGGCGGTGTCTGGTCCCGGCTTGTCATGAGTTGGTGGATTCTGTACCACTTGTAACCTACGGCCACCAAAACGAGCGCCGCGCCTCCGAAGAATATGACGTCCATGGTGGTTGGCTTTAAAGTAGCAGCGGGGGAAGTGCGCGTTCCCCACTGGTGTCTGCAAGCCTTTGCTAATCATCATGCGTGATGGCTTTAGCGAACCGGGCCGAAACTCCAGAAGAACCGGCCAGGGCCCCGAACATCCCTCAAGACCCTCGTTGGAAACGTAGAGCCGACCATTTCTCCCGACCGAGAGGCCTGTTGGCCCGTCGATGTCGTCCGTAATGGCCCGGTACGGATGTGCTTCGCCAACGCGGTACTCTTCCACATTGCACGGAGGACTGTCGTTCGCTACGTACAGTGTGCCTTCAGCATCCACAGCGATTCCGGTCGGCCAGACCACTCCGTCCGTAATCGTCCTTGTCGGAGATTTGCTACCCAGCGGATACACTTGGACGTTTGTCGTCCCGTATAGCACGTGGTTGCCAACGTAAAGGTTGCCCTGACGATCGATGGCGATCCCTATCGGATACGTCAGGCCTTTTGTAATCGTAGTGTGCGGCTTAGTAGATCCTTTCAAGTATTCGGTCACGTTTGGGGTTCCACCATTGTTGGTTACCCAAAGGTTTCCCTTAACATCGATCGTGCAGAGAGCTGGGCCATCGAGGCCGTCGGTTATAGTCTTAAATGGTTTGGTCTGACCAGCAATATATTCCGAAATCCACCCCGGTCCGTTCCCATCGCTGCCGACGAAAACCGTACCGCTGGCGTCAACGCAGTCGCCATTCGGGGAGGATATTCCCGCGGTGATCACCGCAAGGGGATTGGGATCCTTTTTCTTGGGGTTATAGATCACGACGTTACCGGTGCCGGATTGGCTGCTAAAGTTAACGATAAAGACCAGCGTAGATGTGACCTTATATTGTGGCTTGGTCAATGATTCTTGCGGGCGTTCCGGCGGTGAGCCGTAAGCAGGGACAGTGCGGTTTTCGGCGATCCTAGTGAAGGAGCCCAGCCCGCCGATCGGCGGCTGCGATCCGCCGCACCCGGCCAGCAATGCTGCAGCCGCGCCCGTGGCTAAGGCGTAGCGGCTAAGTCCCAAGCTCTTCATTTGGTTGCTCCTTGCTCCGTGAACGCCACGGCGCCCAGCACGGTTGCGGTTCAACCTGGCTGTGCCGCGCCTTTCGGCTCCTCGCCTCGTCACTTTGAGTCACTGAGAGTTGGGTGATTGATGTACCGCCACGAAATCGCGCCTAGAGCAAGAACGCACAGCAACGACGCCAGGAATAGGCTCAACGCAAAGGCGCCAGTATGAATGAAGGCACTCATTGCGCCGAATAGGCCGAAGCCAAGCGAAAAGATTACTAATATTACCTTACCGACGATCGGAAGCCAGCGCATGCGAATCGCCCAGTATATGCCCGCGGCCGCAGCGCCCGCTACTCCAATGTAGTACGTCCAATCCATTTGCTTTAAGATCGGCATCATGACTCCATAGCGCCCGGCGCGCCGATCGGCGGCCGCGATTCGCCTCAGCCTGGCTCACGGTGCGGTCCAAAGCAAGAAGAGCCTAGGCAGTGCATGCACAGTTCCAATCGCAAGCCCTTACTTGCGGACGCATTCTTCCGTAACCACGTATGAACCATCCGCGCTAGCGATGATCCATTTCATGGACCGATCATTCAGCCGCTTCAGCGAAACGCTTGCACCGTTATCGTCGCGGTGGCTTACGTATACGCCGTCCTTCCAGCCATCGACGGTTTTTGTAAAAATCCCGGTTTCAACGAACTGATAGGCAGTCAATCGCCGTGTCCGGGAGTCATAACCCCAGATTTGCGTTTCCCAATCTGCGCTGCTGTTCGCGTCGTGCGATAGCTCCGTCATCCAGAGTCCGTCAGACGAAAACGAGTAGCGTATAACCTGATGCAAGCCGTTTGATGTTCCACCTTCGACAACGCATTGCCACTCGCCGAGCAGGAAGCTCAACTTTTTCATTGCGTCAGCGTTAGATTGCGCACGTGCGGGACTGACTCCGGAAAGCGACAGCAATACCGCGGCCACGCAGCCTGTCAGCGCGCGGCGGCCAAGCTCCCAAAGTCTCATCTTCTGCTCCTTCTCCGTGAAGGCCCAGGCAGCCCAGCGGCGTTTCGGCTTAACCCGCGGCGCCGCGAGATCGCGGAGGCGGGAGCGGCTATTTGCAACGACTTCCACGTAAGCTGGTCACGCCGTTAGCGGAAACTGCGATCGTATACGCGGGGCCAGTATCCCATCCGGAAAAGCACCTTGAGTCACGCGCCGGTATCGGCGGGGGTGCGGCTGCCGTCGAAATGCTTTGCGGAGGCCCGTTGAGTGACCTGAAGCCGAGGTCCAACGCACCCCCGAGCGGGACATACCAGAGATTGTACGCTCCGGCAGTTAACGAGATAAAATGGTCCAAAACCGCTTGCCGATATACAGCGATGATTTCCCCCGCAACGATACCTGGAAGCACGTACCCTGCGGTCGAGGCCGGGACGTCGGCCGGGTCGGTGCGCGTATCGCCCTCCTTCCAAACGATCGTGCCAGTCCTCGCAGCCACGACAACGGGTATCGCTCGCACCTCAGTTTGAGCGAGGAAGAAAACGTCGAAGTTGTCTCCGTCGGCGCGAACGGTAATCACGTACGGTTGGAGGCGAATAGGCGGCGGCACTTTGCCATCGAGCCCTGATGCCTCATAGGCTCGTACAAGCGCGTTCGTGGCCAGACCAGACATGCTGGGTCCATCATAGCGAAAATCGTTTGCCACGACGGGGCGCACGGTCAAAGCAGCCAATGCGATCAACAGAAGGCTTGTGCGTTTCACTCGCGCCTCCCTCGCGCCCAAGTTATGCAGCTGCAAAACAAATCGCGGCCAAGTCCTACGCTCTTCACTTCGATGTTCCTCGCTCCGTGAACGCCACTGCGACCAGCATCGTTTCGGTTTAGCCCCGATAAGGACCCGCGTCGGCTAAGCTGCTTCGGCGGACCAGCGCCGGTATGCTGCCGTTGCCGCGCAGCTGCAACACCTGCAAATTCGTGGAGCCCTGCGGTCCGGCCGATCCTTAGGGCTATCGGAACCGCGAATGGCTCAAGCATCAAGCTCTTGCGCGATCGCCGAGAGATCTGTCACCAACGCTTCGATGTCCTGAAACCAGCCGCGTTGTACTGCGTCAAGAGTTACTGTCTTAGGTAATATGCCGTACTTTTTCAACCGTCTTAAGCAGCAAGTATGCTTCTGTTCGATAAACGCGTCGGTACTCTGATTCTACCTTAAGTTTCGCGACCTCGAACTGCAGTTGATCCTCCGGTGCGCCAGTATAGTCCAGTTTGCCCTCTTCCTTGGCTATGCGCGTAAACGCGATGATCTTCGCTTTTAATGCTTGCACGGGAGCCAATAGATCGTTGACTGCGTGGAGCAGCTTGTAAGTCCCGTCAAGCAAATCGCTTTGGCGATCAGCTCGTCGCTCATGGTCTATCACGTAATCGCCATGGAGGGCTATACCGCTGGCGATAATGAAAATCGCGCCGAATACGACTATGCCGGGCAATAGCCACTTTGGAGCGGACGACCCAAGACCTACGTACGCGAGGTAGTAAGATCCGACCCAGGCTAAGACTCCTAAGGCCGTAGCGCCCGCTCTCGCCGTCCAAAGCACTCTTGTGACCTACTCGCTAAGGCTCGCTTGGCCTCCGCGGTTTACTCTCCGAGTCGTGGTCGTCCATGATTTCGTCAGGCACCGCCGGGCTATAAGCCTGACGCTTGGCGCTTTTCGCCGCCCCGGCGTTGCCACTCGGCAGCCGCTTCCAAGACCAGCTCCTCGATCTTGATCCAGTCGTCTGTACGCGGGCCTTCAAGGCACTCATTTGTTGAGTTGGCATAGTCAATCGTATCATGGCCGTCCCCCCGTAGCGCTTTGATATTCGTCGGCGAATCTTCAATATAAAGATCAGCACCGACGCCAGCCTTATCTTTCATAAAGCAAAGATCCCAATAAGGAATCCCATACTTGTCGAGCCACTCGACCGTCTGATTAATGGCGGTCTCGTGAAAACGGGGTATGAAGAGCCGATGCGTTATTATGCGTACTCGTACCTTGTGAACGTAGGCGAGGCGGCGAAGCACTACTGGAGCGCGCTCAAGCGGCCTCAGGTTCCTAAAGATGTCTCTTTGCGTAATAGCGTATAAATGGAGTTTCTCGTAAGCCTCTTCACCTCCAACCCGTTCGAGATGCCATTCTGGGAAGTTGTATGTCGGCGTTGGAGTCAGTTCGGACTCCTTGACATCGAGCCACTCCGCCGCGATCGGCCTGAGCCCGCCAATGAAATCAGCGCAGACACCATCGAGGTCGACGCCTAGAACAAAACGCAGTTCATCATCTATCGTCATTTGCGCCTACCCGATAGCGAAGTGGCACCGCGGCCAGTGATACCGCGACGATTGTTCTCCGCGAGTGCTTGACCTCGTTTTCTCGCTGCTTCGCCTCCATGTCCTGGACTCAGCCCCGCTGCGCGCATCTCAGCAAGCCGCGCCTGCGCCTTCTCGATCGGCTTCGCGACCTCGACGCTATAGCGCAGATAGCAATGCCGCCCGCAGAACTTCAGCCCTTTGCGCGGTAGCGGCTCCTTGCAGTAGCCGCATGCTGATCGTTCCCACGTCTCGCGCCGCTCCGCGATCGGCTTCGGCGCCTCGCGAACGAGCCGCCGCGGCACCGTGATCCGGCGCAGCTGCTTGGCGTAGTCGTTTGCGATCTCCAAGCGCGCCTTGCGCAACCGCGGCATCAGCGCCGAGGCGAGGAGGCCCGTCAGATCCGGATCGAGCCGCACGATACCGTCGCGCAGTTCGTGGAACATTGCCGGATGCAGCTTCTCCTTGTGCAGCAGTTCCAGCGCCCATACGTCGGCCTTCGCTCGCAGCGGTTCGAGTAGATCGTAGATGAACGATTCCCGCAGGCGATCGTCCACGTGGAGCAGCCCGAGATCGGGATCGAGTCCGACAGCCTCGCAGGCGACCCGCGTCTCCACCTCTAGCAGCGTATAGCAGTAGTTCAGGACCGCGTTGAACGGATCAGTCGCATCTCGGACTCGCTCGCGTCTCCCGCTTGTTCGTGGAGAGATCGCCGCCCAGTGCGCGGGAATCCGCTTGAGTGCCCACGGTCGCCAGGGCAAGCGGCGACTCCACGAGGAGATTCCAATAGACTTGCGCCGCCGTCCTTCCAGCGCGAGAAAGTCCACAAGCGTCTGTAGTCGCCGCCAGAGACGCTTTACAAGCGTGGATTTCCGAGGTTCCCGTGGACCGTCCGGAGACATTTCCGATACCTAGTCGCGGAAAGTCTCGTTCTATGGCGTGGATCTGGGAATCCAGTTTCTTTTCCAGGAAGTACCGGGCCAGTTTCACAGCGTCGTCGGTGACCGCCGAAACCGCCTGCGCCCGTTTCACCGGTCCGTCGTGCGGGCGTCGGGGACCAGGCAGTTCAGCAGCGTACTGTCCGACGCCACAAAAGAGATCGCGATTCCCATGCGGGCGCACCAGTCGATCGCGGCCATCGAGACGGTCCCGCCAGGCGCACGGATAACGATCCGTTCGATCGCGCAGCGTCCGCGCGGGAAATCGCGTCTCCACGTATCTCCCCTTCGTTGGCAAAACCGTCTCGAGTCACCAGATGCCCGCGCTCGACGTACATCCGCGCATCGTAGCCCTCCAAAACCAGGACTCGTTCGGCCATCAGTTATTCCCTACCGAATGTAGTCGAGTGCAGCGTCACGGATAACCCTGACCTGATGAAACTCTTGCAGAACCGGTTCTACGTTACCGGCGCGCAGGTTCGCGCGTATTTCGAGGCAGTGCGGGTGCTTACTCGTTAAGGTCAGGACGGAGACCATCGCGGGCGGAAACTTGTGATACAGCGAGGCAGAAATGTCGCTAGCCGATTCCGGGATGGCCGGCGCTCCTCGAAGGTCGTACATCGGAAATACCTGGCACCATCACTTCAATCGCGCGCCGGGTATCGTGGACAAGGCTAATAATCGCCTCCGGTTCCTCCGCCCTAACCTTCCGCACCGCGACGAGCAATGGGTTCGTTATCTCTCGTTTGGAGTAAACAGCTCGAATCCCTCAGCGATGATATTCCAGATTGTTCGGGCGGCGTTCGATGTCAAAGGACTTTGCTCCTAAGAGGAACGCCAATCTGCTAGAGTAACCCGCTTACGGCCTCAAATGAGGTCCGCGAGAACACCGCGCGTAGAAGTAGGCCGACGAGTATAGCGAGGAAATCGAGCATCAAGCCATTGTCGACGAACGATTGCAGCACCCCATCGACAAGGGGCTTAGCCCAGGCCATACCGGCCTTGCGCCAGCGCTCGGGATCGTCAGCCATCCGGATAGGAACGCGCCTACGTTCGTACTGTGCGTTTGAGCGCCTTGAGATAGGATCCTACGCAACGCTCGACGTGCTCGCACACCAAATGCGGCGGAACGCCCGTGGCGCCATTCCAGCACAGCCAAAATGCTAGGGCCGACGCACGGGGCCGTTTGCCTCGCTAGCTGCCTAGAGAGCGTCAGGAGGTCAAGAAATCGCTGCGTTTGCGCGGGGGTGAAGCCGCGCTGCGTCGTTCCTTTGATCGGGAGCAGGTCGTCCAATGAGTTCCTTGATTGCGGAAGCGATCGAAACGGTCGTCTCCCGGTTCTAGTCCCCGGCGGACCGCCTCCGCAAAGACCTCGTTCCTAGGTCGGAGTTCGCTGAGATTGTCCCAAGTGTCCATAATAAAAGATTCGACGAAGCGGCCATCTATTCCGCGATTTACTGTCAAGTGTTGCCAGCCACGTCACTACCAATCTAGTGGGTAATCCGGCCCGATTACTGGGGCCCACCATTTCAGACAAGGAGTGCAAACCACGATGGCTTCCAAAACGAAAAAGACCAAGGCTCAAGCCGCGACCGGTCATACGGCGCTTCCTCGACGCTCTCACAGGGACAAAGGAAGATGCATATCGCCGGGTGCTCGATGCGCTGAGCCTCGCTCGGCGAGATACACTGTCGCCAACCAAAGCGGCCAAGGCCAGCGGCACGACGCTGAAGACGATGCGAAAGTATGCATCGAGCGCATTGGAGGAACGCTCCGGCCGAGCGTACGTAAAGGCGGCTGATCGCCTGCCGCGCCGGATGCGCATGTTCACGACACAAGGCGAAGTGGTCGTGCGCACAACGAGCTCGCGTATCGCGACCAACATTGCCGAGCATAACAACGCCGTACGGGAATACGTGCTGACGCGCGACACCAGTAAGCTCAAGCAGTTCTAGCGGCAAGACGATCCACAGCGACGGAGCAACGTATAGCTTCGGAACCGATCCTCGCCTGCTCGACCGCCATATCCGAGCCGCCGCGGTGCATTTCGTCGACATTTATGCCCGGGGAGCGGCCGTATGAGCGATACGAAGAAGCTGCTTCGATTCGGCACCGACCAACCGCGCTGTGCACGATGCAAGAATCCTGATATACGGCAGCTCGGGCGAGTACGAGATCCAAAGCAGGGCCTTGTCCTGCTCTGCCGCAACTGCCGTGCTCGTGCGCAAGCCACTCATCGAGGAATGCACGTACACGTAGGACGCGGCAGTTCGCAGCGTTGCGGGATATGCAGCGCCCGCGTGCGTGGTGTGCGGCGAACCATCTTTGCAGCTGCTCGAACTCGACCATTTGTGGGGCGCAGCCAACAGCGCAATCGCCGAACCCTTGTGTGCCAACCACCATGCAGTGAAATCCTACATGGCTGAGCACGGGGCAATGGCTGCACTGCGGCTTGCGCGATCCGGGGCGGTCGGCGCTCCTGCTCCAAGCAGCATTCGAGTTTGGCCTGGGGTTCGATACTTGCCATGTTCGCTGTATGGGACGGAGCGCAGGGAGCAACGGCGCGCTGCATCTTCCTCGGTGTCGGGTCTGGGCTGCTCTTTGCATGGGCTGCATGGAACATCGCCGCCGACGGCTACTTCGAGTGTGTACTTGGACCGGGCTACGATCGCGCGATCGTTGCGGAGGTGCCGGGATGATCCGGCGCAAGGCTTCACGGGCAGCGAAGGCTTCCCAACGCGCGCCCAAGGGCTACTGTCGCATCTCGTAGCGTCCGAGATCGTCGCAATGGGGCTAGCCCCGATCCGCGGCGCAGGATGGGGCTCTCTCGACCGTCGATACGGCGATTCGGGCTTGGGTCGAGCCGCATCGGGCCCGCAAGCGTCCGCAGCGGCAAGCCGAAGAAAGTTGCGTGGCGTCCGCAGTCCTATGGCGACCGAGTTCTGGTATTCGATACGGAAACCACAACCGACGCGGCGCAGCGGCTCCTATTCGGCTTCTTTCGCCTCTATCAGGGCGATCGGCTCATCGAGGAGGGCCTGATCGTCACCGACCTGCTCGACTACGAGCAAATGACGACGCTGACCGAATATGCGGTGAAATGCCGTCTTGCCGATCTACAGCCGCGAACGGTTCGTGGAAGAACGGTCTTCTACCCTGAGGTTTATTGCGAGGGAACCGTTTGCGTAGGATTTCAACCTACCGTTCGACCTTACGCGCATTAGCAGTTCACGCAGGAATCGGCCGTGGCGAAAATCGCCGGAAGTTTCGCGTCAAGCTGTCGAACCGTATTCGCTGGCACGATTTACGGATTGAATCCGCTCTCCGGGCGCGCTGCCTTTATCGGGTTCACCCCGAAGCGAAAGCTGCTCTCCTGGGAGCGGCCGTTCTTCACGGGCCGGTTTCTGGACCTCAGTACGCTCAGCACTGCGTTCACTGGGAAGCGGCATACGCTCAAGAGCGCGGGCATCGCATTCCGGACCTTTACACAGAAAATGACCGCCCCCGAGCTCGGCACAATCGATCGGTGCTCGCTGCTGTATGGGCGCCAGGACGTACGCGCAACCTGGGCCCTCTACAAGGCGCTGCGCAGTGAGTACGAGCGACACCCATTTGCCACGTATGCCAACGAGCGCAGCAAGCCAACAATGGGCAAGTACATGGGCGAGCTCTATTCCAGCGCGAGCATCGCGAAGCAGTACTTGCGGTGCATGGGCATCCAGCCGCTGCTGCAAAAACAGCCCAGCTTCTCGCGCAGGCTGCTCGGCAAAGGCGATGCCTCGTACTTCGGTGGTCGCGCCGACGTCCGAGTGCGTAAGGCTGACCTGCCGGTGCGGGTCCTCGACTACACCGCGAACTATGCCACGATCTTTAGCCTCCAAAGACCTCGACAAGCTGCTCGTCGCCCCGGCGATCGGGGTCAAACACGTGACCCGGGAGGTCAGGGGCCTCCTCACGGCTTCAGACGCCCAGCAATGGGCATTGTTCGAGCCCCGGACATGGCAAAGGTTCAACTGTCTCGTTCTGGTGGACCCGAACTGGGCGATTCTTCCCGTCCGGTTCCGTGCGAAGGGCAGCGAGCCGTTCACGATCGCAGTCACCCCGATCGACACGCCCGAGGGGCGGTGGTACACGCTGGCCGACGTGCTCGCCTCGGTATCTGCTTGGCGGTCCCAAGCCGAAAGTGCGCAGCGCGATCCGGTTCGTGCCGAAGGGCCGTCGCCATTCCAAGAGCGTCGCTTTTTCGTGGAACGGTGGAGCTACGTCTCGAATACCGCGTTCTTCAAGCACATCGTGGAGCACCGCAACGTCGCCAAGCGTGGTGCTAAGGACGATCCAGAGCTGGCCGCACTCGAAAGAGGGCTGAAAGAGATGGCCGCGAGCGGTGCCTACGGCATCAATGCAGAGGTCAACGTCACCCCGAGCGCAGCGCGGCTCACAGGCGAGGCGTATTCGGACATTACCTACGAGGCCAAGCAGGTCCACGATGAACGGCCCGGCAGCTTTGCCAATCCGATTATCGCAAGCCTTGTGACCGGGGGAGCCCGCCTGTTGCTGGCGATGCTCGAAAACGAAGTGCAGCGCCGCGGTGGAACCTACGCCTACTGCGATACCGACAGTCTGGCGATCGTGAGCGGCGACGGCTGCCCCGAAGGCATCCCTTGCCTCCCGCCAGCTGCGATCGAAGAAATCGTGGCGGCCTTCGACGCCCTCAGCCCGTACGATCGAGACAAAGTCCCGCACCTGCTCAAGGTCGAGCATCCGGACATCCCCGATCTGAGGTGCTTCGCTGTTTCCGCGAAACGCTACGTCCTGTACCGGCGGCGACCTGGCCGGCGCATTGAAATCGTCAAAGCCTCAGAAAGCGCGCTTGGAGCGATTATTGGCCGTACACGCAACGAATCGACCCAAAAGTTGGCGCGCCGAGTTTGGCTCTCGATTCTGATGAAGCACCTTGACTGCAACCCGCGGCAGCGGCGCCGGGCCAAGCCGCTCATCGATTTCGACGTCCCCTTGCGACGGAAGTTTCCGATTAGCCAGCCCTCGATTCTTGGCCGAATGAAAGCCTATAATAAGCCGCGGACGTACGAGCATCAGGTCAAGCCGTTTGGCTTCGTGCAGACCGTCAGTGCAACCGTCAAAATCGGTGCGAAGGATTTCCTACCGATCGCCCCATTTGAACTCGATCTTGCGAAGTCGAAGCGGCTCGCATGGGTTGACTTCAAGACTGGCGAGCCGATGCGGTTGGATTGGCACCAAAGCCACATGGCGGGCACGGTTCCCGTCATGCGACTGAACACGTACATCGACTCGTATCAGAACCACCCCGAAGCGAAAGCGGCCGATCAGTTCGGCGATCCCGCGGGATCGGAGACGACCGGGCTACTGCAGCGGTTGAAGCTGCGATCGAAACGGCTTCAGCGAATCGGCAAAGAGGTCGATCGGTTGGATCAGGAAGAGGGCGCCGCACTTGAGCGCGTCGAGCCGGTCGAATACGAACGGGACGACCTCGCCGAAGAAATCGAGTATCTGGCAACGTTTCCGCGAGAACCCACTGCGAACGATTTGGGCCTCACGGTCCGAGGGTGGTTTAAGCTGGTCAACGGACTCGCTACGCCGCGAGACGAGACCGCGGCGCGCGTCAGGGAGATCGCAGCCGAGTACCGACTTGACAGGTGGGACGGGGGTCCTGGCTCGATTCCACGATGATGCGGGCACTCGCCGCTTCATGGAACATGCCTGCGGCATCGACCGAAGCCAGCTGTTCAGCGACGAAGGCCCCCCGATCGGCGCTGTGGGTTCGGAGCTCTGGCCCGACGTAGCTTTGACCCTGGCCGCATGGCTGTTGCGGTGGAATTGAGTCGAGCGTGGCGAAACGGAGCAGCGGCATTCACGAAACGAGGAGCAGGGGAATGAAGAGCTTCGATTTTGGGGGCGCTATTCGATACGCGCCTGCGCTATGGGTGCGTAGGCATTCACGCCGGTGATTGTAAAGCTTTTCGTTTACCTCCTTATTTCCTTGATCGGCCTAATCGTTCCAATTGCGACTTTGGCAAAGTGCGGCTCCGGAAATCCGCCTAACTATGATGACATAGAAGCGGTGATGCTTGCGCAAGAAGGCCACGGCGGAACGATTGGATTACTGACCGCTACGCCCGCACCTTGGCAGCTTAGACAACGCTTTGACTACTCGGCATACTGGGTGCTGTTTTGGAAAACCCGCCGAAACTTTCCCACGGAGTATGCTCAGTTTAATCTCAAGGACTCGGTAGGAACCTATCATATTTCTGCGACCTTGGCAGACGCTAGAGCGGTGCTCCGCAGGGATGGCTTTTTCTCGTTATCGCCGCCGGGAGGCTATATAACCGATATGGCCCAGGCGGTTCTCTCGGTTCAGCGATGCGCAGTGATTACCCGAATTCGAATCTTCACTGGCGTGGGCAACTCGGAGCCTAAGACAGCCAAGCTTTTTTCCGATCTCTCTGATCTCATAAACTCATCGACAAAGACAAAGATATCAAATACGCCGAAGATCTTTGCACAGAATGGCCTGTTCGACCCACTTTCGATGTAAACGCGTCCTCGACTAAGCCGCATCGCCCCCCGCCCACCCATTACATCTCACGCGCCCGCGATCAGCAGGACCGCGCCGCAGCCGTTGGCAATTTACACGTCATCGCAGCTACGTATCACGCCAGCATAGCGGTGCGGATCGCTCAGTAACTTATCTGCTGCGGGGGCTCAGGGGGGCCAAGCCGAAACGATCTGCGCCGTGGCGTTCACGGAGCGAGATACCGTCTTGGCCGTCAAGTGCGATCGGAGACGATAACCGTGTTCGGAGGCCGCCTTCGCACTAGATCGAGTTAGGCATGATTAGCCTCAAATGGAACGCCGGTGCGGAGAATGGCGTAGGCGAGCACGAGCAGTTTACGCATCACGGCGCCTAATATGAGCATCCGCCGCTTCCCCGCAGCCGCGAGGCGTTCTGAAAAGGCGCGCAGGACTGGATTGAAACGACATGCGACCATTGCCGGCATGAAAAGTGCCTTACGGATACGCGCATTACCCGTCTTACAGAGCCGTGTCCGCCCGCAAACCGACGTTCCGGAACGACGCTGCCTCGGAGACAGTCCTGCGTACGCTGCAACGGCTCTCGCCGATTCAAAACGATCGATCTGCGGAATCTCAGCAAGAATCGACCCAGCTGTCGTTTCTCCGATGCCGGGAATCGACGTCAACAAGTCGCGTTTTCGTTTCAAATCCGTGTGGTCGTCGAAATGCCGGCGGATCTGTCGCTCCAGCTCGGCGATCTGAACGTCGAGCGTAGCAATCAGTTCCTGAAGAGAGCTCTTGACGATAGCGGGCTCATCGGAGGTCTGGGCAGTAATTAACCTGCTGTGCTCGGACCTTTTTGAGGTGCTCGTAATGCCGGGTCAGTGCCTGCAAAACGCGAACGTCCTCCGGCGGCGGCGTCCAGGTATCAGGAAGTTGACTCTTGCAAAAGCGTGCGATCAGCGCCGCGTCGACCGCGTCGGTCTTTGTGCGCAGCAGTTCGCTTTGCCCAAAGGCCTTGATCCGGGCCGGGTTTACGACGCTGACGCGGTACTCGTGTTCGTAAAGGTACCGCGCCAAGGCTTCCCAATATCCGCCGGTGGCTTCCATGCACGCATGGAGCGCCGAAACCTTACGATTCTTGAGCCACGCCGTCAGCTGTTTAAAACCCTTAGCGGAGTTTTGGAAGACCTTTTTTGCTTCAGTCCCATGGCTCAGCAGATGCGCGTTGAACGTCTCCTTAGAAATGTCGATACCCAGATACGATTCCACTAGCGGGCCCTCCGTAATGGCGCCTTCTCGATCGACCTTGCACATCCGGGCTTGCCTGGACCGGCAGCCTACGATACCGTTCGATCTCTGAGGGCGCAGCGGGGGCAGGCCGCCTATCTCGCTCACGGGCTCGGGGCCCTCGGAGCAAATCAGCATGACCTGCCCACCCGCCCCATTATACAAGGAGCACAAAGGATGAGAAGCTTGGGACTTAGCCGCTCCGCCTTAGCAATGGGCGCGGCTGCCGCATTAGCCGGGTGCGAGGGATCGCAGTCGTCGATCGGCGCGACGCGAGTGATGCCGCAGAGCCGTGCGATCGCTTCGCACGCCGCTCATGGGAAGTCGTGGATTTAAGCGCCCAAACCAGTCCTGTGGGGCGCACCACACGATGAACCAAACAATCGAACTCCCCAGTTCAGGGTTCGTCGTTAAGGAAGCGTCGGATGGCAGCGCCCTGTTTCTCGGCGATGCTTTGACTCCAGAGTTGCTTCGCACTCTGGCGACTATCGAGCCTCCAATAGTTGAACTTTGGGCCCTATGGCGAAGGACCGTCGGCGACGTCCACCTCTTGCAGGGTCTTACCAAGATGCAAAGACTGCATGTACTGAATCGATCATGCGATGACATTGCTGCCATATCTGAGCTCAAGAGCCTGCAAGTTCTAAGCGTAGACTCCGACACCAGGTTTGACGTTGATGTTGGCTGCTGGCCTATTCTCCACGACTTATTCTTTGTATGGAATGGGCAGTTTTCGGGTCTTAACAAGGCCAGCATGCTTGCTAGGCTGAGGATCTGCAACTGGAAAGAAGGTGACCTGACTCGCCTCAAAGACGCCCCGCAGTTGACCACGTTCGAAGTGAAGCAAGGAGCACTTCGTTCTTTGTCCGGCATCGAAGCGTGCACTGGGCTCAAAGACCTATGGCTTTCATATCTCACTAAATTGAAAGAATTTTTCGGCCATTCGCTTTCTAACGTCGCTGCAGACCTTAGGTATCGACACATGCAGGCGGCTCAAAAGCGTTGAATGCTTGGCGCCACTCCCCAACCTTGAAAATCTATTTCTCGACAATTTAGGAGATATTGATTCGCTGACGCCGCTGTTGGCGAATTCAACGCTCAAGAAACTGTTCTTTACGCAATCGACAAATGTTCTAGATGGTAATACTGACGTTGTTAACCAGATTCCCCTAGTCGATTTCGGATTCCAAAATCGCAAACATTACAACTACACCTACGACCATGCGCTTAGCAAGAAAAACACTGAGGGTTGGTAGGTCTGTCTGCGATCCTGAGTTCAACCCTCGCCGAACGCCCAGCTTGGCTAATGCGGGGGCTCAGCCGAACCAAGTCGAAGCGATGCTAGGCGCCGTGGCGTTCACGGAGCGAGGAGCACAAAGATGAAGGGCTTGGCACTCCTTTGCGCAGCTATCAGCCTTCTTTGCTCAGGTTGTCACTATGGAAGAGACTCAGCGCCAGCAGGTACAACACACTAAAGGTCACTGAGGCATTCTACAAGCCGCGAGCTAATCGCATCGTGATTCGTCTCTCAAACGGTGCCTCATACTGGGCCACTGGGTTGTTTGAATATCTAAATGAGCGCGATAAACACATCGGGCTCTATGACAAGGGGTCGGACGTAATCGTGTGTCCTTCAAAGGTTCGAACTGATAAGGAGATCAGAAGTAACATCGTGGGAAATCTACCTTTAACGTTTCACTTGTTAGCGCGCGACAGAGTCGTGCCTTAGCGCCGCGACTTCCCCAATCGCGCGGGCCGGGTTTTCACGCCGGACTTTGAGCTTAGCACGGGGGCTCGTGCCGAGCCAAGCCGAAACGATGCCGGGCGCCGTAGCGTTCACGGAGCGAGGAGGCGTAGAGATGTGCCAATGCGATTGAGGTTTAGGACTGCGACCTGTGGCATCATAATGCTTTTGCTAGCGGGACGTAGTCTTGCTGCACAGCCATCAGACCCCGATTCTGTTTCAGGGCTCACATTGAACGCCCTCGTGTGGGCGTATGATTATTTTAATCTCGGTTCCGATGAGCAAGCGCCGTTTCGGCTAGAGCCTTATGTCGTTGTCGTCAAACAATGGGGCTCCAGCTTCGAGATCGCGATCGGCAGGCACAGTAACAACGACAATCACATGGTTTATATCGACGCAGTAACTCATACCGTACGACCTTTGTCGCGAGACAAACCGTTTGACGGGCCGTTTAAAGGCACGGTCTTGCTGCCAGGCGTGATCGCAGGAGAGATGATCGCAGCGTACCGTTACACGCTCACGAGCACGAAGAACTCGCAAACGATAACTCTGCTAAGGGACGGCTCTTATAATGTGTCGTATGACCCCGGTCCTATTGCGGTCCTGCTTGTGTTCCTGGCTGCTCAGGCGCCTACGGAAGTAAACCTGAAATCTGAGCCGACGCCGACTCCAAGACCTGGCTGGACGTGCATCGCGGGTGCCTGCGATGGTCAGTTCGCGTATTATTCTGTAAGACTCAAGGACGGGCGAGTAGTTATTCAACCAAAGGCAATACTTTAACTCACCTAAGTCCTTTGCTCTCAACCAGAACACTCAAACGCAGGGCCTAATCGGAACTAATAACGCCCTTATGTAATATCCCATGGGCTTCGCAGACGCACTGTCGCACGCCGGAGTGCGATATCTTGCGGCCAGCCCCGAGACGATGCTCGCGCCCGGAGTTCCGAGCGACGTGGCGCATGCGATCGCATCGCACGCGAACGATCCACGCGCGATGGCCAAGGGCGTCGTGGACGACGTCATGCATGCGAAGTACGCCGCCGCCGCGTTCGACGTGCTCGATCTCGACCCAGCAAAAGTGCGGCTGGCCGAAGCGTCGATCAAGCGGCTCAACGACGACGTGAGCGCCGAGGCCGGGACTCGCGGCGTGCGCGGTATCGTTCGCGAGGACGCTCGAGCCATCGACGGGATGGTGCGGTTCCCCGAGGCTCCTAAGGACATGCCGTGGCACGCCGATCGGCCGGCGATCGCCTTCTACGACACGCTCGCGAGCGACGGACGTTTAGACGCGAGGCTGCGCGGCGATGCGAGCGCGGCGGCCGACGCCGTGCGCGGCCTCGTTCTCGCGCATAGCGAACGCGACGACTTCGAACCCTTCGGCGGCGCCGATTACTCCGACGCTGCCGGGCCGACCGTGCATCTTCCCACCAGCCGCGGCCAGATCGACCCGTGGGCCGCCGCCGGGGTTAGCGAAACGGACAATGCGTTCTATCGCAAGGTGGACGAAGGAGCGATGACGCGCGTGCTGGCTTGAGAGCGTTTGTGCGAGGTGGTATGCTGACGGCGTGATAGCGCGCGTTCCCCTCGTCGCTATCGACGCTGAGGTTCTGCGGGTTTCCGGGGAGAACCCCGGGTGGCGAATCGAGCGCGACGCCGGCGGGGCGCTGATCATGACGCCTCCGACGGGAGCGGCCACTTCCAAACGAAATGTGCGGTTGACGCGGTTGCTCGACGAATGGGCCGAAGCGCACGGCTATGTCGCGTTCGATTCCGACGGCGGCTTCTGCCTACTCGACACGTCAATTATTGCTCCCGATGGCTCCCTCGCCTCGAATGAGGCATGGGCTAAACTGACGTCAATGCAGCGCGAAGGCTTCTTTCCGGGAGCGCCGGCGGTTGCCATTGAGCTCTGCTCGCAGTCCGACAATCCCGCCGACTTGCGCTCCAAACTCGAGCGCCTGCGTCGAGCAGGAACCTCATACGTCGCGCTCGTCGATCCATATCGCGGCATCGTTTGGACGGACGGCGTGCCGCCGGAGGGGTTCGACTTCGACTTCGAACAGCTGCTAGACTAGCGGCCGCTCAGCCCGCATGGATGCCACGATCGGCTATCGCGTCAGAGAAACTCCCGAAGGATAAATGGGCCGGTTGATGACACGCTCGAGTGTCGCCGCCGGCGCGTCGAGCGCGATTTCCGCGAATTGGGCGAAGGCTTCGCGCGTCGCCTCGCCCTCGGCGTATCGTTCGTTGGATTCCATATCCACGCGCCCGCGCACCGGCAGGAATCGAACGTATCGGCCTTCGTCGTCGTCGTCCGCATCGACGAGGCCGGCATCGCGAAAGATGCGCAGCGCCGCGGCGACCGTGCGATCGCGAACGCGGTCGATGTCCAAGATCGCCGCGATCTCCGCATCGCTGCTGCGCAACACGGCTTGCCCTGAGCCTGTCGAAGGGCCCCGACTCGCTAAGCCCTTCATGCCGCGGTAAAGCTCGCGAAGCTGCGCGATCGGCGGCGCTTCGACGTCGATCAGCCACTCGTTGAGCGTTCGGTCCTGCTGGCCGTAGAGCAGGTGAATCTGCGCGGGCGCGCCGTCGCGGCCGGCCCGTCCGGCCTGCTGATTGAACTCACCGAAGTCGAAGTTGAGATGGTACAGCACGACGTTGGCGACGTCGGGCAGATCGATGCCCTCGCCGAAGGCGGACGTTGCCACCACCACTCGCAGCGCTCCCTCGCGAAAGAGGCGCTCCGCCTCGAGCCGTTCGGCATTGGGCATCTTCGCGTGGTAGAACGTCACGCGATCTCCCAGCGCCCGGCGCAGACGCTGGGCCACTTTAACCACCTCGGTCCGCGAGTTGCAGTACACGATGCCTCTCGCGCCTCGATCGTCCGCGAAGAGCTCCGTCATGTAGCCGATCTTGTCGCGCGTCCCGCGCGCGTCGACGACGCGAAGGTTCTCGCGAACGGTCGGGTCGATCACCCACGCTTCCACGCCCAGCTCGTCGACGATCCGCCGGAAGGCGTCGTCGCCCGCGGTCGCGGTGAGGGCCAGGATCTGCGGATCGCCAAGCGCGGCGATGGTCGCCGCCAGCCGCGCGTAGGCGGGCCGATGGCGCGATTCATGCAGGTGATGCGCCTCGTCGACCACGACGAACGACGGCGCGCCGCGTCCGCGAAGCGCGTCACGGTGAAAGTCGAGAAACTCCGGGGTCGCGAGCACGACGTCCCACTCGCCTTCGCGCAGGGCCCCGAAAAGCTCGTCGCGCTCCTCGTGGCCGATCGAACCGTTGGCGCGAAAGATTCGCAGCCCCAACGGATCGAGGCTGCGCCGCAGAGCTTCGTACTGATCGTTGGCCAGGGCGCGCAGCGGATAGACGACGAGCGTCTTGCCCGTGCCTCCGAAGGCGCGCATCGCCGCCGAAAACTGAAAGCAGAACGATTTGCCGCGACCCGTCCCGAGCACCGCCAGCGTGTTCTTGCCGGCGTTCACGCGATCGAGCACGGCTCGCTGCGCGTCGTGAGGCTGCGACGACCCGATCAGCGCCGACCGCACGAGCTCCGCGTTCGCGTCGCTCGGCCGGCTCTCGAGCGCACCGGGCCGCGGCGCGCGGGGAGCGGCGGCCTCGCGCTCGACGAGGATGTTGACGCCGCGGTGCTTTGCGTGTTCGGCAGCCGGTCCCGAGCTCGAAGGACCTCCGGTGAGCGATGCGATGCGAGCGTCGTATCGCGCCCCGGCGTCGATCAGCGGCGCGATGTGCGCGGCCAGGCGTTTGTTGAAGAAACCGAGTTGCAGGTTTCCATAGTGGACGGCGATCGCGTTGGCATCGTGGGGATTCTCCGGTTGGCGGCGCAGCTCGAGCGGCGCGCCGGGGCGCAATCCGGCGATCGTGTCCTGGCGCCCTTCGAACGAGACGCCCGCGATCTTGGTGTGAAAGCGTGGCGCGTCGCCGATCGTCGCGTACGGATCGCGCAGATACGAATCGCTGTTGGCAAAGACGCGCTCGATGAATGCCGCCGCCGCGTCGTCGACCGGTGGCCGCTCGGGCACCGGCTCGGGCACCGGAAGATCGAACGCGCGAAGCGCCGCCTCGAAGGCCGCCTCCGATGGGGTGGGCGGCGGCAGCGCGCCGGTCTTAGGGCTGGTGCGCTTCTTCGCTGGGCTCAGCTTGCCCTGAGCTCGTCGAAGGGAACTCGTCGAAGTTGAGCGCGATCTCTTCGTGGCCTTGCTCCATGGCCGCATCGTGCAATCCGGCCTGCTGCGCGTCGAGCGGATCGATCATTTCTTCGCCCGCATAGGGTTCGTCGATCGCGACGTTACCGCTCGCATCGCGTTTCTTGCGATATCGCTGCTGCGCGGCCGGCGACGCGGTGCGCGCGGCCTTCGCCTTGGCGCGCCGCTCGCGGCGCGCCGCCACGATGTCTTCGCGGGCGACGCCGCTGCGGCTCTGGAGCGCCGTGGACTCCGCGCGCGAGCGGCCCGAAACCGTGCGATCCTGCGCGAGCCCGGCGCGGCGGCGTTTCGCCGCGGCCTCGAGCTGACGTTTGCGGAAGACGAGCACGAGCGGCGCCGAGTAGAAGATCGAGTGGTAGCCGCCCGAGCAGATGCCGACCAGCAGCGCGAACGCGAAATTCTTCAGGCTCGCACCGCCCAGCGCGAGCAGCGCGACCAGCGTGATGACGACGGTCGCGAGCGTGTTGAACGAGCGCGTCATCGTCTGCTTGATCGACTCGTTGACGATCGTCTCGTAGGCCGCGCCCGCCATTAGCTTGGTGTTCTCGCGAATTCGATCGAGGATCACGATGGTATCCATGACCGAGTAGCCGATGACCGTCAGAACCGCCGCCAGAAACGCGTCGTCCGCGCGCCTATCGGCCAGCGCGTAGATGCCGATCATCATCGCGGCGTCGCGCACCAGCGCGATGACCGTGACCAACCCGAAGATGTAGTTCCAGCCGAAGCGGAACGCGATGTAGAGGAACTGAATGCCGAGCGCGATCACCAGCGCCCAGATCGCCTTCATCAGGTATTCGCGGCCCAGCGATGGTCCGACCGCGGTGATCTGCGAGGCGGCTCGATCGACGGGGGCGACGGTGTTGAGCGCGTTCCAGACCGGCGCCGAATCGTTCGCGAACGCCGTCTGCGTCTGAATAACGAAGCCCTTGCCGTCGGAGCCCGCGGTCGTGACCGATTCCTCGGTCATGCCCAGGCCCGCGAGGGCCGCCTTGACCTTATCGGCCGTCGTCGGCTTCGTGAACCGCACAGTGATGTCGGTGCCGCCCGTGAACGAGAGGCCGAGGCGCAGCATGTTCTTCGGCTGGAAGCCCTGACCGCCCGCGAAGCCGTGATAGATCATCGAGCCGAGGCCGAGCGCGATCACGATGTACGAGATCGTGGAGACGACGCGGAACCATCCGACGATGTTCCAGTTCAGCCGCCGAAAGAGCATGCGTTACGCCTCCGCTCCGGCGGCGCCCTTGGCGAAGATCCCCAGTTCGGAGCGTTTGACGCCGTAGAGCTCGGGCGAAGTCAAGATTTCGTTGTCGACCAGCGCGTCCACGAAGAAGCGCGTGATGAAGACGGCGGTAAAGAGCGAGACGACCGTTCCCCAAAAGAGCGTGAAGGCGAAGCCCTTCACCGTGCCGGTCCCGAGCATGTACAGCACGCCCGCGCCGACGATCGTGGTGAAGTGGCTGTCGAAGACCGCCGAGAAGGCGCGTTGGAAGCCGACGCGCACGGCGGCCCGCATCGTCTTGCCGTTCCACAGCTCCTCTTTGATGCGCTCGAAGATCAGCACGTTGGCGTCGACGGCCATGCCGATCGAGAGCACGAAGCCGGCGATGCCCGGGAGCGTCAGCGTCGCGTGCGAGAGCGCGAGGATCGCCATCATCACCAGCACGTAGATCGCGAGCGCCAAATCGGCGAGCAGGCCCGGCAGCCGGTAGACGGCGATCATGAAGATCAGCACCAAACCGAGACCGAGGGCGGCCGCGCGCATCGACTGAATGAGATCGAGCTTGCCGAGCGTCGGGCCGATCGTCTCCTTCTCGATGATGCTGATGCTGGCCGGCAGCGCGCCGGCGTTGAGCTCGTTGGCAAGCGTGACGGTTTGCTCTTCGGTAAAGCTGCCGGTGATCTGACCGCTGTCGTAGATCGGGCTCTGGATGATCGGCGCCGAAAGGTAGCGATGGTCGAGAAAGATGCCGAGCGGCTTCTGCAGATTGGCCGTCGTGAGCTTGCCGAACCTTCCCGGATCCTTCGTTTGGAAGTTGATGTCCGGGCGGTTGGCTTGGTCGAAGCTCGCCTGTGCGGCCTTCAAATCCTTGCCGGAGTAGACCACCTTGCCGCTCTTCTCGTACGCGGTCGTCGAGACGTAAAGCTCGGCCTCGGCCCGGTCTTTCGCGGGTACGCCCGTCTGCGCGAGCAGCGCCACGGCCTGATCGGCCTTCTGCATGACGTCGAACGGCACGATCTTATACTCGAGCACTGCGGCCTGTTTGAGAAGCCTCTCGGCTTCGTCCGGGTTTTTGACGTTCGGGAGCTCCACGAGAATTCGGTCGCTTCCGACGTTGCTGATCGACGGCTCGGCGACGCCGAGCCCGTTGATGCGGCGATCGATCACTTCGCGCGTCTGCGCCTGAATCTGGGGCGTGATCTGCGGCACCTCGGCGGTCGGCGAGAGCTGCAGCAAGAGCCGCGCGCCGCCCTGCAAGTCGAGGCCGAGATGGATGGTCTTCTGAATCGGCACGACCGCCCAGATCGAAATCCCGCAAATCGCGATGATGACCAGCGCCTTGAACGGCGCCTTAAGATTTTTCCAGTTCATTGGAGCCGGTGGAGCTTAGCCTTCGGCACTCGCCGGGCCTGCCGCGGGCGCCCATAGGCGGCGCCCCGCCGCGACGAGCCCGCCGACGGCGCTCACGGAGACGAGGCCCCAGACCAGCCCTTCGGCCGGTTTGTGGTAGACGAAGCCGCCTGCCGAAAAGAGCGCGCCATAGACGGCCGCCAGGCCGAGGACCCACCCGAGCAGCGCGAGCGGCAGCGAATCGGGCGACGGCGGCAGCGCGTTCTCGCGGCGCACGCGTGCCCAGCCGGGACCGGCCGGCCGAACCTTCGCGTAGAACTCGCTCAGGACGCTCGCCTCGACTGGCGGCGTGCAGAAGGTCACGGCGATCCAGACGATCGTCGTGACGGCGATCGTGATCAGGAGCTCGGTCGTGGCGTCGATCGTCGACCCAAACTTCGTCGCAACGAAGAACCCCAGCGACACGACGAACGACGTGGCCATCGCGCTCACCTCGCTCCACGCGTTGATGCGCCACCAGAACCACCGCAGCAAATAGATCAGGCCGGTGCCCGCGCCGATCGAGAGCAGCAGCGTGAACGCGTTCTTCGCGTTGTCGAGAAAGAGCGTGAAGAACACGCCGAGCGCCATCAGCAGCGCCGTTACGAGCCGTCCCGCGAAGACGAGCTCGCGCTGGCTCGCGTCCGGCCGAAGGAAGCGCTGGTAGAAGTCGTGCACGAGGTAGGACGTGCCCCAGTTGAGATGCGTCTCGATGGTGGAGCGATACGCGGCGAAGATGCCGGCGACCATGAAGCCCGCGAAGCCGGCCGGCAGAAAGACGAGCATCGCGGGGTACGCGATGTCGTTGCCGATCAGGCCCGGCGCGACGGCGGGGAACCGGACCTGGATGTCGTGCAGCGAGGGGTAGACGACGGTCGAGGCCAGCGCGACGACGATCCACGGCCACGGCCGCAGCGCGTAGTGCATCACCTGGAACGCGAATGTGCCGAAGAGCGCGTCGGACTCGGTGCGCGCGGCGAGCATCCGTTGCGCGACGTAGCTGCCGCCGCCGGGCTCGGCGCCGGGGTACCAGACCGACCACCACAACACGGTGAGCGGAATCACGAAGACGCCGAGCGCGGTGTGCCAGTCGTGGAAGTTCGGCAGGATCGAAAGCATGGCCGGGTGGCGCGCGGCGACGTGCGCCATGAGGCCTTGCAGGCCGCCCACGCCCGGCGCGTGGATCGCAAAGTAGGCCGCCGCAAACGCCGAGGTGATGGTGATGCAGAACTGAATCATGTCGGTCACCATCACGCCCCACAGCCCCGCGGTTGCGGCGAAGACGATCGGCACCACGACGGCGATCGCGAGCGTCTCGAAGCGTGGCCATCCGAAGAGCACGCCGGCGATCTTCACGAGCGCGAGGTTGACCGTCGCGATGATCCAGCAGTTGAAGATCAGGCCGAGATAGATGGCTCGGAAGCCGCGCACGAACGACGCGGCGCGGCCGGCGTAGCGCAGCTCGTAGAACTCGAGGTCGGTCAGCACGCGCGACCGCCGCCACAGCCGCGCGTAGAAAAAGACCGTCGCCATGCCGGTGAGCAAGAACGACCACCAGAGCCAGTTCTCGGCGACTCCGCCGTCACGCACGAGATTAGTCACGAGGTTGGGCGTATCGGTGGAGAACGTGGTCGCGACGAGCGAGATGCCGATCAGCCACCACGGCGCCTGGCGGCCGGCCGCGAAGAACTCGGTGATGTTGCGACCGGCACGGCGTGCCAGCACGATCGCCGGAACGAAGCTGACTCCCAAAGAGGCGACGACGATGATCCAATCGAGCGTCGTCAGGTGCATGGAGCGAGCGCGTTCGGTTCGGCGTCCGCGATGACCTCGCTCGGCGCGAGCACGATCTCGTCGGGCAGTTCGCCGTACGCGTAGACGCTGAGGCGGATGCCCGATCGAATCAGGAAATCCGCGAGTGCTGGACGCAGCGCCGCCGTGCACACGACCGCGGCACGATCGCGCGGTACTCGCGCCGCATACTGCTCGATCCGCGCACGTATCGCCAAAGCGGCGGCCGGCTCGATCGCCTCGGTCCCGTACCGGCACCACACGTCGGCGAGTTTCCTTTCAAACGCTGGATCGAAGATGACGGCCGCGAGCGCGGGAACGCCGCGGCGCCGCAGGAGATCCGGAACGATCGCGCGCCGCGCCGCTTCGGCGAGCTCGCGCGGATCGTGCGAGGCGGCTTCGAGCATCGCCTCGATCGTGGCGATCGGATCGCGCGGCCACGCCCCTTCTCGCAACAGCAACGCGAAAGCCCGGTGGAGCGCGCCGAACGGCAACGCCTCGCCGCCGACCTCCTTGACCAATGCTGGGACCGTCGAACGCAAGTGTTCGAGCAACGCGTGCAGCTCTTGGCGCCCGACGAGTTCCGCCGCGTACGTCCGCGCGACCTCGGCTAGGTGCGAACCGAGCACGGAAATGGGATCGAACACGAGGGCTCCCGCGTTGAGTGCGCTTTCGCGGGCTTCGAGAGCTATCCACGCCGCGGGCAGCCCGTAGACCGGCTCGCGTACGATCGCAGCGTGCAGGCGCGAAAGAATCGCGTCGTCCGCGACGGCCAGCAGACGTTCGAGTTCGAGCCGTCCCGAGCCGGTCAGACGATCGCGCACGCGAATGCCGTAGGTCCGCGGGTCGCGCGCCAGGTCGTCGCGCAGGCGAACGCCTGGGAGTACGATCCCAATGTCGGCGGCAAGAGCGCGGCGCACCTCGCCGATGCGATCGAGCAGCGTTTCGGAGAGCGGCGGCGCCAGCAGTTGGGCGAGATCCGCGCCGATCTCGATGGCGATCGCGTCCACGCCGACGAGACCGAGCGCGAGTTCGGGGCGCCGCATCGCGTTGCGCTTGGCACGCTCGCGCGCCTCGATCGCTGCGATTTCCAGCCGCTGCTGGTGACGATGCGCGGCATGCGCCACGGCGAACGCACTGGCGCCAAGAACCAGGAACAGCGGCCGCGGCAGGGCGGGCACGAATGCGAGCGCGAGCAGCAATCCTCCGGCGCTGCGCAGCACGTCGGGGCGGGCGAAGAGCTGCGCCGCGAGATCGGCTCCGAGGGCTCCATCGGATGCGACGCGCGTTACCATCATGCCCATCGCAGTGGAAATGAGAAACGCGGGCAGCGTCGTGACGAGCGCGTTGCCGATGGAGAGCAGCGCAAACGTGTTGATCGCATCCAGGGGAGAGAGGCCGTGATACGCGACCCCCACCAAGATGCCGCCACTCAGATTGAGCGCCACGATGACCAGCGCCGCGACGGCGTCCCCTTTGACGAACTTGCCCGCACCATCCATGGCGCCGTAGAAGTCGGCTTCGCGCTGCACCACCTCGCGCTTGCGCCGCGCACCGTCGGCGTCCAGGACACCGGCATGGACGTCGGCGTCAATAGCCATCTGCTTTCCGGGCATCGCATCGAGCGTGAAGCGCGCCGCTACTTCGGCGACTCGTTGCGAGCCGCTGGCGATGACGACGAACTGTATCGTAACTAGGATGGAGAACACTATCAGGCCGACGACCAGATTCCCGTGAACGACGAATGCCCCGAACGCCGGAATGATAGCTCCGACCGCCCCCGGCACGGCGCCCGACGTCAGAATCAATCGCGTCGCCGAGACGTCGAGCGAGAGCCGGAAGAGCGTCGCGACGAGCAAGGCCGGGGCGAACGCAGAAAACTCGAGCGGGTCGTCGACGGTAACCGAGAGCAGCAGCACGAGCGCCGAGCCGAAGACGTTGATGCCGAGGAGAATATCAAGCAGCCACGGTGGCAACGGAACGATCAAAATTGCGACGACCGCCAGCAAGATCGCCGCGAACGCGTAAACCGCGCGCTTATGCGAGTTCAAACGGACATATCTCCCGCGCGCGTCAGCGCGGCGACGACCTCCGCTACGGCCACGTAGTGAGCGTGCGGAATCGGTTCTCCGACGCGCGCATCACGATAGAGCGTGCGAGCGAGCGAAGCATTCTCGACGATCGGGATGGCGTGAGCCGCGGCGATTTGCCGAACGCGGAGAGCCGCCGAGTCAACCGCGCGAACGAGCACCTGGGGCACGGGAACCCGCGGGGGACGATACTCCAGCGCCACCGCGACGTGCGTGGGATTGGTCACGACGAATGTCGCCTCTTTCACCCGTCCGGCGCCGCTTCGAAGCAGCGTGCGATGCAAAGCCCGTCGCCGTCCGCGCGCTACGGCGTCACCCTCCTCCTCGCGAGCTTCACGTTTGCGCTCGTCCAAACTCATCCGAAGCTTGCGAAGCCAAGCCTCGCGAGCCGCGCCGTACTCCGCGATGGAAAAGCAGAATCCCACTCCGGCGGCGCCAGCCGCGACTTCCTTGGCCGCCAGCCACGCGGTGGCGGCGGCGTCGGTCGGATGGGCCGCCGCCAACAGCGCCACGGCGCTCCATCGCAGTACGGGCGCTATCGCCGCGGTCGCGCACGCGAAGGCGAGCGAGGCTCGCAGCGAGTGCGCGAAGGTTTCGCGCGACAGGATGCGTTTGAGACCCTCGACGGGGTTGAGGCGCTCGAACTTCACACTGAGGACAATTCCGGCGACGCCGCCGTTCTGCAGCACGTTCGCGAACGCGCCCGCCCCGCCGGCTGCTGCGATCGGAAGGAGGGCGGCGGCGACGAGCAGCGCATACGCGCTCGGATTTACCACGCCCGACGCGGCCGCAGCGATCGCACCGGATGAAGCCGCGCCGAGCAACGGTATAACCGCTGCGACGGTCAATCCCCCTGCGGCAAATGCGACGTTCGCCCCGACCTCGCTCGATCGCGCGACGTTACCTTCACTTCTTGCCTTTGCAATGCGGCGCGCGGTCGCTTCGAAGGGCTTCTCCGACGCATCGCTCACCGAATGGTTAGCGGATGGGGACCGCGAGTAGCGGCGCCGGTATGTGCTCGGCCGCGAGCGGAACCGCTATGGCCGTCGCCACGAGTGCCGCCGCAAACGCCAGTGGAAACGCGAGCGTGAAGCTGCCGAAGCGTGGAACGACGCGACTCAGCGCACCGAGCGCGATCTGGACGACGAAGGCCAGCGCTACGGCCGGCGCGGCGACTTGGAGCGCAACGAGCACGAGCGTGGCGGCGAATGCGCCCGAGTAGGCGACCCACCCGCCCGCGTCAAACGGCGCGCCCGGCGCGATGCGCGCGAAGCTGTCGGCGATTCCGATCAGCACCGGCCGATAAGCGCCGGAGAGGAAATAGCCGCCTGTGAACGCGAGCGACCAGACTCGTCCGAAGCCGCTTGGCGCGACCAGCGCGAGACTCGGGGCGATCGCCTTGACGCCGACGTAATCGTCGATCACCCGGCCGCCCGCGTAGGCGGCATCGTAGACGAGCGATGCGGTCATGCCGATCGCGCTGCCGAGGAGAAACTCTGCGATCAACGCGAAGGCAAACGACGTGTCGCTCATGGCGCCGCGCCCGCGAAGCGCGGGAGCAATCGCCATGGCGAGCACCCCTGCGACGCCGGCACGTAGCGCCGGCGGGACGCTCGGGTGGGAGAACCCCGGAGCGCGAAAGATAAAGCCCGCGCACCGCGCGAAGACGAGCAGGCCGGTCACCATCCGCGATCCAGCGCCGGAATCGCCGCGATCGCTCGGTCGAAGAGCGCCGCGAGAAGGTGCATCGCGGGCTCGCCGAAGACGGCGGCCATCAGGCCGACGGTAACGATCTTCGGCAACAGCGTCAAGGTCTGTTCCTGCACCTGCGTTGCCGCCTGCATGACGGCGACCGCGGTTCCGACGAGAGCGGCTGCGGCCAGCATCGGTAACGCAATCGTCGCCGTCGCGATCAGCGCATCGTGCAGCAACCCATCGAGAACGTCCACGTGCTCAATGGTAGCGGCGCGGCGTTACCGCGGCGTTATCGAGCCGTTATGAAGGCGGGTCGCCACGCGCTCGCCGCCAGCAACGAGGAGACGATCGCGCGAGTCGCCGGCGAGCGATTGAGCGTGTAGAAGTGAATTCCCGGGGCACCGGCCTGAAGCAGACCGAGGGCCTGCATCGAGGCGTATGCGACGCCCAGGTCCTCGACCGCTTTGATGTCCCCTCGGCGCGCCTCCATCTCGACCCGCAGCTTGGGCGGGATGCTTGCTCCGCAGATCGCGACGAACCGTTGGATTTGCGCGAAGTTCGTAATCGGCATGAGGCCGGGCAACAGTGGAAGGGTGATGCCGGCCGCACGAGCGCGCCGTTCGAACTCGAAGAAGTGCTCGTTATCGAAAAAGAGTTGCGACACGAGGAAATCGGCGCCGGCTTCCGCTTTGACCTTCAGGTAGCGCAGATCGTCGTCGAAGGACGATGCCTCCGGATGTTTCTCCGGATAACACGCGGCGCCGATACAGAAGCCGTAGTTCCGCCGCAGCATCGCGATGAGCTCGCTAGCGTGGCCGAAGCCTCCGGCTACGGGTTCGAACGCGGCTCCGTTCGGTGGATCCCCACGCAAAGCGAGGACGTTCTCGATGCCGGCGCGGGCCACGTCGTCGAAGACCGCTCGAAGCCCGGCGCGAGTCGCCCCGACGCATGTGACGTGGGCGACGACCGTAAGGCCGATTTGCTGCTGAACCTCCTTGGCGAGAGCGACCGTGCGGGCTCGGGTCGAGCCGCCGGCGCCATAGGTAATCGACACGAACGCGGGTCGCAGCGGTTGGAGCGCTTCGATCGTCTCGAGCAGCCGGCGCGAACCTTCGTCGTCTTTGGGCGGAAAGAACTCGAACGAAAAGAATGGACGCTGGGTCGCAAGCGCGTCGCTTATGCGCATGTTGACTGTGTGTTATCGGAAGCTCGCCGCAACGCCTCCGCACAGCAGCGCCCATCCGTCAACCATCACGAAGAGCAGCAGCTTCACCGGAAGCGAGACAACCGGCGGGCTCAGCATCATCATGCCCAGCCCCATGAGCATCGCCGCGACCGCCAAATCTATCGCAACGAACGGCAGATAGAGGGCGAATCCGATTGCAAATGCGCTGCGCAGCTCGCCGACGACAAAGGCCGGCACCACGACCGTCATCGGGGCGCGTTCGGCGGGACCGGCCGGCCGGCGTCCGATCCGTTCGAAGAGAGCCACGTCGGCCCCCCGCGTTTGACGAAGCATGAAGGAGCGCAGCGGCACGATCGCCCGGCCGAGCGCCTGCGCCGGCGAGATCGATCCGCGCGCGTACGGGTCGATTGCGTCGTGCCTGATGCGCTCCGCCGTCGGCGCCATGACGACGAACGTCAAAACCAGAGCCAGTCCGGTAAGGACCGCGTTTGGCGGAAGCGCCGATGCACCGATGGCCGAGCGCACGAGCGACAGCACGACGACGATCCGCACGAAGGACGTGCACATGACGAGAATAAGCGGTACGAGCGAGAGCGCCGTGAGCATGACGAGTAAGTCGAGCGGCAGCGTGGCGTGACGCCCGGCCGATCCGGCCAGTAGATCGGCCGGCATTACGGCGCCAGCAGCTCGGTGATGCGTACGCCGAACTTATCCTCGACCGCGACGATCTCGCCGCGCGCGATGGGCCGGCTGTTGACGAGAAGATCGACGGGATGGTTGGCCGAGCGGTCGAGCTCGACAACCGAACCCGTGCCGAGTTCGAGTATCTCGGCGATCGACAGCTTACAACTTCCTAGTTCCACCGTCAGATGCAGCGGAACGTGCATCAATAGGTCGATGTTCTCCGCCTCACCTGGTTTCTTCGCGCCGTTCTCCATGTGTGCCGGATCACGCGGTCGCTGCGCGAGCCGAGTCGACGGTCAACGCATATCGTCCGTTGCGAACCCCGCAATGCCCTCGAGCCAACCGCTTGCCGAAGGCGGTTAGCATGCACCGCTGCATGTCCGTCGGGCGTAACGGAACGATGGCGCCGGGGGCCAGCGATGCCGCCGTCCCGGCGTCGACCGTCCCTAGATCGATCTCGCCGGCCGCCGAGATCCGAACGGGAGCGAGATGTCCGAACGCGACGCGGCTGCGCGGCTCCGGCGCAGGGTCGCGGGAAAGCGCGATGCCGATGCGAGCCGATGCGGGCTCTTCGAGCAGCAGTTCAAAATACGTGACGAAACCGCCGATGGACGCGACTCGTTCGACGAAATGGGGGCCTTCGCGAGCTCCGCAAATAGCGCTGAGGTTCGCAGCGATCGCGTTGGCCGTGCGGTCGATGACTTCTCGCTCGATCGCCGAGAGCGCGCGAGCGGGCGGGTCCTCTTCGGGTTCACCGAAGGCGGCCGCCGCAATGGCAATCGCGTCGACCGCTCGGAGGACGAGCGCAGCGTCTGCGACGCTGCCGCGTACGCGATAGAGCAACGCCTCCCTGACGATTGCGGTCCACGCCTGCGGACGAGGGATGATCGGTTCGCAGATCGACATCGAAGCAGGGGTGCCGAGCAGCGAGCTCAAGGTCTCCCGCACGCCGTTGGCCACCACGCAGGCCGCGGTCGTCGGCAAAGACGAGCGCGGCTCGAAGCGCATGCGCCGAACTCTCTTCATTTCAGGAGGTCCATCGCGGTTTTGCCGAGGCGACCCTTAGCGAATTCCGCCGCCTGGAGCGCGTCGAAAGCGACGTACGCTTCTTTCAGTCGAATGAGGCTCTCATCGAGGTCTACGCGACTGCGCTCGCGTTGCATCGGCGCCAAGGCTGCGAAGTCTGCTTGGGCGGCGAAACCGATTTGCGGGGTGACGCCGTCCGGAGCTACGCCACCGCCGCCGGCGGTCTCGAGCCGCGTGGCCGCCGGAAAACGCGCGAGCGCGATGCGACCGACCACCACGCGCTGCGACTCGCGCCGTCCGCTCCGGGGTTCGATCGTTTTTCGACGGTAGACGAGGCGGCCGTCCGGCTCGATGGCGGCGTCGTCAACTCTCCCGAGGGCCTCGTCCACCGCGTCGACGCGAAGTTGATTCAACGAACCGGTGGCCGACGAACGTCCGAGGACGGCGTTTCCACCGGAATCGACGAGCGTGCCACCTCTCAGTGCGAACGAACCGTCGCGCGTGTAAATGCGACGACCCTGCTCGTCGACCGAGACGAAGTATGCGCCGTCAGGCGCCGCGACCGAGAGCGGATCGAGCGTGAACGTTGACGACGGCGCCGGGGTTGCAACGTCGTCGTACTGCGGAACCGCGCCGGGCGCATACGCTCGGCGCACGTCGGCGGCGCGTTCGGCGATACGATCGAGAGCGAGCGTGAGACTGGAGTTCAAGAACACGTCGGATCCTCGTTCTTCCGCAGCTCCAGGTCGATGCCGCGCGCGGCCAGCGCGTGGCGCGCCTGCGTTAGCGCGCGCGAAACGATGCCGCGCACCTCCGGTGAGCAGATGGCGAGCAGCACTGCGTGCTCGCCTTTGGTTTGAAGGATGACGTGCACGCGAACGCTCCCTCGCCCCAGCGAGAACGTGGCTCGCCGCACGTGCGAACCTGGATCGGCGAAGGTTCGTTCGATCTGCACGGCGAGCTTCGAACGAAGGGCTCGTCGATGAAACTCGTCTCGTGAGGCGCCGTTAAGGGCGATTCCGACAGCCTTGCGAGGAACGGCGCGGGCGGGCAGCAGCGGAGCAGCGGCCCGAGGCGGCATCGCCGTCGCGCGGCCTCCACGGACAAACGCCGCCGCCGCGGTCGTTCGGGCGCTCGCCGCCGTGGCCGGCGCCCCAGGCCGGCTCGACGCGAGCCCAAGTGCGCTATACCACGCTTGCGAAAGCACGCGCCGATCGATCGCGCCCAGCGGCGCGGCCAGAATGCTCACCTCGAGCTGATGCGTCATCATGGCACGATCATCCCAATGGCGTGTGATCCGTCGCTCACCGCGTCCTTGCCGATTTGCTACCTTTTCGGGGTCAGTGCGCATGCAGCCGCCGATAGCGCGCCAAAACGTTGCGCACGTACGCTTGCGTTTCCGGATAAGGAGGAATGCCGCCGTATCGTTCGACTGCGTTCGGCCCGGCGTTGTATGCCGCCACCGCGAGCTTCAGGTCGCCGAAACGATCGAGCAGCGCACGAAGGTAGCGCGTCCCGCCGCTAACGTTCTGCTCGGGGTCGTACGGATCGGTGACGCCGAGGCTTGCCGCGGTTCCGGGCATCAGCTGCATCAGGCCGCGGGCTCCCGCGCGCGAAGTCGCGTTGGGGTCGAAACCCGATTCGCTGGCAATGACGGCTGCGATCAGTGCAGGATCGACGTTGTGTGCGGCCGCGTTCGCGCGTACGTATCGATCGATCGCGGCGCGCGAGGGTGACGCCGAGGCACGACTCACCGCGGACTCAAACTCGGCGATCGGCAGCCGCGGACCACCCGCAATTTCGTGGACTCGACGAGCGACGACGGCGAGCTCATTCGCTATGAGCAAGGCCTTCGCTCCATAGGCGCGCGATCTCGGCGAGTTCGGAGAGCGTTTCGCCGAAATCGGATGTGCATCGTTCCTGGCGGAGGAAGATTTCAAGGCGGTCTTCGATGGCGATCGCCGCCCGCGCGGAGCCCTCGGCGGGCGTGACACCGAGCGTTCGGGCGTCGTCGATTCTCCGAAGGACGGCGAGCGCACTACGCAGAATCTCGCGCCGCACGCACATGAGGCTCGTGTGCGACGAAATCCATCGTACGGCTCGAGCTTCCGAGCACGTCGACGCTCGGATACCGTCCGGCTTCGGCGAGTTGATTGGAGAGAGCCACGTGGCCGTCCAAAAGCGAGCGCGCAGCCTCGCTAACCGGATCGCGATCGTCTCCGTCGTGAAGCACCGTCGCGATCATCGTGATCGAGCCGTCGTGTAACGCGCCCGCGACTTCGACGAGCCGTGCCAGCTCGGCGAAAACGCTCGGCGGATACCCTCCGCGGCCGGTGCTCTCGCCGGTAGCCACGCCGATCTCTCGCAACGCTGCGGCGACGCGGGCGAGGCTATCGAGCACGAGGAGCACGTGGAGCCCTCGGTCGCGCAGCGCGTTCGCATGCGCGGCTGCGACTCGAGCCGCGCGCAGACGCTCCTCCGCCGGACGATCGCTCGTCGCACAGACGATCGTCGTACGGCTGTCGCGCAGTCCGATCCAGCGTTGGGCTTCACGCCCGCGTTCGCCGACCAGGGCAACGACGACGGCATCGGCCGTACAGCCGCCGACGATCGACTCGATCAACGTGCTCTTTCCGGATCCGGGTGCTCCGAAAATCCCGATGCGAGCGCCGCGACCGATGGTCAGGAAGCCATCTAGAACGCGAACGCCGGTCCACAGCGGCTCGGTTATCGGCGCCCGAGCGTTGGGGAGCGGCGCTCGGATCGTTAGGAATACGCGGCGACCGCGCAGCGCGGGACCTCCGTCGAGCGGCAGTCCGGCTGCGTCGATGGCGCGCCCGAGCGCACACGTCCCGAGCGAAAGCCGGCGTGGCGAGATCATGCAGCACTTGCCGCTAGCGCCGCGTCCAAGCGAGCGTTCACGGTCAAGTCGATGGTGCCGCTGCGGAGCTCGATGATGACGTCGCCGGGCCGCAGAGCCCGATCGGCTATCAGCTCGAGACCGGCTCCCGAAAGCGCCTCGATGTCCGCCGGATGCACGCGAATCGAGAGCACTCTTTCGGCCGCGTGTCGATCGAGGGCACTTGCCACGATGCCGGCCACGCAGGCCGCATCGAGCTCGAGCTCGCGCGCGAGCACGTCGCGCGCTATCCTTTCAAGCAGATCGCCGACAGCTGCGTCGAGCGCGTCGTTCAAACCAGCGCGGAAGAGTCGCGCGGCGCGGAAATTCTCGTCAGCCTCGGCTCGCATCTCGGGAGCCCGGAGTTCTTCGTCGGCCGGCCGCGCGTGGTGCTCGCATGCCGGTTCGACCGCGCTCGGGCGCAAGAAGAGCGCGAGGGGGACGAACTCCTCAGACATGGCGGCGTAGCAACTCCTGTGCGTCGTCGAGCAACGGCGATTGACGGCGCTGCATCCGCCGCACGATCGCCTCACGTTCGTGAGGCGGATAGAGTTCGAGCACCGCGGTTGCCGTAGCGGCCGGCAACGCGCTGATGATTGCGGCCGCGGCATGCGGCGGCTCTCGTTCTAGTAAGCTGCGAACGCGGGCCGGCGGATAACCCTCGGCGGCTTTAGAAGTGCGATCCACGAGCGCCCGTTCCACAAGCGATTGCGCCAAGGATGCGAGCGGCGGCACGGCGAGCCGCGCGCAAAGAACGATGCCGACGGCGAAAACGAGGGCCGGAGCGAGCGGAACGATCGCGCCGTAGAGCAGCCACCACGCGTCTTTCCGCGCGGCCGGGTCGTGGCGAAAGTCGACGGCCTCGACGGCCAGCGTATCTCCGCGTCGAGCGTCGTACCCGAGTGCTGCGCCCGCGAGCTCGCGTACCTTCGCCACGTCGAGCGCTCGGCTTTGATCGACGAAAACCGCCGCGCAGAGACGTTTGAGCGCGCCGGGAGCAACTTGCGCGAGCGATTCGTGCGTCTCGCTCCCACGGTTTTCCGCCTCCTCGACATGCCGATAACGCTTCCCGCCGCCATCGTAACTCTCACTCCGTCCCGTTCGTTCGATCGGCTCGGCGCCGACCGGCGCTTGGCGGACGTCGCGTTCGCTGCTTTGCTTCGCATCGTATTCCGCCCGGACGCGAACGATCGACGCTCCGGCACCGAATGCCGCATCGAGCGCCGACTGCAACGTGCGCTGCAGATCCGCCGCGTCGTCGCCGCTTCCGGGGTCGCTCCCCAGCGCGACGCCGCGATCGTCGAGGATCGTCACGTGTGCCGGCGCGAGCTCGGGTACGCTGGCGGCTACAAAGGCGCGAATGCCGGAAATCGCGGCTCGCGGTAACTCAGAACCGGTCCGAAGCGTCAACCGAACGCTCGCGCTCGCGTCGTGCGCGGACTCGTCGGCGAATTCCGCAGGCTTTGCCGGGGCTACGATGACGCGAGCATCGTCGACGCCGTCTATTCCGCGCAATCCGGCTTCGATGTCGCCCGCCAGGCCCGCCCGCGTTTGAGCATCCACCACTGCCTGCGGCGTCAGCACGCCGATGCTTGCCAGCGCCTCGCCGGTGCTCGAAAGATGCGGATGCGGAACGCCCGCGAGCGAGAGCCTCAATAGAAGATCGCTTCGACGACTCGCATCTATCGATACGTTGTCGGCAGTAGGCGTGAACGGGACGTTCCATGCGGCTAAACGCTCCTCGACCTCGGCGAGCTGCTCCGAATGGAGCGGCGCGGCGAAGAGCGGCTCACGTGTTGGATGCCCCAGAACGATCGCTGCGACGAGTAGGACGAGCGCCAGGAGCGCCGCCCCGGCCGCAGCCAGCCGAGCCACTCTCGGTAATGAGTTCCACCGGGAGGGAAGGTGCGCGATAGCGACCATGCGGAGGCCTTAGACCTGCATGTTCAGCACTGACTGTACGGCTTGCGCGACGCGCTGTGCACTCGACGTGGCCACGGAGAGCGCGATATCGGCTCGCGCGCGTTCGTAGACCGCGTCCTGCAGCGTTCCCTTGCCGTATGCGAAGTCGTCTTCCGCTCGGGCGGCGCCGGTGAGGACGCCGCCGAGCGCGTCGAGAGCTCTCGCGAACGCCGCGACGTCGCCGCTTTCGTCATTAGATAAGATCCGGACGTCCGGGATGAAGGGTTCGACTCTCAAAGCCGTTCCAAATCGATCGTCTTCTCCGCCAGAGTCTTGCCGGCGTCGAAGATCGCCGTATCCGACTCGTACGCCCGCGAGGCGTTCATCACCGCGATCATCTCCTCGAGAATGTCGACGTTCTTCCCGCGTTGAGCGCGCGTGCCGGTGAACTCGACGCGAGCGTCGCCGTCGTCGGAGTCCACGACGCGGAAGACCGGGATTGCCCGGGCGTACTGCGCGTTGGGACCGGCCGCCTCGGCGGCCGCGACGTTACGGGCCGCGACGTCGAGCGCCGCGCGCTGCGCGTCCATCGCGCTGGCGGCGGCATCGAGGAGCTCGATCGTCATTTCGTCACCATCTTGAACTCCTCGAACCGCGCGCGATCGGCTGCGAGGAGGGCTTCGGTAAAGATCGCGGCCTGCGCCGTCTGCGCCATCGCCGCGTCGGCCGCGCGTCCCGTTCCTGCTCCCGAAATTGGCGAGCGCGACGGACTCTTGAGCGTCGCGCAAACGGTTGCGCGCGCCGGCAAATGCGGCTCTGAGGGAATCACCCACGTCGTACATGCTGCGATCCTACCAGGGGCCGGTGGCCCCCACGCATACCCAGGATGGACGGATTGTTACGTGAGAGCTCGGTGAGGATCGAGTTAGCAGGCCCTGATTTGCGGGTAAGAATCCTGTGAAACCGCCGAGGGCCGCGCTATAGACCGGGCGGGGCTGGGCTATAATAGTCTCAGAAACAAGGAGGACTAGTGAAAATCGTAAGATCGCTCCCCGCAATTATCGCAGCACTACTCATCGCCGCAACGCCGCTGGCCGCACCGGCGCAGGTCAGCGTCGGCGTCGGCATCGGCTTCAACGTCGGCATACCCCCGCCGGCGCTGCCGTATTACGCTCAACCAGCGGCGCCGTACCCGAACTACCAGTGGACGCCCGGCTACTGGGCCTACGGCCAGGCCGGCTATTACTGGGTCCCCGGCACCTGGGTAGCGCCGCCCTCAATCGGCCTACTCTACACCCCGGGCTACTGGGGATATAACAACGGCTACTATGGCTATAACAACGGCTACTGGGGCGCCAGCGTCGGGTTTTACGGCGGGATCAACTACGGCTACGGCTATCCGGGAACCGGGTTCTACGGCGGTGCCTGGAACGGTGGCGCGTTCCGCTATAACACCGCCGTGGCCAACGTCAACCGGACCGTGATCCACAACACGTACAACAAGACGGTCATCAACAAGAACGTGTGCAACAACTGCAAGAACGTCAGCTACAACGGCGGCCACGGCGGAATCAACGCAAAGCCGACCCAGGCCCAGGTCCAGGCGCGGCAAAACGGACGCGCGCCGACCACCGCGCAGCGCGACCAGGCCCGGCTAGCTGGGCAGGATCGCAATCAGCTGGCTTCCGTCAACAAGGGCAAGCCCACGCTGACGGCCTCGCAGAAGCCGTTTAGCGACAACAACAAGCCGGCGAACTTCGCGCCGGTCACGACGGCCGACAAACAAGCAGCTCAGAAGAACGTGAAGTCGTCCGGCAACCAAAACGCCAACAAGGCGCCGACGACCACGCAGAACAAGCCGGCGAACAAGACCCCGACGACGCAGAACAAACCTGCGAACAACGCGCCCACGACGCAGCATAAGCAGCCCGTGAGCCAGCCGATGCATCAGAGCCAGCCGGCGCATCAGAGTCAGCCCGCGCATAAGCCGCAGAGCAGCACGATGCACTCGAACGGCAACATGCAGGGACGGCCGCCGAGCGGCGGTCAAGGCAAACCTCCGAGCGGAGGGGGCCAAGGCAAACCTCCGAGCGGAGGCGGCCAAGGCAAACCTCCGAGCGGAGGCGGTCAAGGCAAACCTCCAGGCGGCGGAGGCGGTCAGGGCAAGCCGCCCCAGCACTAAACCAGATACGCGTGAACGGGGACTCGATACGAGTCCCCGTTTCCTTATCGGGCGACCGGCAGGCCCTGCGCGTCGAGCGGGATGCCCAACATCAGCCGCGTCACCTCGTCGTAGTTCGCAATGCCCGACGCGATCCGGTTGCTCTTTAAATAGACGTTGTAGGTCCGCCACGTCCAGTGCGCCAGCATCACGTTGATGTGGCGCGCGTCACGCTTGCGCAGCGCCGCGAAGTCTTGCCAAACGAGCGACACGAACTCATGGTGCGCGTAGCGCCGCTTCTGCGGCAGGTAGAGAAAGAGCTCGAACCACCCAGCGTAGCGCACCGCCGGATCGGGCGAACGCAGGCACGTGACGATCGCGAGGTAGTTGGCCTCGTCCTCGCGCGCGTACGCCGCGTCGTGGCTCCACTCGTGCGCTAGATCGAAGGGACGCTCGAACCACAAGAGGTCCGACGCCATCGCGACGTTCAGCGTGAACGGGTTGATGAACCCGCTCGTCCCCGTCGCCAGCATGAACGGATCCGCGATCGTTGGCTTCGCGGCGCCGACGTTCGGCATCCACGCGTCGCCGGCGCGCTGCACGGCCGGCAGCCACGCGCTCTGCAGAGCCGCCATGTCGAGCGGGATCGCCGCGCGTTCGTGCGCGGCCGCGGCGAGCGCGTTCATCTGCGCCATCGCGCGCCCGCGCAGCGCCGCCGCGCTGCCGGGCGTCACGCGGGCCGGGTCGAATTGCATGCGGCTCTCGAGCGGCGCGCGCGCGTAGTTCCAGCCCCAGCTCAGCTCGAACCACACGGCGTAAATTCCTAAAATCGCCGCGCAGTTCAGCAGCAGCGTCGCGACGTCTACGGCACGACGCGCGCGCTTGCGAACGAAGACGACGATCTCCCAGACGATCGCTCCGACGCCGACGAGCGCGGCGAGGTCTCCGAGCGACCACGGAAACGGAGCCGTTATGGCAAGCGCTATGTGTTCCCACTGCGGATAGGCGCCGTTGACGTAGGCGCGTTCGATCCAAGCGGCGTGCGGCTGCAGCATCAAGGCAATCGCACCCAGCGCGATCGCGATCAGCTGCGGAGTATACTTTATCGCTTGCTGTATTGGAAGCGTTTACGGGCGCGCTTGCGGCCGTACTTCTTCGATTCCTTTTCGCGCGGATCGCGCGTCAGGAAGCCGTTCTTTCGCAGCGTCTCCTTGAACGACTCGTCGATTGCCAGCAGCGCGCGGGCGATCCCGTGACGAACCGCGCCGGCCTGACCGGTAACCCCGCCGCCTTCAGCTTTCACGCGCACGTCGAAGCGCGAACCGCTGGCGGTAGCCTCGAAGGGCTGACGCACGATCTGCATGAGTTGCGGTCGCGGGAAATATTCTTCGGCAGGCTTGCCGTTCACAACGATGATGCCTTGACCCAGGGTGAGCTTTACACGCGCGACGGCGCGCTTACGGCGCCCGGTCGATTGAATGACCTCGATCGCTTCTTCCAATTGAGCTCCTACGGCAACGACGCGGGCTTCTGCGCGTCGTGAGGATGGTCGGCACCGGCGTAGACGCTCAAGCGGCGCAGTTGCTCGTCGCGCATCCGGTTGGTCGGGAGCATGCCGCGCACGGCCTTCTCGATCAGGCGCTCGGGATGCTTGTCGGCGATCTCGCGCGCCGTCTGCACCTTGAGGCCGCCCGGAAAGTTGCTGTGCCGGTAGTAGAGCTTATCCGTCCACTTCTTGCCGCCAAGCTCGATCTTCTCGGCGTTCACCACGATCACGTGGTCGCCATCGTCGATGTGCGGCGTCCAGGTCGGCTTGTGCTTGCCCGAAAGCGCACGGGCGATTCGCACCGCGAGCGTGCCGAGTCGCTGGCCGGCAGCGTCGACGACAAACCAAAGATGCTCCGTTTCAGCCGTTTTCTGCTGGTAGGTGCGCACAACCAACCTATGCTACGGGAAAGCCCGTTCCCCGTCAAGCGCCGCTAAACGGCCTAGGGCCGGCGGCTCCGCGAACGAGTCGTAGCCGTCGGCGTACCGCACGCCGGCCAGGCACAGGCCCTGGGCGGGGGCGGTCGAGCCGGCGGCGGACCGGTCGCGCGCCGCGAGGATCGCGGCGACCTCCTCGGGGATCCGCCGCCCGAGGCCGCTCTCCGCCAGAAGGGCGGCGATCGTCCGGACCATGTGGTGGAGGAAGCCGTCGGCCGCTATCTCGATCCGCACGAGGTCGCCCTGCCGGTCCAGCTCGAGGCGGCGAACCGTGCGGACGGTCGAGACCGGGGCGCCCGGGCGCAGCGTCGACGTCGCGAACGCGCGGAAGTCGTGCTCGCCGAGGAGGTAGGCCCCCGCGGCGCGCATGGCGGCGAGATCGAGGCATCCCGGCACGTGCCAGGCGTAGCGCGCGAGCAACGCGCTGCGGTAGGGACGGTTGAGGACGGTGTAAACGTAGGTCCGCTCGCGCGCCGAGAAACGGGCCGAGAAGTCGTCGTCGACGATCGTCGCCTCGCGCACGCTGCAATCGTCGGGCAGCAGCGCGTTCAGGGCCAGGAGCAGCCGTTCGAAGGGGAAGCGGCCGCGCGTCGCGATCGACACTACTTGCCCGCTCGCGTGGACGCCGCTGTCGGTCCGCCCGGCGGCCGTGACCTTCACGCTCTCGGAGAGCAGCCGCCCCAGCGCATCCTCCAGGACGCCCGCGACCGTGCGCGCCGCCGGCTGCCACTGAAACCCGCTGAACTCCGTCCCGTCGTACTCGACGGTCAGCCGGAGGGTCGTCAATAACCGGCCCGGCGCAGCTCTGCCTTCGCCGCGGCATAGTCGTGCTGGAACGCTCGGTCCTGCATCATCGCATAGACGGCCAGCGTGCCCGCCGTCCAACCCGACGCTATGTCGCTGGGGTAGTGGAGACCCAAGATGATCCGGTTCTCCGCGAAGGTTCGCGCCTCGCCGAACACGGCGTCGCGTTTTGCCGGGATGAGCTTCGAGAGCAGGATCGCGCTCGCGGCGGCGAAGGCGGCGTGTCCGCTCGGGTACGATCGCTTCTTTCCGCCGTCGGGGCGCGGGCGCTCCCAATAGGATTTCGCCAGACCGATCAGCTCCTTCACGTCGGACCCGACCCGCGAGAAGAACGCCGCGGTCACGGGAAGGCGCTGCGCGTTGAAGCCCGGGCCGATCGCGGGCGTGAAGAAAAAGACGCTGCGCTTCGACGCCTCTTCCGCTTCAAAGAGCTGCGTGCGGCTGCGCGCGGCGACGGCCGCCGCGACCTGCGTTTCGTCGGAGCGGGCCTCCGCCGACGACGCGTCGGGCGGCGGCGGCAGCAGCACCGTGAGGTCGAGCTCCGCCGGATTCAGATAGTAAAACGGCTGTTGCGATCGCGCGGCCGGCGTCGCCAGAGCGAGGAGCAGAACGACGAGAGCGACGGCGCGGCGCGTCAGCATTGCCCGCTAACCGTGTTGGCGCTGCAGCGGGAAGAGGATGACGTCGCGGATCGATCGCTGCCCGGTGAGCAGCATGACGAGCCGATCCACGCCGATGCCGATCCCGGCCGTCGGCGGCATGCCGTATTCGAGCGCGCGCACGAAGTCCCAATCGGGTTCGGGAATTTCCTCGTCACCGCTCGCGCGTTCGGCGACCTGCGCGGTAAAGCGAGCTCGCTGATCGTCAGGATCGTTGAGCTCGGTGAAAGCGTTCGAAATCTCCATGCCACCGCAGAACAGCTCGTACCGGTCGACCAAGTCGGGATCGGCGGCTCGGCGCTTTGCCAGCGGCGAGATCACGACCGGATATCCGGTGACGAAGGTCGGCGCGCTCAGGTGCGGTTCCAGCACGCGTTCGAAAATCTTGTCGAGGGCGTGTCCGTGCGTCGGCGACGCTGGGATCTCCAGCTCGCGAAGAATTTGCTGCGCCCCGCTCGCATCGAGCAGGCGCTCGCGCGTATACTTCCCATCGCTGTACTGCGCAATCGCATCGAGGTACTCGATCCGCGCGAACGGCCGGCGGAACGAGATCGTCGCGTCGCCGTACGGCAGATCGGTGTCGCCATCGGTCGCGATCGAGACCAGATGCGCGATCAGCGCTTCATTGAACTCCATCATGTCCGAGACGTCCCAGTATGCCGCGTAGAGCTCGAGCATCGTGAACTCCGGGTTGTGCGTCGTGTCGATGCCCTCGTTGCGAAAAATGCGACCGATCTCGTAGACGCGCTCGAGGCCGCCCACGATGAGGCGCTTGAGGTTGAGCTCGGTCGCGATGCGCAGCTGCATCGCCTGGTCGAGGGCGTTGCACTGCGTGACGAAGGGCCGCGCCGCGGCGCCCCCGGCCACGTGCAGCAGCGTCGGCGTCTCGACCTCGTAGAAGCCGTGCGCATCGATGAAACGCCGCATCTCCGCAACGAGCCGGCTGCGTTTGATCATGACGTCGCGCACGTCGGGGTTGACGATCAAATCGATGTAACGCTGGCGGTAGCGCTTCTCGACGTCCTGCAGCCCGTGCCACTTGTCGGGGAGCGGCATCAGCGACTTGCCGAGCACGGAGAACGACGTTACGTGAAGGGTCGGCTCGCCCAGCTTCGAGCGAAACATGTAGCCCCGAACGCCCATCAAGTCGCCGCGGTCGAGGTCGGCCCAGTCCGCAAAGGCGTCGTCGCCGACCTCCTCTTTGCGCACGTACACTTGCAGTTTGCCGGTGCGGTCGCCAAGGTCGGCAAAGCTCGTCTTTCCCATCGTGCGCTTCGACAGCACGCGCCCCGCGAGACTCCAGGCCTCGGCGCTCGCGTCCTGGCCGGGGACCAGAAATCCGTACCGTTCCGACAGCTCGGCGGCCGTCGCGTCGGCCTCGAAGCGTCGCACGGCGAACGGATCTCTTCCCCGCGAACGCAAGGCGGCCAGATTCTCACGTCTGGCCGCTACGAGCGCTGCTTCGGTCTTGCCGAGTTCGTCCAATAGAGAATCCGCGGCGTCCGTTACGAGGCCTTCTTTGCGGCCTTCTTGGGCGCGTTGCTCTTGATCGACTCGATCTTATACTTCGCCAGCCCGCGCGGCGTGGCGACGTCGACCGTCGTGCCCTTCTTGTGACCCATCAGCGCGCTGCCGAGGGGCGATTCGTTGGAGATGCGCTGGTTGGAGGGATCGGCCTCCGCCGACCCTACGATGGAGAACTCATAGTTCTCGTTGTTCTTCAGATCCTTGACCTTGACGACGGCGCCGAGATGGACTTCGTCGGCAACATACTCCGACTCGTCGATGATGCGCGCGTTGCGGATCATCGCCTCCAGCTTGAGGATGCGCCCTTCGATGAAGGCCTGCTCCTGTTTGGCATCCTCGTACTCCGCGTTTTCGCTCAGGTCGCCATACTCTTTGGCTTGCCTGATGCGGTCGTTGACCTCGCGCCGATGGACGCTCTTGAGCTCGTCGAGCTCCTGCTCCAACTTCGCCAGACCTTCTGCGGTCAGCACGATCTCTTTGTCGTTCAACTACGGTTCCTCACGGGGCCCTCAATGCGAGAAACCCCTGGCAATTTGATGCGTTCTCCAACGCTGGCGCCGTTTGTTCTCAGGGAGCCCCTCCAAGGCCTCCTGTCGCGAGCGAAGGGCGCGAGAGACCTACTTATACCCAGGCGGCGCCCCCGCCGCGCGACGTTAGTTACCCAGTTTCAGGACGCGGGGTTTCAAATCGAGCTCCCGTAACAGGCGCTCGTAGTCGGCCGGTGTGACGTCGCTCCACGCCTTTCCGAGCAGCGCGACGAGCGCGGCTTCGAGCACGTTTGTTCCGAACGAGCGCCCGCCGATATCGGGCGTCGTCGTGATCAGGGTCGTCACGCCGCGCGCGGCCAGCTCGTCGACGTTGCCTTGGGTCACCGTGTTCGTCAATACGACCTTGCCGTCGAGCCGCTCCGGCATGAACTGGCGCATGAAGTGGAAGTCGCCGGCGATGATGTCGGCCTGCTCGTAATACTGCGGATATTTCGGCTCCGGCGGTTTCTCTTGCTTCTTCCCGGTCGGATAGAAGAACTGAAACGGCAGCTTGCACGCGTCGGGAAGATACTTCTCCGCCATCCGCTCGAACTCGCCCAAATCGCGAACCGGCATGTCCTTGTCGAGCGCGAAGATGAAGTCGCCGAAGAGCACGTCCGCGCCGGCGTCGACAAGCGCTTGCGCCATGCCGAAACGATCGAGGGCGCTGACCATCAGCACGCGGCGGCCGCGCAGGTCCATCGAGAGCTCGGCCTGCATGAAGCGTACCGTCGCGCGTTCGAGCGTGTTCTTCAATCCGCTTCCGTCGACGACGGGCGTCGTCTTCGCGGCCTCGAGCAATCGAAGCCCGTCGCGCAGCGCGTACCGGTGCCGGCCGGCATAGAGGTAGACGTCGATGCCGCCCAACCCGATCGCATCGACCTTGCCGTCGAGCTCGCGCACGCTTGCGATCGCCGCATCCAGCTTGCCGTCGGTGCCCACGCGCGAGATATCGAACGCTTCGCCCATGAGCGTCACCTCGGCGCGATGGTCGCGGCTGCTCGACCCGAGCGAGACCGAAACGACGCGTTTCACCCTTCGACGCCGCCTGTCCTGAGCGGAGCCGAAGGGCTCAGGGTGACAGCCGCGGCGGCCGCGCGGGTCGCGGCGATCTTCTCGGGCGTTACCGCGGCGTCAAACGCGCGCATGTCGGCTAGCTCGAAGCCGCAGCGCGCGGCCATCTCTTGAATCTCGATCACTTTCTCGAGCTTGATGCCGCGCCCGAGCGTGAACGGTTCGAACCGGCCTTCGAGCGCAAGTATCATCGTTTCGCTCATGCAAGCCAGGGCGGTGCGGGCCGGCAGATTCAAGTCGAACTCCGTTCCGGGCTCGCGCACGCGCTCGAAGCGCGGGTTGCCGGGGACGCGCATGTTCCCGCCCTCGAGGACCAGCACGTCGGGCCGCTCGGCGTCGACGCGGCGGCTCACGTCGTGCGGCAACGAGAGCTCGCACACGATCGCACCGGTTCGCAGGTCTTCCGGCTCGATGACGTCCTTCGTCGAGCTCGTGGCCGTCAGGACGAGCTGCGATCGCCGCACGGCGCCGGCGACGTCGGTGGTGTATTCGCTCTCGCACGGAAGCGTCGGCGCCGTCTCCGCGTGAAACTTGCTCAACCGCGTCTCGTTGCGGGCGACCAGGATCACTCGCGCCACCTTCGCAGCGATGAGCCGCACGCACGCGGCGCCGATCGAACCCGTCGCGCCGATCACCGCGGCCGTGCACGACGCGGCATCGACCCCCATCTCCCGCGCGCCCCGAAAGAGACTCTGCACGCCCGCGGCGATCGTGAGCGAGTTCCCGGTCGTCACGGGAATCGGCGATCGTGAGTTGATCGTGATGCCGGCGTCGCCGACCACGCCGGTGAACGCGCCGAGCCCCGCAACCTGCGCGCCGAGGCTCGCGCCGATCTCGATCGCGCCGAGCACCTTGCGATAAACGTCTTCGCGCGGAAAGTCGACGACCTGCTGCGGCAACAGCGTGGCCGCGACGAACCACCCCTCCGTTTCGCGGCCGTCGGGCGTCCGAACACCCGTGACGTGTGCCGCCGCGTAGGGGGGCATCCATTCCATGATCTTGCGGAGGATCGGCTCGCCTTTGCCCTTCGCGCCGGGTTCGTAGCGCTCGATGTCCTGCAAAGACAGCGGATGGATGACGAAGCAAAATTTATTCATGCGTTCTCGGCCTGTCGTTTGAGCGCGGCCAGCATCATCTCGCTGTTTTCGCGGACCTTCTTCTCCAGCGTCGGTCCGATCAGCTCTGCGAGCGTCGGCACCCCGAAGTCGTAGTCGACGCCGAGAACGACGTGCGTTCGCCCGTCACGGTGCTCGAACGTCCACGCGCCTTCGAACTTGTCGAGGTCGCCCTCGATCAGCTGGTATTCGATGCGCAGCGCCGCGTCGTCGAAGCGATCTTCCTCGGTCCACTCGATCGGCGCCTCCTCGACGAGCGTCTTCCACCGCGAGATCACCCCGTTGGGGCGGCGTTCGAGGATCGTCACGGTCTCGACGTCGGGCATGAATTGCGGAAAATGCTCCTGATCCTTCGCCAACTCGTAGACGACGTGGGCGGGGGCGTCAATCACGATCGTGCTTTCGACATACGGCATCGCTCGACGAATTAGGCCGAGAGCTCGCCGAGTTTTTCGTACGCCGTCGCGATGCCGCCGCGCAGCGCCTCGAGCGCTCGATCGATCTCCGGCTCGGTGACGACGAGCGGCGGCTCGAGCCGGATGACGCGTTGTTGATTGAGCGTCCAGGCCGCGGTCACGCCGGCCTTGAGCATCTCCGGGATGATCCACCCGCCGTAGCCCTCGTGCGTAAGCTCGACGCCTACCAAGAGTCCCAAGCCGCGCGCCTCGCGCACCACCTTCGGATACTCGCCGGCGAGCGTGCGCGCGCCGCGCAACAACCGTTCGCCGCGATCGCGGGCGCGCTGCACGAGCCCTTCGTCTTCGAGTGCTTCCATCGCGGCCAGCGCCGCGGCGCACGCCAGTTCGCCGCCGCCGAACGTCGACGTGTGCAGCAGCGGCGCTTGCCCGAACGCGCGATTCCAGACGCCGGGGCGCGCGATGAAGGCGCCTACGGGAACGACGCCGCCGGAGAGGCCCTTCGCGAGCGTCATGACGTCCGGCACCACGCCGTCGCGGTCGCATCCGAACCGGTAACCGCACCGCCCCAATCCGGTCTGCACCTCGTCGGCGATGAAGATCGCGCCGGTGCGATCGCAGGCGTCCCGCACCGCCCGTAGATACCCGAGCGGCGGCACGTTCACGCCACCCTCGCCCTGCACCGGCTCGACGACGAACGCCGCGGCGTCGGACAGCGTCTCGTCGAGACCGCTCGCATCGCCGTATGCGATGCACGCCGAATCCGCGAGCAGCGGGCGAAACGGCGTCTGAAACGCCTCGCGTCCGCTCACCGAGAGCGCGCCGAGCGTCTTGCCGTGGTATGCGTCGAGCGTGCCGACGATCTTGGCGCGCCCCGTCGCCGCGCGCGCGAGTTTGATCGCGCCTTCGATCGCCTCGGTGCCGCTGTTGCACCAGAACGAGATCTGCAGGTCGCCGGGAGCGAGCTCCGCGAGCCGTCGAGACGCGCGGCCGAGCATCACGTTGAACATCGTCTTGCCCGAGAGCGCCATTAACTCGAGCTGCGCGCGCACGGCGGCGACGACGCGCGGGTGAGAATACCCCAGCGTAAAGACGCCGTACCCGCCCGCGAAATCGAGGTAGGCCTTTCCGTTGTGATCCCAGATCGTCGATCCGGAAGCGCGCACTTCCACGGGCGAGCCGGAGATCTTCATCACCCGCGCCAGCGGCGGATTGACGAACCGCTTGTAGTTCTCGTAGGTCTCGGCGGCTAGCTCTTGCGGAGTAGCCGCACCGTACAGCTCCGCGCGCTCCTCGATCATCGCCGTTCCTATGCCGCTACCGGAGCGAGCGCGGCTAGCCGGTCGATCGTCTCATCGATCACGCCGATCGTTTCGGCCGCGCCGTCGAGCCGCATGATCCGCTCGCGCAGGACCGCCGCGCCCGGGATGCCTTTCAAGTAGAGCGCGAGATGCTTGCGCATCTGCGGAACCGCGCGGGGCTCGCCTAGCTCGTTGACCATCGTCCGGTAGTGGACGGTGGCGAAACGCAGGCGGTCGGCGGGCGCGGGAAGCGGCGACGCCTCGCGTCCTTCCATCAAATCGCGGATCTGCGCGATGAGCCAGGGGTTGCCGAGCGTCGCGCGGCCGAGCATGATCGCATCGACGCCGCTCTCGCGCATGCGCCGCATCGCGACGTGCGGGTCGTCGAGGTCGCCGTTGCCGATCACCGGAATGTCGACGGCGCGCTTGAGGCGCGCGATGTGATCCCAGTCGGCCTCGCCGCGATAGAACTGTCGCGCGGTGCGCGCGTGCAGCGTCACGGCCTGCACGCCTGCCGCTTGCGCGCGGCGCGCCACGTCGACGTAGACGAGGGCGTCTTCGCTCCAGCCCAGGCGCATTTTCATCGTCACGGGACAATCGACCGCGGCGACGACGGCGCGCATGATCGCTTCGCACCGTTCGGGGTCGCGCAGGCACGCCGATCCGCCGTTGGTCTTCGTCACCTTCGGCGCGGGGCAGCCGAAGTTGATGTCGACGATGTCGGCGCCGCACTCCCGAACGACCCTCGCGGCCGCGGCCATCGTTTCGGGATCGTCGCCCCATAGCTGCGTGGAGACCGGCTTCTCCAAGCCGTGCTGATCGATCATCTCCATCGTGCGCCGGCTGCCGTACTTCAGCGCGTTCGACGACACGAACTCCGTGACGGTGAGCCCCAACCCAAACGGCCGATAGAGGGCGCGCATGACGCGATTCGTCACGCCGGACATCGGCGCGAGAATCAGCGGAGGCCAGATCTCGATGGGACCGACTTTCAGGGGCGCGGGGCGCATCGCGTTAGGTGTTAAACCCACCAAGGTCTCACGCCTCGCGCGCGTCGCGGTAGAAAAGCTCGAGCCCGATCAGGCTCAGGTACGGATCCACGACGTCGACGACGGGCGTCTGCTTGGCCACGACTTCGGCGAGACCGCCGGTCGCGACGACCCGCGCCTCGACGCCCATCTCCGCCCGCAGCCGCGAGACGATGGCCTCCGTCTGCCCGGCGAAGCCGTACACGATGCCGCTCTGCAGCGCCTCGTTGGTGTTGCGCCCGATCGCCCGCCCCGGAGCCTCGATCGCAACCTGCGGGAGCTTGGCCGTGCGCCCGATCAGCGCTTCGATCGAGACCGCGATGCCGGGCGCGATCGCGACGCCAAGGTACTCACCCGCCGCGGAAATCGCGATGAACACCGTCGCGGTGCCGAAGCTGATCACGATCAACGGCGCGCCGAAACGCGCTCGTCCGCCGATCGCCGCCGCGACGAGATCGGCACCCACTTCGGAAGGATTGTCGGTCGCGACGCGCATCAGTCTTTGCGTCTGAGGTTTCAGAAAGATCGGTGCGACGCCGAAGAAGCGCCGGCAGGCCGCCTCGAGCACCGGGTCGAGCGGCGGCACGACGCTCGCGATCGCTACTGCGCCGATCGCGCTCGTCTCAAGATCGCTCGTTGCGAAGAGCTGCGTGAAGAACACGCCGTACTCGTCGGGCGTCCGCCGCAGCTCGGTGGTGACGCGCCAAGTCTGCTTCAGCTCGGAGTCCGCGAAACATCCGAGTTTCGTTTCGGTGTTGCCGACGTCGATGGTTAGGAGCATCGCATCAGCTCTTCGAGGGCGTCGAGCAGCCGCGCCGCCAGCGCGCCCTTCTCCGCTTCGCCGAGGTCGCGACGTCCGTCTTCGCCCCAGAGCAGCACGAGCCGGTTCTCGCCCGTGCCGAAGCCGCGTTCGCCGCGCACGTCGTTGACGGCGATCGCATCGAGATGTTTGCGGCGCAGCTTTTCGCGCGCACGCGTTTCGTGGTCCTCGGTCTCGGCGGCGAAGCCGACCAAGAAACTCGATCGCTTTCGCTCGCCCAGCGCGGCCAAGACGTCGGGGTTCGGCGCGAGACGAACGGTGAGCCCTTCGCCCGTTTTGCGCGCCTTCGATTCGGAGCGTTCCGCCGGGCGCCAATCGGCGACGGCCGCCGTGGCGATCACGAGATCGGCCCCGGGAACCCGCTCGAGCGCCGCATCGTAGAGCTCGCTCGCGGTCGTCACGCGCACGACCTCGACTCCGGCCGGCGGCTCGAGCAGCGTCGGACCGAGCAGCAGCGTGACCTGCGCACCGCGCAGCGCCGCTTCGCGCGCGAGCGCGATCGCGGTCGCGCCGGTCGATGCGTTGCTCAAGAAACGGACGGGGTCGAACGGCTCGCGGGTCGGGCCGCCCGTAATCGCGACGCGCTTGCCGCGCAGCGACTTGCGGCGCGCCAGCACACGCTCCAACGCATCGAGAATGCGCTCCTCGTTCGCCAAGCGGCCGATGCCGCTCTCGCGCTCCGCGAGAAAACCGCGCTCGGGCTCGACGATCTCGTACTCTCTCGCGCGTAAGAGCGAGAGGTTGGCTTGGGTCGCCGGATCCTCGTACATGGCCGCGTTCATCGCCGGTACCAGGATGCGAGGAATGCGGGCGGCCAGCAGCGCCGTGGTCAGCAAATCGTCGGCGATGCCGGCCGCGAGCTTCGCGAGAAGGTTTGCGGTCGCCGGGACGACGAGCGCGACGTCCGCCTCGCGCACGAGGCGAATATGCGGTATGCGTTCGGGCGCGTCCCAAAGCGAGCCGTAAACCGGACGCGCGGTCAGCGACGCAAACGTGAGCGCGGTCACGAAGCGCTCGGCCTCTGCCGTCATGACCACGTCGACGCTCGCGCCGCGCTGCACGAGCGTGCTCGTCAAGGCCGCCGCTTTATACGCCGCGATGCCGCCGCTGACGCCGAGAAAGATGCGCGCACACGTCATCGCGCGACCCAGAGGTTGTCGATGAGGCGGGTGGCGCCGAACCGCGCCGCACCGATGATGAAGGCCGGTGGCCGCAGCCGTTCGAGCGGCGTGAAGTCTTCGCCGTCTACGACGTCGAGATAATCGATGGTTGCGACGGCGCTCAAGCCCGCGGCGCCCGCGGCGACAGCTTCGCTCTTGCTCGCGCCGCGCTCCAGCGCTTCGCGTACCGCGCACAGCGCGCGGTAGAGGGCCGGCGCAGCGGAGCGGCGCGCGGCGTCGAGATATCGATTGCGGCTCGACATGGCCAGGCCGTCGGGTTCGCGCACCGTCGGCACGATTTCCAGTTCGACCGGAAAGTCGAGATCGGCGGCCATTTTTCGCAGGATCACGGTTTGCTGTGCGTCCTTCTGTCCCATCCAAAGCACGTCGGGCCGCACGACGTTGAGCAGCTTCGCTATGACGGTCGCTACCCCACGAAAGTGTCCCGGGCGCGAGGCTCCCTCAAAGGTGGTGCCGAGCGGACCTACGTCGACGAAGCTCGCGAAATCCGCAGCGTACATCGCCGAGGCATCTGGCGCGAAGAGCACGTCGACACCCGCGGCGGCAAGCTTCTTCGCATCCTCATCGGGATCGCGCGGGTACGCCGCCAGAATCTTCGTTCGGCCCGAACTGCAGCGGGTTGACGAAGATCGAGGCGCCGACGGACGCCTCTTGCGCGCGTGCCCTGCGGACCAGCTCGATGTGACCCTCGTGGAGCGCCCCCATCGTCGGGACGAATCCGAGCGGACGCGGCAACGCGCCGAAGAGCGCGCGAGCGCGCGCGACCGTAACCGCGCTTTCCATTTATAATCGAGAACCTTACGCGCGGGTGACCCGAAGGATCGTGCGGCCGACCACAAACGGCACTCCGACCGGGAGCGCCACCTCGCCGACGACCGGCTGGCCGCCCAATCGCGTGCCGTTGCGGCTGCGCAGATCGACGAGGCGGATCGCATTCGAATCGATTTGGAGACGCGCGTGCTCGCGGGAGACGTACCGGTCGAGCGCCAGGCAGGCTTCGGCGACGGCATCGTCGCGGCCGATCGTGATCTGCCGCTCGAACGGCCAGGTCTTTCCGTCGAGCGGGCCGCTTAGCACTTCGAGCAGGTACATGGCCGCCAGCCCTTCTCTAGGCGAGCCAGCAGCCTCCTGGCGCCCGGCGCACCCCGCGAGCCTGCCCTAAGAAATCGATCGCTCGCGGCCGATTACTCTGAATAGCGATGGAAGAGCGAATCGACGATCTTTTGGGTCTGGTAGAGGTCGAACCCGACGGCCTTCGGACGGCCGACCTGCTCCAGGCGCGGGCCGTGCTCGAGGGCCTAGTCGGCCAGAGCGTGACGGCGGCAAGTATCGACGAACGGCGCGTGACGATCGTGACCGCGGACGGAAGCCGGTATCATTTCTACGGCTTTCTGGGTTCCGAGGGAGCTGCTTCTTAACCGACCGCGCGCGCCGCGAACAGCGCGCCCAGGTAGGCGTGCGCCGAGCTGACCCCTCCCTGGACGTAGACCTCGAACGGCTCGCGCAGCGGCGCGTCGCACGAGAGTTCGATCGTCGCGCCGCTGACGAACGCTCCCGACGACATGAGAACGGGGTCCGCATATCCCGGCACCGCTCCGGGCACGGGGCGAAAGCGCGCGTTCACTGGAAGCGCCGCCTGCAAGCCCTCGGCGAAACGCGTCAATAGCTCCGGCGTGCCCAAACGAATTGCTTGGACGATGTCGGTGCGCCTCTCCCCCGGCAGCGGATCGACTGCGAAGCCGAGCGCTTCGAAGAGTGCGGCGGTGAAGTCGAGCCCGCGCAAGCATTGTTCGACGATGAGGGGCGCGAGAAAGAGCCCCTGACAGAGCGCGCGCCCGAACCCGAGCGACGGACCGAGCGCGGCGCCCAAACCGGGTGCGTAGAGCCGCGCCGCCACGCGCTCGACGAGTTCGGCGCGCCCGGCCACGTATGCGCCCGCCGGCGCTAGCGAGCCGCCGAGATTCTTGATCAGCGAACCCATCACGAGATCCGCGCCCGCCTGCGACGGTTCGCGCTCCTCGACGAGCTCGCCGTAGCAGTTGTCGACGAGCACCAGCGTCTCGGGCGCGAGGCGCTTGACCGCCTCGGCAGCGCGCTCGCATTCGGCGACGAAGAGCGAACGCCGCGGCGCGTAGCCGCGGGAACGCTGGATGAATACCGTCGCAACCTCGCCGCCGGCGAGCGCGTCGTGCACCGCGGCCAGATCGATGCCGCCGCCGGAATCGAGCGCAACCTCACGGTACGCGATGCCCTCACTTACGAGCGCGTAGGGTGCGTCGCAGATCGCGCTGCGCAGCGTATCGTATGGAGGCCCCGAGATCGAGAGCAGCGTTCGCGACCGCGGCGTGCACGCCGCCAGTGCCGCCACGATCGCGTGCGTGCCGCTGACGATCGAGAGACGCGCGATCGCGCGCTCGGCGCCGAGCACCCGCGCAAGCAACGACTCGTACTTCGCTCGCGCGGCGTCGTCGTAACCGTAACCGGTCGATCCGGCGAGGTCGCTTTCGGCAACGCCTTCGTCTACGAACGCCTGTAAGACGTTCAGCGCGACGCGCCGCTGCGCGTCGTAGCGCAGCACCGAGGTTCGCTCGTACGCCGCGAGTGCCGCCTCGCGGACGCGGCCATCGATGCCGAAACGCGCGCACATTTCGGCGATCATTGTTCTAACAAATGGCGCTCGTAGGCGCGAACGAACGGATAGTAGATGAGCGTTGCTATCGCGATGTTGAGCACCGCGAGCGCGATCGCCCGCAGGTCCTGCGTCGCAAGATACGTCGAGACGACCGTCGGTACCGACGAGGGCACGTAGAAGGCCGCGCGCGACACGAGCCCCGTCGCGACCGCCGCATACGTGACCGTTGCCAGCACGATCGGCGCTCCGATGAACGGCAGCGCCAGATGGGGATTGAAGACGACCGGCGCGGCAAAGAGCAGCGGCTCGTTGAGGTTGAAGAACGCGGGCACGAGCGTCGCGCGCCCGACGCGCCGCAATCGCGGGACGCGCGAGAACGCGAACAGCGCGGCGAGCGGCAGCGTCGCTCCGGCGCCGCCGGGGAAGACGAAGAGAAAGAGCGAGACGACCACGATGTACGGCAGGGGAGCGTGGATCGTAAACGCGTGGGTGTTCTGAACCTGCATCGTGAGATACACCGGCGTCACGATCGCCGCGAGCATCGCCGGCCCGTGGACGCCGGCGGTCCAGAGCACGGTCTCGATCGCGACGATGACTATTAGCGCGAGGTAGGTGTCGCCGAGTCGCGCGATCGGATGCATCGCCGCGGAGATCGCGGCCGCGACGGAGACGTGCGCGGCGAAAAGGGCCGCGAAGGTGCCGATCGCGAGCACGGCACCGGCGTAGTCGGCGAACGGCACCCGCAGCCGGCGGCGCAGCAGGGCTATCCACGCGCCCGCCGTGCCGCAGGCGAGGATGGCGATGAACAAGCCCGACGCGCCCAACGTTCGCAAGTAGCCGACGGCATCGGCGCCGAGCGGCCGCGGAAGAGCGAGAGCAAAGCCGGCTACGCTCGCGATCAAGAGCGGCGCGACGCGATAGCGGGTCGCCCGGGCCAGTCGGAGCGGCAAAACAACGACGAGGGCGGCGGCCATCACGCCGAAGGCGGGAAGCAGCGCCGCGGCTAGGCGCAGCGCGAGCGGGGTCCCCGGCGGCGCGCCGGCCCGAAATTGCACGGCGAGAAGCGCGACGAATGCGGCCGCGAGGCCAATGAAGCTCCAGGGGAGCGCCTCGCGCACGGCAACGACGAAAGGAAGCTCGCCCAGGCGCCGCATGACCGGCACCGCCCGAGCTTCGAACGCGAGAAAGGCTTTAGAGGCGGCGGACGACGGCTTCGACGCGGCCGACGATCTCGACATCGCTCGCGTAGATTGGCGCCATCGTCTGATTCTCCGGCTGGAGCCGCACGCGGCCCGCCTCCCGGTAGAAGCGTTTGACGGTGGCTTCGCCCTCGAGCATCGCCACCACGACCTCGCCGTTTTCGGCGGTTCGCTGCGGGCGGACGAGGATCAGGTCGCCGTCGAGAATCGCCGCACCGACCATCGAATCGCCCTGCACTCGCAGCATGAACGCATCCGAGGCGCGCGGCACGAAACCGGCGCCGAACAGAAACTCGCCTTCGACATCTTCCTGGGCGGTGATCGGGACGCCGGCGGCCACGCGGCCCAGAATCGGGACGACGACGGCGTCGACGGCGGGGGGAATGCTTCCCGAGCGCAGCGCGCGCGGCTTAGTCGGATCGCGTGAGATCATGCCCCGGCGCTCGAGGGCTTTGAGGTGAGCGTGGATGGTCGAGGACGAGGAGAGCCCGACCAGCTCGCCGATCTCACGAACCGACGGCGGATAGCCGTGGTCGGCGGTAAACGTTCGGATGACCTGCAGGATGCGCTGCTGCCGCTCCGTGGCCGGCTTCTCCGTAATCTCCTTGCGCACTGCTCCTCCTGTCGACCAGAATGCCAAGCGTATGGCACCCGCGGCCGGTACAACCCTACCATAAATCATTATTGAAGGCAAACATACGTTCGAACTCCTTGACAAGAATCGGCGCGTGCATGGTAAAATGTAGGGGACGAACAGGCGTTTGGCACTAGATATAGGAGTAGAAACCGTGGGTATAAGAGTGGACGTGATGGGTAAGCGAAAGCGGTTCACGCTGATGCCGGCGATCGCGCTGGCGGCTCTCGGTCTCATGGTCGCGCTTCCGACGCTGTCGAGCGTGCGGCTCTACGCCGCGACCGCCCAACGGTTCGTCACGGTGACGGTCCGGCCCGGCGACACGCTCTGGTCGATTGCGGCGGCACATGGCCGCCCGAGCGGTGACCTCCAAGAGGCCGTCGACCGCATCAACGACGAGAATCACCTGGGCGGAGGGGCAATCCAGCCCGGTCAGCGGCTCCGAATCCCCGAGTAACGACAAGCTCAGCCTTCGACAGGGTCAAGGGTGACAAAGGCGGCCGCACCCTCGACCCGCTTGGTTGAACCGGCGGGTTTTGGACCGTTCGCGACGCACTGAAGAGCAATGACATCGAACGCGCCGTCCGCGGCGCTTCGGCAATTTTTCTTTGCGTTGACCTGTGCGCTTGCCGCGTGCTCGCAAAACACGCAGCAGGCCCCACTCCCTTTCGCGCACGATGGTGCCCTGGACAACTTTGGGGGGACGGGAGCCGGCAAAATCAAGCACGTTGTCTACATCGTTCAGGAGAACCGCAGCTTCGATAATCTCTTCCAAGGTTATCCCGGCGCCGAAACCTCCTCGAGCGGCAAGGACTCCGCTGGCAAGACGATCGCCCTCGTGCCCGTGAGCCTGTCGAAGAAGTACGAGCTCGACCATTCCGCGCACGCGATGTTCGCCGACTGCGACGGCACCGGCGCCGTCCCCGGCACGCGGTGTCGAATGAACGGCTTCGACAAGGAAAGGGTCTTCGATGGTCCGCGTGACGTGAAGTACCCGATGTACGTCTACGTGCCGCACGGTGAGACGAAACCCTACTTCGACATGGCGCACGAGTGGGTGCTGGCGGACCATACCTTCGCCTCCCAGCTCGACGAGAGCTTCGTCGCGCACCAGTACATCATCGCAGCCCAGGCAAACTCGAGCGTGGACGTCCCGCTCGGCGCGTGGGGTTGCGAGGGAAGCTCTTACGATCAAGTTGCGACGATCACGAAGGCCCGCAAAACCGGACCGGCCCAACCGCCTTGCTTCGATTACCAAACGCTCGGCGACGAGCTCGACAAGGCCGGCCTAGCGTGGCGTTTCTACACGAGCAAGTACGGGACTCCGTCCAGCGGAGCGCTCTGGTCGGGCTTTCAAGCCGTGCAGCATATTTACGACGGACCCGATTGGGCCAACGTAATTACGCCGCAGCAGCGATTCCTGACCGACGTCGCAAAGGGAAAGCTTGCGGCGTTCACGTGGATCACGCCGATTTGCGTGAACTCCGACCATATACAGTGCGGCGGCGGCTACGGGCCGTCGTGGGTGGCGGCGCTCGTGAACGCGGTGGGTAAGAGCCGCTACTGGAACTCTACCGCGATCTTCGTGCAGTGGGACGACTGGGGCGGTCTCTACGACCACGTCTCGCCGCCCTACCGGAACTACGACGGCCTGGGGTTCCGCGTGCCGCTGCTCGTCATCTCGCCATACGCGAAGCAGAATTTCGTCTCGCACACACAGTACGAAACGACGAGCGTCCTGCGCTTTGCCGAAACCTCTTCAACCTCGGCACGCTCTCCGCGGCCGACCGGCGGGCCACTTCACCCGCAAACGACTGCTTCGACTTCTCGGCCAAGCCTCGCAAATTCGTCCCGATCAAGGCGCCGAACGGCCCCGATCTCTTCATCCACCAGAAGCCCGATTATCGCCCCCCGGACGAGGGGTAGCGCCGCTCGCGAGCGCGACGGCGTGGCCCTCGTGTTCGTTCAGAAACGCGAGCCCCTCCATCATCCACGAATCGAGCCCGTCGCTCGAATGCCGCGCGACTTCCCTCACGACGTGCACTCGATCTTTGAGCCACTGCAGCTCGCCGCGCGTCGTGACCGGAAAGAGCGCGGCCTCGCAATCCTCGCAGCGATAGCCTATCTGCGCTATGTTTTCGCCATAGTGTCGGAAACGAGATCGAGCGTGGTCTGATAGATCGTCGTCTGGTTACCGCTCACGCCGCTATCGTGCCGCTGCGTGACGTACTCGTCGACCGACGTGGGAAGCGACTGCGCGAAATCGTAACCGATCTTCGTCTGGATGTCGGTCGTGAGGCTCCCGCCGCCGGGCTGCCGGAGGCTGCGCGTCTCGCTGATCGCCATCTTTCCGTTGGCGTTGCTGTCGATCGTGTAGTCGGCTTGGACGTTGAGGCCGCCGCTGTCTTGGGTGATCACCCAGTGCTTCTTCGCGTCGAGCGAGCTGGGATCGACGAAATTCCGCCCGAGGAAGCGCAGCAGGGTGTATTCCTCGGTGTAGACCGTCTTACTCGGATCGCAGATGACGTGCGTGTTCCCGTAGACGACGCACTCGGCCGGCGGCGCGCGCCGCACGTCCTGGCCCTGCTCGCTGATCATGACGACAAGCGCGCCGTCGGGCTGCTGCTTGAGCACCTGGACGGTGATCGTGCCCTTGTCGTTGAGCGTACCGGTGTAGTGGCCGAGTCCGGTGGTCGTACCCGAGTACTGTCCGAGTGAATTAGTCTGCTCGCCGCTAGTGTTCGAATCGCGCACCGCCATATTCTGAACCACGCTGTATGTGAAATTGTAAACGAGCTGGCCCGCCGTAGTGTCGGCTCGGGCAACGCTCGGCGCGACGATGAGCGCAGCGATAACCACGAGTATGTTCAGCCCGATAAGTTTCATATTCTTCTCCTCCAGTTCGGACTCCGTATTTGACTAGGTCTTCGCGATTGTATCGGAGACGAGGTTCAGCGTGGTCTGGTAGAGCGTCGTGGTGTTCCCAGCGACGCCGTTGTCGTGGCGCTGTGTCACGTACTCGTCGACCGACGTCGGCAGCGATTGCGCGAAATCGTAGCCGATCTTCGTCTGGATGTCGGTGGTGAGGCTGCCCCCGCCCGACGGCCGGACGCTGCGGGTCTCGCTGATCGCCATCTTGCCGTTGGCGTTGCCGTTGATCGTGTAGCTCGCCTGCACGTTCAGACCCCCGCTGTCCTGCGTAATGAGCCAGTGCTTGTTCGCGTCGAGCGCGCTGGGATCGACGAAATTCCGGCCGAGGAAGCGCAACAGCGTGTATTCCTCGGTGTAGACGGTCTTGTTCGGGTCGCAGAGGACGTGGGTGTTGCCGTAGACGACGCACTCGGCCGGCGGCGCACGCCGCACGTTCTGGCCTTCCTCGCTGATCGTGACGACTAGCGCGCCATCGGGCTGCTGTTTGAGGAGCTGGACCGTCATCGTTCCTTTGTCGTCGAGCGCGCCGTCGTAGTGGCTGATGCCGTTGTTGCCGCCGGTGATGCCGGTCCCCGCCCCGGCGCGCTGCTCGGGCCCCGGGAGCATCGTGCCGTAGGTCGCGGCGTTGTTCGAGGAATCGCGCGCCGTCACGCTCTGCTTGGAGCTGTAGGTAAAGGAATAGATGAGCGTTCCCATCGTGGTGGCGTCCGCGCGCGCGATGCTGGGTGCGACGATGAGCGCGGCGACGACCGCACCAAAAACTCTGACGACTGGCATATTTAAATTCCTCCCCATCGAATTTCTTTGCCGCATTGGGCCACGACCTCTCCGATGGTCTTCCCGGCTACGTCCTCGCGTTTCAGCGTCTCGGTTTGCAGCCATTGCAGGCCTTCCATCACCTTTGAGAGCGGATTGTAGCCGAGGGCGAGGCCCGGGATCAAGGCCGGATCGAATGCGTACGGATTCGGCGGAAGCCCCGGCGTGTTCGGGTCCTGCCACTGGTTCGGCGAATTCTTGAAGGTCGGCGTCGTCATGTCGCCGCCCTGGATGGCCCCGATGAACTCTTCTCCGACGTGCTGCAGCTCGCCCATTTGCTGGGTTTGAACGAACCCGTTGATCAGGTCGAGCGATGCGCTCTGAAAGGCGATCGTGTCGAGCAGCTGCTGCTTGACCTTCGCCAGCGTCGCGTCGTCCGCCGGATTCCCGGTCGGCTCGATGAGCTTCGCGTCGTCGAGCAGCGTTTGAGCCGCGATCAGGTTGCGCGCGATCGGCAGCACGAGATACGACATCTGCTGCAGCGCCATGCTGGTTTCGGGCGACGTGTTGTTCATGGAATCCTGGTTCTGCGGCGCCGCGCTCCCGTACTGAGGATCGGCCGTATCGAGCGCCGTCATCGCGCCGCGCTGATACCTCTTGAAGATCGGCGGGCTCTTGGCGATCTTTTGATCGTTCTGCAGAATCATCGCGACGGCGGGACGCACGCGCTCGTGCAGTCGCGCGCAGAGCGCCGTCGTGACGACTCGATAGATTTGCGGCGGGGGCGTGGGGGAGGCCGACGCCGCGACGGCGCCGTCCGAGAGGGCGGGGAGCGGAAGGAGGCCGGCGCACGTTAGGACGCCTGCCCACAGCAGAAAGAATCTCTGCATGATTGAGAAAATTTCTCGAAGGAACTCGCGACGCCTTCAACATGCGAAGAAGCGGGACCCCGAAGGGTCCCGCTTCCCGTTTCTACGTTACCGCGGAGGGTGAAGCCGTTAGATCTTCACCTGAGCGTTGAAGTAGAGGTTGATGGGTCCGGGGCCACCCCCGATGGCGCCGTTGTTGAGCCCGCTCGGGGTGTAGCTCTGCTGGAAGGCGGCCGGCGTCCTCGCCTTGTTGGCGGCGAAGTCGTTGATGCCGGTGCCGTTGTAGAAGTTGCCCGGATAGAGCGTGCTGTTGAGCGAGCCGCCGGCCGCTTCGTAACCGCAGACGACGTAGCTCGGTGGAGTTGCCCCTGACCACGGCGTCGACGTACCGCCGAAGCACTCGTGGAAGAGGCTGGTTCCCAGCACCGTCAGCTTGATGCGCGGGCTCAGGTCGTAGGAGATCTGAAGATTTCCGACGATCTGGCTCGGCTGCTGATAGTTACCGAAGGCAAACGTTCCCGTCTGCGGATTCGGTACGTAGAGGTAGCTGAACGCGCCCGCTCCTGGAGCGGTTTGCGTTAGGTAGTTGCACTGCAGCGGGTTGGTCTTCGGCGACAGCTTGGTGATGCCGGTCGTCGCCGAGTTGTTCATGCAGGTACGCGGGTCCTGACCCTCCACGTCCAGCGGGCCGCCGTAGAAGCCGCCGGTCTGGAACGCGAAGCTGGGCGTGATCGCCAGCTTGTCCTTACGGTAGTTGAGGATCAGCGACGACGTGATCGGCGAGATGTAGGTGTTGACCGCGCCGTTGAGGTTCGGGGCGATGGCCGTCGTGTACGGGTTGTACCAGCCGCCCATATCGAGAAGTCCCTGCGCCGGCTTGTTATAGTACGGGTTTGCGATCGTGTCGAAGCCCGAGGCGATCTTGCCGTTGGGCGTCGAGCACGCAACCGCCTGTTGCGCTTGGTAGCAGGGGCTTCCGCCGCCGGCCTTGGTCAAGCCGTTGTACTGCTGGATGGCCTGATTGAGGGCGATCAGCGGGTTCGGAACGACGCCGCCGGACACCAGCGGCACGTTTTCGAACATGACCTTCGAGTCGGTGTACGTGAAGGCGAGAAGCCCCGAGAGCCCGTTCCGGGTGAAGTCACCCTTGTTGAACTGGAACTCGACGCCCTGGTTTCGGTTCACGCCGACCGGGACTTGCGTCACGAAGCCGGAGCCGATGAAGGTCTGCTGTTGCCAGTTGTTCACCCACGTGTAGAACGGCGTGACCTTGAAGCTCATGTCCGTTCCCTTGAGGTGCTGTTCCCAGGACAGGTCGTACTGCCCCGACGAGATTCCCGGAATCGGATGGAACGGCGAGTAGAACCCGAGGTTCATCGTGTTGTTCCAGACCGAGCGGTCGTCGCCGGCCAGTGCGAGGTACTGAACCGATGCCGAGATCGGGGGCTGCGTGAAGCGGCCGGCCGAGGCGCGGAACACCGTGTTCGGATTTGCCGTGTAGGTCGCCGAGAACCGCGGTTGCCAGTAATCGAGTGCGTACGATCCCGGCGAGGCCGCGCTGAAGTTCGGCGCAGCGACGCCGTCTTGCGTCGTTCCGTTGGGATGGACCCAACCGGTTTTCGGACCCGATGGATGGAGCGCGGCGGCGGCCTGATCGCAGTCGCCCTTGACGTACTGAGCGGCGGCCGGCGGCGGTTGTCCCGGCGCGAGCGCTACCGTCAATACCTGGTTGGTCGATGCCAGGACGCAGGTGTAGTTCGACGTCATGTTGGCGTAGAACGAGGTTGACGCCGTCAACGACTGCGGCAGGTCGTAGGTGTAGTTGTCGTACCTGATGGATGCGTTGATCAGGAACTTGTCGTTGGGACGGAACTGGTCTTGCAGAGCGGCGTTGGTGAATCGCGGCTTCACCGCGTTGTACGAGCCGTTGGCGTTGCCTTGCCAGAGGCTATCCCAGGTTGCGCCGGCCCGCGCGGCCGCGCTTCCCGGAGGCGCGAAGCCCGTCGGGCCTCCGATTGAGTTGCCCGTCCAGGTCGGCGCAACGTGGCACGGGGCCGCGTTTGACTTTGCGCAGTTGTAGTACTGCCCCGACGACGTCGTGCCCTTGAGCGAGGTGTCGTAGTAGCCGCTGCTCAGGCAGATCTGGGACGCGCCGCTCGTGGGATCGTAGCAGTTGAAGCCGCCCGCTCCCTTCGACATGTAGCCGATCGGCGACGAGCCGCCGTAGGCCGTGGAGTTGTTGAACCGGATCACGCCCGCGGTCGTGTAGTTTCCGTCGAGGCTGAGCAGGTTCTGGTCGTTGAGTTGATCCTGGAAGCTGAGCGCGCCACCCGAGGTGTGCGTGATCAGCTGATACTCGGCAGCCGTCGGGAAAACCGGCAGCTCCTCGCCGCTCGCACCGAACGTCGGGCTGTTCAGGTACCAGTCCGAGTAGAACGTGTAGCCATAGAGCCGCAGGTAGGCCGACTGGCTGAGCGAGTAGGTGTACTGCAGCTTCGTGATCCCCGCATCGTTCTGATTGACGTCGCCGCCGCCGCTATTGAGCGGGAGCGGGCCGTTGAACGCGTGGGGCGGCGCGCCCGGCGCCATGTAGACGCCCGGCGGTTTGATCGAGGTCGGGCTGGTCGCGATCGGCGTGCCGAACGGAACGTTATACGTCACCGCGTCGGAATATCCGACGTACGTCGGTCCGCAAGCCGTCGAGAAGGTCGCGCACGAAAGCGGTCCAGAGATTCCGTAGAACTTCTGGAAGAAGTACTGGTTGGGTTGCAGGTAGGACTGGATCTGCCCGCTGCTCGTGCAGCCGTTGACCGTCAGACCCGGCGCGACTTGTTCGGGTCCGCATGTCGGCGCATGAGCGTGTGTCCCGTAGAACGAGTAGATGAGCTGGTTGTTACCAGGGCCCATGTCGTTCAGGCTGCTGTAGCCGTAGTTGTTGAGCGCGGATCCGCTCCACAAGAACTGCACGTCGTCCCGGAGGCCGTTGTGCTTGGGGATGCCCATGTGCAGGTTGATCACGTCCTCGCGATCGGTGATCATGAACGGGTTGGCCGAGGTGCCGCTGTAGTACTGCCAGCAGCCCTGGTCCGGGAAGCTGAAGTTCTTGGCGGTGACGAGCGGACAGACCGGCTTCACGCCTTGGCACGTGCTGAAGAGGCACGTGTAGCCGACGTTGAGGACCTGGTTGCTCCCGAAGCCGTAGCCGATGGCAAAGCCGTCGGTGTTGCCCGAGAAGATGCCGCCCGGTGTCTGATAGCCGGCACCGTTGCTGTTGTCGATGAAGCGATAGGTTTGGTTGTAACCGAGAAGGCCGATGTAGTAGCTAAACGTCCGGTCGGGCGTCGAGCCGCCGATTTCGACCTGAGCCTGATGGTAATAGTTCGGCGTCGCAATCCCGAGGTTCGCGGTCGCGAACCCAGGGAACGTGCCGGTCTTGATGACTTGGTTGATGAAGCCGGCCGTACCGGAGGTGGCGACCGAAAACGGACCGCCGCCGGTGTAGACCTGCAGCTCTTGCAAGCCGAGGCTCGACTCGGTTCCGGAGTTGTAGTTATCGAAGGCGCGGTTGATTGGGATACCGTCGTACTCAAACCCGGTGTAGTACGAGTTCTGGCCGCGAACGTACGCGGCGTTGAAATCCCAGCCCATGCCGCCCATCGACGTCTGCACGCCGGGGACCGACGCCATCGCCGAGTAAGCGTTGTTGAGGTTACCGCCTCCGCCCAGCGCCGCCGCTGCGGCCGCCTGTGCGGAGTTGACGCTGTAGAGGTCGCTGCCGACGCCGGATTTCACCAGCGAAGCGCCCGAACTCGACGTGACGTGCGCAATCAGTTTGAGCGCCTTGGTCATCGTATAGCCCAGCGTGTTCGACTGGTCGGCGAAGACCGTGACGCCTGGGAACGAGATACTTTGATACCCATCCTTGGCCAGGTTGACCGTATAGGTATCCGGGGCAAGCGAGAGGATGACGAAGTGACCTCCCGCATCCGTCGTTGCGGACCTGGTCTCCGAGGGCGCGACTACCTGGACTTGGACTCCGGCAATCGGTGCGCCGCCTGGATCTTTGACCGTACCCGAGATATTACCGGTGACGCCTGCCAGTGCCCATGTTCCCTGGCTCAGGAACGCCACAAGTAACAACGCGGATATGACCGCATGACGGAGGGTTCGATGTGAACTCATTTGTTCGTATACCCTCTATCGATGTTGAGTTGTCAAAACGCAGGTCGCCCTGCACCACCCGCAGCCACGTGGCCTCAGGAGCTTCACAGAATGACCCACTGCTCTCGGGGTTTGCTCAGGAACGGGTTGGTTCCTTTAGGAAGCCTTAACGCGGAATATCCCCGTTGACGCTTCCTCGCCCTAGGCGCGAGCGGCTAGCCGCTCGGTAACTAAACGAGGGATGTCGGACGGCCGCTCCGCCACCGGGACTCCGGCGGCCGCAAACGCCGCCACCTTGCTCTCGGGGGTGCCGAATTTGCCGGAAATGATCGCTCCCGCGTGCCCTAGGGATTTGCCCGGCGGGGCGTTCCGGCCCCCGATGAAGGCCACGACCGGCGTCTCGGGCATGTGCTCGGCCACGAACGCGGCGGCCTCCTCCTCGTCGGACCCGCCGATCTCGCCGCAGATGACCAGGGCGCGGGTCGCGGGGTCGTTCTTAAACTCGCGCAGGCACTCGACGAACGTCGTGCCGATGATCGGGTCTCCGCCCACCCCGATGCAGGTCGACTGGCCCAGCCCCGCGCGGGTCAGCAGGTCGACGACCTCGTAGGTGAGCGTGCCGGAGCGAGAGATCACGCCGATGCTCCCTTCCAGGAAAACGTGCCCCGGCATGATGCCTACGAGCGCCTTTCCGGGGGACACGAGGCCCGGACAGTTGGGGCCGATGATCCGCATGCCCGGCGTCGTTCCGACGACCTTCAGGGTGTCGTTGACCGGCACGCCCTCGGTGATACAGACCGCCAGCGTGATGCCCGCGTCGTGCGCTTCGTAGAGCGCGTCGGCCGCGAACGGCGGCGGCACGAAGATGCAGGTGTGGGTGGCGCCCGTCACGTCGACGGCTTCGCGCACGGTGTCGAAGACCGGCAGTCCTTGCGGCGTTTCATGCCGCCCTTGCCGGGCGTCACGCCGCCGACGAGGTTCGTTCCGTACTTGAACATCCGGTCCGTGTGATACGAGCCTTCGGCTCCGGTGATGCCCTGCACGATCACCCTGCTGTTCTTGTCTAGAAAAATCGACACGGTTTATGCCGCCTGCGACAGGCGCACTGCTTCGCGCGCGCCTTCGTCCATGGTTTCGACCGGGGTCATGCCCGCGTCGGCGAGGATCCGCCGCCCTTCTTCTTCGTTCGTGCCGGTTAGGCGAATCACGAGCGGGATCTTGCGCGAGGCCGTCTCGGCTATGGCGGAGACGATGCCGCGGGCGACCTCGTCGCCCCGCGTGATACCGCCGAAGATATTGACGAAGAAAACGGTCGCGCCCGTGTTGTTCACCACCAGCTCGTAGCAGTTGCGCACGCGTTCGGCGTTCGCGCCGCCGCCGACGTCCAAGAAGTCGGCGACCTGGCCGCCGGCGTTGGTCACCGCGTCCATCGTCGCCATCGCGAGGCCGGCTCCGTTCGCCATCGTCCCGACACGGCCGGGAAATCGCCGGAAGTTGCGGATGCCGATGCCGGCGCGCGCCGCCAGCAGCTCGTCTTCGTCGAGCGGCAGCGCCATGCGCCACTCGGCGAACTCCGGGTTGCGAAAGAGCGCGTCGTCGTCGAGCTCGATTTTTGCGTCCGACGCGATGACGCGCCCGTCCGAAGTCAGCGCGAGGGGATTGATCTCGACCAGCTTCGCGCCGTAACGGAAGAACACGTCGTACATCGCGCCCGCGATGGCGGGGAATTGCTTACGGTAGCCCGGATCGAGCTGCGCCGCAAACGCCAGTTCGCGGCCGATGAACGGCGAGTATCCGATCGCAACGTCGACGTAAAATTTCGCGATCGACTCCGGATGATGCTCGGCGACCTCCTCGATCTCCATGCCACCGAAGCGGCTGACGACGAACACCGGCCGGCGCGCCGCGCGGTCGATCGTGATCGCGCAGTAGGCTTCCTTCTCGATTTCCAGCCGTTCCTCGACGAGCAGCGACTTGATCGGCTCGCCGTGCGGATTCTGGCGATTCGGAGGCATCGGCGTCGCAAGAATATCCTCGGCGACGCTGCGTCCCTCCGTCGCCCCGGTCGCCATCTTGATCTTGCCCGCCTTGCCGCGGCCTCCCATCAGTACTTGCGCCTTGACGACCCATCCGTCCGGCGACTCGCTGAGGAACTCCGCGACCGCCTGCGGCGTGTGCGCGTAGTGCCCGCGCGGCACGACGATGCCGGAGCGCCTGAAGAGCTCCTTGCCCTGGTACTCCATGAGATTCATAGCGGCCCCACACGTTCGCTCACCGTGCGGCGGCGCTCCTTGCTATCTCTGTCGCATTTCGCGAAAGAGCACCGCTGGGGCGGCTCTACCGCGCCGACGATCTATTCGAGTCTTCCCAAGAGCGAGCGGGCGATGATGAGCTGCTGGATTTCCGACGTGCCTTCGTAGATCTCCGTGATCTTCGCGTCGCGGTAATGCCGCTCGACGGGAAACTCATTCGTGTAGCCGTAGCCGCCGTGGATCTGCACCGCTTCGGCCGCGTGTTTCCGCGCCGCGGTCGAAGCGAAGAGTTTTGCCTTGCTCGCAGCGAGCCGGAAGTCACCGCCGGCGTCGGCCACTGCCGCGGCGCGATAGTTGAGCAGACGCGCCGCATCGAGATCCGTCGCCATCTGCGCGATCTTGAAAGAGACCGCTTCGAAAGCGCCGATCGGCTTGCCGAACGCGTTGCGCTCCTTTGCGAACGCCACCGATTCGTCGAGACACGCGGCCAGTATTCCGATGGCTTGGGCCGCGATGCCGATGCGACCCGCCGTCAACGCGGTCATGGCGTTGCCGAAGCCTTCGCCTTCCTCGCCCAACAGCGCCTCAACGCCGACTTCGACGCCGTCGAACGCCAAGTCGCACGTGTTGCTCGTGTGGATGCCGAGTTTCTCCGTCACCCTTTCGACGGCTATCCCCGGAAGATCGGTCTCGACGAGAAAGGCGCTCACGCCCCGAGCACCCGCGCCGCCGGTGCGGAACATTCCCATGATCACGCCGGCATAGCTGCCGCTGGTGCACCACTGCTTGCGGCCCTGGAGCGCATATCCCGCCGGCGTGCGCTTCGCCGTCGCGCGAATGGCGGCCGCATCGGATCCGGCGTCGGACTCGGTTAGCGCAAACCCCGCTATCACGTCGCCGCCCGCAAGCCGGTGAAGCCACC